>CAVXKW010000001.1:0-243391 GCA_963762475.1 uncultured Nitrososphaeraceae archaeon
AATTATGTTTGAAGATGTTCTGTTTCTAGTATGTATATATTACATGATTGTCTTAAAGCTATAAGTTTTTTAACTAACAGAGCCTATATACTTATTAAAATAATTTTTTTATAGTTTATTGGATATAATATCACATAAAAAAAGATGGAAAATGCAAAACATAAATTATAATTCATTAAATAATTCTAAAGATCTTGATTTACTACTGGATAGAATTGGTAATTCGCAATATGTTTTACTAGGAGAAGCATCTCATGGAACTTCAGAATTTTATAAATGGCGCTCTGAAATATCAAAACGTCTGATTCTGGAAAAGGGTTTTTCTTTTATTGCAGTTGAAGGTGATTGGCCTGATTGCTTTAAAGTCAACAGATATATTAAATGTTATCCTAATTCTGGTAAAAATGCATATAATGTTCTTCATTCTTTTAATAGATGGCCTACATGGATGTGGGCAAATAAAGAAATGGTTGATCTAATAGAATGGCTTAAAGAATATAATGATACCATAATAAACCAGCAAAAATTATCTACAACTATAGATAAAACAATAGGATTCTATGGACTTGATTTATACAGCTTATGGGAATCTATGGAATCAATAATAGAGTATCTAAAGAAGGTAGATGCTTCAACCTTAAAGCAAACTATTGATGCATATAATTGCTTTGAACCATATAATAAAAATGCAGAAGCATATGCTCGTAAAACAGCATTTGTTCCAGAAAATTGTGAGGAAGAAGTTATTGAAATTCTGACTTTATTAAAAAGTAAATATAATTTATCTATGAAAATAGATGATTCAACAAAGAAGAATATTTTGATGCAGAACAGAATGCCATAGTAGCACAAGATGCAGAAAAATATTATAGAACAATGATAAAGGGTGATGTAAATTCATGGAATTTAAGAGATATTCATATGATGAATACACTTGAGCGTTTGATGGATTTTTATTCTCAAAACAATGGTAATAGTAAATCAAAGGCCGTTATATGGGCTCATAATACTCACATTGGAGATGCTCAATTCACAGACATGGTAAAAGAAGGGATGATAAATTTAGGTCAACTGGTAAGAAAAAAGAAAGGAATTGATAATACTATCTTAGTTGGCTTTAGCACATATACAGGAACGGTTATAGCAGCTAATCAGTGGGGTGCAAGGATGGAAAAAATGGATATCCCACCAGCAAGAGAAGGAAGCTGGGATAGTTTGTTACATTTATTAGATAATAAAAGTAATGATGGAAATGAAATAACAAAAGACAAATTGATTATTCTTTCTCATAAAAACAATAAAAATAGACCTATTTTAGAAAACAAACAAATTGACACTATCGATACAGAAAGATATGAAATTAAAGGGCAAAGGGCAATTGGTGTTGTCTATAATCCCAAATATGAAAAATATGGAAATTATGTTCCCACAATACTGTCTGAAAGATATGATGCTTTATTATTTATTGATAAAACAAATGCTCTTTCTCCATTACATATACAATCTACAAATGATAAAGATTACCCAGAGACATTTCCAACAGGTGAATGATAGCATGACCGATTAAAATAAGTAATGATCCTTGAATGTTTTTATTATAATAGATTCAATATGATATTTACATTTTACAATCATTTTGTATTTAATTAAGGCTTGGTCATAATTCGATATTACTCATCTTTGTCCAGAATTCTATTTCATCAGCCAGTTCCAAGCATATACTTTATTGATTTTGGATTTATTTTCTCAGTTTTACAGTTATAGTATACCATTAATTGATATACTAAAACAGACAAAAGTACAATTGTAGATATATCAATGGCTCTATCGATATCCTTCTACGACTATAGATAGATTATCCTATTTCAGATTCATAAAAACATCCAAGCTCAAGCCTCTTTTTGGAAGTACTCATATCTTTCAACAGGACAAACCAGATCTATTTCTAACACCTTCTTGCTGTAACTTGTACAGTTTCTTAGCATCATAACCGAGATCAGCTATTGTGTACAATATAGATGGTAAAGAAAATACTAAAGATAAAGATGCTAAAGGAAGATACATCTTATTGTCTGGAACATTAGCAGTAGTAATGTCTGCAGTTAAAGGTACTATAATCTTGTCTGTTGTACATGTTAAATGTAGATTATATCCGAATATTCATCCCTTTGTACGGCTATAGCCCCACCTTGCATCTGTATCTATGCCAAGACGAGATACTTCTCCTTTTTTCATAGATGATTTATGCCATACACTACCTTTTGCTTTTAGCAAAGTATTGTCTATTACTATTATAGGAGAATCTGCCAAACAGTCTGCAATAAACAGGCATCCCATTGTTGATATCCTTTGTTTAATATCTGTAGAAATGGTCTTTAATCTCATATCAAACATACGTCTGGCTGGTATTATTACGACCACATGCTACTGCTAGTTTGTGGTTATACTGACGGTCCATACCAAGAAAAATATGTAATGCATTGTTGGAATCTAGTCGAAACCATATTATTACAATAAAACATCATAGAATTACTGTTGGAGAATATACATATGGTCTTCCACGTTTTCTTGTTGTTTGTATGCTATGCCGCGATATACAATCTATCATATACAGAATGTTAAAAAGTATGGATTCCTTTAATCTATCAAGAGCTAATCTTTGGAATAGTTTTGGTCAATATAATATTTCAATAGTCATCTTTAAGATGTTATGGCATGTATTAAAAATAAATTTGAATTATGACAAAGCCTCATATATTTAGGAATAAATTAAGAAAATATAACAAGGTATCATACATAGTTGCAAGCCTAATAAACTATAGAATATTGAATCATCATAACTAGATCCATATAGAATTCAGAAGGATAGTCTTAGATTGTTTCTAATTATGCAATAGATCTGCTTTGTTGCATGATTCGAAAAACAGTTAAAAAAATGATTTATGTATAACAATAACAATTGAATATTAACTATTTTTGTTATAACTTTGTCATCAAGACGTTAACAAATAACGAATAAAATAATCATGCAACAAAGCACAATAGATCTATTATTATAATAGATTCAATAAGATATCATATTATTTAAAATGTGTAGGTCCTTTCTATCATAGATGACAATGAAAATATCGTATTTAAAGAAAATAATTCCTTTGAAAGCTCTTCATTTGAATCAAAATATTTTACAAAAATATATTATGGCTCAAGTAATGCAGATAATGCAATTTTAAAGTTTGTAGATAGAGCCAAAGTAAAGATTGATTCTTGTATTAGCTCTATAGGACCATCGGTAATTATTGAAGTAGAAGCTATAAAGCAAAAAAGAATTGCAGCAGTTAAACAAAGGTCTTTAAAGCTTCGATATGTTACTGAAATAACAAAAGATAATATTAATCATGTTAAACAAATGCTTGGATTTTCAGAAATACGTCATTTTGATAATATGAAAGGAAACTTTGAGGTAGCCGATGAAAAAGAGTATGTGGCTGTTGCAGCTTTGCAAGAGGCACAACCAATACCTCAGCTTTTATACAGCAATATTCCTGAGATGATAGAACAGCAGCAGTTTATATTTAATAGTTTTTGGGAAAGAGCTATTCCTGCAGAGCAGAAAATAAAAGAAATAGAACAAGGGATTTCCCCTTTAATTATATCAGTCTTTGTAGATTACAAACAGGCAGAAAGAAAAGAAGAAGAAATGATAAGAAATGCAAAAAATGAAATTCTAATATTGTATTCTACATCAAATGCATTTTTTATTCAAGCAAAGAGTGGTACTCTACATCTTTTAAATGAGGTAGCTCAAAGCAATGATAATCTCACTATTACTATTCTTTTACCAATAACTGATTCAATTAAACAATCCTCATTATTTCATATTTTAAATAAAACCAATAATATAATTTTTCAAAATATTGCACCAAGCATATCTATGAAAATGAAATCATTGATAATAGATAAAAAAGAATCTTTAATGATTGAGCTAAATTCAGATACAGAAGAAAAACAAACATTATCGATAGGTCTTTCAGTTTATTCCAATAGCGAATCTATATCTTTATCCTATGCAGCTATATTTGAGATTATTTGCGATCAAAGTATTATATATGAAAAGACGAAAAAAGAAGAAATACTCAAGAGCGAATTTATAGATTTAGCAGCTCATGAATTGAGAACTCCTATTATGCCTATATTAAACGGTATTGAAATACTGGAAGAAAACCTTGGTAAAAAAAAGTATGAATATAAGCGAGAGATGGATATTATAACAAGAAATGCACGGCGTTTACAAAATCTTGCTGAAAATATTTTGCAAATAAGTAAAATAGAAAGTGGGCAATTTAATCTGTGCATGCAAGACAATGTAGATATCAATGCTTTGATATCTACTGTAATAGACGATGTTAAAAGAAAATACAGTTATACGGATAAAGACAAAAAAGTATCCATAATATTTGATTCTTTTTATAAAAATAATAAAAAGAATTATGTAAAAGAAAATAAAGAGAAGTGTGATAAAAACAATAGTAACCATATAGCATCTAATCCTTTTTATATAGATTGTGATCCTCAAAGAATAAGTCAAGTAGTTTTTAATTTATTAGATAATGCCATGAAATTTACATCAAACGGATGCATTATGATTTCAATCACTTCACCAGAAGATAAATATTTGAAAAATGATGTAAATTTGTTATCATGTACTAATGATGAAATTTTATCTACTTCTAATACAAATGATACTACAGATATTTCTACCTATGAAAATAAGATAGTAGTAACGATAGAAGATACAGGAAACGGAATTGACAATAAAATAAAAAATAATATATTTGAAAAATTTGTTTCATTTTCAACACAAGGAACTGGACTAGGATTATATTTATCAAAGAAAATTATTGAAGCTCATAGCGGAAAAATATGGTTTGAAGAACTAAATAATTCGGATGAAAAAAATATGTGGAATTATACTATTGATAAAAAATATAATACTGGTTCGATATTTCGATTCAGTTTGCCTATTTCTATTGATGATAAAAATAATTTGATATGACAAAATAAAAAAATACTAGAGAATAGGATAGGTTGACTTATAGCTCATCCCAAAATTATCATTCTATATGATTATGCAACAAGATAACTGTACCCATCCAAGATAGTTCTCGACCTTCTTTTCATATCGAGTAAACAGTTTCCTGAACCTATTATGCCAAGAGTTTGTTCTCTCTACAACCCATCTTTTAGGAGAATGTTTTTTACGGTTTGGTATTCGCTTTTGTATTTTCTTCATCAACTTCCTCCCTTTCTTTTTCTTGTATGGTATGTATAGTACATAGCCTTGTTTGATTAATCCCTGTTTTTCAGGTTTGAAATTGTATATTTTGTCAACATAAATGTTGTAGTCTTCTTCTAGTTTCCAGTTTAGGTTTATGGGATGGTAGTTGACGTTGACGTTGGATAACAGAGTTATCCACCACATATGTTACTAGTTTAATGTCATGAGTACTTGCAGATGATATGCCACAGATGGTGGAATACTTTTCTTATCTGTTAAAATGTCTTTATATCTAGTTTGCTTCTCTATCAGCGAAATTACTGCCGGTCATCGCATCTCATAAAGTCGACTTTATTGATATGGAATCAAGTGATTGCCAGGTCCAGTTGATACCTATTTCATCTTCATAGATTTTTAATAATCTACGTCTTTTTGAAAACATTTAGTCGACTCTGTTTCTGAAATCTCCTATGATCAGTAGAACTGACCCATATTCTTTGGGAAGCATTTTCCACCGACACCCCCATGTTCTGACATATAGAGCACCATCGAGTACTTATCTATATTTCACTATTGATCTATCCATTGTCTTGAATGATTTTTCCTTTGGGAACATACTCTTAATCTCATCCCATAGGTTGTTTGAAATTATAAGTATGGTAGGATTCTTCCTTTTATTCTTCTCATTCGGGATACAGATCACAAATTAATAAAAGAGGAAAAAGATCTATATTTCTATCGAATTTTGGGATTGGCTCAAGATATTATATATTATGTTGACCAACAATAACTTGAGCCATTGTTAATATGATAAGTTGCATTTGTTCTTTCTTAAAGGAAAATAGTTATCAAAGATTTCAGTTCTATTTTTTATGTACTGAATTGTCTTTTCAATAACGCTTTTTTCAAAAGAGAAATGAAGACAACGTACGTTTTAAAAACTTGCATGTTTGTGGATATCAAATATCGCCATCTGATGATGCTTTGTTGTCTAATTCAACCTATTTAGCTTTGATCAATTAACAAATAATTGTGATTTACTGCTGACTGTATAAACCGCTCACTAGTTAGACATGGTGAAATCCTCTTTCATATGATTTCCTTGATATCTTAGATGATGAACTGCAAAGGATGTGCTTTGTTGCATAACTATGTAATTCGTCATATGACGATCAGTCTGTTGCTCACCTAATGCGATTTTACTTCTATAATTTCTACGTTTTAATTGTATTCATCTTTTATATGCGAAAAAATTTAGTTATGCAACAAAGCACAAAGGATGAACAAAAACAAGAATAGTTCACCATTCATCTTTCCAGATTTCTTTATCCCAGTCATTGGTTACATACTTTGCTCCTTTCATCTACCTTACAAACAAACAGAAGGCATTATCAATGCCGCTGGAAAAACTACCTGCTAATCCAAGTTATGTCCACATTTAAGTGGATAAACAAATTGAACATCAATATTAAAAGAGAATATAAGACAGCAAATGATGATGATGACAAATATGTCGTAATCACAATAGATAGTGCAGGAATCTGCCCTGTTGTATAACTAGTTCTCCTCAAATTATCTTTATCCATTTTATACAATTCTTCTAAACAGATTGTACAACGACACCTTCATTGTCATCTCTTTTACCAATTTGAAACCTGATAGCGGATGTATATTCACCAAACATCCGCTTTATAGATGAAAATGTTGTTTCAACCATCCATCGTTGTCCGTACTTTCTTTTCTTTTCTTTTTCCATTTATGATAATCCTTTATTTGTAATTGCACTTCTCTATTCCTTACATTGCTATTCTCGCGGATGAAACGATAGAGTTCCTTTTTACTTTGATGATAGGTTGAATCCTTTTCTCCTTCAAGTATTTGAAATTCTCATTACTATCATAGGCCCCATCACCTAGAAATGATTTGATCTTCATATTATGGTTATTATTCAACACACCTTCCACCAAATTCTTCATAACCTTTCCATCATGTACCTTTTCATCTGTAACTTCAAGTGCAAGAATTTCTTTAGTCTTGATATTTACTGCAACGTGTATCTTTAGATAGCCTTTCTTGTTTTTCACATTCCATTTGTCTTGCATCCAATGACCTCTGTTTGTAACCTTGATACCGGTACTGTCTCTGCTGCTATGATGATAACGACATCATCATCATCATCTATACTGTTATTGATATCACTGTCCAGTTTGTTTATTCTTCTACATATTTGTGAATAACATGGATGGTCTGGAAGATTCTTTCCTATAGTTGCTTTTATGATTCCTTCGGTTTGCCTGTAAGGTAAGTGAAAGTATACTCTGATGTGGCCAATTATAAGAATAAAAGAATCAGAGATTGCACTTTTTGCCATTCTTATTTTCATTCATCCTTGCAAGATCAACATCCCAGCTATCCAGAAAATCATAGGAAAAAAGTATCTCTCCACGTCTTACAAGAGATTGATTATAAGAAGGCCAGTGGATCAAATGGTTAATTGGTTCGATCCTAGCTAAATAGGTTTAGTTATGCAACAAAGCATCTGAAAATATATAAAAAACAAATTTTATCTAATCAAAAAAGTATATTTCTTATTTCAAAATGGCTTATTCCATCCCACCAGTTTTAGATCATTCATAATAAAACCCTCAAGTACACGTAATGACCAAGTAGAAAATCCCAAACCAATCAATCACGGATTTGACGATGTTATATCGACAATCTTTTTTTCTATAATATCATCAAACTTGTCTTGTTTATGATCATGCTTTTTTGACATAATGCCATAAATACCTTTTTTATTGAATCGATGTATCCATTTTCTTATGTTATTATCATGATGATTTGTTATCTTTCTTATTTCAGGGCTGTATATCCCTCATCTTTGAGCAGAATTATCGGCCATATATCCTGATTTAATATCAAGCATCAGACGTAGATTATTTTCATTAATGGAAGTATTCTGAGAAATGTATCCCTCAGAGTATTACTAAAGAGCAGCAAGCTAAATTTATTACAATATCTAAACAATCATTGTTAATTTTACATAAAAAATAGCATCTTTTACAGAACTATTAACAGTGCATAAGAATGAAATAAAATAATATTTATATTATCAATTTCCCATTATTTAATTTTTTGAATGGTTAAAATTTTTATAGTCATTAATTAATTGTATAGTGAAATAAGACTTTTGACTATGGGCAGATTATCAACTGGAATATCAGGATTAGATTCACTCATTGAAGGTGGAATACCCGTAGGATCAGTTACCTTATTATCTGGTAATCCAGGCACAGGAAAAACCATATCATCTTCTCATTTTATTTATGAAGGGTTAACTTCAACCACCGATGACAAAGATAATGGCGTATATATATCATTTAGCGAATCAAAATCACAATTTTATCAAAACTCATATAGATTTGGAATGGATTTTGAAAACTATGAAACCCAAAACAGGTTCAAGTTTCTTGATTTTGTATCTCTGACTAAGGATGGTATACAAGATGCATTGGAAGAAATTTTATCTGCAATAAGAATCACTAAAGCTAAAAGGGTTGTGTTAGATTCTTTTACGGCATTATCTCTAGCATTATCGGATAAAATAGAATCACGGATTGCTATTCACGTGTTCCTTGGAAAACTAATGCGTGCAGAAGGAATAACTAGTTTAGTAGTAATTGAAATTCCTTACGGGGAAGAACGTATAGGTGTAGGTGTAGAAGAATCAATTGTCGATGCAATCATAAGGCTTGAGCATGGAGAAGATAATGCATCACCATTTTATATGAAAATACTGAAAATGAGAGGTACTAAAATTAATAAAGAAAGGCATGTTTGCAATATAATTAATGGCAGGGGAATGATTTTATATAGTAAGCAAAATCTATCCCTAATTTATCCTGTATCTGAAGAGAGAGTATCTACAGGAATTCCGGGTTTTGATGAACGAATTGATAATGATCAAAGCATAATAAAGAAGGGTTTGATAAAAGGAACATTTACTGCGATTATTGGAGCTACCGGCTCGGCAAAATCAACATTTGCATTCCAATTTGTTGCCAACGGTATAAAAAAATATAATGATAGTAGCATATTTTGTTCACTAGAAGATTCTGTAAATGAAATAAAAAGAATCGGTACAGGTTATGGATATGATATATCAGATCTAGAAAAAAAGGATTATCAATTATATCATCTGATCCAGATGAAGAAAATCCTGATGCATTTATTGCAAAATTAGAAGCAGAAATTGTCAGAACAAAAGCAAAACGACTTGTAGTGGACGGTCTTTCTTCTTTTTCTTTCAAATATAAAAAAGATATTCACACCATTACAAGGCGCATTTCAAGTGTTATACATAAATATCAAGTTACTACGCTAGTTACCATTCTTATTACACAGAAACATGAATTAGAAGCCACTACATTAAATTTATCTGCCATTTTTCAAAATATTGTTCTTCTTAGACTAATAGAAGTAAATGGATATATAAAAAGAATTTTAACAATACTGAAAATTACTTCTACTCAACAGGATCAGGCCATTTTGGAATTTAAAATAACTACTAAAAAAGGAATTGAAATAATTGGTCCAGTGCATAATACCTATGAGGGAATATTCACTAATATAGTCAGGTATAGAGATAAATTAAAAGAAGAATAAAATAATGGCATTTACGCTTGTTAAAACAATTAAAAATAGGATTATTGAAGAATATATAATTATAACGATGGTAGTTGGGTAAGGCAAAGAGCTAAAAATGGAAACTAAAGATAATTTCTCAAATAATGATAATATGTCGTTTAATTCAATATATGAACAAGCAATAAATGAATCGCTTTTGATTTTTGGAGAACAGATTGCAACAGTTATTTCGTTACACATAAAAGAAAGATGCTCGATTACTAAACTAGGAGATACGGCTGAAAATCCAAAAATTCTCTCAGATGCATTAGAATATCTACTAAATGGTGGATCGAATATCATAAAAAGACGAATACTACGTATATTATATCGGCTAATAGAAATAGAACAAACATTTGTTATTACAATCAATTTTGAAGAAAAAGTTTTAGTTGCAAAAAAAGAGTTTGAAAGAAAAAGAGATCATAATAATTTCTAAATCATATCTAGAAAAATTACATAAATGAAAAAATGAGCAAATTAGAATAAGATTGCATTATATAACATCAGTATAGTTTCCAAAAGCAGTAAATTATAATTTGTTTTATCAAAAAATAATATTCCTCATAAAGTATTATTTTGTATATTATATACATCATCAAATTATGATAAAAAATATTTTGTCGAAAGCAACTCGATACATCACGAATATGAAAGTATGAAAATCGTATCAAGAAAATGAGTACAATCTAATAAAATTAGAATCATTTAAAAAATACATTTTAAAAATTGTTATTTATTATTATGACAAAAATAGAATTTACATGTTGTATAAAATAGTAAAAGTAAAGGTAAATATAAATAACAGTAACGATATCTTAATTAGTCCAAAATCAAGTACTTGTATAATATATTGTATGAAAATTACTTTGAATAACTTAAATCATATAATCAAATGGTAAAAAAAAATTAACTCTGTATTTCTGTAAGTATATACATAATGACCACATAACATATAATCGTCAGAATTATTAAATTTATATAAAATCAAAATTATTATATTTTAATATTTATTGTATTTCTATTTTTTCTTTATACTGTATTTTATTCTACTATCCTTTTTGAAGACTCGTGTATTACATGAAAATAAATGTTTTTTCATCTCATGAAATGAATTAACCACAAAATATTTAAAAACATTTTTCTTATATTCAATTGTTTTTTTATAACACGATAATTCGGCTCTGTTAACTTAAGACATTATTTCTTTATTGTGTTCATAAACAAACAACTTGAGCCACTGTCTTATATGATTTAATTTATATTTGTTCTTTTTACAAGGAAAATAATCATCAAAGCTTTCGATTCTATCCTTTATGTATTGCACTTTTCTTTCTATCAGGCTTTTCTCAAAAGATGAATGAATATGATGATTTATCTTCAAAAACCTACAGGCTAGTGGGTACCAAGTACCGCCATCTGATGAAACTTGGTGCTTTCCATACATATTTACAGCCTCAGATAGAATTCGTTCAGATATAAACATATTTCGTTCTTTCGATATCCCAAAAGAAAGAATTTCTTTATTTGCTGGTTCAATAACAACCCAAATCCATACTAATTCCGATCCAGCTTTTATGGCAGTTTCATCTATGATATATTCCTTGATTTTCCTTTTCTTGAAATATTTCCAGGGCCCGTACTTTTGAATCCATTTCCAGATGGAAACATGACTTATTTTTGTTATTTTTAAAAAAGATAACGCTTTAGCAGTATTTCTAAATGATAAACCTAAAAAGTACAAGTATAAACCATATCCAACGATATTTGAAGGTGTTCTATTTCTAGTACACATACAATATATGGTTGTCTTAAAGCTATAGGTTTTTCTTTAAGTTAACAGGGCCGATAATCCACAGATAATATTATATATACCGAACTTTATTCAATGGGCAAATTAAAAGAAACAATTGCACCATATATCTCTTTATGATTTGTTGTATCATTGGAACAGTTTACAATATTATGAGCCCATATTTTGCCTCCATGTGCTTCAATAATTTTTTTAGATATATACAATCCTATACCTAGACCTTTTCCAGAGAACGAATTAAATTTTGTAAAAATCTTTGACAGTATTTCTTCAGGAAATCCTTTACCTGAATCCTTTACACTTACAATAACATAAGGTTTTGCTATTTGTTGTTCATGTAAACTATTAAAAACATTTGAATTAAAATTATAGTCATTATTATGATTAGATTCTGATATACCTGAATCATAACCTTTGCTTGATGATTTTACTATGATATGATCCAGATTAGGATCTTGAGTTAATTTAATTGAAATTATAATCGAACCATGCTCAATTTTTGAATCACAACTTGATTCTATGGAGTTTATTGCATTATTTATTAAATTGGAAACAACTTGATAAATTCGCAGTATATCAATATTTACGAATATGTTAGTCTGCGATCCGGTAAACAATATTTTTACATGTTTGGATTCACTATCAATTGTTTTTTTATATCTTCTATTTACAGGTTTTTTATTGTGAAATTCATTAATTATATTTTGTATCTCATCATATATGTTACAATGTACTTTATGTAAAACCAAATCATTACGTTCAATTCTTGCCAAATCTAAAGTCTGTTCTACTAATTTTTGTAATCTTATAGCATTATTTTTGATAATTTGTAAATAATTTCCATTTCTGTCATCAAAATGTTTATACAAATTATTTGCAAGAGCAATTTCTACAAATCCAAGTATTACATGTATTGGAGTCTGAATCTCATGAGCAGTAATATTAATCATATCTTGATATACAGAAATATGTTCGGTTTGTTCAGTATGTTTTATAATTTGTTTGTTTGCCTCTATAAGATGTTTTTTTACAGATAGTATTGATGTCAGTAATTCTTTTTCAGACCACATAGTTTCAAACAGGGATCCAAGATTATTTATAAGATGGGCATGATTTGAATATATTCCCTGAATAATATCATTCTCGATTATTTCATCTTTTCCAACATTTTCCATTACATTTGATATATTGTTAGTTGCTATTACAGTTGAATTATCTGTTACTATTACATTTCCATACAGTCCTCCAACGCTTTTAACATTGGCAAATTCTTTAAGATCTGTAAAAAACAGTTGTTGCGATTGTTGTTTTTTTTCCAGATTCACTTTTAGTATTTAATGCTAACTCATCCAACTCAGAATATAAAATAATTATAGAAACTCCCTTGTTATTTGCATTTTTTAAAAGACCGACGAAACCGATAAGTCTATCAAGATATAAAATGTATTTTATATAATTAACTGCAATCAAAATTTCTGATTTAGCATTATTTATATTATTTTTAATTACATTTTCCAGATAATTATGATCTCGTATTTCTTCCATAAAGTTATTCTTTGTTTGAATATGTTACTATTACTAAGATCTCCCATATTACGGATCTTTTCAAATGCAGATATAGAATTATTCCAATAAGTTTCAAATACATTTTGTTGCTGCTCCATAACCTCCATAACATTGGTATAAATGAGATATTTGCTATTTTTTTCAGATGGTATAATATCTGAAAGAGTAATACAATTACATTCTTTTTCATTTAAAATAAAATTTCCACAGAGTTTATCTAAATGACGAAGATCGACTATTTCCAGTAATTTTCTACAATAGTCAATATTTTTGTAGGTAACTTCTATAATATATCTTATTTTTATTCCTTTATGCTTAGACTCATAGAGTTAATGTAAAAACTTTTCTTCAGTTATTAAATAAGGAAATATATGAATCATACGATCGCCGCAGACATCAATTTTTGTTTTTGATGTAGATATCAAATTCAAAATAAGACGTGAGATATTCTCATGATTATAAAAAATATGCGTCCCTTTAATACCTGCACTATTTGATATCAAATAATTACAACTATTATTAGGACGATGACTATATAGATATTTTTTAGATATTATGATTATTATCCATTGTTATAGTTCTATTCATTCAACGAATTTTATCCCTTTGCTATGATAATCAATAAAGAAATTCACAGATAGTTTATCACGCTTTTTACATTTTTTCAATTTGCAATCATAATAATCATCAAAATACTCATCCTTTTTTTATATAGCATAGTTATTTCAATCAGGCTTTTCTTTAGAGAATAATTTAGATAATGTCTTAAATTTAGAAACTTGCTTGAAGAGGATACTATATATTATGATCTTTTGCTGAAACTCGTTGATTTCCACGAACCTTAATTAAGGATGATAAATCATTCCGCCTCAAATATGTTTCTCTCTTTGGATATACTTAACGTCAGAATTTGGTTGTTTTTTAAATAGCAACTCATAGTCAGATGTAATTATATTAAAAGCATAAAGTCTGGTTTCTTTGTCGTTTAAATGATCTTTCCGGCACCTTTTTATTTCCACATAGGTTTTTTCTTTTGAATATCTTTGTCTTAAACTATCTTTTTGTTAATGCATTCAAAAAGCCATCAAACTGTCATACTATGATATTATGGGACAATTTAAAAAAAGACTTTTTTGGATATATATCATATTAAAGCAAAAAGAGAGAATAGATTAATGAGGATTCAATTCATAAATCTGTTTGAGAAATAATGCTAGAGCTATTGATTCTAATATTTATAAAAAAGATAAAAAGGTTAAATGAAAGGTTAAGTTAACAATACCATTTGTGAATACATACCATAAAAATAAAAGTAATTTCTTTCGTTAACTGTAAATTCATTAAAATAGGCTTATATTTTCATTCATTGTTTTGGTTAAATTATGACTATAAAAAATATTACAGTTTTAGGATCAGGCATAATGGGTCATGGTATAGCACAAATATCATCCATGTCTGGATATCACGTAATATTAAGAGATATTCAAAAGGAATTTTTAGACAAAGCAATGGAAAAAGTAAAATGGTCTTTGCAAAAGTTAAAAGAAAAGAACAAAATTACAAGCAAACAAGCCGAAGAATATTATAACAACATTACCCCAATTATCGATCTTAAGGATGCAGTTAAAGAAGCAGACTTAATAATAGAAGCAGTACCTGAGGATTTCGATATTAAAAAAAATGTTTATAAAGATTTGGATGAAGTGTCAAATGATAAAACTATTTATGCGTCAAATACTAGCACTCTTCCAATCACAGAACTTAGTAAATTAACAAATAATCCTAACAAGTTTATTGGAATACATTTTTTTAATCCACCTCAATTAATGAAATTAGTTGAAATAATACCAGGATTAAATACTGAACCAAATATAACAAATGAAATTACAGACTTTGTAAAAAAATTAAATAAAACACCAATAATATGTAAAAAAGATGTAGCAGGATTTATTGTTAATAGAGTCTTCATTCCAATTGTACATGAAGCAGCATTTTGTTTGGATAGAGACAAGGTATCAATGACAACAATTGATTCGGCTGTAAAATACAAATTAGATTTTCCAATGGGAATATTTGAATTGGCAGATTATACAGGATTAGACGTAATTTATAAAGCAACACAAGAGATGAGTGTCAGAGATAAAAAGGTAATATATCCAAATCCAAAAATAGCAGAACTTTATAACGCAAAGAACCTTGGTCAAAAATCAGGTCAAGGTTTTTATGAATATAAAGGTGATAAATACGAAAGAATAGATCTTTCAGAAGAAAAAGCCTCAAAATACGACCCAATATCCATATTAGGTGTTGCATCAAATAATGCCTCATGGCTCATTAGAAATGAAGTTTGTAGTAGAGAGGATCTGGAAAAGGCGTTAAATTTAGGAATGGGCCTTAAAACCAGTATATTTAAATTGGTAGAAAATAGAGGAATTCAAAGTGTTGTAGACAAATTAAAAAGTCTTGAAAAACAATTTGGAGAATTCTATCAACCTGATGAATATCTCTTAAATTTAAAATAATATGTTCGATTATCAATTTTTAATTGATATCTAAACCCATACTATCAACTATTATCTTCAAAATGATAAAAACAATAAAATAACCTAATTTATCTACGATCATTTTTTTAATATACAATTAGATTGATTTTATAAATAATTATTTTTTATTTTGAAATTTAAATTGACTATTAATTTATTGTTCATAATTACATACAAGATGTATTTATTATAGCAATATGAGTAATGACATATGAGGCAAAAAAGAAAGATAAATTGTTTAAAAAATTTATTATATATTGCTAATAATTTGAGATGTATTTTTTTGTTTTATTCCAAATGCAATTAATATAATACCAATTATTATAAACATCTCTCCAATCGATCCGAATATTATCCCTTCGCTTAAATAACTACCAGGTTTGTAACATGCTTGAGGATAATTTTGATCTAATTGATTGAATGATATCAAATTACAATCTTGTAAATCATTAAATTGTATAGTATACACGAATAATCCATAACCTGCAGCAATAATACCCACTTAAAAAAGAATTATGCCCGTAATAATTTTCCCCGTTCCATCAAATATCTTGAGATATTTCGGTGTATTATCCAGACCTTTCTTTTGATTAAATACAAAATCTTTGTAAAAATTATTTATATTATTATCAGATTGATCATCACAATTTTTACAAAAAATCATATTTTCCGAAGGCAAATTATTTCCACAGCCTCTACAAAATACTATTCTTGAACACCAAATTTGAATTTATCAACAGATATTTAAGTCGATTGTCATATTCCTACTTATATCTATGAATAAGATCAATTTCAACAATCCGTATAAATATAAAATAAGTCTAGAACGAATTTAATAAAAAAACATATTTCTTTATAAACATTATATTTAACTGTCATTTGTCATAAAACTATATTATTGATAAAATTTGGTATTCATATTAATACGCATCGAGTTCTACAAATAATCTTGCTATAATATTTTCGTCATACTTTTTACGAAATTTATGACCAGAAATGAGAAATAAAAAGAAAAATTCAAAATATTATCATTGAACACGACAATCACAAAAAACTCTATCTTTAACATCATAAATGTTAAATAATAAAAAAATTTTACTAAAATCAGGAATTTATATTAATAGTAGAGTTACAAAAAAAAGTTGAATAATCGACTTAATATAAATTTACAAAAATACGATTTTATAAAAATTTCAAAGGATTGAAATTCGGTATTACTAATGCATCAAATTTAAAATCAATAGCCCAATCGAGTTTTATCGAAATTGCCTACAACCAAAAATAGATAGATAGAATTCAAATTATATAAAAATTATCTCCTTTGGATCAAAAGAAATAAAAACACAACATTATTTCTACAAAAGATAGAGTAAGGAGGAGTCGCGAAGCCAGGTCAAACGCGCAGGACTCAAGATTCTACAAAGGGAAATCCCGTCCTTAAGGGGTTCGTGGGTTCGAATCCCACCTCCTCCACTATTAAAAATTTCTGCCCTCCGAATGTCTGAGGACAAGGTTCATCCAATAAAAAAAAGACAAGATAATAGATTTGCATAATTAGTAGCATATCTTTGTAAGCCACAGAACCTCAATCTTGTTCACTCTTTGTTGATTCCTATAGGTTATCCAGAAAACCACCGCTTTTCAAATCGTTCATGGGTTTTGTACAAGAATTTGATGTTATTTACTGCCTTTTGCATGATTCTTATACCCATGCTTTACGATATGAGTTCTCTATATAGATATCAACTTTTATACATTGATGTCTTTAACATTATTCCGGTATCATAATCTTCAATATAACAGAAAAAACATATCTCCAAACCTTCTTTTTATACAAAAAAATACCGTTTCCACAATCCACCTCTTCCCATATCTAACATCGTCCTGCAACTTTTGCAAATCATATTTATAGAGATACATGGCAATATTCCGTTGTCTGATAAATATCTAAAAATATTATTACTCTCATAAACTTATCAACAATAAGTTTACCGATTGCCGTTTTTTTATTCGATTCTAGGATAATTTCAATCAATTCAGGTAATGCTTTTTGTTGTCATGAAAGTGTTCGTTAGCTACTTTCATCATAGCAATAATTTTTTTTGTTTTTATATTAACTGCGGTGTATATGTATTTCAAATAACCTTCTTATTTTTTATATATCATTTTTCTAGTATCCAATGACCTCTATTGGTAATCTGGATATCATTACTATCTATTGCAATGACAATATATTCATCGTTAAAGACCTTTGGCGATATTTGTTGGAATATTTAATTTGTTTATCCTTCTTGTTATTGTAGTGTAATCAAGGATAGATAATACATTACCTTTAGTATGGCCTTGTGCTATACCTTTGGTTTGTTTATATGAAAAATGAAAATATGCTTTAGCATATTCAAGAAGAAGGAAAGTGTTGGATATGAAATGGTCCACCTATTCTGTCTTTATTCATCTCTTTTAATTCGTCATCCCACAGTTGTTTATGACATAAAGCCTCTAGAATTTGACCGCGTCTAAGTTTTATTATATTTGAGATATTGCATATGGATTGTATAATGATTAGATAAATATTTTGAAATCAGGAAATCATGCAACAAAACAGTCAACACTAATTGGATTATTCATGGAGCAATTTTATCCATACATATTAAATAATAATCTACAGGATAAAAAATAAAATAATCCATACCTCAATAATATACATTTTATAAAAAGTGATAAATTTTAATATCAATTAAAATAAAACATACTCAAAAAGATTAGTATGAACATTAGTGAATTAACCAATGATATGAGACATGTAACAATAGAGGGAGTTGTAGAAAAAATAACTGAACCCAGAACAGTAAATTTAAGAGCGGGCGGGTCTGCTCAAGTTGCGGATGCTACAATAACAGACGATACAGGTAACATAAAATTATCATTATGGGATGACCAAATAAAAATGATTAAAGAAGGAGATAAAATCCTAATAGAAAATGGATATACTCAAGCATTTCGTGGAGAAAATAGTCTAAATATTGGAAGATATGGAAAATTAACGGTTATAGAAGAATAAGAATATACACATATAACAAAAGATTAGAGTTTCTATCTCGAGTCCTCGATAAATCTTTTTTAATAAAGAATTTCCAAATTAGATAAAAAAAGCTTTTTTTATTGCTTGTTTATTAACATCATTTTTATAAAATTATTTTTTTGCAAGATCATAATATATATTATAATAATAAATGTAAATATAAAATACCATAAGCAAAGCATTATCAAATTTTGTCGGAATAAAAATTATTCTACGTTTTTCATACATTCCAACATTTGAAACAAGCTTTTTATTTCTTTAGATTGTCCCTTTATATCTAATTTTAGTGCACCCTTTATAGATATTTTTGCTAAATCGGATAATCCACCCTTTTCCTTATATTCCATACCTTCAAGCCGCTCCACCTTTTCACATATCAAATCTTCACATTTGTTGAAAAGACCTCTCTGTTTGTAAAGTAAAAGCCTTTTATTTGTAATATATAAATGGAATTTTTTATCGATATACTCTACATCACTTTTGCAATCGAATTTGATTTGTTCTCCAGGCATCAGAAAATCAATAATTGGCAATTACCATTTATTATAAATTTAATATTTATAAAAAAAAGTTGAAGATTTTTTCCAATTTAGTAAATTAAATTTGTCCTTTAATAGATAAAAAATTACTTGGAACATATACATATCCTTTCGTGTCATCATCATTATCAATCATCTTTTTACTCATCATAATAAATCTCCATTTTTTTTCTAGAGCCTTTGAAATACCTATCCTATTTGTTGCTTGTACATAAAATTCATTTGACAATTCATCAATTTCATTATTGATAAAATCTTCCTGTTTTGTATATTCTAAATATAAAGATGTATTGGTTTCATTTGTAACATCAAGACCATTTTTGTTTTTTGATATTTTTAAAGCTTGAGTAAGTTTACCTGGACCAGCAGTAAGATTAAACAAATTATCTGTTTTTCTAAAAATTTTCATCAGATTAAATCCTTCTAATGGTTGAATAGATCTTATCAAAACCGCACCTGCAGTGCAACCTTCATTTTTTGCAACAATATTGAAACAATAATGATTTCCATATGAAAGATAAATATAAATTCGCCCTACATCTCCAAACATTATTTTATTACGTTTAGTAATTCGCCTATACGCATGACTAGCAGGGTCATCATTGTAACCATAAGCTTCAGTTTCCACAATTAATCCACTTAATTTACAATATTTTCCTAAAAAATCTACATATCTAACAATTGTCTTACCAATTAGATCATGAGCTACCAAGTGAGTATCTCTTTTAAAAAAGTCTTTTTGTAATCTCAGAATATGTAGAGTAATATATGGAGTCTATATTTTTTTACCTATGGAATATCGAATCAAAGACCCATCTTTATCTTCTATAGGTAAGAAAAAAATTGAATGGGCAGAATCTCATATGCCCGTATTATTATCTTTAAAACAAAAGTATCAAGAATCCAAACCATTAGAGAATCTTGTAGTTGGAGGCTGTTTACACGTTACAAAAGAAACTGCAGTGTTGATTAAAACTTTGCAAGCAGTTGGTGCAAAAATAGCATGGTCAGGTTGCAATCCGTTAAGTACAGGAGATGATATCGCGGCATCTTTAGTAGTTGATGAAGGAGTTTCAATATTTGCAAGTCGTGGTGTTACAAATAAGGAATATTATGATGACATTTATTCGGTACTTAAATACAAACCACACATAACTATTGACGATGGTGCAGATTTAACCATAGAATTTCATAAATCATTTAAAGAATATGGCCCCAACATCATAGGAGGTACTGAGGAAACAACCACAGGAGTAGTAAGACTAAGATCTCTTGAAAAAAACAAAAAATTGGCATATCCAATTATTGCGGTGAATGATGCAGAAACAAAACATGATTTTGACAATATATATGGAACAGGTCAATCTGCGTTGGATGGAATTATAAGAGCTACTAATATCCTTTTGTCAGGCAAGACTACTGTAGTAGCAGGATATGGACATGTTGGTAAAGGGATAGCATCCAGATGCAAAGGTCATGGCTCATCAGTCATAGTAACAGAAGTAGATCCCATTAATGCGTTGAAAGCAAGGATGGACGGATATGATGTAAAAACAATGCAAGAAGCATCTGCTTTAGGAGATATATTCATTACATCTACAGGATGTAAAGATATAATAACTAAAGATCATATTGAAAAAATGAAAAATAATACAATTCTGGCAAATGCAGGACATTTTAATGTAGAAATTTCAATTAATGATTTAGACAAAATATCAAAGGCCAAACAAAAGTTGAATGAAAATGTAGAACAATACATCCTCAATAACGATAATAAAATCAATTTAATTGGCGAAGGTAGATTAGTAAACTTGGTTGCAGCAGAAGGTCATCCCTCTGAAGTTATGGATATGAGTTTTGCAAATCAATTTATGTCAGTTTTAAATTTTGCTCAGAACAAGGGTACTTTTGAAAATAAAATTTACGAAATTAGTCGAGAACAAGACATTACAATCGCAAGAATGAAACTGGAATCCATGAACATAAAAATAGACGAATTAACTGACACTCAGCAGAGATATATTAATGATTATGGCGAAGGAACTTAATAAACTCCTTCTTCCATTTAATAGTGTTAAACTTAAATAAACATCTCTGATTGAAATTATTATTATAGGATGGGTAGTCTAGTGGTTAAGATACCTGTCTCACACACAGGTGATCGAGAGTTCAAATCCCTCCCCATCCACATGTAGTATCGAATTTAAATAAATAAATAAAAATTAGGTAACAAGTAACATTGCGACATAAATAACAAATGTCACCGCAAGAAAAATCTTTGTTACCTTAAAAGACTTTTCCAAAGCATTCGAGTAATCATCGAATTGATCATTACCCATTACGAACACTTGACATTCTGATTTATGTATCTCGTATTCGGATTCATTAATAGATTTTCGAGCCAATGTGATCAATTGTTTGAAGATATCCACAATATTTGTATCCCGGGTTATGTCACCTAATGTATAATAACCTTTTGTATTTCTTTTTCCAGAGGTAGAATGTGTATCAGAAGTACAAACTTCCATAATTTCAACATTTGTTTCATCAAGGGATTTCATAATTTTTTCTCTTATTCCATTCTTCATATTGTTTGAATCACACCAGCACAATCCATACTCTTTATTTTTTATGGAAATAATTAATAATCCGAATTGACCATCCCCTAAATCGGGAGATTTTTTAGCATCAGTTTTAATCGGATCTATTTGGAAACTATTAGAATATCCTATTTTAAATACATGTTGTTCAGAATTTTTTATTGTTTCAATACATTGTTTACCCAAGTCGATAAAAATATCAATACTCTGTTTTTCAATTTTCTCACCTAGAGAATTGTGAGAATCAATTATAAAAGTTTGCTCAAATCCTAATTCTTTTGAATACTCCTCTAGAGAATATTTAATCTCCTGAGGTATATCTTCCATACCGGATGGAGACTTGGACAGAAATAAAATTACATTTTTGCCCAAAGCAAATCCAGTACAAATACAATCGTTTAATGATTTTGAAATAGGAATTGTACATTTATCTCCAGATTCCAAATGTGTGACCTGTTTTAAAGAATCCAAATATTTCCTTACTTCTTTGTGAGAGGGAATGTTAAGAGAGTGATCGGATATGCTATGCATAACCATAGCAGATTTGGAATAAAATTTAAAGAGGTCAAAAGGCAGGTTACTTCCACCTATAGGATTAAATGGGCCTGGATGTAATTCTGGAAGAACCAAAGTAACATCTTTTTGAGATTTTAGTTTTATCAAAAGAGTTTTTACATTTCTAGAATTAGCTTTTTCTTCTGCAATTCTTTCCATTTCCTCATATTTATTTTCAGTCCATGCTTTCAAAAAAGCCTGTAATATTTTAAATGCGCTCGCAAAGCTAGGTCTCCCTAAACGATCTATTACTATTGCCCACAAAACGCCAATCGTTAAAATTGTAGCACCAAAAAGATAAACTGACAAATTTGTAAAGAAAATATGGTTGAAATATAAAAACGAAATTAAAATGAAGATAATTAATGGTTGAATAAAAGATATTGGAACTGCCCTTTTTAGGGTCGCACCAAAAACAGATGTAAAAATCCCAATTCTTAAACCAATTGCCATAAACATTCCCTGGATAACTGAATTTATAGGTGCATGATTATTGTAAATTATAAAGCCAGACGCATAAGAAAGAATCACAGTTAGCGTCCATAAAATACTGGCAAAAGCTGTTACATGTAATACTTTGGAGAATTTATTAAGTGGTGTACCTTTAAGAGAAAGATAATCAAATAATAAAGTTGCAGAAAAAACGCCAATAATTATAGGAGATGAAATAATAAATTCTATTAAGCTATGAGTAGTAATTACGAAATTTATTACTGCAATATTAGTTATTAGACTTGCAATTGCAATGATAAAGGAGAATCTTCGAGTTGTAGGATTGATATTTGTAAATATCCATCTTTTATGAAGGCTTGAAATACTATCTGATTCGGTGTTGCTCATTAAAAGTCAAAATGAGAAATATTAAACTGGAAATAAAATCTTTATTGCTATAGATATGGCTATTAAAGCTCCCGAAATTCCTAATATAATTTCCGGCTTTACCTTTATTCCCTTTGTTTCGTCTTCGAAAAACCTTAACAGACCAGCACTAGAAGCTGGTAATGGGGCATTCTTTTTTGCCTTTTTACTCATACATAGAAGGTTCAATTATAGGAATAAATACATTTCTGTATTGATGACATGCACTGATACCCATTATCATAAATAGTTTAATCTTAATTAATAAAAAAAAATCATTGCAATAGTTTTATTTTATGTAATCAACACATTAATTTAGAATCCACATTATCTACAAAATGAAAAGGATTCAAATCGGCGTAATAGGATATAATATAGATTCACTGCCATTAAAAACTTTAGATATTGCATACGAGGTTGGTAAGGAAATTGCCAGGCATGATGCAGTTTTGATTTGCGGAGGTTTAGGAGGAGTCATGGAATATGCTTGTAAAGGGGCAAAAGACAATGGAGGATTAACGATTGGGATCGTACCTCAAGAAAATGATTTAGAAGCAAACAAATTTTGTGACATAGTTATTTGTAGTGGAGTTGGATTATCAAGAGACTTTATGGTATCATATTCATCGAATGCAATTATATCTGTAGGTGGAGGTGTAGGCACTTTAATAGAACTTTGTGTTGGATATATGGCTAAAAAAACAATGGTAGCAATTGAACATAGTGGTGGTACATCAGATTCATATGGTGGAAAATTTTTAGATGAAAGAAAAAGAATCATGATAGAAAAATATCCTTCACCTAAAGATGCGGTTGAATATGTAATTAGTAAAATAAAAGAAAATAGAATGTAATATCTGCATTTTCTATTTCTTATTTATATCAACCCGCCTTTAAATTATAATAATTTGGAATCAATTAATTATAAGATAGGAAATGGAATTCAAAATCTATTTTTTCACAACGTAGAAATCCAGATATTTCAATTCATTTTTTTTAAAAATTTTTGAAAAATAATATTCAATAACGGAATAGAATCCAGGAAATGATTCAAATAACCCTATGAACGGGCACAGGATTAACGTTTGGATATGCAAAAAAATCCGTTTGTTAAAACTCATTTTAGCATACCTTAGATTTAAAAAAAGTCCAATTTGGTATGACATCAACCAAATAATACTAGAAAATAAAAGTATCATGCCCAAACTACTATCAAAAACTTGAATATCTGTTAAGGGTCTAAAGAGATCGGCAGAATTATTTGGAAGATGACTAATTCTATCCATCCAAACAGACAAATCAAACCCCATGTGATAGGTCCAATCAAAATTTATGTATGAAAATATACTCGAGACTTTTGGAGCATTTATATAAAAAGTCAAAGCTAAAGATATCAATCCGGAAATAAAAGACAAAAAGAAAGATGAACATCGGTATATGAGTCTCAATTTAAATATTTTTGAAAAATTATCTATATTTTGCAAATTGCCAATAATCCATCGCCTTCTCTGCATAAAATGGTCTTTTATATTAAGTGGAGGTTGCTCTAACAAAATTCCACCATGCCACCCCATGGATTTTTTCCCATATTTTTTATAAACCTCATAACCAAACCTTTGATCTTCTGCAAGTATTGGTCCAAACTCCCATCCAATCTCATCCTCTATATCAGATCTAACCAAAAGATTACTCCCGTGCATATGTATTGGCGGTGGATTGCTCATGTGAGTTACACATTCGAAACATCCAAAAGACCTAGGAGATTCGGCTAATGCAGTAAACCTATTTGCGACATTAAATTTCAAAGGATAAAAGATCGGACCTTCTCCAGCAACACCTTTATTATCTCTAATAAATTTTAACAAAGAAAGCACCGTTTGAGTAACAACATAACTTTCATCATCCATATGAAATATCCAGTAATCAGAAAAATGTTGATGGATTTTACGCCTAAATTCAACTGCATATTGTAATGCTCTTGCTTTTTTAATTGCATTTGGTTTAAATTTTTTACTTACACAAACTACCCTACAATTAAATGAGTTTAATGTATTAATATCATTAGAATCTTCTGTTACAATCATTATTTCATATTTATAGTATTTGATTTTATCACAAGACTCTATTATTGAATTTATCCCCCTTTTAACAACAGGAGTTTTTGTTGCAGATCTAGTAGTTATTTGAAAAATAATTTTAGGATCATTTGGTAATCTTCTCAAATCTTTTTCAATAAATTGTTTGCTATTTTTTAAGAATCGATAAAATAAAATAATGGCTTTAGGAATGAAGAACACCCACAAAATTGTAGCGATCAAAATAGCAGGATTACTGATCAATAAATTTAGTATACTATCCTCTTTTATAATAATTTAATCTTCGATTATTTAGGGAAAATTATTCCAATATAATATTAAAGTAATGGATCAGAAAAAACATAAATAGTAACTCTTATAAATAATAAAATAATGAATAATACTTTATGCTTCCTGAAGGCAAGATAGGGGATTCAAAGCCATTAATTTGCGAATATTGTAAAAATGATTCGGTTATTTTTGATAATGTTTCGTTTGAATACGTATGCTCATCTTGCGGATGTGTATCAAACCAAGATCCTAATGCAGATTCAGCTATAAACAATAGAAGCAATTCTGGTTATATAGATAGAACAAGAACAGGGTTACCAGAATCATTAGCAGCACATAATAAAGGATTGTCAACTCTAATTGGCATAGGAGATACTGATGCAAGAGGTAAAGCTCTTGAGCCATCTCAAAAAAATAATATTCAAAGATTAAGAACTTGGAACAATAGAGCACAATTAAATGATTCAATTTCTCGAAATTTAGAGAAAGCTTTAAAATTATTAAACAATTATGGAGATAAACTATATTTGAGTCAGGCAGTAATAGAAGGGGCTGCTTACATATACAGAAAAGCCGCGATAAAAAAACTTGCAAAAGGTAGATCTACATTGGGTTTGGTAGGTGCGGCATTGTATGCCGCATGTCGTGAAACAGCGACACCTAAAACTATAACAGATATTGCAAATGCATGCAATATATCTACAAAAGATATAATGTCTCATTATAAATTAATTTTAAAAGAGCTTTCGTTACAAATGCCTGTTTTACATGGACCTGACTATGTAACTTTGATTTGTAATAGATTGCAAATGAGTGAAAAAACAAAAAGAGAAGCTTTAAGAATATATTCAATGGTTCAACAGTGCAGAATTTCAATCGGTAAAAATCCAAGAGCATTAGCAGGATCAATCATTTATATTGCGTCACAAAATTGCAACGAGTTTTTAAGACAGGTTGAAATTTGTCAAGTAGCCGAAATATCTACAGTATCTTTACGCAAAAGATGTAAAGAAATAAAATCCAGAATCGAGCTATAGCTGAAAGTTAAACTATGTGAACGTTTTCAGCAAGTAATAGTCCATCAGATTTTACTCTGTGTATATCATCTTCAGAAGCTCTAAAATAGGATGATTGAAATTTTGGATAGGGGTTTTTTGAGGAGAATATGGTCATAACTTTATTATCATGAATTAATTTGTAACCATTACATGGTTCATGTCCACGGATAAGAAATTTGCACCCAGTATTAGATAGCCAAGTATTTGTGATATCGACTCCAAAATATTTTCCAATCCCTCTATTAGAAAAGCTCCATTTACGACCAGAATCAAGATTTCGAGGATCATTCCATAAAATCTCTTCTAATAAGATGGAATTAGACAAGACGGAAGACAAATGAAATCGATAATTATTAAAAAAATCAACATCTTCTATAACGGGTAACCCGCCATGGGCTAAAAGCGAAAATTCATCTACTTCACAGATTAAAAATAGAGATTCAAAAAACGGTAGAAGATGATTCTCATAAAGATTATCCGCCAAAGGTTTTTTAAATTTGTTTATCAGGTGAGAATAAAAATCATAAGATGAGAAAGGAAATCGGGCATGCGCTTCATGATTTCCCCTCAACATAAATACATTATTAGGATAAAGGTTTTTTAAACTACATAGAAAAAGCAATACTTCCAGAGAAAATTCGCCTCGGTCTATATAATCTCCAAGAAAAATCAATAAATTAGAATCGTTTTTTAAATAATGTAAAAAATCAATATTTGTCATAATCTTTTCCAATGTTAAAAAATCTCCATGAATATCGCCTACAATTACCAAATTTTCAGGTGTTTTAAAATTCACATAATGACCAGATGCCATACCAATGTCCGAAAAAAAGCCTTGAAATCTCAGATTGTCATGAATATCAATTGTTTTATCAATTATATTTATACATTCATCAACTTTATAATCAAAAACAGAAAATAAATCACTCATATCAAATAACAAACCACAGAATAAAATAAAGATATCATAATAATAAAACATCACAGATTAAAATATAACAGTTAATATATTGGATACCAATCTACAAAATAGTTATTGTCAATAATAGCGCCGAAACTGCACGGTGGATCTGATAAGGAAGTCATCAAAATATTTCTCCCTTTCAAAATAATTTTATAATATTGACTTTCAGATATCAAGGTTTCACATTTATGGATTGCTCCGGTTTTAAAGACTATAAGATTATTAGCAATTGAAATGTTTTTTAAATAATTTATAAAATTAACATCAGAAAATAAATGATAATTGTTATTTCCATCCATTATATTCAAAACACTATTGTTTTTATTTTTAGATGAATAGCCATTCAAGACATTATCCATATATTTCTCAAAATGTTTAACTTTGTGTAATTCTTTATTTATTTCTACATTTGAATTTTTATCACAATCACAATCACAATCATAATCAGAATTACCAAATTTTAAATTCTGTATCAAGGAATCATCGTGTTCAGCTAATCCAGATTGTTTAAAAAAAGCTATTAATTGTTTTAAATGGTTATAAAAGTCCCAGGTAAAATTATTTACCAAAACAGAGTTATTAGAAATTATCCAAAAATAAATAGATTTAAACAAAATCGATAAAATTAATTCATTATTTAAATTAGAATCAAATTCCATGGTTACGAGTTTATTATGTTTAAATATTTCATTAAAAAAATTAAAATTATTTCCTTTTAGATTAGATTGTAGATTAATTATGTTAGTATTATTTGAATCATTATCTGAATTTTTATTCAAAAGATTTTTTTTAAATTTATCAAACATATTTAATGAATCAATAGGATCTATTACATGAAAATAACCGTCAAAAAGTGAAAATAAATATTTAGAACAATTAACAGATATACCACGAAGTTTATGAATATATAATTTCCGCGAATAAGTTGAATTTTTAATAGTACGTTTTAGTGTGACCACTCCATCTACAATTGAATCTAAAAGAGAAACATCATAAGATTCGCTTAAGAAAATTAATTTTGCTCCAGCTCTCTCACGCCATATTTGTAATACTCTTTCATTATTAAGTCGAGATTCATTATCCATAAAAGAGGCGATAGCATCCCAGGTATCAATTATTATTATAGGCGACTTTACATCCATTAACTGATTAGTAATTCTTTCAAATAGAGATTCAGGTTCATCCAATCGTGCATCTTCAAATTTATACTCAAACTTTGATTCGACTGGCAGACTAAATTTATTAATCCAAGGATAAAAATGGGAAAGCTGTTTATTTGACAGTCTAGTTGATATATAAAAATAATTACTATTGTATTCCAAATTATCCATCAAAGTAAGGGCAAAAGTTGTCTTTCCAGCGCCGGGTTTCCCTTTAATAAGCAAAGAATATGAATCATTCTTAAAAAATTCCAATAGTTCTTGTGGCAAATGACCCACAGGAACCTTTTTTGCAATAGTATTAGAATCATTATCACCCATATCTACATTTATTTCACTAGTATTATCACCTAAAATAGAATTTTTATCAGATTCTATAGTATTATTGTTTTCAGAATTGGAAGACGTGTCATGCATTGCCTAAAATATATTAAGAAAAAGATATCTATTAACAATTTGCCACTATTATATATAAAAAAACACATTATTGATATTACCAAGGATTCATACCTTTCTGAAACCTAAGAGAATCTATCAACCCTTCAGCATAACCTATACTAAGGATTGCAAGTTCCAGTTTGCCCTGTTTATAAAAATTTTCAGCATCTAGTATATAATTTTCAGCATTTTCCAAAACAACATTATATTCTTTTAAATGAAAATTGTTTTCAGAATTAATCAAAAAGTTTAGATTATTTAGTGCCTTTTTTGCATTTGGAATATATTTTTTCAGCATCCTCTCAGACATTCTATCTACATGTTCAGAATTATCAGTTGGCTCATCAAGTACAACTGTCAAATTTTTAATAGAATCAATCTCAGTGAAATGAAAAGTAGCAGGTATTATAACAGAGTTAAAACCATCTTCTAAATGAACGTTACATAAGGATTTGATCTTCCCACTTAGTATTTTGGAATCTTTAGTACCTATTTTAGAAGCAATGATTGCAAAATATTCTTCAGTTAGATTCAGCAGTTTTAATTCTTTTTCTCGTTCCATTAATAACTCAAAGACTTTTTTTGGATGCAAATAAAAAGGCATTTGACGACCAGAACCCTTGCAGGTTCTATCATTATTATATTCAGTTAATATTAAAGTATGTAATCCAAGACACATATTATTATAAATAGTGTCATATACAGTGATGGAAGACATAGGATCCGACATCATAGTAACCATTTTTCCAAATTTATAATAGTGTAACCCAGATTCTCCGATTAATGAAATGATCCCTGAGGCTGAATGAATTACTTTGTATTTTACACCCTGTTTATTCGCAGATGAAAGTAAATCGGTATACGTTGTTGCAACTAATGGATCGCCATATATTAAAATACATATATTTTTTTCAATTGAATTTTTCAATATATCTCTCCCATCTTCTACAAACCATCTTTCAACAAATTCAATCTTTATTGTATTTTCCTGTTCAGGTTTTTCAGATGGATTGAAAATATTTTTAATTTTTAAAGCAAAATCACTTGACAAATGACTTGTAAAATTATCTAGATAAACGATATGACTATTTTTTAAAATTTCTATCGATTTAATGCTTAAGGATTCATATTCATTTATTCCAACACCTACCAAATATAACATTTATTATTATCATAAAATAGAACTTTATTTAATTTTTAAAAATAAATATACCATCCCATTATTTAAAAAAGTTTTTATGCAGCCGTATAATATGAAATAAAGCGTTTTTGTATACTTCAATACCCGCAAGATACTCATCAATACATATTCTTTCATCTATAGTATGCGACGAATGTGGATCCCCAGGACCATAAGTTACTACAGGTATTTTGAATACATTACCTAGAATATTCATATCCCCAGTTCCTGTTTTTTTTAACAATAGTGGTCTTTTTTTACGTTTTTCCAATATAGACAATATAAGGGAACGTACTAAAGTAGAAGAAGTATTAGTCTTGAAATGGCTCGGTTTTATCCTCAACCTGATACTTTATTGTAATACTATTCTTTTGTTTTTTTATTTCATTTATATGACTGTCAATAAGATCTAAAATATCGTTACAGGATAAAGGAGCAGGTATTCTTATATCAATAGTCAGTCGACATTTTTGAGGTGTCACATTATGACTAGATCCTCCATCTATCTCAGTAATGCTATAACTAACAAGATCAGATTTATTTTTTGATTCAAGATTCTTTGCACTATCAATTACATTTTTTAAATTATTCCATATGTCATAAATCTCTTCGATTGCATTTAGAGATATCCATGGCGCACTTGCATGAGCACTATTTTGTACATCACACAATAATCGAATTTCTAACCGACCTTTATAAGAAATTGTAATGCTATCTATCCCACTAGGTTCACCAAAAATTGCACAATCTGGGCGCAAATTTTTATCTTTTACTAGATTTTTTATTCCAGTTGCATTTCCTTCTTCATCAACAACACCAGCAAAAATAATGGTCCCATTTTGCTTTGGGAAATCCGCGGCCCCTAATAACATAGCAATTAATGGAGCTTTTGCATCCGAAGCACCTCTACCATATAAATAATCACCATCAACACGTACAGGGATCATTCCTGGAACGGTATCCATATGCCCGCAAAGTAAAATCACTGGGTCACCGGTGCCCTTTGTTGCAATAACATTGCCTACACTATCAATATTTGCCTGTTCAAAGCCTAAATCTAAGCAGACATCTTTTAAAAAACTAGCAAATTTTGTTTCAGATCTAGAAGGAGAATAAATTCCTAATGAATTTTTTAATAACTCTATAGCAAATGTAGAGGAGACCATATTTTTTAATTTTAATGATTTATTTTTTAGCGATATTAACCATATAGTCAACTATTTGTGAAGGTATATCAATTCCTGTTACTCTTACGGTATTTTTAAATTCAGTGGTATTATTTACTTCATGAATTACAAGACCATCCTTGTTGCTTTCCATCAAATCTACACCAACTAAATCACCTTTAAAAATTTTTGCAGCATCAAGACACATTTCTTCCAATTCAGTTGTTATTGGACAAGGTGCTGCATGACCACCTAGAGCCATATTTGTTTTCCACTCATTATTACTAGAGTATCTATAAATCGCAGCTATTACCTCATTGCCTAAAACAATAGCTCTAATATCTCTTGGAGGTCTTTTTACAAACTCTTCAAAATAATTTATATGATAAATAGGGAACATGTGTTCTCTGTCTTCCAGTACTGTTTTTGCAGCTTCTTCATCATTTAGTAATCCTATCATCCGGCCCCAACTTCCTATGGTAGGTTTTATCACAACGGGATAACCAAATTGATTAATTCCATCTATTGCAGATTGAGTAGAAAATGTGCACAAAGCTTTAGGGGTTGCAATTCCATGCTTTTGCAAATCCATATGAGAGAACAATTTATTTCCACACATAATTGAAGTATATAAAGGATTTATCATTCTAGCTCCAAGTCCTTCTAAAGCTGCTGTAGAGTGCATACTTTTAAAATAACTGACACATCGTTGTAGAATTATGCAATTTTCATATTTTTTTTTAGTATCATTCAAATCTAATACGAGTTCTCTGCAATCGATTAACTTTAGCGGAATGTTATTTTTTTTGGCACTATCGATAATAGATTTTTCCTCCCATCTTATATTATCAAAAAGAATTGAGATAGAAGAATTCTCTTCATCTATTTTTATTGTCCCCAATCTTCTCCAACTACTTGCGCAGGTTTTATACTAAACTCATCACCTGATTTTACTAATTCAAAGCTTTCACCACAATCAGGACAAGTAACTATTTCCCCCTGCATTGAGTCATTAGGTATCGGAACTTCTGCATCGCATTCTATACAATTTACTTTTGCCATTTTCTAATCCTTATTTGATTTCGTATAACCCTCATTAAGTATTTTTCTCTCTAGTTTTTCATCTAAATACAATTCAAGTATATCGCCCATACGTAATTCTTTTAGACCTTTGGCCAAAGATTCAGAATTCTCTTTAGAAGCATTCAATCCCAACATAGATAGGAGGTACGCCGAACCATTTTTCCCAGATAATTCTCCAAAAACTATTTGTCTCCGATTACCTACTAGTTTAGGTTCTATTATTTCATATGCAGATGGATTTCTAAGAATAGCAGCAAGATGAGTTCCTGCTTTATGTTTATAAGAACTCGAACCAACCAAAGGTTTAGATTCATGAATTGGTATATTAGTATATTCAGAAATAGTTTTTGAAAGATCTTTTAACATGTGTAATCGAAAATCATTATTCGATCGATATATTAGAATTAGGGCGACAGCAGTTTCTGCCAATGATGGTATACCAGTCCTCTCACCAAGACCATCAATAGTAGTATGAATTTGATCTGCCCCCCCATCACAACCTGCTAGTGCATTAGACAAAGCCAAACCGACATCATTATGACAATGAACATCTAAAGAAGTTTTAGAGGTATCTATATTATCATGAATTAATTTTACAACATTATACATTCCACGAGGTCTCATAATCCCAACGGTATCAGGAATACTTATCCTATCTATACCACGTTTGTTTATCTCTTTACACATATCCACTAAAAATTCAGGATCAGTTCTACTTGCATCTTCCATTGTGAATCTAGATTTCAACCCATGGGATTTTATATAATCAGATACTTCCAGTACCCTAATTTTAGCTTCTTCTCTTGAAATTCTCAGTTTTGAAGATAAATGAATATCGGATATTCCAAGATAAGTAGCAACCCATGTTGCACCACAATCTATGGCTACATCAACATCAGATTTTATTGCCCTTACATGAGCTACTATATCAGCTTTTAATCCTTGTTTAAGTATTGTTTTTGTGGCCTCTTTATGATCGGGTGAAACTACTGGACTTATTTCTATTTGATCTACTCCAAATGAATCCAACATCCATGCAATTTGAATTCGTTGTTTAGTTGAAAAAGAAACACCAGGATGCTGTTCCCCTTCCCGCAAAGTAGAATCTAAAATTTTAATAGGTTTCTTATCTCGTGCAGAATCGTTATATAAATGCGCAAAGTAATTAGGGTCGTCTGATTTAAGAGACATATTTCGATTAATAATACTATTATCGCTGAATTTATAAATGTTTTAGTTAAAAAGTGGGCAAAGATTCTCGCCAATAAATACATACAGACGAAATTCATTAAAAATATTAGATATTGGTTATATCTAATTTGGATTTCCAAGTGTTCTTAGAATTATAACTGTATTAGTATCAGAAACTCCATCTATTTTTCTAATTTCGTCAATATATGAATTTATTTCTAAAATAGTTGGAGCAACTATAACAGTGGCAATATCATATTGACCCGTTATTTCATAAACCACTTCTATACCTTTTAGATTCAAAAGATGATTGGAAACGTTAGAGGTATCAGCAGTAGAACTTACAGAAATTAAGGTTATGGCACTAGTCTTATTCGATGGACCCATATCAATAGTAAATTTTTTTATTATTCCAACATCCTGTAGATTTTTTACACGCCGTCTTACAGCAGATTCCGACATTCCAATTTCGTTTGCAATCTCAACAAAAGATTTTCTCGAATCGGTCTTTAGTATTTTAATAATTTTTTCATCTATAGAGTTTAAATTTTCAGACATTCCTTCTTTTCTCCTCATTATAAACTAGTTTATCTATCAAATTAATTGCTTTTTTACATATATCCTCATCCATCACTAAAGGAGGAAGTAATCTCAAGATATTTCTACCAGAGTATAATAATAAAACTCCGTTTTTGATGCCATCAAATAAAACGTCTTTAATATCAAATTTCATTTCAACACCAAGCATCATACCTATACCCCTTACTTCGCGTATAATCTTATGCTTTTCTTTTAGTTCCAATAATCCGTTTTTAAAGATTTTGCCAATTTTTTCAGAGTTTTCAACCAATCCATCATTTATAAGAGAATCAATCGTAGCAGATCCTGCAGCACAAGCAAGTGGATTTCCTGCAAATGTAGAAGAATGTTCCCCAACTTTAATGCAATCAATAATTTCCGAGCGCAAGACAGTAAGCCCCATCGGTACACCTCCAGCAATTCCCTTTGCAATACACAGGACATCAGGAGTTACCCCCCAATGTTCACCTGCCCACATTTTACCCGTTCTGCCTAATCCGGATTGAATTTCATCAAATATCAATATTAATCCATGGCGATCACAGAGCTCACGTATCTTGTTTAAGAAATCCGGTGGTGGTACAATGATTCCTGTTTCACCTTGAATCGGCTCTGCAATAATCGTTCCAATATTATTATTAGGATCATCAAGTAATTCTTCAATTTTCTCAAAATCATGGTAAGAAACAAAATGAACGTTATCTAATAAAGGCAAAAAAGATTTTCTATATTTTTCATTATATGTAACTGATAAAGCGCCAAACGTTTTTCCATGATATGCACCATTAAATGCGATAATACCATTCTTTTTGGTAAATTTCCTTGAAAACTTTATTGCAGCTTCTATGGATTCTGCACCACTATTTGTAAAAAAGACTTTATTGAGATTTTTAGGGGTAATTGTAAAAAGTTTATTCAAAAATTCCAGTCTAGTATCATTATATAAAGACATATGACATGTTATAAGAGTGTCAGCCTGTTTTTTTATAGCACTTACTACTTTTTCATTACAATGTCCAACTAAAGCAACACCATATCCACCCATACAATCTATGTATTCTTTTTTATTAACATCCCAAAGAATACAACCTTTACCTTTATGAATATTAACGGGAAATCGTTGATAAATATTTCCAACAAAATTTTCTTCAATAGTCTCAAAGGTCATTTTACAATCACCGTACAATCATTATGAGATAATGCAGATAGAATAGGATTTTTAACTGCTCCAGAAGCAATTATTGATTTTTTGACTCCCAATGATAATGCTTCGGTACTTGCCAATATTTTTTTTTCCATTCCAGGCCCAATCATAGGCAACATTTCTTTCGCGTCATTTAAAGTAAGATTATGTACTAGTTCATTATTCATCAGCAAACCGTTGACATTTGTAATAAAAACGACGATATCAGCTTTTAACGCAGCTGCAATATTTGCAGCAGCTCTATCACCATCAATATTTAGAAATTCAAATTCTTCGCTCAATGCAATTGGGGAAATAACTGGAACATATCCATGCTCTATTAAAATATTTATCAACCTAGGATCAACCGTAGATATTTTTCCTGTGTAACCACCCTCTATAACCATTTTTCGTCCTTTTTCATTTAAAATAATCAATTTTTTCTTTCTTTGTGCTTTAATAGTTTCACCATCTATGCCAGATATGCCAACAGATTGAATACCCCTATTCAATAACATTTTTGTGATAGTTTTATTTACTTTACCTGACATGACCATGGTAAATATCATAGATGTTTCTTTATCGGTATACCTACTTCGTTTTCCATCAGGAGACACTACAAATTTTTGTTCTTTCCCCATAGAAGTAGCAACATTAGTAACATCTTTTCCACCACCATGAACAATAACTATTTTTTCGGTTTTAGACAACTCAAAAATATCATCTAACATGGAAGAATGTAATCCATCTACAATACTCCCACCTATTTTAATAATAATCATACAGGTGTAAGTGGTGTAAAGTTTAGCCCAGTTGTCTCATCGTATCCACACATTACATTCATATTCTGTATTGCAGAACCAGCTGCCCCTTTCATCAAATTATCAGATGCAGATAGAGCAACTACACGATTATTGTCTTCATCCAAATCAAATCCGATGTCGCAGAAATTAGAACCTATTACAAATTTAGGATCTGGAAATTTATAGAATCCATTTTTATCTCGGATTAATCGTATAAAAAATTCATTTTTATAGGAATTCCTATACATTTTCCATAAATCTAACTCACTTACAGATTTTTTTAAAAATACATGATTAGTAGTCAATATCCCCCTTACCATATTAACAGCATGGGGAGTCATACTAACATGAATTTTCGAGTTAATAAGCAAACTTAGTTCTTGCTCTATTTCTCCCGTATGTCTATGTTTAGCGGGTTTATAAGGTCGTATTACACCATAACGCATAGCATGATGAGTACCCTGAATTTGAGGTAGATCCAGCACCTGATGAACCTATTTTACTATCGACTACAATATGATCATTATCTATAATATTATTTTCTATTAATGGTTTTAATGCGAGAAGAGAGGTAACCGCCATACATCCAGGGCATGAAACTAATTGTGCTTTTTTTATCAATTCTCGATGAATTTCAGGTACACCATATACAGATTTATTTAATAGATCTGGGTATGGATGTTCCCATCCATACCATTTTATATAATCATCAGGATTTTTAAGTCGAAAATCTGCAGATAAATCTATTATCTTTATTCCACTTTTTAAAAATTCATTGACAATACCATTAGACTTTCCATGAGGTACCGCTACAAATACCAAATCACATGAATTAACAATTTTATCATAATCCATTTCAGAGAAAGATAAAGTAATAAAATTTTTTAGACTAGGATGAACTCTATGAACATATTCTCCAGCCTTTTGTCTAGATGTAACTGCAGTTATTTCTACATTAGGATGAGTTACAAGAAGACGAAGTAATTCTCCGCCGACGAATCCTGATGCGCCTACTACTCCAACTTTCACACAAAATCCTCCAGGTAGATCTTGTTATCTTTATCGCTAAAATTTATAGTATCAATACAGAGTCTCATAAACAATAGACCGTTATATCATCCTCATTTAAATTTCTGTTTATTATATTAATATTTGTTTATGTTTTATCTACTCTAAAGTTAAGTCATTAGATCTGTATTATAATAGTAAACAAATCGATTCAACTATTGTAAAACATACTTCAAATTATATTTCTTCATTCTCTACAGAAAGACGATGTCAAATCATTCAGATCTAACCCCCATGTTTTGCAGTTCCTTTGATAATAATTTTCTCATAATAGGATTAAAGATGATATTTTAAGTTCAAATAGTGTTATACTTCATGAGAATAACACATTCAACCTTCTAATATTGAAACAGGATACTAGTCATGTTCATCTACAATACAGGAAAGAAAATACACTTTAATAAAGACATATTTCGTTCTTTGAATAATTATTAAGAATATTCTAATCTCATTCAAAAGTAGTCACCATGACTATTATTTCTGAATTTACTTTGAGTTTTATCCATTATGAATTCAGATATTTTGGACCATTGTAAAATAATCTATGAATTTTATTTTTATATTCATTCTCACCGCGGAGTAACTTTTTGTTACAAATCAAGATATTGCTTCGAATATATTTCTTATATAAGCCAAGAAAGAATTCGAGTGATATAACATATAACCAAACTGTTCTTTTTCTTATTTATTGTTTCATATATAATAAACAATAAGAAAATCGGGATCTTTTTACTCAACTTTGAGTCTTTTTGTTCATCTCCAAAAAATAATCAATAATCTTTTGAGCAATATTCATACCCGTTGCAGAACTGGCACCCCTAAACTCCACAGTGTTATTTATTTCATGAACCAACAAGCCATGTTTATCATCCTCCATCAAATCTATTCCCAAAATCCCTGTTCCCACCGCTTTTGCGGCTTTAATTGCCACGCCTTCCAATTCCGAAGTTATTTTAATCATTTCGGCTTTTCCACCTCTAGATACATTTGTTCTCCATTCATCATCCGAGGCATAACGATATATTGCCGCTACTACCTCATCTCCTATAACAATACATCGAATATCTCGAGGTGGACGCCTTATTAATTCTTGAAAATAATAAATATTAGAAAATGGACTAGTGCTTTCTTGTCTCATTTCTATAATTATTTTACCAATTTCTTTATTCCTAACAGGAAAGACACCCCGACCCCAAGAGCCTATAATTGGTTTGAATACAAGAGGATTCTTTTCAATGTCTTGATCATTTATAATTTCTAACGCAGAATCAGAACTAAATGAGAAAAAAGATTTAGGAGTGGGAATATTATTTTTTTTTAAAATCATCGATGTCAATAATTTATTACCACATATCTCACCAATTTTTGAATTGTTGATTACTTTATATCCCAATAGCTCCAAACAACTTGTAAGAAATTGACCTCTAAAATGACTGATACTCCTCTGTAAAATAATATCACCATAATCGAGGTCATTAGAAACTATATTATCGGTATTTAAAATCACACTTTTTGAATCAATTAGATTAGTCTCAATCCCATTTTTGATCGCGGTTTCATAAAGAGACCTCTCTTCGAATCGAAGTTTGTCGAAAAAAATTCCTAATTTAACCATTTTTAAGATTCATTATTATTTGATATTACTGAATTAGCAATAATAGATTGTAAACCCCATAACTCCACAAAACCTTTTGCAACTGTTTGGTCAAAAGTAGAACTAGATGAATAAGTAGAGGCGTCCTGACTATATAATGAAAATTTTGAATTTCTTCCAATTACTCTATAATTTCCGTTTTGCATCTTAATTTTAATTTTCCCTGTAACTCTTTCTTGAGTTTTATTAATAAACTGATTCAAGTCGGCTAATAATGGATCAAGCCATAAGCCTGAATACGCTAACCAAGCCCATTTTTCCTCAACAAACGTTTTAAATTGAAGTTCCTGACTAGTCAAGGTCAGTTTTTCTAAATCCCTATGTGCAGATATTAGAATTAGGGCAGCTGGTGCCTCATAAACCTCCCGGGTTTTCAAACCTATAACGCGATCTTCTACATGGTCTATAATACCAACACCAAATGAACCTGCTATTTTATTTAACTTATTAATTAAAGATTGTAATTCTTCAAAATTTCCATCTAAAGATACTGGAACCCCATTTTTAAAACCTATTTCAGCAATACCCATAGAATTATTTTCAAATTTAACAAATTCAAATGCATCATCCATAGGTTCGTTATTCAAATCTTCTAAATCACCACCCTCAATAGATCTACCCCATAAATTTTTATCTATGCTGTATTTTTTTGATATTTCACTAATTTTAATATCATTTTCTTTTGCAAATTCAATTTCTTTATCCCGTGAGAGATTTAAATCTCGAATTGGAGCAATAATATTTAATTGTTTATCTAATGACTTGATAGTAACATCAAATCTAATTTGATCATTACCTTTGCCTGTACACCCATGGGCAATAAAGTTTGCAGAATATTTTTTAGCTGCTTCAACAGCCTTTTTTGCAATCAATGGACGTGCTAGTGCGGTAGCAAGAGGATAATCGTGTTGATATAGGGCATTAGCTTTAATCGCGGGGGTTATATATTCTTGAACAAATTCATCCTTTGCATCAACATACAAATGATCGATTGCACCTAAACTTGAAGAAATCTTCTTGATTTCTTCAAAATCATCATCTTGTCCGACGTCAACAGTCAATGTTATTACATCGAGATTATGGACTTTTTGTAAATACCTTATACAAACAGAAGTATCAAGTCCTCCTGAAAAGGCAAGAACAGCTTTACTCATAACAGCCGAGCGTAATACCTTAAATAATTTAATTCTTTTGATAAAACAAATTAAAAAAAACTAGTTACAATTAATCAAACGCCAATTTCTTTAGCTAAACGGATAATTTTTTTTCCCTCCTTTGTTAATTTATTAAATGTTTTATTTTTTACATTACTTCTTTCGACTAATCCTCTTTCTTCGGCTTTGATTAACAATTTATGTCCATATCCATAGGCCCCAAGCTTTTTCAATAGATCTCTTGTGGAGTATTCTTTCTCTCCAATGGTTTTAATCAATTTTACTAATGCTCGTTCTTCTATCATTATTTTTATTAGATTTGCGTCACGCATGACAGTAAAGGAAAATTAACGATATTTATTGGTTACTTCTAATGGCAACATGAACCTAAAATAATAACCAAAAATCCTTATTTTTTACAAAAATTATAGTAACAACAACTAATTTTCTATCGCAATTTAACAAAAAAATTAATTTGTTCTTATAACCATAAATATCCAGAATTGAATTACCGTTACACAAAATTTTTAACTAGCGTAAAATTCAACTTCTGTATGAAAATAACAGTTTCAGCAATAAAAGCAGATATTGGAGGAATAGGAGGTCATACTAGACCCAGTGATGAATTGCTACAAACAGTAAAAGATTATGTTTTAAAAAATGGAAAGGGATTCCTTATAGATAAATATATCGGATATACCGGTGACGATATCCACATAATAATGAGTCATACATTAGGCATAGATAATGATCAAATCCATAAACTGGCATGGGATGCATTCACAGAAGGAACTAAAATAGCAAAGGAACAGGGTCTATACGGTGCCGGTCAAGATCTGTTAAAAGATTCATTCTCAGGAAACGTAAAAGGTATGGGACCAGGAATAGCAGAAATAGAAATGGAAGAAAGACCAAGTGAAGTCTTTTGTATCTTTGCAGCAGATAAAACCGAACCAGGTGCTTATAACTTTCCCTTCTGGAGAATGTTTGTGGATTCAAGAAGCAATACAGGACTAATAATCAATGAAGAATTAGCAAAAGGTTCGATATTTAGAATAATGGATGTAATGACAGGTAAAATCGCTGAGCTAAAGATGTGGAATGATAAACCAGAATTAGAGGCAGCTTTAATGTACCCAGGAAAATATGTAGTTCACTCAGTTTTATCTCACAGTGGAGAACAGATTGTATCCTCATCTACTGATCGATTACACAATATTGCTGGAACATATGTAGGAAAAGATGATCCAATCGCAATTGTAAGAACTCAAAAAAATTTTCCAGCTACTGAAGAAGCAGGAAGTGCATTTAATGATCCCCATATTGTTGCAGGAAATACAAGAGGTAGTCATCATATGCCATTAATGCCGGTTAAGCTAAACTCAGCGGCCAGTTTGAATTATTCAATTCCAATTGTATCTTGTCTATTATTTAGTATGCATAACGGAAGATTTACAGGACCTCATGATGGTTTTGGAACTGCGGATTGGGATTATCAAAGAACGATTTCAGTAGAAAGAGCAATAGTGATGAGAACTCAAGGATTCATTCACCCAGCCACGTTAATTCCTGAAGAGTTGGAATATAATAAAGGATATGAAGCAAGAATATCCAAATTAAATGAAAAATTCAAGTAAATTGATAAAAACATGAAAATAAAATCATCTAGAGGACCGTTAATAATTAATCTGAAAAATTATCTTGAGACAGCTGGAGAAAATACAATGAAGATTATAAAAGATGTAGAGAAAGTTAGTGAAAAAATAGATGTAGAAATAATTGTATCACCGCCTCAACCCTCTTTGGCATTAGTGGCTAGTCAAACTAGCCTTAAAATTATTTCACAACACATTGATATAAAAAAATCAGGATCTTCAACAGGATACTATATTCCAGAAATAATACAAAAGGTAGGAGCATTTGGATCAATAATTAATCACAGTGAACATGAGATAAAAATTGAAGAAATAAGCCTATCGATAGAAAAACTAAGAGAGCTAAATCTAATTTCAATAGTCTGTATCAAATCTGCAAAGGATTTAAAAAATATTTTAGATTTTAACCCAAATTATATCGCTATTGAACCCCCTGAATTAATAGGAACTCAAAAATCAATTTCGACTGAAAGACCATATCTAATCACAGAATGTAGCAATATAATAAATGATGTAAAATCAGAATCAAAACTAATTTGTGGAGCAGGTATCAGTACTAAAGAAGACGTAAAAATAGCTCTAGAAAATGGATCATCCGGAATTCTTGTATCAAGCAGTATTACTAAATCACTCAATTGGTATGATAAAATATTTGAATTAGCATCAGCATTTGTTGTCTGAATTTGCATTAACTAGTTGAATATGTCGTTACTTTTTTTATTGATTAATTTTTATGTATAAAAGATACACCCTTTCAGAGATCCAAAAAGAAGTTATCAAATTACTCAAAGACAACAATCCTATGTCTAGCACTGAAATCGCTAAAAAATTGGGAACTAATAGAATTACCATTTCGAAATATTTGGATATTTTGTATTTTCAAAAAATAATTAATAAAAAAAAAATAGGTTCGGTAAATTTCTGGTTTATAGCTCCTGGAATAATCAATATTGATGTAAAAGATGAAAGTTATACAGATTTAGAACAGAAAATTCTATTTTCATTATTAAAAGACGAAATAGATACGGTAGAAAACATAATACTAAGTACAATTAATAAAAAAATTAATTTAAAAAAAACCATTCTAGACATTTTCTTTCCCATTCTAAAGACTTTATTTGAACTTCACAAAAGAGGAAGAATAGGAAAAACAGAAAAAATTCATTTGATGACTAATTTTACCAATTCAATAAATCTAATAAAGAATAGCACTACGATGGATGATAATGTATCCAAAAAAGATCCATGGTTAATCATAGTATCAGGTGATGACGATTCAATACCGATATGTAATTTGATAAACATTTTTGCAAAGAAAATTAAAATTAATACATCTTTAATAGGTAATGTAGAAAAATATATTGATCCTTTTTTCGATATAGACTTCCAAAAATATATAAAAAAAATATCCTACACTACAAAAGAAAAAACATATGTTTGCCTAGTATCTTTCAACGAAATATCCCTCAAATTTTTATATATGGCATTAAATGAAATTGAAGAAAAAGAAAAAATAATGACAATAATTTTTTCTGATGACATTACAAAAGAAAAAACTTCCGGCAAATTAAAAGAAAATATAATAAGTGATTTTGGAAAATTTATTGAAACAATTGAAAAAGAAATAAAATAATAATAAATCAAAAATCAGGCATATTGTGCTTTTATTTTTTCGATTACCCGCTCATGTTCTGGACTTTTCTTTCGAGCATATTTTTCCATTGCATTCAATGGTACTCCCCCCAATGTTTTAGCCAAAGTAGCAAAGAAAAACTTTTTTATTGGATCGTTTTGCCCAACCTTGTGCATAAATTTATGAATAGCATATTTGAAATTATGTTGCCATGTCTTGTACATTACTCCTAATTTTGCAGGATCCATAGTATTACCAATATCAAAAAAGTCAGATTTTTCAAGTAAACCTATTGGAACAAAAGTTAAAGGAGTAACAGTGAATTTTGAATCTGGTTGTTCTTTTTCTAACTGATGTATTAACTCAATAGTTTCCCAGCTATCCTCTGCAGTTTCATTATTATCCAAACCCATAATCAAGGTGAATGCAGGTACCCAATGATATTCATTTAGTGTTTTAACACCCTCTTTAACCACCCAATGCCATTCAGATGGTTTGAATGGAGCTAGTTTTCTATCAGCATATTTACCAATAAGTCTAATACTACCTGTTTCAAATCCACATTGAATACCGATATGATTTGTGGGTCCAGATTTTATTATACTTGAAAGTCTAGGAATAAGCTTTTCGTCTGCAATAGCACCTGCAAGGGTTCCATGAGTAGGATTAGTATGTTCTACACCAGTTTCCATAATTCCCTTGAATAATTCTTCTAGTGCTTCTCGATTTGGTTGCATATTTTTAGTGGTTCTTGGATTTAAGCCATAAACAAAAATATCGTCACTGTGAATCCAAGCGCTCTTTAACCCACCATATTTCATATTGATTTCAATCTCTTTTTTAACTTTCTCAACAGGGTAATATCTTAAAGGCCTCAATGTAACATCACAGAATTTACATCCTCTACCACATCCTCGCATTACTTCAATCATTCCATGCATACTTGGATTAACAATATTAGGTATTTCATCGACAGAGGGCTCATAGGAATAGTGAATAAATCGACCATGATATTTTCGACCGTTTCTATCAAATTCTTTAATTTCCACTCTAAATTTATTTTTTTTAAACGGATTGGCAATTTCTAAATCATTATTTATTATAGCATCGAAAAAGCTTCCACCAGCACCATCGATTTCGGGACCAATTCCACCCAAATCACCTTCCAATATAGCGTATAATCCATATTCCTCTATTTTTGCAGGGTCATAATTATATTGCCATGTACCAGAGGCTCCAACCACAACTTTAGCTTTACTACCATTCTTTTGTTTTGCTGCATTTATTTTATGATGTAAATCCCTATTATAATACTCATCATATGACATTTGTTTACGACCATAAGTGAAAGTCATAGTGACAGGTCCCATACCCAACGGATCCATCTCATATGTTCCCACAAATTCTGTTTCAGGTCCAATGAATTTGTCCACATAATCGGGATGTGCCACTACTACATCCTCCTTTGCATATCCATCACGCAATAAAGAAGCTTCAACTTTTCTTAAACCATAAGGCGCATAAGAAGCCCTTCCATTTACTTGACCAATAGGATTGCATATAAAATCAAAAAGTAATTTAGGAGTTACTTGTTTTCCCAGAATCTTATACCAAAAAGAATCAGGACTACGGTTTTCATCCAAAGCTGGAGCACAACCAAAAAAGGATGCAAGCGAGATTCCTCTATATGGAGACATTAATGTTCTATCAGCAGTCAAAACAACTTTTGGGTATTTCATATTAATCGTAATCTTATAGTTAGGAAATCAAAAAAGATAATTAAAGGTTTCTCATTATTAAAAATTCATATTTTTAGATTATACAATAATTAATAAAAATTGATTATTTTTTAGCACCCAAAGTTCTATTTTTTAATCGCATCTGGTTTCCATGACATTTTCTACATCGCTCAGCGCCAATTGGATTTTTTGCGCCGCATTTAAAGCAAATCTTGAAAAACAGTCTTCTTTTTTGAGCTATTTGTTTTTTTATAACATCAGTTATAGGCATAAAAAATGAAAGGATAAATACACATTTCTATCTTTCTATCAAATTTTTACTAAATTGGCAAATTTAGTAAATCTTTTTAATCCAACAATGATTAGTATAATCAATGGCAGATTTTTTTGAAATGGAAAGACTCTTAGAAGATTTGGCGGGGATATATTCAACTCAATGTGCCGTTTCATTATTAAAAGTAAACAAAACTAAAAATCTTACAAAGCCAGAGTTTAGGAAATTAGTAACAGAATTCATGAAGGATTTTGAAACCAGTTTATCCAAATTCCCAGATAATGACGAAGGAATAAATTTTAAAAATTATTCACGAGATATATTACAAAAACAAATTCAATTGGTAAATGATGGGAAAAATAAAGAAGTAGAAAAAAGATATAGATATTATGCAGAATATAGTTAAATAATTATTTGAAAAACAAACTTATATTGAAGTTTTGATTTATACTTTAATATCGACTACAATAATACGTAAACATATTCATCCATTGTTTAATACTGTTTAATTTATACTTCTGTTTTTAACATAGAAAATAAACATTAAAACCTTCTGTTCCATCCTTTGCATATTTCATCGTTTCTTCAATATTGCTCACCCAATAAGAAAAATGATAATGTTTGAGTTTCAAGAATTTGCAGTCCAGGTATACCATATACCCTAATTAGTGAAACAGAGTGAAATCTATATTTTTATACAAAGGTACATAGGATTCTATCTTTAGTGAATACATGAAACATAATTTCATTATTCAAAAAGAAATATTCTTTTCTTGTTTATTTTTACAACTCCAAAGACAAACACATTCAAAGTTGGTATTAATTTTTAGTTAAAATATATATTGTATGATTCAAAAATCATTTAAAATATCAATATGTGTAATAATAACAATTGAATTTTAATTATTTTCGTTTTACCATCTGCAACAAAACGATAGCAAATACGAAAAAATAATATATAATAAGCAGCTAAAATATAAACGATATTTAGTACAAATCTAGATGATTTAATAACAATTTTCAGATAGATCATAAAACATAACAAATTCCAAAATGCAGAACTTGACTTACAAAAACCGATGCAATTTACCCAAACAAAACAACAAAGATAGTTTTAAATTTTGAGAGATTTATTGTACAATTCAATTTAAAATATTTAATAATTATATACTAGCCGTGTCAAAAGAATTTAATTTTTCAAAAGACGACTTTTAAAGATGATTTAATAAGATATTTACATAAATACTATTTCCTCTAAAAAATAATCAAATGGAACAATTGCTAAGAACTATAAAACTTTTGGGCAGTTGGTCTGCAAATCGCGTAATAGGCAGAAGGCGACCATTGATTGCTGTTTTTAGTCTTACCCATTATTGTAATTTTTATTGCCCTATGTGCCCTTTTGGCGATCCGGATAAATTTGGTCAAATTAAAACAGCAAAAGAAAGGGATTTAACTACCGACCAATGGAAATTAATATTTGATAAAGTTTCTAAACATTGTATTTGGTCAATAATAGAAGGAGGAGAACCCACTAGTCGTCCTGATTTTATGGAACTGGTTAAATATATTTACGGTTTAAGATTACCCATAACTCTAATTACTAACTGTTCTTTACTACATAATATTGATCTTGTAGAATTAAAAAAATATATTCAATTCATTGTTTGTAGTATCGATTCAGTATTTGAGAAATCATATTGCAAAATTAGAGGCGTTTCCCCTTCAGTATACAAACAAGTAATAGAAAACCTTCATCTTTTAACTGAATACAAAGTACCACATTATTTTAATAGTGTTATAACAAAATACAATTCACAAGAATTTATAGATCAAACATATTTTGACAAGGCTTTAGAATTAGGGTCAAAAGCTGTTTCATTTACTTTCGTGGAGGATAGGTCTGATGTCGATTACTCTCTACTCCCAGATCAAAAAACAATGATAAAAGTGTGCGAGAGTATACTAGATTATAGAAAAAAACACGCTTATCCCCAAATCATGATACCTTCGAATTATTTTGAACAAATAATTGAAAATGGACGAGCAATGTTTGACGAATGCGGAGTATGGAAAAGTATTTTTGTAAATGGAAATGGCACAGTTTTAGTACCATGTTGGAAATTTAATAGTCCCGAAAATACGTATAATCTATTAGAACAAAGTATTGACGAGATTTGGAGTGCCCCTCAGTGGGAAATCGCGAAAACATGTCACGATTGCAAAGTACTCGGGTGCATATGGTATTCATCTCAACCAGTAACCACCTTTGCAAAAAATTATATGAATGGACTTTCAAAAATGATATCCCAACAAAAACCAGAATTAATTGATGAAATTAACAATTAATTTTATTTCATAATAATTTTAATAATCAGATTGTTTAAAAACTTAATTTAATTTTGTATTTTTTTCATTTTTACCTTTTAAAAATAAATTAAATTCTAAAAAAGGTAATATATGTACACATACTGTTGATATATATTATAATAATATACTCAATAGATCTCTTCCATAATTAGAAATATTCCAAAGATTATGGTTTTATTATTAGATTTCTTTGGTCTGTACTTTTGAATCCAGTTCCAGATAGAACCGGGACTTATTTTTATTTTTAAAAATTTTACTGCTCACAGTCCTACTAAATTATGAACCAAGAAGGTGCTTTGTTGCATGATTCCTATAATCTTTGATTTTGTCATCTATTTTGCCTAAACAGATATCATTTTGTTATACAATGATACTTTTAACATCATTTCCTGTATCATATTTTTCAGTTTAACCGAATAAACATATTCTCCGAACGTTCTTTTTATACTAGAGAAAACAGTTTCTACAGTCCATCTTTGTCCATAGCTTACGCTATCCTTCCATTCTCGTAAATCATTTTTCTGTGCCAACACTGTTAGATTTCTAAGGATGTTTCCTTTTTTCAATCTGATTCTAGAATTCTTTCTTACTTTGATACATGGCATATCCATTATCTGACAAACATTTAAAAATTTCATTACTGTCATAAGCGCCATCTTCGGCAAATAGGTTACCAATTGTTATTTGTTTATCTGATTCTATAACATTATCAATCAACTCTGGTAATGCCTTACTATCATGAACATGCTCATCAGTTACCTTCATTGAAAGAATTTTCTTGGTTTTGACATTTACAGCAACATGTATTTTTAAAAACTTTCTTGTTGTTTTTGCTTGTATGCCACTTGTCTCTCATCCATTGTCCTCTGTTTGTTACCTTAATGCCGGTACTATCTATTGCAATGATAATGTATTCATCTTCAAATTCCTTGTTTTTGCTATCATCTTTTATTTCTATATTTAGTCTGTTTATTCTTTTTTTGCAAATAGTTGTAAAATCCGGATGGAAGGTACTTTTCCTTTAGCGTGTCCTTGTGCAATTCCTTCGGTTTGTCTATATGGTAAATGAAAGTACACTTTAGCATATCCAAGTAAAAGAAGAAAAGTATTTGGATAATGAAATGGCTCACCTATTTTTCCTTGGTTCATCTCTTTTAGCTCTGAATCCCAGTTGTCAATAACGTCAAATCCTAGCAATATTTCGCCTCTTCTGACAAGATATTGGTTATAGACAGACCAATTCACAATATTTGTTGGTTGATGTTAGCTAAATGTATTTAGAAAGAGGGAATCATGCAACAAAGCACCAAGAAGGTACTAATATAATCCATAATCAATAATTTTTGAAGATGTTCCATTTCTTGATCTCATAAGATGTGACTGTTTTAAATCGTTAAGTTTTCCTTATGTTAACTGAGACAATTTGACAAAAATTTCATTTAAATAAAATGTATAGATCTCTTGCATAATTAACACCATTACAAAAACTTCTAAAAAGTTGACACATTCTATCATGATCCGCAAATTAAAATAGAAATATTATAAAATATAATGGAGAATCTATAAAATTTCGACAGACGTCTAATTATGCAAGAGTTCTAATGTATATCATCATACCTCAAACATATAAGATTAATCACATATTTTCTGGCTCTGTTAACTTAAGATATTCTTTCTTTAATATGCCCATAAACAAACAGCTTGAGCCATTGTCTTATATGATGTAATTTACATTTGTTCTTCTTACAAGGAAAGAGACATCAAAGCTTTCAGTTCTATCTTTTATATATTGTATTGTTCTTTCTATCAAGCTTTTCTCGAAAGATTAATGAATATGATGATTTATCTTCAAAAAACCTACAGGCTTTTGGGTACCAAGTACCATCATCAGATGAAACAGAATGCAATCCATACTTGTTTACTACCTGAGACAGAAATCGCTCTGCAACAAACATGTTTCGTTCTTTGGATATATCCACAGCAAGGATTTCTTTGTGCTTTGGTTCTATAATAATCCAAATCCATACTAATTCCGATCCAGCTTTTATTATAGTTTCATCAATGATATACTCTGATTTTCCTTTTCCTTTGACATTTCCAAGGCTTGTACTTTTGAATCCAGCTTCAGATAGAAACGTGGTTTATTTTTGCTATTTTAAAAATGATAATGCTTTGGAGGTGTTTCGAAATGATAATCCAAGAAAGTACAAGTATAAACCATAACCAATTATGTTTGAGGGTGTTCTATTTCTATTATACATATAATATATGGTTGTCTTAAAGCTATATGTTTTTCCTTAAGTTAATAGAACCTATTCTTAATCATTTTATTGAAAATTATTTCATATATTTTTTCTCATTTGATTTAACAAGAGAATAGATCTTGTATAATTAGAATAAACATCTATATGATCTAATTCTCTTTGATTTCTTGTCCTTTCTTTGCTTTCATACGGTAGGTTATCTAAAAAGCCACTGCTTTTCAAATCGTTCATCGGCTTTACAGTACAACAGTTTGACAATATTTACGATAAAGAAATAACAAAAAGATATGTTAAACATGAGGTACAGCGATTATCTAAAAGAAAATATCGAAAAAGAGACATAGGTGCAGCAGGCAGACCTTTCACACTATATACAAGAGATAGATTTCTCATGCTTTTAGTGTACTATCATCTTTACATAACTTACACATTAGCAGGTTTTCTATTTGATTTAGATCAAAGCAACATCTGTAGAGATGTACAAAAGATAGAAAATTTGATTAGAAAATGCGTACCCATTCCACAGAAATTATATAACAAAACGAAAAGACTTCGAACCACTGAAGAAGTTGAACAATATTTTCCAGGCTTCCATGTTTTTATAGATTCTACCGAACAACATATACCAAGACCTGTTGATAAGAGAAAACGCAAGGTATTCTATTCAGGCAAAAAGAAAAGACATACTGTTGTAAAGACACAGCTTATGGTTAACAACCGTGGTTTTATCATTCATAATAAGATATAAGAAAGGACGCAGACATGACTATGATATCTATAAAGAGAATCATCCTATTACTCCTAAAAAGGTTGTTAATATATTTGACCTTGGCTATCTTGGTGTAGAAACTGATTTCTTAGAACAACTATCTTCCATACCAAATAGAAAGCAAAGAAATCTGAAACTGTCACAAGAAGAAAGAGTACAACATTAATGATTCTAAAAAAAAGAATACTGATAGAGCACACTATTTGCAGATTAAAAAAGTATAGGATAATGAGCGACGTATTCAGAAACAGGTTAAGAAAATACAACAGAATTTCAGATATAGTTACAGGCTTAAATTATAGAATAATGAATAATTATCATTATTAAAACACAATTTTGTTAATTAGTATAAATTTTATCTCAAATAATGTTTAAAATAGCAAATATATGTATAGTAAATAATAATAATTTACAAAAAAATTCTGAGTATTTCTATCTAATTCGTGAATTTTTATAGCATCTAATTTTTATTTTCAATTTTCAAAATTCATGAAATAAAAACTATAATATATAAAATCAAGTAAAATAGATGAATTATAACATTCTGATTTTATCATCAAAAATAACCTATCCAAATAATTCGAGGATGGGATTCTTTATCATATAAAAAAAATGAATAAAATATAAATTCGCAATCATAAATATATCATGTATTTTAGACTCATTTATAGAGTTTCGTAAAAAGAAGGATCGATTAATAACCAACCAAAATGGCTTTCGTCATGAATATATCTGAATTCTCGAACATTGGGTTTTAATTTTAATTTTCTGATCCCAAGTAAAAAATCATTTTGTATTTTAAATCCCATTTTTTTAGATTCATTATTGATCTTTTGAGAGTCTTTCATTCGAGGTAATAAAATTCTAAAGCTAAAATTGTGAAGAGCATATGAACTATGATACAATTTTATCATAATCTCCACAATACTATCAATTTCTTCAAAATCTTTGATCTCTTTTGTACTTGAAGCATTAAAGGCAAGAATCGATCTAATATCTACCAAAATAATCAAGAACTATAAATCAAATAACTATATAGATTTTTTATCTACCATATTATTTGTTAACAAAATTAAAGATTATTTTAAGTATAAATTATATCCTATTTTCACATGATGAACAATGTTATTTGTAAATTAGTTATAATATTATAAATCATTATTGAAATTCACATAAAAAATCAAAATTAAACTTCTGTAATAATTAAAAACATCCATATAAACAAATTAATGAATCTAAATAAAAGATATATACTTTAATAATATTTGACGTTATGAATTTATTAAAATAACAATTTTTCAAAATATTGTTGAAAAATAAAAAACATAAATTATGATTTGAATACGGATTTATTATATTTTGAAAAAATGAAAAATAAAATATGTTGACTATTTGTTTCTTAAATCAAATTCATTTTCATTACACTATTCAAATTATGTCTAAGAGTCACTTCAGTAATTCCAGCTGCGGCAGCTACTTGACCTTGAGTAACATTTTCTTTAAACATCTTATTTGCAGCATAGACTACTGCACCTGCCAAACCCATTGGATGTTTTCCTACACTAATATCATTTTTTTTTAAATCGGTCACTAATCTTATTGCATATCTTTTTGCTTTTTCAGAGATGCCGCATTTATTTGATATTCTCATGCTTATTTTTACTAAATCAGGTTGAGGAATCTTTAGGTCCAAATCTATAACCACTTTCCTATAGATTTTTGAAGTACTTTTTTCACTAACGTTTAGGATAGCAGAAATTTCCTTCAATGTTCTTGGAATTTCAAGCTCACGGCAAGTAATATATGTTGAAACAACTATTACACCCCTAATTGTTCTTCCTTTTACTAAACCCTTTTCCTGTATTTTCCTGTAAAGGTAAGCAACTTTCTCTATAGCTGAATCGGACAAACTTAACGTATTTTTTATCAAATCAAGATGATAGAACGCATTATGCAAATTTCTTTGTAAATTATTATTTTGACTCCTAAAATCCCACTTTTTCCATCTGTTGATTCTGGCTACCATAGATGATTCAATAGGTTGTCCAGATGCATCACGATTTAGATTTCCAATTCTTGTTGATAGACCTCTATCATGTATTGCTAGGGATGTTGGCCCTCCGGTTCTGAGTTTGGAGTTTCTATCCTCTGCATCAAATACACCCCATTCCGCTTTAATATCCTCGAGTTCATTTAATACACTACCACAATTAGTGCAAATTACCTCTCCTGAAGTTCCATCAACAATAATATTTGTGGGCATCTTACATAATTGACATAATGACGATGAAGATGAGTTTATTACTTTTTGACTCATTTTCTAGTCACCTTCGTTTTTTTAACTCTAAAACCACATATCGGGTATATATAATATACATTATTCCCTTATTAACATTTGCATAAAATATTTTATAATTATAGGGTAAAATATTGCAAATATATAAAATAAATAAAATAAAATAAATGATTTTTGAAATTTATTTTTATTGTTCAAGAATAATTATGACATTTTCTAAATGGAAATAATTAAAATTTATGACACATTTTTCAGACATCAACTGGAGAATTTTTTTAAATATTTTAACATAGTCAAAGACTTGATTTAATTTCAAAAAAATCATATAACTTTGAATACAAATAATTCTATATTTATAAAAATTTATAGAAAAACCTTTTATTATTAGAAAATACAATAGAAAAAGTTCAAACTCAACAGATATTATATTTCATGTATTTAATTTAATATAAATTGTGACCATAATAAAATAAATCATATATGAAGAATGTAAATTAAATAATTAATTCATAATAATTAAATCAAAATTTTTTTCGTTCAAGAATTTAATAAGATAAACAAAATATACTATTTTGTAATATATAGTTAGAATGCTTTGTTGCATGATTCTAAAATCAGTCAAAAATATAACTTACCTGTAACAATTACAATGAAATTTTTACTGTTCTCGTTTTTATTCTATCAACAAAACGTTAGTAAATAACGAAAAAAATAATCATGCAACAAAGCAAGTTAGAAAACTAAAGTTTAAAAGGTAAAAAAAAAATATTATTAAAGGATATCATAAATATTCAAGGGAAAACAAATTAATCAATTTTTTATAAATTAAGGTTATTTATTGATACATTTGTACTTTTTTTTTGAATTACAATGGATTATAATCAAATTTTACTTTTAATTTTTAAAAGAGGATAACGCTTCTTCCAGTGTTTGTAAGCATTGAAGGTACAAACTTCCACTTCTTTTGAATACCCATATTGAAAATTCATTGAATGTAAATACTTTTTGATGTTGTACTGCAATAGGTATAAAGCCTCCAAATGCAATGACTTGAATAACTACATAGCTTTCATTTATAACAGCTATTTCCTGTTCACCATATTCATTTTCATCCTCTAATAACGTTGTATAAAGGATTAATGGTTTACCAGTCCCATATTTAGATATCATTGATGATAAATCCTCCAACTTAGTTGTAAAACTATTAATCAAATAATCATCAAATGACATTTGTTTTTCGGTACAAATGTCTTTATCTTTTATCAATTCTCTACATTCACAAAATAATTTATCTACATTAATGATCGAAACAATTGACTTTTTGACCAATGTTTATTAATACTTGACAATTTTACATAATTTCCCATTTCCGGGCACATTACCTAGCATATGGTATATATTACAAAATAGCATTGTTAAATTACCTATAAATCAGATTATTAACAATTATTTATTTTATAGATATCAGTATATTATATTTACTATCTAGTACATTGAATGATTCCTTAATGAATAATTTATCATATACTACAATTTAAAATTATTTACTTTACCTTAGTAAAAATTTACATATACTTGTACATAATAAATTTATATAATCATATTCGCTTTTTTCCAGGTCAAACGGATTATTTAATAAAATCGATGAAAAAATTTTGTAAAATACTTATTAATTTTCAATCAATGAGATTTTTTATGATATATAATTTGTGATAATATACACATCTTTTAAGAAATATCATCCATATTAAAAAAATCTTTTAATTACAAAAAATAATACAAAACCAAAGCTCTAATTTAAACTACTTTAAATTACAAGGTATAAAAAATTGCTTTCTTGTATGATTCAAAAAACAATAAACAACAATTTATGTATAACAATAACAATTGAATTTTTATTAATTCCATTATAGATTTATCAGTAAAACGCTAACAAATAACGAATAAAAAAATCATTTAACAAAATATATAAAAAACATATCTAATTCAAAACTTTCAAGTATTTCAAAAAAAATTGTGGATTATTAATTTATTTTGTGTTAGGTTTCATTGATATTGTTTTATTTGGTATGCTTGTCGTAGATTGTGGAATATCTTTTGACAATTGAGTAATTTTATTATTCATATCTGCAATTGGGGGATATGTCTCGGGGAAAGCTTTATCTGATCTTGGTTCAGGGCATGGAAATCCTCCAATGACTGCTTTTCTCACTACACCATCAGAGATCTTTACACTAGAATTAGAGACTACTGTGTCTTCACTCACAGGGCTGCAAGTCCATGTTAAACTTATCGGAGTACCACTAACATTTCCAAATACTCTATAATTATATGTTGTTTGAACAGTTGGGAAGAATGTAGCAATATAATGACCTGGATCTTTATCTTGTGGATCAAAATCTAGTACTGTTTTTTTACTCCCTGCAGAAACTTCTACTTTCAAGTTCTTCTCTAAACCTTCTATAGGTTTTGTGCTGTTTGGATCTGTGCTAGTAGGATCGGATTTATTAGTTGGCAAATAAGCAAATAATTCTACTCCAGATTTGTCATCTACAAATGCTGGTTCATTTGCAGAACCAACAACGAGTAGATAATCTTTTCCATTAATTGAAACTAATTGCTTTTGATGAGCACTTACATTATGAATCAAACTTACCAAGAGTACAAATAACAAAGTTACTCCAATGGTACTAAACATTACTATGAATCTATCAGATTTCATGTGATTTATAATAAATATTTTAGTTAAAAGGATTACTAGTATATTCGTCGAATGGAATAAATATATGAAACAAGGCAAGATAGTATATTATTATTCGAATAGAATATAATCAGTTAAAAAAAAGTAAATACATTGTTGAAATTTTCAAACAAATGAATTTTAACATCACGTTCGTATTATGACAACATGATTTAAGAAATATCAAGATCTTGCTCAATTAAACGATACAATAGATAAAAAAATTTATATAAAAAAGGATAATATCAAAAAATTAGATATCGTTTTTTGCATAATTTAAAAATCAGTTAAATATTTAATTTTTGTATTAGTATAACAATTTAACTCAGAATGTTTCCAGTATAGCATATAACAAAACGTTAACAAATGACAAATAAAATAATATCCAAAAAAGAATTTAAATATTAAACAAATATCAAAATGAGTGATTTATAACATTATTTGTTGGCCCACTTAATTTTATGAATTTTTAAATAAATAATAATTAATTTTTTTATGCATTAAATAATTTTTATGATAGTGGAGACTATACCAATTAGCACAAGTATGCTAAACAATATATCATGATATTTATCATAAAACACAAAAGCTATCTAGTTCCTTGTATTATACTATCTATTCTCAATGTCGCCATTGACCAAATCCAGATTGGTTAATCAGTACAAAAAAGAAAATGATCCAAAAGTAAAGGAAAGACTGCTACTAATTATCAAAGTAAGAGAAGATAAACAAATTCCATTTCGTGTTGTAAAAGAATTACACAGAAGCAATTTATGGGCTTTTGATTGGTTAAAAAGATATGATAAAGAAGGTTTGAAAGGACTAAAAGATAGAACAAAAGCCGGTAGACCACCTGAACTATCTAAAGATATGGTTTATCAAATTAAAAAGGAACTATCCAACTCTAAACAAGGTTGGACAACAAAACAGGTTGAAGAGTTAATCATAAAGAAAAGTGGTATAAAATATCACTATACCCACATATATTGTATACTTCGAAAATGGGGATTTAAACAGAAGGTTCCAAGAAAAGTACATGTAAACACAGCATCTTTGGAAGAGAAAGAGGCTTTCAAAAAAAGACAGAACAGATACTTGTGGATAAGCAGCAGCAGCAGCAGCAGAAAGATGGATTTGCCATAGTATCACTGGATGAATCATTCTTTTTTTACGATTCTTTGGTAAGACGTGTTTGGATTGATAAAAAGAAAAGACCTGTAGTTAGAGTAACAGGTTCACATCAACATTCATGTATTTTTGGTGCCACAAGTATGAAAGGAAAACAATTATTCAGACAGTATGACAAATTCAATGGAGATACATTCCTTGATTATCTAAAGAAAATACATGCTAAATATCCACAATGCTATTTGTTCATGGATAAAGCATCACCTCATTACAAATCAAAGAAGGTGTTAAAGTATCTGGAAAAAAACAAGGAAACTCTGATACCGGTATATCTTCCTACGGCGTCACCGGAGTTTATGGTTATGGAAGAGATTTGGAATATGGCCAAACGAGATCTATTTGTTTTGAAATATTATTCATCTTTTGCAGATTTAAAAAACAAGATAACTTTCTACTTTAGAACAAAAAGATTCAATCTTAATATGAAGAACTATTTGCTACGAAATACAATTTAGGAAACATATGCTAATTGGTATACTCTGACAACTTAAAATATTATTTTTTTATAATGTTTATCAATGAAACTTGAACCAGTGTTTATGCCATTTAATCTACACTTGTTATTTTTGCAAGGAAATTAAATGCCAAATTATCGGTTCTATCCTTAATCTATTGAATCGTCTTTTCAATCATACTTTTTTCATATGAAAAATGCAAATGATGAACAAGAATTAGAAATCGGCAAGATTTAGGATATCAGAGGTCATCATCATTGAAACTGGATGTGAGCACATTCTTTTATAATACAAATCAGAATCGCTTGACTACAAACATATTTTGTTCTTTTGAATTGAAAGGAAAGATTTTTTTTATGCTTTGGTTCTACAATTATCCAAGGCCATATTAGTTCAGACCCCACTTTTATCACAGGAGCATCAAAAATTATTCTTTGATTTTATTATTCTTTGGATGTTTTTGAGGTTAGTACTATTGTACCCATTTCCAGATGTACACATCACCTATTTTAATTAAAAGTAAAAATGATGATGCTTTCGCGATGTTTCTAAATGATAAATCTAGAAATTATAAATGTAATCCATAACCAAATATTTTTGAGGCGTTTTATTTCTAATAGACCTAAAATATATGATGATTCAAAACTTTGTTTTTTAAGTCAACTGAATCATTTGAAAAGTTTATATCTAATAAATAGTACATTAATTATTAGTGGACAATATCAATAAACCCGAGTATGATTATGAAAATAGCTTGGGTTTTCTAATTTACAAAACGGGCAAGTTGTTAATTCAAGTCTTTGATCAAGAATTGCGCAAAAACTTTGACATCACATTTAGTCAATGGAAAATAATAATAACTCTAGTAAATAATTCTGATGGTTTAACTCAAAAAGAAATTGCCGATAAACTGGGATTAGAAGGCCCTACACTTATACCAATAATTGATAAATTAGAAAAAGATGGATTTGCGATCAGAAAGGTATGTAAAAATGATAGAAGAAATAATCGGATATTCCTAACTGAAAAAACAAATAATGAGTTGGAATTAATGATTAATAGTGCAATAAAAATAAGAACCAAATCATTACACGACATATCTGAAGAAAACATTACTGTAACTAAGGACACTTTGGAAAAAATGTTAATAAATATCCAAAAAATATCAGATATTAACGAAATCAAAGATAAAGAAAATATGTCTTTGATAATGAAATAAGATATTAAATCGGTTATTAGAAAAAAAAATATTTGTTTTATAATTTGATCATGAAAAAAATAGTAAAAAAAGAAAAAGTAATTGAAACAAATCGAAATTTTGAATTCAACAATAACCCATCACTAACTCCAACTAAAATTCTCCCCTCTGCATGGAAAGTGCTAGTAATTCTGAGTTGTATAGCAACAATGGTAATGTATGCTGAGACAATGCTAATTCCGGCGATTCCGAATCTAATTAAAGATTTTCATGTTTCATATGGATTATCCTCGTGGTTATTAACTGCATATTTGATTTCTGGAGCTGTAATGACACCAATAGCTGGAAAACTTTCTGATATCTATGGAAGAAAAAGGATTTTGCTAATCATTATGGGGATTTATACTGTAGGTGTGATATGTGGCGGTTTTGCACCTAACATATACGTCTTAGTAATAACAAGAGCAATTCAAGGTATTGGAATGGCAATGTTTCCTATTGCATTTGGCATGGTCAGAGATCAATTTCCTAGAGAAAAGGTTTCGATAGCACAAGGTGCTATTACATCCATGTTTGCAGTAGGATCAGTAATCGGTTTATCAATCGGTGGAATAATTATTCAAAATTTTGGATGGCGGACAACATTTTTTACGATAATACCCATCTCGATAATTCTAATCTTAATCATACGAAAGTATATCCACTTGACTAATAGTGATAACGATATAATTAAAAAAAATACTGAAGTATTGAAAATAAAAGAACAAAAAATGTTAAAAAACAAGGTAACAAATGCAATTGACATAAAAGGATCGGTATTACTCGCCGTAACAATTACATCATTCCTCTTGGCATTGACTCTTTTACAAAACACGTCAGATAATAATCCAAACTTAAATTCAAAATTAATTGATATCCATACAACACTTTTGAATATTATTCCATTTTTATTTTTAGGTACAATTTCACTATCCCTATTTATTTATGTCGAAAAACATACTAAATCACCACTAATTGATTTTAAAATTTTCATTAAACCTCAGATATTAATACCAAGTACAATAATAATGATTGTAGGTTTTTCGATGTTTATGGTTTTTCAAACTATTCCGATTTTAATACAAACTCCAAAACCTATTGGATTTTCTGAGAGTCCGATAGACACGGGACGAGTTCAATTGCCATTTGCCATAGTGTTATTATTATTTGGACCTACATCAGGAATTATAATTTCAAAATTAGGATCTTTAAGACCTGTTATATTTGGATCTATTTTGACAACTTTTAGCTTTGCAATAATACTCCTTTTCCATTCTTCAGAATTATTAATTTCAATAGGTTTAGGCATTTTGTCTGCAGGGCTTTCTTTAGCCGCAGTAGGAGCCATGAATATAATAATTCTAAGCTCCCCTAGACAATATTCCGGCGTGACAATTGGTATGAGTAGCATGCTGAGAATAGTAGGTAGTTCCATAGGTCCAGCTTTGGCAGCAATGTATATGCAAACCAATCAATCACAGGTAACAATAAATGGAATTAGAGAATCTCTTCCATCATCATTTTCCTTTGATTTGATATTCCTGAGCGCAGCATTGCTTTCAATTGTATCTATTATTTTATCAATATCATTAAATAAAAAAAACATTATGTTGAATCTCAGTTAAAATATATAATACATAAAAAAACTAAATCAACAAAAAAAAAAAATATCATTTTATTCGCATGGACTCATTTAAAATTTATTATATTACAGCATTTATGTAATAATATTTTTATAATATTTTAAATTTATTTAAGAATATTATATGAATATATTAAACATCATGATTTTATTATATAGCAGAATTATAAATTTTATTGCTATTTGAATTTCAGGATCGTCATTAATTGACTTGAAATCTAAACTTTATAAACAAATTCAGATTATTAATTTTTAAAAATAAAAAACGGTCTTAACTTCAATTTTTAATCTTTTTAACTTAAAAATATTCATCTTCGCAAATACAGTTTAATAAAAATAAAATTAATTGCAATACTCTAACAAATATATTTAATTAAACAAAACGATAAAAATAAAAAATTTTATGATATTTTATTTATTTAAAAAATTAAAATATTATTTGATTAAATTTTAAATTTAGACACAAAAAGCAATAATAACTCATACAAACATCTATAATGCATATTAAAAAAATAACGCTTATTGAAAATAAATTTATCATCTTCTAATCATCTAAGTTGTATTAATCACAAAGAAAAAAATTATTACCTCATTTTAGAAAATTATATTGTCGATTCACTTAACAATAATGATTGTAAAGAAGGAATGTTGATCTGTACTGAATGCTCTAAAAAATATCCAATAATAGAAGGTATTCCAATAATAATCAATAATTTTGTTGAATATTGTTCAGAAAGGATGATCACATTTGGCAAATGGCTCTTAGAAGTCAAAAGCGAAGAACTAAAAGTATTTTTAAAAGATACCGCTAAAAATATCAAAAATAATAACATAATAAATAGCAGATATGAAACCGATGGATCATACTATCAAAGCTATAATTGGCTTCATAATGAAAATTTTGAAAGTGACAAATTCCTTCATTTGTTAAGATGGAAAATACAGCCTTCTGACATATATCGCAAATTGGCTTCGAACATAATTTATGATCCTGAAGGTATTGCACTGGATTTAGGATGTGCTTTAGGATTATTGACATTTGAAATCGCAAAAAAATTTTCATTTGTTATAGGAATAGATACTTCATTTTCATTCATAAAAGAAGCTAGAAAAAAAGCTATTGAACAAGGGATAACGAATACTGAATTCATCGTAGCAGATATTTTATATCTCCCATTTAAGAGTAAAAAATTTGATCTTATTTTCGGTTTAAACGTCATTGAATTTGTATCTATTACGCACCTATTGAATGAGGTACATAATCTCTTGAAACCTCATTGCATTTTTATAATTACATCACCCTATGATTATAATCGCGAAAATACATTTGAACAGAAAATGGATGAAATTGTTTTAAGAGAAACGGTAAAGAAAAATGGATTTGAAATATCCCATCGAACGCAAAAAGAATCATTCATCCCATGGGTTTTAAAAATAAATCAACGAACCTATTTATTTTATTTTTTAGACTTAATTGAAGCTGAAAAAGATATCAAAACACAAATTTTAATAAACAAATTAAAATTTTTATCCAGGAATAAACAATAAATCTCTTGCATAATTACGTCAAAACAGCTTTATGACCTAAAGGTCCTCATTACCATGTTCTCTCTAGATGTTTTCATACGAGAGGTTATCTAAAAAGCCATTACTTTTCAAATCATTCACTGGCCTTACAGTACAACAGTTTGATGACATTTATGATAAAGAAATAGCAAAAAGATATGCTAAACATGAAATACAACGTACATCCAAAAGAAAAAACAACAGAGAAAGGAGTATAGGTGCTGGAAGACCATTCAAACTAGATGTAAAAAATAGATTTTTTATGCTTTTGGTTTACTATCGCCTGTACATCACTTACACTTTGACAGGTTTTCTTTTTGACCTAGATAAAAGTACAATCTGCAGAGATATACAAAAGATAGAAAGTTTGATTAGATAATGTTTGCCAATTCCTCAAAAAACATATTATCAAATAAAGAGGCTGAAAACTCCAGAGGAAGTTGAACGATATTTTCCAGGCTTTCTTGCTTTCACAGATTCTACTGAACAACAGATACCTAGACCAATAGATAATAAAAGAAGAAAATAACTCTACTCAGGTAAAAAGAAAAGACACACTATTAAAAATCAATTGACGGTTAACAATCGTGGTTTTATCCTTCATAAATCAAGATACAAGAAATGGAGAAAACATGACTGATATCTATAAGAATAACTATCCAGTCATTTCAAAAAAAGTTGTTAATGTATTTGATCTAGGATATTTGGGCATAGAGGCGACTTCCCAGAACAACTATCATCCTTACAATTCAAAAGGAAAAGAAATCAAGATCTGTCTCCAGAAGAAAAAGAGTATAACAGAATTCATGCTAAAAAGAGAATATTGATAGAGCACACTATTTGTCGATTGAAAAAATATAAGATAATGAGTGATGTGTTTAGAAACAAATGGAGAAAACATAACAAGGTGTCAGATATCGTTTCAGGTTTGGTAAATTATAGAATATCGAATAATTAGAACAATATCAATATAGAATTCAGAAGAAATAGTCTAGATTGTTTCTAATTATGAGAGATCTAATATATATGAAAATAAAATAGAGACAAGATTAATTTCCATATAGCATGTAAATAAGACTACTATTGTTTGACATATTTCGGTTTATAGATTATAGATAAAATTAAAATATTCAAAATATTCGATTCTATTATTTACATATTGCATCTTCTTTCAATAATGCTTTTGCAAATCATTTTTCCATTTTAATTGACTGGTTTCTAGAAAATACGTCCGTTTTTATTTGAACTTTAGCATTCTTGTTTACTTTGTTACATGACGTATATGTTGGATGACAGATTCACAAAATATTATTACACACCTAAGTACCATAATCAGTAAATGGTTTGCTTAATGCTGCTATTTTATTAAACACCATAGCATTTTTAACCAAATTATATTTGCCTCGCCAACAAGAATATGGTTATAAGTAATTTTCATAAGAGAATTCTCGAGGTAACAATTTTTACAGCAAACATATTATCAATTATTATTTAAAAATATTATTTAAATTCTCTTTATACCACAGATCCATGACCCAGTTATTGATCTTGATGCAGTACTATTTGTTACAATTGTGACACTTTCATCTTTTAATTCCTGCCTTTTGTTATCAATTTCAGCCCTAATGTCTAACTTGTTTATCCTTCGGATATTTATTATACTGTAATTAAAAATAGAAAATGCTTTTGAATCACATGACCTAGGCCAATCCCTTTAGTTTGTTCACATACAAGATAAAAGAATACTAATATATCCAAATAAAAGAAAAAAATTTGCAGGATAACGAAATGGTTCTTCATTCAGTCTTGCATTTAGTCATTTCTTTTAGATCTAAATCCCAGTTATCAATTACATCAAATCTTTTGAAAGTTATCCCACATGTAACTAGAGAGTGGGTGTAGATAGATTATTTCATATGTTTTGTTAGATCAGCTAAATGTATTTAGAAGATTGAACCTCAATAGAACAGTTAAAAGTTAATAAAAAGATAAATTAAATTTAATTAAATGGAAATTCAAGAGAATATATATAAAATCAAAAACTTGAATGATAATGGAATTTCTATAACTTTAACTTTGGTTGAAGATATGGAACTAGAACCTGTATCCCAACAGCAACTTATGCTTGAGGCAATAAATCGTGCTATACCAGATAAAGAAATGAGAGATCAATTACAGCCTATAATGGAAGCGATGTTAAAATCACAGCCTCAAACAGTCATTCAATCCTATCCGCAAACACATATAACAATCACTATGCCGAAAAGAAAATATGAAAATTATGGTAGTCCTCAAGTAGGAGAATCTTTAATTATAAATATACTCAATAAAAAATAATTTAAGCAGAATCTTAATAGAATATATAAAAATAGATATATTCTGATTATTATTCAACGTTTAATTATAAATTTTGTTGAAACGTACATTTTTATCTATTTTATATCAATTAGAAACATTTACAAAGATGTAGAATATTTATGTTAACTTTGTAAGAAAATTCGTAGTATTAGTCATATACCTTTTAAAATATCCAATAAAATATGAAGAAATAGGATAAAAATTTAATTTATTAATTTTAAATTAATTTGTTTAATAAAAAATCAAAATTTAAAAATAACTATAGTATAACACAAATCTAAAAACTTAAAGGTTATGAAAGCAATGTTGGTACAAATAAATAATTATTTACTAGTTCATCTAAAATTTTGTAGTAGAGGGTAGTAGTTTTTTTAATAATACAAATATGTCATACATCATTATAATAATAGCATTTAATTGTCTTTTATACAACCACTTTACCTTTAATATAATTTTAAATATATAAAATTATAAACAATAATATCATTTAGTATAAACAATGCAGAAACCTGATAATCTTGAATTATTTGGTTCTAAAACTAATCCCAACTTGTCTATAATTATTCCAACTTATAATGAATCAGAAAATATAATTAACCTTTTGGATTCCATTAAAAAAAATATTGGAAATAGCATTAATGCAGAAATTATAGTTGTGGACGATAACTCACCAGATGGGACCGGAAAATTGGTAGATGACTACATAGATTTCCTTGACCAAAACGAGATATTAGAAGATATAAATGAAAAGGAAAGAAAAGGGATTATTCAAATTAGAACCATACATAGAGCACAAAAAGAGGATTTAATTCAAGCGGTTTTGCACGGTATAAAGTCTTCCTATGGAGAACATATTTTAATAATGGATGCAGATTTTTCGCATCCTCCAGAAACAATACCAAAAATAATTGAAAAATTGCAAAGTAATGATAAATGCATAATAGTTGCTTCTAGATATATAAAAGGTTCTAGTATTGAAGGATGGAAATTAAAAAGACGATTAATTAGTTCAAGTGCAAATTCTATAGCTCGGATAAGCCTAGGTATAAGAAATATAAAAGATCCGATGTCAGGTTTTTTTGCATTTCATAAAAGTTCAATAGAAAATATCCAATTTACTACTAAAGGATATAAAATTCTTTTAGAATTTCTAGTAAAATCCGATAAATCAAAGGTAATAGAGATTCCCTATGCATTTACAGATAGAAAAATCGGCAAAAGTAAAATGAATCATAAGACAATGCTAAATTATTTACAATCCATTTGGAAACTTTATAGATATGGTAATAGATCCAGTTCACAAAACGAATCCAATTCTATAAAGTTTATATCCAAAACGGGAAGGTTTTTTACAGTTGGAGCAAGTGGATTATTGGTTAATTATGTAATTTCAATGTTGCTCTCGAGTAGTATCCACACTAAACTGTGGTATATGGAATCAACATTTATAGGAATAGTAGTTTCTATTACATCTAATTTTATATTAAATAAATTTTGGACATTTGAAGACAGAGACTTCTCTTTCAAACATTTTATGAAACAATATTTATCATTCATATTAATTTGCTCTTTAGGAGCATCTTTACAATTAACCTTAGTTTATGTAATGATGGAATCTAAGTTACCATATTTCTTATCGCTATTATTTGCAGTAATTGGAGCATCAGTTAGTAACTTCCTTTTAAATAAAAAAGTTACATTTAAAGAGAAAATTTGGGGATAAATATATAATATTAACACTTTATTTTTTGATAATTTCAGTAATTTGATTTCAAAATAAATTTTTATTTTTTTAAATAAAAATAAATGTTATATATTTAAGAATCTCGGAAAACTTAGTTTGATCCTAGGTTTTTAATTTAACAATACTATTCAATTTATTTATATTCTATGCTTTATTTTAAATTCACTTGGAATACTGCTGAATAGAATGACAATATATATAGTTTCATAAACTTTTCAATAAAAAAATTTCAAATCTGCATCGACTAGTTTTTTTTCAAAAACATTATATAGTTCTTGTCATCCAAATATTTTAACTTTCGTATATCTTATTACATGCTACAAATTATCCTTTTTAATTTCTATTTTTAATTTTTCTAAAATATATGGTTATTCAACAATGTCATCAACCAAATAAAATAAATTTTTCAATATATTAATTTATAATGTTATCTAAATTAATTAAATATCATTTTATGTTTTTTTATTTGGTAAATTTCCTTAAAAGTGGAGGTATGATTGATATGATCATCAACATAGCAGACATGAAAAAAATAAAGTGCAATGAATTAATAAAATTATTTATAAATAAATTACTGTTACTAATTGAGGTATACGAACCCACAAAAATTCTTTGTACTTGATATGATGGCATGAATTGAACAAAAATTAAAAAGACCATTCCAATACTAAAAGAACTACCGGACATGACAAGCATAGTACTAATTCCTGCTGCTACACCTCTTCTATATGGCGGAACAGAACTCATGATAGATGCTCTGTTAGGCGATGCAAATATTCCCATACCGGCACCAATAAGCACTAAAGGCAACATTCCATTGTATAAGGATATTTTTGGACCTATTGTAGTAAGAATTAAAAAACCAATAGCAGATATCAGCAGACCCGTTGGAATAATCAATCGTAAATTGTATCTATCATAGAGCCATCCACTTATAGGAGCAGAAATTGCTAGGGACAGTGAAATTGGAATCAAATAGATACCTGCATTGAGAGGATTAAGATTCATAGATGGTCCCTGGAGATAAAATGCCATGACTAAGGTAAATGCCCCACGAGCTAAGGCATTTAAAAATATCGCAAAGATTCCATGAGCAAAATATTTTAATTTGAAAAGAGAAAAGTCAAACATTGGTTCATCTATTTTCTTTTCAATTATGTAAAATAACAGCAAAAGAATAAAACTACAAAGTACAAATAAAATGATTTGAAAAAGATTTAAAATTTGAAAAGAACCAAATGTTATTGCTATTAATAATAATATTAAACCACCAAATAATGTGATATTTCCAAACCAATCTATTTTTTCTTTATTAATTGTTCCTAATTCTTTTAATTTGGTGAATGCCCATACTGAAGCAAATAAATTAATTGGAATATTAATCCAAAAAATAGATCTCCATCCAAGATACGATGTTAAAAATCCCCCTAAAGTTAAACCAATTACTGATCCCATAGCTATAGAAATTTGGTTTAATCCTAATGCTTTGCCTCTTTCTTTTTCAGGGAATACATCTGTAATTATTGCAGCGCTGTTTGAAAATAATAATGCTGCACCTATAAATTGAACTAATCTAAAAATTATTAATTGTTCTCCTGAATAAGAAATACTATATAATGCCGAACCGATAGTAAACAATACAAATCCAATGTTATATAATTTAACTCTGCCAAACATGTCAGCCAATCTACCAAAAGTTAAAAGGACCGATGCAGTAACAATCCAATATCCGAGGGCTATCCATACAAGAGTCAGTATCGAGGTATGAAGATCAATTGCTATTGTGGGCAAAACAATTACAACAATATTTCTATCCAAAGATGCGATTAGAGTGCCTATTGTCGTATTACTTAGTGCAGTCCATTTGTATTCCAAATTGTTTTATTTTAATTTAAAACATATAATTAATATTCTATATATAATGAATGTTTTTAGAATGATGTATTGAAGTTAAAATTGATAATAATTTGACATAGATTATTTTAAAATACTCGTCATAATTTTTAAATTGAATTCAAGTAAGGAAATTGATTCTAATTTTCTAATTGTTTGGAAAATAGTCAAAACATTATGGCATTAAATAAAAATTATAAATAACTTTTTATTCAATTGTAGTAGAGCTTAGTCTATAAATCGAACCTGAAAGTGTAAGGATGTATAGCAATCCATCTTTGGGTCCTATTTTTATATCTGTTATTCCACCATCAAATCCACCACCCAGTGACATCAAATCGCTATCTTTTTGATTGTAAGATATGTTGTTTTTTATATAAGGATTATCTACGATTAGACCTGTTCTGTTTTTATTTACCTTAAAATCGTAAAGATTTCCATTATTAAAATCGCCTACAAATAAATTGTTTTGATATTCTTTACCTAGTTTTGTGGAATTGAAAAATTTTAATGCTGTAGGAGCGACTGTTTCATACCATATAAAAGCCGGCTGTCTATATTTTCCTTTTTCATTAAAGTTTACTAATTTATCAGACGGGCTAAGATTAAGTGCACCAACATTTTCATTTCCTATCTTACCCTTTGGTGTCCATATCCCTTGAACTTGAGACCATCCACTGTTAAATCCTTTATCGACAAAATTAATTTCATCCCCATAATTTGGACCATTTTCGGTGTCCCATAATTTCCCAGTCAATGGATCAAAAGTTATACCAAAGCTATTCCTAATTCCATATGCATAGTATAAATTTAATGGCAATGAAGTAGAAAATGGAGAATTGGGGACGGGTTTTCCATCCTGAGTAACTCTTAATATCCCACTAGTATTATCAACAGGATTGCCACCGTTTATATTTTGTGCTTGTGTTCTGTGAGATCTAAGATCGCCAATGATTACATAAACATTATTATCTGGACCAACTAAAACTTTGCCCCCATTATGATTAGGACCTGGAGTAGCAGGCAGCTTTAGCAATAGTTTTGGGTTTATTAGATGATTGTTCACTAATTCATATCGATAAAGGAAATTACCTGCTGGTTTAATATTGTCTAACATGTCATCCCCAGTTTTGCCTCCGCCTGATTTAGTATAATAAAGAAAAACAAAAGTCGGACCATTTCTATGCTTTGAAATATCTAATCCTAAAAGTCCTCTTTCACTTTTTATTGCAACAGGGATTTTAAGTAATGATTCAGATTGAATACTTCCATTAATAATTCTTTTAACTTCTCCTGATGATTTTTCCGTAACTAGAATATCATTTGGCCCTAAAAAGGCCATACTTGTAGGATTTTTTAATCCATGAACTACTAAGACTGTTTTTAAATTTTTGTCTTTGATCACAGGCGCAGAATAAACCATTGAAAAGTTTGAAATTCCTATTGTTATTGATGTTATTAAAATGCCTACTACAATTAAATAACAGATAGTGATCTCTTTGGAAAAAAACAAGCAATTTAATTTCATTATAATAATATATTTTGAAGTTTTTATTAAAAGATCCATTCAAGTAATATATCATTATAAAATTAAAATTATTTCTAAAATTATTTTTTCTTTACCAGTCCTGCCTCTAATTCAATAGAATAAACATTTTCGTAAGACGTATTATCTTTTAGATTGTTTTGAACTGCTTCTAATGCATCGTTTATCCTATTTCCCATTGCAGGGGATTTTTTATTTAAATGATTTTTTATTTCTTCTTTAGTTGTAGGAAATTCTAAGATCTTCAAGTAAATTTGCAATCTTTGATGCAGTATCTCGATCTAAAGCGTAATTTGAAGAGGGTTCACCAGTTAAATCACCCACTCGTTCAATTGTAGAATTAGCACCAGATTGTTTAGGATCCGTATAATTTCGTTCATTAGATTCCTTTGACATATATCTAATATTTGTAACGTTTATTAAATCTTGATCATATATAAAATGTTAAAATAGTTAGTCTAAAATTAAATAAAAATAATATATTAATATTGTTATATTATTTGCTTTGTTATATTATTTCTTTCGTTATTTATAAAAGTTTTGTTCATAAAATTATACCGAAAATAGTGAAAATTCAATTATAATTGTTACAGTAAATCATATTTTTAAAGGTTTTCAAATCTCACAACAAAGATTTATTCTTTAAATAAATTAAAATTCATCTCTGAATGGCTTTATATTATGTTTTATCGTAATTTACTAAAAAGAAATTTTTATCTTTTTCAATCATAATTACTGAATTATTCAAATTTCAAGAATTATTATAACCAATTAATTGATAAAATAATCGCATATTGTTTATAATTGATTATTTTTAAAAAAATAATATTGGAATTATATTTTATTTATCTTGACTAATAATAGATATCTATATTTTAATTTTCCATAATTCTTCGGTACCGAAAAATGTTTTTTGCATATTTTTTCTTGGATTTCATTAACATGTCAATTTGATCATGTAATTGTCTCTTTTGATACATCAACAGCTCTTTTATTAATAAATTACTTTTACTATTATTGTTTATATTTTCTTTATTTCTGTAGTTCTCTTTTTCTATATCTTTATTATCATTTATATTTTGGTCATTCCATCTATTTTTAATCTCGTTGTTATAATCATTATTTTCATTTCTCTCCTTATTCTCATCCATATGATCCTCATTCTCATCATCCAATAGTTGCGCAATTTTATTCATTGCAATTCTTAAAATAACAATAGATTTGTTAAACGTTTGAAGTTCACTTCTTACTTCAATTATCTCTGAATTTTCACAATAATATGGGTCTTCTCTAACCAACTTCCTTGCATTCATTGTGGTCAAATGTCTTTTAATTATCAATTTTCCAAGTTGCGATTGTCTTTCTGGATCTTTAATAGCAAGTAATTCTTCTGCTGAGCTTGGTTTTAAATTCTCCTTTTCTATGGATTGTTTTACATCTTGTGGAAGATCAAGTAATGATATTCTTTTTGTAATATAACTAGGGCTCTTGCCCAATTTAAAAGATAAATCAGATATGCTTCCCCAGCCTTTTTCAATTACAAACAATTTGAAGGATCTTGCTTCCTCTAAAGGCGAAAGGGATTCTCTTTGCATATTTTCAACAAGTGCTATCTCAAATGTTTGCATATCGTTTAAATGTACAGTATGACAAGGAATCTTTTTCCAATTTAGAGATTTACATGCCATATATCTCCTATAGCCAGCCACAATTTCAAAATGGTCATCTAATGCCCTAACTACTATAGGTTGAATTAAGCCATGTTGTTTTATTGATTCAGATAAAGTATCAATAACGACTTGACTTATGTTTCTACAATTACAGAAAGAACTAGGTTCAATACTTGACATATTGATATCTACAATCTCGCCAAAAAATCTATGACTACATGGCTTTTGGGACATCACGTCAATATATAAGATATAACATATGCTAAATACTAGATCTCTTGCATAATTAGACGTCTTTCAAAATTTTACATATTTTCAATCACATTTTGTAATATTTACATTTTACTTCGATGATTACAATTTACCTATGTCAACTTTTAGAAATTTTTCTAATGATACTAATTATGCAAGAGATCTAATGATATAAAAAATAATGGTTTGTTGGATAGTCTACGTATAAAAGCAAAGAAAGGACAAGAAATTGATGAATTTCAGATCATATAGCTGTTTATTCTAATTATGCAAGAAATCTAATAGATTAAGAAAGTATGAAAAGGTATCGGACATAGTTGCAGGTTTGATAAACTACCGAACATTAAATTATCAGAACTAGAAACAGATATAGACCAAATAATAATGGTCTAAATTGTTTCTGATTATGCAAGAGATCTGATGCGTATACTATATCCTCACGTTTTGTTCTCTTTCTTAATTTATGTAACAAAAGTAACAGGCAATATGAATGATTAAAAATTTATGCTTAAATTTAGATCCAAATATTGTCTTATGCCATATTTTACTATTAGAGGAAATTACGTTCCTTTTCAAACTCTTTTAATGCTTTGAGAATTTTCTCCTCAAAATTTATTGTAGAATCAAAAGATTGTTCTATTCCAATCCTGTTATACAGCAAGCGAAGTATTCGCCTTTGTGCAATTTTTGCACTTCCATTTAATATTAGTTCCAAAGCATCCAAGAGGATTTTTGGTTTAGTTGCAGTATAGCCTATACGAGTAAGTGAATACTTTTCTCTTAAAAACATACAGATAATTCTTGGAATATGATGACCAAAAACTAAAAGAGAATCTATAACTACTTGCTCATATATTTCTATAAAGGAACTATTGTTATTGCTGTTGTTATTATTTTGCATCTTCAAACCGGTTATCCTTTGATATTATTGTAAGCAAATTTTTGAAAATATTAATGATAATATAATGGATGTAATTGTACATTTATCGCTTGATTCAATAAAAATATATGTCATCTTCTTTCTCATCCATTTTTCATACATGTAATAAATAATAAATTCTATTTGTATCTAAATTCTCTATGTTATGCTATATATCTTTATTAATAGGACCAACTATTTCCAATCCTCCTTTATCATGAGATATTTTAAATTCTAATATTGATACATTATGTTGTGCAGCAGTTGTCTTTAATATCGCCATGATTCTTTTCATGAATCCACCACCACCACCAATATTAGTCTCTACAAATTTAAGAACAATAATGTTTTGAAAAATGGTATCTAAATTTGGTCCGATTGAGAAATCTTTTTTCTGTCGATTATGAATTGTGACCATTGTGCTAATTTGATACTTGTGTACCAGACTTGAGATACGTTTTGTAATTATATGTATATCTTTTCCATGTTTATATTCAAAAGCAGACAAGCCATCTATAACTAGTCGTTTTGCTTTTGTCTTTATAATTTCTGCTTCCAAATTTGCAATGAATAAATCGGGATTTTCCTCATATGGATTAGATATTAAAATATATAATCCATTTTTCTCAAGTTCTGCCATATTGTATCCATATCCTTTTCCCATTCTCTTTATTTCATCTGAAGTGTCTTCTAACGAGCAGAATATTCCAATTTCTCCATATTTTCTAACACCTTCGGCGATAAATTGAAAAACAAAAGTTGACTTTGCAGTACCAGTTGCTCCTATAACCGCTGTAATAGTTCCTTTAACTAACCCTTTTCTTTTGCTATCATTATCACTACTACCACTACGGCTATTATCAATTATTTCATCAAAGCCGGAAATTCCGCTAGATATCCTTTCATCTGACACCGAAAAGGTCATATCTATTCTTTGCTTTGGATATACTATCATCCCTTTTCCGTTAATTATATTGCAAACATGTAAATCTCTATCTATTTTAGTTCCTCTCATTTTTAAAACTCTAAGATAGAAAGGGGATATGTTATCCTTTCCTAATACAAGTTTTATAATTCCATCAACGACGGATTCTTCTATTCCTATACCTATTTTCTTTTGTCCATATGGAATTTCTGTTACAATTAAACTGGTAATCTTTTGTATTTTCATGAGCTTTCCAATAAAAACATGTATTGTATTTCTTGCTACAAGGGATTCTTTAAACGCCTCAGATAATGCAGAAAAGGAATCAAATACTACTCTTTTGGCGTTGATGATTCTAATGGCTTCAAAAATTTCTTCTAATGTATCTTCTATTGCATCATTTGATATTGAAACAAAATCCAAAAATACAAACTTTTTTTGTCTTTCAAAATTTTCAAAATCCATCCCAAGCCTATTGGCATTAATATAAAATTGTGTTTTGGATTCACTAAACGAAATATATACACCATTTTCAATACCATCATTATTTGATGATGACAAAGAAGAGGACGTCAATCCTTTATATATAAATTGAGATGCCAGTATTGTTTTACCAGTTCCGGGATTTCCGGCAAGCATTACAATAAAACCTCTTGGTATTCCCCCTTCCATAAGCGAATCGATGCCTGGAACGCCTGTTGGTATTCTATCCAAATCCAAAACTGTTCAAATAAATGTATTAAGAGAATTAAATAAATTTATCATATAGATTTTATTTATTTTTGTTTTATTGCTATTTAGTTGCAATTTATTGTTATTCTTATCAATTCTTATCAGTTAGGTAAACTGCTATTAATAATAGATCTCTTGCATAATTAGAAACAATCTACACTTTCTAATACGATATTATATTCGGCTTCTATAAACACTGGTTCATTATTCTATAGTTTACCAGTCCTGCAACTATATCGGATATTCTATTGTATTTTCTTAATTTGTTCCTAAAGATATCGCTCATTATCCTGTACTTTTTCAATCTGCTGATAATATGCTCTACTATTATTCTCTTCTTGGAATGGATTTTGTTGTACTCTTTTTCTTCCTGGGATAAAAATTGGTTTCTTTTCTTTTTATACGGTAGTGCAAATAGTTGTTCTGGGAAATCCGTTTCTATGCCCAAATATCCTAGATCAACTACAATAATTACTTGTTTTGGAATGACAGGATGGTTATTCTTATAGACATCATAGTCATGTTTTCTTCCTTTTTTATGGCGTATTTTGTGAAGGATGTAACCACGATTGTTAACCGTAATCTGATTCTTGATAGTATGTCTTTTCTTCTTGCCTGAATAGTATGCATCACGTTTTTTGTTATCTTTAGGTCTTGGTATCTGCTGTTCTGTACAATCTATGAAAGCCATAAATCCAGGTAAATACTTTTCAACTTCCTCTGGAGTTTTCAGCCTTTTGGTTATGTTATATGTTTTTTGAGGGATAGGTACACACTTTCTTATCAAACTTTCAATCTTTTGAATATCTCTGCAAACGTTGCTTTGATCCAAATCAAAGAGAAAGCCTGTCAAAGTGTAAGTGATATAAAGACGATAGTACACTAAAGGCATCAAAAATCTGTTTTTTAAATTCAGCTTGAAATGTCTGCCTACGGCACCTATTTCTCTTTCTCTGTTTTTTCTTTTGGACAAACGTTGTATTTCATGTTTAGTATATCTTTTTGTTATTTTTTTTTCATAAATATCATCAAATTGTTGTACTGTTAGTCCAGTGAATGATGCAAAGAGCAGTTGTTTTTCAGATAACCTATCGTATGAAAGCAAAGGACAAGAAATTGATGAGGACCAGATCATATAGCTGTTTATTCTAATTATACAAGAGATCTATTAAACAAAAAAGAAATCTATGGCTTTTTCCTTAACTTGAGCCGTCTATATTTATATCATCGTTTATATACATATTCATTCAATATATCCATAAATTCCAAAATTTTGGCGTATTTTTCAAGCAACATGTCGATTTTTTGGTATTATGCCATATACTATTTTATTTGTAAACTTTAAGAATAACTTATTATCAATATTTTTAATGAACCTAAATAAATCTATAATAACAGTAATTGTCTTAATTGGCATTTTTTCATTCATAATGGGACCAGTAACAAAATCATTTGCACAGGCAAACCAAACTTCTAGTAACCAAACAACAAGTAGTAAATCACTATCTTCATCAGATATTTCAAAAACATCTAGAACAAATGGCTCATCTATAGCCACTGCAAATGAACATGCAATGTTGGTAAAAAATCCTGGATCAATTAATCAAACGAATACTATTTCAGAAAAAGTAAAATAAAATATATTATAGAGATAAGAAATATTTTCCTGAAGCATCAAATAAAATGGATTATCTAAAACTATTTTGTTAAATAGAAGAAGCAATGATCCAGAATACGCTTTAAAAAAAGTACATTGAACAGCTAAGATGCAGTATACCCTCAGATTCTGTGTTACTGTATGTAGAAGAGAAAGGGCCCTTAACAGCAAAGACACACGGTGGTACAACATATTCATCAGGTACAGACAAAGGATGAGAATGCTCAAATAAAAGGAATTCTGAATATGTTTGGAGCGTATGATCATGCAAATGACCAGATATATATACATCGCTCTCAAAAGAAGAAGACTGCAAAACAATTCGTGGATTTTATAAAAAGACTTAATATATTTAAAAAGTATATATACTTATTCGTTTAGGTTGTCATCTATTTTGATTATAGGTTGCATTAGAGATATATGAAGTAGTATTGTCTAGGCTATCCCTATGCACTCCTTCACACATTTTGCATTTCTTTTGCCAATTTCACATAACTGTTTTGAGTGTTCTTTTAAATTATTTGACATATTTTTAAAGGATTCAACATTTGTAGAAACAAAATCATTTAATATTCTATTAATAGATAGAGCGTTTTCTGCATAATTACTAACTATTTTTGAATATATTTCTGGAAGTTTTTTATTAAAATAATCTTGGTTGTTCCAGAATTGATTATTTGTATTTTCAATGTATGGTGTAAATATTGATTGTAATGAATCTATTGCTTGTTTTTGATATTCAACATAATTATCTGTCATTTCTTTTGTTGCTTGGATTAGATGATCTTGTGTATCGCTAATAGTTTGAGCATAACGTGGAATTTGACTTTTAGCTTCATCTAAATTTTTTTGTATATTTCTTTTAGTCTCGTCTAAAGATTGATGGAGTGATTGCTTGTTTTCTTCTGCATATTTATTAAACGATTGTTGGTCATTACTTCTACTTTTATCAAAAATACCATTATTATAAGTATTATTGCTTCCGGTTGTTGTTGATGTAAATGTAGTTGTATCTTTTTTATCCTGCTTTGACATCCTCATATTATGGAAAATATAATATTTAAATGGGAAGATATGGTTAAAAATACTATTAAATAATGGAAGTTAATATGCAATTTATATTTTATTGGTACCTTTTAAATAATTAAATGAACTTTTCATTTACTTTTCACCCATAAGAATACGTTCTGTATCTTTTTCACCTTCTTGTATTAGTTTTTTTATTGTAGTAATAGAAAAATCTGCATCTTCAAAAAGATAGTGATGACCTTTGCTTTCTTTTCGCTCTATATGTATTAATTTATCAATTACTATTCCAAGGTTATTAAGAACAAGGTCATTGTATTCTTTTTCTATCTCATTTAATTTTAACTTTCTATTTGTATCTTTGTATTTATGTTTTGAATTTTTTCCGTCTTTGGATATTAATTCATACATTTTGTTTATAAGTGATATATGTCTCTTTGCCATATCGGAAGCTTCTTTTGCAACTTGAATAGATGTATCATGAAATAGCAAGTCTCTTATTCTATGATATGTTTCAGGCATGTTTGTTGCAAGTTTTTCTTGTTTAATCGGAAAAACATCAGAAATATAAGCTATTTTTTTATAACGTGGCGATGCTTTTATTATAGCATCTAATGGAGTATTATGTATAAATGCTCCATCCCAAAAATAATTATTATCTATTTTAACCCAAGGTAAACCATATATAGCATAACCTGCGGAAGCCATAACATGATCTATAGTAATATTTCTATCATTACTATCAAATGTTGTTGGTTCGCCTGTTTGTATATTAGTAGCTGTTAGAATCAATCTAACAGACTTGTCGCTGTGATTGAATTTTTCATCTTCCTCTATTTTATCACTATTGCCTATACTTTCTTCTGATTGTTGTTGTTTTGTTCTTCTAAGTTTTGTAAAATCTATGTACTTGTTAAGCAAATTCTTTAAACGATCAGATTCATAAAGATAAGGTGAATTAAAAAAGTAATAATAAGGAGATCCACCGTATTTAATCCATAGGGGCATAAATGCTTTAGGAATTCCCCAAAAAAGTGCACAAAAAGCTGCAAATTCAGATCGTTGTTTATCGGGACAAAATGGCATCATAGGACTTTTTTCTGCCAGATCCATCCAGAAATTTTCAAGTATCTTTACAGAATTTTTTATTCCATCTGTTTGTGAATAGCCAGCTGCTAATATTGCAGCATTAATACCTCCAATAGAAGTACCTGCTATAATATCGAATTTTATATCGTGTTTTGCAAGGACTTTGCAAATTCCTAATTCATATGCTCCAAGAGAGCCTCCACCTTGGTTTACAAGGATAGTTTCGCTTCTCTCATACAAATCATTTATTTGATTATTATCATCTTTTTCTCTTTTCATCTGTATCTTTAACTTGCACCTTGCTTAAGAAAATATTTTTTGATACGTTTACATATGAATTTTAAAATAATCATATGAGTAAATAGTTTAGTGCATAAAATTTTAATTTATTATTTATCTACCGACAGTAGTTCAGCATATTAAATATTATAAAAACAGTAAAAAGGAAATAAAACTATAAGATGATATTTATAAAAGTAAAAATACTTGATGGTATTTCTATTAGAAATAAGATTAAAATCTATTTAAAAAAATCATTTCTATTATTTTTCCATAATTCTTCGGTACCGAAAAATGTTTATTGCATATTTTCTTTTGGCTTTCATTAACATATCTATTTGATCATGCAATTGTCTCTTTTGATACATCAATAATTCTTTTATCAATAAATTTGCATCCTTTTCATCTTCATCATTCTCATCATCCAATAGTTGCGCAATTTTATTCATTGCAATTCTTAAAATAACAATAGATTTGTTAAACGTTTGAAGTTCACTTCTTACTTCAATTATCTCTGAATTTTCACAATAATATGGGTCTTCTCTAACCAACTTCCTTGCATTCATTGTGGTCAAATGTCTTTTAATTATCAATTTTCCAAGTTGCGATTGTCTTTCTGGATCTTTAATAGCAAGTAATTCTTCTGCTGAGCTTGGTTTTAAATTCTCCTTTTCTATGGATTGTTTTACATCTTGTGGAAGATCAAGTAATGATATTCTTTTTGTAATATAACTAGGGCTCTTGCCCAATTTAAAAGATAAATCAGATATGCTTCCCCAGCCTTTTTCAATTACAAACAATTTGAAGGATCTTGCTTCCTCTAAAGGCGAAAGGGATTCTCTTTGCATATTTTCAACAAGTGCTATCTCAAATGTTTGCATATCGTTTAAATGTACAGTATGACAAGGAATCTTTTTCCAATTTAGAGATTTACATGCCATATATCTCCTATAGCCAGCCACAATTTCAAAATGGTCATCTAATGCCCTAACTACTATAGGTTGAATTAGGCCATGTTGTTTTATTGATTCAGATAAAGTATCAATAACGACTTGACTTATGTTTCTACAATTACAGAAAGAACTAGGTTCAATACTTGACATATTGATATCTACAATCTCGCCAAAAAATCTATGACTACATGGCTTTTGGGACATCACGTCAATATATAAGATATAACATATGCTAAATATTACTAGATTATTTTAAAGTAACTTGACTTGTATTTTTTTAAAGTTTAAATTTTAATTACCAATTGAGAATTAAAGGCAATTGATCATTGAGTAAAATATCAAACTTTCTAAACTTTATTATAAAGATACATAATTTATCTATTTATTATGCATTTAAATCTAAAATTGAAATTTTAAACGTAATAATAATTGTTGTATCAACCATGACTATGTACACTCTAAAATAGTTGTATTTTGAAATAAATATTAGAAAAATGAAAGCAGCGCAAATAGTAACACCAAAAAAACCATTAGAGATTAAAGATCTGGAAACCCCTAAACCAAGAGGTTCTCAAGTACTTGTCAAAGTTCAATCATCTGGAGTTTGTCATAGTGATATTCACCTATGGGAAGGAGGATATAAAGGACCAGGTGATGAGTTCCTAAAGACAACAGATAGAGGAGTCAAATATCCTTTAACACCAGGACATGAAATTGCAGGAATAATATCAGAATTAGGAGAAGACGCTAAAGAGAATTTTAAAAACGAAGAAAGAGTCATGGTATTTCCTTGGATAGGTGAAGGATTATGCCCTGCTTGTAAAATGGGTAATGAAAACCTTTGTGATAAACCAAGATCATTAGGCGTATATAAAGATGGAGGGTATGCAGAATATGTTCTAGTTCCAAACTATAGATATCTCATTAAAATACCTGACGAATTAAATTCAGAAACCGCTGCAACATTATCTTGTTCAGCACTTACAGCATATAGTGCAGTAAAGAATGCAACAGTACGACCAGACAATAACCTGGTAATTGTTGGAGCAGGAGGTCTTGGCCTTATGGCAATACAGCTTGCAAAAGCAGTATTTGGTGCAAGAATCATAGCACTAGATTTAGGCGATGATAAACTCAAAGTAGCAAAAGAGAATGGTGCAGATGAAATAGTTAATTCAAAAAATGATGACCCAGTTAAAAGAGTAATGGAATTAACAGACAATAAAGGTGCAGATGCAGTTATTGATTTTGTAAATGCTTCAAAAACAGTAGAATCAGATATGCAACTATTAAGAAGACGTGCCAAAGTGGTCTTGGTAGGTCTTTTTGGTGGAGAATTAAAGTTAAGTCTAATATCAATGCCAACTAAAGCATATAGCATCATCGGTTCATATACAGGAAACATACAAGACATGGCTGAATTAGTATCACTCGCAAAAAGAAAAGTAATTAAACCAGTTATTTCTGACAGATTCAAATTAAACGAAGCCACAGATGCATTAACTAAGTTAAAAGAAGGAAAAATTACAGGTAGAGGTGTAATCAATCTTGACAATTAAAACAATAAATCCTGCAACTGAAGAAATAATTCAAGAATATGAAAATATAACAAAAGAAGAGATAATAAACAAAACCAAGAAAGCCAAAGATGCATTTTATGAATGGAAAAAAGACTCGAAAAAAAGAATAAATTTATTACATGATTTTGCTCAACAATTGCGTAAAGACAAAGAGAATCTTGCTAGAACTGCAACTATAGAGATGGGCAAAGCGATCAAGGAAGCAAGGTCTGAAGTAGAAAAATGTGCATGGGCGATTGAATATTTTGCAGATAACGGACCTCTTTTTGCGACCGATGAAGTAATTAATGCAGATGCCCGTAAAACTATAGTAGCATTTGAACCAATAGGTGTAATAGGAAGTGTGATGCCCTGGAACTTTCCTTACTGGCAGGCCATGCGGTTTACGGCACCATCTCTTATGGTTGGAAATACAGCAGTGTTAAAACCCGCCAGTGCCACCATGCAATGTGGAATACAAATAGAGAAAACTTTCAATAAGGTTGGTCTACCTGACGGAGTATTTCAAACATTGGTAGGGGATTCTAGTATTGTAGAAACCTTAATAGATTCTGAATATGTTAATGCTATGACATTTACTGGCAGTGTTGTAGCTGGTTCTAAAGTAGCTCAAAGGGCAACTTCAAAGATTAAAAAAACAGTTTTAGAACTAGGTGGCAGTGATCCCTTTATAGTATGTGAAGATGCCGATGTTGAGAAAGCATCATCTGGTGCAGTAAAAGGAAGATTTATCAATTGTGGTCAAAGCTGTATAGCATCAAAGCGTTTTATTGTTGTAAAGAAAGTAGCAAATGAATTTATAGAAAAATTTGTAGAAAAAACCGAGAAACTTAGAGTGGGTGATCCATTAAAAGATGATACAGACATGGGACCCCTTGTAAATTCCAATGGCTTGGAGAAACTAAACTCTCAGGTTAAAGATTCGATTAAAGAAGGCGCAGAGGTTATTACAGGAGGCGAACGGATGAACGGGAAGGGTTATTTCTACAAACCTACTGTTATCAAGAATGTTACAACAAAAATGACATTAGCACAGGAAGAGGTTTTTGGCCCGGTTGCACCAATCATAATAGCTGATGATGATATTGGAGCTATAACAATTGCAAACAATAGTCCTTATGGTCTTGGAGCAAGTGTATGGACCCAAGATCTTGATAAGGCGGATAAATTCTCTAAAATGGTTCAATCTGGAATAGTATCTATCAATAATGTGGTAGCCTCCGATCCAAGGGTTCCTTTTGGAGGAATAAAAAATAGCGGATTTGGAAGAGAATTATCACGATATGGTATGCTTGAATTTGTTAACATCAAAACAGTAAGATTTTACGATCAACTTATTCACCAACACCATGTAGAATAAGTACATGATAATGAAATAATACAGAAGGATTATGTCTTTAAATTTAAATAATTCAAATTCAACACAATCCAAACACATTTTGATATTAGGAGGAGGCTTTGCAGGGATAGGTGTTTTAAAAAAGCTTCAAAATGAATTCTATACGGATAACAACGTTGAAATCACCTTAATAGATAAAGATAATTTTCTTCTCTTTACTCCTATGCTTCCAGAAGTAGCATCAGGGGCGATAGAAACAAGACATATTGTTACTCCAATAAGAGCATTTTGCAAAAAAGCAAAGTTTTTTGAAGCTAATGTAAAATCAATAGATCTAGATAATAAACAGGTTATTCTGACCCATACTATTGGCCGGCTACAACAGCATAATCCTCAAACTCAATTCCAAACAGGCAATTTGCATGAACACACGCTCAAATATGATTATCTTGTCATAGCATTAGGAAGCGAGAATAATTTCTTTGGTAATTCGGATGTAGAAGAAAATGCGTTCACCATGAAGACTATAGATGATGCAATTGATTTGAGAAATCATACAATAAAAATTCTTGAGCAAGCAAATCTAGAACAAGACAATCATGACTTGAGAAAAAGTTTGTTAACTTTTGTAGTCGTTGGAGGTGGATTTAGTGGTGTTGAAACAGTAGGATCTGTAAATGATTTTGTTCGGGATACAATTAAAGAATATTATCCAAATATCTTCATGTCCGATGTAAGAGTCATCCTTGTTAGTTCAACCGATAAAATTCTTGAACAAATAGACGAAGAACTGGGTAAATTTGCTTTAGAAAAATTAAAAGAAAATGGCGTAGAATTTATAATGAATTCCAAAGTTAAAGGAGCATCAAAAGACAAAGCTATATTAGATAATGATACTGAAATACCCTGTTATTCATTAATTTGGACTGCAGGTGTAACTCAGAATAAATTAATTTCTGACCTTCCATGCGACCATGATAAAGGTCATAGAATAATAACTAATGAATATTTAGAGATGAAAAATTACGAGAACACCGTTTATGCACTTGGAGATTGCGCTTCAATAACGAATCCACATACAGGTAAACCTTATCCGCCCACTGCCCAGCATGCTATAAGACAAAGCAATATAGTTGCAGAAAATATAATAATATCAATTAAAACAAAAAATCGAGGATTAAAAAGAAAGTTTGATTATAAAACAAAAGGGATGATGGCACAGATTGGAAAAAGAACAGGTGTTGCAATATTGTTTGGTAAAATTAAATTACATGGATTTGTTGCTTGGTGGCTTTGGCGTTCTTATTATTTGGCTAATCTTCCAACAATGAAAAAGAAGATGAAAGTTATGGGCGATTGGACTTTCGATTTGTTCTTTAAACCAGATGTAAGTCAAATACATTAAAGATGATATATGGCGTCATACAGTAAATTGGTGATATAATACAATGAATGCAGAAAATGTTCTAGTACTTCAGGGAGGAGGCTCATTAGGAGCATATGAATGCGGGGTTTACAAAAGTCTGTATAAAAACGGCATCAAATTTGATGTACTGGCTGGGTCTTCCATTGGAGCTATAAACACTTCGATTATAACTGCTGCACAAAATGGGGATAAAGATGTTCCTACCATCCTTGAGAATTTTTGGCTATCTTTATGTGAAAATATTACATATTCTACCCCTATTTTTTCATCCCCCTATTTTTCATCAGATAAAATGAGAGCAATATTATTCTCTATTAATTCCTGTTTTTATGGTATTCCAAAAGCGTTTATACCAAAATGGTTTATGCCTAATTCTCCAGATTACTTTTTACCATATAAATGGACATTTCTTTATGATAAAACTCCGCTTAAAAGGACTTTGATGGAATATATTGATTTTAAGAATCTAGAAAAAATAAATGTAGATACAAATAACTACAATAAAAATGGAAATGATAGAAAGCAGTCAAGACTCATCATAACCTCAACAGATATACAGAAAGGAGAGCCTGTTATTTTTGATACTGCCAATATGGACATAGATGCAGATAATATACTTGCTGGTGCTAGTTACCCATTTTATGGAATAAGATGGACAGAAGAAAATGGGAAATATCTTTGGGATGGAAGTTTGCTTACTAATACACCTATGCTGGAAGTATTGAGAGCATCTCCCACAATAAATAAAATATTTTACATTGTGGATGTATTTCCTCGTTATCAAAAAGAAATTCCTGAAAACATGTTTGAAGTTTGGCATAGAGCTAGAGATATCATATTCATGGATAAAACAGACAAGAATATAGAAATGGTAAAAGTAAATGAAAATTCTTTAAATCTTGTAAAGAAGATATATGATATTATTAATTCAGATGATGCAAAGATAGATCAAAATACAAAAGACAAACTCAAAGAACTGAATGAAGAATATAATTCATTAGTCGAAAAACATGGTGCAGCTATAACCGACGTAATTAGGATAGGAAGAAAAGAGGAAAGTTTACATTATTTGCTTGAAGATGCTGATTTTTCAAAATACCGAATAAAGAAACTAATAGCAGAAGGCGAAAAAGATGCTGAGCAGGTTATTAGTACATACAAGAAAAAAGATGCTACTACATCTGATGAATGAATCTTTATTTTTATTTACTTGTATAAATAAAGCAATAGTGATCTTCCATGGTCTTTGATAATTTTCCATTTTGGCTACGATTTGCTCATTTTATCAACTTAATTTTTATAGTTTTATTGATTCGTAGTGGTATAGAAATACTTAGTGCCCTTCCAAAACTCTACTGGCATGATGATGCAACACCTGGAACCGAATGGATACGTTTTACGAAAAAAAAGTTTTCACCTGATTTTAAGAAAAAAGTTTGGATTTCCCTTGAGGAGGAGGAATCATTTCCATCTTGGTTAGCTTTACCAGGACATAAAAACCTTGGAATGGGTCGTCATTGGCACTTTTTTTCCATTATCTTTTGGATAGTTAATGGTGCAGCTTATTATATTCTGCTTTTTACAAGTAACGAGTGGCAACGGCTTGTTCCAACGTCTTGGTCTATTTTTCCTCAGGCTTTCCATACAATGATGCAATATGCAAGTTTTAACTTTACAGTTCATGGTAATCCATATGATCCTATTCAACAGCTAGCCTACTTTACTGTAGTATTCATACTTGGACCATTCATGATTGCAACAGGTGCAGCCATGTCTCCATCAGTTGGTGCCCGATTTCCAAGATATCCGAGGATTTTTAGAGGCAGACAAGTAGCACGTAGTCTTCATTTTCTAGGGATGATCGGTTTCGTACTGTTTATTATTATCCATATATCTATGGTTATGATCACGAATTTTCCCGAAAACATGGGCAATATCTTTTTGGGTAAGGCAACTAGTCTTGGCATTGCTATCGGAATATTTGCACTTTTTGTCCTTGTTGTTGTAGCCATTCAGGTTTGGGCCACAGGTGTTTCACTCAAAAATCCACGATTTATTCAGAATAAACTTGGTGCTGTAATAGAACCTATAAGACATAGGCTATTTAGTAAAGTCATATCAAGGCAGCAATTTCCAAAATCTGATGTCACTCCTTTTTTTAGAGCTAATGGATATCCACCTGATACAAAAGAATATCAGGAAATATTAGAAAATAACTTTGTTAATTGGAAATTAAAGATTAATGGTTTGGTTAAAAAACCTCTCGAATTATCCCTTGCAGATTTACATAAAATAAAAAAAAATGTACAAATTACCGAGCATTCATGTATTCAGGGATGGACTGCCATAGGAGAATGGGGCGGCGTTCCAATGAGTTATATAATTTCAATATGTAATCCTCTTCCTCAAGCACGATACGTAATATTTTACTCTTATCAGTATACTGACGGAGATCAATTCTATGAAGCAATATACATGGAACTTGCAAAGCATCATCAAACAATTCTTGCCTACGAAATGAATGGTGAACCACTGGATATCCCTCATGGTGCCCCTTTACGATTGAGAATTGAAACTCAACTTGGGTATAAAATGGTAAAATGGATAAAATCAATTGAATTTGTCTCAGATTATAAAGATATAGGGAAGGGACAGGGCGGTCATCGTGAAGATCATATGTATTATGGAATAGGTGCAGGCATTTGATACTTGTTAATAAAATATTATATTGTATTCAAATAGAATTTATCAAACATCTAATAGTTTAACCATTTTTATAAAAATTGATATAATATTATGTCGTATGAATAATTATATAAAGTTTGAAGAATTTGAATATTTAATGAATGAAAATAAAATACATCGCAAAAGTATAGCATTATCTTTATTTCTTGCATTTGCGATTATAGGTACGCCTGTTCTATTATCTATTAAAACATCTCATGCAATAGCCCCAGCAACTTTTCCACCACCTATTTTATATCAACTAAAGGATATACCATCATATGCCATAACAATTCCTTATAGTTCTCAAGGCAACTCTCATTTTGAGCCAGGAGAAGTAAATATACCATTAGGAATGACTGTTATTTGGTTTAATAATGATCATGCATATCACACCGTCACAACGTTATCAAATAGTAGTTATTCACCACCTGAAAAATTTGATTCAAAGTTTATTCCAGTAAATGGCGGATCTTTTATTCACCATTTTAACAAAGCCGGAATATATGATTATTTTGATCAACAGCACCCTTCTAATCATGGACGGATTATAGTAACAACAGGGATGGAAAAAGGTAAAAATATGAATATGTTAATAGGGGGTTACATACCATTTAGTGCAAGCAATCTGGCAAGAGATACATTTCGTTTTGTACCAACAAGTATTTCATTACCTCCAGCTATTGGATTGACATATAATATAACATTACTTGATTCAAAAGGTAAACCAATTTTTAGTCATAATTATGATGATGCAGACGGCATATTGGACTTGGAGCTTATTCCAATGAAATCAAATACAACAAAGATATCATCATCAGATTTTACTACATGGGGACCAGACTTTAGTAGCCAAGAATCATACCGTACTACAGGCACTTTTCATATACAAGGGCCAGTACTTGTGAAAGATTCGCCATATAGTATAAAAGTAGATATTGTAGAGAAGGGTAATAAAATAATTTCCCATCCAGTTAGTGATGTATTTCCAATCCCTCCAAAATTAAACGTTACTGCAAAGTAACTTTTTTTAAACTATATTTTTTAAAAAATTATAAAAGCTTGATAATGCTTCATCAATAGAAGAATATTTCGATAAATCTGGAGTTTTACTATGAGAATGAAAATTAGATAAAATTGCTTTTATGAATGATAACTTGTTTACAAATACATTGAGATAATAAAGAAATTACATTTCAAAATGGTCATCTTCTACTACTGCTCTAACTACTATAGGTTGGCAATAGAACATAATGTCTGACAGAGTTTATCATATCTTATACATCAGTATCATTTGAATTATGTATATCATTTAGCATATATTTTCAAACTTTGCAGAAAATTTTACTCATATTTTAGAAATTCATGGTTTGCTTACTTATGCTAATTGGTATAGACGATGAGAGGATAATTTAATATTATTATAGATAAATCTTCGATTTAAAAATATATTTGATCGTATACTCAAAACTAATTATCTATAATATCTTTAACTTTTTTATTAGACGTATTATCCATTATTGTTTTTAGATTTTGTAAATACTCTACCGATATTCCTAAATTTCCAAATCCGATTGAATTTAACGTTTCAGAAGGTACCATTATTATTGTATTTTCATGTATTTTCATGGTTTCATACAACATATTAGACTGCCTTAATGAATATGCAACTGGATTATTGGAATAAATTTTAGATGCATCTAAGAACTTTTGAGCTACAAGCACTTCTGATTCGCCATAAGTTACTCTTGCCTGTTTTTCACGTTGAGCTTGTGCCTGCATGGACATAGCTGATTCTAATTCTTGTGGTATGATTACTTATCTAATCTCTACCCCAGTTACCATAATACCCCAATTATTAGACTCCGTTGCAATAGTGGATTTTATATTGTTATTAATTTCCTCTCTCTTTGAAAGTATCTCTTGAAATTCTGAAGAGCCAATATTGTTACGTAAAGTGGTCTGAGAAACCTGTTGTATCATTTCATTGAAATTTTCAACATTTAACAATGCATCATTAGCTCGTTCTTCGATTATTTTATATCTAAGAATAGCATCAATAGTTACAGGAATGTTGTCTTTTGTAAGCATTCTTTCTGCTGTGAATTATGTTACCTTTTCTCGGATATCTATCACTAAAACATTATCCATAAATGGAATTCTTGTATGAATTCCAGGTTTTATCTGTTTTTTATATTTACCCAACCTTAATGTTACTGCTCTCTCATATTGATTAATAAGTATTAAAAAAGATGAAACAATCAAAATAATACTAATCGCCAATAATATATAGAATATTGTTTCAGTACCTGTAATTAATTTTATCCATACAGAAGCAATAAAAAGTATTATACCGACTATAAGTTGAATGCTTGAACTTTTTTTAGTAAATCTACTGCTAGAAAATGTCATATTAATATTTTGTGGTATTGACATAGTTATATATTAACAAACAGATAGATAAAGTAAGTATATAGAATACTAGACTTCCTCTTTTTCCTTTTTCTATAAGTCTTTATTTTACGAAGGAGTACTTTACCCCAAGTATCATATATTAATTTGGTAATTATGAACGAGGTTCTACAACGTAAGGAAAAAGATACAGGTTTGTTTATTGTTCATTATACCTGATTTATTAGACATAAAATAAAATAGATCTAAGAATATAGCATATGCATCACATCTCTATTTCCAAGATCTTTTGTTATAATGCATATTAAAAGCAATATCCAGATTTGTTCAAAGTCACACTGCAATAAAAGTTGAGATACAAAAGTGCAAATCAGAAGTATTGTTCCATAAGAAAACTAGCATCTAAAATTGTATTTTGTGAAACTCAACCAAATGGTTTCCGAACGTATTTTGTTTTATATAACAATTAAATTGAAAATAAGGAGATACTAGGTTAAAACTATAAAACTATTCAAGGAGATAATATGTTTGTAGGAGTATTTTCTATCATATATGGTAGAAGAACACGGATAACATTCGGTTTCCATAGATAGCGGTACCTGGTATCTTTAAATTACTATTCAAATAAAAGTGCTATCAGAAGTACAATGCACGTTATCTAAAGATACATGTTGCAGTGGATATCAAAACAAAACAAATTCTTGCATTAGAAGTTACAGATGAAAAGGTGTACATGATGGAAAGATTATGAAGCAATTGATTGAACAGGTTTTGAATAATAATAATAAACTATACAAGATAAAATCATTTCATAGGTGATGGAGCCTATGATAGCAATGAGAATTTCAAATATCTTCAAAAGAAAAGGATTCGGCCTATCATCAAAGTAAAAAGGAACTCTATCATTTCATCCAAGAATAACAAGATACGGAATAGAAGAAGTGCAATTACAAACAAAGGATTATCATAAATGGAAAAAGAAAAGAAAGTATTGGACAACGATGGATGGTTAGAAACAGCATTTTCGTCTATAAAGCGGATGTTTGGTGAATATACATCCGCTATCAGGTTTCAAAACATGATAAAAGAGATGACAATGAAGGTATCGTTGTACAACCTGTTTAGAAGAATTGTATAAAATGGATACAATGCAGTACATCAAAGATAGAACAAAGGGATTTGACAATTACTTTGTAAAAGAAAGAACTATAAATTAGAAAGTATTACAATTGATTAAATCTTTTTTGCAGACTATTATGATAAAGAATTAAAGATGCATATATACAAGTTACAGTCTTTTATTCACCTTTTATTACGTTTATTAAATACTTATATTCTTCATATCCTGTTACTTTCCTGTCTCCGGGTAACCAAGTTACTACAACTAAAAGTATGTACTTGCCTTCATTCAGATTAATGTTAAAAAAAGTTACTTTTACTATGCACTATTGTTCCAAATACTTTTACTGCTTTTCCTTGAATGTCATATGCAGTTATGCTCATACTGGAAGGTGGAAGTGCCAAAGGATCATTTTCTACCACAAATCCTAAACAGGAACCTTTTACTATAGTTGTACTATTATTTGGAAGATGCGTATTTATTTTTTCTTGTGGTATATGAAGTTGTGCAAATGTTGTATCTTCTCGATATTTAGAACTAACAAAATTGCCAACATCATATTCTTTTCCATTATTCATCATTACGATTTTAGGTGGTAGTACATAAGGTATTATTGGTTTTGTTTTAGCATTTATAATAATATTGCTATTATTATTATTACAGTTATCTATGTGAGATCCTCCATTACCAACAGTAGTAAGGGAAATTATTTTACTTATATAATTATTATTATCATTATTATTGATGTTATAATCTATAAACATCAAATTGTTGTTGTTGCCAATATTGTTGCTTATTCCTATATTGTGCAAAGATGTATTTGGGACATCATTAATATAATGGTAGTATGGTGATTTTTGAAGTACAAATGTCGATAGATCTGAGATATCATCCATAGCAAATATACTCCTGTTGCTTCCAAAGCTAGATATAATCAACAAAATTAATGATAATGATAATGCTGTTGTTACTGATAGAATAAATATTACTGTTGTTGAGTTATTACATCTCATCACACTTATAACATAATGATTCATTTTAAAGGCTCTGTTCACTTAAGGAAAGCCTATAGATTGAAGAGGCTCTATTTCATTTGTGATTTCAAGAAACAGAACACCCTCAGAGTATATTAGTTATGGTTCATATTTTTATTTTTCAGGATTATCTTTAAGAAAAGCAGCAGACAGATTATCAGATTGCTTTATCAAAAGAAATCATGTTTCATTTAGAATTGGATTCAAAAATATAATCCTCAAAAAATTATCCTCAAAGAAAAAGAAAACCTCCGAGTACGTTATAGAATAGACTGTAATTAAAGTTGGACAGACTACATTTGGTTATGGGTTGCTATTGAACCAAAAGATAGAGAAATTCTAGGAATTAGTATATCAAAAGACATATTTTTCTACTAAAAATAAAATATGATAGGTTATAGAAAGGACGAACTCCTGGCATAACAGATTTAGAAAATTATTTATGCGATATGAAAAGAAGGTTGAGAGCTACCTTGGCTGATGCAACTATAATGTAATATCGTTATCTATATAAGAATAACTTTTGGTAGGTTCTGTTTATTTCATTAGGATTATTTGCCCTCTTATTTCGCCATTAGGATTTTTTTGAGTATGCACATTAACATATGTAGTTCCATTCTTCATTGCAGAGAGTAATGAAGATATTTGCTTTCCTTTCAATTCCCCTATTAGATTAGTTGAGGTTATCATACCTTGTTCTAAAACTTTATCTTTAGGAGATTTAAAATTAAATAATGTTGCTACAACCTTGCCATTTTGACCAATTTTTCCTAAGTGAATGTGACCGGCCGTAACACCATTAATAGAGTTAATAATAACTTTATATTTTATACTATTATCTGTAGGTGTAAATACTGCCATACCTGCATTCTTTGAATGGTTAGGAGGTACTTCCTTTGAACCTAAAAGATTTGCAGTAAATTTGCTATTTTGTGCAAATACGGTTGGATTTAAATTAAAAGGTTCTATGACGACAATTCCTATAATTACAATTATTGCAAAAGTAAAAGCTATTGTCAGGCCAAATCCAATTTTCATCATTATACAATAATACATGCAATATTTAATTAATTTGTTACAGGATTCACCATTTCTAAATACATTTGAATGACCTCTTTTAATAGAACATGGAAACTAGCCTTTACACAACCAATCTCCAGTCAGAAGACGCGAAATACTCTTAGATTTTGACATCATTAATAACTGGGATATAGGCTAAAAGAAATGAACCAAGGCAAAATCGGTGAGCCATTTCAGTATCCTAATACTTTTCTTCTTTTACTTGATTATGCCAAAGTGTTTTTTTTCATCTACCATACCGACAAACCAAATAAGAAATAACACAATCTCATGCTGAAGGGAAAGTTACCTTCTATTCCTGATTTTATAACAATAGATCTCTTGCATAATTAGAAACATTTAGTTCTGTTTGCTATGGATTCTCTATCTATCTATTACTAACTAGATCTTTTGCATAATTAGAATAAACAGCTATATGATCTGATTCTATTCAATTTCATGTCCTTTCTTTGCTTTCGTATGATCGGCTATCCAAAAAACCATTGCTCTTTACATCCTTCACGGGCTTGACGGTACAAGAATTTGATGAGATTTACGAGGAGATAGCAAAAAGATATGTTAAACATGAAATACAACGTTTATCTAAAAGAAAATATCGAAAAAGAGACATAGGTGCCGTAAGCAGACATTTCACCCTAGATACAAGAGATAGATTTCTTATGCTTTTAGTGTACTACCGTCTTTATATCACTTATACTCTGGCAGGTTTTCTCTTTGATTTAGATCAGAGTAACATATGCAGAGACATCCAAAAGATTGAAAGTTTGATTAGAAAATGCGTACCAATTCCTCAAAAGATATATAACAAAACAAAGAGGCTTCGAACGCCAGAAGAAGTCGAACAATATTTTCCGGGATTTCTTGCTTTTACCAATTGTACAGAACAACAGATACCAAGACCCATTGACAATAAAAGAAAGAAGATTTTCTACTCAGGCAAAAAGAAAAGACATACTGTTAAAAATCAACTTACTGTAAACAAAGATGGTTATATTCTTCATAAGGTTGCCTATAAGAAAGGACGTAGGCATGATTATGATGTTTATAAAAAGAATCATCCTACGGTCACTCCAAAAGAAGTTGTTAATGTAGTTGATCTGGGATATCTTGGTATAGAAAAGGACTTCCCGGAACAACTATCTACACTACCATATAAAAAGAAGAGAAATATGAAAGTATCACAAGAAGAAAAAGATTACAATAAACTACATTCTAAAAAAAGAATAGTGATAGAACATATCATATATATCGCCTGAAAAAGTACGGATAATGCTTTGTTGCATGATTTTATTTTTTTCGTCATTTGTTAACGTTTTGTTGATAGAGTTATAGTGGAAATAGTTAAATTTTAATTGTTATTATAATACATAAACTACATTTTTAACGGATTTTCGAATCATGCAACAAATCCCCGGATAATGAATGATATATTTAGAAACAAATTGAGAAAATATAACAAGGTGTAAGATATAATTGCAGGACTGATAAACTATAAAATAATGAAGCAGTGTTTATAGAAACGGATAATATCATATTGGAAAGTGTAGTTTGTTTCTAATTATGCAAGAGATCTATTATTCATTGATGTAAACTTTGCTATGCCTGCGACCTTTGAATGACTAGGGGGCACTTCATTTGAACTTAGAGCATATCCCAAAATTATCTTTCTATATATGATTATGCAACAAGAGAACTGTACCAATCCAAGATAGTTCTCGACCTTCTTTTCGTATCGAGTAAACAGTTTCCTGAATCTATTATGCCATGAATTTGTTCTTTCTACAACCCATCTTTTGGGAGAATGTTTTTTACGATTTGGTATAGCTTTTGTATTTTCTTCATCAACTTCTACTTTCTTTTTCTTGTATGGTATGTGCAGTACATAGCCTCGTTTGATTAATTCTTGTTCTTCAGATTTGGAGTTGTATGCTTTGTCAAGACATAAATGTTGCAGCCTTCTTCTTCTTGTTCCCAGTTTAGGTTTATGTGATGGCAGTTGACGTTGACGTCGTCGTTTGATAACAGAGTTATCAACCACATCTGTTACTAGTTTGATATCATGAGTACTAGCTGAAGAAATAACTACAGATAGAGGTATACCATTTTTATCTGTTAAAATATGTCTTTTTGTGCCTAGTTTGCTTCTATCAGTAGGATTACTACCGGTCATCACCCCACCTAAAGGCGACTTTATAGATATACTATCGATGGATTGCCAGGTACAGTTGATACCAATGTAGTCATCATAGATTTTCAATATTTTGATCCATCCCTTTTTGAAGATGTCAAGGCTGTTCCACTTCTGAAACCTACGATGACAGGTAGAGCCTGATCCGTATTCTTTTGGAAATATTTTCCATTGACATCCTGTTCTTAATACATAGAGAATTCCATCAATCACTTTTCTGTATGGAACAATTGGTCGGCCAACTGTTCTGAGAGGTTTCTCTTTTGGGAAAATACTTTTAATCTTATCCCAAAATACATCAGGAATCTTGAGTATGGTAGGATGTTTATTTTTCTTCTTTATCTTCTCCTTCTTCTGGAAGGCCACAGTTTATCAAAAGAGGAAAAGAGCTATAATCCTATCGAATTTTGGGATAGGCTCTTAATAGATTAGCAATGAATTTACTATTTTGTGCAAATACTGATTGATTTACACTAAAAGAAATTATACCAACAACTGTTGTAATTGTTATAAGAATTACAAAAATAAAATATAGTATTGGGCTAAATTTTGTTTTCATATTATACAATAATAAATGCAATATTTAATTAGATCCATTAATAATTATAAACTATTGCCAAATTTGTAATTAAGTTCATAAAATTTTTTTCATAGTTTGATTTATACTTTTTCTAACTAAAAGTAACGAGATAAGCAATAGAATAAAGCTTGCAATAATAGAAAAAGGCTGAATTCCAGTAAGAATGCTATTAGGTACAATTCCACCACCCACTGTTAAATTAGATCCAATTAAATATACTATTAAATTTCCTGCACAAGCAGGACATTCTACAAACAATCCCATTATGAATCCCATACTTAGAAAAGTTGAATTTTTTCTGTTATTCATGTTGCAAAATGGAATTTGCTCTGTTTTAATTTTTCCGCTATTTTTTTGTATTTTATAGACCAAAAGTAGCATATTTGCTCCAACGAGTAAAGAGAGAAAAGATGATAAGATCAAATTTAATGGGATTAATAAAAGACCAAAATGGTTTGTAAAATAAACTGTGAGAACAGGATAGGTTCCAGGTAATCCACAGCATCCAATAATATGCCAAGATGGTATTGCAACACTGTATAATTGGGAAAATGATGAAAAAGGTCTATAAATTATAGTATTAGAAAATAAAGATATTATTAAAAAATAACAAATAGATGAAAGCAAAAAACTCTTCTTGATAAATATTTTTGTATTTTTGAAGATTCAGGAGTTGTTTGGATTTGTTTGGATATCCGACTAATAATCAAATATTCGTTAAACCAGTTCAAGAGAACTAATCCGGCACCTATAAGAGCAAAGGTTAGCCCGAGAAAAAAGATAATCAAGGTGGATAAAGCAATGTCTTAAAGGATTTAATTTGTTTCTCATTTATAGAAATTCCATAGATGCTGTAACCAACATGATCGACCGGCATAGATCCAATAGAAACATATTGAGTTACCAAAATAACTATTAATATAGTTATTCCACATGCTGTAATAATAATACCTTTGTGCTCTTGTCCACACCATTGTTTGGTAATTTTTACAGGATTTTCAAAAGAACCCGTCATAAGCTTAACCTACAATATTTAAATTGATACTTTAACCTTTTTATCTTTTTTTCTCATCAATCTATGTACTCAATTCAATTTAATCTTAGGAAAAATAAAGAGGTTTTATAAAAAAAGGGAATATATAATAAATAAACATCTCTTGTTGTCAAATTGCTTTTAATCTATTTTTGTTACTTTCCATATTGAACCGGTAGTTGGAATAGACCAAGGTATCGTAAAAGGCAATTGAACTCCATTTGGGGTTATCAATCTTGCTTCATCTTTTGCAACACTGGAAATATAAAGAGTGTTTCCATCAGGCCCAAATTGTATTCCAAAAGGCCTAAAAGCTCCGTTAGCTGTATCTAGGCCTACAAATTTATTCAGTGCAAATGTTTTAGGATCTAAAATTTGTACATCCTGTCCTATTGTTTGTCCCATTACCCCTCCATTGTACATGCCAAATGATGAATCTGCGGATAAATGTGTTTGAGGTGCAAGTGTTCCATATTCCGCGATAAAAATTTTACCATTAAATCCAAATTTACTATCATTTGATAGTTTAGCTTCGCCAACTGCAGCACCGATTTTGAGTAAAAGAGAGGGTATTATTACAGAAGGATGATTTTGCATTAAAAATACAATTGTGTTATTATTTTTTGGAACATTAAAAGCGCTATGAAATTCAGGATCAGTTACGGGTTGACCATAATTTGTATAATCAGGCCACCCATACCATTTACTCCAGTTACTATGATTGGTAATATCTATACTATATATTGCATCAGCAGAATGAGCTATAGGTCTACTACCTCTTTCATCCATTTCATTCATAGTTACAATTAGATTTTTTTTATCATCATCAAATGCAAAACCCGTTAAATGTCTGAATCCCCATCCCACAAGTTGAAGATCAGAACCATCGTCTTTTGTACCTAGAAGAGAGCCAGAGCATCCATAGCCCGGCCAAACTCCTTTGTATGGTTTAATTCCGCCTTTTATTATTTCTCCTTTGTATGTAGTGGTATTAAATGGTACAAATGCACCGGTAACTGAAGATCTATTCTTTTCCTGAGGCTCAAAATAATAATTTGTAACATGATTATTTCCAGTTAAAGTAATATTTTTACATGGGATATCATGGAATGTGGAATATAGTTTTGCCCAAGGATTATCTCGCCCCATATTTACTATTCCAGTATTGGTGGCGACTCCAACTCCAAAATACATTCTTTTATCCGATCCAAAAGCAGTACCATCGACCCAGTGATCACCTAAAGCAGGGAGTCCAGATACTATGTTGGTTACAATACCATTCATATCAATAGTCGAAATCTTTCCTCCGTTTGTTACATATAATTTTCCATCATGAAAGTCAACATGTAATAAAGGCCTTGATAAACCCCTATCAACAAAAACAGATAGATTACCGGTTTTATGATCAAGTTTTAGTATTTGCGGTGGACTAAATAAACCACCATAGTTAAGACCTGCTTCACCTATATACATATTTTTATTGTTATCAAATGCTACTGATACAGGTAGATCTAAATGCCAAAGCACTGGTTCTATTTTATATCCATTTTTTGTGCTAATTTGATTGATGGGGAAAGTAGGAGAACCTGAATTTATGGACACATTAAAATCTTTTGGAGATAATATAACTTTTTGATGCGGTGACAGTGTTGGTGCTGCTGCAGTGGATGAAGAATTTTTTGAAACTTTCCATATAACTCCAGTATGTTGATAAACCCATGTTTGAGGAATTGGCAATGGTGCACCATTTGGCAATGTGTGTCTTACTTCTTGTTTTCCAATACTTGCGATATACATGGTATTTCCATCATTACTAAATGTTATGCCTATTGGCCTAAAAGAGGGATCAGGTTTCTTTAATGATACAAAATTGGCAAGTTTTCCAGTCTTTGTATCAAGCATTACAATTTTTTGTCCAATAGTATTATTTGTGCCTGGTACAACTTGACCTATTACTGTATCATTATCTCCAATAACGGATGTCATATGACCTTTACTTGGTGATGTCTTTGTAATTGGAGCATAAGATCCTCTTTCAGCAAAGAATATTTTACCGTCGTATCCGAACTTATTATTGTTGTAATTATTGTTGGTACTATTACTAGTACCAGTATTATTTGATAGAACCTCTTGTGTTACTATACTTCCCCATCCTGCATCAACAAATACTTTTTTTTCTACTGGCGGAAGATTTTCGATTAATAAATTAAGTGATTTGTTATTTCTATCTGAATGAAATATAGGATTAGTTACAGGCATCGTCTCATTATTTTTATCACCTGCAAATGCAAAATCTGGCCACCCATAGAATTTCCCGAGATTAGTCGCATTGTTTACATCAATTTTATATATTCTATCATGGTCGTTTGCTATTGGCCTACTTCCTCTTTCATCATCGCCTTGTACCGTAACTAATAGATGACCCCCTTTATCAAATGTCAATCCTTCTGGATCTCGTATACCCCATGCAACTACTTTTAGATCAGTACCATCAGGTTTTGTGCTCAAAATACAAGCGTTACATAATAAATTCCCCTTTATCTTTTCATCTTTACTTGAACTATTACCGAACGATTTAAAGGCACCTGTTGTAACATTAGTTAAACCAATATTGCTACTATTATTATTAGATTTTGATTTTGATGAAATACTGGTAACTGTGACTTTAAAGTTTCCATTCAAATATCCGGTAGAACTTATATTCTTAGGACCAGGTGCTAAAATATTAGGTGTCGTAAAATTATTTCCAGTAAGTGTTATGCTTTTAGCAGGTATATCATGTACTTGTGGTGCATCAGCAAGCCACCCCAGATCTGGCAAATAATTATCTATTCCAACAATTCCACTATTAGTTGCAGAACCTTGACCAAAATATAGTCTTCCATCTTTTGGTCCAAATGCAATTTGATTTGTCTTATGATCACCAGCAGCAGGCAATCCAGCTACAATGTCTTGAACAATACCCTTTATAGGGTCAACAACTGATATCTTACCTGCATTAGCTACATATAACATTCCTTTATGAAATTTTATATCCTGAATAGGAGGATTTAATTCTCTATCCGCCAATACCGTTAGATTTCCAGTTTTATAATCCAATTTCAATATACGAGGATGTGTTGTTAATCCACCGACTGTAGATCCAGATTCTCCGATATACATATTTCCTTTATTATCAAAAGTAACTGCACCTGCTAAATCTAAATTCCACAAAACAGGTTCGATTTTGTAACCTTTTGTAATATTAAAATTATCTATTTGAGGGGGATTGCCTTGATTGATTTTTATTTTGAGTCCAGGAGACAAGGTTATATTTTTATATGATGATGTCGATAGGTGTGAGGATGACGATAATGAGTTGTTATTTTGTTGTCCTTGTTTATTTGTTAATAATGGAATTGCTTTAGCTTCTGCTTCAAAGAATCTTTTGCTTGGTGATATATTATTAAATGATGTAAATATGGAAAAAATCAATAATGCAAAGATAATTGTTGCATTAATGCCTTTAACGTTTTTATATTTATTAAAATTTTTAAACAACAATTTTATTATTTTATTAATCTTGATTAGATAATAACTTTTTCTGATTTGTTGCCTGATTCGAAAAACAGTTAAAGTCATACATCATTCGTAGCAAAACTAATTAAATTATTGACTATTGCATATATCTTTATTACTAAAACGTTAATAAAAAACGATCTATTGAATCATGCAACAAAGTATAAGTGTATTCATCTGCAGAATTGACTAAATTTGTGATCCTGTTAACAGCTGTGTAAACGGTGGTCTAGATATATTTGTAAAATATTTGTAGTTGTTTTCAGAAAACAAAATAATTAAAATATGATTTATTTGATATCAATTGTGTTATAATATCTCAAGTAAAACAACTACAAATATTTTACAATAAACCCTATCTATGGATTTACACAACGGTTAACTTAAGACATTATTTCTTTATTATGTTGACAAACAAACAACTTGAGTCATTGTTTAACATTCTTAATTTACATTTGTTCTTTTTACTAGGAAAGTAATCATCAAAGATTTCGGTTCTATCTTTTATGTACTTCATTGTCCTTTAAATTATACTTTTTTCAAAGAGTGAAGATGATGCGTTAGTTTTAAAAATTGCATGCTTATGGATACCAAGTACCACCGTCTGATGAGGAAACTTGATGTTTTCCATACTTGTCTAAAACGCGAGACAGAAATCGCTCGGCTACAAACATATTTCGTTCTTTTAATATGTGAAAGAAAAGGATTTCTTTGTTCTTTGGTTCTATAGCAACCCAAAGCCAGATTAAGTCAGAACCTACTTTTATTGCAGTTTCATCAATTATATACTCTTTCATTTCCCTTTTCTTGAAATATTTCCATGGTCTGTACTTTTGTATTCATTTCCAGATGGATACATGACTTATCTTTATTTTTAAAAATGATAATGCTTTGCGGCAGTGCTTCTAAATGATAAACCAACAAAGTACAAGTATATGCCATATCCAATGATTTTTGAAAGTATTCTATTTCTAGTAGACATAAAAGATATGGTTGTTTTAATTATAAGTTTTTCTTAAGTTAATAGAGTCATTCTATTTTAATAAATGTCGCAAAAAAATATTATTGTGTACTATTTTGTTAATGTTTGTTCAATTTCTCGGATATCATAATTATATACAGAATAAGCCAAGGTAATTATCCCCCCTGTAACAAATCCATAAACTAAATATGAGATTAGCCCCCAAGTAAGCATACTCTCAACAGGTATATGATTTGGCATCATATTCAAATTTATAGTTTCCATTCCTCTAGTAGATAAAAAAGAAGAAGACGAAATTATAGATAAAGATTTAGAAAAAAGACTTTGATACGCTGTTGACATATACACCATTGGAAGATATAAAATTGCAAACGAAATTAATCCTGTTACCAATCCAAGTATTATACCTTTTTTTTTGTTTGAAGGATTGAGTATTTTTATTTTTGATACTATGATGCCAAAAATTATTCCAATTATTATCCCTTGAGTAAGTATTATTGTTAATGCGGCTAAACCAATTGAGATTATATCACTACTAAGACCAACAATCGATATTCCCAATGCATCCAGAAATGCTCCTTCTGGGTAATTGAATAGTAATGACATAAATAAAATTAATCCTGTAAAAGCAATTGATGCAACAAATCCACCCATTGCTCCAAATACAATACCTTTTTTTAAATCATAGTGTTTATATTTTTTAAACAAAGGGGACTTTTGATCATTATTGCTTTCAACCATAACATCTAGTAAATATATAGATTGTTATATAATAATTTCTGGTACAATAAATTGATAATTATATTTCATTAATAGAATAGAATAGAATCTATGATATAGAAAATTAAGCTTTATCTTCAAATCTATAAATAAGAACCAAGATAAAATTGTGGTATCCAGATTTTCCTTATCTTTTTATCTATCTAATACTCAGAATGGTTCATCATTTTTGGTTTATTAATGAAGGATCTCCTGCAGGTGTAAAACTATTTCCTTGTGGGTTTTTATGTAATATATCATATTCTTTTATTTCTTCTCCTGATGCTTTCCTTCTCATTGTTTTTGCAAAATTATATACAAAAATTAATTGAGCTATACCTACACATAATGCAAAAAACAATAATAATGGCATAGACCAATCGAATGGACCTGGCATTATAGCCTCTCTACGAATAGCTCCTTCTGCACCAATTATATTGAATAGTATTGCAAAACCAAAGCCTCCAAAAAGTGTCATCCAAAAATGAATTTCTCCAAGTGTTTTGCTCATATGCTTTTTGCAAAGGTCCGGTAATATTGCATAGATAACACCAAATGCCATAAGTAACGGTCCCATCAACAATATCAGATGAATATGAGATGGCATTGCCATTGTATTGTGCTGATATATATCAGCACCCCATAATCCAAATTCAGCTCCATTAAATCCTCCAAAAGCCCAGCCTAGGATACCAGCTATAAAAAAACGAGATGTTATGTTCCAAACTACTTTAGAGCGCCACATGAACATTAAAAATGTAAAAATTGTTAAAGCAGATGGAAATATGATTCCTAACGAAGCAGTTTGTGCCACCATTTGAAGCCATACAGGATTAGGCATATCCATGAACACATGATGAGAAAATACAAGTACAGAAAACATTGCATAAAATGGCCAGGTACGATAATTCCATTTATTATAGCGTATTCTTTCATCACCTGCTCGTGAGCCAAAGAAATACCATGCACTAAGAAATAAAAGTAAAGGAAAATATACTATAGGATGTGCAAAAAACCACCAAGCATCTTTTGTCAATAACCAATTTGTTGCAGTAGTAGGATTTGATATAGACATAAATCCTTGTGCCAATTGTAAGAAAAGACCGGGGTTTCCAATTAATTGAACTATGGCTGTTACAAACGCACCTACTAAAATTATAGGGACTGCAGGTGTAACTTCTCTCCACTTTTTAGGAAACCACGAACTGATTCCAAGCAGTGATACCCATCTAACTCCCGCAGGAAGATTTTCCATGTGTGTGTGTTCTATATCGGGTTTTTCCGAGTTATCGTTTGGTTTTTCCGACGAATATTCTTGCTCATCATGCCTTGCTCCAAACTTTTGACTTCCTATAGGTATTTTCCCTTTTAATATTGTAGTAATTATTATAATACAAAATATTGTAAGTGATATTCCAACAAGAACATCCGCAGTTAGAAAAGTAGCTGATACTAGCGGTCCCCAACTTAACAATGGCCTGCCTGGCATAAAAGTTAGTGGCATTAAATTGTACCATCCAGCACCAAAACCAGAAAGGCCAGATAATAAAATGAGAATTACAGCTGATTCCATTATCCAAAAGGAGATCTTTGCCCAATTCATTCCTAATAATGGTTTTCTTCCCCACTTGCTTGTAGCATAATATCCAAACCACATGGTATTAAGTGAAACAACCCCAAAAAACATAACCTGACCATGAGCAGTTAAAAGCGCATAAAATAATACGTTTTGAGGTATCCAATCAAATTTTAGTATTGAAACATCAGTTTGCAAAATACGCATTCCCAATGCCAAAGCACCAGCGACTAAAAAATTAATTAGCATTCCTCCAATCATCATAAGTGTTAATTTTTTGAGAGAAGGTGATACATCATATTCAGGAAGAGGAGGTGGTTGATGAGGGTAACGATCTTTATACTCGGTTTGCATACTATTTAAAGTCAGTATTACATATAGGTTTATAAATATATATATGAGGCATGGTCATAATTCAAATTATCTCTTGATACATTATACAACAGCTTAAAGCTAACCATTGAGATAAAATTTTGATTTAAACTGTCTCAAGGATTAGCTCTTGATAGGATAAAGGAATCCATACTCTCTAACATTCTGTATTTGATAAGTTGTATACTATGACCTACTATGCCAAGGAGGAAACGTGATAAACCGTATATATATTCTCCACAAACAGTAATTTTGAGATGCTTTATTGTAAGGTTATGGTTCAAAATCGATTCCAATAATACATTACATACTTTTCTTAACTTGGACTGTCAATATAACCGTAAACTAGTATTAGCCTGTGGATTAGTATCCATTCCTAGTAGACGTACGTTTGACAGACGGTTGAAGACTATTTCTACAGATATTAAACAAAGGATAGCAACAATGGGATACCTGTTTACTACAACAGAAGGATTAGTAGATCTTTCTATAACAGCAACAGACAGTACTCTACTAAAAGCAAATGGTAGTGTATAGCATAAATCATCCATGAAAAAAGGAGAAGTACCATGTCCTGGCATAGATACAGATGCAAGGTGCGGCTATAGTCGTACAAAAGGATGGATCTTTGGATATAAACTACATCTAACATGTACAGCAGGAGAGATTGTGGTACCCCTAACAGTAGATGTAACTACTGCTAATGTACCAGACAATAAGATGTACATTCCTTTAACATCTTCATCTTCTTCTGTTTTCTCTTTATCATCTTTACCTTATATGGTGGCTGACCCTGGATATGATACTAAAAAAGTGTACAAGTATAGTAAAGAATTGGGAATAGATTTGGTTTGTCCTGTAGAAAGGTACAAAAATACTCCCAAGGAGAAGATTGATCTTGTATACCTTTATCAATCTGTATTGGGGCAGGCAATCTACAGCCAGAGAAGGATATCCATCGAACCATTGATAGAACATATAAAATCAGTGTTTAGGATAGACCCATTATCAGTACGTGGATTTCATAAAGTATCTGCATTTGTACTTTTGTCTGTTTTATTATATCAACTAATGGGTATACTATAATTGTAAGAAGAATACATCTAATCCAAAGTCAATAAAGCATATGCTTGGAACTTGGTAACATGGTAATAGGATAAAGACAAGGTATCTGGAATTATGACCATGCCTCATATAACTAGGTACATACATTTACTATCATCCATTTGTCCATTACCAAAACATCTTTTGAAAAGATCTATAGAACCGAACAAAATGCAAAAACAAAGGAAAGAATATTACTTATTCTAAATGTAGTATATAACAACACTATTCCAGCACAAGCAGCCAGAGATCCATCGAAGTAGAGCATGGGCTTCAGATTGGTTAAAAAGATATAATAAAGAAGGCATAGACTGATTAAAAGATAGAACAAAAAGCGGTAGATCGTCTGAGATGTCAGAAGAGATTAGTATTATCATAAAGAAAGAATTATCCAACTCCAAACAAGGCTGGACAACAAAGCAGGTTGAAGAATTAATCATAAAGAAAAGCGGTATAAAATATCACTATATTCACATATACCGCATCCTTCGAAAGTGGGGATTCAAACAAAAGGTGTCAAGAAAAGTACATGTAAACACAGCATCCCCAAAGGAAAAAGAGTCTTTCAAAAAAAGGTTGCCCAGATATTTGTGGATAGACGACAACGACAACGACAACAACGGCAGCAGCAGTAACAGCAGCATCAAGAACAAGAAAGTTTTACTATAATATCTACGGACGAATTATTCTTCTTTTATGATTCTTTCGTAAGGCGTGTTTGGATTAATGAGAATAAAAGACCAATAATCAGAGTAACAGGCTCGCATAAACATTCTTGTATTTTTGGTGCCGTAAGTATAGAAGGAAAACAACTATTCAGACAGTATGATGTATTCAACGGGGATGTATTCCTTGATTATCTAAAGAAAACTCATGCTAATTCAAAATATTATCTGTTTATAGACAAAGCATTACCGCACTATAAATCAAAGAAGGTGTTAAAGTATTTTGAAGAAAACAAGGAAACACTAATCCCTCTATATCTTCCTACTGTATCACCCGAATTTATGGTGATGGAAGAGATATGGAATATAGCCAAACGAGATTTACTTGTCTTAAAATATTATCAATCATTTGCAGATTTGAAGAACAAGATATCTCAGTATTTCAGAACAAAAAGATTCAATCTTAATATGAGAAACTATTTGTTAAGAGATGTTTAATAGAATATGCTAATTGGTCTGCAATAGATATATTTTTTCCAGAACTATGATGATTTACATAAAGGGGACCTCTTTAGAAGTATCTCATAATGAAGAATATAGAACAATTGGCGGAAAATGTGAGAGTTTATATCCTTATCTTTCTTTAAAAAATTACATGCATGAAAAAAGTATATACTTTATTTGACTTTTATAGATCCAATTTATATCATAATATTAATAATATAGTTATCTCTAAATTTAGTGGAGAAAGTTAGAATATTTTATGACGGCGATTAATCTTGCAGCTGATTATGGTTGGGGACCGCATACATTACTTATTATATTTATAATGACTGTAATTGTAACTACAATTGGTTTTTTTATTGTCATGGCTACAACAAAATCCAAAAATAAACAAAGCTTTTTATCAAAATCCAAATATCATCCAGAGGCTTTCTGGGCTATTGGCGTTACTATAATTCTGATATGGTTATGGGTCATCAGTTATCCTTGGATGCCACCTGTAGCATCATCATCTATAACTAAATCAGAACCAGTTCAAGTAGTAGATGTTACTGCTGGCCAATGGTTTTGGCTTATGAATAGAATAGATCAGCAGCCCCAAGGAATTCACCCCGGTGATACTCCTCGAGTAACAGTTGTAGCAAATCAGCCAGTTAAATTTGTGGCTCATTCAATAGATGTAAATCATGGTTTTGGGATATTTGATGGTTCTAATGATGGTGCACCCATATTATTACAAATGCAAGTAATTCCAAAGGTGGAAAATGTCTTTTATTATACATTCAAACACCCTGGAATATACTTTATAAGGTGCCTAGAATATTGTGGAATGGCTCATCCTTATATGACATCTGAAATTAAAGTTATTTCCCCTACACTTCAACAGCAAAATTCTATGAAAAACAATCCTACTAATACTACCATTTATAATCCATCAACACAAATTTAGACGCCTTTTCTATGAAATAATACAAAAATGATTTTGCAATAAGAGATAATTCAAAAGCATTATTTTAAAAAGGCATCAGGCAAATCATATATTTTTTAATTACTATATAAATAAGTTAATTCGAAATAATTTCAAAAATAACTTTTTTATTGTCTATACCAATTAGCATATTCTATTAAACATCTCTTAACAAATAGTTTCTCATATTAAGATTGAATCTTTTTGTTCTGAAATACTGAGATATCTTGTTCTTCAAATCTGCAAATGATTGATAATATTTTAAGACAAGTAAATCTCGTTTGGCTATATTCCATATCTCTTCCATCACCATAAATTCGGGTGATACAGTAGGAAGATATAGAGGGATTAGTGTTTCCTTGTTTTCTTCAAAATACTTTAACACCTTCTTTGATTTATAGTGCGGTAATGCTTTGTCTATAAACAGATAATATTTTGAATTAGCATGAGTTTTCTTTAGATAATCAAGGAATACATCCCCGTTGAATACATCATACTGTCTGAATAGTTGAGGCTTGGTCATAATTCAAATCTATTTTTAATACATGCTATAACAGCTTAAAGCTAACCCTTGGGATATTATTTTGATTAAAACTGTCTCAAAGATTAACTATTGATAGATTAAAGGAATCCATCCTTTTTAACATTCTGTATCTGATAGGTTGTATACCATGGCCTGCTGCATCACCAAGGAAACGTGGCAGGCCATATGTATATTCTCCACAAACAGTAATTTTGAGATGCTTTATTGTAAGGTTATGGTTCAAAATCGATTCCAATAATACATTACATACTTTTCTTAACTTGGACTGTCAATATAACCGTAAACTAGTATTAGCCTGTGGATTAGTATCCATTCCTAGTAGACGTACGTTTGACAGACGGTTGAAGACTATTTCTACAGATATTAAACAAAGGATAGCAACAATGGGATACCTGTTTACTACAACAGAAGGATTAGTAGATCTTTCTATAACAGCAACAGACAGTACTCTACTAAAAGCAAATGGTAGTGTATAGCATAAATCATCCATGAAAAAAGGAGAAGTACCATGTCCTGGCATAGATACAGATGCAAGGTGCGGCTATAGTCGTACAAAAGGATGGATTTTTGGATATAAACTACATCTATACCAATTTGCATAAGTTCGCTAAAATAAATATTTATAATATAATTGTAATATAAAATAAATACTCTAGCAATAGGCTTTCTTGTTGCATATAGTACTAAAGCAATTCGGAATTGTTTAGCATATTTTTGCTAAATGGTATAACATGTACAGCAGGAGAGATTGTGGTACCCCTAACAGTAGATGTAACTACTGCTAATGTACCAGACAATAAGATGTACATTCCTTTAACATCTTCATCTTCTTCTGTTTTCTCTTTATCATCTTTACCTTATATGGTGGCTGACCCTGGATATGATACTAAAAAAGTGTACAAGTATAGTAAAGAATTGGGAATAGATTTGGTTTGTCCTGTAGAAAGGTACAAAAATACTCCCAAGGAGAAGATTGATCTTGTATACCTTTATCAATCTGTATTGGGGCAGGCAATCTACAGCCAGAGAAGGATATCCATCGAACCATTGATAGAACATATAAAATCAGTGTTTAGGATAGACCCATTATCAGTACGTGGATTTCATAAAGTATCTGCATTTGTACTTTTGTCTGTTTTATTATATCAACTAATGGGTATACTATAATTGTAAAACTAAGAAAATACATCCAAAATCAATAAAATATATGCTAGGGACTGGCTGATGAAATAGAATTTTGGATAAATATGAGTAGTATCGAATTATGACCACGCCTCAACTATATGGTAAACTGATAATGTCAATATAGGAACATTATAACTTTTGCATATCATAGCTGATTAATTGATAAAATTATTAAACTATTTTTCTGTTGAAGTTACCATTTCAGTCACCCGTTTAATTAAACTCGCACATTTATTAAATCAATATATTAGATCTCTTGCATAATTAGGTGTATATCAAAATTTTATATATTCTCCATCATATTTTGTAATATTTTTATCTTGGTTTGCGGATCATGATTAAAATATATCAACTTTTTAGAAGTATTTCTAATGGTCCTAATTATGCAAGAGATCTAATATATTATTTATTTGAATATCGATTTTACTACTACCTGAATTAAAAATTGCTAGATGTATCTATTGAAATTCAAAAATAGAAAAATTTTTTTGACCTTACAGAGCCATATTGCTAGTATTCATATTTGTGGTAGATCCAGTGCTTTCTCTTACAATTAAATCACCAATCATCCCTAACCATAAATGACCTCTAACCATACAATAATATTTGAAATGACCTGCTTTACCAGCAACGAATGTAGTTACCTGTTGAGTACCTGGCTCCATAAAGAGGTTTATATGCCCATTTTTAAATACACCTTGACAACCAGGACAAGGCATAGCAGCCATCATATCATAAGGAATATGGGTCATTCTCTGATTTAAAGAAATATTATTTTCTTTATTAATCAAATTTAAAATTCGGTTAGGTAATATACCCATTCCTAAATTATGTGCCATATGACCTCTATTGATAACAACTAGTTGTACTAGAATCGCCTTTATCAACTATAATCGGAGGACCACCAGTAGTTCCATTCCATCCAAAATCCTGCTGAATTAAAATTATTCTTTTATTAATTTTTTGAGAGGAAATCGGCAAGGTTGAAGAAAAAGATGATGATGGTATAGCAGCTACCTGGGATTTATGAGAATTAGAATTAAATGATGAAGCCAAAAGAGACGGCATAACTGAATTAATTGATAAATGAATCTGAGGAGATTGAGAATACATAGTCATAGATATCGTAGTTATTGCTGACATTATCATTATAATCCCAATACCTACTACCACTTTACCATTAAAAGCATATGATTTTGGTTCAGAATAGTTATTATCAGATCTATTGGAATAATTATTTTTATTATTTTTTTTATCATCTGTATCATCATTATCCTTAATGGGACTTCCTATAGCCATATTAAAATTATTTACAGATGTATTTATACATTAAAAAGGTTTACTATATCATAATGATTGTTGAACTAAATAACAGATTTGCATTATATTTAATTTACCACACTGTGCCACATAATCAATTTTCGCAATTATTAAATAATTCAATTTGAGATTTTACTTTGTAATTTTAAATTTACATTAATTTTTATTCTTTAATATACGATAGTTTTATTTTAAAGATAAAATATATAAAAATATTTTATTTTAATCTGTATATATTTTTTTGTTTATTATTTATTTTGACTGTAAGTTGTGGAAGAAGAAACTGTATTGTCTAGATTATCTTGATGTATTCCTTCGCAAACTCTTGCATTTCTTTTACCAATTTCTGATAGATGCTTTGAATGTTCTTTTGCTGTATTGGCTAGGTTTTTAAACGAATCAACATTTGCAAAGACAAGGTCATTGAACATTCTACTTACTGCTATAGTATTTTCTGCATAATTGCTGACTATTTTCGAATATATTTCTGGAAGTTTTTTACTAAAGTAATCTTGGTTATTCCATGATCGATTATTTACATTTTCGATATATGGAGCAAATATCGATTGTAAAGAGTTTAACGCTTGTTTTTGATATTCAATGTAATTATCTGCTATTTCTTTGGTTGCTTGGATTGTATGCTCTTGTGCATCACGGATAGATTGAGTGTAACGTGGAATTTGACCTTTAGCTTCGTCTAAATTTTTTTGTATATTTTTTTTAGTTTCATCTAGAGATTGATTGAGTGATTGTTTGTTCTCTTCAGCGGTTCTATTAAATGATGATGACGATTGTTGTGTATATCCTTGATTATAGTTATCTGTAGATGGGGACGATGATGATGAGAATGTTGTTGTTTCTTTTTTATCCTGTTTCGACATTATTATAAAGTATTAAAACAAACATATAAACATTCCTTCACACGGTTTTTTTTGCCATAAAAAACCATAAACTGATTGTTTTACCTAAAATAAATTAGCAATGAGATAACTATAATGTAAAGAGCATCATCAAGTTGTCTGTATATTATAATATAGATTAATTTCTTTTCCATTAATAAATTCATTCTAAATGATCAAGACGAATTTCAGTAGATAATACAATAAAACATATATTCGCATTCAATGAACTCAATTGCTTCGATTACAAGTTCGAAAATACAACACAAATAATGATAATCGCCAACTAATTATCAATATAAAATAGTTTTTTGTATGTAAAAAAATTACATGTAGTAATAATCCAATCGTAACTAAAATTATATTTGATAAAATCAAATTCAGGTACCGAAAGTTTTTTTGGGTACATACTATCGACGGCCTATAAGATATTTATATTAGTTGAATTTTTTACTAGTCTCATTAACTTTGTCATTATATTAACCAACGAATATAAATAATAAATAATAAATAATAAAATAGATTCGATATGCATATTTTACTAGTATTTTACTATTATTTTCCCCACCATTGTAGGATGTATTTGACAAAAGTAATTGTAAATTCCAGGTTTCATAAATTTGTGTGTATAACTACCACCTAATAATCCTGAGTCAAATTCTTGGCCTCTATCAGGTGAATTAAAACTAGAGCCTGATGTTACAGTATGAACAACATCGTCCATATTTTTCCAATTTACAGAATCTTGAGCATGTATTATTATTGGATTGGGACTATAGGCTTTATCTCTTAAAAGAGCTGCACCTTTAACAATCAATACCGTTTTTGCAGAAGGTAATGAGGATGTCGTATGGTTTTCATAAGGAGTTGTTTGTAAAGAAAAATTATTATCATCTTTATTCAGCGGACTATAAGAGTTTATAGTATTTTTCGGCAAAGGCATATTTTTATCTGTAACAGTATTGTTTTCATGTGGCAATAATTGAGTAGATTTATTTGAAATATTTATACCAGTATTGATTTTATTTGTATAAAGACTATACGACTTATTTAATTTATTCATATCATAATTTTTATCTATTGAAATATGATTATACGACTTTTTAATTACTATTTCTTTAGCAAATGCTACTGCTTTTGTTTTAAAACCTATGGAAGATAACATCATTATCAAGATCCCAATAATAAACATCACAACAAATATTGTTGTAGTACGCATATTATTCAATATAAACATATTTATAAAAAGTCATTTAAGAGTTTCTTATTTTGCTTGATAACAAAAATCAAAATTCTAAATACATTATTGTAGCAATACTATTTTTATTGATAAGTAATTACTTTTTATTGAAATATTTTCTGAGTAAAAGCAGGAGATGGCGGATCTACAGTAATTATAGCTTGCATCCATGGATGTATTCTGCAAAAATATGTAATGGTTCCCTGCCTCTCATCAAGAGTAAAAGTTTTAGATTGTCCTGGTTGTAAAGTTGAAGTATCAAAGGTTCCATCTGTAGCCGTAGCCGTATGTGCTACATAGTCTCTATTTGTAAAAGTTATTTGGCTTCCAAAAGGAACATGGGCTCCAGAAGGAATAAACATGGGTCCATAATTAGTATCATAAGCAGCATTTTGAGGAATTTCTATTTTTACATCCATTATATTATTGCCATTTGGATTATTAAGTGAAATTTCTCTTTGAGTTTCTTGAGTATCCACATATACAATACCACCCATATAAGGATGAATTTGACAAAAATATACATATACTCCTGGAATAGTAAATGTATGACTGTATGTTGATGGTCCTTCTGTGGATCCACTAGGCCAAATTAAACCTGAATTGAATGCCATGGCAGTAACAGTGTGACTTACAGAATCTTTATTCATCCATTTTACTGTATCGCCAGAATGTATGTGTAAAACAGTAGGATTAAAATAGGTCGTTCGAATTCCTGGTGCACCATCACCAAATGGAATTATAATATCGTATTCCTTATGGTTTTTCAAGGGCTTAACATTAATGGTTGCAGATTGCAGATGAGATGATTGTGATGATGAAATAGAGGATATTTGAGGTGTATTTGGTAATTGGATGTTAGTGATAGCATTATTTCGATTAATTAATATTTTAGAAGCATATGCAATAGCGATAATAGAAATAATTATAAAAAATAACCCAATTATTTGCAAACCCTTGTTAAATCTCAATTATTATTCAATAATAATAATAGTTAATATATTAAGATTATTAAATAAATATGCTTTGTTGCATGATTATTTTTTTCGTTTTTTACTAGCGTTTTGTTGATAAAATAAAAACGAAAATAGTAAAAATTCCAGTATAATTGTTACAGATAAGTTATATTTTTAACTGATTTTCGAATCATGCAACAAAGCAGAATAAATATATTACGAATTCTAAGATTGTTATTGATAAAAATTAAATATCATTTTTTTAAAGAATTGGTACTACAAATAGACCATTAATCTACAAGAGAATTGATTCATTATACATTCCATATTTTAAAAAAACCGATGTTGTGCTTCATACTTGTTTCAATTTATTTGAAAATAATAGATCTCTTGCATAATTAGAAACAATCCAGAATATTCTTTCTGGATTCTTTGGATTTCTAGTTCTGCTGATTTGATATTCTATAATTTACCAAACCTGCAACTATATCTGACACCTTGTTATATTTTCTCAATTTGTTCCTAAAGATATCGCTCATTATTCTGTACTTTTTCAATCTGCTAATAGTATGCTCTACTATTATTCTCATTTTAGAATGAATCTTGTTGTATTCTTTTTCTTCTTGTGACAGTTCTTGGTTTCTTTTCTTTTTATATGGTAAGGCGGATAGTTGATCTGGGAAATTCGTTTCTACGCCCAAATACCCTAGATCAAATACATTAACAACCTCTTTTGGAATGACAATAGGATGATTCCTCTTGTAGACATCATAATCATGTTTTCTTCCTTTTTTATAGCGTACTTTATGAAGGATATAACCACGATTGTTAACCCAACTGATTCTTTATGGTATGTTTTTTCTTTTTACCTGAATAGAATATCTTCCTTCTATTCTTATCAACAGGTCTTGGTATCTGTTGTTCTGTACAATCTGTAAAAGCAAGAAAGCCTGGAAAATATTTCTCTACTTCCTCTGGAGTTTTCAACCTTTTGGTTATTGGGTATGTCTTTTGAGGAATTGGTACGCATTCTCGTATCAAACCTTCAATCTTTTGAATGTCTCTGCAGATGTTGCTCTGATCCAGATCAAATAAAAAACCAGCTAACGTGTATGTTATGTACAGACGATAGTACACTAAAAGCATTAGAAATCTATTTTTAACATCTAGTTTGAAGGGTTTGCCTGCACCTATACGTCTTTCTCTATCTTTTTTTCTTTTGGACAAGCGTCGTATTTCATGTTTAGCATATCTTTTTGTTACATTTTTTTCATAAATGTCATTGAACTCTTGCACTGTCAAACCAGTGAATGATTTGAAAAGTAATGGTTTTTTGGATAGTTTATCGTACGAAAGCAAAGAAAGGACAAGAAACTAATGAACTGCTGAGAATATAGCTGTTTATTCTTATTATGCAAGAGATCTAATATCTAAAAGATTATCAATATTGGATTTTACTTTTCTTTAGTAGATATAAAATTAAATGGCGGCCTAATAAAAAGTAAAATTAAGTATTTAATAATTCCACAGTTAAACAAAGTTAGGCTAAACTGCATTGTCTGCAATTATGTAGTAACACAATAAATATAAATAATAATTTTGACAATTACGGCAAAAAGTTAAATGTTGCTAAAGAATATATCTTTTACTTTATAAAAATTTTGTATATTATATTTATAAATACGATAAACATATAATCTTTTATCAATTGTAATTAAAAAATGTATCTATAAATTTTAATATGTTTAATGAATAAGTAAGGCATAACTTTCAAAATTATATTTTTAATTTGGCATATGATAATGTTTTCTTTATAATATATATGGGCAAACCTATTATTAATAGAATTACACTAAAAATTACCATAAAAGTTCCAGCATAATTATGGCCACTTAGAGAGTAAACACCAAAAATTGCTGTATCGGTTATAGAAAATATTAATCCAATAAAACCCATCATACCTGATAAAATCAATATCAAAAATATTTTATATGATTCTCCAAAAGATCTAATAGACAAAAATCCTGTTATACCTACAATAATAAAAGAAAGATGTTGTAGTATATGTATATCCGGATGTAATTCCGAATAATCAAATATTGAAGGAATATGCCAAAAATACAACATTAAAACAGAAATAATTAACCATACGAAACCTATATTTTTAATTTTAAAAATATTACGTAAAGAAGTGGCCCAAAAGTTAGTTAATTCCATTATAAAACTTTTATTATTGCCTTGATTATATTTTTGCTTTTTGCCAAACTTTACCAAGAATTTAAGTATTATTTCACCAATTTTCACAGATGTTGCTCCCAAAAGAAAAAATATGCTATGTTCAACTATCATATGATAAGCCAACTCTTTTTCTAAAGGAATTAAAACGGATCTTTGAATTGAAATACCTGTTAATAGAATAAATAAAATCATCAATAAAAAAGGTTCATTATCTTTGATAAAACTAGTCAATAATTTATTCATTTAATAACGTTAATGTTTATAAATAGTATGGTCCATTAAAAAGGCTCTAACTTCAGTATTTATTATTTTATTTGTCGATAATTAGAAAGTCATTGTTTTAAATAATTTAAAACATTTGTTCTCTTTACATGTAAAAAATAACCCTTGGTTATTTATATATTACACGTCTTTTCAATAACGCATATTCAAAATATCAATGAAATAACAAACAAATTTTATAATTTACATGTCAAATATGATACTAAGGGCCTACCTAAAATTATCTTTCTATAAATGATCATACAACAGGATAACTGTACTAATCCAAGATAATTCTCTACCTTCTTCTTATACCTGGCGAACAATTTCCTGAACTTATTATGCCATGAGTTGGTTCTCTCTATAACCCATCTTTTTGCAGAATATTTTTTACGATTTGAGCGATGATGTGTTGTAACCTTGATCTCCTATTGTTCTTCTTTTACACATCTTTTTCACTTTGGAGGAATATGCAGTACATATCCTCGTTTGATTAGTTCTTGTTCTTCAGGTTTGGAATTGTAGGCCTTATCAAGACATAGATGTTGAAGTTTGCTTCTTCTTCTTCCTTTTGTTCTAGTTTTATTTGATGGTCTTTTGATAACTCTATTATCAACTACATATGTTACCAATTCGATGACATGAGTATTAGCAGATGATATTACAACATATATGGGAATTCCATTTTTATCGGTTAAAATGTCTTTTTGTTCCTAGTTTGCTTCTATCAGTAGGATTGTTTCCGGTCATCGCCACCTAAAGGCGATTTTATAGAGATAAGATCTCTTGCATAATTAGAAACAATCCAGAATATTCTTTCTGGATTCTTTGGATTTCTAGTTCTGTTGATTTGATATTCTATAATTTACCAAACCTGCAACTATATCTGACACCTTGTTATATTTTCTCAATTTGTTCCTAAAGATATCGCTCATTATTCTGTACTTTTTCAATCTGCTAATAGTATGCTCTACTATTATTCTCATTTTAGAATGAATCTTGTTGTATTCTTTTTCATCGTCTGATAAAAATTGGTTTCTTTTCTTTTTATATGGTAAGGCGGATAGTTGTTCTGGGAAATTCGTTTCTACGCCCAAATACCCTAGATCAAATACATTAACAACCTCTTTTGGAATGACAATAGGATGATTCCTCTTGTAGACATCATAATCATGTTTTCTTCCTTTTTTATAGCGTACTTTATGAAGGATATAACCACGATTGTTAACCCAACTGATTCTTTATGGTATGTTTTTTCTTTTTACCTGAATAGAATATCTTCCTTCTATTCTTATCAACAGGTCTTGGTATCTGTTGTTCTGTACAATCTGTAAAAGCAAGAAAGCCTGGAAAATATTTCTCTACTTCCTCTGGAGTTTTCAACCTTTTGGTTATTGGGTATGTCTTTTGAGGAATTGGTACGCATTCTCGTATCAAACCTTCAATCTTTTGAATGTCTCTGCAGATGTTGCTCTGATCCAGATCAAATAAAAAACCAGCTAACGTGTATGTTATGTACAGACGATAGTACACTAAAAGCATTAGAAATCTATTTTTAACATCTAGTTTGAAGGGTTTGCCTGCACCTATACGTCTTTCTCTATCTTTTTTTCTTTTGGACAAGCGTCGTATTTCATGTTTAGCATATCTTTTTGTTACATTTTTTTCATAAATGTCATTGAACTCTTGCACTGTCAAACCAGTGAATGATTTGAAAAGTAATGGTTTTTTGGATAGTTTATCGTACGAAAGCAAAGAAAGGACAAGAAACTAATGAACTGCTGAGAATATAGCTGTTTATTCTTATTATGCAAGAGATCTATACTATCGATGGATTGCCATGTCCAATTTATACCAATACAGTCATCATAGATTTTCAATAGTTTTATCCATAGCTTTTTGAATACATTTAGTCGATTCTGCTTTGTTGCATGATTCCTCCTTTCCAAAAACATTTAGCTAACATTCTCAAATAAACTCCATGAAATGGTCCATCTACAACCAATCTCTAGTTAGACGTGGTGAAATACTGCTAGGATTTGACGTTATTGACAACTGGGATACTGAATTAAAAGAGATGAACCAAGGCAAAATAGGTGAACCGTTTCATTATCCCAATACCTTTCTTCTCTTGCTTGGTTATGCGAAAGCATATTTTCATCTTCCATATAGACAGACAGAAGGTATCGCACAAGGACATGTTAAAGGAAAAGTACCTTCTATTCCCGATTACACTACCATAAACAGAAGAATAAACAGACTAAATATCAAGATAGAAGAAGATAATAAATGCTTTGTTGCATGATTCCTATAATCTTTGATTTTATCATATATTTTGCCTAAATAGATATCATTTTGTTATACAATGACGCTTTTAACATCATTTCCTGTATCATATTCTTTAGTTTAACCGAGTATACATACTCTCCAAACGTTCTTTTTATAGAAGAGAACACGGTTTCTACAATCCACCTTTGTCCATAGTTTACGCTGTCCTTCCACTTTTGCAAATCATTTTTCTGGGCCAACACTGATAGATTTCTAAGGATGTTTCCCTTTTTCCATCTGACTCTAGCATTCTTTCTTACTTTAATACATGGCAATATTCCATTGTCTGCCAAATATCTAAAAATATCATTACCTTCATAAGCACCATCACCGAATAGTTTGCCTATTATTGCTGTTTCCATGCTATCAGATTTTATAATATTTTCAACCAACTCCGGTAACGCTTTGCTATCATGTACATGCTCATCAGTAACCTTCATTGAAAGGATTTTCTTGGTTTTGACATTAACTGCTACATGTATTTTTAAATATCCTTTCTTATTTTTTACATGCCATTTCTCTCTCATCCATTGACCTCTGTTTGTAACCTTAATACCAGTACTATCTATCGCAATGACGATGTATTGGTCTTTGAATTCCTTGTTTTTATTATCTGCTTTGTTGCATGATTCGAAAATCAGTTAAAAATATAACTTGTCTGTAACAATTACAATGGAATTTTTACTATTTTCGTTTTTATTTCATCAACAAAACGTTAGTAAATAACGAAAAAAATAATCATGCAACAAAGCAGTAAGTTTAACATTTTCCTTTCATTAACTTGGTTTAATAATACTCGATTATTTTTTGTCTGGTTCGAGCTTCATGAAATAGTAACTTTATATAAGATCTCAAAAGTCGCTTTGTTAATTTATCTCTTTTCTTCATAAAACCCTGCACCTAATTTAACAAATTCATTGACAGATCAAGATAATTTTTGTAAAGGACTGATATTTTTTCATAATCCGCAAGATTTTCATCTTATGTAAGGTATCTCAATGATCATCCTATTATCTTCTTGATCCATAATTCCAAGTTTACTACCTGAGCGAATGTTTTGAGAACATATTTTTAATTCAGAAGAAATCAATACCAAATTCAAAATAAATCGGCGATTCAACTTTTTGCACTATCATATTTTAAATTATTTGTATAAAGATGAAAAAAATGTAAATATTAAAACAATTGAGAAAATAATTTGTCATTCCAGTTGTCAAAAATTGTTGTGCATAAACAAGTGTAACTTAAATATTTAACAATATTGAAAGAATATCTATTTTATTGTTAATATATTTGATTATTCGTATCGGTAACATTTGTTAATATTGTCATAATTTGTACTTTGTTATATATTTCAATAATTAAGATAATCTATTTTAGATTTAAAAAGATAATGTAATTGGATGATATAAAATTTATAAAAAATTTAAGATAATTTAATAAATGATTAATCTAATTCATTATTAAATTCCAAAATGAAATATAAATTTTTTAAAAAGTAGTATGTATAATTTTAACTTTAACATAATAAATTGATAAAAATATATCTTTTTGTCATTATTAGATCTTTAATAGCATCTAAACAACTTTTTCAAATTTGCTTTGGATATCGAGTTTTCGGTACCGAAAAATTGGGTTCAAAATTACTATTTTTACCTTGCCAAAATTTTAATATTGTTTCTAATCCTAACCATTTATTTCATAATATGTATTTTTGGCTCTGTTAACTTAAGGAAAAACCTATAGATTGAATACAACCATATATCCTTTATATACTAGAAATAAAACACCTACAAATTATAGGTTATGGATTATACTTGTACTTTCTTGATCTATCATTTAGAAACACCTCCAAAGCATTATCATTTTTAAAAATAGCAAAAATAAGCCAGGTTTCTATCTGGAACTGGATTCAAAAGTACAGAATTAGAAAATATCCAAAGAAAAGGAAAATCAAAGGTATATTATTGATGAAACTGCCATAAAAGCAGGTTCTTCTGAATTGATCTGGCTTTGGGTTATAATAGAACCAAAGTATAAAGAAATCCTTGCTGTCGATGAATTCAAAGAAAGAAACATGTTTGTTGCACAGAGCGATTTCTGTCTCAGGTAGTAAACAAGTACGGATTACATTCTGTTTCATCAGGTGGTAGTACTTGGTATCCACAAGCATGCAGGTTTTTGAACTTATATAATCACCTTCATTCCTCTATTGAAATAAGCCTTATAGAAAAAACAATGAAATATAAAAGACAGAACTAAAAACTTCGATAATTACTTTCCTTGTAAGAAGAACAAATATAAATTACAACATATAAGTCATTAGATATCTTGCATGATTAGACACCTATCAAAATTTTTTAGATTTTTCACCATATTTTGTAACATTTCTATTTTAGTTTGCGGATCATGATTAAAATATATCCACCTTTTAGAAGTTTTCCCAATGGTGCTAATTACGCAAGAGATCTAATGACTTAAGTTGTTTGTTTATGAGCATAATAAAGAAATAATGTTTTAAGTTAACAGTTCTGTAAAAGACATGGTATATTTTCATGTAAAATATTTGTGTTTGTTTAGATACCATAATAACTTTAGATCGTCACTTTTACAATGACAATCAATCACAGCAAGTGGACAAATATCTATAACAAAAATCATGTCAGAGCGATCACAAATATTTTACAAGAGGACGTACCTTTATGTTTACACAGCTATTAACAGAGCTGTATTTTCCATCTTGTTTGTAATTTCTTTTCATTTTATTTTGTGCGAGTCGGTAACCATTTCATTTATAGACTTGTTTCTCTTAAAACAAAATATGAAGTCTGCTAGAACTTCTAAATCAAAAATCAAACCAAATCAATACTTAGCACTAGAGGAAAATGTGTTATCCGATAAAGTAAAAAGGTGTTCATAAATAATGAATATTGTTAATTCAGAAATGCCATTTATAATAGAAGCAAAAACATGTGGGTGTAAAAACAAAAAAAACATTTCTTATTCATTAATAGAATCTAGTCATAATCTATGTATTGATCGAGAAGAAATAATTTTAGCACAAATTCAAGCATGCGAAAGGCTGTTAAAATATGTAAATGGGGAAACAGACGTGGTCAAGGTTATCAATAGAGAAATTGCAGAATTAAAGCTGGCATTAGATTTAATACATTATTAAAAAATAAACTTACCCACATTATTTTATTAATTTTGTTTGTCTAATCTTAATATTTTTATCGTGCATTTTTTCTCCAATAAAGAACATTTAATCAATCATTAGGCTATTGTTTCCTTTTCTATATGTAAATATTATTTAAAAAACAAGATGCTAGTAGTTTATACCATTTCACATATATTCTTAAACCATTCTTAGCAAATAGTTCCTCATATCAAGATTGAATCTCTTTGTTCTAAAATACATGGATATCTTTTCCTTAAAATCCTCAAATGAAGGATACTGTTTCAGTACAAGCAGGTGCCGTTTGGAAATGTTCCATATCTCTTCCATTATCATGAACTCAGGGGATGCTGTGGGAAGATACATTGGTATAAGAGTAGCCTTGTTTTGTTCAAGATAGTTCTTTACCTTCCTTGATTTGTAATGTGGTGAAGCTTTGTCCATGAAAAGATAACATCTAGGAAACTTTGCGTATATTGTCTTCAGAAAATCAAGGAAGGTGTCTCCATTGAATTTATCATACTGCCTGAGGAAGATCTGTTTTCTACCTTCCATGCCCATAGCACCAAATAAACATGAATGCTTGTGTGAGCCTGTTACCCTTACTACAGGTCTTTTACCATCTTCTATCCAAACAACCCTTCTGACCAGGGAATCATAAAAAATAAAGGATTCATCCATAGATACTACGTTAAAGTATTTCTTTTGGTATCTTGTACCCACAAGTATCTGACTGACCCTTTTTTGAAATTCTCATTCTCTTCTGCAGATACTGCTGCTGTATTAACAATGTACTTTTCTTGGAACCTTCTGTTTAAAGCCCCATCTGCAAAGGATGCAGTAAATGTAGTTATGATGGTACTTTATACCACTATCCTTTATTATCATTTTTTCAATCTGCTTTGTTGTCCAACCCTGCTGTTGGTTGCTTTCCTTTAGAATGGCCTTTATCCTATATTCTGTCTGTATGGATATCTTTGAGTGTCTTTCATTTTTAGGCCTATCTTTTAATCCTTTCATACCTTCTTCTCTGTATCTTTTTAACCATTGGGAAGCCCAGCCTTTTGCTTCTGTGAATCTCTCTGGCTACATGAATTGCAACCTTATCGTAATACGAAACGTTGAGTACAAGCAACATTGTTTCCCTTACCCTTGTATCCTTTTCAGCCCGGTACATCTTTTCAAAGGTTGTCCTGGTAATAGTCAAACACTATACAAAATGGTAGTGGGAACATCACAGCTATAAACATTTAGAGAAAAACAGGATTGATGAAAAATCAGGGTTTAAGTAATTATATGAAATGGTATAGTCTCTGCTAACTTAAGGAAAAACCTATAGATTTAGAATAACCATTTATTACATGTCCTGTAGAAACAGAACACCTTCAAATATCGTTGGATATGGTTTGTAACTTGTACTTTTTAGGTTTATCATTTAGAAACACGGCCAAAGTGTTATCTTTTTTAAAAATAATAAAAATAAGTCATGTATCAATCTGGAAATGGATTCAAAAGTACAGGCCCTGGAAATATCTAAAGAATAAAGAAATAAAAGATATATCATAGATGAAACTGCCATAAAAGCCGGTCCTGAATTAATATGGATTTGGATTGTTATTGAATCTGAAAATAAAGAAATTATATCATTTTGTATATCAAAAGAGCGAAACATGTATTTGCTAAAGAACGAGTTCTGTTAGGTTGTAAACAAGTATGGATTACTTTCTGTTTCCTCAGATGGAGGTACATGGTATCCACAAGCATACAAATTTTTGAAACTAAAACATCATCTTCATTTCTCTTTTAAAAAAAAGCATTATTGAAAGAACAATGCAGTACATAAAAGATAGAACTGATTGTTTTGACGATTACTTTACTTGTAAAAAGAACAATTGTAAATTAAATCATATTAAACATTGGATTAACTTATTCATCGATCGATATAATCAGGAAATATTGTCTTAAGTTAAGAGCAATAATAAGAAAATAAAAGAATAAATAAGATATTTTTAAAAGTAAAAAATATTTGACGCCATTTCTATTAAAAATAACCTTAAAATGATTTTAAAGGCTTGTTTCTATCAACTATCCATAATTCTTCGGTACCGAAAAATGTTTTTTGCATATTTTTTCTTGGCTTTCATTAACATGTCAATTTGATCATGCAATTGCCTCTTTTGGTACATCAACAACTCTTTTATCAATAAATTTTTATCCTTGCCTTTATCCTCTTTATCCTTTTTTCTATCTATATCATCCTCCTATTCATCTTCATCCATTTTATACATTCTTCTAAACATGTTGTACAACGACACATTCATTGTCATCTCTTTTACCAGTTTTGAAACCTGATAGCGGATGTATATTCACCAAACATCCGCTTTATAGATGAAAATGTTGTTTCAACTATCCATCGTTGTCCATACTTTCTTTTCTTTTTCCATTTATGGTAATCCTTTATTTGAAGTTCAACTTCTCTATTCCTTACAGGGTTATTTTTAGATGAGATGATGGAGTTTCTTTTTACTTTGATGATAGGTTGAATCCTTTTCCCCTTCAAGTATTTGAAATTCTCATTACTATCATAGGCTCCATCTCCTATACCAATTTGCATAAGTTCGCTAAAATAAATATTTATAATATAATTGTAATATAAAATAAATACTCTAGCAATAGGCTTTCTTGTTGCATATACTAAAGCAATTCGGAATTGTTTAGCATATTTTTGCTAAATGGTATAGAAATGATTTGATTCTGATATTATGGTTATTATTCAACACACATTCCACCAAATTCTTCATAACTTTTCCATCATGCACCTTCTCATCTGTAACTTCAAGTGCAAGAATTTCTTTGGTCTTGATATTTACAGCTACGTGTATCTTTAGATAGCCTTTCTTGTTTTTTACATTCCACTTATCTTACATCCATTGACCTCTGTTTGTAACCTTGATACCGGTACTGTCTGCTGCTATGATAACGTCATTATTATTATTATTATTATTGATACTCGTCCTATTGTTAATGACATCCAATTTGTTTACTCTTTACATATTTGTGAATAGCATGGATGGTCTGGAAGATTCTTTCCTATAGTTGCTTTTATGATTCCTTCGGTTTGTCTGTAAGGTAAGTGAAAGTATACTCTGACGTGACCAATAACAAAAATAAAAGAATCAGGAAATTTGTACTTTTTACCATTTTTATTTTCATCCATCCTTACAAGATCAGCAACCCATCCATCCAGAAAATCATAGGAAAAAAGTATCTCACCTTGTCTTACAAGAGACTTGTTATAAGAAGGCCAGTGGATCACAAATGATCAATTGGTTCGATCCTAGCTAAAGAGGTTTGGTTATGCAACAAAGCAGATAAACCTCGATATTTCTTTCTACAATATGTATCAAATAGTATTTATTGCTTGTAAATGAGACTTTATTTCTTTCTTGTTTCCACTATCTCTATAATGAGGATGACTTTTGCCATAAATATAGGCATGATGAATATCTTATGAATATCTATATTTATGGGGTCTTGGCATATGCTTGTTCTACTCCTCAATTTTGATCTAGGCTTCCAGATAATTACCGCTATTCCATCCGGAATTTCTATTTGAAATAAAAATACTTAAACTTATTTGTATGCTCATGGATGTAATGATATTCACAAGTCTGTATTTCTGAAGTTATATTCTGTATTTATCATCTTTTGAAAAAAACCTGATGGAAAAAAAATTCGATATATCAAGAATAGAACAAATAAAAAATTAAAATTATTCTTGTTGCAAAATAAATAGCGCAACCAAAGTATGTAAGGAATTGGTTAACCTTGTCTGTAAACTAACGTAACAAAGAGTTATGTCTAAAATAAATAGGACCCAATAAAAAATTATAAAAATACGCTTTACTCATATGAATTTCATAAATTGACATAATTCGAAATTACTATAAATTAATAATCTTTTCTCTGTAATATAATTTATTGGGCGAGCCTTCCGAAATAAACGAAAAAGACAAAAGGAAACTTATGAATATAATTAAAAGATGAATATAAACCAACAATTTATTTTAATAAGATATATCTAATAATATTTTTTATATTTTTAACAATATAGTTTTTCAAAGTTATAATAATCTGTGAACAAGATTAATTTCTACTACCAAATTTCAGTTTTTAATTCTTTTTTCATTTACAAGGAAAACAATCAAGCCATCAGTTGTATTCTTTATGTATTGTATTGTTCCTTCAAAATATTTTTTCCAATAAGAATATTTTAGGATATAAAAGTTTCTTTAATACGGTTTTTACAGACGCTAGTAAAAACTATATAGTAATATAGTATGTTATGCTATTGAAAGTTATGAATAATTATAGTATAGATAGTGGAGAAAAATCTGATGAAAATTCTACTAATGTACAAGCATCGTTTTCTTGCGATAAATGTAATAAAGAGTTTAATACTAGACAAGAATTAAAAGAACATACAGACACCACTCATTAATAGTGAATCTATCTTTAATTTTTATATATTTTATTTTTTAATTATAAACCTTGATATCCTTTATATAAAATATAATTAATTTATACTAATTTTGAATATTTTATTATATGTTAATATAATAACTTATGACTAATATTTATAGTGTGTAATACGTATTCTATTCATTAATAATGTGATATTAAATTGAAGAATTTTAAGAGATATAAAAGGAAATATTCTTGCAAATCTTCAAAGGATTTCAAGAACTGTATAGATGATTGGATCTATATGTATTAGTAACTGTTAGTAGAAATATATAGTTTCCAAAATTTATTAGGCTTACTGTTACAAGTAATATATATCAAAATAATGCATATTTGGTATTCTCCTCATAAAATATTTATTCTATTTGCCAAAAAAGTTTTCCAGAATTTAGCGTTACTAAAAAACATGACTGGCAGGAAAATATAATGGAGGTATTAAAATATTTTACCAAATTTATTGTTTTAAAATAATTTATAGATAACAACATCTTATAATTGGGTGCTTAATCGAGAACATGGAAAAACATGGTTAGAAAAAAATTAGCGGATTTATATTATTTGGCATAATATAAAAATCCCTAAACAAGCAGATCCTATAGATTTACATAATTCTCATTCTTCTTTTAAAAAAGAGACATCAAAAAACAATATAACATAGTAACAATATAACCTAAATATCGCTTTCATTTCTCTTTGAGAATAAAAAATATAATAATCATTTACACGTGTTATATATTTATACATTTATAATAATATAGTTTGCATGAATGTTCATACTTATATAGAACATTTTTGTTACAATATTATGAATAATACTAATAGTCAAGAGAAGACAAATCAAATTCCAACTGAAAGTGGTCCTCAAGGAAAAACAGGCAAAGCTATAAGCGAACAGAATGCTATAGAAGGAATGCGAAAAGAAGTTGCTGTTGAAGATTATTCACTAGTTGCTGACATTGGACAGATATTAAAAGATTTAGATTTTCCAGCAGAAAAAACCAAAATAATTGAATTTGTCAAGCAAAAATCTGGTTATAGTAAAAATAAAGATAAAATACTTTTAGAATTAGACAAACTAGAAGAGAAATCTTATAAAAATGTTTCAGATGTTACTATGAGTGCTGGATTAGTATATTAAAGAATTTTTATTTATTTAATAAATTTAATTACTAATCTAAATGATGTAAAACGGATAGCAAAAGTATTATAAATTTATTCTCTTTTTTTTTATTTAAACTAATATAAAAACGGTTTCACATAAGAATAACATTAATATTTAAATATGTAATATTTTTTAATAAACGGTTGGATAATCAAATTACAAAAATCCATTAAAATGACAATATATTTAACAATAGTAATTAAATTTAGTCTACCTTCGTAACTTTATCCACAAAACGTAGCAAATAACAAAAAAAATAATTGTGCAGCAAAACAAAATAGTTTAATTTATAAAAAATTATTGTAATAATTGCGAATCTAATAATTTTGAGGAAACAAAATAATACTAATAAAACATCTCTTACTATTATAGATCCCAATATGTATACTTTAAAAAATGCAATAATATTTGGTGCCTTAGGAGGATTTGTTGCATCAATTTGTTTTGCAGGATTAATTTTATGTATGTCTGTATTATTTAAATATCCAGAAGGAGCCTTTTTTGATGCTTTAGGTATTTTAATTATTAAAAATCCTACGATATTGTTTCTATAGGTTTAAGTTCTCTAGCAATTATACTCGGTCAGGGCATCATAATAGGAATAATTTTGGGCATAATAATATCTAAAATAAGAATATTTTATCCTTCAAATAAAAAGAAAGGAGTACTTTTTGGTTTGATAACTGGAATTATTTCCTTCTTAATCACATATTTTCCAATGGTGTATATTTCCACAGCCTATCAAAATATCCTTTCCAAACTATTGTTCATAATGACGAATTCTACTTATTTATTTACACGAGGAACAGAACAAATAAATTTAAACACAACAGCACATCATATGCCTATAGTAAATATGCTTTTGTGGGGACTTTTAGCATATTTAATTTATGGTTTTATAACCGGAGGAATAATAACCTTAGCACATTCTGTTTATAATTTTGACTATAAAATTAAAAAAGCAAAATAAAATACTATTATCCAAATTACTAGTAATACCTTATTTTATTCAACAATACTTTAGAATTATATTATCTTTATAATTATTTTAGAGCCTATCCCAAAATTATCTTTCTATATATGATCATAAGACAGAATAACTATACCAATCCAAGAGAATTCTCAATCTTCTCACACCTTATTAGCAGTTTCCTGAACCTGTTGTGCCATGCATTCGTTCTTTCTACAACCCATCTTTTTGCAGAATTTTTTTTACGATTTGAGCAACGTTGTGTTATATTCTTGGCTTCTTTTACACCTCTTTTTCTATTTTGAGGAATATGTAGTATATATCCTCATTTGACTAGTTCTTGTTCTTCTTGTTCGGAATTGTATGCTTTATCAAGACTTAGATGTTGAAGTTTTCTTCATCTTCTTCTTCCTATTTTGTTATTTTTAATGATGGACTTTTGATAACCATATTATCAACTACATCTATAACCAGTTTGACGTCATGAGTATTAACAGAGGAAATACTGGTTTTTTGAATAACTACTTTTCAATCAAGCTATATACCTGCTTTTATTATAATAGATATTGTTTGATAACTCCAAGAAGGACAATAGAAAAACCAAAGAGAAAGATAAACTGGAGTTAATTATAACGAGTCTCTTGTTAAAAGAGGAGAAATGTTATCTGATGTTGATTTTTTATACAACTGCTGACGAGCAGAATTAAAGAAAATGAACAATGGAAAAGAAGGTGCAAATTATCGTTATCCGTATTCCTTAATATTGATGTCTGCTCTCCACCGTACATGCGTACCTACTTCCATACGACAAGTAGAAGGCTTTCTAAGAGTGATGTCGTTACACATAAAGAAACTCAAAGAAGTAGTACCCGACTTCACAACCATCTGGTGGAGAGTCGTAAGGACAAAGATAAATCTAAACCCAAAAGTAAAACTAGAAAAAGACAACATAGTGATAGCCGTTGATAGTACAGGTATTAAAGTAACAAACAGAGGAGAATGGATACTTGATAAATGGAAAAATAAAAGAAAGAGAAAAGGTTTCATAAAAATACACGCAGCAGTAAATATAAAGACAAAGAAAATAGTGTCAATGATTGTAACAAAAGAAGATGTTCATGATGGAAAGATGTTAAAAGAGATAGTAAATGATGTTTCCAAGAACTATGACATCAAAAAAGTAATGGCAGATGGAGGTTATGATTCTAAAGACAACTTCAGGTGTCTTGACGAACTGAAGATAACTCCAATCATAAAAGTAAGAAAGAACTCATTGGTCAAGAACAACTCCAAATGCATTCCACGTAAACTATCTGTGATACAGCAACTTGATAATCTAAAACGATGGAAAAAAAGACATGGATATAGCATGCGATGGATGGCCGAATCTGCATTTTCATCTTATAAAGAGAACATTTGGTGAACATGTGTCTTCTGTAAAGTGGAACAATATTGTAAATGAGATGATGTTAAAGGCATCGATCCATAACTTTTATGGATAAGATAATGACATGATATAATGATAGTCTTATTAGTTGTATCAAAATAGTTATTCGACATAGCAGATAATACAACAGATAGGGATTCCATTTTTATCTGTTAAAATATGTATTTTTGTGCCCTTTGCTTCTATCAGTAGATTTATTTTCAGTCATCATCCCTAAATGCGACTTTATAGATATACTAGATCTCGGACAATTAGACGCCTATCAAAATTTTATAGATTTTTTACGGCAATTGGTAACATTTTCATTTTAGTTTGCGGATCATGATTAAAATATATCAACTTTTTAGAAGTTTTCCCAATGGTACTAATTATGCAAGAGATCTACTATCAGGGATAACATTAACCTCAATCTTCCAGCATATAGTTGTTATTTGATAAATGATCAAGATTTTTGACAATTCCAATTCTACATTAGAAGACATGCAGGTTCAAAAGAAAATATACTTCAATTAAATAGGGTTTAAATTTTTAAACCCAGCTTTACACATCATTTTTTTATTTTATTTGGTTACTTTATTATACATCGTTTACCTCCACAAAATTCTGTAAACTTTGCAAAATCAATCGGATAAAATTCTATTTTATATTCAGGATTGAAAAACAATTTGTTCTCATCCCACTATTCCTAAAATATTATTTTTAATGACAATAACTCTAAGTAAGATTATATTGCGGTAGCGAACTTTTTAATTAACACTGCTAATTCACAGTTACCATCAAATGTAATATATTGTCTTTCAGGATGAGCAATCTATACAGATATTGTATATGATAAACCACATGCTATGCTTGCTAATATTCCAGATACAGAAAATTTTAAACCATATTAAATATCCATATAACGAGCATCTTATTCGACAAATAAGCCGCACCTAATTAGCGACATAAAAAATTTTCCATAATTATAACTCAAGCGATCCGATTCTAGTGATGGCAATTGTAATTCCCATTGTTAATCCCTAATTTGTAGAAGTTTGCCATCCTCTATAATACAAGAGATATTATTTAGAAACAAGTTTTCTAAAGTATAAAAAATAATTATTATAAATAATTATAAAAGTTTTAGATAATTTAATATTTAAAATTCATTTATAATAGACTTAAAACCAGTATAAGATTCTGAAACAGAAAAAGCATCTTTTATATTAAAAAGTGAAAATTTATCTGTAATTAAACTTTTTAAATTTATCTCTTTAGAATTAACCATGTCCATAGCAATTTTCATATTATCAGGCGTAGAACTAAAGCTTCCAAAAATAGAAATTTGATTATAATGGATGAAATTTGAATCAATATTTATTCTGTCTTTGTATTTAATTTGATTTTTGATCCCTGAAAATAATACTATTTTTCCATTTCTATTAACCAAATTTAAAGCAAGATTAAGAGACAAAGGATCATTATTAGAAACAAAAATAACGTTAGGGGAATATTCGTCATTAATTTCTTTAATTGATTGATTATATTCTTTAAAAGGATCGTCTTTTTCAATTTCATTTGTTTGAAATAGAATTGTAAGATCAGCGCCTAATTTTTTCGCTAAATCTAGCCTGTGTATAACTTTACCAACTACGGTTACATTTACGTTAAACAGTTTTTTTATTAACATTAACTGCATTAAACCAATCGGACCATCGCCCAAAATTATAACTGACTCAAAAACGAGATTCTTTATTTGATCAATGCTATTTATGCAACATGCCAAAGGTTCAATCAAAGAGGCTTCTTCATCTGTAATATTATCTTGTACTGGTATGATTCCACCTATATCAAAACTTATTTTTGGAACTAAAATATATTCTGAAAATCCTCCATTTAGAGTCGAGCCTATTTCTTGTAAACTAGAACATAAATTATAGTTCTTATGCGTACAATACCAACAGTTAAGACAAGGTGTTATAGGGTAAATAGATACTCTAGATTCAGATTTGAGACTAATGCCACTTTTTGAATAATCATTAATAGTCTGAGCACAAATTTCATGTCCCAATATTATCGGTGGAATAACTTTAAAGTTTCCATTTCTAAAAGTTCTCGTATCATAACTACATATAGAACAAGACAATACTTTTAAAAGATAATAGTCTTTTTTTTCCATTAAATTTATATTTTTGATTTGAATATTATTTGGTCCGTAAAATATAGCGGCGTTCATATGCTTTAATTTTACTTAAAATAATTATCTATAAAAATATATTATAATTCCCTTTCAAACTATAAAAAATAAAATTCGGCAATTATCCAAAAGTAGTTCCAGATTCACGACTTAAATGGATAAGATAATATTAATGCGTAATTCTTTTACTGAGTATAATAATATTTTATATTTTTAGAATTAATAAAAGACGAATATTAATACCATAAACTGAAAATATTTACAGAATGCAGTTGCTTTGTTGCATGATTCGAAATACAGTTAAAACTTTACGTCATTCATAGCAAAACTAATTAAATTATGACTGTTTGCGTTACATCCTTAACATCAAGACCTTAACAAAAAACGATTTAAAATAATCATGCAACAAAGCAGAATGCAGTTAATGAAAGTAAGGTATGTATCAATCTATTTTATAATTTGATGTCAAAACCAAGACATTTGAATGTTTATTTTGATGCCAATGTGAACCATAAATTTACCGTATTTATTTATAATTAACAATTATTTTTTATTAAAATTAAGAAATAAAATAAAAATAAATTATAGACAAAACTTCTCTATTTTTTCAATATATTTTTTACCAAATTTCAAATCATCTATGTAGTTTACATCCAAAACTGTTGGCTCATAACTTATAGTTTTCGAATATGATATCTCCTTCAGAGCCAATAAGATTTCTTCAAAATTAATGTGACCAAACCCTGGCATTTTTCTATTATTGTCGGCAAAGTGTAAATGCTCAATAAAGTTTTTGGATTTGTAAATAGCATTTCTAAAAGAATCTTCTTCGATATTCATATGAAAGGTATCTAATAATACTTTTAATTCATTACAGTTTTCAATAATAAATAATGAATCATCTAAAGTAGAACAAAATGGAGTGGAATATCTGTTTAAAGGTTCAATTAATAATTGTATACCATAATCTTCTGATACTTTAGTTAAATCCTTTAGAATTGTAAAACTTTTGCAAAGAATATTTTCTTTAATGTTTTTAGAAATAAATCCATGGTTAAAATCAAATGAAATCATAGGATCCGAAAATAAACAAACATTTATTTTATTGCCTCCTAATTCATTGCATAAATCTATACAATCAACAAGGTAATTAAAAGAATACTTTCTAAATGATAAATCGTTACTAAGCATTCGACGTTTCCAACCTGTACTTCCAGAGTTTCCCCACATTCCTGTAATTCCTATAACTTTAAAATTAAATGATGAAATAATATCAGATACGTACTTTGAATCTATTAAATCCGGCTCACCAAACATCTCTACTTTTTCAAAACCGATAACAGAAATTTTTTTCAAAGTTTCAGAAATTTTTTCAAGATTTAAAAAAGATGATAAGGTAATCGAGTAAGATAGATTCATTTATTCATCAAACAAAATAATAATGATTATAAAAAATTGTTGCAAATTATTTTGAATAAATCGGTACAATCCAAAATATTATTGCCAAAGTATTCGGGGTCTTTATCTAGTCCCTTCTTTTTACTAAAAATAAATGTCGATAATCCTTCACCAGTTTCTAGATCATAAGGTCTACCATGAGAGCCTTTTATCAAAGATGTATCCAAAGAAATACTTTTGGTATTTGGGTTTATAAACAATTCTAAAGGATCATATCCAGGTTTTCTGTGGATATCAACCATTTTGGTAAATGTGGGTGCTTTATCATCATCAATCCACCAATAGTAACTAAACCATTTGTCTTTTTTAGAAGTTATAACGAGATCGCCAGTTCTTGGATGATCAACCTTTAAAAGCTTTTTGTCCTTTTCATCATATATATTATCTACACCGTCAATATCTTTTAGTATTGAAGTTACCAGATTTTTATCATTAGTATTTTGCAAATAGATATTTGCGACTTGATGATCTACTACTGCAAAGGCTTTACTATATTCATAATCAATATATTCTTTATTTTTGATTGTCCTCGTAGCAAGTAAATCTTTTTGTTTTAAAATTCTATTTATGGGTATTCCGGCATTTACATCGTTAAATCCATATTCTGAAAATATAATGAATTCAGTTTTATCATATATATCAAGATCTTTAACCTTTTTAATTATAGTTGCTATAACCTGATCAATTTTTTTTAAATCTTCTTTTACTTGTATGCTGTATTTTCCAAATTTTTGCGATGAATAATCTAGTTGTGGAAAATATGCAAATAAAAGATTGGGTCTATAGTTTTCCATAGTATACTCTACACATTTTGAAATCCAATCAGTAGATTTAAAGGAGGCAAATGGTCCCCAGTAGCTAAACAAATCAAATTCATTTATAGTCTTTACAACACTTTCATAATAACCAGGTGGTTTAGAATAACACCACATATCCATTCTTCCATCTTCTAAATGTATAGGTTTTGGCGTGATCACGTAGTCTGAATTTGCATACATTGTATTTTGATAAAATATTATTGAAGTTGTAATGCTTGAATTATTTTTTTTTAAAATATCCCATATTCTATCTGTTTGTACATAATTACTAGATTGTTCCCAAAATGATACTTTATAATTTTCCTTGTCATACAATCCATTAGAGATTATTCCATGTTGATTTGGATATTTACCAGATAAAACGCTAGCCTGAACCGTCGATGTGACAGAAGGGAATGAAGGCTTTAAATAGCCATATTCACCGTCATTGGCTATTTCGGATAATGTAGGCATTAATCCCGATGATAAATGTGATATGTCCAGTCCAACAATATCTATAACCATCATATATTTTGATTTGTTATTTATGGCCATCAAACTACAATAGATTTAATTCATTATGATTTATTAGTAATATGTAAAGAAATTATAAGAATTATTCAACTCATCAATAGATTACAAATTATTTTAAAATGATCATTCGGCACTGCTAAATTAAGGAAAAACTTAAAGATTTAAGACAAAGATATTCATGGATCTGATAGAATTAGATCATCTTCAAACTTAATTGGTCATGGATTATACTTTTATTTTTTAGGATGGTCATTTAGAAATGCTACGAAAGCACTATCATTTTTACACATAATAAAGATGATTCACGTATCAATCTGGAACTGAGTTTAAAAGTACAAGCCTTGGAAGTATATAAGGAAAAGGAAAATCATAGAGTATATTATTGATGAAACTGCAATAAGAATAGGTTCTAAATTAACATGGATTCGAATAGTCATATAACGTGAAAGTAAAGAAATTCTTTCTTTCAGGATATCTGAAAAGCGAAACGGGTATGTAATAAAGCGATTTCTCTCCAGGGTTGTTGACAAATATAAAAAACATGAAGTTTCCACAGATAGTATTACTTAGTACCCATAAGCATGTAAATTCTTAAAGATAAATCATCATCTTCATTCGACTTTAAGTCCTATTGAAAGACAATATAACATATAAAAGATAGAACTGAAAGCTTTGACTGTTTTTTTTAAAAAGAACAAATGTAAATTAAATCATGTAAAACTATGGCTCAAACTGTTTGTTTATGAACAAAATCAAGATATAACATCTTATTAACAGGGTTGATAATTCTGCAAGTCAAGCAATTATTTTGATCAAATACAAATGACAAAATTTACAATATTCTCATTCTTAAAAATAGAAATATTATTTTATGAAATAGATTTACTCAAATCAAGTCATGTGTATTTTTCTTCCTAAAATTAGACTAGGTATCAACATACTGAATGAAATAATAGCAGGATAGAGACCTGTTGCACCTACTATAAAAATTGAATCAAGCAAAACCATTAATACAATCATATATTTAACTATAAATCGCACCTTTAAAAAGATACAAATTTTTTTATAATCTTTAACATTAAAAAGTATGAAAACTGATATTAAATAGATTATAAACAATATAACATAATAAAGTTTGTGTGGCATGAAAATAAATCCTAATAAAAATATCGCTATTAGAATAAGCAAATATTTTTTATATATGTTTTTAAAATTCAATGGCATGTTAACTCTATCACTTTCTGGTTTTGTTTCGAATTTACTTAACCACGTTAAAGTAAATGTATGGATAAATACTGCTAAAGATAAGAGTATTAAATTAAAGTTTGCTACAAATAAATCATAGAAATTAAAAAAAAAGTAAAAATTAAAAAAAGTTGAAGCACCAAATATTATATTTGTTGCACGAATACTCCCCATCAAATACGGTCTAAAAAAACCATTCTTTATTTTAGCATTATAGGAGATTATTAACATAACAAGAAATAAAGATATTACTAATGTAGATATTGAATTTATTAATAGTGTTAAAAAAATACCCAGTCCAAAAAAAACAACTGATAAAATAGTGGCGGTAGATTTACTTATTTTTCCAAGTACAAGTGGCCGGGTAGAATTTTCTAATTTATCTTTTTTAACATCAAATAAATCATTTGTAATCATACCTGCAATATATAAAAATATTGACGATATTGTTAGAATGAAAATATCAAAATAATTTACAACATTATTAATGTTTATTAAAGTAATAAAATATCCAGCCAATATATTAGGTGGAATAGTAAAAATATTCGGAAGCCTAAATAATTGAAAATAATATTTTAACATAATTTTATAATATTTATTTATTTCTATAGAATATTGTTTAAATATTGTAATGATTTTGAAGCAGCATAAGATGGATTATCTTTATACGGATACAATTCAACGGTAATGTAGCCATTAAAGCCCATTTTATCGATAGCCTCTATGATAGTTTTAAAATCTATTGTTCCTAATCCTGGTATCAAGTGATTATGTATCCTATTATTTATATCTGCAAGATGAAAATGGTGTATATAATCAGACAATTCAACAATTACATCTAATGGATTTTCATTTACACAAACAAAATGCCCAATATCAAAATTTAGTCCTATAAATTCTGAATCAAAATTCTTGATGAAATCTAAAAAATCATGCGAATTTTCAAGTAAAAGTCCCGGTTCAGGTTCTAAAAGAATTTTAATCTTTAATTCTTCTGCTGTTGGTAAAACCTCATCGATGCCTTCTTTAAATATTGGTAAATATTTGTCACGATTCTTTCTATCTTTGATTGGGCCACCAGGTTCGACTGAAATATTTTTTGCACCCAGTTTATGAGCTAATTTTAAACTATTAATTGTATGTTGCAGGCGAAATTTCTTATAATTTTTATTTTCCTCAATCCAAGAAGGATGATACGTATCGCCTATTCCAAACATAGTAAATGAATTTAAATTGGATATTTCTAAATTATTTATAATTAACAGATTTTTTATTTCTAAAATTTTATTTTCATCCAATGGCAAAGGGAAAACATGCGGATAATCACACATTATTTCTATTCCTTGATAACCCATTTTTGCTATATCGATTATAGAGTCTTCAAGTGTAAAATTAGTATATGCATTTGAACTGAAAGCAAATTTCATTTAAAATTTTTTGTTAATTTTTGTTTATATATATGTCGTCCCGTTCAAATATTTTAAATGATTAAGGATGCCATGTAAATTGTTCTGATTGTTTATAGAATTCATACGCATTAAAAAATGTTATATTCTCAATATCTTCTTTTTTGCAATTATTTTTTCTCATTTCTCGTGCTGTTAATGGGACACTTAAAGGATCAGAAACACCCCAGTCAGCAGCACTGTTAACCATGATTTTATCACTGCCATATTTGTTAATTATATCGATAACACGTTTCGGGGATAGTTTAGTTATCGGATATACAGAAAGACCCGCCCATGCACCCCATTCTAACGTTTTATGAATAGTTTCTTCAGTATTATGATCAATTAAAATTTTATTAAAATCATAATTAATTTCATTAAATATTTTTTCCATCAAGTGCATCGCTCTTGGTTTATCTATGTGGGGCAGATGAATCATTGCCAGTAAATTATTTTTTTTACAAATCTGTAATTGATCTATAAAAATTTCTTCTTCTAAACCATTTATTATGTTATAGCCAATTTCACCGACCGCAATTACCCTTTCTCTATGCAAAAATTTGTGTTCCATTACTTCCAATGCCTCTTTAGCTAACGGTCTTTGTGTAGATTCTTTAGGGTTTATGGAAATACAGACATAATGATCTATTCCATAGTTTTTAGCTCTCTCTGTTTCATAAGTTATCATATGTTCCCAATAATCAATAAATGTACCAACACTTGTTCGAGGAGAACCTAGCCAAAAAGAAGGCTGTACAATAACTTCAATTCCTGCCAAAGACATCTTTTCATAATCATCTGTTGTCCTCGAATACATATGAATATGGGGATCAAAAAATCTGCTCATGATATAGAAAAAGTATATAAAATATTTATTTTATACCTGTTCGGTGCTTGTTACATGATTCCTATAATCTAGTTTTACTATCTGTTTTGTCTAAATAGTTATCATTTTGTTATATCATGATGATTTCAAAATCATTTCAGGTTACACATTATTAGTTTAATAGAATGAATGGCTCTGTTAACTTAAGGAATTTGGTTGTCGAATATTCCAATAATTATACACAATAATTCAAAATTTTTTTGTAAATTATCTTTGTTGTGCTTAAAGTACTAGATTTTATTGAAATCGAATTGGAGAAAACCTTGACTAAATTAAAAATATTTTAAAAAATTCTTAAGTTAACAGCTGTGTAAAAGATACGCTATATCTTATTGTAAAATAGTTGTGTTTGTTTTGATACTGTAATACCTTTAGATTGTTATTATCACTATGGCAAATAATTAGCTAGTGGACAAATACATATAATAAAAATCATGGCAAAGCGATCACAAATATTTTACAGAAGGGTGTACCTTTATGTTTACACAGCTGTTAACAGAGCCAAAGAATCTTATTACATAGTTCAAATAAAATGAAAACATCCCGGATTCTATATTTAAAAAATGGTTTTGTAGACATACCTAGATATAATAAGAATAACCGTAGAGCCGATATAGTTATGGAGAAAAAACTGTAATTTTAAAATGGTTATGGACATAGTTTTTCTGCCATTACCATGAAAATTCATTAGTAATGCAATAAAATTTGTTTGATTAATAGTGTTATTTACATTAAGCAGCGTCAGGACCCTAAATTAATACAGATATACAAATACGTCAAATTATAAAACTTTCAGAAAAGCAATTTAATTCGCCAGGGATATCATACTTGTCAGGTCTTTCTGTACTATTGAAAAACATGGTACAGGAAATTATGTTAAAAGCATCATGGTATAATAAGTTGATTTCTGTTTAAGAAAAAATATAGTAAAATCAACTTAAGAATCATGAAACAAGACACACATAATTCATTTATGACCAAAAAGATAAAATTATACTGGATTATTATTCAAATTTTCCTTTCATAAGTGGTTTTATAGGTATATTTTCTTTTATCAAGTTTAACTTATTAAAAATATTTTGCGATTTGTTTGAGGTATAATCTTCGATATCTATTTTTAATTCTTCCTTTATGATATGTTTTCCTTCTTTTGCTCCAATTAGTATAATTTGTGCATTAAGATAATCAATTAATTCAGTATTTTTTGTTAAGGAAACATAGTTTTCATTTCCGAGTTCTTTCACTATGTTATTAGGATATTTTGGAATTTCCTCTGAGCTAGGATTACCTGCAGGTGTCGGTTGATTAGGATTTATTACAGATATAATATATATGGCTTCTTTTTCTATTCCAAGTTCATTTTGAGCTTCACCTGGCTCTTCTGGAGTTTCAAGAATATAAGCTATTTCTGAATGAGTTTTGTGTCTTACTATTATATATTTACCAAATCCTACTGGTCTTGCAGAATCTCCTTTTCTAAACTCATCTGAAAATAATTCTTTAGTAAGATCATCCTTATCTTTATATATTCCACCAACTCTTGCCCAATATCGTTCAGATAATCTAGCTTCACTATGTCTTATTTCTGGAAGAGATTTTTTTCCAATTACAAATAATCGATATAAAGAATCTTTATTGTCTTTATTTTCATATGCAGTTACCATAAAAAACCTACGAATATCATCCAGTCCTTTGGGTTCATAAGAATTTTTTTTTGGCCTGTAAAAGAAATAAATGTCACCTTGCTCTAAAATCAATAGATCGTTATCTTCATCCTTGTTTTTCATATTGGATAAGGTTTTTTCATTAGCTTTTTTACTCAACTATTATTATTAATTATCATTTTATTAATAGATGGAGTATTAATTATATCAGCATGTAAAAAAAGCCATATTGCGATAAAACCCCGGGTTTACAATTACACCAAACGAAATATTTTTTATTGGTATATTCAGAGTAATTTTTTAATTTTACTATGGCGCCTCTTCATCATCCTCTTCTGTTCTTTTCTTCTTCTGCATCACCGAGATTGCTATCGCTTAAAATTTTAATTACATTGAATCATTTTCATTATCATCCAAACCTTCTTCTCTAGGGGTTTTTTCTACTGATTCATCTTGATTTTAGATATTTTTATTCATTATATTTTATTTTGTCTAAAAGTGACCCTGTAAAGTTAAGTAAAAAAATATAGAATTCCTTATTGTTTATTATATACGATATCAAAAATTACGAAAAGAATAGAACCTAAAGATATCATTTATTCTTTATATCCATATTTCAACTGTCTATCGTTAAAAATGCATCCAAAACCAACTCTCGATTCATTAAAAGAAGTCATACTACAATTAGAGATTGGATATAAAAGTACAGACTTAAAATATTAATTCATAATAAAACCAAGATATCTGAATTTATAGTCGATGAAACAACTATATTTGATTCTGAATTAATATGGCTTTGGATAGATATTGAATCTGAAACTAATAATATTCTTGGAATGAACATATCTAAAAACTAAATATGTTTGCCGCTAAATGATTTATTTCAAAAGTTGTGGATATACAGGGTCAATGTCCTGTTTCAACATTAGATGGTGGCACATGGTATCAACAAGGATGCAAATTTCTAAAGATAGAACATTACATCCATTCATCTTATGGAATAGACCGGATAGAAAGAACAATGCAATATATGAAAGATAGAATAGAAGGGTTTGATGCTATTTTCCTTGTTGGAAGAAGAAATGTAAATTAAAATATGTAAAGCAATGTTTAAATCTATTTGCTGATTATTACAACAAAGAAATAGTATCAACTTTATAGAGCCCTACATAGTAGATCTCTTGCATAATTAGAATAAACAGCTATATGATTAACTGTACATCAATTTCTTGTCCTTTCTTTGCTTTCATATAATAGACTGTCCAAAAAACCATTTCTTTTTAAATCATTTACTGGACTAACAATAAAAGAATTTGATGAGATTTACGGCGAGATAACAAAACGATATGTCAAACATGAGATACAACGATTATCTAAAAGAAAATAACAGAGAAAGGGACATAGGTACTGGTAGAACTTTCAAACTGGATATAAAAAATAGATTTCTAATGCTTTTAGTTTACTACCGTCTGTACATCACTTACACATTAGCTGGCTTTCTGTTTGATTTGGATCAGAGTAACATCTGCAGAGACATACAAAAGATAGAAAATTTGATTAGAAAATGCATGCCAATTCCACAGAAATTATATAACAAAACAAAGAGGCTTCGAACCACTGAAGAGGTGGAGAAATATTTTCCAGGCTTCCTTGCTTTTGTCGATTCAACAGAACAACAGATTCCAAGACCTGTAGATAAACAAAGAAGAAAGAGATACTATTCGGGAAAGAAGAAAAGACATACTGTAAAGACACAGCTTATGGTTAACAACCAAGGTACTATCATTCATAAAACACATTACAAGAAAGGACACAGACATGGCTACGATATCTATAAAGAGAATCATCCTATCACTCACAAAGATGTTCTAAATGTATTTGACCTTGGATATTTAGGCGTAGAAACTGATTTCCCTGGGCAATTATCATCCATACCAAATAGAAAGAAAAGAAATGTAGAACTATCACAAAAAGAAAAAGAGTACAACGAAAGTCATTCTAGAAAAAGGATAATTATAGAGCATACCATCTGTAGATTGAAAAAATATAGGATATTAGCAGATGTATTTAGAAACAAATTGAGAAAATACCATAGAATGTCAGACATAGTGGCAGGGTTGATAAACTATAAAATATTAAATCAACAGAACTAGAAATTCATGTAGAATCCAGAAGTAAGATCTAGATTTCTCCTAATTATGCAAGAGATCTAGTATCTTGTCTGGCATCGATACAGGTGCAAGGCGGGCTACAGTCATATCAAAGGATGGGTTTTCAGATACAAACTACATCTTATATTTACAACAAGAGAACTTGTAGTACCTCAAACAGCAGCCGTTATAACTACTGCCAATATACCGGATAACCAGATTTATGTTCCTTTAACGTTCCACTCTTTCTCATCTGTATTCTCTTTACCATCTGCCTTGTATATAGTAGCTAATCAGGCTATGACGATAAGAAACTGTATTAATGTAGTAAAAAAAGCATTTGGAATAGGTCTAGTTTGTCGTGTTGTTGAAATATACGAAAATACTTTTAAATAAAGACTTGATCTGGTATGCTTTTATCAATCGATACTAGGTCAAACAATCTATTACCGAATGAGAATATCAATGAGCCGTTGATAAAATATATAAAATCTTTATTTAGAATGGATCCTATTACTAATATGGGGATTCCATACAATATCTGCGATTGTACTTTTGCCTGTTTTATTATATCAAATAATGATATACTATAACTGCAGAACTAAGAAAATAAATCCAAAATCAATAGAATACCTGCTTAACTTAGTGAAATGATAAAGGATGAAGATAAGTGATTTTTAATTATGACCATGCTTCAGATAGATCCAGACGAAGACGATGAAAGAACAAAAATTTTATGAATCATATCATATAGATATTTCCAATTATGCAAATGGACTTTTATACAAAAAATATTTATTTGAAATTAATAATTCATAAATATTATGGAAAAAAAAAAATAATTTTCTACTTAATCGTTGCCTTAACGCTTTTTGTATCAAACACTATTGCATTAAAAAACGTATTTGCACAAAATCTTGACATTAGCACAGGAAAAATAAAAAATGGAACAAGTAATGAATCCCAAGGACCAGGAGTTGCTTTGCAAAATTAGACTAGTAAAGAACTTTCAAATGATTTGGGAAACATTACTAAAAGTGTAAAAAACTTGTTTAATGATAACTAATCAAAAAAGTGAGTTATTGAAAATTATTATAATAACTTTAATTTATTACAGTATATTGAAAATGTTATGAGCATACAACAAAATATTTTAAATTTATAAAAACTAACTATTAATAAATTATTTTTAAATAAATAAATTTTTCAATAAGCATATGCTCCATCAGGTGATCTGCATTGATTGCACAAATTTTTTTGTTTTTCAGAATTTTTTAATTTGACAGGCATAACTTCCACATTATCCATATCACACTCTTCGCATTTTCCTTTCATTTAATAAATATAGTATTAAAGATATATAACATTATTTAGGGCCCTGTTAACTTAGGGTATTATTTCTTTATTATATTCATAAACAAACAACTTGAACCATTGTTTAATACGATTTAGTTTGCATTTGTTCTTTTTACAAGGAAAGTAATCATCAAAGCTTTCGGTTCTATCCTTGATATACTGTATTGTTCTTTCAATTATGCTTTTTTCATAAGAAGAATGAAGGTGATGATGTAGTTTCAAGAATTTGTATGCATGCTTGTGGATACTATGTACCTCCATCTGAGGAAACAGAATATATTCCATACTTGTTTACGACCCCCGACAGAACGGGTTCGGCAACAAACATGTTTCGCTCTTTTGATATATAAAAAGAAAGTATTTCTTTGTTGGTAGGTTCAATAACAAACCAAATCCATACTAATTCCGATCCTGCTTTTATTGCAGTTTCGTCAATTATGTACTCTTTAATTTCCTTATTATTGAGATATTTCCAAAGTCTGTACTTTTGAATCCATTTCCAGATGGAAACAGGGCTTATTTTTATTATTTTTAAAAATTATAATGCTTTCGCAGTACTTCTAAATGATAATCCAAGAAAGTATAAGTATAAACCGTAACCAATGATGTTTGAAGATGTTCTTTTTCGAGTAGACATACAATATATGGTTGTTTTAAATCTATAGGTTTTTCCTTAAGTTAACAGGGCCTTATTTAGGTGTCACATTAAGACCTAGTCTAAATTAACTCACATAAAGAATAATTTTAAATTAACTACCAGTACAACTTTCTCTATTGATAATATATAGAATAAAATTAATAGATTATGAAGTATTACTTAAACAATAATTCTTAATATTACTTGTATTGACAGGAATAAAACATGATTATACAGTTCTTATGATTTGTACCGAGTATCCGCCCATGCAAGGAGGTGTTGGAAGATATACTTTTAATTTAGTTAAATCCTTGCAATCTCTTAATACTAAAATAAATGTTCTATCAAGTACTGATGGAAATGGAGATTATAAAGGAATATCACCTTTTGAGCAAAACAATTCAGAAATAATAAATAATCTAGTCCAAAAAATAATGCCAGATATTGTTCATATACAATACGAACAAGGTCTTTATAATTTTAAAATGCATCCTTTACTACCATATAAAACCAAAACAGGTATAGACAAATTTTACTCTATTTGCAAAGTTCCAATAGTTACTACGTTTCATACTGCATATAAATTTAAAAACTGGATGCAATCGATTATTATAAATGGAAAAGATAAGTTACATTCAAGATATTTTTATGAATATTGGAAGCATTTGATTAACTATTCATCTTTTAAAAAGACTAACTCAAATGCCATGTCCAAAAGCTATGCTGGAATAGTACTATCAAAGTACATGATTAACCTAGTCAAAGGTACACAGGTTGTCTATCATGGATCTGAACCATATCAAAACAAAGAGATTGAACAAAAAAATGCACGAAGTTTACTATCTTTGCCAGAAGATAAAAAAATAATATTAGTTCAAGGTTTTCTGACTGCGACAAAAGGCTGGGACATTATAAGAAAAATGAATATACCTGATGGCTGGAAACTAGTATTAAACTATTCTAAAAATCATTACAACAAACAGACAATTGATTTGAATTTAGAGAACAAAAGAAATTTGATTAACCTTGGAAAAGACTATTTATCTGAAAAAGATTTATCCTTACTTTTCTTTGCATCAGATGTGATTTTTTTACCATATAAAGCAATAGCAGGCTCTGGAACAATGTTTGACGGCTTAGGTCATGGTAAACCATTTTTAGCATCAGATAATGGATTCTTTAAAGAATATGCAAGACTTGGTTTAGGTATAACTACAAAAAGAAATGCATCTAGTTTCGAGGAAGGATTGAAAATAGTTGAAAAAAATTATGACAAATTAAAATCAAAGGTAAATGAATTTAAAGAGAAACTAAAATGGGATGTAATAGCTAAACAACATTTAGATATTTATGAAAATATTTTGAGGATTTCAAAAGGTAAAGAAAATATCAAGTTAATTGATATTAATAATCCATTAGCAAAAAAGGTATAGGAATACTAAACAAGTAATCTCCATAATTATTTTATTTGTCATTTGGTTATGTATTAGCGACAAGGTTACAACAAAAACAGTCAAAACTAAATCATCATTATTGCAGATGATTATTGCCACTTTATTGGTTTTCTAATTATGAAACACAGTACATCAAAGCAAGGTTAATTCAGAACCTATTTTATAATAACATCAACTATGTACTCTGATTTTCTTTTTGTGAAAAATGTTTTTGGTTGATACTTTTGTAGCCATTTTCAAATGGAAATGACATTTCTATTAAACGAAAAATGATAATGATTTGACAATGTTTCTAAAAGATATCCTAAGAAATTACAAATGCTACTATTTCCAATAATTTTGCGGATGTTCTATTTTAGTAAACAGACAGTTTACCACTATTTTAAGACAGGTTCTTCTAAGATTAAAGATCATATTTAAGTTTGCAATCGATGTTTCAAGAAAAAATTTATAATGGTTTCAAGATTAAGAATTTACAGAAGATAATTTACAAAAATTATTGTAAATCAATCTATTTTATACTGATCCGTCTCATTTTCCGTTATTTTAAACCATAATTTATTTCCATCAAATTTTGTTACTAGATTCTTTGGTAAATTATATTTGTGTCTATTTGCTATACCTTTTTGAGTAATAATATAATCTCTATTAGTTTCCTGAACTTCGCCTAGATCAGCATCATCCAATCCTCTTGCTTCTTTTTTTTATAACATCAGTCCAATTTATATTATAATCGCCATTATTAGTTTGACGAGCATAATTATCATTTGCACTACTATAATTATTTGGAGTTTCAGTAGTATCCGTTATAATATATGACTCTGTTGAACAACTTCTAACATCATTAGAATTTTGATTAAAATTGTTAATATTTTTATTAGATAGTGTTTGTAATTCTTGTGTTAGCCTCTTTAGTTCGGAATCCAATCCCGATGCAAATTCTTGTGGAGCATCGTTAAGTTGAGGAATTTCAAATCCTTCCGGAAAACCTTCAATGACTTCTAATTTACCACCGTCGTCAAATGGGGAATCACCTTTAAAGATTTTATCAATCTGAGAATTTTCGCCTTTATTTGTAAATGTCCACATCTGATTATGCAAATTCTTTCTTTCCAATTCTTTAACTTCAGGCATAGTAGATGTATCAAATCGAGGCACAGGTAATGTTTTACCCCAGTCAACGCCTAAAGTTTCAAGTGCCTTTGCAAATATTTTTTCATGTACTAAATCCCTTGTAATTAAATATGATACTGTGGCACTGTTAACTTAAGGAAAAACCTATAGATTGAATACAACCATATGTTGTACGTGTACTAGAAATAGAACATCTTCACAAATTATTGGTTATGGATTACATTTGTATTTTCTTGGGCAATCATTTAGAAACACTGCCAAAGCATTATCATTTTTAAAAATAATAAAAATAAGCCATGTTTCTATCTGCAATTGATTACAAAAGTACAAGCCATGGAAATATTTCAAGAAAAGGAAAATCAAAGAATATGTTATCGATGAAACGATGATAAAAGCCGGGCCTGAATTAATATGGCTTTGGGTCGCTATTGAACCGATAAACAAGGAAATTCTTTCGTTTCATATCTCAAAAGAACGAAATATGTTTGTAGCCGAGCGATTTCTATCTCAGGTAGTAAACATGTATGGAAAACATCAAGTTTCATCGGATGGTGGTACTTGGTATCCACAAGCTTGCAAATTCTTGAATCTATCTCATCACCTTCATTCTTCTTATGAAAAAAGCATAATTGAAAGAACAATGCAGTATATAAAAGATAGAACTGAAAGCTTTGATGATTACTTTCCGTTCAGAAAGAACAAATGTAAATTAAATCATATTAAACAATGGCTCAGCATGTTCATCGATCAACATAATAAAGAAATATTGTCTTAAGTTAACAGAGCCGATTAAAGACAAATGATATTTTATGAACTTTGAATAAAGTTATTAAATATATGCAATACAAATCATAGCGATATTTATACTAATTATGGAAGAGATTTATTTTGTAAAACTACATCATCTAAAGGCTATAATAAATTAGTGATTATTATTAATGGGCAAAAAATTAATTATTGGTTTATGTCTATCTTTTAATATATCTTTTTATTATGTTCATGAGTTTCATAAATTTTTTTTTGTCTTTTTCGTTTATATCCGAGGACTCATTCATTAAATAATAGTATAAAGCAAAGGTTATTAATTTGTAGTAATTTTGAGTTGATTAATTTATGCATTTCAAAAAGCATTAATATTTATTTAAAAGCAATATCAAAATGATATTTCTATAAATAATGATACTGAATTTAGTTGTAATAAACCTACGTAATTTTCAAATTTCTTTTTATATCGATCAGATTTCTAATTCGACTTTACTGCAAAATTTGTTCTCTCTATAACTCATTTTATTTCTTGAGGAAAAATATTTCTTTTGATATACTATATCTTTCTTCCTAATCTCTTTCGACTTTACTTCATAAGTGCGGGCTATTATTTTTATAGTACATATAATGGAATTACTTATTTATCCGTTAGTATAAACTTTCAGCTTATGATTATATATACAAAAGGATAAACAAATTGAATTAATACATTAGCAATATCAATAACATTAGGTGAAATGTTAATGTCAATGATCTAATTTTTGACTCTGTTAACTTAAGGAAAAACCTATAGCCTTAAGACAACCATATCTTTTATGTCTACTAGAAATAGAACTCCATAAATTATCGGTTATGGTGTATACTGTATTTGTTTAGATTATCGTTTAGAAATACTGCCAAAGCATTATCTCTTTTGCAGATAATCAAAATAAATCACGTCTCCATCTGGAAATGGTCACAAAAGTATAGACAAGAAATTTTCTAGTAAAAAAATCAAAGAATATATCATTGATTAAACAGCGATAAAAGTTTGCTCTGAATTAATCTGGCTTTGGGTCGTTATTGAATCTGAAAATAAAGGAACTCTTTCTTTCCATATATCCAAAGAACAAAAAATCTTGTTGCTGAATGATTTCTGTCCAAAATTATGAATAATAATGCAATACATTCAGTTTCATCTGATGGCGGTACATGGTATCCACAATCTTAAATTATTGAAACTACATCGTCATATTCATTCTTTTTTATAAAAAAAGCATAATTGAAAGATGATACAATACGTAAGACGGGATTGATAGCTTTGATGACTACTTTCTATATAAAAAGAATAAATATATCTTAAATCATGTCAAACAATGGTTTCAGCTATTTATTGATCAACATAATAAAGAAAGAATATCTTAAGTTAACAGCTGTGTAAAAGATACGCTATATCTTATTGTAAAATAGTTGTGTTTGTTTTGATACTGTAATACCTTTAGATTGTTATTATCACTATGGCAAATAATTAGCTAGTGGACAAATACATATAATAAAAATCATGGCAAAGCGATCACAAATATTTTACAGAAGGGTGTACCTTTATGTTTACACAGCTGTTAACAGAGCCAGAATTTCAGATGTACTAGCAGATTCGATACACTATAAAATAATGTGCCATTATTATTATTGACATACATAAATCTCTGGGGATGCTATATGTTGTTACTAATTATGCAGGATCTATTGCATATAATAAAGAAATAATATCTAAATTTAAGTGTCTTTATCTAATATTTTGTAGAAATACTATAAGACTTACTTTTCCCTTACAGCCAAGAGTCCAGATATTACAAAAAGAACAAGCCCCGGAATTGCGAAGAATTGGACTAAAAGAAATAGTGCTACACCACAACCTATTAAAATTATTCCAGCAATTCGGGTATTTTTAATTTTAAATGCAGATACAAGTCCCGTAATGTTAATTGCGATTATTAAAATACCAATAAGTAATGCGCCGCCAAAAAATAACCCTAGAATTGGAATACCTATTAAACTATTAACAAAAAAGTACAAAAAGAGTCCAAAAAGAGGAATAATAAGCCCAAGAATAACAGTTACAAGTGTTAATTTTTGATATACTCTCATCTTCAAATAACTATATAATATAATCATTTAATAATTTATTTACAAATAACTTCTTTTTTTAAAAAAAAGTATTTTGACCAGATAAATTTGACACATCATTAAATTACTTGCGAGGGTATAAAAAATTTCATGGTCATAATATGAAACACAATAATATCTCAAAAATAAATATAATAATAATTATATATCTAGAATAATTTTCTCATTTATCTATAAAGGAATATATAAGAAATATAGATATTATTAAGTTAATTAATTAATTGGATCTGCTAACTTAAGGAAATTTTTTTTATTGAATATTGCACCTACTTTATTTTTGATTCATCTTCTTTATCTCTATAGCCCAATTGTTATTAGTATCAAAGATAGGAATATTTTACCACATCTAACTAGAGATTGGTTTTAGACGGGCCAATACATACAATTTGTTGGTAAATGCTAGCTAAATGTATTTGGAAATAGAGAATCATGCAACAAGCATTATTCAGTATATTTTATGCCATGGATTTAAACAATGGTGAACTAGTAAAAGTATATGTTTTTATCGATTAACAGAATTCCACATCCAATTCCTCCAGCAGATAAACCAAATCCAAAAGCAGCTCAAGCATTACAAGAAGGACTTGGCGGTCAATTTGGAGAGATGCGAACGATGATGCAATACTTTTTCCAAAATATGAATTTTAGAGGGGATGCAAAACCATATCAAGATTTGTTAAAATGTGTAGCAACCGAAGAGCTGGCACATATTGAACAGATTACTAATACCATTAATGTATTATTAGATGGTGCTTCTAAAAATACTACACAGCCAGATGATTTACCATTATCAGTAGCTTTAGATAGTCTTAATATACATCACTTTTTAGTTGCAGGTCAAAGTGCAAGACCAGTAGATGCTGCCGGGAATCCTTGGTCAGCTTCTTATGTTTATGATAGTGGAAACCTTGTTTTAAATATGATATACAACCTTATGCTAGAGTGTACGGGTAGATTACAAAAGTGTAGATTATATCAAATGAGTAACGACAAAGCATATAGATCAACAGTATCATATTTAATTACAAGGGATTTAGTACATGAAAAAATATTTGCAAAGGCACTTGAAACTTTAGGCGTTGACTGGGGTAAAACATTACCTGTGCCTCGATTTGATACATCTACTATGCCTGAAGTTAAAGAATTGGAAAGAAAGAATTTGCATAATCAGATGTGGACATTTACAAATAAAGGCGAAAATTCTCAATTTGATAAAATCTTTAAAGGTGATTCCCCATTTGACGACGGCGGTAAATTGGAAGTCATTGAAGGCTTTCCTGAAGGATTTGAAATTCCTCAACTTAATGATGCCCCGCAAGAATTTGCATCGGGATTGGATTCCGAACTAAAGAGGCTAACAGAGGCACTGCAAAATTCAAAACAAAAAGGAATATAGTATTACAATAAGATAGAATTTTTAGCCGGTGGTTTGGTTCAAAGAATGCTAAAATTTCTTATTTTATTGAAATTGTCATATGGCAACAAATAATCCCATATGGATTATAATTGATTTTATATATTCAACATCTCCATCAATAGCACAGAAAACGAAATATATTATAAAAGAATTAAAAATTGGAATAACTTTTGATCGTTTCCAGTAATGATGAACAACTATTTCTAAATAAGATAAATTCTGTCTTGAACATCAAAAATCTATAAATGCATTAGGTTTAGATATTGAATTGCATATTGTGGATTTTAATGCCTATATTGATAGACTAACACATCAAGGGGGAACCCTTATAGACTTGGAGGTATTCATTATCCACTATATTAGATTATATTACAAGCAATTTTAATGGATGCAAAAATTACAAATCAACTATCAATTACCTTCAATAATTGAAAATATCATTTACTCAATGTATCTTCATATCCATCCCGAATTAATTTATTTATTGTTTCAGAAGTAAAGTCAGCAAGTTTTCCTGAAATACTATCGATATCATCCTTACGTTGTATTTGAACTACTTTGATTATTTTAAATGTATTTTTGAGTATATCAATATTTTTTTTAATCTCTTCTGTATTAAAGCGCCTTGGTGTATTGTCATCCAATATTCTATTAATTTTATCTTTTATTGTTTCGTCATTATCTCCAAGACTAATCAACTTTTCAATTAAAGTTATATAGTCTGTATAAAGTCCATCTCTTTTTGCATCGTATCCACCACTCAGTTTTATATCAATATGTCTGTCTCTAACACCATCAAAATCTTGAGGGACCATATTCTTATCTGCATTACTGTTGTTTTCCTTGGGATCCAACAAATTTACAATGTATAACTCCAAGTCCGGGATCCTTTGAACATGACTATTACATTCTGATTCATGGCGCTCATTTATTATGTTACCTTTACTTTCTATATTCCTTCTAAAGGAATTCTCAAGATTTTCAGAACCAATTTTTCCCTCCCAGAATTGTTTGTGTGCTTCCAGTAATTCTTTAATTGGAGTATTGCTTAATAAACCACCATCCCAAAACTTATGCCCATCTATATCTTCATAAGCATAGACTTCGGGCAATGTTGAACTTGCAATTACATGTTTGATTCCAATACCCTCGTTGTATTTTATAATGATGGATTTTCCTAATAATGAATCGCCATATTCTGTTTCTCTTTTTCCTTTTTCGTTTTCATAGCTGTCAAATGTAACAGTTGTACCTTCTGCTGCATCAATACTAATTACAAGTAACCGTGGTTCGCCTCTTTCAAAGCTAGTTGCAATTGGAAATTTAGCAAATTTTTCAATGCTTTTTCTTAATGGTTGGTTATCATATAAAAGCCATTGATTTTGAGGATCGCAAAATTTATTATCTTTTTTTGGAGGGTGAATGGGCTTGAATACATTTTTTACCCCTGATTTTGAAAATTCTTTTACTGAATAGTATCTTCTTGCAGATTCTTCTGAAGCAACTAATGGATTTCCTTTATCATGTTCCACTTTCCATAGTTTTAATGCTTCTGATATTTGTGGTGTAGGCACAGATAAGTACTCCCAAAAATATTCTAATCTTTCTGCAGAACCTTTCCAGGTTTTATTTTCAAGAAAATAGCTGACTAATATTGCACCATTTATGGCTCCGATAGATGTTCCTGCGATGATATCAAATAAAGGTACATCATTACTATCCTCGTTCTTTTGATTACTTATTTTTTCATAAAGTGACTTGAAAACCCCTGCCTGATAAGCACCAAGTGCTCCACCCCCTTGTAATATTAAAGCTCTTTGAACCTTGGGAACAGATGATTTGCATAGGTTCGTTGTCATACTTATAGTTGGTATACATTCTATATTACTCTTTATAATATCAATTTATTTACCTCAATCATCTATAACATCCATATCTTTAAGTATATCATGATGATTGGCTCTGTCAACTTAGGAAAAACCTATAGCTTTAAGACAATCATATATTACATGCATATTAGAAATAAAACATCCTCAAATATCATCGGTTATGGCTTATACTTGTACTTTCTTGGTTTATCATTTAGAAATACCTCCAAAGCCTTGTTTATCGATTCACTCATTATAGTTATTTTTATTGCCCTTTAATCCCATTTTTACTAGTGCTTTTATTTAATTTTAGAAATTATTTCAAAAATAATGTGCTGTTGCTTGAGTTGATCCGTAGTTTAAAATATAGATTTATGAAAATTAATTTAATAATCGATATGTTTCATTTCAGAATTCGAATTAATGAATGGTATTTAATAAAATATGCAAATAGGAATCAGAATTAGAACTATTAGCAGTAGATAATAATTTAGAAAATAAAATTAATGAAATAACCAATTAATATAATAGAATCATTTATGCTACAGATCTTCATTAATTATGTTCTTAAAATAATTCTTATCATAAATTTCAATATTGTAGTTGTCAAAGGATTTTTATGGTAATAAATTCCTATAATTACCAAAGTTTAAATAGTATATTAACTAATATATATTGTGTCAAAGAACATTTCAAACAACACAGAATATTTCTATAATACTAATAATCAAAATAACAATGATTTCAAAGAATCAATCAACAAATCATTTGATGAAACTAAACATAATATCAATAGATCATTAGATGAATCAAAAACTGAGATTCCAAGATATAATGCAATTGTAAATAGTTATCAAGAGCAATCACTACAGACTACAAAAGAAATTTCAGAAAATTATATTGAATCTCAAAAGGATATAATTAATTCAATACAATCAGCATGGAAGCCCTACAATGAAATCTTTGTCAAAGTAGTCAATAGCTGGAATTCTCCAGATTCAATTATCAAAGCATATAGTAGATTTGTTAGCAACGTAGCAGATAATGCAGTATCTTCAGTGAGACTCTCAAACAACATTATATTCTCCAATTTGGATTCATGGAAATCAGGATTACACCAAGCAAAAGAAAATTCAAGACACATATTAAATCAAAACGTTAATGCAGCAAAAACATTTGAACACAATACAAAAGAACTAGCATCAGCAGTTCAAGATGCTAATATAAACTCTAATACTGAAACTGCAAAATATACCATACAAAGCAATAAAAAAATCTAATCAACTATTTTTTGTTAAAAGAATAGAAATACATAACACATATAATAGCAAATAAAGATATAGCATAAATCCTATATTTATGACATATTATGAATGATATTACCCAAATTATGAGGGAACGGTATTAAATGAGTTTATATCATCTAACACCCGTTTCAAACTTTTAAATTTTATATTAATTTTAGTTCAAAAGAGTAACTTGCTCAATTTATAACAAAAAGCATTAAAAAATACATGTTTGAACTAACGATTGTTTATTCGTTTGAATTCCATACTGCCATCCTTATTTATCCACCTCATCATTATTGTTACTATTTTGATTTATTTCCTATTGTGATGTTACACAATTGCAAATACAAAGTAACAATATTATCTTTCAATCCATATCAATTATCAACATGATTTATTCTATTCGTAACACCATATAAACAATTAAAGAAATAAAAAATATAATAATAACTGCAGTTTCCTTATAAACGCTAGAACAAATCCCTCCGAGCCCGCTTCAATAACGACTATGTTAAATAGATTTTACCATAATAGCATGCAAGGAACAACTGGTTGAAAACATTCAAAATAATATTGAAATAATAAATCAATATGTATGGCTCTAGTCTTAATAAAGAAAGCCCATAAATTTAAGATTCCATATTTCCAGTGATTTCAAGACAGAGAATTTTTCCAGATTATTAGTTACCAATTGCTACATATAATTGATCAGATCTATTATCTTAAATTTTCTGAAATACTTTTAATATAATTTCTCAAATTACGTTACTAGAATATAAGTCTAATTAACTAAAATTGTAGAAATATATTTATTATTATGTATATCAGATAAAAAAGTTCCATAGTTGAGCCCGATAATTAATAGATCTCTTGCGTAATTACATCAAAACAGCTTTATGATCTAAAGTTCCTTCCTTACCTACTCTCCAAATGTTTTCATACGAGAGGTTATCCAGAAAACCACTGCTTTTCAAATCATTCACTGGATTAACCATACAGGAATTTGATAACAAATTGATAAAGAAATAACAAAAAGATGTGACAAACTTGAGTACTAAGTCTATCCAAAAGAAAAGAAGGTAGAGAAAGAGAAACAGGCGCCGTAGGAAGACCATTCAAACTAGATACAAAAAATAGATTTCTCATGCTTTTAGTGTATTATCGTCTTTACATCACTTACACATTAACGGGTGTTTTATTTGACCTTGATCAGAGTACTATTTAGAGACATATAAAAAAAATATAAAGTTTGATTAGAAAATTTACCCATACTACAAAAAACATATTACAAAACAAAGAGGCTACAAACACCAGAGGAAGTATAGAAATACTTTCCAGGATTTCTTGCCTTTATTGATTCTACAGAAATAGCAGCAGATATCAAGGTCTGTAAATAATAAAAGAAAAAAGATATACTATTCGGGCAAAAAGAAAAGACATACTGTAAAGATAATTGATGGTTAACAATTGTGGTCATATTCTTCATAAGGTTGCACATAAGAAAGGAAAAAGACATGATTATGATATTTATAAAAAGAATCATCCTGTCACTCCCAAAGAGGTTGTTAATGTATTTGATCTATGGTATTTAGGTGTAGAAAGGGATTTCCCAGAAAAACTGTCATCCATACATATAGGAAACAAAGAAACCATGAACTATTAAGAAGAAAAAGATTACAACACTATTCATGCTAAAAAAAGAATAGGGATAAGCATACTATTTGTCAATTGAAAAAGTACAAGATAATGAGTTATGTGTTTAGGAACAAATTGAGAAAATATAACAAGGTGTCAGATATAGTTTCAAGTTTGGTAAATTATAGAATATTGAATAATTAGAACAAGATCCACATAGAATCCCGAAGAAATAGTCTAGATTGTTTCTAATTAAGCAAGAGATCTAATATATTATATTTATATTGTAAAGTCGATCCCTTTTTCCTTCAATTTAGAAATTAATTTTTCAGAATAACTTTCATTCTCCATCTCAAGACTAAGAAAAACACCTGCAGTTCCAGGTGCAATATTTGGGCTCAATCTATCATGAAAGACTTCAACTATGTTTATTCTCAGATCAACTAGGATGTCTATTATATTTTTAAATGACCCTGACTTATCAGGCAATTTGATAAAGATTTTAAATAATCGCCCCGTTTGCATTAATCCCTTTGAAACAATCTGTCCTAAAAGATACATATCAACATTTCCGCCAGACAATAATGCAACCACATTTTTTTGTATTCTATTTTTATCAATACCATTTCTATCAAGATCATTATAATTTTTAGATCTCTCATGCATTTTGATGAGATATGCTATTGCTACAGCTCCAGAAGGTTCTATAACTATTTTTTCTCGTTCCATAAGAAGAAACATCGCTTTGACTATGGACAAATCGTCAACCAAGACTATATCATCCAGATATTTTTTAAGAATATTAAAAGGAAGTCTACCTGGCGATTTTATCGAAATACTATCGGCTATAGTGTCTCCTTTTTTTATTGAATGCACATATCCATTTTCAAGAGATTGCTTCATTGCAGGGTAGGCTTCTGATTCCACTCCAATTATTTTAACACCAGGCTTTCTAGATTTTATTGCAATAGATATACCCGCGGCCAATCCTCCACCACCTATAGGAACATAAATTTCATCAACATCAGGCAAGTCTTCTAAAATTTCTAATCCAATTGTTCCCTGTCCTACAATAACATCATGATCATCATAAGCATGTATTTGATAAAGATTCTCATCTTTTGCAATTTTTTCAGACAATATAAAAGAATCATCGTAATCCTCACCTTCCACAATCACTTTAGCTCCATAGGCTTTAGTAGCTGCTATTTTAGAAGTAGGTGCCTTGGTAGGCATTACTATGGTACATGGCAAATTGTTCATTTGTGATGCCAAAGCTACACCTTGTGCATGGTTTCCAGCAGAGGCAGCAATGATACCTAAATTATTCTTTTTATCAGAATATATATCACCCATATTACGATTATCACTGTTGGTTGTCTTACTATTACTATTACTATTACTATTACTAAAGTCAAACCTATTGTCTTTTGCCTTTTGCTCTTTGATTATCTTGTCTATTTTATATAGTGCACCTCTAATCTTAAAAGTACCTGTTGCCTGTAACGCCTCGTTTTTTAAATAAAGATTGTTGTCAATAATTTTGGAAAAAGTATTTGATTTTTGTAAAGGTGTTTTGTTTATATTGTATGCATCTAATACAATTCGGGCATTTTCTATCTCTTTTACAGATGGAAAGTTATTATTGTTATCAGACATATTTTATTATCATTTATTGAATAGTATCATTTATTGAATAGTATCATTATTATTGGCTTTGTTGTCACAAATATATTTTTACATTGCAATGATCAATAGATATTGTCTAAGACGCGCAATTATTTCACAAAACTATTGAATATCATAACGTTTAGTTGATAAAATGTTTCAAGAATGTTCTGAAATAATTATCTAGGATTATCCAGTCAAATCAAAAGATAAAGATGGTTTTTTACCCATTAGAAGATAGATTCACTATTAATTTTAAACTACCGTAACAATAAGGTACAAAAAAAGTGGATATATTACCCAATTACTCCATATTTAGTTTATATTTAATACTAATTTATACAATTATTTTGACATACACCTCTATACAATATTTATAAATTTAAAAAACTTTCATGTATTTTATTAGCCACTGTTTTTATTCTTCTTCTATCAATATCAATTGGTTATTATATTCTATTGCCAAACTCTTTTGATTTAGCATTTTTCTTATATTATTTGCAGATTCGATTATTTTTTCTTTATTCACATCATTAGTATGAACTTCGGCTCGAACATATTTAATTGGCTCAAACCTTTTTTCAAAATAACCATCAAATTCAATAAGTGACATTCCACTATATGTCGAAGCTAATTTCTTTATAACTTCAAGATAGCCTTCAACTCGAGGTAGATAATATTTGATAGAATTACTTAATATTTTTATTTTATAATTTCCGTGACTATCATGAAGTTTGTTTGTACTAGTCAATGAATATGCATATTATGGGTAGAAACGGTTGTATAAATCCATTCAATCACTATTCATTCAAGTATTTGTAAATCTATATATAATCTAAATATTAGTTTAATCAATTCTAATAAAATTTTGTTACTTGGGCTCAATTAAGACTTTTAATTAAAATTATTGAATTTATAGAATAGGTTTCTATCAATCTGAGGTAGTGTTCTAGTATAATAAGATACTCTTTAATTACATCTATTAACAAACAGTTTCTCATGAAGATCGAATCTTTTTAAATCTAAAATATTTTTGAAATATTATCTTTTAAAGTTATAAAAGACCGATAATATTGTAAAACAAATAGATTTCGGTTATATGTAATCCCAACTTCTTCTACGACCATAAACTGAGGTATGTAATTAGAAAATATATGGAAATTAAGTATCCCTGTTTTCTTTAAAGTATGTAACAACTTTTTTCATTTATAGTATGTTATCGGCTCCTTTTCCATAAACTGAATGGCACTTTGAGATTTTATACAAAATTTACGTCAGATAATCAAAGGAATATATCTCGCTGAATTTGTCATACTGTCTGAATAGTTGTTTACCTTCAATATCTACTGCACCAAAAATCCAAATTATTCGTGTAAATCTGTTAGTCTGACAACCGGTCTTTTATTTTCATGAATCTTCATGTTTTAAACGAGAATCATAAAATAATAATGGTTCATTCGCAGATACTAAGATAAATTAATCTCCTTGCTGTGCAGATATAATATATTCATAAACATTTGGGGATCTTTTCATAAAGCATCTTTTTCCTTAGGAGATATAATATTAATAAGTTACTTTTTTTGGACCTTCTGTTTAAAATCCTATTTACGAAGTATGCTATATATGTGAGTATAGGAATGTTTGATTCCGCCTTTCTTCATAAGTAACTCCAACCAGTTTTGTATTCCAATCTAGGATACTTTCTATTAGTTCTTTCTTAATTAGGTAACGTGCCTCTCCAGGCAGCTCGGACGATCTAACGCTTTTTGTGCCATCTTTTAGTTCTTCCAAGCCTTCACGACATCTTTTTAATTAATCTGAATCCCAACAATCGCTTCGATCTATTTCTTTTACAACATGAAAAGGAATTTAACCATTTTCTCCTAATTTGATAATTAGAGCCTTTCCTATATTTTAGGATCATTATCTTTTTTCTACAATTTTATTATTAACTAGCACAATAATTAATAACTTTGATATTTACTAAATATATTATTTAAAGTCATATGACAAAAATTATCTTTAGTGATACATTTAGCATTAATGAGTTTTTACGTTTTGTATAACTTTAATCATAATTTTCAGCTAACTATCTAGTGGAAACGCTAGAGTTGATTTCACTAGACTAGCAATTGGAATATAAATTGATTGTGGATTATTACCTATCTTATTTACGAATTTAAAATCAGACGTAATTTTATTTAATTCGACAAATCTGTTTTTTGGCCTTGATTCAAGAATATGATAGTGCGCCAATACTCCCCCTATGATACCCGTATGAATAAAAAGAATGTCTTTATTTTGATATGTAATGTGATACAGTATTGGAGTTGTACCTACAAAAGATTGTGAGGCATAAAGAATAACATGTAACATTTCACTGAGATGTTCATATTGAAAATAAGTAGTAAACCAGTCGCCCTGAGACATATACTCAAATATAAGACGAATGTTATTTTATACATTGTTATTTTCATGATGCTTTAACTATCATAACCAAGTAATTATCAAACAATTGCCAATAACTATTCGTTTATTTGAATTTCTGCAATAAGTTATTTATGTAATACTGTTTCGCTTCTCTCTAAAGCTAATAGCTTATCCCAAAATTCGACAGGAATATAACTCTTTCCCTCTTTTGATAAACTGTGGCCTTCATTCAAAAGAAGAAGAAAATAAAGGAAAAAAAAGTTAAACATCTCATTATCTCAAGATTTCTGATGAATTATTAGATAAGATTAAAAGTATTTTCCGAAAAAGAAAACCATTCAAGATAATTGGTCGGCGAATTGTTCCATATAGAAAAGTGATTGATTGATGGAATTATCTATGTATTAAGAACAGGATGCCAGCGGAAAATGCTTCCAAAAGAATACTGCTCTAGTTCTACCGGTTATTGTAGTTTCACGAATGGTATAGATTTAATATATTCAAAAATAGATAGATAAAACTATTGAAAATCCATGATGGCCTTATTGGTATCAAATGGATCTAGCAATTTATCGATAGCATGTCCATAAAGTCGCTTTTATTGGAGAGATGACTGGACACAAATCCACTGACAAAAGCAAACTCAGCACAAAAAGAAATATTTTAACTGATAAAAATGGTGTACCTCTATCTATAGTTATTTCTTCAGATAGATAAGATGATATCAAACGGGTAACAGATGCGGCTGATAATGCAATTGTCAAACAACTACTTGTATATGAAATTAAAACGAGAAAAAAAAGAATTCTGCAACATCTATGTTTAAACAAAGCATACAATTCCCAGCCTCAAGAACAAGGACTAATCAAACGAGGATATGTAATGCATACTCCTCCAAAGACACAAAAAAAATGGAAAGAAAAGGAGTAAGAACAGGTCAAAATTAAACACAATATTACTCAAATAGGAAGAACATTATGCAAAATGAGGGTTATAGAGAGAACAAATTAAGGCATAACAGGATCAGGAAACTATCATCAAGGTATGAGAAAAAGTCAGATAATTACCTTATATTGGTACTACTATCCAGTAGTACGAAAATCTACAGAAAAGATAAATTTGGGACAGGCTCTTAGTTATTGTTTTGCCTTTTTGAACTTTAATTTATATCTTAAATTCTCCATACTTTATATAAGCAGAATTTCTAATTATTCTTACATCAATCCTATTTTTTTTTACTTGTTCTTTTCTCATTGCTAAATATCTTGGATCTATATCAATAAAATTGTCTTTAATTTCATTCAATATTTCATTTCCATATGTAATATTGTTCTCAATAATATCAATAAAGTTATTAATGAATATTAACCATTTTTTGTAATTTATACTCTTCAATGATATTTCATTTTCTAATTTATTCATTAGATCTTTATATTTATCTTCACTTTCCCGATTTGTTTTAAACATACTTTTATTTTGAGTTTTAATGGTTTCATCGATATATTCTTCAAGTATTCCGATCATCTCTTTTGGATAAATGTAATCAATAAATATTTTAAAGTCAATCCGATCATCTCTCGTAATAGCTTCATCGATATTATCAATATTGTTTGTAGCAATAAAATATATAATATTTTTATTGGCTTTGTATAATTTGTCTATTTCCGTAAGAAAAATATTGGTAGATAGTCTATTGAAAAAATCGGTATTTTGAGAGTCTTTATCTGATTCAGTGATCCGCTTTTTTATGTATTCGTCCAGTTCGTCAAACAAAATCACCGTTTTTTCCAAATGTTTTAAGCACTCAAAAACATATCCTACCCTTTGAGCAAATTTGTCAACCCCATTTTTTACAAATGCACTAGGTTCAATACGTATAAATGACCATCCTAATACCTCGGCCACGGTGGAAGCAATAGTGGTTTTACCTGTGCCTGGAGGTCCATACAGACATATTGCAGTTGGCACATTTTCTAAATATCTAGAGTTTTTTAATCTAGGGTACAATACAGAATTATATAATATTTTTTTTACGCTTATTTTTTGTCCATCTTGATGAGATATAACTGAGTCCATTAATTTGTTAAAATTATCGGTATTTGATAAATTTCTATATTCTCCATTAAATTCATCTAATATAATTTTAGGTATAAGCATTCTATTTAACGAATGTTGTAATTTCAAAACTGCACTAAAAACTAAAGATGTACTGTAACAATAAGGGATCAATTCATTCGTTTCTATTTTATTTTTTATAAATATTGGTAACCATCCAAAGTATTTGCCAAAGCGATTCGATGATGGCAATATTTGAAGCGATTCTGCTTTTCTTTCATTATTTATTATCCATTCTAATATTTTATCTACCGAATCAATAAAATAATTCTCGTATTCGTCTGCGTCCATCACAAAAAAAAACTCTGCTAAAATAGAAAGACTAAAGGTATAAATGGATGAATCATTAGTGCTAATTATAAGATCGTTTTTTGCCCAAATGTTTTCTATACTATATTTGTCTCCAAGTAAATAGTCTATCATTTTTTTTATAATGTATTTATTATAATCTTCATTAGAGTAACTAATTTTTTTTTTATAAGTTGTATTATACTTTTTATAAATAAACATACAATAAAATGCAAGAGTAGAATCCTTTTTATCTAAATCATTTGCACTATAATACGCAATTTGTTGAAATAATTTATCTCTTGCCCATAAGAAAACATTTTCAAAAATTAATGCTATACTTTCTAATAATTTTTTATAGTGTAACGTATTCAAATAATCTTTTTTGCAAAATTTTTCTATTTCATCATACCATTCATAAAGAGATTCAATTGAGTAGTATGTAACAAAGGCTGAAGGCATTCTCTTTCCTTGATTCAAAAAATAGTAATTATTTTCTTGCAAATTCTTTACTATCGATTGAATTGCTTGTTGAACATAAGAATTATCAAAGCCTATTTTTTCGATATGTAATTCATCTTTAATTTTTTTTAACAAAAGTAAATTAAATGGTGTGCTAAAAATATCATATATTTCATGATTATATTTGCTAGTCCAACCAGAAGATTCAAGAAGCAATTTATCAATAAAATCTTTAAAAATATTTTTTCTCTGCAATTGTTTTTCTATATCAGATATCGTAAAAGAAGATTTTAATAAAGACATTAAAGCAAAGCATGTAGACAACCTTCCATATTTTATGGCGTTTTCATATATTGTTTTATCAAATTCTTTATGTGATATATGAGGAACTGCAAAAAAACCCTCATTAGTTAAATAGGATTTTAAATATTTGATATGATTATTACTTATGTTTTTTAACTGTTTTTTAACTCTTATTAATTCAAGTATGCGATCGGTGCTAGGCATATAAAAAATAAAAATTATTGGTATTTATTTTTTCTTTTTTATTGTTTCCAATTTAATTATGCTTTTAATAATTTACAATTATTTTATTGTTATAATTGAAAAATTCTATTTTAATAGATCTCTTGCATAACTACTAGCAAAAATCTTTGTGACCCAAAGTTCTTTAAAATGTTCGCTCTATGCGTTCATACGAGAGGTCGTCGAAAAAACCATTGCTATTCAAATCCTTCACTGGATTGACAGTATAAAAGTTTGATAATATTATCAAAGAATTAATAAAAAGATCTATTAGATCTCTTGCATAATTAGGAGAAATCTAGATCTTACTTCTGGATTCTACATGAATTTCTAGTTCTGTTGATTTAATATTTTATAGTTTATCAACCCTGCCACTATGTCTGACATTCTATGGTATTTTCTCAATTTGTTTCTAAATACATCTGCTAATATCCTATATTTTTTCAATCTACAGATGGTATGCTCTATAATTATCCTTTTTCTAGAATGACTTTCGTTGTACTCTTTTTCTTTTTGTGATAGTTCTACATTTCTTTTCTTTCTATTTGGTATGGATGATAATTGCCCAGGGAAATCAGTTTCTACGCCTAAATATCCAAGGTCAAATACATTTAGAACATCTTTGTGAGTGATAGGATGATTCTCTTTATAGATATCGTAGCCATGTCTGTGTCCTTTCTTGTAATGTGTTTTATGAATGATAGTACCTTGGTTGTTAACCATAAGCTGTGTCTTTACAGTATGTCTTTTCTTCTTTCCCGAATAGTATCTCTTTCTTCTTTGTTTATCTACAGGTCTTGGAATCTGTTGTTCTGTTGAATCGACAAAAGCAAGGAAGCCTGGAAAATATTTCTCCACCTCTTCAGTGGTTCGAAGCCTCTTTGTTTTGTTATATAATTTCTGTGGAATTGGCATGCATTTTCTAATCAAATTTTCTATCTTTTGTATGTCTCTGCAGATGTTACTCTGATCCAAATCAAACAGAAAGCCAGCTAATGTGTAAGTGATGTACAGACGGTAGTAAACTAAAAGCATTAGAAATCTATTTTTTATATCCAGTTTGAAAGTTCTACCAGTACCTATGTCCCTTTCTCTGTTATTTTCTTTTAGATAATCGTTGTATCTCATGTTTGACATATCGTTTTGTTATCTCGCCGTAAATCTCATCAAATTCTTTTATTGTTAGTCCAGTAAATGATTTAAAAAGAAATGGTTTTTTGGACAGTCTATTATATGAAAGCAAAGAAAGGACAAGAAATTGATGTACAGTTAATCATATAGCTGTTTATTCTAATTATGCAAGAGATCTAATAAATATGAGAAACAGCGTTTATTAAAAAAAATAGAGAACTAAATTTAGGTGCAAGGAGGCCATTTAAACTACAGTTAAAAGATAAATTTCTTATGCTTTTGTTTTACTATCATCTATATATCACATACACATTAGATGTCTTTTTCTTTAATTTAGATCAAAGTAACGTTTGTAAGGACATTCAAAGGATTGAAAGGTCGATAAGAAAATGCGTACCTATTCCGCAGAAAATTTGCAGCAAAACAAAGAGGCTAAAAACTCCTGGAGAAATCGAACATATTTTCCCGGATTTCTCGCCTTGATAGATTCCTCAGAACAACAGGTACCAAGACCTGTTGAGGGTAGAAGATGTAAGCTGTACTATTCAGGCAAAAAGAAAAGGTATTCTGTTAAAAATCAACTGATGGTTAACAATCGTGGCTCTATTATTCATAAGGTCGCTCACAAGAAAGGAAGATAACATAATTATAATATATACAAGAATAACCATCCGGTCATTCAAAAACAAGTCGTTATTGTAGTTGATATAGGATATCATGGTATTGAAAAGGATTTTCCAGAACAACTATCATCCATACCAAATAGAAAGAAGAGAAATGTAGAACTATCGCAAGAAGAAAAAGAGTATAACAAAATTTATTTTAAATAGAGATAATGATAAGCATACCATTTGTTGATTGAAAAGGTACAGGATAATGGAGAGGTTTTTAGAAACAGATTAAGAAAGTACAACCGAATATCTGATATAGTTTCAGGGTTAGTAAACTATAGAATGACGAACTAGTATTGGTAAAAGATAAGTAGTAAATCATTAGTGAAACGAATTAAAAGTTTCTAATTATGCAAGATCTAATATTAATATAAATACATTCTAATATAATGATAATTGGCATTGTGTATAATTATGACTCTGTTAACTTTAGGATTTTCTAAAATATTATTAATTTAGTTAATAGATTATCTTCAGCTCAATTTCAATAAATTTACATTAATTTGAGCACAAACAATTTTATCTTTACATAAAATTTAGAAATATCGGATTTAATTATTAGAATATTTGATAGATAACAGACTCTGTTAACTTAAGAATAGTCTATAGCTTTAAGATGTTCAATTTCATTTGTGATTTTCAGAAACAGAACACCCTCAGAATATATTGGCGATGGTTTATATTTTTATTTTTCAGGTCTTTCTTTAAGAAAAGCAGCAGATAGACTATTAGATTGATTTATCAAACGAAATCATATATCTATTTGGAACGCGATTCAAAAGTATAATCCTCAAAAAATTTTTTCAAAGAAAAAGAAAATCTCAGTATATTATAGATGACTGTAATTAAAGTTGAGCAAGAGCACATTTGGATATGGGTTGCTATTGAACTAAAAGATAAAGAAATTCTTTCTTTTGATATATCGAAAGAACAAAACGCGTTTGTTGCTAAAGAACAATTCTTTTTGGACGTTGTAGAAGAATATGGCAAACATCTCGTTTCGTCAGACGGTGGTACTTGGTACCCACAAGCATATAGATTCTTGAATCCACATCATCACATACATTCATCTTTTGAAAAAAGTATCATTCAAAGAACTATACAATATATTAGATATCTTGCATAATTAGACGCCTATCAAAATTTTATAGATTCTCCATCATATTCTGTAATATTTTTATTTTAGTTTGCGGATCATGATTAAAATATATCAACTTTTTAGAAGTTTTCTCAATGGTGCTAATTATGCAAGAGATCTATTAAAGCCAGAACTGAATGCTTTGATGATTACTTTCCAAGTAGAAAAAAGAAATGTAAACTAAAACAAGTAATTAATTGGTTGGATTTATTTGTAGATTATCATAATAAGAAATTATACCTTAAGTGAACTGTGGCAAAAAATGGCATAGGCTAATTATTGACCAAGATAATGTAACAAATTATATCAATCAGATATAGAGTCGATTTATTATATAAGATAGTTAAATATTTTGTTAATTACTAACTCATAATATGACTAACAATGAAAATAGAGGATTAGCTTCCGCGGATGAAAAGACTCGTGAAAGAGTAGCAAAAAAAGGCGGAGAAGCACCTCATGAAGAAAGAGGATTACAAGCAGCTGATGAAGAAACTCGTGAAAGAGTAGCAAAAGAGGGCGGCAAGGCATCCCATAAAAACGATTAAAGATATCATAGATATCAAATATACTATCTTTTTTATCTTATCAGCAATGTTATTTGTATGCGTTGTCAATTTGCTACGTAGTTAAAATATAATTATATTGAATTGATTTTATCATTAGAATAGTTAACTGTAAAGGAAACAATTTCTATATAAACAAAAATTTACAAACATTCCTTTTTACCAATAAGACTATACAATTACAAGACAAGATTTTACCCAAGGAAAATCTGTAAGGTTTAAAATAATCATGTATCGAAGTCACAAATTTGCTGATATATTTTACCTTCGATATTTATAAAATTAAATTTTTTTAAAAATATTGCTTTTATCACAAAAGAAAAGGAATAGGCAGACATACAGAGACACTATTTTCTATAATTTACAAGAAATCGACGATACTGTATGAGTTGTAGTTTAATATATCGAACTGTTTATGGTTGCGTCAAAAAGGATGATGAATGAATTTGATAATTTAACGGTATGAGTATAGATAACTTCAATGGATTTTTACTTAATATGCGGGTATAGAGATTATAACAATGTATATCTACTATATCTAATAATATACATTATTTTAACATTTGATTTTAATACAGAGAATAACAAATAAATAAATAAAAATATTTATATTATTTTTTGTTTACTCACTAGTTTTAGTCATACCGCGCTTACGATATTCCTCGTTTGCTTGCTCGGTATCAGTTCCTGTTTGACCTTCATCAGTAATTTTTTGATCATTGGAATCTCTTTTTACTGCAGTAGGTTCTCCCGCATTTAATTTAGCTGGTGTCATGGCTTCATTTTTTTCAAACTCTTTTAATGGATCACTTTTTCTGCCTCTATTTGTTCCTGCAGATCCCTCTTCATAATCTCTTTCATTATTAGACTCGTTTGATAATGTCATTAACAATATATACATAACAAATTATATATTGATGTAATATCGAATTTTTTATTAGTTAATTATTAAAATATAAATAAATAAATTAATTGAATGATATTGTAATTTATATCATATATTTATTTAAATTATAAAAAAGTATTGTAAATAACACTTCTAGATTGAATAAGATAAGCTAACCAGTGGTGTTCACAGGTCTCCTTGGACCATTTTTAAACAGAATTAAATTACGTTTATATCATAGATTAATACTTGAACTGTTTTAAGGTAAAAAAGGTATTCATTGTCATTATTTCTAAATAGTAAGCCCAAAAAAATTCTGAATATAAACATCACTATTGAATTTTTGAAAAGTTTTGTGTTTATCAAAGAAATTAACAACATTCCATTTTAAAGAATACAATGAATTAATGTATGTTGAGTCAGCAAATACTTAATGTCAATATCAATCTATCCATCATATTCTAAAAATATATTTAAGTTTTGCTTAAAATATATATACATTAAAATTGACCTTGGTATTTTTCCATTTTTTAAATAAATAGATGATCTTAATATATTTTTATTACCTTATTTCACCATGGTAGATAAAAAAGATGAAAAAGAGAAAGGAACAATGTCTGTTGCAGAAGCTGGACATTTAGGAGGAGAAGCTGTAATAGAAAAATATGGACCAGAACATATGGCTGAAATAGGACGCAAAGGTGGTGAGAATTCTCACGGTGGACATGCATCAAACAAAACAAACGAAGATAATGTTCATAATAAGAAAGAGAGTTCATCAAATAGTAATAAAAAAGGATTAGCATCTGCAGATGAAGAAACAAGAGAAAGAGTTGCAAAAAAAGGTGGAGAATCGTCCCATAGAAAATAAATTAGACAATTAATTTCTCATGAGATTTCTCATTTTGTTCCACTAATATATTGTCGGTATTGGTAACCAAGAGATGAAATCCATTGAATAGATAACGTATTAGTTATAGTTTTTCTTTCGATCGATCACCTATAAATACATAAAAGTATAAGTAACCTGCTTTCAAGATTTAAACATTATACCAATTAGCACAAGTATGCTAAACAATTTATCTGGATATTCATCATAAAACACAAAAGCTATCTAAGATCCTTGTATTATTCTATATATACTCAATGGCATCATTGCCCAAATCTAAATTGATTAATTTATACAAAAAAGAACACGATCCAAAAGTAAAGGAAAGACTACTTCTAATTATCAAGGTAAGAGAAGATAAACAAATTCCATTTCGTGTTGTAAATGAAATGCATAGAAGCAATCCGTGGGCTTTTGATTGTTAAAAAGATATGATAAAGAAGGTTTAGGAGGATTAAAAGATAGAATAAAAACAGGTAGACCGCCTGAACTATTTAAAGAAACAAGTTACCAAATTAAAAAGGAACTATCCCGCTCCAAACAAGGTTGGACTACAAAGCAGGTTGAAGAATTAATCATAAAGAAAAGCGGTATAAAATATCACTATACCCACATATACCGTATACTTCGAAAATGGGGCTTTAAACAGAAGGTGCCAAGAAAAGTACATGTTAATACTGCGTCTTTGGAAGAGAAAAATAATTTCAAAAAAAAGACAGAACAGATATTTGTGAATATACAGCAGCAGCAGCAGCAGCAAGATGGATTTACTATAGTATCACTGGATGAATCATTCTTTTTTTACGAATCTTGTAAGACGCGTTTGGATTAAACAAGATAAAAGACCTGTAGTTAGAGTAACAGGTTCACATAAACATTCATGTATTTTTGGCGCCCTCTGTCTTGGAGGGAATAAGCAACTATTCAGGCAGTATGACAATTAATGGCGATACATTTCTTGATTATCTAAAGAAAATACATGATAAATTTCCAGAATGCTATTTGTTCATGGATAAAGCATCTCCTCATTATAAATCCAAGAAGGTCCTAAAGTATTTTGAGGAAAACAAGGATGCTTTGATACCTGTATATCTTCCAACTGCATCACCCGAATTTATGGTAATGGAGGAGATATGGAATATTTCAAAACGATATCTACTTGTTTTGAAATATTATCAATCATTTACAGATTTTAAAAATAAGATATCTAATTATTTCAGAACAAAAAGATTTAATCTGGATATGAGGAACTATTTGTTACGAAATACAATTTAGAAGACATATGCTAATTGGTATATTATACTCAACAGATAATTTTTTTATATCAACAAACAAACGACCTAATTCATAATTATATGATTCTATCGCTCTGTTCACTAAAGGAAAATCTATCGGTTGAAGTGTTCAATTTCATTTGTGATTTTTAGAAACAGAACAACCTCAGAATATACGGGTTATGGTTTGTGTGTTATTTTTCAGGTCTTTTTTAAAGAAAGATAGAGGATAGACTATTAGACTGTTTTATCAATCGTAATCATATATCTATTGGGAACGCGATTCAAAAGTATAATCCTCGAAAAATTATCAAAGAAAAAGAAAATTTCGGGTTACATTATATATGAGACTGTAATTAAAGTTGGACAAGAGCACATTTGGATAAAGATTGTCATTGAACCTGAAAACAAAGATTCTTGGAATAAGTATATCTAAAGAACGAAAAATGTTTGTCGTAGAATATATTCTATCCGATATTGTAGAATAATATGGTTCACCCCCGGTGTCCACAGATGGTGGTACATGGAAATCCTAAGCCTTCAGGTTTTTGAATATAAGTCATCATATCCACTCCCCATTTGAGAAAAGCATTATTGAAAGAATTGTACAGTATATCAAAGATAGAACCTGATACTTTGATGATTACTTTCCAAGTAGAAAAAAGAAATGTAAACTAAAACAAGTAATTAATTGATTGGATTTATTCAAAGATTATCATAATAAGGATTTACATCTTAAGGGAACAGCACCGATTTAATTTTCAATAGGACTTTATTTAAAGAAAGCAATCATAGAGTTTTCAGATCCAATTTTATTTAATAGATTAGCCTTTTCAATCTGACCTCTTATATTGAAATCAAGATGATGAGATAGGTTTAAAACCTTATGCATAAGAATAATGTTTACGATATGGATGTAACATAACGTTTTTTACATAAATAACATAATACCCAAATCATTCACGTAGGAACACGTTCTTCCTAAACATATCAAATATAAGAAATTATATGCATATTGGCTCAACTATTATTAACAGTCGTAAAATTCAGAACTAATTCATTACGTTTCATTTATTAGGTCTTCTGATCTTTCTTATCAAAATATATTTTTAGATTTATACTTTTATACCCATTAGCGGAGGAAATATGACTGTTTTTTAAAAAAAAGATAATACTCCAATAATATTTCTAGATACAACTGGGAAATAAACAGATAAACTATACATCGGTAATTTTTTGAAGGTGTTCTGCCACTAATAGTCAGAAAGATATATTTGTTTTAAATGTATATTTTTCATGTCAAATTCCAAAAATAATTTTACATACTTAAATTATTTGTTGTATTATCTTATCTATGAGCAATTCATCTTCTACCGTCGACATCATAATTCAAAAAAATTCCCAAGTCTTATTTGTTAAAAGAAAAAAAGAACCCTTTCAAGGTATGTTAACTTTTCCCGGCGGTTTTGTGGATACTAATGAAAAAGTGGAAGAGACGGCAATTCGTGAAGTAAAAGAGGAAACTTCGTTATCTGTAAAACTTATTGATATACTTGGAGCATATTCAGATCCAACTCGCGATCCTCGAGGACATATCATTTCAACAGTATTTATAGCTGAAATTTCCGACGATAATACCGAAGCGATAGCAAAAGATGACGCTGCAGATATAAAATGGATGGATATTGATAATATTGATAACGAAAACTTTGGATTTGATCATAAAAAAATTATTTTAGATTACAGAAAATGGAAACAATCAGGAGGAACGTTTTGGTCTACTCGATGACAGGTAATACAGTTTATTCAGTATTTTATAGTATTATTTGGACAGTATTTCAATTATTTTGTTTTTTTTAAGTGTTACAAGTCGGAATCCTAATGCAGTATTTTTATAAGAACGCAAAACTACAAATATTAAGAATAAAAACAAATAATTTAACTAGAATTTCTAATTATCCAGAATCTATGTTAATGTATATTATATTTGTATCTAATGTTTATCTAAATATAGTCGACGCTATAGATATTATACAATAGTAAAATACAAAATTTATAACCAAGAGAAATTATCTGACCATAAATAATTTTGAGACAAGATTGTATCTCTTATTTAAATCATTAATACAATATAATATGATGACAAATTCCAAGACAATAACTAAAGAAAACAAAAAAAATTTAGAGGAAAAACTTGGAGAAGTTTTAGGTTTAGAAAGAGCAGCTCAAAAAGCGGTAGAGGAACTTATTTCTATGAAATTGTTAAAATCAGATAATAAAAATGAATCTACAGAAATACAAAAAGAAGCAAGTTCTCATGAAGAAAAACTGCAAAAAGTTATTTCTAATCTTTCAGAAGATAAAGATATAGGACTAGATAAAGACGAAATTGAACAAAAAGCAAAAGAAACAGAAAAAAAAGCAACTAAAATGATGAAAACGTATTTAGGCGAAGATCCAGATACATCTGAAGCGGTAGAATTTTTATGTATTGCAGAAGGGGGCGAAGTAACCCACTATGAAGTTTTGACCTCAATTTGCAAACACTTTGACGATAAGGAATTATCATCCACCATTAATTCTATTTTGAAAGAAGAACAGGATCATTTGAAAAGATGTATAAACATGGCAAAAGAAGCAGTATCTTAGTACATCCATAATATAAAATTAGGACTATATACTATACTATAAAGACATAGAAATAAAATTTATCTATCTATATATTATCTTCATTTTATTTCTTTTGCCAATTCAATATTTAATATCATTACTATTTTTGAAATGTTACAACAGTAATTCTAAAATAAATATTCACTAATTAAATCAACAAATGATAATATAATTTCAACATGCTTTTTACATGGCATATGGCCACGACAAATCTATAACTTAATGATGGCCCCGTTAATTTAAGGAAAAGTCGACATATTCAATATAGTCATAATATTTAATTACCGGAGAGAAAATTTTCGCTAAAACCGAGGATTTCGGACGGTATTTGTAATTGGGCAAATAAAATTTTATTACAAAAAAACATTTTTTAAAGAAAGATAAAAAGACCTAAGTAATGAAATTTGATAAAAAGGTTTTGAATTTATACCTCTAGATAGATTGTCATAATATCTACAAAATAAGGAATGGTACAATTTCAATTTAAAAGATAATAGTAATTCTAATAAAATCAAATACTGTAAGTTTTAAAATAACCATGATTTGCATTCAAGTTCTCGTAAAATATGGTAATGGAAATCACTCAGGTGAAGTCGTCACCCCGATTTATATCTATATTCAATTTTTGAAAAAAAAATTATCATTAAAATAATAATGCAATATAATATACATAATTGAATTATTAATGACTATTCAGCAATAAAATCGTCATATACAAATTGAACCATACAATGACGGATTATATTGTTTATTGAAAACACTGAAAAAAAGGACATTAAAATCTTTAAAATGTTAATTTCATTCATCCTAAAATGGAAATTTTTAACTAAATATATAAATAAATATAATAACTAGATGGATATTAATTAAAGGATTTTTATAATAAGTAAACCAAACAATGTATTATAGTATGTTTTTGATTATATGACTGTGAATAGGGATTTGCAAAATGATTTCTCAACCCCACCTACAACAAATTCGTTTATTTCAACTCAAAAAATACCTGAAGAAACAATAAAGCAAAAAAAATTACCAAAAGCTAGAATAGGATATATGGAAATAGATAAGCTTGCTACGGCAAATACAAAAAAAGGTTACTTTTGTTATAACTGCACATATTTTATAAAACCCAATCATTGTATGCTAGTAACTGACGAAGGAATGGATATAAATGAAAAAACCTCTGGCGTTATTGCACCTCATGGAATATGTTATTTATGGATGCCATTTGAAAAAGATATAGAATAAGAATAGAGGTGCAAATAAAATGTCCGATAAAAATATCATAGAGAAAACTGCAGATATTGTAGGAAATATGACTAAAGCAAAAAAAGCTAGCAAGTTAAAAATCGCATATGTTGAACGCGATGAATTTAAAGATTCTGATTTACAAAGAGGTTACTTTTGTTATAACTGTACATATTGGCTGGACACCATGGGCGGCAGATGTATGCTAGTAAAGGAAAGCGGTCCTGACATATTTGGCAGAACTTCTGAAGTAATCGCTCCTCATGGTTGGTGTAATGCATATGAACCAAATGAGGATAAAATTAAATAGTTACTGTAAACTCTAACTTTCCAAATAGTGCTAACGTATAGTAATATATAATAATAAAGCATCTAAAGTTTTTTTATGCCTTATTAAATTAAATTATTTTTTACATCGAATTTCATAACTTATATAAATAAATAAAAAAGGATTGGACCACAGTTATTGATCAATAGATAATATTTGTCTTAAAATAATCGTCAAAGCTTTCAGTTCTATCTTTTATATGGCATAGTTCTTTCTATCAGGCTTTTCTCGAAATAAGAATGAATGCGATTATACAAGTTCAAATTCTACGGGCTCGAGGTACCAAGTACCTACCATCTGATGAAAACAGAATGTAATCCGTAATTGTTTACTACCTGAGATAGAAATCGCTCTGTACAACAAACCTGTTTCGTTCTTTGGATACATCGACAGCAAGGATATCTTTATGCTTTGGTTCTATTTTGACCCAAAGCCAGATTAAACCAGTATTGCAGTTTCATCAATAAGATACTCTTTAATTTACCTTTTCTTTAGATATTTCCTAATTCTGTACTTTTGAATCCAGTTCTAGATAGAAACGGGACTTATTTTTGCTATTTTTAAAAATAATAATGCTTTGGAAATGTTTCTAAATGATAAACCAAGAAAGTATAAATAGAATCCATAACCGGGATATTTGAGAATGTTCTATTTCTAGTGTGCATATGATATATAGTTGTCTTAAAGCTATAGGTTTTTCCTTAAGTTAACAGAGCCAATTTAATACACATACTTTATGAATTCAAAAATTTTAAAAATTGTTGGATTTTGCGTGTAATTGTATTATTGTTTAGAAATACTATCAAATATATCTCTTTTACTTTTATCTAAAATAATATATATCTAATACTCGCTGAAAACGAGTTTAAACCAAAATGATCTTATATTAAAATAATAATCAATTATCTAATTTATGAAACCGCAATAAAATAGAATCAATTGTGTGACTCAAGTATTTAACGACAAAATAATCCCTTTATTTAGTTTGAAAGAACAAAGTACGACATTATTATAGACAAATTTCTATCTTTCGATAAACAAATACAGACTCTAATCAGTTACTTAGTTAGATAAACTAGTTGTAAGTACAAGATTACAGTTTTGAACTTCAAACATCATCATCTCGTTTTGAAAAAAGTTATTGAAAAGATAATGTGGAATTGACATAGTAAAGAAAACCTTTATTATTCTTTCAAAAGTGAACAAACGAAGATCAATTAATATAAAATAATTGCTTAATCTATTCATCAATCAGAAAGATAAAGAATAGAAATGTTAACAATTAAATAAAGTTCATATAGATATTTATAACCTAATTCTGCTTGTTTAAATCCACAAAATTATTGTCATATTTTGTAATCGTATTAGTACAATTGTAAAATCTAAGTGATCATATTTAATACCATCAACCATTAGTTAAGTTTTTACATGATACACTTTATACACAACTTTACAATTCACTATAAAGTTAGTGTATATAATAAAAACGAATATTAATTAAATATAGTAATGTACATTATTATCAATACTTTTTAAAATAGAAAAAAAAATCAACTATCTAATAACCTTTGTTTTGTATTTGATATCGCTATGACTAAAACAAATCAAGTCATGGAGATTATGACTCAAAAATTTATTTTGGATTTTAATGCTGCACTTGCCATGGAAAATGCAGGCGTGGATCGATTACAAACACGAGTAACTGAGGCAAGCCTTCCAGAAGTCAAATTACAATTAGAGCATCATTTACAAGAAAGCAAGGAACATCAAGAAAGATTACAACAGTTAATCAAAACATTAGGTGGAGAGCCTACACAAGAAAAAATTGGATTGCCGATACCATCATATCCTCAAGCAATTTTTCAAAAGATGAAAGATTCAACCACCAAACAAGAAATAGAATTGAAAAGAACAGAAGAAGATATGATAATAGAAAATGCAGAGATATCATGTTACCTAATGCTGATAGGAAAATCTCAAATTGCAGGAGGTTTATTTTTAAATGCAGTAGAACCATTATCCTTAAATTTAAAAGATGAACAAAATATGGCCGATTGGATAAAGACAAACTCGCCAGGAATGCTATCTCAGCTTTGGCCAAAGATCCAGTCAACCATTGCTACATCCACATCTTCAACTGACGCAAATTCAGCAACACAATCTCAATAACAAGAATATCCAAGGAATAAAACTAGTATGAAAGCATTAGTATATCATGGACCAATGGATGTTCGAATTGACGAAAAACCTCAACCCATTATTCAACATGCAGAAGATATAATCTTACGTGTAACGTCAACTGCCATTTGTGGTTCTGATCTTCATTTATATCATGGAACTGTTCCCGGCATGCAACCCGGACAGACTCTAGGACATGAATTTATGGGCATAGTAGAAGAAGTCGGACCTAATGTGCACGAAGTAAAAACTGGAGATAAAATAGTAGTTCCATTTAACATAGCCTGTGGTCAATGTTATCAGTGTTCAAATAGTTATTGGTCTCAATGTGATAGATCCAATCATAAAGCTGATATGGGTGCCGCCTTTGGATTTTCACAACTATTAGGTGGATACGAAGGAGGACAAGCAGAATATGTCAGGGTACCTTTTGCAAATACAAATATTTCATTGAAAGTTCCAGACCATATTAAACAAGACGAACAAGTTTTATTTTTAAGTGATATATTGCCAACAGGTTATTTTGGGGCAGACATTGCCAATGTTCAACCAGGTGATGATGTAGCAGTATTTGGTGCAGGTCCCGTAGGATATTTCGCGGTTTTAAGTAGTTTTCTAAGGGGTGCAGCAAGAGTTTTTTCAATAGATCATTGGCCTACTCGTTTAAACAAAACAAAAGATTTGGGAGCTGAAATCATAAACTTTGATAATGAAAATCCAGTGGATTTTGTTAAAAAAGAAACAAAAGGAAAAGGTGTAATTTGTATTGATGCGGTAGGTTATGAAGCGGTGGGGCATATGGAAGGCAACTTGTGTGTAAATAATGATCCTAATAATATAAAAATTCATGGTACCGATCATAATTATAATAAAGATCATGATCATTCAAAGGTAAACCTTCCTGCTTATCAACCAACTAATTCTATGCAAATAATAACTTGGATGTCTCAAATTGCAAAAAAAAATTCAACTATATCTATACCAGGAGTTTATAGTACGGCTTATGATCAGTTTCCATTAGGATTATTATTTAATCGTAACGTTTCAATTCATATGGGTCAATGTCCTGTAAAAAAATATAGTGATAAATTATTTCATCTTATTGAAACAAAAAGGATAGATCCGACCACTATAGTAAGTCATACAATGAATCTTAATGATGCACCAAAGGGATATGAGAACTTTGATAAAAAAGAAGAGGTATTCAAAGTTGTACTCAAGCCATAATTTTGATAAACATTTTAGACCAGGTGTCATACAACTAATTTTACGTGCAATATCCTGTTTCAAATGGAATCAAATCAAACAATATACCATCAAATGTTTCTGATTAATATATGAATAAAGAAATATTAAAATGTCATCGATAAAACCAACTGCTAGTAATAATTTTAATATGAATGACAATATATCTCATGATTTACCATATGATGAACCTCTAGGTCAACTTGAAGCGGTTGCATTCTTTAATGATGCAATGCCAACCGGCGTAACAGTATCACATAAAGGACGCATATTTGTAAACTTTCCAAAATGGGGAGACGATGTAAAGTTTACCGTTGCAGAAATTCGAGAGCATAATATTGTGGCATACCCTAATGAAACAATAAACGAAACAAATCAAAAGGATCAATCATCAACTTTAGTATCTGTACAATCTGTTGTAGTTGACGCTGCAGACAGACTATGGATTCTTGATACAGGAAGTCCATTATTCAAACCAACTGAATTTGGAGGTCCAAAGCTTGTGTGCATCGATTTGGAAACAGATAAAGTAACAAAAAATATTCTCTTTTCTCAAGACGTAGCTTTACCAACCTCGTATCTTAATGATGTTAGATTTGATTTACGAAGAGGTAAAGAAGGTATGGCATTTATAACCGATTCGTCCCAAAATGGACCCAACGGTATTATAGTAGTTGATCTTGAATCAGGTAATAGTTGGCGGCGTCTACATGATCACCCGTCAACTAAAGCAGAAGATATAGAGACATTTCTTCCCATAGTGGAAGGAAGACCTTTTTTAGAATACCAACAAAATGGAGAAGTGAAACAGGGAGCAAGTATGGGAACTGATGGAATTGCAATTAGTTCAGATGGTTCACGTCTTTATTATTGTCCACTTGGCAGCAGAAAACTCTATAGTATAGAAATAGATTCAATTGTAGATCCCACTATAGATGAACAAAAGATATCCAATACCGTAACTTATGAAGGAGATAGAGGAGGTGCATCTGATGGTCTAGAATCAGACTCTGAAGGATATATTTATTCGACTAATTATGAACACAATGCAATTTTAAGAAGGCGGGTTTCTGAAAAAGGAGTTTGGGAAACAATTGTACATGACCCACGTCTTTTGTGGCCCGATACCTTATCTTTAGCAACAAACGGATATCTTTATGTTACTGCAAATCAATTGCATCGCCAAGCAAGGTATCAGAAAGGACACGACCTACGCCGGAAACCTTATACACTATTTCGAATTAAGATCAATACCAAGCCTGTATTATTAAAATAAATTTTTATTCTTTTTAGATATGTAAAAATTTTCAGGATAATATTACTTGTGATGGCGGATAAACCTGCTGAATGATATTTTAGAATACAATAAAAATATTATCACGTTAAGTGATATGAACGAAACAAATGTTTTAAGCATTATGAGATAAATTTAACTTTGAATTATTTTTTTGTCATTTTCTATACAATAAAAAAAGATACTGTAATAATAAATTCCTTACATTAAACATTAAAATTCTTTAACTTTTCAAAAATCTAAAAGTATAGAATTAATAAAACATTGGTAATATTTACGGTTTCAATTGTCGGCATGGGATTTGTATTCTTATACAATTAAAATCTTTGGTAAAAATCATGCGATAGATCTGTTGTCATAATTCTCATCAGATATATATAGTATAATTAGAATATACGGCTCTGTTAACAGTTTTGTAAAGAATATTGTATATACATTTGTAAACTAATACTACACGTTTTGAGCAACAAAATTGTTATCATATTTTTTGATTCATATTCAATATTATAAAAATTAACAAATCTAAAAGAGCACAATCAGTTTACATTAACGAATATCCATGTATTTACATAACTGTTAACTTAAGGAAAAACCTATAGATCTAGAATAACCATTTATTATATGTTCTATATAAATAGAACATCTTCAAATATCGTTGGCTATGGTTTGTACTTGTACTTTTTAGGTTTATCATTTAGAAATACTGCCAAAGCGTTATCTTTTTTAAAAATAGCAAAAATAAGCCACGTTTCTATCTGGAATTGGATTCAAAAGTACAGGTCCGGGAAATATCTAAGGAAAAGGAAATCAAAGATATATCATAGATGAAACTGCCATAAAAGTCGGCTCTGAATTAGCATGGATTTGGGTTGTTATCGAACCAATAAATAAAGAAATTCTTTCATTTTATAAATCAAAAGAGCGAAACTTGTTTGTTGCCGAACGAGTCCTGTCTCAGGTAGTAAACATGTATAGATTACGCTCTGATTCATCAGATGGCGGTACTTGGTATCCTCAAGCTTGTAAGTTCCTGAATCTACAACATCACATTCAGTTCTATCTTTTGAAAAAAGCATAATTGAAAGAACAATGCATTATAAAAGATAGAACTGAATGTTTTGATGATTACTTTCCTTGTAAAAAGAACAAGTGCAAATTATATCATATAATACAATGGTTCAAGTTGTTTGTTTATGAGTATAATAAAGAAATAATGTCTTAAGTTAACAGAGCCGAATATACAGACATATGATCTGAAAATCATTTTCTTTGTCATTCTTTGCTTTCATATAAGTGGCCATCTAAAAAAAATATTTTTCTGTATATTATTTACAGATTTGATAGTATGGTAGTGTATCGGCAATTACTAATAGATGGTACAAATAGATGGTAAAAGAGAAATACTATCAAAAAAAAGGATGACGATATACGAGTACCCGGAAGACATTTCAAGTTTAACCTTAAGAATAAGTTTCTAAGGATTTTTGCAAGTGTATTAATTATACAATACAAGTATAATAAAATAGTCCTTGTTTCAATAAATACAAGTATAATAATAAAAAAAGTATTTTTTAATATGTAAAATACATCTTTTGTTATTCATTATCTTTAAAGTATGGCAATATTTTGGAGCAAAACTTTTGTACAAAATCCATTTCATCGGGACTGGTACTATGTAAATAAACTTGTGTAAATCCAGTATTAAAGAATTCTTCGATTGGTTTAATGAGATCTTCTATTGAAGTTACTATTAATGTAGAATCTATTAGTTTTTTATCTGAGACATCTTGTTTTGCTTTTTGTTGTAATTTTCTTGGATCGTTAATCTCCGTATCAAATACACCGTCTATCTCACCGGCTCGCCAAAACTCTGAAGACTTTAATGCTTTATCATAATCTTCAGAATAGGATATCTTAGGCTTGCCTATTTTTTGAAGGTTTTTGAGTTCTTTACCCTCCTCCATGGCAGCTTTATCAAATATTGCAAACATTTCCTTTGCTTTATCTGGTTTCGAAATTGTAATTAGTCCATCAGCATACTTTGCAGCTGTCTGAATTGCTTTTAGTCCAGAGGCTGCCATATACAAAGGGATATTGGTTGATGGAGGAGTGTAGAGCTTAGCATCTTTTATTTTAAAGTAATCTCCACTAAAGTTTTCAAAACCATTATTATTTTCATTGTATTGAGATGTATGGGAATTTGAATTATCTATTTTATTTTCTTTTTTATTCCATAATTTTTTTATTATTTGAATTGCTTCTTTAGTTCTTTTTAATCTAATTTCTGCTGAAGGCCAATCGAACCCTACCGAAACTTCATTCATTGCTTCTCCTGTTCCAATTCCAAGGGCAATACGTCCTGGATACAATACATCGAGCGATGCAAAAGCTTGTGCTATTATTGCAGGATTATAACGGTATACTGGGGATGTAACTCCAGTTATAAATTTCATATTTTTTGTTCTTTCTGCTGCAGCGGCTAACCAAATCCAGGTAAAATTTCCATATCCACCATCATGCCACCAAGGGTGAAAATGGTCACTTGTCATAGTTGCTGTAAAACCACCTTTTTCAGCTTCGATTGTGAATCTAATTAAATCCTGCATGGAATATTGCTCTTGTGACGCCCAATAACCAAGAAATTTCATATCAATTAATTAATATCATATTCATTTAATACCATATTTACAACTATCCATTGTATCACCTTTTAATTTATTTTGTGAATAAAATAACCTTTATACAATTACAAAATATATCGTAAAGCAAATTCATCTTTATATTAGAATTTTATCCGACTAAAGATGATAATATTTTATTGCAAATTAGTTATTTGTAATTTGTTGACGCTTTGTTATACACATATAACAAAAATAATAAAAGTTAAATTGTTATTATCATATATAAATCATTTTTATAACTGATTTTTACCCACATAATAGTAAATCAATATACCAAATTTGTTTCATTTAAAATAATGTAAAACATTATAATCAATATACATGTAACACACAATCTAATCAAAAATGCAAATGTATAAGAATATAATTAATTAAAAATAAATTCCAAAAATACATTCATATATCAATATATATAATTTTATCTGTTCTTTTATTTAACGCACAATGTTTAAAAAGTAACTGATGTAGCCATTTTCAATAATTTCATCACTAAATAAAATTATCAAATTTATAATAGTTAATTATTTCTACCATTAAATTGGGTTACTCTTAATATATGAAAAAGAACATAATTTATATTTCCATATTATGACATTAATTAACACTTTAATGGTTTGACAAAGGATCAATAGATTTTAAGTATTGATACTATTTATCACATATATAATATTTTGATAATAAATATTATTAATGAAAGGAATAATATTTGATATGGATGGTGTATTGATTGATGCAATGCCATTTCATGCTGAAGCTTTTCAAACTGCATTTAAAGAAACAGTTGATAAAGATATCGATAAAAAAGAGATTTTTTTATTGGAAGGAATGCCAGGTCATCAATTAGTTAAAGAAATTTTTAAAAGAAATAATGATAATAGACATATCAATGATGAAAACATTATAGATACTATTTGCAAAAGAAAAGAACAAATTTTTAAAGAAATTCAAAAAGCCAAAGCATTTGAAGGAGTCAAAGAATTAATTGATTCTTTAAATTGTAATAATTGCTTAAAGGCAGTAGTTAGTGGTGCATCCAAACAAGAAGTCGAGTCTCTACTTAATGCAAATAGTTTAAACAATTTCAATATGATATTTTCTGGGGAAGGTTTAAAAGATGGAAAACCTCATCCAGAGCCCTTTCAAGCAGCGCTTGATAAGCTAAATTTAAAGCCAACAGAAGCAGTAATAGTCGAAAATGCACCTTTAGGAGTAGAATCAGCAATAAGAGCAGGGGTTCGATATATTATTACATTAAATAATACCCCACTGGAACTTTCAGATTTTAAAGGTCTTTTACCAAAAAATAAAAACGAAATTGATAAAATTGTATTCAAAGATACAAAATCTGCAAGTAAATATCTTAATGAATGGTGTTGTAAATAAGGACCAATTGCATTATTATGATAATTTTCTAATCATGTTTTATAACATATTTGTTAATTCAAATAAAAACCAAATCATGTAATAATTCATTTTAAAACAAAGACAGAATTTATGTACATCTAAATCATATATTTTATATTGTCAAATCCTACGGATATTTTAAACATTATTCACAATTATATTATAGTTAATCAAGATAATTTTGTTAACAAACTTTTGACATCAACAGTACAACTATTAGCTGTTGTTGAACCATTTGGTATAATACCAATATTAATTAATTTAACAAAAAAAATGGAAAAAGCATCAAGTAATGCGATGTCTAAAACAGCTGCTATTACATCTGCACTTTTATTGATAATTTTTGGTCTTGCAGGAACCCAAATTTTATCTGCCTTTGAAATTACAGTGAATAGTTTTATGGTTGCAGGTGGTTCATTATTGTTTATAGTATCATTAGAAATCATGAGACATGGAGAACTACGAAATATAGAAAAGGATTTACAGGGAACGGGCGTAGTTCCTATAGCTTTTCCCCTCATAGCAGGACCTGGGGCTATCACATCAGTAATAATTTCTCAACAAAAAGATGGGCCCATTGTAACGATATTATCAATTATGATTGTAATAAGTATAACATATGTTGTTTTATGGTCAATTAAACCTCTTTATCGAATATTAGGAAATAGAGGTTCTGAGATCATTTCTAGAATATTTGCAGTAATATTAGCTGCCATTGCTATACAATACATTGTAGAGGGTTTAAAAAATATTATAGTAAAATAAAATTAAAAAGGATATTTCCAACAATTATGCATTATTGAAAATAGATCTCTTTTTTAAATAATATTTAATTACTTAATAAATAAGGTTCAATTTGTCATATAAATTGGTTCTGCAAATTAAGATCAAAAATCAATTTTATAAAACATTTAAATTGTAATGGTCCATCAAAAATTTGGTTTGTATATTGAATAAAGTATATTTTGGCAAAATTATTTTTTAAAATGGTATATTTAACCAAATTTCTTTAATTAAAAATAATTGCCAATTCCTTAAATTTACAGCCCATGAAATAGTGTTGAATTAAATAGATAAAAATATGATTGAGACCATAATATATGTAGAGACGATATATTTTGAAAATAAAATGTTTATTTTAACTGATACTTTTTTGTTTATCTTTACACCAAATAATTTATCAGTATTCAAGGAGGTAAATATACAAATTCTAAAATTTTGTTTAAAACTTAGTATTTAACCAATCACAACACCAGACAATTTTGCTTTAAAATATACGTTTGTCATTTGAAACTATCCTGTCAATTTAAGAGCCTATCCCAAAATTCGATAAGATTATAGATCATTTTCCTCTTTTGATAACTGTGACCTACATCCAGAGAATGGACAGTGTAAAGGATAAAAATAAACATTCTACCATACTCAAGGTTCCAGATGAATTATGGGATAAGATTAAAAATATTTTTCCAGAGGAGAAACCCCTCAGAACAGTTGACAGCCGACCAATTGTACCATACAGAAAAGTGATTGATGGAATTCTCTATATATTAGGAACATGAGGATGTCAATGGAAAATGCTACCCAAAGAATACGGATCTCGTTCTACTTGTCATCGTAGGTTTCAGAAGTGAAATAGTCTTGATATATTCAAAAAAGGATGGATAAAACTATTGAAAATCTATGATGATTGTATTGGTATCAAATGGACATGACAACAATCCATCGATAGTATATCCATAAAGTCGCCTTTAGGGGGGCGATGACCGGAAACAATCCTACTGATAGAAGCAAACTGGGAACAAAAAGACATATTTTAACAGATAAAAGTGGAATCCTTCTATCTGTTGTAATATCATCTGCTAATACTCATGATGTAAAACTAGTAACAGATGTGGTTGATAGCGCAGTTATAAAAATGCCTCATTTAAAACTAAAAAAACAGGAAAAAGAAAACTTCAACATCGATGTCTTGATAAAGGATACAATTCTGAAGAAGAAGAGAAAGAACTAATCAAACGAGGATATGTACTGCATATTCCTCAAAAGAGAAAAAGAGATGAAAAAGAGGAAGAAGAGGTCAATCTTATAACACAACGCCTGCTCAAATCGTAAAAAATACTCTGCAAAAAGATAGGTTGTAGAGCGAACGAATTCATGGCATAACATGTTTAGGAAACTGTTCATTAGGTATGAGAAGAAGGCAGAGAATTATCTTGGATTAGTACAGTTCCAGTTGTATTGTTATATATAGAAAGATAATTTTGGGATAGGCTCTCAGATATTCTTTCTTAGTTATGTCTATTAACAAACAGTATACCAATTAGCATAATGTTTTCTAAACTACATCTCTTAACAAATAGTTTTTTACAAACGTTTTATTAATATAATAAAAACAAAAACAGTAGAAATTCCATTGTAATTGTTACGGATAAGTTATATTTTTAACTGATTTTAGAATCATACAACAAAACAACCATAAACTAGCAATATCTTGTGGTCTTATGTCAATACCTAGTAGACGTACATTTGACAGGCGATTGAAAACTAAAAATCTAGATTTTGTTGATAGAACATATCCACAGTAAAGAAAATAAAATTAATTTAATATCATTCAGAACGCTGCTGCTGCTAGTTATTACTGTCAACATTATCACCATTACTGTAAGATGTTATTACAGATCTGATGTGTATACTGAACCTCAATTGTCATCTAGATTTCCATCATCTCTAGAATGCTATTGGCTATTGCCCAACCCATCCTCGTCACTGTGAGCATTTGCACCACCACCAATACCACCTTGGCCACCACTACCGCCGTTAGCACTTACAGTGATAGCAACAGAGTTACCACCAGCACCGCCAATGCCAATACCTATGCCACCAATGCTACCCTGACTACCTGTAGCAACACTTGATGTTATTTGTTGTTGAGGTGGCCCGTTGGAACCGTCAAAATAGTTATAAAATATATGCGGGTCATTGATAGACCCTTTCCTAGCCATGTACAGTTTTCCATTAAATACCGCTAACGATGGACTAGCAGACGTTTGTGGTTCTGCTGGAGTTGATACTCTTGCTCTAGAAGTAACAGACGAGAAGGTTCATGATGTAAGAGTGTTAACTAATTTGGTCAACCATGTTTTGGATAAGCCTGATACAAAGATTGAATCAGTACTTACCGATGGATCTTATCATACAAACAGTAATTTTAGATATCTTGATGAGAATGGGATCACGCCTGGAATAAAGATAAGAAAGAATTTCATTATTTCCATTAAAAATAATACGTTACGAAACAGAGAAGTAAGACTACAAACCAAAGAGGACTCGCTGAAATGGAAGATGAAGTGCTTTGTTGCATGATTCCTCTTTTCTAAATACATTTAGCTAACATCTATCAATAAAATATATGAACTGGCCTGTCTACAACCAATCTTTAGTCAGAAGAGGCGAAATCTTGCTAGGCTTTGATGTCATTAACAATTGGGATGCAGATCTAGAAGAGATGAATAAAGACAAGGTCGGTGAACCATTTCATTATCCTAACACTTCTTCTTTTACTTGGTTATGCCAAGGTTATCATTATTTTATCACATTTCAATGAATATATGAGTATATTATGTTTATGGCTTGTGACCTTTCCTTTGCATGCATACAAAGTTGATATGTCTATACTTGCAAGTTATTCTTAAGAAAAGCTGTGTGATGATTTTTAGATGTGATGTATGCTGGTACTCGTAATTCCACATGCAGTACGTCCTCGCAAGGAACTCGACCAATTTATAGTCGCTAATAAGACGCTTTATCGAAGTTGTACCTTGAGTATACAATAGCTGATAAATACTAGCATGGTAATAATATAGTGTATATTTTTTTAGTATTTTTATACATGCAAGGTTTGAGCGCGAATTATTATGATTCTCACGTTTCTGTTTATCTCCTGAACTATATACGTGAAATGAAAAGCGGAAAGGTCTAAGTAGTGTGCCTCCAATGCATACTGCACAGCCTATACTCAAAAGTTATGTTAGCCAGTACTGTTATACCACAACAAAGTTACACATAGTGACATTTCCAGAATGAATTACTTATCTATTTATGATCTCTTTCGATAAATCTATGAATTATAAAAACAAAAGATGAATATGGATCATCTAAATTACGGTTTAATAAATAATTGAACGTATTATTGATCCCGCTTGAATTACATGATATTGGGTAGATGTAAAAACTCGTTATTATATTATTTATTTATCTTTTTATAGATTATATGACTAAACTTTGGAAAATGAAATAGAAATACTATAAAAATAAATTTTCTATAGTATAGTTATAATATTCTAATAAATATGATCAATAGAATTTACGAAATATAAAAATATGTATCCCGCGAGCAGGATTTGCTCCAAAAAATATTTTCCAATTTTTTGTTTGAGCCTGCGACGCTTCGGTTACTGCTGGATGTAAGCCTGATAGGCTGATGTAAATTAGCAATATTTTGCCAAAAGCTACAGCCGAAAGCTCTACCAGGCTGAGCTACCGCGGGATAATTAGAATTGAAATTAATTATATATATTCTAATCGTATCTTTATATGGCTCTGTTGGCTCGGAATAACCTATGGATTTAAACCTATCTTAATTTTTATATTCCTTGGAATAGAATTGATAGAAATTATCGGTATATGTCGCCTTTATACTATTTAGATTTGTCAATAAGACATATTTTCAAAGGATTCTTTTTTATCTACAGTTAAAATGATATAGATAAATATGATACAGGATATAAAAACACAAATCTAAAGTGTTCATCAGAAAATATTTCCGTGTATTCTATAGTTGAAATTCAACTTAAGGTTGGTTCGGTTTGCATCTGGACATAGGTTGAAATTATTGATTTAGAAAATAAGTAGTCTTATAAAGTAAATCCAAAGGGAAAAACATGTTTGTAACTGAACATCGTATACCTCATAAATTTATGACTCACATCCTATCCCACCATATTGCTGAACGTGGTACCCTTAAACCTCTCGATTTTTGGAAATTAATCATTCTTCATTCTGTGTCCAATAGAGCATTTTTGAAAGAATAATACATTACAAGAAATAGACCTAATAGATTTAGATAATTATTTTCATTGTATATGAATGAAACTTATACTGAAACTTGTGATTAATAGATTGATTTCGTTGTTGAGTTGTCATAATGATGAAAGATTCGAGATCAGCACCTATGTCTATCCTATCGCTCCAAATGGTTGTTACTATAGTTGATTTGAGATATCAATATAGAAAAAGTTATTCACAACGAAAATCATCGCTATTATGTAAAGAGAACATAAACTACAAAGAATTATTTAGTTTAAAAAAAGATTATTATTAAATTTATTTAAAAAAAAGAATTATTATAAAATGTTAAAATACTGTTATTTTAAATTAATATTGCTTTAAAATTTTTCTTGCAAATCCTAAATATGTAGTATGGCCAATCATTCTCATATTTGGACGAGTTTTACCTTCTCTAGCTTCAATTCTTCTTACAAACGTTTCAATATATTCGTGATCAACAAATCCACTTTTGAAAAATTGAGTACTAAGTTTTTCAAGTTGATTCATTGTTGGACAAATACAAACAACCGAGGCACCCTCTTTCATACATGTATGAACCACATCTAAGTAAAGCCATGGATCTCCTAAATCTATAATTACTAAATCCACATTATCCATTTCTGATATTTTTTTTTCGTCATATTTGGACAAAGTCACAACGCTATCCATTTGAGATCGTTCTAAATTTTTTTTTGCTATGGACATAAAATCTTCATTCACATCAAAACTGTACACATGACCTGTAGGCATAACAATACTAGCTATGAATGTAGCAAGCGCTGCGCTTCCAGTACCTATCTCTACAACTTTAAATCCGTTCTTTAAACCTGTCCTAGCAGCTATGTACCCATAGTCTTTGGGATAAACAATTTGAGTAGCTCTTTGAGATTTCATTACAAAATCGTAAATACTTGGTGGAAGAAGATAAATTTTTTTATCTTTATTTGTAACTATGAATGAACCAAATTCTTGATCAATAGTATAACCAACATCTATTATTCCCAAATGGGTATGTAGTTTTTTATCTTTCTCAACCTTTGCAAGCCATTTTTTTTCGCTATTAAAAAAAAACAGAACAAAAGAGCCTTCCGTTATCTTCACAAAGAAATTTAATTGTGTGAATTTAAAAATTTTTCATAATAGTATTCAAGTTATGTTCTTAAATACAAAAGGATATTTTCTAATACAATGAGAGAAAAATTAGCGGTTTGTTTATTTTATAAAACTTTTATGTTCATTATGATATTTGTTACATTTACATCCTTATCCTTATTAATAATTTCGAATGTTTTTGCTACGAGCCATAATGATCGGTTCATAATGATTAAAAAGGCGAATATTGTAAATCAAAATAACTATAAACATATCATAGGATTGCTTCAAAATATAGGGAATAGAACAGTAAATCATATCATAATTACTGCAAATATTTTTGATAAAAATCACAAATCAATTGGCAATTTTAGCAAAGAATCAGAAGTGACAACACTCAATCCTAAAAACGAATCGCCTTTTGACATATTACTATTTGATAAACAAATTTATAATTTAATAAAGATGTATGATTTGGATTTAAAATTTAATCTTACGACTTTTAAAGATGAAAAACTACGTATATTATCTAATTATTCTAATTTGGATTCAAGTGGATTTTACTTTATTAATGGGAAGTTGCAAAACATGGGATTATCTTTTTCCAATATTACAACTGTTACTGCGCTAACATTTAATAAGAATAATAAGATAGCAGGACTCTGGAAAGCTCAATCTGAACCTTATAATGTGCCTCCATATAGTATTGCATCATTTTCAATTCCTATTACAGACAAAAATCAAAGTTTTCAAATTAGATATTATAGTCTTTTCGCACAATCTGATAAATATACCTTGAAGTAGTTTATTACATCTCTAAAATGTTTTAATTATAAAGTAAATTTAATTAATACTATTTTTATATCAATTAAAAATACCTGATGCAGGAATTAAAGATATGACGATTTATGAGTATGTGTATTCAAAAAGTATTGCATGTTTTAATCCTGGCAATTTTGTATTGTAGATAGGCTTCTTATTTTTTAATATAATAATCCATTGACTTTTAAATCATATATGAAAATACTTTTAGATGTTCCACCTTATTCAATATACTCAGATTAAGTTATTGGACAATTGAAATTTGAATTTGTAATTATCAATTTTACTTTTATTCAAAGGTTAATTTGTATATCATAGTAATAATTATCTATAATTTAATTAAATTAAAACAAGCATTAATAAGATATCTTTCATTTAGATTGGCTAAGAATAATAATTGAATAAGAGAGATTCTCAATTAAACCCTTTCAAAAAATTTAATAATTATATTGATAAAATTGATGAATCACTAAAAAGAGAATTAGATCAATATTCATGGTCTGAATTTTATTTGCCATTAAAATACGCATGTAATGGGGGAAAAAGGATACGACCTTTCATTTTGACATTATGTGCAGAGAGTTTAAACAGTGGAAATCTGGACTCGCTCAGTTCAAGAGTGCAAGATAACATTTTTACCGCCTCAACTGCTATAGAATTATTACATACCGAATCAACTATTCATGATGATATTATAGATTCTGATAATCTAAGAAGAGGTGCACCATCATTTCATATAAAGTACGGGTATAACGCGAGCATATTAACAGCGGATTTCATATTGGGGATAATATTAAATATTGGAGCTAAAATCAACGATAATCGAGTTATTAAAGAACTATCAAATGCTGCAATAAAAATGAGCGAAGGTGAAATGTTGGAAATAAGATTAGTTAAAAATCATAACATATCTGAAAAGGATTATATCCAAGTAATTGAAAACAAAACATCTTCATTATTTGAAGCCTCAGCAAAAATAGGAGCAATTTTAGGTAATGGTAACGAAAAACAGATAAACGCATTAGCTAATTATGGGCGACTATTAGGCATTGCGTATCAGATTCACGATGATTTAATTGACTATAATAATGAAGAGAGATTATTTAATATATTGGTAAAACAAAATGATGAAGATAACAAATTCGTAGAGGTAATGGAAAATACATATTTGAATTATTCCCAACTAGCAAGAAAGGAATTAGATATAGCTACTAATAATAAATCCAAAAAAATACTTGAAGATTTAACTAATTTAGAAACCTTTACATAATTTATTAATTCAGGTATCATATTTCGTTTGTAATATGCCTGACTATTGAAAAAATAAAAATTGTTACAGAAAACAATGTCCGATTTTTACCTTATAAAATATACATTATAATTTGAAATGTATAATCAAGTATTTTTAATAAATGTTTAACAAGCCTTGTTCTTTTGCCCATTTAAAACGGCTCTTCACTATATCTTCCTCCTCTTTGAAAATACAGGCAAATTTGACCCATAATTGGATTTTTAATTTTACATTTATTATCTTTTATAGTAAGAAAGGAAACTAATCATCAAAACATTTTATTCTATTTATTATATTACATTGTCATTCATTTGTAATCTTTCACTTAATGTAAATGAGGATACTACATAGGTTCAAAAACTTGCACGCTTGAGAAGAATGCCGACCCCTTTAATTGATTAGAGTATCATATATTTGATTATGATATATGATGGAATTGCTCATTAACAAAGATCTGTTTCACCGGATATAAATAAAAGAATTACCTTATATATCCAATACCATATATAATCAAAGCCGAGTTTAATTTTTAGTTAAATTATATCGTATTTTTTCTTTATTAGGTTCTTTCAAATTGTATTGTTAATATCCTGATGAATCCATCATCTTTTAATAAATAACACTGTTAGTCTTTTTAATCTCTTCTGAAAACCTGCATGAAAAAGTGCAAATATAATACACAAGTTATATTTTCCGAATATGTTATATTTCTTACTATTGTAATTAAAATGGAATACTTCCAATCTCCGTTCTTTTTCAAACGAGCAGAGCCTATTATACAGGAAACATTTTAAATAGAATGTTTTTATTAATATTGGTGAGAGACAGTGATAGATAATAACAAGCAATTTTTATCACAGCAACTGTTATGGATAGGAATTTCTTTAGGAATAAGTTTGACAATTTCTTTTTTAGTACCATTCCCATTCTCTTTACCAATAATTATTATTGTATTTATCATGCTAAGTTATTACATAAGAAATAGAGCCATGAAAAAAATGGGTATGACTGGCTCTGTATTTGGCGGTTCAGGAAGCTCAATCAGTTATTATTGTATGAGTTGCGGGACCAAACATAATCAGTCTTCTTGTCCAAGCTGCGGTTCAAAAATGAAAAGAGTTGGTTCATAAACTTTTGGTTAATGAAAGTAGAAAATAATCAAATCATACTTAAAAACATAGACAATTTTATTACTTCTTTAAATGATGAATCAGATAATAGATCAATAGTTATTGTAGAAGGAAAAAAAGATATAGAAGCATTATGTTATCTAGGCTATAATGGCAAAATAAAAGCTTATCACCATTATAGAGGCATTACTTGCTTTATAGACAGATGTGCCAACAATTACAATAAATTGATATTACTTCTTGATTCTGACAGAAATGGTGAAGCAATCACCCGGAAAATTTTATTACACTTAAATGGCAGAAATATAGATTTGAACTATAAAAAAAGGTTACAAGAAATAACCAATTGGAATATAAAAAAAATAGAGGAAATCAAATCATTTTATATGGGCCTATCGGAGAACAAATCAAGCAAGATTTAATGCATAATATATTAATTTTCATTTTAAAATAAAAAGATTAATGAGGGTACGTAACCTATTACATAATAATCAGTAAAAAATGATAAATAAAAACAACAATGAGGTAATAAAGATATCAAACACAGGAATTGTAAAGTACCATGTAAAACTAAAATTTGAGGTAGATGGTTTAGTTGAGAAGGCGGATATCATTGGAGCAATTTTTGGACAAACGGAAGGTTTACTGGGTCCAGAAATGAATTTAAATGAATTACAAAAGGTTTCTAAAGTTGGCAGAATAGAAGTGAACGTAGATTCCAAGTCTAATTCTGCTAAAGGTGATGCATTAATTCCAATGAGTACAGATATTTCTACAGCAGCTTTAATAGCTGCTGCGATAGAGAGTATTGACAAAGTTGGCCCATTTCAAGCAAAGTTTTCTCTGATAGGAATTGATGATATACGCGCAATTAAAAAGAAAATAATTGTCGATCGTGCAAAAAAAATAGTCCAAGAATGGGCAACAAAAACTATTAGTGAAGGTGAAGAAATGTTAAAGGACGTTTATGATGCAAGCAAACCCGGTAAACTTACCACGTTCGGAAAAGCTCAGTTGGCTTGTGGGGTCGGTGTCTATGATTCAGATTGGATAATGTTAGTTGAAGGTAGAGCGGATGTAATTAATCTACTAAGAGCTGGATATGATAACGCAATTGCTATTGAAGGGGCAAAGATAGATGAAACCATATTAAAACTTACATATGGAAAAAGAATTATTGCATTTATAGATGGAGATAGGGCTGGAGATTTAATACTAAAAGAATTACAAGGATTGGTGAATATAGAAAAGGTGTATAGGGCACCACATGGAAGAGAAGTTGAAGAGTGTACTCCACTTGAAATATCTGAAATATTAAAAGATGTACATGAATATATGAAAAATATTCAAGTCTCAAAATCTCACTACGATCCTCAGTATAATACAAGGAATAATTTACAAAATCCAGCAAATCCATCACAAATTAACACTGCATTTATAGATAAAGAAAATCATCATAAACAACAATTTGGAGATTCAAATAGCTTTGGTGTCGATAAATCATTTCCATCTGCATTAAAGAATTTAGATGAAGATGATGAAATTATTTCTACAATTAAACAGATATTTCCACAAATTAATGAAACGTTAGAAGCAATAATTTTTGACAAGTCCTTAAAATCAATGGCAAAAATACCTGTCTCAGAAATTGTAAAAAAAATACCTTATTCTCAAGGCGGAAAATTACTAGTATTGGATGGAATAATAACTCCAAGATTAGTTGAAGCAGCAAATAAAGTGGGAATACAGTACATTATTGGACATAGAACAAGTGTTTTAAAAAAATCCATTTCAAATATACAAATCCAAACCTTTTCAGATATCGGAATAATTAAATCATAGATATATGGATAAAAACTTAAAATACTTTCATTTTTTAATTTTAATTTATTTGCTTTCAATTGGGGCAAAGGATAATCCTATTGAAATCACAAGTGTGCAAATAAGCAGGGTTATTGGAAAATCTCAACAAACGACTTCAAAAGGTTTAATAGATCTAGAAATGGAGGGGTTTATAGAAAGGTTAAAAAACAATAGAAAGTTTAAAATAAAAGTAACTGCAGAAGGATTTGAAATAGTTACAACATTATATGAATTAATAGAGAAATCATTAAAACAATCTAGAATTAAACAAGTTATTTTTAAAGGAAAGATAGTTTCTGGTATGGGCGAAGGTTCTTATTATATGTCATTAAATGGATACAAAAAACAATTCAAAGAAAAATTGGGATACGAACCATTTCCTGGGACTTTGAATTTAAGATTAGAGGAAAAAATATATATGGATAGAAAAAAAGAATTGACAAATTTTCCATCTATTTATATAGACAGATTCAAAGATGAAAATAGAACATATGGATGGGTTAAATGTTATCCTGCATTTTTGACTTTAGAGAATGAACGAAATTGTGATACATATAAAGACAAAGTAAAAGATGATACAACATTGGTTAATTTGACATCAGCAATCCTTGCACTAGAAAGAACTCATCATGATAATCGATTATTAGAAATAATTTCTCCATATTGTATTAAAGAAACAGCTAATGTAAAAAATGGTGATATCGTAAAAATTGTTCTGGAGATCAATAACAATTAAATATCATAAAATGTATTGCCCAAGTTTTTTTTTATAATGGTACTTTTGATCTTTGGAATCGGTGATGAAAGTCGTATAACTTCCAAATTTAAACCCAAATTTGAACAATTTTTCTGTATTTCTTTTTCATTATGGGATTGATCATAACCCAATGCTATTATATCTGGTTTTACAAATTTAACCGTATCATATAGTGTACCTTCTTTTCCTACAATCGAAAGATCAACAAAAGATAAAGCTTCTACTAATTCTCGTCGTTGCATTTCATCATGATAAATATTTCGGTCTTTTTTTATTTTAAGTGCAGTTGAAGTTGTAGCTACTACCACCACCAAGATGTCACCGAGAGATTTAGCAGATTTTAATGTATGGATATGACCTGGATGTAACAAATCAAACACTCCCCCTACAAAAACAACCTTTATCACAGAACGACCCAGTTCAGATAGTTGGCATCTAAAATCAAAAGATTTTTCGTCATAGGTATTTTTAATAATTCTCAGGTAACCATCTTTTTCAAGTTCAATAATTTTATCTAGATAAAAATCTTTACCTAATTCCATTTTATTCTCAAGATGGGAAATAATTGTATTTGAATTTGGATTATAACCTGTCTGCAAACTACAACAATAAATAGAGCCCAAAATAGTATTTTTTAATGATTTCATTAATTATGATAATATAAAGAAAAATAACTCGATATATTAATTTTAAAACAAATGTAAATATAAAGAATTTACTTTTATGTATATGGGATCGTATAATTGTTTGCAAACGCTTTGTTGCATGATTCTTATAAATTCTGATTCTGTGATGGATTTTGCCTAAGTTGATATCAACTTATCATATAACGATACTTTTAACATCATTTCTTGTATCGTATTCTTTAGTTTAACCGAATAAACATATTCACCAAACATTCGCTTTATGCAAGAGAATATTGTTTCTACAATCATCACTGCCCATACCTACGCTATCCTTCCACTTTTACAAATCATTTCTTTGTGCCAAAAAAGATAATTTCTAAGACTGTTTCATTTTATCTATCAAATTCAGGCATCTTTACTACTTTAATGCAAGGCAAGATTACATCGACTCTAAATACCTAAAAATATTATTACCATTATAAGATTCATAATCAAATAATTTGTCAATTGCTATTGTTGCTATGCCTTTTGATTTTATAATATTTTCAACCAATCTGGATAACGTCTTCCTGCCATGAATGTGTTCATCCGTGACCTTTATTGAAAGAATTTTACTCTTTATGTTTACTGCTATTACATGTATTTATAAATATCATTTCTTTCTTGTATGTTAGTTCTTTCTCATTCATTGGCTTTTGTTTTTAATCTTTATTCTTATACTGCTTTGTTGCATGATTCGAAATATAGTTAAAACTTTACTTTATTCGTAACAAAACTACTTAAATTATGGTTATTTACGTTACATCCTTAACATCAAGACGTTAACAAAAAACAATTTAAAATAATCATGCAACAAAGCATTCCTATACTATTTATTACAATAACAATGTATTAATCTTCAAATTTTTTGTTTTTGTTATCTTCGCTTATCTTGATATTTGGCCCGTTTATCTTTCTGTTTATTGTTGTAAACTGGGATTGAGGATATTTTTCTTTAGTATGACCTTGCGCTATTCACTTTGTTTGTCTATAGGGAAGATGAAAGTATCTTTGGCATAGTCAAGTAATAGAAGAAATGTATTAGAATAATGAAATGGTTCACCTACTTTTCCTTAATTCATATTTTTTCATTCGTTGTTTCAGTTGTCTATAATATTAAAGCCTAACAACTTCTCATCACGTCTAACTGAAGATGGTCGTAAAAAGATCAATTACCATATTCTACTAATAGATCAGTTGAATATTATTAGAAAAGGATAATTATATAACAAGGCAACTATATCATTAGAATATCTACTACTTGATAATTTGGCCGTATAGGGAAGATCACTACTAATGCAGTAACTAATAGAATCAACTACTATTTGACTATTTTTACCTCTATGTGTCCATTACCGTGTACCGAATTAAGTTATTACAATGTGTTTGAGTGTTTGAGTGTTATATATTTTATTCTTTATGTGATTTAAATACTTTAATAGTCCTTTAAATTTGCAATGCTATATAGTATATATATAGGTAATTCCTTTAAAGTTGGTATCTCTCGTATCTATATTTAAATAAAAGATTAAAAGATTATTGAAAGAAATTATTAAATTTAAAAATAAACTCCATGATGTTTATAATAATTATATAGTTTTTTATTATTATATTTATTAATTGTAATCTATACTTTCCGATATTTATAAGCCTGGATTTTCTCGATTAGTTGGACCTAGAAATGATCGTTGGTAGTCCCAGGATACATGAAGGTGATGATGGTACAGCAGGATTGAAAACGGTAGAAAAGTAATATATATCCGTTGATAAATGGGTTGTTAATAATGGTAGATCTGTTAATAATGGTAGATCTGATAATAATGGTAGATCTGATGGTATTGGTAGTGGTTTGAATACCTCGCAGATTGAAAGGTGAAATATAAATAGCGACGAGCATAATTATACCTATATTCAGTTCAGGTATCCAAGCCTAAATGATTTTTTGAAATAATAGAGCGATATACTGTACCTGCTCCTATGCCAGTATCTATCAAGTTATAAGTATGTGGTATCTATCAAGTTATAAGTATGTGGTATCTATCAAGTTATAAGTATGTGGTATCTATCATGGTGATTCTATTACTATGAATGAGTTGTTTCCATCTATCTAATATTTGCGGATTCAAAGGCATGATTGTATGGGTTATTGATACAATACGTTTTGTTATATGATTAAAAAATCAGATAAAGCATCAATTTATTTGTAACAATAACAGTGGAATTTTACTAATTTCGTTAAGGTCTATCACAAAACGTTAACAAATAATAAATAAAACAATCATGCAACAAAGAAGATACCTATTAATGATATAAAATATTATATCTACTTTTTATTACATGGTCAAAAAAATGGATGAAGATGAGGAAGAGGAATTATCTGAAATTACTGAAAAGAGAATTGATCAACTTCCAGAACATGCACAGCACATTTTTAGAAAGACACATGCTAGTGCTTTAAAAGAATACCAAGATCCGGATAAAAGGCGTGGAGGTAAGAAAGAAAGTGCTGAGGAAGTTGCCCATAAGGTGGCATGGGCAGCTGTAAAAAAAGAATATAAGAAAGATGGAGAAAAATGGACCAAGATTGACCTATAATAAATAGGGTGATTTTTTTACTCCTTTTTTTTACCTATTCTAATTTGATGTATCGTTTGGGCTTTTAACTTAGGACAATCCCGTATCTTTGGGGTGGCCGTATATTATGTAAAATCGAGGAATAGCACAACAAAAATAATTGAATGGATTATATCAATATTTTCTTGGATTGTTATCAAGACACACTGCCAAAGCATTAGATCTCTTGCATAATTAGAATAAACAGCTTTATGATTGGTTTCTGCTCAATTTCTTGTCCTTTCTTTGTTCTCATATGATAGGCTATCAAAAAAACATTGTTTTTTAAATCATTCACGGGGTTAACAATAAAAGAATTTGATGACATTTACGATAATGAGATAATAAAAAGACATGGCAAACATGAAATACAAAGATTATCCAAAAGAAAAAATCAGGGAAAGATGCATAGGTCCCGGAAGACATTTTAAACTAAATATAAAAAAACAGATTTCTTATGCTTTTGATATATTATCGTCTGTACATAACCTACACATTAACAGGTTTTCTGTTTGATTTGGATCAAAGCAACATTTGTAGAGATATTCAAAAGATTAGAGTTGATTAGAAAATGCGTACTAATCCCACAGAAATTATACCACATAACAGAGGCTAAAAATACCTGAAGAAATTGAGAAATACTTTCCTGGATTTATGGCTTTCATGGACTCTACACAACAGCAGATACCAAAATCTATAAACAACAAAAGACGCAAGGTATTCTATTCAGGCAAGAAGAAAAGACATACTGTAAAGACACATCTTATGGTTAACAACCGTGGTTTTATCATTCATAATAAGATATAAGAAAGGAAGAAAACATGACTATGATATCTATAAAGAGAATCATCATATTACTCCTAAAAAGTTTGTTAATGTATTTGATCTTGGCTATCTTGGTGTAGAAACTGATTTCTTAGAACAACTATCGTCCATACCAAATAGAAAGAAAAGAAATCAAGATTTATCACAAGAAGAAAAAGAATATAACATTAATCATTCTAAAAAAGAATAGTGATAGGGCATATCATTTGTAGATTGAAAAGTACAGGATAATGAGCGACGTATTCAGAAATAGATTAAGAAAATACAACAAAATGTCAGATATAGTTACAGGCGTGGTAAACTATAGAATATTATTTCGACAGAACTAGAAATCCATATAGAATTTAGAAGGAATAGTCTAAATTGTTTCTAATCATGCAAGAAATCTATTGTATAGGCAAACGGAAGACATCACACAAGGCCATACTAAAGGAAAAGTCCCATTAGTCCCAGATTATAGTACAATAAACAGAAGAATAAATCGTTTTGATATAAAGATAAAAGATGTCGACGCCGACATCAAATTCAAAGACGAATATATTGTCATTGCAATAGATAGCACTAGTATCAAGGTAGCAAACAGGGGCCAATGGATGAGATAAATGACATATAAAAAAGAAAGGATATTTAAAAATACATATAGAAGTTAATATCAAAACCAAGAAAATCCTTTCTATGAAGGTTACTGATGAACACGTTCATGACGGTAAGGCGTTACCCGGATTAGTTGATGAGTATGCTTTGGCGCCTACTTCCTTATCCTTTAGACATTATTCCTTGGCTCCCTATATTCTCCTAAACAGGATATATAGTGATACCTTCATCATCATCTCATTTACCATATTTTGAAATCGCGTAGCAGATACATACTCGCCAAATATTCTCTTTATAGTTGAAAAGGCTGTTTCTTTGGCAATCCATCTATGACCGTACTTTCTTTTCATCTTCTGCTTTGTTGCATGATTCCTATAATCTTTGATTTTGCCATCTAATTTGGTTAAACAGATATCATTTTGTTATACAATGACGCTTTTAACATCATTTCCTGTATCATATTCTTTAGTTTAACTGAGTAAACATATTCACCAAACATTCTCTTTAAACAAGAGAAAACACTTTCTACAATCCATCTTTGTCCATAGCTAACGCTATCTTTCCACTTTTGTATATCATTTCTTTGTGCCAAGACTGACAGGTTTCTTAGAATATTACCTCTTTTCCATTTAATTCTAGAATTCTTTCTTACTTTAATACATGGCATATCCATTGTCTGACAAATATCTAAAAATCTCATTACCATCATAAGCACCATCTTCAGCAAGGAGTTTACCAATTGTTATTTGTTTATCTGATTCTATAACATTCTCAATCAACTCTGGTAATGCCTTACTATCATGTACATGCTCATCAGTTACCTTCATTGAAAGAATTTCCTTGGTTTTGATATTAACTGCTATATGTATTTTCAAAAACTTTCTTATTTTTTATATGCCATTTGTCTCTCATCCACCGAGACCTCTGTTTGTAAACTTGATACCAGTACTGTATATTGCAATGACAATATATTCATCTTTAGAGACCTTATGTTTATCAGCATCTATTGAAATATTTAATTTATTTATTCTTTTTTTGCAAATAGTTGTAAAATCTGGAAAGGAAGGTACTTTTCCTCTGGCATGGCCTTGTACTATTCCTTCTTTGGTTTGTCTAAAAGGCAAATGGAAGTATGCCTTGGCATAACCAAGTAAAAGTAGAAATGTATTGGGATAGTGAAATGGTTCACCTATTTTGCCTTGGTTCATCTCTTTTAGCTCATTATCCTAGTTGTTTATCACATCAAAACCTAGCAATATTTCTCCCCTTCTTACAAGATTCGTTATACTCTGACCATTTCACATAGATTGTATGATATGGCTATCTAAACGTTTTAGGAAAGAAATACTCATGCAACAAAGCAGAGAAAGAGTACAACATTACTGCTTTGTTGCATGAGTATTTTAAATCGTTTTTTGTTAACGTCTTGATGTTAAGGATGTAACGCAAACAGTCATAATTTAATTAGTTTTGCTATGAATGACGTAAAGTTTTAACTGTATTTCGAATCATGCAACAAAGCACAACATTACCCATTCTAAAAAAAGATTAGGGATGGAGCATACCATTTGCAGGTTGAAAAAGTATAGGATAATGAGCGACATATTCAGAAATAGGCTAATAAAGTACAACAGAATTTCAGATATAGTTACAGGCTTAGTAAATTATATGATAATGAATCATTATTAAAACACAAAAATTATGATAATATTATAGATTGTTTCTAATTATGCAAAAGATCTATTGTACACATTGTTAGATTGAGAAAATACTAGACTAAAAATAAATATTTCAAAAACATCTAAATCTAATTTTCATACATATTATTACTAATTTATTGAAAAAAAACAAAAAATGAGGATAGTATTTTATTTTATTGAATAGGAATTATGGACCACTTTACTTCATATTTTGATATTGGACCACATCCTGGTGAAGTTATAGTTCCAAGATATGTTTTTTCTTGAGAGTAAGTTCCACTTGATAATATTTTCTTCAAATCTTGTATGGGTATGAATATTTTGTCTGAAAAAATTAAACCATTACAATTAGTACTTAACAAACCAGGAAAAATTGATTTTAATGCAGAATCTGCCTGATTAGCATTTGAAATATCATAAGTATTAAATGATGTATCTGACAATTGAATTAATGCTTCCTCCAAATTAATTAACATTGAAGACACGCTTGCATCATTTTTATTTACGCCTAAAAATTCAATTGTAATTCCTTTATCACTATGATTAATTTCAAGAGGTCCTACACCCAAATATAAGGAAATATTGTCGTTTGTTTCACGGCTAGCAAGAAACTGAGTCGAAGTCAAAGGTTCATTATCCCCTTTTTTCACGCTCAATCCTACAAATATAACATCAAAAACAGGAGATCGAGGTATTTTTACATTAATATTATCTATAACGACCATAAATTTTGAAACAGTTTTACTTTCTGGACCAACCTTTGTTAATTGATTTATTGAATAATTATTATCAAAGGGTACTTTATTGATTGTTAAAGTATTGTTTAAACCTGGATTTATTTTCATAGTTAAAGTACCATTTTTTATCATATTTTTTAATGGAGAATCAATCCACTGTCCTACGATATTGTTCCCGACAACTACACCCTTAAAGATATTATTTAGAGTAGAATTATTCTTATCAAATCCTATCCACCATAAAGAATTCCCTATTTGTTTTAAATAATATTTATCTAGTTTATTAGATAAATATTGACCACTCAAATCAATTTGCGAAGTATTTGTCAAAGAATTATTTGCTTTTGTTATATTATTAATTTGACCATATGATAAATAAGGAATATAAATTAATATAGACAAAATTGCAATATAATAAATATAATCTTTATTTTTCATATAATCTTTATTGATCTCTACTATATAGATTTTTTTTTGACATCATATCTTTTATATATTATTTATAGAACATGGATCTGCTTTGTGATATGATCACATATTCAAATCCATTCCGATAACATTAACACGGAAACATGCAAAATTTCCTATTATATCTACACCCTGCCTACCATGACAACATATTATACGGTTTTGACATTAGTGACAACTGGGTATAGACTAGAAGAGATAGACAAAGATGAATTAGTTTAGGTATTATTTTGTTATACTAATACTTTTCTTCTTTTTTTGTTGGGCTTGGAACCTTTTATTCCACAAAAGTAAAAAAAATAATATCCAGAAGGCGAATCCCAAAGCATTTTGACATAATAGAACAATCTCAATTTAGAAAATATGCAAAAGATAAACATTATAATAATTATAACCAAAGCAATGTTAAAAATTGTAAAAAATTAAATATGTACTATTATAATGAGAGTTATAAATTAAAATATAGATGTTCTGCCCATACTGGATTTTTAGATAGTCAATATTTTTTTGCCTATTTTAAAAAGAATATATTATTTTCGAACATTTATGTTTTGATGTCAATGATGACAACGAAGAGCCGTCAGAGGAGCAATCCCATGAAGAAGATTATGAGTACCTGAGACATCAAGATATTATACATTTGTATTAAGAGCCTATCCCAAAATTATCTTTCTATATGATCATACAACAGGATAACTGTACCAATCCAAGATAGTTTTCTGACTTTTTCTCATACCTTGTTAACAGTTTCCTGAATTTGTTGTGCCATGAATTCGTTCTTTCTACAACCCATCTTTTTGCAGAATGCTTTTTACGATTTGGACAATGTTGTGTTATAATCTTGGCCTCTTGCTCCTCTTTTTCAACTCTTTTTCTCTTTTGAGGAATATGCAGTACATATCCTCGTTTGATTAGTTCTTTCTCTTCAGGTTCGGAATTGTATGCTTTATAAGACATAGATGTTGAAGTTTTCTTTTTCTTTCTATCTTTTTAGTTTTATATGGTGGTGGTGGTCGTTTGACAACTCTATTATCAACCACATCTGTTACTAGTTTGATGTCATGTGTGCTGGCAGAAGAAATAACTACGGATAGAGGAATTCCTTTTTTATCTGTTAAAATATGTCTTTTTGTTCTGCCGAGTTTGCTTCTATCAGTAGGATTGTTTCCGGTCATCGCCCCCCTAAAGGCGACTTTATGGATATACTATCGATGGATTGTTGTCATGTCCATTTGATACCAATACAATCATCATAGATTTTCAATAGTTTTATCCATCCTTTTTTGAATATATCAAGACTATTTCACTTCTGAAACCTACGATGACAAGTAGAACGAGATCCGTATTCTTTGGGTAGCATTTTCCATTGACATCCTCATGTTCCTAATATATAGAGAATTCCATCAATCACTTTTCTGTATGGTACAATTGGTCGGCTGTCAACTGTTCTGAGGGGTTTCTCCTCTGGAAAAATATTTTTAATCTTATCCCATAATTCATCTGGAACCTTGAGTATGGTAGAATGTTTATTTTTATCCTTTACACTGTCCATTCTCTGGATGTAGGTCACAGTTATCAAAAGAGGAAAATGATCTATAATCTTATCGAATTTTGGGATAGGCTCTAAGTAATCACACTGCAAGTGCCATTTTAATTTATTTGACCGCATATAAAATAAACGAATAAATAATTATGAAATATATATATTATCTAAATTTAAAAATATTTTTATAACAACAATTTCTCAATAAATCAACCTAAATGACATTAGTATTTCGATATCAATTTTTCGAATTTTAAATGATAATAAACAGAAAATGAAATGATGATATATGCCAAACCAAATTACCCTTCTAAATTTGTATTAATAATGGAATAAACAAATTCTAGATAGTTCCAAACGGAAAAAAATATTGTTCAAATTATCACATTAAAATGAATCCTCAAAATCACAAGATAATCGCATTATAAAAAACTTTATAAACCCTTTATATTTATTTTTTTATAAAAAATATACAATGTAATAGTACAAAATTTTTTAAAAATTAAATCATTCATATACAAAAAACAATATATTATTTTCAAAGAGATTTAACAAATATGAAATTTACATTTATTAGAAATAAAACATTTATCTTGATAATATTTTCTGTTATATTTACGATAATAATGGCTTATGTATCATTTTTCTCCCTTGGAGGTTTGAATCTTAACTCTTCCCAACTATCAAAGGAAGAAGGATATAAAATAGTTTTACACAAGTATTATAATTATTCAAATGAAAAAACAAATGACATTATTGTAAATAATTTGAATAATGTAAGTTATCAAAACGTCATGATAAAAAATAATGGTAGTGTGTATCAAATAAATCCCCAAAATCACAACATAATAAAATTAATCGATAATATCAATGATAAAACTATGGATGGAATTCATTTTGCATGGCAGATTTTTATGAATAATAAAAAGTTCTATGTTGATTCGACAACTGGAGAAATTATTTATGCACCCAAACATACATCAAAGAATACAGACAAATTTAAAATTACAGTGCTGACCTGACAACTTTTAAAATATAAACTATAAATTTTGAAACATCATTTTACCATTTATTTTATTACTAATCAAACAAACCATTTTTTCAAAAAATTTAATTTTAATTATTAAGATATAGTAACAGTAGATAAACGTTTCTACATAGGAAAAAGAATGGAAAATACATTAATCTACATCCCATCTTCATAAAAAGATAAAACAAGGCCATCATTTATTTTCATAATATTTTTTTAACAGATTAACTATGAAATAAGATATGATTTTATCTGCGCCCGCTCTTTTAAGAGACAATAAAGAAAGTATTGCCCATTCGTTCCCATCAATCCAATTATTAACTGAAGCAGATTTTATCAATGCATACTCCCCCGATACATTTTGTACAACCAATGGTTTTTTTATAAAAGATTTTAATGCTTTAATAATATCCATATACCAGAAAGAAGGTTTTATCATTACCCAATCTGCACCTTCATTAATATCAAGCGCTACTTCTCGCAACGATTCGTGTAAATTATGATAACTATTCTGATAATAAGATTTATCAATTGAAACAGATTGATAAAAATTGTTGTTTCTAAAAGGAGAATATAAGCAAGAATTATGTTTAGAAGAATAGCTCATTATTTTAACAGTATCATAATTATTGTCTTTTAAAATCCTCTTTAAATAAAAAACTTGGCCATCCATCATAGAGGATGGAGCAATAAAATCGGTTCCTGATTCCGCTAAACTCAATGTAATTTTACCCAATATTTTTAAAGTTTCATCGTTATCAAGTTTATTTTTATTTAAATTTGATGAATTATTTTTATTTTTTTTAAAATTATGTGTATAAATTCCGCAATGTCCCGAGAGATTATATTGACATACACATACGTCAGAAATAACATTGATTTTTTTGCCAAATAATTCTTTAATTTTTTTTATGGATCTTTGAGTTACCCCTTTTTTTTCAAATGCCGCCGTACCTAAAGAATTTCTTTTTGACGGTACACCAAATACCAATATATTCTTAATACTAAAATCCATTAACCCTTGAATGAAATCAGGAATATCTTTTATAAAGACCTTGGAATCGTTAAGATATTTAAGATGTAAGCTGTTTCTGTAAATGGATTCATCTTCATAAACAAAAATAGGAAAAATAAAGTTTGTAGAATCAGCGAAAATATTCACAGATTATAACAAATTATTTGCAAGTAGTATTAAATCTAACTATCGGAATATTTGAATATAGAAGATTCATATACTTTTACAAAACCACGTTTTATATAAAATGAAAGTAAACTATCGCTTTTTAATGTTTGAAGTCCAAAGATATTACACCCTATGGATTCACCAAATTTGATTGAATATTCGATTATATCTGAAGCAATATTTTGATTTCGATACGCTTTTTTAGTTCCAAGACAATACAGCGCAATGCTACTTTTATAAGTAAACAAGATGCAACATCCGGTATAAACAATACCATGATCGCTCAGGTCATCTAATCTCGATAAAATAAAAATAAAATCATTAAGTTTTTCTTTTAAAATCTCATAAATTAAATTTTTTTTTCCTAAACCAATACCGAAGGATAAACAATAAGTATCAACCCAGTCTATCAATTTAAAACAATCAGTAACAATTTCAATTTTAGTTGCTGTACAAGATTTTCTGGAAATATCTAATTTTTTAATGTTCTTTAAATTATCCACATTATAATATAATAATCCAAAGATATCATCAATTTTTTTTAATTTATCTAATATATTTTGATTCAAAATATTTTGATTTGATTTCAGATGCAAAAATAGTGGAATTTTTAAATCATTAAGAAAATGAAATAAAGAATGAATCGTATTTTTTCCTTCATCACGATTTTTTAACTCCAAGATCAAATTTTCATTAAGAATAGTCCGATTAAAAAAATAATCATCAGCCAATTCCTTGTTATAAAATGTAATAAATTTATGTTCAAATTTGATTATTCTCCTACTCCAGTTTTTACAAAATTGTATCTCATTTTCCTCCAATATTTTAATAATATTCGAGTCCAAGGATTTTTAGCATCCACACTACTACAAAAGAATTACTAATATCGTTCAAAAGATCCAATATAAAAGAGATAGCAGATTTGGTATCATAATCGCCATATAAAAAATTTAAAAATTTTTTGATTAAAGTATGTTCCAAATTCACGATTTTTTTTGAATTCACATTACTGGATAATAAATAAAGCGTAATGTCTTTATCTATTTTATCAAATCTATCAAGATCGGTATATGAGAAATTAATATCGTTTTTATAGGATTCGGACAAAAAATATAATTTTAAAATATTAGGGTTATATTTTTTTAAAATATTTGAAATGAAAATTGTATTACCCACAGAATTTGACATCTTTTCAGAATTATTATTTAATAGCCCAATGTGAATCCATTTTTTATCCAATAAATTGCTAGTATCAGTTACTTTTTTTGAAATCTCATCTATAAACTCATGATGAGGATATAATAACTCTCGAGCACCCCCGTGAATATTATAACCACCATTGAAAACATTATTTATAACTGCATGATCTTGAAAATGCCATCCAGGAATTCCACTTGATAGAAGTTGTTTGATGCTCGAATCAAAATCTTTTTCTTTAAGATTTTGATAAAAGTTTTCAGAATTCCAAATTATAATATCTCTTTGAGTAAACTTCCCTTCTGAAATATCAATTGGCATTTCATCAAGTTCTTCTGGACTTAATTTAAAAGGACTATTAACATCATTAGTAATCCGTAAATAAATATTCCCTGAATATGAATAACCATTTTTTGAATTTAAAATATCAATTGCATTAGATTTTATTAATGGTAAAAAATCAGATACCCTAGAATAAGTAAAATTTTGTATTATCCCAAGATTATCTAAATCCTCGAAAAGAAAAGATAGAAATGAATCAGTAATGTTGGTTAAAGTACCTTTAGAGGATTCTTTTTGATAGATTTTATGATCAATGTCAGTTAATTGCATCAATGCTATAGGCATATATCCAATATGTCGATAAAAATTGATTAGGAAATTAAAAAAGATAAATATTCTTGCATGTCCCAAATGGCATTTTTCATATAAAGTTGGACCACAAATAAAAATTCTCAATAAATATATATTTAAAGAAATTCATATAATTTTATGGATTAGAAAATAGCCAGTCTAATTTACTTTAAATATAAAAATTTAAAACATAAAAAGGAGATGAAGTTATTTTTTATAAAATAAATTAAAATTTCAGAGCTCCAAACATTCCTAATAAGAATTAAAATATGGTATTTTCAAGTTTATACTATCCAAACACTAGAATATGTCATAAGACGAGATCTTAAAATGGCATATAAAAGATTATTATTTCTTTTTATATTGATTTAATGCACCAACAATCAAATGTACATCCTCGATACTTTTTGAAAGTCTTCCTATTTTAATACAATCTCTAATATCCCTAGATTTTATTTTATTCCATACAAGATAAGCAATTTCATGTGAAATATTCACATCAAGATTACATTCTCTAAAAAGAAGATTTTTTGTAATTTCAAGGAAAGAATTATAATTATATTTCTTAAAATATAAAATAAGAAATCTAGACAATAATGGAGTAAGTAATTTTTGTTCATTATTGCACGAAGCAAAAACCCAAGTTTTCATCACCGAATTTCGGGTTTTTCCAAATTTTGTTTCGCTCAAAATTCCAGTCTCCATCAAACTCAACAATGCAGCCTGATCTTTAATAGGCATATACTCAATTTCATCAATTATTAAATTTCTCGGACGGTTTGCAAACAAATAATCAATCATTCCTGCTTTTGTGCTATGGCTTCCCAGTGTAAAATATGAACGTGAAAGATTCATACATTCCATCAGGAATAAGGTTTTCGCAGAGCCCGGAGGACCAACCAATAAAATATGAACCGGTAATTGAGAGGATATTGCAAACAAAAATATTTTTTTTATGTTATCATAACCTATAATATTTTCAAAAAGCTCAATTGGAGATTTTGAATTTTTATTACCATAATCGATTTTGGATACCCTTTGAGAATTTTTATTATTTTTAGTTTTATAAGATGAATCTAATTTTTGATCAAAGTCACTGTTTGTATCAATAACATTATTAAACATTCAGTCTTTTAGATTGGGTTAATCACATTTTTAAACTTTAAGGTTTATAATAGTAAAATATTCAATATTTTACAATCAATAATAAATATTACCAATTTTTAATATTATTATGTGAATAATCGACCTACAATACTAGTTACTAGGAATATTCCACAAAATGGAATTGACATTTTGAAACAAAAATATACCTTGATCATTAATAAAAATAATAGACCATTACACAGAAACGAATTAAAAAAGAATGTAAAAGATGTTGATGGCATCTTATGTGTATTGCAAGATAAAATTGACAAAGAGATAATAGATATTGCAGGCCCCAAACTAAAGGTAATTAGTACTTTTTAGTACAGGATTTGAACACATTAACATTAATGTAGCCAAAGAAAGAGGCATTAAAATTGGATATACTGGAGATATATTGACAGAAACAACTGCAGATTTAGCTTTTGGTTTGATACTATGCATAGGAAGGAGAATTACAGAGGCGGACAATTTTATAAGAAGGTCAAAATGGAAAGGTGGATGGGGTCCTGAACTAATGTTAGGAACAGATATATATAAAAAGACAATCGGTTTAATCGGTTTTGGTAAAATAGGTCAAGCAATTGCAAATAGAGCCATGGGATTTAATATGAAAATTCTTTATCATAAAAGAAATAAAGAAAATCTGAAATTACAAAATCATTTAGATGAATGCGCAACATATTGTGAACTAGATGAAATATTTACCAATTCGGATTATATCGTAATCTGTTGCACTTTTAATAAAGATAGTTTTCATCTTATAAATAAAGAAAATCTGAATAAAATGAAAAATACATCATTTTTAATAAATATTGCAAGAGGAAAAATAATAAAGGAAAAGGATTTGATTCATACTCTGAAAAAAAAGTATATCAAGGGAGCCGCACTTGATGTTTTTGAAGAAGAACCAATCTCAAAAAATAGTCCTTTAATCAAGATGAATAATGTTGTTTTAGTTCCACATATAGGAAGTGCAAGTTATGAAACGAGAAATAAAATGGCTTACCTTGCGGCAATGAATATAAAATATGTTTTGGACGGCGAAGACAAAAAAGCATTATTAATTTAATATATAAAGTTACAAAAGAGGTTTTTATTGTTACGTAATTATCTACAGATAAAAACATATCTAATTTTATCAAAAAAATATAATATAATTAGCTGATTATTCAGATATTTGAAAACCAATCAAGAAAATTTTTATTCATCCAGTCAAAGTCTTTTTAATTGAATATCTTCAACATCATCTATATTACCTTTAATACAATTAGTATGAATAGTTTTAATAGATTTAAATTCAATTTTGCCATTAGGAATCTTGTTCTTCATTTGCAAAATTCGGAATTTTTTCTCCAATCTTTGTTTATGATCAAAACATGCCAAACCAATCATAAATGTGTCATTAGATTCATCATTTATTTCAATTATAAACTCGGGAGGTAATATACATTTATTTTTATCAAAAACAAATGAACAAGAGTCTGGGAGCAATTAGAAATATTATATTTACGTCTAGTTAAACATTATGGCAAAAATATATTAGAATTTGATTAATAACATTTATTTAAAATATAAAAAATAGTGGAAATTAAAAAAAATTATCTTAGATGTATTAAATGGAATAGATCTCCCGGAGATGCCATTGTAGCAAAATTAAGAAGAGGTCCATACCATATTCCTAAAATTACCATGAATCCCAAGGCAAATATTAAAACAGCAACAATAGACATGGGTTCTTTTTGCCTAACTCTATTTTCACCCTCTTCCATATACATTTTTCTTATGATCCAAGCATAATATCCTAAAGATAAAGCACTATTTAATATTCCAGCTACTGCAAGATAAGGACCCCACCAAATTTGATGCCCACTATCTATTGCAGAACCAAATAACAAAAGCTTGCTCCAAAATCCAACAAGCGGTGGAACACCAGCTAATGCTAGTAAAGAGATGGTCATAACAAGTGCAGTAATCGGCATTCGATATGCAAGTCCTTTATACCGCTCGATATTATATCCAGTGATAACCACGATTACAGCAGTAGCAGATATAAAAGCAGCAGATATCATCACAGCATGATTCATTATATGAAATAAAGAAGCAGCTATTCCAACACTTGAATAAGGAGCGACCGCCAACCCTATTAAAATATATCCAGCCTGAGCAAGACTGGAATAAGCTAACATCCTAGGAACATTCTTTTGTGTCAAAGCACCAAGGTTTCCAACAGTCATTGTAAATATTGCAATAATAGCAAGCGCAAATGACCAATGGACATTTAATGCAATTAATCCAATTATAATAACCCTAATAGCTGCAGCAAATCCAGCTTTCTTTGTTCCAGCCGCTAAAAGAGTAGCAATAGTTGTAGGAGCCCCAGAATAGGTATCCGGCAACCACATATGAAAAGGAACAAGACCCATTTTAAATCCAAATCCTGCAATAAATAGACCTGTCGCAAGTAATCCAAACGGTATTAATTCAGGTTTTAAATGAGTTAGCGAAGTTATAGAGTCGTAGATATTCGTTGTTCCAGTGATACCGTATACTAAACCCATTGCCAATACAATGATAGCAGTAGATAAGGCTCCAAACAGAAAATATTTGATAGCAGATTCATTAGAAATAGGATCTCGTTTAGAGAATGCAGCTAAAGCATAAGTAGGTATGGACATTAATTCCCAAGATACCAATAACATAACGTAATCGGTTGAATAACCAATCAAAATCATTCCGATAGTAGATAATAGAATCAAAGAATAATATGCAGCATGATTGGTTTTCTTTTTCATATAGCTCCAAGATGAAACAGCCACCATTATTGATACGATGATAAAAGCGATTGAAAAAAATGCGCCAAAAACATCATCAGTCATGACCCCATTCCCAGAAAAAGTCATTGCAGGCAGAGTTTTACTAGCCAACACTCTTGCAATTACAACTATTAAAGCAATTACTAAGGCACCAAAGGAGATTCCACTATAAAGTTTATTTCTTGAACCTTTTTCTTTATTCAAGGCATCAATTATTGGAATAAACAAAGCCACAGCGCCTAATACGATAGTAACAAGTGCTGGAGTTGAGAACAAATCAATCATTTTTTACACCAACCGCTCCATTTACATGAATAATAGCATAGCCACTACTATTATTCCAGCAGAAAATACATACAAATACGTTTGAACATTTCCAGTCTGCGTAAATTTTACGACTTTAGACATAAATACCATTGAATACCTAAATGCAGGAGTAACGCCGTCCATAACCACACCTTCAAAATATTTATAAATTCTCCTATAAAGAGCAAGCTGTATTACCCCAGCGATCCAATACCAAAAAGAGTTGATATACCACCTATTGTAGAAAAACTGCCATATTGCTTTTGATACAACATTTGAATTAATTATATCTGGACTTATTTTCCTTTGTATGTAGAACACATATCCTAAATATCCGCCAATTCCAAATGCAGCTACGGAGGACCAAGCAGCCACAGGATTCAAACTTACAGATCCATTGTTTTTCTTTTCCGATTCTCCTGTTTTAGATATAGTAATTGTTGTTGAATTGGATGGAGAATTCGAGTTGGATAGACTTGTTGTAGTTTGCAATACTTTACCATCCACAATACCAAATGTATTAGATAAATAATATGCAAACAAACTATGAATTTGCCCCTCAAAGGCAAAACCTACTAGACCGATTGCAATAGATGCAACAGCTAAAACTGCAAAAGGCATCCACATAATTCTGTCAACTTCATGAACGCGGTGCCCTTTTTCCTCACAATCTATAATATTTTTACTTGATTCTCCAAAAAATGTTAATCCGACCATCCTAAAAGTGTAAAATGCAGTCATTACAGCAACTATTACGGCAATTGCAAATAGAAATGGAGATAAAGAATAATTAGATTCCAATAAAGACGCAAATATCGCATCTTTACTCCAGAATCCAGAAGTTATTAAAGGAGCAGCAGCAAGAGATAAGGCAGATAATAGCATGAACAAGTAGGTTTTTCGCATACTTCTTCTCAATCCACCCATATCATACATAAATCTAGAACCAACAGTATGCAAAATTGCACCAGCAGCCATGAACAATGATGCTTTAAATAAAGCATGACTAATCATATGAAAAAATCCTGCGGTATAACCATCAACAAAATGAGTTGAAAGTCCTGCAATTCCAAGTGCCATCATCATATAACCTATTTGCGAACCAGTGGAATATGCAAGTATTTTCTTTATTTCAGGATTGACGAGAGCTTGAGTTGCTAAGAGAAATGCAGTAATAGCACCCACCCATGCAATTATTTCAAAGAATTGTGAAATGTTAAAAACGGCTAATGCAAAAAATAATGGACCTATTCTTGCAACAAGAAAAACTCCAGCTTTAACCATAGTCGCAGCATGAATTAAAGCAGATACAGATGAAGGACCGGTCATAGCATCCACCAACCATTCACTAAGTGGAAATTGAGCAGATTTACCTATAGCTCCACCAAACAATAAAACGGCAGCAGGAACCAAAAGATTTTGTTTCATCATTTCCTGAGCCCAAACATGATTAGAAAGCAATTCTTTGAAACCAAATGTACCAGCAAATGCAAAAATCAAAAACATTCCAGAAAGCATCATTATATCTCCCACTCTATTGAACAAGAATGCCTTTATTCCTGCATGTGTAGGTGATGTCCACATTGGAATTCCCCAAGCAACATCCCCCTCTTTACCAACATAATCTTTCTTTCTATCCTGATACCAAAATCCAATTAAAGCATATGAAGCTAAACCTACACCTTCCCAACCAAAGAATACCATCAACAAATTATCAGATAATACAATTAATTGCATTGATCCTATAAAGAACAACATAAAAAACCAATATCTAATTATAGATTTTTCTCCACGCATATAAGAAGTAGAATAGACAAAAATTGACACAGATATCCAAGCAACTAAGTTGCTCATTACTATACCAAGCGGATCAGCTAATACCCCAGCATGTAAATTAAGTGCAGAAAACCACGGAATTTGACTATGAATCTCATGTCCGGATAAACCCAAAGGAAGAAGACTTAGTGCAAAAAGCCCGCTTAAAACAGCAAACCCTACAGATACATAACCCTTTATTGTTTCGCTTTTATTTTTCAAGGCAGGAATTAATGCCGCTCCAATAAATGGAATCATCCACACAAGCCATCCATTTATACCCATACCTACAAATCCTATTGTTTCGTTTTGAACCATTTTTATTTCAAGACCTCAAAAATTTAATGTCGGATGCAAGACAGACGCTAACCCACTTGAATGCATTTCCACAGAAGAATACTTAGGTTCATATAAATCATTAATATTGTCTTTTATTTGCAGAGAAGCTTTTATTTCAGAGGGTAACGCTTTTTGCTTTATCAATACAATTCCATTATGATGATCATAAAGATTTTCGACATAATTCATTATAGGTTTGTAAAACATATCAGGATAAATTCCCAATATTAAAGTAAAAGAAGCAAGAACACCCATAGTTATTATAATTACCCCACTAGACTCCTTTACGTGTTTCAAGGATTCAGGAACTACACCATAAAATATCCGCTTATACATCCATAGGATATACGCACTAGTTAAGACAGTAGTTAACATAGCTAACGTGAATGCAATTACTTTTATAGAATCCCAATGATTTACAATTGCTCCCTGTAATGCACCATTAAATAATACCCACTCAGCCATAAACCCACTGGTTATAGGTACACCCATTATAGTTAAAGCGCCAATCATTGTGAAAACAGCAGTGTATGGCATTTTACCGGCTAGTCCACCTAATTTGTCCAAGTTTCTGGTCCCTGTTTCCAATATCATAGAACCAGCCATCATAAACAATAAAGCTTTTCCTAATCCATGGGTAACATATAGAAGAATAGCTCCGCTGATTCCCATAACACTTTCTGATCCCAATCCAAACAAAATATAACCCATGGAACTTATACTAGAATAGGCTAATACTTTTTTAATATCATTTTGCATCAAGGCCATTGCACCACCAAATACCATTGTAGCCACACCCCAAACTTCGAGATAAATTCCATAACCTGCATAATGAGCAGCTAAAAAGTCCAACCATATTCGTACTATACCATACGCACCTATTCCAGTCATTGCAGATGAGATTAATACAGATATTGGTGTAGGAGACAAAGTATACGTATCAGGCAACCACATATGCAAAAATAACGAACCGAGTTTTATTCCAAAGCCGATTAATATTGAAACAATAATTAAATCAATCCAGGCTAACGGTATCTTGTAAGCATTTATTTTGATAATATCATAATCAAATCCACCAGAAAAGAAACCAATAGCCATTAGAGCTAAAAGCAAAATGAGTGCTCCTACAGCAGACCATAAAAAGAAAACAAATGTAACCCGCTTCCGGTTTCCATATCCAAAAAAAGCAATCAAGAAAAAAGTTGGAACCAACATTAATTCAAAAAAGGCATAAAATTCTACAAGATTAGTAGCAAGAACTGTACCTAACATACCCATCGCAAATGTTAAATAAAGTGCAAAATAAAGGCCCATTTGACTATCCAGATATACCTTTTGATCTCCCGATAAAACCAAAGTGGATGACATATTTCCAGTATCTATATCAAAGTTTTCATTCATCTCATTGTCAGATCTTTCAGAAATATCTTTTTTAGAATCCCCATTATCTTTTATTTGATCATATTGACGCAATATTTTACGTGTCATATATGGTTTCGAATAAACTACCATTGCAGTGGATAAAACGTAAATAGTTATAGCAAAGGGAACGCTTAATCCATCCAGTTTAAGACCAAAATGACCTAGTTTACCCCAGGAATAAATTTCCTGATAAGCACCACCTGAACCTAGGCCCAATGATGGAATAATAATAAAAATAGTAGATAATCCCAAAATTCCAAAGGAGAGCCATGTCAAAATATTGGTTCCTTTACGCTTACCCAGAAAATATGCAACTGGAGAAAATATTAAAGGCAAAAATGTTGCCACCATTAAATAATAAGAAGATGATTCCACCATCTACGATCTGGTACTCCGAATACTCCTACCAAAACGACAATTATATCCTTTTATATATTATACTATTGAAAACAAATTAAAATGTAAGAAATAAAAAAAACTACTAGTTTTTGAGATTTTTATATTCAGTGATATCAATATCTTTATAAAATCGGTATGCTATTATTATAATTCCTAGACCAACTGCAACCTCGGCTGCAGATATAGCGATAGAGAATAATACGAATACCTGTCCTTGTGCATTTCCCACCATTCTAGAAAAGGCAATTAATGTCAGATTTACAGCATTAGCAATCAATTCTATAGAAAATATTAGTCGTAATGCATTTCTTTTTACTACCAATCCATATATTCCTATAGATATAAGAATAGCAGATATGATTAAAAAATCACTAGGCTGATTCATTTTTTTCTTCTATATCCTCCCTTCTTGCAAGTGCCAATGCACCAATTATAGATCCAGCTAAAGTTAAAGCCAAAGCAATAAGAACAGGTGAATAATAAGTTAATAGTTTTTCGCCTATCTCCTTTACATTTACAGCCTGCATTGAACTAGCAAAACTGAATTGTTTCGCAGCTAAACCTTCAATTATAACTCCCACAAGTGCTAGAAAACCCAGACCTATGAGTATACCTGCAATCTTTCTTTTTTTGCTCTCTTCTTTTGTTATGGTATTTGGAGATCTCACAAGCATTACGGTAAATATAATCAAAACAGCAACGGCTCCCACGTATACAGCTATTTGAAACATTGCAACAAATGGAGCATCCAAAATTATAAAATATCCTGCGATACCTAACATAGATATAGCTAAAGCTATACCTCCATACAATATTTCTTTACTTTCAAGAGTAAAAATGGCAGAACCAATTGTAATTATAGATAAACCAATAAATACTCCATCAACCATGATCTGCACCCCTTGAACCTATTTTTATCTCAAACTCACCATCATATGTCGGTTTTACAGCTAATTGAGAAGGAGTATAAATTAAATGAGATTTTGTATAAGATGACAACTCATAATCATTAGTCATATATAGAGCATAAAAAGGACAAGCATCTACACAAAGTCCACAAAAAACACATTTACCATAATCAATTTGAGGCATAATTGCCTTCTTATTGTGTTTCCATTGTTCATCGACTTTTACCATGGTAATTGCTTCGGCTATTCCCTCACATGCGATAGAACACAATTGACAACCCGTACATTTGTCATGAAATAAAATGTGGCGTCCCCTAAGTCCAGCAATTCCGACACCTTTTTTTGGATCAAATTGATATCCATCCCCATCAAATTTTAATTTTTGCTCAGGATACCTTAACGTAAATCTTTTTATAAAAATATGTTTAGTTCCTGATTCTAAAGCTTTTATAAATCCAGTCGCAGTATTCATTTTGACAACATCATTCCTCCCGGTCCCAACACTCCACCATAAATTAATGAAAGGACAATAAAGAGATTTATGAATGTTAAAACAATTAATTTATACCAACCAGTATGTAACAGTATATCAATTCTAATTCTAGGGTTAATACCTCTAGTTATCAACATTATAAATATAATAACAAAAGTTTTCACCATAAACCAAAATATACTATTAACCGTAACAGCGTTATACAAACCATCTAATGATAGCATTTTTAATAATGTTATTCCAGATGTAGAAGCTCCAGGTATCAATTCATGAGGAAATACCTGCGGCCCGTACCAACCACCCAAAAATAAGATTACAAATAATGCACTCAACGCATAAAGCTTTAAATAACTTCCCAATTGTATTAACCCAAAAATCATTCCAGATGTTTCAGTTAACCAGCCTGCTACAATTTCACTCTCCGCTTCAGGTAAATCAAATGGTATTCTTTCTAATTCAGCTAGTGAAGAAATGAAAAATACGAAGGCATTGATAGGCATTACGAGAATATTCCAAAACATTGTTTGAGAACGTGCAATATCAGACAAATTTAATGATCCAGCCAGAATAACAGATGGTATAGCAGATAAAAAGAAAGGAATTTCAAAAGCCACCATTTGATGCAGGGCTCTCAATCCACCAATAAATGGATATTTACTATTACTTGCCCAAGAAAATAATAGTGCGATTAACGGGAAGAATCCCAAAATTCCAAAAGCAGCTATCAAACCAACATTTACATTTGCTACTACCCATCCTGATGCCACAGGAATCAATGACACTACAGCAGCAGAAGTAGCAACAAACATTATCGGAGCAAGCCAAAATATAGGTTTATCCGCACCGGATGGAACTATGATTTCTTTTGCAATAAGTTTTAAACCATCGGCAACCAATTGAAAAATACCTTCAATTTTACCAGCATATAATGGTCCAATACGTAGTTGCATCTTTGCTAATAACTTTCGTTCGATAAAAATAGTTGCTGCAGCTATTAAAGCACTAAATCCGAATCCTGGAAATATTGCAGCTCGGAATAAATCAGTATGCATTAAAAATTTTACGATAGGAAGTGTTCTAGAAGGATCTACCATCATCGAGAAAAAGAGATAGGGTGTCAAAACTTGTCCATTAACAACAGGTAACGGAACAAAAAATAATATGAAAAATATAATAGGCAGAATTAAAAGTGTTACGACACTTACTAGAAGTAATAATAGCTGTATGATACTACCAGCAAAATTTCCAAATCTAAAATCTGGAGATATCGAACCCATTATCTATCTGCCTCCACCGGCCAATAATTCAAAGACCAATAGATAGGAGGCATATCACCCATCTTAGATCCCACTAGTAAAAATGGCAAAGCTAAAAGATTTCTAAATGAACCTACCGAAATCTTTACCCTATATGGTCTTGAAGTACCGTCACTAATGATATAATAACCTAATGCACCTCTTCCAGATTCAACTCTTTTATAAGTTTCTCCAGGAGACCCCTTAACATTACCTTGTAACTTTTCTCGCACGTCTCCTGATCCAGGCATTTTATCTAGTAGTTGCCTGATTATATGACAAGATTCAATCATATCTAAATAAGGCACATAAGATCTAGCAAAAGAATCACAAGTTTTCATGTACTGTACTTTAAAATCTATTTCATCATAAACATCATATGGTTCAATTTTTCTTATATCATACGGTACGCCTGACGCACGAAGAACTGAACCTGTCACACCTAGTTTTATAGCATCTTCTTTTGATAAAACGCCCACCCCTTCCGTTCTCTGTCTTAGTAATGGATTATTATAAAATATGTGTTCATATTCTTTTAATCTTTTTTCAAAATAGTTTACTTGAGTTAAACACTTTTCTTTAAAGTTATACGGCATATCATTTCTAACTCCACCAGGAATATTGAAAGCATGAGTTACTCTGTGTCCGGAAAGACGTTCAAGAAGATCAATCATTAATTCACGATCACCTGCAGGCCACATGAACATAGTAGAATGTCCAAGAAAAATACCATAAATGGCTAACCAATATTCGGTATAAATTAATCGATTTATCTCCGAAGCAATAGCGCGTATAAATTGTCCACGCCTTGGTGGAGTAATACCAATCAAGTCCTCTACGGCCAAGACTATATGAATATGTAATATTACAAGAATCATGAATTACAGGTCGTTCTAAATGAGGTATACTTTGAAAATAATTACGATATTCACACATTTTTTCATGCCCTCGATGGACATATCCCGGATCTGGATCTACATATACAATATAATCACCATCGACTTTTATCACAAACCGAAAGTGTCCTGATCCAGGATGCTGAGGACCAACGCTAAGCGTCATTAATCGATCATCTTCGCTATCTTTAACTATTTGTAAAGATAATTTTTTTGCATCTTCAATTTTTTCTTCTAAAGTGGCCATACTAATATCCCCTCTATCTACCCTTTATTCTAAAATCTTTTCTAAGTGGCGGTATGTCTGCCCAATCTTCAGGTAAAAGAAATCTATCATTTCGAGGATGACCAATAAAATATACGCCCAACATTTCATAGGTTTCACGTTCATGATACTCTACACTTGGAAATATATTTATCAAACTATTCGACTTCGGATCATCCCTATTAACTCGAGTAGATAAAATCAACACATATGGTAAAAGATCTGAATTACTATATGAACCTAAATGATAGTTGATTTCTATTTCATTGTCCTTAGGATAATCGGTACCAGATGCAGATTCTACATGATCTAATCCATAATTATCCCTTAAATATATTGCAGTTTCGACCAGATCCTCAGGTTTAACCATTATTTTAGAACGATTACGTTTATCATAAATAATTTTAACTTTATCATTATATATTTCCAATAACGATTTTAATACATCATTAGATAAAGATAGAGAGTTATCCCCGCTGACACTTAATGCTGTTTTATTACTTATCACTTTATTTTGGACCTTTTAATTTTTTCCTGTAGGAGAAACGTTCCTTGTATAAGTGTTTCTGGCCTTGGAGGACAACCTGGCACATAGACATCCACCGGAATAATTCCATCACAACCAGGCAATACATTATATGAATCAAGATATAGTCCCCCAGTGATCGCACAAGCACCCATTGCAATGACATATTTAGGCTCTGGCATTTGATCATACACCATTCGAAGCCTTGGAGCCATTTTTCTTGTAACTGTGCCTTGAACCACAATTAAATCGCATTGTCTTAGCGAACCAAATGCCTCGAGAATTCCAAATCTTTCTACATCATATCTAGGGCTCGAAGCTGCGCCGAATTCTACACTACAACAAGCTGTCTCCAAATGCACAGGCCATAGTGACCAAACACGAGCCCAGTTAATGGCATAGCCTAGCGGTTCCTCTAAAGAGGTAATAAGTATATCACTAAGTTTTGACACAAGAATATTAAAATTAGCAGGGTTGGGATTAAGTAGCTCTTTTAACATACCACTACACTAACATAAATAAACAATAATAGTTATTAAAATCTATTGGAAAAAATAAAATTACCAGATTCCCTTTCGACCTGATAAAAATAATGCGTATCCCATAGCTGCAAACATAATACCAAGAAATCCCATCATAGGTAATGTCGCTTCTTTAGGAATAGAAAAGAACGTTACAGCCCAAGCATATAGGAATATGGACATTACATCGAATACTACAAACATAAGAATGTAGGAATAATACTGCATCATGAAATGAGATCTTCCCTCACCAGTAGGGATTTGACCACACTCCATTGGTAAAAATTTTATGGGATTATACCTTCGCCTAGGCGACAACAACCTAGAAAGTACAATAGAAGGAACTCCCGCGAGAATTCCAAAACCAAAAAGATATAAAATGGGTAGAAATTGTGAAGCCGTTTCTCCTGCCAAATTAACTCTGCTGATTTAGGTAGATATAAAAACCTTTTTATCTTTTTATTTTCTATAATCTTTAACCAAATTAAATAATTGTCTAGCAGCAAGTTTTGGATGATTTAAAGCTAGTTTCAACATTTTATAATTAGAAAAGTCAGATCTCACAAAATCTAAAAATTCATCAATAGTTAAATCTTTAATTATATCTATTTCCTTATCCCAATCATCATCAGATAGTGCTAGCCATCTTGATTGAACTTTTAAAGCGGATAAAATCCTTTTTTCTAAAAATTTTTTGCATAAATAATCATATTCTTTTAACGAATCTACCGTAGAATGAAATTTTAAAGAATGAGCTCCAATTTTACCAGCCAACTGACCAAATTCGATTGCATATCTTATTCCCTCTAAAACAAGAGGATTTGCTTGACCAGCCGTATCACCTATCATCATCAATCCATCATAAACACAGTTATTCCTCAACCCTTGATTTGGAATCAACCCATAATGAATTTCTATAGGTTGAATTTTTCCAAGTTTATTTAATGGATATAACTTATTTTCTATAATATTATTTAATTTATGCAGAGGATCTACAGAAGATTCAGGATGACCTATTCCAACTCCAATTCTTACAGTATTTTCGGATAATGGAAAAATCCATGCATATCCAGCGGTTGAATATTTTTGCCCCACCATCAAAAATAGTGTTTCTTGGTCTATATTATCACAAAAACATTCGTATTCTGCTCCTACACCATATCTTTGCCATTGATCAACAAAATCCATTTTACGTGCTATAGAGCTATTAAACCCACTTGCATCAATTATTAAAGTTGATTCTAATTCAAAAACTCCTTTCGGGGTAGAAACTTTAAGTCCAATAATTCGCCCATCAGTGTTTTTTTTTATCCCGAAAACATTGCTTCGAACAAATAGATCGGCACCCTCTTGGGCAGCTTTAATTGCCAAAAATTGATAGGTTTTTTTTATATCAAGTACACATGCAGTGTAATTATCTCCAGAAATCAATATTTCATTCCCGGGCGATACAAACGAATAATTTTTTATAGGATTATAGTAATCGTCTGAAATTCCAAATCGCTTCATTTCTTTTATCCAACTAACACCGCTAGTTCGAACATTATGACCAAAAGATGGATCTTTTTCAAACAATACAACCTTTGCCCCATTTTTAGATGCAGAATATGCTGCAGATAACCCGGCTGGGCCCCCCCCTACAATAGCAATATCATATTTCAATAAGTATTTACAATATTAAAACAAATGGGCTTATTATAGATTTTTTTAAAATTAAACAAAAAATTTTAAAAAATAAAAAATAATGAATCAGAATTAGACTAACAATTAAGAGTTAAAATCAGTAATCTAATGTTAATAGTGTCAAATACAGTTTATGATATTAATAATTCTTATCCCGTATAATTAGAATAAATTGCCATATAATCTAGTATATATCACTTTCTTGTCCTTTCTTTGTTTTCATATGAGATTATATCCAGAAAACCACTGCTTTTCAAAACATTCAATGGCTTGACAATACAAAAATTTAATGTTATTTACATTATAGAAATAATAAACATATAAGAAAATTCAAAAATTAAAACGTTTATCATGTAAAAGAAAAGAAGATAGAAAAGGAAAATCCAGTGCTATAGGAAAACCTTTCAAATTGGATCAAGATAGATTTTTAATGCTTTCGGTTACTTCATTTTTTATAACTTACACATTAGTCGACTTCCTCGGATTTAGATGAGTAACATCTGTGGAGACATCCAAAAGATTGAAAGTTTGATTAGAAAATATACCGATTCTACAGAAAATATATAAAATGACAAAGGTTGAAAACTCCTGATGAGGCAGAGAAATATTTTCCAGGTTTTCTTGCTTCCATCTATTGTACGGAGCAGCAAATACCAAGAATAGTAGACAAGAATTAAAGAAAGATTTTCTATTCAGGCAAGAAGAAAAGATACTGTAAAGACACAACTGATGGTTAACAACCAAGGTATCATCATTCATAAATTAATATATGAGAAAGGAAGTAGCATGACCATGATATCTATAAAAGGAATCATCCTATAACTCCAAAAGATATTCTGAATGTATTTGAACTTGGTTATATTGGAGTAGAAACTGATTCTCCTAGATAACTATCGTTCATACCAAATAGAAAAAAGAGTAATCTTGAACGGTCACAAGAAGAAAGAGTATAACAAAAATCATTCTAGAAAGCGAATAGTGATAGAGCATGCTATTTGCAAATTGAAAAAGTACAGGATAATGAATGATGTATTTAAAAATAAGCAAAGAAAGTATAATAGAATATCGGATATAGTTAAGTCTAGTAAACTATAAAATATTAAATCAACAGAACTAGAAATCCATATATAATGCAGAAGAAATAGCCAGGATTATTTTTAATTATGCAAGAGATCTATTGTATTTCCTATTTAGTATATCTTTTTGTTATCTTTATCACGAATAACATAAACTCTAACCATTAAGCCTATAAATGATTTAGAGTATGGCTTTTAGATAAATCATAAATAAAAACAATGAAAAGATAAGAAATTTATTAATACTCGATTATATAGCTATTTGTTTTAAATGTTTGATTTAATCATGAAAGTGTAGTATTACAAATATTTATAGTACATAATACTTGAAAATCATTGTATATATTGGCTTGATATATGACCGTCATAATTAGATAAGTAAAATAATTATGGCCTATGATGGCTTATATCAGGCTTAGAAATATCTTGACCATTTTGACCAGACAATTAATAAAGTTGACCAACATTTTGACCATATTTATATAAAAGTTGACCGAATATTATATTTAGATTGACCAGTATAGCATATTCAGATAATTCAACAGTTGTACAAAAAATATCTCGAAGGTAAGTCCATGAATCTAATAGCAGATGAAACTGGAATTTCAAAAGGCAAAGTACATTATTTAATAACTAATTGGAAACAGAAAATAAAACTACAGGATATCGATGAAATAAGAGAGTTTACAGTTTTAGTTAGAAAATCAAACATGTCAATCCAGCAGTGTGTGCAAGGATTTAGAATGATAAACATGTTGAAAAATCTTGGCGTTCATGATGAGGATGATAATAAGGATATTGGAGATATTGAAGATAATAATATAAAAAGCAGTAAATATAATGAATTATCCATTTTTATACAAGACATTTATTTAAAATGTAAAAATCTAGGTATAACTCCATCTATTATATCATCATGGATTAAAGATTTACTTGATTTTCATTCTATTAAAAATTCTGATATTTTTAATAATTCATTTTCTTTGGTTGAAAAGGATAAAGCGTTTGATAAAAAACCAATGATTTCAGCAGATCCTATTCAAGCAGAGAAAAAGACACGATATGACCAGGAAACAAATCTTGATAATGATTCTGACTTCAATCTAAAATTAAAAGACGAATCAATGCTAGAAATTGAGATACCATTTATTTCACGAATATCGTACTATATATCTCAAAAGAAAAAAGAATTTAATAAATTAGAAAATTATATACAAGCATTAGAGAAGGATACCAAAACAGTAGAATCAAAAAGAAATCAGATAGATCTGGAATTTGAGATGGTAAAACAAGAACAAAAGTATGTTATGTCATTTATTGATTGGTACTATGATTTAAAAAAAGAGTTATGGGACAAATACTCTATTAAAATAGAAGATTTTGAAAAATTTGCCAAAGTTATAAACGATTTTAGAAATCTGGATTGGGATGTTCCAAAAATAATGGAGAAATATATGACAGCAATCTCGCTAGATGACAAAATAAAAAAAGAAACAAATGAAATTAACAACTTGTATGCTTCCAAAATGGAATTGAATAAATCTGTATTATATTTACAAGATCAAGTAAATTGTCATAAACAAACAATGGATATTTATCGTGAACTTGAAATAAGGGAATTTGGTCTCAAAGAACTAAAGCAATTATGGAATACTATTATGGAAATAACAAAAGCTAATAATATTTCAGGTGAAGAAACAGTTTCAAAATTTTTCAAAGATATCGAGAAAAATTATGACGATAAACTTGGATTTGATAAACAATTACAAGAAATAAAAGATGAGCTTGTTTTGCTAAGTGATAAGGTGGTCAACTGTCGTAATATAATACAGTCACAACCATCAATAGGACCTACATTATTCAACCTCTTACAAAAAGGAATTAATGAACAAAATATAATAGAAATTAATCATTTGATTGAGATTTTAGATAATACTCATATAGAAAATAAAAACGAAAATTCTAAAAATAAAATTAGTAGGTCAGAACATTGGAAATCATTTACAGATGAATTAAAAAGATATGTGGATATCAAGGTAGTAATAAAAGAGCAGCAAGCGATTTGTGAAAAGCTACAAAAAGAAGTTAGATATCTTGATGAACAAAAACAAGAGATAGTAAGATACTTACAAGCAGCAATTTCTTATATAAATACACTAAATAACGAAATTTCTTATTTAAAAGGATGGATGGATCAGTTAAATCACAACAACAGAATTAATTTATCCTCCAGATTTTCTCAGCCTTTCATATTCATAATTTATAAAGATAAAAGAAAAGATGATGATTATTATTCGTAATTAGTAACATTAGAATATCAAGACGGTACATATTAAGCACAATTGAAGATTAAACCGAAAACACTATACCAATTAGCATATATTTTCTAAATTACAAATCTTGACAAATAGTTTCTCATGTCAAGATTGAATCGTTTTGTTCTGAAATAATTAGATATTTTGTTCTTTGAATCTGCAAAAGATGAATAATATTTTAGGATAAACAGATCTCGTTTGGATATATATCAAACTTCTTCCATGCCATAAATTCAGGTGATGAAGTTGGAAGATATTCAGGGATTAATGTATCCTGGTTTTCTTCTAAATACTTTAACACCTTCTTTGATTCGTAATGCTGCGATGCTTTATCCATAAATAAATAACATTTTTGAATTAGCATGTATTTTCTTTAAATAGTCAAGAAATGTATCTCCATTAATTGTCATACTGCCTGAATAGTTGCTTATCATCAAGACTAAAGGCACCAAAAACACGGATGTTTATGCTAGCCTGTTACTCTAACAACGGTCTTCTCTCTTTATCAATCCAAACGCGTCTTGCAAGATGATCGTAAAAGAAAAATGATTCATCAATAGATACTATGGTAAATCCATATTCCTGCTGCCGTTGTTGTATTTCCATAAATATTTAGATGACCTTTTTTTGAAATTCTCTTCCTCTTCCAAGGATGCAGTATTAACATGTATTTTCCTATTGCATTCTGTTTAAATCCCCATTTTTGAAGAATGTGATAAATGTGAGTATAGTGATATTTTATACCACTTTTCTTTATGATTAATTTTTCCATCTGTTTTGTTGTCCAACCTTCATTACTTTCTTTTAGTTCTTGCTTATTTTGGTAACTTGTTTCTTCAGATAGTTGAGGCAGTCTACTACTTTTTGTTCTATCTTTTAATCCCTCTAAACCTCTTCTTTATCATATCTTTTTAACCAGTCCGAAGCCCATGGATAGCTTCTATGCATTTCTTTTACAACATGAAAAGAAGTCTGTTTATCTTCGCGTATTTTGATAATTAAAAGCAAATCTTTCCCTTACTTTTGGATCATTTTCTTTTTCACATAGATTAACCAATTGGGATTTGGTCAATGGCGACATTTGGATTATATAGAATAATACAAGAATCTAGATAGCTTTTATGTTTTATGATATTTATCATAATAAATTGTAGCATATTTGTGCTAATTGGTATAAACTTTTTGGATCTACGCTATACAAATTCATAGACTATCCATTATCACATTATTTTAGAAATTCAAGACACGTATTAGTAACAATAAAGAGAGGTTGAAAAATAACAATTACCCCAATAGATTTCTACAACCATCACAAATATTAAAAAAAGTTAAAAAATTATTATGATAATAAATTTAAGAAAATGATAACAATAAGAATAAGTTACTAATTATGAACTATGTCACATCTGTCCAATGTTAACCAACTCTAATGCTAAATTCTATGGCATCTCTAATATCATTAGAAAATTCTAATGTAGTTTCAATAGTTTTGCTTTTATACTTGCCTGAGTTACGTACATATTCAAGATAATCCATCATTTTATTTTTAGATATGCCAACATTGTCTGCAATTACTGTAGCATCTTTTTTAATTATATTTGCCTCTTCACATAACTTGAGATACTTTAAATATTGATCTTTTGCTGCATCTAAAAATAATAAATCGAATTTGTGATATAGTTCAGGTATTAATTCTATGGCATCTCCAGTTATTAATTCTATTTTATTTGATAACTCCGCGTCTTTTATGTTTCTTTTTGCAATGTCTCCATTATTTTTATTGATTTCAATAGTTACAACTTTGATATCGGCATTATCATTATCATTATCATTAGATACAACATTTGCCATTAGAATGGATGAGTATCCATATAAAGATCCAATTTCCAATATCTTTTTTGGATTGCGTTTTCGAATAATACTTTCAATAATCTTTCCTTTAACAGGACCTATAGATGGTATGAATCGCTTTTTTCCCATCTCATCTAGCGAATTTAGAATATCGGTTGCTTTGTTCACTTTTACAACAAGATAAAGTATAGATTTTCTAAAAAAGTTTTATTATAGATTTCGTATAATTAGCAGCATGAAAATAATTTTTAAAAAGATGTGTATTTTAATCAACTATTTGCAAATTAAAATAAAAACATTGCAAAATATATTATATATCTGTAAAATGGAAACATCATAGTAAACGAATTGATGTTAAAAGCACCTATTATTAATATACACAGGAAAAATGCCATCACATATAAAATAAAATCAAACAATATACCCGCTTTAAAATTAGTTATTCAACAAAACTTTGTTAATATCGAATAGTGTTATTAATCTAATGCACACAATTACATCTTAAGTAGAATTGAATGTTATACAATATAATTGTAAGTTAGAGATTAAATGACGATATTAATTATAGTATTAAAATTGTCATTTTGATTTATGTAGGTTAAATGAAATTTAAATTAAATTTCTTGGAATTGATAATAGTAATAATCATAGAACACTTACATAATTAGATGTTTATCAAAATTTTATTGATTTTCTATCATATTTTATAATATTTTCATTTTAATTTGTGGATCGGGATCAAAAGATGTCAACCTTTTAGAAATTTTTCTAATGACCCTAATTTAGCAAGAGATCTACCAATTATCTAATGGTGTTTGATATTTTATATTACATATTAAAATAAAATATTCCCAAAATTGTTACAAGCAAAATTATTCATTTCTGAAATAATCTTGGTTCTTTAAAATTGGAATGTGCTGAAATAATTTATACATATTTGAGATAAATTGATAAAACGAAATTAAGCAAAGAAGGTATAAGCAACTAGATTTATATATATATGTTGAAAGAGATTCGTACTGAGATTATAATTAATGCATCTCCTGAAAAAACATGGGAAGTGTTGACAAATTTTAATAATTTTTCACAATGGAATCCATTTATTCGCCAAATAATTGGAGAACCTAAAGTAGGAACAAAGTTACAGATAAATCTTCTTACGTCAAGTGGAAAAACCAGATCTTATAATCCCACCATAACAAAGGTGGAACCTCTTCATGAGCTTCGCTGGATTGGAAAATTCATTATTCCAGGAATATTCGATGGGGAACGGATTTTTATTATCGAACCCATAAAATCTAACCAGGTCAGATTTGTACATATAGAGATCTTTAAAGGATTAGGCGTTTCTTTATCAGGTTCACGATTAGATGAAGATGTAAGTAAAAGCTTTGAAAAAATGAATAACGCTTTTAAAGAAAAAGTGGAACTTGTGGAAGGTTAGATGAAACGGAATAAAAATTTAAAAATATCAATTATTTAGAAAAACAGACTTTTTTTTATATAATTTGGGAATCTACAAAGTTAAGACATTATTTCACCATTATAATAATCTGCAGACAAAGGTAACCATTGCTTAACATGACTCTGTTTACAATTCTTTTTTGTTGCAAGAAAAATATTAATCAAACTATTTTTTGGCTCTGTCTTTAAGTTCTTTCAATTATGTTTTTTTCAAAAGAGGAATTAAGGTGATGATTTAATTTCAAAAACTTGCAAGCTTGTGGATACAAAGTATTTCCATCGGTTGAAACAGGCATATTTCATTTTTGTTTACAATTGATAGAAACTATTCGCCTACAACCATGTTTCGATCTTTTGAATTAAAAAAAAGAAGTTGCTTATTTATTGGTTCTAAAACTATCCAAAGCAATATTAATTCAGAATCGGATTTTATCGTTGTTTCATCAATTATTTACTCTGAATTTCTTTTTCTTTTGATATTTCTTTGATTTGTACTTTTGCATCCAGTTCCACACATAATAATGACTTATCTTTACTAAAAGTAAAAATGTAGTGGTTTCGCGGTATTTCTAAAGAATAAACCAAGTACAAGTATAATCCATAGCCAATAATTTGGGAAGGGGTTCTGTTTCTGGATCCCATAAAAATATGGTTGTTTAAATCCATAGATTTTTAAGTTAACAGGGTCAACATTTCAACTTAGTTCATTTTTGCTAATTGGTATAATAATTCGTTACTCTTTGACATATAAAAAAATAAATCAATATAGTTATAATTTGAAATTTAGAACAAATTTAAAAAAAGATTGACACGATTTAACTAAAACAATTATAATTATCTAATAGTTGTAGAATTCTGAATCGATTTTGCAGACGTAGGCAATATTTCTACGCCTAGTGACAGAGTTTTAAAACCATTCTCTCCTACAATGTCAGAAAAACTGATATTAACAAAAAGATTTTCGACTGTACCACCAATATAAGAATTAGGAACTATTGTAACATCAAATTCCGAAAAACCATTTGGTGGAAGAAACCTAACGTTTTTTTGAGTAGGCCCTATCATCACAATCGGTAGAATTGAATTCTGTTGTACATTATTGGAAGGACTTGACGAAGAAATTAGGCTATTACTAGTTGCAGATTCATCCCTAGGCGAAACAGTTACAACCGCATTATATATTGGGGCATCACCAATATTACTGACAAGGATTCGCACTTTAGTTGGAACTCCAGGTGGTGCAGTTACAAGATAAGGTGAAGATGGTACAGTATTATTAGTAGGCGACAAAACATCTGCAACAAGAGTTTCCCCGCCTGTAAGTTGATAAATTATGGGCATAACCTGATTTACAAAATCATAAGGCTTTAGTCGTTCATTGATACCATTTATTACTTTATTTAGATCAAAATTATTTGTATAAGAGCTTTTAATATTATTATTTTGAAAATTAAGTGTATTTATAAATTGATCTTGCTCAGATGCATCCATATCGCCGGTCGATGTCCTCATGTCAGATCTTAAAAAATGCAAAGCTAGCGGTCCAACATATGGCTTAATTTGAGTATTTTGTGTAACATAAACGTTGAAATAGAGAACGACTCCTTGACCTGGAAAAATATTACCTCTATAGTTAGAAAATGCAACATTATAATTAGTTGTATTATGTATTTGCGGAAGTACTGAAAAAAATCCATTTGATAGTTTCAAAGCAGCGGTTATTCCAGTTAATTGAACTACACCCTCATATTCCAAAACTACAGCAAGCGTAATTGGGCCCTGATTTATATCAGCTTCATAATGGTTATTTGAATTTTGAGGATTTGCTGTTAAAAAATTTGCTCCAGAAGTCCCAACATCTATTGCAAGTTGGGTATTATCAGTAGTCCAATATGAATTGACAAATTTGAAATTGTCTGGCCCTATTACCTTATATTGAGTATCACTGTGTTTGATGTTTAGATCTCTAGTATCAGATTTCGACTTTATAGTATTCAAGAAGGAATGATCATGTTCATTACAAATGGAAGGATTTACTGACGAACAAAAAGAATTTTCTGGACGAACATTTTTAAATTCATTAAGAGAATTGGATAGAAATGAATCATTGTCAGTTAATGGGATAGATACTTTTGTAGGATTATTTAAAGTAGAGGTTTGTAAAGTATGTATATTATTCATATAAAATGGATTGTCCGATATATTTTGGTATTTATCTGGAAATTTTTTAGAGAAAGAATTATGTGTTAAATATCCATTTGAATAAATAGCATTACTGGATAAAATAGTAAAACTTAGAACAAACAATGCAATTATTTGGGCATTATTTTTCTTTGATTTAAAAAAATCTACATTAATATAATCCACATAGCAAAAGCATTTTCATTTTATTTATATGGCATGTAACTTTGAATGTAATAAATATATAATACATATCATAAATCTTATTATACTAATAGAATTACCCAAAAAGTAAAATAGCAAAAAATTCTATGTGACCATCCAAAGGAACATAATTTTTTAATTTTTAACCGAAGATAAGTTTAGAAATTAATTAGCATATAAAAATATAAATCATAAGATCTCTTGCATAATTAGAATGAACAGAGCTTTATTATCGATAATTCACATTTTCTTGTTCTTTCTTTGCTTTCGTATTATAGATTGTTCAAAAAACCACTGCTTTTCAAATCATTCACTGGTCTTACCGTGAACAGTTTGACAATATTTACGATAAAGAAATAACAAAAAGATATGACAGGTATGAAATTCAACGTTTGTTCAAAAAATATCGAGAAAGAGAAACAGGTGCCGTAGGCAGACCATTCAAACGGGATCTAAAAAATAGATTTTTTATGCTTTTAGTGTACTACCGTCTTTACATAAATTACACACTAGCGGGCTTTCTATTTGATTTGGATCAGAGTAACACTGCAGAGACATACAAAAGATTGAAAATTTGATTAGAAAATAATATCAATTCCACAGAAATTATATAACAAAACAAAGAGGCTTCGAACCACTGAAGAGGTGGAGAAATATTTTCCAGGATTTCTTGCTTATATAGATTCTACCGAACAACATATACCCAGACCTGCTTAGTTGCATGATTATTTTATCCGTTATTTGTTAACGTCTTGATCACAAAGTTATAACGAAAATAGTTAATATTCAATTGTTATTGTTATACATAAATCATTTTTTTAACTGTTTTTCAAATCATGCAACAAAACAACCAGACCTATTGATAATAAAAGACGCAAGGTATTCTATTCAGGCAAGAGGAAAAGACATACTGTTGTAAAGACAGAGTTGATGATTAATGATCAAGGTATTATCATCAATAAATTAAGATACAGGAAAGGACGAAAACATGACTGATATCTACAAGAAAAATCATCCTATCACTCCAGAAAAGGTTGTTAATGTATTTGACCTGGGATATCTAGGTGTAGAAACTGATTTCTTAGAACAACTATCATCCATACCATTTAAAAAGAAGAAGAATCAAGAATTATTAGCAGAAGAAAAAGAGTATAACAAAAATCATTCTAGAAAGAGAATAGTTATAGAACATACTATTTGCAGATTGAAAAAGTACAGGATATTGTCAGATACATTTAGAAACAAATTAAAAAAGTATAACAGGGTATCGGACATAGTGGCAGGCTTGATAAACTATAGAATAATCAATCATCATAATTAGGACAAAACCAAACACAAAATCATGGGGCTGGTTGAATAATTTCTAAGTATGCAAGAGATCGATATTATTCAAATTATTTCTGTTCTATAATTCATAGCGTAATTTCATATATTTTATTATTATGTGAATTTAATGAGCATGATTAAATGCAGAAAGATAATCGCTGTAAATTAGATCTATTCAACGTATTTAATATACACCAGTTTATAGATTATACTTTAACATTTACTTTCCAAGTTTTACTTCTTGATATAATTAGATGAAAATAAAATAATTCCAAAAATATAATAGGTCATACTTTGAGACATTTAATCCGATTGTTTAATAATGTACCATCTTCTCTTTTAATGCTACAAATTAATTATTATATAGTTTATCAGATTTGCAACTATATACCATATTTTATCATACTTTCTTAACTTGTTTCCAATGATATCAAAGATCTATCTTTTTTCTATCTGTAGGTAGAATGTTTTCTAACTATTTTATTCCTAGAACGAATTTTGCCAATCTTTTTTTCACATAGTCAATCTGGATCAAATAGAGTAACAACATGTTTTAGGATACCATGATGGTTAGTCCTATATATCCCACAAGCATTTATTTCTTTAATATGGTCTAATATGCGAATGATGAACCCTTAATTCTTGACCATCAACTCTATTTTTTATAACACATATTTTCCTCTTTTAACCTAAATAATATGCCTTGCGTCTTCTATCCACAGTCCAAGAATTTGCTATTGTTTGAAATATTACAAATATGACCATGGAAAATATGTTCAGCATTAGTAATTGGAGTTAGATTATTTCGTGTAGATTCTGCTGGAATGATACACATTATTTTATCAGATTTTCAATCTTTTGTAAATCTTTGCAAATTCTAACATAATCAAGGGTCAGGAGAAACCCTAATAATGCGTAATATAAAGACGATAAAATACTTAAAACATAGGATATATTCTCTAATATGTTTGAAATACTCCCTATATAACCCATAGAATGTCAACAAATTATTTATTTTTGATAATTGTTTTATATCAGGTCATTTCTTTTTTGTTATCCCTATCGCAAGCATTATCAAACTATTGCAACGTTAAACCAGTAAATGATGGAGTAGTATTTTAGTATGAAGCATAGCAAAATTAAGGAAGGATATATGATTGATGAAACCATATCATACAAATGTTTATTCTAATTCTGTGATATCTTGTTTTAACAAATATGTTAGTATACAATATATATTCAATTTTATTATACGAAAATAATTTGAATCGATAAAATGATATATAATTTAAGAATTAATATTTAATAGTTTTCCTTGGATACTACTAATCACTATCAAACACTTGGCATAGCAAAAAAAGCTAGCGAAAAAGATATTAAAACTGCATTTAGACAGACTTGCTAGAAAATATCATCCAGATAGAAATTCAATAGTCTCCGATGATATTATGAAAAATATCAATATAGCATTTGAGGTTCTTTCAGATCCCGAAAAGAAAATCGAATACGACAACTCTATTTCCAATATAATTGAGAATACAATAGAAGAAAAAACATTTGAAACTAATCATAAAACAAACGATATAAATAGATACCAAGAAATCTTTGAACAATCAACGTTCATAAACTCCGACAATAGTATTAATGACTCGGATTATAATAACTATTTTGAAAGCAATGTTAATTTTAAAGATACAGTCGAGACTTTGAAAATTAACTCCGTAGAGAACCCAAAAAGTCAATTTCAAATAATTGTAGAGCCCTCATTGTGTCTGGCTTTTGGAAGTTGCGAAGTGCTTGCTCCAAAAGTTTTTGTGGTAGAAAAAAATAAAAGAATCAATCCAAAGGCAATAGTTATTTCAGAAACTGGTGCGGATTTTGAGACTATATTAGACGCTGCAAAAACATGTCCAACAAAAGCGATTATAATCATAGACAGATTTTCGGGTGAACGGGTATTCCCATAGTTCTATGATCAATATAGTTCAAAAATACTAATTAAACGAGAAGATGATATTTCTAATAATTTTAAATGTGTAATAGAATTAGTGTATATACAATACACACATCATTACATGGATATTATTTTAGACGTACTCCTAACATAGTACCGGTATTATAATATAAGGAAAATACAACATCGAATCACATTACAAAAGTTTAACTTTAATTTTAATAGAATGAAACAAAATGTCATCTTTTTATGATATTAATTAAAAATATCAAAAATTTGGTTACCCATGGAATAAGAATATCTTTAACGTGGATAATACATCATCCGATAAAAAAAAGGCGGATTTTATTCTCAAATAACAAAGAAAAATATTTATAAATCAAAATATTAAAGAGGAATATTCTAAATTATCATTTGCGATATTGGATAGGTTTGATGTACATATTAGAGAAAATAACAACAAATTAAATAATTGAAACATAATTGATAATAATATATAAATATTTAAAATTATCGCAATTATTTAGCAAAATACAAACAAAATATAATAAATAATTTAATATATCATATAAATTGATTAATAAAAAATGCGCTGGACTTACGATAAATAATTGAAAGATTCTAAATAAAACAAATTAAGGAATAACTTTTTAAAAATGAGATAGCATATAAAATCACATAGAATGACAAAAAAGAAGGACGAGTTCATTACAAAAATTACGGACGGAGAAGAATTAGAAGAGATTAAAAAGATTGCTAATTTATTAAATCCAGATGAAGAAGTTCATGTTGTAGCCAGACAGTCAAGGTTCAAACCAGGAGGTTCTCGTTTTACACCCCATATAATCTTTGCCACAGATAGAAGGTTAATTATAAGAGACCCTACTATGCTAGGATTAAAAGAAGAGGTAATCGACATACCATATAACCTAATTGCAAATGCGCGCTTGGAAAAGGGAGTATTTTCATCTTCAGTTATTTTTAATGCTCCAGGTCTTTTTAAATCAAACATAGGTAAAAAGATACCAGGGATAAAAAGATTGGGTACAAGCGAAAACGGAGAAGATGGCGAAATTGACGCCATTCCCAAGGATAAAGGAGACAAGCTAATTGAAATTATAAGAACTGGAATTTCGCAATTTGGGGCAGTAAATACAACAGGAAATAATATACCAATTAATAGAAATACAAATGTGGCAACAAAAGATGAAAAATTATCAATGGCAGACGAATTGGAAAAATTAGCAAATCTCAGAGAAAAAGGAGTCATTTCTGGAGAAGAATTCAATAAAATGAAAACAAAATTGATGAAGAATGATTAATTTTTGTAGAATATGCGGGAGCAATACAACAAAAGTAAAAACTAATTTGCAAATAATAGAGATTAAGAGATTTTATTAATTATAAAGACGGAATTGATATTAATTTCGATTAATTAATTCGACGACTCTGTTTATCTAAGACATAATTCTTTGTTGTGATAACCTACAACAACTGAAACCAATTCATCATATGCCTTAATTTACATTTGTTCTTTTTACAAAGAAAATAGTCATCAAAGCTTTCAGTCCTGTATTTTATATATTAGATCTTGCATTATTGGCATCATCAGGAAAATCTCTAAAAAGTTGACATATTTTAATCATAATCCCCAATCTAAAATAGAACTATTATAAAATATGATTGAGAATATATAAAATTTTGATAGGTATCTAATTATGCAAGAGATCTATTGTATTGTTCTTTCAATGATGCTTTTCTCAAAAGATGAATGAATATGATGTAATAGGTTCAAAAACCTGCAGGCTTGTGGGTACCAAGGGTCCACCGTTTGATGAAACTTGATGTTTTCCATAATTGCTATAACCATATAAAGAAATTATTCATCTACAATCATCTTTCGATCTTTTGGATTAAAAAAAAGAATTTCTTTATTTATTGGTTCTATAATTATCCAAAGTCAATATTAATTCGGAACTTACTATTATTGCAGTTTCATCAATAATATATTCTTTGATTTTCCTTTTCCTTAGATAGTTCCAAGACTTGTACTTTCTAATCCATTTCCAATGGAAACATGATTTATTTTTATTATTTTTAAGAAAGATAATGCTTTCACAGTGTTTTGTTGGCCGAATATTTTTTGTTCTTTGCGAACGTTTTGTTGATATACCGATTAGCACAAATATGCTAAACAGTTTATCATAATAATATCATAAAACACAAAAGTTATCTAGATCCTTGTATTATTCTATCTAATCCAAATGTCATCATTGACCAAATCCAAATTGGTTAATCTATACAAAAAAGAAAATGATTCAAAAGTTAAGGAAAGATTAATGCTAATTATCAAAGTCCAGAGAAGATAAACAAATTCCTTTTCATGTTGTAAAAGAAATGCATAGAAGCAATCCCTGGGCTTCTGATTGGTTAAAAAGATATGATATAGAAGGCTTGGAAGGACTAAAAGATAGAATAAAAACCGGTAGACCACCTGAACTATCCGAAGAAACAAGTTACCAAATTAAAAAAGAACTATCCAACTCCAAACAAGGTTGGACAACAAAGCAGGTTGAAGAATTAATTATAAAGAAAAGTGGTATCAAATATCATTATACTCACATTTATCGCATCCTTCACAAATGGGGATTCAAACAAAAGGTTCCAAGAAAGGTACATGTAAATACTGCATCTTTGGAAGAGAAAGATGCTTTCAAAAAAAGACAGAACAAATATTTATGGATATACAGCAGAAGCAGCAGAAGCAGCAGAAGCAAGATGGATTTACCATAGTATCTACGGATGAATCATTCTTTTTTTATGATTATCTTGTAAGACGCGTTTGGATTAAACAAGATAAAAGACCGGTTGTCAGAGTAACAGGTTCGCACCAACATTCATGTATTTTTGGTGCCATTAGCCTTGAGGGGGGAAAGCAACTATTCAGACAGTATGATAAATTCAATGGCACCACCTTTCTTGATTATCTAAAGAAAATACATATCAAATTTGAAAAATGTTATTTGTTTATGGATAAAGCATCACAACATTACAAATCAAAGAAGGTGTTAAAGTATTTTGAAGAAAACAAAGATACTCTAATTCCTGTATATCTTCCAACTGCGTCACCGGAGTTTATGATGATGGAAGAAGTTTGGAATATAGCCAAAGGAGATCTATTTGTTTTGAAATATTATTCATCCTTTGCAGATCTAAAAAATAAGATTTCTATATATTTCAGAACAAAACGATTCGATCTTGAAATGAGAAACTATTTGCTACGGGATGTAGTTTAGAAAATATATGCTAATTGGTATACTAGTGACAAAATTCAATCTAAACTTCCAACTTTTAATAATTCGTCAGATTTAGAGTCAAAAATTCTTTCGCATAAAACATTCAAACCCAGTTTGACATTTGATGAAAAGAAAGGTAATGTAAATTTAAATCCACTGACTCAAACAGATACAGACGTTAATTCAAATAATGGTATCGAAAATAAAATAAAAAATAATCTTCGATTTAAAACCGATAGTAGTATAAACACAAATATAAACAACAATATTGAAAATGATAATAGTATTCCTTTTAATAATATCAATATTCCCGAATCATCAATCAGTAAAATAAAAAATAATATAGATCAAAGATCACAAAATAATGCTGAATTTAATATAAATAATAGCCCTGGAACTCGCATAACAAACGAACAAATAATCAAACAATCTGTAAAAATAAATAACCAAGTAAATAACATAATCAAAAATAATCAGATAAATAACATAATCAGAGAAAACACGATTTCAGCCCCAAGACAACCCTTAACAAATTTGATACCTCTAAAACTATCCAATTCTTCATTATCAAGCGGTGCATTGTTGCCGTTGGCAGACGTAGAACCTTATAGAATATTAGGAGGGCATATTACGGCAAATTTACCAAGTAATTTTAAACAAAATATTGTATTATCGCAAATTTCAGATAATGGGCAGATTCTACATGCGGTAATATTGGACCTTGATCAAATTCCCCAGTTGGTATTAGACAACAATTCACTTTACCAAACAAGTCTTGGATCAGATGTTAGCGGCGCTAATCCGTTCACAGGAAATCAAGACGAAGTCAAAATTATTACAAATTTATTTTTATGGAACAATAACCCACAGTTAATGATCTTTAATAGTACAAGTGGTGTTACTATGAATTTGATATATAAATAAGACAACATTCTTTAGGTATACCATTTTAACCTAATTTTTTAATATCAAAAATTTTTTATCATTTCCCAATAATAAAAAGTTAATTATATTTCAGTTATTAGATATGCTAAAACGATTTAATTAAATTATGTTGGATTTACCGTTTTTTATCATCTTAATACTTTTGAGTATTCAAATTTCTTTTTATGTATTATACAATAAATTTTATGTTTTGAAATTGTATCTATAATGCAGATTCAATAATTATGAACGGTTCCACATGTTTAATTAGACTGACGAGGAGAATTCTCATCTAAAAGCCAATTTTAAAAAAATCAGTGCATCCATCTTTAAATTAAAAAACATTAGTAAAGGAAAAAGGTGAAAGATAAATAAATAAATAAACGTTTTCCTCATAAAAAATTAAGTAAGGAGATAATTAAATAAGAATAGATTCCTGAAACAATCAAAAAGGAATACAGCTTATATATCCATGAAAAAGTATTATAGTCCAAAATAATTTCATAGATTATACGTTTATATTCTATTCTCTGTTGTCAACTTATTTATTTGGTAGGCGGTGGATGTACAAATGAGTAACAATACAATATGTATTAAAACTAAAGATGAATTGTTAAATCGTACTTCCAGGTATTCCTCATTTTCAATAATAATACCTACGTTCAATGAATCATCGAATATTATTAATTTGATTAATTCTATAAAAAAAAATATTGATGGATCTATTTTTTACGAACTTGTAATTGTTGATGATAGCTCCACTGACGGTCCTATTACCAAAGTATTTAATTCATTTAATGAATCCAAAGGCTTTGTTATTTATATGATTAAAGACTTTGAAATTGACGAACAACAAAAAAATTATTTAATATATCCTAATAAAAATAATATAAACTTTATTATAAAAATTATCATAAGAAATAAGAGATCTGGAATAGTATCTGCAATTAGAGATGGAGTAAAATCATCCATTGGCGATTATGCAATAATTATGGATGCAGACATGTCTCATTCCCCGTCTTATTTGAATTTGTTGATAAAAGAAATAACAAAGACAAAAAATGATATTGTAATTGCTTCACGATATGTAAAAAATGGTAAAATTCTAGGTTGGTCAAAAAAAAGAATTTTTTATAGCAAAGCAGCAACTTTCATATCAAAATCCCTTTTTAAACTGAATAATATTACTGATCCTATGTCAGGCTTTTTCATAATTAAAAGTAATATTCTCAAGAATATGAAATTTGATACAGCAGGATACAAAGTATTACTTGAGATTTTAGTTAAAGTCAAAAATATTAAGAGCAGTGAGATACCCTATACTTTTGTTGATCGAGTAAATGGTTCAAGCAAATTGAATTCTAGAGTTGTTTTAGATTTTTTTAAAGGGATTATAGTTCTATATAATAACCATTAGAAATTGAATCAAATTAATTTAATTCGATTTATCCTCCCATAGAGATAATAAATTCTGTTTGTTATTTAAAATATACTTTGAAAGGATTTCAAAAAATAATCTCATTATTACCTAGTGCAACAGAAATTATATATTGTTTGGATCTTGAAGAACGACTCAAAGGTGTTACTCATACTTGTACTTTTCCATCTGATGCATTAAATAAACCTAAAATAATTACACCTTCTTTTGATATTAACAAATTCGATAGTTTAGAAATAGATAAAAAAATCAAACAACTTGCACTGGATAAAGAACAAATATTTATACTAGATTCAATTAAAATCAAAGAAATACAACCAGATTTGGTAATAAGCCAAAACACTTGTGAAGTCTGTGCGCCATTTCAAAGAGAAATTCAACAAATATCATCTATTTTGGGCTATACTCCACAAAATCTTAATCTAAGTCCAAAAAATATGGATGAAATTCTGCAAAGTATTCTAACCATAGGAAACCAAATAGGGAACTTGGAGAAAGCATTAATAAAAGTTAACGAATTAACTGGACGAATAAACTTTATTAAAAAAACAATTGAGGAGTATTATAAAAATAATAAAAAAATACAAAAACCACGAGTTATTTGCCTTGAATGGTTGTCTCCTTTTTATTTAGCAGGTCATTGGGTTCCAGAAATGGTTGAAATCGCAGGTGGGAGTAATATAATTGGAAAAGCAGGTTCATCTTCGAAACCAATCACTATTGATACTATCATGAATTTTGATCCAGATAAAATTATTATAATACCGTGTGGGTTTGACCTAGAGAGGACAAGTAAGGAATCAGTAATTTTAAATAATATTGATGAATGGAAATCATTAAAGGCGGTAAAAGCAGATGAAGTATATATGTTAGATGCAAATTCCTATTTTAGCAAACCTAGCCCTCTGGTAATAGACGGAATAGAAATAGTTGCAAAAATATTTTATCCAGATTTATTTAATGATTTGGCTATTCGAAAAGACGCGTACAAAAAAATTTAATATTAGATCATATCCCTTAATTCGATAGGATTATAACCTTTTCCTCTTTTGTTAAACGGTGTCCTGTATCCAGAATAAGAAGACAAAAAATAAGAAAAATAAACATCCTACAATACTCACGATTCAAGATGAATTATAGGATAAGATTAAAAGTATTCTCCCAAAGGAGAAACCTTTTAGAACAGTTGGCAGTCGACCAATTGTTTGATACAGAAAAGGGATTGATGAAATTATCCATGCACTGAAAACAGAATGTCAGTGAAAAATGCTACACAAAGAATGCAGACAGGTTCTACCTGTCATCGAAGATTCTAAAAGTGGAAATGCCTTGACATATTCAAAAATGGATGGTTAAGAATATTGAAAATCTATGATGACCTTGTCTGTATCAACTCAATATGGCAATCCATCGATAGTATATCCACAAAGTCACCTTTAGGGTGAGTGGATGACCGGAAATAATCCTATTGACAAAGGCAAACTGGGCAGAACAAAAAGACATATTTTAACAGATAAAATAGGAATCCCCTATCTCTACTCAAATCATCTGCAAACACTCATAATATCAAACGGGTAGCAGATGTGGTTGATAATACAGTTATCAAAAGATCATCAACACATAAAAAAAAACAGAAAGAAGAAGAAATCTTCAACATCTATGTCTTGATAAAGCATACAATTCCAAGAAGAAGAACAAGAACTAATCAAACGAGGATATGTAATGCATATTCCGAATAAAAGAAAAAGAAATAAAAATGAGAAGGAGGATGAGTTAAAATCACAACACAACATCGTTCAATTCGTAGAAAATACTCTGCAAAAAGATTGGTTGCATAAAGGGTGAATTCATGTACAATGGGTTCAGGAAACTGTTCACCAGGTATGAGAAAAAGGTAGAGAAGTATCTTGGTTTAGTAAGTTATCCTGATGTATTACCATATATAGAAAGATAATTTCAGGATAGGCTCTGATAAAAATATTATTACAATAATTCAATCTGGACGATATTCATTATTATGCATAATGTAATGAAAACAATCATTTTTTGATACAGATTCTGTAAATTCTACAGGATAATTAGTTTGGTTTTCACGATCTTTATTTGCAACTAATGATCCAATTGGAAAAAATACTATTGATTTAGGATCCTTATCATCATCATTAAAACCATATGCTAGATTAGATATTTCAATTTTATATCTTATCGGGTATGGTTCATAGGCAATTTTATTCCACCATTCAATCCCTGTAAAACAATTTGAGATTTGAAATGAGAAATGATCGTTATTATTGATAAATAGTGTATATATCTCATCAATTTGCATATTCAAGTTTTTCAAATAAAATTCGATTGATTGATTAAATTGGTTGAACTTGATTTGTCTATAATAGGTATGCCCTATAATTGGAATAACTTTGGTGAATCTGTATCGATTAATTCCACTTAATATTGCTTCAAAGTAATCTTGTTCGTCAAATTGACAAATAAGGTTTAATTCAATTGGAATTTGTTGTATATTAAAGATTTCCAATAAATATAACATCCATGATTTATCAGGTATATTATTATCATATTTGTCAATTATTCTCAAATTATCTGAGACTAAATTAAATTTGTTAAAATAATTTCTATAGTATCCTTGGGCATTATTTATATACCCTGTCCAATAATGCACATATTAAAATAATTCTATCAAATATTTAAAATAAAATAACAATTTCAAATTGTTATTTTATATTTTGATTATGTAATGGTTGTAAATCATAACTTTTATTGTGATTTACTTTATCTGATCAAACACGGATTTTATATATTAAAATTGTTGATATTGTAGTAAAACTAATTTCTTGAAAATACTAGTCTAATGTTCGTAGGACAAAACCAATTTTCGATGAAATATGTTATCATATCTAGAATATTTTTCAAAATCTTGATCCATATAATTTGTTATCGTATGTTCACTAAATTTTTTGGCAATATGTTACCTTTTCTAAATTCTAGTCTGTATTTATATATTTTATTAGTAAATCATGATTTTTCCAAACTATATAAAATCTAATAATAGAAATATAATACTAGTTATAAAATTTACTTTTTTACCGATCGTTTTTATTGTAATTATCTAAAATAAGGTAGGTTTTTTACCATTTTTGTCACATGTATAGTTTCATACGTTCTTGAGTAAAGAAAGTAAATTGAAAGGATCCGATTTTAAAATTTCTATAATTTTCTTATTTGCGGTATTTTGTGATAATATATTAATAATTTTCAATAGGTATTAGATTTTTAAATTCAATTTTTCTGCAAAAGTTTAATTAATTCTTGTATTGTATAATATATAATGATAAATATTTCAAAAACAATCAAAGAACATAGAACATCATTAGTTACATTCGCAATTATTGGCATATTAGCATCAAT
>CAVXKW010000002.1:0-89492 GCA_963762475.1 uncultured Nitrososphaeraceae archaeon
GGAACTGGGCAAAATGGTGGCAACTCAAAATAAATACACAGATTTAAAATAAAGTCAAAAAAACATCTACATTTTTTTATTTTCAATATAATTTATTTTTTTATCATAAATTTTTTGGTATTAATTGTAAATAGTATTCCATTGATCGAAATGACAATATAGAGGGTCTACATTTAAAAGAACAGATTTTTAGTATAATAGTATAAAAGTAATATGGAACACAAACTTATATATTAAAAGTCAAGTTTATATTAATACAATAGAATAACATAAATATATTTTTATAAATATCAAGATATATTTCATTAGAAAATGCATTGTTTATCTCCATATGGTATAAATAGAAAAATGACAAAAATCATTTCATATATAATATGCTATGTAGGAATCCTTTGCAATAATTATAAAATAGTGCTTTGTTGCATAACTAAACCTATTTAGCTAGGATGAACCAATTAATCATTTGTGATCCACTGGCCTTCTTATAACCAATCTCTTGTAAGACGAGGCGAGATACTTTTTTCCTATGATTTTCTGGATAGCTGGGATGCTGATCTTGCAAGGATGAATGAAAATAAGAATGGCAAAAAGTACAAATTTCCTGATTCTTTTATTTTTGTCATTGGTCATATTAGAGTATACTTTCACTTACCTTACAGGCAAACCGAAGGAATCATAAAAGCAACTATAGGAAAGAATCTTCCAGACCATCCATGTTATTCACAAATATGTAGAAGAATAAACAAACTGGACATTGATATCAATAACAGTATAGAGTGATGATGATGATGATGATGTCTTGTTGTTGTTATCATCATAGCAGCGAGACAGTACCGGTATCAATATTACAAACAGAGGTCTCGGTGGATGCAAGACAAATGGAATATAAAAAACAAGAAAGGCTATCTAAAGATACACGTTGTTGCAGTAAATATAAAGACCAAAGAAATTCTTGCACTGGAAGTTACAGATGAAAAGGTACATAAGGGAAAGGTTATGAAGAATTTGGTGGAAGGTGTGTTGAATAATAACCATAATATCAAGATCAAATCATTTCTAGGAGATGGAGCCTATGATAGTAATGAGAATTTCAAATACTTGAAGGAGAAAAGGATTCAACCTATCATCAAAGTAAAAAGGAACTCTATCGTTTCATCCAAGAATAGCAATGTAAGGAATAGAGAAGTTAGATATCAAACAAAGGATTACCATAAATGGAAAAAGAAAAGAAAGTATGGACAACGATGGATGGCTGAAACAGCATTTTCTTCTATAAAGCGGATGTTTGGTGAATGACATCCGATATCAGGTTTCAAAATGGTAAAAGAGATGACAATGAAGGTATCGTTGTACAACCTGTTTAGAAGAATTGTATAAAATGGATGAAAATAATTTGAGGAAAACTAGTTATGCAACAAAGCATAAAATAACAATTTATTCATACAAATTTTATATAGGCACATCTCTAAAATATAGGATTATGGAATATTAATGTTAGAAGATTAATATATTAGAAAATCAATCTTATATTACAATGAACACTAAAATTTTTTTAATTGCACCAGTATTGGCAGTTATCCTGGTATTAGGAATGTCAATTGCAATGTTTGACAATTTGGCATTCGCAAGATCAAACGGTGGAAGCGCCAATGGTGGAAATGGTAACGGTGGAAGCGCCAATGGTGGAGATGCACACGGTAACAATGGCAATGCACATTCCAGCGGCGCAGAAATTTCAAATGGTGGTAGCAATAACGGAAATAATGCTAACGGTGGAACTGGCGGTAGTGGTGGAACTGGCGGTAGTGGTGGAACTGGCGGTAACGGCGGCAACTCAAAATAAATACACAGATTTAAAATAAAGTCAAAAAAACATCTACATTTTTTTATTTTCAATATAATTTATTTTTTTATCATAAATTTTTTGGTATTAATTGTAAATAGTATTCCATTAATTGAAATGACAATATAGAGGGTCTACATTTAAAAGAACAGATTTTTAGTATAATAGTATAAAAGTAATATGGAACACAAACTTATATATTAAAAGTCAAGTTTATATTAATACAATAGAATAACATAAATATATTTTTATAAATATCAAGATATATTTCATTAGAAAATGCATTGTTTATCTCCATATGGTATAAATAGAAAAATGACAAAAATCATTTCATATATAATATGCTATGTAGAAATCCTTGCAATATTTATAAAATAACAATTTATTCATACAAATTTTATATAGGCACATCTCTAAAATATAGGATTATGGAATATTAATGTTAGAAGATTAATATATTAGAAAATCAATCTTATATTACAATGAACACTAAAATTTTTTTAATTGCACCAGTATTGGCAGTTATCCTGGTATTAGGAATGTCAATTGCAATGTTTGACAATTTGGCATTCGCAAGATTAAACGGTGGAAGCGCCAATGGTGGAAATGGTAACGGTGGAAGCGCCAATGGTGGAGATGCACACGGTAACAATGGCAATGCACATTCCAGCGGCGCAGGTACTTCAACTGGTGGTAACTTTAACGGAAATTCAGTTAACGGTGGAACTGGCGGTAACGGTGGAACTGGCGGTAACGGTGGAACTGGCGGTAGCGGCGGCAACTCAAAATAAATACACAGATTTAAAATAAAGTCAAAAAAACATCTACCATTTTATTTTTTTGCTTATCGTATTATATAAAATATTCGATATTATAACAATAACCGAGATTAATTTGTTACCGAATATGTCTTAAAAGCATAATTGTGTCATAGCATATACAATCTTTGTTTAACTAATAATCTTAAATTAGATCGATTCAAAAATTATATCTATATGATGTTTTAGGATAGTTGACGGACATAATTCTAAGTCTATGCCTTTATACTGATCTTTACTAGTAAGTCCCGGTATATATTTTATCGATTTTGGATTTTATATATGAGACATGGTCATAATTCAAATTATTTCTTGATATATTTTATAACAGATTAAATCTAACCTATGTAATGTTATTTTGAGAACAACTGTTCCAAAAATTATCTGCTAATAAACTAAAAGAATCCATACTCTTTAACATTATATATCTTATAGGTTGTATACAATGGCCTAGTATACCGAGGAGGAAACGTGGTAGACCGTATGTATAATCTTCAACCATAATTTTGAGATATTTTATTGGAGGATATGGTTTAGAATAGGCTCTAACAATGCATTGCATATTTTTCTTAGCATGGACTGCTATACTGAATAACTTAAGTCCGTTTACAAAGATTATCTTTCAAATCCATTAATCGCGCTGAAAAATTACATGCGAATAATAATATAATATGCAAAATTATGTTAGGAAGTATGGTATAACCACAAAATAGCAGTAGCTTGTGGGCTTGTTAACAGTTATGTAAATACTTGGTTAATCATTAATGTAAACTCATCATACTCGTTTAGGTTAGTTAATTTTTATAATATTAATAATGCATTAAAAAATATAACAATGTTTTGTTATTGAAAACAAGCAGTATTAGTTTACAGATACATATACAACCTTGTTTACATAACTGTTAACTTAAGGTATTATTTCTTTATCATGTTGATAAACAAACAACTTGAGCCATTGATTTACATGTTTAAGTTTACCCTTGTTCTTTTTACAAGGAAAGTAATCATCAAAGCTTTCAGTTCTATCTTTAATATACTGCATCGTTCTTTCAATAAGGCTTTTCTCAAAAGAAGGATGGATATGATGGTTTAGGTTCAAGAATTTACATGCTTGAGGATACCAACTGCCTCCATCTGTGGAAATTGGATGTTTTCCATATTCTTCTACAACATCTGAAATAAATCGTTCAGCTACAAACATGTTTTGTTCTTTCGATATACTTATTCCGACAATTTCTTTATCTTTTGGTTCAATAGCAACCCATACCCAAATGTGCTCTTGTCCAACTTTAATTATAGTCTCATCTATAATGTACTCAGAGATTTTCTTTTTCCTTGAAGATATTTTTTCAGGCTTGTACTTTTGTATCCAATTCCAGATGGAAACATGATTTCTTTTGATAAAGCAATCCGATAGTCTATCAGCTGCTTTTCTTAAAGAAAGACCTGAAAAATAGAAATATAATCCATAACCAATATATTCTGAGGGTGTTCTGTTTCTGAAAATCACAAATGAAATAGGACATCTTCAAGTTATAGGGTTTCCTTAAGTGAACAGAGCCCCAAATACCACCATCAGATGATACTTGATGTTTTCCATACTTGTCTAAAGCGTGAGACAAAAATCGCTTTGCTACACATATATTTCGATTTTTTGATATATGAAAAGACAGAATTTCTTTATCTGCGGGCTCCATAACAATCCAAAGCCATATTAGTTCATAACCTGCTTTTATTGCAGTTTCATCAATTATATACCCTTTGATTTTCTTATTCTTGAGATGTTTCCATGGCCTGTACCTTTGAATCCATTTCCAAATGGATATATGGCTTATTTTTGTTATTTTTAAAAATGATAATGCTTTGGCAGTACTTCTAAATGATAATCCAAGAAAGTAATACAAGCCATAACCAATGATGTTTGAAGATGTTCTACTTCTGAAAGGCATACTAAGATCTCTTGCATAATTACTCGCAAACAGTCTTATGACCGAGAGTTCTTCTTTAACCTGTTTTCTCTATGCTTTCATACGAGAGGTTATCCAAAAAACCCCTACTTTTCAAATCGTTTACCGGCCTTACAGTCCAAGAATTTGATGATATTTTCGATAAAAAGATAACAAAAAGATATGCTAAACATGAAATACAACGCTTGTCCAAAGAAAAGATCGGGAAAAAGAAATAGGTGCTGGAAGACACTTTAAGCTGAATAAAAGGGATAGATTTGTAATGCTTTTAGCATACTATCGTCTTTACATAACTTACACATTATCTGGATTTTATTCAATCTTGATCAGAGCAACATCTGCAGAGACATTCAAAAGATTGAAGGGTTGATAAGAGAATGTTTGCCAATTCCACAAAAGACATACAGAATAACCAAAAGGCTGAAAACTCCAGAGGCAGTAGAGAAATATTTTCCAGGCTTGCTTGCTTTTACAGATCTAACAGCAGATACCAAGACCTGTTGACAAGAATAAAAGGAAAATGTAATATTCAGGCAAGAAGAAAAGACATACTATTAAGAATCAGATTACGGTTAACAATCGTGGTTACATCCTTCACAAAGTAGGCCATAAAAAAGGAAGAAAACATGATTACGATATTTATAAAAAGAACCATACTATCACTCCAAAACAAGTTGTTACTGTATTTGATCTAGGGTATTTGGGCATAGAAAAGGAATCCAGAACAACTATCTGCACTACCATATAAAAAGAAAATAAACCAGTGTTTATCACAAGAAGAAATCGAGTTCAACACCATTCATTCTAAAAAGAGGATAGTGATAGAGCATACTATATGTCGCCTGAAAAATACAGGATCATGAGCGATATCTTTAGGAACAAATTGAGAAAATACAATAAAATATCCGATATAGTTGCAGGACTGGTAAACTATAAAATATTGAATCATTAGAACTAGAAATCGATATAAAATCCAGAAGGGGTCATCTAGATTGTTTCTAATTATGCAAGAGATCTTATATATGGTTATTTTAAATCTATAGGTTTTTTCTTAAGTTAACAGGACCGGCCTGTGGATTGGTATCCATTCCCAGCAGACGTATGTTTGATAGACGGTTGAAGATTATCTCTATATATATTAAACAAAGGATATTAACAATGGGAAACCTGTTTATTACAGAAGGTATAGTTATAGTTGATGATTACTATTCTATATCTGCAGTATATGGTACTCATAAAGATAAATGATAGTGTATGGCATAAACCATCCATGAAAAAAGGTATATACCATGCCCTGGCATCGATACAGATGCAAGGGGATATAGTCATACCAAAGGATAGATTTTTCGGATACAATCTACATCTAACCATGAACAACAGGAAAGATTATGATACCTCTAACATCAGATGTAACTACTGCTAATGTACCAGACAACAACATGTACGTTCCTTTAACATCCTCATCATCTTCTTTTATATTCTCTTTACCATTTTTATATTATATGATATCTGATCCAGGATATGATGACAAGAAATTATACGGATACAACAAAAAGATATTGAATAGACTTTATTTGTCCTATAGGGTGATATGAAATTACTTCCAAAAAGAGGTTTGAGTCCGTATATTTTTATCAATCCGTATCAGGTCAGTCCATTTACAATCAGAGAGGAATATCAAAAGAGCCATCGATAACTTACATAAAATCGGTATTTAGAATAGACTAGTTACTATTGTAAGGATTTTATATTGTATCCATGATTTACTATTGTCTGTCTTACTAGATCAGGTAGTAGTATAAAACAATTAGCATATGTTATCGAATTTCCATTCAAAGATAGTTCTTCTTATCTAGATCAAATCTTTTTGTCCTGAAATACGGTTATTTATTCTTTAAATCTGCAAATGATGAATAATATTTTAGGACAAATAGATCACGCTTGGCAATATTCCATATCTCTTCCATTACCATAACTCAGGCGATGCAGTTGGAAGGTATACTAGGATTAAAGTATTCTTGTTTTCTATAAAATACTGTAACACCTTATTTGATTTGTAATGAGGAGACGCCTTATCCATAAACAGATAGAATTTTGAATTGGTATGTATCTTTTTTAGACAATCAAGAAATGTATTACCATTGAATTTGTCATACTGTCTGAATAGTTGTTTCTTCTTTCCATCTATACTTACGGCACCAAAAACACAAAGAATGTTGGTGTGGCCTGTCATTCTAACAACAGGTTTTTTATTCTTATCAATCCGCACACGTCTTATAAGAGAATCATAAAAGAAGAATGATTCGTCCAGCGATCCTATTGTAAGTCCATTTTCTTGCTGTTGTTGCTTATCCACAAATATTTGTTCGGTCTTTTTTTTGAAGGCAAATTTTTCCTCTAGGGATGCTGTGTTTATATGTACCTTTCTTGTAACCTTCTGTTTAAATTCCCATTTACGAAGGATGAGGTATATGTGAGTATAATGATATTTTATAGAACTTTTCTTTATCATTAATTCTTCTGTCTATTTTGTGGTCCAACCGTAACTGCATTCTTTTAGTTCTTTTTTTAATCTGATATATGACCTCTTCCGATAGTTTGGATGTCTGCCCCTTTTCTGTCTGGTTTATAGCCATATTCCTTCTTTATAATTTTCTTTAACCAACCTAAAGCCCAAGATTTACTTCGATGAAAATCTCTAATTACTCAGCAACAGATACCTTCCTTTGATAAACCACGTTGAGAACAAATAGCATTCTTTCCTTTGTTTTTATATCCTGTTCGTGCCGGTAGATTTTTTCAAACGATTCTCTATTGCAAGTGTCAAATGAATATGATGGGATAATGGATTAACTTAACTATAAGTATTTATCAAAAATAAACAGACGGCAAAAGTGTAGTTCGGATATTTGTGTTATTTGGTATAGGGTTATTAACATAATCCAATGCATGCTACAAGAGGATTTCCACCGTTAGCATTTCCACCGTTAGCATTTCCACCGTTAGCATTTCCACCGTTAGCATTTCCACCATTTGCTGCGTCTGAAGTTCCATTAAAAAAGGAAGGGGTGGTGCTGGAGGATGAGGAAGATACTTCACCGCCTTTACCACCACCTCCACCTGAGCCGGCACCGCCACCTGAGCCGGCACCGCCACCGTTAGCGGCAGCAGTGCCACCGTTACACGTATTTGGAACATTACATGCAGTAAATGCATTAGCAAGAATAGCTGGTATTAATTCCTGTTACCGTTAAAAGGCTTGCAATTACAACGATTGTTATAATTGACCTTATAATTGGTGAAGATAAATGCATCTTATCTGATGATATTATAGTGTTTTGAACCATAACAGTATTTAATAACATGCTGTTTAAGTATTGAGATATTCTATTCTACATTTTTTATATGATATATTATTCTGCATATAACTCTTAAAGTAATAAATGTTATATTAAACCAGAATTAAATTAATATAAACATCTCGTTGATATCATAAGTATAATCATCAGCAAACGGTTTACCTATTGATATAATACTGTATATACCAAATAGCATAATTAAACAAATGATCATTTTTGATCCAATATTTTGATACGTTTATATCTAGGCATGTTATATTTGATCTTGCATAATTAGAACCAATCTAGACTATTCTTTCTGCATTCTATATAGATTTCTAGTTCTTAATTTATTATTCTATAGTTTATCAAACCTGCAACTATACTGCCTAACATAAATACGCTAATTCGCTTTCCTTAATAGATACTTTACTATGTCGAGGTTGAAGCGCCTTGTTCTATAATATTTAGCAATTGATGATTTCATATCAGCAAATCCCTGATAATATTTTGATACCAACAGATAATACTTTCCCTGTCTCCAACATTCTTCATCAGCATTAAACTCAGACGAACCTTTTGGAAAATAAAGTATTCTTACTGAATCCTTATTCTCTTCCAAATATTTCTTTACTGCTCTGTTGCATGATTCCTATAATTTGATTTCGTCATCTAATTTGGTTAAACAGATATCATTTTATTATACAATGACGCTTTTAACATCATTTCCTGTATCATATTCTTTAGTCTAACTGAATAGATGTATTCACCAAACCTTCTCTTTAAACAAGAAAACACAGTTTCTACAATCCATCTTTGTCCATATTACGCTATCTTTCCACTTTTGTATATCATTTTTCTGTGTCAAGATGACAGGGTTCTTAGAATATTTCCTTTTTTCCATCTTATTCTAGAATTCTTTCTTACTTTAATACATGGCAATATTCCATTATCCCATAGATACCTGAAAATCACATTACCATCATAAGCTCCATCTGCAAATAGGTTACCAATTGTTATTTGTTTATCTGATTCTATAACATTATCAATCAATTCTGGTAATACCTTACTATCATGTACATGCTCATCAGTTACTTTAATGGAAAGAATTTTCGTGGTTTTGACATTTACAGCAACATGCATTTTTAAATATCCTTTCTTTCTTACATTCCATTTATCTCTCATCCATTGACCTCTGTTTGTTACCTTAATGCCAGTATATCTATTGCAATGATAATGTATTCATCTTCAAATTCCTTGTTTTTGCCATCATCTTTTATTTCTATGTTTAATCTGTTTATTCTTTTTTTGCAAATAGTTGTAAAATCTGGGATGGAAGGTACTTTTCCTTTAGCGTGTCCTTGTGCAATTCCTTCGGTTTGTCTATATGGTAAATGAAAGTACACTTTAGCATATCCCAGTAAAAGAAGAAAAGTATTTGGATAATGAAATGGTTCACCGACCTTGTCTTTATTCATCTCTTTTAATTCGGTATCCCAGTTGTTTATAACGTCAAATCCTAGCAATATTTCACCACGTCTAACTAGAGATTGGTTGTAGATGGACCATTTCATGGAGTTTATTTGAGAAGGTTAATGAAATGTTTTTGGAAAGGAGGAATCATGCAACAAAGCAATTTGATACCACTTTTCTTTATAATTAATTCTTCAACCTGCTTTGTTGTCCAACCTTGTTTGGAGTTGGATAGTTCTTTTTTAATTTGGTAACTTGTTTCTTCGGATAGTTCAGGTGGTCTACCGGTTTTTATTCTATCTTTTAGTCCTTCCAAGCCTTCTATATCATATCTTTTTAACCAATCAGAAGCCCAGGGATTGCTTCTATGCATTTCTTTTACAACATGAAAAGGAATTTGTTTATCTTCTCGTACTTTGATAATTAGCATTAATCTTTCCTTAACTTTTGAATCATTTTCTTTTTTGTATAGATTAACCAATTTGGATTTGGTCAATGATGACATTTGGATTAGATAGAATAATACAAGGATCTAGATAGCTTTTGTGTTTTATGATATTATTATGATAAACTGTTTAGCATATTTGTGCTAATCGGTATATTGATACAATGAATCTTCAAATTCTGAATCTATACAAACACAAATCAAAACACCTCCAGAAAATATAGAGGAAAATTATCATATTATACGCGAAAATCTGATAAACGAATTGTTATCTATTGTAAGAAAATCAAATCCAAAGTTCTTTGAAAAACTAGTAGTTGATCTTTTAGTTACAATGGGATATGGAGGCTCAATTAAAGAAGCAGGACAAGCTATCGGGAAAACAGGAGATGAAGGTATTAATGGAATAATAAAAGGGGATATTCTTGGATTAGATGCTATATATATTCAAGCAAAAAAATGGGAAGGAGTTGTAGGACGGCCTGAAATTCATAAATTTGTAGGTGCATTACAAGGTCAAAGAGCAAAGGAAGGTGTTTTTATCACGACAAGCAAATTCTCAAAGGAATCTATAGAATATGTCTCTAAAATAGAACATAAGGTGGTATTGATAGATGGAAACCAATTAGGTGAATACATGCTTGATAATAATATAGGAGTTACAATTGACAAATTATATGAAATAAAAAAAATGAATTTTGATTATTTTGAAGAATTTAACTAATTTTATTTTGAAGATAATTAATCGAAAATGTAAAAAATGTCAATTAATGCAATATGTTTAAAAGAACAACAAAATTAAAATAAATGTTATTTGCTCCCTGAACAAAAAGCAAGAAAAAATATAGACAAGCAACTTGAACAATGTGGATGGCTGTCCAAGATTATAAGAATTTAAATTTGAGCGAATCCACAGGTATCGCAATACGCGGATTTCCATTAGGAAAGGACCATACAGATTATATTTTATTTATTGATAGAATCGCAGTTGGTGTTATAGAAGCTAAACCCGAAGGTTCAACATTAAGTGGTGTTGTTGAACAATCTCAGATTTATTTAACAAATATGCTAAATCTTTTAAAAGATATTAAAGTAAAACCCATCTACGCTTATGAAACAACAGGGATTGAAACACTTTTTAGAGATTTAAGAAATCCAGATACACGTCCAAGAAGAGTGTTTTCATTTCATAGACCTGAAACATTGAAAGAATGGATGAATATTGACAATGAAGAAAATATAAGAACACTTAGAAGTCGTCTAAAAAAGATGGAGATAGAACACCACTTAATAAAAGAGGAACTCCGTGATTGTCAAGTTGAAGCAATAAGAAACTTGGAACATTATTTTTCAAACAACAGACAGAGATCTTTAATTCAGATGGCCACAGGAAGTGGCAAGACATTTACAGCAGTAAGCTTTGTTTATCGTCTTATCAAATTTTCAAAAGCAAAAAGAATATTATTCTTAGTGGATAGAAAAACTTTAGGAACGCAAGCATTAAAAGAATTTCAGCAATATTTAACTCCTGATGACGGAAGTAAGTTTACAGAATTGTATAATGTTCAGCATCTTACATCCAATTTAATTGAACCTGTGAACAAAGTAGTCATAACTACAATTCAAAGGTTATATTCAATGTTAAGTGGGGAAGAAGAATTCAATGATGAATCTGAAGAAGTATCTCTTTTTGATAAATCCTCTGCATCATTGAGAATAACTGAAAAATCAAAACAAGTATCTTATAATCCAAAAATTCCAATTGAAACATTTGATTTTATTATAATAGATGAATGTCATAGGTCAATTTACAATTTATGGCGACAAGCTTTAGAGTATTTTGATGCTTTTATTATTGGTCTTACTGTCACACCTTCAAAGCAAACTATTGGTTTTTTTAACAACAATCCCATAATATATTGATATTTATTCGATATATCTAAAAATATAATATTAAACTTCTACTAATTTTCGCTCATCAAATGATTTTGAATTATACCAACAATATCTAAAAAAATCAATGCACCATTCATGAAATAAACCACCATTATCAAATCTTATATCATTACTTAGAAACATATAATTCATGTCAGTTTCACCTTTTATTGTAGGAAACATTACAGTAGATTGTTTTTCGTTTAAGATTATGGCCACATCTACTTTATCAACCATCTTTCTTTCTATGATGCCTTGCTTTAATAGCTCCGCATATCCAGAACTTTTTTGTATATCGCTTCTTATCTTTGGTACTATTGCATTTTTTGGAAGAATATAATTAAATCTGACTCCTTCGTTTTTGATTTTAGGAATTACTGTTTGAATTAATTCTAATGGGATCTGTGGAAGAATTCCATATATATACTCGTTAGATTCATTATAGATTCGTTTCCAAGACTCTATTACACGTACAATTCCTGAAATAAATTTGCCCCCACTTAATGCTCCAATACGCTGGATAAATTTTATTGGCATATTGCCCAGTATATGATCAGAAAAATAGTTCTTATTTCTAGAAAGAAAATCAAATATTGAAATTTGCTTTATTAATACTCTTCCAAAAGTAGTTAATAGAAATACCCCTTCTAGATCCTTTTCTATTATTCCTGCTTCTCTTAATCTAGTGGTATTTCTATGAACTTCCTGCATTGTTAAATTAAGGCTTTTTGCAAGTGAAGAAAGATTTAATCTTTGACAAGAGATCATGTGTATTATGGATAATCTTTGAGAGCTTGCTAATTCAACAAAAATTTCTGCTACATTAGAAAAATGAACATCATCAGAATATTCACTATCATTACCATTATTTTCTCCGTCATTCATTATTACTATTTCTTTGCAGTGTCTAACTATTTCTTGTTTTCCGATTTTTATTTATATACCTTTAATTATCGATTTGATACAAACCATGTCATTTCAGTCAATTATGAATCATGCAACTAAACAATGCTATAAAATTTACAAATAAAGGAGATACAATTAATATTAATATAAAAAAAGAAAATAACAATGGCATTGTAGGAATCATAGTAAATATAATGGATAAAGGTCTTGGAATTGATTCAAAGATTTCCAAGGCTGTTTACAAAATTTGCTACAAATTCACATGGAGGCAGAACTGGATTAGGTTTGTACCTCTCTAAATGTATTATAGAAAATATAATGGTAAGATATGGGCTGAAAACAATAGGGATGGTAAAGGATTAACATTTTTCTTTAGGCTACCATCGGATATTATATCAAGAATAAATTCCAAACATATGGTCATCAATACTACCATTCATCGATAGGTATTCGTTTTACATTAAAGAATAAAATGAGAAAAATGCAAAACATAGAGATCCCTTACAAAATTAGAATTATCTACATTATTTCTATAGATTTGTATTGGTTCTTTGATAATCTGTCACACCGAATATCTCAATTCAATTATGAGCCCTTATTTTGGGCGTTCTAGGCTTTTTCTTTCACCAAGCAGATAGAACATTCATCAATTGACAATTGACAATAGTTGAAAACACAATATATGATTAGAGCGGATGACGAAATGAATACAGATAAAAGAGAAACAGCTGTTCAAAAGTTTATTCTTAAAACTCCGTCAAACTTTATGATTCAGATAGCATGGTCATTTATCCTTGTCTAATTATCATTCGAGGAAGATTTAACTAATTTACTCAGAATTGAGTTCATATGAAAATTTTAGCGATTCTTTATCCTGGCGGAGAGATAGCAAAAAACAACCCGGGCTTGTTAGGTTGTGCGGAGAACGCGTTGGGCTTGAGAGATTTTCTCGAAAAACAGGGCCATGAATTCGTTGTATTGACTGACAAAGAGCATAAGCTTGATGAACATCTATCTACCACGGAGATACTGATCACTACTCCTTTTTGGCCCGCCTACATCACGAAAGAACGAATCTCGAAGGCACCCATGCTACGACTCATTCTAACTGCTGGTGTTGGTTCTGATCACGTTGATTTGCAAGCAGCGGCAGAACGAGGTGTAACTGTGGCTGAGATTACTGGAAGCAATGTCGTAGGTGTTGCAGAACAGATAGTAATGCATATTTTGGCACTTGTGCGAAACTATATGCCCGCATACAAACAGGTTCTTGATGGTAGATGGGATATTGCAGAAATTGCGGCTTACTCTCATGATTTGAAAGACAAGGTTGTTGGAATTATGGGAGCAGGTAGAATTGGACAACGGGTGTGCGAACTACTGAAAGCATTTGACGTCAAAATTTTATACTATAACCTCCCTCGACTGACAACTGAAGAGGAATTTGTATTTGGTTTACGATATACACCATTACAACAACTAGTTGAACAATCCGATGTCATTAGTATTACCACTCCATTAACACCGGAAACGGAAGGCCTGTTTAACCATGACCTACTTTTCAGCATGAAAAAGGGATCATATTTAGTTAATTGTGCACGAGCAAAAATCGTTGATACTTCAGCCTTGGTGGAAGCACTCGAGAAAGGTCATTTGGCAGGCTATGCAGGTGACGTGTGGTTTCCTGAACCTGCGCCAATAGATCATCGCTGGCGGCACATGCCTAATCATGCAATGGTGCCTCATTACTCCGGTACGACTCTTGAAGCACAAAGCCGGTACGCTGATGGAGTGAAAAGAATTCTTACCCGTTATATGAGAAGACTTCCTATCGATGCAGAATTTCTTATTGTGGATAATGGCAAGGTAGTGAGTCCCAGTTACAGCCACGCCTTTTTTTTTCGTGGTCAGGATTTTCTTCGTAAATACGTAAGTTCCAAGATATCGTTAGTTATTATGTTTGTAGACTTAGTTGGCTCTACTAAAATGAGCATGACATTGCCGGGGGATAAACTGGTTACCATTATCAGGGCTTTTTCACATGAGATGTCTTCTGCAGTGGAAAGTTATGACGGATTTGTACTGAAGTATGTGGGCGACGCAGTCATAGCATTCTTTCCTACCGGTTTTAACAAATATCTTGCCTGTGATAAGGCAGTTCGTTGTGCAGAATCAATGATTACTGTTGTGTCTACTAGACTTAATCCAATATTAAGCCAATATGATTACCCTGCCTTGAAGTTAAAAATTGGTATAGACGAAGGGGAAAATGTAGTTGTTCAATATGGATACGACAGGAGCTCACAACTTGACATACTTGGTTATACGATGAACGTAACAGCAAAGATAACTTCCATAACCGGTCCTAACAAAATATCTATTGGGGAGAATGTCTATAAGTTATTACATACCAATACACAGGAACGATTTGAGCTTGTATCGAATCTCGGTAATGATTGGAAATATGTTGCTCCCCATATGGAGGAGATTTACAAAGTTTATACATCCAAATAGAAACATTAGGCCGTCTAGATGCAAGGTAGATAGGCTTGCGGTTCAAATCAATATTTATAAGAATACAATTATTGTTCCTTTATTTCAATTATGTTATTTTAGGTTTCTAACGAAACCCCTTATATCAACAATGCCGTTTCAATATTTTGCAAATTATATCAGTATATTATAATAAAGTAATAAAAAAATGAGTATTTTTATTTATTTTAATCATTAAAATGTTCTGGAAATGCTTCTTTATGTATTATATGAATAGGCTCTCCTGTCGGAAGAGGATTATCCTTATTGACTTCGTATTTCCCTATTTCAGGAAAATCTATTTTTAATATAACATTCATTCCTACCTGATAAATTTCTTCTTTAGGAACATCATATCTTTTATTGTATCGTCCAAATATGATTATCATATCGTCAGTTTCTTTGAAAACATGTCCTACATCATCTTCATTTTTTGCCCTTACCCCTTTATTGAACAAAGTATTCGGATATTTACCTTCATAACTTGCAAAATCAATATGTATTTTATCATCTTTCCATGGATCTGTTCTACTAGTAGGTAAATGAGCATTTCGCGGAACCGAGTATTTCTGAAGTTCAGAAGTCTTTAAATTTAGCAATACATTTCCACCAACCTGTTGAATCTCTTTGTCAGGCACATCATAACGCTCATTATTTTCACCGAATATTACTATTTTATCAGGTGTTTCTCTGACAACAAAACCAATGTTTGATTGATCTAGTGTTTTTACACCCCTATTAAAATATTTTCCTGAAGTCATATTATATTATGGAGTAAGATATGTTATTATACTTTTATAATATTGATTAATAAATTGTACAAATTACAATAATTTTTAATAAATTATAAAAATATTTATTATCTATTGATTAATCATATTTGTTTAATATTTTAACATATTATGTTATTTATAATAAAATATAATCGAAATAAAACCTGGTATTGATAATCCTAGTTATAGTAGCACAACAAAGATAATAATATGAATATAAAAAACCTGATAAAAATAAAGAAAACTGAAACAATTTTAATAGTTTTGATATTGATTGTAGCTGGTATTTTTTTATATAATGTAGTTATTTCTATTCCAAGTCGGAATTATTCCTTGGGTATTGATGCAATAAAAGATCCAGAAGCATTATTTGTTAATTCAAGAGTAATTTTAAAAAATACGGGATTACTTCCATTAAATGATATTAATATTATTTATGATAATAATTTAAAATATAAAGAAAATGTTAACATATTAAATCCAGGGGCAACCATAATTCTTTCGCCCCCAGCAGGTATACCATTGAATAATATTCATGTCAATTCAAAAGAAGGAATAGATATGGATAAAGAATTCAGAAGTCCTATGAAAATGCCCGGATTATGGGGGGATCTTGACATTTACTTCGTATATTAATCATATAATATGCCTGATATTATAAATTATTAGGTTAATTCCACATTATTTGCAGAAGATATCTTTAAGGTTTTCTTTTGCCAAAATATATGATTAATCTTTTTATGACTAAAAAAGAAAAATTCATGATATCAAACAAATCAAGTATACCCAAAGCAACCAGAAGTCCTTTAACGTTGACGCTAACAAAATTTAGGACCCGTTAAAAAGAGACCTTTCTATAGCCAATCCCTTCAATGAGAGTAGGCTCGACCTCAGTAGTAATAACGAATCTATCTAAATCTTTGGATCATGCTGCCTGAGTGGACTATTAACAATAATGAAAATTATGACAATAAAATATATGTAATTGGAGGAGGACCGCAGCCTGGTGGACATGAAACTAACATAAATGAGGGTATTTCATGATGGCAATGCTCGAAGATAAAAAAGACTGTGGCTTTGAGTGAGTTCATTTAGAATATCATGGTGATTTATGTACTTTGGAGTATAGTATATGACGCTCAATCTCTTCTTTATGGACATTCTCTACATCTAGATGCTCTCTGCAATAGTAGTATGGTGCTCCATATCCAATCAAAATATCTGTCTTTGAGTCTGAATTTTCTTTTATTTCGTCATTACTTTTATCTTCCTCTTCCATTATTACATCTGATTTATCTCCGATATCTCTGGTATCTCCGGAATTATTGGATTTTGTGCTTAAATCGTCATTATCTTCCGGAGATAAACTATTAGAAACCGGAGATAAACTTTCATTTTCCGGAGATAGTTTGTGCTCACCGGAGTTACCGGAGTTATTTTTCTCTATTTTTATTATGGAAGTGTTATTTTTTGTATTTCTGTCTATACTAATTCTGATACCTAGACCATTTTGTAAATTGGTTTTTATTATGTTGATTCTTTTAACTAACCATTTTCCATCTTTTGGCCATCCTCTTTGATAGGTATCGATATTATCTCTCGTTGCCACTTGGTTTAACTTTGACAATAATTCTGATGGAGTTCCTTCAAAAATGATTATAGGAGATGATTCAGATAATAAAGATCTCAAGTCTTCAACAAATTATTTTATGGCAAAGGCTAAAGGATTAGACTCTATAACTTCATTGTTTTGAAAGCCTATATTGTTATAATATGCTTCTAAAAACTCATTTTCCTTGTATCCTAAAGATCTTGATATTGCTTCGCCCCAAATAGCAAAATCTGCCATTCTTGGTAGTTTCTTTATATTTATGGACGGTTTGATAGTAATGGCTTTTGCCAAGGTATCAAAGATAAACCCTAGTAGTTTTGGACGCAAAGCATTAAAATCGTTTAGAATTTTTTCTTCTGTTCTTCTATTCTCATCATCAATTTCTTCTAGCTCGATAATGATACTTCGATCTAAAACATCAGGTTCTGAAAAGGCAACATTAATTCCATTGAAATTCAGACAATGCTTGTATTCAAATATCTTATCCTCATCATTTGTATATAACATCCTTTTTGTCTGGCCGATTCCGGTAACAGCCTTACAAACTTCATCTGATAGCCATTTTGGAACATATTTCATATTATCATAGGTTGCCAAGTAGTTATGAGATATCTGCTGAATAAACTCTGAAAGGTTATCGTGTACGGTCAAGAGAGTAGGTTTTGCAGGATCAACAATATTCTTTAACAAAAGCTGAAAAGTAGATTTGGCACTTCTCTTTCCTCCATGAATTATTAAAACAATGTGAGATATTTCGGGAATAAAATAAGATATCAAAGCTACTTTTACAAGTAGCTTTGTTTCCGAGGCTTTGATATTAGTCAACCTGGAAAGGAATATTTCAAGAGGATTATCCAAATGCTCGTTTTCAAATTTATTATCTGTTTTTACTAAAGAATTATTACAAGGCAAATCTTGCGGTATTTGGTTATATCTTCTAAATAGAGGAATAGGCGTTTCATCCAAGATTTGCCAAGTTCCATCTTTTGATATTCTAATACATCTATGTTTTTCATCAGTTAAATCATAATAAAAGTCGCCTTGATATTCTGCTACTCTTAAGGATAGGTCGTATTTGTTATCGCCAAATTCTGCCTTGGCTTGGAGAGTATATATAACATTGTTTACAGATTCTTTATTGATTACTTGACTTTCTTTTTCATAATATAATTTAGAAAGAAATCTAGCAAACTTGCTACTATTTATTGGAATTATCTCTTTATGATCATTGTTTAGTATACGCGCAAAACCATCACCATATTGATCTTTAAACAATAGGTCAATATGCTCATCAGCCAACTCAATTAAAATTTCTGATTGGTTTTTGTTAATCTCTTTTGTATTTGAGATACTTACTTTTTTTTCTATTTTTCTTTTTTCTGAAGTATAAATATCAAAGTCATTATCATCCGATGATTGTTGTTCTGATGCAGGAGTATATCCATCAATGGTTTCTATAAAATCATCATCACTATCTTCAATTGACATCTGCTTTGACAAGTCTCCATCTTTTTCTGATCAGATTTCTTATCTCATTGATTGTTTTTTTAACCCAAACGATGTCTTCATATTCTATACTAGATATTATTAGAAATTCTGCTTGTTTATAGATTAGGTAAATGACTTCTGTTATTATTCCATTGAGTTTTTGATAGATTTTACTTTTAGAACTACTACAATCCTTAATATAATCATTCAAATGTTTTTTGGTTTCATTTGATAGGTCATCTTTGAATATATCAAAAAAGGTAACTTGAGAATTTCTTCTTAAATCTTTAAATTTTGAAAATGCTTGATGTATATATTTATTATGTTTTTTATCTGCATCCATTAAATCGTTGAAGGTATTGTCAACCAGATGTTCAGGAAAGCAACATTCATCATCGTCAGCATGATCATAATCTTTGTTATGGTTTGTCGGTATATTGTCTATAGAGGTCATATTAAATTCCTCATAACCTATTGTTCCTTTGCTAATCCGAGGTTTACTAGGCCTGGAGGACTAGCAGAAGAACATCTTTTTATGTTTCTCTTATCGGTTGTTGTTGCTTTAGTTATTTGTAATTCCGAGGAACGATTAAACTTGCTAAGATTTACCTTTAATGATGTGTTAGTCATCTTTAACCGGCTTTCTCCACGATAAATTTCTCCTGTGATGCGCATACTTTTACGATCACCTTTTCCTATTCCCAAAGCAGAAGAGATATTTCCTATGACCTTTTCATCAGGTGTCATTATACGATCATCTCTTAACTTATTGTGTTCCAAGACAAGGGATGAATTTTTATAAAAACAGTTGACTTACATCTAGATCAGTTCGCGCAGTAATCGTTTGAACTTTATAGATCCATATGTTCTTACCGCGGTCGCATTTTAATATAAACAAGATTCTTACACGCAACTATACATATTGGTACTAATAAATAGTTATATTATAACTCACTTTACAGTAGATCTACATTTCCCTGAATAAACTATTGAAAGTAATGATTGTAATATAAACTAATAACCTTACAACCTCATCTAAAGATAATGGAACACTAGAACATCCATATCATATTACCCTCATTTATTAGGGTTTTTTTATTTTTAAATTCTAAAAACTGCTCGAAGGTAAAATAACATGGAGCATATACTAGAATTGATGTTCTAATGCTCTATTCATTGAAAACGTTACTATCATCTTTAGATCATTCGATAATATACTAGCAATTATGGCGACAGCATCTATAGAAAACATGAAAACTATAAAATCTATATAGTAATACCGCATAGATATATCTTTTATCAAAAGGTACATAGATAACAAACGACTGTATATCCAAACATTATTTTATATAAAATATATAGATCACTAAACCTATTTATAAATTATCATATAGCTAGTCTTATAACAATGAGATATTTTATTATAATTAAAAGACACTACAGACACCGATTTTAAAGGAATTACCCATATATATACTATATAAAGTCACAGATATAAAATGAATAAGTTATATCACTTGAAAGAAAAATAATAAATTATTGATTTAATATATCTAATATATTAAATTTAACGTAGTAATAGTGAAGGCCATACCTCTAACAGTTATCAAGTATTACTCATTAGAACAGATCAAGACCCTAAGAGATAACGTTAAACTTGCTAATTGAAGAACATTTGATAATAAACTAATATATTTAAAGAATTATAATATTAAGAAATTAATTCATCATCAAAATCTCGACTTGTTCTCACGGCACGATACGTCATTGCTGGAGCCACTTCAAACGCAGGGACTCCTGAAATCCCTCTACAACACAGACAGAATTTCTACAAACTCTCAAAGAAACACACGTTGTGCCGCGTTCGCTCACTTGATGACGGTCGTCAAGGCGCAGCGTTTTTAAACGCCGTTCCGGTCTGGTGGTCCGCTGACGCCGATGTCGCCCTCTTGGCTCTCCATGCTCCTCACTCTGATCGAGGAAGCGACGTTCCACCGATCACTTGGACATATGTCCCAGAAAGTGAGCCTATTAATGTAACCGCAGTCGGTTTCCCGGAAGCAGATATTGAGGATGGCATCCGCGAGTCCCGTCAGATATCAGGCCTGTTAAATCCTCTTTCGGGCGTGAAATCTGGGCGGCTTGTCGTCCATGTGAGTGGACGCATAGGCCAAATCTTCTCCGGTGCAGGTAGTTCATGGGCAGAGATGTCAGGAGCAGCTTTGTTCGCCGAAGACGTCCACCTAGGAGTAGTCCTTGTCGATGCTGATGCAGCACATCCAGAACGGCTCGAACGCTGGGTCCTTCCAGCACATACATTCGCTGATGATACATCCTTTCTCCGTTGGATGCGTTGGGATGAGGATAAAGGGCGGTGGAGCCGTTCGGAGGCACCCTCGAGTGAGAGGGCTTACTAAGAAGACTCATTGAGTCAAACAGGCTGTGGCAAATTCCTGAGAGCGAAGTAATGGCGAATATCAAAGCGGATCCAGATAAAGCATTGGAAAATCAGTCTGATGAAAGAATCAAGTATTATTAATGGATATTAAATAAATTAGATACGTCGAATCCCATAGACGACAGAAAAGCTACTGATTATTAAAAATAGAGCAGTCGAACTCGATGTAACAGATAAGATAACTCATAAAGATAATTGAAACATTTCAGATCATGAAGCTGAATCGCTTTATAAAGAAAAAGGTGAAGAATGGAAACGAAGACTTTCTAAATTCTCCGCGCTAGGTAATTAAAGCTATTGCGGCGCCCTTAGGTACAGGAAAAACATCTTTTGCGAAAGTCACAGCGCAAAATATGATAATTAATGATAAGGGAATCCCATTAAAATATGCCTGGATTCCTATTTATATATCTTAAAGATGAACTTGCAAGTGTATATAGTTCTGGCGCTGAATTTTATCATGATTTAAAAGGTTATACAACCAAACCAGGAAAATGTCTTGCTAATTTGTGATGGTTTAGATGAATACCCAAAACATGAGAATATAAAATCATTCGATCTTGCATAATCGCTTACAAACAGCTTTGATACTAACATCTTCATTAACCTGTTCTCATTGTTTTCATTCGGGATGTTGTCTAACATCTTTTTATATATCCTTTATCGACCGGAGCCAGGAATTCAATAGTATCTAAAATAAAACAATAGATAAAATATTATACATCTTAGTAAATTCGTTTATACAAAAAGAAAAGAAAATGAAAAAAGGAATATGTTGTTGGAATGCGTTACTATATAGTATATACGTAGGTGATTTTCCAATGGATTTATCAGAATAATATTTGTATGATTTAAGATTAAAAGTTTGACAAGAAAATGTTTACCAATTCCGTAGAAATCATCAAAATAGTATCTGAAAACTCAAAAAGTAGAAAAATATTATTCGGTCTAAGTCTTTAGATTGTACGAACAACATATGCCTTATTATATACAAAAAATGTGCTTTGTTGTATGATTCCTATAATCTTTGATTTTGCCATCTGATTTGGTTAAACGGATGACATTTTGTTATACAATGACGCTTTTAACATCATTTCCTGTATCATATTCTTTAGTTTAACCGAATAAACATATTCACCAAACATTCTCTTTAAACAAGAAAACACAGTTTCTACGATCCATCTTTGTCCATAGTTAACGCTATCTTTCCACTTTTGTATATCATTTCTTTGTGCCAAGACTGACAGGTTTCTTAGAATATTTCCTCTTTTCCATTTAACTCTAGAATTCTTTCTTACTTTAATACATGGCATATCCATTGTCTGACAAATATCTAAAAATCTCATTATTGTCATAAGCACCATCTGCGAATAGTTTACCAATTGTTATTTTTTTATTTTTATCTGATTTTATAATGTCATTAACAATCCAGGTAACGCTTTGCTATCATGAACATGTTCATCAGTTACCTTCATTGATAGAATTTTCTTGGTCTTTAAGTTAACAGCTACATGTATTTTTAAATATCCTTTCTTATTTTTTATATGCCACTTGTCTATTATCCATTGACCTCTATTGGTAACCTTCATTCCAGTACTATCTATCGCGATGATGATGTATTTATCTTCAAATTCCTTGCCATTCGTTGTATCTTTTATTTCAATATCCAATCTGTTTATTCTTCGGTTTATTGTTGTAAATAGGAATTGATGGTACTTTTCCTTTAGCATGACCTTGTGCTATTCCCTCAGTTTGCCTATATGGCAAATGAAAATATGCCTTGGCATAGCCTAAGAGAAGAAGAAATGTGTTTGGATAATGAAATGGCTCTCCAACTTTATCTTTGTTCATCTCTTTTAATTCAGTATCCCAGTTGTTAATGACATCAAAGCCTAGGAGTATTTCACCGCGTCTAACAAGAGATTGGCTGTAGGTAGACCAATTCATACAATTTTTTGGAAATAGTTAGCTAAATGTATTTGGAAAGAGGGAATCATGCAACAAAGCAAATAAAGAGAATAAAGACTATAAAATCATTAGTTGGAATGTTAACTCTATAGTTATTTTATCAACCTTTGCTATCTTGCTTTTATATCTATCAAACACCTTTCTTTTTAGTACCTGTAAAGCAGGTCTGGGCTGATTCTGTGATAGCCAACATAAGTATTGGAGATCGTCCAGATGGTGTTGCCTATGATCCATTTCATAGAGATGTACGTCGCTGTTTGGGGATCTAACACTCTCTGTAATCAATACTACTACACACCAGGTGGAAGGTAATCCAATAACTGTTGGACAAGCACCATCGGGTGTTGCTTATGATCCGGATAACAAGGGTGTGTATGTAACCAACGCACTTTCTGGCACCGTCTCTGTAATCAATACTACCACTAACACGGTGGTTGCTACCATATCACTTCCACAAATTGGAACATCGCCAGTCCCACCATCACCATGGAGTATTGCATATGATTCATCTACTCATGAAATGTATGTAACTGCAGATAATTCCAGATTTTCACCTGAAAATCTTAATTCCGGCACCGTATTTGTAATTAACACTTCTAATAATGCGGTGGTTGCTATCATAAATGTTGGAAGCGTTGCAGATGTTCCTCATGATGTTGCATATGATTCAGATATTGGCGAGATCTATGTAGCTAACGGACAATACTCTAGCACCGTCTCTGTAATCAATACTACTACACACCAGGTGGAAGGTAATCCAATAACTGTTGGATCTGGTCCAATGGGTATTGCATATAATCTTTATAACAAGGGTGTGTACGTAGCTAACGAAGGTTCTGGCACCATCTCTGTAATCAACGCCACTACACACCAAGTAGAAGGTAATCCAATAACTGGTGAATCTAGACCAAACTCTTGCATATAACAAATAATGGAAGGATGTACGTAGTTAACTATGCTGATGCGATTCATGGCACCGTCTCTGTAATAGATACTTTGACTAACACACTGGTTGATACCGTAAGTGTTGGATCTTTTCCACAAGGTGTTGCATATGATTCGGATAATGGTGAGATGTACGTATCTAACTTTGATTCCGGCACCGTCTCTGTAATTGCTACAATACAATATCCATCTTACACTACAATCACATCAGCTGTGGATGGTAATGGTAATTCTGTTCAAAACGGAGGCTCCGTCATCTCTACATCTATAACATTTAACTGTACAGGCTACACCTGGTACAAACCAAATAACAGGCTTCCAGTGCAGCCTTGATAACAACAGTTTCACTCCATGCAGGTACTGCTAACGCTAATCCCACCCCCGTAACCTATAACAACCTCCAACCAGGACAACATATGTTTAAGGTTAGAACCGTTGATAGCCAAAACAATGTTAATCTCACCTCTGCCACCTTTAGCTGGACTGTCACGTATCTACAACCACCACATAATACAACTATAATATCAGCTGTGGATGGCAATGGTAATACGGTATCAAATGGAGGCTCCACTTCCTCAACATCCATAATATTCAAAGTACAGGCAACTGCAGGCTCTAATCCTATAGCAGGATTCCAGTGCAGCCTTGATAACAGTCCTTTCTCTCCCTGTGGTACTGCTGCTACTAACAATGTAGGTACTATAACCTTTAACAACTTGGCAGCAAGACAGCAGCATACCATAAAGATAAGAGCAGTTGATACCCAAAACAATGTTGACTCTACCATTGCCACCTTCAGCTGGTTTATTACTCAAACGCAACCTCCACCTCTAACATGTACAAGAAATACAACAAAAAATAAGGAATCTTTTATCTGAAATAGACAGTATACCCAATCTATCCACGTTTACTAAATCAAGCTTGGAATCTCCATTAAAAACAACTATAGCACTGCTAAACAATAATCATCATCAAACACTAGCTGCTTGCTTTACTATGAAAGCATTCTTGCAAATAGTGAATATAAATGAGAATGCAGGACATCTATCACATCAACAGGCTTCAGAACTAAAACAACAAGCGATAAACATACAGAAAGCAATGGGATGCTTCTCACAATACCCATTCCAGTTTTCTAATGATAGGGAGGATAACGATAATAATGATAATGATCATAGGATAAATAATAATAACTTACTAAAGCCTTTTAATGATGAGGAACGGGTTGATGATAGCAAGTAGTAGTAGCAGATAATAGATAGAAAAATAAAATCAATCACATCTCTTTCTATGTTTTAATCATCAAGGACTAACAATCGTTTGTAATTAGATACGATTCAATGTGAAATCAAACCTTTGATATAGTGATATGACACGTGGCAAGATAACTCTTTTAAACATGGCATTAACTATCCGTGTAGAATAATTAGTCTGAAATACCGTTGCCGTGAATTATCTCTGTCATATGAGAAATGTTCTTTTTTTTAATTGTTAGTCATTTATTCTTCATATAGAAAAAAGATATATAAAATAAAGCATATGAAACAATATTTTAATCTATTTTCAGACTATTACAAAAGAAATAGTGTCTTAACTTTACAGAATCTTCTTTTGTGATAACGCAAATTAAATTCTAAAATAGTGCATGATAAGAAATAATAAAATAAGTGTTCAATCAAAATATATACATTATAATTAGCTAATTATTGTATCTAATATTTTATATATAATATATTTATTTAATAAATAGTATAATTATTCATATTATACATTTCTAGTATAAAAACTTATTATTTTTATTCTTACTGCATTTAAAAAAAGTAATAGAATTATTAATATGCTAATTGCGCCTGGAAAAAAATCCTGGTACAAGATATTAAATAAAAATAAAATTCAGAAAGAAAATAAACATATTGAAAAAAGTATCAATGTTACATACATCAGGAGGTTATCCCTCTTCAAAAAGATGTACGAATCTAAAACTTTAATAATTCTACTGGCAACAGTAGCACTAACCCTCTTTGGAACAGCACCGTCTGGAATTTCTTTGCTACAACAAGTAAATGCTGCTACGTCAGGTCAGAAGGGAATGGATGGCTATTTAGGTCCGGACCCTTATGCTGTTAGTCACCATGCGTGCGATGACGCAGCATGCGGTGTTCAAGGTGGCGCGGGTGGTCTTAACAATAATGGAAATCAGGCTAATTCTTACAACGGAAATGGCGGAAATGGTGGAGATCGTAGCGTGTAAAGTTCCCCCAATTGATCTTGGTATTGATGGTGTGTGCGTTGCACAAGGCGGTCAAGGCGGCGATTACAATTCTGATAATTCTGGAAATTCACATAATGGTAATGGCGGGAATAGCAACGGCGCCAACTGTGATGCCCAAGTACCATTTACTCCAAACTGTTCCAGTCATGGAGGAAAAGGTGGCTCATATAATAACCATAATACTGCTGGTTTTAACGGTAATGGTGGAAATAGCGGCCATATTTACGTGTCCAGCGGTATTTCCGATGGAGGAAATGGCGGCAACAATAATCGATACATAGAGCAGAATGGGCTTAGTTGTGGTAATGGTGGAAATGGTGGAGACGTCGGCTATGGTGCTATAGCTAGAGGAGGAAATGGGGGAAGTGGTAGTCCAGATAACTTGGATTATCCGTCTTGCGGTACCAATGGCGGTGCAGGAGGTTTAGCGTTATATCCTGGGAGCAATGCTAATGGTGGAAATGGTGGATTGGTACATGGAAATGGTGGAAATGGCGGTGTAGCACTATTTGGTGGAACTGCTAATGGACAGTCTGGCACTAATAGTGGCAATGGTGGGAACGGAGGTCTAGCATTAGAACCAGGAAGTGAGGCCAACGGTGCAAATGGACAGGAAGGTGGCCTAGCATTAGGTGCTGGTAGTAACGCGAACGGAGGGGGTATTGCATTGAATGGTAGTAATACTAATAATATGAGTGACGGCGTTGCATTGAATGGGGGTCACAATCATTCAGGTTGCAACCTGGCAATAGGCAGTCAGTGTTTAAATGTGCCCTAGGTGTAACACTAGTTACACCTACCTACAATAAATTAATGTTTTGATTGGTGTTGTATGCTCAAATCACATACCATATTCAACAAAGTTATATAACAGCAGATGCTTACAAAGCAGACACATCAGCCAGATTAGGCTTCAAGACGACCTTAATAACAACAAGATGGAGATAATAAATGGCGTTCGTATATAGATAAAGATGATGAGAGGTTTGAAGAAGAGCGCTACAACAGTGTTAAGGCCATAAAATCTATCATAATTATTAATTATATCGTAAGTCATATACATTGAAAGGAAAGGCTCCAAAGAAATATGGACCAGATAAAAGTTGAAAAAAATGGTTAAAGCTTATATGGAATTCGAGTAAAGATATTAGATTACATTCACTTTTGAATTACATCCCTTCCGGCCCACTACAAATTTGACTATATTTTTAGGTGCAATATTAGATCACTTTTTTTTGCAAGAAATAGTCTGTAATTGCTTTGTTGCCTGATTACTATAATCCCTTATTTTATTATCAAGTATTTCAAAAGGAAATTGTTTTGTTATTCAGTGATGCTTTTATCAATCGATATTAGGACAGTATTACTTTATCAAATAATGGTTTACTATAACTACAAAACCGAGAAAATAAATCCAAAATCAATAAAATATATACTTGGGACTGGTTGATGAAATGGAATTGTGGATAAATATGTGAAATCGAATTATGACCACGCCTTATATAAAATAAAACAGTTAGTAAAAGAGATGATAGGAATTATACAACAAAGCAACAAAAATATGTATTAATATAAGTTCATACAATAAATTAGAAATCTTTTGTCTACCTCTACTAATCGTCAATATCGTATTACCCGGAAAACAGAAATAGCAGTAGGTATAGATAATGGAATAAAATGGCATTCATTTGCCAAAAATACTTCAGACGTATGTTCCGACTATAAGGGTCCGTGGATATTTGTAGAACATAAACCATTTTGGAGATCACTTAAAAGAATGAAAAAACGTGGAGTAAAGACGAGGTTCATTACTGACATTAGAAAAGAGAATTTAGTTTATTGTAAAAAATTATTAGAAATAGGAGAAATTGGACACATAGAAGCATTTAATGGAAATTGGGGCATATTGGATGGAATACACTATTTGGGACCAGCCCTTTCTCAACATGCTGATCCAATTGCACCAATACTTATACGCATATCCATCAAAGATTTTGTAGATTCACATCAGGATTTGTTTAACTCATTATGGAATAAGGCAATACCGATAGAACAAAGGATAAAGGAAATTGAAAAAGGAATAATTCCAGCAAAAATTGAAACTATATCTGAACCTGCCGAAATAGAAACTAAATATATCAATCTTTTAGAAAATGCTACTAAGGAAATATTACTAATATTTCCTACATTAAATTCCATGCGACACCAATTCCATATCGGAATTTTTAAAGTATTGAAAAAAAATATTGAACAGCATGATAAGATAAAGATCAGAATTCTTTTTCCTTATTCTATATTATCATCATCAAACGAATCATTAAAAGAAAAAACAGATAGAGAATATGAATATGAATTAAATAATATTAGTATATATAGAAATAACGTTTCCATAAAAAATATAGAACCATCCATATCAACTAAATCAATTATTATTGTAGTGGATAGAAAAGAGTCTTTAGTTGTAGAGATAAAAAATGATTTAAAAGAAAAATTTTCAGAGTCTATGGGATTTGGTACATATTCTAATAGTGCTGCAACAGTCATTTCCTACGTTTCAATATTTGAAAGTTTTTGGTCTTATTCTGATATCGTAGAAAAATTAAAAAGATCTGAAGAATTACAAAAAGATTTTATTCAAATAGCTGCTCATGAGCTTAGAACACCTATTCAACCAATATTGGGATTTTCTAATCTTTTAACGAAAATTAAACCCGAAGATATAAATGAATTTCAAAATATAGCAATAATTATTAATAGAAATGCCAAAAAACTAATTCAATTAACAAACGATATCCTGGATGTTACAAAAATCGAAACTAATAATCTGATTCTAGATAGAGAGGAATTTAATTTAATAGATATGATACAAGATCTGATTCAAGACTATGATGATCAAATTGATCATAAAAATATAAAACTATCATCCAAATTTATGCGTTCAAATAAATATGATGAAAAAGGAGAAATATATGAAAATAAAAACATATACAATCATATATCTATTTTTGCAGACAAAATTAGAATAAATCAAGTAATTTCTAATTTATTAAATAATGCTATCAAGTTCACCGACAAAGGGTTCATAGATATTATAATAGAAAAAAAAGATGACGGTGGTGAAAATAAAGTATTAATTGAAGTTAAAGATTCTGGGTTTGGAATAGACCTATCTATAATCTCAAAGTTGTTTTCAAAATTTACTGCCAAATCAAAAGGAGGAACCGGCCTAGGATTATTTATATCTAAAAAAATTATTGAGGCTCATGGTGGGCAGATATATGCTTATAATAATAAAGATGAAAAAGGTGCAACATTTGGTTTTATATTGCCACTTAAATGACCATAAATTAGATTTGTTTAATTTTTATTATGATATTTCTTATTTACAGAATGTTTATTGTTTTGAATAATTTTCGCATAATTTGTTGATTGAAATAGAAATAAATTTGTAATTATCTATAGAACCAGATATTGGTTCTTACTGGCAATTTACAATAAAATCTATATTATGATATGTACATAGAATAGTTAAGGCATCTAGTTCGATCTTTTTTTTATTATTTATTAATAGATTTTTTTTATTATGATGCTGATAATAACCTATTTACAAGTTAGTGGTGTTACCTGTGCTAAAAGAGAGTAAAGATACAAACATCTAATGATATGACAAGTTAATTTGCGAATCCAAATTATCTGTACCATTATTTTATACGGGCCCTCATTTTGTGTTAATAGAATTGTTGGAATCCATATATTGTAATATTAGAAGAATGACAGTACAAAAACTATGACAAACATAATATACATCCTCTGATTTTCGATATTAAATAAAAGATTTAGCTGTCCGATTTACCATTAATATAACTGAGACCTGGTCATAATTCAAATATATTTTCATACATGTCATATAGCTTAAAGCTAACCCTTGAGACATTATTTTGAGAACAACTGTTTCAAAGATTATCTTCTGATAGAATAAAGGATTCCATACTCTTTAACATTCTGTATATTATAGGTTGCATACCCTGGCCCACTGCAAAAAGGAAACGCGGTATACCATATGTATATTCTCCAACTGTAATTGTAAGATGTTTTATTGTAAGGATATGGTTTAGAATCGATTCCAACAATACATTACATATTTTTCTTAACATGAATTGTTTGTATAACCATAAACTAGCAATAGCCTGCGGTCTTGTATCAATACCTAACAGGCGTACATTTGACAGGCGATTGAAGACCCTGTCTACGGATATCAAACAAAGGATATCAACAATGGGATACCTGTTTGTTACAGAAGGTATGATGGTAGATCCTTCTATAACATCAGTAGACAGTACTCTTTTAAAAGCAAAAGGTCCTGTATGGCATAAATCATCCATGAAGAAAGGAGTAGTACCATGTCCTGGAATTGACACGGATGCAAGGTGGAGTTATAGTCATACCAAGAAATGGATATTTGGATACAAACTACATCTAACATGTACAACAGGCAAGATTATAGTACCTCTAACAGCACAGATGTAACTACTGCTAATATACAGGATAACCAGATGTACGTTTCTTTAACTTCAGCATCTACCATATTCTCTTTACCCCATCTATTATACAGGATAGCTGATCCCGGCTATGACGATAAGGACTGTATGAATACAGCAAGAAGGTATTAGGAATAGATCTGGTTTGTTCCCTAGAAAGATACGAAAGTACTTCCAAAAAGAGGCTTGAACTTGTATGCTTTTATCAATCGGTTTTGGGGCAGTCTATCTACAGCCGAAGAAGAATATCGATAGAGCCATTGATAGAACATATAAAATCAGTCTTTAGGATAGACTCATTACATGCACGAGGATATCATACGGTATCTGCAACTGTACTTTTGTCTGTTTTATTATATCAAATAATGATATACTATAACTGTAAAACTGAGAAAATAAATCCAAAATCAATAAAATATATGCTTGGAACTGGCTGATGAAATGGAATTTCTGATAAGTATGAGTATCGAATTATGACCAAGCCTCATTTATATATCTTAAAGATGAACTTGCTAGTGTTTATAGTTCTGGCGCTGAATTTTATCATGATTTAAAAGGTTATACAACCAAACCAAGAAAATGTCTTGCTGATTTGTGATGGTTTAGATGAATACCCAAAACATGAGAATATAGAATCATTAGATCTTGCATAATTGCGTCCGAACAGCTTTGACCCTAGTCTTCATTAACCTGTTCTCCTTGTTTTCATACGAGAGGTTATCCAGAAAACCACTGCCTTTCAAATCGTTCACTGGTATTACAGTACAAGAATTTGATGATATTTATTATAAAGAGATAGCAAAAAGATATGTCAAACACGAGAGCAAGCGGTTATCATGCAAACGGAAAGAAAATAGAAAAAGAAAAGATGGTGCCGTAGGTAGACATTTCAAGCTGGATTTAAAAGATAGATTTGTAATGCTACTTGTCTATTATCGCCTTTACATTACTTACACGTTAGCTGGTTTTTTATTTGATCTGGATCAGAGCAATATTTGTAGACATTCAAGATTGAAGGATTGATAAGGCATTGCGTACCTATCCCACAAAAGACACATCAAATAATCAAAAGGTTGAAAACTCCAGAGGAAGTTGAACGATATTTTCCAGGCTTTCTTGCTTTTACAGATTGTACAGATCAGCAGATTCCTAGACCTATAAATAAAGAAGGAAAAAAGATATTCTACTTTGGTAAGAAGAAAAGACAAAAGTAAAGAATCAGATTACGGTTAACAATCGTGGTTACATCCTTCACAAAGTAGGCTATAAAAAAGGAAGAAAACATGATTATGATGTCTATAAAAAGAATTATCCTACTGTAATTCCCAAAGAGGTTGTTAATGTAGTTGATCTAGGGTATTTGGGCATAGAAACGGATTTCTCAGAACAACTATCTGCACTACCATATAAAAAGAAAAGAAACGGAGATATCAGATGATGAAAAAGAATATGACAAAATTCATTCCAAAAAAAGAATAATAGTGGAACATACCATCAGCAGATTGAAAAGTACAGGATAATGAGTGATATATTTAGAAATAAATTGAGAAAATATAACAAGGTATCGGATATAGTAGTAGGTTTAGTAAACTACAGAATGATGAACCAGCATCAGTAGAAGAAAAGTAGTACGTCATTAGTGAACTGAATGAATGTTTCTAATTACGCAAGAGATCTAATATATTATTATGAAAAATTAATCAAAGAATATTAAAATGACAATAAAATAGAATTTGTTGCCTTGATAAATAAGGAAATATGTTCGGTATTTGCCATTTTACACCTTTTGACATATTGAGCATTTATGATTATATGTAAATCCTTTTTATTAATACAAAGTCAATCTTTATTGATTTTATAAAACCCATTTATATCTATAGAACTTATCCGTTATGCTCAAATGATATTATATTAAATATCAAATTTTTGTAATTAAATTACTATTAATAAAATTCATAAATAATCCATATAATTTACGTTGTTATCATGTATGTTATGTATTAGTTTCAACTATTTAATAATGCTTTATCATCTAAAGATAATAATTTTATAATACGTATATGTATAATCATAATGATTAAACTTAAGTTTAGAAATATTGTGAAAAATAATATTTACATTATCATTACTACTGTTACTATTATCTCTATAATCGCATTTTCGTCTTTTATATTGACCATGTCATTTCCATCATTTTTACAACATTCTTATGATAAGTTATTATCTGTTGAAGCTTTTGCACAAACACAAGGTCGAGAAGATAATACTTCATTATCTTTATCTAATTTAATAAATCAAGGCTCTCCATATCAGGGAAGTAAATTAGCACCCGTTATTTTAATTGATTTTAGTGACCTTCAATGCAAATTATGTCAACGTTTTGTAAAATATACAGAGCCACAGATAAATTCAACATATGTTCAAACTGGGAAAGCTCTTCTAGTATTCAAACACTTGCCAAACCGAGGCCTTGATTCTTTTCCTGCATCTTTAGCAGCTCAATGTTCAAACAATCAAGGAAAATTCTGGCAATTCCATAGCTTTTTATATAATATTCAAGGCCCTATTGATTCAGGATGGGCAAGTAAAGACAATTTAGAAAAACTCGCGTCACAAGTGCCTGGTCTTGATATACAAAAGTTTAAGACATGTTTTGAAAATCAAAAATACAAATCATTAATCGATGCAGATATTGCATTGGCACATTTTCTTGGATTCACTCAAACTCCTTCTTTTATAGTAGTAAAGAGTGATGGCTCTAATCCTCAAAAGTTAGAAGGACCCCAACCATTTCCAGAATTCAAAGCAGTTATTGATAAAGAACTTGTTGGATGAGCATTACACGAAAATATATTTGAAACTTCGATAGCGAAGATAGAAAGAGAAAGAGAATTGAAACTAAATAACAAGGATATTTACATAAAATTAACAAATGTAAAGGTAACAATTCCACTTGCATTTAAAATGGTGTTTTTAAATCGTCTTTATATTGTTATATCTATTTTTGTATTTACCTTTTTATTGATTATCTTTAATGTATTTGACCAACTGCTGTTTTTTTCTCCTATCATAACTTTCTACCTGCCGGATGATGCAATAAATGGATTCATTATAACAAGCATATCTTGCATTTTAATAGGGATATTAGTTTCTATGAACATATATGTGATTAGGAAATCAAATATTAGATTAGATAAATCAATATTTGCAGGTTCCCTTTTAGGTATTGCTTCTAGTGCTTGTGCTAGTTGTTCTTCAGTAGGCTTTCTTATAATATCCACCTTTGGGGGATTTGGCATAATTGTAACAGATTTTCTTACAAATTACCAAGATCCACTAAGAATTGTATCAATAGCTCTTCTAATATGGGCTTTATACTCTGTTCACAATGGAATAACAAAGTCATGTGTTTTTAATACATTCACAGATGATAGAAAGTAGTAGTAGCAAAAATAAAAATATACTATTATTATTATTAAGCTTATTTCAAAATTTTATATAAACAATGCTGATTGTTATGTTAATTGATATATTATTATTTTTAAAATAATCTATTAGATATCATCTAATTTGGATTTTTCTTTTATCATTTGGCAATTAATCCTGTCCCATGCTTTAATGAAATAAGGGAAGAAGAGAGGATAATTTTTTAATTTATTATTATGATATTTTTTCCAAATCATATATTGAAGATGTAATTTTAATTGATGTAATTATTGCAGAAACTATCTTTCCTTATAGTATATTTTGTTTGAGCGCGCGAAAAATATCATTCTTTATATATTTAAAAAATACGGCAGATGCCTATGAAAATTTTATATTACGAATATCAAAAATATTGCGATTGTTAAATGCTTTGTTTGCATGATTCTTATTATTTCGGATTTTATTATCTATTTTGTCTAAACAGATATCATCTTATTATACAAGGATGTTTTTAACATCATATCCTGTACTATATTATTCCGTTTAACTGAATAAACGTATCTCCAGACCTTCTTTTAGTACAAGAAAATACTATTTCTACAATCCATCTTTGTTCATATTGCACTGTCTTTCCACTTTTGCAAATCATATTTCTGATATAACGGATAGATTTCTAAGGATATGTCCAGTTTTTAGTCTAGTTCTAAAATTCTTTCTTACTTTAATACAAGGCATGATTCCCTTATCTTCCAGATATCTGAATATATCATTACCTTCATAAGTTCCATCAGCAATGAGTTTACCTATTACTATTTTTTTATCTGATTCCATAGCATCATTGACCAATCCGGGTAACACCCTGCTATCATGAACGTACTCATAAGTTACCTTCATAGAGAGAATTTTCTTTGTCTTTACATTTATAACAAATAGATTTTTAAATATTTTTTACTCTTATTTTTTGCATTCCATTTATCTCTCATCCACTGATTTCTGTTTATAACTTATATCATTACTATTTATTGCAATGAGAAAGTATTCATCTTCAAATTCATCAATTTTGTTATCTTTGTTTATATTGATATTCAACCGGTTTATTCTTCTCCTTATTGTAATATAATCAGGAATATCAGGTACTTTTCCATTGGCGTGTCCTTGTGTAATACCTTCTTCGGTCTGTCCGTATAAAAAACGAGAATATACTTTAGCATATCACAGCAAGAGATGAAATGTATTGGATATGAAATGATACCAATCACATCTTTGTTCATCTCTTGTAGCTCTGTATTCCAGTTGCTAATAACATCAAAGCCTAGTAAGATTTCGCCGCGTCTAACTAGAGATCGGTTGTAGGAGGGCCAGTTCAGATATTTTATTGATGGATGTTAGCTAAATGTATTTGGAAAGGTGGAATCATATAACAAAGTAGATGTAATTTATTTTTATAAATTGAAAAGAAGGATTGAATGATTATTTGCGATTGATGATATCTTTATTTTACACTCTTTCCGATCAATCTCTGCATTATCTCCAGACTTTGATTCGAATCTATAATTTTGTAGCCTGGGCTAAATTTTATTTTACATAATCTTTTTTATGAGATATATGAGCAGGACTAGCCTTTGAATCATATTTATGGTTTGCTGATAATTCTGTGATCGTATTTTTGCTATAACCGGAATAAGATTCAGTAATCACATTTTCATTTCTTGATTTTAGATCTTCTATTACAAATTCCTTGATTTGGCTAGAGAGAATATTATTATTGTTGTTGTCATTATTTTCCTTTATTTTTTTATAAATTGATTCAGCAATATCTTTTGCCATCATAAATGGTATTCCTGAACGACTTACTCCTCTGGCGAGTTTCTCTTTATCAAAGGTTTCATGAGAGCCATTTCTTTTTTCAACATTAATATTTACTTGTTCAGAATCACTACTATTCAATTTATTTCATATAATTATGGAAAACAAACCATAAATATAGTTGCAATTTAAGCATATTTTCTGTTTTATTGCATGATTCGAAAATCGTTAGAAATTTGATTTTTAAATATACTTATCAATAGATTGGGTTAATAAAGTTTCGTGCTATCATGCTTGATTTATAATCTATAAAAAATGACAAAGTTTTTGACGGGTTGACGGAAAAAATGAGGGAAATGACAACAAAATGTTGATTTCCATGGGGTTGATGGTTCTATTGACGGTTGACTATCTGTTTTATTTATAAACTATTTGAAATATGTTATGATGTATAGGTAACAATTATGAGTGAGTTAAATCGCTAGTGATAAAAGAGTATTTCATTGGTAGATTCAGAGATAAAATCGCTCAAATTCTTGATGGTTCCAAGTAAAAGAAGAAATGTGTTAGTTATGAAATGGCTCGCCTATTTTGCCTTGGTTCATCTCTTTTAATTCAATATCCCAGTTATTAATGACATCAAAGCCTAGTAAGATTTCGCCGCGTCTAACTAGAGATCGGTTGTAGGAGGGCCAGTTCACATATTTTATTGATGGATGTTAGCTAAATGCATTTGGAAATAAGGAATCATGCAACAAAGCACATTAAATATACAACAATTCTTTATACTATTCTTTTATATTGAAAGTTTTTTTATCAGACCATAAATTAATAAATCGAAAAATTGCTATTGTCATTTAGATTTGAAAAGAACATTAGAAAATGTTTATAATTTTAAGAAGTATAATAACATTTAAAATTATAACATATTAAATTTGAAGACTCTATTATTCATAAAATCCTATTAGACATATAGGGCTACGATATTAAATTTTGTGTGTAATATTAGAAATTATATGTCTATTCATCCATATCTATCTAAAAAATAGGTTATTGATTTTTCTTAGTGCTTTGTGTAAAGGAGCTTGTTGTATTTCCAAAATTATCTTTGGCATCAACATCTACTTTTGCTGCTGTTGCTGTTGTTGCTTGATTTAGATCTCTTGTATTTTGTTCAAATGTTTTTGCTGCATTAACATTTTGATTGAATATATGTCTTGAATTATCTCTTGTTTGTTGTAATCCTGATTTCCATGAATCTAGGTTTGAGAAAATAATGTTGTTTGCAATTCTCATTGCTGATATTGCATTATTTGCAAAACTACCAACACATCTGCTATATGCTTTTACCATAGAATCCGGTGATGCAAAGTTATTAACTAATCCTGTAAAGCTTTGATTGTATGGTCTGAATGCTGATTGGAGTGAATTGATTATTGATTTTTGAGATTCAATGTAATTCTCTGAAATCTCTTTTGCAGTTTGAAGTGATTGTTCTTGGTAGCTATTTACAATGATGTTATAATGTGGAATCTGATTCTTTGATTCATCTATTGATCTATTGATATTATGTTTAGTTTCATCAAGTGATCTGTTGACTGTTTCTTTGAAATCATCGTTATTTTGGTTATAATTATTATTATATGTATATTCTGATTGGTTTGTAATGTTCTTTGACATACTGTATATACGATCGCATAGTATTTAAACATTGGTAATTATAGGAATTTATTTCCATTTAAAACCATAATAATATTAGATATAAAGAAAAATTATCAATCCTTTTTATTATTTTATTAAATAGTGGAAATGGATGATTTAGCTTTGTTAGTCTACATATTTGCATCCAAACAGATTCTTTATTGTTATTAGTTCTTTTATAAAATGCCATACTTTGCATTCATTCTAGAGACAGGTTATCCAGAAAACAACTACTTTTCATGTTATTTATAGACCTTAAAGTACGAGAATTTGATGAGATTAGATCTTGCATAATTAGAAACAATCTATAACATTATCATGATTTTTGTATTTTAATAATGATTCATTATTCTATAATTTACTACGCCTGCAACTATATCTGAAATCTAGTGTACTTTTTTAGTCTATTTCTGAATACGTCGCTCATTATCCTGTACTTTTTCAATCTGCAAATAGTGTGCTTTATCACTATCCTCTTTTTAGCATGAATTCTGTTGTACTCTTTTTCTTCTTGTGACAGCTCTAGATTTTTTTGCTTTCTATTTGGTATGGATGATAGTTGTTCGTGAAAATCAGTTTCTACGCCTAAATATCCAAGATCAAATACATTAACAACCTTTTTAGTAGTACTAGGATGATTCTCTTTATAGATATCATAGTCATGTCTTCTTCCTTTCTCGTATCTTGATTATGAATGATGATGCCTTGGTTGTTAACCATAATCTGTGTCTTTACAGTATGTCTTTTCGTCTTACCTGAATAGAATATTTTGCGTCTTTTATTATCGATAGGTCTTGGAATTGGTTGTTCGGTGGAATCGATAAAAACAAGAAAGCCTGGAAAATATTGTTCAACTTCTTCAGTGGTTCGAAGCCTTTTTGTTTTGTTATATAATTTCTGTGGAATTGGTACGCATTTTCTAATCAAATTTTCTATCTTTTGGATATCTCTACAGATGTTACTCTGATCTAAATCAAAGAGAAAGCCATCTAACGTGTAAGTTATGTAAAGACGATAGTACACTAAAAGTGCTTTGTTGCATGATTCTTTATTTCCAAATGCATTTAGCTAACATCCATCAATAAAATATGTGAACTGGCCCTCCTACAACCGATCTCTAGTTAGACGCGGCGAAATCTTACTAGGCTTTGATGTCATTAATAACTGGGATATTGAATTAAAAGAGATGAACCAAGGCAAAATAGGTGAGCCATTTCATAACTAACACATTTCTTCTTTTACTTGGCTATGCTAAAGTGTATTTTCATCTGCCTTACAGGCAAACCAAAGAAGGAATAACACAAGGACACGCTAAAGGAAAAGTACCGTCAATTCCAGATTTTACAACTATTTGCAAAAAAAGGATAAACAGGTTAAACTTCAAAATAAAAGATACGACGGATGATAGCAAAGAATTTGAAGATGAATACATTGTCATTGTAATAGACAGTACCTGGTATCAAGGTTACCAATAGAGGTCAATGGATGAGAGAAAAATGGCATATAAAAAAGAAAGGATATTTGAAAATACATGTTGCAGTAAACGTAAAGACAAAGAAAAGTCTTTCTATGAGGAGGATAACTGATGAGCATGTTCATGATAGCAAAGCGTTACCTGAATTGGTTGAAAATATTATAAAATCAGATAGCATGACAGCCACTGCAGCAATAGGCAAACTATTTGCTGATGGTGCTTATGATAACAATGATATTTTTAGATATTTAGGAGACAATGGAATTCAACCTTGCATTAAAGTAAGAAAAAACGCTAGAATTAGGTGGAAAAAAGGCAACATCCTTAGAAATCTGGCAGTATTGACACAGAAAAATAATTTGCAAAAGTGGAAAGACAGCGTAAGCTATGGGAAACGGTGGATTGTAGAAACGATGTTCTCTTGTTTAAAGCGAATGTTTGGAGAATACGTTTATTCTATTAGATTGAAAAATATGATACAGGAAATGATATTGAAAGCATCATTGTATAATAAGTTGATATCTATTTAGACAAAACAGTTAGTAAAACAAGATTTTAAGAATCATGCAACAAGACACACTAAAAGCATAAGAAATCTATTTTTAATATCTAGTGTGAAAGGTCTGCCCGCTGCACATATGTCTCTTTTTCGATATTTTCTTTTAGATAATCGTTGTATCTCATGTTTGACATATCGTTTTGTTATCTTATCGTAAATCTCATCAAATTCTTTTATTGTTAGTCCAGTAAATGATTTAAAAAGTAATGGCTTTTTGGACAGTCTATCATATGAAAGCAAAGAAAGGACAAGAAATTGATGCATAGTTAATCATATAGCTGTTTATTCTAATTATGCAAGAAATCTAGTGTACGAACAACATATGCCTTATTATATACAAAAAACACAAGATGCAATAATAATTTAAGAATAAGAAAAGACATAATTGAAAGTCCAGTTAATGATTAAAACTGGATATACCCGCAAAATTGCCACTAGGGGTAGAAAAATACGATAATGTTCACATGAATAACTTACCGTCAGTTCAAACATTGTATTTCTGTATTAACCTATGTTCAAGTTGGAGAAAAATATTCTCTAAAACAACTATTATCATCAGGAGCATTGTCATATGAAAAGAAAAGAAAATAATCTCTATTGGATGTAGAAAAATGGTATATTCAAATTCGTTCTTGGAAAAAATATTTGGAGTATAACATCATTTGTGATTAAAAAAGTACGATAATTATCGAATTTTGTAAAAAAGTTAAAAAAGTAGATTATATGCATAGGGATATAATATAAAGAATTGTAATAACGAAGAATCAACCTATGTTATTTTTACTATACAAAAATCAGCATATGGCATATAGTATATTTCTAGTATGTTAATAATCTATTTAATTAAATTCTGAAATAAAATAAAAATATTACCTAAAAAAATTAATTTATATAACATATTAAAAAACTTCATAATGATAAATACTCTTGGGCATACTGCAAATTATTGGATTGACAAACTCCAATTAAAAGAACACCCAGAAGGTGGCTATTATAATGAAGTTTATCGATCAGAAAAAATTATTAATTTACCCGAATATACGGGTCCTCGAAACTCATGTACACTAATTTATTATTTATTAAAAGGGAGTCAATATTCATCATTTCATAAGATAAATTCAGATGAAATTTGGCACTTTTATGCTGGAAGTAGCTTATCTTTGTATATTTTAAATTCAAATTTAAAAGTGATAAAACTTGGAAAAAATATGGATAAAGGTGAAATATTCCATATAGTGATAAAATCTAATTCATGGTTTGCAGCGTCTGTGGATGACCCTACATCTTACTGTTTAGTTGGATGTGTAGTTTCACCCGGATTTGACTATCATGATTGGGAGATAGGTGATAAAGACATGTTATGTGAGAAATATCCACAATATAAATCAATAATTATGAAATTATCTAAATAAGTTTTATATACATGATATGTATTTTTTTTATATAAATTATTTCAAACAACCATTCCTAAAAATATATCCAAAATTATGTGAAAATAGAAAGTCAAAATAAATATAAAATTTGTTTAAAAAAGATAATCACACAAAAATAAAAATGTAAAATCAAAATTAGGATAAAACAAAATAAGATCTTATTTGGAATTTGAACCTTATACAGATGATGTAGGTAAATATCGAACATTCACATATTATTTATTAAACATAAACATTGAGACAAAAATAGAAAAACCTATTATTTTTATTGATATGATACTTATTTAATCAAATAAATCCATTATTATAATATTGCATAGGATGTCTACAAATTAATTTTTTATATCGTCATTATCTAAATGATTAAAACATTTTATAATCAAAAAAAACTATCTAATACGATGTTGATAAAACATTGCCTTTAAAGGGATGACGAAATTTTATAAATGTAAGTAATACTAAAAGTACATCAATAACAGATTTTTACTTGAAGTCCATTAAATAAATTTTAATAGACTATTTTTAAAAATTTTTTGAAAAATAGAAAGGTTAACCAAAATAATAGTTATTTCAATTAATGAAGATAAAAGTCTAGATAAATGTATGCAAATACAAAAGTCATTCCTATAACATAGAAGTATTATTTTGTTCAAAATATTATTACTTGTTGTAAATAAAAAATATATATATTTAATATATTTATTTTAAAATTTTTAACATAATAATATTAAGAGCCTATCCCAAAATTATCTTTCTAAACCTGATCATACAACAGAATAACTGTACTAATCCAAGATAGTTTTCCACCTTCTTCTTATACTTGGTGAACAGTTTCCTGAACTTATTATTCCATGAATTTGTTCTTTCTACAACCCATCTTTTTGCAGAGTATTTTTTACGATTTGAGCAGGCGTTGTGTTATAACATGGCCTCTTCTTCCTCTGTTTCATTTCTTTTTCTCTTTTGAGGAATATGCAGTACATATCCTCGTTTAATTAGTTCTTGTTCTTCTTGTTCAGAATTGTATGCTTTATCAAGACATAGATGTTGAAGTTTTCTTCTTTTCCTTCCTGTTTTTTTAGTTTTAAATGATGGTCGTTTAATAACTGCGTTATCAACTAGATCTGTTACTATTTTGATGTCATGAGTATTAGCAGATGATATTACAACAGATATAGGAATTCCATTTTTATCTGTTAAAATATGTCTTTTTGTTCAGCCTATCTTGCTTCTATCGGTAGGATTATTTCCAGTCCTCGCCCCCTAAAGGCGACTTTATAGATATACTATCAATGGATTGCCATGTCTAATTAATATCGACAAGATCATCATAGATTTTCAATAGTTTTATCCATCCATTTTTGAAGATGTCAAGGCTGTGCCACTTCTGAAACCTACGATGACAGGTAGAACCAGATCCATATTCTTTTGGAAGCATTCCGCTGACATCCTCATGTTCTTAGTATATAGAGAATTCCATCAATCCCTTTTCTGTATGGGATAATTGGTCGGCAGCCAACCGTCTTGAGTGGTTTCTCTTTTGGAAGAATATTCTTAATTTTATCCCATAATTCATCTGGAACCTTGAGTATGGTAAGGGTGTTTATTTTTCTCCTTTACACTGTCCATTCGTTGGATGCAGGTCACAGTTTAACAAAAAGGGAAAAAGAGCTATAATCCTATCGAATTTTGGGATATACTCTAAGTTATACATTTTAAAAGCTATTGTTAAATAATAATAATTGCAGTATGATATCATTTGGAAAATAATGCAATAATAAATGAAGAAAATTCACCACAAGAGTATTGTACATGGGATGAAATTGATAAATTAACCGTAGATTTTTCAAAAAAAATATATAATTCTAATGTGAAATATGATTGCATATTAGCAATTACTAATGGGGGGATTGTGCCTGCAAGATTGATTGCAAAAGAATTGGACATTCAAAATATTCAATTTGTACCAATTAGAAATAAAAAACTGTACCGAGAAGAATTAGTGCCACTCCAAAAAGATAAAAAATATTTAATCGTTGACGATATATACGATACAGGTAATACTTTTCTCAAAGTCTTTAATATAGTAAAAGAATTTAACTATGATTTTGCATTTCTTATGACAAGATATCAAAATAATAATGTCAAATTGGTATCTAAAATTCTTAATCATCGTAAATGGATTGTTTTTCCATGGGAAAAAAAATTTTTAAACGATATTTAAATTTAATTGATTTAAATGACTTGTTATTAAATTTGATTTTATATGGGTAATAATTATCAATGTTTATAATATCGTAATCCAATTTTTGACATGTTTATGTTATATGGAAAACTCTGAAAATTATAATAATCTGATGAATGGAGATAATAGTAGAAAGCAGGTAGAATATTTTAATTTATCAAAAGAATTTTTGAAAAGGCGAATCGATTTGGCAATTGGAAATGAAAAGATTGATTTAATCATTACCAATGCAAATTTAGTCAATGTTTTTTCAGGAGAAATATATACAAGTGATGTTGCAATTGCTGACGGCATATTTATAGGATTTTCAGGAATTAGCGAATATGCAAAGAAGGGATATCATAAAGTTATTGATGCTCGAGGGCGATTTATGTGTCCTGGATTAATAGACGGCCATATTCACATCGAATCCACTTTTTTATCTCCAAGGGAATTCTGTAATTTGGTTGCATCAAAAGGTACATCTGCGGTAATCTGTGATCCTCACGAGATCGCTAATGTACTTGGGCTTTCAGGAATTGATTATTTTCTGAAATCAAGTCACAAAATGCCAGTCAAGGTCTACATTATGATGCCTTCGTGTGTTCCCACGACAACAATGGAAACCGCAGGAGCAACTATTCTTGATTCAGATATTTATAAATATTTGAATAATTGGCCTGATTCAGTTATTGGATTAGCTGAATTGATGAATTTTCCTGGAGTAATTTCCAAAGATGGCCAAATCCTATCAAAATTGATTGTTGCAGGTTCAAGACCAAAAGACGGACATGCACCAATGCTTTCTGGAAAATTATTAGATGGATATATCATTGCAGGGTTGCATAGTGATCATGAATGTACAAATTTTGAAGAAGCAAATGAAAAATTGCGCAAGGGTATGCATATAATGATAAGAGAAGGAACTCATGAGAAAAATTTATCTGCTCTAATCCCTCTAATCAATGATTTTAATAGTTCTCATATTAGCCTTGTTTCAGATGATCGAGATGCAAGGGATTTAAAAGAACATGGACATATGGATTATCTTGTACCGTACTGCTATTTCATTGGGTGTTTCTCCAATAACTGCTATTCAAATGACAAGCATTAACACAGCCAAATATTTCGGTTTAAATAATATAGGAGCAATTGCTCCGGGGTATAGAGCAGACTTTATACTATTAGATGATCTGGAATCATTTAAAATATCAGAAGTTTTCCTCAACGGAAATAATATTTATACCTCTACTAAAAATAATGTAGTTAATAATATTCTAAGAAACGCAGATGAGCAACAAGATAATTATAAAGTACTTCAATCAGCGATACCAACTTTTCAAAATACGATAAATATCAAGGACTTTGATTCTAGTGTATTTGTTGTCCCGATTAAATCAATTCTATCATCCACTATACAAGTGATAGGGGTTATTCCAGGTCAGATAATAACTCAAAAAAGGATAATTAAACCTAAAATAGAAAAGAATCATGTAGTATCCGATGTTGAAAGAGATTTAGCAAAGATTGCAGTTATGGAGCGTCATCATAGTACTGGAAACATTGGATTAGGTTTTATACAAGGTTTGGGTTTAAAAACAGGCGCTATTGCTAGCAGCGTTGCCCACGATTCGCATAATCTCATTGTAGCGGGAATGAATGATGCAGACATGTTAACTGCCGTCAAACACATTTCAGAAATAGGTGGGGGACTTACAGTAGTGAATAACAATAAAGTCATAGCAAGTCTCCCACTACCCATTGCAGGATTAATGTCATATAAAGGGGTAGAAGAAGTTATTTCAAATCTGAGTTCAGTTAACGAATCTTGTAGTGTATTGGGTGATAATGTAATAAAGAATCCTTTCATGTTACTTTCTTTTATGTCATTACCCGTTATACCTAAATTGAAACTGACAGACAAAGGATTAATTGATGTCGATAAATTTAGAATTACCAATTTATGGATTTGATAAATGATACAAATTTTTAGAATACTTTTATTTTGACTTTAAATTTCAAATTCAACCTTGTATGTAAGGGATTCAAAAATGTAAATTACTAGATAAATTTATCTTGTTCTTAAGAAAAAAATAATACAAGTTTGAAGTTTTAAGAAAAATTTGACCTTATTTTTTTAATAGGCAGTATTTATGCAATTTAATAGTTGATTTATTATAAATCCTGATGTCTAGCATAAATTGCGCTAATTCGCTCTCATTAGATAATACTTTACTATGTTCAATTTGAGGTGCTTTATCATTGATATCTATCTATAAAACAATTCAGATCACTATCTCAGATTATTCTAATACAAACAAATTATAATTCTTTTTCTAAGATATTCCAATAACATTAAATTCCGGTGAACTTTTTGTAAAATAGATATTTGCAAAAATCTCTCTATTTCAAATATGTCTGAATTTTTTTGATTTATGTAGTCTTGCTTTATATGTAAATATGACATCTTTATCAAGCAGTTTCTTAACTTGTATTAAATATTAAATAAAGTATCTTGGATATACTTTATACTAAAGAAATAATTACATACTATTCAAAGTAAGTATACCAAAAAACACTATTTCCCTGAAATGAATCTACAGGTGTCACTAAGATGGCTAATTTCTTTTGGATAACTTAATTTTCTTGAGTTATATCATGTACAAATATAGATTCATTGTGTACTTCTATTGGGAATCAAAAAATTTATGTTACTATTTGTAACCTCTTATCTATTTCTCTTCTTTAGATTCGGAATTAACCAATCTTTTCGGATAAACCTTTTTTGAAATTCTTGATTTGTAAAACCGTCTGTAAATGTACTTTGTATTGCCTAACATCTATTTTTAGATAATACCTATTTTGTTTAACTTGATGATATCACTACCATAATTTCACACATTCTTTGTTTTGTATTTAATATCGTTTTTACGGGAATTAAGGGAATCTATCGATTCGTATATAGTATTTTAATCCATCTAGTCCCTGTTTATTAAACAAGCAATCATTTGAATGTCCTTTATCTTGATTTGCGTGATTCTCTTTCTGTCTTTGGGATACTTTTAACCGCCCATCAATTCTAACTCCTTACAATAAGAATTTTTTCTTTTACAATCGAATATATCTTTTTTTCATAAGTATTGTTCAACTGTTTCAAAGAGGCATCGCCAGGCAATGATATTTGAAGATATGGCTAAGATGGTGTATTGAGTGGACTATTTTACTATCTCACGAATTTATGTAGGTAGCACAGATTTTTAAAATTAGAAAATCTGGATACTAAATAAAGTATAAATTTTAAAGGTGCTTATTATTATTCTATATCAATATTGGATTGTATATTTTTATTACAATTGTTATTTAGGTTGATCTAAATTATTTTAACTATTTTACCATAAAAGTATAATGGTGTTTATTATAGAGTCGTAATACCACGAAATATAAACAGAATGTTGTATCAAATTTTTTATATAATTTTTTTTAATATATATTAAATGTGAAATTTAAAACTAACATTGCAATTATTTTTACAATGTTATCAATATCAGCAATATTCAGTCTCAACATCTCGGATACAGGCCATAAAGTATTCGCACAAAGCAATCTATTTGGAAGTAGTAATGGTGGATTGGGTAGTCTTTTAAATAACTTTAATAATATACTTGGAAACCAGGGTCCAAATACCAATCCGCTTCAAACAACCCCTCAAACAACACCACAACAATTTACACCTCAAACAACACCACAACAATTTACACCTCAAACAACCCCTCAAACAACACCACAACAATTTACACCTCAAACCACTTCCTCTGATCCTTCAGGCGGGATATCCGGTGGGCTATTAAGCGGATTATTTGGTGCACCTCAAACAACACCCCAACAATTTACACCTCAAACAACCCCTCAAACAACACCCCAACAATTTACACCTCAAACAACCCCTCAAACAACACCCCAACAATTTACACCTCAAACAACCCCTCAAACAACACCCCAACAATTTACACCTCAAACCACTTCCTCTAATCCTTCAGGTGGGCTATTAAGCGGATTATTTGGTGCACCTCAAACAACTCTACAACCTGCTCCTCAAACAACACCACAACAATTTACACCTCAAACAACACCACAAGCGCCACCTCAAACAACACCACAACAATTTACACCTCAAACAACCCCTCAAACAACAGCACAACCCACTTCTAGCGCATCCAGTGGATTGTTAAATTCGTTATTTGGTACACCTCCCGCAACCTCTACTCCCGCAACCTCTACTCCCGCAACCTCTACTCCCGCAACCTCTATTCCCGAAACTACTAATACATCTAGTGCATCTCCTACCAATTCATCGAGTAAAACTACTTTAGGTAGCCTATTGGGCCTTCCAGCCAGTTTAAACACAAAAGACGGAGATCATGGTGATGGTGACAAAAACAACGGACATTCAAGAGATGGGAATCCCGATCATGGTGATGGTGGCAGTAATGGACATTCAAAAGATAGGCACCATGATCATGGTGATGGTGGCAGTAATGGACATTCAAAAGATAGGCACCATGATCATGGTGATGGTGGCAGTAATGGACATTCAAAAGATAGGCACCATGATCATAACAAATCTAATCCTAGAGGTGATGAAACCTAAACAAAAAATACACCATATAGAAATATCAAATCCAGAAAAATGGTTATAATTATGACTCATGCAAAAAACACTAATAGAGAACGAATTATTTAAATGTCGAGTATCAAAAACTGGGCTCTGTTAACTTAAGGAAAAACCTTTAGCTTTAAAACAACCATATATTATATGTTCCATAGAAATAGAACACCTTCAAATATCGTTGGATATGGTTTATACTTATACTTTTTAGGTTTATCCTTTAGAAATGCTGCCAAAGCTTTATCTTTTTTAAAAATAACAAAATTAAGCCATGTTTCTATCTGGAAATGGATTCAAAAGTACAGGCCCTGGAGACATCTAAAGAATAAGGAAAGCAAAGAATATATCATAGATCAAACTGCCGTAAAAGCTGGATCGGAATTAGTATGCTTTGAGTTGCTATTGAATCCAAAAATAAAGAAATTCTTTCTTTTCGATTCCAGAGAACGGAATATGTTTGTTGCTGACTGATTTCTTTCTACATCTATAGAGAGGTATTGAATACATTCAGTTTCATCTGATGGCGGTACATGGTATCCTCAAGCATGCAATTCTTGAAGATACATCATCATAATCAGTCCTCTTTCGAAAAGAGCATAGTTCAAAGAACAATACAGTACATAAAAGATAGAGTGGACTTGTTTAATAATTATTTTCCTTGTAAAAAGAACAAGTGTAAATTAGATCATGTAAAACAATGGCTTCATCTATTTATTGATCACCATAATCAAGAAATAATGTCTTAAGTTAACAGAGCCCGAGAAACAAATAGTGGATATAACATCTGCAAATCCAAGATCTTTTGATTTGGGATTTTCCACATGGTCATTACTTATACTTGTCGGTTTTCTTATGTATGACCTAAAACTGGTAAATAAAATAATCCGTTCAGAAATAAGGAATATTCTTCTGAAGCATAAAATAAAATGGAGCAAGTCTAAAACTGTTTTGTCAAACAAAAGAAGACGTAATGTTCCAAAATAGTTTGAAAAAAAGTACATTGAACAGCTAAGGTACGATGCTCCGCCTAATTCTGTATTAATGTATGTAGATGGGGTATGGGCCGCCGCAGCAAAAACTCATGGAGGTACATCATAGTTATAGGTACAAGTGAAGGTCGAAAATGCTCAAAATATAAATGGACTGCTAAATATGTTTGGAACATACGACCACACGAATAAAATTTGTATTTATGCCTGTACGTTCTCAAGATCTCAATTTGAGCCTATCCCAAAATTATCTTTCTATATATGATAATAAAACAGGATAACGGTACCAATCCAAGATAGTTTTCTGACTTTTTCTCATATCTTGTAAACAGTTTCCTAAACCTGTTATGCCATGAATTTGTTCTCTCTATGACTCACCTTTTTGCAGAATGCTCTTTTCAATTTGAGCAACGTTGTGTTATAACCTTGAATTCTTCTCCCTCCTTTCCATTTCTTTTTATTTTATTAGGCATATGCAGTACATATCCTCGTTTGATTAGTTCTTGTTCTGAATTGTATGCCCTATCTAAACATAGATGTTGAAGTTTTCTTCCTCTTCTTCCTCTTGTTGTTTTAGTTTTATATGCCGGTGATAGTTTGATACCACATCTGTTACTAGTTTGATGTCATGCGCATTGGCTGAAGAAATAACTAGAGATAATGGGATTCCATTTTTATCTGTTAAAACAAGTCTTTTTGTGCCTAGTTTGCTTCTATCGGTAGGATTCTTTCCAGTCATTGCTCCATAAAGGCGACTTTATAGATATACTATCGATGGATTGCCATTTCCAATTGATACCTACAAGTTATCATAGATTTCCAGCAATCTTATTCATACCTTTTTAAAAATATCAAGGCTATTCCACTGTTGAAATCTACGGTGAAAAGTAGAACCAGATCCGTATTCTTTAGGTAGCATCTTCCATTGGCATCATGTTCTTAATATGTGGAGAATTACGTCGATCACTTTGTATGGAACAATTCGTCGACCAACTGTCCTGAGAGATTTCTCCTTTGGTAAAATACTCTTAATTTCAGCCCGTAATCTATCAGGTATTTTGAGTATGGTAGAATGTTTATTTTTTTCCTTCTTTATTTTCTCCTTCCTTTGAATAAAGGTCACAGTTTATCAAAAGGGGGAAAAGATCTATAATCCTATCGAAATTTGGGATAGGCTCTTAATTTAAGTAATATAGCTTGGTTACAAAGACAATTGATTAATAATTCCACTTTTGAAGACGAACAATAAATTGGAACAGCCGTTAGCAAATGGAAAGATATTTATAATAAAAATCATGCCAAAACAAACACAAATATTTTACAGAGCGCGTATCATTGTGTTTATACAACTGTTGAGTCCAAAAACTGGTTATATTATTTTTTTAAAAAAATCAAAATTTATTTTTACTATTAAACAAAACACATTAAATTGTATTATAAAATTACAAATCATGTAATAATTTATTATTACTTTGTCTTATGGTCAAATATTATTTTATTATTATAATAATTATATTGATATAAATTATTTTAACTATTTTACCATAAAAGTATAATGGTGTTTATTATAGAGTCGTAATACCACGAAATATAAACAGAATGTTGTATCAAATTTTTTATATAATTTTTTTTAATATATATTAAATGTGAAATTTAAAACTAACATTGCAATTATTTTTACAATGTTATCAATATCAACAATGATTTATCCTACTACTTCAAATATGGATTATAAAGTATTCGCACAAAGCAATCTATTTGGAAGTAGTAATGGTGGATTGGGTAGTCTTTTAAATAACTTTAATAATATACTTGGAAACCAGGGTCCAAATACCAATCCGCTTCAAACAACCCCTCAAACAACACCACAACAATTTACACCTCAAACAACCCTTCAAACAACACTACAAGCGCCACCTCAAACCACTTCATCTAATCCTTCAGGTGGGCTATTAAGCGGATTATTTGGTGCACCTCAAACAACCCCTCAAACAACCCCACCACCCGCTCCTCAAACAACACCACAAGCGCCACCTCAAACCACTTCATCTAATCCTTCAGACGGTTTACTTGGAGGATTATTTGGTGCACCTCAAACAACCCCTCAAACAACCCCACCACCCGCTCCTCAAACAACCCCACCACCCGCTCCTCAAACAACAACACCACCCACTTCTAGCGCATCCAGTGGATTGTTAAATTCGTTATTTGGTACACCTGCAGCAGCTCCTTCTTCTGCTCCTATTGCCCCTAGCTCTACCCCTGCTAGCGCTAATGCTAAAGATAACGATCATAATCATGATAATAATGGTGGTAAAAGGGTAAAGTTTAGCCGTGGTGAACATTTCAAAGGCTTTACATTCGATCATAAACCAGCTGATGAAGGAAAAGCAAAAAATGCATGCAATAGTGATCATGAATGTATAGAATGCATAGAACACCGGGCCAAGTTAGGGAATGAACTTACCGGATATGAGGCCGTTAAATGCCTAAAAGATCCAGCACATAGTTATTAACTATACTCTTTTTATTTTAGCTTTCAGTTATTTTATATTTAATCATGAATTAAAATTAACAATAGAATATTCTTTATTAATAAAATCTATAATCATAAAATTTGCATTAGATCTAATGTTATTGTATAATGTAATTTCTTAAAATTATTTTTATCATTTTATTTGACTTAACTAAATGATTTGTCTAATGATATTTTTATTCTCATTCTTATATAACGTTTTGAAATTTAATTGCAGAAGCGTCTTCAGCAAACGATCTCATGACCGTAGAAAATACCGTTTCAACATCACCTATTTTTTATATCTAACGCCATTTTCCATTTTTGCAAATCTTTTTTAGCCTAAACCGATATGTTTCTTATATTATTTCCTATTTTTAGTCAAACTCGAACAATCTTTCTTTTTTAATACAATGAGATTTTATTGTCTACCAAATATCTAAACATATATTTACTATTATAGGTGCCATTAGCTAATAATTTATCGATTGTTATTTCGGGCGTAAATTCCTGAAACTAGGGCATCGTGTCTATTCCATATGGTGGGATTAAAAGAAGGAACATTGCATTACATTAAAAGGTATAGTAGAAGGGTTTTAATGGTTATCTTCCATGGGAAACAGATATGTGGGTGAATATGTATCTCTATTATTTTGAAAAATGACATATAATCTAACATTTGCGAAGTTATATGCATCATAATTTTTTTTTAAATTTAGGAATAATAATATTTTGATTGCTCGAATGTTTTTTTATCTATTTTTATACCGTATTTTTGTAACGCTAACCTGCTAATTTCTTTCTCTATTTTTTTTGGAACATTGTAAATTTTATTTTCTAATTCCTTGTGATGTTTAGCTAGATAAATAACTGATAATAGTTGGTTTGCAAATGATAGTGCCATTATTTCAGGTGAATTTCCTTCTGCGCCAACTAGGTTTATTACTCTACCTTCTGATAATAGATATATCTTTTTTTCATTAATGTTATATGATTTCATATTTTCATTAATGTATATTGGATTTTTGTCCATTTTTATTAAATAACTTGTTTCTATTTCTACATCAAAATGGCCTGCATTACACAATATAACTCCATTTTTCATTTTTTCTATATGTTCTTGTCTTATAACATTGATTTGCCCCGTACATGTTATAAACAAATCTGCAAAAGGTGTTGTTTCTTCTAATGTTTTTACTTCAAATCCGTCCATAAATGCTTCTAGTGCATGAATCGCATCAATTTCTGTAATCGTTACTTTGGATCCTACGCCTTTTAAAAAAGATGAAATGCCTTTGCCCACCCAACCATAGCCGCATACGACTATTCTTTTTCCGACCAATAATATACCTGTAGTTCTTAAAATACCTTCAATAGTACTTTGCCCCGTACCATATCTATTGTCAAAAAGATGCTTTGTTCTAGATTGATTTACTGCTATTATTGGATATTTTATAAAATTATTTCTATTCCACGTTTTTAATCTATTCACTCCTGAGGTTGTTTCTTCTGTACCACCTAAAATTTCGTTTTTCTTTTCTAACGCCTTTTTATGCAATTCTCCCCCATCGTCAATTATAATGTCTGGGTCGTGATTGAGTATTTTATATATATTATTATTAAATTCTTGAAGCGATTCTCCTCTTTTTCCATATACTGTGATTTTTTTACCTGTTAAAAATGAAACAATGCTTTCTTGAGTTGAGAGGGGATTCGCAGAGCATAAATAAACATCTGCTCCAAGTTGCTTCAACCCAATTACTAATACTGCTGTTTCTTTAGTAATATGAAGGCATATTCCTACAGTAATTCCGTTTAAAGAATCTAAATTTTTATATTTATTTATAATCTGGGTTGTTATACGCATGTTGGATTTGGCCCATGTATATTCTCTTTGCCCTTTTTTTTCTAAGTCTGACTCCGACAAAAAACTATCCAAAAAAGTTATTTATAGTCGCTTAAAATATCTGAATATCTTGGATCTTTATGTGCTATATATTTAACGTATTCCCCATAGGTGCTTTCATAACCACATTTGTCACATTTTACTAAATCAAAATTATCTGATAAAAATGCTTTTTCTTTGCAATCTGGACATATTATTTTCATAATTCTAATTTTTTATATTGCTTTTAATTGTTTTACAATGGGCTGTCTGATTTTTCTAAAAACTCTGAACCCACATATGCATTTTATTTCTGGCAAGTATGAAAGTTCTTCTGCAGTTACTAAGGTTCCGCAAGACATGCATTCATAAGTAACAACTCCTATTATCTCGTTGCTCATACTTATTCTTCGTTTTTCTTCTATTTAATATTATTTTATTAAATTTCGATACAAAAGATTTTATTTATTAATTTTAATAAAAAATGAGACATAATGCATCGAATTTTTGTGAATGATTAAAATATTATATATAGGATTGTATCTATACTCTGTGCATTAATGATATTAAAATTTTTGATTTCATAATACTGTATTATCTTGCTATTTACAAGATTGTATAAATAAACATTTAACTACGCAAAAATTTTTACCTTGATTTATCAATTAGTAGTGACAATCTTATTAACTTCTGATTTTGATGATTCTGTAATATTTTTTATTATGGGCGAGTTTTTGATTTTCTCAAAACCTTTAAAAACGCTGGATAAAAAATTTGTCCACCCCATGCCGACAATTGCTAGTACAATTATGATTACTAAAATTAAAATAATTATAGTGCTCATTGAATAACTGTATTATATATAGTAAACAAAATATAAAAATAACTCTGTTCTTAAGTATGTATTCTCATCATGAAAATATAAACAAATTCAACCAATAGGTACGACATTTTAAATGATTCTTTCTTATATGTGGAAAATAATCTTTAAAACCATATTTTATGTTTTTAATATTCTGGTTATTCTTTCAATAATGTTTTTCTCATAACATAATGGAGTTGATCATTTAATTTTGAAAATAAGTTTGTGAATAAAATAGAACACAACTAGTAGAAAATCAACAGTTTTAATTCATAAATTGGAAAGGATATGTTCGTTAAAAACATGATTTATTTTTTGGACTATTAATTTGATAATTTTCTAATTTTAAATTTGATGAACCTTCTACTAATTCATTCAAAACAATAATGATGAATACGATTTTTTTTATAATCGATAATTTCTGAAATACTTTTGATTCGAGTTACAGATGGAATATTGATTTTTTGACTTATATTTTCGAATCTTATCCAGTTTGTTTGAAACTCATGCTCAAAAATTAATAAATGTTGTTCATGAATAGTAGTTTTTTAGGATATTTTGTTTCTAAAATGCATAAAAAAGATGTTGGAAGTTATCTTTTAGATAATATGGGTAGTTTATCTGACGTTTTTGTAATACAAGTCCTTATCCTAATCTAATGACTGCATTATTACTATCAAACTTTTCAATTCTGTTATTTCCGCTGTCAACAACGTATATTTTACCATTTGAATCAATTGCTATTCCAGTTGGATGTACAAATTGACTATCTGTGGTTCCATTCATACCCCATTTATTAAGAAATTTGTTATTACTATCAAACTTTTCAATTCTGTTATTTCCGCTGTCAACAACGTATATTTTACCATTTGAATCAATTGCTATTCCAGTTGGATGTACAAATTGACTATCTGCGGTTCCATTAGTACCCCATTTATTAAGAAATTTGTTATTACTATCAAACTTTTCAATTCTGTTATTTCCGCTGTCAACAATATACACCTTATCTAAGGAATCAATTGCTATTCCAGTTGGATGTACAAATTGACTATCTGTGGTTCCATTAATACCCCATTTATTAAGAAATTTGTTATTACTATCAAACTTTTCAATTCTGTTATTTCCGCTGTCAACAACGTATATTTTACCATTTGAATCAATTGCTATTCCAGTTGGATGTACAAATTGACTATCTGCGGTTCCATTAGTACCCCATTTATTAAGAAATTTGTTATTACTATCAAACTTTTCAATTCTGTTATTTCCGCTGTCAACAACGTATATTTTACCATTTGAATCAATTGCTATTCCAGTTGGATGTACAAATTGACTATCTGCGGTTCCATTCATACCCATTTATTAAGAAATTTGTTATTACTATCAAACTTTTCAATTCTGTTATTTCCGCTGTCAACAATATACACCTTATCTAAGGAATCAATTGCTATTCCAGTTGGATGTACAAATTGACTATCTGTGGTTCCATTAGTACCCCATTTATTAAGAATATTGTAAGATTTATTTATTGGAATAATTGATTCTCCAATAGAAAAATTTATGGAAATTAACAAAATGAGAGTAAAAAAAACAATTAAACTTGAAGACAGATATAAAAATCTATGGTTAATAATCATGACAATATTTTTTTATACATGTGTTATTTAAGCTTTAAAATTTATTTTAAATAAAATTAAAAATTTAATAATTATTATTTTAAGATGCTATGGATTCAAATCCTCATTTTATTTGCACCGGAAATTAATTCTAATGAATATTAAGATGGTTCAGATTTAAATTCTATTTAATTTTTGTTAGTAAGTTTGTATCATTTGTCAATGACTTTACCTTTATGGTGTATACAATGTTAATAAAGATAAATTAAAAAATCGTTTGATCGATATGAAATATTACCTGTATTAAAGAAATGATATATTAAAATTTTAGATTATTTGATATACACTTAATTTAACTACTGATAATCTATTGTGATTACATGCTCGCTATAATTGAATTTAAAAAATTCAAGTTTACTACTGTTATTGTAGTATCACGTGTTATTTATATGATATTTATTCATTTATTTGTGCATTTATAACTTGATGTAGAACCTAGTAAAGTTAGAATTCTTATTTGAGCGATATCACAACAAAGAACATAATTAGCTATTTTAGATATTTTTTTAATGGTTGTATTTATCTATTATCTTGTTAATTCAAATTATAGTTCAATGAATATATATTATTTGCATCTTTTTTGACTATATGTTAAATTTTGCATAATTATATCACTTACAATATATATTGCTCATCCTTATTCATAGGTTGTACTAAAAATGTTGTGAATTTTTTTTAAAATTGATAACCAATAAACCTTTCTTGACACTTTGATCAGAATTCATATGAACATCATTGGATAGGATTGATTTTGAAATTACATAGATTTTTAAATAAATCAATTATAAAATAAAAATATAAAGATTGTCTGGCAATGATTCCATATTAGAACTGGTTAAATCATCTTATTTTAACAAACCAATTTATAAAGAAGCGTATTGTGGAGTGCCTGAAAATTATAAAGATATAACGACTTTAGGCGAGCTTTTGGAAAATAATTATAAATACCGCTCAACAAAACTCCAATTAAGAGAAAATCTAATTTCAAAATTACGAAATAATGAAAATCCATTTATAGGTATAATTGGCTTTGATCAAACCGTTATTCCAGCTGTAAAAAGAGCAATATTGGCCGGCCATGATATTTTGTTTATAGGGCATATAGGTCAGGGTAAAACAAAATTAGCGGAAATTTTATCAGAAAATCTTCTATCTCCAATCCCAATTGTTGATGGTACAATAACAAATGATATTCCAACAGAAATGCCTTATTCACATCTCATCAATTTACTACAGGATAAAAATATTTTAAGATCGGTTCCTGAATTTTTTGTTTCAAAAGACTGTGAAGAAATTATTAAAAATAATAAATTAGATACAAAAATAAAATGGGTAGATGGTAAATCGCGTTACAGATATGTTTTGGCAACACCAGACATAACCGTAAAAGATTTAGTGGGTCAAATTGATGTAGTAAAGGTAATTAAAAAAGGTATTGAGGTGTTTGATATCGATTCTTACTCGCCTGGTTATCTCCTTCAAGCTAGATATGGCATATTATGTTTGGATGAATTGCCTGTTCTAGATCCACGTAAACAAGTAACGATGCTCAGTATTTTGCAAGAAGGTAGGTTTACCACCGGTGCATTACCTGTTTTCTTCAAACCAGATGTAAAAATTATTGCTACTGCGAATCCGATTGATTATACTCATTCTGGGAAAATAATTGAACCTCTTGCAGATCGACTGAAAAGTCATATTGAAACTCATTATCCCAAGACGTTGGATGATGAAATCCTGATTTTAATTCAAGAAATTGATATGCTTTCAAGGAGCAATACCTTTTTACCTATATTTATTTTAAAAATTATTGCAAAGATTTTCCAATCTTTAAGAAACAATCCTGAAATAAATAGTGAAAGGGGAGTGAGTGTTAGATCTACTATACACTCTATGGAAATTGTTTTGGGTGAGGTCGAAGTCTCTCGATCTATAATCAACAATATATTCACCGTTCCACGATATTCTGATATTTATTGTATATTACAGTCATCAAAATTTGAATTAGATGAAATAGATGATACCTCGGAAAATAAATCAAAAATATTAAATAATACGATAATTGAGATAATAAAAGAAATATCAAGAGATTATTTTACAAAGATAATTACTGCAGAAGATTTATTAATGATAAGAAATGAATTCAAGGGAAAAACATTTACTGTTCTACAAAACCCTTATCCTGTTTCCAATATAACTGAAACTCTAGAAACAAGCAAGGTTATTAAATCAAATTTAAAAAACCTGAATTCTAAAAACTGTAAAATGCTTTATTCAGAACAATTAAAACAATTTCCTCACCTTAAAAAAATTATCAAGACATCTATGGATACAATTATGGAAGAACAGAATGAATATATTAAAAAAGCTCACAAAAATAATATATCAAAAAATTTGGAGTATCTTGATTCAATTAAACAAACAAGTTTGGATGAATCTACTAAACAAGAGGAAATTATTTCAACTATTATGGAGTTATTATTGGAATATCTTAGATTTTCTATCCCACCTGTTCTTGATAGAAAAGAAAACAAATTCGAATATACTGAAATCTGATTTGAATAATTATAACAAAGAATTTGTTTATTTTTCTCGTTCTGATGAATATATCGAGAATGATGCCTCTCAAAAAGAACAAAATAAAAATTTAAAGAGTAATACAAAAAACTATGATGATCTATTAAAACATTTTTTTCCTGATATTTTAAAAGCTATAGGCAGTAGGGCCATTAAAGAAGAAACTCCATCGCTTATCGAACTAGAACAATATTTGCAAAAACATGTACAAACACTAGTGGATGAAGAAATAAAAAAGAATAATTTAAAAAAGTCTAGTTCTGGAACAGATCAAAAAAATATTAACACAAGATCCATTGTCTCAAAAAAAAGAGCTTTATTCACAAGTCAAGATAGTGATCCTAATAATGACAATAATAATAAAAATGGGGGTACGATGGTTGGGAAAACAATAGTTCCTCATTTAAATATAAATTTTAATGACTCAATTTTGAATTCTGATCTTCCTATAGTAAGCCAACTAATTGAAAGAGGTTATGTAACTGACTCAAAAAATTGGTTAAATAAGAAGGGTTTTTTTAAAGTTGGATATGAGATATTGGACGAAATTATAAAATCCTTAAAAAGTGATAAATTGGGAATGCATGAAACACATTTTACTGGTAGTGGGAACATAATTCTAGAAGATTCAAAAAAATTTGAATTGGGTGATGAACTTTCGAATATTAATATTAATTCAACTATTTTGAATTTTGTAGAAAGAAAAATGACTAATGGAAAAAAAATAGAATTTCCACTTGAACTTACTTATGATGATTTTGAAATTTATGAAACTATTGAGGATATACAGGTAGCTACAGTTTATTGTATTGATCTTAGTTCTACGATGAAATATACTTCAATGTATAATGATTTGAGTAGACTAGAAGCTGCAAAAAGAGCCCTTTGGAGTTTGTATATTCTTAATAAGAAATTTTTTCCTCTTGATTCTATTTATATAATTGGATTTGGATCTATTGCATCAAAGATCAATGCTTATGATGTTCCTTTCTTAAAAACTTTTGAAACAAATACCGATTTTTTACATTATACCAATTACCAGTCCGCGTATAGGCTGGCAAAAAAAATTTTAAAAAAAAGTGGTGCCAAAAATAAGAGAATAGTGATGATAACTGATGGACATCCGAGTGCCTGTTTTATAGATGGTGCAGATGAAAAAGAGAAGTTGATGAAACAACGTCCATATTCTCATTTTTATTTCCCGGATACAAAAAAAATATTTCAACAGTACAGCCAGAAAAATGAAATCAAATTAGATACAAAGGATAAACAAATAGTATATTTGTGCTATCGTTATAGACAAATTGATCAATATATAGGCGAACAAACTATTAAAGAAGCCAAGATTACTTATAGGTCTGGAATCAATGTAGATACAATAATGATTAGTGAAGATGATACACTATTGGATTTTATTAATGATTTGGCTAAATCTGTAAATGGCAAGTCTATTTATATAGATCCGAAACATATCGATAAAATCCTGATAAAGGATTATCTTTTAAATAAAAAAAAGATGCTTAAAAAATAAAAAGATTTATTAAATTTTGTGTATGACAAACAGTTTATTATTATCCTATTTTAATTTAATATGTTATACGTTTTAATATCTTTACCCTATGTTTAATGGTAGTATAAAATATGGTGACATGTAACTAAATTTGAATTAAAATATTAAATGTATACTCAAATGTTGCTTTCTCAAATTTTCTCTATCTAACATAAATTATTGTTGCAAACTGCTTTGTCTCTACCTCAATCTATTTAGATGGGATCGAACTACTTTATCATTCTTGATTGACGGGTCTTCTTACAACCGCTCATTAGTACAACGAGATGAGATACTATTTTCATATGATTTCCTTGATATGGGATTCTGATCTAAAACTAATGAATAAAACAAGAAGGGTAAGTCATTCGTCTTTCTAAATTCATCCATTCTAGTCATTGGTTACATACGTTACTCCTTTCATCTTCCTTACGGACAGATTGAAGGAATTATCTGTGCTACTTGAAAAAATCTGCCGATTAATACACCAAGTTATGACTATGCCTGAAAAAGAATCAACAAATTGAATATCAATATCAATGATCACGATAGAATGGATAATGATAATGATAAAAATGGTAATGACAGGTATGTTATAACTGCAGCAGATCGCACAGGCATTAAGATAACTAACAGGGGCAGTGGATAGATGAGAAATGAAATATTCTTAATATGAAAGGATATCTAAAGATCCGTATATCTGTAAATATAAAGACAAAGGAAACCGTTGCTCTAGGCGTAACAAACGATACAGTTCAATATGGAAGAATATTATCTAAAATGGTTAACCATGTTTTGCATACCTCGGATTGGAAGATTGAAGCAGTACTTGTCGATGGAGCTTACGATACAAACAGTATTTTAGGTATCTTGAAATGAAAGAGATCGGGTCTGGAATAAAGGTAAGAAAGAATTCCATTATTTCCATCAAAAATAATAGGTTAAGAAATAGAGAAGTAAAACTACAAATCAAAGAGGATTTATTGAAATGGAAAATAAAAAGAAATACGGTTATAGTGGATTGCCAAAAATGCCTTTTCATCGATATAGAGAATGTTTGGTCAATATGTATCTGCTACTCGGTTTCAAAATATGGTAAATTAGATGATGATAATAATATCATCTATAATTTGTTTAGGCGAATCTAGATGGCTAAGAAAGGTTATGACCAAAGGAAAATGAATTAGGCGACAAAGCAGTTGCAAACCCCGGTAAGCTAATGGTTCACCTTGTTTACATATACATTTGGTCATATTTTTCTATGAATCAAAAATATTCAAATCCACATGTATCAGAACCTTCTAATGTAAAAGTAAATTCGGGGTATGTGAAAAAAATAGGGAATTATGATGTGTATTTAGATCATTGTGAAAGTGTCGATCCCCTATTTTATGAACATTCAAAATCACATGATAAAATAAAAAACTTTATTACATTTTTAAAACTAATTGATGAAAAAAAAGTTAATTAAATTTACATTTTTTTCTTCTTTCTTTTTAATAGCCTGTTAACTAAATTCTAAAATCTTTTATTAAGGAAAAAGATTTTTTGTAGTTCATCAATTTTCAATATGCATCTTTTATGATTATTTCGTTTAATTAAAATTCTAGCATAAGAATAAGTCTATTGGTTTTGTATTATTTATTTGTCAAATAAAAAAATCAATTATTTGGAATATATTTACTGTTTGTAACATCCATTTTATATCTTGAAATGTTTTCAATGTTTAGTTATTTCGCAACAACGATTTATAGCATTTTTTAATTAGATTTGGTAATGTTATCCAAGCCTATTCCTTTTATGATAGTTCCTTGGATTTCATTGGGTTCTGAGAAATGCCAGTTAGTTTTTCCTACATCTATAGAAATCTTTAATATTTTTTTATTGATTATATGTAAAGATATGGGTACTTGTTTGAACTCCATACCTATAGTTGAATGTATATCTGCTATTCCTTTTATGAATATGGATTTATCTTTAAAAATTATGTTATTGGATACAAAATTATTAATAAGATGAGTGTGAGAAAAACTCTTATCAGGTTTCATCATTGTAAAACTAGCATTAAATATCGCTCTGGCATTTACTAAAGTATTGTTTATACCTTGATTAGGCATTTTTCCGTGATCAAAAAGATTTAATTCCCATGATCCATTTTGTATCCATGTAACAATCCCATTCTGAATTTGATGGTTTGTAAAATTGCCTGACATATTCATAATTAAATTAGAGGGTTGTTTTTCTTCGGCAATATTAAAATTGATATCGGTGGGGAAAAAATACATATGAAAGGGAGGATAAATGGGAATTGCTTCTGATGTTTTAATATGTGATTGTACTTGAAAAAAAATAAATAATAACATCATCCCTGCTAAGATTGATAATTTATCGAAATGGTACAAACTAAAAGATTTCATAATTATTATTATTATTATTTTGTTAACAATAAATCCATTACTTTAAATTTTTTATTCAAATTTTTTTTACATACAAAATAATAATAATTTGAACGATCGCTTTTAAATGTTGCAAATATTGTATTCATTAATTATGTTCTTAAAATAATCTAGCATTATTAAAATAAAATTTTAATATAAATTTTACATAATAAAATAATTTACAAACCGGTAAGTATTTTCATTAATATACAGTTGATTTAATGTAATAATTTTAAATGGCTTATGAATTGATATTATAACCATATTTTTTCATTATTTCTTTTACTTGTTGGTCTTCTATTTGGTTAAATTTTTTATAAAATTGGCCAACGCCTGAAAAATCCTGACTGACATAAAGTATTACAACTTTGTCTGCAATTTTATTTAGAGTATCTATAATATTATCATTATCTTTGGGTGCAACTGGCGAAGATACTATTAAACTTTTACAATTGTGATTATTTTTAATCCATAATGCTGAAGCAAGAATTGTAGAACCGGTTGCAATACCATCATCAACTAATATTATATTTTTATTGTATAGTTTGGTGCCATAGTCTGTATTTCCTCTGAATTCAATCAACCGTCTCTTTATTTCCATTTCTTCAATTTTGATTCGTTTATCGATATATTTTTGAGATATGGGTGGCAATAATTTCATAACGCGTTCGTTTATAAAATAATTACTTTGTTTATTGTTCTCATTTTCCATTGGGGGCATTACTGCACCAATTGCAAGCTCTTGATTAAATTCAGCACCTATTTTTCGAGAAACAACAATATCTAAATTGCAATTAAAATAGGATGCTATTACATCCCCTATGATTACTCCGCCTCGTGGGATTGCCAAAACACAAATATTGTCTATATTATTTCTCATTATATTTTTTAATAAAATCAATAATTCATTTCCTGCTTGTATTCTGTCTGCAAAAAACATATTCATTATTCTTAATTATCTTTAAAAGTATTATGTTTACTAATTCAGAAAATGATGTATTTTTATTATTTGAAATCCATGGCGATATATAAAGAATTCTGTAAATTTCTAAAACTTGAGTTTTATTTTAAATTAAGTGTTTTCATTCGAGTATTAAAAATAAAGAAGGCTATTAATTTGTTTTAATATTGGATTTTTTTTATGTAAAAGCATATGTTTCTTTTAAATTTTATTTTGTTGTTGAAATTACAAAATCTAGTTTTATTTAATAGAATATTTTTTGTATTGTCTTGTTTGTTCTAAGAATGTACCTCAAGTTTTATTATTATTAGTTATTCAGAGATATTGCAGTCGTACTGTATTAATCATCATAGGGGGAAGGTAAATTATGGAAAAATGATTATCATAATGATATCGTTGCATAGGTTGCCTTCCTTCATCATTTAATCTTCTAATTTATTCTAAATGGAGTTATAATATTTATCTCATTCATTTTGTCTTATGGAATGTTTTTTCATAATTATTATGATCGTTTTAGACCAAATCTATTCTTGAGTTTTGTTTATCGTTATATGAATTCTAATAACGTATCCAATTTAGTGAGAACCAAAAGTATCTATTTCTTGAAGTTGGTTTATTTTCACTGACATAGTTTTTTGAAAGATTCAAAAATTGAATTGGTATATTCAATGTCTTTAATCTGTATTAAATAATTTGGGTTCATTTAAAAAATTATCCTTCAAATCATTTAATCAGTCTCAAATTAAATTCAAATAATAATAATAATAAAATATATGAAATTATATTAGCGAATATTACATTAATTGTGCTGTTATAATATTGTAAAATACAAGTTTCTTAAATAATATTTTCTTACGCTATGTACATCTATATTAATCGATTATATTTTGATAATGGATTATTGAAAACCCCATTGATTTGATAGTAACTCTATTATTAAAAAGGGGTGGATTAATAAAATTAATTGAAACTATTAATTTTTTTAATTTCAAACTCTATGAACTCTTCATTTTTATTTATAATACTTTTATTTAAATGTGAACAAAAGATGGCCCATTTACTAGTTTTAATAATCATAACAATAAAAATTTTATTTTCTTTATTTAAAACAAATAATATCTTTATTGTATCTTGATATTATTGCTTATGATGAGTTTATTTACAGTAGTTTTTTTTACTTGTTATTGTTTGTAATTTCTATTTAATAAATTGGAGAATTTGAATTTTAAATTTATTTTAAAAATTAATGAATACTTTTGCTACCGTTGTGTTCTGAGTACTTGATATGTCCACCTTTACTTTGCCTAGGTTTTCGAATATCAAAATTAGAAATTCCTTTATAAATAAAGACCAATTCTCACCTAATTTGTGTTGGATAACATAAATGTGTTTGCCATCATCTTCCACCCTGTGATCTGAATTTATTCCAACTACTTTCATATATTGTTCTAAGACTTCCAAAACTGTAAACAGATTATAGTTTTTTTTAATCAATAAAACCGAATCTTTTAAAAAAGTGAAAGCTATTTGTGAAAGTTCTTTTATTAATGAATTTCTAAATTGAGTAATATCATCAATTCCATTTTCTTTACCTGATTTTATTGCTTCATCTAACATACTTGATATCATAATTTTTGGAATAGGGAGCATGCCCATCTTGCTTTCATATCTTTCCCAATTTGAATAACGACGTAATATTTGATTTATAAGTACATTTAAAGACGTTTCCCTATATTCTGCCTCTGTTTGTAATTCTTCTATTGTATTTGTTTCTAACCTGAATGTGATACTCCTTGTTTTGCTCGTTTTAATTACGTGATTATTTCCTATTATATTATCATTTTCTTTCATTGATGTATAAAACCATCTTACATTATTTTGTTAAATTATATCTCTTTTGATAATGTATACATTTTCTTGTATTTCTATATCTCAGATTTAGTGGTAGTGACTTTTAATATGTATGTGCATGGCTGATTCGGTAAATTTTTTCAAGTTATTTTCATCACTAAAGAATTCTTCTGATTTACCATGAAATAATAATTTTTTATATATACAAGCAACTTTGTTTGATAGTAGGTTGACCGCATCAAGGTCATGAGAAGACCAGATTATTGTTATTTTTTTTTCCTCATTTAATTTTATTAATAGCTTGTAAAATAATTTTAAAACATTTACATCTATAGCTGTATCTGGCTCGTCCAATATTAGTAAATCGGGTTCGTGAATTAATGCTTTGGTTATCATTACTCTTTGTTGTTGACCGCCCGACAGATCCACCATTCTTTTATTCATGTATTCTGAAATTCCTGTTAATTGAGAAAGCTCCTCTATATTTTTTTTATTTTCTTTCCTTCCTATCATACCTAATTCAACTGTTTCTTTCACTGTAGCGGGAAATCTCAAATCAAAATTATTTGACTGTGGTATATAACCGATCTTTTTATAAATTTCTTTAGAGTTTTTTTTTAAATCTTTGCCAAAAATTTTTATAATTCCTGTATAGCTTCTATTCAATCCTAGCATACATTTGAATAATGAAGTTTTTCCAGCTCCATTAGGTCCAATAATGCCAAAAAAATCTCCTCTCTTTATTTCAAATGAAATGTCATTTAATATTATATCTTGATTACCAAATAAATTTAGATGACTTATTGATATTATTTTATCATCATCTTCGATAGACTTGGACAATATTCATTTTATAGGCCTACTACTTTTAAGTTTATAAATGTGTCCCATTTTGGTTATATTTCTTTTAAATTATTACTAAAGATTTATTGTATTGTATATTCTATAACTCCAAAAAATTAATTTATTATATTCTATTTTTACTTGTTAGGCTTGTTATTAAGAAAAACACTTGAAAAACTATTTTATATTGTATCAAAAATAACTGTAAATTCTATCATCATCTCAAAAAACAACAATGAAATTATCAACAATATTCTAGAACAAAATTTCTTATCTTTTTGCTATTATAACTTTTATTGAATTTTAATGTAGGGATTAATTGAACTTTATCAAACCCAATAAATGATGAACTTTTTCCATTGTGTGTCAAAAGAACGTATGTTATTCCCTAAATAGGAATTTTGTTCATGGAAAATCCTGTAACACATTTTATTTTATCTTTTGGATATAAATTTTATCTTTAGATTGAGATTTATTGATTATTTTATCACTTGTAGCGCTTCAATTAAGATATAATTATTTATTATGAAAATCTACAAACATGTTCAAGCAGTTGATCACATATTTTAATTTACATTTCTTTATTTTACAATGAAAATAAGTATTAAGTCCTTATATTTTATATTATATTGAATCTCTCCTTCTTTACTCTTTTCTCAATAGGGGATAAAGAGATGTTTTATCAAGATTTACATGTTTGTGGTTACCAAGTACTAACAACTATAGAAACTGGGTGTTTATCACGTCGTCCACAAAATCAGAAATAAATTTCTATGTTACAAACATGTATTATTCTTTTGATATGTTTATTCCACTATTTTCTTTCCTTTTAGGTATGATAGGTATCATTACTGACTAATATTTAATCTCTAAATGAATTATCTTGTTTTTTCCAAAGTGATTATAAATATTTACGACCTTGATTATCGATATAGAAAAGAATTTCCTAAATTATAAATTGTTATTGATAAGAAATACATCAGATATACCTTATGAAGAATATAACAAAATATTATTATATGAAAATAATGAGAATACTGTTGCATACTATTATCTGAAGATTAAAAAAAGTACAGAACAAAGACTAAAGTTTGGAAATATGAATAAAATACGGTAAAATATTGGGAGAATAGTATAAAACCTATTAAACTATAGAATAATGAATCATTATTGTTTATAGATATACAAAATCTATAGAATAGTACAGGCTGTCTAAACTTTATTAGATCTATCTTATTTATTCTATTCGAATAGATATAAATACTTCTGCTAGTTTTGATTTGTAAATATAAATATTAAATTATTGGAATTAAATACAATGACTGTTTTCTTAAACAAACAAAGTTTTTTATTATTTTGTTTACTTTTTACTTTGAGTATTATCGTTAATTCCTGTGCCTCTGGTCAAATGTCAAAACAGCAAAAAATTCCAGAGTTGTTTGGAAATGGCACTAATTTGTTAAATGACGCCTTTCGTAAGGTAAAGGATTCAGTTGTACAGATCACTACAGAATATAATGGATCTACTGTTTCATTTAATTCATTACTTGGATTAGGAAATACTAATTCTCTGCCTACAAAATATGGCTCAGGGTTTGTATATGATAAATTGGGATATATTATAACAAACTATCATGTAGTTAGTTCTGCAATAAATATTGTAGTTACATTTAATGATGGTAATTCTTATCCTGCAAAACTAATCGGAGTAGATCCATATGGTGATATTGCTGTAATAAAATTATTGGATCCTGTTATTGAGAATTTAATTCCAGTTATATTCTCAAATTCGTCTAATTTAAAAGTTGGTGATCCAGTACTTGCCATTGGTAATCCTTATGGGTTAGATAATTCGTTGACTTTTGGAATTGTTAGTCAAATGGGGAGATTGTTACCAGATTCCGACTCTGGTTATTCTATACCAAATGTTATTCAAACAGATGCAGCAATAAACCCTGGGAATTCTGGAGGTCCTCTTATTGATCTTAATGGATCTGTAATAGGAATGAATACCGCGATATTTTCAAATACTGGGGCTTATACCGGTGTAGGTTTTGCAATTCCTTCAAACGATGTTATGAGAACAATTCCCTATCTAATAGAAAAAGGGACTTACTTACACCCGTGGCTTGGAATATCTGGATTAAAATTATCCCCTGATTTGACTACTCTTTTCAAACTCCCTAGAAACTACAAAGGCGTACTGATAGCTAATGTGGTAAAAGATGGACCTGCTGCTAAAGCAGGATTAAGGGGCTTGGTTTCTGAATTTGATATGTATGGTCATCAACAAATTATCCACAAAGATATCTTGATCGGAGTAGATAATAATCCTGTATCCAGAATTGATGATGTTATTTCTTATTTGGATTTAAATAAACGGGTAGGTGACAATTTATTACTTACAGTTAATAGAGATGGACAGATATTAAACTTGACATCCACTCTGGCTCCAAGACCGTCAATTTCTTTATTTAATATTACTTCTACAGTCTCACCCGCCACTCCTCAACCTTATAATCCGTATTCTATATTGCCCTCTTTGCCACATTTACCTCAACTTCCAAATTTCAAATTACCTCAACTTCCAAATTTCAAATTACCTCAACTTCCAAATTTCAAATTGCCTTGATAAATGCAAAATTTTTTCAATAATTATAACTTATTTATTATTATAGATGATTAAATTGGAATTTAGTCTGTTATAATACCATTCTTAGCCTTCTTTTTAATTATATCAAGATAAATTCGTTTTCATCAAATCAAAATATTTTGCAATAATTTTTTATTAAACACGGTATTTGATGAGGTTAGACAGATGTGTCAAATTAAGAAATAACTCGTATAATTAAAGCAACTATATATTTTAAGATCAAGAAATATGATTCCCGCAAAAATGTTTTGTTGCATAATTATTTTTCCATTTATTTTTCGCGTTTTGTTGATAAAATAAAAACGAAAATAGTAAAAATTCCATTGTAATCGTTACAGATAAGTTATATTTTTATCTAATTTTCGAATCGTGTAACATAACACTGCAAAAATAATTGGTTTTGTTGCATATTTATAATTTTTTGGATTTTGGTTTAAATGCACGACTAAAGCATTATCTTTTTTAAAATAACAAAAAGAGTATATTTTTTATCTTAAAATAGGGGCAAAATTATTAGGCTGAAATATGACAAGAATTAGAAAATCAAATTACCTATTGAGGTAACTAACATAAAAACAGAGCAGTTTCTGCTATGTTGTAAAAAAATATATGCTATAATGCTTAAATAGATGGTAATATCTGGTATTCACAATCTTGCAGACTTTCGAAATTAACACATCTCTTCATACGTGATTTGAAAAAAGTATTGTCGAAAGAACAATGTGATATAGTTAGAATGGAAAATTCCCTATTTTAGTAAAAAGAACAAATGTAATCTAATTCCTCAAACGAAGAATTTATAAATTAATCGATCTTTAGTAGAAAATAAGTTGGCAGGGTTGGTCTAGGTGATAGTTTTTTTGTGAAATCAATAAATGAAAACTTGGAAAATGTTTTCTACATTCTATTATTGACTCTAAAGTTAAGGAAAAAGATATCTAATTCTTTATTGTTTATTATATGTGATGACGCAAATTAGAAAAAGACAACTCCTGATAAAATGTATGTTTAAATCTTTATTTTCTTGATCTTTCTTTAAGAATTATATTCAAAGCATATCTCAATTTATTATAAAAATCATACTACGACTATAGATTAGATTCAAAAATAAGATAGAAAATTATTTTACAACAAGACTGACATCTAAATTTGTTGTCTATGAAACTCAAATGAAAGTAAGTTAAGTAATATGCTATGAATAGTTACCATTGAATTCGAAACTAAGAGTATTGTTTCAATAAGGCTATCCGTAAAAGAAAATATGTTTTTACTAGGGCATTTTTCTCCTGATGTTGTGGGTAAATAGGTCAATATCCTAATTCAATATCTGATGGTTGAGCATGATATATTCATTAGAACCTATCACTTTCGAAATTAATAAAATATTTTCATTCCATCTATGAAAAAAGTAAAATTGAAATAAATACCATATGTCAAGGAAGACTTGAATTATGTGATCGATATTTTCGATATGAAAAAAATTGTAAATAAATATGTCGGAAAGGCGTTTTTTTCCGATTATTGCAGCAAAATAGTAATTACTTTACTTTACAAAGCCGCAATCTTTAATTTTATTAATCCAATGTGTATCTATATTGATTTTAATAATTTCTAAAATGTTATTTATGTTGATTATTAAAAATAAATAATAATATTTTTTAATTGATCTTTTCTTACTATTTTAGTATGAAGAATTATGGTTTGGATGAAATGGATATTCTTACGGAAAATAATTCATATTCTCTTGTTTTGTTTTATGCTGATTGGTGTCCCTATTGTACTCGTTTCAAACCAATTTTTGAAGAAATGATGAAAAAAATCGATACTTCTATTTTATCTGGAGGCGTTCAAATAAACAATGATGACAATCCATTGTGGGATAAATATAATATTAATGCAGTACCTACGTTGATTGCATTTTCAAATGGGTCAATTAAAGCAAGACGAGATGCTAAAATGGGAATAGGTTTAACTACTGCTGATTTAAATTCAATTTTATCGGATATTGGATATGTTGGTATCAGTAAATAATAGTACTGGATGTATTAATAATAGTTTATGTGATAACCTAGATGGTTTTTTAATACTCTGTATTTAGTCATTTAGAAATAGGTGTAGAAAAGGCGTATTAATATGTATGAAATCAAAAGATTTTTGTTGTTAAAGAGGCGAATTATGGAAGCAAGAACGCTTGCTCTGATTGGAATTGCTGAAGCAGGTTCTGGTCATCCTGGTGCCTCTTTTTCGTCTACGGAAATTATGGGTTCTCTTTATTTTCAAATCATGAATCTGGATATTTTTCATCCTAATTTAAAAGATCGCGATTACTTTATAAACTCTAAAGCTCATTCTGCTCCAGGTTATTACGCAATATTGTCTATTGCTGGATCATTTCCTAAAGAGGAAATAAGAACATTAAGAAAATTAAATTCCAGATTACAAGGTCATCCTGTAAGGTATAGTGATTTCCAAAAACATCATAGTGTCCCTGGTATAGAATATTCTGGAGGATCCGAGGGGATAGGTTTATCAATTTCTGTTGGTATTGGTCTTGCAAATAAGCTTGACAAATTAGACAATATGGTTTATTGTCTTTTGGGTGATGGTGAAATTAATGAAGGTCAAGTATGGGAAGCTGCTATGGCTGCCTCAAAATTTAATCTGGATAATATAATTGCTATTTTGGATAGAAATAATATTCAACAAGATGGATTTAGTGACGACATTATGCCATTGAGACCTGTAAAAGAAAAATGGTTGTCTTTCAATTGGGATGTAGTAGAGGTAAATGGTCATAGGGTAGAACAATTAGTGAGTGCACTCAAAACAAGACCTAAAGGAAAACCCAAAATTGTTATTGCAAACACCATAAAAGGACATGGAATTAAACATATGGCAAATAATCCTCAATGGCATGGAAGAGCTCCTTCCAAAAAACATCTGCCGTTACTACTGAAAGAACTTCAAGGTGAATATATGATTTCTCCTTCTATAATTGCAGGGAAAAAAACGGAAACTTTTGAGTCAAAAATTGAAAAGGTAGAAAAATTAGGTATAGATATGATTCATCTTGATGTTATGGATGGAAAATTTGTACCTAATACAACATTTTTCTATGATACTATAAAAAATTTAAGAGGAATCACTAAATTACCATTTGACACTCATTTAATGATCAATAATCCATTAGAACAATTGGATTCTTATATTAATGCCGGTTGCGATATCATTACAATACACTTAGAAGAATGTATAGATGAAAAATATTTTGAAAAATCAATTAATAAATTGTTGTCTAATGGGGTGAGCCCTGGATTGGCAATTAAACCCGACACTAATTTACCATCATGGATTTATAGATATTTGGATTGTATTGATTTGATAATGATAATGTCTGTTAATCCAGGGTTTGCAGGACAAAAGTTTATCCCATCTGTATTTTCCAAAATGAAAGCTATGATTCCTGACCTCAAAAAGAATGGTTTTGAAGGATATTTTGAGGCAGATGGGGGTATAGATTTATCAACTATATCTAGTTGTTATGATGTTGGGTGTAGAATATTCGTCATGGGTAATGCAATTTTTGGTAGTGAAAATTATATGGAGTCTATTAATGATGCTAGATTTCTATTAAATTCATTTCTTGAAAAGGATTTATTGGAAAATTCTATCTCATCTGATGTCAAAGATGATTGGATGAAGCATAGGAAAGACATAATAAATAAATTTAATGTAAGTAAAGAGCAAGAATAATGACCAAAATAAAAACATATTTAAAAATTAATAAGCGTGGTTAATCTATATTGACGTTTTCTTTAAAAACTACTTCGCAAATCTCTGAAATGAGATCTGCCTATGGCGAAACTTTGGTTAGATTAGGCGAAGAAAATGAGAATGTTGTATGTGTTGGCGGGGATACTACTGAATCATTAAAAACTAAATCCTTTGGAGATACCTTTCCTACTAGATTATATAACGTTGGTATAGCCGAAGCAAATTTGGTATCTATAGCTGCAGGATTGGCAATAGCTGGAAAAATCTCATTTGCAAGTACTTATGCAGCATTTATACCTGGTAGATGCTTGGATCAAATCAGAAATGCAATTTGTTATCCTAATTTAAATGTGAAGATTGTTGTCTCTCATGCAGGCTTATCTGTTGGTCCTGACGGTGCAACCCATCAACAATTGGAAGATATATCTGTAATGAAATCCCTTCCTAACATGAGAGTACTAGTTCCTTCTGACTCTACAAGTACAAAAAAAATAATTAAGGAGATTGCCTTAAATTCTGGGCCGTTTTATGTTAGATTAGCTCGTCCTTCTACATCTGAAATTTATAATTTAGATTCTGAGTTTCCAATAGGCAAAGGAAATATTCTTGTTGATGGCAATGATTTAAATCTGATTTCATGTGGAACCATGGTATCTTCTTGTATTGAAGCATCTAATATTTTAAAAAAAGAGCATGGAATTTCATGTAAAGTTATTGATATGTATTCTATAAAGCCACTTGATAGAGAATTAATTTATAAATGTGTCAAAGAATCTGGACCTATTGTGTCTGTAGAAGAACATAATATTATCGGAGGATTAGGGTCATCTATTTCGGATGTTACATCTGATTCTTGTCCCACATTCGTAAAAAAATTGGGTATCAGGGATATGTTTGGTGAATCTGCAAGGGATGATGAAATAGAGCAGTTATTTAATAAATATGGCTTATCCTTAAAAGAAATAGTAAATACTGCGATTGAATTAAAAAAGAGCGATCGGAAATGAAAATATTTTTAGATACCGCTAACATAGAAGCAATAAAAAAATATATGGACCTTGGAATACTTGATGGTATTACTACCAATCCAAGTCTTTTGTTAAAAGAAAATTCTACTGATCCAATCGATACTATGAAAAAAATCGTTAAACTGGTTGATGGTCCGGTAAGCCTTGAGGTTGTAGCTATAGGATTTGATGAAATGGTTGATGAATCCATGAAACTTGTAAGTTATGGCGATAATGTAGTAGTCAAAATTCCTATGGGTAGTACGGGTTTGAAAGTTATTAATTATCTTTATAAAAAAGGTATTAAAACGAATGTGACATTAATATTTTCTGCTAATCAAGCATTGCTTGCAGCAAAAGCTGGTGCAACATATGTAAGTCCATTTATTGGTAGATTAGATGATATTGGACATGATGGTTTAAACTTGATAGGTGAGATTGTTAAAATTTTTTCTAATTATGATATACCTACAGAGGTATTAGTCGCTAGTATCCGTCATCCAATTCATGTCATAGAATCTGCAAAACTTGGTGCAAATGTTGCTACGATGCCGCCTGAAATACTTCAAAAAATGATAAACCATTCTTTAACCGACAAAGGCTTGGATATCTTTTTGAAAGATTGGGAGAAATTAAAAAAGGATTATCCTGATTTAAAATTTTAATTGAATACTAACTCAGTGTTAAAAGATTTAGTACCTTTTTAGGTAAATCTTGTAGTCTTTTTTTAGATAATGATAAAGTTTTTTCATAATTTAAGTACCTGAGATTATATCCGATATTTATCGAATCATTTATGTCAGAACCTAGGCCTATGGCAATCATTCTCATACCGTTTCTTTTATAAGAAATTACAGTTTTTCTAACTGCGTCAACATCCGATGGTTCGCCATCTGTCAATGTTACAAAAATATCTGGTTTAAAAGAATTAATCACTGGTTGGAGTATTCCGTAAACCTCTGCTAATGGTGTTCCGCCAAGAGGTTTTATTTTCATTAATCTCTTTGCATATAGAGATCCCCATTTAACACTTTGATGTTTGATAATCCAACATTTGATAGCTCTTGATTCCGTATTAAAAGCATAAACAGAAAATTTTATTCCTAAATATTCTAAACCTTCACAAAGGGCTACAGCTGCCTTTTTGTATTCTATTTCATTATCTTCTATACTGCTTGAGAGGTCAAGTAGTAATGAAATTTTTACATTAATTGCAACCTTTTTATCATTGATAAAAATTTTTTGATGTCTTTCAATATAGTGTTCAATCTCAAGCTCTTCACCTTGGTAGTCATAATTTTCTTTCCATCCTGATCTCCATTCTTTTAATGCTGTTTTTGTCTTATTAATTAAATCAAGATCGTAGATTCTATTTTCGTCGATATCTGTATCATTGTCTGGAATGGAAATTGATAAGTTCTCTATTGTTTCGTAACCTTTATTGTCATTTTTTTTACTTTCTTTAACTAATACTTTGAATTCTTCTTTTACATCTTTCCCTTGTTCTATCTCTTTACCAATTTTTTCAATTTCTATTTCTTTGGTTTTTAGTTTTACAACCTTTTCTATTTGATTCTTTAATTCTTCGTGATTAACAGAAAGGCCGAAATTATTTTTGGGCATAATTATTGGAATTGGTGGGATAGACATTAGAGAATCAACTTGGAGAATTTTTATTACTTGTCTTGTTTCATTCTCTATGTGTTTCTGAGCTTCTTGTGCACTGATTTGCTGATTATTTTCTTTATAATTTTTCATATAGTCTTTTATTAGCTCGTTTGCATAATCTGATGCCATGATAATTCTTTCATTTTCTCCGCCATACATTTCTCCCTTATAAAATCCAGTTAAAAAATATTGAGCAAATCCTTCAATAATTTTGGTTTTGCCATGTAGTGTGTTCAATAAAACTTTATTATTTCCTGATAAAGATTCGTAATAAATAATTTCCTTGATCATCCCTTTCCATTCATCCATCCCCAAGATTTCAACTCTTTTCGTTTCAATTATGTTAAAAATATATCCAAATGCTATATCGGTATCATAGATTTTAAAAGAATGTTTTAGTCGCATTGATTCGTACCATAATAACGTTCTCCATTGTCGATATTTTTGAAATGTGTTACCATAAAAATAATTCAATTCTGGAAGAACTATTTTCTTTTTTTCAATATTTGTGGTAGTTTTCCTTCCTCTTGAAATTACTACTGTCGCATTATCTATGTTAGACCATCTTCTTGCTAAAAAGGTAGATATGTCTAACAGTACATCAGTCCTTATAGATTCACGTTCTATTTCTAAATCTTCGTCTTTAGATAGGTTGATTTGATTTACTGATTTGCTTTTATTTTTATATGATGATTCGTTTATTTGGTCCTGTATATTCTTTTTTTCTTCGTTATCTTTCTTCCAAAATATGGACATTATATGTCAAACTCTAAATAAATATTGATGTTATAATGTCCATCACTTTCCTATATTCAATTTCTCCCCATTGGTGATAAACATTTGCAAAAACTATTTCCGCTGCTTCTTTTGGCTCGGTATCATTTAAAATGAGTTTTGAAAATGCTATTGTTTCCCTTATACTTGGACTATAAAAAATTTCTTCTAACGAAGCAGCTTTTCGTAAGTTGTTGGCCAATCTTACCGAATTTCTTACAATCTCTTCATTATTATAATCTAACTTGACATGTTTTTTAATTATTTCTAATTCCGTATTTTCGGGAGGATAATCTAATAATATTCTTATTGGGAATCTACTAATAATCTGTGGAGGTAATTCTTTCGTTCCTACATGCGATAGTGGATTTATTGTTCCTATTGAAAACCATCCTTCTTTTGCAATTATGGTCTGCCCTTCTGATTCTTTTAATACAATTTGTCTTCTATCGTCTAGAGCCTCATCTAATCTTAACAATACATCAGGTTCTGCTGCATTGAGCTCATCTAAATACAGTATATTTCCCTCTGTCATTGAACGAATTAGAATTCCATTAACAAAATTAATTTGACCGTTATCAATAGTATTTGTTCCAATTAAATGTGATTCTCTGGTTCTGAGACTGAAATTAATAGAAAATAATTCTTTATTAATGGCACTTGCAAATTTTCTTACCAATGATGTTTTCCCTGTACCTTTTGGACCGATAATCAACACAAAAAGTCCAAGTCTATATGCTTTATCTAAGATACTTAAAGCATTATTCCAATCTAAATACTCTACAATATTGTTATTTGTATTTCCAATATTGTTGAAATTTACTGCTGATGCTCCGGGTGCAGATATCAATTTAAACCTTATGTTAATTCTATCTAATTAAAATATATCGCATATTTTTCTCGGTGCCAATAACAAATTAATTGTGATCTATAGGCGTAATCTTCCATTTGCATTAATTATTGATAAAAATTCATTTTTTGTATTGATGTCTTGTTTAAATATCCCTTCAACAGCTGAGGTAGTAAATTCTGCAGTACTGGATTGAGTTCCTCTTGCAAATACACATGTGTGAATTGCTTTTATCACAACTCCTATTCCCTTTGGTTCTAATCTTTTGTTTATTTCTTCCAGAATTTGATAAGTTAATCTTTCTTGTAATTGGGGTTTTGACGACACCTTATCAATTAGTCTTTGAAATTTAGATAATCCGAAAATTTTATTATCGGGAATATATCCGATAGCAACTTCGCCGAAGAAAGGTAGTAAATGGTGTTCACAGAAAGAGAATAATCTTAAATGATTTCCTATTATCATATCATCATGATCTGCTTTAAATGTGGTAAATTTGTTATATTCTCTTTTACGCTGTAACTCATCACCAAATAATTTTAATCTTTTACTTGTTTCTTTATCATATTTATTTTCATCACCTCCTATCAATTTATAAAATCCATTAATTATTGGATCTAGATTCTCTATCTTATTCTCTGTATTCAAATGATTATTTTTATTCCCCTCAGATAATTGTTTATATTGTTCTGTCATTTTTATCCAGTTTGATTTGTATATATAAAATACTCATTGAGAAATTATAATACTTTTTGTTAAATATATATTATATTTTGGCCTTGTGTATAATTTCGATAAACGAATCCATGCAAATTTCTAGAATTCTTTTATACCGTATATGATTAGATATCCTCTATATACTGTTCACAATCTCTAGCATCAAAATAAAAATCTACATACAAATTTAATCAATTAATTAGTGTTAGGTGTTTTTTTTTCTCTTCCATGAAAATAATTATCAAAACCTTCTTTAGTTCTATCTTATATATCGTATTATTTTTTCTAATATGCTTTTTTTCCTAATGAGTTGCTTTTTCGCCTAACTTAATCTATTTATCTGACTTGTACCAATTTATCATTCTTGATTGACTGGTTCTCTTACAATCACTCATTAGTCCGACGTGGCGAGATACTATTTTCATACGATTTCCTTGATATTTGGGATTCCGATTAGAACTAATGAATAAAAACAAGAAGGGTAAGCCATTCGTCTTTCCAAATTCATTCATTCTAGTCATTAGATCTCTTGCATGATTAGAAATCATTTAAACTATTTCCATAGGTTTTGTATTTGGATCTAGTCTAGTTGTGATTATCTATTATTCTATAATTTACCAAACCTGCAACTATATCTGACACCTTGTTATATTTTCTTAACCTGTTTCTGAAAATATCGCTCATTATCCTGTACTTTTTCAACCTGCAAATAGTGTGCTCTATCGCTATTCTTTTTTTAGAGTGATCCATGTTGTACTCTTTCTCTTCTTGTGACAGTTCCAGATTTCTTTTCTTTCTAATTGGTATGGACGATAGTTGTTCTAAGAAATCAGTTTCTACGCCTAAATATCCAAGGTCAAATACATTAACAACCTTTTTAGGATTACTAGAATGATTCTCTTTATAGATATCATAGTTATGCCTTCTTCCGTTCTTATATCTTGTTTTATGAATAATAAAACCACGATTGTTAACCATAAGTTGTGTTTTTACAGTATGCCTTTTCTTCTTGCCTGACTAGAATACCTTACGTCTTTTATTGTCGACAGGTTTTGGTATTTGTTGTTCGGTAGAATCTATAAAAACAAGGAAGCCTGGAAAATATTTCTCTACCTCTTCAGTGGTTCGAAGCCTTTTGTTTTGTAAGATAATTTCTTTGGAATTGGTATGCATTTTCTAATCAAATTTTCTATCTTTTGTATATCTCTACAGATGTTACTCTGATCTAAATCAAATAGAAAGCCCGCTAATGTGTGTAAGTGATGTAAAGATGATAGTACACTAAAAGCATGAGAAATCTATTTTTTAGATCCCGTTTGAATGGTCTGCCTGCACCTGTTTCTCTTTCTCGATATTTTTTGAACAAACGTTGAATTTTATACTTATCATATCTTTTTGTTATTTTTTTATGGTAGATATTGTCAAACTGTTCTACTGTAAGACCAGTGAATGATTTGAAAAGCAAGTTTTTTGAACAATCTATCATACGAAAGCAAAGAAAGAATAAGAAAATGATGAATTATTGATAATATAGCTGTTTATTCAAATTATGCAAGAGATCTATTGGTTACATACGTTACTTCTTTCATCTTCCTTACAGACAGACAGAAGGAATTATCCAGGCTACTGGAAAAAGTTTACCTGTTAATCTGCCAAGTTATGGCCATATCTGCAAAAGAACCAAAAAGTTGAATGTCAATATGGCTCTGTTAACTTATGATATTATTTCTTTATTGTGTTCATAAACAAACATCTTGAGCCAATGTTTTATATACTGTAATTTATATTTGTTCTTTTTACAAGGAAAGTACTCATCAAAATATTCGGCTCTGTTAACTTAAGGAAAAACCTATATCTTTAAAACAACCATATATTCTGAGATCAAGAAATAGAACATCTTCACAAATTATAGGTTATGGATTATACTTGTACTTTCTGGGATTGTCATTTAGAAATACTGCCAAAGCATTATCCTTCTTAAAAATAGTAAAAATAAGTCACGTTTCAATCTGGAACTGGATTCAAAAGTACAGGCCCTGGAAATATTTCAAGAATAAGGAAATCAAAGAATATATCATTGATGAAACTGCCATAAAAGCTGGATCGGATTTAGTATGGGTTTGGGTTGTTATTGAATCTGAAAATCAAGAAATTCTTTCATTCCATATATCAAAAGAACGAAATGTGTTTGTTTCCGAACGAGTTCTATCAGAGGTTGTAAACAAGTATGGATTACATTCTGTTTCGACAGACGGCGGTACTTGGTATCCACAAGCATACAAATTCTTGAAACTAAAACATCATCTTCACTCTTCTTTTGAAAAAAGCGTTATTGAACGGACAATGTAATACATAAAAGATAGGGCGGTGTTTTGACGATTATTTTCCTTGTTAAAAGAACAAGTGTAAATTAGAACATGTAAAATAATGGCTCAAGTTGCTTGTTTATCTACATAATCAAGAAATAATGTCTTGAGTTAACAGAGCCAAAAAACAGGTTTTTCAGAATAATTATCGATACTTCTATCGGAAAGAAGAGGAATTTGGAACTATTTCAAAAAGTAAAAGAACATAGCAAAAATTGTTCTAAAAAAATAATAATGATGGCGTATACTATTTGGAGATTAAAAAAGTACCATAAATTGAGTAGTATATTCAGAAATAGGTTAAGAAAGAACAATGGAATATCCGATATGGTATGAGGTTAGTAAACTATGGGGTAATAAATTAATATTATTAAAAACAATACAAAATCATGAGTATAATATAGATTGTTTCTAATTATACAAATATATTGTTAACTGGATCAATTAATTAAATTAATAACTCAAAATTTATGAATATACTGCATCATATATATTTTTTAATTGTCTCAACTATGGTGTCGATAGATATAGGTTTTTTTAAGACGTCTTTTACACCATTTTTTATCATATTTTGTATATCTTCTTCAGTCAAATTTGAGGCCGTGAAAAGTATGATGTTATTTTGCTTTAATAGCTCATTTTGTTTTAAATAATTAAAAATGTCATATCCGCTAAATATTGGTAACGTCAAGTCGAGGAGAATTGCATCATATTTTCCATTTTTTATCTGATCTATTGCTTCTTCTCCGTCATTTACAACCTTGCATGATATATCTTGGGTATTCAAAAAAATGAAATCATTTCGGTGATTTCTATATTATCGTCTATTAAAAGCACTTCCACTTGGATTATCGAACAATCAGAAGATGAATAATCTTTTATTTTTTAAAAATATTAATAACATGAAAAATCGAGTCGTTCATTGTTGTGCAAATTCATTGGGATGTTTAATACATGCTATTTGTAGTTGTTTTCCTTGTGATATTTTTACATAATTACATTAAATAAATCATGTCTTACTTATTTTTTTCTTGTGAGAACAATCGCTATTGTTTTACAAATACAATCAAACAATTCTTTATATACTTAACTTGAGATATTATTTTTTATCATATTTTTAGATGAATAGGTTTTCATTATTTTAAATATTTATATTTGTTCTTTTTACTATGAAAATAAAAAGTTTTTTATTCTATTTTTATAAATTGTATATTATTTCAATTGCGCTTATTTCAATAGCGCAATAAAGATGATTTCTATATATTTTCCTGTTGATTTACTTGTTGAATCATATAAAACATTTCTATACCAATTTTTACACTATTTTATGATTGTAATTGAAAGGAATTTAAATACTTGATATAAATTATTAATAATGATAAAGGATAAAGTTACATTAATCACAGGAGCCAGTAGTGGAATTGGATATGCAACAGCAATTGCTTTATCTAAAGCGGGTTCTAAAATTGTAGCTGGAGCAAGGAGAACAGAAAAGTTAGAAGAATTAAAAAAAGAAATCGAATCTCAAGGTGGTGAAATATTAATACAGAAACTTGATGTTACTAATCAAGAAGATTGTAAAAATTTTGCTAATACTGCAATTAGTAAATATGATAATATCGATGTTCTCATTAATAATGCTGGATTGATGCCTTTGAGTTTCTTTAAAAATCAAAAAATAGATGAATGGGACAGAATGATTGATGTAAATATTAAAGGAGTTCTTTATTGTACTTCCGCAGTAATACCAAATATGTTAGAAAATAAATCTGGACATATTGTTAATATTTCGTCAGTAGCCGGAAGGATAGTTTTTCCTGCAGGTAGTGTTTATTGTGCAACTAAACATGCCATCACCGCCTTTAGTGAAGGTTTACGACAAGAATTTAGCCAGCGACATAATATAAGAATAACCTGTATTGAACCTGGAGTTGTACATACGGAATTAACAAACACAATTACGGATAATACTTTGGATTCATTCGTCAAGAATGTCAAAAATATGACTGCTCTGCAAGCAGAAGATATCGCAAATTCCATTCTATTTGTTTTGGAGTCCCCAGGTCATGTGAATGTAAATGAAGTATTGATACGACCAGTTACACAAGATCGATAAGATTTCATATTTTATTTTTAAATTAATAGTTTACTACTTTATAATATTACAAAATGTTGAATATCTGATTCGGGTGAAAAATTCTAGTATGTGATGAAATTAAGAGTAGCTTTTCTATAATCCAGAGATTATGCAAAGAATTCATTCAATACTAATTGTATTTTGATTGTTCCTTAAATTGTATATATAAATTAAATATTTGTTTTATAAATTTTTTTTATAATGATCTATCTATGAAAACAACTTATTAATTATTATTTTATTTATTGAACCAAATTTCACTAATTATAATGCTGTATTTATTTTAAAAGTTAATGTACAATATATGTACTTTGTTGAATGATTATTATAGTCTGATTTTATTATCTGTTCTATTTCAAAACAAGGAGTTATGTCTTATATGAGCAGTGAATAAATTAGATTAAAATCATAAATGAAATTATTCTATAAAACTATATTGTTTTTAACTATTATTAAAACATGTGCTAAGATAGTATAGATATTTTATTTTATTTATTTCATGGTGTTACTTTGGGAGATATGCAAAAGTACATGGATGATGGGGTTCCTTATGCTTTTTATAGGTATATTCTTTATTTTTATAAACCATAATAATTTTACAAAAGGTATTTAATATTATTAATCTAAGGCTTTATCTGATAATGATTTCATTTATTCGTATTTTTGTCATTGTATTTTTATCAATATCGTTTTTGATAATTATTGACCAATTGGGTTCTGAGCAAATAAGCGGGCAAATATTGTCCCAGCATACTAGTGCTCAACCTGTCAGGAACAGTTGTATTAAATACGATAGTAATCAAAGACTAATTATTGTCTCGTGTAGATCTGCAACTTTAACTGATATCTCAAATAAAATTAACAATTATGGTATACTTGATAAGCAGCCTAATGGTGTCTGGGTTTTAAATGCAAATCTAACTATTAATCCTGGATCTACCTTGAATATTGATCCCCGAGATACAACTTGGTTAAAAATTATTGCAGATGAAAAAACCCTTGCCTATGGAATTCATATTAAAGGTGGTTTAAAAATTGATTCAGTAAAAATTACTTCATGGAATCCGAAAACAAATAATTTTGCAATGAGCTATGGATCAAGAGAACGTGGTAGTGATCTCACTAAGGAATGTGGTCATAGATGTCCAATAGAGGTTAAGGATACTTTAACTCATCATGGAGCTCCTAGACCATTTATTATGATAGAACCTCATGCTACAGGTACTACAAACATTACGAATTCTTATCTTGGATATTTGGGCTATGAAGCTGGTTGGGGGAAAAAGGCTGAGGGATTACATTATAATGGTGGTGATGGAAGTATTGTTAAAAATAATAATATTGATCACCTTTATTTTGGGTTCTACTCCGTTGGAGTTGGAAACATGCTTATTGAAAATAATCTAATTCATGATAGTGGTCATTATGGCATAGATCCACATACAGGGTACTCACGACATGATTATTAGTAACAATAATGTATACAATAATAATGGTACTGCTATTATTTGTTCACTAGATTGTTATAATATTGTATTTGATGGTAATCGTATACATAATAATAATGGGGCAGGTATTTCATTTAGCAGGAACACCAGCAATTCTGTCGCAAGAAATAATGTATTATTTAATCAAGAAACTCCGATAGAATTAACCGCTTCTCATAATGACATTGTGTATAATAATGTAATATCAAACACTACTACTGCAGCAATTACTTTAAAAGCTGGTTCTAGTAATAACAAAATTTTTAATAATACTATTAGTAATGCTAAATTTGCCGTAAGTTCAGATCTCACTTCTCAAAATAATAAAATAGGCTTAAATATTTTGAAAAATACTCCGATAAAGGAACCAGTAATATCTCATCCTATATTACATCAATCTGCCTCTAATATTTCCAATATTTCTAAATCTATAAATGCTGTTAATAATACAATACCAAAAGAAGTAAAAACAAAAGAAGTAAAAACAAAAGAAGTAAAAACAAAAGAAGTAAAAACAAAAGAAGTAAAAACAAAAAAACATGAGAAGAGAAAACATAAAAAAGAACGAACTCCCAGATTCATGGAAGACTATATGGATAGGTTAAACTTTCTATATTGAAACGATCATTTTTATTTAAATTTTTTTAATGTCATGAATAATCTAAAATCTTTTACAAAGAATAAAGTTGTTTAATGATGGTTATGGGATAAATTTTAATATATTTGATATAAATATATGTAAATTATATTATTATTTTCTTTATTCTACTACAATAATCATATGATATGATCATACTATACATAATCATAAAATTTAAAAATATGGATTGTAGATAATACTGAACCAATTTCTGTGAATCTTATGTAATTAATTAAATGAAACTATGATAATCTTTTATAGTTTACAAATTATTTTGTGTTTTAGTATCAAGTAAAGCCATTCTCATAACACCTTGTATGGTTAATAATATTATAACATGCATAAATAGTGATTCCTTTAATATATGAGTAGGAAACATGCAACATCCTTGGCAAAAAAGAGATAATGGTATTACGATAAGAATTATTTTTTGTATGTCTATTCTTGCTTTAATTTATATTATTTTTATTTCAGTACTTGCACGTATTGGTCTAGGATTTTTTCCAATCTTAATTATATCTGCAATATTTATTTTGTCTCAGTGGTTTTTCTCTGATAAAATTGTTCTTTGGAGTAGCGGAGCTAAAATCGTTTCGAGTGATCAGTATCCTAAACTACATGCCTTAATTGATAGAATTGTATCGAGAAATAATTTGCCTAAACCAAAGATTGCAGTTGCACCAAATAGAATTCCTAACGCATTTGCTACTGGAAAAGGTCCTAGAAATTCTGTAGTTGCTGTAACTACTGGGATTTTGGAGATATTGGATGAAGATGAATTAGAAGGAGTTTTGGCACATGAATTAACACACATAAAAAATCGCGATGTAATGGTAATTACTCTTGCAAGTTTATTTTCTACAATTGCGTTTCAAATTATGCAATATGGCTATTTTGGTAGCCTTTTCAGTTATAACGATAGAGATCGTAATGGTGGTGGGAGTATTTTAATTATAATTCTTGTAGCTTTTATAACTTGGCTAGTGAGTTTTTTTATTATTCGAGCTATATCGAGATATAGAGAATATTCTGCCGATCGTGGTTCAGCTCAAATGACTGGAAAACCTGCAAAACTTGCAAATGCTTTAATGAAAATAAGCGGTAAAATGAATCAAGTACCTGATAGAGATTTGAGACAAGCAGAGGGACTAAATGCGTTTTTTATTATTCCAGCTATTTCAAGAAATACCTTTGCTAATTTGTTTTCAACACATCCGCCGGTAGAGAAAAGAATTCAAAAACTCCTAGATATGGAAGGATCAATGTATTGAAATTTCTAAAGAAATTTCTTGATAAGTTTGGTTCTAGTATTAATTCTGAAAAACCCGACAATACTGATGCGTTATATTCTTTGACTTCTGCAAGTGGATCATTTGAAGAAAAATTAGGGTTCAAATTTTCAGGTTCTTCTGCACTTTGCATCAAAATAATAGATGGTTTAATTTTTGAAAATACTATAAAGGATTGCACTGATCTCTTAAACGTATCTAAAAAAGAATTTGATTTTGATTATAATATTTTAACTGATTCATATGGTTATTTATGGATAATAATTACCGGAAGAACGAGTCTCATATCTTCAGAAATAATATCTAACGTTGTAACAGCATTAATATCTATAGGAAAAATTTTAGAAGAAAACGGATTTTCTAATCAAATATTATCTGCAGTATTCAAATATGAGTTCTCCAACCATTTATTTTCTGGTATTGGGATGGATAGAAAATATGGATATCATGAAACTAATTCTTATAATCAAGTTAAAAATTTGATTTATCTTATCTATAATTACAAAACAAAGAATTTTTATCCTTATTTGCCTTTGGATATGTATAAAAGAGATACAACAAAAGAATTGCAAACTGTTTCAATACTCAAAAATTTCATTTCTGTTGAGCCTGATGTTACAAAATGGTTTCCTATAAAAGATATTCCATTTTAATTTATAATATATTAAAAGATTTTGGTAAATTGTGGAATAATCTGGATGTATTTTCTTAAATTAAATATAAAATTATAATTTATAATATATTGAAATTAAGGAAAAGTTTTATCCTACAGAATCATTTTAAATCTATTTGTTTAATCTATTTTTTTTTGATGAAGAGTCAAAACTGTTATATAAAGAACTTTCTGGTGAAAACAAATTCACAATTAAATTATCATTAATGCTTGATTTTGACATTGGTCAAAGCTATGTGACATCCAAAATAATTGATAGACATGGTATTAATAGAATGCTTAACATACAAGCAGGACAAAGGGGGTTAAAATTGCAAAAAGATCTTTGTCATTTAAAGAATTATGAAAATGAAGATTTGCCATCATATGTATATGTAAGAACCATGTTGAAAGATCGTCGTATTATTATACGAAAGCTTCCAGTAGTGGGTGTTAGTGATTGGATGCTAATTTTTGAGGAAGATTTTTTTATTTTGGCTGTAAAAGGATTATATGACGAAATTGAATTCCTTGGATAAATCATATCGTTGGGTATGTGATATTAATTCAATAATCATTTTCTTGTCTTTTTATATTTTTGAGGTTTTTTTCAATATATTTTTCTACGACTGTCTCTGAATCTAGTCCTACTTCTATAGATATTTGAATCAAAAAATGCCATAAATCTATGATTTCTTCTTGTATTTTATTCTCGTTTAATTGATCTGTTTTCTTCCACCATTTCCAATTTGTTTCTCTTTGGAGTTCAATAGCTTCATGAATTAGAGCAGAAGATAACATAAAAATGCGATAACCCTCAAATGGTTCTTCTATATCGTATAGATTATTCATCTTGTTTTTATTATTGTTGTTTATATTTTTTTTAAAAAGTTCATTTTGTTTATTAAAGAGTATATCCAATTTATCATGGGTTTTATTTTTTATTTGGGAATTGTTTTCTAGATCTGAATCATCAATTAAATTTGTTTTATCTTTATCTGTCAATTATTGCCATATCTCTTGTTATTCATGCTATTTTTAATTCAAACTCATTTTTAATAAAATCTTTGTATATTATATTTTACTTTTGAAGACTGTTAACAGTTTTGTAAACAAGATGTTAGAACTTGTAAACTAACAATGCTTGATTCGATAACATAGTTTATTTATCTTATTTTCTGTGAATTATTATTATGATGCTACTTTTATCATAATGCTTACTGATAAGGAAAAAAGATTTTACTTGGGTTGATGGTCGAGAATGATGAATCTGGATCGATCTGAAACTATCATGCTTAAAGAATGATTCACAGTTCATGAAATAAGAAGGGCTGCTATTCATCATGAAACCGAATCAGAAAGTGGATCCTGTTAACTTGAAAAACCTATATCTTAAATATATCCATATATTTTGTCTACTGGAAACAGAACACTTAAAATTATAGGATATGGATTGTACTTGTATTTTCTCAATTATCTTTTAGAATTACTGCTAAAATGCTTTGTTGCATGATTCGAAAATCATTTGAAAATATAATTTATCTATAACAATTACAATAGCCTTTTTACTGTTTTCGTTTTTATTATATACCAATTAGCATATATTTTCTAAACTACATCCCGTAGCAAATAGTTTCTCATTTCAAGATCGAATCGTTTTGTTCTGAAATATATAGAAATCTTATTTTTTAGATCTGCAAAGGATGAATAATATTTCAAAACAAATAGATCTCCTTTGGCTATATTCCAAACTTCTTCCATCATCATAAACTCCGGTGACGCAGTTGGAAGATATACAGGAATTAGAGTATCTTTGTTTTCTTCAAAATACTTTAACACCTTCTTTGATTTGTAATGTTGTGATGCTTTATCCATAAACAAATAACATTTTTCAAATTTGATATGTATTTTCTTTAGATAATCAAGAAAGGTGGTGCCATTGAATTTATCATACTGTCTGAATAGTTGCTTTCCCCCCTCAAGGCTAATGGCACCAAAAATACATGAATGTTGGTGCGAACCTGTTACTCTGACAACCGGTCTTTTATCTTGTTTAATCCAAACGCGTCTTACAAGATAATCATAAAAAAAGAATGATTCATCCGTAGATACTATGGTAAATCCATCTTGCTTCTGCTGCTTCTGCTGCTTCTGCTGTATATCCATAAATATTTGTTCTGTCTTTTTTTGAAAGCATCTTTCTCTTCCAAAGATGCAGTATTTACATGTACCTTTCTTGGAACCTTTTGTTTGAATCCCCATTTGTGAAGGATGCGATAAATGTGAGTATAATGATATTTGATACCACTTTTCTTTATAATTAATTCTTCAACCTGCTTTGTTGTCCAACCTTGTTTGGAGTTGGATAGTTCTTTTTTAATTTGGTAACTTGTTTCTTCGGATAGTTCAGGTGGTCTACCGGTTTTTATTCTATCTTTTAGTCCTTCCAAGCCTTCTATATCATATCTTTTTAACCAATCAGAAGCCCAGGGATTGCTTCTATGCATTTCTTTTACAACATGAAAAGGAATTTGTTTATCTTCTCGTACTTTGATAATTAGCATTAATCTTTCCTTAACTTTTGAATCATTTTCTTTTTTGTATAGATTAACCAATTTGGATTTGGTCAATGATGACATTTGGATTAGATAGAATAATACAAGGATCTAGATAGACTTTTGTGTTTTATGATATTATTATGATAAACTGTTTAGCATATTTGTGCTAATCGGTAT
>CAVXKW010000003.1:0-33555 GCA_963762475.1 uncultured Nitrososphaeraceae archaeon
TATATGTCATGGCAACCTTAGATAGGCAAACTAAATCTAAAAATTGTAGTTATTTTATTTTTATCAATATGATCAATATCATATTGTAAATTTTCAATATCGTCATCACCGTGTTCTTCAAACCATATTCTCCCTCCATGAGCCTCCACAATTATTTTTGAAAGATATAAACCAAGACCAGTTCTATGTACTGATTTTGTAAAAAACTTTTCAAATAAATGATCCTTAATCTCAGGATCAACACCTAACCCAACATTTTTAACAGTAACAATTATATAATTTTGGTTTTTATTTCCACAATTAACATTTTTAACAACCTCTTCAATATTATCACCTTGTTTTATCCCATCTTGTAAAACAGAAATAACAACATCATTTTCAATTGTAAACTTCATTGCGTTATCCAATAAATTGAAAACTACTTGACTGATTTTTTGGTAATCACATTTTAATGGGTTAACTAATTGATCAAAAGATTTATTTTGCAAGTCTATAATTTCACTAATATTCTCATTACCAAAAGGAAGAAATAATATTGAAATCTTTTTTAATTTATCAGTATAGAGATACTTTTTTTTAATATCCTCTATTACCTGAGATATTAATACATTGATATCTACATTATTTTGCATCTGCAGATTAAACCGGCCACCCTCATTTTGCTTACCTGTAATATACTTTCAGCAAGGTTTTGTAAACAAATGGCATTTCTTGTAATAATATCCATTTCTCTTTTAAATTCAACATTATTTTCTATGAGCTTATCCTCCAATATTTCAATAACATTTAGTATAGGCATTATTGGAGTGCGCAGTTCGTGTGCTGCAACATTTATAAATTCACTCTTTAAATCATCTTCTTCTTTCAGATTATGGAAAAGAATACTCTGATTACTTATGACTTCAAATATGGATTTAAAGGAAAGAGAAATTGAATCACTGTTAGAATATAAAGAAAATCCTATTAAAGCAATGTCTTTTTTCTCTTTTATATACTTTAATTCCATAATTAAACATTCTTTGTTATCTACAACTAGTGATTTAATTTTTATATTGATACTAGAAGCGATATTATAAAAACTATATTATGATGAGTTACATTATTTAATCTATAATAACGTATTGACTGTCTAATGGAATCATCTAATGGAGTTAGAACATTGATTGATAATTCAGGATTTTGCTCTGCCATATCAATCAACAGCTGTAAAGTACCGCATTTTTCTTGCAGGTGAAACGCACTTGCAGTAGAATAAATAATTTGAATTTCTTTTGTAGCCTTTTTAATCATTTCTGTCTCTTTTTTTAATGCTTCCCTATAATCAGAAAAAATATAAGTAATGGGCTCTAACAAATCACCTTCCAATTCTTTGATTTTCCTTTCTGCAGGAACTGCTCGTTCCCAAAAACTATCAAATATGAATTTTTGTTGTTCGACTATTTCATTTACGGTACTAACTATAAGTAATGTTTTTTCTAATTTTTGGAGATTTGCAATGGTAATATATTCTCGCTCATAAGATATCCCGAAATTCCCTTTTATGTTGTCCAAATGTCGAATTTGAGAAAAAGACATTATTTCTTTAATAAATTCAATATTGTCTTTTGTTATCTCAGTTACAAAAGACAGTTTTATACCTCTTTTTGCGGCACAAATAAATTTATTCTTAAGAATATCAGTTTGAATAATTGTTAATAGAGTGAAAGAACTTAAACAAGATTCTATTTTGCTCAAGGAATTATCTATAAAACGAAAAATAACTTCAAGTATTTTATCTGATTCAAGTATTTTAACGAACTTTTCCTCAATAATTTTATATTTTTCCGTATCATCTTCATTATTTATAATATAATCCCCACCAAATAGCCAAGACCTATCACCATGTCAATGTTACATATAATCAGTTACTACCTTTCTAATAAATATAAAACATCAGGAATCACGTTTGTATAAAGTTATTTTTTTAATCTATTTTTGGCAAAAACATTGCTAATTTTAAAGATAAGAATGCTCATTATGTCAAAATAAAAATTATTTAATTTAAATAGGGATATAAAAATCAATATTCAAAATACCAAAATCAGTATTGGTAAATATTGGGATGAATAAATTCAATTTCCATTTAACGGTTGTGGTAAAAGCTCTATTTCAACATCAAGTGTTCTCCCATATCGATTAATTTTAAGAGTAATTCTATCTTGTATTGTCTTTTTACGAATTTCAGACGATATTTGTAAAGGGTTAAGAATTCTTTTTCCATTTATAGAATCAATAATATCTCCTTTTCTTAAATCAGATTTTTTGGCAGGACTATTTGGTAGTACTTCTGCGATAAGAGCCCCCTCCTCAGTGGGCAATCCATAATAACCAGCTAATTGTTTTGTGATAGATATAGCAGATATACCCAACCATGGCCTATTTTTAACTCTACCATTCATTATTAATTCATTCAATATTGTTTTAGCAATGTTTATCGGGATAGCAAAACCTATACCCTGTGCATATGGCATTTTCGCAGTATTAATTCCAATCACTTGTCCATTAGTATCGATAAGAGGCCCTCCAGAATTTCCAGGATTTATTGCCGCATCAGTTTGTATCAATTCTTGAACACCATTTTCAAATTGTAGTTTTCTACTTAATGCACTTATAATTCCAGCAGTAACTGTTGGGCCACCCCCTAATCCAAACGGATTACCAATAGCAATAGCTATTTGTCCAATTTTAAGCTCATCAGAGTTGCCTAATTCAGCAAATGATAATGCCTCTTTTGTTTCAATTTTGATTATTGCAAGATCAGTCGCCCCATCCTTACCAACAACAACTCCATCGAAAATATCTCCGCCTTTAGTTGTAATTTGTAGTCTATTTGCACCATCAATAACATGATTATTTGTAAGGATATGACCTTTTTTATCAATAATTACTCCTGAACCAACACCTTGAACTGGAAATATGCGTAATAATTGATCCTTAATCATCCTAATGCTAGCAATATTTACTACATTTTTGCTACCTTTTTCTATAGCTTTTATAATTATTTGTTCATTTTGAATAGGTATCAATTATTTAATTCTCCCTTTTATTAATGAAATATTATCAATACCAAGTGAACCATCCAAAAAAGAGCATAATAAGACTAAACCAATTGTTCGGACATTTAACCCTACATTATGTTGCATATCTGTAAGCAATATATCGTATTCATCAGATATAAATAAGATAGTTACTATTTCGAAATTTAGTCACCATTTAGAGATAGTAGAATACATATTACGACCAAGCAAATTAATGGCATAAAGTTACTCCTCCACATGTTCTAGATGTCATCATACGAAGGTTATCCAGATAACTACTGCTTTTCAAATCATCCAGTGGATTAACCATAAGAGCCTATCCCAAAATTATCTTTCTATAAATGATTATACAACAGGATAACTGTATTAATCCAAGATAGTTTTCCACCTTCTTCTCATATCGAGTAAACAGTTTCCTGAATCTGTTGTGCCATGAGTTGGTTCGCTCTATAACCCATCTTTTTGCAGAATATTTTTTACGATTTGAGCGATAAAGTGTTGTAACCTTGATCTCCTCTTTTTCTCTCTTTTTCTCTTTGGAGGAATATGTAGTACATACTTCTCGTTTGATTAGTTCTTGTTCTTCTTGTTCAGAATTATATCCTTTATCAAGACATAGATGTTGAAGTTTTCTTTTTCTTTCTATCTTTTTAGTTTTATATGGTGGTGGTGGTGGACGTTTGACAAATCTATTATCAACTACATCTGTTACCAGTTTAATATCATGAGTATTAGCAGATGATATTACAACAGATAAAGGGATTCCATTTTTATCTGTTAAAATATGTCTTTTTGTTCTGCCCATCTTGCTTCTATCAGTAGGATTGTTTCCGGTCATCGCCCCCCCTAAAAGAGACTTTATGAATATACTATCGATGGATTATTGCCATGTCCAATTTATACCAATACAATCATCATAGATTTTCAATAGTTTTATCCATACCTTTTTGAATGCATTTAATCCATTCCACTTCTGAAATCTACGATGACAGGTAGAACCAGAACCATATTCTTTAGGTAGCATTTTCCATTGGCATCCTCTTTTCTTAACACATAGAGAATTTCATCGATCACTTTTCTGTATCGAATAATTGGTCGACTACCAACAGTTCTGAGAGGTTTCGCCTTTGGTAAAATACTTTTAATCTTATCCCATAGTTCATCTGGAACCTTGAGTATGGTACTATGTTTATTTTCCTTCTTCTTTATCTCCTCCTTCTTCTGGATGAAGAGCATAGTTTATCAAAAGAGGGAAATGAGCTATAATCCTATCGAATTTTGGGATAGGTTCTAAAGAATTTGATACATTTTTGAATAAGAAAAACAAATAGATATTGTAAATATGAAATGTTACATTTATCCAACAGAAAAAAAGATAGAGAAAAAGGAACAGACGTCTGCAGTCCATTTAACTTTGATATAAATAATAGGTTTTTAATGCTTTTAGCATATCATTCTTTTTACAACACGTACACATTAACGGGTTTTCTCTTTGAGATTGACGAAAGTACTATTTGCAGTAGAAACTTCTATTAATTATCATCACCTTAATAACACATAAAGTGAGGATGCCACTATAATGAATAACACGGACTTAAATAATAAATCCATATACGGATTCAGATCATTAAAACCAAAATTGATAAGTAATATTACTTTACTAAATAAAAGAAAAATTATTGAGGAAAATATGACAATTGACCAGACAGACAATAAATCAAATGATAACAAGGAGAAGGAAGAAGAAAATACAGATCAATGTGAAAATAAACCCAGTTTCTGGATTGAAGGCTATGGATGTTCATCCAGTATTGCCGATATGGAGATGATTGCAGGACAATTAAAAAATAATGGCTTTACCATATCAAACAGTCCATCCAAGGCAAATGTCAATCTCATAGTAACATGTTCTGTTAAAGACGTTACGGAGCATAAAATGGCATATCGAATTAAAAGTTTATCAAAATATGACACACCACTCGTTATTGCAGGATGTTTACCCGCAGCAGATATAAAATTAGTTGAAAAGTTAAATCCAAGTGCAAGCATTATGGGGCCTCATTCCATTGATAAAACTATTGAAATTGTAAATACAGCTTTAAATGGGCAAAGAAGTGTTTTTTTAAATAATTCAAATTTAGAAAAAGTATCATTTCCTAGAGTCAGAATAAATCCAATAGTTAGTATAATAGAAATTGCCTCAGGTTGTTTAAGTGAGTGCTCATTTTGTCAAACAAAACTGGCGAAAGGAGACTTGCAAAGTTATCGAATTGGTCAAATAACAAATCAAATCAGAAAAGATATTAAAACTGGAATTGCTGAAATCTGGTTAACATCTACGGATAATGGTTGTTATGGAAGAGATATTGGAACCAACTTAACAGAGTTGTTAAGTAGATGTGATAAAGTTGAAGGAGAGTTCAAAATCAGAGTAGGTATGATGAATCCCATGTATTTAAAAGGTCTATTAACAGATCTAATAGATATATTTTTTTACAGTAATAAAATATACAAATTTATTCATATTCCAGTTCAAAGTGGAAGCGAAAACGTTTTAAGGAAAATGAAAAGGGGACATACAGTCAATACTTTTGAAGAACTAGTAAAGCAATTCAGAAAAAAAATCCCGAATATGACTATTGCAACAGATATAATAACAGGATTTCCAGGGGAAACAGAGAATGATTTTGAATCAACACTAAAAATGATTCAGGATCTAGAAATAGATGTAGTTAATTCATCAAAATTCAGTCCAAGACCAGGTACAAAAGCAGTAGAATTTAAAAAAATAGATCAAGACATAATTTTAAAGAGATCAGAAAAGTTACATAGGTTAGTAAAACAAATTGCAAAAAAAAGAAATTCAAGGTGGCTAAATTGGGAAGGGGATATTCTTATCAATGAAATTGACGATAACGGAATAAAAGGAAGGAATCAATATTACAAATCTATTTTAATCAAAGAATTTATGAATGATGATTTAGCTGCGATTAAAAATAAAATGATCAAAGATTTAAACAAAGTTGGTGAAGGCATGTTAGTAACCTCCAATTCAAATGGAAGACAATTATTGGGCAAAACAATCAAGGTAAAAATAACCGATTATTCCAATCACACACTAGAAGGCATTCAAATACAATGAAAAATGTAATGTATATGTTATATTGTATGAGTCTTTTAAAAATATTATTTTTGTATTATAATAATAGCCAACCATTGACTATCCCCGTCATAACTCTATTAACAAAACGTTAACAAATGACAAATAAAATAATAATGCAAAAGCATAACATACATAATAAATTTGCATATTTAATTAAAATCGATTTTATCTTAATAATTTATGGACAAATTATACAAAGAATCAGGGCAAATTTTATAATCATTTCAAAATATTGTATAGTTTTAGTAGTTTATAGAAGTGTTTAGATTATTTTTATTATATAACATTTTTATCCGTAGTTATATTTTATTTCATAGTTGTCAGATCATCATAACAATAAACATGATCTCCTAATTATCGGCATAGGAGAAGCAGGAAGCAGCATTACTCTTGACATCATTAAAAAAATCAATTCAGAATATTTATTGATCAATTCAAAAAAAAATTCCAAATACATTACTAAAAACATTATAATAGATACACCATCTTGGCTTAATCCCCCTATTGAAAAAATAAGAGAATCTTTTCTATATGAATTAGATAATATTTACGAAATTATTAACAAATATAATAAGATCATTTTGATCGGGAACTTAGCTTCAAAGCTTGGAATAGCTATTATGCCCATACTTGCAAAGTATCTTTCTTCAAACAACAGAGAGATTTTTACATTCGTAATAATGCCATTTGGATTTGAAAAAAACAAAATTTTTCATTCTGGCGTATCACTTTCATTTATTAACAATTATTCTAACTCTACAATAATTGTAGATAACGAATCATTTCTTAAAAATAATCCAGAGATTTCCATCCCCGAATGCTTTAGGATTACAAATAATTCAATCAAAGATATAATAATTGCATCATATCGAAAAGGATTTCCAGAGGATTTAAATGTTATATCAACGTGTAAAGAATCTTTCAGGATAGATGAGGCGTTTGCAAAATCATTTGCAATGTCAAAAATTTCGGACAGTGAAGAAATTGAAAAAACTTTTATATATATTTATCCTGCAAATGAAAAAATTGATAAAATTGAAAGTATAATTAAAACGGTAGAACATTTAAGAGATGAAACAGACTATGAAATAAACATAATTCCATCCAATGATTCTTTTACTAAAATCCATCTAGTTAATAAAACAAATAATATAGTATTATTCTCTGCATATGACCCGCTAAGTCAATTTATATCAGCAGAAAACTTTCTAGATTTTGAACCAGAAACAAATCGAAATATAAAAGAAATATCACACATAAAGAATATAGAAATGTTTGCAATTAATCAAAAATAATAGAATTACTTTTACAAAAAGTTATTTTTTTGATTTGGATTTTTTGTTTTTTGTGGAATCGTTGACGGCATCACCAGAACTAGTGGTATCAACATCGTCATCGACTTTGATAGAATTGTCATCCTTTAATTCCGTAGACATATCTCCAGCGTTAGCGGATGATAAAGATTCATTTAGTATATCTTCATATAATGACACAATAACTTGATCATCCTCATCTTTTACAATCCTAACTCGGACTTTTCTTGGTGGATTGGTTTTTCCTTTTTCCCAAATATATCTATTGAGCTCCTGATCGATTTTAATTTCAGAACTTTTCATGTGTTGCATTGCAAATTCTTTAATCATATTTACAACTCTATCTGTTCTTCTATATTTTGGAGTTAACCAAGCTTTGCTAAAATTAATTGTATAAATCCTAGCTACTGTTTCTTCAACATTTGACATTTTATTTCATTACCTCTTGTACCATTAACCAACATTCACATCCGAACGACGCCATGACCTTCTTTTTGGATTAGTTCGCACTTTTCTATGAGTGCGAATAATTACCCAGGCTGGCACCGGCCTGTTCTGTTTAACTTTTCTTAATAGTCTAATCTTTCTAGAAGTATTTTTTCGGGCAGCCATAATGATTTGATTACAATATATCCTATTTTTAAATGTTAATATCAATAAGCAGAAATTAGCATATTTGATTAGAATCGAAAATAATAAATTTCAAATTCCAGATAATAAATCATGCAAGTATGTAAAACATGTTACAAATTTTTTGAAACTATATATGACAATAAAAAACTCAAGAAATTAACAATAATTCCAGAAAATATGGAGGAAAAAAACCAATGTAATAGTAGTTATCATAAAAAATTAGTTGATAGTTTCAAATCTTGACTTGTAAAATAAAATGAATTTATTTAGGATGTCGAATTAACGACATTAATGTTTACTTTATCTCCGACATTAATATTATGTTTAGATGTATAATCTGCATTAACTTCTAAAACATAAGTAGAATTAGAATGTGTACCTGGAGAAACAGATGGACAGAATAAAATAAACGTACATGGTTGAAGGTTTTTTTCTATATGATGAATTTGACTTGATGAGTTAACCCATAATATATCCAAAGGAAATTTCATATCTTTCATCCAAAAAGAGTAATCTCCAGGTGTTTTAAACGGAAACAACATTCCTTCATTATCAGTCATGGTATCTTTAACTGAAAGTCCTTTTTCTTGTTGATCTTGTGTAACAGCCAGATCAACATGTATAGTTAAATTCTTAATTTTTACAGTAGAGGGTGCCAAACTTGTTGTAGAATTTTGTGAAAAAGAGTATTGATTGACATAAGATGTACACAAAAGAAGAGAAAAAATTGAAAGACATGTAAGAATAACTAACGTTTGATTATATTTGCTTAAACAACACAACATAATACAATAATGATAGTAGAATTTTTATATTTATATGTTGGTTATTTGCTATGATTTGTAGTTGTAGATGTATGAATTGTAAAAGTTCTGCAATGGAAAGTAAAAAATTTATAGCAGAAGACGGATATGAAGACATTCACCACACATGTATAACATGTGGAATTCATTTTAATCATTTAGATGGAGAACAGTTTAAGGCATGTTCAATTTGTGACTATTCTCAAAAAATATGAGTAAATAATATATAGATATATATGTCATAAATAAATTTGTTATACAAAATCACAAAACTATTACACCAGGATACAAAGAAATTATAAAACATTCCAACATTTTTGTACAACATTAATATCACAATTTAATGAATTTTTCTTTTCAATACTTCAATAATGATACACAGAGTATTTCCAAAATTTTTTGTAAGGATATAATTGTGCTCAAAGTAATGTTTTTTAAAACGGATTGGAAATCTACCAAATTAAAAATATTTTAGAAAATCAAATTAACAAAGTCACAGACCATTATAGTGTCAAATACTTACATAGTATTAAACAACAATAATTATTAAAATAAAATTAAAAATAAGATTTTTCGCTAACAATGAATAATTAATCGAAAATAATTCCAAAAAGAAAGAACAGTTAAAATTATCAAGAAATAAAACATATTGAATTTATTTAAAAATTATTTAGTAGATTATTATATTCAATTTTGTTGTTTTTTGCAATTTCAAATAAATATATATTTATATCGACTATTTATATACCCCTTGAAGAGTATGCCTCAAACAAAGCCGATGGTAAGTATAGAAAATGTCGTGGCATCTGCAACGGTTAATCAGACTATAAATTTAAATTTAATCACACAAATATTTCCAGATGTTGAATATCATCCAGATCAATTTCCAGGTTTGGTATTTAGACTTAAAGCTCCGAAGACAGCTACTTTGATTTTTAGCTCTGGCAAAATGGTATGTACAGGGGCTAAATCAGAAGAACAAGCAATTAAAGCAGTGAAAAATGTGGTTCAAAAATTAAGAAAAGGAGGTATACCAGTAGAAAATGATCCAATAATAGAAATACAAAATATAGTTGCATCTGCAAGCTTGGGTGGTAAAATTCATTTGGAATTAGCAGCTAGAATACTGCCTAGAAGTATGTACGAACCAGAACAATTTCCAGGTTTAATCCACAGAATGCTAAATCCAAAAACAGTAATATTGTTATTTGCAAGTGGAAAATTAGTATGCACTGGGGCTAAAAAGGAGACTGAAGTATATAGAGCAGTGACAAATCTGCACATATTGCTAGAAGAAAAGAATTTAATGATTTACGAAGGTTAAAATTTTTCTAGTTCATTTTTTAATTCTTTATAATTTTCATAATTTATTCTCTTATTTTTATACAAAACCTCAAAAATTTCATTTATAGAAATTATTTTGTGAAAGTTAATTTTAGAGTATTTTAATAATTTCGATGGAGATTGTTGTCTATCAACAAAAACAAGGCAATCATTTATTATCGACTGATCTTTTAAATGGTCCATAGAAGATATCAAAGAATTACCAGTTGTCATGACATCATCAATGAACAAGACTTTAGAATATGGAATAAAATCTCCTTCTATACTCTTCTGAGTTCCATAGGTCTTGGCATTTTTTCGAATATATATATGAGGTTTAAACAGAGCATAAGCAAGAGAAGAACCAAATATAGTACCCGAAGTTGGAATGGAGCAAATAAAATCAAAATTATCTAATCCAATGTTATATATTATATATTCTTTAAATAATTGTATACTCATTCTAAAATATTTAGGATGACTCTGTAGAATTCTCAAGTCTATATAAAATTTACTATTTTTTCCACTAGATAAAACAAAATCCCCTAGCCGTATGGACTTTTTGTCATGTAAAAACAATATCAAATCAGATAATAGATTCATCGTCATCATTTTTGATTGATATAGACATATTAATGAGATCAAGTCATTTATTTTATAGGTTATCATACAATCTATATCTTAAATTATGCCAGAAATATGGTTAGGATATGGAAATTCAGAGATAATTCTAGATATAAAATATGAAAATATATTATACAACATCAGATCAGAATTCCAGTTACTAGACAATGAATCTTTGAATAAAGAGTTAGAAAAAATTCCCCAATTAAAAAAAAATGTCCAAATTCTCAACTTTAACCCTTTTGTCCAAATGATACCGATATTAAGATACATCAATCAAAAAAGTAAGGAAATAGATGTGAATAATTTTGAAATAAATACAGTATCAAGAAACATTCCACAAAAAGTTAAAAAAATATTGACTGAAGATGGAATGACAATAAATAAAATTGAGGGACAACATATTTTAGAAAAAATTAAAGAATTTGAGCAAACGATAATTATAGAAAATATAGAATATGATCCACTTTTTGGATTTAAAGGAGCTGCTACAGAAATAATAAGGTCAAGTTTTCGAAACGAAATGAATGATATTTATTCATCTAGTGTTGAAAAATATCCCCAATCAGGGATAAAAAATTCTGCATTAAATATTTCAAATGAAATATCCAAAAAACTGGACTATGAACCCATTCATGTAATTTCAAATAACGATGGAATAAATTCCATATTTACAGGAAACCAAAATAATTCTTTTTCAGATGCAATAGATAAATTTTCTAACATATCAAAAAAAAAGATAGACAAATCCAAATCCTCAATTATATCAGGAAATAGCAATTTTGACATTCAATCTACTTTAAGCAATAGCTTGAACTTGTTATGGAACAACCTTCATTCTGTTAAAGAAAATGGAACATTGATCCTCTTGTCAGAAAATAAAATGGGAATAGGCGACGAAAAAGGAGCATTACTACAGACAATAGAAAACAAACTAGATAATACGGGGCTAAAAAAATGGGAATATTTAAAGGATTTAGAGCATATCAATTTTTTAAATCTCATTAAAGATAAATTGGATATTTATGCCGTATCATCTTTACCTAATACTTTTTTAACTAAATTAGGCATAAAACCACTACCAAGGATTAAAGATGGATTAGAAGTAATTCTAAAAAAATATGGAAAAAATACTAAGATATTGATAATACCAAATTCAGAATTAATGCAAGTTGTAGAACCAACTAACCAAAATTAATTAAGAAAAGCAAGGTTATTATCCTTTATAAATTAATTAGATTTGAATTCAAGATATATGGAGGATAATACTAGTAATAACAATTATTATATAATAACCCTAGAATTAGGAATTGTTGTTTTAAATTCCAACAGGGATATAATTTACTTTAATAAATTTACAGATCCCATAGATATACATGAAAAAATTAAAGAAAAACAATATAGTGAAATTATCAAGATTATAGAAGATTTAGAAGTTTTCAAAAATAAAACAAATATAAAAATGATAACAAATATTCCTGAAATACGTAACCTACTAATTGAAGACAAAAAATTTGAATCAATCGAAAAATGCTCTCAGTCAGTAGAAAAATATATTCAATTAAATAAACTGCATCTATATTTACAATCAAACTTTTTTTCAAATGAGAAAGAAATAATTGATAATCTTAGGGATTTTTCTTTAAATTGGTCATCTATTAAAATACAAGAAGCATCAGAACAAATTGACTTACATATAAGCCAATCGATAAACGCATTAGATGAAATAGATAAAATATCAAATACGCTGGCAACTAGAATGAGAGAATGGTACGGTTTACATTTCCCAGAAATTGATAATTTATTACAAAATCCGGGCACGTATGCAAACATAGTTTATTCATGCGGTAAAAGAGAGAACATATCCAGTGATTTTTTGAAAACTTTAGATATTCCAGATAATAAAATTGAGATAATAACACAGGTATCAACAAAAAGTAGAGGAGGCAAAATTACAGACCAAAATCTATCAATTGTTCAAGATATTGCAGAACAAGTAATTTCATTAAATAGAATAAGAAAGAATTTAGAAGAGCACATTGAAATATCAATGCAAGATATTGCACCAAATGTAAAGGGGTTACTTACTGCATCTGTGGGTGCGAGACTAATTTCGAAGGCAGGTAGTTTGAAAAAACTTTCATCTCTTTCAGCCAGTACAATACAAATATTAGGAGCAGAAAAAGCGCTATTTAGAACACTAAAAACAGGATCTAACCCTCCAAAACATGGAATTTTGTTTCAACATCCAGTTATTCACTCAGCACCTAAATGGCAAAGAGGAAAGATGGCAAGAGCTATAGCGGCCAAGACAGCAATTGCAGCTCGAATGGATGTGTATGGGCATAGTTCTGAAGCTAACCAACTGCTTTCAGATAAACTAACCGATAGATTAAAGGAGATTCAAGAAAAATATAAAGAGCCACCCACTGTTGAAGAAAAACCACCTGGTTTTAGAGGCAATAGGGGAGGATTTGGAAGAGATAGAAATAGAAGAAATAGAGGAGATGGGGGTGGTAGTGATGCAGGTAAAAGAAGAGAATGGCAGGAGAAAGGGCAAGGTGGAGGCAATCCAAAATATAGAAAGAACAAATCTAAAAGGTATCACAAATCAAATAAAAAATAAAAAATAAAAGTAACGCAGTATGTATACTTTTTATAAAATTTAGAAAGGATTTTTGTAAATGAAAAAAATACTCGAGGAATTAAAAGACAAATTTAAAATAGAATATCAAATGCAAAGATATTACGGCTAAATGAACCAATTAAATATAATTAAAAAATTTGATAACGGTTCATATGTTATTTTATTAGACAAGCAAAATGAAAAACAGCTTGCAACACAAAACCTCATTATTGGTAATAGTGTTTATGGTGAAAAAATAGTTAAGGATGATGATATTGAATACAGGTTATGGGACCCTTTTAGAAGTAAATTGGCAGGAGCCATACTAAAAGGTCTAAAAGAAAATCCAATTAGACAATCTATAAGAGTTTTGTATTTAGGTGCATCAACTGGAACTACAGTAAGCCATGTTTCAGATATTATAGGAAACAAAGGAATAATATTTCCAGTAGAACCATCAGTTAGGGTAGCAAGAGAATTACTTGAAAATGTATCATCTAAAAGACATAATATCATTCCAATTATTTTAGACGCTAGAAATTATTTAAAATATTATGGATATTTCGGAGTTGTAGATGTTGTATATGCGGATATCGCACAGCCAGATCAGACAACGATAACAATTGACAATTGCAAAAGTTATTTGAAAAATAACGGAGATTTACTAATAATTATCAAATCAAGAAGTATAGATGTACTTGCAGAACCCAAAATAATTGCTCAAGAAGAAGCGAAAAAATTGGAAGATAATAATTTCAGAATAATACAAATAATAAACCTTGATCCTTTTGAAAAAGATCATTATCTTATTCATGCAAAATATGAAGAAGGATAAAACATAGAAAACAAAAGAATATTTTCAATATTTTTTTAGACATATTACAAAAGCAAGTACTTAAGGTCCTTTATTGATGCATTTGTTTTAAAACCGTTGGAAGCAAAAATAGTCTTACTATACAAATATCCATTTTTCTTTAACAATTCAGAAATATCATCAAGGCTTGAAACATTTTTTTTCAAGATTTTGCCTAATTCATCATTTATATAAAAATAAGGATATTCATCAAGTTCGGTCAAAGATAATTTAAAAAATTCTTTAACATGATCATAATTTAATGAATCGTTTTCATTAGAAGTTGTATTAACGGATTTTGTAATTTCAGATATCAAATCTTTATCAAATATTTTTGAAATCCATATTGGTCCCCCCATAGTTACTTTATTATTACAATAATCACAATTTGCAGATATTTGATTTACTTTATTTATTAAATATCTATTTCCACAATTAAAACAATGTATAACAAAACCTATTTTTTCTTGTAATTTATTTGCAAGAAAATTACTTTTTACGATTTTACAATATACTCTAATATAATTCCTATATCCATGTAAAAATATTGGATGAACAGATAAATCCATTCGTGATGCGATAAAAGATATTAATGTAAGTAATAACCTAGCCCCTATTTCTAAAGAATATTTTGTTCTTAAGGAATTTCCATAATATTTTCTATAACAGACCTTTGGATAAACACCACACAAAACAGCAGTATCAGTTGCAGTAACTGAAATCAATCCGCCATTTTCAACAGATCTCAATACGCAATCCAAAAACGGAGCAGGTGTCCCAAATGGATCTATATCGATTATAGTAGCTCTTTTTTCATAAGTAAATTCAGCAGATAAAAAATTACAGGTTTCTTTATTGAAAAAATTACACTTTGAATAAACATTATTTAAAATAGAATTAATTTTAGCTATTTGAATAGAAAATGGATTAATATCATTGAAAATAATTTTGTTTATTGAAGATATTTCATTTGCAACTCTTAAACCCCTTATACCGGAACCGGTCATCGTATCAACAAAAGAATTTTCAAGGTTTTTTTTGGACTCAATAAAGGTTTTATAAATTTGAATAGAAACATCTCGATTAAATTTTGCAGCAGGATTAAAAAATACAGGAAATTTTGATGGCTCTTTTTCTTTTATTGTGTTAGAAGGCACCATAAACCTAGTAGTATGTTCAGAGAAAAACGACCAATCGTCATAAGATGGGTTGGAATTAGAGTATGAAGAGGATAAAGAGCCACCATCACGATTAGATAAAAAAATCAACGTGAATATGAAAGTAATAAATTATTATATAGTTTTATTTAAAAGGTTAAAACAAGTTAATTGATTTTAGGTGGTATAGATGAAGCAGGAAGGGGATCTATTATAGGTCCCTTAGTTGTAGCAGGCATATCTTTTGATTCGAAAGAAATTAATAGGTTAAAAGAGATGAAAATTACCGATTCAAAAAAATTACAACCGATCAAACGTCAAACATTATTTAAAGAAATTATTCTATTATGTAAGTCTGTTTATATATGCAAAATTAACTGTACAACAATCGACAAATTTGTAGGATTAAATCAGTTGAATAAACTAGAATCAAAATATATGACAGTAATAGCAAATAATCTCGATGCAAACAAAATAATTGTTGATGCATGTGATGTAAATACATATAGATTTCAGCAAGAAATAAAAAAAGGGGTTAAAAATAAATCAATTTCCATTTATTCATTTCATAAGGCCGATTTGGATAATATCATAGTTTCGTGTGCATCCATAGTAGCAAAAGTAACAAGAGATAATGAAATAACAAAGATAAAAGAAAAAATTGGAAAAGATATAGGATCAGGTTATCCATCGGATCCTAAAACCAAGGCATTCATAAAAGATGGAATTGAATTAAATAGTTTGAATTTGAAAAACTATATAAGATTTTCTTGGAAGCCAATAAAACAAATTTTAGTTCAAAATGCACAAACTAAACTATTTTGATGATTGTCATAAATGATAGAACTGATTTTATTAAATTTAGAAAAATCCTACATTTAAATACATTCCATATCTCCAATTAATAAAGGAAAAACAAGAACTCGATTATCGAATGACTATGATCGCATAGATACTTTCTTGATTGTTTTATAATGAGGACATATGAAATATAATCATTTTTACAAATAGTCCAGAGACGAACAATATCATATAGAGATTGAAATTTCGTCATCAAAAGATATCAACACAAAGAAAAATAATTTCAAAATATAGTGTTAGTGATTCAACTCAATGTTTGTTTTGAATTAAACGTGCTATGAGGCAAAATTAATCTAGGAATATAACAGACCTTGTGTGATCCATATCCAGATAACCATATTTGTAGCACAGGTTCATTGCAGGCTAAATCAAGGTTTATGACAAACATCTGATTATTACTAGCGAACAAATAAGATATTTACAACCAAGTATAATTTTAAAACTAACCATTTTCTAAGTTTGAATAATGAGAAAAGCCTGATAGAAAGAACTATGTAATGTATCAAAACAGAGTCAAGTGCTTTAATTATTTTCGTGTAAAAAGGACAAATGCATATAAATATTAAAAAAAAATAATTACTCATTGATCAGTACAATAAAGAAATACTGTTGTTATCTAAGCCAAATTAAAATATAATCAACTTATTGATATTTTTTTTTCTTCATTTTCTATATAATGTTTTGAGAGTATCATATTTTTTAGTTTATGAATCCCATATCCTGTTTTAGAGGACAAAATTGCTTTATTAGTAATTGAGGCGATATCCAAATGATCATAGATATCATTTATTGTGGTTGATGTAACTTTATCTGCTTTAGTCAATACAACAAAAACTTTGGATTTATCAACCTTTAGTTCCTTCAAAACATTCCAACAACTGTAATATTTTATTTTAATATTTTCCATTTCCTCAGAACAATCGATTAAAAGTAATATTAAATCTGCTACAAGAGATTCTTCCAAAGTTGATTTGAATGCATCGATCATGTAATGCGGAAGTCGGCTGATAAAGCCAACTGTATCGACAATTAAAATTTTTTCTTCATTTTCATGCACCTTATTTACTTTATTTTTATTGGGCGTATTCAGAGATCTAGTAGTAGTAGATAGAGTAGTAAATAGGGATTCAGATGTTTCTCTATTTTCACCTGTAAGAAGATTAAATAATGTTGTTTTTCCAGAGCTAGTATATCCTACTAAAGATACTATAGGTGTTCCTACTTTTAACCTCTGTTGATGATATACTTGACGTTTTAATTGTGCATCTTTCAGTTTTTCTTTGACAAAAGACATTTGTCTTTTTAAATCTCGGAAATGAACATCTACTATATATTCACCCATACCACCTTTTCCAACCCTTTCATTGCTTTTGCTCATCAATTTTGCCTGGTCTCTAACTCTTGGCATTTGATACTGTATTTCTGCAAGTTGAATCTGTAATTTGGCTTCTACGGTTGTAGCCCTAGAATAAAAAATATCAAGAATTAATCGATCTCTATCAATAACTTTAATTTTTAAAAGTTGTTCTAGGTTAAATATTTGTTTTGAGCTTAAATGTTCATCTACAACCATTGTATCTATATCTTTATTTTCATTAACGAAACTTTCTATCTCTTGTACTTTACCTGAACCCACACCATATTTTACACGATTAAGATATTTTTGTGTGAAAACCTTTATAATTTCATAATTTGGAATAGAAGTTACCAGACTCTTTGCTTCATTTACTGTAAAATCTTCAGGGTAAGTAACTAGAATCGTTTTAATATTATTCTTCATTTAATTTATCATCCAAGGTAATAATCTATTAACTTTTTAATATTTTTTTTCAAATAAGAATATTTTAATAATTTAGAATATAACAATGATGATAATACGTTATTATAATAGTCATTATCATTATCAATTCTATTTGAATTTATAATAATCACCACATTCCGAGGTATGCATTTCATTATTTAATTATTCATCTTCATGATTTATGAAGCATCATTATTATTATACTTGATTAATTTAGTGATAAACTAGTTTCTAGTTGATCATAATTAAAATTGGTTTAAAATATATTAAGCTTTAAAAGATAATAGAATCAAAGAATGGCTCTGTTAACTTAAGACAATATTTCTTTACTATGTTGATCGATGAACATGCTAAGCCATTGTTTAATATGATTTAATTTACAATTGTTCTTTCTGAACGGAAAGTAATCATCAAAACATTCAGTTCTATCTTTTATGTACTGTATTGTTCTTTCAATTATGTTTTTTCAAAAGAGGAATGAAGATGATGATATAGATTCAAGAATTTGCAAGCTTGTGGATACCAAGTACCACCATCTGACGAAACTAAATGTAATCCGTACTTGTTTACTACCTGAGATAGAAATCGCTCGGCTACAAACATATTTCGTTCTTTTGAGATATGAAACGAAAGGATTTCCTTGTTTGTCGGTTCAATAGCGACCCAAAGCCATATTAAATCAGGCCCGCCTTTTATCACAGTTTCATCGATGACATATTCTTTGATTTTCATTTTCTTAAAATATTTCTTTGGTTTGTACTTTTGTAGCCAGTTCCAGATTGATACATGACTTATTTTTATTATTTTTAAAAATGATAATGCTTTGGCTGTGTTTCTAAAGGATAGCCCAAGAAAATGCAAATGTAATCCATAGCCAATAATTTGTGAAGACGTTCTATTTCTAGTACACATATGATATATGGTTGTATTCAAGCTGTAGGTTTTTCCTTAAGTTAACAGGGCCTAAATACTCAATCTCTTATTACAAATATGGTAAATAATTTAAATAGTAGTGGCTTTTTGAATAACCTATCGTATGAACGCACAAAAAACAGGTCGAGATATGAACAAATAGTGATAATAATAATTGCAAATAAATCATGAAAGATGAATGTGTAAAGAATAGAAAAACTTTGATGATTATTTTACATCCATAAGTAAGAAATATGAACTATAATACGTGATTAATTATTTGCAATTTTTTAGAGAAGTTCATAATAATGAAAGATGTTAAGTGAACAGAGTGATTTTAATACTATGATTGCTATACTATATTAGGCATGATGAACAAAATTTCTAAAACGATTGATACTACCATTGATGAATCACTTTTAGAAAAAGAAGAACTTTTTCGCAAATCATATTCAGAACAATTAAAAAATAAAAGACAACAGATAGATAATAAAGATCTAGGATTTAACGAATTGGATGATGAACACAGACATGTAAGACAACAAATGATGAGAACACCGGGTCGCAGAGGAGAAATTATAAAAGAGGAAGAAATAAACAAAGAAATTGGGAGACGTTATAGTAATAGATAGTTCTGAATTTACAGAACGATCGCATAGTTTCTCCATATAATTATTATCTAGTAAATCCATCATAATCAGAAAATAGCAGTATGACATATTATAATTAGCATGTCCTTCTTTTGCACTTGATAGATATTCACAAAATATACTTTTCAAAAACATTTACCATCAGTATAATAAGAATTTAATAATACATATGTTACAATTGGTGAGAATAATTGTCATCAAATCTCATCTAATTGCCTCCATACTTTACATATTTAAGTCATAGACGAAATCACAAAGTAAATTAGGTAAGGGATAAAAAGACCAAAAACTTCCTGCCCTTGCTTTTCCATCTACAACGTCATTTCTTTTGGACGATAAACGCTGAACATATTTATCACATCTTTTGGCTTTTTTTGTATTATATATTGATTTTTCCCCCTACTAAAGCAGTGAACGATTTTAAGAATATTAGTTTTTTAGATAATCTGTCATATGAAAGCAAGGAAGGATATGTTATAAATTAACAGTATTGATAAGGTTGTTTAACAGTGATTACGCAAGACCTGTTTATTATCGCATGTAAATAAAATGCATAGTAGATAGTATTCTACTTGAGATGAATAAGAGTAATATCTTCAGATTCGTAAAGGATTATGGTTCGAAAAACAATGTATATCAATCCTTAGGAAAATAGATAATAAAACATAGACTACAAATGCCTCAAGAATTTGAATGTCGCTTTCTTGATTAAGGTAACTTCATGTTTTTATTTTTCAGTATTATTCAGAAAAACAGTAGATATACCATCATTCGACTTCAAAAGAAATCACATATATTCAAATGGATTTAAAAATATGTCTCAAATACTATAAGATAAATTTTTAGAAGATACAAAATATAAAGTCAATTAAAGTCGTTTATTGAATAGATTATCCTTGATTTGTCATCCATCGAAAGATTAAGAAACTGCAATATGCATCAATATATTGAAAAATATGCATAGTAGAACGCTTTATATCTACCTCGATCTATAGATATACTTCATATTCAGTTTCCACAGAAAGAGATACATAGTATCCTTAAGCAAGGAGGTTCTTGAAGACAATTTCTTCACATGCATTTCCAATATAAGAAAGGCATTATTAAAAGAACCCAATAATATATAACACAGAACAACAAAATGTTGTAAGGATTATTTATCAATCAGAAACAAAAAATATAATGAAACATATAATCAACTATTTGAACCTATTAAAAGTTATCATAATAAGGATTTACATACGGAATATAACCAATGCGATAAAATAGATACCCATACTACTACTACACAGACTAGAATTCTTCAAGGATACCACAAAAAAGATTTATAAATACAATATCATAATGAATGATAGAAGTAATGTAGATACAAAAATGATTATGTTCGCAAAATTACAAAGGTATTCATAAAAGTATTATAAAATGAATATATATTATATATAAATGTAACTACTAGAATAAAATTATTACTAACAAGGAATTAATTCCATTTTTATAAAGACGATCACATTAGTTAAAGAACTTTTTAATATACATGAGACCTGGTCATAATTCAAATATATTTTCATATATGTCATATAGCTTAAAGCTAACCCTTGAGACATTATTTTGAGAACAACTGTTTCAAAGATTATCTTCTGATAGAATAAAGGAATCCATACTCTTTAACATTCTGTATATTATAGGTTGCATACCCTGGCCCACTGCAAAAAGGAAACGTGGCAGACCGTATGTATATTCTCCAACTGTAATTGTATACCAATTAGCATATGTCTTCTAAATTGTATTTCGTAACAAATAGTTCCTCATATCCAGATTAAATCTTTTTGTTCTGAAATAATTAGATATCTTATTTTTAAAATCTGTAAATGATTGATAATATTTCAAAACAAGTAGATCTCGTTTTGAAATATTCCATATCTCCTCCATTACCATAAATTCGGGTGATGCAGTTGGAAGATATACAGGTATCAAAGCATCCTTGTTTTCCTCAAAATACTTTAGTACCTTCTTGGATTTATAATGAGGAGATGCTTTATCCATGAACAAATAGCATTCTGGAAATTTATCATGTATTTTCTTTAGATAATCAAGAAATGTATCGCCATTAATTGTCATACTGCCTGAATAGTTGCTTATTCCCTCCAAGACAGAGGGCGCCAAAAATACATGAATGTTTATGTGAACCTGTTACTCTAGCTACAGGTCTTTTATCTTGTTTAATCCAAACGCGTCTTACAAGATTCGTAAAAAAAGAATGATTCATCCAGTGATACTATAGTAAATCCATCTTGCTGCTGCTGCTGCTGCTGTATATTCACAAATATCTGTTCTGTCTTTTTTTTGAAATTATTTTTCTCTTCCAAAGACGCAGTATTAACATGTACTTTTCTTGGCACCTTCTGTTTAAAGCCCCATTTTCGAAGTATACGGTATATGTGGGTATAGTGATATTTTATACCGCTTTTCTTTATGATTAATTCTTCAACCTGCTTTGTAGTCCAACCTTGTTTGGAGCGGGATAGTTCCTTTTTAATTTGGTAACTTGTTTCTTTAAATAGTTCAGGCGGTCTACCTGTTTTTATTCTATCTTTTAATCCTCCTAAACCTTCTTTATCATATCTTTTTAACAATCAAAAGCCCACGGATTGCTTCTATGCATTTCATTTACAACACGAAATGGAATTTGTTTATCTTCTCTTACCTTGATAATTAGAAGTAGTCTTTCCTTTACTTTTGGATCGTGTTCTTTTTTGTATAAATTAATCAATTTAGATTTGGGCAATGATGCCATTGAGTATATATAGAATAATACAAGGATCTAGATAGCTTTTGTGTTTTATGATGAATATCCAGATAAATTGTTTAGCATACTTGTGCTAATTGGTATAAGATGTTTTATTGTAAGGATATGGTTGAGAATCGATTCCAACAATGCATTACATATTTTTCTTAACATGAATTGTTTGTATAACCATAAACTAGCAATAGCCTGCGGTCTTGTATCAATACCTAACAGGCGTACATTTGACAGGCGATTGAAGACCCTGTCTACGGATATTAAACAAAGGATATCGACAATGGGGTACCTGTTTGTTACAGAAGGTATGAGGGTAGATCCTTCTATAACATCAGTAGACAGTACTCTTTTAAAAGCAAAAGGTCCTGTATGGCATAAATCATCCATGAAGAAAGGTATAGTACCATGTTCTGGCATCGATACAGATGCAAGGTGGGGTTATAGTCATACCAAGAAATGGATATTTGGATACAAACTACATCTAACATGTACAACAGGAGACCTTATAGTACCTCCAACAGCAGAGATGTAACTACTGCTAATATACAGGATAACCAGATGTACGTTTCTTTAACTTCAGCATCTACCATATTCTCTTTACCCCATCTATTATACATGATAGCTGATCCCGGCTATGACGATAAGGACTGTATGAATACAGCAAGAAGGTATTAGGAATAGATTTGGTTTGTCCCCTAGAAAGATACGAAAGTACTTCCAAAAAGAGGCTTGAACTTGTATGCTTTTATCAATCGGTTTTGGGGCAGTCTATCTACAGCCGAAGAAGAATATCGATAGAGCCATTGATAGAACATATAAAATCAGTCTTTAGGATAGACTCATCACATGCACGAGGATATCATACGGTATCTGCAACTGTACTTTTGTCTGTTTTATTATATCAAATAATGATATACTATAACTGTAAAACTGAGAAAATAAATCCAAAATCAATAAAATATATGCTTGGAACTGGCTGATGAAATAGAATTTCTGATAAGTATGAGTATCGAATTATGACCAAGCCTCATATACTTACCAAAGAATATAAGCTTCAAGAATTTTCAGTATTATATGTTTGGCTAATACCACTTCCAGGATTATAAAAAAGTAAAGAAATAGACAGAACGTTAGTCAAGATTGTTGATGGAGAAAAACAACATAGTAAAATAAAGTAAAGAAGAAGATTTGGATAGTTAAATGCTAGGTAAAGATATTTTGATTACTAAAAAGTTCACCATATATATATTGTTAAATAGTATTATTGGAAGTAAAAAAATATAGTCAAGATATCATATTATTATGCATTATTTGCGATTTAAAATCATCAAGTTGTAAGATAAAACATGGTAATTTAACCTAGAGACGGTAAAGTATCTACTAAAGAGAGCAATTTAGAGAATGTATGTAAGAATATTTACTATAATATAAATGAGTCGGAAATATATTAACTAAGAACACTTTGTACATTGCCATTAACATCTTTAATCTTAATCCAAATACATTTTTTAATACTGAGAATTCATGGAAGCCACAGTAAAAAAGTTTAGCATAGTAAAAAGTGAATCTAGTCAAATCATTACATAACGTTATAAGTCACGAAGAGAGAAGATAATAATGAAACAGAAATTTTCAATTGGAAGTAGGTGTGAATGCAATTGTCATGGTAGATCAAGCACATTAGGATTTTGTGGATATTGTTTCAATTCTCATAGACATGCTTCTTCCGGTACTAGGTAAAGAAGATAAAAGCATATTTTTTTATAAAAAAATTAATTTCTACACACAGATATTCATTACCTTTCAAATTTTTAACTACCCATACGAAATTAACAGACGTATAAAAAATAGGAGTATACTATAAAGCTATTTATAAAAACTATCACAAATTAATTCGTATATACTTGGATTGTTATTTATTTTTGGTTGGCATACTATATGGCAATATAACGATATTTTAAAGAATTTTTCTACTTTCTTTAGAATAATTACAAAATACAGGTTAATTAGTTTATAACAAAAGGATTGTGTACCTATTTATAGTAAATAGATTATATAATTAGGATTGGCAAATTTGAGTTAATTCTAATCATTTTCTTGTCTTTTATTTACCCTCACCACAGGTTATCCAAAGTCCATCTCTTCAAATGAAATATTAATAATAGGATCTTTTAACTTAATGTTAAGACAGATATTGTATGTTTTTGATACAATATCATCTTGTAATTTACAAACTATCTAAATTTCTACTAAATATGTTTCAAACAAATAATTATGGAAATATACTAAGGATAAAAATTTCGATATTAAAGTATGTATCAATCCCCCAAAATATATGCAAATAGACAAAAAGATTATGTGCTAGAAGTTTACCAGGATTTCAGAATTCATTTCTTTCATAGATTTCACAGATCAGCAACGCATAACAAAACATGTAAACAAAAGATACGAAATATATTTAGATAAAAAAAATACATTATAAAGGCAAATATAATGATTAACATCTGCATCATAGTTCAAAATATAAATAATAAGAAAAGAATAATCAAGGTAAATATATAATAAAAAGAAATATCTCAATTCGAAAAGTTGCTAATACATTTGTAAAGATATCGCAGAGTAGAATACAACTTTCCAAAACACCAATCACTCATATAAAATAGAAATATGAGAAATCTAAAACCATGTCAAAAAAAAGAATATAACAAAAATCGTTCTAAAGAGAACATTGCTAGAGTACGTTATCAGGAGTTAAATGTTCAAGATTCATAAAGATGTATTTAAAAACAAGCCAAAAAGAGCATGATAAGTTATCATACCTAATATATTATACAAATTTTAGGAAAATGAGTTCCATAAATAATCTGAAACCACTACAAAATCTATAAGAAAAAATAAATAATCCTAATAGTATAAATAATCTAATTGGTCGAACTTACCAATATACTACAATAATAAAAAATATTCCATAAACGAAGATCCATAAACATCAACTACATTAATTTATTAATGATGCGAATATTTTTATATTTAATGTAAATCATAAAGTCTATTATGTCTCTCATATTGGTCACATAGTATTTGATTAATCTATTTTAGTAACAAATAAAGTTATATCAATTAAAATATTTAATATACCAATTAATAACAGTATTATAAATACATTAGCATAATAATTATAATAAAACGCAAAATCTATTCGTCACCCTTTACGATTATTTACGACATTCTCAAAGGAATGAAATTACCATTTACTAGTTGAAATTTAGAGAACATATATTAATTGTTCCAATGAACATATAACTTGCTTTTTATAAAAAAAATAATTTTTTTTCAGATCCAAAAGAATAATTCAGGTATAATATACAATAAATAGCCTTAGCATATCTTTTGAGATAGAGAACGTATGTCAAGGTAGGATATAGATTTGTCCTAAGTTGAGCACACCATTTCCGTGAATTAAATAAAATAGAAATTTGGAGTAAAAATAATGTCCCTTAACAAACCATTATCCAAATGGAAGTGGAATATTAATTCCTTGTTTACTTAACTGGCTTTGTACATCTTTAGCGATTTTTGAGGCCATGTCTTGTGCACCGCTATTAATCTTTGTTTTAAATTCAGGGCTTGAATGGTCAGGGCTTGAATGGTCAGGGCTTGAATGGTCAGGGCTTGAATGGTCAGGGCTTGAATGGTCAGGGCTTGAATGGTCAGGGCTTGAATGGTCAGGGCTTGAATGGTCAAAGATTGAATGAGATATTGACGAAATGGTAAAGGTTGCATTAGCATTATCGGTTTTATAGCCATCTGCAGAAGCGGTTACTTGTGCATTGATTGTGGTTCCAGATTTATGAAGAATAGATGAAATACCTTTGTTATATTCGCCCTTTGAGTTAGTAATTCCGGAAAATGTATGATCATTTATAGAACCGTTAAGAGAAACACCTTCCAAGGGTTTATCGGTTAATAGATCCCTCGTCACTACAACAATAGATCTACTCTTTCCACCGCCTTTTGTATCAATTACAATGTTCATCGACTTAGGATTTTCTATAGTAGACTTATTTTGCCCTGTCAAAGGAATGGAATTATTATTCAAGGCTGTAACAGAAGGAGGAGATGTAGCATTATTGGCTGGCACAACAGGAGGTAACGGCGGTGTTTGAGAAGCAGTTGCTTGAGTCGGTGATGGAAGAGGAGGAGATGTAGCATTATTGGCTGGCACAACAGGAGGTGACGGCGGTGTTTGAGGAGCAGTTGCTTGAGTCGGTGGAGACAAATAGGGATTACCACTATTATTTAAAGAAGATGGAGGTGAAATGGCAGTAAGTGATGTAGCGTTATGGGCAGGTATAACAGGAGGAGGTGTAACCGGTGTTTGGATTGTAGAAGAGATATTTGGTGTTGTAATATAAAGAGGAGATAAAGCCGTACTGGCGTTAAAGTGAGGAGATGGAGGTAAAAGTGCAGGAGGTTGCAAAATTGATTGATTATTTGGAATTGAACTGTTATTCACAAGAGAAGGTGAAGTAATAGATTTTACTGAGGTATTTTGTAAAGGTTTTACGACTGCAGGTGCAGGTGTGACAGTAGCGGTAGAAATGGCATGTTTAACAGCAGTAGGTTTTAGAACAGCATTAGAAATCGCGCCGGTTACATTCACACTGTAATAAGCTACAAGGCTTTTCGGTTCGCAAGTCAATTTAGCAGTTATTTTATTAGATCCAACCTTCAAAGAGGAATAAGATGGCGAGAATCCATACATCCAAGATGAATAATCGGATTTTCCTTTGGGACCAGTACCATTGGTAATTTGATAAGGCTTTATACCATTAGCAATTATTGAAACACTACACTCAGTTAAACTAGAATTGAATACAGATGTACCCCTAACTATAAGCTTTTCGCCATTTTTGTTAAAATAATTTTTACCATTGATAAGAATATGATCTCCAAAAACTGGCGATGTTATTCTTACACCTATGGATTTTTTTGGAGTACTTATAATATTAGATACACTTGAACTTGGACTATTATTAACAGGCCCAGGTTGCTGAGCATTAACATACGTACATACGCCTGAAAAAAATAATATCGAAGCCAAAAAAATTAAAATAAAAGTTCTAGAAATCAAACCAAAAAAAATATAGATTCCAAAGATATTAAAAGATTATTCTCTTATCTATAATATAAAACAAATCTATTAAATGTATATTTGATTACTAGGTAAAGGTTTAACATAAAAATTTTTTTTTTCGCAAAATATTTTTATTTTTTCAAATATAAGAAAGTCTATTAATGGATTTCAATTTTTTTAGAAAGAATGGAAATATTAATGATCAAAAACCAATAAATAAAAAAATAGTTGTAATGACCCGTAATGTTATTGACGGGATAATCTCTTATTCTAAAATGCACCATCCTTACGAAGCGATTTTAATATTAGAAGGAAAAAGGAAAAAAAGCGAAATATATATAAATAACCTGGTAATTCCTCCATTTTCAATACATGGTCCATTTTATTCGGGTTTTCTTATTAACGAATTACCATTTGATTTAAAATATGTAGGAACAGCACACTCACATCCTAGTGGGACTAGTCGACCATCAGTAGAGGATCTAAATAATTTCTATGGCTCAGTTTCTGTCATAATATCGTATCCTTATGATGAGATAGACCTCCATGCATATGACGGTAATGGAAAAGAAATTGAATTTTTAAAGAGATAGATTGTTCTTATTTTAAAAAAATAAAGAAAACACATATTTTGATATCATCTTGAGGTATCAGCTTTAGTAAATTTTTCAAAAAATCGTCCCAATAATATGAATGCAACACTAGTTATAGAAATCATAAACCCGGGAGAAATAATCCACCACCAATACCCTAGTGTCTCTGCAGAATATGTATGTGCATCTTGCAACATTTGTCCCCAGGTTGGAAAAGCAGGATCCCCTAATCCCAAAAAACTCAATGCAGATTCACCAAGTATGGCAACCGGAACAGCAAGTGAAAAATTAGCCAATGTAAAAGGCAACAGCTGTGGTACTATATGTCTTAACACAATTTTCAAATCAGATTCACCCATCAATTTGGATGCTTGTACATATTGGTAATTTTTTATTTGGATACTAAAAGTCCTATTTAATAATGCAAGACCAGGCCAGCCAAACAAAACAAAAAGGCCAATCAAAAAGAACAGATTTCTTCCAAAATGAAGAGAAATGATGATTAATAAAATAAATGATGGAAGAGTAAGAAAGATATCTATAATGAGCAACATAAATGTTTCAGTCTTTCTACCTTTGTACCCTGCTATCAATCCATAAAAAAGACCAAAAAAGGTAGAAGTCAATGCTACTGCAATTCCAATAAAAAGGTCTACAGGAGTACCAATTAATATCCCATAAAAAACATCACGTCTAAATTCATCTGTACCTAATAAACCAAAAACCTTGCCCTGAACAATTATTTTAAAATCTTTTAAAACAGTTTCGTTATCAAATGAATAAATAGAGAATATTATTTTATATGTACCCTTTAAAGGTATATTGGATGTAGTTTTCGAGAATATCATATTTACGGACGAAATATCAGAAGTGGAAAAATTAAATAAATTGGCATAATCATTTAAAGAGTTTTTTACCTCTTGTGAAGAAGAATATATTCTTCCTGAAATTAAATTATCTTTACTACTAGTCTCATCATAAGTCTTTGAGAGAGAATTCACTTTAGACCCATTCATATTAGTTAAGGATTCAAGGGCATTTGAATAAATTTTGAATGCATGACCATCAGGCCTTTTTACATATATATCTATCACAGGTGGAATCGTTCCTAATTTTACGCTATAAGGTATATCAATTGCATCAGGAAAATCATCAGAATTAAAATTATAAGTAAAAGTATAGTTTTCCTGTTTAAAATATGGCTTTGATATAGAATTGAGAATGGCATCTTTTTGGGAAAATACTTTATATTCTGGTAATTGATAATCAAGTGGTTTTAAAAATAGATTGATCCAACTTGGTGCAGCATCTCTCGGATTATTAGACCAATATATCGGGTCATTCCATTGAGTTCTATATTGTATAGGAATAAAAAAAATAGAATAAATAGCCATTATCAACAAGATTACTATGATACCTGATCCAATTATACCTCCAGTGTTTTTTTTTATAAATTTAGTAGAAAGCATATTATTCACAACACTAGTTTAAACTGATTCACTTGTTTTAAGACGCGGATCAAAATAAGTAAAACAAACGTCCAAAATTAGTCGAGTTAAAAGATAAACGAGTGCAAAAAAGTAAACCAGACCAATAATTAAAGGAGAGTCGCTTTGAGTAATTGCACCATAAAGCAAATTACCCATGCCAGGCCAATCAAATATTTGTTCAACTAAAACAGAACCTCCCAAAGTGGCAGCTAATCCTAAACCAAACATAGTCGTCAGTTGAGGCCCAGCATTCTTTAATGCATGTATATACAAGATATTCTTTTCCGGGACTCCCATAATTTTCAAGCTTTTTATATAATCTTCATCAAGTATTCTTAAAATTATATATTTAACATAATAAACAGTTGGAGCAAATCCGATTATTATTAGAGTTATAAAAGGCAATATCATATGGTACAATAAATCGTTAATGTATCCAGGGTCGGTTGGAGATAACACAGGTGTTGCTCTGGATGGAAAAATTTGCAAAAAGAAAGAAAATACAACGATCATTATCATTGCAAACCACCATGTAGGAACACCTTGACTTATAGAAGCAAATCCCGATACAAATTTGTCCGGCATTTTATTTTCTTTTGATGCAAGATATGCCCCAAAAAATAACCCAATTACTATGATCACTATCGATGAAGATGTAAATAATAATATAGTATTAGGCATTTTTTCTAAAATTAAATCATTCACACTACTTGAGCCATCATATGTAGTTGCAAATCGAGATTTACCTAAATCTAAAAATAATATTTTAACAATATCATTGAAAAGTTTTTTTGGAGAATACCAGGGTTGATCTAATCCTAAACTTTGGCTTTGCAATTTTATCTGTTCTTCTACAAATTTTTGTCGTTGATCAAAGTTTTTGAATTGTTGGAACTTTGGATTACCAGCAGCAGAACTAGAAATTTGAGCAGTCACTTGGGCTCTAATGGAATCTTTTGTTATCTGATCAAATGTAGAGCTCAATAAAAAAATAGTTACAAATAAAGTAATTAATAAAACTATAAACAAAATTAAAAGTTTTTTGAACAAAAAGAAAAAAAATATTTTCAATCTTTATCTACCATAAGAAATAAAAGAGTATTAATATATTACTTGTCAGGTACAGCAATCAAAGTATACTCATAAATAACAGGTCTTAAAGAATTCTTAGAGGACACAAATAACTCCAATTTGGCAGGCCCGATAGAAAGTGATTTTGTTACATTCGCATTTATTTTAAAAATTTGAGTTAGAGAGTCATTATTAATTATTTGTGAGAGATCATGAAACCTATTATGAATTCCCAAAGAATAATCAGAAGCGTTAAAAAATTTATGCAATATAACATTACCCACTCTATCAAATAAAATATAGTTGATATTTTCTTTAAATTGAGGTGTTTCGTCACTTTTAATATCTACTGTAACATTAAATTCAAATGGTTCACCAATTTTAATAATATTAGGAACGCTAATTTTATCCAAACTTAATTTCGGAATATGTTCAAATTTTGAAAAAAATCCTTCTTTAAATGGATAAGTAGAATCATAAAATTTTTTTAAAACAATTGTTCCGGAAGCGGGATTAAAAGAATCTAAGTAATAGGGCCCATTGCCAATTATGGCGTTGTGATGCATATTAATCCATTTTATTGAAGCATCATATCTTTTTAATGCATAGTCTAATGAAATTAGCCCCTTTAATGCCATGGGAATATATTTTTCTTGCTTCATTTTTTCTAATTCTTGTTTAATTAATTCAGCATGCGACGGCAAAATCATAGATAATTGCTCAATTTGTTTTATATTAGAATCAGTCTTCGAATATGCAAGTTTACCATCTGCAACTAGACGTTCTGTAGCTGGAGTTATTTCCCATGGTTCAGATGCCCACATTGACCCAGATAATGGAAGTTGCTTTTTATCAAAATGCCATAAATCAATATAATTATCAAAAGTTCCATCATCATTCAATTTTAATCCTTTGATCAAAGTTAAAGATGGCAGGGTTGTAGAAGCATACTCTGCATCGAACATTCGATCGTTATTTTTGGTATCTGTTGCCCATTGATATTGAAAATAAAATGGATATAATAAATCAAATTTATCCATTGCCATTCCATTATGCCAATTCGAATACAATGGTCGAACTTGTATCTTGGAAAGTGCATATTTAGTTACGTTACCACTATTTACCCATTTGTGAGTATATGGATTCCAAACAATAGCATCCTTAGGAACTAACATTTTTCCATAAGGTCCATTAGATACAATTTCAGTAGCATTATTTCGAAACGGAATTGGATCACCAGTATAAGGATTTAATAAAAACGCAGGATCGGAAACTGGATCATTAATTATTCTACAGTAAAAATCTTTACAACCATCAACACCATTCCAAGCACCCTGATATATCTGAGTTAATCCAACAGATAGCGATTTGTTGTTGTTGTTGTTGTCATTAGAAATATTTTTTTTAGCATTAATAAAAGACATTTCATTTGCTATTCCACTGGAGTAATCGTTTACAAGTCCATTAATTTTATTAGAAGCGATATATGGATCCTGGGAACGGGCGAAAAATAACCTGACAGATTCTTCAAGTCCCAATAATTCAGATTTTTTTAACAAGACGTTTCTTTCATGCTCAGATGTAAAGTTATTAAAAATTAATTTTTTAGTGAGATTGTCAATTGTTGAATTAGAATATTGAGAAAAAGATGGATTTTGAAAACCAGGCATCGAACCTACCCATGGAGCATACATTTGTCCTACTGTACTGGATCATAGCGTTGGAAAGAATTTGAGATAAATGATTCTGTGTATACATTCCATCCAAGATCCATAGGATTGGAACCATAAACTACCTGATTAGCTTTGAGCAAATCACCATAATCTTTAACCACGGTAAAACCAAGTTGATCAAGTTCTGATGCAACAACATCTCCAAATGCTTTTTTAACAGGATCATCATTTCTTATAAGTATTTTAATAACAACTGGAGTATTATTGTAAATCCATTTCGCATCTGAATCAACTTTAGCTCCTGCTTTTTTCATAGATTCAGATATTAAATTAGATGCGGTTTGAGGATCGTATTTAATCTTTAACGGTTCAACAACATCAACTATATTAGGATATTCGGGAGAATATGGTCCATAAGGTTCAACAAGTAACGTTCCAAATCCTTTTAAAATATGATTTACAATATAATTTCTATCGATTAAAAAATTTAGAGCATATCTTATTTCTCTAATAGAAAATGGATTAAATGTTTGAGTATTATTGGAAGGATTTAAAGGAAGCCCATAAGAAGCGCCGTCTTTATTATATACTCTTATATTAGGATTCTTTTTTGCGTCATTAATTAATTGTAAAGGAATATGTGAAAGATAGGATCTAAATGACCATTACTTACTTCTTGATAGGCAACATTATTATTAGAATAGCGTAAGAACTTTATCTCATCAAGGTTTCCACCAGTCGAGTTTTTTAAAGGAGAAATAGATAAAACAGATGCAGAATTATAAAGTGGATTGATAAAGAAAGTAAAACAAAAAATTAAATAAATGAGAACGATTGATAAAATTTTCATAAAAAAAGATTTAAAACTGTATCCTATAAATGATATGAAAATAAAATATCGTTTTGCTAAAAGACAATAAACGGATAAACCATTAGTATATAAATAATGACATAGTGTCTTTTTTTTATGATAAAGAACATTAAGCGAACCCATG
>CAVXKW010000004.1:0-426662 GCA_963762475.1 uncultured Nitrososphaeraceae archaeon
ACAGTGTATTTCTCGTATACCTAAAAATAATATAGACTGTTTATTATTGATTTTGTAATTTAATTTATACTTTATTTAGAGCCTATCCCAAAATTATCTTCCTATGTATGATTATGCAACAAGAGAATTGGACCAATCCAAATAATTCTCAACCTTCTTTTCGTATCGAGTAAACATTTCCTGAACCTATTATGCCGATAGTTTGTTCTTTCTACAACCCATCTTTTAGGAGAATGTTTTTTACGATTTGGCATAGCTTTTGTATTTTCTTCATCAACTTCATCTCCTTTCTTTTTCTTGTATGGTATGTGCAGTACATATCCTCGTTTGATTAATTCTTGCTCTTCAGATTCGGAATTGTATGCTTTGTCAAGACATAAACGTTGAATTTTCTTCTTGTTTCAGTTTAGGTTTATGGGATGGCAATTGACGTTGACGTTTGATAACTCTATTTATCAACCACATCTGTTACTAATTTTATATCATGAGTGCTTGCAGATGATATTACAACAGATATGGGTATACCTTTTTTATCTGTTAAAATATGTCTTTTTGTGCCAGTTTGCTTCTATCAGTGGGATTATTTCCGGTCATCGCCCCCCTAAAGGATACTTTATTGATATACTATCGATAGATTGCCAAGTCCAATTAATACCAATAAGGTCATCAAAGATTTTTAATAGTTTTATCCATACCTTTTTGAATACATTTAATCCATTCCATTCTTGAAACCTACGATGGCAAGTAGAACTAGAACCGTATTCTTTAGGTAGCATTTTCCATTGGCATCCTGTTCTTAATACATAGAGAATTCCATCAATCGCTTTTCTGTATCGAACAATTGGTCGACCAACTGTTCTAGGAGGTTTCTCCTTTGGGAGAATACTTTTAATCTCATCCCATAATTCATCAGGAATTTTGAGTATGATACGATGTTTATTTTTCCCCTTCACACTGTCCATTCGCTGGATGCAGGTCATAGTTTATCAAAAGAGGAAAAGAGCAATAATCTTATCGAATTTTGGGATAGGCTCTTAATATTATTTCTTAATTCTATTAATCAATGGGGAATTTAATCATTGTAGATTCTTACATTTTTAGTTATGTGGGGATAATCGAATCTGTAAGTAAAGAACACTGTAGGATTACTACTAATATTCATTCTATAAACAGAATTCTATCAATATTGAAATACAAATAATTTAAAGATATTGATATATGCGATGATTCAACCATTAGCGATGGCAATATTGTTTTGTTTTTTCAATTCTGTAAATTATTATATAATTTGAGAATACATTCTTTGTTGCTTTCATATGGAAAACACTGTATCTCATCCTTTGAACATCTTTTTGCTATTTCATTATCGTAAATGTCATCAAACTAATATAGATCTCTTGCATAACTAGCACCATTAGAAAAACTTCTAAAAAATTGATGTATTCTAATCATGATCCGCAAACTAAAATAGAAATATTACAAAATATGATTGAGAATATATAAAATTTTTATAGGCATTCAAATATTTGATGTTAGTAAAACAATATTTCAACTAGAATACTGTCATAGCATAAAAATTAACATACTTATGAAATTAGCAAAATTTATTAAATTATATCCCCTAGACATATCCGAAATTATCATTTTACGTATTAAAAATGAAATATTATATTCATTAATATAATAAACTTCTAAAAATAGAGGTCGTCAAAATCTAAGGAATAAATTATTTTAGTTGATTAGATTCTATTAGTCTAAAGATCGATAGATGCTGTATATTTATATACAGTTCTGTTATAACATATAATATTACACTGAGTATTACATATTAACATAGTGTCATACTAGTAGTTATGAAAAATAGTAAAAAATTTAAAGAATTAAAGAAATCAAATTCATCAATTGTACATTTTGGTTATTTTAGAGCCGTATCACTACGACAATAAAACAGTAACGAAATGACAACAGGTGTTGCCGATCCTATCATTATTGCTACAGGATACTTGTTTGATATCTACCATATAAAAGATAAGATAATCTTGTGGATTAAAGAAAAGGATGGAAAAGTAAAAAGATTAGAATATTTTTGGTCTCCTTCAATTTATGTTGTATCTGATTCAAGAACAGAGTTAATATCCCTATTAAACAATAATAATATTAATTCTTTTATTAAAGAATATGAATTTGTAAATAATTTAGAATATCATTCAGATGAAAGTAAAGTTTTAAAGATTACTATAAAGGATTCATCCTTAATTTTAAATCTGGCAAAAAATATTGAGAACCTTTGCAAAAAATTTGAACATTATAGATTATTTAATATAGATATTGCGCCTGAACAATCTTTTTTGTATGAAAAAGATGTGTATCCACTTGGATTTTATAACGTGTTAGAAGCAAGCGAGTCTAATCTTTTTAATCTACAATTAATTGATGATAGTATAAATTCTTTTGATTATACTATTCCAAATTTCAAATTTTTGTCATTTGATATCGCTGTAGAAAGAAAATCAATTTCAAATACATTCGATGATAAAATTAATGCCATTCAAGTTAACGTGTTTGATAATCTTGGAAAAACCAGTAAAAGCTTTTTGATATCAAAAGAAAATGAACTTGATACCATATTAGAGTTTTCTTTTATTATAAAAAAAATAGATCCGGATATAATTTTGACAACAGGCGGCGACCAATTTTTATTTCCACATTTATTTTATAAAGCAAAGTCTTTAAATATAGACGATATTTTATTATCAAATCTAAATAGAGAATCAAATCAAGGCTTTTTAAAAAGAAAATATAATTTGATTTTGAAAACAACCTTTTCATCATCAAACACTCCACTATCAACATCATTTGTTTCATACGGCAAAATCCATTTTAAACCAAAACCATTTTATTTATATGGACGAATACACATTGATAGTAACAACTCTTTTATTTATAAAGACAATGGATTAGACGGACTTGCAGAAATATCTCGAGTATGTAGAATACCACTGCAGCTTGCATCCCGCTCTACAATAGGAAAATGTCTTTCCAGTCTGTATTTTTATAATGCACAACAAAAGGATATTCTGATACCATGGAAGCCTACCACTTCAGAGATCTTTAAAACATTCAATGATTTACTGATGGTGGATAAAGGTGGATTTGTTTTTGAATCAAAACCTGGAGCCCATGATGAGGTAGCAGAGTTTGATTTTGTATCGCTTTATCCAAATATAATGTTAAGAAAAAATGTTTCACATGAAACCATTAATTGTGAATGTTGTAAATATGAAAAAGATAATAAAGTTCCAGGGCTTGAGCATCTTTACTACACTTGTAAAAAAAAGAGAGGGATAATACCATTATCTTTAAAAATTGTTTTGGATAGACGGGCAGAATATAAAAAAAGGAAAAACGATATCGCGAATCAAGAAAATAATGAATTAAAAAACAGGTATGATAATAGACAAGTCGCCTTAAAATGGATTTTAGTAACATCTTTTGGATATTTAGGATTTAGCAACTCCAAATTTGGAAGAATTGATGCTCATATAGTAGTATGTGCATTTGCTAGAGATATTTTACTAAAAACCTCTCATATTGCTGAAAATCATGGATTTGAAATACTGCATGGTATAGTCGACTCTATTTGGATAAAAAATAATATTAACAATGTAAAAGATAAAACCATATTTGAAAAAATAAAAAAAGATATTGAAGAGCAAACTGGCTTTTCTATTTCTTTTGAAGGCCTATACAAATGGATTGTATTTGATTCATCTAAAAAAATTCAACCTGAACTTCCAGCATTAAATAGATATTTTGGGGTTTTTGAAGATGGAATTATTAAAGCTCGAGGAATAGAATCAAGACGACATGATACTCCACCACTATTTATAAAATTTCAAAACGAATTACTCAAGGCCATGTCTGATTATAATAGTACTACCACAATTAAACAGAATCTACTTAATTTAAAAAATATCCATAAAAAATACAAAGATTTGATCTTATCTAGGAGAATCCATTATTCTGAATTTGTATTCACTAAAAGAATAACCAAAAATAGTGACGAATATTCCAAAAGAAAAACAATTGAAAGTGGTGTTATTTGCGTATTGCTAAATAATGGTAAATGGTTGCATGCAGGAGAAGAAATAAAATATGTAATAACTGATTTTCATAACAAAAATTATCTTCAACGGGCTTTGCCTATTCAATTATGTGATAAATTTTTAGAATACGATGTTAAAAAATATTCTCAATTATTAGATGATTCTTATGACACTATAACCAGGTATTTCCATAAATATTAGATCATATAATTAGCAAATTAAGCTGGAGTTAGTATCGCTATTTTGGAAAAGATCGGGCGCTTAACCTTAAAATTTTTTATCACCGACATACCAACATAAGGTATGAGATGCCCACTCATATTATTCTCAAATCAATAATGATAACAAATGGTAGGGCAAACGGCCTGATTATGCAAATGGTAAATCAAATACAGAAAAAATGGATATACACATACTGACAGATTACTAGATTCATCAAAACTAATCATTGAAAGGAAAAGCGCCCGTATAGTATGCCTAGAGATAATACCGCATTATTTCTTTATTATTATGATGAATGATTTAACGGACCGTTAATCCTTCAATTTAATTATGCCCAGAAACTATACTTTCGGATTAGAATTGAAAAGATGAATATTGTTAATTTTTGGGACATGTTTTAACAGGCGCGTCACCCTTGTCTACTTAATATACATACATTGGTAACGGACAGGTATCTGTGTAGTAATAATTTTTGTATTTTTTAAAAGATTTTTTATAATTTTTCTTTATCTGTTCGCTTTGTTATTTAACCATCATAACTTCTTCCATCCTTTTTATATTATGTAAATACTATTTTATTTGCTAGCAAATATCAGCATGAAAAAAAATATGTTATAATGGAACAAAATTGCATTTTAAAAAGATTTAACAATATAAGGATATACTAAAAGGTTTAGTACAGAGATATCATTAAAAGTAACAATTAAAATTAAAAATCAACAAGAATAATGTGTTTGTAGGTATTGGGTCCTGGAAATTGGGATCTGTTAAGATATCAAGACTTTTATTGGCGTCAGCCAAAGCTTACAATCTTTTATAAAAGTAATATTAATGCGTGAAACAATTTATTATTATTTGTTGTTTAGGAATATTCTACTGCTAATTCATTAATGATTTCTTTTTCTTTTCTTATTCGTATATGTTCCATCGGGCGAGTAACCCCGTTTATTTATATTATTCCACCATAACCTGCAAAATATGCAAGTAATCTATAATATTCTTATTGTCATCTATTTTATGTGCATATTAATAGACAAAAGAAACTTGATATGACTAAAGGTAACTTAGGTAAGAACAACAATGATACGATTCTATTCTAAATTGATAATAATACTTGAGAATTAATTCTATATTGACATATATTTTCAATTGACTATAAAGAGTTTTTTGATACACCATTTTTAAATACATTTCTGAAAAATACAAATACAAATCATAATCAATGTAATAGAGTATTCTATTTCTGCTAATCCCAAATGAAATAGAAATAGTTAAAGCAAGAGATTCCTTATGAATATATCACGTTGAAATATGGAAGTAAACTTTCTATTTGGTCGTCCATATATAAGACAAAATAAAGTTATACAATGACAGTTCTTATTTCTATAAGAACCAAATATTGTATTTTAAAATAAATATAAATAGATGTAATTTTGATAATCTCTGATGTCTAAATTATTTAGGTGTGGTTATTCTGGTGGTAAAGGTGGCAAAGATTTTAGCGATGATGATAAAGTGAAACTTTCTGAAAATAATATTAAAATCAATCAAATTGGAGTTAAATCTGATAAAGTTGTAGATTCACTATGTATTACCTATGGACTAAATAACGAGGAATCAGTAACAGGTGAACGACACGGTGATGAAAATGGAGATTTAGATATCTTCAATTTAGACGAAAAAGAATATATCACCAAAATTAGTGGACGATTTGGTGGCATGATTGACTCGTTAGAAATAGTAACTAATTTAGGATCAAAAAAACGATATGGCGGTAAAGGCGGTTTTGCTGATTTTGAATATGAGGCTCCTAATAATTATCAAATAATAGGATTTTATGGACGGGCAGGTTGGCATATTGATGCAATAGGCGTAATATTTAAATCACTTGATGATGCAAATGTTTAACCTATGGTATTATAACAATTGGACTTGGTATTATATGTAATAAAAGTTCCATTTTGATGAATTTAAACTATTACATTTTGTTTGTATCGGGCTCTCAATCCTAGGCTTTTACGGACTTTATATAATATATGATTATATCTAATAGTGTTTTTATGCAAAGTTGAGTCTAACTGCTTTGTTGCATGATTCGAAAATCAGTTAAAATTGTAATTCTTGTATCATAACGGCAATTAAAATTTGATTATTTCCGTTATGACTCTATATCTAAACGTTAGCAAATAACGGATAAAATAATCATGCAAAAAAACAGTCTAACAAAAGTAAGTTGGTGGTGAACGAAGTGATTAAGGTAAGAAAGTTGTACATTCGCTAAGAGCAAATGGCCTATCCATATTGAATAATACAGAATCTTATTAGACTAAAGTATTATAATGAAAAGCGTTCGTATAATGTTCAACTATACATGATCACAAACATTGTTAACTTGTACGTATGCTATAGTAATTGGTTTTCCAACTATTATGGAAGAAAAAACAACTACTGTTAATCCTGATGCTAGCATCAATAATAATTGATTTTGATGACTTGATTTTATCAACACTTTTTGTTACAATTGTACTTTAAATATATCATAAAAATTCATAAAAACTTTTATATGTTTATTTTTTCTCTATCCCATGGTTATGTTATTTATATAAATTATTATGATATATTAGAAAACAATTGTTATTGTTACGCATAAATCATAATTTAAATTAAATTGGATTTATGCTATCATGTTATAGTGTTTTTTTTACCCATCTGGTACATAGTACATATTCTGTGATTGTTTACCACTGATTGTATCACAAGAGCCAAAAACAGTTAAACACATGGGACTTTGCAAATTATATGAATTCTGTGATTGATAATTCAAGTGTTTATTATGACCATTGTTGTTGAAACTATTTACACTAGAGTTTGTAATAGTGGTATTGTGATGGCTAAACCTATCATTAATGAAGCTGTTATTGTTAGAGTTTGTAATAGAGCCATTATTTTGTTGTGGTGATGGATGTGTTGAAGATAGAACAATTACTTCAATAGCAACGCTGGATGGAATACTTGGTATGTCATTACTATTTGTTACTATGAATTGGAAAGTAAGAGCAGTATCTTCGCTTACATTAGGTGCTACAAAAGATGGAGCCACAGAGTTTGGATTCGATAATGAAACTATGGGACCAGAAGTTTGAGACCAATTATAGGTTAAAGGTGTGAGACCGTTTGAATCAAAGCTGGCAGAGCCATTTAAATGAACTGTTTGATGTGGTTGTGTATGTTGATTTGAACCAGCGTTAGCAAAAGGAGATAATGTATCTATGACGGAGACAGTGTTAGATAATTCATTTGTCACATACATCTCATGATTATCTGGATCATATGCAACACCAGCTGGACCATTTCCAACATTTATTGTAGTAACCACAGAATTAGAACTATTGATTACAGAGACAGTATTTGATTTAGAATTAGCTACATACACATCTTGGTTATCTGGATCATATGCAACACCAGCTGGACCATTTTCCAACAGGTATAGTAGCAATTACAGAAGCTGTCCAAGCTCTTTCCAGACCATAAAAAGCATTAAAGATTACAACAAATGAAAATAAAATTAAAAAATACAATGTATATTTTGTTATCATTACATCTTACAATTCAATTATCATAATAAGATAAGGACCATTATCAGAGATATTTTAACTGCTTGATTAGTCTTTTATTATTTTATTATGCTTTTCCTTATTTTCAATAGTTGCTTTTTGAAATGAAAATTATTATAGTAGAAAATTTAACAATAAGAATTAAGGTCTGAAAAATTGCTGAAAATCCTGTTTATTATATGGGTTTAATTTTAGTAACAGCGTATCGCCCCGTTACAATCTAAACAATAGTTCTTGAATTTGGAGAGTCAGTTTAAGAATTGTTGTTGCATTTTACATAAGTGATAAAATTACTTGACGTCATTAAATTAGAGGATTTAGTGCTGACATCGGTCCTAAAAACGAGATTCTATACCTCGTTAGAGTAAATAGATATTTAAAGATATTGGAATAGATGCGATGTTGCCTTGCACAGATAATACCATAAATCTTATTATCTATATCTGTAAGTTTCTGGACAGTTTCAGTTCGGATGGTTGTTTTATAATATGATAAGAAACACGTCATCTATGACCGCGTGTAGAAGAAAAAATAGGTCTCCTTTCTATACAGCCTTCATAATCTCAATAAATGCTATACCGTACACTCTGCTGTCGCACACACAATCTATTATCCGCATTGCACACACATTCTATCTGGATAAAACATGCATATAGTTTTATTTTGCTTCTAATACGGCATCTGCCCAATAATGTTACCCTGTGGACTGTAGCGGCATACAAGATAGACAATATTGCCTGATCCACCCCCATGTGCTGCACTAACCGGTCCGCTAGATGTAGCAGTAGCACAACCAACTGCGGTCGTCGTCTTCCATATCATCTGCGTATAATGACCATAACGCTGATCTCCAGGCCACTGTAATGGATGGTCAGTATATACAGGAGGACCATTCTTTTCGTTAACCCAGAGTTGGACGAGCTGGGTCGGTGTTGGGCCTCCTCCGTTACCTGTCCACCACATATCCGCAAGGTTCTCGCCCTGATTTGGTCGATCTGACTGTGATGAGTGAACGAGCTGGGCGTTGTCTATAAACGTGCCGCTATTAAGAGTCACCAGATGGTTTGCCCAAGTCTGGGCTCCGGCAGCGAGTGTATTGCTCCACACGAGCGGCGGAACCCTCACAAGAGCACGTTCTTGGTTGTGAATGTTTAAGATAGTATTATCGACTGAGTTAATGTTGACGGAATTTGATGTATTGCTAAATCCAAGGTTGTTAGATGGTTTTGCAAGCGCGTTTGATGTTACAAATGGAAATATAAGGAGTATTAAAACAATAAATCTCATTATTGTATTTATGACTTTCATTGTAATTTAAATTCATTATATTGTATATAAAGGATCTATTGCTAGGGAGTTTTCTTTGTAACTTATCGTGCTCAACCACCATCTAGAATTATATTGTGAGCCATCAAGAATGAAAATTATGATAAAAGTAGTACCTTTGTGAGTAACTGGATGGCAGTTGTGTATCTAGATATATTGATCAAGGAAGATATTAACGAGGATCCTATCTGAAAAGCCTTTTATTCCCCTAATAAATTGCATTATGTAACGGTCGATATATTATAGTGTATATATGAGAATCCAATTTTAGATGATATTAAACTTTCGTGGTATTTGTGTTGATATCGGTCCTACAAACAGGATTTAATACCTAATTAATGTAAAGAATTATTTAAAGATATTGAAACAGATTCATTTTTATGAATAACAGTTAAGATATTAAACTTGTTGTAAAGTTTGTGGACAGTTTGACGATTTGAACGGTTGTTTTATAAATCAAGATGTGGAAAGAAAAATGATCCATTGCTATCACAAAATCTTTTGGAAGAATATTCGAAAACAATAGTCAATACCGTCCAACCGTCAAATACTTTGGTTTGAAGAAAGATATTAACGTGTAGCAGGTATCGGTCTCCAAACAAGTTGCTATTATTAGGGTTAAGTCTTGATTTGTACTTGCATAGTTTATTGTATTATAACTCGTAATGTTGTTTTTTAAATCATTCTCTCTAAATTTGGTAACCATAGTTCCATCTTCTATAATTACATGCCAGTGAGGCTCATACAGTTCTTTCCACATTTCTTCACGGATCAAAAATTCTTTAGCCAATCCTCCATGCCACTTTTCAGATATATTTACTTATACCTGTGATGGCATGATCACTACTCAATGAAAATCATATATGCAATAGTAAGAATTATTACAGCATTATCTCTATTAACTACATTCACAATATCATCTGCATTTGCACAGGTGATGACTGACACTTTTATCTCGCTTCAGCTTGTTCACGTAGGAAACACTTTCCAAATAAGTGCAAAAATATTTAATAATTCTCATGGTGATATTCATTTTGGTCCTTGTGCATTGGGTGTTAAAATAAACAATGCAAAAATTCTCCCTCGAGTGTGTCATCACATATTAATCACTTTACATCCAGGAGGTGGTCATATTTTAATTACTGCACCACTTAAAGCAATTCGTTCTGGACCAACATTAGCTCATCTAACTTTTACGCCTTATGATACATCTGGAGATGTAGGGTTCAAAATATATTCATAGACATATAAACCTCTAAAAGATTATATTTTTAAGCTTTTCTGATGATGTGAATTATTCAATAGATCTGTAGAATAACGTCGAGGTTTAACAACGTAATCTTAAAGTCCACTATATTACGAGATGAAAACTACGAACTTTTTATAACGCCTAACGATAGGTTCTGCTCGTTAGCTGACCAAGCGTTTAGAGATGTCAAGTGTAAGCGCATATACGTGGTTGAGTTCAGCTTATACGGGCGCAAAACCGTTGAGGTAAGAAGAGAGCCCATATCTATAACCGATAACAAATACTGCAACAAAAAAGATGAGATAAGATTAACACTAGGATGAAAATCAAAAGTTAATGTTAAGGGATTGCAAACCATACGTGAATTCAACAAATAACCGCAATAAGGTAACATAATTACAGTGATGAATTGCTTCTATACATTGCATAATCATTAAAACTGTAGTAATGAATTAGAGTAGCTAGACTATTTACAATTGGATTGACCTGTACCCTGCTGGATGAAAGACTTTGCAAAATATTTTTTATACTAATAAATTTTTTAAAAACTTTTCATTTCAAAAAATAACTGTTGTAAAGAAGAAAAAGATTAACAAAATAATAAAAGGCTTTGATCAAGCAGTTAAAATATCTCTTATAATGAACCTTATCTCTTATTATTATAATTGAAATGTAAGATGTATGATAACAAAATAAACGATATCGTATTTTTTAATTCTTTTTTCAATTGTTGTAATCTTTAATGCTTTTTATGGTCTGGAAAAAGTATGGGCCGATTCTGTGGTAGCTACCATCCCTGTTGGAAGTTTACCACTTGGTATTGCGTATAATTCAAATAATCATGATATGTATGTGGCTAATTCGATTGATGGCACCGTCTCTGTTATTGATATCTCTACCAATACTGTGGTTGGTACTATAACTGTTGGAGGTGGTAGCCGTGTTATTGCATACAATTCAAATAATAATGATATGTATGTGACTAACTCCGCAGTTGATACTGTCTCTGTAATAGCAACTCCTCCCATATCTAATGCAGGCTCGTCTCAAACAGTGCAGCTAGATGGTTCTGCTAGCTCCGACCCAAGTGGCTTTACACCATTAACCTATCTGTGGACTCAAACATCCGGACCTGCAGTTTCTTTATCTAATCCAACATCTGCTACTCCATCATTTGTAACACCTCAAGTAACAACTAACACTGACATAACCTTTCAACTAGTAGTAACAACTACAAAAGGCGTTCAAAGCAGTCCATCTTTTGTTACAATAACTGTTGAACCTTCTCCAATTAATGGTAATGGAGGATTATCCATAGGCGGACAAGGCGGCACAGGTGGTGATGCAATAGCTTACAGTGGTAACTCTAACGGCGGCAACGGCGGCCCCGACTTTAATGGTGGATACAATACCGGAAACTATGGTGGTGCAGGAGGCAACGGCGGCTCTGGTAGACATAGTGGCTCTACATCATCATCCGCAGGCAGTGGAGGACGTGGAGGCTCAGCTGGTTTTGGTAGTATGCCAATGTTCTCAAACATACCATAACATAATCTTTATTTTTCCTGTAGAAAAAACGTCGTGATACAAAAACAAAATAACATCAAGTTTTAACATAAAGGAGAATTATTCTCTGTTTGTTGATTAGTAACGGGCGTTTAAGCCTTAGATTTTAATGAATTTAATGCCAGTTTATTTCCTATCTATAGACAAATCATTAAATTTTTTGAGTTGATAATCTACAAATGGAAGAGCAATCGGCGCGATCACGATAAAGAAAATTGGTATGAATTGAAGATGTATACATGCATACTAAAAGGTTACAAATTTATCAACGCATTGGACGGGAAGCGCTCGTATAGATACAGAATAAGTTTTAGAGTATTGGATGCGATTTGCAAACTTTATTCTAATTAATATCAAATAACAAATACCGATCTACATCTATAAATACACAATTATATGTTGTTATCAATATGAAATTAAACCCTTTTATTTTCATGATATTTTTGATAATATTACCAAGCTTATTTGGATCTCGTTTTCTAATTCCTTTAGCAAATAGTCAATCAAATGATCATCTTCCTATATTGTTAATTCATGGTTTTCATTCTGGTCCAGAGGTTTGGAATGATTGGTTAAAAAAACTTCATGATGACGGCTTCATTGCAGAGGCTGCTTATTTTCCAACTGATGATCATTGTGGAAGCACGCAGTCACATGCTCAGCAATTAAGTGCTATTATACAAGCTTTTAAGAATAAAACACACTCCAATAAAATCAATATTGTAACACATAGCAAGGGGGGATTAGATGCAAGAATGTATTTGGCACATGATAAACTTGATGATGTTAAAAAATTAATAATGATTGGAACCCCAAATCATGGAACTCCTATGGCAAATTGGTCTAAAAATGTACCTTCAATGATGGCGCCTATGTTTGGAGAATTTCTGTGTGCTCCAGCTGTTGATGATTTGATACCTGGATCAAATGCTACTCAATCACAACCACACAATGGTACAATGTATTATACAATAGCAGGAAACTGGACTCCATCTAATGATCCAATAAACTTTTTTTCACTAAATGATCCAAATTGCAAACAAGGAGCTTGGCTACCGGTTGAAAGGTGGGGCAGCATGTTTATCAAGGGGGCAGATGACGGGATGGTGCCATTAAGTAGTGCTGCTCCAAAAGAATTTAAAAATATAGGAGTTACAAATGATTGTCATACCAATCTAATTGGAACAGCTGAATATGATATGGTTAAAAACACATTATTGTCTAAATGATTGTAAATATGATTTTAATATGATGTTACTATTTATTTGATGACGGTAAATCTAATCAATGTTACATGTCATATTGGTGTATCCACAAAAACGTCAATAAGATACTTATTATCTGAAATGTATGTTTAGTGTTATGTAAACATTTTTTCTGGCATTAACACTTTCAACACTTTATGATCATAGCAAAATAGTTATGCCAAAATAAAAAGATGCGATAAAAAAATTTTGATGCTTGCAAGAAACACTATATCAAAAAGTGATACCGCCAGTTATACCATTATCCCCATAAATGTTATACTTGTTAAACAAATGTAAAGTGTTAGTCTTAATTGTTATCACAACGGAGTAGTTGGATATACGGCAAAAATGACATGGAATCTTTGTTTTGGCTAATCGGAAAAAAAGGATGTTATTTAGTAGATGATGTTAAAGGTATCCTAAATTGATTAGATGATATCAATTTAAACAAATTTCTTAATCGCATCAAAGATCATAGGAATCGTGCAACAAAGTACTGTATTCATAGAATGCCTGATACGCGTAAAATAGTTTCTTTATTCCTCTGACAAGCCCTACAAATATAACTTATTTTAGTTTGAATTTTAAAGATGAAATCTAAAACAGAATATCTTACATTCAATACCAAGACCAAACGTGAATTCGTGAATATAACTTCAGATGTTAGAAAGATGGTTCAGGACAGTAAAATCATGGAGGGACTGTGCTTGGTAAATGCAATGCATATCACAGCTAGTGTATTTATAAATGACAACGAAAGTGGTTTACACGGAGATTTCGATATATGGCTTGAAAAGTTAGCACCACATAGCCCTATTGAACAATACAGACACAACGAAACGGGTGAAGATAATGCTGATGCACACCTGAAACGCCAGATTATGGGACGAGAAGTTGTAGTTGCTATTACCAATGGAAAACTAGACTTTGGTCCATGGGAGCAGATATTTTATGGGGAATTTGATGGACAACGAAACAAAAGAGTACTTGTGAAGATAATCGGAGAGTAACTAATATTCTTGGTTATATTTTATCTTCACGTAAAAAGTATTTGCAATTGAATGTTAATGTTATACATTAGATAAACAAAATGATAAGGGCCTCTAGTTCAACACTCTCCTTATAACACTATCTTTCCATTTTTGCAAATCATTTTTGAAATAAAACTGATATGTTTCTAAGGATGTTTTTTCTTTTTTCCATCGAACATTCGCATTCTTTCTTACTTTAATACAAGGCAAGATTTCGTTGTCTTTTGAATGTTTGAAAATGTTATTACCATCATGAGCACCCACCATCTGCAAATAGTTTATCAATTGTCATTTTTTTATCTGATTTTATGATGTTATTAATCCATCTGGATAACACTTTATTATCATGAACATGTTCTCAGTTACCTGCATAGAAAGAATCTTTAGTCTTGACATTTACTATAACATGTACCTTTAGATAGTCTTTCTTATTATTTACTTTTCACTTATCTTGTATCCATTGACCTCTGTTTGTAACCTTGATGCCGTTACTATCCGATGCAACAATGATAATGACATCATAATCCCTACTTGTCCTATTGTTAGTGATATTCAAGTTGTTTACTGGTGTACATATTTGTGAATAGCATGAATGGTCTTGACGATTCTTTTCCTAGTTACTTTTATGATTACTTTGGTTTGTCTAAAAGATAAGTTGAGGTATATACTCTGAAGTGACCACTAACAAAAATAAAAGAATTGGGAAATTGGTACCTTTTAACTGTCTTATTTTCATTCATTCTTACAAGATCTTTATTCCAAATACCAAGAAAATCTTATGAAAAAAGGATTCTCTTAACTTAAGGGAAAACTTATAGCTTTAAGACAACCATATATCATATGTACACTAGAAATAGACCATCTTTAAACATAATTGGTTATGGATTATACTTGTACTTTCTTGGATTGTCATTTAGAAGCACTGCCAAAGCATTATTCCTTCTTAAAAATAGTAGAAAATATTTATATTATTGAAGTACACTCAAATTGTTAGTATAACAATTTCGTGAATGAATATCTTCTCCCATAATAATATGAAGTATTAGATATATCGTAATAATAACATTCTATTATATCTTTCTGATTTTTACTTGATAAAAAACATGATATATTTTAATTTAAAAGTTTAATGAAAAGAGGTTCTTAACTTCTTAAGTTATAAATCTAGTATTCATTTTTATTGTTAATAAATAAAGAGAATAAAGACTATTTACATAATCTGGGATTATTCATAATGAACCATAGAATGATACACGTCATAACTTGCTTGAGTATAGTATCAATTTTATGTTTGAGTTTTGTAACGAATATTTATGCAGTAGAAAACTTTCCAACGTATAATAAAGTCGAAATTACGGTGAGTGGTATCCCCGGTCAGACTGGCAAGTCAGTTACAGATGTAAACTTGACTCCTAGTCCTTGTAGTGCACAAAACAATGCTACATGTACTGGCTTCTCGAACATAACGATACCCGGAATCGGAGATGGACATCTACTTGTTATTTTCAAAAATCATAAAGCAAATCCTAACCAAGTCCCAATTCTTACTCCTGTGATTTTAATTATTATATCAGCTGGGCTTCTTCTCTTACCAACTATACTAGGAATCACTGGAGGAACGATGTTCGGCGATAACATACCATTACAAGCCACATTTCAAATTACCACACCTCCTAAAATTGGTCAAATAACAGTCCAACTATCGTAAATTCGGAAATCAAGTTTTTTGGAATCCTGAAATCCGTTAACCATTACATATTCTCGAATTGGATGATGGAATAAAGGAATGGTTGCAGTTTCATCCATATGCTCCAGCAACTTGAGCATACACCCATTAGGGGATGACCTCTTATACTTTCCTAGAATCTAAACACCAAGTGGATTCTCTGATTATCCGCATATCCTCCTTTGAGAATATTGTTAATGGTTGTGGTGATTCTTTCTAATACCTATCCTGCTGTCTTGCCAGCACGTGGTTGTTCCCTAGTTGTAGGGTATCTTGCCAATGCAGTCCTTATCCAATAGCAAGTTAGTTAGTATAGATTGAAAACCATGTCCACCAAATGAATACCGGCGTTGAGGACAAAATCATCATTTAGCATTGTAAATATTTCCTTTACTAATGTCTGTCTTGTTTGTGCTTGTTGTCTTCCTAAGATGAGCTTAATTACAATATGATATTACCAGCAATTACCGATTGCTCCGATAAAAGGCATTTCCAACAAGGGAATTCGAACCAACTGTTATTCAATGAGATTCTATTGATTTTTACATTTTTTAATTATTTTCTTTTCTTTTCAAATTTAAAAATGCCGTATTTGTTTTAATATCGATAAAGTTTTAACTACATTAGAGAAAACTCTATTCTTTTGTACTTGTAGCAGTCTCCCAAAGATAGCTAACTTTTTTTCTATGTTTCAAATAGCTGAACTGGTAACCTTGAATAACAGTATATCAATGCCAAACAATATTTTGGATATTTAATGGCGTTTTTGATAAATTCTATTAAAACTATTGATGTTGATACATCTATAGAAAATTTTTTTGTATAATCTTTAATTTGTTTGTGTCCTATAATAGCTCTTGTCACCTGGCTTAAAAAATCATCTAAATTTAATGGCGTTTTAAAATATATGATTGCATTATCATTATAAACGACATTTTTTCTTTTTTCCATTATTTTACATTGCAAATACAAATCTATAGCAATAATATCATTAGGAATTTCCAAGTCTTTTATATCTTGAGTATATAATGCTAATGCTCTTCCCATGGTTGTATACTGAGATATTCCGTGCATTCGTATAGAACGGAGCCAAAAAGCTATAAACCCTGATGCTCTAGAAAATATATTATATTCTTCAATGATTGGCACCGTATTTGATGCGCACAATCCTGTATTTTTATCAATTTTATTACATAAATTTGCAATACAGTTTTTTTCGAGTGTTATATCTGCATCCAATAAAATGATAATGTCTCCTATAGATTTTTTAAAAATTATGTTCCATGCATTGCTCGCACCTTTCCTATTGGCATTATGAATTAATTCTATATTTAAATCAGGATTTTTCTTTTTGAACTCTTGTATTAGATTTGGTGTATTATCACTTGAATCATCTATAAATATTATTTTTTCTATTTTGTTAGTTTCATTATTATTTTGTTTTTGGAGTGATTCGAAAAATTTTAATATATTTTTTTCTTCATTAAAAGTTGGAATACCGACTGTTATTTTTCTTTCAATCATTTAATTATTCATATTCTTGTTTATTATGATGTTTTTAGTAATTTTTTCTGCCAGGATTTTCAATTCATCCATTTTTGCTATTTTTCGCATAGGCCATTGACCTTTTATTTTTTCGACTGAAAATCTAGGGACGATATGGACATGAACGTGTGGAATGATTTGATTTGCTGACCTCCCATTATTTTGACTTACGTTAAAGCCGCTTCCCTCTATTGTAGTTATTATAGCTCTTGATAATTGAGGAACAAGAGAATACATTTGTCCGACTAAATCAGTTGGCATTTCTAAAATGGTATTATAATGATCTTTAGGAACTACTAGAGCGTGTCCATAATTAATTGGATATTTGTCTAAAAAGGATAAAAATATGTCATCTTCATATATAATCGCATTTGGAATAGTTTTATTGATTATTTTACAAAAAATGCATTTCTCGTTTGCTCTTTGCATCCTTGAAAAATTATTATAGAAAGAAATATTTAATTTACTATTCTTGAACCGATTATGTTGGTCATGTTACAACCATGATAGTTCATTTTAAATAGGTTGAAAATTTTTTAATTGTTATGGGCGAATCAATAGAAATAGAAGACTTTACCGTGAACTTTACTTTTTCCTGTCCAAAATGTGAATATCTAAATGAACTGCAATCAAACGAATTACACAATAATAGCATTGAGTGTGGAATGTGTGAAACCATTTTCAAATTTGATGGGATAGATTCTATAAAAATAATGGCAAATCTTGAATAGTCTTTAGAATAAAATAGAATACGTTTTTATTTTATCTTTTTATTTTAATTTAACATCATGGTTTTACCGAGTAGAAAAACAGTAGAAGGTACATCTAGAGCACCCCATAGAGCAATGTATAAAGCAATGGGTTTGACCGATAATGATTTGAGCAGACCTTTGGTTGGTGTTTCTAGGTACGTGTAATGAAGCTACTCCATGTAATATACATTTAGGCCAACTAGCTCAAAAGGCTAAAGAAGGTGTTAGAGATTCCGGAAATACTCCTCGTGAATTTACTACAATAGCAGTTTCTGATGGAATCGCAATGGGCCACGAAGGTATGAAATCCTCGCTTGTTAGCAGAGAAATAATTGCAGATTCTATTGAAATAATGATGCGTGCACATCAATATGATGCACTAGTGGGGATTTCTGGATGTGATAAGAGCTTGCCTGGCACTTTAATGGCTATGGCCCGACTTAACTTGCCATCAATTTTTGTATATGGTGGAACTATACTTCCAGGTAATTGGAATGGTAAACCTGTTACAATTCAAGATGTCTATGAAGCTGTTGGTTCATATGATACTGGAAATATGAGCTTGGAACAACTAACGAGCTTGGAAAATGTAGCTTGTCCATCTGCAGGCTCTTGTGCAGGTATGTATACTGCTAATACTATGGCTTCTATCAGTGAAGCATTAGGTATGTCTTTGCCTGGTAGTGCAACCCCAATAGCACAAAGTGAAATTAGAAATGATGTTTGCTATCAAACAGGCAAAGCAATTAATCTACTCTTGGAAAATGATATTAAACCTCGAGATATTCTAAAGTATGAATCATTTGAAAATGCCATAATAATGGCTAATGCTTTAGGTGGTTCAACTAATGCCGTTTTGCATTTACTGGCCTTGTCACGTGAAGCAAATGTTAATTTGGATATAAGGGATTTTGAATATATTCGTAAAAAGACACCTCATATAGCCAATATGAGACCTGGCGGCAATTATGTTATGCTGGATTTGGATAAAATAGGTGGTATTCCTGTTATACTAAAATCTCTTTTAGATAAAGGAATAATCCATGGAGATGTGTTGACAGTCACTGGTAAAACCTTAAGAGAAAATTTGCAATCTTTTGATTATGCAAAATCAGTTGCGTATTTCAAAGATAATGAAAATGAATTTAATAAAATAATAAGACCGGTGGATAATCCAATACATGATGAAGGAACTCTAAAAATACTGTTTGGTAATCTAGCTCCTGAAGGTGCAGTAATAAAAACTGCCGGACTGAATTCTGAACAATTTGTGGGCACGGCTAAAGTCTTTAATTCAGAGGAGTCAGCATTTGAATCTATTTCAAACAGACAAATAGTGGATGGAGATGTGGTGATTATCCGATACGAAGGTCCAAAAGGTGGACCTGGTATGAGAGAAATGTTATCAGTAACTGCTGCATTGATGGGACAAGGCCTGGGTGAAAAAGTTGCTATGATAACTGATGGTAGATTTTCCGGTGCTACTAGGGGATTCATGATAGGGCATGTATCACCAGAAGCAATGTCAGGAGGACCGATTGCGTTGGTAAAAAATGGCGATAAAATTAAAATCGATTTATTAAGAAATACCATAAACCTAAAAGTTTCTAAAAAGGACCTTGCAAAAAGAATCAAAAAACTATCAACTATGGAAATGCGATATAAATCTGGTGCATTAGCAAAATATGCAACTTTAGTACAGTCAGCATCACAGGGTGCTATTACTTTGCCAAAATTAAAGAAATTAAAAAAGAAAGAATTTAAAATTTAATTTTTTATTTTAATGGAATCTATTGTTCCATATAGCGGGATTCCGTGAAATAGGTCAGACAAATTTTTATCAAAAAGTGTTAATTGAATCACTTCTAGATTATTAATGGTTAACAATACGCTTGATGTTTTTTTTAATGAATCGTTATCAGTCGTAAAATCGATTGTACCATATATGGCAGCACTTTTATCATTGTCGAAAAATAGTTTTTCTTTTGAATTAAAGTTCTTAATGCTATACCAATGACTTCCAGTACCATCTGTAGAGATCATCTGAAATTTTCCATTGAAATCTAACACAATACCATTTTGAACTCTTAGACTCCATTTTCCGGAAATTAATTTCACATTATTATTAGAATTATGATTATCTGAGTTATTTCCATTATTTAAAGTTGGGTTGCCATTATGAATTGATTCGATTATAATTCCTGATAATAATGAAACCAAGTTATCTGATAGGTTATTTGATTTGTTTGCATGCGTATTTGTTATATTGGTAATTACCGATTGTGGATTTCGTAATTTATTTGTATTAGAAGAAATATCTAAATTGTGATGTCCAGAATTATTGTCTTCTGAATTGTTGGTTATGTTGTCATTTGTATTTGAAGTATTGTCACCTGAATCTAATACCTGTTTTGGCAGGATGACAGATATCAATGATCCATCTATAGAAAATGAATCATTTATCGGTATTTCATTATTGCTTGGTGCAATTTGATTTGATGAAATATTTTGATAATTGTAATTAAAGCCGCTTATTTGTTCTAGGTTTGAATGTATAGAATAAAGACCTAAAACTAGACAAATAAAAAAAATTACAATTATATATTTCAATAAGTTGTTTATATTTATTTTATTTTTAATAAAATCTTTTCTTTATTTTTTTTAAAATTTTTTAAAATTTTTTATAATAATATGTGCAAATATATTTATGATTGACAAGTTTAATTTAGTTGATTATTTCAAAAATAATATTAATGTAGAGTTTTCTAAAGAAGAACTTATCAACACTTTTTCTAAATCTGTCGAGGATGAAAATGAAATAGATCAATTCCTTTCAGAAATAGAAGTAAAGTCTACATTTGTACCTTCTAACATACTTGTTAATTGTAAAGGGGGTACAGTCTATTTTAAATGGATGGAATGATTAATTAATAAACCCAAATATCTTGACTGCTTGAATTATTTGCTATAAATTTTATAACTTGTTGCATTTCATTAAAGTTATAAAATTCTTGTATTGTTTTTTTGAAATTGTTTTCATGTTTCTTGTGAACTTCTATTGTTGTTCTTACAAGAATATTGTAAGTTCCAAACAGATTTCTGTTGATGTAAAATGTTTTTTTCTCTGTCAAATTCTCTATTCTTAACCCCTCGTCTGAATCTAAAACAAGGAGAAAATCCGATAATCTGTTGATATCAAATTTTTTACTTAGATTTATACTCTAATTACTAAGATAATGTAATTTAAAATTTTTTATATTTTTACTTTATAAACTCGTAGTATTGTTAAATTTATTATTAAATTAATTAATTGATTTATTTTTACTTTATAAATTCCTTTAAATGTATAAATTTGGTATCAAATATCTGAAATTTTTTAGAGAATTATTCACTTTGAATTTTAAAATTCTATAATAGGTTATGTATATATATACGTATTATCTCCAAAACAATAGGTCGCATAATTAGCAACATTATTTTATATAAATATAATTCAATTAGCGTATTCTAGCGATAATCAATATGAATTCGTGCTAGAATTAATACTTTTTAAAATTTTAATGTCTAATTATGCAATCTAATAATTCGATTTTAAATCTAAAGTGTATTATATAGTCAATAATGAACAATGGATACATTTAACTAGAAATAATCTTGAATTAAGTTGTTTTAGATGTAATACATCTATTTATTTTATTTTTTTGAATTTATAAATAGATTTTATCTATTATTTGTTTGTCAAAAACCATTATTTTTCAAGTAGAATTCATTTTCAAAAATGATATTTGCATTGTGACAGCAGTCCTATATCGTATTATTTGTAGCCGGGAACACAGCACATTTAATATTCAATAGGGATCACAATGCAAATATCATATAACAGTTGTAAAACTCGTATAAATTCCTTTTTATCTCTACAATGATGTTATTTTTGAAAAAATTTTTTTATAAATTGTTTTATATAAAAACGTCGATAGTTTGAAATGTACCATTGTAATAATTGAGTATGCTATCTCAGCGAGGATCTAATTTGTTCTCCTTTTATTATATATCAAGCTAATTTTTTGTTTTTTTTAATATATTTATATGATACTATTTTTGCTTTCTTGTATAATATTTTAAAAAAATTTTTTAATTTATTTATTTTTAAATGATTATATTTAATATTATAGTGTAATCAAAAAGAATATTGAGACTGATTAAAAAGGGAAAAGTAAAGGATATATATGAAGTTGATAATGAGAATCTGATATTTCATTTCACAAATAGAATTTCTGCTTTTGATGTTATAATGAATGAGGAAATTCCATACAAAGGTAAGATATTATGCGAATTTGCATTATTCTGGTTTTCTCGTTTAAAAATGCCCAATCATTTTATAGATAGGGTCGATATAGATAAAATTTTGGTCAAGAAATTGACAATGATTCCAATTGAAAGTGTTGTTCGAGGGTACTTGTATGGAAGTTTATTTTCACGTTACAAAAATTCTTTATTTAATGAAATACCGTCTGAATTGATTTCGTATTTTACAAATAGAAATTTAGATGTAGCATCAAAACTTCCCTTGTTGATATTTGATCCATCTACAAAATCTGATGTTCATGATTATCCAATAAATAAGGATGAAGCTGTGAAAAAGAATTTTCTTACTTCGGTTGAATTTGATAAAATTAAAACTTTTTCATTAAATCTGTATGATCAAATGGAAAAAATATCTAATTTATCGGATTTTATATTAGCTGACGTTAAATTTGAATTTGGAAAAGATCCGAATAATGGTGAATTAATATTAGCTGATTCAATTGGTCCTGATGAATGTAGGTTGTGGGATAAAAAGGATTACAAACCTGGAAAATTACAGGACAGTTTTGATAAACAAATTTTAAGAGATTGGCTTGATAAATCGGGATTTAAGCGTCTAATCGACCAATGTGCTAAGAATGGTAAAAAGCCTGAACCTCCTCTATTACCCATCGACTTGATCAATAAAATATCTGAACGGTATATTGAAGCCTATGAAAGAATTACTCATTCTAAATTCATAAAATCTCGACATATTTAAATCTCATTTTTTTGTAATATCTAATTTTTATACTCTTTTATTGGTTTTGAATCGTCTTTTTTTATATTGCTATTACCATCATCTTAATTATTTTGTTATTCTACTTGAATTTTCATAATGCCTGATTTGGAGGAATTTTGTAATAGACTTATTATTTCCCTAGGGATATCTAATGAGCTATAATTACAGTTAATAGCTGAAAGTACGGTCGCATATGAACTTGCTTTTGCGTAAAACAATATCATGTACATTCAATAGGGATAATTTTTCATTACCATGACCATTTATTATAAAGCTGTAAGGTTCTACTATTAATTCAATTTTTATTATGGAATAATTCTTTTTTATCTTTTCCTTTATGTTAAAAGATAAATCTTTACAAGATTTATTGGCATTTACCCCTATAATACAATCTCCTCTTAAACTTAATTGCTTGTCTTTTGTTATTTCAATTGTTCTTGCATGAAATGATTGAACATTAGTATGGCCATAAAATATAATCTCTTCTACTATCAATTGAAATTCAATCCATTTATTTTAGGTGTAATATTTTATCATTTTGAAATATAGATTCTTTAAATAAGGTAACTATAAATAAAGACTAGAAAGTAATCTAGTTGATTTGTTACCAGCCGCAGCAGGTTATGATAGAGCAATTACAGTTTTCTCTCCTGATGGTCGATTATATCAGGTAGAATATGCAATTGAGACTGTTAGAAGAGGTACATTAGCTTTGGGAATAAAAAGCAACGAAGGTGTCATTCTTGCAGTCGAAGAAAAAACTAGAAAATTACAAGTATCAAATGTTACTCAAAAAATATTCCAGATTGATGATCATATAGGACTTGCAGCAGCAGGTTATATTCCTGATGCAAGAACTCAGGTAGATCATGCAAGATTTTTCTCTCAAAGTAATAGATTAATCTATGATGAGCCTGTGGATGTAGAAGGGGTTGCAAAAAATCTAGCCGATATGGCACAGCAATATACTCAATATGCTGGTGTAAGGCCGTATGGTGTCGCATTAATCATTGCAGGAGTAGATAAAAATGGTTTAGGTTTATACCTTACAGATCCAAGTGGTACATACATTGGTTATGATGCAGTAGCAATTGGTGCAGGAAGTGAACAAGTAACAGAGTATTTGGAAAAGAATTATAAATCTGATATTTCTTTGGACAGCGCTTGCATACTAGCTATTGAATCTATTTATACGGTGAGTGAAGAGAAGGTAGGTACTAATCATATTCGATTAGCTGTGATAGATTCCAACTCTAAAACTCTTAGAATGGTTTCAGAAGAAGATATTGAAAAATATTCAAAGGAAATAACTCACAAAGAATCAAATACTTAATTTTCTACATTTTTATATTTTTATCCATTTAAAACATTTTAATACTCGATCTAATTTGATTTTTTTAATATAAAATGTTTGCGGAAATCGGTACAAAGGCTCCAAATGTTACGGTTTCGGATTGGATTCAAGGGTTACCCACCAACATTGACAAGCAACAAGGAAATGTAGTTTTGATTGAGGTTTTTCAAGTTAATTGTCCTGGATGTTTTCTTTATGGTTTGCCTCAAGCTATTTCCATATATAACAAATATAAAAATAAAGAAGTCAAGGTTTTTGGTATTGCAACTGCCTTTGAAGATTATGATAAAAATACTTTGGAAAATTTGACACTACTCTTATCACAAGGAGTGGTAATAGGTGCAACTTTTGATGCTTTAAAACAATATGGTAAATTAGTAGATGGGAATAAACTTTACTATAAAATTCCTTTTCCTGTCGCAATGGATAAAATAACAAAGATGCCGGTTAATGTTTCAGAGGATACTGTTAAAGATTTTATCGAAGTTTATTTTCCAGATTATAAATATTCTGCAGATGCTGATATTAATAATAAGGATTCTTTATTCTCAAAAGTTAAAGAATATCTTCAAAATAAACAATATTCTGCAGAGACTTTTGAATTATATAAACTCAGGGGCACACCATCATCATTAATTATTGATCAAAACGGTGTTTTGAAATACAACTTTTTTGGCTCTGAGGGTAACTTGGAGGGTGCAATAAACGAATTATTAGGAAATAGGTGAAAATAATTATCCACTTTCAAAATGAAATTTGATTTAGCTATCCCTGATTCTTTTTTATATGGAATAAATTCTGAAATCGATCGTACATTCAAGGTATTTCAATTAGCACGGGCCTTATCAATTTTTAGGGTAGAAAATCTATTTATTTTTCATGATAAAATAATTAATCCCAATAAATATGAGGTTGACTTTTTAATTACATTATTAGAATATTTGGATACTCCTCAATATCTTCGAAAAAAAATTTATCCAAAAATCGATATTTTAAAATATGCAGGAAAATTACATCCTCTTAGATCTCCTCATCATAAAGATAAAATTCCAATAAATCTTATTAAAGAAGGTGAAATACGAGTTGGAATAATTGAACAAAAAGGAAATGGTGTTTTTTATACAGATGTTGGATTAGATTCTTTGATTTTATATAAAGGAAAAATTAAATCTGTTGGAAAAAAAATTGATGTCAAATTAATAAAAAAAAATAACATGTTAACGGCTGTAGATATAGACAGAACTGGTATATCTAATTATTGGGGGTATGATATTTTTTATTTTAGCTCTGTTAAGGAGATTATAAAAAAATATGAAAATACTCAAATAATACTTACGTCTAGATTGGCAGAGAATTATAATAGTACCTCTTTTTCTGCTAATTTAAAGATCAATTCTAATGATGGCAACTCAATTTTAATATTTTTTGGCTCTCCCAAGTTTGGTTTAAAGGATATTTTTTATAAGGAGGGACTTAATCATGAAAACTTTAATTCATATAATTTTTTTCCAAAACAAGGTACTCAAACAGTCAGATTAGAGGAATCCATATTTGGTGTATTGTCTATCTTGAATTGTTTATTTTTTTCTTAAAATTATAAATTTATTAATGGGATCCGGAAATTTTTTATATATATGGGTCATAGAAAGTATAGCGCTCCAAGAAGAGGAAGTATTGCTTTTCGTCCTCGTGCCAGAGCTAAAAGTTTGGAAGCTCGAATAAGGACATGGCCAGAAGTATCCGGGAAGGAGACTACTGGACTAGTTGGTTTTGCAGGTTTTAAAGTTGGACAAATTCAAGTAATGACTGTTGATGACAAAGAAAAGACACCAAATTTTGGTAAACCATTAATGAATCATTCTACTGTTATTTCTATACCTCCACTAAAAATCGTGGGTATAAGAGGATATTCAGAAGATGTATATGGTAAGCACGCAATTTTTGATGTTTATTCCAAAGATTCTATAAAGGATTTATCTACAAAATTTAAAGCAAAATATTCTGAAGATGGTTTACAGAAGGCAGAGTCTACACTTGGAACAGCTCGATACATAATGGCAATTGTTGCAGTATATCCTCATAAAATTGGTATTTCTCAAAAAACACCATTTGTATTTGAAGTTTCTGTGTTCGGAAAAGATGTAAAATCTAAATTTGATTATGTAAAATCAAAGTTAGGGCAAGAAGTTAGGGCACTTGATGTATTTAAAACGGGACAGCATGTGGATGTTCATGGAATTACCCGGGGAAAAGGTGTTGAAGGACCAGTTACCCGATTTGGTGTTAAAAGAAAACAGCATAAATCTCGAAAAAGTGTGCGGGCTGTAGGTACATTGGGACCTATATCTCCTGCGGTAGTCATGTATACAGTTGCTAGACAGGGTCAGAGAGGATTTCATCAAAGAACTGAATATAATAAGAGAATATTAATGATGTCTAATTCTGATAAAACCGATGCAGCAAATATAAATCCAAAAGGTGGGTTTAAACATTTTGGTATTGTGGAAGGAGATTATATGATAGTTAGAGGAACTATTCCTGGGGTACCTAAACGATTGGTAAAATTGCGACATCCAATACGTAGCAGCTTTTCCAAAATTGCAGAGCCAAAAATATTGGAGGTAATTATTCAATGAATACCAAGGTTTTTGATTTAGAAGGAAATGAGGTATCAACTATTGAATTGCCTCAAATTTTTAAATTACCATACCGTCCTGAGGTAATAAAAAAAGTTTATGTTAACCTTGATTCGCATCACTACCAAAAACAGGGTCGATATCCTGCTGCTGGTGAGATAGTAAGTGCAGAATCAAGAAATACTGGAATGGGTATTGCAAGAATTGCTAGAGCAAGAGGTGAAGGATTTTCACGTGCTGGTCAAGCAGCTGGTGTTGGTGGAGTGAGAAAGGGTCGATTAACTCATCCTCCTGAATCATGGAAAGTTATTTATAAAAAAATTAATATTAAAGAGAAGTTAGTGGCACTTTATTCATCTATTTCTTCAACCGCAATTGGAGAATTGTCGGTGAAGCGAGGACATTTGACTGAGAATATCAAGTCCTTTCCGTTGGTTATTACTAATGAATTAGAAAATATTCAAAAAACAAAAGAATTGTATCAAGTATTAAAATCTTTAGGCATCGAAGACGATTTAAACAGGGTAGACAATTCGGTTAAAAAGAGATCTGGAAAATCAAGAAGAAGAGGACGATCACATAGGGTTGGTAAAAGTGCTATTATTATAGTAGGCAAGATTGACTCTCCTCTACTAAAGTTAAATGATTCTATTCCGGGAATTAATGTAAAATATGCTAAAAATCTTAGCGTTTTAGATTTAGCTCCAGGATCAAAACCTATTCGTCTTGCTATATATTCTCAAAATGCAATTAATTTGTTGGGTGAAATAAAAATCCCAGCTCCATTATTGATGGAGGTTAAAGCTCAATGAATAAATTTATTGATAATAAGAATTTAAAGATTGATTCAGAAAGTGCAAACAAAATAATTATCGAACCATATATCACCGAAAAGACATTCAACATAATAGAAAAGGAAAACAAGTTGAGCTTTATCGTTCATAGTAAATCAACTAAAAAACAAATTGTTGAATCCATGAAAGTGATTTATGACACCGATGTAGCAGAAGTAAATACTTTTAATACCATTAGAGGTAAAAAGGCTATTATGAAATTTAAAAATGCTGAGGGGGCTAGACAGCTAGCTACAAATCTGGGATTGGTGTAATGAGTGATGCGTATATTATTTAGCATATTAGAACAAATCATTAATTATAAAATGGTGAAATAAATGGTTAGAGAATTTAAATTTAAAGGTTATTCTGCAGAGCAGATCCAAAAAATTTCAATTGAGACATTAATACCACTTTTGAAATCAAGACAACGTAGATCTTTGGAAAAAAGATTGTCATCTTATATGAGTGATGAAAAGAGAAAGTTCCGAGAGGAATTGAAACTTTCACGTGAGGGAAAATTGACATCTCCATTGAAAACTCATTTAAGAGACATGATTATTTTGCCTGATATGATCGGATTAAATGTTCTTGTTCATAATGGAAAGGAATTTGTGCCATTTACAGTTAAAGCTGAAATGGTTGGGCATTATTTGGGTGAATATTCTATAACAAATAAAAGGGTTCAGCATGGATCGCCTGGTGTTGGTTCGTCTCGTTCTAGCTTGTATGTTCCGTTGAAGTGATTAGTGTGCCAAACTATTCTTATTCTTTTGAAAAATATGAGAAATCTAGACACGTTCGATCTTCTTTACGTGATAAATCCATTTCACATAAGCATTCTAGAGAAATTGCAGTAGCTGTAAAAGGGAAGAGCATTGAAAAAGCTAGGGAATTCCTAGAGGATGTAAAGTCAAAGAAAATAGCTGTACCTTATAGACGATATCATAATGAAGTAGCTCATCGTAGTAATATTCGAGATGGATTTTGTTCGGGAAGATATCCTCAGAAGGCAACCGGCGAATTTTTAAAATTACTTGATAATTTAGAATCTAATGCGGAGTATAAAGGAATGGATTTAGATAGGTTAAAAATTATCTCTGTAGTTGTGCATAAAGCTACAAAGCTTAAGAGATTTACACCTAGGGCTATGGGTAGAGCAAGTCCAAAATATGATACATTAGTTCATGTAGAAATGGTAGCTATGGAAGGAAGGTCATCATAGATGAATGCAATAAAAAATGTTGTGAATAACAACTATCGAAATATGGAATTGGATGAGTTTCTGAAGGAAGAGTTGAGAGACGCTGGTTATGGTGGTGTTGATATTCAAAAATCTCCTCTAGGTACTAGACTAACCTTATATGTCACCAGGCCTGGGCTTGTGATAGGCAGAAAGGGAAGCGGTATAAAAGATTTAACTTCGAAATTGGAAATAAAATATGGATTAACAAATCCTCAAATCTCTGTAGTAGAAATGGAAATTCCTGAATTAAATCCAAAAATTATGTGTAATAGAATTGCACAGTTGATTGAAAGAGGTACTGCTTTTAGGAGAGCTGCACTTTGGACTGTCAATACTATAAAAAACGCTGGTGCATTGGGTGTTGAAGTTACAATTTCAGGCAAATTAAGAAGTGAGCGTGCTCATTTTGAAAAACATGCTTCAGGTGTTGTGCCTAAAAGCGGTAATATGGCTGATAGAGTCGTGAAGGAAGCTATTACTCATGTTTTAACAAAAATGGGTATTATGGGAATTAGATTGAAAATTGCAATTAAAGGCGCAGTTCCACCAGAATTTGAATTAGTACCTGATTATAAAAACTCTAAAGCTGATAACATGGAAACAACGGTCCCGGAAACTGGTGATAAAGAGAATTCTGTCGAAAAGGATTCAACTATAGATAAGGAAAAAGGTGTCAACTAATGGGGAGAAATAAAATAAAAACATTGCGCGCACTTAATGATGCTGATCTTGGTAATAAACTTGAGGATCTAAAAGTTGATTTAGCTAAACTACGATCTGAAGGATCTAAAGGGACGTTAAAGAAAGAAACTGGTGTAATAAGATGGAAAAGAAGAGATATAGCTAGGGTGTTAACGTTAATGAATGAACATAAAAGGAAGGAAAATAAATAATGATTAATAAAAATATTTTTCCTAATGATATACTTGGAAAAAATATTCAAATAGTATCATGTTCGAATAAATTTAATATTAACAAATCTGGAAAAATTGTTAATGAAACTAAAAATATGATATATATACAAAATAATACAAAAGATCAAATAAAAAAAATATCTAAAAAGGAAATCGATCTATATAAAGTTAATCTATTCGGTAAAGATTACTTTATAAATGGAAAAACCTTGTCAGGTAGACCAGAGGAAAAAATAGCAAAAATTAAGTGATTATGATGGTTAAAAATATTGGTATTCAAGTTAAAAATCCTAAAAGGACATGTACAAATAAATTATGTCCATTTTGTGGTTCTTTATCTTTAAGAGGGAAATTGGTTACAGGTACAATTGTAAGCCATAAAGCAAAGAACATGGTGGTAGTCGAAAGAGAGTATTCTCGTTTTGTTAGTAAATATAAGCGATATGAAAGAAGTCAATCTAGATTACATGCTTTTATCTCTGATTGTATCGATGCTGCTGAGGGGAACAAAGTAAAGATTGCAGAATGTAGGCCTTTGTCAAAGACTGTATCTTTTGCAGTAGTAGAGGTAAGTGAATAGAGATGGCATCAAAATCAAGAGCAGTATCGTCCCGTGGAGTTTCTGAATTTAGACCCTATGTAACTCGTGCTTTGCCGTTAATGGCGAAGTTGGTGTGTGCTGATAATACTGGAGCTAAAATATTGCAGATAGCTCAAGTAACTCGAATTAAAGGAAGACATTCTAGGCTACCATCTGCTGCAGTTGGAGATTTCGTTACCGTTACTGTTAAAAAAGGACCAGCTGAATTAAGAAAACAGATATTTGGTGCGGTAATTGTGAGGCAGAAATATGCTATTCGTAGATTAAATGGGACTAGAGTAGCTTTTGAAGATAATGCCGCAGTTTTGGTTACCAAAGAAGGAGAAATTAAGGGCACTGATATCAAAGGACCAGTTGCTGCTGAAGCTGCAGAAAAATGGCCTAGAATAGCTAATTTGGCTTCAATGATTGTGTAGGGATTTAAATGGCAATATATCAAATTCGTAGTAAAAGAAATTTAACAAATAGTGTTAGTTCTAATCTATCACACGATCTTAAAAACCAATATCATACACGAAGTTCAAGTGTGATTAAAGGCGATACAGTGAAGATTATACGAGGGGAATATAAAGGGGTAGAAGGAAAGGTTGAAAAAATTAACACCGAAAAAGGTAGATTGAGTATTGAGGGTGTTCAGAGGGAGAAAATAAAAGGCGGACAGGTAAAAGTGCAAATACATGCATCAAATGTCCAAATAACCTCTTTAAAATTGGATGATGATTTTAGGAAAAATAACCTTGAAAATAGGGGCCAGACTACTAGATCACAAAAACCAAGTAAAAAAAAATCTGATAAAAAATAAAAGTGAAAATTAAATGGTAAAAAAAAGTGGAAGTACAAAATTAAAAAGACAAATGGCACCTAACTTTTGGCAAATCAAAAGAAAGGGATTTCCTTTTGCATTGTCTGTTGATCCGGGGCCATATTCTAAAGATAAATGCTATCCAATTGGTATAATCTTGCGCGATATTTTACACTTGTGTAATACCATGCATGAAGCAAAATTAATTATGAATTCAGGACAAATAAAGGTGGATGGCATCGTTAGAAGAGAAGTTCATTTTGGTGTCGGTATTATGGATGTTATAGAAGTTGTTCCAAATGGTGAAACATATCGAATGATACCCAAAGATTTCAAAATTTTGGTACCTGTTAAAACAAGAGAAAAAGATGTCAAATTATTAAAAATAACCAGTAAGGTAACTATAAAAGGTAATAAAATACAATATGGTTTTCATGATGGTAAAACATTAATTTCTGATAATAGATTAATGAGTGTGGGCGATGTTTGTTTAGTAAAAATTCCTCAAATTCAAATTCAAACTCATATTAAATTTGATGTTGGTTGTAAAGTCTTGATCATCCAGGGTGAAAATGCAGGAAAAATCGGCCAAGTTGATGAGATTAAAAATGGAATGTTTTCGTTACCAAAAAGAACTGTTATTAGATTTGAAGATCGATCAGTTGAGATGCCCATAAGTATTGTTATGCCTGTAGGAAATGACAGTCCTATTTTGGAGGTATTTGCATAATGAGTAATAATGTCGAAAATCCTATGAAGGAAATATCATTATTTAAGGTTGTTATTAATATTGGTGTGGGTAAATCTGGAGAACCATTAGAGCGTGCAAAAAACGCATTGAATGAGTTGACTGGTCATACACCTAGTGTAAGAGGTGCAAAAAAAAGTGTTAGAGATTTTAATATTCATAAAGGTGAACCAATCGGTGCTATGGTAACATTGAGAAGTAATGAAGCTATGGAATTTTTAAAACGAATCATGGAAGCAAAAAAGAATACTATAAAATCATCGTCTTTTGATAACAGCGGTAATTTATCTTTGGGAATTCATGAACATATTGATATTCCCGGAACCAAATATAATCCTGATATCGGAATATTTGGAATGGATATCTGTTCTTCTTTAACTAGGCCTGGATACCGAATTTCAAAAAAGAGGAATCCGTCTAAAATTGGTAGAAAACATAAAATAACGAAAGAAGATGCCATAAGTTTTTTCAAAAAAAGTTTTGGAGTGACTGTTGAATGAAAATAAAAATTAGAGATTATGATTTAACAGGTCGAAAAAAACTTAACCATGGTAAAGGAACTAGATGGTGTAAAAGATGTGGTTCATTCAGTGGACTTATAAGCGCATATAATCTAATGCTGTGTAGGAGATGTTTTAGGGAAGTTGCAGCATCTTTGGGGTTTAAGAAATACGAATAGGTGATATGTGTGCCGGCATTAAATATCATTTCAAATTTGTTTACTACCTTATATAATAATGAGATGAGGAGAAAACGGGAATGCATAGTTTTACCTGCTTCAAATTTTGCAAGTGAAGTTCTTAGAATTATGCAAAAATATCGATATATAGGCGAGTTTGAGCAGGTTGATGATGGAAGAACAGGTAAATTCCGAATCCAATTATTAGCTAAAATAAATAAATGCGGTATAATTACTCCACGTTTTAGTGTTAAAAAAGACAAATATCTAGATTGGGAGCGACAATTCTTGCCATCGTATAATATGGGAATTTTGATAGTATCTACTAGCAAAGGAGTAATGTCACATCATGAAGCTCAGGATAATAATTTGGGAGGTGCTTTAATAGGGTATGTCTATTAAACCTGAATTTTATACAAATCAAATACAAGTACCAGATAAAGTATCCTTGACAAAGGAACGTAATATGATAACCTCAAAAGGTACATTTGGTACTGTTCAAAAGGACTTTACTAAAATGCCTGCTATGATAGAGCTAAAGGATAAAACAATAACCATAACTTCACGAGGAAATAGAAAAAAAGATTTTGCTTTAGTAAATACTATTCAAAGTCTTATCAATAATATGATAAAAGGTTCAACTACTGGATTTACTTATAAATTAAAAATCGTTTTTGCCCACTTTCCAATTACAGTAAAAATAAAGGGGAACGAAATTGTTGTTGAAAATTTCTTTGGAGAGCGATCTGCTAGAGTTTCCAAAATCATGGGTAAAGATACAAAAGTTACCGTGCAAGGTGAAGATGTGATAGTAAATGGTCCCAGTATAGAAAATGTATCTCAAACTGCAGCTAATCTAGAATTGGCTACTAGAATAAAAAACAAAGATTCAAGAGTATTTCTTGATGGTTTGTATATTTTTTCTAAAGAATAAATAATAAAACATCACCACTTACCTCCTCTATTGTTTTTTTTGTTGTATTTTTTTATTTTGCTATTGTTATATTTTGTGATTTGTACATATAATATATTGATTCTTAGTTGATTCGATATCATTTTAAAACGATATCTAAAATGATTTCATGTATACGATTCTTTTTAATATGGCATAAAAATATAAATTAATTTTTTAGAAACACTTTGAAATATTTTTGATATCTTTTGATTTTTATTATCTTTTATAATCCATAATAAAGTATTTTCAATTTTCAATTTTTTGTTTAATTTAGCCTTTTATGTTTTAACTCTGAAAATTAAAAACATAACATTTAATTATTGTTTAATTATTTTATAAAACAGTGCCGCTGTAGCTCAGCTTGGTAGAGCAAATTCATAATTTTTAATTATGAAGCTTAACTGGCTGTTAACCAGTAGGTCATCAGTTCGAGTCTGATCAGCGGCGCTAATAGTTTTAAAAATATTTTATTGGTTCATTATAAAGTTTTTAATATCGTTACCATCTATAACTGATGGATAGATTTTATTATATAATTAGTAGTGTCTTCAACATCCTTTCATTTCTTGAAATGTAAATTTATAAAAAAATCTTTTTTGTGTAGTATATTAAATGAATTATCAAAAAAGAAGTACAGAATCTAAAAATACTCTATATTTTTTAAACCTTTATTTTAATAAATGCCTCAAAAAATATTGTCACAATACGATTTGTTAAAGACATATTACAATAATGAATTGATATGAAAAAGCAAACTGAATGATAGTCTTATACAATAACTAAAACTCATTTACAGTAGATGAAACTCAAATTAAAGATTCGAATATTTTAGTTATTAATAATCCTAGGTTGCTTCCATGTATCATCTTTATTGTAATTTTATTATCTATTATTGTCTAAATTGTCCTTTTGTTATATAATAGATAACATAATTAGATTTAATGATTTTCTATAAACCTGTCTCAAACCCGTCGATTATAGCAAAAATAGTTGCAATCTTTTTTTATATTAATTCTTAGTAAAATTTTAATATTTATTTAATCATATGATATTTGATAAAGGCTTCATAATTATTCCTATATCATATTTTTTAACTAACTGAATAATATCGTCAAACGTTCTTTTTACACAAAAATAGGGATTCTATTATCCACATTTGTGTATATCTTTAGCAATCCCTATTTCACTTTTGCAAATCATTTTGAGATATATCTGACAGATTAAATACACTTTTGTTTTCAGTTAAACTTGAACATTTATTCTTCATTTGATGCTTGGTGTATCATTATTCATCAAATATCTAAAAATATCATGATATTATAAGCACCAATTTCGACAAATAATTTGCCTATAATATTACATTATCTATTTATACCATGTCATTAGCTGACCTGACAAACTGTTTCTATGGTGAACGCGTTCATATGTTATCTTCATAAAATGAATTTCCTTGGTCTCACATTTACCGTAGCATATATTCCAAAATATCCATTTTTATTTTTTTCTTAAATTACATTATATTTTCTTCTTAAATTACATTATATTTCATTTATCGAGATCTCTATTAGTAATCTTGACATTATTACTATCTATTACAATTTTAATATATATTTTTAAATTTCTTACTTTTGGTATCGTTTTTCCTTAATGTATATTATTTATCCTTCTGATACTAAATGTGTTATAATTATGGGGTTAAAAGTATTTTCCAATGATATTATAATGTGCAATACCACTAGTTTATACGGCTAGAATGGTATGTTACCTTATATTCAAACAAAAGAAGAAAAAATGTTATAGGTGAAATGGTTCATTGACTTTATCTTTATTCATCTATCTTTCTTTTGGTATCTTTGTTATCAATGCATTCGAATCCCAGTAATAATTTGCCTATTCAAACCCAATTGATTATAGACAGTACAGGTTCACAATTTGTTGGTTAATAATATCTAAATGCATTTGGATAAGGGAACGTACAACAGGTACTAAAAATTAAAAAGATATTATGTCAAGCGACATTGCATCTGATAGGAGAAAAAAATGTCTATTTCCAATTATGAAATTGTTTCTTATTTCATTGCGTGGAACCCATCTGTTTGATGATGAAAATAGCCTTTCTTTTTTCATTCTTTTTTCAAGCTCTTCTATGTCTAATTCTTTTTCCTCTATCTCGTCAGTTTCTAAATTTTGAATTATCAACAAAATTTTGTCAATCAATACTCTATCTCCATATTTAGAGTAATCTCGTGTATTTTCATTGATTTCTATTACTTTGATTTTTAATTGTTTTTTATGAAATGCATCCCTACTAATTAATTCTCTATCGCTAAGATAACCTTCATAACCCATATCTATTGAAATAGATAAACTTGTTAATAATTATTATATTTTATTTATAACTTTTTAAACTCTAGTGAAATTCTTTTATCTATTATTTTTAAGCTATTAATAAAAATTAGATCATTAACCTCAACTTCATTATTAATAGTGCCGAGTATCCTTATTTTATTAAATTCTCCAACACCAAAAAAACTTTCATTGTTTGATAGATGTGAAAATGATTTTTCTAAAAGAATCCCTTTGTTTTCTATTTCTTTTAATACATTAAATTTAAAACATGATTTACAATTATATCTTGGTGGCCAACTGTACTCTTTACACTTTGTACAGAAAGTAACTTCAAATATTCCGTCATTAATCCTTTCTAACATTTTTTCCTTTAAATTCATTTTTCTAAAACTATAATTGTCGAAGATGTACCCGCTGCTGCCATGTTGTGAACTAAACCTTTGTTACAATTTTTTCTTTGCCTTAAATTAGTCATTTTTTCTTGCAATTGAAGAACAATTTCATTTGTTTGATCAATTCCTGTAGCTCCTATAGGATGACCACATCCAAGCAAACCTCCACGAGTATTAACATGAATGTTATTTTGTTTAATAAACTCTGATCCTTTTCCTTTATCTATGAACCCAATATCTTCATAAGCTAATATTTCTAATATTGTAAATGCATCATGAATTTCTGCAATATCAATATCCTTCGGTTTTAAATTTGCTTGAAGGAATGCCTCTCTAGCTGCGATTTTAGTGGAGTTTATTGATTTCATATCTGATGAAATATTGGCAAAACTTGCTCCTTGATTATTTTGTGATATTCCTTTAATCCAAATAGGATTTTCAGATCTTTTTGCGAGATTTTCAGATACCATTAAAAGAGATGATGCTCCTTCGCAAGGATAACAACAATCTAATATTTTTAAAGGATCAACAATTTTTTTGGATTCTAGTATATCTTTAAAATTATATATTTTATTATAAAAAAGTGCATTAGGATTCTTATTTGCATTTTTATGATTCTTTTCTGATATTAATGCAAGATCTTCTTCATTTGTGTTAAAATTTCTAAAGTGTGATTTTGCGAATAGTGAAGCCCAATGGACCGGTAAATCATATATTCCCCTTGTTAAATCCCATATTAACTTATTTCCAGGACTATTTTGTTTTTCGATACCTGTTACAATTACTGCATTACATATGCCGGAAGTAATTAATGAATGGGCTAGGAAAATTGCACTTGTTCCAGAATTGCAAAGATTGTCAATTTTTGTCGATATTTTTGGATTTAGTCCAAGCATTTCTGATATGATGTTTCCTAAATATTGTTCGTTAGAACAAGAAGATACAATTATTCCATCTATTTCTTTTTTGTCTATTTTTGTATTTCCTAATAAATTAATTATTGATTTACATGATAATTCTGGTAACGTATAGTCGGATATTTTTTGGAATACTGATGTATGGGATGAATCTATTGCAGATTTCATAAATCTAAAAAATCCTTTGTTTCTATTTCTCCGTTATTATTAGTGACTGGATTTATTTGAAGTATCGGGGAATCTATTCCTGCATTTATAAATCTTTTAATTTGATTGATACAATCATTTACTGATCCATATACTACAAAATCATCTAACATTTTTGTGGAAACATATTTTATCGCCTTATTGATTCCGTGATTATGATATGTTTTAAAGATATTTTGTACATCTGTCTTGTATTCTGTTTTTAAAAGAAAATTATAATACACCTTTCCTACTGCAATATAAAAAGCAAGGGTTTTCGCTGCTCTTTCTTTAGCCATATTGGGATTATTATTTGATACTGATGTAATCAATACCATCGAAATCTTTTTTTTCGATTCTTTTCTGATCTCATTCAGGGTTTCTTTGATCTCGTTTATAGGTCTTAAATATAATATTAATCCATCTGCGTATTTTAATCCGGTTTGAATCATTTTTTCATGAACTGCTGCAATGTAAACGGGTATATCTTGGGTTAAATTATCTGATATTTTAAAATTATTAATTTTAACAACGTCTCCATTGTAATGAATTTTCTCTTGTGACTTAACTAGGTGTTTTATTGATTCTATGTATTCTTTCATTCTAGTTAGTGGTTTTTCATATTTCATTCCGTGTAAATTTTCTACAATCGGTAGAGTGCTTGTACCAAGACCTATTATCATCCTATGGTTTGACAACTTGTCTATTGAAATAGCGCCCATAGCAATGGTAGCTGGTGTTCTAGAATAGATGTTAATTATTGATGTCCCTAATTTAGTTTTTTTTGTAACTTGCGAAATCGCCCCTAAGGTTGAAAAGGCTTCTTTTCCCCAAGATTCAGGCACCCATATTGAGTCAACATTATCTTTTTTGTCTACATTTGATGCAAAATTGATCGAATCCTTTATGCTAAGGATGGAACCTATGCTAAATCCAATCTTGTATTTCATTTTCCATTTTAAGTTGATGTAGTTCTTGCCAATTCTTTTGATGATTCTTCTATATCTTTGTGGGAATCTATCGATTTCCAAAATGAATTTTCAAATTTTTTTGCTTTTAATTTATGCTGTCGCGCCATCGCTGGTAATGCTGTAGTTTCAATATTTCCTTTTTCTGGAAGATAGTTAAAAACATCTTGATTGAAAAAATATACCCCCGCATTAATCCATTTATTTGATATATTTGGTTTTTCTTCAAACCCTGTTACATCTGAGTTTTCATCAAATTCTACTATTCCATATGGGCTTTTCAGAGGGACTACAGCTATAGTATTGAATTCATTTTTGTTTGATAACATATTAAAATCAATATTTGTAAGGATATCTCCGTTTATCATGAAAAATCCGTCTTTTTCATCCTTTAATAGGCTGTAAGTATTTTTTAATGCCCCGCCAGTGCCAAGTGGTTCTTCTTCTACTGTATATGCTACTTTTACATCGAATCTGTTCCCACTTGCAATGTAATTGATAATTTGTTCTTTTAAATATCCTACGCAAATAATTATTTCTTTTATATTATTTTTTGCTAATAATTTTATCTGCCAATTAATAATTGGTTTGCCCAATATTTCGATCATTGGTTTCGGGCGATTATCTGTTAAAGGTTTTAATCTCTTTCCAAACCCTCCTGCCAAAATCACTCCTTTCATATACTTTCGATATTTGCTGATTTAATATATTTTGTTCTATTTTTGATATAAATATTGGTATCTATTTAAGGAACGACATGTTATTTTGTTTTATAAATTTTGTCTAGTTCAACTAATATTATAGTAATACAACTAATATTATAGTAATACAACTAATATTATAGTAATACAACTAATATTATAGTAATACAACTAATATTATAGTAATACAACTAATATTATAGTAATACAACTAATATTATAGTAATACAACTAATATTATAGTAATACAACTAATATTAAAAATAATCTATATTTCAAAACTCGAGTTTTGAAATATTTATAATAATATAATTGAAACATTTTTGATTTATAATGATTGAGATAAGTGGAAAAAATTTTTTAAAAAAAATTATAATATCAAAAAGATATTCATATCTTCTATAATTGGAATAGTTATCTTGATTAAACTTGAATATTTACTTTTTATTATTTTTGATGAATTTGATAAAATGAATTTAAACAAAAGAAGGATCAATTATAAAGTGTCTGAAATTCATTTATGTTTAAGAAGAGGATCATTAATATAATTATGAAATATATGAATTATTAAAGTAAATGTTTAGATATATGATATTCATATAATTCTCAGAAAATATTTGATTGAATCTTATTAATCCTATTGATTATATTTTATTGAAGGTCTTTTTTGCTCTGTTAATCAAGGAAAAAAATTATTGCTCAAACCATTGTATCTTATATATACTACAAATAGAACATCTACAAAAATGATTGGTTATAGATTTTACTTATATTATTTTGAATTATTAGCTGAAACCACTACCAAATCATTATCTTTTCTAAAGATCGTCAAAATAAACCATATGTCAATTGGAACTTGGATGTAAAAGTAGACCATGAAAGTATCATGAATAAGAAAATCAAAGAATATAAAAATGCTGAAACTGGATATCGAAATAAAATGATCTTTAGCATTATGACTTTTGGTTATTATTGAACTAAAAAATAAACGAATTCTTCTTTCTTATGTTTAAAGAACGATTTCTGTTTAAGTTTGTAGAAGATCATGATACACATTTAGTTTCGTCAAATGGTTGAATGATATATCTACAGGCGTGCGAATTAGACATTTGTATCATAATATTTATTTCTCTAGTGAAATCCATTATTGAACAAAATGCAATACATACAAGATAGAATAGAATTTTGACGTTTATTTCCTTGTAAAAAAAACAAATGTAATTTATTATGTTACCAAATAACTTAAATTATTTATTAATCAATACAATATAGAAAGAATGTTTTACATTTTTCATGATTATTAATTCATTAAAATATCCAAATAATAAAGAAATTATTAGAGTTGATTGATTATTAAATTATTTTGGTAATTTTATTTAATGCATAGATTAAATTTTTGATATGTTTCTTTTTGTGTTCTGCTGAAATCGATACTCTCAATCTTGCCTTATTTTTTTTTACTGTAGGATATCTTATGGCTTGAACGAAAAATCCCTCTTTTAACAATCTTTTTGAAATCTCTATAGTTTTTTTTTCTGAACCTATTATAATAGGAATTATAGGGCTAAATTTTCTTTTTTGAACTTCAAAAGTAGGGTTCTCTTCCATAATTTTATGAAAATATTCAATATTAGAATATAATTTACTTTGGAGCTTACCATCTTTTGATATTTTTAAGGAAATATTTGCTAATTCGCAAAGGAAATCTGGTATTGCTGAAGTAAATATAAATGGTCTAGATTTATTGATTAAATATTTAGATATTAATTCCGAACTCGCAACATATCCTCCAAAACAACCTAGACCTTTACTTAAACTGCTTATATGAATATCAATTTGTTCGTTAATATTAAAAAAAGCAGGGGTTCCAGCGTAATTTTTTTTATTTTCGTTTCCTACAATAAAATCACCATGGGCATCATCCACTATTAATATACATTCATTCATTTTAGCAATTTTTGAAATCTCTTTTAAATTTGAAAAATCTCCATCCATGCTAAAAATTCCCTCTGTTATAATGATTTTTCTTTTGAATGTTGATTTTTTTACTAAATCTTCCAAATTTAAGAAATCATTATGTTGAAATATCTCAATTTTACTATGAGAAAGCTTGCATCCATCAATTATACTCGCATGATTTAGTTTATCACTAAAAATTACAGTGTCCTTGTCACCTAAAGCACTGAGAACCCCTAGATTTGCCATATATCCATTTGGGAAAATTATGGATGATTGAACCTCGCGATGTATTGACAAATTTTTTTCAAGACTCTTTATTTTAAAGACCACCTGAAATTAATTGAGAACTACATTGTGAAATTTGTGGGATTATTAATTTGTTTACTCTATCTAGTATTATTTTGTTTTTTGATAATCCTAAATAATCATTAGATGAAAAATTTTTAATAGTTAAATTTTTGTATTTTAAACTATTATTCTTTTGAACATCGAATGTTTTTATTTCCCTGAGAAGATCGTTGTTCTCTAGATCTTTTAATATATTTTCATAAAATATGATGTTATCGGGATTTAAGACCAATCTCTTTAATCATTTTAAAATCTTCTGATGCATTATTGCCTTTTGTCGTTAAATATCCTCCCGTTATTATTCCATTTGCACCTGCTTTTAATGTAATTCTATCATTATGTTTTAGATGGACTTCTCTGCCACCTGCTATTTTGATTATTGTCTTTGGCATTATAAAACGAAACGTGGCTATTGTTTTTATAACTTCTTCTGGAGTGATAGGATTAAAGCCAAACATCGGTGTACCTTCTCTTCCTATCAGGATATTGATTGGAACCTCGTTAGGTTGAATTGCCTCTAATGCAAAACCTAATTCTATTCTCTGTTCTATCGACTCTCCCATTCCTATTATACCTCCGCTGCAAAGATCTAGTCCAGCTTCTTTGGCGATTTTTGCGGTAGTTATTCTATCTTGATATGTATGAGTTGTGCATATTTTCTTAAAAAAACTTTCAGCCGTTTCAAGATTGTGATTATATCTTTTGATTCCTATTTCTTTTAAAGTATTAGCCATATCTTTTGTTAAAAATCCTAATGATGCATTGACATCAATATCTATTTTATTTCTAATTAGTTCAATTGTTTTACAAATTTGCTTAAACTCTTTTTCTGGTGGAGATCGATACGCACAAACTATGCAAAAACTATTTGCACCTTCTTCTTTTGCTTTTTCTGCTTGTAAAAATATTTTTTCGGGTTCTAGTAGTGGATATTTTGTTATATCTGTATTATAAAAAGATGATTGTGAACAGAAAGAGCAATCTTCAGGACATCTTCCAGATTTTGCATTAATTAATTTTTCTACATCTATAAAGTCTCCATTATAGGATTTTGTTATGTTATTTGCACAATCTGAAAGAGTTAGTATATCATTTGAATTTATAAGATTGATTGCATCCTCGAATTTTATTTTATTTCCGGATAAAACTTGATTCATTTTTTCATGAATAAATGTAGAATCTCCTCTCATCATTTAATAATCTATTTTTAATTATACTGAAATATTTGTTTTGGTATTTTCTAAATATGCTATTGATTCTGAAATAACAATTTAATTATTTTTTGATTATTATTTTGAATGGTTTTAATGTTGAAATAAAATCTATTATTTCATTCGAAAATATATACAAATGGTTAGAACAATTTTTAAATTTACATCAGAAATGTATGGTGTAAAAGATAATTATGTAAAATATTTATACTTGTCAACAATTTCTCTGACCTTTGTAAGTAGGGGTGATTTTTGTAGTTAACTCTGCATAAAGATGAAATTATAATACCAAATATTTCTTTTGTTTTATCGTCCTAAAAATCATATGGGACGTTTGATGATCGATAATTAAGTATTTTTATAATTATTTTTTAACAATATTTTAATTTGAAATAAAAAAATTGAATATTTCTAATAATTTGGCTATGTGCTCTATGAGTTGGCTATTTAAAAATATGTCTTTTTAACAGATATTTTAAAATAATTTATTGGACAATTCAAATTTATTGTCATATCATTTGGTATTAGGATTTAGCGATTTCCGTTATTAATTTTTAATTCTTAAACTGTATAAAAAACGACCGGTTTATAGACTGTATAAAAAGTAACCCTATTTTTTTACCTTTAATCTCGGTTAATGGGTGCAAAAACATAATACCTTTTTTATACCGTTGTTAAATTAATTTGATATATTTGAAAATATATGGGGGAAAAAAAGAAAATATATGAAATACGCCTTTGCATATTTGAGAGTAAGTACTGAGGAACAAACTGTATTAAATCAAAGAATATCTATGCAAAAGTGGGCTGAGGAACATGATTTTCAGATTATAGAATATTTTGAAGATTCTGCTGTAAGTGGTAAGATTCCCGCTGTAAAAAGGAAGGGATTTGCAGAGCTGCTAGAAATAGTAAAAAATGAACTAGTAGATGCCATTTTAATATATGAATTATCAAGAGTTGGACGCACATTTTGGGATACGCTGGATGCAATTAAGGCTATTGAAGAGTACGCTCCTTTGATATCTTGTTCACCCAGAGAATCATTTTTACAGATGACAGAACCGAGTGTAAGAAAACTCATGATCGGAATTTTAACATGGGTGGCAGAACGCGAGCGTGAGATGCTGGTTCAAAGAACGAAAGATGGGATTTTGAGGGCTAAATCAGTGGGAAAAGTAATAGGTAGGCCCAAAAAGAAACTAGATAAAGATAATCTTATTATGCTTTTAGCTCAAAATATATCTCGAGTAAAAATTGCAAAAGAGATGGGAATTTCAAAGGCTACTCTTTACAAGGAATTAAGGATACTATCACAAACTGATTATGTTGTCAATTTTGATAAAAATAATAAATTAGCTGAAAAATAATGAATGAAGTTTTATAAATTTGGGTAAATTTTTATAAAACAAATATATAAATAAATTATGTATAAAATTTTAGCAGCGGTTAGTATAGTTATAATATTAACTATTTCCGTCTATTCTCAGACTAATGCTATCTTTGGTAGTTCTCGAGATAGTAGTAGTAATTTTGGAAGTGGTATAAACAAACTATTTAGCTCTCATTATATCAATCTAGGAAAAAGCAGAGGTAAGATTTTTACATTATCTTCAATTGAAAAAATATCTTTATCAAAACTAACATCTCTATCTCAATTAAGACCAGCCATGCCGAAATCCTATGCTTTTGGTTTTAGTAATAATCCTCAAAATGATTTTCACTATCAACAAATATCCACTGTTGAAACACAACCACATTCTAACTTTTTTGGTGGTGGTTTTGGTCAATTGGTGGTATTGTCTATAATGAATGATTTTATTGGCCAAGGCATTTTTGGATGGATGTCTTATCATCATGGACTAATGATACTTCCACATCCTATTGGTTCAACTTCTACTGTAATTCCGTCTCCCAAAGTATTGAATATGACTAATAATAATAGTTCTACAAAACTAATTAAAGAAAAATAATTATTTTTAAAACATTTTTAGAATCAATTCTATTTTATTCCTGTTCATATGCTCAATTTATGATATTATTTATTTATTTATTTATCATATTTGTTAATGAATAGATTAATCTATTGCTTGATGATTTAATTTAGTTTGTTATTTTTATAATGCACGTGAGTCATCAAATAATTTTTTATCTTTTTTGTTGAACGCCCAATTAAATTTTCTCACAAGGTGAATGAAGGTATATTTTGAATTTAAAATTTTTCAGGTTTAATTTTAAAACTTGGCTTGAGAATACCCATTATCAAGTTATGTTAATAGAGTATCTCATTTTTCTATCATGATAAAGAGAAATCGTTCTTCAGAAGAAATATTTCGCTCTTTTGATATGTCAAAAGAAAGAATTTGTTCATTTGTCGGTTCTAATATCTTCCAAATATGTTGATTCAAAATTTGTTTTTATCTTTTCATGAATAATATATTCTTCAATTTTTTAATAGTTGTGATATTTTTTGCTTTTACATCAAATCCCATAGATTCATACAAGTAATTTTTTCTATTTGTAAAAAGATAATACCTAGACAATATTTCTAAATGAGAATTCAAGTACAATTTCAATATATCACTGATAATTTTTGTATGTGCTCTACTTGTCTATATCAAAATGATTGTTTTAAATCTATAGGTTTCCTTAAGTTAATAGAGCCGATTAATTGATGTAGTCTTTTTATAAAACAAATACTCATACATATATTATGTATAAGATTTTAATTGCTGTCGCTTTAATTATAGTTCTAACAACTTCAATTTATTCTCAGGCTGATGCTAGATTTGGTGGTTTTAGAGGTTTTAGTGGTGGCGGTGGTAGTAGTTTTGGAGGTGGATTGGGTAAACTATTTAGTTCACATTCAGTTCCAATGGGGACAGGTCAAGGAAAGACGTTTACATCTTCTCCATCTGGAAAAATAAATTCACCGCAAGAAGCCATCAACATCATCATCTAAATCTGCAGAGTCTTCTTCGCCTTTTGGTTATGGTAATAATCCTCAATCTGGATCTCAATTTCAACAAAACTCTCCATTTCAAAATCAGCCTCATTCTAACTTTTTAGGGGGTGGTTTTGGAGGTTTTGGACAAATGTTAATGTCTTCTATAATGGGTAATATGATAGGTCAAGCCATGTTCGGATGGATGTTTCCTCACCATAATCCAGTGGTAGTACAACAACCAGCCACAACAACCACGACCACAACCACAACTCCTATCCATAAAGAATCTAATATTACCAATAATAATAATAATAATTCTACTTTAAAATTGAATCCGGTTAAGAAATAGAATAGATTAAAATATTTTTTGAAATAAAACTGTAAAATTATCTTTTTAAAAAATATATTTTATGTTTTTCGTTGATTTGAATATTTTAACCATATCATCAAAATTGTTTAAAATATGAAAAATTAGTATTTAATAGTAATTATTTACAATTGGCCTTTTTTTTATACCGTTAATAAAATTACTCCGCCATATTATATCATATATTGAATCATTTTAACAAGTTTGAATTGCACATCTATGATTTTACTTAGATCGCTTTGGTTAATTGCTAATGAAGGAATAAACATTAATACATTTCCTAATGACCTCAAAAAGGTTCAATTTATAATGATTCTGTCATTATGAAATAATCTAATCTCTGACTATTTTTAAGGTTCTGATATTAGATGATTCTAATTCTTTTAATCTCAGACGTGTTTGCTGTTTTTTCTTATTCATTGTATCCGGTTTTAGCTTTGATATATTACAATGTTTATTAATATAGTAACATATTATATAGGATTAAGAGCCTATCACAAAATTATCTTTCTATAAATGATCATACAACAGGATAACTGTATTAATCCAAGATAATTTTCCACCTTCTTCTCATATCGAGTAAACTGTTTTCTGAATCTGTTGTGCCATGAGTTGGTTCGCTCTATAACCCATCTTTTTGCAGAATACTTTTTACGATTTGAGCGATAAAGTGTTGTAACCTTGATCTCATCTTTTTCAGCTCTTTTTCTCTTTGGAGGAATATACAGTACATATTCTCGTTTAATTAGTTCTTGTTCTTCTTGTTCGGAATTATATGCTTTATCAAGACATAGATGTTGAAGTTTTCTTCCTCTTCTTCCTGTTTTTTTAGTTTTAAATGATGGTCTTTTGATAACTCTATTATCAATCACATCTGTTACAAGTTTGATATCATGAGCATTAGTAGATGATATTACAACAGATAAAGGAATTCCATTTTTATCTGTTAAAATATGTCTTTTTGTTCTGCCTAGTTTGCTCCTATCAGTAGGATTCTTTCCTGTCATTGACCCACTAAAGGCGACTTTATAGATATATTATCGATGGATTGCCAGGTACAGTTGATACCAATGTAGTCATCATAGGTTTTCAATAGTTTTATCCATCCCTTTTTGAATATATCAAGGCTGTACCACTTCTGAAATCTACGATGACAAGTAGAACCAGAACCATATTCATTAGGTAGCATTTTCCATTGACATCCTCATGTTCTTAATACATAGAGAATTCCATCAATCACTTTTCTGTATGGTCCAATTGGTCGGCCATCAACTGTTCTTAGATGTTTCTCCTTTGGAAGAATATTCTTAATTTTATCCCATAATTCATCCGGAACCTTGAGTATGGTAGGGTGTTTATTTTCCTCCTTTACACTGTCCATTCTTTGGATGCAGGTCACAGTTATCAAAAGAGGGAAAAGAGCTATAATCTTATCGAATTTTGGGATAGGCTCTAAGTAAACATATGTCCATGATAAATTATGTTTGTTTTCGCTATATATTCCAAAGTTGCCTCAAAATATTTTTTGTTAAAGTGTAAGCTAGGAGAAAATAACATGTGATCAAGATCTTTTTTTTAAAACAAACAAAAGATATTTGGAAGTGCTTTAATCCATGATTATTTTATTTGTAATTTGTTAATGCCTTGATGGTGGGATTGTAGCACAAATAGTCAAAATTCATTTGCTATTGTTATAAAAAAATTATATTTTTGAGGATTATTCAAATAAAGTAACAAAACGATTTGCAAGATATTATATGATCTATTATAGTTGTTTACATTTTAACATAACTTTCAAAACTCGAGTTTTGAAATACTATAAAGATTATTATGATTTATTTTTGAATATGTCTGGGGAATTTTAAACTTAAATTTTGTTCAATTCGTATTTCTATGTTATAAAAATCAATAATTGAAGTTAATAGATCCCAGATATTTGGAAACAACCTACACTTTATAGTGGGATTCTGAATTGGTTTTAATAATGCGGGTTCATTATTTTATAGTTTACCAATCCATACGATATATCTGAAATTCTATTAGGTTTTCTGGCTCCGTTCGCTTAATGAATATCATATGACGTGAATGTACTTATTTCTTTTGTAATCCTCAGAAACAGAACACCTTCAACTATTGGTTATGGTTTATATTTCTATTTTTCAGGTCTTTCTTTAAGAAAAGCAGTTGATAGACTGTCTGATTGCTTTATCAAACGAAATCATGTTTCCATCTGGAAACGGATTCAAAAGTACAGGCCCTGGAAATATTTCAAGAATAAGGAAATCAAAGAATATATCATTGATGAAACTGCAATAAAAGCAGGTTCTTCTGAATTAATCTGGCTTTGGGTTATTATAGAATCACAGTATAAAGAAATCCTTGCTGTTAATATATCCAAAGAACGAAACATGTTTGTTGCAGAGCGATTTCTGTCTCAGGTAGTAAACAAGTACGGATTACATTCTGTTTCATCTGATGATGGTACCTGGTACCCAAAAGCCTATAGGTTTTTTGAAGATAAATCATCATATTCATTAATCTTTCGAGAAAAGCTTGATAGAAAGAACAATACAATATATAAAAGATAGAACTGAAAGCTTTGATGATTACTTTCCTTGCAAAAAGAACGAGTGTAAATTACATCATATTAGACAATGGCTCAAGTTGTTTGTTTATCAACATAATCAAGAAATAATGTCATAAGTTGACAGAACCTTTTGCTATCATGGTATGTTTATTAATTACTTCGTTATAAATAGAATTTCTTTGGTCTTTTAGTTATCTACTACTACATTCTTTTCAAATGCCTGTTTTGTTTATTATTTTATCTCTATTTATTCTATCGTTAGCCTCTATTCGCTTTACTTTCATAACATTATTCTACCTTCCAATTGTATTGATTGAACGTTGTAAATAATTATCATAGTATAACTCCCTATTTATATATAGAAGGATTAATTTATAAACATTTATATATATATATCTAATCCATTGCCTATATATCTAATCCATTGCCTATATATCTAATCCATTGCCTATATATCTAATCCATTGCCTATATATCTAATCCATTGCCTATATATCTAATCCATTGCCTATATATCTAATCCATTGCCTATATATCTAATCCATTGCCTATATATCTAATCCATTGCCTATATATCTAATCCATTGCCTATATATCTAATCCATTGCCTATATATCTAATCCATTGCCTATATATCTAATCCATTGCCTATATTGTAAAAATAGTGATGAGTGAATTCATTTTATTTATAAACACTATGTCCCTATAGTATATTTAAGGGTGATTCCTTTAAAATCAGTGTCTCTAGTGTCTTAAAGAATTATGAATGACTTTTTATTTTATAATTTTAACTTGAATTTAATTGTCATTACTTAGTATTTAATGATAATCTGAGGTTCTTTAGCTTTACTTTTTAATAGTGATTATCTATTATAAGCGGGAGCATACTCGCATGCCTGTAAAGTGCAAGGTATACTTAACTAACATTTTAAGATATCTTCAACACGATTTATACACACTAATATAAATGTTTATATATTCATTCTATTATATATAGAATTAGTGATACTGTTATAAGATAATTATTTGCCATTATTTTAGATAAGTAAGAAGTAATTGAAAAGAACGATGAATTAATGTGAATAGCCTATACTGTCGTTCATAGCCTATACTGTCGTTCATAGCCTATACTGTCGTTCATAGCCTATACTGTCGTTCATAGCCTATACTGTCGTTCATAGCCTATACTGTCGTTCATAGCCTATACTGTCGTTCATAGCCTATCTTCTATCTGTCGTTCATAGCCTATACTGTCGTTCATAGCCTATACTGTCGTTCATAGCCTATACTGTCGTTCATAGCCTATACTGTCACGTCTGCTTAATTGATTGATAAATTGTGTTTGTTGAATAATACTTTTCAAACAATCTATTTACTTCCTTTTATTGGAATATATACTGTCTGATAACTCCGAGAAGGACAAGAACAAGATAAAACCAAAGAGAAAAATAAACTGGAGTAAATGTAACAACTCTCTTGTTGAAGATGCGAATTGTTGTTTGTTTCTGTTTTTTACAGAATTCTTAGGCAGATCTAAAGAATATGAACAAAGGAAAGTAAGTCCTCATTATCGATATCAGAATGCCTTGATATTACTGATGCTTACCACCGTACATGCATACACATAATTTCTATACAGTCAATTAGAAGGCTTTCTAAGAATGATGTCCGCACACATCAAGAAACTCAAAAAGGTAGTGCCAGATTTCATAACCATAATCTGGTGGATAGTAGCAAGGCTGAAGATAAACATAGACTCAAAAATAAACCTAGAAAAAGATGACATAGTAATAGCCGTTGACAGCACAGGCAACAAGGTTACAAATACAGATGAATGGATACGATAAATGGAAAAATAAAAGAAAGAGAAAAGGTTTGATCAAAATACATGTTGCAGTAAACATAAAGACGAAAAAATAGTGTCAATGATAGTAATAAAAGAAAAAGTTCATGATGGAAAGATGTTAAAAGAGATAGTAAATGAAGTTTCCAAGAACTATTATATCAAAAATTACTGGTAGATGGAGCTATGATTCTAAAGATAACGTCAGGTATCTTGACGAACTAAAAATAACTCCAGTCATAAAAGTAAAGAAAAACTTATCGGTTAAGAACAACGAATACATTCCACGAAAACTACTTGTGATACCGCAACTTGATGTTCTAAAACCATGGGAAAAAATGTATGGATATAGAATGCGCTGGATTACTGAATCTGCATTCTCATCTATAAAGAGAACATTTGGTGTACATGTGTCAACTGTAAAGTGGAATAATATTGTAAATGAGATGATATTAAAGGTATTGATATATAACTTGTTTATGAATAATATGATTGCATGATGCAATCCTAGTCTAATTAGTGGTAACCAAATAGTTATTCGACAGACCTGATAAATTGATATTAATAATATCCCAAATGTATGTATAAATAAAAGATGTATAGGTACACACTTTTTAATTAAGACATGAAATATCATCAGTTTTGGTTATGAATTATATTTATATTTTTTAAATTATCTTTCATATATAATAACAACCATCTTAATTTTAAGATTTACTGAAATGATGTTTTGTTTTAATGATATTCATTTAGCAATATATAAGATACATATCATAATTCAAATCAATTCTTGATACTGTCATATAGTTTAAAACTAACCTCTGAAATATTGTTTTGACCAAAACTGCTATCCAACGATATGTCTTTTCAGACAAGTTCTTAAATTTACATGTATTATAGTGTAATGACGGATTTTACTGAGGATCTCAAGAAAGGAATCACACTTTATGATTGTACCTTATGGTCGTCATTTAGAAACACTGTCAGAGCATCATTATTCTTAATTTAGAAGTCCTGAATCCTTTTAGACATAGTTATATTCTATTTCAAAATTCGATTGAAATAAAGATCGTTATCTCTTAAATTGTAACCTCATCCAGAATGAGAAGAATAAAAGGAAGAATCCTATCATACTTATGGTTTCAGACAACCTGAGGGATGAAACTAAGAGTATTTTCTCAAAGGGAAAATCATCCAAGACGGTGGGTAGACCGATAGTGAAATGCACAACGAGTACTTGATGGAATATATTCTGTATATCATTAGAACAAGATGTCAGTGGAAATGCTTCTCAGAGAGTATGGTTCAAGTTCTACTTGTCATAGAATCTTTCAACAATGGAATCACTCAATGTTTTCAAAATGACTCGGGTTATATTATTGAAAATCTATAAAATTAAAATAAGTGTTAACTGGACCCCGCAATCACTTTATTCTATATCAATAAAGCCGCCTTTAACGGAGCGACGGTGATCGGCAGTAATCCCACTACTGATAGGAGCAAAATGGGCACAAAAAGACATATTTTAGAAGATAAAAAATGTTTTACGCTATTTGAGGTCATATAATTTGCAATTATTCATGATGTCAAACCGGTAATAGATAAGATTGATAACTGTTATCAAATGACGACAACAACATCAACGTCAACTGCAATCAATTAAACCTAAACTAGGATCAAGAAGAAGACCAATATTTATGCCTTGACAAAGGATACAATTCTAAACCTAAAGAGCCGGAATTAATCAAAAGAGAGTATGTACCATACATACCATGCAAAAAAAGAAAGGGCATGAAGATAAAGAAGCAAAGACAAAGGATATATCAAATCTTAAAAAACATTCTCCTAACAAATGGGTTATAGAATTACATACCTTTGGCATAATGGGTTCAGGGTATTGATAATTCGATAAAAAAGAAGGTCAGAATTATCTTGGATTAATAGTTCTCTTGTTGCATAATCATATCTGGAAAGATAATTCTGGAATAGGCTCTAAATTCATTTTAAATGTTAACGTAAATTATCAATTTATAATTTGTTTAATTGACAAGGCAAATTATACTTAAAGTCTCTTTTGAATCATCTCAATAAGTTTAATTTGTACATCGATAATCTTATCTAAATCATTTTGAGGAATTGCTAATGAAGGAATAAACATCAATACATTTCCTAATGATCTTAAAAAAATACCCATCTTTAATGATTCCTCCATTACAAAATAATTCAATTTTTGATTATCTTTGAGGATCTCGATTGGTTTTCCATTTTTTTCCAATTCTATGCCTGTTAAAAGACCTTTATGTCGAATGTCCGATACAATATCGAAAGACTCCACTTCTTTTAATCTGTTTGATATGTGATTGCTATTTTCTCTTATTTGGTAAATCAAGTGTTTATGTTTATACGCTTTTAAATTAGCTAGCGCTGTAGCACATCCTATTGGATTGCCCGTAAATGTGTGTCCATGATACAATTGTTTGTTCTCATTATGTGGTCCAAGGAATGACTCAAAAATTTTGTTTGTTGTTAAAGTAACTGCTAGTGGAAAATATCCTGCGGTAAGGGCTTTGCCAAAACATACAATATCTGGAATAGAATTTTGTGCTATGTATTCTATCATGTTTCCTAATCGTCCAAAACCTGTTGCAATTTCATCTAATATTAGTAACACATCATATTTTTGACAGAGATCTGCGATTTTTTTTTGATAGTCAGGAGGATAAATGATTACTCCGCCTGCAATTTGAGCTCCACTTTCCATTACTAGGGCACAGCATTTGTCACCATATTTTTTTAATATGGCTTCAGTTTTTTCTAAACATTTATCAATAAAATCTATATGTGAATTATTGTTGTTTACTTTATTATGTGATCTCTTTTTGTAAAAAGGGCTTGGTGCTCGGAATACTGGAGTTAGTAATGATTTGTACGCATGGAAATATTTTTCTATATAGCCTATGGACATTGTGGCAATAGTGTCTCCATGATATCCATTTTCAAGAGAAATAAATCGTTTTTTTTCAGGTTTACCTATATTTGAATAATATTGTAAGGCCATTTTTATCGCAACCTCTATTGCAGTAGAGCCGTTGTCTGTATAAAAAACTCTATCCATTCCTTTGGATATTTTTAAGAGTTCTTCTGCAAGATTTACTGATGGTTCATTCGCAAGGCCAAATAATGTAGAGTGTTGAAGGATTTTTATTTGTTCAATCATGGCATCGGTAACTTCATTTTGTCCATGTCCCCATACATTACACCACATACTTGCTATTCCGTCAAGATATCTGTTGCCATTAGAATCTATAAGGTAAAAACCATCTCCTTTTGATATTACTTTATTATTATCTTGTTTTATCCAATCTTTCATTTGAGTGTATGGATGCCATACAAACTGTTTATCGTTTTTATCTAATGGTTGCATAAAATAATGAGATTTACTATTAAAATACAAATATTAATCTTAAGTCGATCTTTTTTTCTTAGATCGTTATCTATATCTTTAAAAAAATCTATAAAAAACATTATGGACGTATTAATAAAGTCAAATTTTTAAAATCTATAAATTTTTTACATGTGCAAGTGACTTTTTGTTAAACACAATGGAAATAAAATAAGAATATCATAAATAAATAAAACATATTTACTATTTGTAAATATTGTAATTTACTATGCTGATGGTTTTGTATTTGAATCTATCTCTCTGATTGAAAGTAATGTAAAATCTATGAATTTCCATCCATCTATTCTAATTTTATCAACCTGTGAACGCCATGTACAAGGAATTCCATCATAACCCTCCATATCGCTTGTTTCCTTATTTTTTTGTTCCTTTAGCGTACCTTTATCAATCCATTCTGCCTTTAATTTCCAATTATTGTGCGGTTTTCCATCGTTATCAAATGGATCAGCATCAACATAAAGTCTATTTGTGGATTGTTTTTTATCTTCGCTAATTATATGTACATGTTTAAGTCCTATCCATTTGTCTTCTTGGCAATAATCTCCATCAAAAAATTGCTTCACTGGTCCACCTGAGTCTTCATCGTCTACGTGTAAATACGGAAAGTGATCATAATCATAATTTGCACGAACTTTATCATTTGAATCAACTGGATAGCATGTTTCTATTAGGGATCTTCCATCATCTTCTTTGGCACCACATACTTTCATAGCAAGTGCTTTATGAGCATCATTATCTTCGTGTAATCTGATAAATGCTGTCATTTCATGATTTCTTATTCCATTTTCATCATATAGAAAATCGGGTCTGTCTCTCCAAGTATATTTTTGTTTTTTTCCTTTGGATCCAATGCTTGCATATATGCCAAGTCTTAAGCTATTTCCGTGAGGGTTTCCACTGTGATACTGAAGATAGGGAGCATTCGCAGTATAATAAGTAAAATTATCCTTGACCTTTCTCTCAGTTGATACTGGATCACCTTTTTTTGGATGATAGTTTATTCCATCGTAATCAAAACAAGGATCGTCTGTTGGATCTTCTAGCGACATATCCATAAAGAATGTTGTTCCTTTGACATCACCTTTTTGGTAGGTTGGATATATTTGTAGTACGCCGTCAGGTCCTAAGTCTTTGTTTGTGCTAATTGAGTTAATATTATTCTCTGACATATTTTTATAAACATCTATTATTTATTTATTTCTTACTAATGGAATCATGATACAAAATCAATAAAAACTCTAAATTTCCATTTTAATAGATATCAATAATACATTAATAGCATTGTATTATAACAAATATTTTTGATTAGAATTATCTATTAACCTTCTAGATGATTAGTCTCTGTATAGCCTACATTAAATATGAAATTTGTTTCTATAGAAGCTATCTTGAAACGGAATGATGCCTAAAAAATGTGAATATAAATAAGAACCTATCCCAAAATTATTTTTCTATAGATGATCATACAACATGATAATTGTACCAATCCAAGATAATTCTCTGCCTTCTTCTCATACCTGGTGAACAGTTTCCTGAATCTGTTGTGCCATGAATTCGTTCTTTCTACGGCCCATCTTTTTGCAGAGTATTTTTTACGATTTGGACAATGTTGTGTTATACCCTTGACCTCTTCTTCCTCTGTTTCATTTCTTTTTCTCTTTTGAGGGATATGTAGTACATATCCTCGTTTGATTAGTTCTTGTTCTTCTTGTTCGGAATTGTATGCTTTATCAAGACATAGATGTTGAATCTTTCTTTTTCTTTCTATCTTTTTAGTTTTATACGATGGAGCTGGTCGTTTGATAACTATACTGCCTAACATAAATTCATACTATAGTAAAATAATTTTACTCTTAATACATTTAGCTTAGTTATTCTCTATAATATCATTGCCTCTCGGCGATGTTTCTTCTGAACAGTTGAACAATGCGTATAAAAAAGAGATAGATTCGGATGTAAAAGAAAGGATTCTACTTGTTAGACGTGTTAGAATTGATGGTCAGGAGGCATCCAAAGTGGCAGAAAGAGAATTACACAAATCAAGGTGGTGGGCATACAAATGGTTAAATAGATTTGATAAACATGGGCTAGATGGATTAAAAGATCATCCACGAAGCGGTAGACCCCCACTAATCTCGCAAAAAAAAGATGATAAAAATAAAACAAGAGATATCTGAAAATCCATCGGGTTGGCAAGCCAAACAAGTAATGGATATTATATATAAAAAGACCGGTGTCAGGTACCACGAAGTACACATTTATAGACTACTTCACAAGTGGGGATTTTCATCAAAGGTTCCACAGAAGAGATTTGTTAATACTGCATCAAAAGAAGAGAAAGAGGCCTTCAAAAAGGGGTACAAGAATTACTCTCGCAAATCCCAAAAGGATTTACAATAGCGGTACAAGATGAATCCATATTTGTACATGATACACTCGTAAGAAGAAAATTATGGCTTCCCAAAGGGATTAGACCAGTAGTTACAGTTACAGGTTCACATCAGAGAACGTGTGTTTTTGGTACACTTACCTTGAAAGGCAAGCAATTATTTCGTCAGTATGATAAATTTAACCAAGATACTTTCCTTAATTATTTGAAACAAGTAAAGAAAAAGATGGGAAAGGTTGTAATGTTTACAGATAGAGCAAGACCGCATCAATCAAATAAAATAAAGAGAATATTTGAAGAAGAACAAGAATTCCGTAAGAATATATCTATTTACCAAAAGGTTCTCCTGAATTCAATGCTGTTGAAGAATGTTGGAGACAGGGAAAGTATGATCTAGTAGTATCAAAATATTATCCGTTATTTACTGATCTAAAATCATCAATTACTAAATATTATAGGACAAGGCACTTTAACCTAGACATAGTAAAGTATCTGCTAAGGAAAGTGAATTAGCGTATTTATGTTAGGCAGTATACATTATCAACTACATCTGTTACTATTTTGATGTCATGCGTACTGGCTGAGGAAATAACTACAGATATAGGATTTCCTTTTTTATCTGCTAAAATATGTCTTTTTGTTCCGCCCACTTTGCTTCCATCGGTAGGATTGTGTCCTACAGTCATCGCCCCCCCCTAAAGGTGATTTTATTGATATACTATAGATGGATTATTGCCAATCCAATTAATACCGACAAGGTCATCATAGATTTTCAATAGTTTTATCCATAGCTTTTTGAAGATGTCAAGACTGTACCACTTCTGAAATCTACAATGACAAGTAGAACCAGAACCATATTCTTTGGGTAGCATTTTCCACTGGCATCCTGTTCTTAGTACATAGATAATTCCATCAATCACTTTTCTATATGGAACAATTGGTCGACCAACCGTTCTTAGTGGTTTCTCTTTTGGAAGAATATTCTTGATCTTATTCCATAATTCATCCGGAACCTTGAGTATGGTACGATGTTTATTTTTCCCCTTCTTTATCTTCTCCTTCTTTTGGATACTGGACATAATTTGGCTAAAGATGAAAAAGAGCTAATCCTATCTAATTTTGGGATTGGCTCTTAGTATATATACATTTTAAATGTAATAGTTGAAATATAATTTATCAATAAAATATTAATTTATAAATAATATTTTAATAACTAATAAAAGTGGAGATCAAAGAATTACTTTATAATGAAATTGATAACATTGGTAAAAATGTTATAAGAACCAAGTTATCAAGCGATATTTCCAATTCTAAATCTTTAATTGATTTACTTTTAAACAATTGTTCTAATTCGCTGAATAAAGATAATCCTGATGAAGATGAATTTGTTTCCTTTAGCGAAGCTTTATTACATTTTTTACTAACTGTATCTATGACTCCCGCAGAGCGAAAAATTATTATTGATGATATTTTTTTAGATATTTTAATCCCCAATTCAAAAAATCTTAAGATGGATAGTGATAAAGCTGTATTGATTCATTTTTTAAAAGATAAAAATGAAAATATTACTGAATCAATTAAAAAATTATCTTGTCTACAAAAAAATGTAAACAATATATGGATTGTTTCCTCATCTTCATCTTTCTTAAAAAATCCAAATTTTAATATCCCTGTTTTTGTTGTTTCTCCAATCTCACAACCTGTTACAAATGATGATCACAATAAATTAGTTTATCCATTTTCTGAAATATTAATAAAAATTGATGAATTCTTAAAGGGGATAAATTATACTGGTTTAAAAATATTATAATTTTTTTATTTCAAATCTAATGTTACAAAATAATGAAACTGATTGAGGAAAAAAAAGAAAGAAGAAAAAAAATATTCAATAGAATTCACAGGCTCAAAATCTCAATATAAAGAAATTAAAAATTATTTTGATAAATTACCTGCTGATTTAATTATATCGGGATTGCGGTTCTCTTTTAATAGAAATAGAGCTGTAATTGGAGGATTTTTAAATCCTGGCAGAAAAAGCATTGTAAAAAAAGAAACTAGTTTTCTTACTAGTAAACAAGCTCAGTTAAGAATCAAAAACTGGAAGATAATGATAAAACGTTATCGTGAAAAAGGTTATAGCTATCCAACTATTTCTAGAATAAAAAAACAAATAATTATGTTGTCTAAAAAGGATTAGGTGTCAAAAAATAATTAATAAAGCGAATTGCTTTCAACAGTACCATTACTAGATACTGTTTTTGATTGTAAATTTGAGCTTGGTAAATCTGGAAATTTATCCTTCATACTTTGTTCCACAATAGCACTTGCTTCTTCGATAATCTTCATTGCATCTTCGCTTATAGTATTTGAATTTCCTGTGATTTCTGCTGTTTGTGGAATTTGGCCTGATTCATTCATTATTCCATTCAATATATCTGTTATTTTTCCAAAAGATTGACCTGCTTCTGGCATCATGGATGTCAAACCTCCTTGTATATTTTTTATTACTGACATGGCTGGACTGAGAGTTACTATTACATCGCCTAATTCCGTTATTGTGTTTAATCTTAATTGTATTTGTTCTAAAGCCAATTTGGCCGAAGTAATCATTTTATTCATTTTTCTGATTTGAGATAGTTCGTTTGACAATATTTTTGCATATTGACTATCGTGACTTTGCATTGCGCTAATTACTCTTTTAAATATCATCTGATCCTTTTCTTCCATTTTCATGGACATATTTTCTAATTTTGCAATTTGTGAATTTAGTCTTTTTTGTGCTTCTTCTATTCTGGGTTTCAGTGGAGACGGTGGTTTAATATTTTCTAATAATTTCATTCCTACGTTATTTATTTCATTCTGCGGTTTTGTCCATTTATTACTAAAAGACATCTTTCTTTTGTACCCAGATAATTATAACATATTTTGTTTATAAAAGGCGGTTTTTTTTTAATGTTGTAACTATAGACACTAAAAGAAAAGGATACAATACTTTTAATATATTATCGATAATACTAGTATACTGGAAATGCTCCACAAACCTTACAAAAATTTCCATCCCATATGAAATTTGTATTACAGTATGTGCATTTTTTTGATTTTTCTCTCTCTATTTGCTCATGAATGGAATCCTCTTTTCTGGGTTCATTAAAATATTTTCTAAAAATTCGATAAAAAAATAAATGTTCCTTGTCTCTCAATTCTACTTTTTCCTCTAATTTTATTTTTTTAATTTCCCTCTGATATATTAGGTCTGTTATCAAAAAATTTTCGATATAATTTTTTATATTTGTTACACCTGATCCATCCTCTAGGGCAGTTTTTTTCCTCCATACAATTTCTGTACCTAATAATTCTTGATAACATTTTCTCAAAAAAAATTTTCCAAAATATTTTCCATTATATGTTGAAATTTTGTCTTTTATTTCTAATTGATCTGAGAAATTAATAATTGCAGGGTTTAAAAATGGCAAAAAAATATTTACCTTTAATTTTTTTGAAAATGCTTTTGAAACAAAATCCATATTTTTCTTAACATGCTTGATTTTTTGAGCAATAATTTCGGGTTCATGAATATATCTATGAAAAAAATTATATCCTGCAAAAAGCTCGTCGGCACCATCGCCGATTACCAAAGATTTTATTTTTAATTCTTTTGCCTTTTTAAATCCTATTAGTTGAACCACAGAATTTTTTAAAAAGATTGGATCAAAAGTTTTAAAATCTTTTACTAATTCTTCAATATTGCATATTATTTCATTATAATCTATAAAAATTATATGATGATTTTTAAAAAAATTATTCTCATAAAGCAATGATGAATAATAATAGTCTGGGGAGTTTTTATCAATCAATATCGTAATCGCATTTGATGGTCTAGTGTGATATGACACTATACTACTATCTAATCCTCCAGAAAGTAATATGCCGTCATGTTTCTCTATCGCACAAATACCTGTAAATAACTCTATAAATTTATCATATAAGTCTTTCAAATATCTATGTAATTCAATAAATTTAAGTTTATAAATCTAAATACTAAAACTGTAGGGGAATATTGGGTTGAAGGTCGAAAAAAAATGTATTAATCCTAGTTGTGGTCAAATATTTTCTATAAATAATGACATTTATAGATGTTCTTCTTGTGGTTATTTACTTGATATAGAGTATTCAAAAAAACCAGATAAATCTTTGATTGATGTTTTCTTTCAAAGAAGAAACCATGCTGGAAATATTTTTAATGAAAGTGGAGTTTGGAGATTTAGAGAACTCATAAATTTTGTTGATATCGATACCGAAGATATCGATGAATGTTCTAAATACTTTGTATCTTTAGACGGATCAGAGGGGCGTCAATCAAGACCGTACAAAATGAGTAAAGTTGCAAATTATGTTGGTATGCCCCCGGATAATTTATTTCTTCAACCAGAAGGATACAATCCAAGCGGTTCATTCAAAGATAATGGAATGGCCGCAGCAGTAACGCACGCAAAGATGTTATCTGTAAAAAAATTAATTTGTGCATCAACTGGTAATACTTCTGCATCAGCAGCGATGTATGCTTCTAATGAAGATTTGGATTGCGAGGTATACATTCCTAAAGGGGAAGTTGCACCTGGAAAATTAGGTCAGGCTTTTCAATTTGGAGCACATGTGATTCAAGTTGATGGTAATTTTGATGAAGCACTTGCTAAATCTTTGGAAATAGCTTCAAAAGAACACGGATATACTGTTAATTCTTTGAATCCATTCCGGTTAGAAGGCCAAAAAACTATTATTTTTAGAATCTTGGAACACTTGAATTGGAATCCGCCGGATTGGATTGTTTACCCTGGTGGTGCATTAGGAAACATTTCTAGTTGTGGTAAAGCACTAATAGATCTATATAACTGGGGTTGGATAAAAAAAATACCACGTGTTTTAGTCGTTAATGCATCAGGAGCAAATACTTTTTATGAATTAATCAATGGTTTGTTTGAAAATACTAAATTATCTTGGAATAATGGAAATCCTGATGTGGATTTAATTGAAAGATATTATATAAAACAGCAAAAAGAAAAACGCTTTCCGAAAACACATGCTACTGCTATACAAATTGGAAAACCTGCAAATATTATTAAAGCATTGAGAACCATGGAATTTACAAATGGGATAGTGGAAGAAGTCGAAGATGAGGATATGATGGATGGTATGTCTGTTGTTGGTATAAATGGATTTGATTGTGAAATGGCGTCAGGTTCTGTCCCATCTGGAATTAAGAAGTTAATAGATAAGGGGATTATCAAAAAGGATGATGTTGTTGTGGGTGTTTTGACTGGTAGACAGAAAGATCCATCCATGGTGATAAAATATCATGCCGATAAATCAAATAGATTTGCAATCCCGCCAAGGGATTTATAAAAATCCATTCTTTATTAAAGTTATAGTTATTTTTTAGTTTTATACATACTTAAAGACGATATAATTGCATTTGATTTATCCTCTGTTTCTTTATATTCGTTTTCGGGAATAGAATCTATCACTATTCCTGCTCCTGATTGATTATATCCTTTATTTTTACTAATAAAAATCGACCTTATTGTAATTGCAAAGTCGCATGATCTATTAAAGGAGAAATAACCAATCGCTCCTGCATAAGGTCCTCTACTTTCTGGTTCGAGCTCATGAATTATTTCCATCGATCTAACTTTTGGAGCTCCAGTTACTGTTCCTGCTGGAAATACTGCTTTGAATGCATCAAAGACGCTATATTGGGTGTCCAAGTCTCCTATTACATGAGATACTAGATGCTGAATGTGACTAAATTGTTTGACGTTCATGAGTTCGTCTGTGTTAACCGTGCCGAATTTACATACCTTTCCAAGGTCATTCCTAGCTAAATCTACTAACATTGTATGCTCAGCTATTTCTTTTTCATCGTGCAGCATTTCAATTTTGTATTTGTCGGTTATATCCATGTCTTTTGAAACGGGGCGAGATCCTGCTATCGGATATGTTTCTACCTTATTGTTAGTAATTCTAAGTAACATTTCTGGGCTAGCTCCAATCAGCGTGTTACTATCTATTCGATAAAAAAACATGTAAGGTGAAGGATTGATTTTCCTTAGAGTTTGATATAAATAAATTGGATTACCTTTGCAAATAAACTTGATTTTTTTAGACAACACTGTTTGAAATATATCTCCTTTATTGAGATATTTTTTTACCTTTTTTACATTTTGTTCAAATTCTTTTTTTTTTGTATTTCTGCTTATTTTACTAATGGAAAATTGTGAAATTTTATTATGTTTATTCTGATTATTATCTAAATTTTTTTGTATTTCTTTTAGTCTAGATTTTTTATAATAAAAATATTCTAATTTGTTGTATTGATGATCATAAATAATACCATCGGTATATAATCCAAATTCCATCAAAGGAAAATATTTGTTATGTTTGATACTAATTTTTTCCCAATATTTGATCGCTTCATAACTAACATATCCAACCAATCCACCAATGTAACGATATTCTTTGTTATCTATTGATGGAAAATGTTCACTTAATGTCTTTAAAGGATCGTCAGTATGTATGATGTCTATTATCTTGTCTTTACTATATATTATAATTTTTTTAGAAAAACATTTAATTTTAAACTGTGGTTTAAATCCTATTATTGAAGATTTAATTAATTCTTTTGGACCCTCAAGTGATTCAAAAATAAATAAATCATCGTAGCTTGAGTATAATTTTTGATAAATTTCAAACGTATCTAAATCGGTGAGTATTTTTTCAAATACTGGCCCATTTTCTAAATTTAATATGGTTTTTAATTTTGTACCCAATTATGAAATCACTGTTATCGTAAATCCTCTAAACTATCTTCTTTATAATTACCTTTAACTGAAAGTGGTTTTCTTCCAGCAAATCCTTCATCTTTTCCATGCCAAAATCTAATATTGTCTTCTCCTGCTTTCCAACATAACCAAACCTCTTCCTCAAATCTTTTGGACGGAAAGTCTATTAACCCTTCATCTAAATTTTTTATCAATACTCCAAAACTCTCTATTTCCTCTATTTCTTTATACAAACTAGAAATTGCTATATTCAATTCATTTTTTTTACCGAAAAAAAATTCGAATGATTTCTGTCTTTCTATAATTAAATTCAATTCATTTTGAATTAAAATGATTTCATTTCTTTTTTTAATAAGTTTATTAAATCTTTTTTTAATTTCAGGTAAAATTTCGTTAGCCTGAACGGGGGTAAATAAATCGAACACTTTTTATTCTTTGATAAAATATTATTTATTTTTATATTAATTTTGGAGATTGAAAAATATTTTAAACTAAATATGATATATTATTTGTGGTAGTTGATGATACTCCTAGTTTTATTTTAAAAAATACGACTGAAAATCAAAAATATTATGTAATTAAAAACAGGACAGCTCTAATAGATTTGCACAAATTTAAATCTGTTATCGATTCATTAAATGCCTTTGAATTAGCGTTTTGTAAAACGAGTCCTTATATACTTATAAAAAACAAAGTAAAATATACCGACCATTTAATTTCAGTAAGCGATATTTATAATAATATTAGAACATTTCATCTTGATAATTCTGGCTCTCTTTTTGTAATTAGTGTAGGAAAGGCATCTGTTAAAATGTTGACTTCTATTTTTGATATTTTTCAGGATAGGATTGAAAAAAGCATTTTAATTATGCCTAAAGGTTTTTCTGTTGAACGCTCTGATGAATATTGTTTAAATAAAAATAAAACAATTATCATAGAATCTTCACATCCTATACCAGATATGAACAGCTTAACTGCTGGTGAAAAGGTTATCGAATTACTTCTATGCACTAAGAAAAATGACGTTATTATTTTTTTAATTTCAGGTGGTACTTCCTCATTACTAGTTTCTCCAATAGAAAATCTGACATTAGAGGATAAAAGAAAAATAACATCCTATTTGGTAACATGTGGGGCTAATATCGTTGAAATTAATACTGTTAGAAAACATTTGTCAAAAATTAAGGGGGGTAATATGCTGAAATATGTGAATAATGATGCATTTGTTATAAGTTTAATTATATCTGATGTAATTGGTGACTATATAGATACAATTGGTTCTGGATTAACATATTTTGACGATTCTACTTTCCTGGATGCTAAACTTGTAATACAAAAATATTCTTTGTTAAATATTCGTGATGAAACTATGAAAAGAATACATAAATTGATAAATTTGGGTATCGATTCTAAATTACCTGAAACATTGAAATCTATTGAATATTCTAAAATGAATGTTGATAATTTTATAATGGGTAATAATAATACATTTTGTAATACTTTAATCAAATATTTTGAACTAATGGGTTATGATGTTGATTACCTGGGATCCAATTGTAATAAACAAATATCAGTATTTGTAAATGATTGTAAAACAATCTTTAAAAAACTTCGAAAAAAAAATTGTATCGTTATGGGTGGTGAAATCACCAATATTGTAGATAAAAATAACAATGGTGTGGGTGGAAGGAATCAAGAGGCATTAAGTCTTTTAATCAATTATATCCATAATTGTAATATTGATTATGATGATTATGCTATCATTTTTTTGGGAACAGATGGTATTGATGGAAATTCTCTCATGGCTGGTGGACTAGTTTCCCCTAAAACCCTTGATATCTTGAAAAGAAAAGAAATAGATGTTGAAAAATATATTAATTCATATGATTCTTCAAATTTATTTCATCGCCTAAAATCATGTATAATGACGGGTTATACCGGAACCAATGTTAACGACATTTATTTGTTTGTAAGAAATTGATATTAACGGTTTCAATTATAAATATATTGCATCATAATGCTATTTTAATGTCCATTCTATTGGTATATCTTGGTAAATTCCATTTGGTAAAATTCTTCTAATCGAAATTGGAAGTGCTTTTTTATCTAACTCGTATTTTGCTATTATTATTGTGTCTGTCATTTCTGAAGGGATTTTACATAATGTAGGGGCCCCAAGGGATAATTGTAATGATCTAGCTCCTGTTATTCTAGCTTTTTCAAATCTAGTGAGTCTTACAGGGCCTATAAGGATCTTATTATCTTTTGAAATTAATTCTTCTAATTTGAATTCTTTTTCTGCTTCATAAATTTTGTATTCTATTTTTTCTTTTATAATCCCACTTTTGGCTTCAGGCGTATTTTTTTCATTCTCTATGATTTCTGAATTTTGAATGTCTTCTGATTCATCTTCGTCCTTTTTCAACGTTGATTTCTTTCTTGTCCTTTTAACAGCCACTGTTAAGAAAATTCATTAAAATATATAATTAAATGTTGCTGAAAGTTCATATTTATAAACTTTGATGATCTATTTATGTCTGATCATATTTCGAGTGTATCTCGCATTCCAATTTTGATTACTCTTAATAAAAGAGAAAAAATGGAAGGCGAATTAATTAGGCATCTTTCTCCTTTGACTATTAAAAAAATATTGTCTAACCTTCCTGTATCTCAACTGGTTAATAATTTTCATAATAAATATCTTCAAATAAAACTTGATCTTAATATTGGTATCGAAAAACCTCAAAGTAAATTTAAAAGGGGTGATTTAGCCTATTCCCCTTCATCCGGCTCGATTTATATTTTTTTAAATGAGTATGTGCAAAGTCAGCAGTATTTTAGTCATATTGGATATATTAAAACTAATATGGAAATACTTGAAAAAACTAAAGCCGGGGATGTGATATTTATTCAAAAAATTTAATTATTTTTACTACTAATTTTCTGATATACTTTATGACCGCTATATCCTCCTACATGTCTTACCATTTTTTTATTCTCTAGATTTTTTATAAAACTGTTTGCAACTGATATTTTTACACCCAATGTTCTTGCGAGATTGTGTATAGTAATAGCTTTCATCGATCCAATAGATTTGATTCCTTGGTTTTCTTCTATTAATACAGACAACTTTTGTTTTTGTTGTGGTTTAGCGGTTGAAGTAGTTTTCTTTGAATCTTCTTTTTTAGGATTTTTGTTATCCTGAGATTTTGTTGCATTCGATTGCGTAGGTTTTTTTTTATTTCCGCCCATAAACTTTTTCTATATAAATGATAATTTATATCTTTAAATTTTTGTATTTAATGTTCACTTGATGTAGGTTTAATTTTTAAAGTTATTTTATAATTTGTTAGAATGTCTTTACATCTATTTCTGATTGTCACTTCTGTAACCCCTGCAAGTTTTGATATATCCATCTGTAAAATATTTACTCCTAGTAATATTGATGATAAGTAAAGATAAGCTGCTGCAATTCCGTTCGGAGATTTTCCATCTGATAATAAATGATTCTCTGTTTTTTTAGAAATTTCTAAAGCAAGCCTTTCGATTTTTGTATCAAAATTTGATAGATTCGCCAGTTTTGATATATACTGACTTATTCCTATACTTTGAATGTTTGATATTCTTGAATTTGGATTAAATTTATCGTTGTATTTGTGTTGTAATTGTTCAAGTTTATTGTTATTGTCTTTGATTTTAGTAGTTTTCAATTCATCAGGTTGATTTTTGATGTTTTTTTCCTCATTTTCATCTGAGGAGCATATCATTATCATAGATTTATAATATTTTGAAGATAATTTTAAATTTCCTACATAATCGTCATTATTACTACATGTTTTTACAATTTCATTTAATGATCTTATAATTGAACAAATCTTACATGCATAAAATATTGCCGCAGCAGCCATACAAATTGATGACTTGCCTTTTGTATCGCTTTTATTCTCATAAATTCTATATAACATTGCTGCAGTTTCGCATATCACATTAGGAAAAGAACCTATCGAACAAATTTCAATAATCCTTGATAAAACGTTAGATAACCTTCTTTCTTTAGAGTTAGAAATTCTTATGATAGTATTCCATTTTCTTAAATTTGTAATTGTCTTTTTTACGTGGTCGTCTAGTCCTTTTCCAGTATAATCTTTTCCATTGTGGTCTATTTCTGTATGTAATCCAAAATCATGGTATGATACACTTGACAATTTACCTATACTTGAATTGTTATTAGAGTTTTTGTAAGGATTTATTCCATGTTCTTCAATCTGCTCTTCCAGAACATATCCACAAGTACTGCAAATAAATTCTCCTTTTACTTCATCATAAATTATATTTGAATTACATTCTGGACATTTGTTTTTAAAATTTAGTTTATTATACATTTTATTTCTATCCTATTTTTTGTTTCTTTTAATTCGTGATTTCGATTTATAATAATTCGATTTATTTGTATTTCTTCTTTCTTGCATGTAAACTTTTGTACCCTTTAATTTGTTTCTTTTTTGGATATGTGGTATAATCGATGCATAAGGTGCGCCTATAGGGCCTATTACTTCGGAGATTCTTCCTATTTTTTTTTCTTGATCATCAGTTATGGTTAAACCTTGTCTTATTGATGGATTATAATTTGATATTTTTATAATCAATCTACCACTCTTTGAAAAATGTAAAATCTCCCCCAATAGTTCCATATGTAATGAATCTTCCTAATCATTTACATTCTCTTCTGTCAAATAAAGCTATCAAATTGATCAATAACAAATCAATATAATTTTAAGGTCATGACGGGATTTGAACCCGCGACCTAAGGTTTACAAAACCTTCGCTCTGCCAGGCTGAGCTACATGACCGTTGAATTGATAAATGTAAAAATTCTCTAATTAAAACCTTTTGTATTTATTATGTATGTGTCTATAATAAATGATGAATGAATTAAATGAAGAAAATAATGATAATAATATATTTATTGCAATTGTAACTATAGAAAATAAAAATTTTCTAAATGATCCTGAGGGTGAAACTATATTGAATGATCTTATTTTAAAGAGTGGTTACTTTGATGTAAAATCTATACGCACTGCAAAATCTTTAAAGATTGAATTGATGGCAAAAAATATGGATGACGCAAAAATAAAAGTTAAAAAAATGTGCGATGATTTAAGAATTTATAATCCAATCGTAAGTGATTGTAAAATCATGGTAAAACGAAATAGGTAATCTTTAAATCCGGACTTGTAAGATCTAAGTACATAGTGAGTGTAAATGAAAGATTATGATAATGTTATTTTATGGTTGGATTATTATAATAAGGGCTTATCCAGAAATAAAGGTAGAAAGATTTCTAAATCTTTGGCAATATATGACCCTTTATTATCTGAATTACTCAATGCAGTTACATCTTTAGGATTTGATATTCCGAAGGATCAAATTAATGATAGTGCAAGATTTCCTCGAAGACCACATATCAAGTCTGGATATATCATGTTACCTAAAAATGATAAAATAAAAAATAATATAATGAAAGATGTTGCTGGAAAAATGATCCAAAATCGGGCTAAACAAAAAAATAGATAAAATCTTATTCTTATTTAATTTTAAAAATATAAATATTCACTGGTCTTATATTAGATGTAATTGTGTACTTTTTTTAAAAGGATTCTAATTGTAATAAGGGATCAAAAATAAATTGACCATAGAAAAAATTGAAAAAGACTCTCCGGAGAACGCTGGTAATTCTATTAATACAATTTCTAAAGTACCCTTTGATAAAACTGAAAAATCTTATGTAATAAATAATGCATTGGATTTTGAAGAAAATGTTATACATCAAATATTACAATCTCTACCTGTTGAATCTCAAATTACATATGCAAAATTAGAGGGAACTAATATTGCCCTCTATACTAAAAATCCAGAGTTTTCCCTAACTGATTTGACTATTCATCTTTCTGCTTTATCTAAAACCCTGAAAAAACGCTTCATTATAAGAACTGATCCTAGCATACGTTTAACTGAAGACGAATCTAGAAGTGCTATTTCTAAAATTTTGCCAAAAGATATTTCTATATCCGTTATTTTTTGTGATGATGCTACAGGTGAAGTAGTATTGGAGGTAAATAAGCCTGAGTGTATCACCTCTGATATTTTTTTAAAAATTGCGAAAGTTACTGGATGGATAACACATACAAGACGTTCACCTCATATTTTATCTAATAGTATAAAAAATATTCATTCGACGTTAAAAAATTCCTCAAAAGAAAGACAGATTTTTTATCATGATTTGGGAAAAAGAATATTTCGTCCAATATTGCTACCAAATTCTTTACTTAAACATCATGATGAATACCAAGTGTCAGAGAATGACAGTAAAAATGCTATTAAAACTGCGTTAATTGTCCAAAATCAGAATATTGGTGTTGAATCTCCAAAATATAGATACAATAATCTTAAAGAAGTTTTGATTTATTGTTTAGGTGGTGTAAAACAGGTCGGCAGATCATGTTTCGTTGTGGTAACACCGGAGAGTAAAATAATGCTAGATTGTGGGATAAATCCTGGTGAAAATCAGAGCTATAATGCATATCCTAGGATAGATTGGTTTAATTTTAACTTGGATGAGCTTGATGCGATAGTTGTCAGCCATGCACATATAGATCATCAGGGATTTCTACCTGCTTTATATAAATTTGGTTACAAAGGTCCGGTATACTGTACCGAACCAACTTTACCTTTGATGAATTTGTTACAAATGGATTCTGTTAAAATTAGTAAAAGTAATGGAACTTACTTACCTTATGAGATTAGAGATGTAAATGAAATTATTAAACATTGTATACCTATACCATATGGTAAACCTACAGACATCTCACCGGACATTACCATCACTTTAAACAATGCGGGGCATATAATGGGAAGTGCCACGGTTCATATAAATATCTCCGGAACTCATAATATTTTATATACTGGCGACTATAAATACGCCAAAACACAATTGTTGGATAGTGCAATATCTAATTATCCCCGAGTAGAAACAATAATTACAGAAAGTACATATGGTGCTAGTACCTGATATCATGCCCGATCAATATGTAGTTTATAATACCTTTACAGAAAGTATAAATCATACATTGAAACAGGGTGGGAAAGTATTGATTCCTGTACCTGCGGTCGGCAGAGCGCAAGAAATTATGCTTGTTTTAGACAAAGAAATGAGAGAGGGGCGCTTAATAGAATCCCCGATTTTTATAGAAGGTATGATTTCTGAAGCAAGTGCTATACATATGTCTTATGCACATTATTTGGGATATGATGTACGAAAATCTGTATTTCAGGGCATAAATCCATTCCTTTCATCTTATTTTACTGTAATTAATGGTCTAGGTAAAAGAGATGAAGTTTTTAATGATGATTCACCATCTATTATTATGGCTACATCAGGTATGCTTGAGGGGGGGCCTTCTGTAGAATACTTTAAGGAAATTTCTCCAAATCCGATTAATAAAATAATTTTTGTTTCCTATCAAATAAATGGTACTTTAGGAAGACGGGTTTTAGACGGTACTATTTCTGAAGCCAGTATGGTTGATAAGAATGGCAAAATGAAGGTGGTTCCAGTTAAATGTACAAAACAAAAAATAGATGGATTTAGTGGACATAGTGATTTCAATCAAATTTTGTCCTTTATTTCAAAAGTGAAACCTAAAAGAGTCTTAGTTAACCATGGTGAAAAATCTAAATCAGAAAATATAGCAAGTAATGTGTACTTTAGATTAAGAATTCGATCAAGTGTTCCGGATAACCGTGAAATAATAAAATTAAGGTAGTTTCTGATATGTATTTGCGTGTATTATTTGTTATTATTAGGTGATCTAACTTGGCTATAAGATATAGATGTATTAATTGTAATATTGTATTAAGTGGTGAAGGTGCTTCGAGACATTATTTGGCTAATCCCGACCACAAGCTAGAAAAGCTTCCACCTCCGCCAAAACCTAACAAGTCTACAACATCTGAATAAAATATATTTTTATTATACATGATTGAATTTTATTCTCTTATGCTTTCCAATGCTGAAACTACCTGCCATAGAGAAGTTCTAATGTGTGATTGCATCTGCGGGTTTTGAGTTACCCCATCTAGCATGCTTATGGCATTTGCTGCCCTGACTGATATGCTGCCGCCACCTTTTTCGTCTTTCAGGATCATTAAAACCTCTCTTATCATATTACGAATATTTCTTTGTATATTGCTATTCTTAGTTAATGCATCAAGAGTCATTGTTGCATTATTTAATCTTTCTAAATTTTCTTTTTGTTTTATTTCTTTCTTTGTTGCTGTCAATACGTATCACACATATTCAAAAGTACATAAATCATATTAATAGCTTTATTTATGATGATGATGATATTTTCTTTAATGATAGAAATTTAAAGCATTTAAATATATAGAGCTAGAAAAAACGAGATTTATATAATGAATAGATTGCTTATTATTGTAATATTTTGGTCTCTAGGATTTATTGGAGGAGTCATTGGCTATTTTATTCTGCCCTTTTTATTCAATTTTGTTAAATCTTTTATTCCAAATGTTTTATCAAAGTTTTTTTTTGAGGCTTTAATAGCTGGAATAATAGGCTCGATAATAAGCACTGTCGGTATTCTCTTTTGGGCAAATAAATCGTCTGAGGACTTTTAATATTGGTTCGAATTATTGACCCTGTTAACCTATTTTATTATTCTTATGATTAATGAAAAATCCCTTAAAAAAATATTTTTTGATGACTATATAAAAAGAAAAAATTATTTTAATTGAGGGTTCAATAATTATCTAAATCCATATTATTTCAGAAAAACCTGATTCAATAGTAACTTCATCTAGATATATTCAAGTTATATTTTTCTTATAGATTTTCTTTGGTATATACCTTTAAATTTATTTCCAAGGGGTATGATTTATTTTTATTAGAATTAAGCAAGATAATATTTTAGCAGTTTCTAAAAGATAAACTAATTACGAGTTCAATCGATAAATTATCCTATAATATTATGGTTTGACCTCTGCAAAGATATTTTTCTAAAAATAGCATTTTTTTCAAGTTAACAGGACCGATTTTTTTATTATTATACTTTAATAATAAAGTATTTATCTTTCAATAATAATGTTGGAATTTTTTTTGGGGTTTTCTATTTCTATAATGGCAGGAATAATTGGCTCCATGGTTGGAATAGGTGGAGGTATTATCATTTCGCCGTTTTTATCTTTTTATAATTATGCGCCATCTCAAATTTCTTCTACTAGTTTAATGTCTGTATTTTCAACTAGTATATCATCTTCAATTATTTATCATAAAAAAAAGGTAACTTCAAAGAAGATAGGATTAATTCTTGCCATATCTTCGATACCTGGAACTTATATCGGAGTTATTTTATCAAGGATGTTTTCACTTTCTGAATTCAGATTATATTTTGCTGTGATACTGATGGCCACTTCAATATATTTAATTTTAAAATTAAAATTAAAAAATAAACATTCTCAAAAAATTTCTATGCTTAAATGTGATAATATAAAATTTTCTTGGAGTATGTTGTTATTAATTATTTCATCATTTTTTGCAGGAATATTGTCAAGCAGCTTTGGAATAGGTGGTGGTATAGTGTTTGTTCCATCTTTGATAATATTTTTTGGTTTTGACATGATTCATGCTGCTGCTACGTCTCAATTTGCTTTACTATTTACTTCATTATCTGGCCTGATCTTTTATGTTTATTATGGTCTTCCGGAATATTATATGGGAATTATTCTTTCTTTGGGATCAATTTGTGGTGGTATTATAGGATCGAAAATTTCTACAAAATTTCATTCAAATAAATTGCAAAAAATGTTTGCAATTGTTTTGGTCGTTGTATCGATAAAATTCTTATATGATGAATTTGGATAAATGGAATAATTTAATTTGAGGTTACTATTAATATCTTTACATTTATTTGTGTGATAAATAGCTTTAACTGTTAATATTTGTTCCATTTTACAAAATAAACCTTAATCCGGTATTTTCTTTTTTATATAGTTATCGTAAATAAGGGGAAAGGGAAAACCTTTTTTTGTTTATTTTTATAAATCTTTTCTTATATGATCATATCAATTTTATATATTTAGTTAAAATTTGATAACAATAATAATGGCGCGTTTTATTACTTTAATGAATCGATAAATACTTTGTTGTTATTGATTTTAATCTTATTGTTTATCAATAGGTTTATTGCTAGTTTATAAATTTTATGTTCTTCAATCAAAATGCGATTAGCTAATCTAGTCTCGTCATCATCTTCCATTACTTTGACACATTTTTGTAAAATGATCGGACCGGTATCAATGGTTGAATCTACAAAATGAACGGTACATCCTGAAACTTTTACACCTGCATCTAATGCTTGTTTTTGAGCATGTAATCCTTTAAAAGATGGTAATAAGGATGGGTGTATATTCAAAATACGATATTTATATAAATCAACAATATGTGGACCAAGAATTTGCATGAACCCTGCAAGACAAATTATGCTATTAGAAGGTTCAAATTCATAGGATCTTAAAACATCCATTAGTTTTGCATCAAATTCAGCTTTTGAAAGGTTTTTTTTTAAAATTACTTCAATTGGAACACCATAAGTATTTTTTGCGATATCTAAACCAGCAGAATCCGGATTATTGGAAATTATTAATTTTTTATTTATATTGTCAATCTCTTGATTATCAACTGCGTGTAATATTGCATCCATATTACTACCTTTGCCAGAAATCAAAATTACTAAATTTGTCAAAAGTAAGCAGATTATATTCAATAGAATAATTTATTAATGCTTTGATGGCGTATTGATAATTTAATGTATTTTAAATGATATACAATTATTTCTATTGGAAAATTAATAGAGTAATGAATCTTTCATGAAAACTTAAATTTTATATAATATTACTAACTGTATTTAATTCCTAACAGTATTTTTGGTTTACCTAACTTTAAAATGTTTAATCATACTTGAATTTTATTGTATGAATAAATTGCTAGATAGTAATAATAGAATCTTTATAATATATATCAGTAAAAATTTTGAGTAGAAGAATCCTTCATACTTTGAATCTTAACTATATGATGTAGTTTTATGATAAAAATTTTAGATTCAAAAAGATACAATATTTGTACTTTCTAGGATTGATAATTTTTTAAAATGTCTTGAATATTGATTAAAAGTAAAAAAATTATAAAATAAATAGAGTTGTAAAAATAGAAATACCTTGAATCATGTAATTGTTTAAACAAGCAGGGGATGTATATGTTAATATTATGTGGTATCATTATATCAGAGTTAAAAGTTTTATTTTTAAAATTGAAAATATTGAAGGTAATTTGATTTAACAATATTTTTTTACACTATTTTAGGGTAAATCTTTTAATTTTCTTTGGAATAAAACTAGTGTTTTACTTGCCATAGTCATACCTATGAAATTAATCATTTTATTCTGTCGTGTATAAAAACGTTAATAACTCTAAAAAATAGTTTCTTTAGGATGATACAAATATTGCATATTTTTGATAGTTTAATCTTACAATTACCTGGTCTTTCTCCGCATTATACGAATCATCCGATTTTTCCTGATATGATCTCTTCTGCATTCGTCGCCGCTTTAATAGCAATAGGTTTGAATACTGCAATGGCATTTTTAAGAAGAAAAACAACGAACATTGAAAAAATGAAATCAGTAATGAAAGAAACAGGAGAATGGAGAAAAAAATATACTGAAGCAATTAAGAAGAAAGATAAAGTACTTATCGATGAATTAAAGAAAAAACAATCTCAAATGAATAAAATGAGCATGGAAATGCAGCAGCAACAAATGAGGCCTATGATGTTATATATGATTCCATCTTTTATGTTGTGGATTTTCGTTTTTCCTACTATTTTTGGCCAGACTGTAGCGATATCCCCTATTGCGATTCCGTACATAAGCTGTTCATCCGCAAATGTACTTAATGACAATCCTCCTCAATTAACACACAACGCACATTCTGCTCATTTAGTAAAAGGGCCATGTAAAATCCAGGGACAGGTATTTTTATGGGGTTGGTTTTTGTTAGTAAATTTTGCTTTTAGTGGAATTATTGCAAAGGTTACTAATACGAGTATTCCTACCATTTAATTTTTGCTATTTATTATAATATAATTAGCATTATTGTTTTAAAAAAATAAATCTATTTATCTTTGATATACGTTATAACATTTAAATGGAAAAGATATTTGGGAGGAAATTATCTTCAGAAAAGGCAATGCAATCTTCCCAACTTAATGGACCTAAAATTACTGCAGATGACATTAAGAAAGTCAATTTGTATAATAAAGGTGTCGCTAAGATGTCTGAAGAAAAATTTGAAGATGCAATCAAAACTTTTGATTTCGCTTTAAGAATTGATCCTCATTTTACGGATGCAATAATTAAAAAAGGATATTCGCATTTCAATTTACGTGAATATAATCTTGCATTAACCTTTTATGATCAGGCATTAGAAATAAATATCAATGATCCAGAAATATGGAATTTAAAAGGATTAGTTTATTATAAAACAAAAAGTTATGATAAAGCTATTAACTGTTGTGAGAAGTCAATTGACTTAAACCCAAATATATCTATGACTTGGTACAATTATGCTTGTTATTTAACATTATCTGGAAAAGTATCTGAGGGTATGGAGGCTTTAAAAAAATCAATAGAGTTGGATATAGCCAATGCAAAAAGAGCAGTAAAAGATAAAGACTTTCTTGCTGCACATATGGAAGAAGATTATAAGAGAATTATTGAGGTTGTAATATTGGAATCCATAAGACAGGGTAATGATTACCTTGGAAAGATATTGTGGATAACAGGGCTAGATAAAGAGGAGATTCAAGACGCAACGACCAGGCTAGCAAACAAGGGATTATTATTTAAACATATAAAACGTTCATTTACACGTATCGACGAACAATATGAATTATCTCAAGAACTCATTGCCAAAGTTGGAATTGAAAAAAGATCATCTAAATCATCGGAAGGCAAGAAAGAAGTATTTTTTTCAACTCAGCAATTAAAAGATATAAGTAAAATTTTAAATGAATGTTCAGAATATTCTGAAAGAAATGATTTGAATTCACTTTTAACCAGTATTGATAAATTACTCAATCCAATATTACATGGAACCCTAATATTGGATAATTTCTTCGAGGAGCATAGAGAATTAAGGTTATTCAATAGTAGATTAAAAGAAAATGGACAAGAATACCTTAATGTACATAAAGAAGAAATTTCGAAATTCATGTTGGAAATGGATAAAAAGATTAAGGGGCAATGATAAAACGGCATTAATTATAATTAGCCATCCAACTAAATACAAAAAATAATCGGATAATTACAAATAGTTAACTCCTTTTTTATGCGATATGTAGGGAAAATGTTTGATGCTGCTTTACCTACTGTTTGAATATTATCTTAAAGAACTTAATAGGCGTTATTTTTAAATACTATTGTAAAGCAGAGGATCAAATCAGTCAATTTTGTCTCGTAAACTAAATTATTTAGATTTTAAATTCTATTTATTATTAATTGATTAGAATCGATATTCTATATATTCAAAAATAACTTGAATTAAAACAATAGAAGATCTATAAATTTAAGGTGTTTGAATATCCTTAAAATAAAATATATTTTAAATTAATAATCTAAAATGTTTGGATTTATAATGCTGAACCATAGAAATAGTAGTTTTTTATTTTTTTATACTAGTCTATAAAAATATATTATTTATTGTAACTGAATTATTATTAACTACTTTCTATATTGTATAACATTGAAATTTAATTGGAATTTGATATTTTTTGCAGTAGACTGAATTCCAATTTATTTATTTATTTATGCTGAGAAATTTTCCTTTATTTCTATTAAATCCCTTAAAATAGAGCTTGCAGTTTCCATACCTCCAGCACCTTTTCCAATTATTGTTTGTTTTCCCGAATGCTCTGATTCGAAGCTTACTGCATTAAGAGTTCCATTCACGCAAATTGGATCGTCTTCCAAGATTAAATCTGGTTTAACATATAGGTTCTTATTGTCGCATTTGGCAATAAGTTTAATATTTTTTCCATTCTTTTTTGCCTCTTTAATTTCATCTAAACTAACCGCGGTGATTCCTTTTTTGTCAACATTCTTCAAAGTTACTCTTCGTCCCATTATCCAATTTGCCATTATTACCAATTTGGCTGCTGCATCATCTCCGTTAACGTCTAATGATGGTTCTGTTTCTGCATATCCTTTAATTTTAGCATCACTTAAAGCCTCTTCAAAGGTTAAACCTTCAGTCATTTTGGTTAATATGTAATTGGTAGTTCCATTTAGTATACCTGTAAATGAAGTTATTTTATCTCCTTTTAAACAATGTTTTGCAAATTCTAATATTGGTGTACCACCACCTACAGTTCCGCTAAATCTTAACATGACATTGTTATAATTGGCCAATTCTATTAAAGAGGGAAAAGATAAAGCTAATGGTCCTTTATTTACTGTTATTACGTTTTTCTGGGTACGCAAAGCAGAAATTATGTTTGATAGTCCTGGTTCTCCAGACACCAAATTTGTAGGAGTTAGTTCTAAGAATATTTCAGACTCGATATTTTCTATAGGGTTATCAAATGAATATTTATTTTGAGAATATTTGGATACGGTACCAAATTTTTTTTTAACCATAATTACTTTTTCAAGGTCTAATCCAGTTTGAGAATATGCTATTCCTCCTTTATCTATGCATGCAACAACTCTTGGCCTGATACCATATTTTTTATAAAGTGGATTTATATTGTCAACAAGTAGTTTGATAAAACTCTGACCAACTACTCCCATTCCACAAATGATTAATCTCATTAAATCTGTCTGTATTTTTTTTATAAGATTGAATATAATAAAATTTTGATTGTACTCAAATTAACTATCTAAGATGCTTTGTTGCATGATTATTTTAAACCATTTTTTGTTAACGTCTTTATGTTAAGGATGTAACGCAAACAGTCAAAATTTAGTTAGTTTTGCTATGGATGAAGTAAAGTTTTAACTGTATTTCGAATCATGCAACAAAGCATCTAAGATACACCTTTTGTAAAATTGCTTTATATTTTTGCTAGGAAAACAAAATCCATTATCTTGTATTTTAATAAATGCTATATAGTTCAGTTAACTTGACTTTATAACTGCTAATCAGATCTTTTGATATGAAAAAAGGGATAGATGATCCCAGATTGATAAATAAAGACATAAGTGTTACAATACCAAAAAGGGTTTGATAAATTGAAGATAAAGTTAGATTTCCTAACGTTAAAAACTAAATTGGTTTAGTTAAAATAAATAAATTATAATTTAATTGGAATAATATAATAATCTTATAGGGAAAATAAGAAGACAAGAATTATTGAAAACTTAATCAATACTTTTTTTAAACTACGTATATAAATCTACAAGAAACAGTCCTTTTCATTGCGTCAAAACTTTACATTTTTGAAAGCAGAGTTATACCAAGTATTTTCATACATTTGTCCATTAATGATAACGATGATTCAAGAATTTTAATCCGAATATTCTTTTTTTGCCCTTCTTCTTTGATAATGGGTGAATTCTCATAAAAGTTGTTAAACATTAAAGATAATTTGAAAAGATATCTTGCAATTATTTTTGGCTCATAATTATTTATAGATTCTGTTAACGTTGTAGAAAATTTGCATAAATGTTTGATTAGTTCTATTTCGTTATCTGACAAATCGAATTCTATATTCATTGCATTATTATTATTAATGTGATAATCAATAGTAGTGTTTTCAATTTTCTCTTTTATTCTCATTGCTCTGGCGTATGAATATTGAATATAAGGTCCTGTATCTCCGTCTAAACTTAATGATTCAATCATATCAAAAGTAATCATTTTTTCCATATCTTGTTTGATAAAATAATATCGAATAGCTGAAACTGCAATTTCTTTTGCAATGTGATAAGATTCTTCCTCGGTAAAGTTTGGATTTCTTTTTTTAACTTCTTCATAGGACTTTTTTATCAGGTACTTCTAGTGCAATATCTGCCTCGATAAATATTCCTTTTCTGCCAGACATTTGAGTTGATTTTTTGTTATTTGGTTTAAATCCTACAATCTCTAATGTTTTATTGCTCAAGGCAACAGGTTCATATCCTAAATAAACATATTTATTTTCATTCAAATTAATTTTGTTCAATATCTCTAAAAGCAAAGATTGTAGTCTTTTTTGTCTAAAGTCAATTATTGTAATTACTTTATCTATTTTGTCAAAATTTAAAAGCGTATTTGGAACATCTTTTATTTTTGATTCGATTTTTGTTTGATATAATAAAGTATTATCCCACTGTTTTGAAAATACTTTGAATTGAAAAGGATTTTTTACATGTCCTAATTTCCATAACGCATAGGGAATATCTTTTGCGAAATACGTTATTGTTGAATCACTTCGAACCAAAATTTTGTCTCCTTCTTTTTCAGAACTAAATACCCAGCAATTCGCATTTTTTTCTGTAGTCTCATATTTTATAACGTCTTTTTGTTTTAATAAACTAAAAACATCTTTCCATAGATTTGATTGAATAATTTGTGATTCAAAATTTAATAAATCATAACGACATTTTAGATTCCAACAAGTCTCGAGTTGATCTAATAAAATTTTTGTTACTATATTTTTAGTAAACTCTGATATTTCAGAATCCGGATTTTCTAACTCTTTTAAGACCAATTTTCGTTTAATTTCTAAATCAGGTCTTGTAGCATACAGCTCATTAATTTTGGTATAAACATACTGTCCACAATAATGGTCAAATTTTTGATGTTTATTATTCTCTTCTAAGTCTGGTGATATATTCGCATATTTAAATGCGACAATAATGTCTGCAATTTGTAACCCTGAATCATCAATATAATTTAGAACCTTTACATTATGCTTAGTTATTGACAGCAATCTATATAGACAGTCACCTATTATTGCATTTCTCACGTGACCGACATGTAATGCTTTATTTGGATTTACGCTTGTATGCTCTATTAATATTAAATCATCATTAGGAGGTTTATCAGATATTTTAGCTACTTCGTCAATTTTTGAAAAAAAAACTTTTAAAAATTTTTGAATGTTTATTTTAAAGTTGATAAACCCTGGTTTTTCCACGGTTACTGTTTCTACAAGCGAATCTTTTTTATTTGGATAAATATTTTCATGATGGATTTTATTGATGATATCGTTTGCAATTTCAAATGGAGCTTTTTTCAATTTTTTAGACAATATAAATGCAATATTGCATGATAAATCTCCGTATTCTTTAATGGGTGGTTCTGAAATTTCAAAATGAATTTCAGATGATTTAAGATTATAATAAGATAATAAATTATTCATCAGAGTTTTAATTTCTTCTTTGATATCTTCAAATATCATTTTCTTATTCTATTGTTTTATCTCTGATGATTAAATCTATAGCATTTATTATGCCATCGCCATTTTCGCCTTTTACAACAAATTTTGCCATTTCTTTCACTGTGTTTGCGGAACTTTCAAATGTAACACTATTTTTACAGAAATTAAATAATGGTATATCTGTTTCACTATCTCCAATAGCTACTACTTCATTTGGATTTATTTTTAAACTGTTCAAAAGATGTTGCAAGCCATAAGCTTTGTTTATTTTTTTTTCATTGATATGAAAAGCATAGGTGCTATCTACTACGATCAAATCCAGATTATTTTTTTCAAATAATTTATTTGCTTTTGCTACGTCAAATGTTCTGTTCAAAACTATTTCAGTCATCCTTGGATGTACCGATTTTAATTCAATATTGTCAAATTCTTTTAAAAGTAAATCGTAACCAACCAAGCATTTTTCTTTATTTGCTAAAAGCATGTGATCTTCATATGATTTAGTAATGACGCCACCATTTTCCCCTATTGCAATTCTTGTGGTTCCTCCAAATACTGATAAAATGAATGCCTCAATAGAAGATCTTCCGGTAACATAAATAATTTTGTAGCCTAATTTGACAAGATATCTAAATTTTGATAATATTTCCAAACTTATAGTACCGCCATCATCGATGGTAATGGTTCCATCAATATCAATTGCAAATAATTTAATAGATTTCAAATATAATTCAGTTATACATAATTTTACATTATTTCTTTGTTAGTATTTCTTAATCTTTACCTATGTAATAGGTTCGGATAATCATACATATATATCAAAATTTTATAAATTATCAATGATATTTTATAATATTTGCATTTTGATTTGCGGATTACGATTAAGAGGCATGTCATTCTTGGAAATTTTTCTAAAGGTGCTAATTATGCAAGATATCTATTAACTATAATAGTCTTAAACTGAATAATACATAAAAACATTAAACATAATCAATATTGTGAAAGATGTAAGAATTAAGTTAAAGTCGAACTCAATCAATGGTTCGATATGTATAAAAATTACCAAGATCATATTCATTTCTACTTCTCTTAGATAAACTTCTGAAAACCACTATTAATGAAATCTGCAATAACGACGCCGACAACATCAACAGCAACAAAAAATTGCAACAAGAGGTTATTTATTTGATATATACCATATTAAAGATAAAGCAATTTTAAGGATAAAAGAAAAAGAAGAAGAAAATGATGGAAATATAAAAAGATATGAGTATTTCTGACCCTCTTTTGTTTATGTTGTACCAACGAAAAATATGAATTAAAGTTATTATTTAAAAACAATGAAATATTATCTTTTCTCAAAAACTGTGAGTTTATTTATAAATTTGAATATCCATCAGACTGCAATAAAAGAAAAGTTTTAAAATTAATTCTAAATGATTCGTCTCTGCTTTGTTGAATGATTCCTATAATCTTTGATTTTGCCATCTATTTTGGTTAAACGGATGTCATTTTGTTATACAATGACGCTTTTAACATCATTTCCTGTATCATATTCTTTAGTTTAACCGAATAAACATATTCACCAAACATTCTCTTTAAAGACGAAAATACTGTTTCTATAATCCATCTTTGTCCATGGCTAACGCGATCTTCCCACTTTTGTAAATCATTTTTCTGTGCCAAGACTGACAGGTTTCTTAGAATATTTCCTCTTTTCCATTTAACTCTAGAATTCTTTCTTACTTTAATACATGGCATATCCATTGTCTGACAAATATCTAAAAATCTCATTACCATCATAAGCACCATCTTCAGCAAATAGGTTACCAATTGTTATTTGTTTATCTGATTCTATGATATTTTCAATCAACTCTGGTAATACCTTACTATCATGTACATGCTCATCAGTTACCTTCATTGAAAGAATTTTCTTGGTTTTGATATTAACTGCTATATGTATTTTCAAAAACTTTCTTGTTGTTTTTGCTTGTATGCCATTTGTCTCTCATCCACTGACCTCTGTTTGCTACCTTGATACCAGTACTGTCTATTGCAATGACAATATATTCTTTTTTTGCAAATAGTTGTAAAATCCGGAAAGGAAGGTACTTTTCCTCTGGCATGCCCATGTGCTATTCCTTCTGTTTGTCTATAAGGAAGATGAAAGTAAGCCTTGGCATAACCAAGTAAAAGAAGAAATGTGTTAGATATGAAATGGTTCACCTATTTTGTCTTTATTCATCTCTTTTAATTCGGTATCCCAGTTGTTTATGACATCAAAGCCTAGCAATATTTCGCCTCTTCTAACTAGATTGGTTGTAGACAGGCCAGTTCATATATTTTATTGATAGATGTTAGCTAAATGTATTTAGAAAAGAGGAATCATGCAACAAAGCAATTCGTCTCAAATAGTTACTTTAGCAAAATACCTTGAGAATCTTTGTAAAAGATTTGATCATTATGCTTTGTTGCCTGATTATTTTAAATCGTTTTTTGTTAACGTCTTTATGTTAAGGATGTAACGCAAACAGTCATAATTTAGTTAGTTTTGCTATGGATGAAGTAAGTAAAGTTTTAACTGTATTTCGAATCATGCAATAAAGCAGATCATTATAGACTATATAATGTAATGTTTTGCCTGAGCAGACGTATTATATGATAAAGATTTCTAGCCACTTGGATTATATGATACTATAGAAGAAAAACTTCAAATACAAAATATCTTTGATTTTAATTTGATTACTAAATATAAAGGTAAAGACAACAAAAATCAAAAGGGCTCATTTGATTATATTATTTCAAATTTTAAATATTTATCATTTATCTTCTTTATCCCTCAATGGAAGAGTAAATTTGATAGATGTTCCATTATTATAATCACTTTCTATCCAAATCCTTCCGCCATGGGATTCTATAATTCCTTTACATATTGCTAAACCCAAGCCTGTTCCACCAGGTTTTCTAGTAATGGCTGTATTTATTTGATAGAACTTATTAAATAATTCACTTATTTTTTCATATGGAATTCCAGTACCATTGTCTTCTATTGTAAAAAGCATTTTATCACTTTGATTATTCTCCTCTTTCCTTGTATATCGTTCAACTCTAATTGTTATTATTCCATCATTAACAGGAACAAAATCAATTGAATTTCTAATCAAATTTCCTAATACTTGCTTAATTCTTTGAGGATCACAACATATTTTACTTTCTATATCACTTATTTTAAATTCTATCTTCAATTCAATATTTTTATTATCATTTTCAATAATTGATATGAAATCATCCTTTACTTGTTTAATTAAGTCATTTATATCTACATAATCTTTATATATCTTGAATTTATTTAATCCAAGTCTATAAATATCAAGTACATCGTTAACTATATTTTCTAGAGACGTAATATTTCTCAAAATTGATTTTATTGCCTTTTCTGTTTTTGAATTTATAGATCCCATATAATTTGGTCGCAGAAGCAAATTTGCATATATCTTAATTGGCATAAGAGGAGTACGTAACTCATGACTTAACATAAAAATAAATTCTTTTATAGCTTTTTCGTTAGATGCTAATTCCTTATTTAAAACTTCAAGTTTTTGATTTACTTTTTGTAACTCATCTGTTCTTGATTTAACTTCTTTTTTTACATCCTTTTGCCATCTTAGTAGGAGAACAATTAATGTTAATAATATTATGGTTATTAATAGAATCAGTAATGTAATTTCCTTGTTTAAAGAACCCATGGCATAATTTATATTTGAATAAAGCTGATTAGTAGGTGTTATTACACCTATAGCATATATTGTTTTTCCATCAAATTTTATTGGATTTGTTGTAATAAGATATTGACCGGAGGGAATATTATATACGCCTTCATCTAATCTTCCAAGTATTATTGCATTTTTAATAACTCTATTATAAATAGGATCATGATAAAAAAATTGTTGTATTTCTGTTCCAAAAACGCTTTTTCCAATAAATTGAGTTCTAGGATTTGCTAACATAATACCATTATTGTCAAAAGCTACAAAAGATTCTGATGTAATATTATGAATATTTTCATAATGACTAAAAAATCTATTTGTAGGAACTAGCACTCCAGCAACACCAATTAACTCTTTGGTTTGTAGATTTATAATAGGAGTAGTTACACCTATATGGTACTTTTTATCTGGGCCTAAATATGCTCCGGAAAAAAATGGCTTTTTACTAATGATTGTTTTTCCTACCCAATCAGCTACTTTTGATATATTTGTTCCAATAAACTCGTTCTCACCTTTTGGTACAATATTTGATTTAATAATACCTTCTCTGTCCAAAAGAAATAAACTATCTATGGTAGAATTAATTTGATCATAAGTATTCTGTAGTAATATTTTAGTATTGTTTCCTGCTAGTTGTCCTTCCTGTAAATATTTTGAGTATGCAAGGCCATTTAGTGATGCTAATATCATTTTCATATCTGATTGGATGCCTTGAGAAATATCGATCGCAATATCATTTTCCCTTGCTTCTTGATTAGTTAGCAATGAACTTTTTGCTATTTGTTCATTATTTTTTTGTAGATAAAAATAAAATCCATATGAAGTTCCTATCAACAAAAAAAGAATCGTTGTTATCAAGATATGAAGACTTAGTTTCACTTTTTAAAAAGATATATTCAGAATTATAAAAAGATACATATCTTTAAACTTTGTAACCAATTTTTTGAAATTTATATCTAGTTATTGATAATATTATTAAATATCTTTTTTAACAAAATGGTAAAGATGATTATCAAGAAATATTGCATACTTGAATACATAATGACTAAATTAAAATTTTCATACGATAAAAGAAAAATGAAAACTTAATTTTTAGTATATGTAGAGGTAGTGCTTTGTAGGATTCAAAAAACAGTCAAGTATAGTCGGCACATAAAAAACCAGTTAAATAACTATTTGCATAACTTATTAAACTAAAATACTAATAAAAAACCAATTAAAACAATCATGCACAAAGCAGTAGTTGTAAAATATTCTTTTCATTATTGGTAAGTATTCTGAGGAATGTATCCCTCGTAGTAATACTAGAGCGGCAAGCTAAAGGTATTACGATATCTAAACAAGCATTATTAATTTTACAGAAAAACACAACATATCTTTTACATAACTTAATTTTTTTTTTAAAAGAACAATTGTAGATTAAATCGTGTTAAACAATGGCTCATGTTGTTTGTTTATCAATACAATATGGAAATAACACCCTAAGTTAATATAGTGTCCTTAAGTTAGTTATTTGAACCGAATTATAGAATAAAATAATTTATAAATAAAACAATCCTCCAGATAACCTAATGGATTCAAATCTCCATCCCCGCGCTTATATTAGAGATTTATGCAGAATAGTTAAAAGCAATAATTGCAAAATCTGTTCTATAACGTTTTGATATGTAGTGACATCAATATTACAAAGAATCAAAGTAATGAAAAAGAAACTGAATCACATATACTTCGCATAATTGATTCTATCCCTAAAAGTTGTACCATGCCATATTTTAACAAAATCTTGATTTTTTTTGTGTATTAAATTTTTTTTGTTTTGTTGTATTTTTAAATTTAATCATTCTAACCGCAACATAGCTTTTGTTACAATTTTACAACGCTTTAGCAGAATTCTATGTTGAGACCATTAAAACGTTGAATATTATGTCAACACCTTGGATTTGTTCTTTTTTATCATAAATCATGGTAGTATTTGAGCCCATATTTTTTGCTTAACTTTTCTGTACCATCCAAACTAATTAATTGGTTTAAATCTTAACAACGCTCCAATTTTCCCCAGGCTTTGTAATTGGTTTCCTTCTTCTGTTTTAGCTGAAATAATTTCAAGTCTGGTTCCACTCAAAGCAGATAATTCTTCCAAATAGTCTATTATATCTTTTTCCTGTATTAAATAATCCATGGAAGAACAATTTGAGCAAGCTTTTGAAATTAAGTTTTGTTTGGTTTCCATCAAGTGTTCCTTATCAATTATTTTTTCAATAGTGTTATTACATTTTTTACAAATGACTTCTAATCTTACTAGATCTATGTCATCTGTTACAATTATTAAATCCGTGATTCCCAATTTTAAATTGTTAATTACATCTTGTAGTCCATATATTCCTAGACCTTTTCCTGAGTGAACTTCACTCATAAATTTTTTTACTAATTTTTTCTCCTCCATCGATCTGAATTCGGACATAATACCTTGATCATTAATTTTGTCGATAATTTCTCTTATTCCTTCGTCTCCTGTATATGACGTATCAAGTATTGAAATTATATTGTTTTGTAATCTATAATCTAAATATTCCTCTTTCACAAAATTATCTTTTGTTGGGCCTGGACCACCTACTATTACCCCTTTAACTGCAAACTGATCTATAAAGATTTTTTGAGCATAATCTGCAACACGATGATAATATTCATTCAACTCGTTATCTCTTAATCTTTCAAATCTCCTAGCTGACTGGCCTCCTTGTCTATGTTTTCCTGCAACTCCTGAAGTCATTGACTCAATAGCCTGCCATCTATCTCCAGTTAATATACCTAAACCAGTTTCTTGTGTATCGATAGCAATAATTCCAATTACTTTATCATCTTTTAACATCTCTTTAATATGGTCTATCCAAAAATGATCGTCACAACGATATAGATTTATTTGTACTGGTTTAGGTGGAGTTATTGTATAAAGTTCAATCTTTTCTGTCCCAATACCTTTACCTGTTGGGATCGCGCCACAAAATATTACCACTCCATTTTCAGGTGTATCTTTATATAGCTTTAACTGTTCCATGGTTTTACTTAATGCATCTTGTACATGTGTTCTTGTGAGATCTGATTTAATGTTAGTGGCAGTTCCTGCCTCATTTCTTAATTGAGCTATTACATCGTAAATTGGTCTTCTTGGTGGAATATATACAGTGACCAATTCGGTTCCATGTCCTGATATTTTGGATAAATCATTTAACATTTTTGTTATTTTATATTTTTTTACAGAATCCCATTTTTCTTCGTCTTTTGGTTGAGGCATATGTTATATTAAATTTCACTTAATTTAATTTTTGATTAATTTTACTATCTGCATAAAAAACAGAACTTTTTAGATATTAAATTACTACTCTCCTTATCGGTTAATGATAACAACTGTATAAATCGCTTATTTTTTTTAATTATTTTAATTGAGCGACATAATCTGCAGATTTGTATCAGTAAAATTTTTAACTCAAATTCATAAACAATAATTTATCCATAATCTACAATTGCTATTTCATTTTATAGACATTACATTTTCTATGGTATTATGTAATGTCAATAGCATGGTTCAGTAGCATATTTTTTTGAGATTTTTAGATAATACTAATATTAAAAATAATCTAATTAAATAAGCGGTTTTTTTAAAAAGAATATTGTTGTTCATTATTTTTTGAAATGATATAAAAATTATTTTGTGTAAAAGAAAAGTAGGTTTATGATTCGAGTTCTAGTTTAATTTTAATGAATAATCAATAACTTCATATCCCATAATGTTACCAATTTTTCCATTTTTACAAAAGGATTCTGTAAACCTAGCCGTATTATCACTTTTTATGTTTTTACCTGAAATAATTATTGGAATTGGATCATCGGTATGTGCCTTTTTAATACAAGGAGTAGAATGATCTCCTGAAATTATGAAATTAACAGGCGTATTTTGATTTATCAAGCCCCTTAGTAAAGGTTCAAAAAAGCGTTTATCAATTTCCTCTATATTTTTTATTTTCCCCTTTGCATCACCGTCATGTCCAAATTCATCGGGTCCTTTGATATGGACATAAAAGAAATCATGTAAATTTAATTTATTCAATAGTGTATTGGCTTTTAATTCGTATTGAGTAGAATCTCCTGCAGGATAATATATTATATCAAGAATCTTTGATATACCTATTTCTACAGGCATATCAACTAGCGATGCAAAATTTAAACCATATTTTTCGTTAATCGATGTCAAAGAGGGATATCTGTTCCCTGCATCCCTCAATAAAATACAGTTGATAGGTAATAACTTTTTATCAGTTCTTTTTTTGTTAACTTCACAATCACTTAATAATTTAATGACCTGATTTGAAAAATCATTTACAATCTCTGATGCAGTTTTGGAATCCTCTTTTGTATAATCACTGTTATTTACATAAATATCTTTATCTGAATTTGACTTGGCGATTCCGATTCCGTCAATTTTATCATATGCGGGATCAGTATTGGTAATATTTTCACCAAGAACAGAATTTTTTTTCCTTATGTGTAAAACGACTCTATGTCCAATTGTAGGCTTGACTTTAATGTCTACTCCATCTATTTTTACATTTTTATTTATGAGTTCACAGATTGATTCTGCGTCATCTTTTGAAATAGTTCTACCAGCACGTCTATCTAATATTTTTTTATTTGAATCAATTGTAGCAAAATTTCCACGTAAAGCTAAATCACCTTCTTTAAAATCAATATTGCAACCAATACATTCTACAACTCCTCTACCCACGTATTTTTTATCTTTAAAATTATATCCGAGCATATTAAAAACAGCTATATCTGATTGGGGGGCAATCCCTTTCCCAACACTTGTCACTTGTCCTGAAATACTATTACTAGCAATCTTATCCAAATTAGGCGTGATGGCAGACTCTAGTGGAGTCAAATTGTTTAAATCAGGGTGTGGTAAATCACCAATGCCGTCTAACAACACGTATATAATTTTGGAAGTCAACTAGTCTTTTGATTCAAATCCTAAATTTATCTTTAATGAAAAATAAATAATTTTTTATAATATAGAATTATTCGTTTTTTATGCCTGTTAACTCCGAATTTTTCTATCATATATATTATTATTGATATAATGAATTTCTACAAATTCTTGGATTTAATTATAATGTGCTCAATATATCCTAATTTTATTGAAGTTGAATTGAAACAGACATTGATTAAAACGAAACTATTTTGACAATCCTTAAGTTGAGTCCATGTGTCTGTTATTCCAAGTTCCGTCTTTCTGTGTGTAGGGTTATCATCCTCGGTTTTTCGATATTTAATCAAATATGATGTCATTTTCGGTTATTATATGTGAATTTAAAAATTTAAAAATTTCGATAAATCGGATAAAATTTTAATTTTTCCTTCTTTAGTAGAACTTTTTATGTTTAATTCATTTTATTCGGAGATGATATAATCGCATATGATTGATGCATTAGATCTCGCATAATTAGCACCATTAGAAAAACTTCTAAAAAGTTGACACATTTTATTCATGAATCGCAAATTAAAATAGAAATATTATAAAATATAATGGAGAATCTATAAAATTTTGATAGGCATCTTATTATGCAAGAGATCTATTGTCTTCAGAATTCCCTAAAATATCGTAATAATTTTTTTTATTAGCCCTTTTGATTCTTACTTATTCAAAGAATTTTTCATTCGCTTCATCTTTTTCTATTTGTTGTTGTTCCTGTCTATAGGATATTTATACATAGAATGCATCTTTCAATTAAATAATCTTATTTTGTTTGTTTTGATATTTTAGAGTTGGTTGAATCCTCGATTATGGCTCGGAAGTGGGATTCGAATCCATTAGGCATGCTTGGGGATCGTTTAATTTATGATTTTATTTACTTATAGAATTCTGTTTTTGGTAATTCGTTGCAATTATCGCAAAGATGAGATTTAAACTTAGTAATGATACTCTGGAAAGCAAATGGATATTCAATCGCCAAATTATTAAACTAAAAATAAGTTGTAAACTAAAAAGTTGTAAAAATAATGTATTAGTTTCTCACAAATTATATTTTAAATTCTTGTGAATATTGCACATATGTTTTAATTTACTTTGTAACTGTAAATTGATCCAGAACTTTTCCATCATTTGACTTTGCAAATACGTCCGTTTTCTTGCCTTGAATGACAAGAATGTTATATCCATATTCTTCATAATATGCAAAAGAAGTCCATTTGTTTATAGGTTCTGTAAATTTGGATAACTCCACACCTCCTGCACCACTAACAATATAGATCTGTCCATGATCCTGACTAAAATCCAATCCGGATGCTGTAATTACAGGGTCATTATCTAAACCGCCATATTTGATAGGAAGTGTTCTTTGCATGTTATGAGAATGACCATGAAGAACAAAATCTACTTGATATTGATCAAATAGTGGTTGATAAACATCTCTTGCTTTTCTTTCTGGTTTATGTTGACCTTTTAATGTATATAGTGGTTTATGTATCATTACAATAATCCAATCTATTTTTTTTTCATTGTCTCGTAATCTTACAGCTTCATCTAATTTAGATTTTACCCAGTAGTATTGATCCCTTAATCTTAAATCAAAATCCGGATCCTGACTGTTCAAACATATTATGTAAACGTTTTCTACTTGTTTTGTAATTGTCCATTCGGTTATTTCAAAATATCTTTCAAGCTGTTCTTTAACTATATCGCTTTGATCTTCTCTATCATCGTGATTTCCTCTTGAATAAATTGTTTTTTCTTTTAGTCCATTAAATGATTTAAATAAATCAATAAAACAGGTTGCGTCATCTTCGTATGATGAATCACCCAAAAATAGATTTACATCTGGATTTTCGTTTACTATATTTTGAAAAGTTTTTTTTGCATTATCACTACAAGATGTATCTCCAACAACAGAAAGTTTGATTTTTTTCAATGTATTATCAGATATTTTATTCATTTGTTATTTAATGGAATTCAGTATCAATATATATGTATAAAACATTTCAAACAATCATAAAACGTTTCTTAAATCTCGCATAAGTTGTATTCTTATAAAAATTATTTGCAAACATAATATCGCTGTCGCTTCAATTAAAAGGTAACATTATCGAAAATACCATATACGGGTATAATGTTTAAAACAATAGGGATTTAATGAATATTTTATTTACAAAAGAATCCTTTACAAATAAAAAAATCTATAACAATGATCATTTATTTTCAAACAATGAACGGTATATTGAAATTAAATGACCTGTTACCTTGATTTCATAAAATATTTTTAATTTTAATATGTAATTTGTTTCTCTTAATATGGTGAAATTGTGATAAGCCGTGGGGTTACTAATTAGAAATAATTTCGACTATTATTTATTATATGTTGTTATCATCTTTTTTCACTTTGTATTAATTAAGAGCATATCCCAAAATTATCTTTCTATAAATGATCATACGATAGGATAACTGTATTAATCCAAGATAGTTTTCCCACCTTCTTCTCATACCTGGTGAACAGTTTCTGAATCTGTTGTGCCATGAGTTGGTTCTCTCTATAACCCATCTTTTTGCAGAGTATTCTTACGATTTGAACGATGAAGTGTAATAACATTGATCTCTTTTTCATCTCTATTTCTCTTTGGAGGAATATGTAGTACATATCCTCGTTTGATTAGTTATTGTTCTTCTTGTTCGGAATTATATGCTTTATCAAGATATAGATGTTGAAGTTTTATTCTTCTTCCTTTTGTTCTAGTATATTCGATGGTATTTTGATAACTCTATTATCAACTACATCTGTCATCAGTTTAACATCGTGAGTATTAGCAGATGATGATATTACAACAGATAAATGGATTCCATTTTTATCTGTTAAAATATGTCTTTTTGTGCCTAGTTTGCTTCTATCCGTAGGATTGTGTCCTACGGTCATCGCCCCGCCCTAAAGAAGGCTTTATGGATATACTATCGATGGATTACCATGTCCAATTGATGCCGATAAGATCATCATAGGTTTTTAATAGTTTTATCCATACCTTTTTGAATATATCAAAGCTATTCCATTCTTGAAATCTACGATGATAGATAGAACCAGTACCATATTCTTTAGGTAACCTTTTCCACGGGCATTCTGTTCTCATTATATAGAGAATTTCATCAATCGCTTTTCTGTATCGAATAATTGGTCGGCCATCAACTGTTTTGAGTGGTTTCTCCTTTGGTAAAATACTCTTAATCTCTACCCATAATCATCAGGTATCGAGTATGTTACGATGTTTATTTTCCTTCTTCTTTATCTTCTCCTTCTTTTGGATGAAGGCCACAGTTTATCAAAAGAGGAAAAGATCTATAATCCTATCGAATTTTGGGATATGCTCTAAGATTTGTAACTAAATATAAAAAACATTTATCAATAATTTAAATCTTTATAAATTAGATGGTATTATGGAATTTAATGCCAATACCACGTTATAGCGTATTGAAAGGTAAAGTAACAGGTTCTACTTTTATAGAGAATCATGGACATGACCATTTTATTATAAATATACAAGTTTCTGAGAATCAATACAAAGCTTTTGTCAATGTTTTATCTTATGATGGTTCAAATTTAGAATATTTACACAATTCTAATTGGACAGATCCATTCAAGAATAAACTAGCAGAACTTGAACCAGGTTCTCATGAACTTCAAAGGCAACCAGATGGAATGGCATTGGATTATATACGTAGCAATATTGTAGATATAACGGCGTTTACAAATATTCAGCAGGGAATTTCAAGATCAGAGAGTGATCTTACAAACTTGCTAAAGGATCATGTAGAACGTGCTCAATCCAATGATGATTCTGTTGTGTATGTATTTGGATCAGCATTTAAAGATAATAACGAAACTGATTTGGGTATACATGATGTACATATGAATCAAGGGAACCCTGAATCCGGAGGTTTTGAAAAAGATAATGGTGTATATCAGGATGGTGCTCTTTTTTTTCAATTTTCTAATGATGAATGGGTAGCGCTTTTCCTCAAATTTCGAACACAAGCAATAAATACAGATGATCAAACTGGAAATTCAATATAATATAATAGATCACCGTAAAATTTAATACAGATTTTGAATTCAAATCTGTAATTGACTATTATTTTTTAATGGTGTTTTTTAGCCTTTTTGTTATGTTGTATATTTTTAAGGAAGACACATGCATTTTCTAATCAAATTTTCTATCTTTTGTATGTCTCTGCAGATATTACTCATCCAAATCAAACAGAAAGCCAGCTAATGTGTAAGTGATGTACAGACGATAATAAACCAGAAGCATTAGAATTCTATTTTTTATATCCAGTTTGAAAGGTCTACCAGCACCTATGTCCCTTTCTCTGTTATTTTTTCTTTTAGATAATCGTTGTATCTCATGTTTGACATATCGTTTTGTTATCTCGCCGTAAATCTCATCAAATTCTTTTATTGTTAGTCCAGTAAATGATTTGAAAAGAAATGGTTTTTTGGACAGTCTATCATATGAAAGCAAAGAAAGGACAATAAATTGATGTACAGTTAATCATATAGCTGTTTATTCTAATTATGCAAGAGATTTAGTATTGCAAATAAGGAAAATAACAAATCATCATGACAACAACATAAGAAAATGGATACATGGGTTTAATGAAAACGGAACGTACGGTATCATATCAAAAAAGCATAATCATATTCTTTTTAGAAAGGCAACAAACTGTTCTCCAGTCTTATTCCTTAACGATGTACCAGCATCTTATCATTTGAGTGGATTATGGGCTCCAAATACATTTAGCAGTCCATTTATCTGAACCTTTTCGACCTTTACCAATGTTGATGACCATGATGACCTCCATGGATCTTTGCTGTTATTGGCCTTTGCTCATCTACATGCAGTAACACAGAATTTGATGTTGTGTTGTATCTAATCTGTTCAACGTGCTCTTCAAAATATATCCTGGATCATTGCTTTTATTATTTGATAATACCGTTTTAGATTTTCTCCATTTAATTGATGCTTCAGAAGAATGTTCCTTATTTCCGAATGGCTTATTTTACTCACCATTTTTAGATTATGTATAAGAAAACCATCAATTACACATAATGACTAAGTGGAGAATCCCAAATCAAACGATCGCGGATTTGCAGATACTATACCCACTATTTGTTTCTCAATTTCATTAGTAAATTTATTCTGTTTATGATTATGCTTTTTTGATATGATACCGTACGTTCCGTTTTCATTAAACCCATGTATCCATTTTCTTATGTTGTTGTCATGATGATTTGTTATTTTCCTTATTTGCGGTACTGTATATCATTCATCTTTGAACAGAATTATCTTGGCTCTATATCCTGATTCGATATCTTCAGATATCATGTGTAAAAGATTATTTTTATCCATGATAAGTATACAGAGGAAGGTGTCTCTCATAGTGTTGTTGAGATGGGTAAGATAAATGCGTTACCATAACTAAACAAACATTATTATTTTACATTAGGATATTACATATAGTTTACAGAACTGTTAAGCCTATGAATAATTTGAAAAGCAGTGGTTTATTGGAGACTTGTCATACGAGCGCAAAGAAAGGCCAAGAAATCGAAGAAAATTAAACCATTAGTCGTTTATTCAAATTATGCAAGATCTAATGCATTGCCCTATAAACTCAATAATGTATTTTCATATAAATTAAGATTGAATGAGTATTAGAACGGCATCCATGCGAATGCCATTTACCACCGCAGTTTGTTTAATTAGCATATTTTCGATAATTCTCTATAACCTTAGAAAGAAATGGTTAGGTTACAATCACTTTTCGTTCTTTTAAACTATATAAATAGAACTTCATTGGCAACCTTATTCCCATTGCTATCCATTGCAATAATTAGATATTCCTGATTACACTTCTTTCAGTATTTATTGGATTATTTAATCTGTTTATTCTTCTTTTGAATATAGTTTTAAAATCAGGATTAATGGTATTTCCTTTAGTATGTTCTTGTGAAATCTCTTGGTTTGTCTGTATTGCTGATGAAAATATGCCTTGAAATAACCCTGCAGAAGTAGAATAGTGTTGATAATGAAATGACACCAACCTTGTCATTATTCCCCTCTTTCCAATATCTTTGTTCATGGATTCAGAGCCTAGCAAGATTTCAGCTCCTATGCCAAGATTGATTATAGACAGATCCTGACAAAATTTGTTGATTAGTTGTACTACTTCCATACATGATTGACATTTTAGCTTCCTAACATAGTTGACACTCTAGTCTTAGAGTGTAACAAAAAATGGATATAATTGAAAATAGGTATAAAATGATAATTGAATCAGAACGTTCAGGTAGAACAATATCTGATATTTGTATTGCGTTTGGAGTTTCGAGACAAACTTGGTACAAATGGAAGAGGCGCTATAATACATCTGGTCTAGATGGATTAAAAAATCAATCTAGAAGACCTCACACTATTAAAAATGTCAAGGTTACCAAAGAGCTAGAAAAGATTATCCTTGAATTGAGACTAAATAATAGGTTTGGTCCAATGAGAATTAGGTTCAGACTAAAAAGAAAATATGGAGTTAGCTTGGGCACAAAAACCATTTACAATCTTTTAAAGAGACACAATCTCAATGTACTGTCTATCAAAATAAAAAGAAAATACAAACGTTTTGAAATGAAATATCCAAACGAGTTAGTTCAGATGGACACCAAAGGACCTTTTTATTTAAAAGGTTCACGAAACAAACACTATTTTATTCACGTCATAGATGATTGCTCAAGGACAGTAGTTAGCAAATGGTGCCGCAGAAGAACTGGCGAAGAAGCACTATCGGTTCTCAAAGAATGGATTGAACTCTACGGTAAACCTATGAAAGTGATGCATGATGGCGGTAGAGAATTTACATCTAATAAATTCAAAAATTATCTTGTTCTCATTGAAATAAAGGATAAACAAATACCCAAAGGTTATCCACAAGAACAGGGCAAAGTAGAAGCGTACAACAAAATAGTCATAGCTGAATTTCTACAAGTAGAAGAATTAATTGATATGGAAGATGGAATAGAGAAATACGAATCATTTGTCAATTCATATGACTATGAAAGAGAACATGGTGGAATAAACGGAATGACACCATCAGAGAAGTTCATGAAATGTTTAAAACAATCAATATTAATACACTAATACAAGACAAAAAGTGTCAGTCATGTTGGTACATTGTTTTGTCAACCATATATGGAAGTACAACAATTAGTTAACAGTTGTGTAAATACATCGGTAATGTTTAATGTAAAATATTTGTAGTTGTTTTTCTTCACATATTTTTACTTAATAACATCAAATAAATCGTATTTAAATTATTTTGTTTAGTGAAAACAATCACAATTATTTTACAAAAATAACTATGTACTTCTTTACATAATTGTTAACTAATTATATTTAGAAAAGGAAAATCATACAATAAAGCCTTTAGAAATATCTTTTTCGTAAACTGTAGCCATTATTGTAAGTCTAAATATACCTATTATACATCGACCAAAATATAAGAGATTAAAACTAAATTAAAAAGAAGAATGAGTTATGATGAATATGAAGTAATTTCTAATAATCTCGATGAAATTTTTTTGACAAATAACAAGATAAAGATTCATCTTGATCCTAAAAAGAATTTTCAAGATGATTTTATGTTTATTTCTCACGCTCATACAGACCATTTATTAAACAAGACCAATTTAAAAAATGAGAGTTTAAAAAATAAAATATTAAGTTCACACGAAACTATTCAAATAGCTAATTCAAGAGGGTATAATTTACCATATAATTCAAACTCTATTGAAGGAGTTCAGCTAGTGGATTCAGGACATATTCTAGGTTCTAGAGGTCTGTTGATTGATAATAAAATTTTTTATACAGGTGATATATCTATAAGGAAAAGGGCTTTTCTAGAAAGTCCTAAAATACCGAAAGTAGAAACATTAATCATAGAATCCACATTTGGGAAGCCTGAGTATAAATTTCCTTCTTATGATGAATTAAAACATCAAGTTAATACGCTGATTTCTAATATGTTTTCAAAAGGTATTCCTGTTATATTAATGGGTTATTCTTTAGGCAAAGCTCAGATTCTGATGTCTTTTTTTGGCAATTGGAAACCGCTTTATGTTCATGATGATATTTATAAATTTAATAAAATATATTCAAGTTTTGGAATAAATTTAGAAGAAGCAATACCACTTTCAAATATCAAAGATAAAAATAGTTTAAACAAAAAACCCTGGATTATGATATATCCATTGACAAATGGAAAAAATTCTTTTATAACATATCTAAAAACCCATTTTAATGCGGTCACAATTGGATTCAGCGGATGGGCAATTAAAAATAATTATTGTAGTTATATGAATTTAGATTATGCATTTCCATTTAGTGATCACTGTGACTTTGATGATCTGATACAAGTCGTAAAGAAAAGCAAAGCAGAGACCATATACACCATACATGGATTCCAAAAGGATTTTGCAAAATCTTTAAATCAAATAGGATATAATGCAGAGTCTATAAAAAATATAAAAAATAAAAAAATTAAAAAAAATAGTACACTAGATGATTTCTTTTAGAACTATTCCTTATAATCTTTAAAATAAGATACCACTTTGTTTCCAAAGGTTTCAATATTTCTGTACAAACCATCTCCCCAGAATCGAATTATAAAATGATTTGTACCTGCTTTAATGAATCTCTCTAACATTTCAATGACATCGTCTGGAGAGCCTACACCTATAGCTGTTCTGGCTACATCGTCTGGAATTTTAAGGGCAGCTTTTTTCATTTGTTCCATTAATTCAGGCTTATTCATTGCATATTCTGTGAAATATCTACGAAAATCAAATTCTGAATCTTGTGGAATGTTGTGAACTTTTAAAAGTTCTGGCTTGTACAAACTGACTTTTACGGAATTTTTCATTTTCCCCCAAGCCGTATCAGCATCATCTGTAAAATATACATCTACATCATTTGCAAACTCAAATTTTGATATATCTCTGCCCAATCTTTTTGCATGGTCTCTAATAATATTTGCATGACTCTTAAATAAATCTGGGGTATATCCAATGGGTATCCATCCATCACCATAGGTTGCACATAATTCTAATGTTTTTGGAGCTCCTGCAGCTATGTATACTGGCGGACGAGGTTCTCTTATGGGTTTTGCTTGTAGACAAGCATCTATTAATTTATAATATTTGCCTTCATAATTCACTTTGTTATCTGGATTTGATTCAAATAATTTTTCAATTACTTCTAATTGTTCCTTAAATTTAGTTACCGGTTTGCTAAATTCAATGCCAAAATCAACTACATTTTGAGCTTCACCTGCACCTATTCCTAATACACCTCTGCCTTTTGTGATTCTATCAAGCGTTACAGTAGACAAGGCAATGGTAGAAGGATGTCTTCTTATTGCATCTGTTACACATGTGCCCAATTCAACATTATTTGTAACCGCGCCTATCGCTGCAAGCAATAGCCAAGCATCATTTACTACAGCATTTTTCCATTGCGGTACGTTAGTATGATCCATTGCCCATATTGAATCAAAATTAGTTCTATCTGCTATTTGAGCCGCAGTAATAACTTGATTTTCGTCTAATCCTAATCTAGCAACATTTAAACCAAATGTCAATCCAAATTTAATCTTCATTTTGAAGCTACCTCCAAATAATTAATTAAATAACCAAATTCACACCATTGCATATGTATAATACACTAAAATAAACTTGATTTTATAAGTTTTATTTTTATAATTACCATTTCATATATATAATTGATTATTCGTATAAAAATACAATTAATATTAGAGATTTATGTGTTTAAACACATTAAATGAATCAACCAAGTAAAACTGTACTTGTTACCGGAAGTGGAACTGGAATAGGTCAAGCAATTGCCAGAAAATTTGCAGCAAATGGATTTAATATAGTAATTTTAGGAAGAAGAAAGGAGCCTCTATTAGAAGCATCTGAAATTCTTACAGATATTATTAAGAAAGAGGGTCATAATACTATAGTAAAATATTATCATGGAGTTGATGTTGCCGATGAGGAAGGTGTCAATTCATTATTTACTCAAATTAATACTGATTTTGGAAAAATTGATATTATAGTAAATAATGCAGGGGTTTCAGGTCCAGTTAAAGTTTTTACCAATTCCACTTATCAGGACTTTAAAGAATGTGTATCGATTCATTTGACTGGGACATTTTGGACAAGCGTCAAGGGTCTAGAAGTTCTGAATAGTGGAGGTAAAATAATAACTATTTCCACATTTTTTACAGAAGAAAATAAATTTGAACAAAGGCCATATAGATTTAGGACACCATATACCGCAGCTCAAGGTGCAAAAAATAGATTAGTAGAGTCTTTAGCATGGGAATTGGTAGAAAAAGACGTAAAATCCATAGGGACTAATCCTGGTCCTGTTCACTCTGATAGAATATATAAAACTGTGTACCCAAAAGCTGCAGCAGAATTTTTGAGAATAGGGGGATTTAAAGAATTGACAAGTGAACAAATCGAATCTGCGACTACATCGTTATTACCTTTTTTAGGAGACCAAAAAGATATTATAGAGAAGGAATGTTTGAAGGCAGCAACGAAACTTGTAAATGAGAATGATAAAGAGTCTATTGAAAAATATAAAGAAACTTTAATGAATCTACTTGATAAGGTACAGGAAATTGCAGAAAAAGTTCAATATAATACTAAAAAAATGATTGTAGATGAAGAATTCTTGTCGCAAGAAGATGTCGCAGAAATGACCTTTACACTTGCCTCAGATTCGATAAGCAAATTAATAAATGGTAAAATTATTCCAAATGACCGAGTTTTTTATCCTGTAAAACCAATAATTTCAAGAAATTTAAGTCTGGATTATACTCTAAATCCAGAAGGAAAATTAATCCTTATTACCACTACCACAAATAATATAAATGATATTTTTGTAATAAAAAAATTAGCTCAAAAGCTACATCTTTTAAAAACAAGACAAATTATAATTTTAACACATAAAAATGAGATTTCTCAAGAAATCCAAGAAGAGTTAAAAGAATTTCATCATCATGGTATAGATTTTGAAAGTGAAGAAATTGTCAAAAGACTATTTAATACTATTGAAACACGTTTTGGTAAAATAGATTCTACAATTCATTTCACCGGTGACTATGACTATAATAAAGATATTTCAAAATTGACAAGAAATGAATGGGACAAATTAGTAAATCAATTTGTCTTGATTCCACACTTGGTTGTCCGGGAATCTGTATTATCTATAACTACTCGGGATGCTTTAACCATTCCTGCTAAATTTAAAGACTCATTTGGAAACATTATCATAGTAGGACCTAGTTCTCCAAAGGGAAGAAAAATAGATGGAAAAACAAGAGCAAGGTCTGAAATATTTCGTGGTGCTTTGCGACCTTATATAACTACTGCAAACCAAGAATTACAAGACGTATTAAACTCTAAAATAAACTTGTCTTTAATTTTCCAGGGAAGTTTAGATGGAATCGAACCAAATTATGAAAGACTTGAGAGATCCTTAATTCATATGTGTTCTCAGAAAGAATTAAAAAATAATAAGATTATTTATTTAGATGAATAATTTTTTTTTATGGGCTGCTACTGTTAATGGTGGTGTGAAGACACATGATGTTTTTCATTATATTTTATTGTCCAAATGCCCAGGCCTAGAGTCGATGCGCCTATAGCTACAATTACCAAATCTGGTATTATTATAGCTCCCCATGTTGTATTAACCATGCCTGCACCTATGAATATAAGTCCCATTATGAGCAAAGATGCGCCCGCGATTATTTCTCCATTTGCGGTTACCATAAAATCAAATATTCCAATGCATTATAAAAACGATTAGTTCGTATAATTTTAAATAAAAATGAATCTAGGTTGCCTATTTTCAGGAGGTAAAGACAGTACATACTCATTATATAAATCATTTAAAGTAGGACATGAAATATCGTGTTTAATATCTTTACATCCTTATAATGATGAAAGCCTTTTGTATCATTATCCAAATAATAGTTTATTTAAAAAAATTTCACAAGCCATAGAAATACCACTTGTTGAAGGATATTGTAATAATAATTTAAAAGATCATGAAATAGATGCTCTTTTTCTAACAATAAAACAAGCTATAAAGGAACATTCAATTGAAGGATTAGTTCATGGTACAATATCAAGTAAATTTCAACTGAATATTTTCAAAGATATTTGTAATAAACTTGGTCTTAAATTATATTCACCACTATGGAATATTGAACCATGCGAATACTATGATGATTTATTCCGCTCTCAATTTGAGATTATGATTACAAGAGTAGCTGCTTTAGGTTTAGATGAGAGTTGGCTTGGAAAAACTTTGGATATTAAAAATTTTGAAAATTTAAAAGAAAAAAGCTATAAATTTAAATTTAACTTGAACTTTGAGGGTGGGGAGGCAGAAACCCTTGTGTTAAACTGTCCAATATATAAAAAAAGAATTAAAGTTAATAAATTTGAGATACAGTGGGATGGAATAAGGGGAACATTTGAAATACTAGATGTTTCTTTATTACAAAAGTAAACAACATGCTTGATAGCCTAAAAGATAATTTACGTTCTGCTTTAAAAAAAATTGTAGGAGCATCAGATATCAATGAAGAATTAATAAATGAGCTTTGCAAGGATTTACAAAGAGCTTTATTATCTTCAGACGTAAATGTCAAATTAGTATTAGAAATTACAAAAAATTTAAAAGAAAAATCACTTAAAGAAACCCCTCCAAAGGGTTTAACAAAAAAGGATCATATAATATCTATCCTTTATGGTGAATTATCAAGACTATTAGGTTATAGTGGAGAATCAATCAAAAATATTGATAAAAAAAAGATAGAAGAGCGAATTATCAATTTTCATCCGGACAAGCAAAATACAATTTTATTGCTTGGTATCCAAGGAAGTGGAAAAACTACAGTTGTTTCAAAATTGGCCCGATGGCTAACAAGACATGGTTATAGAGTAGGTGTGATAGGTGCAGATACTTGGAGACCTGGAGCTTTAACACAATTAAAAATGAACTGTAGTAAAATTAATTCAATCGTATATGGCGAGGAAGAAAATAAAAATGCTCCTGAAATAGTCAAAAATGGACTGGACTTTTTCAAAAATCAAGCAGTTGATATAATTATTATTGATACAGCAGGCAGACATAAAGAGGAACAGAGTCTACTGGACGAAATGAGATCCATCTATTCTATAGTTGTTCCTGATCATGTCTTTTTGATAATTGATGGAACTATTGGTCAGCAGGCATTTAATCAAGCAAAAATATTTCATGAAAATGCAAAAATTAGTGGCATTATAATAACAAAACTTGATGGAACCGCCAAGGGTGGTGGTGCCATTGCGGCATCAGCTGCTACTGGCGCAAAGGTATTGTTTATTGGAACTGGTGAAAGAATTGACGATTTAGAACAATTCTCACCTACAAGTTTCGTAGGCAGATTATTAGGAATGGGTGATATAAAGGCACTTTTAGAAATGGCACGAAGTTTGGAAATTCAGTCTGATGAAAATCAATCCAAACGACTTATGAGTGGAAAGATGACAATCGAAGATTTTTACTCTCAGATGGAGAACATGGGAAAGATGGGGTTCAGAAATGTAATTGAAAACTTGCCTGGTCTTTCAAATTTTGTTAAAGACGATCATTTAGACGTATTACAGGAAAAAATGGAAAAATGGCGATTCATCATACAATCTTTTACTAAAGAGGAGAAAAAAAATCCAGATCTTATAAATGAATCACGAAGAAAAAGAATAGCGAGGGGGTCAGGATTGATGGAACATGATGTTAAAGATTTGATAAAACAATATACCAATTCTAAAACTATGATGAAACAAGCTAAAGGTAGACAGATGCATGGACTATTAAGAAGGTTCGGTCTCGGATAAAAGTGTCAAATGAAAAAAATATGCGAAAAAGCCAGTACTTCAAGGTTTCCTCAATTTAATTTATTTTTGTGCGAATTCTGTTATAACAGAAATTTTAATTTAACAAAAAAAAACATTATCGTTTATAAAACTTTTATAAATATTTTCCAATCCAATGATAATGAATGTAGTATTTGCAAGAATTTGTTTCAAAAAACAGTTACTACAATAAAATATGATATAATAAATGCAGTGAATTTGATGAAAACAGAGGATTCTAGTTCTATAGATATAGGCTCCAGTATTCCTTTACAATTTTTTGAGAAAGAAGATAATCTAAGATCATTGTTTAAAATCAAAGGTATACCAAATATAAAAAATCATTATAACAAAATATTAAGGGATGAACTAATTAAAGAAACGGGGTATTTAATTGATCATCAAACTCCAGATATAAAAATTGAAATCAATATAGATAAAAAATTAAACCATGAAATTACATATAAAACAAAAGAGCTTTTACTTTTGGGACAGTATAATAAATACCAGAGAGGAATTAGTCAAAGATTTAAAAAAAATATTCATTCGAATAATTCAGATAGTCAGTCTGAAAATTTTAACGAACAAACTAATAATACAATAGAATATTTTATCTTGGAATTTTTATATTCAAAGACAGGTTCTAAAGATATAACAATCGGTTGGCTTGGAAGTGAAGATAAAAATAGTCTTGTTTTAGGGAAAGGAAGACCTTTTTTTGTGAAGATTAACAGTCCCAAAATCCGGGAGTTTGAAAAAGATGTTGATATCAAAAATGAATTACATTTTAAATTTCAAGAAATAAAACTATTTGATCAACACTTATATGAAAAATACAAGATTCAAATAAAATTATTGATAAAAGTATTAAATGATGAAATATTGCTACCGGATTTGGAACAAAATATATCTAAATTCATAGGTGAGATATCGTTTTTTATAAAGAAAAAAATAATAAAGAAAAGGATCTATTCAGCTGCTTTTAAAATACTGGATAAATCTAATTTTGAATTGGATTTAGTTTTAGATAATGGTATTCCGATAAAACAACTAATTGGTGGAAATGAGTACATTGAGCCAAGTTTATCAAAAATTCTAAATAAAAAATGTGAATGCACTATTTTTGATATAATTGACGTTATTCCTTCATTAGCTAATGGATAAGTAATGATGAAAAAAATAGACCCATTATTTAGGGTAAAAATAGCTTTTGATAATAAAATCATACAAGATAAAACCTTTAATTTGATATTAAAAAGAAATACCCTAGTAGAAGATGGGATTAAGAGAATACAAAAATTAACTAACATGGAATTTCCAGAATATTTTATAGAACCAAGCTTGTTGATAGCTACATCGCCACTAGAGTTTGAACAATTTTCAATAATGTATGCAAGAACAATTCCAATTTGTGATAATGAAAATAAAATAAAAATATTTATTCAATTATTTGCTCCTCTAGTTATTTATGGATTAAAAGGTACAATACATTCGGTGATAGCCCATGAATTTTTGCATTATTTGGATTTAATAAATAAAATAATGAATTTAAAAATAACGACAGATGATATTAGCAATACACTATTTGAAAATACTTATACAGATTACGAAAAAACATTTGATCATAATAAAGTCTTTAAAAAAGACCGATATTTGACAAAATGTATTAGCAAAAAATTTAGCGAGGGGTTTAATGATGAACAATTGAATAAAAAAGCAGTAAAATTATGGATAGAAAAAAGATTTCCAATAGAAAAAATCTCTATTGAAAAAAATTTTACAAAATTATCTTTCTTATCTATGGCAAACACAGAAATAGATGAAAATATTCGGAAAAAAGTATCCGAGCTTTTATAAAATCAATAATATTCTTCTTATTTCGTCTTTGATTTTTTATGTGATCTTTTTTAAATTCAGTATATCCGCATTTACCACATGTAAATCTATCTTTATTATCTGCCATGAAAATGCCCTTTCCACATCTTGGACATTCTCTTTTAAGTCGTTCTATTTTGTCACCCTCTATTTTATAATATTTTGATACACTGATTTCTTTTGAACCTTTTGAACCTTTTGAACCTTTTGAATCTTTTGAATCTTTTGAATCTTTTGACATGCTAATAACTACCTTTTAACTAATTTTAGCCTATTTCTTTTTTGACTTTGCTTCAGCTACAGCAGCTTGCTTGGCTTTTAATCTTGCAGCCTTTTCATCATCAATAATTTTTTTCCGCTCATCTTTTGTTAATGACCTAAGAAACATATATCGAGGTATTTGCTTTTTTGCAGCTGATATATCCTCATAATAGTACATTGTTGCTACTACATCAGGATTGCCATATTCACTTTTAATACTTACAGGCATTATATTTTTCTTATTTAATTTTAATTTATCTGCAATCAAATCTGCAGCATCCTGCCTTTTTATTGATCCTACTGCATTTTTAATTAGGGACTTTATTTCACGCCTCTTTAATAATATATTATTATTATCTTCTAATAGTGTAACTTCTAAACTCAAGCATAGTTAATTCACAAAATAAACAATATATATATTTCTACATACATTTGGCTTTGCGTCTGATTGAAATAATTTATTCACAAACATGATTTGGCCTGTCGACAACCAATCTTTAGTTAGAAGAGGGGAAATCTTGCTAGGCTTTGATGTTATTAACAACTGGGATATCGAGGTAAAAGAGATGAATAAAGACAAGGTCGGTGAACCATTTCATTATCCAAATACTTTTCTTCTTTTACTTGGATATGCTAAAAGTGTACTTTCATTTACCATATAGACAAACCGAAGGAATTGCACAAGGACACGCTAAAGGAAAAGTACCTTCCATCCCAGATTTTACAACTATTTGCAAAAAAAGAATAAACATATTAAATATAGAAATAAAAGATGATGGCAAAAACAAGGAAGTTGAAGATGAATACATTATCATTGCAATAGATAATACCGGCATTAAGGTAACAAACAGAGGACAATGGATAGAGACAAATGGCATACAAGCAAAAACAACAAGAAAGTTATTTAAAAATACATGTTGCTGTAAATGTAAAAACCAAGAAAATACTTTCAATGAAGGTTACTGACGAGCATGTTCATGATAGTAAGGTATTACCCGAGTTGGTTGAAAATGTTATAGAATCAGATAAACAAATAACAATTGGTAAACTCCTTGCTGAAGATGGCGCTTATGATGGTAATGTGATTTTTAGATATTTGTCAGACAATGGATATGCCATGTATTAAAGAAAGAAAGAATTCTAGAGTTAAATGGAAAAAAGGAAATATTCTAAGAAACCTGTCAGTCTTGGCACAAAAGAGATGATATACAAAAGTGGAAAGATAGCGTAATATGGACAAAGATGGATTGTAGAAACTGTGTTTTCTTGTTTAAAGAGAAGGTTTGGTGAATACGTCTATTTAGTTAGGCTAAAGAATATGATACAGGAAATGATGTTAAAAGCGTCATTGTATAACAAAATGACATCCGTTTAACCAAATTAGATGGCAAAATCAAAGATTATAGGAATCATGCAACAAAGCACTTGGTTCATACCTTTTAGTTTGTATCCCAATTGTTAATGATATCAAAGCCTAGCAAGATTTCTTCCCTTTTAACTAGAGATTGGTTGTAGACAAACTAGTTCACAGAATTTGTTGGTTAATGCTAGTTAAATGCATTTGGAAAGAGGGAATCATGCAACAAAGCATGTTCCACTACTATCCTCTTTTTAGAATGAATTTTGTTATATTCTTTTTCATCATCTGATAAAAATCCGTTTCTTTTCTTTTTATATGGTAAGGCGGATAGTTGCTCTGGAAAATCCGTCTCTACGCCAAGATATCCTAGATCAACTACATTAACAACTTGTTTTGGAATGACAGTAGGATGATTCTTTTTATAGAAATCATAATTATGTTTTTTTCCTTTTTTATAGCATATTTTGTGAATAATGTAACCACGATTGTTAACCATAATCTGATTATTTACAGTATGTCTTTTCTTCTTACCTCAGTAGAATATCTTTCTTCTTTCTTTATCTACAGGTCTTGGAATCTGCTGCTCTGTACAATCTGTAAAAGCAAGAAAGCCTGGAAAATATTGTTCAACTTCCTCTGGAGTTTTTAGCCTCTTTGTTAGTGTGTATATCTTTTGTGGAATTGGTATGCATTCTCTTATCAATATTCAATCTTTTGAATGTCTTTGCAAATATTGCTCTGATCCAAATCAAATAAAAAACCAGCTAAAGTGTAAGTAATGTAAAGGCGATAATAGACAAGTAGCATTACAAATCTATCTTTTAAATTCAGCTTGAAATGTCTACCTGCACCAACTTTTCTTTTTCTATTTTCTTTTCGTTTGCATGATAACCGCTTGCTCTCGTGTTTTACATATCTTTTTACTATCTTTTTATAATAAATATCATCAAATTCTTGTACTGTAAGGCCGGTGAATGATTTGAAAAGTAGTGGTTTTTTGGATAACCTCTCGTATGAAAACAAAGAGAGAACAGGTTAATGAAGAGACGATTGGTCATAAAGCTGTTTGTAAGCAATTATGCAAGAGATCTTATACTATCAACAAATTAAAAAAGTACAAGATAATGAGTGATATTTTCAGAAATAAATTGAGAAAATATAACAAGGTATCAGATATATCTACAGGTCTAGTAAACTACAGAATAATGAACCAGCATCATTAAAAGAAAATATGGTGTATCCATATACAACGTAGTAAACTGATTGAAATATTTTTAATTATGCAAGAGATCTAAGAATTTGACAATAAGATGATAACGAAATAACAAAAATATATGCTAATCAAGATCTTGCATAATTATTACCATTAGAAAAACTTCTAAAAAGTTGACACATTTTAATCATGATCCGCAAATTAAAAATATTATAAAATATGATTAAGAATTTATAAAATTTTGATAGGCATCTAATTATGCAAAAGTTCTATGGAATAAAGCGTTTATTCAAAAGAAAGAACGATATAGAAAGAATAATGGGACAGTATCTCATTCAAAATTATAGATCTAAAAATAGATTCCTTATAATTTTAATATATTATCTTCTTTAAATCATACACAATTTCTTGTTTTCTCTTTGACCTTGATCATGGCCATGTATATAGAGCATACAAAAGATTAAAATCAATAAGATAATATGTTCTCGCAGAAAGAGATCGATTTAAAGATAATAAAAGATATATGATATACAATTCAGAAAAAAAAGAAAAGTTATACTGTAATGGCAACTGATAATTAATAATCGAGGTATTTTTATTCGAAGTAAGATATAAAACAGGAAAAAGGAATTACAAATTTAATGATTTCGTCATAATTGAAACATACTATTATATTCAAAAGTATTTTACTATCCGTAAGTTAATCGAGTCTTTTGATGTTTTCAATAATTCTATAGTCTTTATTGTGGTTATAATCATTTTAGTTCTACCTCGTTTACGGAAGAAATTATTATGTTTTTTTGTTGTAAATGGTCTCTAACTAAAAGTGTGCCATCTTTATTTACATCAATCAATTCTCCATTAACTGTGATATTATCATAATTGAATACATAACTTAAATTATTTTTAGACTGTATGATTCTGTTTTTATATTTATTAAAAATTTTTGTTGAATTTATAGGATCTTGTATATCAATTAAATTAATTTCTAATTTATTTATTATTTGTGATAATAGTTTCATATTTGAAATGATTTTATTATCGAGTTCTTTTTTTAGTGATGTAATTTGATAATGTATATGACTATCTAATATATTAGGTAAAAAATCTATATTATTATTAGTGTTAATTCCTATACCTATAATGACTTGATTACATAAATCATTCATATTGGTTTCTAAGTTCAATAGTATTCCTGCAATTTTTTTCCCATTTACAAAAATATCATTTGGCCATTTTAAATCTGCTTTAAGGCCAGTATTATTTTCTATGGATTCGCATATACATATAGCAGAAATCATAATAAAAATAAATGATTGTTCAGTTTTTAAATGAGTTTCAAAAATAAGGGATGTCCAAATTCCTCCCTCAGGCGAGACCCATTTTGCACCTTTCCTGCCTCTTCCATTTGTTTGTATATTGCTTATTATAATGGTAGGCGAGATCTTTTTTTTCCTTTTAATTATTTTAAGTGCTAGATCTTGAGTTGAATTTATCGTATTGAAAATATAAAATTCTTTAAAAATAGAGTCTTTTTTTATTTGCGATAAAAGTTCAATGGTATTTCTTAAATTCTTTTTATTTGATAAATGAATATTCCACAGGATCTTGAATAAAATATATATGCTATTTATTTATTTTTGAGTATTATTTACACATAGTATTAGTATTCCAATTGCAATAGATATACCATATAGCCTAGAAAAAAGTATTGTTTTTCCCATTACATTTTCAAAAGATAAACTAATTTTTTCCTCTTCGGACAAGTAATTATTTAATTTTTTGAGTATTCCAATTGCTAAAGGTAATAAAAGAAGATTGATAGCAAATATCGAGATGTCGTTTATTCCGTAATAATAATAATAAAAAACAAAAGTGAGGGTATAAATCGATATAAATAAAATTATAACAAATGTAGTTTTTGTGGCTGGAGAATATTTATTTAATAATATTGCCAAAGTTTTTCTTCCTTTTTCTTTGTCTGCTTTAATATCTGGAATTGAATTTATATATAAAACTAAGGATGAGAGTAATCCTGTAACTATGCCAATAATGATTGAAACGTTTGGAATTTCATTTGTCTGAATAAATAAAGTTCCAATTACTATTAACATTCCTTTGATTCCGACAAATATCTCTCCTAAACCTAAGTTGACAAGTGTAGTGGAATACAAAATTATCGACAACGTTGCAAAACCTAAAATTAATGCGATGATGAACCCTTTTGTAAAAATAAAAAAGGTCCCTATTACTAATCCTAGTATTAGAAATATAAAAGCAGCCTTATAGACGGTACTTGGTCTTAATAGTCCTTCTGGTAATACTCCAGTTCCTCCACTGAACTTTGTTCTTTTGGTGATTAGGTCTATTCCTCTTTTATAATCCCAATAATCATTAAACAAATCGACACTCGAATGAAGGCAAAAAATTCCTATATAAGTTAGAATTGCAAAATAAATATTAAAAGTGCTTGGATGAATTAAATATCCTAATACTAGTCCATTAGTAACTGCAATTGCCGAAGCTGCAAGGAATTTAAATCTAATAATTCTAAGCCAAATTTCTAATTTTTGATACATGTTTTATCTATTAAATTTATATTGATAAATAAAAAATTGTTATTTATTATTTTGGATATGTAGATTATGTAAAAGGAAGTATTTCGTAATTCAGTGTACTGCTATCCTTAATATATTAATAATATCCTTTTTAACTGAATAGCGAATATTACTATTTGTATATCTTTAATTAATCTTGTATTTTTTACATTCCGGATGTCATATCACATATTGGTTTTATCAATAAACCTCTGGTTCTCATCGTATTTCAGGCCTTTTTAAATTCTATTTATATGTTTTAGATTTTAAATCGGCTCTGTTAATTTAGGGATTTTTTCTTAAATTCTCTAATTTTGATAACTTTATTTCTAAAATTTTAGTATATATAGAATTCTTTGTGCTCAGAATAGTGATTTCATTGAAATTGAAATTGAATTAAAAAAGTATTTTGATGATAAATATATTTCAGGAAATAAGAGCCTATCCCAAAATTATCTTTTTATATGTAATGATGCAACAAGATTACTGTAACCAATCCAAGATAGTTCTCGACCTTCTTTTCATATCGGGTAAACAGTTTCCTGAACCTATTATGTCAAGAGTTTGTTCTCCCTACAACCCATCTTTTAGGAGAATGTTTTTTACGATTCGGTATCGTTATTGTCTTTTTATCATCAACTTCCTTCCCTTTCTTTTTCTTGTATGGTATGTGCAGTACATATCCTCGTTTGATTAGTTCTTGTTCTTCTTGTTCGGAATTGTATGCTTTATCAAGACATAGATGTTGCAACCTTTTTCTTGTTCCTGGTTTAGGTTTATGTGATGGCAGTTGACGTTGACATTGACGTTTGAATAACAGAGTTATCAACCACATCTGTTACCAGTTTGATATCATGAGTATTAGCTGAAGAAATAACTACAGATAGAGGTATACCATTTTTATCTGTTAAAATATATTTTTGTTCTGCACTAGTCTGCTTCTATCAGTAGGATTATTTCCAGTCACCGCCCCCCTAAAGGCGACTTTATAGATATACTATCGATGGATTGCCAGGTACAGTTGATACCGATAAGATCATCATAAATTTTCAATAGTTTTATCCATATCTTTTTGAATATGTCAAGCCAATTCCACTTCTGAAATCTACGGTGACAAGTAGAACCAGAACCATATTCTTTGGGTAACATCTTCCATTGGCATCCTCTTGTTCTTAATACATGCAGAATTCCATCAATCACTTTTCTGTATGGAATAATTGGTCGACTACCAACCATTCTGAGTGGTTTCTCCTTTGGAAGAATATTCTTAATCTGCCCATAATTCATCAGGAATTTTGAGTATGGTAGGGTGTTTATTTCTCCTTTACATTATCCATTCGTCTGGATGCAGGTCATAGTTTATCAAAAGAGGAAAAGAGCTATAATCCTATCGAATTTTGGGATAGGCTCTAAATTAAGAGCAAATTTATCCCTATTAATATTTATATTTTAATAAAAATTAGGTTATTTTTTCTAATTCAATTGTAAAATCTGATGGATTTAAGCCAATTCCACAGGCTGTGCATCTATATTTTGTAACCCTTAACACATCTTTTATGGGTTTTACAGTAATCATATGTTTTAATTTATTTCCACATGCATCGCAATAAATCTCTATTATAGGGCAAGACATATTTTTATCATTACGATTAAGATAAATTATCATAAAGTTAATTCAAGTTGACTAAAAAATAAAATTATTTTCTTTTTTTAGTATATCAAAATAGATTTCTAATCTTAATTAATTTTTATAGTATTTACTTGTACCAAATAAGTAATATATAATTAAAAATATACACTGATATTTCATTCATATTTATTATATTTTATTATTTTATATTATCTGTTTTTATACGTTTGAAATTATATTAATATAATCAAAGATTTGCACTTAATAAAATAACAAAAACAATAAATAAGTTAAAACCCAAAATAATATGTTATGTCTACTGGTTCGAATGAAAATGATAAACTTGTTAAAACTATAGATGTTCGAGGGTTATATTGTCCTGAACCAGTTTTTAGAACTAAAATAGAAATAGAACGTATGACAAAAGGGGAAGTTCTAAGAATTATTTCAGACGACCCAGACTCAGAGGAAGATATATCTCGCTGGGTGAATCGAAATGGACACGAGCTTGTTTCTTTAAATAAAACTGATAAGGACTTGGAATTTACAATTAAAAAAAATAAATGATTAACATGACCTCAACTACTTTTTCTCAAAAGAATACAAATAGTGTAATCGAAAGAATTGGTAATACCCCATTAATCGAATTAAAAAGCTTTTCGACCTCTAAATTAAAAGTGTTTGCAAAGCTAGAATGGTATAATCCTTTTGGATCCGTAAAAGATAGGGCTGCTTATTGGATGATTAAAAATGCTGAAAAAAAGAATATTCTAAAAAAGAATAAAAGTATAATAATCGAACCAACATCTGGAAACACTGGAATTGCATTAACTGGGATAGCTACTCAATTAGGATACCAGGTAGAAATAGTTATTCCGGAAAAAGTCAGCACGGAAACAAAAGATATTTTAAAAAAATTAGGAGCTACGTTACATGAAACTAGTGATGATCTATGCCCTCGTGTTGGCGCAGGTACAGATCAGAGTATAGCATTAGCGTATGCAATTTCAAAACCCCGTCCGGACACTTATTATATGCCTAATCAATATGAGAATGATTCTAATTATTTATCTCATTATGAAAGTACAGGTCCTGAGATATGGGATCAAACTAATGGCAAAGTCACTCATTTTTTTACTGGGTGTGGTACAGGAGGTACAATCACCGGTACTGGAACATTTTTAAAAGAAAAAAATAATAATGTGAAGGTAATTGCAATACAAGCTCAAAAGAATCATTTGTTACAGGGATTGAGAAATTTTGAAGAATCTGCAAAGCCTGACCTCTTTATACGTAGAGAAAGTGTGGTAGATGGTTGGTATACTGCTACTAATGAAAAGTCATTTGAAATGGTAAAAACTCTTGCAGAGAAAGAAAATATGTTGGTTGGTCCCTCATCAGGTTCTGTACTGGATTCTATGATTCATTATATGCAAGATAATGATGAAGGTGTGTTCGTAGGAATTTTTGCAGATGATGGTAGAAAATTTCAAAGTCTTTTTAATCAACAAAATATATTTTCAGAGACAGAGTATAAAGAACACTTGAAAAATAGCAAATTCTTGCCTCCACTGGCATATACATAATTTTTAAATTTATTTATTTATTTTCAGAAAGCCATTTTTCTATATCAAGTGCAGCCATACAACCGAATCCAGCTGCTGTAATGGCTTGTCTGTATTTAAAATCATGAACGTCGCCAGCTGCAAATACTCCATCAATGTTAGTTTTTGTATAATTTTTGACTATAACATACCCGTGTTCATCCATTTCTATTTGATCTTTAAAAATTGATGTATTAGGTTCGTGACCTATTGCTACAAATAGACCTCCTACATTCAGTTTTGTTTTTTCGCCATTTTTATTATTTTTAAGCGTAACTGATGAGATTTTATTGTCTCCTTTGATATCCATAACTGTTGAATTCCAAATAAATTCAATTTTCGGATTTTCAAAAGCTCTATCTTGTAAAATTTTACTTGCCCTTAGATTTTCTCTTCTGTGAACAATTTTTACAGATTTTCCAAACTTGGTTAGAAAATTTGCTTCTTCTAATGCAGTGTCTCCTCCTCCGACAACTACTATATGTTGATCTTTAAAGAAAGGTCCATCACAGGTGGCACAATATGAAATGCCTCTACCAGAAAATGCTTGTTCCGGTTCAATACCGAGCTTTCGCGGAGTTGCTCCGGTACTAATTAGAACACTTTTTGCTACATATACTGCTGATTCTGTATAAATTTTAAATGGCCTTGTTTTAAAATTTACTCTTTTTACTTCATCAATTATCATGGTTGTTCCAAATCTCTCCGATTGTTGTTTCATATTTATCATTAATTCGGGACCGAAAATACCATTTGGGAATCCTGGGTAATTTTCTACTTCGCTGGTGGTCATTAATTGACCACCAGGTAGACTCCCTGTAATAATTAGAGTTTTTAATTTTGCTCTAGATGTATATATTGAAGCTGTATATCCAGAGGGACCTGATCCTATTATTATTACATCATAATACTCGTTTTGATTATCTGAAGAAGAATCATCGTCATCGTCATCGTCTCTTTCTTTTGATCCGATTGGCATATGCAACATTATATATTTTATTATTTTATTTTCATCTATTAATGTATTATGAGAGCCTAATTTTGAATGGATTTGGGTTTTTCAGTATTTATTATAAATAATGCTGTAAAAAAATGTAGAACATGTTATTTATGATTACAAATGAATTAAAATTGACATTTTAAACTTCTAATTTTATGTATTTTTATTTGCTTTATTATATAATTATTTTTTTTATCATTTGTTATCGCTTTGTTGTTGAAGATAAAATGAAAACTGTTAAAATTCAATTGTTATTTGTTACAAATAATTCTGTTTTATCGGGTTTTCGAATCATGCAACAAAGCAATAATAATAAATCATATTTCAATCTGGAACTGGATTCAAAAGTATAGGCCTTGGAAACATCCAAAGAATAAGAAAATTAAGGAATATATAATTGATGAAACTACAATAAATTCGGTTATTCTAAATTAATATGGATTTGGGTAGTTATAGAATCAATAAATAAAGAAATTCTCTTTCTGGATGTATAATAAGCGAAACATATTTGTAGCAAAGCGATTTCTTTCGGTGGTTATAGATAAGTATGGAAAATATCAAGTTTCATCAGACGATGGTACTTGGTACCAAAAGACTGTAGGTTTTTGAACCTATACCATCATCTTCATTCTCATTATGAACAAAGCATCATTGAAAGAACGATGCAATACATAAAAGACAGAATAGAAAGCTTTGATGATTACTTTCCTTGTAGATGAAAAAATGTAAAATATATAATATAAGACAATGGCTCAAGTTGTTTGTTTATGCGTATAATAAAGAAATAATATATTCTTGCACAATAGCATCATAGGAAAAACTTCTAAAAAGTTGACACATTTTAATCATGATCCGCAAACTAATATGGAAAAATTATAAATATGATTGAGAATCGATAAAATTTTGATAGGCATCTAATTATGCAAGAGATCTAATGTCTTAAGTTAACAGGGCCTAAAATATATGAGAAATATCATTTTTATTCCTCTTTGTAAAAAATATTATAAAGTAGAATATTAGTTTATTTTTCTTGCAGCAGAATAAAAATTATTACAAACAAAATCAAGTAACTGACAGATATTTAGGTTTAAAAGTAATATTTATCGAGAGAACAATCTCTTAAAGAGTATAATAAACAAAGAATAAAATTCATAAAATTGGTTAAATTACTTTTCATCCGTATTTATGTCACTTTCTATATTTTTATTAATAAATATTAAAGGATAGGATGTAGATGATAAATTAATTGTATTAAAAATGTCAAAATTATTTGGATATTCTTTATGGTGTGATAGCTTGTCATTTATCGATTTTATGATTGACTTGAAATTCTGCAAAAGTTTTTCAATCTGTTGTTTTTGATTATAAAGGTCATTGACTGTTTTTTGTAATGAATCAAGTTCATCTTTTTTCTCCTTTATTTCTAATTTGATATTTTTATAATTTCTAATATCTTTTATTAATCGCTCTAGTTGTTCAGCTTTGCGAACATTGTTTTTAATGCTGTCATTGTTATTTTTATTATTCTGGTATATAATATCATTATTTGTAAATTCTTCAATTAATTGACTTATAGCAAGAATATCCTGTTCAAATACTCCTTTTTGAAATAGATTATATATCGCAGGACCTACAAATGGAGTTGCCTTTAATGTATATTGAAAATTGATTATCTGGCTGTTTAGTTTGTTTAGTTCTTTTCTTTTTTCATCTACTTTTATCTCAAATCCAAGTTTATTGTCATACTGTTCTTCTAAATCTTTAAGGAATTTTAAAATGGCGTTATCATCAGTAATGTTATTGGCTGCTGCTATTTCCAAAATAGTATATCGCAACTGTTTGATTTCTTTGAGACCAAATCCCATTGATTTAAGTTGTTGATAAATATCCAAATATTGTTTATGTTGATTTATTTCATCTTGCCAGTTTAATAGAGAATCGTTTAATTGTTTACTTTGCATTCGTAATCTATCAAGTTTTTGAGTTTCTTCTTGTATTTTATCTTCTATCGTAATTGCTGTTACATATTTCTCTATTATTTTTGGAATATCTAAACCAAGATTTCTAAAATCGTTAATTAGTTTGGTAAACTTTTCAAAATCATCTATGCCAATAGAATATCTTTCCCATAATTCTTTTTTTAATGTATAGTACCAGTCAAGATATGGGATAATTTTCTTATTAAACTCTGTTAATTTATCATTTTCAATCTTTAGATTATTTCTTTCTATTTGTAATTTTTTAATTTCACTTTCTAAATCTTTTTTATAATTTTCTAGTTCTGTACATTCTTTTTTCTTTTGATCTATAAATAAGGATATTTGAGAGATTAATGGACCTTCTTCTGGTATAAATTGATTTTCTTGTTTTTGGTCAGAATATACTAGCGAGTTTTTTTTATTGTTATTTGATAAGTGATCAATAGATTGAGCAGAGTAGGATAAAGATGAAATCATGGGTATAAAATGATGATGCATATCGATAATCCATGAAAATATCATATTAGGTTCAATTCCATGCTTTTTACAATTTAGATATATAGATTGTACAAAAGATGAAAATTCATTATAGTTTATTTTGGTATTGCCATTTGGATCCTTAGTCATATCTAAATTATCAATTTTATTTTCATCACTTATCATTATCAGTTATTCCAAGATTTCTCATCACTTGAAACATTCTATAGCCTTGAGCACATTGACCAATGGATAAACCAGCTTTTTTAACCTCTATAGAAAAATCCCTTACTTCTTCAACATCGGGTAAATCTATCTTGTTTTTCCAATCTTTAATTATGTTCGAAGTCTTGCCGGAAGATATACCTGCTATTTGAGCGATTTTATCTCTTGATGTACCATTGAGATATTCTTTTATCACTATCGAATTAACGCTTTGAGATATGACTGTCACTTTTATATCTTATAATATATAACAAAACATTTATAAGTGATATATACCGTCAACCGTCAACCGTCAACCGTCAACCGTCAACCGTCAACCGTCAACCGTCAACCGTCAACCGTCAACCGTCAACCGTCAACCGTCAACCGTCAACCGTCAACCGTCAACCGTCAACCGTCAACCGTCAACCGTCAACCGTCAACCGTCAACCGTCAACCGTCAACCGTCAACCGTCAACCGTCAACCGTCAACCGTCAACCGTCAACCGTCAACCGTCAACCGTCAACCGTCAACCGTCAACCGTCAACCGTCAACCGTCAACCGTCAACCGTCAACCGTCAACCGTCAACCGTCAACCGTCAACCGTCAACCGTCAACCGTCAACCGTCAACCGTCAACCGTCAACCGTCAACCGTCAACCGTCAACCGTCAACCGTCAACCGTCAACCGTCAACCGTCAACCGTCAACCGTCAACCGTCAACCGTCAACCGTCAACCGTCAACCGTCAACCGTCAACCGTCAACCGTCAACCGTCAACCGTCAACCGTCAACCGTCAACCGTCAACCGTCAACCGTCAACCGTCAACCGTCAACCGTCAACCGTCAACCGTCAACCGTCAACCGTCAACCGTCAACCGTCAACCGTCAACCGGTCATAAAATCCGTCATATTGCTGTCATTGTCGTCATTTTTTCCGTCATCTCGTCATAAAACCCGTCATTTTTTATCTATCATAGATCAAGCGTGATAATGGCGAAAATTTTATCAATCCTTCGCTAATGATAACAATAGTTAATATCAAATTATTAGTAGACTAAATATTAGAATCAAAATATATAATAATATCTATGGTCATGAAATAATATAGATAGCATATTTTCATAATTTAACAATATATTTTATTTTACTTGATGATTGGTGCTTTATTATATGGAAATTTTTTAATTTAATGTGTTTTACTATTGATGCTTTATTACATGATTTCTAATTTCTTAAAATATTTAACTAACCTTATATAATTCATGTGAAACGGTCCAAGTATAACGAATCTAATAGACGCGGTCAAATACTAATAGGCTCTGATATTATAAACAACTGGGATAATGAGTTAGAAGTGATGAACCAAGGCAAAATAGGTGAACCATTTCATATCTAACACTTTTCTTCTTCTACTTGGATATACTAAAGCATATTTTCATTTGCCATATAGACAAACCGAAGGAATTGCACAAGGGCCATACTAAAGGTATTGTACCTATCTATCACTGATTACACTACAATAACCATGAGATAAACAAATTAATATTTCAATAAGTATCGCCAAAAAAGTCTTTAACGATGAATGTATTGGCATTGCAATATACAGTACCGGTATCAAGGTTATCAACAGAGGTCAACGGATGCAAGACAAATGGTGTATAAAAAATAAGAAAGGATATTTGAAAATCCATGTAACAGTTAATGTAAAAACCAAGGAAATTCTTTCAATGAAAATAACTGATGAGCATGTACGATAGCAAAGCATTTCCTGAGTTGGTCATCGGTGTTATAAAATCGAATAAAAAAATAACAATTGGTAAACTCATTGCTGATGGTGCTTAGATAGTAATGAGACTTTTAGATATCACAGATAAAGGAATTCAGCCTTTCATCAAAGAAAGAATTCTAGAATAAGATGGAAAAAAGGCAATATGTTAAGAAATCTGTTGGGTTAACACAGAAAAATGATTTGCAAAAGTGGAAGGACAGTGTAAGACATAGACAAAGATGGATTACAGAAACAGTGTTTTCTTGTTTACTTGTTTAAAGGGAATGTTTGGCGAGTACGTTTGTTCGGCTAAAATGAAAAATATGACAAGAAATGATGTTGAAAGCCTCATTGTATAGCAAAATGATATCTGTTTAAACAAAATAAATATTGAAATCAAAGATTATGAGAATCATGCAACAAAGCAATTGACAAACAGATTTATAATTGTTTTCATAAATTGACCAATTTAATAATACAAAACATCTTTTAATGTACCTATTTATGCCCGATCTATTAATGTTATTAATTCAGTAAAAAAAATATTTGCTATTATATTAAAATATAATATGTTTGCAATAAGGATCCTTAAAAGATTATATGTATAATCTATTATACATATAATGACTAATTCTAAATTATTCGGTCGTTGGATTTTACAAAATAAAGAAAATAATGGCATCAAAGTTTATACAGATAATGAATCAGAAATAAAAAAGAACCTAAATACTGAAAGAGATGGTTTTGAAATCAAGGAAAATGGAGAATTTATTAGATTTAAAATCTATCATGACGGTAATACTAAAGAATTCAAAGGTCAATATATTATCGAAGGTAATACTTTATACAGTAGGTTTAAAAATTCCTATATGGATTCTATGTTCATCATTGTAGAATTGAATGATCATATTCTCAGACTACAATAGTTATCCTTCCTATTCTTTATCATATGTAATGATAGACACTTTCTCAAAAGATACTACATCATCACGATTATATTCTATACCGTATGCATCATATGAACTCATAATTGGAACAACCGTTACAGTAAAATCTTTGGTTTTTTTTGTTAATTCTTTTAATTTGTCTGTAATTATTATGAATATTTTTGCTGGAGGATGATCTGTATAAATTCTAAATTTTTGAGGATTTCTAATTACTTTACAATGTCCTTCGTCGCCTATACATTGGCCAGGTCCAAAAATATAATATGAACCAATATATCCTTCATCTAGATTTTTGGATGTGTCATAGTTTGCTTTCTTGTTATTGAGAAATACCCTACCTTCATAAGAAGGCACAGCATGATCAACTTTGTCAAATACTAGATCTGCTCTGTAATATTTTTCTCCTATATTTCGAACATTAATTGATTTTTCTGATGTGAATGTTTTTCCTATACGAACACTAGTTCTTATTGGTTTACTCTCTATCATTTATATAACCTTCCAGATTTAATTTACGGTACTTGCATAGTCATAGTCTAATGTGTGAATATCTAAAACGTCTTTGACTTTGATTCTCCATGGCGCAAGAGATATATCCATTAGATAATCCGGTATATGATTAATACCATGCTGTAATTGCCATAAATAATAAATTCTGTCTATAGCTACATGATGAGCATAGAAAATAGGATCATACGCGGCTAAGTTTTGATCATTCATATCGCCACCTACATACGCATGTATCAGGTTATGCCATCCATTTCGCAACCTTTCACTAAATTCTTTAAAGTCGTCAACGTTATTTATCAATTCTGGAATGTCCATACGTTGAGATGATGTCTGATCGCGGATATCATCGATAGTGAGGAGTTCGCCTATACGTCTGGTTGTATCTCTATTGATATGTATATCGGTTCCATCAGCAGCTCTTCCAATTATGTTCATTTTGTATGAATACAAAGCATTGGGTTTACCATCCATCATATTTTTTACATATGCATCAGGTATTCCTTCAGGATCTGTTTGTTGTTCGTTCCAATTCCAATAACACATTGCCAAATTGTTATCACTTATTTCATTTTGTAGATATTTCTCATAAATATACATATACGCTCTGTGCCAAGGTAAGAATAGATCAAGTCTTTGCCCTGTTGCGTCAATTGAGGGTTGATGTTCGCATAACATGTCGGTCCACCCATGTTTACTTGCTATGAATTGGTAACTACGATTATCTATGCGTGCCATAATTCTTCCATGAGCTTCTCTTAGTCTTGCAATTTCATCTGATGAGAGATTACGTATATTTTTTCTATTTATCATACAAGGTATCTCCAATACTCGATATTAATTTCGATGTTTTGCAATTAATCAACAACAAATAACTGAAAATTAATTTATACTTAAATTTTGTGCTTTATTTTAGATGGCAAACAGATACATATTTTAAAAAATACTAGATCTCGCGTAATTAGAATAAACAGATTTATGATCAGTAATTCATTAATTTCTTGTCCTTTATTTGCTTTCATATGCTAGATTGTCCAATAAGCCACTTCTTTTCAAATCGTTCACTGATCTTACATTACAAGAATTTGATAATATCTATAAAAAAGGGATAACAAAAAGATATGTCAAACATGAGGTATCCATCTTATCCAAAAGAAAATATCGAAAAAGAGAATTAGGTGCGGGCAGACATTTCACACTAAATACAAGAGATCGATTCCTGACGCTTTTGGTTTATTATCGTCTTTACATAACATACACGTTAGCAGGCTTTCTCTTTGATTTGGATCAAAGTAACGTTTGTAGAGACATGCAAAAGATTGAAGAACTGGTAAGACAATCTGTACCAATTCCACAAAAGATATACCCAATAACCAAAAGGCTTCAAACCAAAGAGGCAGTAGAGAAATATTTTCTAGGCTTTCTTGCTTTTACAGATTGTACCGAACAACAGATTCCAAGACCTGATGTAGATAATAAAAGATGTGAGACATATTATTCTGGTAAGAAGAAAAGATACACCGTTAAGAATCAGTTAATGGTTAACAATCGTGGTTATATCCTTCATAAAATAGGTTATAAAAAAGGAAGAAGGCATGACTATATCTTTAAAAATATAAAAAGAACCATCCTGTCATTCCAATACAAGTTGTTACTGCAGTTGATCTAGGCTCCAAGTATGGAAAAGGATTTCTCAGATCATCTATTCGCCTTACCGCATAAAAAGAAAAGGAACCATGAAGATTTATCTCGGGAAGAAAAAGAGTACAACAAAATTCATTCTAAAAAAGAATAGTGATGGAGCATACTATTTGTCGATTGATAAAGTTCAGGATACGCACAGATGTATTTAGAAACAAATTGAGTAAGTACAATAAAGTATCAGATATAGTAGCAGGTCTGGTAAACTATAGAATAATGAACAAGTATTGTTAAAAACCGATACAAAATCACACTATAAAGTGTAGATTGTTTCTAATTATGCAAGAGATCCAATTAAAGATGTAATGTTATACAAAAAATAGAAATTGCATAATCTTTAATTATGAAATATTGTTAAACTTTTGTGCTATACCTAAATTCTATCATAAAAACGAGAAAAGCCCAGAAAATATTAATTTTACTGTGTTTAAAAATTATGTAAAAGTAATAAGGTATGTTTAATCGGTCTAATGGTTAATCTTATTATAAAAAACATATCGAAACGGTATTGATAATATCTATAATAAATTTATGCTCACAACTTTTTATTGATATTACATGAACTTCGGTTACGTAAAAGTGAAAATTTATGATAAACAAATTTCACAATATTTTTTCCTCCAGGTATAAATTCTATAGACTTTGAAACAATGAAACCAAGAGGAAATATTTTTATTAAATCCAGAAGAGCGTCTGATCCGCTCATTATTTTTCCAGTTGGAAATATAAGATGAAATGAAGAGAACCGTATAGAAAAAGGAATTTCATCAAGTATTCCACTATTGTTTGCATCTATGAAAGATACAAAATCTATCTTGTCATAGCGATCTAAGAAATCTACGACACGTTTAAAAGTTGTACATGGGCCACAATCTGCATCATAAGCCAAAATATATATCAATAAAATAGTAATTTAAATTTAAAATATAAAAGCATTATCTAAATAATGTAATTCTTTTAACTTCTTGCTATACCTATAAATAAACAATCTAAAAATGCTTTGTTGCATAATTCATGTTCATTCGATCACATCCATTTTTGTTAGCCTATATTCTTCTAAACAGGTTATACAAAGATACTTTCATTGTCATCTCTTTTACCATGTTTTGAAACTTGGTTGCAGATATGTATTCACCAAACATCCGCTTTATAGAAGAAAATGCTGTTTCAGCCATCCACCTGCGTCCATAATTTCTTTTCTTTTTCCATTTATAATAATCCTTTATTTGAAATCCAACTTCTCTATTCCTTACATTGCTATTCTTGGATGAAATGATAGGGTTCCTTTTTACTTTGATGATGGGCCGAATCCTTTTCTCCTTCAAATATTTGAAATTCTCATTACTATCATAGGCTCCATCACCAATGAAAGATTTGATCTTGACATTGTGGTTATTATTCAGCACGCCTTCCACCAAATTCTTTATTACTTTACTATCATGTACCTTTTCATCGGTAACTTCCAGTGCAAGAATTTGTTTGGTCTTGATATCCACTGCAACATGTATCTTTAGATAGCCTTTCTTGTTTTTTACATCCCATTTATCTTGCATCCACTGACCTCTATTGGTAACTTTGATACCTGTACTGTCAGCTGCAAGTATGATGATAACGGCATCATCATCATCATCATCTATGCTGTTATTGATATCAATGTCCAGATTGTTTATTCTTCTACATATTTGTGAATAACATGGATGGTCTGGTAGATTCTTTCCAGTTGCTTTTATGATTCCTTCTGTTTGTCTATAGGGAAGGTGAAGGTATACTTTGATATGGCCGATAATAAGGATGAAGGAATCAGGAAATTTGTACTTTTTGCCTTTCTTATTTTCATTCATGCTTGCAAAATCAGCATCCCAGTTATCCAGAAAATCATAGGAAAAAAGTATCTCTCCACGTCTTACAAGAGACTGGTTATAAGAAGGCCAGTGGATCACAAATGATTAATTGGTTCGATCCTCAGCTAAAAATGTTAGTTATGCAACAAAGCAATCTAAAAATACTTTGTTAAACTATTACTATTTGCAAGTACATCTGGAGAACATATTCAAAAATAAAAATAAATTTGTTTATTTATTTTACTATACCAATTAGCATATGTTTTCTAAAGTGTATTTCGTAGCAAATAGTTTCTCATATTAAGATTGAACCTTTTTGTTCTGAAATATCTAGAAATCTTATCCTTTAAATCTGTAAATGATGAATAATATTTTAGGATAAGAATCTCGTTTTGTAATATTCCATACCTCTTCCATCATCATGAACTCAGGGGATGCTGTGGGAAGGTATACAGGTATCAGAGTCTCCTTGTTTTCTTCAAAATACTTTAACACCTTTTTTGATTTATGATGAGGCGATGCTTTATCCATGAACAAATAGCATTGTGGGTATTTAGCATGTATTTTCTTTAGATAATCAAGGAATGTATCTCCATTGAATACATCATACTGTCTGAATAATTGCTTTCCTTTCATACTTGTGGCACCAAAAATACATGAATGCTGATGTGAACCTGTTACTCTGATAGTCGGTCTTTTCTTTTTATCAATTCAAACACGTCTTACAAGACAATCATAAAAAAAGAATGATTCATCCAGTGATACTATGGTAAATCCTTCTTTTTCTTGTTGTTGTTGTTGTTGTTGTTGTTGTTGTTGTTGTTGTTGTTGTTGTTGCTGCTGCTGCTGCTGCTGCTGCTGCTGCTGCTGCTGCACATCCACAAGTATCTGTTCGGTCTTTTTTTGAATGCCTCTTTTTCCTCTGGTGGTGCAGTATTTACATGTACTTTTCTTGGAACCTTCTGCTTTAATCCCCATTTTCGAAGGATACGATATATGTGAGTATGGTGATATTTTACTCCACTTTTCTTTATAATTAGTTCTTCAACCTGTTTTGTTGTCCAACCATTGTTGCTTTCTTTTAGCTCTTTTTGAATTTGGTAACTTGTCTCTTTGGATAGTTCGGCGGTCTGCCAGTTTTTGCTTTCTCCTTTAGTCCTTCCAAGCCTTCTATATAATATCTTTTTAACCAATCAGAAGCCCACGGATTGCTTCGATGTATTTCTTTTACAATGTGAAAAGGAATTTGTCCATCTTCTGGTACTTTGATGATCAGTAGCAGTCTTTCCTTTACCTTTGGATCATTTTCTTTTTTTTGTACAAATTAACCAATTTGGATTTGGTCGTGGGCATTGAGAACAAATAGAATAATACAAGGATCTAGATAGCTTTTGTGTTTTATGATAATTATCCTGATAAATTATTTAGCATACTTGTGCTAATTGGTATAGAATGGGCAACAAAAGGTTACATCTTCTATACAATGAAAAAGTCTGTAACAACTGGTAGAGATAGTATTGAGTTAAATATGTTTTTTTTGGTTGAATTCTATTTCAACGTCTTCGTCCACGATTAGTGTAATGTATTGTAAGGTTGAACGGCCATGTTTAACTTAAAGAATACTCGTATTTAATTTTAGGAAATATATTTTAATCGTATTTATGCATCTTTGGATATGAACCAACTTTAAAGATGAGTTTTTCAATTATAAAACAAAATCTTTATTATTATCCATAAATATTAAATCACAATGAATAAAATTTCAGAATATATTAAAAATAACCAGAATGAAATAATTAATGCTACAAAATCAATTGAAGATGATAAAATTAACCGGACTGTAAGATATCGCGCCCCTAAAATAATATTCTATGAGCCTAAGGATGAAAATATCGAAGGTTTACTTTATCCAGGAACCATGACATTATTTTTAGCCAAATCGGGCTCTTCTATATTAAACGAAGTTTCTGATTCTTTTGGTAGTGGGAACATAGAAAAAATTAAAAGTCTATCTGAACGAATTTCTTCCGATTTAAAAGAAAGAGAAAGACTTAGTATTGATAAAGCGGTTGACGAGTTAAAATCTGGAATATTGGTTGATCTTTTGTATGACTCAAAGACATTAATCCAGAACCTTGGTTTACCCGAGAGAATTGAATTTGTAATATGTCCCTTTGCTTATAATGGTGGTGAAATAGATCAAACAAAATTCGAACTGGAAGAGTGGTATCACAATGAAGAAAATGAATCTCAGACCAAATTAGATGCAGTTTTAGTAATAAGGTCGCCAATATTGACGCCTGCAGAAAAAGAGGCATTAAGAATGGTTCCCAAGGATAAAATCCATTTTAATATTGGTAGTCCGGAGCTAGCGGCTGCTATAGGTGCAGTGTTTGCAGGAGCCACTGTTGCACTTGCCGCTACTCTTGCGGTCACAGTCTTTGCGCTAGCACCACCAATGGATGATTTTATAGGATCACTAAGATCTTCCAAAATGACTGAAAAGGAAATTAAATCTCTTGGACCTATTGCATCTGCAAGACAGTTAACTACCTATAGAGGAAAAATTCTTGGTGACATGTTTTAGAACACTATTTTTTTTTAAAATACTAGTAGATTTATATTGTTTAAGATTAAATGAGCAAAAATTCGCTAAAAAATAGTTATGTTAATTATAGACTTATCAGTATCATTATTTTTAACCTGCTGGTTTATCTTCACCATTATTCATCATATTCCGCAAAAATATCTTCCAAGCAGTTTGAACTCATTTCAAAGGTCCCCGTTGATCCTCAGGTTTATTCCTACATGGAATTTTTTTGCTCCTACTCCGGGTATGAACTCTTTTCATTTGCTATATCGTGATCAGTTAAATTCTGGCCAAATGGATGGCTGGCATGAAATTATTTATAAGTTGAAGCAAAAGCCCTTTCGAGCATTTTGGAATCCACTTAAGACTATTGATAAGGCCATAATAGATGTTGTTGTGGAGCTTTCCAGAACAGTACCATGAATCAAAAGATCGACCAGATGTTATTCTGATATCTATTCCGTATCTTACCATCCTTACCTATATTTCAAATATCCCCAGAATAACGGATCCAGTATCTACCCAGTTCATGGTAATGCAAAGTTCACCCAAAAATGGATATGAACTTATATTTGTGTCTAATTTACATGAATTGTGAATCCTCTTTTTATTATTAATGCTACAGCTACATTACAATTAAGTATAATTATAGCATCAGTAGGTATTGCTATATCTTGTTTTGAAGATCTCTTATCTCCTGTTCATTTTAAAGATAATGGAATCCTCAGTTGGAATATCTCTCGGCTAAGGGAAAAATGGACTACTTTGGGTCCCATATCCAATATATTAAATATTTTTCTTTCTTGGAGTAGATATCGATTTATTTTAATGAGTATGTTTGTAGCTTCAATGTTTATACCTATAATGTTATTATTAAAACAACCTATATTCATCCCATTTCTTTGTTTCGTAGTACTTGCTGGATTAATATTTCATCATATCAGAAATATGTATGGATTAAATGGTTCAGATCATATGAATTTAATTATATTGTCTGCAGTTATTATTGGTATATCACTCCTAATGAATCTTTAGCTCAAATGGCAAGCTTATGGTTTGTCGCATTACAATATAGTATTTCGATGCTAATCGCAGGAATTGCAAAGATTGTTTCCCCCATATGGCGCTCTGGGGAGGCAATGATTGGAATATCTTCAACATCATTTTATGGAAGTCCCAGATTACATACGATCCTAACTCAGCATAAAGATATCTCAAAATTACTTTGTTGGATGGTTATAATAATTGAATGTACTTTCTGGTTGGTTTTTATAGTTAATTGGAAGATGGGTATTATTCTTTTGTTAATAGGTCTGGCACTGCATGCGTCAATTGCATTAACAATGGGGTTGAACGACTTTTTTTGGGCTTTTACTGCGACTTATCCTATAATTTGGTTTTGTTCTCGACAGTTAACAGGACATTAAACTGGAACTCTTTTTTGTGATACTTTTTGAAAAATCTTAATTCTTTTGTTTGCGGACGTATTTATGTCGCATTTTTTCCTATAAAAAATCATGTTTGTTTTACTGCCTTATCTTTCATCTCCAATAATAATCATTTAGGTTATGTTGAAAATTATTTTAAAAATGTTAAAATATTATCAAAGTTACCTTATTTCAATCATATCCAGAGAATAAAAATATATTACTTGAATGTTCATCTTTGGTTGCTCAAAATACCTGCGTATGATCCTTCTATTTCATCAATATTAAAGCCCGCATTATGAATTAATGCGGAAAATGTATCAACGTTTTGTCTAGGATAATTATATATCAAAATATTATCGCAATTATCTTTGAGGAAATTGATTATCATTTTAGTTGAATCGTTCAACAATGCGGCAATCCTCACAATTCCTAATATATATCGCCTATTTGTAGACAATTTATTAATATTGATCAGATCTCCACAAATAAAGTTATTGGAGAATTGAGGCAATAGTTCTTTTGCATGTGCAATAAAATTAGTATTTATATCTATTCCATAAGGTATGTTATGGGTCTCTTCATAAATCTTTTTTAATAAAATTCCATTACTACACCCCATGTCAAGGATATTGCCATTATTATCTTTTAGTATTCTTTGTACAAGAGAAAGAATAGGTTGTTGCATCTTATTCATTTCATGGTGTGATGTGAAACCATTATCTTGATAATGCCATTCTGGTTGAAATGATTTAAGCGATATGGATTGTTCTATACCCTTTAGAAATGATGCTGAATTTGTAATACCAATACGGTTTTTTGTTATTTTATAAGGAAATTTCAAAGCTACTGCGCCATGGGATGGATATTTCAAACCTTTCCAACGAACTATATGTTTTTTTGCTGTTGAATCTGTACATGTCGAAACTTTTAGGATGGGTGTTTTAATTTCTGCGATTCCATGGAGAGCAGACCATTCTACCGGCCAGGAAAGAATTTCTGACATCCACTCCATTTCTTGATTGTAACCCACATCACGGCCTACTTTGACAAACCGTTCTGCAAGTTCTACACTCCATTTGCAATCAAAACTACAGGGTAAATGAGGAGTAGCACGCACTCCCATCCAACGCCATAAGATATTTGTAAAAATCGACCCATCCACGTCGAGTTCGTCTTGAATATCTGATTTCAATGTATTGGATGCCATTGGCCATGTTGTATCCATATATCCAGATTCTCGCCATATTTGGTCAAAAAATTTTCTACAGCATGTAGGATAGCCAAGAAGTATGCCAATTTTATCATGGTTCATAGAATTCCATGCAAATTTCAACAAATGAGCATTTTTTAGTTTTCCTATTCCTATACAAATTATAATAGGTTTTCCAGGTTCTGGCTTTTGGGGAATACTGGAATAAGTCGAACTAATTTCCCTTTCTATCGATAGTGGTAATACACTTAATCCATAGTTGGCCCAATGTGTACTTTCTACTATGAGATTTTCAGGTTTAATTCGTTTTAGCGCATAGGTGCGTATCTTAGCATGTACTGATAACCATTCTATATTTTCCCAAGCTCTAGCAATTGCCTGAATACGTGGCTGCCAAGTTATTTGGGCTTCATTACTAACCCAAGATATCCTTGTAAATTCTGGAAGTCTAAAATTCAGCCGATCATTTAATGAATACTCTGTCATTTTTTATTCAATACAATTAATTCCTCTTTCAAGGATCTTATCTTATGCTTCCAATTATTTTGAGTATTTTCTTTAAATCTATTCATCTGGGTAATCTCGTTAATCATCATGGTGTTGTTGCCATGTGTCCATGCCTCAAGAAATCGTTGTTCCAATGATTTAAGGAAAGAGCTTTTAGAAAGTGGTATTAAACCTTCTAACAAAAGATTTTTCTCGATAAGTTGATACAATGATTTCCATACTTCGCAATGTTCTGTCTTATTTCGCCAGTCTCCATCAATTGCTGTACCCGGGCATTGACCTTTACACATCAAAAAGAACCGACAATCTTTACAGCCACCAAATTCTTGTGGCGTATTATAAAGTGCCAAATAACGCTCAAATCCTTTTACTTCCGATTTGACAAAATCAATACCATCTTTATTAGTTCGACCACAATTGCTGCGCTGGCCATTTCCCTCTATACCTCGAACTGCAGAAGTAGTATATGGATCACATCCTTTCCATATGCAAGTGGTTTTATTATCTTCACCCATTAACATTTTGCGCATGTCTGAGAAAAGATCGATATGAAGAGTTTTAATGGATAATTGTAATTTATAAAAACCAAGGAGTGCATTAATATTCTCTTCTATAGTAAGAGCATATTTCTCTCTAACTAATTCATTATCACTTTCAAGTAAATGTAGTCTAATCCACTTAATCCCAATTTGTTCAAGATATTTAATCCAATCATACATGATGGGTAGTTTATCACCAGTAGCATTTGTTTTGTGTAATGTTATAATAAGGCTAGGTGTAATACCTTTACTACAAAGACGTTCTATAGCTAATTCTGTTGCTGTAGTCGACTCTCTTGTTTTTTCTAAAGTTCCATGCCAACGTGCATCGTTAAGGTCATTAGGGCCATCTATGGAAATTCCAACATTAACTTTATACTTCCTAAAAAGTTCGATATGTTCATCAGTTATCATTGTTCCATTAGTTTGAATTGAATTATGACCAAACCTACTCAAACCCCAAGACCATAATTCCTCTAAATCTTTTAATGGTATTAGAAGAGGCTCGCCGCCAAAAAGTGAAAATGGCCCTCCTTCATCTATAATGGCTTCTTTAATTTTATCAAGATCATAAGGTTTGTTAACATTTCCTGCATCTCTTTGTGGATTTTGGTAGCAATATTGACATTGAATATTACACTTTACTCCAAGAGGTCTAACTTCAATGGTCATTATATTAATCTCTTACTGACCTTTTAGATTGAAACTCTAATCTATTAATCCGATCTTCAAGGATCGTAACTCGTTGTATCAAAGAGTCAAATATCTTTTTATTTTCCTGACTAAAATTTTGTACCTGGTTATCCGTATATCGATGAATTTGCTGTTCGAATATAACTAATGCAGATTCTAGATTATCGAGGAAATGTGTAGTTAGGCTGTTTTTATCAGGCTTATCTTTATTAAGGATCTTCGTGGATATGTTATCAGGTCCAGGCTGAGTTCCATCTAAATGCTCCCGATCGAAGTGAGCCGTATCAGAATGACCTCCACCAGTGAAATCCTGATGTCCTATGTCGTTATACCCTTGATCATAATGTGGGGAATCTAGATGAGGGGCATCGTAATGAGCCTCAGGTCTTACCATTTCTCTATGTACATCATCATGATTTTCAGCTTGGGTTCCTTCCGAAGACATATCCTTTTTTTTTGAGTTTAAGTCTATCATTGACAAAATCTAACAAATGCTAATTTAAAAACTTTTATTCCAACAAATAGGATCTAAAAATTTCTTTAAACAAATTAAATATATTCTCATAACCATTATTTAATCATGTTCTTAAAGTTTGAGGGATCATTGTCATTTATGATCGAGTTATCTGAGCCTTGGTCATAATTCGAAATTATTCATCTTTATCTTGAACTCCCTGTCAACCAGCCACTAGCATATACTTTATTGATTTTGGATTTATTTTCTCAGTTTTACAGTTATAAGATCTCTTGCATAATTAGAAACAATCTACAACATTATCATGATTTTTGTGTTTTACTAATGATTCATTATTTTATAATTTACTATACCAATTAGCATATGTGTGCTAAACAATTTTAAATCGTTATATTACAATATTTATCAAAAAATCTACTACCAATAGGCATTTTTAACATATATTACTTTATGGATATTTTAGCCAATTTATGCTAACTGGTATAAGCCTGTAACTATATCTGAAATTCTGTTGTATTTTCTTAGCCTATTTCTGAATACGTCGCTCATTATCCTGTACCTTTTCAATCTACAAATAGTATGCTCTTTCATTATTCTTTTTTTAGAATGAATAGTATTGTATTCTTTTTCTTCTTGTGTTTTGTTGCATGATTCCTATTCCCAAATACATTTAGCTAACATCAACCAATAAATTTTATGAACTGGCCTGTCTATAACCAATCTCTAGTTAAAAGAGGCGAAATCTTGCTAGGCTTTGATATCATTAACAACTGGGATACCGAATTAAAAGAGATGAACAAAGATAAAGTTGGAGAGCCATTTCATTATCCAAATACTTTTCTTCTTTTGCTTGGATACGCCAAAGTATATTTTCATTTGCCATATAGACAAACCGAGGGAATAACACAAGCTCATGCTAAATGGAAAAGTACCTTCTATTCCTAATTACACAACGATAAACAGAAGAATAAACAGATTGGATATTCAGATAAAAGATACAACAGATAGTAGCAAAGAATTTGAAGATGAATACATTATCATTGCAATAGACAGTACTGGCATTAAGGTAACAAACAGAGGACAATGGATGAGAGACAAGTGGCATATAAAAAATAACAACAAGAAAGGATATTTGAAAATACATGTTGCAGTTAATGTCAAAACCAAGAAGATTCTTGCGATGAAGGTAACGGATGAACATGTTCATGATAGCAAAGCATTACCTGAATTGGTTGATGATGTTATAAAATCAGATAACATGAACAACAACAACGAAACAGCCGCAATAGCAATAGGTAAACTATTTGCTGATGGAGCTTATGATGGTAATGATATATTTGGATATTTAGGAGACAACGGAATCCAACCTTGCATTAAAGTAAGAAAGAATGCTAAAGTCCGATGGAAAAAAGGAAATATACTTAGAAATCTATCAGTGTTATCTCAGAAAAAAGATTTGCAAAAATGGAAGGACAGCGTAAGCTATGGACAAAGATGGATTGTAGAAACGTATTTTCTTGTATAAAAAGAATGTTTGGAGAATATGTATATTCGGTTAAACTGAAAAATATGATACAGGAAATGATGTTGAAAGTGTCATTGTATAACAAAATGATATCTATTTAAACAAAACAGATAGTAAAATCAGAGATTTTAATAATCATGCAACAAAGCAGATGTTGACCATGTTTATCGACGATATCAGATAGAAAGTGTTCTATTACAAACATATTCAGTTCCTTCGATATGCTTGTTCCAAGTATTTCTTTACTTTCAATCTCGATAGCGACCCAAAGCAATATTAATTCAGAACCAATCTTGATAACTGATTCAACTTTTTTGGATACAAGAATACGCTAAGACTTTCTTTTTCTTGGAGGATATTTTTTGAGGGTCATATTTCTGAATCCAATTCCAAATAGAAATGTAATTTCGTTTGATAAGACAGGATGATTGTCTATCAGACGTTCTTCTTAATGATGGACTTAAAAAGTAAAAATATAGAGCATAGAATAAATTCTCTGAAGGTGTTCTATTTCTGCTATTCATATTCACAAAATATGTAAAACATCTTCAAGTTATAGGTTTTCCTTAAGTTAACAGTTATGTAAACACATAGATGCTTTCTTCCTGTAAACTAATACTGCTTGTTTTGCCTGCATGTTTTTTGTTATAATCATATGTCCAGTCAGATACGGCTTTACCAATATCTTGTTCATTTAAAAATATGGAATTGTTTATGGCTTGTCTATGCATCCATATCCATCTTACCTCTATCAGATTGAGTTCAGGTGATCTTGTTGGAAGAAATACTAGCTGTATTCTTGGATGATGCTTGGCTAGAGTTTCTTTTACCTTGTTGGATTTGTGTATCGATACGTTATCCAGTACCAAAAATATCTGTTTGATATTGTCGTCATACTTTTGGTCCACTCTTTTTATAAAATCAAGGAACTGTTTTCCTGTCTTTTGTTTGTAGGAGTGTGTCCACATCTGGTTGTTGGTATGATCATAAACACCAAACACATTTAGAATGCCTTTTATCTTTTGAGCCTTGGATACCTTTGACTGTGATGGACGACCATGAGGTACCACCATATGTTTTTGCTACTACTGGTCCCTTCTCATCTTCGTAGAAGCAGAACTGAGTCAACAGGTAACTTGTATCTTAGTTCTTCAATTCTCTTTTTTTCAAATGGTATTCTGGATCTATGCTATCACCCAAGGTTATCTTTGATTGCCTGTACCTTATCCCATGTTTTAGGAGTATATTTCTAATCTCAGTGTGACTTATGGAATCTACAAGGTTCAGTTCCTTATTGGATATGTATCCTGCAAGAACACGACGTAATGACCATGTTGAGAAGGGTAACTGATAACAGTCTCTTGGATTCTTGACTGCTATCTCAACTATCTTTTTCTCTATATTATCAGATATTTTGATTGGTTTGTGTATATGTTTTCTGGATATAATACCTTCAATACCTTTTTCATTGAAACGATGTATCCACTTTCTTATGTTAACATCATGGTGATTGGTTGCCATCCTTATTTCAGGAACTGTATATCCTTTATCTTTAAGCAGGATTATCTTGGCCCGATAACTGGATTCTTCATCATCCCACTCTATCATAGCATACAAAATGTTTCTTTGATCATCGGTAATAGACCTGAGGAAAGTATCCCTCATAATGATGATATTTTAAAGGTTAGCTAAAGGTGTTGTGGTATGGTATCTAAACAAGCAGTGTTAGTTTACAGGAAGAAAGCATTCATGTGTTTACATAACTGTTAACAGAGCCAAAGCATGTGATCTCTATAAATATAAATGATATTTCCAAGAATTTAGAATATTGTTTGATCTTAAATATATAAATAGTTAAAGCAAAACATATGAATAATAATATGACATCCACTCATTTTTCAATCAATAAAAATAATAAATCAATTAGACTTACCTTTTCTTACAAACAAAATGAGATAACACTAATTTCAAAGCAAAAAATAGATATGGTTTTACCATTAACAAAATCGGATTATTTAAACAAAGAACACTACAATAAATTCTGGTATGAGCTAACTAATGATAAACATGAAGTAACACATAAACAAGAAATTAATAATCCTATTAAGTCAGATATAGAAATTTTTTCAGATGAACCTAAACAATCTATCAGTAGACAAAAAAGCACGCAGATAGGAGTATTTTCAATAGTGATTCCAGATAATCCTGATGTGTCAGGGTTCGACCTTTTTAGCAACTTTGTTCCAGAAGCCGAAATGAATAATCTTCAACAAGCAACAAATATTTTTCACGTTGATCTGAAGGTGGATATAAATTAATGACTATTAATGATGGGTTCATTAGCGGTACAACAGTAGTAGTAAATCATGGATCTCCATCAGAATCTTGGAACTTGATTATACTCGGTGATGGTTATAAACAAAATGAACTAGGAAAATATTCTACTGATGTGCAAAACATTATAACCGGCATACAATCAAATAGGCCGTTTAAATCTGTCTGGAGTGGAATTAATATATATAGAGTGGATGTAGTTTCTACAGATAGTGGAGCTGACGATCCAACTGTTTGTGGTGGAACGGGTGCGATGGCTAATACTTATTTTGATGCTGCTTTTTGTAGTGGCGGAAATGTCCGACGTGCATTAACCGTAAATAATAGCACAGTAATATCAGTTGCAAATCAACAGGTTCCACAATGGAATATGATAATTGTTCTTATAAATAGTAATATATATGGTGGAACAGGGGGATATATTGCTGTATGCTCAACTGCAACAAGTGCAAGTGAAATTGCGATTCATGAAATGGGGCATACTGCGTTTGGTTTGGCTGATGAATATGAAACCTATTCTGGTTGTAGTTCGGGTGAAATAGGGCATGATGTCTATAATGGAGTTGAGCCTTCTCAACCCGATATCACTATTAATACCGATAGAACAACAATAAAGTGGAACAATCTTATTAGTCCGTCGACTGAAATACCAACTTCACGAAATTCTAATTGTTCGATATGTGACCCACAACCAAATCCCATACTACCAGGGTACTGTTGGAGCATTTGAAGGTGGGGGCTACTTTCACTGTGGAATTTATCGACCTGAGTACACATGTAAAATGCGTGCATTAGGCAATCCTTTTTGTGCGGTATGTAGGCTAGAAATAATTTCTACTTTGTTCCACTATAGTAAAGTTGAACCAACATCTATTGTAAATGTATCTATTACGCATAGTCAACAAGGACAATTCCTTATAACTGTTTCTGGGAATAATTTTAGTCCTTCCAATACCGTTTACATTCTAGAAGAGATCAAAGGGTTAATCGCATCCCCAAAACCCATGTCTACAAGTTTAACCGATATTAATGGCACTTTTCGAACGACCTATATTAATAGTAATCCAAGTTCAAATTCAAATATGGAGGTATATATAGTCGATGATAATGGAATTATTGGTATTGGGCAGTACAATATTCCCCCTTTAGTATAATGACCTTTTCTATACTATAGAAGAGTCTTGGAGATATCCCTAAAGACTTCCTTGCTTTTGTGTTCGATAATGATTTGTCACCACTTAAGTATTAAAATAACTTAAAGCCCATTTCAAAACTATTTTTATATGGATGATGATAATATATGGTGGCTCTATAAAGTCAAGGAAAAAACTGGAGATTTCAATATTGTTTATTGTACATCATATGAGATTATTACCATACCAAAGAAAATATATTCCTCACCTTTTTCTTTTGCTAGTAAAAGTAATTTAGACGAATTTGGGAAAGAATGGTATAAAGAAACATGTAATAAGCTTAATCTAATCAAAGGACATAATGGAACCACCAGAGAATCTGTTATCAAATTTATCCGAAATGTAATTACTCTGCCTGTTCTGAGACCGCGATTAAAAATCATAAAAATAACGATAAAATTGATTCTGTTACGATCAGACAGAACAGGAATGAGAACTTGACTTATTTCATTAAATATTGTGTTTTTAATTTTTGCAGTGTATTATAGAATATAAAAACTGAAGGATATTTTTATTTAGTATACTATCATAACCGTAATAAATTATAAATAGATTTTGCCTAATTGACATCATAAAATAATTGCTATAAACACATCATAAAATATTTTATTCCATTGATGGCAAATGCACATTTTACTAATAACTATTCACAATTGGAATTTTGACATATTTTGGAAATGGTTATCATAAAATAGTCTATAAAGGATCCTTATCATAACAATATATAACTTTGTGAGTTTTGACTTCCATCAAACGGGCATATTCAACGAGATGTTATTAATCCAGAATTTCTTTTTATTGAAACTTTATCAGTATTTCCATCATCCATTATTATGGGATATTCTTGTGGAATAATAGGATCAGAAGTAATAGGGTGATTATTTTTTTCATTTATCGATGGAATTGAAACCTTGGTAATTTCAAAATTGGAACCTTTGATTTTTTGGAGTATATCTCCAGATAAATCTTATCTTGATGACAGTTTCATCAACTATGAATTCCGCAATCTTTATCTTTTTGGAATATAATTTCTCAGGTTCGTATTTTTGAATCCAATCCCTTATTGCAGTGTGACTTCTTTGAACAAATCGAGATATGGATTTGGAAGTATTTCTTAACGAAAGGCCACTAAAGTATAGATGTAGAGAATATGCTATATCCTCAGGTTCGGTTCTTTTTCTTATCTGACATGTCATAGACCATAAATAAGCAAAATAAAACTATAGCTTTTTCCTTTACTTTACAGAGTCCTTTTCATTGAAACAATGTATCCATTTTCCTATGTTGATACTATCATGATGGTTAGTCGCTCTTCTTCTTATTTAAGGAACTGTGCATCCTTCATGTTTGAGCAGGATTATCTTTACTCTATATCCTGATTTGGTATCCTCAAGCATTAGATGTAGATGGTTCTTTTCATCATCAGTGGTAAGCATTCTGAGGAATGTATCTCTCTAAATGATAATTCATATAAGACTAAGAGCCTATCCCAAAATTATCTTTCTATATATGATTATGCAACAAGAGAACTGTACCAATCCAAGATAGTTCTCGACCTTCTTTTCGTATCGAGTAAACAGTTTCCTGAACTTATTATGCCATGAATTTGTTCTTTCTACAACCCATCTTTTGGGAGAATGTTTTTTACGATTTGGTATAGCTTTTGTCTTTTCTTCATCAACTTCATCTCCTTTCTTTTTCTTGTATGGTATGTGCAGTACATAGCCTCGTTTGATTAATTCTTGTTCTTCAGATTTGGAGTTGTATGCTTTGTCAAGACATAAATGTTGCAGCCTTCTTCTTCTTGTTCCCAGTTTAGGTTTATGTGATGGCAGTTGACGTTGACGTTGACGTTTGATAACAGAGTTATCAACCACATCTGTTACTAGTTTGATATCATGAGGTACTAGCTGAAGAAATAACTATAGATAGAGGTTTACCATTTTTATCTGTTAAAATATGTCTTTTTGTGCCTAGTTTGCTTCTATCAGTAGGATTACTACCGGTCATCACCCCACCTAAAGGCGACTTTATAGATATACTATCGATGGATTGCCAAGTCCAGTAGATGCCGATGCAGTGGTGATAGATTTTCAATATTTTGATCCATCCCTTTTTGAAGATGTCAAGGCTGTTCCATTCTTGAAACCTACGATGCAGGTAGAGCCTGATCCGTATTCTTTTGGAAGTATTTTCCATTGACATCCTATTCTTAATACAATGAGAATTCCATCAATCACTTTTCTATATGGTATAATTGGTCGGCCAACTGTTCTGAGAGGTTTCTCTTTTGGGAAAATACTTTTAATCTTATACCAATTAGCACAAGTATGCTAAATAATTTATCTGGATAATTATTATTAAACATAAAAGCTATCTAGATCCTTCTATTATACTATCTATTCTCAATGTCGCCATTGACCAAATCCACATTGGTTAATCTATACAAAAAAGAAAATGATTCAAAGGTTAAGGAAAGGCTGCTACTAATTATCAAGGTAAGAGAAGATAACGAAATTCCATTTCGTGTTGTAAAAGAATTACACAGAAGCAATCCATGGGCTTCTGATTGGTTAAAAAGATACGATAAGGAAGGTTTAGAAGGACTAAAAGATAGAACAAAAACCGGTAGACCACCTGAACTATCTGAAGATAGTAGTTTTAGCATAAAGAAAGAACTATCAAACTCCAAACAAGGTTGGACAACAAAACAGGTTGAAGAACTAATTATAAAGAAAAGTGGAGTAAAATATCACCATACTCACATATATCATATCCTTCGAAAATGGGGATTAAAGCAGAAGGTTCCAAGAAAAGTACATGTAAATACTGCACCACCAGAGGAAAAAGAGGCATTCAAAAAAAGACCGAACAGATACTTGTGGATGTGCAGCAGCAGCAGCAGCAACAACAACAACAACAACAACAACAACAACAACAACAACAACAACAACAACAAGAAGAAAAAGAAGGATTTACCATAGTATCACTGGATGAATCATTCTTTTTTTATGATTGTCTTGTAAGACGTGTTTGAATTGATAAAAAGAAAAGACCGACTATCAGAGTAACAGGTTCACATCAGCATTCATGTATTTTTGGTGCCACAAGTATGAAAGGAAAGCAATTATTCAGACAGTATGATGTATTCAATGGAGATACATTCCTTGATTATCTAAAGAAAATACATGCTAAATATCCACAATGCTATTTGTTCATGGATAAAGCATCACCTCATTACAAATCAAAGAAGGTGTTAAAGTATTTTGAAGAAAACAAGGAGACTCTGATACCTGTATACCTTCCCACAGCATCCCCTGAGTTCATGATGATGGAAGAGGTATGGAATATTACAAAACGAGATCTTATCCTAAAATATTATTCATCATTTACAGATTTAAAGGATAAGATTTCTAGATATTTCAGAACAAAAAGGTTCAATCTTAATATGAGAAACTATTTGCTACGAAATACACTTTAGAAAACATATGCTAATTGGTATAGTGTATATTTTACATAACTGTTAACCTTCGAAGCAGTTATGACGTTTTAAAATGAAAAAATTTATTACAGTATTTTGTGGATTATTGGAGATCAGCATCATAAGTATTTGTTAAGAGTAAACGAAAGCATGTGTGATTGACTAGAGAATCGTATTATATTCATGGATTAAGATTGATATCTATCTATACTAATTAGCATATGTTTTCTAAATTATATTTCATAATAAATAGTTCCTCATATTAAGATTGAATCTTTTTGTTCTGAAATACCCTGATATCTTGTTTTTTAAATCTGCAAAAGATGAATAATATTTCAAAACAAATAGATCTCGTTTGGCCATATTCCAAATCTCTTCCATAACCATAAACTCCGGTGACGCAGTAGGAAGATATACCGGTATCAAAGCATCCTTGTTTTTTTCCAGATACTTTAACACCTTCTTTGATTTGTAATGAGGTGATGCTTTATCCATGAACAAATAGCATTGTGGATATTTAGCATGTATTTTCTTTAGATAATCAAGGAATATATCTCCATTAATTGTCATACTGTCTGAATAATTGTTTTCTTTTCATACTTGTGGCACCAAAAATATATGAATGTTGATGTGAACCTGTTACTCTAACTACAGGTCTTTTCTTTTTATCAATCCAAACACGTCTTACCAAAGAATCGTAAAAAAAAGAATGATTCATCCAGTGATACTATGGCAAATCCATCTTGCTGCTGCTGCTGCTTATCCACAAGTATCTGTTCTGTCTTTTTTTGAAAGCCTCTTTCTCTTCCAAAGATGCTGTGTTTACATGTACTTTTCTTGGAACCTTCTGTTTAAATCCCCATTTTCGAAGTATACGATATATGTGGGTATAGTGATATTTTATACCACTTTTCTTTATGATTAACTCTTCAACCTGTTTTGTTGTCCAACCTTGTTTAGAGTTGGATAGTTCCTTTTTAATCTGGTAAACCATATCTTTAGATAGTTCAGGTGGTCTACCTGCTTTTGTTCTATCTTAGATCTCTTGCATAATAAGAATAAACAGCTATATTCTCAGCAGTTCATTAGTTTCTTGTCCTTTCTTTGCTTTCGTACGATAAACTATCCAAAAAACCATTACTTTTCAAATCATTCACTGGTTTGACAGTGCAAGAGTTCAATGACATTTATGAAAAAAATGTAACAAAAAGATATGCTAAACATGAAATACGACGCTTGTCCAAAAGAAAAAAAGATAGAGAAAGACGTATAGGTGCAGGCAAACCCTTCAAACTAGATGTTAAAAATAGATTTCTAATGCTTTTAGTGTACTATCGTCTGTACATAACATACACGTTAGATGGTTTTTTATTTGATCTGGATCAGAGCAACATCTGCAGAGACATTCAAAAGATTGAAGGTTTGATACGAGAATGCGTACCAATTCCTCAAAAGACATACCCAATAACCAAAAGGTTGAAAACTCCAGAGGAAGTAGAGAAATATTTTCCAGGCTTTCTTGCTTTTACAGATTGTACAGAACAACAGATACCAAAACCTGTTGATAAGAATAGAAGGAAGATATTCTATTCAGATAAAAAGAAAAAACATAAGTAAAGAATCAGATTACGGTTAACAATCGTGGTTATACCCTTCATAAAGTACGCTATAAAAAAAGGAAGAAAACATGATTATGATGTCTACAAGAGGAATCATCCTATTGTCATTCCAAAAGAGGTTGTTAATGTATTTGATCTAGGGTATTTGGGCGTAGAAACGAATTTCCCAGATCAACTATCCACCTTACCATATAAAAAGAAAAGAAACCAATTTTTATCAGACGATGAAAAAGAATACAACAAGATTCATTCTAAAATGAGAATAATAGTAGAGCATACTATTAGCAGATTGAAAAAGTACAGAATAATGAGCGATATCTTTAGGAACAAATTGAGAAAATATAACAAGGTGTCAGATATAGTTGCAGGTTTGGTAAATTATAGAATATCAAATCAGCAGAACTAGAAATCCAAAGAATCCAGAAAGAATATTCTGGATTGTTTCTAATTATGCAAGAGATCTCTTTTAGTTCTTTCAAACCTTCTTTATCGTATCTTTTTAACCAATCAAAAGCCCAGGGATTGCTTCTGTGTAATTCTTTTACAACGCGAAAAGGAATTTGTTTATCTTCTCGTACTTTGATAATTAGTAGCAGTCTTTCCTTTACTTTTGGATCATTTTCTTTTTTGTACTGATTAACCAATTTGGATTTGGTCAATGGCAACATTGAGAATAGATAGTATAATATAAGGATCTAGATAGCTTTTGTGTTTTATGATAAATATCATGATATATTGTTTAGCATACTTGTGCTAATTGGTATATATTGGAGGATAGTGCTTATGATGAAAATACTATTTTTAGAGGTTTATCCTACACTGGAATTTCGTCATGTATTAAGTAAGAAAGGATGTTAGAGTTGGATGGAAAAAATGGAACATCCTTATAAATCTGTCAGTTTTATTGCAAAGATGGAAGAAGACTAGCATTGTAATCTATGGAAGAAGGGGGATTGCAAAAATGTATTTCTTCGGTAAAAAGAAGGTTTGGAGAATGTGTTTATTTGGTTATTACAAAATATGATGCAGGAAATGATGCTAAAAGCATATCGTTATGTAATAGATTAATATAAATTTAGATATGGATGGCAATAACAAATATTTAAGAATCATATCATAAAGCACAGGAGTGTTTATCTAAAATGATGGAGAAAATTGAAGATGAAAAAAATCAGAACATAGAAAATAATAAAAGTTTGATAGCGTATTTTAATAATTTTATAAAAGTAGATGCAGATGAAATTAGTGATCTGTCTATAGAAACACTGTTTACTCTAAAACAGTTTCTTTATGAGGATTACTTATCTGCAAGTCAAATTGTTAAAATTCTAAAAGAAACGGATTTTAAAGCACATTATAATCATGTACAAGAAAAAATTGGTATTTTTCTTAAATTGGATTTAATGGATAAGGTTAACGGTGATCCTCTTCTAAAATCCAATTTCAGAAGTACGTTTTATAAATTGACCAGTATTGGTTTGTTTTATCTATTAAAAAAAATGAAATGATGGACGTAAAGGAATATTATTCAATTCATGTTCACATGGTCAAAATATTTAAAATTTATAAAAATGACTTTCTTTTCCAGATTTTTATACATGATCTAATAGACGAAGAATTACTTTGTCGTATTACTGATGATAAATTTTGTGGGAAATTATCCTTTATTTGAAACAAATATGTTATGAGATTGAAAAAGAATTAGAGTTTTATACAATTTTACAATAATGGAAAAATTGAAGAGCCAAGCATAAAATGGAGTTATAATTTAAAAAATGATAAAACAAAATGGAATGAATTTTGCCATAATTTGTTAGGAAATATTATTCATGTTCCCCATCTTTTCGAATCAAGTGATTCGATTGTTAAGCCTTCAATTTCTTCTATTTGCCTTTCTTTTGAACTGGATAACAATAAATATTCAATTAAAATAGATGAACAAAATAGCAGAGCTAAATTATTGAGAGATGATAAAGAATATAAAAACATCACTATTAAAAAGGAATGCACATGTTTTATGTTATATGAAGTAAAAGAGGCCGATGAACGTGATTTTTTAGATTCCATGTTATCGCGGTTTTGTTACTCTGCTGAACAATTAAAGTTTCAATTTGGTCGCTCTATTTTACAATTATTTATCACATATGATTTGCTTATTTACAACACGGAAAGATATCATGAATTAATTGAACTATCCAAGGATAAAAAAATCGGAGCATTAATAGATAAGGTATATGAAGAATTTAAAAAATGTTATAATGAGTTTAAAAGATGTAGTAATTTAATTATTTAATTATTTAATTATTTTCTCTAAAACCTCTGGTTTTATGTTGACTAAATTTGGATTTTGTTGAATGAGTAGGAAAATCTTGTTCATTCCTTCTTTTAGGTTTCCCAGTTCATTTTCAAGATTAGATATTTTTTGATTGTCTTGTATTCTTAAGTTATTATAGGAATCATAAGATAATATCATTTTACATTTAAAACAGAATTTATTATCTATTTTGTTGGGCTCAGTACAATTGGGACAATTGATTATCTTATTATATGGTTTATTATCTGAATCTATATCATATGGTTTTTCCATTCCAAAAGCTTGTAAAAGTTGTTTTGAGGATGCACTTCCAAGATGATGGATATATACTTGAGGCATCTTACTGGTGTGCTCCAACCTGCATGATTTCTCAACACATGTTCATTAAGTATTTTTGATTTTTCTGTTAATGCTGAATGTCTGAAAATATATAAATTCCATGGCTTTGTCAATATGCTCTTGATATATGCTTTATCTCCTTTTGGTATCTTGTTGTTTAATGTCAACTGAGGATAATATTTATCTCTATAATATTCTTGAAAATGTTTTAAAAGGCCATCTCTTGTTAATTTTTTTCCAATTGATGTTTTTCCTTGTGATATAAATATCCAATAATTCTTGTTTTTTCCAAAAGGATGATCTAGTAACCATTCTTTGATATATGGTATTGAATGAATAAGAGGAACAGTTCTTTGTCCTGTTTTACCATTGATAGTTGTTTCTGCATATTGTTTTGAACCATCTGCTGATATTTTAAATTGGATGTCTTCTATTTTTAGATTTAATAATTCATGAGGACGACAGGAGGTATCTAGAGCCATAGATAAAAATGCTCTATCGCGTTTTGATGGACAATGTTTTAAGAAAACTTCACATTCTCTGACTGTCCATAAATCTGATGGTTTATATCTTGAAATCTCTTTTCTAGTTAATCTTTTGACGCCTATGCATGCATTGAGGTATTTTTCTATTTTTTAAATCAGGATTATCTGAATCATTTAACCATCTGAAAAATTTTAATAATATCATGTGTCTGTTATTCCAAGTTCCTATCCATCTATGAGTAGGATCTTCTTCTTCATTTTTTCTATATCTGTTTAAATATCGATAATATGTCATTTTTATCTTACGGTTCTTAGATTTTTATAATTTAAAAATTTTAATAAATCTGATAAAACTTTAATCTTGCCTTCTTTCGTTGATTCTTTTATATTAATTCATTTTGTTCTGCTATTATATAATCGCAAATGATTAATGTATTTTCTTCAGTTTTTTCTAATACTGTATCCAGCAGCTTCTGGATATAATGTTTTTGATTTTTACAAATTAAAAGAATTTTTTCTTTTATTTCGTCTTTGACTACTTGTTTTTGTATTGGTAATTGCTACTGAGAGATCATCTTTCAATTGGATATTATTATTTTGTTTGTTTTGATATTTTAAAGAGTTGGTATGAATCCGAGAGTATGGCGCGGGGAGTGGGATTCGAACCCCCGAGTTCTTATGCACATAATTTTTTTGTCATTTACAATACTGTTTGTCAATTGTAGATCTGGATAACGTCATATAATTGCCACAGGAAAGAGTTCACGAGTAATTCTGTGGCAGGTAAGAGAATAAGGAAAGATCCTGTTTCTGCATTACAAAATTTTGTGATCTGACGGTACAATTAATAATCTTAAAAATATTGTATTATCATAAACTAGGATTTTCGGTAATCAACATGATAGGTTGAATCACAGATAGAGACAATAAAAACGATCCTAGCGTAATTTGGGATATTTTATTTAGTATCTGTATGTTTTTGTCCATAAATTTGCAAATTTATATTAATTGGCTTGATTTATTTATAGATTTTTAAAATAAGAAAATATGTAAGTGAACAGAGTCTTCTAACCCAATATTTTATAAAAATAATGATTTGTAAGATATGATGATTGGAGAATTGTTATTATAATGTTGAGATTTAGATTCTGGCTCAAATTTAGACTTGAAAAATGTTATTTATAATATTTATATATTTTAATAATTGCTCTAACTCAATTAACTATTATACTTCAAATAAATTTTTATTATGGTTAAATTTATTATACTTCTTTTTATTTTCTACAATAACTTAATATTATGTATTGCCATGGAGAACATTTTGTCCTATGCTTGTAATATTTGACGTAGAGGGTGTATTATTGAACGCAGAATATCTTCCTGTTTTAGCTAAATTAATGGGACCAGAAAAAGAACAAGAAATTTGGGATATTACTATAAAAGGTATTAATGGGGAAATTAATTGGGAAGAAGGGTTAAAGGAGAGAGTACATGCCTTGAGGGGTATAGATTATAATCGAGCATATGAAATAGCTCAAAGTTTAGAAATTATGCCTGGCGCTAAACAACTTTGTTCATTTTTAAAACAGCATGGTTGGAAAATGATAGCTGTATCTGGAGGATTTACTATTATTACTGACCGATTAATTAAAGAATTATATTTAGATAAAATATTTTCTAATGAACTTGTATTTGAAGATAATAAACTTCAAGATGTTACAATCACTGTAACTTCTGACAAATCTCTTTCAGTTAAATCATATGTAGAGGAAAATGCGTTTAAAAAAGAAGAAATTATAGTTGTTGTAGATGGGGCTAATGATTTAAAACTTTTTAATATGTCATCCTTTACTGTAGGATTTTGTCCTGTTGATGTAGTAAGAAAGAAAGCAGATGTAATCATAGAGCGAAAGAATTTGGCAGATTTAATTCCCATATTAATGGAAAAGTTTGAAAATAAGCTAAATTCGCTATATACATAATAATAGTAGTAGGATGTGTTGTTTTTTTATCTATATCTATTATACCATTAAAGATACAAAAAAATGTTTTACCAAATGATAGTATATCAGATTTAATTATTAAATCCTTAAACTTACATCATATTGAATTATGTGATAAAGATATAATTATAATTGCCCAAAAAATTATATCAAAATCTGAATCTAGAATATTCAATTTAAACGATATCGTACCATCTGAAAGAGCCCTTAAAATAATGTCCATTCATGAAAAAGATCCTCGATTAATAGAATTAATTTTAAGAGAATCATCCAACATTATACGAATAACTAATAAAATTATGATCGTGGAAACTTTACACGGATTCATATGTGCTAATGCGGGAATAGACCAAAGTAATGTATCAAATAATTATGATTCTGTTTTACTGTTACCTGAAAATCCTGATCAATCAGCAGATAAAATTAGAAAAGATCTCTATGAAAAAATAAAAAAAAATGTTTCAATCATTATTTCAGATACTTTTGGTAGGCCATTTAGAAAAGGCCAAACAAATGTTGCCATTGGTGTAGCAGGTATTAAACCCATTAAAAGCTATATTGGATTAAATGATTCATTTGGTAAAATACTAAAAGTGACTGAAATAGCAATAGTCGATGAGTTAGCATCAGCCGGAGAACTTGTAATGGGGAAAACGTTGGATATTCCAATAGCAATTATAAGAGGATATCAGTATGATTATGATCAAAATAATCTGCAAGATATTGACATCTCTATAAAATCTCTTTTAAGAGAACCTTCACAGGATTTATTTAGGAACTAGTGTAATTAAATATTGTAAAATAATTTATTTCAATGATTTAGATTAATAGTAGAAATAGTTGATAATTTAATTAAGGTAATAAAAGAGATATTGCTAGTACAATTTCATTATTAGATTATGAAGATCGTCAACCATCAATATCATAAAACCCTTTATTGCTGCCATTGCCGTCAATTTTTCCATCAACCGTCATAAAATCCGTCATTTTTTATCTTTTATGGCAAACATGTTAATGGCTAAAATCTAGATCTTTTATTAATTATATGATAGTTAATATCAAATTATTTGTAGGCTCTGATTATAGAGTAATAATATTAGTCATTCCTATAATTGATAACATGAAGTATTAATATCGCTCCATAATTTTCATAATAGCAATATACTTTATTTTTCTTGATGATTATAGATGCTTTTACATGATTTTTTTGTAATACGTTTTACTAAAAGATAAAATGGAAACAGTCAAATTTCATTGTTATTGTATATAAGAATCTTCATTTTAGTGGATTTTTAAATTGACTTTATTGAACTAATAAAGTGATAGACCTCGGAGCGATTCGTTCCGTGCGCAACTATGCAAGGCTCATTTATTCATGACTAAAGATATCAAGCAACTCATCCGCGGCTGCGCTCGACGTGGTCGTTCCGGCCTCCACCGCCCGTTCTAAGCGTGGGAGGGTCGCTGCAACGTCGGGGTGTTGACGAAACGTATCCTCAAGGCGCTCGCGAATTAGCGCCCACATCCACGTGCGCTGTTGAGCTGCACGCAATGCGGCAAGCTCCCCAGTCGACGTAAGCAGCTGCCGGTGATCGTCTATAGTGGTCCACAGCTCGTCAATACCTAGGCCAGTAAGGCCCGACACCGCAAGGGCACGCGGCTGCCAACTTGCACGCTTACGTGGCAGGTAGCGCAGCGCGGCTTTCAGATCGGCTAACGCGACCTTTGCGCGGCCCTCGCCATCGCCGTCGGCCTTGTTGACGATGAGTGTGTCCGCAAGCTCAAACACACCCTTCTTTATTCCTTGCAGCTCGTCGCCCGCACCAGGCAACACAAGCACAAGAAAAAAGTCTACCATGTCAGCGACGGCTGTCTCGCCCTGCCCCACGCCGACGGTCTCGACTAACACGACATCATAGCCGGCCGCCTCGCAGAGTAGCATAGTCTCGCGTGTGCGACGCGCCACGCCCCCGGGCGACAATCCGCTTGGCGATGGTCGTACAAACGCGCGCGGATCAGTAGCGAGCCGCTGCATACGAGTCTTGTCGCCAAGAATTGACCCGCCTGAAAGCTGACTTGTCGGGTCGATAGCGAGCACTGCGACGCGATGACCTGCATCAAGCAGGCGCATGCCAAGATTGTCGATGAACGTGCTCTTGCCAACACCCGGTACACCCGTGATGCCGATGCGATGCGCTTTGCCGGTACGCGGCAAGACCCGCTGCAGAAGGTTACGGGCAATTTGTCTGTCCTCCTCGGAACGACTCTCAATAAGTGTGACCGCGCGCGCGAGCGTCCCGAGGTCACCATTGATGACGCCGCGCTCATATGCCTCAACCGAAAGACGAGCCAAGCGAAATGTCATGGCGTTGGCTCAAGACGGTCAAGCAGACTCACCGCAGCGTCAGCGATCACAGTGCCCGGTCCAAAGATCTCAACGGCACCGGCGTCGCGCACAGCCTGATAATCATCTGGAGGGATCACGCCCCCGACGACAACGAGTATGTCGGGGCGACCAAGCGTTGTGAGGGCGGCGCGCAGTGCAGGCACGAGCGTCAGATGACCCGCAGCGAGCGAGCTCACACCAATCACGTGCACATCGTTCTCCACGGCGGCGCGGGCGGTTTCCTCCGGCGTCTGGAACAACGGACCTATGTCGACGTCAAAGCCAAGGTCCGCGAACGCCGACGCAATCACCTTTTGACCGCGGTCGTGCCCGTCCTGTCCCATCTTTGAGATAAGAATACGCGGTCTGCGCCCATTGCGATCAAGGAACGTCTGCGTGCGAGAACGCACACGCGCGATCGCTTCGGACGACTCTCCTACCTCTCCACTGTACACCCCGGAAATGGCTTGGATGTTGGCACGATGACGTCCCCATACTTTCTCAAGCGCCCATGATATTTCCCCGACCGAGGCCCGTGCGCGTGCCGCGTCGATAGCAACTGCAAGCAGGTTTCCGGTGCCCGTCTTGGCGCACTTTGTCAGCGCTTCAAGTGCGCGTGTCGTTGCTTCGTTATCCCGCTCAGCGCGTAGCTTCTTGAGGCGCTCAATCTGCTTCTTGCGTACTGCAGCATTGTCAACCTTGAGCACCGGGATCGATTCCTCGTGCGTAGGTCGGTAGCTGTTCACACCGATAATTTTCTGACGACCGCTGTCGATGCGAGCTTGCGTACGCGCCGCAGCTTCCTCGATGCGCAGCTTCGGGATACCTGCCTCAATCGCCTTCACCATACCGCCAAGATGCTCGATCTCGTCGATGTGAGCTCTTGCACGTTGTACTAGCTGGTCAGTCAGCCATTCTACATAATAGCTGCCGCCCCACGGATCGACCGGCCGCGTCGTATTGGACTCGAGCTGCAGCTGAAGTTGGGTGTTTCGTGCGATACGTGCCGAAAAGTCTGTCGGCAGCGCGAGCGCCTCGTCAAGCGAGTTTGTGTGCAGACTTTGTGTGTGGCCCTGTGTTGCTGCCATTGCCTCGATGCAGGTGCGCACGACATTGTTATAGACGTCCTGCGCGGTTAGCGACCAGCCAGATGTCTGGCAGTGCGTGCGTAGCGTGAGGCTCTTTGTGCTTTTTGGCGAGAACTTTGAGACAAGTTCAGACCAGAGCAGGCGTGCGGCCCTAAGCTTGGCAACCTCCATGAAAAAGTTCATGCCTATTGCAAAGAAGAACGATAGTCGAGGCGCGAACTCGTCGACGCTCATGCCAGCAGCGATACCGGTGCGAATGTATTCAAGTCCATCGGCGAGTGTGTAGCCAAGCTCGAGGTCCGCCGTCGCACCTGCCTCCTGCATGTGATAGCCGGATATTGATATTGAGTTGAACTTGGGCATTCGCTGGGACGTGAATGCGAATATATCCGCAATAATCTTCATCGACGGTGCGGGCGGATAGATGTATGTGTTTCGTACCATGTATTCTTTGAGAATGTCATTCTGAATTGTGCCGGACAGCTTCTCAGGTGGCACGCCCTGCTCCTCCGCAGCTACAATATAGAGGGCCAGTACCGGCAGGACGGCGCCATTCATAGTCATCGATACACTCATCTTGTCAAGTGGGATCCCGTCAAACAGGATACGCATGTCAAGAATAGAGTCGATTGCCACGCCTGCCATGCCAACGTCGCTAACTACACGCGGGTGATCACTGTCGTAGCCGCGGTGGGTGGCAAGGTCAAACGCGATCGATAGACCCATCTGTCCCGCGGCTAGGTTGCGGCGGTAGAACGCATTGGAGTCTTCCGCCGTCGAAAAACCAGCATACTGGCGTACGGTCCACGGCTTTTGTACGTACATAGTGGGATAGGGGCCGCGCACAAACGGCGGAATGCCGGGCAACGATCCAAGGTGCGCGATATCCTTGATGTCTGAAGAGGTATAGACTGTGCGATGTGGGATGTTCTCGGGCGTGTCCCATTTGCTGTTGTCGTCAAATTTGGCAGGCACGGTTTCTTGTGCTGCCGGCTCAATCGCGTCAAAGTCAATCTTTTCGAAATTCGGAATCTTCATAACAACAGCTCCTTGAGTGTGGCTAGCGCATCGCAACCAACAAACACGAACACATCAACGCCCGCTGCACGAAGCTCACCTTCAAGCGCCCCTGGACGGCCTGCGAGAACGACCTTGTTCACGCCGGCTAACTTCAGCGCGCGTGCCTTTTCGGCGGCTTCGGTCTTATAGCGCTCGTCGCTGCCGCAGATCACGGCCACGTCAGCTTGTTCAGGGAAGGTCGCCTCGCGTGTGCGAATGCCAACGGTGCCAAACAGACCAGCTGAATAGTCGACGCGGGCACGATGCTCAGCGGGTGGCCCGAGCGCGAGCAGCATTACGTCACGCGGCACAGCTTCTACGCGAGCGCGCAACGCCTCGAATATCTCTGCATCACGATGTTCCTTCAGGAGCGCCGGTGCGGTCTGTGTAGTTGCCACCGCTTCCGATGCCGATGATGGCAGCTTCTCGCCGATGTGTGCGAACTCTGAGACGCCAAGCACGGGTTCCCTGCGCTTTGCAAGGTGAGATGCTCGCTTGGCCCATGCGGCGTCAAGCCGCGTGCGCAGAACACCAGATCTAATGAGCGCAATGATGCCGCCGTCCTTCTCGATCCCGGTGAAGCGCTTCCATGCCTCGCGGGCGAGCGCATCGGTGCGTGTCTCGATGTAAAAGCTGCCACCGGCTGCATCCACGACGCTGCCAAGGTGACTCTCATCGCGCAATACGAGCACCGTGTTGCGAGCAACGCGGCGACCGAGCGCGGACGGAGCAGCAAGTTGGTCGTCAAACGGACGCGGTGTTACTATTTGTGCGCCGCCGATGATAGCAGCAAACATCTCTGTAGTGACGCGTAGCATGTTGACCCAAGGGTCGCGCTGCGCCTGTGTGCGTGCGGACGCAACTGCGTGGATCGGCGGAGGTGGTTCGTTGGGTGCGCCGGACGCTGCGAGCACCTTGTGCCAGAGTACGCGGGCTGCACGGATCTTGCACAGCTCCCCGAACGTGTCACGACCGATTGGCAGTTGTAGCCATAGCATGCGCGCGGCTTCTGTGATCGTCAATCCGCCTTCATCAACAAGCGCGCGTAGATAAGCGACGCCAGCAGAAAGGCCGAGTGCGAGCTCATCAGCGGCATCGGCACCTGCGCCGTGCAATGTCGTCGTCGACACGCGTAGCGACCGCGAGTTCGGCAGCTGCTCACGTGCATTACGGACGAGAGTCGGAAGCTGAGATAACTGCTCTACGAGATTGTCGGCGCGTGTCACGCCCTGCGCGACGGCTGTGATCGGATCGATGCCGATCCAAATTCGCGCGTCGACGCCGCGGTGTGCGAGCCATTCGATCGCCTGTTGCGCCGTACTCTTCGCTATGTCAATGATGAGATCGGCGTGAGCGACGGCTGCTACCTCAAGCGCGCTGTCGTTGCCCACATCGATCCACAGTGCCGTCGCCCCTCCATCAAGCTCCTCGGCTGCTACCGCGCGATCCCCGTTTACACGTGTGCACAACCCAAACGCTGCAATCTGTGAATTGGCTCCTCGCACGTACGGCGCTGTGCCTGGCATAGGCGGCTCGGCAGGCCGCTCGGTGTAGAGAGGTTCTATCGCAATGTCCTCGGGAGTGCGGTACACCAACTTGTCAAACGACGCTCCAGCGAGCTCCTTTTCGACGCGAGTGCGCCATGTTGCAAGATCGGACATGAATGACTCACCTATTGTGACGGAACTGACCGCCAACTTCGTAGAGCGTGTGCGACATTTGATTGAGCGTGTAGACCTTGCAATCTTCCATCGTCGTGGTGAACACGGCCTGGCCTCCAAGCGCTGCAAGAAGCACGACGTCGTTGGCCGATACCGGGGTGGTGATAGTATTTTTGTTGCGCTTCCAGAACGCGTCGCATGATGAGATTGCGTATTTCTTCTTGTCCTTGATCAAGATGTTCACTTCGGAGGGGTCCACATCGTCAGCCTGTTCTTTGGATTGAGGAACGTTCTGCCGTCGGTAATCGGCAACGTTTAGTCCTGTTTGAGCATCTTGTATTACGGTGACTTTTCTTGGATCTTTGATCACTATTACTTGCACTCCGTCAAACCGAGCACGGCCGCCTTCACAAATTTGACCGTTTTAACAAAAGAAATCTTTTTTGCTTCCTTGATTATTCTTTGTTGTTGGTCTTTACAATTAAAATTTAATAAAATATATGCTTCAGTCATTTAAAATTCTCCTTAATTCTATTGGTTTCAATATAACTATTGTCATTATATGAGATGTTATAATTAATGTCTATTACTAATTAAATTATATGCGTAATCCTTGGATATTATTTGTTAGGTTGTTCGTTTAGTTTTCTTTAGTTTTATTTTACAAAATTTGGTGTAACCTAATCATCATCATTGTTATACTCTTCTATTAATGGTCTGTTTTTATGATAGTTATGTTATCCTCCTAAAATTAAATCATATTGAGAAAATAAGTGGCAATCCACTTTTTGTTTGAATTAATATCCATCTCTATGTTGTAATAGAAATGATATTATCTGTTCTTTTCTTTTTATATAAAAAAAAGTAATAGGTCCAAGAAAATTAAAAGTCTATAATTTTTTTAGATTGTTTATATGATGGTTTTCAGAGATCCTTTCTTTTGCATATATTTATAGAAATCATTGGTTATTAAGAAATTTTCTTTGTTAGTAACAACATTGATCTTGTTAACTAGTTGAAATCTTCTGAACATTATGTTGATGATGATGATGATGGTGATATTGGTATTCTATTTATCTCTCTCTTTTTCTCCCACTCTAATTATGTTCACAAATAAAGAATACCAAAATCTAGTTTGAATTCGTATTAGATGTTATAACCTAAATTTGATTCCAAAGTTAGAAACACCAAAAGAACAATAATGTCTAGTGGTTTTCATCTGCTAACTAACTATAGATAATCAATCTAAGATAAGGGAGAAATGGTTTACGATATAGTTGGAAATTAACTGCTCAACAAGTAGATAATAATATAGTTAGTGTAACAACAGAGCATTAACTATAGTTTTGGGTGGTTATCAATCCTTACATAATGATACAAGAGAGGATGCATTAGCCCTACCTCTTACGAATCTGATAAAATCGCTTTACGTAAGCATATCATTTCATCGAAACAGGTGTAACTAAAACAGCAGATCCAGTAAAAGGTCCGTATTATATTGAAAATCTTGCAGAACAAATTAGAGAACAAATAAGTAAGTAAATTCTTATCTTAAATTGAAAAAATGGGCGGTTAATTAGGGCAATTGATAACAATTATTTTCCAAGAAAAAATCCGAAAAAATACTTTTGAAATGGAAAAGGAAATAGGCGAAAATAAATGAAAATGTTGGTAATAAATTAAGATTTAAAAGAAGTTGATTTAAATTGAATAAAGCATCTCTTTTAGAAAAAAACAAATAGAAAAAGGAGTTTAAACAATCAAGAGATAATGTACAAGTTCAGTATTGCATCGCAGACCTTGTACATTTCGCAGAAAATCCTGTATAATCCTGTACCTTTCATAATATCAGAAGTTAAAAATAAATTACTTGGGTGAAATAAACGAGTTTTTAGACGTTTTTGGATATGTTATCCAAACATCTTTTTAATTTACTACTTATTTGGTTTCGAAAAGTTTTATTTCTTCAATATTATTACTTAAAATACAATTCAATAGTTTTCTTCCATGCTCTGATTTTTTATCTATTTTTAAGCGAGCTTTCTTTCCAACCAAATTACTTAAAATCAGATCATCATTCAAGTAAATGTTTACTTTTCTTCCGATTAAACCTTCTTCAACTATAAGGTAAATATGTGCTCCTGATTCTGTAATATTAAATTGTACTTGATCTCCTATTGTTGAAATTTTTGCTTCTACATCAATTTTTACTCCTAATATTTTTTCAATTTCTGATATGGTGCTTCCGCCTTTACCTATTATTTTTGGAATTACTTCTTTATTTACATAAATTTTAATTTTATCACTTGAAATTATTTCAATTTCTGCTTGAGAATCAAATCTTTTGATTACTTCTTTTATTTTTGATTCTGCTAATTTATTGATTTTATTGTCATCTTGTATTTTTTTCTGAATATTTTCAAGTGGGATAATTACATTCTCTTCACCATAAGAGTAAATTTCATATTCTGTTTTTCCAGTAGAAAAGTCTTTGATTTCTACTACGGGTCTAGCTAAATCTTGCTCTACCATGCCAAATGGAACTTTTACAGTTAAATTCAATTCAAATACTTTTTCAACTGCTCCTTTTTGAATAAAAATTACAGTATCTATAACATGCGGTATCATTCCTAGTTCAATTTTGCCGATAAATCTTTGAATGGCGTCCAGAGCCTTGCTTGCATGAATTACCCCTATCATCCCTATTCCGGTTAATCTTAAATCAGCAAATAACTCAAAATCCTTAATTTTTCTAATTTCATCGAAAATTGTAAAATCAGGCCTAACAAGTAATAAAAGATCTGATACTCTTTCATATCCGTTTTTAAAAGAACCGTATTGTATAACGCTATCTGGTACTTGTAAATCTCGAGGAGATTCAAGTGTCTTTACTAATTTCTTATTTAAAACATAGTGATCGGTTATACTACTTGCAAAAGTGCTTTTTCCTGATCCAGGAGGTCCTGCAATTAATATGCCTTCTGCTTTATTTGATATTTTTTCGATTAATCTCTCATCGATATTGTATTCGCTTAACAAAAGTTTCTTTATGGGTCTAACCGCTGTTATCTCGATTTTATTTGAAATTGGGGGATTAGTAATTACAATTCTGAGATTTTTGTACATCATTACCATACATCCCTCAAAAGCGATTTCTATTGTTGCAATTTTTTTATTTTCTTTTAATTGTAGTAAAAAATTGATAATATTATTTAGAATCTGTTTATCCATTATCTCATCTGAAATTTTTTCAAGGGATACGTTTCCTGGAGTGCCTTTTTTGGCCATCGGTTCTATATTTTCTATCAGGTGAATACTCATAGTTTTTTCATCAAAGTAATTTTCAATATTGTATTTCTCTAAATTGTCTGATTTTTTATGTATATTTGTTATACCTGTAGCGTCTGCAACCAAATGTTGTACATAGTCTGCAGTGAATAATGTTGCATTTTCTTCTTTAGCTGTATCGTTAATTATTGAATCAATTCTGCCATTTTTAGCTAATTTTATTTCCTCTAGTGTAGGTTTTTTTCCAACATATAAAAAATTAATATTTTTTTTAAAACAACTTTCTCTTATTTTTTTTAATTCAATTAGACCATTTATACCATGTAACTTTTGTTTGCATGCTTGAGATTGCAATTCATCTAATACTACAATGGGAATTAAAATTTCATGATTTTCATTTATCTCATTATTTTCAATCTTTTTACTAATTTCTCCATCTATTATAATGCTCGTGTCTGCAACTATTTTGGTTATCAACTTTATCGGCTACCTGTTTATTATCAAAATTATTAAAAAAGGTTACTACACTAAAGATTTAAAAACTGACATATTATTCATCTTTATTATATTAAACTTATGAATAAGTTATATTATTGAAATTGGATAATATTATAATTTAATTGAGTAAATTAGAAATTAAAAATATCTCTAAAATGTTTTCATTTAACGGCGAAAAAGGAAAAAAAAATAAAGTTTTAGCTGTTAATAATGTAAATTTATTAATTGAAGAAGGTCAATTTGTTTGCTTTGTTGGTCCATCCGGATGCGGGAAATCTACTCTATTAAACATAATTGCTGGTTTGGAAAAACCATCAAGTGGTGAATTGATTTTAAACGGAAGGCCTGTTTATGAAACTGGTCCGGACAGAATAATGGTATTTCAAGAAAATGCCTTATTTCCTTGGCTAAGTGTTATCGATAATGTTGAATTTGGATTAAAAATGGTTGGTGTTGAAAAAGTAAAAAGACAAAAAATTGCCATGCATTATCTTGATATGATGGATTTGGGAAAATTTGCTAAATCATATATTTATCAATTGTCCGGAGGGATGAAACAGCGTGTTGCCATAGCCAGGGCATTGTCAATGGATCCTGATATTCTTTTGATGGATGAACCTTTTGCAGCTTTGGATTCTCAAACCCGAGATTTGTTATTAGTCGAACTACAACTAATTTGGGCTAAAACTAGGAAAACAATTATTTTTGTAACTCACAATATTTCTGAATCAATTTGTTTAGGTGACAAAGTAATAATTTTTACCAAAAGACCTGCATCAGTTAAAAAGGAAATAATCATAGACTATCGACGTCCACGTTTGTCCGAGGATACCAATTTATTTGAATACAATAGACTAGTATTAGATGAATTGAAAACTGAAATAATACAAACTACAAAAAAAAATTAAATGCTCAACTCTTTTGTCTGTTTTAATACTTTTACTCCCTCGTAAAAATCATTAGGAGATGTAATTAAAATTTGATTAGTTATCTTTCCTACTTCGATAATCAGATTTAAAACATTTTCTTTATATTCTTTCCAATCAAGTCCAATTATTTTAGCAGCTCGTTCATTTTTTTCTGATGGAATCATAATACATGGAATTAATTTTATAGAATGGGGATTCAATAACTTTTTTAATATTTTTACTTCCTCTAGCGAATTTATTGACTGAGTAACCATTCCATATGGTTTTGAATTGATTTTTTTTTCTAAAATCTTTGGCTCTATATTTTTGTTAGGTATTGATAAATTAAGATTGATTAATTTGTCAAACCCTAATGAATTTAAAATTTTCAACGTGTTAGTGGGAAAGGATAGTATTTTCGAATCCAATTCATTGTTGAATAAAATGGGTGTATCACCTAATATTAATAATAAATCGGTTATTTTTAAAAAAACAGATTCTGTTACAACTTGTATTAAAGAATTAATATTTCTATCTCTAGTTCTTATGCTGCAACTTATGGATAACTTTTCATTTAATTTAATATTTTTCATCAAAATAGCTGCTGCCTGCAAACTAGATATTCGTGGAATGCCCAGAACAGAATCCGTTATATGTATATCATTTACATATTCTGTTAAAATTTGTGAACGGTAGATAAACTTGTCAATTTCATTTCTTATCGAATCTATATTAATACTAATATTTTGAATAATTTTAGGGGGATTTAATTCATAAATAATTTTCATATTTTATTTATAAAATAAAAGTCTATATGCCTAAAAAAAAGTTTTTTTATTTATCAAATTTAATTTATGCCGTGATACCACTTAATATCAGAGGATTAATTGATAATAATATAAAATTAAAACCGCTTGATGTACAAAATTACATCAATGACAATAATAGAATATATTCTAGCATATTAATTATAATCCATTTTCATCATGATGTTCCTTTTATATTGTTGACAAAACGTAGCAAATTTTTAAAAAGACATGCTGGGGAAATATCTTTTCCAGGGGGCAAATATTCTCAATCTCAAGACAAAACATTTTTAGATACTGCAATAAGGGAGACTTTTGAAGAAATAGGTATATGGATAAATAAAGAACAAGTAATTGGATGCCTTGACCCTGTATTTACTTATACCTCTAAAATTTTGATATATCCATATGTTGTAATCAAAGATAAAATTCCTGATAAACTTGAACCCAATTTTGAAGTAGAAGAAATTATTAATTTGCCCATTGAAAGATTAATGGAGTGTATTTCGATGGATGAGCATCACTCGACCAAAAATTATGCTATGTACAAGTTTATAGTTGATGAATATATTATTTGGGGTGCGACAGCCCGAATTATTAAGAATTTGCTAGATTTAATTAAAAAATAATTTTTTTTATTCTTGATTTAACAATTGTAAAAATCTATTATTAAATTCAACAGTTGACAAATCGCCGCCAATATCTTTGGTTTTTATATTGTTATTAAATATTGTACTAGTTATTTTTTCGATTTTTATTGATTGGTTGATTAAATTGTTATCAGAATATTTTTCTCCCAACCATTCAAACATCATTTTTAAAGCTAAAATAAATGATGTTGGATTGGCGATATTTTTTCCTGCAATATCAAATGCAGCACCGTGTACTGGCTCAAACATGGCAAAATTTTCACCTATGTTTGCAGCTGGTGCTAATCCTATACTTCCAGTTACCTGTGCGGCTTCATCTGAAATAATGTCTCCAAATAAATTACTAGTTAAAATTACGTCAAATCTATTGGGATTTCTTATCAATTCCATCGCACATGCATCCACGTACATTTCCTCCAAGTTTACATCTGAATACTTTTTTCCAATTTCTTTAGCTGTTTCTATGAATAGTTTGTCACTCTTTCTTAAAACATTTGATTTGTGAACAATTGTTATTTTTTTTCTATCTCTTTTTTGAGCTATTTTAAATGCATGCTCTGAAATTTTTTTACATGCATCTCGACTTGTTTTTCTCAATGAAATTATTGTGTCATCATCTGAAAAAAATTCCCAACCTAAATAGAGGTCCTCTGTATTTTCTCTGACTGTTATCAAATCTACATCTTTGGAAATTGATACTATATTGGGATAATTTTTTGATGGTCTTATATTGGCAAATAATTTAAAATATCGTCTTAATACCAATACTACGTCCGCTGCAGATTCTCCAACTGGAGCTTTTAAACAAGCTTGAGAGTCTTTAATTTGGTTAAACGATTCTTCGGGTAAAGCGGCTTTATATTTAATTAAGGCGTTGTCTCCTGCCTCTACTTTAATTACGTCAAATTTTAAATGAGAGGATTTATCATGGATATTTTCAAGTATTTTATTTATGCATTCTGATAGTTCAACCCCTATGCCATCTCCTGTTATGAGCGATATTTTATATCTGGTCATTATAAATATTGTAAAAACAAAGTAGTATTCAATTAGATCGGTTCTCATCAAGAATTAATTTTTTTAACAAACTTGTATTTATTGCATCGATCATTGATTGTACGGATGTTACTACTATATCCTTTCCTGATTTTCTTGATGAAATTACATTACCAAATTTGTCTTCAACTTTGACTGAAACTTCTGCACAAGCAGACGATCCTCCTGTAATTGAATCTAATTTATATTCTCTAATCTTTATATTATCCACCTCATTGGCAATTTTCTGAATAGCTTTTAATGCTGCATCTACAGGACCAACTCCTGTTTCGGACGCAATAAAATCTTTGCCATGGATATTTAACTTTACTACTGCCGTAGGAATAATGTGCAAACCAGTAACAATATGAAATTCATTTAGTTTGAATTTTTCATCAAATTTTTTATTTTTTATTACTTCTGATGTTATGGATAATAAATCTGCAGTTGTTATAGGTTGTCCTGAATCTGCTATTGTTTTTTGCCTATTTACTATTTGTTTTAATTGTTCGTCTGTTGTATCAATTCCAAATTCTTCTAAGATGGCTTTAATTCCGTGAGCCCCTGCATGTTTTCCTGCTTGCAACCATCTTTTTCTACCAACGAGCTCTGGACTTATGGGTTCATAGGTAAGTGGATTATTTAATATTCCATGGGTGTGAATTCCTGATTCATGGCCAAAAGCGTTTTCGCCTATAATAGCTTTATTAGGTTGTACGATAATACCCATGGTATTAGAAACAAATTTTGAGACATCATATAAAATAGATGTATTGATATTATGCTGATAATTGTATAGACATTGTAAAGCCATTACTACTTCTTCAAGCGATGCATTACCTGCTCTTTCACCTAATCCATTTATTGTGACATGAGCACATGATGCTCCAGATTCAAATCCTGCAATTGAATTTGCAACTGCAAGTCCAAAGTCGTCATGGCAATGTACACTGACAGGCAATTTAGTTGCGTCTATTACATCCTTGACTAATTCTGAAATATATTTGGGAGTAGCATATCCCACTGTGTCTGGTATATCAAGTCTATCTGCGCCAGTTTCTGCTACAGCTTTAAAAACCTGATTCAGGTAATTTCTATCTGAGCGCGTTGCATCTTCAGCTGAAAATTCTACCTTCAAGCCATGTTTTTTTGCGTATTCTACCGCAAAAATTGCTTTATCTAAAACTTGTTCTCGGCTCATTTTCAATTTATATTGAAGATGAATATCGGAAGTTGCAATAAATGTGTGAATATAATTTAGATCACAATCTATCGCTTTGTCTATATCGTTTTTTACGGTTCTTGCCAGTCCGCATATTTCTGCTTTTAATCCCAATTTGCGAATTCTTTTTATGGCATCTATTTCACCTTCTGATACTACCGGAAATCCTGCCTCGATAACATCAACGCCTAGTTCATCGAGCTTTATTGCTATTTCTACTTTCTGATCCGAAGTTATGTCTACTCCGGGGGTTTGTTCTCCGTCTCTTAATGTAGTATCAAAAATTTTTATTATGCTATTTTTATTACTAAAGCTCATCACTTATTCCGCCTCTAGGCAACGCCGATACACCCGTTCGGGCAACTTGAACTATTCCATAACTTGATACCAAATTTTTAAAAGCATCGATTTTATCGGGTGTTCCAATTAATTCTACAGTTATGGTTTCATTACTTATATCCATTATATTTCCTCTATAAATAGATGCAAAATTAGCTATTTCTATTCTGGTAGTCGGATCTTTTGAATTCATTTTTATTAACGCCAGTTCTCTATAAACTGTATTTTCTTTGTCAAGTACATTAACCTGTATTACATCTATTGTTTTTCGCAGCTGCTTTACTAATTGTTCCAATGTTTTTAAATCTGATTTGGTAGTAATTGTCATTCTAGATAAATCGGGTTTTTCTGTAATTCCTACAGTAATACTCTCGATATTAAACCCTCTTGACCTAAACAAATTTGTAATTCTAAATAGCACTCCGGGTTTATTCTCTACAATAACGGACAAGATATGTACATTAATATGATTTTCACCATTTGTAAAAACAGAGTCCTTTTTATCCATTATATATCAAGCTCCTGTAACCATATCTTTTAATCCTGTACCTGGCGCAACAAAAGGATATACATCTTCATTAGGATCAATGGGAATATCGATTACTGTGGCAACTTGTGAATTTACAGCAGTTTTTATAGCCTTTTCCAATTCTTCCATTGATTGTACACGAAATCCCTGAGCACCATATGCTTCAGCTATTTTGCAATAATCTGGGCAATTCTTTAAATTAACGCCACTATATCGACGATTATAAAAAGTTACGTTGCCATTGTGCAACCATTCCAAGCATATAGTTGTTTAATACGAAAACTATTACTGGAAGATTTTCTAATACTGATACTGCAAGCGAATTCTCTGTCATATTAAATGAGCCATCTCCTGCTATGTCTACGACCGGTACGTCAGGTCTTGCTGCTTTCGCACCTATTGATGCAGGAAAACCAAAACCCATGGTACCTAGTCCTGTTGAACTAAAGAAGGTGCCTGGCGATATTACATCAAAATGTAAAGATGCCCACATTTGACATTGACCTACTTCTGTTGTTACTATTCCATTAGCCGGTAGTAGTTCTCTTAGTTTTTTCAAAGATTTTTTAGCCGTAATTTCTCTAGAATAATCTTTAAGGGTGTCTTCATAATAAGAAACCAATTCTTTTTTTCTATTTAACCATTGTTTAGAAATATCTTCATTAGTTTTAAAAGTTTTAGGAATCATTTTAATTAACGTTCTTAATGATGTTTTAACATCTCCTATAACAGCCGCATTAACTGATTTGTTTTTACCTATCTCTGAAGGATCGATATCAAAATGGATTACATTTATATCTTTACCAAATTCGTCGAATCTTCCTACTGTTCTATCTGAAAATCTCGCTCCTACTGCAACTATGCAATCTGCTTCCAATATCATCCTATTAGCTTCTGCATGTCCATGCATCCCGATTGGACCTAAAGCTAGTTGATGATTTTCTGGAAATGCTCCTTTTCCTTTGAATGTAGAAACTACTGGAATTGATAATAATTCTGCCAATGTCTGTAACTCTGAAAAAGCTCCTGAAAGAATTACTCCTCCTCCTGCCATGATGATTGGTCTTTCGGCTTTGAGAAGCATTTCACATGCTTTATTTATTTCAGATAAATCTGCATCTACTGTAGGATTGTATCCTCTAATCTTTATATATTCGGGGAATTCGATTTTTGCTACTTGTTGTTGTACGTCTTTGGGTATGTCTATTAATACAGGGCCGGGCCTTCCACTCTCTGCAATATAAAAGGATTTTTTTACTACTTCGGGTATTTCAGTTGCAACTCTTGGTTGAAAAGAGTATTTGGTACATGGGTTAGTTATGCCAATAATATCTATTTCTTGAAAAGCATCTTTTCCTATCATTGGTAAAGCTACCTGTCCGGTTACTGCTACAATAGGTGATGAGTCTGAATATGCTGTTGCAATCCCTGTTACAAGATTTGTTGCTCCAGGACCTGAGGTCGCAAAACATACGCCGGCTTTTCTTTTAATTCTTGCATATCCATCTGCCATATGTGCTGCAGATTGTTCATGTCTCACTAGAATATGTCTAATTTTAGAATCGACTAAAGCATCATAAATTGGGAGATTTGCTCCTCCCGGAAGACCGAAAATATATTCTACTTTTTCTTTTTCTAACGCGGTTAACAATGCAGTTGCACCGGATATTTCGTTCATATTTATCAAATCACGTCCTGATTAAAATATTTAAAATCTTCAAATGTTAAAATGTTTTTAATAATAAACATAAATTTAATATAATTTGATTTATCTGAATTTCTTGCCCTTGTTAATTGCTTTTTATGCTTTGATTTATTGTAATGCTTTTATAATTTATTTTAACTATTTATGATATGAGTACAAATATATTTTTATAGATTAAATAGAATCAATATTAAATATTTGATAAATATTCTCAAGGATATTAACAATGAATTTTAGTTGATTTATAGTATAAAAATAGAATTAATTTTATTATTTTTTTTAATTGTTAATTGTTTATTGGTTGTTTATTATAAGTAAAATGAAAAAAGTTATTGTAGGTTCTTTATACTTGAATTTGATTCAGTTAAAAACATTTCATAAGCTTCTGCAATGTTATAATTTTCATGTACTATTGATTTTACTGCTTTAATCATTGCTACTGGATGATCGGATTGCCATATGTTTCTACCCATATCCACTCCTACTGCACCATCATTTATTGCATTAAAGGTCAATTCTAGTGCTTCTTTTTCGGGTAATTTTTTTCCTCCTGCAATGATTATTGGAATCGGACAACTATCAACTACTTTTGTAAAGTCTTTACAATGATAAGTTTTTACAACATGGGCTCCTAATTCTGATGCGATCCTACATGCTAATCCCAAATATCTGGCATCTCTTGCCATTTCTTTACCTACTGCTGTTACTGCTAGCACTGGAATTCCGTATTGTTCGCCTTCATCTACTAATTTTGACAAGTTTGAGAGTGTTTGAGACTCGAATTTGCTTCCGACAAAAATAGATAAGGCTAAACAGGAAACATTTAATCTTATAGCTTCATCAATCGACACTACAATTGATTCTTTGGATAAATCTTCTCCTATAATACTTGATCCACCAGATACTCTTAATACAATTGGAACATTGTTCTTTGGCGATACAGATGTGCGTAATATACCTCTAGTAAGCATTATGGAATCCGCAAAAGGAAGTAATGGTTTTATTGTGTTTCTAGGATTTTCTAATTTCTCTGTTGGACCTAAGAAATATCCATGATCTACTGCCAGCATTACACATTTTCCGTCCTCTGGACGAATTATTTTTGAAATCCTATTTTTCATTCCCCAATCCATAAAGTTCACCTACTTATCATTATCGATATATTATAAAACTTGACAATTAATCAGAAATAATGATAATTTTCATAGCATCAATACCTTTATGAGCACATTCTAAAGCATCTGTTGCATTATTTAATGGAAATTTATGGGTAATCAAAGGTTCTAAATCTATTATCTTATTTGTTAAAAGTGATATTGTTTGTTGTATTTCTTTTTCAGATGTAGCATAGCTGGGAATCACTTTGAGTTCTTTTGAATAAATTAAATTCAAATCAATTTTAAAACTTGAATCTTTGGATGGGACTCCAAAGAGGGATATTGTTCCACCTTTCCTTGTAATTTGTATGGATTGAGTGAAAGCCGTTATATTACTTGTACAAATTATTGATATATCCACACCTATTTTATCAATCTTTGAAAATACGAGATCCTCCAAATTCTTTTCTTTTTGTAATAAATTAAAATCTAAAATATTGGGATCGATTTTCTTTGCAAAATTTAATCTAAATTCGTTTACATCTATTAATACTATTTGCGAAGCTCCATAATGTTTGGTCAAAATCATGTGAATTAATCCTGTAGGACCTGCACCAAAAATTGCTATTTTGTCTCCCTTTTTTATGTTTAATTTATTTAAAGATCTTATACAACATGCAATGGGTTCTATTAGAGCAGCTTGATTGTAATTTATATTGTCTGGTAATTTTACAAGTCCTCCTTTTGATACATTCCATTCCGGTACCAAAATAAATTCTGAAAGGCCTGATGGTTCTATATTACTGGATTGATACTTTTCACACATAGTATAGTCGTCGTTATAACAATAATGACAAGAATAACACGGAACATGGTGGTGAATAAAGACTCTATCTTTTATTTTGAAATCTTTAATATTTTTACCCACTTCAATTATTTCGCCAGCTGGCTCATGCCCTATTTTGCCGGAAGTCATTCCGTATTTACCAAATACTTTTTCTAGATCCGAACCACAAATACCACAAGTTTTCATTTTAACTAGAACATCATTTGGGTTTAATTTGGGAATTTCATTATCAATTATTTTTACACTATTATCACTTAAAATTACATTTTTCATTAACATTTAATTAATTTATTTTTTTAAATGTTTTTTTATTTGGCATATTTTTTTGGCTTTTTTTCGAATAATTTTTTACAACCTTCACAGCAGAAATAATATGTCTTGTTATTATGTTCAAGTATTGTAGCTAATTCTTCTTCTAATTCAATTCCGCAAACTGGATCTATTGGCACGATAAAAAAAAAATCTATATGGTATTTAATCATTTCTTGTTGAAATAAAAATATTCTAATTATTTTTATATAAGTGATTCACATAATTCTTTTCCCCGGTATAGATGGAAGATTAAAAAAAATTTAACCAGAAAACTTGATTGTAAATTATATTATATTAAATAGAATTGCTTTGAGCATATACAAATAATTTCTTTAGGTCTATTGAAAAATTAAAACTAATCGATAAACAAAAAGGTGATATGCTTATTTATGATACTTACAACATTTTTATTCATTTGTAATTTAGAATATTAAGTGGCTAAATATACCGGTCAATTGATAGAAAATCGAATACTTATTCATGATATATTAGAATCAAGGAATTTATTTAGTGAAGGGTATTATGGAAAGCCTCTTGGAATTGCAAAACCAAAGAAAAGTGATTTTGATTCACAACTTGTTTTGGATTTGATTGAAGGATATTATTTGTTTGTAAAAGATAAATTAGAAATTTACAAATCAGATGGAAAATGTATAACTATAAATGAAATTAAATCTCTTTGTAAAAAGCAGTATACTGATTTTGAAGTTAAATATATAGTATTTGAAAATTTGAGAAATAAAGGGTATATTGTTTCTCCTGGTATCAAATTTGGATGTGATTTTGCTGTTTATGTTTATGGCCCAGGAATTGATCACGCGCCATATTTAGTCAAAGTATTAAAACCCTCGCAAAATATATCAGGTGTAGATATAGTACTTGCCGGAAGACTTGCAACCACTGTAAAAAAACAATATATTTTAGCAATTGTATCTATAGAAGAAAAGAATATTAAATTCATTGGATTTGATTGGTGGAGAGCATAATTATACAACATGAAAATTTTAAATTAGCCCTAGTCGTATCTTAATTATTATTTATTTTCTTGTCCACCACTTTTCTTTCTAAAATTAAATTTTATTTATATTTTTATTATGTAGTGATGCTTCGTTGCATGATTAATTTATTTGTTTATCATTTATTTATTAACATGCATGTACTATAAATAAATTTGAATTTGGTATACTATTAAAAAACATGTCAATTTTCTGCCAAATTTACAAATATTCAAAATCATCTTTTTCTTGCCAATAATTAAATCTCTGATGTAACCAAGGGAAAAAATTATTGTTATTATTTTCAAATTCTTTTTTGAGGATTTTTATAATCTTTTTTGAAACTTCTCCAGGTTTTCCATAAATGTGTTTTTTTTTGTTAAACTCAAATCCATAATCTTCTCTTTTTTCATGTATCATTTTGACTATTTTATATAACCATGCCCTATTTACAGGAGGGATTAACAAATTACCTCGTGCATTAAAAATCGTTTCTGGTCTGTCCGTATTTAGCCTTACTGTAAAAGAGCATACTTTTGGAAAGTATAATAACTCTTCTTGCATAGAACCTGAATCAGTTATTTCTGCCCAACATTTTCCACTATCTAAAAATTCTACAACATTTCCATATTCCTTCCATAAATTTGAAATAATAAATTTATTACTATATTGTTCTTCTAAACTTTTTAATTTTGAAAACAAGTTAAATTTATGTAATGCTGAAATAGTCGCATTCAATAATATTAATATGATTTTAAAATCTGTTTTTGTAATTAGATCTATTAATCCACCTATTATTGCATTAAATCTATTATAATTCAAATTTTCTCTTCTGTGGATATCCATTCTGATCCAGTTTCCAAATTCTAATTGAGGATAAATTTCGAATATACTTTTTTTTGGTTTATTAATGCGTTTTATATTTATTGCATCTACTACTGAATTACCTACATTAAAAATATTTTCTTCCGGATACCCCTCTCTAATCAGGTGATCTTTATTTAATTTAGATGGCGTGAAGAAAAACTTGGTACCAGCAGAACATACCCAGGTATCTATTTGTTCTGGAAAAGGTTCTTCACGAGTCAAAAACCATTTATTTGATAATTGCTCTACTAAAAAACTTTCTAAAATTTTTTTATTAGGTATTTCATTAATTTTTATTTTTTTTATTATTTTGGGACTCATGGATCGAAGACCTGCTTCATTTTGACCCACCTTTTGACCTAATCCAAAAACCCATGATAAAGTTGCCATTCCAGCTACTAACGTATCTCCATGAACGATGGGTAAAATTGGATTATCTGGATATTTTTCCTTCAAGTATCTTCCAAAATGTCCGAATTTCAAAAGTAAATCGCTAGATTTTGTCATTAAATCTCCCCTGATATTGAGATCACATACAATTGAATCCGATAAGTTAAATTCCTTTATTCCATGACCTAAAAGATCATCGTAATGTTGTCCTGTCGAAATAATAAACGAAGGTAATCCTTGTCTTTGTGCTTCTAATAATAAAGGAGCTTGTTTGTAAAAATCTGGTTTAGTACCGATAACTATTGCCAAAAATTTTTTGATATTATCTTTTTGTGATATGGCAAAAGATAAATTGTCTTTATTTATGGTTATTGGTAGGAATTCATTATTTATTTTTATGTCAATTTTGTTTTCTGTGTTTTTATTCTTTTGATAATTTATCAAATCATTATTCAAAAATATTTGCCTCTATTCGTCTTCGATTTCAAAAGATCTACGTGGTTTCTGATTTCGACTTTTTTTATAATTGATTACTCCAATCAAAACCAACAAAACTCCAAACCCAATGAATATGTATGGAACGTCTGATACCCAGTCAGGCAAATCAAAGTTTTGTATCTTGGGTAATAGTGATAAATCATATGTCATACCTATTATAAGTATTATACCAGAAAATAATACAAATAATGATGATAATTTTGAAATATCTTTGGAAAAAATATTAGTAAAAAAAGAAAGGGCTATAGCTGGACCTATGGATATAAAAACAATTTGTATAAAAGAACTAGAAGGCTCAATGGTCGTTTGCGGTCCAGATGCATTTGGACCAATCAAAAAAGAAAAGAATGATGTCGATAAGAAAATGAATAACACCACTAAACCGATAACTGCAACAGATAACCATTCGCCTGTTTTTAACATTACTATATTTTTAGTAAATCAGCTGATTATTTTAATTTTTTTAATATCATAGGTTTTTAATTGGATATTATTACTATTATATCAATTAAATTTGGTGTTATTTTTTTTTGTGTCTGTTATTATTAATTTATTCCCATCAATTTAGCAAGTTCTTTTCTTGAGGCTGTACCCAAAACTTCTGCAGTATATTCTGGACTAGGGAGGTTAACAAAAATACCAAATCCTCTTTCAAGGCCTGACCATGAGGTAATTAGTGGATATATTTCAATATGCCAATGGATCTGTCGACTATTTTTCTTTTCTGGGGATATATGGAAAGCCATACTAAAATCGGTTTTTCCTAAAACTTTATCCATTCCACGCATCGAAGAACTTATCACTAGGGATAAATCGGATAATTCTCTTTGACTTATTTTCGAGAAAAAAGTAGAATGTTTTCTAGGGCATATCCAAAATTCGCAATTATATGTAGGTGCCCATGGAACCAATGTAACAAAATGAGAAGTTGAAAAAAGTTGTCTAGGTCCGTTGATTTCAGACTCGATCATACTACAAGTAGGACAATTTCCGGTTTCATTCATTATTTGATGAAAAGTTTTGGCCTCCTTTTCAATTACTGGTGGTATGGATGAAAATGTAGTAATTTTAAAATAAGGGTGTGAAAGATTATGTCCTCCATTATATCCCCTTCCCGCATAGATTGCTACATATGTTACACCCCTTTGACTATATAGCCATCTAACTCTATCTTGTAATACTAGCAATAAATTAGTCCATTGTTCTACTGAAAGATCTACTAGTGATGTATTGTGTTCATGAGATGGTATAATTAACAAATCATATCCATATGCAGGTTCTCTATAGTAGGGCTTATCCGAATATTCATGGGCAGGAGTAGTAGAAACTATCGGGTTTTTGCATTCATAAACTCTAATTGATGATTTTTCATTTAGGCTTTCTTGGTAGTCATACATTCTTTGTAGCATACCGTTTTTAAATACAAATGACAAAACTAATTCATCAGGTATTTTTTTATTTTCAGGACAATATATGCAGTTAGATTTATCTATGCTATTATCTTGTTCATTGTTTTGTTGAATAATTTCAAAAAGAATATCACCTTTATTTACTTGATTAGGAATTAAAACAAATTTATCTTGAACATAACAATCTTTTCTCATCTCAGACAATTTTTTTATCTAAAAATGTCACTGAAGTCTTTTAAATAAATATTTTGTATTTGAATTATACATAAAATAATTATATATTAATAATTGATTCAATGTTGGATTATGATGGGGGTAGAAAATGATAAAATTTGAATTAGTTTGTATATATAATATACAAATTCTTTGAATCCTTTTTAACTACATTTCATGATTTTAGATTTAGATGGATTTTTTAAAATAATTTAATTATATTGTAATATAAAATAATTATATTGTCTTTTATCTAATTAACCCCTATTCTTTGAGTTGGAGTATATCTAAAATTATGGATTAATATTATATTATTCGATCCATTTATGATCCAATCATGCCAGGCATTTTCATCGGACTTCTAAAATCTTTATGTATTGAAATTCCCTCACTTGATTTGACATCTATACTATTTAGTAGCGCACCTGTCGGCGGCGATAGTATTATAGTTTCTCCTGAATGTATTATGTTTACATTCTGTGTATATTTCAAATTGTCATCGTAAGTGATTAAAAGGTTGTTTAATGGATTTAGGCCGGTATTTTTTAAAATTACTCTTGAGTTTACAAATAAAGATTCTGGATCTTTAATCGGGTCAACCGTTAAAGAATACTTTTGATATGGAATTGAAATGACTATATTAAATATAAAAACGCCTCCAACGATTGCGATTAAAATAGATATAATTATTTCTGGCTTTTTGAGTATTTGCATTTGATTAAATATGAATAATCTTCTCTTATATATTCAGAAATTTTATGCCATGATGTATTTTATTATTTATTATCTATAAAGTTTATATAATATTGCTAAAATTCTTATAATAATTACAAGTGAAATTTTATATATGTGGTAAAAATTTTTTAAAACGACAATATTTAGAATGTAATAGAGAATTCAATCTTTTAATTATTTAAGGTTATTTTATATTTTTTTAATGATAGAATATAATATGCTTTGTTGCATGATTCCCCTTTTCCAAATACATTTAGCTAGCATTAACCAACAAATTCTGTGAACTGGTCCTCCTACAATCAATCTTTAGTTAGAAGAGGCGAAATCTTGCGAGGCTTTGATGTCATTAACAATTGGGATACCGAGTTAAAAGAGATGAATAAAGATAAAGTCGGTGAACCATTTCATAACTAACACATTTCTTCTTTTACTTGGTTATGCCAAGGCATACTTTCATCTACCCTACAGACAAACCAAAGAAGGAATAACACAAGGACACGCTAAAGGAAAAATACCATCAATTCCAGTTTACAACTATTTGCAAAAAAAGAATAAACAGATTGGACATCAAAATAAAAGAAGATGATAACAAAAACAAGAATTTGAAGATGAATACATTGTTATTTCAATAGACAGTACTGGCATCAAGGTTACCAATAGAGGTCAATGGATGAGAGATAAATGGCATATAAAAAATAAGAAAGTTTTTGAAAATACATGTAGCCGTTAATGTCAAGACAAAGAAAATACTTTCCATTAAAGTAACTGATGAACATGTTCATGATAGCAAGACATTACCTGAGTTGGTTGAAAATATCATAGAATCAGATAAAAAAATAACAATTGGTAACCTATTTGCTGAAGATGGAGCTTATGATGGTAATGAGATTTTCAGGTATCTAGGGTCAATGGAATCTTGCCTTGTATTAAAGTAAGAAAGAATGCAAGAGTAAGATGGAAAAAAGGAAACATTCTAAGGGGACAATGGAATCTTCTTGCCTTGTATTAAAGTAAGAAAGAATTCTAGAATAAGATGGAAAAAAGGAAACATTCTAAGAAATCTAACAGTGTTGGCACAGAAAAATGATTTGCATAAGGAAAGACAGCGTAAGCTATGGGAAACGGTGGATTGTAGAAACGGTGTTCTCTTGTTTAAAGAGAATGTTTGGTGAATATGTTTATTCGGTTAAACTGAAAAATATGATACAGGAAATGATATTGAAAGCATCATTGTATAACAAAATGATATCTATTTAGGCAAAATAAATGATAAACTCAAATTATAGGAATCATGCAACAAAGCATTTAATTATGTTCTTTTTTTGTAATTAGTATAAAGGATTTTATGCTATGTCAAATTTGATGATAATCCAAGTCCTATTGATTTTTTTAAAATAAATTCGACATCCAATTTCTTTTCTGATTAAATTTTTTAATACGTTATTTAGATTTTACATAATAAAATGATCTTCATTATATTTAAAAAATAATGATAAAGTAATATTCCATAAATAATATAGAAATATAATTTTATTTGATCTACGTAATTTTATTCAAATTCTTTGAAAAATCTGATATTTTAATTGATAATTGTCCATAACATTATATGATAATTTGTCTTATTGATGAATTTGAAAAGAAATCATATGTTATCTGAATAATGTGATAATTAGGATTTATTTATTTTGAACAACTGAAAAAGAAAGACAATAATCGTTGAATTCGAAAATTTGAGCAATAATATTGAGGGTTGATTTGACATGGAATTTAAAATAAGATTTGTATACATTTGATAGGTTTAAATATCAATGGATATAACATATATTTACATCGACCAAACCGAAGGGGAACATGTCTGACAGGATAACTTTGTTGTCTTGTCAGGCAATTTTAATATTGTTTTATAAAAATTTAAAAGATGATATCATTCCATTTATTGTATTTTCACATTGAGAATACTTTTCTGGCAAGGCTTTGTACGTAATTATATATATTTTATTTTTAAATATTGTTAAAATTTGAGATGCTTTTCTAATTTGGTGTTTAATATCAGTCGCTGTAAAAACAATTTTAATTCCTTTTTTGTTATCTATATTGAAGAGTGATTTTGATTCCAATTTGAAGTCCTTATGGGCTTTTTTTAATTGGAATATTAGTGCATTAGAAATAGAATTTATTGAACTATTTTTTTATTTAATCTGTATTAATTTAACTACTAAACCTGCAGGACTAGTATTTGAGTCTGATTCTTTGGGTGCGATGAATATGGTTTCATTTGTTATTTTTGATAATCTTTCCCAATTATTAGGATAATTAATTTTAAAATTTAAAGCATTATTTTCATATGTCCGCATTTTAGGTTTGCTTTGACCATCAAAAAAAAAATAAACCTGATATAGGATTAATTTCTATTTTATAAATAAATACTATTTGTATGAGTAAAATTAATATTGTTATTGAAAATAATTTTTTTTTTAAATGTTCTTCAAAAGTATTTGTAAACATTATGTACAAATGAATTATGTATGGCTATCTAAATATAATTTATTATAAATATTTGATAAATTAATTTGTAATCATTTTGCTCTAGATATGGATACGTCAATTGTTGAGACATTCCTCGCCCTTTCTCCTTCAGCACCACTTAAGAGATCTGAACCTACTTTTACACTCGCAACTCTATAACCTAAAGAATCCATTCTTTTTACTATTATTTGCGCAACATCAACAGCCCTTGTAATGCTTTTTCCTCTAGCTTTAATGATTACTGTTGGTTCATTAGCTAATTGGACCAGTGTTGCAGTCACATACGTCATGAGAGGTTTTTTGCCAATAAAAATCTCATTTCCTTTTCTATTTCCTGTTTCGTATCTACCATTTGACATTATAATTTATGAATATTTTAGTATATAATAATATTTCAGTTTCAATTTGTCGTTTTCATGCTAGTTTTATTAAAAATTTCAAATAGTATTTGTTTTTTATACATTAGACCTGTGTAGTTGCATGATTCTTACAATCAAATCTTGTCACCTCATATCACCTAAAACTATTTTAGTGTATATTGCTTTTTTAAACATCATTTCATTTATTATAATCTTTAGAATAGTGGAATAAAGATGTCTCTAAACGTTCTCTTTATATCAAAACCCTATTTCTTCAGACTTTTCAATTGTCTTTATTACAAAATTCAAAATTTTTTTTAATTCCTTTGGCAGATATTTTGAGAATACCTACAGTAAAACATACATGAATTACTCCAAGTATTTCTAAAAGGAGTGTGCCCATTTTTACTTTTGATTTTTCCTCATATGTATCAAAGATGACATTTTTCCATGTTCCTGGTTTTCCAGGTATTTTTTAATAACTAGGATCATCGGATTTGATATATAATATATAATTTGAGAAGAAAGCCAACTATTTCGACTGGCAAAATCCATATATTCTCACTATTAAAACAATATCAAGTATTAAAATCTGGAATGTTTTTTTGTTTTCATGTTAAAACTATTATTTATAAATCCTTTTTAGGTTAATATTATAAATTGAATTTTCAACTAGTTCCATTTTTCAACAGTAGACAATTTAATAGTTGTTGAAAATTGTCTTTTTATTTTGTTTTTTTTTCAAAAATCATTTAAAAATATAAATTGTATTATGATAACAATTTAATTTATATTATTTTTGTTGTGGAATTGTCTACAAAACAATAACAAATGGTGGAAAAATTGATCATACGCACATATTTTTATCTATCTGCTCGAAACTATCTTTTTCTCCCTCTTAATTTTCAAGATTATTATTAACATACAAATTGTATACTTTTAAATATGTAAACTTGATTCGGATGGTTAGTTTGATATTTTTTAATATTTGATTATTCTTTCTTTGATACTAGTATAGAGGATTAAAATATATTCTGAAAAAAAACGACGACACGATGTTAATTAGAATAATTATAGTATTAAGCCGGGATTTAGATTTGGCATAGATGATCAGGTCATCCCTAATGAATAGGAAGTTATAGAATAAAGCAGCTATTTAATAATGTGTTGATGGCATAGATGCTTCACCACTTGTTTTATCTTGATAATTTTTTAATCATATATAGGTAAATTTAACGTTACTAAAATTAATATATGTAAGGTAATTGCAAAATTTTTACTTCTAATTTTTTATATATTTTTAATTTTTCCAATAATTTATTATGTTATGCCTATTGTATAATATTGATAACTTTCTCTGTTTCCTAATTGTAATTAATTTTGTTAATCTCGCATATGATTAGTTTTAAAATTTTAGAAAATCATGGAAATTTATAGTCATTGATAAAATTATTTTTGAAAAATTGATAATTTATAACTAATTATTATTTTCATTTTCCTTTTCAAGGATTTCTATTATTTTGTTAGGATTTCTAAGAATGTTATCTTTAACCTCTTTATTTAAAATTTCATAACAATGAATTAATTCATTATCATCCTTGAAAAATAAAAAGACCAATTCTCCATGGATAAATGGGTATAATTTTTCTTTTATCATTAATTCTGGTTTTAGTTTAATTTTGTTTTCGCTATCTACTTGTATGGGGTTATTTTCCAAGTGAATCATTCTTTGCTAATTATAGAACTATATTTTATTTTCTCATTAAAAAATATCGAAGTTTTGTATTTAGTTATTGTATTTTTATTATTTGTTTAAAACAATATCTCCAATTAACTTGAAAACAAAACCTATTCCGCCAATGGCTCCTATTGCTAATAAAACTAATCGTAGATGGGTAAAATAGTCTTCTTTATCTGTTTTTTTGGCTAATTTCAAAGTTTGAAATATTTCGATTATTCTTCTTTGAACTAGATATGGAATGGATGTTAACAAATGAATTCTATATTTGTTTTAATTTTATTATTATTTTAATATTTCTACATAATTTTCTTTTTTTATTGATCAATTTAATGAGTTTAAACTGGACTGGAGCACATAAATTGGCTCTTTATCCGTTCTTTGCATTTCTACAAATGTTTCGGTTGTTTGAATACCTTGAATTTTGCCTATCCTTTCTATTACTATACTATGCAGCTCTTCTAGTGATCTTGCATATACTGTTAATATTATATCAAAACGTCCTGTAACCTCTATCAAAGACCGAACTTCGGATATTTTCAACAATTCGTTGTGAATGGGCTCCTTCAATTTTGGATCTCTATTAATGCCTACGGTAGCTTTAATGTTTATTCCAAGCTGGGATTCATTAATAATCACGGTAAATTTTTTTATTAGTTCCCTTTTTGTCAATCTTTTTATTCTACTATATAAAACAGATGAATTAATGTTCAATTTTTTACTTAATTGCGGAATTGAAATACTTGCATCTTTTGTTAATTCTGATAATATTTTCATATCTAATTCATCAAATTTTTGCAAGTTTGATTCATTTTTATAAAGATTTAATTGCATTAATAAATGTAATTAAAAATTTTTAAAATTGTTGAGAATAGTTGAAAATAATATTGATTCGTTTTTCTTTTTCTTAGTAAATAATATATTATTAGGCCTTTGCTTTTCTAATATGTTTGGAATATCTAAAATTCGTCCAGGATCTTTTGTTTTTGCAGTAAAACGTGACGAAATTTCAAATTTTATAATTGTTGGAAGGGTTATGGCAGATAATCGTGACAAAACATACGTTGTTAAAGGAACTTATTTTAGACCTACGGGATTAATTGAACGAATTAGGGCCGGAAGAGCTCAGGGTAAGCCATATGAGGCACTCAATGATCCTAATCCAAATAATTGCATATTCTTGATATTGGATAGAGTGGATTCAAATGCTTATCATGACATAGTTGATCTCAAGTATGATAAGGTCATTCCAATTAATGAAAATCGATATTTTGTTTTGGATGGTTGGATAAAAGAAGGGTTTTCTGACGTGTTTAGCAATTTTTTTAATTCAACATCTCAAGATGAAAAATTGGAAGCTAGAGATATTATTATTGCTAAAATGAACTCACTTATTTCACCTGAGTTAAAGGAACATGTTTATGCGGTAGCAAGGAGTTCAAAAATTTTATAAAGTTTTATATTAAGGTCGCAGCAATTTTTCATTTATTATGGAATACGTATATGCTGCTTTATTATTGCATAAATTAAAGCAAGATATTAATGAAGATAATATAAAAAATGTTGTTAAAGCTACTGGAGTTACACCGGACGATGTTCGTGTTAAGTCATTAGTTGCTGCTATTAGCGAAGTAAATATTGATGATGCATTAAAGGCTGCTCCAATTGCAGCTGCTGCACCAGCTACTGCACCAGCTTCATCAGGTGGTGCTGGATCTGCTGCTGCAGAAAAAGAGGACGAGAAAAAAGACGAGAAAAAAGAAGAAGAAGCATTGGAAGGATTATCCTCATTATTTGGTTAATATCTTTAATTTTTTTTTCTCAATTTTATTTTTAATGTTTTATCAAGATTAAAAAAAACTTTTAAACAATTCTGATATTTGCTACTGCACCATCTTTTGCTACACCAATTCTGTAGTTTCTGATGTAAATATCCTGATTCTATAGATAATGAAATGGAATGTTTTATTTTGCTAAATTTATAAATTTTATATTAATGTTTTTTTATTGGAAAAAAATTCCAAAATAATTAAAAAAATAAATTATTTTTCGGTTTTGTAGCCTTTTGCATCTAATTGGTGTGAAAGATTATTTGCTACTGCACCAGCTTTTGCTAACACCAATTCTGTAGTTTCTGATGTTAAATATCCTGATTCTATGGATAATGAAATAGCATGTTGTTTTCCCTTTGATAGAATGAGTGGTAAAGATTCTTTATTGAGATATAATGCTTCTACAGATAATGATAATGCTTCTTGATGTGATTTGATTATTTCTTGTAAATAATCTCCTATTACAATCTTTAAATCTTTTTCTTTGAATTGCAATCCTTCTGCAATTGCAAAATTAACGGCAATTCCTGCTTCTATGGGTTTGATATTTAATTTACTTAATAAAGCTGCCAGTTTTTGTGAAATAATATCACCTTCTTTTGCTACTATTGTATCCTTTGATATCCATATAGTACCTTGGTCTATTTTAGTCTGTACCTTTAGCTTCTTTAAACTCGGATAAAACTGGGCCTGGATTAATTCCAGTATTTCCTGCAAAAATAACCAGCTCATTTGGAGCAATGTCTCCACCCTTCGCTGCTAAAAAGATTTTATTTTTATCAAACGTTAAATTTAGTTTAAATGGATTAAGATTTGTAAACATTAATGCACATTGCCCTTCAAGTTCTTTGTTAAGGAATTCTAACCCTTTAACATCATTGAATATTTTTTCAAACAATCTTTGAGCCACTTTATTTTTTATTGTGATAATTTCTATTTCATTTCTAAACTTTTTTCTTATTGCCATAAGCTGTGCAGATCTAACCTTCGTCATCTTTGATAATGCAATTACGTTATATGACTTGGCTAATCTTTGAAGATTTTTATATAAATTTGTTTTTTTTTCAGGATAACTTTGTCTATTGCCTTTAGATGAATTAGTGGTAGTAGATATTGCCTGGCTCATTTAGATTCACTTTTTGATTGTTTGTTTAAACTATTCAATTTAATTGCTTTACCCATTGAAAATTTAATTATTGTATTTCTAAGATTTTTATCTCCTTGAGGAAGTTTTTTTTCTATTGCAGCTATTACTGCATTTGCATTTGCTGCTATTTGTTCGTCGGTTAAAGTTTCATCTCCTATTTTAGTTGACATATTTAATTGATTTTTCGATCTAATTCTTGTAGAAGATCTCAACCTTGCGGCAATATTTTCTATCGGTGCACCATAAGGTAGAGGTGTTGGCATTTTTCCTTTAGGTCCCAAAAACTGGCCTAAAGATCGTCCAACGGATGACATGATGCTTGCATCTGCTAGAAAAAAATCATGCGCGCGAACTATTTTTCTTGCATCTCTTTTATTTGAGCCTAATCTATCCAGAGTAGCTGGTTCCATAACTGTATCTACGCCAGCTTTTTTTGCTCTGGTTCCTAAATCACCAGTACCTAAAACACATAGTGTAGACCCATTTTTTGTAGGATTTGGTAATACTACTGTTTCATTTAAACTAAAACCTTTTTTTACATCGATATCTTTTAATACTATTGTTAATTCTGCTGATTGAGTAAAATTTCTTTTAGGTGCTGCATCTCTAGCTTTCTTTATGAGTGCGCTTAACTGATCGTTGCTAACCATGATTATATATTATAAATCAAGTTGTCGCCATTTAAAATCCTTTTTACAAATTTGAAATAATTGTATAACTGGGTTATTATCAATATGGTAATTGTATTGTCCTAACGCTAAATTATATTATATATCTAAAGATTATTATTTAAATTGACCTATAATTTCTGTTTAGTTGTTAATTGATATAAAAGTTATTAAATTGTCTTAATTTAATTTAATTATGAGTAAAGTACAGCATTATAAAAATCTCAATTCAAATCTTGAGAATGTATATAGTATTATTAAAGATACAATTACTAATGAGTCTAATTTAAAAATAGTATCTGAATATAAAGGATTTCTAAATAGTGTTCCTTTGAGAAGTATTATAGCTGTTAACAATTCTCCGAAGGTTATTGTTGGCGCATTAAGAGAAATCCATATTTCAATTACTGGCGATCCTAATGATTACGCAATAGAAGTAGCTTCAGGGGCATGGTTTGGAAGTTTATTGATACCCGGAGTTGCAGGGTTATTTATTGGGGGGCCAATTGGTTTGGCTGCAGGTGCTACAGTAGGTGGAATAATGGCGTATGAATTTGAAAAAAAAATATGGACAAAAGTTATTGAGGCGATAAAAAGAGAAAGTGCTATTCACCCTACATTAGACTCCATTGATCATTATCATCACTAACTTTTTTAATTTGAATATTATTTAGAGTAATTAATTACAAAAAATAAATAAAATTTTTTAATCTAATAGTAAGTAAAATTTCTAATCAATTAGGAAACAATGTTTGCTAGTGCGTCATCTGATGTATTGTTTTTATTTATGAGTGCACCTTCCACAGACTTTAATCCTTTATCTGATAATACTTTATCTAATATTGTTAAATCGTATATATTCGATAAATCTGGTCTTTCTTTTCCATTTGCTAGTAGTTCCAAGTCATAAGCATCATTAGCATCTTTAATTAGGGATATTTTTACAGGGTCATATGTGAATTCTAATTTTGATACAGCAGTAGATAATATGTCTTTTGAAATAGTCTTACCTGTTATTTTCTTTAACTCGGTATTGAATTCACTTATAGCTTTATCTTTATTCTTGTTCATCCATAATGTTTCATTTACATGTGCTTCAAGTAATTTTTTTATAATTTCAGGATTATCCTTTAAATAATCTGTTCTTACTATTATATTAGCTGATACGAATTTTCCTTGTGGAGGCCATAAACTTCTTTCATCGACTAATATTTTCCCATGCGCTTCATTCACTAACCTAGTTGCCCAAGGTTCAGGTACCCATGCCCCATCAATTTCTTTTTTCAAGAATAAAGTAAGGATATCAGCATTTGAAACCGGAACTACTGTTACTGTTCCTCCTTTTTCAACAGTTTTATACCCATTATTGGAAAGGTATTTTCTTAGAGCTATATCTTGCGTATTGCCTAATTCTGGAGTAGCAAATTTCTTTCCACCTAAATCTTTTACCGAATTTATCCCCGAATCATTTCGCACTACAAAAGAAGCTCCACCACTTGAAACTCCTGATATTATTCTTACATCTTTACCATCTGATACTACATATCCATTGATTGAAGGACTTGGTCCAATATATGCAGCATCAATTCTTTTAGCCAGTAAAGCCTCTATTGCAGATGGACCTGCATTAAATAAAATAGTTTCAACTTTGGTATTGTTGCCTAGAGTTTTCTGAAAATCTCCATTATTAAATCCAATTACAGCTTGAGCATGGTTAATGTTGGGAAAGTATCCAATTCTTAATGTTTTTTCTATAGTGTTAGTTTCTGCATGCAGAGTACCTATAAACGAAGTTCCAAAAAATAATAACGTATAGGTCCCGATCAACAATAAAATTATTTTTTTATTATGAATTTGAAGATTATTCTGATTAATCATTTCTTTAAATCTCATTTTATATCAAAACGTGTAGGGTTTATATTATTACTATCGAATATGTTATTTTCTTTTTTAATGCGCAAATTCTGCATATTATATAGTGTTTAAATCAGTAAACTTTCTATTTTGTGATTATTTTCTTATTTGTATCAAATATGGATGCAATTTAATTTTATATTATTTTTATTTAAATTGAAGCTTATGAATGGATAAAAATAGTATATTGGGCTTTGATAACTAATTTTTTTTTCTTGTTGGTTATGTTGATCAATATAATCCAAGTCATTGTTTTATATGAGTTAATTTATACTTTTTTACAAGGAAGGCAATGTCAACCGATTCTACTATATCATTTTATACTTCATTATTCTTTCAATTATGTTTTTTTCTAAAGAGGGATGAAGATGATAATATAGTTTTAAAAACTTGCATGATTGTGAGTAATATATAACATAATCTGAGGAAACTGAATGTTTTCAATATCTTTCTATAATAGTAGAAAGAAATCACGACCACAACCAAATTTCACTCTTTGGATATGTCAAAGGAAATGATTTCTTTGTTTATTGGTTTGATAATAAACCAACGCCATATTAATTTGGAACCCATTCTTATCAGTTTCATCTACTACATGTTCAAGAACTCTATATTATGAAATTTCTTTGGTTTGTAATTTTAAATTCAATTCCAGATAGAAACGTAACTTATTTTTACTATGTTTAAGAAAGATAATGCATTAGCAGTGGTAAAGAATAATAAGACTAAAAAATGTAAATATATAATAATTCATAATTTCTGAAGACATTAGATCTTTTGCACAATTACGTCCAAACAGCTTTATGACTATCAGTTTATCATTAACCTGTTCTCTCTTTGCTTTCATACAAGAGGCTACTATCCAACAAACCATTACTTTTTAAATCATTCACTGGCTTGACAGTAAAAGAATTTGATGAGATTTACAATGAGATAACAGAAAGATATCATAAACATGAAATACAACGATTATCTAAAAGAAAATATCGAAAAAGAGACATAGGTGCCGTAGGCAGACATTTCACGTTAGATACAATAGATAGATTCCTGATGATTTTAGTTTACTACCGTCTTTACATAACTTACACATTAGCTGGCTTTCTATTTGGTTTGGATCAGAGTAACGTCTGTAGAGATATTCAAAAGATTGAAAGTCTGATAAGACAATGTGTACCAATTCCATAGAAGACATACAGTATAACAAAGAGGCTAAAAACGCCAGAGGAAGTAGAAAAATATTTCCTGGATTTATGGCTTTTATAGATTGTACCGAACAACAGATACCAAGACCTATCGATAATAAAAGACTTGATGCATACTATTCAGGTAAAAAGAAAAGACATACCGTAAAGACACAGATTATGGTTAACAATCGTGGTTTTATTATTCATAAAACAAGATATAAGAAAGGACGAAGGCATGATTATGATGTCTATAAAGAGAATCATATTAGTACTCCCAAAGATGTTCTAAATGTATTTGACCTTGGATATTTAGGTGTAGAAAAGGATTTCCCAGAACAAATGTCATCCATACCTATCAGAAAGAAGAGACAACAACATTTATCACAGCAAGAAAGAGAACGCAACAAAAGTCATTCCATAAAGAGAATAGTGATATAGCATACTATTTGTCGATTGAAAAAATATAGGATACTTGCAGATGTATTTAGGAACAAATTGAAAAAGTACAATAAAGTGTCAGATATAGTTGCAGGTTTGGTAAACTATAAAATAATGACCATGCATCGGTAGAAGAAAATATAATATCATACTAGAAAAAGTAGATTGTTTTTAATTATGCAAGAGATCTATTGTATATCTTGATTATGGAAGATAAGGTTGTTTTAAAGATTTAGTTTTTCCTTACGTTAACAAAAATATATATTGTTTATGATTGTTAAATGTTTTGCATAATTTTAATATAAAGAATAAATTTAAATTTATTTTTTATAAAATTAATTGATAAATATAAAAAAATTCTTTACTTTATACTAAAATATGATTTCTATTTATTTGATTAGTATAAAATCAATTATTATGTACTTTAAATTCAAAAATAACGAACGTTATATATTTTGACATCTATTTTATAATGATGATAAAATTTATTGCACTAGTTATTGTAATTGCATCCATGACAGGCACATTATTTGTCATTTCAACAATGGCTTTACCCGTTATGTTTTATCCAAATCAATCTTCTACATCAAGCAAACAGTTTATTCTCTCATCTAATTATTCTGATCAATCGCCATCTAGTACCTCCATCTTTAAACAGCATTGATGAAAAAATATATCGATTACATCAACTGCATAATCAAATACATCAACTGCATAATCAAATACATCAACAATTATATCCTCATTAACCTTTAACTTTTATAAAATTACTTTATAATACTTTTTTCAATATTTAATTGTTGAAAAATGCAATAAACTTTAATATGTTCCTTGTTAATTTTTACTAAAAGTTAATATACATTTTGTTTATTTAAATTTACGCATGATTACTATTCCATAAAAACAGATCTTGTTTAGTACAATTCTATTTCTTTGTAATTACCATACATTCTGCTGATATCTTACCTAATACCAAGCTATGTTTACAAAATTTGACATTTTTTTAAAAACTCGAACTTACTCTACGATGGGTTTATGTCATGTCTTGTAATCCTTCTAATTTTTATCATTTATTTTTGACCATCTGAATCCCGATGTTGCTCCTGAATATTTATTTAACGACATGAAAAAAGTTATTTATTCATCTTTTAATACTCATAATTATAGTGTTCTTTCCTTAATCGTAAACCATTTTCTTTTTATAAGTATCAATCGGTTGGTTTTGATTACTGACGTGGAAGAATATAAAGTTAAAAGAGAAAGTAATATAGTAGCTTTTGTGTTTTATTATAATTACACTGACAAACATTTAAATTTATTTTTCAATTCTTTACAATGTGAAAAAAGAATTATAAAATCGAAAATATTATGATAAACGTTCTTCCAATTGTTTTTATTACTTCTATGATGTTATATAATTTATTTTGAATTTGTATTAATTCTGTTAAATCTTAATTTTTATAAATTAAATGCAAAAAATGTAATTGTTGACATATTATCTTAAAAATAATAAAGATGTCTCATTTAAAGCCTATTGGTTTGAAATATAGAACACATTATTTATAAAATAATTTTAATTAATATGTATTTATATTCAATTGGATTTAATCATTATGCCTGATATATATAACGTTACTTTTTTTTCTAAATATTTTTTTTACCTTTCTTGATAATAAAGTTGTCTAAATTTTAAAACTATAATGATTCTATTAAAATAATTTTATTTATTTTTAGTTTATTTAATTTATTTTTAAAAAGATGAAACAATATCACTTACGATGTAACAATAAATATTTTATTATTGCCATGGTCATCATTTATTTTTATCTTTTTGTTACCTTTATTAGATAAATACTAATATTTAAACAAATCTTCTTAGATATAAATTGGAAAATAAAAATATTTTATTATATATTTAAGTATCATTCTGAATTTCATTATAGGTGATATTATACAATTTAATTTGTTAAATTGTTTGAATAGATTTTTATATTTGATTAAAATCTAGTATACAACTATTCGGGAGTAAAATTACGATTTTTGCCCATGAAAAAAACTTACAATATAAACATTTAGGATTATTTTATAAAGGCTAAAAAAACTATAAACTAAGAGCACTATTGCCAAAAAAACAGAATCACTATTCATCGGAATATACTATGCTTTCGATACTAGAATATCTGTGTAATAGTAATTTTGGCAAACCTGTAACCAAAAATCATTTAATGGTGAATGTTTCTGGAATAAGACAGCAACGATCTGATCGGATTTCTCATATTTTGAATATGTTGGAGAAGAATGAATTAATTAATTCATTAAAAACATCTGATTCTACTTATTATGAGGTGACAAGAAAAGGAATTGACGCTTATTCAAAATGGGTTAAAGATTATTTGGATTTTGTAAGATATGTTAATGAAATAAATAAATATTAAACCCTTTTTATTAAATTTATTTTTCAATCAGCATTATAGAATTTAAATAATTATGTTTGTTTTGCCTTACCATAATATATGCTTTGGGAGATACTCTTTCTCCTATTATTACAGTCAATCCAACCTTATTTTTTGTTATGGACTCATATTTAGAAGGCATTGTAGAAAAAGATTTAACGGTTTCCTGATCAATCGTTCCATCTACAATTTTTATAATTATAGATCCATAGGTCCTTAGAACATTTTGAAGTTCAATATTTACTCTATTATTTGATTTATATCCTATTATTGGGGCATTTTGTACCCTCTCTGCATCAATAAGTACATCGAAAATTAGATCTTTGTCAATAACTACATCAATAAATTCATTAAAGTTTTCTTTGGATGAAATGTATTTTCTTAAAGGTTCACCTATTTGATCAATAGCTTCTGCTACAGCTTTTACTGCCTCTTCTTTACTTTTGTTGGCCATTGTAATGCTGATGTTTGCCTTTATTGCATTTTGTTCGAGCGAATCTGCCCAGTATTCTATATATTTTCTGGATCTAATAAATAAAATTAACATAATAGTTAATACAGTAGCCGAAATAATTGATGAAAAAATTACTAATGTATAAACTGGACCATTTGATACGCTTATCAAGTTTCGTATGGTAATAATATTTAATACTAGAATACTGAAAATCGAAGCAATTACTACAAGAATCACTGTGAAGTTTTTTTCAATTAAATAAATTTCTCTTGCAAGTTTAATTGCTCGTTCAATTGCAGGAACAGTAAATGATTGATTTATATTTTCGTTATTTTGTTTTCGTTTATTCATGTATTAATTTAATTTTATTATATAATTCATCTATAAAAATTTAATTTGTGTTGTGCATATCAGTAACTTTAGTGCAACTTTCAGTAACTTTCTTACTATCATCTTTTTATAGTAATTTTATCTCATAAGTAAAGATAACAAATGAAAAAAAGTTATACAAAACCATCAATTATTATGTCAATCGCTGCATTAGTTGCAGTTACATTTGTATTTGGTGGCCTTTCTAACATATTTGTAGATCATAGAGCAAATGCTCAGGCTGGCATTACTCCAAGTAATAATCAAACTGCACCCGTTATTCCTCAAAATGCTAATTTAACAAGTGAAGTACCATCAAATGGTAATTTAACTTCAAAAAATGTCACTATTAATGCTACTACTCCGATAGGCACTATTCCGCTTGGTAATACAATGTCAAATGCACTATTTTCTAAAACTAATATTAATTTAAGTAATGCTGTTTCTATTGCAGAGAAAGCGATAGATAACAAATCTCATGCTATATCCGCTAGGCTGGGTGCAGATAATGGATTTCTAGTTTATATCATATGGGTAGTAGATACAAATAATAGCATGCATCGATTGATTGTAGATCCTGGAAATGGAAAAGTTCTTTTAAACTTTGATTTACAGTCTGGCAACAGATCTATGGGTGGAGTAGACTAACCTTTACATTTTAAATGCTAAAGGGAATGCTTATTGATTGGCCCAATAGTTCCAGGCCCATTAGTATGCAAATCCATAAACCAAAATTAGTATAAGATTATTTGATACGCGTTAAAAAATTAAAATTTTTAATTTTATCTTTTTAGATCATTATATTTGATATTTCAGATATATATGCTGTTTTATATATTCTCTAAAATGACTATATAGGTTGAAGTAAATAACTTGATTTAATTATTTGAATTAAATCTAAAAGAATAAATAATAAGGAAGAAAAGACAATAACAAAATACTGTTAACAGGGGAATTGAATGGTTATTTTTATTGTAAATTAAAATAACTTGATTCTGATTATACTTGTGAATTTTTTGCATATTAAATATAATATTTTGCATATATCAATACTATAATAACTCTCAGGTTATAATTATTCTATGTAATATGTCATTTGGAATATTTAAAGAAATTGAAAGACTAATAGAATATATTCCTATCGAGACTCATGGTGATGGTATTGGCAAGCTTATTGAAAATTCAACCATTGATACTAAATTTCATTTTGAAGATATAGACGGTATAGCCATAAGATTAGGTGTAATTGAACCTGGAAAAAATACGATAAGTTTAAGGGATATCATTAAACTGCTTAATAAATTTCTCGGGGATGCTACTATTGATGAATTGGTTGAAAGCCCTCGTCGTTATAGGCAATTACAAACTAGTGGATCAGGGTTACCATTAAAGAACTTATTATTTGATTTTAGTCTTTCTGTATTAAATAATGATTACTTGGATGCAAAATTGTATCTTACTCATTCCTTTTACCTGCTCGGATTGAGACGAAGGTTTGTATTGTTATTGTCTATTATTACTAATGAACCAAAATACAATCAAGACTTGGAAATTAGAAAATTACTTACCTATCTTGCTTTACTTTCGGAACCAAATAATATAGATATCCATTTTGATAGAGACGGGGATGGGTTTAGTTCTAGATATAGCATATATTTGGAAGAATTACAGAAAGTTTCAATAAGTGCAAAAGAAAATCCAATTATGAGAATTCATAACACGACAAGATAAATTTTCATAAAATTAACTCTTTCCCAAATGATATTAAGATAAATCCTTTATTAAATATCATTTTATTTAACAATTATTGAGAAATATTATTTTTAATTATTTTGGTATTATTATTAGAATAAGGATATTCTGGTTTTTGTTTAAAGATTATTTCTTTATTATGTTGCCTAACGAATAGGTTAATTCATTGTTTATCATACTAATTTACATCCGTTCTTTTATAGGAAAAATAAAAATCCAAGATGCCCTTTCTATTTATGATATCTGCATTTTTGTTATGATAACGTTTGAGCCATACATGTAGACAAATATTCCTTTCGGTGATGAAATGCCTTTATTGTACTTTTTTGTGACGTATGATAGTGTTTACTATTTAAATGCTTGTGCATAGCTTTTTTGATAAAAGAATAGAGAATTTCTTTAACTATTGAAGTGTATCAAATTAAATCTATATTAATTCAGAGATTATTTTTTTGTAGTTTCCTTATTACTTTTTTTATATATTTCTTATCAAAATCTTAGGTTTATATTTTTGCATGTATTAAAATGGGAACATGGATTATTTTTATCATACGTAAAAAAGTTATTTGTTATGCTGCTAAGGATTATCTAATTACAAAACCCAAAACGAATAATTTTTTTTAAGTGTTTAGATCAAGAATACATATTATGTGTACCTGGTCTTTGATATAGATTTTTCAAACGAGCCATTAAAAATTCATAAATATATTACTTGTCAAATAAATATTGAAAATTGTGGATAATCCAGTGCTATAAAAAATTTATTAATTGATTAGAAATTATGATATTTTAAATAGTAAACAATATTGTAAGTTAATTCTGGGAATTTATTATCAAGATATATAATTTAGATAAATAAAACCTTGACTATTTAAATAAAACCATTTTGCTAAAAATTAAATCAAGAATAATTTTGTATAATTAAAAGATATTTTATAACCATTTTAGAAACTATCTTTTTCATATTAATTGATTATCAAAATGTTTTAAATTTTAATTATATCATCAATTAAAAAAATAATTATTTATTTTTCTATCGCATTGCCGATCAAATTTCCCCATTCCGTCCAAGATCCATCATAATTTTTAACGTCCGGGTATCCTAAGAGATATTTTAAGACAAACCATGAATGAGATGAACGCTCGCCTATTCTACAATATGTTATTATTTCATTTTCTGGTTTAATGTTTTTATTTTGATATAATAGAGACAAATCTTGGAGCGATTTAAAAGTACCATCTTCATTTAAAGTATTACTCCATGGAATATTCTCTGCTCCTGGAATATGTCCTCCTCTTTGTGCATGCTCTGTAGGATATTCTGGAGGAGCTGTAATCTCTCCTTTATATTCTTGTGGACTTCTAACATCGACTAGTTTAATTTGAAATTTTCTTCTTGAAATTAATGCATTTTTTATATCCTCAAGAAATACCCTTATGTTAGGATCTGGTTCTATTTCTCCTTTGATTGTATAATTTTTATCAAAATTCGGAATGTCTCTTGTAAATTCTTTATCCTCCTCGAGCCATTTTTTTCTTCCCCCATTTAACAGTCTTACATCCTTATAACCATAGTATTTAAATGCCCAAAATGCGAACGCAGCAAACCAATTATTGAAATCACCATATAAAATTAGCGTTGTATGGTCGTTATTGATACCGATTTTGTGTAGTAAATTTAAATATTCCTTTGGTTCTAAAATATCTCTTCTTAAGTCATGATTAATATCTTTTTTCCAGTCTACAAGTACAGAATTAGGTATATGTCCCAGTTCATAATTTGATTCTGGATCATAGTCTACCTCTGCGATCCTAATGTTTGGATCATTTAAATGATTTTCCAACCAATGAATATCAACTAATACTTCTGGATGTGCATATTGTGAATTTGATATTTGAGCCATAAGTGTATTTATTCACTTAAGAATATCTTTGCATTGTTCTATGCAGTTTATCTATATAATATGAAAATTTAACACAAGTTATAGATGTTATACGTGATTATGAAATTATGTAATTTTATTCCTTTCGTTCTGTTCATTTACCTATCTTTTATGAGGCCATGAATGATTTATATTTCTATTTGGTATCATGTTAACAAGTACATGTTATAATTGGCAATTTATGCATATTTCTAGTCTATTTCTCATATTTGAAATATATAATATAATATTAAACCAATATATAATAATTAAAGAATAAAAAAGGAACTATATTTAACATAGGAATGGTCTTGTCATTAACATTATTGAGTGCTATATTTTTGACATTCATTACTACTCCAGTTTTTTCTCAAGGGAATTCTACAGCAAATGTGAGCAACAATAACAGTTCGCTTACATCATCAACAAATAATTCAACTCTTTCAAGTAATGGTAACTTTATCCTCTGGTAATGCTACAAACACGGCTCCAAAGTAAATTTTATAAAACTGTATAAAATATCAATCTTTTTTTGGATATGGCCAGGCTTAAAATTTCTTATTAATATTTATATATTTTTATTATTTCTTTTATAAAAAAGTTGGGATATTGAGTAGATTCATACTATAAATTAAATATTAATATTCATTTTAAAAAGTATTTAATACTAAAATAAATGATTTATTTTTAATAAAATGTATAATTCTATTAAAATATCATCTTTTTAATCTGATTATTTTGCATTTATGTTTATTACTCATTTTTATATCGAAAAATGTTTTTATATTATATGAGCGATAGCAATAACAAAGTATTAAAGACTAAAGAGCGATCCCCTTGGACCGTACTTGCAATATTAAGTTCTACATTATTAGCTGTTATGTTTGCGGAGACCATGTTATTGCCTGCTATACCTGATATAATGAAAGAGTTTCATATGGATTATAGTGTATCCCCCTGGATATTTAGCGCTTATCTTATAGTTGCAGCAGTAATGACTCCAATTAGTGGTAGATTGTCTGATATTTTTGGTAAAAAAAAAATATTGTTAATATTGTTAGTTGTGTATATATTTGGCCTTTTTGCTGGAGGGTTTTCAAATAATACCTATTTTCTCATAATCGCTAGAATAATTCAAGGAGTTGGATTATCTTCTGTTCCCGTAGCATTTGGCATTGTGAGAGATGTTTTCCCTGCAGAAAAACTTGCAATTGCAATTGGTATATTTGGTTCTGCATATTCTGGTGGTTCTGTGATAGGGTTGTTAGCTGGTGCAACCATTATTCAGAGTTTAGGATGGCATCTAACATTTTTTGTTATAGCACCGCTAGCGATAATAGTCACAGTATTAATAAGCAAATTTATTTTGACCACACCATCAGTAACATTATATTCTCTAAATAAAGAGTTGTTTGGTAATATAAAGAACAGATTTATGCGAAAGGAAGAAAATTCCATTAAATCTAAAAAAACAACTAATATTGATATCAAAGGCGCAATAACGTTATCAACTACAATTACTTTCTTTCTTATCAGCCTAACAATTTTAGAGTCTGGATCAAAAGGATCATTTAATTTATTTCAACTTCCCTCTCTTTTTATGATTTCTTTTGTTTCTTTAATTATGTTCATAATCTTTGAGAAAAAATCAACATCTCCGTTGGTAGATTTAAAATTAATAAAACATAGAATTCTACTTCCATGTTTCTTAATCTTGATGCCTATTGGTATTAGCATGTTCTTGGTTTACCCAACTATAACACAATTAGTAAGAAGTCCAATTCCGTTAGGATTTGGTGGTGATGCAATAACTGTTGCAAATATCCAACTCCCTTTTATGATAATATTTTTAATAGTTTCTACTAGTTCTGCATTCATAATTTCTCGATTGGGAAGTTTAAAACCTTTGATAGTTGGATCAATTATTGCGATAATCGGCTCCATTAGTCTATTTATGTATCATTCTACTGCATTTTATGTATCTCTAAATTTAGGAATACTATCTACGGGAATGGCACTAGCGAATACGGGTGGTTGGAATATATTGGTAACATCTGCGCCAAAAGAATCTGTGGGTATATCTGTTGGCATAGGTGCATTATTATTTTTTATTGGAATGGCAATAGGTCCCGCACTAGCAGGTTTGTACATGCAGTCGAATCAAACTGTTTTTAATCACATAACTCAAATTTCATATCCATCATCACAATCTTATAATTTCATTTTTATGACGTCTTTGCTAGTTTTAATTATGCCGATAATATTTTCAATAATATTAAAAAATAGGCTGCCTAGGTTCATAAAGGACCAAAATTCAATTATGGAAAAACCACCTTCTTGTCCAGATAAAAAATTAAAATGACTCAAATACTTATCTATTTTTGTTATGGTAACGTCATGTTGATTATGTAATAGTTTACTATTTTTTATTACTATCTCTTAGTTAGTGCTTGAAATATTTTTCTTTATTTAATCCTTATATGCTTGCAAGTATAATTAAAAAAAGTTTTCTTTTGTTTGTATAGACCGTTCAATGTTATTTTTGAACTTGATTCTTTTATCGATAATATAATTTAAATAAAAATAATAATGTAAAATTATATTATCCAATCTTTTTCAAACCTTTTTCTTGCAATACTTTATTTAGTAGAGTAAGATCATATATGCCTGTAATGTTTAACTTACTCCCTTTGGCGTTGTTTATGAATCCTAAACTGTTGGCATTATCTGCAATTTTATAAAGTGAGTGTTTTAGTGGATCATATGTAAAATCTGTTCTAATAAAGGCTTCTTTCAATATGTCTTTCGGTATTGTTTTACCTGTAATTTTTTTTAAACCATCATTAAATGCATTAATAACATTCATAATTTTGCTACTTTTTTCATTTAAATTGTCGTTACTATTTGTTTTATTCAATTGTTTATTAATCCATAATGTTTCATCTACATTTGCCTCTATTAATTTTTTAATTATATCTGGATTGTTCTTTAAGTAATCTGTTCTTACAACTATATTCGTAGTAACGAATTTACCATTAGGCCATAAACTTCTTTCGTCAACAAAAATTTTTGCATCAGTATCTTTAATCAATCTGGCGCCCCATGGTTCTGGCACCCATGCTCCATCAATTTGTTTTTTATTCATTAATGTGAGTATATCGGATGGATTTATTGTTACAATGGTTATGTTACCTCCATTTTCCACAGTATTAAATCCATTTTTAACTAAATATTTCCTTAAAGAGATATCTTGAGTATTGCCAATTTGCGGGGATGCAAACTTTTTCCCGCCTAAATCTTTTATTGATTGTATCCCTGAATCATTTCGTACAACAAATACTGCTCCACCACTTGATACCCCTGATACTATTTGCAGACCTGTTTTATCTGATGCAATATATCCACTTATGGCGGGATTAGGTCCAACATATGCTGCATCAATTTGACCTCCAAATAACGCCTCAATTGCTGAAGGACCATCGCTAAATACAAATTCTTTTATATTGATATTATTTTGAGAATTATCTGATTTATTTTCTATTATTTTTTGAAAATCCCCATTTTTTAGACCTATTATAGCTTGTGCATGGTTTACATTTGGAAAATATCCTAATCGCAGTGTCTTTGATGCAGAATTGCCACTACCGAGTTTATCAATATTAGATCCACTTGAAAATAATCCTTGAATATTGGTTTGAGATGTTATTATTATTGCAATGATTATTCCAATTGAGATCCCAAACTTTATAATCACATTCACAGTTTATTTGGGATATATGCAATGTATTAGCAATTAGAAATCGGCAAAAAATGTGATTTGTGTGCAAAATTTGATTGGATTTGTTTAGCTATAGATACTGATTTATTTATTGTTTTTATCAATTCATGATTTTTAATAATGCTAAAATATACTATATATTTAGCAAATAGGTTTAGACAGTATTGTCTTATTTTATTATCATAAAAATCATACATTATTAAATATAAGCCAAACTTTATAAAAATATCCTTTTTGGTTAAAATTAGATTTCAATATCGAATTTTTCAGACAAACTATAATTTTATAACAATATATAATATTACTAGTGTTTGTTACAAAAATATCTTATAAGATAATACGAAGAGAAAGATTCAGAAAAAGTTTTCAAGTTTATTTCGGATATACTAATTAATGAAGTCGATATTACACTTGATTTTGATAATCTAGACTCGGATTTATTAGATATAAAAAATCATTATAGTAAAAATGATGGTGGTTGTTTTTGGATAGTTGAACACAAGAATGATTCTCATATAATAGGTACTGTTGCAATACGAAACTTGAAAGATCTTGTATCTATTTCTTCAGCTGAATTAAAGAGAATGTTTTTAGCAAAATCATATAGAGGTTTAGGAATAGGCCAGCAAATGATTGAAACCGCAATTGATTTTGCAAAAAGAATGGGCTATACTAGAATCTTATTAGATAGCTCAAAGAAATTAAAAGTATCTAGAAATTTATATCTAAAAAATGGTTTTCTAGATATATCACGTTATAATAATAACCATAGAGCTGATGTATTTATGGAGAAAAAACTATAATTTTATTTAAGATGTCAAATATGATATACACTCAAATTATAATACAAGTAATAACATACATATAAAAATGACTTTTTCATTGTTAGTGGAGTGAAAAGCTATTTGACTGATTTTTTCTAATCAGTTTATGTCATTCTTTTTCTAAATAAATATACAACAATCCAAAATTTTTACAATTTATATGTCGCTTGTATAAAAGATGAGATTTTATTATGATTTTTTATTTCATTAATGATTGTCTTCCTATTTCTAAGGTCATTGATATCTCGATCTCCATTATCTATAATCCGAGATTCTATTGCATCATTCTATAACCTTGAGCACAGTGATCTATGAAAATATCAGAATTTATAACATCTATAGAAAAAATCTCAGTTCTTCTATATCGTGTATATTTGTTTTATTTTTCCCATCTTTAATTATATTGGAGGTTTTTCCTGCGGATATTCGTACTTATACTACTAAAAGGTCCCGATCTACCGTTTGGAAATCCTTCTATCCGGAGTGGTTAGCAGAAAGGCCTGATAATCACCTTTTTAAATTGTTATTTATGCCAATACATTTATATATAAATCATATAATCAACCGTCAACATAATCGTCAACATAATCGTCAACATAATCGTCAACATAATCGTCAACATAATCGTCAACATAATCGTCAACATAATCGTCAACCGTCAACCGTCAACCGTCAACATACCATTATTTAAAATCTTTTTCCTAATATGGGGGAATATCCTTATAGAAGTTCCGTCATTTTTTAACCATATTCGTCATTTTTTCCGTCATATTGTCAAAAAACTCGTCATTTTTAAATTTAAATTGGAATGCGCACAATATTATAAATTATATTTTAATTTTATATTATATTTTCATAACAATTGTTCGAAAATCATGATATAACTAGATTTTAAAATATTCAATATCAAACTATTATTAATGAAAATAATGTATGATAATAACACTTGGGACTACATCATCGGGTTGACTATGACCATTGCTAATTTTTATGAATATTTTTTTCCGAAGTGCATTTTGCGTTTTCTATTGCCTGCAGGGCAGGATATGAATTATTCTGCGACAATAAAAGCAAGAAATCCTGAAAAGTATTATTCAACTTCATTGAATTTAATTTCATTTTATATATCTTTTGAAAGAATTGACAAACATTGTCTTAACATTGTTTTATCAAACTCAATCGGGCATATCCTTGCATCTTGTAATCATCCAAATCAGAGATAAATTTCTGAAGTAAGATAATGTAAAAACAATAATAAATCAAAAACATTAAAAATCTATTTTTTATTTTCAGTTTGAAAGATCTTTTAGCACTGATCTCCCTTTTCAGATCTCTTTTTGAAAGGATATAAGTTATAGGTCATTTTGATATAACTTTTTGTTATTTATAGTAAATATTATCATATTAGTATTGTTAAGCCAGTAAATGTTTAGAAAAGTAGTAGTATTTAAATAGACTCTGTGTAGACAAAGTAATGACGAAAATAAATAATTTCAATCATATAGATATTTTCGATTATTCCAGATTATATATTGCTATGTTCTTGTTTTAATCCCCACTTTTCTCTTACTTTGTCTTCAATTTTCATAAAAATTATTCTATCAAAAATCATACCTAAAGCAAAAATAGTAATCATTGATGCAATTATTTGATCCATCGCTTCAAATTCTCTACCAATCAATAAAATATGACCTATCCCTATAGATGCTGCCATTAGTATTTCAGCTCCAATTAAAGCATGCCATGCAAAAGACCATGCCTGTTTTAATCCATCTATTAATGCGGGTGTAGCAGCTGGTATCATTAAATATCGAAATAGATGAAATCCTTTTGCACCCATGTTTTTTGCTGCACGAATATATATCACTGGAATATTACGCATTCCGCTATAAGTCGAGATCATTACAGAAAATACGGAACTTAGTACTACCACAAATAATATTCCGTAATCGTTTAGACCTATTAATAATATTGCAAAAGGTACCCATGCAATACTCGGGAAGGATTGTAATCCTATGGCGAATGATCCCATTGTTTTTCCAAATGCGGGAAATTTTACCATAGCTAGCCCTATACTCATTCCGATTACTATGGATATCATAAATCCGATTATGAGTCTATACATGGTCATTCCTATACTTATAATCAGCATATTATTTTGTAACAAATCGTAAAATGATTTCCCAACCATTAATGGGGAAGGTAAGGATATTTTGGGCCAGATCCCCGTTAAATAAATGAGTTGCCAAATGCCTACAAATACAGTTATAAATAAAATTGTATTAGCTATTTCATCGAGATTAATTTTATTTTTTTCAGTAAAATGAAAATTGTGCTTTATATTTTTCTTTAATGAGAATTGTTTATTTTCATCTGTTAAATCTAATTCTTTATCTATGTATTTCTCATTTTTTGAATTTTTCTCTTTTTTATTCTTGTTATCTTTGGAAGGTGGGTTATGCACAGAATTCTCCTTTCATGTATGGAGATAAATATATCAATATTTTTTCTCATCATCTTTTAAAAATTTCTATCTTTTTATTCTTTTGGATTGATTTAATGCCGTGTATTATAGGAATTAATTTTTTTGTTATTGTAAATGTTAGAATATATAATTTTTTAAATTTTTATATAAAATTGAGTTTAGGATTAGGCATATATTTAAACCAATTATTAATACTTATTTATCATATCAAAGAGGATTTTTTGTTTCTAATATGCTTTGTTCCATCACTAAATCGTTTCAAATACATTTCTCTAAATCCACCAACAAATATTGTGAAATAGTCTTTTTATAACACATCTCTTGTTAGAAGGGCAATTCCACTATGTTTGATATCATAAATAAATAGGATATCCATCTAAAGGCGATAAATAATGATCAAGTTGATGGACAGTAGTAAACTCATTTTATTTTTCAAACACCTTTTTACATAGATATGCCAAGTTATTCACTCATTTGTCATTGGGTCTAACGGAAGTCATTGTACGAGGTTATTCTATTGGAAAAGTATACAATCACGATTTCGCCCTATAAAACAGTAGGATAAACAAATTAATAAAAAAAAACTGATATTAGAATTAACGAATTTTATATCTGTTTCACCAATGTAATAAATTACTCAGTAAGTTATCAATAAGATTTAACATGATTTTTGATAAGATTGATTTTGTTTTATTCTCTTTCGAATTTTATTAATAATTGATCAAATCCATTCATCTTTAACTAAATTATATACTTTTTTTCGTGTATCATCAAGACTATTTTTTTCTATTATGAGCCCTTGATTTCTTAATTCTTCAATAGATGCTTGTACAGTCCTCCGTGGAAGGTTGGTCATGTATATCAATTCACTTTGTTCAACAGGGTGTTTATTACGAATTATATAATAAATAAATTTTGTAGCTGGACTACCTTCTGGACCCTTTTTAACTGGCGATATACTAAAACTAGCTTTGGATAGAAAACCTCGTCTTTGGGATTCTATTGATACTACGTTTTCTAATTTAATTTCTCCTAAATTTACTCTTTGCCCGAACTCAGCAATTAAAACGGCTTGTTGTAATTCTCTAGGGGTCTCAAAAATTATGTTGTTAGGAGATATCTTGGAAGTAATGGCAGACAAAAAATTCCATTTTATATCTCCTTTCTCATCGTAAATACCTACATTAAAGCCTAAATTTGCTTCAAGAATTACTTTTTCTGCGTTTATTTCTAATGCTTCATTTATGCTTTTAATAGTTTCGTCTAATGTAAGTTGCCTGCGGGGATCTTTTTTGCCAATTTTCCAGTGATGCCTCAGATCATGTGATTGCATCAGTTTGATCATTTTTTTCTTATCTTCAAGCGAAAGTCGTATGTTATTTTCACTGATTTCTATAACATCAAATCCTGCTATTTTGCATTGTTCAACAAATTTTTCAAAAACATTTTCTCTTACTGCATATTCTGTCAAGGTACTTCCCGTGGATACCAAAACATTATTTTTATGATAAAAATCAATTCTTTTAATTAAATGTTCTCCGGAAATTAATAAGGGATACGCCCCGTATATTTTAACCATATCTATAAAGGGTGAAATTATTTCAAAGTTTTCTTTGTCAAAGCCTTGAAATTTATCTATGATATATGTTATACCGTCATGACGGGGTTTTGTATGATCAACCCTGTTTTTCGTTAAACTATCTAACATAATAAAAGAATATGAAATATTTGCATATTTTGAAGTATTGTTATATGTCCTTTATTTTTTAAAATTTATTAATTTATCTCATTTATCATATAATGTGCGAATGCTGCATATAATATAAATATTAAATACTGTGTTGAAAAATGAAAATTGGGTTTAATAATCTATAACTGTCGTTTTATTTAATACATTTGCAGTGATTTGTGGAGTCCCAATTACTGCTCCATTAATAATGTCGGAACTGTTGTATCCTGCAATCTTTAAACATATCTTGCAAATTATTACATGTCCTCCATTATTGATAAAATCTGTTACATTTTTCTCTAAAGAATTTAAACCTAAATTAGGAGATGGGTGTTTTACTCCAAGTTGTACACCTTCAATACTAAGTAATAATGTGACGTTAAATCCCATTTTTTGCATGGTTTGTGAGTCGGATAAAGTAATGGATGCTCTCCACGGATCATCGCTTGAGAGGTGATAAACTAACTTTGTTTTGTTATTGTGATCTTGATGGCTTAAATTTGAATGAGTTTCAAATTCTGCAGAATTATCTGATGATATGCTCAAATAATTAAACATAATTAGGACAATTAAAAAAAATAGTTTTATTTTTAAATTCATCTCAAGTATTTATATTTTATTATACATTTATTCTATTTTATTTTTAATTTTTGTATATGTTATCAGTTAGATATGTTACAAAAGCATTTTTTCACTGTGTGGAGTTCTGCTTTAATCTATAATTGATTTAAATATCAAAGGAGAATCAAGAAGTGTAGAACTTTTAAATATATCATTGATGAACTGATGGAATCTTGATTTGAATTATTATCCTTCGACAGTGATATAGACCTGTAGCTGCTTTGTCGCCTAACTCAATCTATTTAGCTGACTTGAACCAATTTATCATTCTTGATTGACTGGTCCTCTTACAATCGCTCATTAGTCCGACGTGGTGAGATACTATTTTCATACGATTTCCTTAATATTTGGGATTCCGATCTAGAACTAATGAATGAAAACAAGAAGGGTAAGCCATTCATCTTTCCAAATTCATTCATTCTAGTCATTGGTTACATACGTTACTTCTTTCATCTTCCTTACAGACATAGACAGAAGGAATTATCAAGGCTACTGGAAAAAGTTTACCTGTTAATCCGCCAAGTTATGGCCATATCTGCAAAAGAATCAACAAGTTGAATGTCAATATCAATGACCATGATAGAAAGGATGATGATGAAAATGGTAATGACAAGTATCTCATAATTGCAGCAGATAGCACAGGAATTAAGGTAACCAACAGGGGCCAGTGGATGGATGAGAAATGGAATATTCTGAATAGGAAAGGATATCTCAAGATCCATGTAGCTGTAAATATGAAGACAAAGGAAATTCTTGCTCTAGAAGTAACAAACGAGAAGGTTCATGATGGAAAAATACTAACTAAAATGGTTAACCATGTTTTGGATAACTCGGATAGGAAGATTGAATCAGTACTTGCCGATGGAGCTTATGATATAAACAGTAATTTTAGGTATCTTGAAAGAAAAAGATCAGGCCTGGAATAAAGCTAAGAAAGAATTCCATTATTTCCATTAAAAATAATACGTTACGAAACAGAGAAGTAAGACTACAAACCAAAGAGGACTTGCTGAAATGGAAGATGAAAAGAAAGTATGGTTATAGATGGATTGCAGAAACAGCCTTTTCAACTATAGAGAGAATGTTTGGTGAATATGTATCTGCTACTCGGTTTCAAAATATGGTAAATGAGATGATGATAAAGGTATCACTATATAACCTGTTTAGGAGAATCTAGATGGCAGAGAAAGGTTATGACCAAAGGATAAGGAATTAGGCGACAAAGCACCTGTAGCAAAAAATTCATATTTTTATCTATCAATCTATTAAAATAGGCATTTGGGGAAAAAGGTTTACTTTACTATGCTACAGGAAATATACAATATTAAATATTTCGTTATATTGTGGCAACATTATTATTATATATAATTAATTCTATCATCTATGATGATTTTTCTATTCTTCTGGGAAAACACTAAAAGAATTACATGAAAGGGAGATGTATTACTTATTATTCTCTCTTATAACAAAAATAAATCAAATTATCCGTCATAAATATTGGATTAATTTATTAATGCATATAAGTTAAAGTCAAGGGTTTTTTAATGCTTGTTATGATGTAAATTAATATTATAAAAATTTGTTACCTGGCATTTTAGTATATTTGAAGTTTATGAAATATAGTCGAATTAATTTCCTAAAAATAACTAAATTCTCATATTTGATAATGATATTATTGTTGGTTAATGCTAATAATGATACATCGAATATTTGACATGCGTTTGATTAGAGGGATAGTTTTGTTTGTCTCTCTAATCAACTTTAAAATAAATTATTTTAAGAGAACTATTTTTTAATTTTATATTGTTAGGAAATATTTTATGTTAATTATAATTTATTAATTGTTGTAATTCCACACATGGTTGACAAAACAATGTACCAACATAACTGACACTTTTTGTCTTGTTTTAGTGTATTAATATCGGTTGTTTTAAACATTTCATGAACTTCTCTGATGGTGTCATTCCGTTTATTCCACCATGTTCTCTTTCATAGTTATATGAATTGACAAATGATTCGTATTTCTCAATTCCATCTTTCATATCAATTAATTCTTCTACTTGTAGAAATTCAGCTATGACTATTTTGTTGTACGCTTCTACTTTGCCTTGTTCTTGTGGATAACCTTTAGGTATCTGCTTGTCCTTTATTTCATTGAGAACAAGATAATTCTTGAATTTATTAGATGTAAATTCTTTACCACCATCATGCATTACTTTCATTGGTTTACCGTAGAGTTCAATCCATTCATTGAGAACTGATAATGCTTCTTCACTAGTTCTTTTATTACACCATTTACTAACTACTCTTCTTGAGGGGCAATCATCTATAACATGAATAAAATAGTAGTGTTTGTTTCGTGAGCCTTTTAGATAAAATGGCCCTTTGGTGTCCATTTGAACCAACTCATTTGGATGTTTCATTTCAAAGTTTGTATTTTCTTTTTATTTTGATAGACAGTACATTGAGATTGTGTCTCTTTAGAAGGTTGTAAATGGTTTTTGTGCCCAAGCTAGTTTCATACTTTCTCTTTAATCTGAACCTTATTCTCATTGGACAGAACCTATTATTTAATCTCATCTCGAGAATAATCTTTTCTAGTTCTTTGGTTACCTTGACATTTTTAATATTATGTGGCCTTTTTGATTGGTCTTTTAATCCATCTATACCAGATGTATTATAGCGTCTCTTCCATTTGTACCAAGATTGTCTTGAAACTCCAAACGCAATACAAATATCAGATATTGTTCTACCTGAACGTTCTGATTCAATTATCATTTTATATCTTTTTTCAATTATATCCATTTGTTATTACACTCTAAGACTAGTGTCAACTATGTTAGGAATCTAAAATGTCAACCATGTGTGGAACTACAACAGTTAATCATATCTGGTATCTCTATATATTATTATTATGAGCAGTAAAACTGTGCAAAATAAGAAAGGGGAATAAAATATATTTTTATATAAAATAAATCTATTATAATTGGAAATAATCCCAATCATTCCTTTTGAAGTCATATGAATTCCTAGTAAGTCTGTTAATATTCTTTAGTTTGACCCTGTATGTATATCTAATTTCAGATCATGTTTTACAGTTTAACTTCTAAATACATGGCGTGGTATCCAGAGATTGCTTCAATCTATTATTAGTCTGTTCCACTGCTATCCTTTATTCTTGAATGCATAGAGTTGTAATTTCTTTCTTTATATCATAAATTTAGGATTCTTTCTATTTGGTATAATTGATAGTTGTATCGAAAAATTCTTTTATATGTTGAAATATCTAAGGTCAACCACTTTAACAACCTCTTTTAGAGTCAAGTAACAAAAGGCTTTTATACATATTATAAAAATGTATACATCCTTTCTTATAATTTTCTTTTTTATTTTACATGCAGTATACTCCTTTTAAAATTTTCAATAGGTCGTTGGTATCTGTTGCTATGCTATGGAGAATTAAAAGCTTTAAGGCTCGGAAAATATTTTTCTACCTTGTGTATAGTTTATATTCTCTTTGTTAGGTTATATATTATTTGGAATTGATACCCATTTTATTTTTAGACTTTCAATCTTTTGAATATTTTTGTAGATGTTACTTTGATCTAAATCAAAGAGAAAACTATCCAACGTGTAAGTTATGAAAAGATAATGGTTAATTAAAACCCTTAAAAATATATTTTTATTATCAATTTGAAAGTTCTTTACACACATGCGCATTTACATTATTCTTTCTTTTTGATATAGTTGTATCTTCATCTTGCCATAATTTATTTTATCCTATTATATAACAAATCTTGCAAGAAGATTAGTAAATTATTTGAAAAGCGTGGTTCTCTTGAGAACCTGTTGTAAGAAGGAAAGAAAAAATAAAAATATTGAACTACAATTCATAAGTCTCTTTATACCAATTATGCGAAATCTAAAATTAATTATTTAAACCCTATTTCAAAAATTAATAATTCGGGGAAAATATATGTGATGAGTTGCGTATATACAGTATTCTATTTTATAAAAAATATGTTTTACTTTTATGGAGATCATTTTTGTGGACTACATATTCTGTCTTGCATCTTTTTTGATAGATTATTGGTCACAGATTTAGTGTTTATTACGAACCATACATATGCGCTAATTCTAAATTTATTATATTATTATATTCTAGTTTAGTTTTTTTTCCTTCTTTGGTTAATAGATGATCTTCTTTGAAAGTATTAATATGCAATATTTGATCGTATTTGGAGTTTTTTTTATTCATTATATCTATAAAAGTAATTTAGCAATATCTTTTCTATGGTTTATGAAATTTAAGAACGATATGTGCTAAATTTGTACGATCTCATACTTCTTAAGGCTCTGTTAACAGTTGTGTAAACACAAGGATACATCCTCCTGTAAAATATTTGTGATTGCTTTACCATGATTTTTGTTATAAATATTTTCCACTTACTAACAGCTCTTCCTATTTCTTGCTCGTCTTTAAATATAGAATTGTTAATTGTCTGTCTTTGTAACCATGACCATCTAACTTCAATTAAATTGAGTTCCGGTGATCCGACTGGTAGAAAAACTAATTTTATTCTCGGACAGCATTTGGATATCTCGTCCTTTACCATCTTTGATTTGTATGCTGAAAGATTATCCAGTACAAAAAAGATGTTCTGGACGTTCTTATCATATCTTCTATCGATTCTTTTTAGAAAATCAACAAACTATTGTTTCCCTGTTTTTCTTTTATAGCATTGGACATGTATCTTGTCATTCGTGTGGTCATACGCTCCAAACACGTTTAACAGCCCTTTTATCTTTTGATCTTTCCAAACCTTTACCTGTACTGATGACCATGAAGTACCGCCATGAGTCTTTGCTGTTATTGGCCCTTTTTCATCTACATACAGTAACACTGAATTTGGTGGGGTATTGTATCTTAGAGCCTATCCCAAAATTCGATAGGATTATAGCTCTTTTCCTCTTTTGATAAACTATGGTCTTCATCCAGAAGAAGGAGGAGATAAAGAAGAAGGAAAATAAACATCGTACCATACTCAAGGTTCCAGATGAATTATGGGATAATCTTAAAAGTATTCTACCAAAGGAGAAACCTCTAAGAACAGTTGGTAGTCGACCAATTGTACCATACAGAAAAGTGATTGATGGAATTCTCTATGTATTAAGAACAGGATGCCAATGGAAAATGCTACCTAAAGAATATGGTTCTGGTTCTACCTGTCATCGTAGATTTCAAGAATGGAATGGATTAAATGCATTCAAAAAGGTATGGATAAAACTATTGAAAATCTATGATGATCTTGTCGGCATTAATTGGACATGGCAACAATCCATCGATAGTATAACTATAAAATCGCCTTAGGGGGCGGTGACAGGACATAATCCTACTGATAGAAGCAAACTAGGCACAAAAAGACATGTTTTAACAGATAAAAATGGAATTCCTATATCTGTTGTAATATCATCTGCTAATACTCCAGATATTAAACTGGTAACGAATGTGGTTGATAATACAGTTATCAAAAGACCGTCAAATAAAACTAGAACAACAGGAGGAAGAAGAAGAAGAAAACTTCAACATCTATGTCTTGATAAAGGATATAATTCTGAACAAGAAGAACAAGAACTAATCAAACGAGGATATGTACTACATATTCCTCCAAAGAGAAAAAGAGATGAAAAAGAGGAGATCAAGGTTACAACACTTTATCGCTCAAATCGTAAAAAACATTCTCCTAAAAGATGGGTTGTAGAAAGAACAAATTCATGGCATAATAAGTTCAGGAAACTGTTTACTCGATATGAAAAGAAGGTCGAGAACTATCTTGGATTGGTACAGTTCTCTTGTTGCATCATTATATATAGAAAGATAATTTTGGGATAGGCTCTTAGATGTTCAATGTACTTTTTTTCAAACTATTCTGGGTCATTGCTTCTTCTTTTATTTGATAACACAGTTTTAGATATTCCATTTTATATTATACTTGAGAAGAATATTCATGTTCTGAATGGCTTATTTTATCTACCAGTTTTAGGTCATCCATAAGAAAACCAGCAAGTATACGTAATGACCATGTGAAAAATCCCAAATCAAAAGATCTTGGATTTGCAGATGTTATATCCACTATTTGTTTCTCCAAATCATTATCAAATTTATGCTGTTTGTGATTATGCTTTTTTGATATGATACCATCGATTCCTTTTTCATTAAAGCGATGTATCAATTTTATTATGTTAAGATCATGATGATTTGTCATCTTTCTTATCTGTGGTACTGTATATCCTTCATTTTTAAGCAAGATAATTTTTGCTCTATATCCTGGTTCTTTATCTTCAAGTATTAGATGTAAAATATTCTTTTCATCATCTGTTAGTATTCTGAGGAATGTATTCCTAATAATAATAGATAAGAGTAGCAAGATATAGGTGTTGTGGATGTAAACAAACACAACTATTTTACAAGAAGATGTAGTATGTCGTTTATACAACTGTTAAGTTAAGACATTATTTCTTGACTATGTTGATGAGCAAACAACTTGAGCCATTGTCTTAAATTATTTTCCTTATCCTTTGATATTTACAAGGCTTGTACTTTCGAATCCAATTCTAGATAGAAACATAGCTTATTCTTGCTATATTTAAAAATGATAATGCTTTGGAAGTGTTTCTAAATGATAAACCAATAAAGTACAAGTATAATACATAACCAATTATTTTTGAGGGTGTTCTATTTCTTGTAGACATATGATATATGGTTGTCTTAAAGATATAGGTTTTTCCTTAAGTTAACAGCGCCCTTCTTAATTATTAAATTTTCAAATAATAAACAGTAAATCAAACAAACAATGAATTTAAAATAAACATATTTTTATATTCTGATAAATATATCACATCAAAAATCATTGTAGATTATTTAATTGTACATATTGATAGGTCATTTAAAAATACTATTAAAGCAATATTATTTTTACAGATGAACATATATTTATCTCTGTTTAAATAATAATTTTCAATTAAAAATGACTACAAAAAGTACAAATTAAAGTGGATAAGTAGGAGAAGAAAAAGAGATACATATGATTGATAAATTTGTTATAAAGATAGTTTTGAATTAACATGGCTTTGGATCTATATTAAACCTATAATGGACAAATATTTTTCTTTCATTTGTGTAAAAAACATAATATGTTTGCAGTCGGCTGGTTACTATCATATGTTTTAAAAATAAAAATAGAATAAGTAATGTCAATACATATTAATTCATGGTATCATCAAGCTTGTAAATTTGTATGTCGTTCATATACATAATTTATCTTTCCAGAAATTATTACTAAACAAAAGAACAATATTTTGTCAAGAATGGATTAAAAAATTTGATTATTATTTTCCTGAAAATTATTGTATTTTTTAAAATATCATTTCCTTTAAACATATTCTATATAATAAAAAAATCGTGTATCCATCTTAATAAACTGGGACTTATTTTTTCAGCATATATATTAATTAGTAAAAAAATGAATTTAGAGCCTATCCCAAAATTATCTTTCTATATATAATGATGCAACAAGAGAACTGTACCAATCCAAGATAGTTCTCGACCTTCTTTTCATATCGAGTAAACAGTTTCCTGAACTTATTATGCCATGAATTTGTTTTTTCTACAACCCATCTTTTAGGAGAATGTTTTTTACGATTTGGACAATGTTGTGTTATAATTTTGATATCCTTTTGTTCTTCTTTTATACCTCTTTTTCTCTTTTAAGGAATATGTAGTGCATATCCTCGTTTGACTAGTTCTTGTTCTTCTTGTTCGGAATTGTATGTCTTATCTAAACATAGGTGTTGAAGTTTTCTTCCGCTTCTTCTTCCTGTTGTTGTTTTAGTTTTATGTGATGGTTGTTTAATAACTGCATTATCAATCACATTCGTTACCAATTTGATGTCATAAGTATTAGCAGATGATATTACAACAGATATAGGAATTCCATTTTTATCTGTTAAAACATGTCTTTTTGTGCCTAGTTTGCTTCTATCAGTAGGATTATGTCCTACAGTCATCGCCCCACACTAAAGGAGACTTTATAGATATACTATCGATGGATTGCCATGTCCAATTAATACCAATACAATCATCATAGATTTTCAATAGTTTTATCCATACCTTTTTGAATGCATTTAATCCATTCCATTCTTGAAATCTACGATGACAGGTAGAACCAGAACCATATTCTTTAGGTAGCATTTTCCATTGGCATCCTGTTCTTAATACATAGAGAATTCCATCAATCACTTTTCTGTATGGTATAATTGTCCGACCAACTGTCTTAAGTGGTTTCTCTTTTGGTAAAATGCTCTTAATCTCATCCCATAACCCATCTGGAACCTTGAGTATAGTAAAATGTTTATTTTTCTCCTTTACAATTTCTATTCTCTGGATGGCGGACACAGTTTAACAAAAAGGAGAAAAGAGCTATAATCCTATCGAATTTTGGGATAGGCTCAGTATATTGTCTAAATTTTATTTATTGATGATTTAGTGACCGTGACCGTCAGTGCTTCCGCCATTACCACCGTTACCACCGTTACCACCTGTTGATGATCCACCAGAACCAGAACCAGTACTATCGCCACCGGTGCTTGCAATACCGCCTGCGGCACCATTACCACCTGTTGCAGTAGCATCACCACTTTGACCTCTAGTTTCACCATTACCGCCGTCACCACCAGTATTTCCTGAACCAGTTGATGTTTGTGCAAATACTGTAGATGGGACTATTGTTGCAATTATGCCTATTGTCATTATTGCGATTAATGTTGTTGTTAATATTACTTTTGAATTAATGTTGTTCATTGTTGGAGTTAATATGAAATAATTACTTTTTAAACATTCTTCTATTGTTTTTTAAAAGAATAATATTATTATATTACAAAATATTATTATTACTATTACTATTAAATATAAAATTATTAATTAGTTTTTTATATGTTAAAAATAAAAAAGAAGAAAAAATAAAGGAACGTGGTTACGTTCCTTTATTTTAATAACTTACTTTGGTAATGCTATATTTAGTGACCGTGACCGTGACCGCCAGTGCTTCCGCCAGTGCTTCCGCCAGTGCTTCCGCCATTACCACCATTACCACCATGACCACCATTTGCGTCTCCACTGTGAGCAACTGCAAAGCCACCATTACCACCGTTACCACCTGTTGATGATCCACCAGAACCAGAACCAGTACTATCGCCACCGGTGCTTGCAATACCGCCTGCGGCACCATTACCACCTGTTGCAGTAGCATCACCACTTTGACCTCCAGTTCCACCATTACCGCCGTCACCACCAGTATTTCCTGAACCAGTTGATGTTTGTGCAAATACTGTAGATGGGACTATTGTTGCAATTATGCCTATTGTCATTATTGCGATTAATGTTGTTGTTAATATTACTTTTGAATTAATATTGTTCATTGTTGGAGTTAATATGAAATAACTACTATTTAAACATTCTTCTATTATTCTTTAATAGAATAATATTACTATATTATAGATTATCAGATTATTTGTTACGTTTAATATATAATATGGTAAATTTTAGTAACACAATTTATATTAGTAATAAAAATTGATTTCTGAAGAAAAAATAAAGGAACGTGGTTACGTTCCTTTATTTTAATAACTTTGGTAATGCTATATTTAGTGACCGTGACCGTGACCGCCAGTGCTTCCGCCAGTGCTTCCGCCAGTGCTTCCGCCAGTGCTTCCGCCAGTGCTTCCGCCATTACCACCATGACCACCATTTGCGTCTCCACTGTGAGCAACTGCAAAGCCACCATTACCACCGTTACCACCTGTTGATGATCCACCAGAACCAGTACCAGTACCACCTGCACCACCAGCACCTGCAGCACCACCGGCAGCACCTGCACCACCCGTTGCGCTTGCAGATCCACTTGTTCCACCGTCACCACCGCGGCCACCGTTACCACCAGTTGATGTTTGTGCAAATACTGTAGATGGGACTATTGTTGCAATTATGCCTATTGTCATTATTGCGATTAATGTTGTTGTTAATATTACTTTTGAATTAATGTTGTTCATTCAATTAATTATTATATAATAATTATATATAAACATTTTATTATCGTATTTTATTACATAAAAATATCCAATTATCTTATAATAGTTTATAGTATATTTTCTATTAGTGGTTTAAAACCTATGTAATTTAATATAATAAAATCGTATATAAATTTATCATATCACAATATTTATTAAAAAAATTAAGTTATTTAATAGTATATTTATAAATAATTATAAATAAAATAACTTTTTTTAATATTAGACTATATTTTAATACTTTTTATTAATAAATTGATTGTTATTTAAAAATTTACTAATTTATATTTTGATTTTAATATATTATTATCTAACATATACAAATCATTAATCTAGACTGTGCAATACTTGTTAACTTATTATAATAATTCTTTATAGGGTTATTCGATTAACAAGAACCAATATATTATGGAATTTGATCTGTTTTTATTATTATTAAATTAAAATAATTACCAAACCATCGTTCTATCCTATTTATAATACAATATTCTTTCCATTTATTTTTTTTTCAAAAGAATATGAAGGTGATGGATATTTTGTAAATTTTTACGCATATTGAGTATGTCAACTACTATATATTGATTAATATATACGAATTTTAATACATTATGCTAAATCTACTGAAATATCTATTTGGTTTTTATATATAACGATGTTTTTTATCAGTAGATTTCATAATAATCCAAAACCAGGTTAGTAGAGAAGAACCATCTTTTACCACAGTTTCATCCATTATAAATTCAAGGATTTCCTTATTCTTGTGATGTTTCTCTTAAGTTAATAATCATATATTATTAATTAAATTGTAAGATAATTTTTCATATTTAGGACCAATTTTTCATATTTCATAATTATTAATAAATTCACTTATTAATAATTTCAATTGAAATTTATTATTAGACTACTACGAAAAAATAAGCAAGTCTTAACCAAAATTTCTAATGAATCGGATACACAAGGAGATAAATTAAAGGATCAAAATAACAAACATCTATTTAATAATCCCGTATCCATGTGGTCATCACTATATAAAAAAGAGGACTGGTGGGCACTATGGATTGGATTATCTATATTTTTTTTAGCACTTCCATCATATTTTAATGTGTATGTGTTAGGATGGATTCCAGTGGCCAAGCCGTGGACAGATATTGCCCATTCCTTAAGTGCAAAAATTTTCAATCCTTGGATTGGTTTATTATTAAGTTTCGTCTTCCTTGCTCTTTTAATGTTACCCGTAAACCGATTTAATGGTGTCAAATCAAACGAATGGATAAAAGGATTTTCTATTATTTTTTTTACGTCTTGGGCAATTTGGCTATTTTCAAATTATTTACCAATTGTAAAAGCTATAGGTAGTGCTGAAGTAGGATACGTTATTGCCTTATCAGTTGGCATTTTAATTACAAATGCTATCCAAATACCTACATGGTTAAAGAATTCTGCTAGAGGTGAGTTATTTATCAAAATTGCAATAGTACTTTTAGGAGCAAAAATTTTATTTACATCTTTTATAACTAATGCACCAGTTACATTATCTGCTGTATTTGTATCTTTTCCAGTGGTTTGGATTGTTGCATTTTTAATTTCAAAAAAACTGGGATTGGATAAAAACTTTTCTGCTACCCTTTCATCTGGTGTAGGTATTTGCGGAGTTTCTGCATCTATTGCAACAGCAGCTGCTATTGAAGCTCCTGCAATATATTCAACCGTTATCTCGTCCATAATTGTTATGTTTTCTGCAATAGAAATTATAGTTATGCCATTTGTAGCAGCATCTATATTTCCAACTCATTTTCATGCCGCTGGAGTTTGGATGGGATTAAGTGTAAAAACTGATGGAGCAGCTTCTGCAAGTGCATCGGTAGTCGACGGTATTATAAAGGCACATGGTGCCGCATTAAATGCTGCAGTAATCACCAAAGTTATGATTGATATATGGATTGGTGTAATATCATTTTTATTAGCTACTGTTTGGTCGTATAAAGATAAAAAACAGACAAACAAAAGCATAAATCCAAAAGTACTTTGGTATCGATTCCCAAAATTTGTAATCGGATATGTCATTGTTAGTATTATTTTATCTGCAATAGCATTAACTCATACATCCATCACAGAGGGAACTAAATCCGTATCGCCTATAGTATCTTTTGGCACTGAGCCATTAAGAACTGCCTTTTTTACATTTACCTTTTTTGCAATAGGGTTAAGTACTCAAATTTCTAAATTTAAGGATATCAGTCTTAAAAAACCTATCGCTGCATATGCAATATCATTATTGTTTGCCATAATCTGGGGCGGAATAATTTCTTATCTGTTTTTCGTCAAATAATTTATATTTGATTTAAAATATGATAATTTTTTTTCATATTTTTAATAACTATTCAAAGTCAAATCAATTTATATATAACTTTTATAGTTTTATTATTTCTATTAATATTAAGAACTTTTCTATAAAATATTCAAATAATGATACACGAATTTTCTAAAAATATTCGTAAAGTTAGAATTGTTTATGTTCGCAGTAAAATGATTTTATAGAAATTGTAAAGTCTATTGACTATCTCAAAATTATCTTTCAATATATCATGCAACAGGACAGATATGCCCATTCAAAATAATTCCCGCCTTCTTTTCTACCTACTGAAAAGTTTCTTGAACCTGCAGTGCCATGAATTTATACGCTCTATGACATCTTTTTTAAAGAATGCTTTTTACGATTTGAACAATGTTTTGTTGTAAGTTTGATCAATTCTATCTCTTTTTCCTTTATTATGGGCGACTTTGTGAAGGGTATAACTATGATTGCTAAACATTATCTAATATTTTACAATACGTCTTTCTTTTTTCTGAACTGTGTATTTTTCTTTTTTATCTACAGATCGATATTTGCTGCTTTAGATTCGATAAAAACAAGAAATTCTGCAAAGTATTCTCATAAATTACTCCGGCACTTTTAAGTCTGCTTTGTAATACGTTTTCTATGGAGTCGGTAGACATTTTCATCAAATATTCAACTTTTGTATGTCTACAAATAATACTTTAATCAAGGTCAAATAAAAAAACCGTTAATGTATAAGTGATATAAAAACGAGAGATATTAAAAGTATTGAGAGCCTATTTTTTAGGTCAAGTTTTAAAGGTCTTTCGGCGCCTCTTTCTCTTTCTCTTTTGGACAAATGTAGCCTTTCATGTTTACCATATCTTTTTGTTATTTCTTTATCGAAAACATTATCAAATTCTGGCATGGTTGATCCAGTGAATGATATGATAAGAAATGCTTTTCTATATGACCTCATGAAAATATCTGGAAAATCGGTTAGTGAGGAGTTTAGGTCGTAAAGCTGTTTGGAAGTAATTATGTAAGATCTATACTAATTAGCATAAAGACGGTAACCTAAAACTTCATAAATATGGGATAAAATATCAATTATGGTAGTATACATTTGCTAAATGGCATATTATTCGATATAGAAATACCTATATAATTTTAAACTGAGTATTTATAGAAAACGTCTTAAAATCTTTGTTAATAACTAAATATAGAACTGATAAGTGTCATTATACAACATTTGGAGTACAACTTTTCAAATACAAAAATTATACTCCAAGTTTTCGTATTATAAAATGATAGAATTTTAAAGTAGACGAGTAGAAATAAATATAAATATTCTTTGATAAATAAGAATAATTAATTAATTTAATTAATTAACAAATAATCGCCAAATTTGCATATATTTGTATCATATTACACATACAATGTGAATTAAATTATAATAAAAACTATATTCTTTATTGTCAAATTTAAATTTACATAAAACTTCTGACAAACGTTCCATGCTAAGTTTAAAGAATGTATACAAAGAATATTACAGTAATATCAAAAATAACACATCAGTCAAACATCTTGTTCTAAATAAAATAAATTTGGATATCAAAGAAGGTGAATTTATAACCATTGTAGGACCGTCTGGATGTGGTAAAAGTACTTTGCTTAATATATTGGGAGGAATGGATCGAATTTTTAAAGGAGACATACAAATAGATTCGAAACCTATTGCAGATACACCATACAACGATCGAATAGTCGTTTTTCAAGAAGGTGCTTTGTTTCCATGGTTGACTGTATATCAAAATATTGAGTTTGGGTTAAAAATTGCGAAAATAGCAAAATCTAAACGCCACGAAATAATTCTTAAATATATTGAGATAGTGCAATTAACAAAATTCACAAATGCATATATTCATCAACTTTCTGGAGGTATGAAGCAAAGAGTAGCTATAGCAAGAGCATTAGCCCTAAATCCAAAAATATTACTAATGGATGAACCATTTGCTGCATTAGATGTTCAAACCAGGAAAATACTTTATAATGAATTATTAAAGATACATCAAAAGACAAATAAAACGATTATTTTTGTTACTCATAATATAAACGAAGCGGTAGCTTTAGGTGATAGAGTTATTGTAATGTCTCCTAAATTAGCAAATATAAAAAAAGAGTTTATCGTAGATATTCCAAGACCACGTAAAATAGATCATCCGTTAATTGAATCAATTACAAAAGAGATAGTGGCAGAATCTGCAGATTTGTTTCATTTTGAAACATCTTCAAACAGTGATAAACTTGATGATGCTAAAGAACATAGGTTCGTAACTCCATACGCTGCATAAAGAAATGTCAAATTCCCAAATAACTGTTAAAACTTTACATAATTTAATAGATATTGATACCTTTGCGAATACACTTTTATTTATTACAGTATTTCTAGGGATTTGGCAATTTACCTTTTTATTAAAAATATTTCCAGTCATATCTTTACCATCACCTTTAATGGTAACAGAATCCTTCATAGAATTAATCCAAAATATGACATTAATAACAAGCATAGGAATTACCATGTATCGATTATTAATTGGATTTATCACATCCATAATAATTGGTTTGATGGTAGGCTTGTTGATGGTTAAATTTTCTGGATTTGGAAAAACAATGAGTTCCTTTGCAGTAGGTTTGCAAACATTTCCAAGTGTTGCTTGGGTTCCATTTGCGATTCTTTTCATAGGTCTAAATGATGTTGGAATATTGTTTGTAGTAGTTTTAAGCTCAACTTTTTCAATAATGACTTCAATTTATTCTGGTTTTAGAAATATCCCTCCACTATATATTAAGGCTGCAAATAACATGGGAGCAAAAGGATTTTCTCTCTTTACATATGTGATGATTCCTGCTGCAATGCCCACAATTCTTGTAGGAATAAAACAATCCTGGTCTTTCGCTTGGCATGCTTTAATTGGAGCAGAAATACTAATGGCCGCTTCAATAGGATTAGGACACGTTTTATTGGTGGGGAGAGAGTTTCAAATAATGGAGCAAACAGTAGCAGCCATGATTACAATATTTTTGATAGGTTGGATTTTTGACCGGATAATATTTTCTAAATTGGAGGAAAGAGTGAGGGATAAATGGGGTTTAAATCAAAAAAATTAATTGTAAGTAATTCCAAAATCTAATAAATAGAGCATATTTTCATCTGAATACATAATAAATCATAATTTAACGTTTTCATTTCTTTGTTTTTATATGGCTATATCAAGAAATTCATCACTTTTCAAATCTTTATTACTTTGCGATACGACTTAAATGACATCATGACAATAAAATAGAAATAAATACTAAAAAAGTAAATAACTTTATTCTTAATTATCTTATTATTGTGGTTTAGAAATGGTTTCAAACGATTATTCATATGTTCTAATTTACATTCATAACTTTTGTATGGAAAGTTATCCTCAAAGATTTTGTTCTATCTTTTACCTATTGTATAGTTCTTTCAATAATGCTTTTTTTAAAAGAAGAATAAATGTAGATCTGTTTTTGTTAGAATTTACTAAATTGTATATTCATCTACTTCAATCGGCTAAAAAAGGATTTATCCTAATCTTCGAACAAACTATATACAAATTTCTCACATCCAACATATTTCGTCATTTGTAGTTTTAAATAAGTATCGTTTTATTTCATGATTCGATAGTATTCTGACAAAGCCAAATGTAGTTCAAATCAACTTTAAATTTAAGCCTTGTCTATTATAAATTCTGAAATTTTTTTCCTATAAAATATATCTTAAGTATACATACTTTATATCTATTTTTAGACTGAAACAAGATTTCATTTGATAAAAGAGTTTATGATCTTTCAGATGTTCTTATCAGAGATAAAACTAAAAAATAAAAATATGACGCATAGAATATATTTTGGAAGAGTTCTGTTGCTTGAAAGTATAATCGACCTTATGCTGTTTAACACAAAACTATGCTATAGCAAAATAGTTTTCCTCAATACATTTGGCTCTGTTAACAGTTGTGTAAATACATAGATAGTGTTTATTGTAAAATATTTGTAGTCGTTTACTTGAGATATTATAACACAGTTGTCATCAAATAAATCATATCTTAATTATTTTATTTTCTGAAAACAATCATAAATATTTTATAAATATATCTAGGCCACCGTTTACACAAATACTATACCAATTAGCATATGTCTTCTAAATTGTATTTCGTAACAAATAATTCCTCATATCCAGATTAAATCTTTTTGTTCTGAAATAATTAGATATCTTATTTTTAAAATCTGTAAATGATTGATAATATTTCAAAACAAGTAGATCTTGTTTGGCCATGTTCCAAACTTCCTCCATTACCATAAATTCGGGTGATGCAGTTGGAAGATATACAGGTATTAAAGCACCTTTTTATCTTCAAAATACTTTAACACCTTCTTTGATTTATAATGAGGAGATGCCTTATCCATAAACAGATAGCACATTGGAAATTTAGCATGAATTTTTTTTAGAATCAAGAAATGTATCGCCATTAATTGTCATACTGCCTGAATAGTTGCTTATTACCTCCAAGACAGGGCGCCAAAAATACATGAATGTTTATGTGAACCTGTTACTCTAGCTACAGGTCTTTTATCTTTATCAATCCAAACGCGCCTTACAAGATTCGTAAAAAAAGAATGATTCATCCAGTGATACTATGGCAAATCCATCTTGCTGCTGCTGCTGCTGTTGCTGCTGTATATCCACAAATATCTGTTCTGTCTTTTTTTGAATACCTCTTTCCTCTGGAGATGCAGTATTAACATGTATCTTTCTTGGCACCTTCTGTTTGAATCCCCATTTTCGAAGAATGCGGTATACGTGAGTATAGTGATATTTTATTCCACTTTTCTTTACAATTAACTCTTCTACCTGTTTTGTAGTCCAACCCTGATTGCTTTCTTTTAGTTCTTTCTTAATTTGGTAACTTGTCTCTGGATAGTTCGGACGGTCTGCCAGCTTTTGCTTTATCCTTTAGTCTTTCCAAGCCTTCTATATCAAATCTTTTTAACCAATCTGAAGCCCACGGATTGCTTCGATGTATTTCTTTTACAATGTGAAAAGGAATTTGTCTATCTTCTCGTACTTTGATGATCAGTAGTGCTTTGTTGCATTATTCTAAAATCAGTCAAAAATATAACTTACCTGTAACAATTACAATGAAATTTTTACTGTTCTCGTTTTTATTCTATCAACAAAACGTTAGTAAATAACGAAAAAAATAATCATGCAACAAAGCAGATAAGTAGCAGTAGTCTTTCCATTACCTTTGGATCATTTTCTTTTTTGTACAAATTAACCAATTTGGATTTGGTCGTGTGTATTGAGAACAAATAGAATAATACCAGAATATAGATAGCTTTTGTGTTTTATGATGAATATCATAATATATTGTTTAGCATGCTTGTGCTAATTGGTATAGCTACCAAAAAAATCTCTAGATTCAAAAAAAGAAAATTATGTCTTCCTAAAGAGACTATACAGTAATTACAGATTCGGTTGACATCAGAGAACTAGTATTTTTGGTACACTTACCTTGATAAGTAATAATTATTTCGTCAACACAATATTTTTAACCGACATTTCATTGACTATTTGAAATAAGCAAAGAAAAAACTAGAAAAGAAAGTTGTTATGTATACATCCAAAGCAAGCTTCTTCAATCAAATAAAATAGAAGAAATGTTTGGAGAAATGGTGGATAGTTAAGATATTTTATTTACCAAAAGGTTAGTCTGAATTCAATGCTGCCAAATAAATATTCGGTATCGAGTATATTTAGTTGATATCCAAAATTATCTTGGATTTGCTGATCTGAAATTATCGATTGCTAAATAGTATTAGACAATGCACTTAATCTGGTCATGGAAGATCTACTAGGAAAGCGAATTACCAAGTATATATTATAATATATAACATATTTATTTCAAAGTTTTTTAAAAGAACAAATTCTAGTAAATGATTCATATTTTTTATATTGATATTCACTACTATTTTTTATAAATTCTAGAACTTTACTAATTTTTTTTGTTTGTGTTTATTGTAAGCTTGTTTACGATAAATATTGACGAAAATCCTGAATTAAACACTTTAAAATGAATATACTGTTTACTAAAATTTTTACATATCATAAGGTATAACTTTGTCATTAATCTTATTAAACACTTCTCTATGCGCTTAACTATCACATACTATATCAAAATCTCATATATATTTATTAGAATATATGCATATTTTGCATATATATAGCATATTTTACATATTTTTTAGATATACTTATATAATATTTTCAACAAACTAAAACGATGAATAGCACTTCTATTTTAAAAAATCAACAATACTCTACTTGCATTGAAAGTTGCAATGAATGTATGATTGCTTGCGAATGTTGTTGTACTGAATGTATGAATATGACATCAACTCAAAACCAGAACCAAATGTCTGTTTCAAGATGTATGATGATGTGTAGAGATTGTGCAGATATGTGCAGAATGGCTTGTATGATGATGTGTAGAGGAAGTGAAAATGTTAAACAAATGTGTAATATGTGCGCAGACATGTGTGAAGCATGTGCTACAGAATGTGATAAGATGGCAGATAAAATAGATGCATGTAAACAATGTGCAGATGCTTGTAGAAAATGTGCTCAAGAATGCAGGAATATGATGAGATAAACAATATAAATACTCTTGTAGGAATTATTTTTTCTTTTTCTTATCATTATCATTTTATAGATAAAATATATTATTTATCGTAACAGTATTTTAAGACATACATAAAATGCATATTTTTGGAAAAAACGTCATGTTATTTTGATATAAAAATATCCATAAAAAACTAATAATTAGAATGTTTTTTTAAAAATTATAATATAAATATAAATATAAATAGATAAAATCTATTAAAATATTATAGTAAGACCGTTTAACTGTTATTTTAAATATATTTTTTATGCCTCACATCCTTCACATAACAAGCAGTATTCTGAAAATTTGTGCATAGGTCGTAAGCATAGTGGATTACTTTGTATCAGTCTGATTCTACTGTCGGTAAGATAAGTATCAATCTGATGATTACCAAAGTGAGACATATTTTATTTTAAGAGCACATCATAAATTTTATTAAATACTTGATTTTCATTTTACGATTATATATTAAGTTATACAGACTTTGTAAAGTTAGACAAATCTATAAATTTCATGATTGTTTGTGTTTTGATACATAATAAAAGAAATAGGGAAAAGCAAAATGATGGGGTATATATTTTATATCAAAATTTTAATGACCTTTCGTTAAGTATTACTGCTAAAGCATCACAAAGTTTTATTTATAGAAATCATATTGTAACAAGCCCGGATTCAAAAATGCAACTAATCCAAAAATTGTTTTAAAAACAATAGATACTGATTTTATAGTTTATGAAACTCGATTAAAGTTAATTCTGAATTAATATAATTATGATCGCGATCTAATTCATAATTACATTGTTGCATAATTCGGAAATTAGTTAAAACCATGATTTGTCTGTAACAGTAACAATTTAACTTTGATTATTTTCATTTGTATTTTTTTGGTAAAACGTTAACAAATAACGAAAAAAATAATCATGCAATACAGCAATTCAGACAAGAATATTCTTGTAATAAGCATATCCAGAAAGTCAATCCAAAAGAGCAAAACATGTTTGTTAGTGGACGATTTCATTCTACCCTTGTGGATAAACATGAACAACATTCTGTTTTCACGAATGAAGAACATGATATCTTCAAGTATAAATGTATAAAACTAAAACAAAATCTTCATTCAGCATACGAGAAAAGCATTATTGAAAGGACTATGCAATACATTAAGGACAGAACAGAATATGTTTTTGATGATTAGTTTCCATGTAAAAAGAAAAATGCAAATTAAAGCGTATAAAGCAAGAATAGATCTATTTACCGATTTTTACAATAAAGAAACAATGTCTTACCTTTAAAGCCTAAATATGGACATATTCTATTTCAATACGTCAGATCTCTTGCATAATTATTCACAAACAGCTTTATGACCTGTAGTTCATCAATATTCTGTTCTCTCCTTGCTTTCATACGAGAGGTTATCCAGAAAACCACTGCTTTTCAAATCGTTCACTGGTTTGACAGTACAAGAATTCGATAATATTTACAATAAAGAAATAGCAAACATATATGAAAAATATGAATTATACCAATTAGCATATGTTATCGAACCTTCCTTAACAGATAGTTTCTCGTATTAAGATTGAATCTTTTTGTCCTGAAATATCTGGATATCTTATTCTTTAAATATGCAAATGATGAATAATATTTTAGTACGAGCAAATCCTGTTTGGCTATATTCCATATCTGCTCCATAACCATAAATTCAGGTGATGCGGTTGGAAGATAAACAGGGATTAACTTATCTTTGTTATCTTCAAAATATTTGATTACTTTCTTGCATGTATAATGAGGCGTTGCTTTATCCATGAACAAATAACATTTTGAATTAGCATGTATTTTCTTTAGATAATCAAGGAATGTATCGCCATTAATTATCATACTGTCTGAATAACTGCTTCTTCTTCTTCTTCTTCTTTCATTCCATGCTTATAGCACCAAAAACACATGAACGTTGGTGCGAGCCTGTCACTCGGACTATTGGTCTTTTATCTTGTACAATACAAACCCTTCTTACAAGGAAATCATAAAAGAAGAATGATTCATCTAAGGATACTACCGTAAATTCAACAGCGTCTTGTTCTTGTTCTTGTTCTTGGATATGCTTATCCACGAGTATTTCTGTGACCTTTTTTTGAATGCCTCTTTTTCCTCCAAAGATGCAGTGTTTACATGTACTTTTCTTGGCACCTTCTGCTTAAATTCATTTTCGAAGGATTCGGTATATGTGAGTATAATGATATTTTATCCCGCTTTTCTTTACGATTAACTCTTCTGCCTGTTTTGTGGTCCACCCTTGGTTGCTTTCCTTTAGTTCTTTCTTAATCTGATACACGACCTCTTCAGATATCTCAGATGGTCTGCCGCTTTTCTGTCTGGTTTTTAATCCTTCTATCCCTTCTTTATCATATCTCTTTAACCAATCTGAAGCCCAAGCTTTACTTCGGTGTAGGTCTCTGGCTACTTGAGCCGCAGTAGATATCTTCCCTTGATAAACTACGTTGAGAATGAGTAGCATTCTTTCCTTTGTTTTTACATCCTGTTCGTATCTATAGATCTTTTCAAACGATTCTTTGGTAAGAGTCAAATGAATATGGCGAATAATTGATTACTTAGCTATAAACATTTATCAAAAATAAACAGATGGCAAAAGTATAGTTCAGATATTTATGTTATTTGGTATAGTGGAGGATAGTGATAGAGCACACTATTTGCAGAGTAAAAATAATAATAATGAAGGAGATATTTAGAAATAGATTAAGAAAGTACAATTGAATATCAGATATAGTTACAGGTCTAATAAACTATAGAATTATAGATCGACAGAACTAAAAATCCATATAGAATTCAGAAGGAATAGTCTAAATTGTTTCTAATCATGCAGGGATCTTATATGAGAGAACAAATGTCTATGTGCAATATTTTTTAACATATGATAATATTTTTACCAATTATCTTATATTGCCACTATTAATTGATCATTTGGGTAACAAATACATATTAATATATTATTTTGCACATTTAATAATTCTATTATATGAAACATTACCTTAATAAGATAATGTCAAACATTAAAAATTCTTTAGTAGTTGCATCTGCAACATTGCTAATATTAACAATAGCTGCAACAAATATAGTGCAAATTAATTCAGTAGCATTTGCACAAAACTTTGATGTAAACCAAAAAATTAAAGAAATCCAAACACAGTTTCCATTATTGAGTCAAAATACTTCAGTGAAAGATGTGATTCATAAAGTCCAAGGATTAGATAAAGATCAAGCACTTAAATCACTCGCTGCATTTCATATATTAAGAAATCTTCAAGAATATCAATCTCTTGGATCAACAGGAGTAAGCACGAATGGCACAGGATAAAATGGAATTATTTTATATAATAGCATCAGGTAATGTGCTAATATACAAACGTAATTTCAACGCAATTTCCAATTTTTTTGATAGATATATTTGATATCAAATTATCAATATGCGAGGTTCGATTAACATAAGATAGATTTTTTCATTATATTGATCAATGAATAAACACCCATCATTTCATATATTTTAAATCTCATTTATAATTAGAAACGATCTACTTTTTATGGTGTAAATTTGTATTGGATTTTAATAATAAATATTCTTATTTCATAGTTGCCAGGACTGATACTATATTCAATAGTTTATTATACTAGATCTATTGCATAATTGGAAATAATCTAAATTGTTCTTTTGAATTCTTTGACTTTCTAATTCTGTTGATTTAATATCTTGTAGTTTATCAATCCTGTAACTATGTCTGACACCTTGTTATATTTTCTCAATTTAATTCTGAAATTCACTCATTATCATATACTTTTCAATCTGCTGATAGTATGTTCCACTATTATTCTTTTTTGGAATGAATTTTGGTATATTCTTTTTCATTATCTGATATCTCCGGTTGGTTTCTTTTCTTTTTATATGATATACCAATTAGAATATATTTTCTAAACTACATCCCGTAGCAAATAGTTTCTCATTTCAAGATCGAATCGTTTTGTTCTGAAATATATAGAAATCTTATTTTTTAGATCTGCAAAGGATGAATAATATTTCAAAACAAATAGATCTCCTTTGGCTATATTCCAAACTTCTTCCATCATCATAAACTCCGGTGACGCAGTTGGAAGATATACAGGAATTAGAGTATCTTTGTTTTCTTCAAAATACTTTAACACCTTCTTTGATTTGTAATGTTGTGATGCTTTATCCATAAACAAATAACATTTTTCAAATTTGATATGTATTTTCTTTAGATAATCAAGAAAGGTGGTGCCATTGAATTTATCATACTGTCTGAATAGTTGCTTTCCCCCCTCAAGGCTAATGGCACCAAAAATACATGAATGTTGGTGCGAACCTGTTACTCTGACAACCGGTCTTTTATCTTGTTTAATCCAAACGCGTCTTACAAGATAATCATAAAAAAAGAATGATTCATCCGTAGATACTATGGTAAATCCATCTTGCTTCTGCTGCTTCTGCTGCTTCTGCTGTATATCCATAAATATTTGTTCTGTCTTTTTTTGAAAGCATCTTTCTCTTCCAAAGATGCAGTATTTACATGTACCTTTCTTGGAACCTTTTGTTTGAATCCCCATTTGTGAAGGATGCGATAAATGTGAGTATAATGATATTTGATACCACTTTTCTTTATAATTAATTCTTCAACCTGCTTTGTTGTCCAACCTTGTTTGGAGTTGGATAGTTCTTTTTTAATTTGGTAACTTGTTTCTTCGGATAGTTCAGGGGGTCTACCGGTTTTTATTCTATCTTTTAGTCCTTCCAAGCCTTCTATATCATATCTTTTTAACCAATCAGAAGCCCAGGGATTGCTTCTATGCATTTCTTTTACAACATGAAAAGGAATTTGTTTATCTTCTCGTACTTTGATAATTAGCATTAATCTTTCCTTAACTTTTGAATCATTTTCTTTTTTGTATAGATTAACCAATTTGGATTTGGTCAATGATGACATTTGGATTAGATAGAATAATACAAGGATCTAGATAGCTTTTGTGTTTTATGATATTATTATGATAAACTGTTTAGCATATTTGTGCTAATCGGTATAGTGTAGATAGTTGTTCTGGGAAATCCGTTTCTATGCCCAGATATCCTAGATCAACTACATTAACAACTTGTTTTGGAATTACAGTAGGATGATTCTTTTTATAGACATCATAATCATGTTTTCTTCCTTTTTTATAGCCTACTTTGTGAAGGATGTAACCACGATTGTTAATCGTAATCTGATTCTTTACTTTTGTCTTTTCTTCTTACCGGAGTAGAATATCTTTTTTCTTTCTTTATTTATAGGTCTAGGAATCTGCTGATCTGTACAATCTGTAAAAGCAAGAAAGCCTGGAAAATATCGTTCAACTTCCTCTGGAGTTTTCAACCTTTTGATTATTTGATGTGTCTTTTGTGGGATAGGTACGCATTGCCTTATCAATCCTTCAATCTTTTGAATATCTACAAATGTTGCTTTGATCTAGATCAAATAAAAAACCAGCTAACGTATAAGTAATGTAAAGGCGATAGTATACTAAAATCATTACAAATCTATCTTTTAAATCCAGCTTGAAATGCCTTCCATCACAAGTTTTTCTTTTTCTATTTTTCTTTTCTTTTGTTTGATAAACGTTTTAATTCAAATTTTTCATATTTTTTTGTTATTTCATTATCAAAAATGTCATTAAACTGTTGTACTGTAAGGCCAGTGAATGATTTGAAAAGCAGTGGTTTTTGGGATAGCCTTGTATGAAATCAAAGAGAGAACAAATTGGTGGATAAACTAATGGTCATAAATCTGTTTGGAAGTAATTATGCAAGAGATTTACTCTTCCATTCTTATGTCATAATTTATGAATAACAATACCTTGGTCGTTAGCCACCAATTGCATCTTTACAAAAATGTATTTTTTCTTCTTGCCTGAATAGTGTATCTTCGTCTTTTATTATATGGGGTAAGTATCTGTTGTTATTTTGTGAAATATGAAAGTAAGAAAACTTAGAAAAAATTTTTCTACTTTCTCTAGTGTATGCCTTTTTTTCTGTATACTTTCTGTGTAAAAGATATATGCATTTTCTTATTAAACTTTCCTTCTTTTGTATGTTTCTATATATAGTAATTATCTATGAAGGGAAAGGCTATCCGAATATATGTATGTAAAAATGATCGTAAATTCGATGCATTGAAAATATTTTTTTACATCTAGTTTGAAATGCTTTCCAGTACAAATTAATGAAAAACTTTACGTCATAAAGTTGTTTGTTGGAAATTATATAATTTAATGAATATAGTCCCTTTTTTATACGTTCTTAGGTTATTTTTCTAAAATGGAAATGATCAATATCATCCATTCTGTCATTTATAATGCAGTATTTCAATAATATTAACCAACAATTTTTGAATATGTTCTATTTTTATATTATGACGTGAGCGATTAATTTAAATCTAAAGGTTTTCTAATTAATGGATCTTTATAATAAATAACAAATTGCTAAAATATTTGAAATTTGAACTTCATATTAATGATCTCTTTCTTAATTAGACATCTATCAAAATTTTACAGTATCAATGATAATTTATAATGTTTGTATTTTAGTTGGCGAATGATGATTATAGTATGTCAACTATCGAAAAGTTTTTCCAATAGTGTTAATTATACGATCGTTTATTTTAATTAATATGAAAAAATAACATATTTACTTATAAAATAACTCATATGAAATAAAATATAGGACTATTGAATTATATGTATAATGAACATAAATGGTTACACTACCAAAAAAACAAACATCTCTTATAGCATCAGCTATAGTTGTCTTCACTGCAGTAATGGTCGTAAGTTTAGTATCATCTGGCATGGAATCTCATCAAGCATTTGCTTGGGGTGATGGCTGGGGCTGGGGTGATGGCTGGGGCTGGGGTGATGGCTGGGGCTGGGGTGATGGCTGGGGCTGGCATCATCACTGGTGGCATCCTGGCTGGGGCGGTGGCTGGTAAGTACGTAATTTATGAAAAACTAACTTGGCCAATCTATTTTTTTATTTAATTTTGATTTTTTTATACCGCATTTAATTTTAATGCAGATATTTTCAAAAATGAATTTAATGTCGATAGGTTCAATAATTTTCATGCTTACGGTAAATACCGAGTTTTTATTTGCCTGTTGAATAAATAATAAGAACAAAAATAATCAATGTATAATATAGTTGAAAGTAAAAATTAAATAATTACACTATTTATTATCAAATTGTTTTATCTTAAAATAAAAATACGGGTTTAGTATGCGCTCTTCTTTTTGCGTTTGCGTTTGATCAATAAAAGACTATTTTCAGTTTTAATTTGTATGGGTTGCTCTTCTAATACCTTTTTCTTATTTTCTTTATTATTTTTTTCTTTCAAAATTGTAGTCTTGGTTTGTTCTGATTGTGGTATTTTAGATATTTCTTTGATGTCTCCATTTGATCCATACCATATAGAAGTTGCAACATAATGTTTATATCGTTTTTCTACTTCATTGTTATCGCCATCAATGTACTCTTTTAATTTCTCTTTCTAGTGCGCTCTTGACAATGTTTTTGAGTTTTTCTTTTTCAGGACCTTGAGGATATGTTGCTAATAAAAATTCAAATTGTTTCATATATTCAACAACTTTGTCACGATATTCCTCTTCGGATGGATCCAAGTTTCCCGTTACCTTGAACCATGTTGTTGCACATTGAGCAGGATATGCTTTTGCGAGATCTTCAATCACGCGCTCCATTTCAAAGAAATCTAGCATAAAGATGAACTCCTAAAGAAAAGAATAACTAGAGGATCTATTTTTCTTTTCAATGCAAATAATATAATATAGTTCTACTATTTATGCTTGTTTCAATATATAATGGTTTCTTTTTTTATCTATGTTTTTAATTCTACTATGATTAATAATTTTCACGATAACTATTCAATATCATAATTTATTTTGAATTCCTTACAAGAAAAGATTTGTTGTATAAATTAATCTATAATTATCTAACAGGTTTTGTCTTGATGAATATCATTTTGTTTACAGTGTTATTCTTCCATTATTTCCTACATCTCATTTTGCCATATAATAAATTTTAAGTATTTTTTTATTAATAAAATTGTCGTTTTTATGATCTGCATCTTCCGTCAGTTTTCATTTTTCTTTAGTGTATTAACGATTCGGGTAAGCCTTGCTATCATAATGAACATGTTTAACTTTAATGACTTTCATTTGAGGAATTTTTTACTTTTTATATTTATTGTTATTTGTAGATTTTGTATTTTTAAATGAATTTTTTCAAAAGAATTTTTTTGTACGTCTTCTTTCCTCTATATAACCTTCATGTAAGACTATATGTTGCAATAATAGTATATACCCGTCTTATTTTAATACAATTAATCTTTATCTTGATATCCGACAAATTTATTTTTCAAATGTTTTTTGGATTATAATTTGAATAGGATATCTATTCATTTAACACGTACTTTTACAAAATATTCTGTTTGTCTAATATTATAATAAGTATATTTTGTCTTATTCTTATAAAATAGGCAATGTATTGGATATGACATTATACTTATTCCACGTTGTCTTTATTCATTTCTTTATTTTAGAATCCTAATTATCAATAATATCAAAACCAGAAGATAGTCACTGTCTAACTATGAATTGGTTTTATTGAAATCAATTCATTTGCTTAGTCGTGGTAAATTTATTAATATGGATAAGGCAAATCGTGCAACAAAAGACTATAAAATATTATTTCATGATAGTTTTAACATCTATTGCTTGTAATTCTTTTCAATAAAGTATTAAATTGTTGTAATATTTGTTTATTTAAAAATGATAACCAAATTTGTTTTCAATTAATTCATTCTTTACATCACATAATTTTATAAATTATTATAAGAAGCAATTTTGTAAAAGAACAATAGTAGTTTTTCTATGTATTAATTAATATCCAAGTAATCTGAATTTTATTACCTAATAAATTAGGATTGGTCTTTTTTTTCTTTACGTGGTTTTTGTAGTAATGAGGTAAATTACTTTTTATTATTTTAGGTAACTGATTTTAGCAACTTTTAATAACAGATTAAATTACACTGGAAATATTATTTGTATGTAAATTGAATTTAAAACGCGTATTCTTGTTTGTGGGTATTATAATAGTTTTATCCATGTCAAGTAATGCTGTAATGGGATCGTTGCCATCTTCAGGATGTATTAATTTTGATTCTACTCAAAGAGTTATAATTATATCTTGCTCTTCGGCTAATCTAACTGATGTATATAACCAAATTCATAATCCTAATATTTTAACTAAAGAATCAGGTAAAGGCAATACTTGGTTATTAAATGCCGGTCTGATAATACAAAGAGGCTCAACATTCTATATTAATTCATCTGATACTGTTTGGTTAAAATTACTTACAGACGGAATATATTCAAATGAGATTCATGTATTAGGTTCACTCAAAATTGATTCGGTCAAAATAACTTCTTGGAACCCTATTAAACATGATTATGGGAAAACAAATGGAACTCGACAAACTGTACAAGACAAATTAGTGTTGAATAAGGGTATTGTTCGACCTGTAATTAAAATAGAATACAGAGCAACCGGAACTACGGATATTACGAATTCGGAAATTGCTTATTTGGGATATGAAGGCGGAACAAGTGCTGGAGCATCTGGTTTGAGCTACTATGGTGGAGACAATAGTGTTTTAAAAAATGATAAAATACATGATCTTTATTTTGGATTTTATTCTAAGGGTATAGGTGGAATGCATATAGAAAATAATCACATTTATAACAATAATATATATGGATTAGATCCTCACACTGGCACTCATGACCTAACCATTAAAAATAATTTCATATATAATAATGGGGGATTTGGCTTAATTTGTTCAGTTAATTGTTACAATATTACAATCGAAAAAAACAATTTACACAACAATTTTCATGGAATTATGCTTAGTAGAAATATGACACATTCAATAGTTAGTGATAATACTATTCACAATGAGAATAAAACAGGTATTTTTGTATCTGATTCATATAATAATCAAATATTAAGAAATAGTATATCTGATTCTGGAACTGGCATATTTTTAAATGTTCATGCCTCAAATAATGTGATTACTAAAAATACTATATCTAATTCAAAAGAGGGTATTACGCTAAGTCAGGATGTCGGTACCGGAAATACTATAAAAAATAACAAAATAATAATTAATAAATCTGGTCAATCAGATGTTAGATTCCAAGGAAATTCTAAATCAAATAATAATTTTATAAGCCAAAATAAAATTACAAAACATAAATCATCCAGCCACCAATAACTTGATATAATTAGTACTTTTAACATCCTCTTAATTTTTGAAATAATTAAATAAAAATTTTTAACTTCATTTATCTTTCTATAGAATATTAGATGTAATTGTCGGATGATTCTTTTTCTTGTTAATTTATTTAATATATTCAAATCATTGATTGAATTATACTTGATAAGAGAAATTTTAAATAAAAAATGTTATTTTTTGTTAGACTCTATTCTTTATAATTGTCATCAAGTAAAATTTGATTTCGTGAATAATTTACATCAATTGAAATAATTACTGGTTTATCTTTAGACAGCCTTGCTTGTTTTAATATTTCTGAGAATTCTTGGGTTGAATTAACCTTGTATCCTATTGCCCCAAAGCTATTTGCCAGTTTCACAAAATCCGGATTATTAAACTTTACAAAAACCTTTTTTCCAAATTCGTCCATTTGTTTGAAGGAAATCATGCCATATTCTTTATCGACCCAAATTACAATAATTATTGGTAATGAGAGCCTTACCGCAGTTTCTAATTCTTGTACATTCATCAAGAAACCTCCATCTCCACACATTGCAACAATTTTTTGATCTGGCTTTACTAATTGAGCCGCAATTGCAGCTGGAAGTGCAAATCCCATTGAACAAAAACCGTTAGGAATTATGCAGGTATTGGGAGCATATGTTTCATATATTTTTGAAATCCAAAGTTTATGAACTCCTACATCCGAAATAACTATATCATTTTTTTCAAGACTTTTTCTAACTTCTAACACAAGTCTTTCGGGATTGATTGGATAATAATCATCATCTTTATATTTTTCAATATTTCTCCAAATTATTTCAGCTCTTATTTTGTTAAAATATTCTGGAATCGAGTGTTTTTTAATATCAAAGTCATCGATTTGATTGTCTTCTTTATATTGCCCTTCTGGATCTTGTATTTGATTACCTGTTATCTCTTTTATTGCATCCAAGATCGCATCTATGGTATTTTCTATATCTGCAGCGATTTCTATCCATGGAGGATAATATGTATCAACCTCTGCAGGTGTAAAATCGATGTGTATAATTTTTTTATCTAATTTCCCATTCCAGTTTCGAGGACTATATTCCACAAGATCGTATCCAACGGCTATGATTAGATCCGCCTGTTTCATTGCAAGTAAAGCATGATCTGATTCTTTGATTCCTACAGTTCGCAGGTGATCGCATGAATCATCTGAAATTACACCCTTTGCCATGAAAGTATTTAAAGAGCCTATTTTAATTTCTGTTGCAAATTTTCTTAAACTTTTCCATGAATTCCCTCTTACACAACCGTTTCCTACTAATAATAAAGGTATTTTTGCTTCTAAAATGGATTTGGCGGCTAAATCTACCAGATGTTTATTAGGTCTTGATCTTAAAACCTTTTGTTTGCCTATGGGCTTAATTTCTGATCCTGTTTTTGCAATATTTTGTGGTAATTCAAGCTGAATGGCGCCACCCTTTTCTTCTAATGCTATTTTGAATGCTCGTCTTATTATTTCTGGAATGCTATCCGCATTGCGGATTGACCAACTCCATTTTGTAATGGGTTTAAACATTGTAACCACATCCATGTTTTGATGGGATTCTTTATGAAGCGAATTTGTACTGGTTTGACCTGTTATAGCTAATAAAGGGGATCTGTCCATATTGGCGTTAGCTACTCCTGTTGTAAGATTTGTTGCTCCAGGACCCAGGGTTGCCAAACATACTCCTACTTTTTGAGTTAATCTTCCATAGATATCGGCCATAAACGCCGCGGATTGTTCATGTCTTACCAAAATGAATTTGATTTTAGTTGATTCTGATAGCGACATCATTAAATCAGAATTTTCTTCCCCTGGTAAACCGAAAATATATTCTACATCTTCTGCCTCCAAGCTCTTAATAAAAAGGTCTGATGCCTTCATTTTGCTATGCATATTCAAAAACTTGATTCATTTTAGACCAGAGTTTTATCTTTTCTAATCGATAAACTACATCTTTGCAAGTTAAAATACCGTAATAAAATTTAATACTAAAAAACAATCTGTATCTTTTATATTTTTGTTTCATATACTGTTTAAAAGTTTTGGTAGATCTTATCTGTCTAAAATTATTCCATTATTATTTATTTATATTGTAATAAAATGATGTTAATGATTTATCTCATCTAAAATACGATTGATAATGGAACTGTGATCAGCTATTACTTCCATTGTAACTAACAAAAGGTGATTATCATCTATGGGAATAGTTACTCTTTTAATTTTTTCATACTCTGCCATTGCGTATTTTCCCTTGCCCGTCTTTGGTTCTAGTGCATTTCTTAATCCCCATCTACCCATTGCCTGTTGATTTGATTTTCGGGTTTCTTCTGGAGTGAAAATATTTTTTATACCTTCTCTCATACCTCCAAATTTTGTATCCCCTATTTCATCACATATGCCTGCATATCGAATATTTGGATCTATGTTAATAATATCTTTGCAGATTTTATTATAATCCATTATATTTCGGATGATACTGATAGAATCGGGTATTAAACCTTATAGTATTTAATTTTTAGATGAGTAGACTATACACTTTGGAATTTAAAATTATGATTTTTGCATTTTTTTATTTTTTTTTAAGTAGATTATAAAACAAAATCAAAATAACTAATTTCTTTAAATTTTTTTTATATTGTGTATAGATATAGAATATTTTAGAACTATGATTTAAAATTTAATATTTTAAAAAAAATGGTTTATTGTGCTGTAGTCGCATTGACAACAGATTTGGTATTATCTTTTATTGATTGGGCTTCTTTTGCTGCTGCATCATGTATTTCTTTTGAATTTTGTTCAAATGTTTTAGCCGTGTTTACACTTAGATTTGATAGATGCCTTGAGTTATCTCTTGCCTGTTGCAAAACTGCCTTCCATGAATCCAAGTTTGAAAATATGATATTGTTTGTCAATCTTACTGAAGAAACAGCACTATCTGCTATATTGCTAACAAATTTGCTATATGCTTTAACAACAGACTCTGGAGATCCCCAACTATTTAATAAACCGTTATAACTTTCATTGTATGGTTTCCATGCGGATTGTATGGAGTTTATTATAGCTTTTTGAGAATCAATATATTCTTCTGATATCTCTTTAGCTGTTTCAATAGATTGTTCTTGATAACTGTTTACAATAGTATTGTAACGAGGAATTTGGTTTTTTGATTCATCTAAGGATCTTTTGATATTTGCTTTTGTTTCATCAAGAGATCTGTTTATAGAATGATTAAATTCGTTATGTTTATTGTAAGAATAATCTGTAGCTGAAGCACCAGTAGATGTGGTGGTGGTAGTAGAAGTATTGTTCTGTGTATTTTTGCTTGACATAATCTTTATTGTATAAGATAGTATATAAAGTTTGGTTTTAAAAGGACTATAATCCCGAATATAACCTGTAATGGTAATAATTAATTTGCTTGTTCTTATTTTGTTTATTGTAAATGGTTAACTTGATACTGACATAAAATCATAAAAAAAGCACCAATCTCAATCTAATGCTATGGTAAATGATGTGAAATAAAAGAAATCAAAATTGAAAAAATAAAATTTTTAGATGCATTCTTATATATACAATTTTTTCTTTTATCACATTACATGATGCTTAGTTAAAATTATTTAATTATTAAAAAAGTGTTAACTTTTAACAAAAAGATAAGTCGAATGCGAAATAACTTTTACAATAAAATTTTATATTATATTTTTAATATATTGTTTTTTAATATAAATGCTTATATCAAATATTGAAATTCATCAATACGTTGAATAAATGGTAGAATGAAATAAATATGGTATAGATATAACTCTAACGAATTTGTACAAGAGCTTAAAACTACTTGAAAATAAATTTGGAATCGTGGAAAAAGCAAAAAATTTTTTATTAAACCAAAAATAAAAATTCATGGATTAAAAAAGAATCGACTTGATATCACGTTAAAAAATTCCGATCTTCATTTAGAAACACTTGGTATAAATATATGGACTTTGGAGATTTTTAATCTGGATAAGAAATTATTAGGTAGTAGTTTTTCTTTTGTTAATTATATTCCCCTATTATCTAATTTAGGTAAAATTAATAATTCAAAAGATGCTTTTAATTGTGTTATTTCTTATAATGTTATTGAAAATCGTCAAACTAAATATTCTCGTTATCAATCTTTGAGATGGAAAACATCTGATTTTCCAAGGGAATCCATAATTGAAACTTTAAATAATCAAAAAGAGAGCTCAAAAAATTCAAGTCGAATACCCTATAATTATATAGGTAAACTATTATCAAACAAACAGATTATAGATATTCCAAAAAAAACTTCAAAAGATATTTTACTATTTTTTACTATCGAAGGGTTCGAGTCACTCTACATATTATCTTATGATAAAATGGATCGATTCAGAGAAAAAGATGTAGATTCAAGCAAAATACCATTGAACAAAGAATTTGAAATTCATGTTAAATTTCAATGCTTTAAGCCAAATTATTCCAAATCAATTTACTATAAAGTAATTCCAGAATCATGGAATAATATTACAATTCAAAAAATGCACTACTAAAATTTTATCAAAAACCAATTCGTATAACATCATAGTATTTGACTAGTATTATAAAGAATACTATAAATTGTAAAGTTTCTGTGAAATGTTTACCGATTACAAATAAGGATGAGAAAATTAAATTGAGAGAGTTTACATCTAAGATTCTTTTACTTTAATTTAAAATATATTTTGGATGTAAATGATGGTGAACAATATGAACTGTTTCTAGTCCATCTAATTTATTTCTCCATCATCATAATATGTTACATAATAAGAATATCTATGTTATCATAGTAATAATCAATAATCTTATACATTAATTATTTATATAATTGGATATTATTTTTATTTACTAATCTTTTATTACATGAATTAGTTTTAGTTTGCTTCTGTTTTGTATGAATAATATCTGTGATTTAAAGAATGTTATAATATGAGAGATTTTTTGGAATGTATGAATTGTTGTATACCAATTAGCATATGTTTCCTAAATTGTATTTCGTAGCAAATAGTTCTTCATATTAAGATTGAATCTTTTTGTTCTCAAGTAGAAAGATATCTTGTTTTTTAAATCTGCAAAAGATGAATAATATTTCAAAACAAATAGATCTCGTTTGGCCATATTCCAAATCTCTTCCATAACCATAAACTCCGGTGACGCCGTAGGAAGATATACCGGTATCAGAGTTTCCTTGTTTTTTTCCAGATACTTTAACACCTTCTTTGATTTGTAATGAGGTGATGCTTTATCCATGAACAAATAGCATTGTGGATATTTAGCATGTATTTTCTTTAGATAATCAAGGAATGTATCTCCATTGAATTTGTCATACTGTCTGAATAATTGTTTTCCTTTCATACTTGTGGCACCAAAAATACATGAATGTTGATGTGAACCTGTTACTCTAACTACAGGTCTTTTCTTTTTATCAATCCAAACACGTCTTACCAAAGAATCGTAAAAAAAGAATGATTCATCCAGTGATACTATGGCAAATCCATCTTTCTGCTGCTGCTGCTGCTGCTTATCCACAAGTATCTGTTCTGTCTTTTTTTGAAAGCCTCTTTCTCTTCCAAAGATGCTGTGTTTACATGTACTTTTCTTGGAACCTTCTGTTTAAATCCCCATTTTCGAAGTATACAATATATGTGGGTATAGTGATATTTTATACCACTTTTCTTTATGATTAACTCTTCAACCTGTTTTGTTGTCCAACCTTGTTTAGAGTTGGATAGTTCCTTTTTAATTTGATAAACCATATCTTTAGATAGTTCAGGTGGTCTACCGGCTTTTGTTCTATCTTTTAGTCCTTTCAAACCTTCTTTATCATATCTTTTTAACCAATCAAAAGCCCATAAATTGCTTCTGTGTAATTCTTTTACAACACGAAATGGAATTTGTTTATCTTCTCTTACTTTGATAATTAGTAGCAGTCTTTCCTTTACTTTTGGATCATTTTCTTTTTTGTACTGATTAACCAATCTGGATTTGGTCAATGGCGACATTGAGAATAGATAGTATAATACAAGGAACTAGATAGCTTTTGTGTTTTATGATAAATATCATGATATATTGTTTATCATACTTGTGCTAATTGGTATAAACATATTATACCATCAAAATATGTAGACATATTTTTAATTAAATATAAAAAAGTAGTAATATAAATGGTTTTTAATGCTTGAGTTTTATTCTATCTTAAAGAAAGAACATAAAATGAAAAACGACAAAGTAATGTTTATCAATAATCAATTAGTGTGAAAGATGACTAGATAAATGGTCAAACCAAAAAATGCTAAAATCTCTGTTTTTGCCTGTACTTTTCTGCGATATTTTTAACTTGATTTTGTTCTTCCGGAGCATTAGTGGCCGAGGTAAAACTGTGTCGACAGGTACTGGCTTATCTATTTCTACGAACATTTTTTCCATACCTGCTAGTATTACAGGACAGAACATGTGTGTCGTTTTATCTGTTTTGTTGATAAACGTATATACTGGTCCATTAAAGGGTATATTTATCTATGAACCCTTTGTAACGCGATATCTTTTTTCTTTTGTTATTATTTCTACATCATCAATTTTATAAAACACCTTGAATGCCTACATGTGAATGAGTTTGTGGTCTTCCTTCTAAAAGGATCAGCAATTAAATGAGCACAAATATCGTTGGTTTGCTCACCCGCCAACAATGATTCGATAAATATCGCCTACCATTGATATGCTAATCCTTTATTAGCATCTACGATAGTGATTAAATTATGTATGCTTTTTTTGCTGCTGCATCTTAGCTGTCATAATTAAGGTTTAGAAATAAATAATGTTATTTTAAGAGAATGGTGTAATTAATAAGTTTTGTCATATTTCTATTCTTTTATCAATTTTCAGTATATTAAAACTAACTCTTATTTGATCTTTATAAACACGAATCCGAAGGTTAACTCGATAGATTGAAGCATTATGGATCTAACATTCTTAATTTGATGTGTTATGTACAAAGCATCTCATTATGAAAACATTTTAAATCTTATATTCTTCAATAGCAATTTTGAAATGTTTAATGTAACGATATGATTTAGACTACTGTTAACAATGGATTAAATACCTTTTTTATAGGAGTTATGTTATATGGTTAACTAGAATTAGGATGTAGTATAATAGCAATACTTATTAGAGAACATTCGACAGATGATGAGACCATCTATATATACTAAATATGAATATCTACAATGAATTGCATATTTGATGTAGAATGAATGAAGATCTTTCTATAACATTTATAATTATTTTTATAAAAATTTAAAAATGTTACTACGTATAGGATTCTATTTGTATTTAATCTTGTATTTTAGATCAATCTGCCCTAGCTTTTTTAAATAGTTGAATAGATCTTTTATTCATTAATGCACTTAATCCAAAGGATATTGCCAAATTAATTGAAAGAGAAATTATGGCCACATACAGAGATCCAAATGGTGTTGATAGAACAGATGATGTTAAAACTCCAAAATTGTTTATATTTTCTAACATGAATATTCCTGAAAATATTCCGACCAATAATCCAATAATCAAAGGTTCCTTTTTTAAGAATTTGACATATAAACCAAAAAAGACTGCAGGTAATATTTGCAATATTAACGTGGTACCTAAAAGTTGTAGCGAAATTGCATATGTAGCTGGCACTATAAAAACAAACCCTAAAGCGATAAATTTGAAAATAGTTGAAAATACTTTTGTTAATCGAAGTTCAAACTCTGGAGACATATTCGGTTTATATTCCTTTACAATATTTCTTGTCAAAAGATTTGCCTGTGCCATTGCCATAATTGCCGCAGGCACTAGTCCGCCAATAAAAATCCCTAAAAGAGCAATACCTGAAAACCATCCGGGCATTGAATATTGTATTAAAGAGGGAACTACGAGAATACCTCTAGTGCTTTGAGGGAATTGAGATAAAAAGTGCATTGCAGATGGAACTCCATACACAAGAATTCCCATAAGTGCTAATACTGCAAGTCCTATTCCATAGAGTGGTAATAGTGCAGTGCTTATGCGAAGATTACGGGTACTTTTTGAACTAAGAACTGCATTTATCGCATGAGGATAAAGATAAAGTGCAAGAGCACTTCCAAGAACAAGCGTACTATATGCTGAAACCATTGAATTAGGGAGGGTAACAAAGCTTTGTTTGTGGATGTTTTTAAAAGCGGTTCCAAAACCACCTATACTAATTGGTACCGCAATAATCACTACAATTACGGTTATCCAAACTAGAATATCTTTGAAAACTGCGGTTAATGTTGCACCTCTTAGGCCGCTTGTATAAGTGAATGCCGCAAGTATTACAAATGCAATAATTAAAGAGATTTCTTCGACTATATGTGAATTACTTATTCCTGCTAGCATAACTGTCAGCACTGATTGCATTCCTATAATCTGCAATGCTATATACGGCAACAAAGAAATGATTCCTGTTATTGCAATCAATATCGATAAAGTATTGCTATTAAATCGATCTTTTACAAAATCTGAGGCAGTAATGTAACCTTTATCTTTTGATACCTTCCACAGTCTTGGCATCGTTACCAGTGCAATAGCAAATGTTAATGCTACATACGGGATTGCAAAAAAGTATAATGCCCCTTTTGCGAATACACCTGATGGAACTGCAACAAAGCTATATGCAGTATAAATATCCGCACCGACTAAAAAAAATACAAGCAGCGTTCCGAGCTTTCTTCCAGCTAATGACCACTCGTGTACATTATTTAAATCGCCTTTGCGCCAATATTTTCCATAAAAACCCAAGCCTATAAAAAGAATAAATAGACCAACAAATGGGATTATTCCGTCTATGCCTATCATAATTTTTAGACTACCTCTGCTTCGTGTTTTTTCTCTTTTTTATTTATTATAAAAGAATAACATAGGTAAGAGAAAGAACAAATCACAAGCCATATAGACTGGAACCAGTAAAAGAAAGGAAGTTCAAAAAGTTCAGGTAATTTTGAATTATAAAAAGGAACAGCTAAGTTCATAATGGAAGGTACGATAAGTAGCAGAGCCAGAATGATATGAATTGGCTTTATTTTCATAAATTCGGAATAAATTGTAAAACATATACACTTTACTCTTATTTTTTTAACAATATTTTAATTAAATGTTGTTATTATTTTATTAATTGTAATAATTATGATTAAAATATAGATTATTATTTCAGAGTTTTGAAAATTAAATCAAATATCACAGAATCTCTTGCTTTATCGATATATTTAGTCAAACTATATTAAAAATTAAGATATGGTATCTGTTATTATGATCACCATTTTTTCATTTAAAATGTTAAGCTTTGTTCAATTTATTTAACAATTTTTTAATGGTCGATCAATGTTTATCCTATATGTAATAGTATATACTGCTTTTAAAAGACTTTAGATACAGAAAAATCCAAAAAAATTTTAATAATTATACTTTTGTAATGAAATCATCTTAAATTTAGGCTCTGTTAACTTAGGGATTTTCTAAATTTTTAATTTAACTGATGTATTCATTTTAATTCAATTATAATAAAATAGTGATTGGAGCACGAAAGGTCTTTTTTACAATAGATCTCTTGAATAATTAGAAACATTTCATTCAGTTTACTACGATGTACCATTTTTTCTTTTAGTGATGCTGGTTCATTATTCTGTAATTTACCAGACCTGCAACTATATCTGATATTCTATTATATTTTCTTAATCTATTCCTAAATGTATCGCTCATTATCCTGAACTTTTTCAATCTGCAAATGGTATGCTCTATCACTATTCTTTTTTTAGAATGATTTTTGTTGTGTTCTTTTTCTTCTTGGGATAAATGTTGTTGTCTCTTCTTTCTGATAGGTATGTATGACATTTGTTCTGGGAAATCCTTTTCTACTCCTAAATATCCAAGGTCAAATATATTAACAACCTCTTTTGGAGTAACAGGATGATCCTTCTTATCGATATCGTAGTCGTGTCTTATTCCTTTCTTATATCTTAATTTATGAAGGATATAACCACGGTTGTTAACCATAAGCTGTGTCTTTACAGTATGTCTTTTCCTCTTGCCTGAATAGAAAATCTTTCTTTTATTATTATCTACGGGTCTTGGTATTTGCTGCTCTGTACAATCGGTAAAAGCCACAAGGCCTGGAAAATATTGTTCAACTTCCTCTAGCGTTTTTAGTCTCTTTATTTTGTCGTATGTTTTCTGTGGGATGGGTACAGACACTCTCTTACCAAACTTTCAATCTTTTGTATATCTATGTAGGTATTACTCTGATTTAAATCAAATAGAAAGCCAGCTAAAGTGTAAGTTATGTAAACACGATAGTATACTAAGAGCATAAGAAATCTATCTTTTAAATCCAGCTTGAAATGTCTACCTGCACCAATCTTTCTTTTTCTATCTTTTCTTTTGTTTGATAAACGTTTTAACTCATATTTATAATATTTTTTTGTTATCTTTTTATTGTAAATATCATTGAATTCTTCTACTGTAAGACCGGTAAATGATTTAAAAAGTAATGGCTTTTTGGATAATCTATTGTAGGAAAACAACGAAAGAACAAGTTGATGATAAACTAATGGTCATAAAGCTGTTTAGTTGCAATTATGCAAGAGATCTAATAATTTGTAGAACTATTTTTTATTATTGATGTAATCCTAGAAAAGATGTTTCTTAAGTTAACAGTTTTGTAAACACATCGGTAATGCTTAATGTAAAATATTTGTAGTTGTTCTGCTTGAGATATTCTTGGATAACCGTCATAAAATAATTTGGTTCTTAATTATTTTGTTTTCTGAAAACAATCACAAATATTTTACAAATACCTCTAGGTCATCTTTTACACAGCTGTTAACAGAATCTAAATTTAATATCAAATTATTCATCTATACAAATACAATTATTTTATATGCTAGTGTTATCTTTGTATTATATCAATTTATATTTTTTCTATCATATTATATTTGCTTAAATTTCAGCATTTTTGATAATATATAGATAATTTTTAAATGACTTCAAATATTTCTAATCATGTTTTTAGTTCGATATAAATCAAAAACTTTTCTTATAGATTTTATTTATTTTTAAAATCTATAAATCAAGTTTGATATTTAAAATTAGAAAAAATAAACATCTAAATCAAATCATTTTTAGTTAATTAGTTAACAGTTGTGTACATATAAGGGTACATACTCTTGTAAAATATTTGTGATCGCTCTGTTGCCATGATTTTTATTATATATTTTCTTCCACTTGCTAACAGCTCTTCCTATTTCTTGTTCATCTTTGAAAGTAGAGTTATTAATCACTTGTCTTTGTAACCACAACCATCTTACTTCAATTAAGTTGAGCTCTGGAGAACGTACAGGCAGAAAAACTAATTTTATTCTTGGACAACATTTGGATATTTCTTCCTTTACCATCTTTGATTTGTGTGCTGAAAGGTTATCAAGTACAACAAAGATATTTTGGATACCTTGGTCATATCTTCTATCCACTCTTTTTAGAAAGTCGACAAACTGTTTTCCTGTCTTATTTCTATAGCAATGTACATGCATCTTATCATTTGTGTGGTCATAGGCTCCAAACACATTTAGCAGGCCGTTTATCTTTTGAGCCTTCTCTATCTTTACCTGTACCGATGACCATGACGAACCACCATGGGTCTTGGCGGTTATTGGCCCTTTCTCGTCTTCGTATAAAAGTACAGAATCCTTTGGCGTGTTGTACCTTAGCTGTTGAATATACTTTTTTTCAAACTATTCTGGATCATTGCTTCTTTTATTTGATAAAACAGTTTTAGATATCCCATTTTATTTTATGATTTAGAAGAATATTCCTTATCTCTGAATGGCTTATCTTATCTATCATCTTTAGGTCATTCATAAGAAAGCCTGCCAGTACACGCAATGACCATGTGGAGAACCCCAAACTATAAGATCTTGGATCTGATAAAGCTATATCAACTATCTTTTTCTCTATATCATTATCAAACTTGTGTTGTTTATGATTATGTTTTTTTGATATGATGCCATCAATTCCTTTTTCATTGAATCGATGTACCATTTTCTTATGTTATGATCATGATGATTTGTTATCTTTCTTATTTGCGGTACTGTGTATCCTTCATCTTTGAGAAGGATTATCTTGGCTCTATATCCTGATTCTTTATCTTCAAGGATTAGGTGTAAAAGATTCTTTTCATCAGTGGTACATATTCTGAGGAATGTATCCCTCATAATAATAGTTAAGAGTGGCAAGCTATAGGTGTTGTGATAGTAAACAAACACAACTATTTTACAAGAGTATGTAACTTTATGTGTACACAGCTGTTAACTTAAGAATTTTCCAATGTTTTTAATTTACTCGATATATACTTTAACTCAATTATGATAAAATCATGGTATTTGAGCACAATATATCTGCCTTTTGGAAGTTTGTAAGGCTATTTTGTATTATGCAATAATTCTCATCAAGAAATTTCCTTAAGTTAGAGGTCCAAGACGTTGACAAAAAACGATTTAAAATAATCATACTACAAAACACTTTGGATATAATTATTAAGAATATTCTTAGTTTCGGAACTAATAAGAGTAGATATCATTCATAATTATATTACTTTTATGTCTACTTTGATTTGTTTCGTCGATTATAAATTCAGGTATTTTGGTTTTCTTATGAAATATTATTTCTGGTTCATGTTTTGTATCTATTCTCTAATTAGGTATAATTCCTTTTAATGAGCAAGATTTGTTTTAGATATGTTTCTTAGATATCAACCATTGAAGGCGGGGTAAATAATATAGAATCTATTTACTGATTCCATGATTGTCCTGACAATAGATTGTTCCATGATTGTCCTGACAATAGATTGTCCCATTTCGTTTGTCTTGTGAACTGTGACACAAGACACTATTTACAGTATATATTAATGGTTGGGTTGTATGTATATTTAAGCTAAATTATAGGTAATGATGTGTCTTTTGTGTCTCTTTTATGATTCGTATAATTAATTCAATTAACAAATAGTTTTATTAATGAAAACATGACAGTTTGATAGTATTGTTATTATCTTAAAGTCATGAAACAATTCAACTAATAAGTGGATGCTTTTCACTAATTTTTAATCATATCAAAAAGGCAGATAGCTTTAATGACGCTGTTAACAGTTATGTAAATACATTGATAATTTTTATTGTAAACTAATGGTGTTCGTTTAGATTTGTTAAATTTCATAGTATTAAATATGAATCAAAAAATATGATAACAATTTTGTCGTTCAAAACGAGTCGTATTAGTTTACAAATGCATATACAATCTTGTTTACTCAACTGTTAACAAAACAAAACACATTTTATATATAAAAAAATTTTTACTTAACCTGCTTTTATTCTTGACATTCTATTTATTAAACACTTCTCTATGCGCTTAACTATCACATACTATATCAAAATCTCATATATATTTATTAGAATATATGCATATTTTGCATATATATAGCATATTTTACATATTTTTTAGATATACTTATATAATATTTTCAACAAACTAAAACGATGAATAGCACTTCTATTTTAAAAAATCAACAATACTCTACTTGCATTGAAAGTTGCAATGAATGTATGATTGCTTGCGAATGTTGTTGTACTGAATGTATGAATATGACATCAACTCAAAACCAGAACCAAATGTCTGTTTCAAGATGTATGATGATGTGTAGAGATTGTGCAGATATGTGCAGAATGGCTTGTATGATGATGTGTAGAGGAAGTGAAAATGTTAAACAAATGTGTAATATGTGCGCAGACATGTGTGAAGCATGTGCTACAGAATGTGATAAGATGGCAGATAAAATAGATGCATGTAAACAATGTGCAGATGCTTGTAGAAAATGTGCTCAAGAATGCAGGAATATGATGAGATAAACAATATAAATACTCTTGTAGGAATTATTTTTTCTTTTTCTTATCATTATCATTTTATAGATAAAATATATTATTTATCGTAACAGTATTTTAAGACATACATAAAATGCATATTTTTGGAAAAAACGTCATGTTATTTTGATAGTTATAATTTAATTATTCGTTTAGGATTTATAATAATCCAATAATAATATGCAAAATTTATATAGCAATAATTATTAATAGTGATATTTATATGAAGAATGTTTAACTATGTTCATACGTTATTTAAAGATACACACCTATCGCAAATTGCCCTTGCTATAGCCTTATTCATAAAAAAGTAATTAAAAAGTACAGTTACAATGGGTCGTGTGTCATGTTTCATGTTGTGTATGCTACTGCTCAGATTTATGGCATTTGCATATACAAGACCCATTGTAATTAATTTAAATGGAACTATCCATCTCAATTAAAATATAAATAATTTTGTAAAAATATAATTAATGATACGTGTTTATGGTAAATAGTTAATATGATACGTTAGACTTGCTCTGTAGGGTTTAGATGTTACTTCTTTGTCATGATATTCATCAAATAGATTTAATCATTGTTTGACATGCCTTTAGTTTACAATTCCAATTTTTGCGGAGAAAATACTCATTAAATGATTCAGCTTTCTCACTAATATTGCATAATTCTTACGATATTACTTTTCTCTAGATAGGGATGAAAATATGCTTTCTAATCCTTTTTCTTTTATTCCATCATATTTATGAATAATGAGGAAATTTATTGGATTTCTTTATCTTTATAAACGGTCTGGTGTCAAAAAATAGATCTTTTGAATAACTAGATACATATTAAAATTATGAAAATTATTAATGATTAACAATAAGATTTACAGTGAGTATCACTATAATAGTACAGATAAATAATATTTATAGAAAATTTTCTACTGTCACTAATTATGGAAGATCTAGTATACTAAAATGCAATATATTAATGGTTGTATAACTGTACCATAAAAATTATTAAAACGGAAATATCTTGATCACTAATCACAAATTAAAATATAAACATCACTCAACAATACCGAATATGTAAAATCTTAAACATGTATCTAATTATGCGAGATTTTCTCAACAGCTTCAGATAAATTTTTACTATAAGAAAATTAATTCATTCAAAATAGTGAAAATTATTGATTAACTAGTTATCTTAAGTACCACCTCCTCCGCCACCGCCGCCTGCACCGCCGCCTGCACCGCCGCCTGCACCGCCGCCTGCACTACCAGCACCTGCACCGCCGCCTGCACTACCAGCACCAGAACCGCTACCGCCGCCTGCACTACCAGCACCAGCACCAGCACCAGAACTACTACTGCTACTACTACCGCTACCGGAGCCTGGATGTGTATTACCATGGATTGCAGCTACACCTGCACCTCCTGGATGAGTTACAAGTGGAACACTATGTAATGATTGTCTTCCAATATCATTGGAAAGTGCGTGTAATGCTTTGTTGGATATTGCATTTGGTAAGCTGATTACATTGTCAGAAACTGCGTGTGGAACTTTGATTGCATCTGCAAGTGCTGTTTGAGCAGATACGGGCAAGATTTCAACACCTATTCTTTTAACTAAGGTGGTTGGTAATCCTACTTGGTTGTTAAAGCTCAATGATATGAATATTGGCTCTACTGTTCCACCAGCATAAAAGCTTGGGACTGCAGTTATATCAAGTTCTGCTGTACCATTAATTGGTAAGTAGCCAACTTGTTTTGATTGACTTCCAATTAATACTAGAGGTTCAACTGCATTTTGCTGTACAACATTTGGAATGTTTACAGTTGATGGAACTACTGTAGCCGCTATTGCAGATTCATCTCTAACAGTTGGAGCAACGTTCAAGTTGTAAATTGGTGCATCACCTGTATTTCTAACCAATACTTTAATTGGTGTTGGAACACCTGGTGGCAATAATGCCAAGATTGGTGTAAGTGGAATTGCAGCGTCAGGACCCGCACCTACAATTACACTAAAGAGTTCTTGTCCTGTAATTGCAAATTGAACAGGCAATACTTGGTTTACAAAGTCATATGGATGAACTCCTTCATCTACTGCATTAAAGTTTCTATTCAAAGCAGTATTGCTGTTGAATGTTGCTGTACTTGTACCATTTTTAACAACAAGTGAGTTTGCAAATTGGTCTTGTTGGTTTGCAGTCAAGCTGTGTGTATCAAATTGTTTGTCTTCTCTGAGAAAGTGTATTGCAAGTGGTACTTGATATGGTACTCTTACTCCTACATTACCAATTATAGTTATTGGGAAGTAAAGTACGATACCTTGTCCTGGATAAATATGACCTCTATAATTAGAGAATGCAATATCATATCTATGTTGATCATGGATTAATGGAAGATTAGAAACAAATCCTGGTGGTAATTTTATAGCAGCTGTAATACCAGTTAATTGTACTACTCCTTCATACTGTAATTCAATAGCTAAAGTGGTTGGTCCAAAACCATTGTCTGTTTCAATTGGAATGTTTGAAACATGAGATGAAGCACCCAAGTATGTAGTGTTGGCAGAAGTTCCTACATCAATTGCTCTTGTAATTTCACTCGTAGTCCAGTATGAATTTATGAATTTAAAGTTGTCAGGACCTACTACATGGAATCTGGTGTGAGTGTGACCTGAGGTGAGTGTCTTGCCATTTGTTAATGTTTTAGTGAATGTATAAGTTGGATCCCATACTACATGTTTAGGATCACAGTATGTGGAGCTTAGGCTTGTCATATTATTACTCTTTATTGTAGAACAAAGGGAGCTTTGATAATTGGAGCTTCCTGATAAGGATGCAGGAATAACATTTGAAAATGATTTGCCACCACTAAATGGGATACCTAATGAAGAAGAATCAATTCCGATAGAATGTAATCCGTTATTTAATAAAGATGATGCTGGATTTGAATTTTGAGATTGTCCAGCAATGTTTGGATTAGAATTAAATACCGAATTACCAGTACCTTGGTTTTGATTATTTCCAAAGCTACTTCTTGTAAAACCTTGGTTCGGATTTTGATTTTGATTTTGATTATTTCCTAAATTAAAAACATCATGTCGGTTACTACTTTGTGCATATGATTTTTGATCTAAAGTAAAACCTGGTATAGAAACTATATTTCCTACCAAAAACATTACCCCCAATAAAGCAGGTAAAATCATTTTGATAGATTTTCTTTTCTCTCCAAGAGATTTTTTATTAATAAAATCCACGATGTTTTTAGAATTTCTATGAATATATAAGGCTCGAAGTAATTAATTTAAGGATTTTAGAAGATATGATTACCATCCGTTTATTCTGAATGAGAGTATATTATGAAATATGCATAATATTTGGAAAGGATCTTAATCAAATTAAATATATGTACGAAAACTTTCTATTTTAATATATATCGTTATCATGTATTTATTAAAGCGTTATTCAAAATATTGGTAATGGTAATATGTAAAATTAAACACAATTAAAATTTATTATCGTGGCTTCTCTTCTTTCTGTAATGCAATGCAGATAGTTGATCTAAGAAATCCTTTTCTGTACTGATTTACTAGATCAAATACTGTAACGACTTGTTTAGGGATTACAATAAGATGATTCTCTATGTATATACCATACTTAAGCCTTTTTCCTTTCTTACGAGTGACATTATAGTTCAATGGTAATACATTTCTTGATTATTTAGAAAATCCATTCAAATTTCTAAAATGTTATATGCTTATGGCCAAGGTATCTCTTCATTATGAATCAAAGAAAGTGTTAGAAAATTTCGAAGAAAAGAAGGATCCTTTGTTATCTATATCTCCTTACAGCATACCTGAATTTATGACAATTGAGGATATAGAATATAGTCAAACGAGATCTACTTATGCTATGATATTATCAATCATTTGCAGATTTTAAAAACAAGATATCGAAATATTTCAGAACAAAAAGATTTCATATTCATATGAAAAACTATTTGCTAGGAAATTCAATTTAGAGAATATATGCTAATTGGTATATGATAAAATTTATAGACAATGACTAATAATACCATATTAAAATAAAGATACTTTATTTACAATTCATCAGCATAATAATCAAGTGTATATTTAGGAACTGCTCAAAAATATTTAGATTTACTTTATTTTATGAAATTTATCATTATTTTATATATTCATATAAAATTATTGGTATCATAATTTGAAGATTGAATAAATCTAATAATTTAATTGATAATTAGTTTCAATATTCTATACATACTGAGCCTATCCCAAAATTCGATAGGATTATAGATCTTTTCCTCTTTTACTAAACTGTGTCCTCCACCCAAAGAAGTGAAAGTGTAAAGGAGAAAAATAAACATCCTAACATACTCAAGATTCCAAATGGGTTATGGGATGAGATTAAGAGCATTTTACCAAAGGAGAAACCACTCAAGACAGTTAGTTGGACAATTATACCATATAGAAAAGTAATTGATGGAATTCTATATATTAAGAACAGGATGTCAATGGAAGATGCTACCTAAAGAATACGGGTCTGGTTCTACTTGTCATCGTAGATTTCAGAAATGAAATAGTCTTGACATCTTCAAAAAGGGCTGGATAAAACTATTGAAAATCTATGATGACTACATTGGTATCAACTGTACCTGGCAATCCATCGATAGTATCTCTATAAAGTCGCCTTTAGGGGGCGATGACAGGAAACAATCCTACTGATAGAAGCAAACTAGGCTGAACAAAAAGACATATTTTAACAGATAAAAATGGAATTCCTTTGTCTATAGTCATATCTTCAGCAAGTACACATGACATCAAAATAGTAACAGATATGGTTGATAATAGAGTTATCAAAAGACCATCATTTAAAACTAAAAAAACAGGAAGAAGGGGAAAAAAACTTCAACATCTATGTCTTGATAAAGCATATAATTCCGAACAAGAAGAACAAGAACTAATTAAACGAGGATATGTACTGCATATTCCTCCAAAGAGAAAAAGAGATGAAACAGAGGAAGGAGAAGTCAAGGTTATAACACAACGCCGCTCAAATCGTAAAAAATATTCTGCAAAAAGATGGGTTATAGAACGAACCAACTCATGGCACAACAGGTTCAGAAAACTGTTTACTCGATATGAGAAGAAGGCGAAAAACTATCTTGGATTGGTACAGTTATCCTGTTGTATGATCATTTATAGAAAGATAATTTTGGGATAGGCTCTTAGTATCTTTTGAAATTTCATTATCATAAATATCATCAAATTTTGGCTGTCAAGCCCGTAAATGATTTGAAAAGTATATCTATTTGAATATCCTATGACATGAAAGTAATTAAAGGACAAGAAATGGATGATTCGTATTATAGTCCGTTTTTACTGATATATTCTAAAGAATCGTTACATTATAATTTACTTAATGAATAATATTTATATTCAAAAAGATAAATAATAAGTTTTAGGGAGGGAATGAATTAATAATTTTATTTAACGATATCAATTATTTCACCTTTGATCAATAGTCGGTTTTTAGTTTCTTGTTTTACTTAATAATTTTATTCTTGACATTCTATTTATTAAACACTTCTCTATGCGCTTAACTATCACATACTATATCAAATTCTCATATATATTTATTAGAATATATGCATATTTTGCATATATATAGCATATTTTACATATTTTTTAGATATACTTATATAATATTTTCAACAAACTAAAACGATGAATAGCACTTCTATTTTAAAAAATCAACAATACTCTACTTGCATTGAAAGTTGCAATGAATGTATGATTGCTTGCGAATGTTGTTGTACTGAATGTATGAATATGACATCAACTCAAAACCAGAACCAAATGTCTGTTTCAAGATGTATGATGATGTGTAGAGATTGTGCAGATATGTGCAGAATGGCTTGTATGATGATGTGTAGAGGAAGTGAAAATGTTAAACAAATGTGTAATATGTGCGCAGACATGTGTGAAGCATGTGCTACAGAATGTGATAAGATGGCAGATAAAATAGATGCATGTAAACAATGTGCAGATGCTTGTAGAAAATGTGCTCAAGAATGCAGGAATATGATGAGATAGATAAAAGACTATCTTTTTTTATATTAAATTTAGTATTGTCAAAAATTAATTGCACAAAAATCTGAAAAAGGTAAGATAAGATTTGCCTTTTTCCATAATATTCTTGATTAGTTTATTATGACTTTAAAAATACTTTGTATCCTGCAAAAAATATTGAGTCAATCATAAAAGAATTAATGGTTTTTTATCGTAAAAATAATTATCTATTTATATACAAAATATATTATAAATTTTGGATTTCAAATGGAATCATTAAAATAAATTCTGTGTACGTTTTATTTAAAAAGTTGGATTTTATATTTAAAATTCTTTTTAGATTTAAATGGCAGTGTGTTAAAATTATGAAACCATTTATTCGTCATTAGCAAATTGCTTTTTTGTTTATGATCTATATTATTCGATCTAATTCCCAAATAAATTATAGTAAATCTTAAAAAACTAACTGTTTAGTTAAAAAGTTGTCAATTATGATAAAAATACTTTCTTAAGATAATGAACTTGTTTAGATCATTTTATTTAATTCAATTTTAAAATAAAGTTGTTCGCATTGATCTCAAATCAGCTAGAGTATCTAATACTTTTATTTTTGGGTATGGTATTTATAAGCTCTTTATTTGAATCAAAAACTAAAATTCCATATACTATATTTTTGGTATTAATCGGATTAATTCTTTCACTCTTGCTATATTCGAAACCGTTTAATTATATTTATCTTGACATCAAAACTCAATTTGATCCTAAATTAATTATGGATTTTGTAATTCCACCATTGATATTTGAAGCCATGATGCAAGTTGATTATTATAGAGAGTTTAAACCTATAAGAATAACTGTTATATCGCTCTCTACAGTTGGTGTAGTAGTTACTACTGTTGTTATCGGACTTGTTTTAATTTATTTTGTTCATTTGTCTTTTTCTCAAAGTGTAATCTTTGCTGCACTAATTTCGTCTACAGATGCAGCAATTGTTATACAAACTTTCAAAAAAATAAAGGTGCCAAAACTACTTGCAAGGATTTTAGAAATGGAATCATCATTTAATGATGCAACTAGTATTATTATTTTATCTACTGTAACTTCATTATTAATTGGTACAAATTCCACAATTGTGCTAGATCAATCAGATCATAACTATGAAATTGTAAATTGGAAGAGCGTATTTGAAGGAATAGAGCATTTTCTGTTTGTATTTTTGGGCGGAATATTAATAGGATTATTAGTCGCAATCGTAGGAAATAGGTTGCATACTCTAATGAATGATCCCTTTTCTGAAACTGCATTGACAATAACGGGGGTCTTTGGATTTGTAATTTTGGCAAATTCGTTAGGTGTTTCAGGACTTGTTGCAGTTGCAATAGTAGGGTTGTTTTTTGGAAATATTACTATGAAGAAGGAATCTACAATTAGTAGGAATGTAAGAAATACAGTTTCGCATTTTTGGCAAATAGCAGCATTTTTTGCAAATTCGGTTATTTTTCTTTATCTTGGAATAACAATGAATATTTTAAATATTATTCAAAACATTGGAATAATCGTATTAGGATTTGCGATTGTATTATTTGCAAGAGCGGTTACGGTTTATCCCATACTTCTCTTTGTCAATAAATTTACAAAAGAAAAAATTCCAAAAGTTTGGAGAAATATCATTATGATTGGAGGGATGCGTGGGGCGTTGTCTGTCGCATTAGTTACTTCGTTACCTGAAGGGGATATGAAAAATAAATTAGAAGTATTAATCTATGGAGTTGTTTTAATATCTTTGATAGTACAATATATTCTTCTGACTAAATATGCATATAAAAAATCTATTTTATTTTAAAATTTAACAATTAATAGGATGACAACTAGGAGAATAATATTCCAAGTGTTTTTATCTCTGCTAACAATTGTGTAAATAACTATCTAGTTGTATTTGTAAAATTATCAAGATTGTTTTCATAATCAATTTAATTGACTTAAGATTTATTTGATATGATTATGTAAAAATATTTCAATCAAAATGACTCCAGATATATTACATTAAATATTATCGATATATTTACATAAATGTTAACCTAAAGACTTTATTATTGACTTTCCAATAATGATAACGATATTTTCTAATTATTAGAAAAGATTAAAATATTTGTGCTTATACTAGATGATTTTCTTAAATTGAAGAATGCCTAGTTAAATCAAAATCTTCTAAGTGATATACAAGTTAACATAACCTAATAAAATCAACATTTTAATAAAAGAAAAAACTGTTCTTATTTTATCATCCTAATAATCCATTACTTTTACAATTCCATTGAGAAATTTTATCTCCAAAGTTACATTGAATTAAAATTTTAGCGGTATTTGCATTTTTTGTAGACATTATTGCATTATTAATTAGTGTTTCAATATTTTGATTTATTGTTATTTTACTCGCAAAAGGATTTGACAATGTTATGGATTTTTGAGTATTAAATACTGTAGGTGATTTGATATATCCAATTATAGGAGAGTTGTTAAAATCTTGTTTAATTGTAGAAACAATTAATTGTTGATTCTTCTTTATGGCAACAATGTTTCCCAAAATTTTATAGGTTGTACTAAATGGTCCAATATTCGAAGATCCTGATAAAATTGTGTATGAATTATTTAACTGTTTTGTGATTTTGATTGGAGAAAAAATTTGACCAAAAACTGAAAAGTGACTATCAATTATGTATCCACCAAATGCAGAAATACCGATAGCAGATATGGCAATTAAAATTAAAAAAATTTTTGTATTTGAGATATTCATCATAATTTGTAAAAATGTGCCCAACATAAAAACATATATTAGATTTTTACGAGTTTGTGAATTATTTGTATTTAAATTAATTTTTCTAAATTTGAAATGTATTGAAAATGTTATTAAATTACAGTGTATTTCTTTATTTGCTCCGTGAAATAATTACTTTTAAATCGAATGTCATTTCATCTAAAGCATTTTAGGTTTGTATTAATGCTATTTTCTTTGTGGTTTTATTATAAAAATAAAGTTTGATAAATCTTTCATATATTTTTATTGTCCATTTATAGATCATTTATTTCTCCATTCAAGATACCTTGATACTCAGATTACTACTACTATCTATACATATTTTCTTTCTAGTTTATCTAGAATAAGTTTATTTTTGCTCTTCTTACTATTCTATCAAATTGTTGTAAAATATGATGCTTTGTATTTTTATAATACTTAAATTATTTAATTTTAAATGCTGTCATGAAATTAGGTACACGAATATATGGTGGCTGTTATAAGTAGTAATATCGATATCTGAAAAACAAAGATTTGTATTTTATTTTCGTATTTCTTCCCTTTTATTCATACTGCAATTTATGTAAAAAACCTTCATTAAAAGTTTCTATCAGCGTTTGACAGGTGACATTGTAATTGTTCAAATTATTTCTCTTTTAGGATTAATTTTCTATTTATGTAGAATTCAATATACATTCTATCGAATAAATCTATATAGATTGATAAAAGTATAAAATAGTTGTTCAATCAGATATTTTTTCAATTATCATATTAACATTGGTCGCGAATTTTGGAATTATTAAATTTAAATTAAACCAACAAAAAGACCTTAAGTATAATGAAAATGTATAAATTTTATGACAGAAAGATATCAAAAGGATTCATCCTTTTCAGTTAAAGATATTCCTGCACAAGGATTACCAACCGATGAATCTGTTGGAGCATTAGAACCAGTTGCATTTTTTAATGGACCAATGCCGACTGGTATCACTGTTTCACAGAATGGACGTATGTTTGTCAACTTTCCTAGGTGGGAGGATGATGTTCAGTATACTGTGGCTGAAATCATCAAAGATGGATATATCGCTCCATATCCTGATGAAATAATAAATAAAGCAAATGAAGATGATCTTGCTTCTTCATTTGTATCTGTTCAATCTATTATAATTGATCCATTGGATAGGTTGTGGGTATTGGATACCGGAAGTCCATTGTTTAAACCAACAGAGTATGGAGGTCCAAAGTTAATTTGCATTGATATAAATACAAATAAAATCATAAAAAAAATACTTTTTCCACAATCAGTGGTTTTATCATCTTCATATCTTAATGATTTGCGAATCGATCTTCGCCGTGGACAAGAGGGTATGGCCTTTATAACAGATTCTTCTCAAAAAGGGCCTAATGGAATTATCGTGGCGGATCTTGCATCAGGTGAAAGTTGGAGACGGCTTGAAGATCATCCATCCACTATGCCAGAAGATTTGCAAACCTTTCTTCCAATGGTTGAAGGGAGACCTTTTTTAGAACAAACAGCTGATGGATCCCTAAAACAAGGTGCAAATATGGGTATAGATGGAATAGCAATTAATGCAGATGGCTCTCGTATTTACTATTGTCCGTTAGGAAGTCGGAGGCTTTATAGTGTTGATATTAATACGTTGACAGATCGGAAAAAGAGCGATCAAGATGTAGCAGATACTGTAATAGATGAAGGGGATAAAGGTGGGGCTTCGGATGGACTTGAATCGGATGCAGAAGGAAATATTTATGCTACAAACTATGAGCATAATTCAATTCTTATTCGTCGAAGTTATGATAAAATGTGGGAAATACTAGTCCATGATTCTAGATTACTTTGGCCTGATACATTATGTCTTGCTATGGATGGATACCTTTACGTAATGTCCAACCAACTTCATCGTCAATCTCGATATAATAAAGGGCGTGATTTAAGACGTAAACCATATACTTTATTTCGTATAAAGGTCGATGCTAAACCTGTATTGTTGTTATAATATTTTTAATCAACAACATTATGGTACAGGTTTATCGTAATTTATTCAACATATGGAATTAATCAATATTCAGAGTTTTTGTAGCAGTAAACATACCGATTCCTAACATGACTGCCGCAAAAAAGATCAAGTAAAAGAAATACATCCAATTTATATGGGTAATATTACCTGACATGACAATTTCTCTTCCAAAGGATGACGAAAATGACACCGGATTAACATTAGCAAATAATTGCATCCAATGAGGAAAGTTTTCTTTAGGAAAAAGAGCTGTACTTGAAAACATTAATGGAAGGTTTATAAAATTGGCAAGAACTGTTGGAATTTGCCAATCAGAGCTTTTCATAGTTATCAATAAATAAATAGATGAAAGTCCAAGACTCAACAAAAACAATGCTGCCACAAGTGAAATTATACCCAATGGTGAAGGCATGATTACACCGAGTAACATAACTCCAAGAAATACTATTGGAACCTGAAACATACCTCTAGTTGAAGCTCCTAAAACTTTAGCTAGAAAAATTATAAAGTTATTCGTGGGCGTTACCATTACTCTTCTTAAATATCCTGACTTTTTATCTTGGATTAAACTCAGTGAACTAAACATGCCTACAAATAACATTGAAGTTGAAAGTTGACCTGATAATAAAAATGCTAAATAATTATTTGTATGAAAAAAATTTTCAAGAAACAATTTGGGGGCAGAAGAGAAACTGCTTCCAAAAAATATGATCCACAGGAGAGGTTGTATGATGCTTACGACAATTATTGCAGGATTTCTATAAGTATTTTTGATTTCTCTTGTATATAGCCCTATCAGCTGATTCAGCATACGCATTACTTTAGTCATTTCCTTTTTTTATGAAGACTTTATATTGTTATAATTAAGTTCTTGTGATTTTTCTTGGGCTTCTGTAAAGCTCATTCCCGTTAGTTCTAAAAATATAGTCTCCAAGCTAGGTTTTTCTATCCTGATTGATTTTATAATATTCGGGTATTGTGAATTAATGGTGGAAATAAGTCGGGGTAGAATAGTTTCAGCATTATTTACTTTTATAAATAATTTCAATGGATTATTTATTTGTGTTATTTCTTCTTTATGAAATATTTCTTCATTTAAAATTGCATTAACACCATTAATTTTTTTTATAATGGAAAAATCAAATAATGAAAAAAAATCTATCTCAAGAATATCGCCACCCACCAACGATTTCAATTCCTCCGTAGATCCAGTAGCTATAATTTTACCATGATTTATTATGGCAAGACTATCACACAAAACATCTGCTTCTTCAATATAGTGAGTAGTAAGCAAAATCGTAACGCCATATACTTTGTTAATTTTTTTTATGAGATTCCAAAGTAATCTTCTTGTATTTACATCAAGTCCAATAGTGGGCTCGTCCATGAATAATATTTTTGGGTCATGTAATAGTGCCATTGTGATTTCTAGTTTTTTTCTCATACCGGTAGAAAATTTTCCTACTTTTGTTTCATTGGTTTCGTCTAAATCAAAATATTTCATGATGGATATGGCTTTTTTTTTCCATCCTTTTCCCAAATTATGTAATTTTGATTGTATCCAAATATTCTCCATCGAATTCAGTGAATCATCTAAAATAACTTCAGATGAAATCCAACCTATATTTTCTTTGACTTTTACGGAATTTTTGGTAATATCATAACCAGCTACAAAGGCTTCTCCTTTAGTCGGAGGTGAAAGGCCAGTTAACATTTTTATTATTGTAGTTTTTCCTGCCCCATTAGGTCCCAAAAGCCCGAATATACTCCCATATTTGATTTTTAAATCAACACTATCAACTGCTATTTTAGAATCGTAAATTTTGGTAACATGATTACATATTATTGCATGTAATTCTCTATCGTTAAAATAGTTTTTATCTGTCAAATATTTTTCAAAAGACGTTTATAAATTCAAGTAATACATAATCTTTAATTAATTATTGCAAATTGTGTATAATAAGATTTTCTTTGTCTCTTTAAAAAATATCTATTGTTTAATTTTATTTGGATTGTTATTTGATTTTTTTTTAAATCATTTGAATATATTGATTCATATTTTAAAATCATTTATATCTCATTCTTATTTATATGAGTAGTATTAAAATTTATTCATAAATTCAAAACTAGATTCTTTATTCTGAAATTAGTTTAACAGGCTGTGATTTACATTTTATCTAAAAACAATCTCAATCAAATAATTATGTACTAGTTATTAGTTATTGCATAAATAATATTTGTATTTTTTAATTCTATAAATCAAATAATTTGGTATCATGATATTTAGAAATGGCTTTATAAACAATATATATTATCTATTGACTTTTGTATTAATAAATATATTATATTAAAAGGGCAAATTTTTTTAATTTATTTAAAGATATATCTAGAAAATATTTCATATAAAAATAATTTATATTGTTAAATAGCAATCTAATATCAATTATTTTCATTTAATAATTTTCGAAATAATATTGGTGAATATTATATACTATTGAAATAATATATAATATGCTTAATTTTCTTTTATTTTTTTAATTATGATGTTCTATTTACTAGGTAATAGTTAATTTTAATAGAGATGTATTGGACAATTAATATGATTTAAGTTTTAGAGTATATCAATCATATATTAAAAAAATTCGTATAATGATTTCCTTAATGTGATTCATATATTATTCATAAATTTTTTCCATGGGTGTTACTTTGCAAGATCAAAACTTTAGACAATACTCAATGGATCTCATTAGTATAATTATTTTAGACAAATGGTATATATAAAATTTTTTTAAATTGGTAAAATTAAGAAATACTTTCTAAAGAAAAAACAATTTTGTCTTTCCAAAGTTTTATTGCATCCTTTATTTACTTTTATAATATGTCTCAGTTAGCAGTTATTGATAAGCAAGATTTGATGATAATAGGGTTGCTTGCTATTAACTGCAGAGCTTCTTACAGAAAGATATCTCAATATGTAAACCTTACTCCAAATGCAGTAAAAAATAGAATCAATAAAATGATTTCAAATGGCATAATTAAAAATTTCGTGGTAAGGGTGAATCCTGCTATTTTAGGCTATGATAAGGAATGTTTTCTAACAATAAACAATATAAAAAAAATAAAACAGAAAGATATTATTAATAAGCTAAATCTAGTAGGAGAAGTATCCGTATATGCAAAACAATTGGGTGGTGTTTCGATATCTCTTATTTCTTTAAAACCCGGTTCAGATGAAAAGATAAAATTACTCCACAAGGTTTTAGAGCCTGCAATAATAGAAAAATCCATGATTGTGGATAATAAACCCATTTCATTAAAAATAAGAACAATAGATTTGAAAATTATAAGGTGTCTATTAAATAATCCTAGAATGTCTACTACTGAAATTGCTAAAAGTACATCAATTTCCTCAAAATCAGTAATTAGATGGTTGAGAAAAATGGAAGATAATGATATGTTAAATTTTACTATAATTAGAGATATATCTTCAATGCAATTAGTTGGCTATATTGAATTTGCAATGATTATAAAAATAGATAAACAATATTTAAAAAATTTAACCAGGATGATTATTGATGATATGAAAGAATATCTATTATTTATGCCCCATTTACATGATACTGATATGATATTTGCAGTTTTTTTCTGCGCAAATATTCCTACCGTAGATTTGATATTTTCAAATTTAGAAACTAGTATTGGTGTTATTCATATAAAGATATTTATTACAACAGATTTATCTTTTTATCAGGAGTGGATATTTAATGCAATTGAAAAAAAATTAATATCATAACATGTATTCAAAAAAAGACTTTTTAATGTTGGAAATAAATAATCAATCATATATATTGTTCTTCTTAATTGGAATATTACAACAATTCCCTAACAAGACTATTAAGATATTAAAATCCAACCAGATTTCATTTTTATTTATATTTAAGTAATTGAAGATTTGAATTCAATCTTTACTAAAGAATATCCATTTTATTAAGTTAGACGCTTTATTTGGGACAGTTAAAATAAAATTTGTCCGTTATGAGTCAAAGGACTTGTATTATGTCTATTATATCATGTTAATAAAAAAATATAGATGAAGTTAGAAAAAAAGAACATTCAAAGGATGAGGTAAATTATATTGAAGCAAAATAACCTAAGAATAAAAGGTCAACCATTACTTGAGATATTCGTTGTTATAGCTGCTTTATCTACGGGTATAGCTGGATTTGTTCATTTATATGTACCATTAGTATCTGAACCTAAAGTATTACATCACGTACCAAATGCGATATTCTTTTTAGGATCTGGTATTGCACAGTTGTTGTGGATTATCCCTATGCTTAAAAGATGGGGAAAAGCATGGTATTATGTTGGAATTATTGGAAATACTGGTTTTATATTGCTTTATATAATTACACGTATTCCTGGAAATCCTATTACTGGAAGAGGCGGACATATAGATAATATCGATATTATCTGCGAATTTGCTCAATTAGCCTATATTTTAACAACCATAGTAATAATAATAAAAGTTAACAAACTAAAGATACAAAATGAATCCTTTAACAAAATTTAATAAAATAAATTATGTATATGCTTCATTTTATTAAATTGTTTGAAAAGAAAAAGTTCCAAGTTTTTAAATGAAAAAATTAAAATAATACTTATCATATTTGTTGAATTGTCTAATCTGTCGCTTCCTTTACAATTTACTATATTTGTTTTTTTATCTCCTTTATTTATTAACTATAAAAAGTACAGGTTTAAAGATAAGATGAATTTCAATTATTATTTATAAGAAAAAGGAAAATTATTTTATTGTTATTATTCTTATGAATAAATGTACTGTAACTAAAATAAATTAGGGTTATAACTTTACATCACTGTTATTGATTATGTACAATAAAATATTCATATAATTTTGTTTTATTTTGTTGAACAGTAACTTTTATTGTGAATGCTTAAAATTTAATATAATAAAGGAGCGAATATCGATAATGAAAAAAGTATTATCGCTAATAAGGATTCACTCCTTTATTATTGTGAATACAGATTTCCAAACGACTCCCAAGCCAGTGAATATGACAAACCAGGGTCCGAATTGTAAATGCTTTTTATTTATTTAGGCCTATGATGTTTTTTCATAGACATTATTAGGTTCGCCTAACAAGGATATAAAGATGACTCTGATTTTCTATTTTAATATTGATACCAAATCTTAAATCAAGACATTTTTTATTAAAAAGCATTTACATCATCATGTCTTTTTGATATCAGTATTATAACTGACAATAAATGTTCTAAAACCTTAATTTTAAAAAATAATTTGAGAATAGCAAAAAAAATTTTATTTATTTAATTATTTAAAATGGGTTTTTTTTAATTAATTTTAAATGTTATATTTGATGTTTTTGTCTCTATAAAATCTAGAACACATTAAAATTTTTTTAAAAGAAGAATACATAAAAAAATAATAAAAACAAAATTAATACTGTACCGCTAAGATAAACTACCAAATAACAATATGTCATTATCAAAACACGGAAATCATTGAGATGGATTGTTTTAATAAAGTAAAAGAATTATTTAAATGATAATTATAATATTCAAACTTTTTTAAAAAAAATATTTAAAATATAAAATAAAATGACAGTCATTTTATTTTATCTCGTGATTCAACATTCGGATTTTATTAACAATATAATATGCAACTAAATATATTAAATAATAAGTTAAATTCAATACTTTTAATTAATATATAAAAGAAAATTAACATCAGATAATTGTAAAGTAGATAAAAACCAATCATAGTTCAATATAGAACTTGTGGACCTGAAAATATATGAACTGTAGCAGGAGTATTCACTTTATTGGATTGTGTGTTCAAGGAGGTTGCAGGATTTCTGTTATTGTTATGATGTAATGGTCCTACTCTATGATTAGGTATCACGTGATTAATAAAAGGATGATGTAATGGTCCTACTCTATGATTAGGTATCACGTGATTAATAAAAGGATGATGTAATGGTCCTACTCTATGATTAGGTAATATAGGATGGAAAAAGGGATGGTGACCAAAAAGTAAGTTATGATGAAAAAAGAATCCTCTAAAAGCATAAACGTCATTAGTTAATATGATAATTGTTGTAGTAGTAGTCAAAGTAGATAAGATTGTTATTAAAATTAAATTTCTTATTTTCAGATGCATAATCTTAAATGTGTTATATTAAACATAAGGAAGACTCTTTAAAGCTAGATAAAAAATCTATCGATTTTTTTTAACTTTTTTGAAATTATAAAATCTATAATCATTAAATTATATGATAAATAGTCTCTATAATCTACCTCATTTATCATGCGTTATTTTTAGAGGATATTTCGGCGATATAGTTAAAATATATTATAATCTATTTTTTTGAATATATCCATACTTGTAGTAATTAAAAATAGTAATATCATGCATTTTCATCACCTATTCCATTTAAATATAAAAATATTGAATTAGAAAATATTCTGAATAATTCATTCTTTATTATTTTTAGATATTAGATCCTGGATTTATACCAATTAGCACAAGTATGATAAACAATATATCATGATATTTATCATAAAACACAAAAGCTATCTAGTTCCTTGTATTATACTATCTATTCTCAATGTCGCCATTGACCAAATCCAGATTGGTTAATCTATATAAAAAGAAAATGATCCAAAAGTAAAGGAAAGACTGCTACTAATTATCAAAGTAAGAGAAGATAAACAAATTCCATTTCGTGTTGTAAAAGAATTACACAGAAGCAATCCCTGGGCTTTTGATTGGTTAAAAAGATATGATAAAGAAGGCTTGAAAGGACTAAAAGATAGAACAAAAGCCGGTAGACCACCTGAACTATCTAAAGATATGGTTTACCAGATTAAAAAAGAACTATCCAACTCTAAACAAGGTTGGACAACAAAACAGGTTGAAGAGTTAATTATAAAGAAAAGTGGTATAAAATATCACTATACCCACATATATTGTATACTTCGAAAATGGGGATTTAAACAGAAGGTACCTCGAAAGGTACATGTAAACACAGCATCTTTGGAAGAGAAAGAGGCTTTCAAAAAAAGACAGAACAGATACTTGTGGATAAGCAGCAGCAGCAGCAGCAACAGGAAGACAGATTTGCCATAGTATCACTGGATGAATCATTCTTTTTTTACGATTCTTTGGTAAGACGTGTTTGGATTGATAAAAAGAAAAGACCAATTATCAGAGTAACAGGTTCACATCAACATTCATATATTTTTGGTGCCACAAGTATGAAAGGAAAACAATTATTCAGACAATATGACAAATTCAATGGAGATACATTCCTTGATTATCTAAAGAAAATACATGCTAAATTTCCACAATGCTATTTGTTCATGGATAAAGCATCGCCTCATTACAAATCAAAGAGAGTTATGGCATATTTTAAAGAAAACAAAGATTCTCGGATACCGATATACCTTCCCACAGCATCTCCCGAGTTCATGGTAATGGAAGAGATATGGAATATAGCCAAACGAGATCTGCTTGTTTTGCAATATTATTCATCCTTTACAGATTTGAAGAAAAAGATATCTTTCTACTTTAGAACAAAAAGATTCAATCTTGATATGAGGAACTATTTTCTACGAAATACGATTTAGAAAACATATGCTAATTAGTATTTTATATATTAAATTCCTAGATTATAATTATGAATGTTTTACATTTTAATTTTTGATTGTAAAATGCGTGTCGATTTTTTAAAAAGTTTTCTAATTGTGTTAATTTTAAAGATTAATTTTATTTAAAATAGTTTGAATTATTTTATAACGATTGTGAATGTTATAATATGACTCTGAATGTATTATTAAAATTATGCAGCAAGTGAATCGTGAAACTGAGATAAATAATTTATTAAAAGCGAACGAAGAATATTCCCAAGACTTTAAAGATGGTGCCTTATCATCACCTCCAAAAAGAAAACTGGCAATACTGTCTTGCATGGATGCAAGATTAAATGTTGAAAATGCACTAGGATTAAATCCAGGCGATGCGCATATAATTCGAAATGCAGGAGGAATCGCTACAGATGACGCTATACGCTCCTTTATTGTTTCTCACGAACTTTTGGGAACATCTGAATTTTTAATTATAAATCATCTTGATTGTGGAATGCTAAAGTTTAAAGATCAAGATTTACGTGATAGACTCCAAGAGAAATATAAATCAGATGCAAGTCAATTGAATTTTCATACCTTTGAAGATATCCAAGTTAATTTAAAAAACCAAATAGAAAAGATAAAATCTTCTCCATTTTTGTCAAAAGATATAATTATACATGGATTAATATATGATGTAAAAACTGGAAAATTACAGAAAATAATTTAATTTTTTCTTTAAACACATTTCACATAAATAAAACAGTCTTTTTTGAGTAATACAAGTGTAAAATATTGCAAAAAGATAAATATTCATACTTTTCTACTTTTGTAGAAACATGCGAAAAAATAAAGATTACGTCTAGCAAAATTAAAAAAGTAGATCACATATCTGCATATCTTTCTCATTTAGATGAACAATCTTTGTATATTGCAGTTTTATTTTTAACAGGCAAGGTGTTTGAAAGAGGATCTAACCTCAACTTAAATGTTGGATACAAAACAATAATTCAATCATTATTAGAAATTTCAAATTTGAATTATGATGATATAAAAAGAATAAACATGGAGCATGGTGATGTGGGGGCTATTGCAGAATATGCTGTATCCAATAAAAAAATGATAACTCTTTTTGATACTATTTATGGTGATGAAGAAAAGCTAAGATTAGATTCGATTTACACTCAATTCAAAAAGATTTCAATTATTAGTGGTCCTCAATCAAACACTGATAAAAAAAATCTATTAAAAGGTTTAATAAATCGATGTTCCCCTTTGGAGTCGAAATATTTGATTAAAATTATTACTAATGAGATGAGGATTGGTTCATATGATGGTCTTGTCGAGCTTGCAATTGCAAAAGCATTTGATAAAGATGTAAAAAAAATCAGAGAATCTGTTCTTATTTTAGGAAATGTATCCAAAGTAGCTATTCTATCAAAAAATAATTCTCTAGATTCCATAACAATTGATCCATTTGTTCCTATGAGTTTTATGCTTGCGGATGTAATGATCACTTCTCAAAAAATATTTGAATATTTTGAAAGACCCCTATTATGTGAATATAAATATGATGGTATTAGATTGCAGATGCATAAATTTAAAGACAAATGTAAAATTTATTCTAGGAATTTATCGGATATTTCTTTTGCATTTCCCGAGATAGTAAATGCAGGGTTAACTATCCATAGAATAAAAGATGATAACAATTCTAAAGAAGATAATAATAATTTTAATAAAAATCATGACGCTTTAATGAATGATTCTGTAAATATTGATTTTATTTTAGATGGGGAATTGATTGCTTTTAAAGATGATAAACCACTACATTTTCAAGAATTACAGAAAAGATTGCGTAAAAAAAATATGACTAGTGAAATGATGAAAAGAATTCCTATCCGTTACATTGTCTTTGATATTATGTATTTTGACAATAAACAAGTTATTAATGAGACACTTGAATCAAGGAAAAATCTATTATCAAAACTTTATTTTAATGGTATAATAATGAAAACTCAAAGTGATATTGTTAATTCGTCTGTTGATATAGATAATAGATTTAAAAATAGTAAAGATAAAGGACATGAAGGATTAGTAATCAAGGATCCTGCCTCATTTTATCATCCAGGTAAAAGAGGGAAACATTGGATCAAATTAAAAGAAGAACTAGATACTATAGATGTCGTTGTTGTGATGGCTGAGTACGGTCATGGGAAAAAGGCTGGAACTCTATCTGATTATACTTTAGCTGTTGTTGACACTGATACTAATGATAATGAAAATAAAGATACTGACAATTTGAAAATAATTGGAAAAGCTTATTCCGGATTGTCAGATGAAGAAGTAGAATATATGACAAATAAAATGAAATCTCTAATATTGCGGGATGAAGGTAGTAGAATATTAGTAAAACCTGAAGTAATATTAGAGATCTCTTTTGATACTGTACAGAGAAGCAACAGGCATAATAGCGGTTATGCACTTAGATTTCCAAGAATTAAAAATATCCGATATGATAAGAGTATTGAGAATATAGACTCACTAGATAAAGTAAAAGAGATATATGAAAACCAATTTTACGTTAAAAGTAAATCTAAAAAGGATTTACCATCAAACCCTGATAAAAAATAATTAATATTAATCAAGTGGCTGGCAAGTAGGACACCAAAAAGTAATTCTTGGAGTTTTTTTCCTATCTGAAAGAATTTTCGATCCACATTTCCAACAAGGTTTCCCTATTCTTCTGAATACCCAATGGGTTGTATTCCATGACATTTTTTCGTCATTGTTCAGATCTCTAGTTCGTCCATTATTTTTATAACCCCATTTTAGAACACGTGGAATATCTATAACGATATTATTTAATTGGACATCAGATATAGAGAGCACATTTTTGAATGGACTGACATTATTTAAAAATAAAATTTCAGATTTGTATTTGTTTCCAATTCCACATACTATTTTTTGATCAAGTAGTGCATTTGCAATAAGTAGTTCATTTTTGGATTTATGAAATATATTGTGTTTGACCTTTTCTTTGTCATATTTTTCATCAAGTCCATCCGGACCTAAAGAAATAATAGGTTCTATTTTTGCAGGATTTTTATAGGAAAATTGTAAAATAGGGCCATTAAATTGTACAAGAACTTTTTCTTTCGTAACAATAGTTAACCTTGTTCTTTTATCTTCTTTCACATTTTTTGGATTTTTGTTGGATTTATTATTATCTTCTATACTATCTTTTTTATAAAAAAAAGATTTGTATGAAGGTGGAGGTTTTGCTAATCCGTTATCATAATCGTTTTTATCATAAATTCTCCATTTGCCCCACATCATCATGTGATTTCTCAAATAAATATTTGTAGAAAATTTTAAAACAATATTTTTGCCAAAAGTTTTAACATATTTTAAATAAGAACCAATTATACTGTTTTTCATTTCATTATCTAATTTGTTATGAATAATATTTTGAATTTTTGTATTATTTGATAACGCTTTAGATATTTGGTCTGCTACGATTTTAACTTCTGGACCTTCTGACAATAATATATTAACTTTGTATAATAATTTTTATACAAGTAGTGATATTTCTTAAAATTTTGTAAAATAGTTAATATAAATTTAAAATCGATATCATCCATTTTATTTTGATATTAGTTCTAAATTAATATCACATGAAGTATTATTTGATATTAAAAAGTCAAATTTTACTAGTATTCTAATAATTATATCTAAAATATCTCATTAGTATATCTTCTCTAATTTTTATTATAATAGTTCTAAATATGTAATATTAACCTGATCTGAATTAATTAAAATAAAAAATGTATTGTTGGAATAAGATCAAAATTAATGAAAATATTATATTTTAATCGATATATATAATATTATATTGTCAAAATATATTTAAAATCCTTTTAAAATTGTGTTAATCTTATTAAAACTAATCAAAAATTAATCCGATATTATTTGTTATTTTTTATTGAGTTGGATGTATTAATTAAAAAAGGGCTGTAGCAATCCATTACTAGATCACTTTAATATTTAATTTTATACCATAAAATTAAATATTATTAAAATTACATTTGATATGTTTTTGATTTTAATACAAATAAATGCATTATAGATATCAATATTAGAAACATTGCTACGTCCGTTGATATACCTCCTATAAAATACAAATAACCGGTTGTAGAATCGTTTGCAAAAAGCTGGATTTCCTCTTGAATAAAGTCGAAATTAGTCAAAAGTGCAGTTACAGGAATTCCACCAAAGATCGCAGATAATAATAATAATTTGAACTGCGATGATTTATCCAAAATGGTAAACGATAATACATTGTTGTTATTACCTACCTCATAAGCAAATAATGTCATGAAATTTATTATTTCTTTAGCCAAAATAAAATAAATTAACGATCTGATGATTGTTGTAATTAATACAAAGGTAATTCTGTATGAAAAAATCGGTATACCTATAGTAAAATGAAAGAAAATAAGCCTATAAGATTCAAATGAGATGGATACTAATATTGCACAAGCGATTGTAATGACTATTCCTAATGGTTTGTAATATTTTTTATCTGCGGTATCTTGATAATCTTTCCAATTTATATTCGATATTGCATTATTTGCTAAAATTAAACATTCCTTATTAATTTCTTTAGGAGTATTTTTATCACCCATGATTATTTTCTTTGGTTCAAAGTCTTGGGAATCAATATTCATATCTTTATTATCACTTGTTGCTGCACCTTCTGTCTCAATATGTTGATTTTTCCTAGACATTAAATTAGCTCTTTCTTTTAATTTTGTATAAAAATCTTCCAAATAATAGTAGTCGTCGTAGTCATTAAATATTTTCCATTTTTCCTCTTCATCTTTTGAGTACCATATATACGTGGGAATTATCCTTTTAGAATTAATATTTTCATTTAAAAGGTCTCTAATAGAAATTATCTCTTTAGCTATTTCAAATACAAATTTTGGCTTATAGAGTCTTTTTTTAAACCGTTTAATCCTCTTATATAATAAAGAAACGATAAAAAATATTATTGCAATTGTTAATATAATAGTTAAAATTTGTTCTCTAGAGTGAAATGAATTAAATTTATTTATGTCGATAAAGCTAGAATCAAGATTTGTTGCAAAAGAACTCCCCTGATCATATGAATCTGTTATAAAATAATTGACTGGAGGGCAATTTAAACTTGTTATATTACCTAGCCCTATATTGTAACTTAGAATTGACTCATTTTTAATTTTATTAAAATCAGAGTTACAGACTACATTGGTAGTAATTGATATTATCGAATCTGTTGATAGTCGGTTTGTTTCTGCCACAAGTAAACTTGGAGTTGGTTTTTTGAAAACAACGTTCTCACTTTGAATATTGGATGAGAAGTTTGAGATCATCCCATTTGGATAATACAATCGTACTATTAGATTTGTGGCTGGAGTTCTACCATTATTTATTATAATTGTTTCATATTTTGTTGTTGTTTTAGTGATATTTTGTCCTGTTTCATTAACAGAATGTTTTGGAATATTATTATTGATATTATCTGATACAATATTCAAGTTGATTGACGGTTGGTTTATGTCTGCCGCAATATTGTTAAGTAAAAAAATTACAAGACCACTGCCTATCAAGGTTGTAATCATTTGAAGTACTGAAAGGTTGAGGACAGCCACAAAAATAATGCAAATTATCGGTTACATAAATTTTGATAAAAAAATATTATTATTGTTTTATCTTTTTTAATCATATGGAATATTTTTTAAAATTTTTTGTTTAAAATAACATATTACAATTATTATAATTTAATTTATCATACATGTATTATTATAGTTTTAACTGAAATATTTAAAAAATAAAACCAAATAAAAATTAATAATTATTATGTTTTATGTAATTATATTTCCTATTATTCTACATCAATATAAAAAATTTTAAGTAATTTGAACAATTTTAAAAGTACTAGTCTATTTTGATTTCCTTACCTTTTGGCTTTACGTTTTTCTTTTTATCAAATGTTACTTCCAATATTCCATTGTTATACGTAGACCTTGCTGTTTCAATATCTGCTTCTTTAGGCAACTCTAGAGTCTTGTGATATTTTCTTTGATTGTTACTTGCAATGACCTCAACTGTCTCATCAAACGCATTTACCTTTATATCTTGTTTTGATAAACCTGGCATTTCAAGCACTACTTTAACTTCATTATCTGTTGAATTTACATCTGCCAATGGTTCTCTTTCTGCTGTTATCTCTGGTTTATCAATATCAATTCCTGAAAATCTACCTTTGCTATGTGCTGGTTTAACATTTCCAAATTCTCTTATATTCGGTTTTCCATCAGGTCCAACAGTCATTGAATAACCATATACTATTGGTCCAACTTCTCTTACTTTTCCACCTTCTGATGTTTCATACTCTCTTACTAGTTCTTTTGGTGCATTTGTTGAAATGTCATTAAAGGCATTGAACATTTTTGACATTTCTTCTTGAACATTATCAAATTCTCTAAAGAAATCCCTGCCAAATAGGTCCATTCCTCTGTTGCTTAAATCTCTACTGTCTCTACCACCAAATCCTCTACCGAAACCGCCAAAAAATCGCTTGAATAAATCATAATTATCTATATCTTTATTACTCATTTGTAATTATCTCCTACTATATGTAATACATATTACAATATATATATTTTTCTAACAAATAGTTTTTAACCTTTCATATTTGAGCAATTTTATACATAAGGAATATTTTTTAACACTTGTTTTTCAGAAGCATTAGTTCATATCATCAATAAAAATTTGTAAATTAGTAAAAACAACTACTTTTAAGGAATATGCTTATTTGATGACCTTGACAACTAGTATAGCTCTAAAATGGATAAACAATGATAGAATTAGTGAGCCCATTCATAATGAATATTTTTTTCTTAATTTATTAGAATATGCCCAGTAATTTTTTAGTCCTTTTAGTCAAACTGTGGTATTGTACAAGAATTTAATCACAAAAGTACCTACAATCAAAATACAACTTGATAAACAAAAGAACAATATATTGACTATTAAATAATTTAGGAAAAGGAATCTGAAAATGAATACATTTTCATTACACCTTATAATATTGGTTTCATGGATATCAACAAAAGACAATAGATGAGACTAATGATTTATGAAAAATAGAATAAAAAATATTTGAAAATAATATTATTAAATATCTTTTCTACAAATATTTAATGCATTAAAGCATTAAAAAAATATTCTAAAATCAGTTTGGCATATAAAAAATGTTTTGTAAAATGCAATAAGATAACCTAAGATATGAAAAGATGTGAAATACATAAAGCTATATTTTATTATATCAAAAAACGTTTGTAGATAAGTTTATTCCATTTAAAAGAACATTACATAATAATGAAGTTAAATTTATCATAGTATGTTAAAAAAATATCTATTCAGGCAAAAATAGATGACCTGTGACGAGATTTGAACCATGCAACAGAGTAGATGGATAGAATAAAATAGATGTTGCTACTTGATAATGAAATTACTAATTAACGAATAGAATTTATTAATGAAATTTATTTTGATACAAATGTTATTTGAGATATTATATACTTAAATATGATTAAATATTTTAAAGTGTTTTAATTAAAATTACAATTTTTATATGTTGTTTACAATATTAAAAATAATATTGTTTTTTTGCAATCTATTATAAATTATAATGGTTACAAGGATGTACATTATCGATATGTGCAAATATTGCAGAATGTATGCAAAATCGGAGATAATTTTATATAGGATTTTATTGAATTGCTAGGTACAAGAATGTTTGCTATAACCAAAAAACAAGCAACTATGTTAGCTACTGTTGCAATCTTTGCAGCAGTAATGTTTGTAGTTCCAGTAGTGATGAACGCACCATCTCACCAAGCTTCAGCATGCTGGAGCGGCGGCTGTGGAGGCTGGGGTGGCTGTTGCGGCGGCTGGAGCGGTGGCTGTGGCGGCTGCGGCGGCTGGGGCGGCGGCTGGTGGCACCACGGCTGGGGCTGGTAATCAGTTCTAGTTCAGCTAATATAACATAAATAAAAAAAATTTATTTTTTTTTTTGATATTTTAATTTTAAGTATATATATTTAATAATTCTGTATTTAATTTGATACATTTATTTATTTCAATGCGGAAATTTTCAAAAAAATATAATTAAACTTTAGTTAAATTTATCGATAAATATATTTTTTAATGGATGGAAATAATTTATTATTGTTTAATTGCTTTGTTGCATGATTCGAAAATCAGTTAAAAATATAACTTATCTGTAACAATTACAATGGAATTTTTACTATTTTCGTTTTTATTTTATCAACAAAACGCTAGTAAAAAACGAAAAAAATAATCATGCAACAAAGCATTGTTTAATAAATAAAATAAAGGTATTTAATATATGAAAATTATTTCCGTTAATATTAGTCTCCCTAAAAAGGTTATTTATGGGAAAGAGATTGTAACTACAGGTATTTTTAAACTGCCTATAGTTGGCCCAATAAAACTTGAAAAATTAAATCTTGAAGGCGATAAACAAGCCGATTTGACTGTTCATGGAGGAATAAATAAAGCAGTATATGTATATCCTAAAGAATATTATGACTATTGGCAAAATAAGTTACTTCGAACCGATTTGTCATGGGGAATGTTTGGGGAAAATTTTACAACTGAAGGGTTATTTGAAGATGATGTTAATGTCGGTGACATTTTTAATATTGGAACTTGTAAAATTATGGCAACCCAACCTAGAATACCTTGCTACAAATTGGGTATTAAATTTGGTAATATGGGAGTAATTAAAGAATTTTTAAACAGTGGTAAACCTGGGATATATTTTAGCGTAATTAGAGAAGGCATAGTAGAGGCAGGAAATACTATCCATCTTTTAAAAAAAGATGAAAACAATATTACCATTAAAGATATCTTGTTGTTATTTCAAAAAAAAATAAAAGATATTAAATTAATGAATCGTGCGTTGAAGGTGGATGCATTGCCTGATAGTTGGAAAGAATATTTTTCCTCTCAACTTTCAAAAATAGATAAATAAAATATAATTTGCATTCTGTAATAAGGTACAATTAATACTTTAAAATCAAATTTAATTAGATCTGTTTTTTTGTATGTCCTATTTCTATAGAGACTTTGTCTGTGATATCTAACAATTTGGATACATGATTTTTTAATAACTTTTGATCTGATTTGGGTATGGCTCCATAGCCTTTTACGAGCGATTCTGGCTTAGTATCATCGAGAGTAAGAAAAATTTGATCTAAATCTGCAGCTATACTTTTAAAGAATGATTGTTCCTCCAATTCTAAATTAAAATTTTCTTTTACAAGATTAATTTCATCCAAAATTTTTTTTAGTGATTCTAATAATTTTTTTTTGTTCTCTTCATCAATATCATATTTTATAGAATATAATATAAACAAAGAATCTGAATCGGTTTCATTTAATTTGTTGATCATGTCTCTAACTTTATTTTCTATTAACTGAAACCGAACTTGAATAATCCTTGTGTGATTATAATCCATTAAATTTTCCCTCCAATACTATATTCTCCTTATAACTATTTACAAACGTCTAAATATCTTTTAATTATTTTCATATAAATTTAAATGATAAAATTTTTTATAGTAATAGAAAAGATAAATAGAATAGATTAAATTAATTATTTAATTAATTGAAATAGAATTAACGGATAATATATTTTTTATTATTTTATAATGTAGATGCTGACTAAAGATTCAAGACCAAATTATGAAATATTTTTGTAAATGTAATTATATACATTTTGTATTCTCAAAATTATATCTAGTAAACCCCCTAAACCTTATACTAATTATGATATTGACATAGCATTATTTTAAAATGATATTTTTCTCCCGCAATTATTTTAATTTAAATATCAATGAAATATTTAAAAAATTTTAATAAAAATATATAATTATTAACTTATTTTAGAAGATTTTAACGTTTTCTTTATAAAATATAAATAGGTTTATTAGTTTATATATAGATCTGTTTACATGGCTTTATCTCAGACTACACTCATTTTAATTTGCTTTGTACTTTTGATATATATCGCCTTCATTATGTCAGTTAGTTATTTTTCGGGCAATTCAAAAAATATTTTAGACCAGTATCTAAACCTTGACTCTGCACTCTATAACCTTGTATCTACTGGAACCAATTATATACATCAAACGGATACCACTAAATCTATTTCTACCATTTTACTTAACGGTCAAAATTTTAGCAAAAATCAATTCTTATTAATAGCTGATTCCACGCCATATGCGAGTAAAGGTCATATTGCAATTACTTTTCCTTGCAATAAAGATAATCCTGCACAGCCAATGTTTCAGGTGCTAGTAGGGGAAGCTCCGGATTTATTTTCTATGCCGCTTGGTTATATAGGTGCAATATCTACACCTCCTAACATGTGTGTCTATCATGGTCAATTCGGATTTGGTGATCCTGTTACCGATGTGGCATTAAAATACATAGGTGAAGGAAATTTATTGCTAAAAGGTCCATATTCTATAGTTATCACCACCCAAGAAGCTTATATCCCGAAAGCAAAGTCTTTTGAGGAAATACAGCATGCTCAAATAGCAAAATAATTTTTTAGAAATTAAATTTTTATTTTTTTTATTTTTTTAAATTTATTATATTATTTAAAAAGTTTTTGGAAAAAATCTAAAAATGGATTTTGCGGAAAGTTTTTCGGAGTTAATGGATATATTTGAAAATCAAATGTCGTCAATGCCACACCTGACTTATTCAGGTACAACTGTACAATAATTTTATTTTGCAAATAATTTTGAAATATAAAATTTATAAAAAAATTTCCATTTATTATTTTCAAATGACCGTATTTATATATACTTCCAGAATTGTCTAAAATTGTAACAAAGGCTGTTAAATTTTTAAAATTTGTATTAATAAGATTGCTAATGTGAAATAAAATCTTTGTTTGCTTGTAGTATATCGGATCTTTTGGATCGAATTGCATGTTCATAGTTAATAAGTTAGATTTGCCGATGGATGAATAGACGGTATTGATATAATTATTTTTGGTATTTGGAGTTTCAGCATAAACAAAATTAAAAAATAATGAAATTGCAAAAATTATTACTGATGCTTTCTTTATTATTATTACATTTATTGATTGCGATTTCAATAGATATTTAAAACAGATTATCTTAAAAGGCTTTTAAATAATATAAAAATTTAGTTATTCTAACCATTCTTTTAAATTAAATTATATATGGTCGAAAAACAAAAGATAGGAATATCTTAATCTACTGCTCTGTTAACTTGGATTTTTTTAAAATATTTTTAATCTAGTCAGATTTTTTTCAATTTGATTTCAATAAAGTCATACTACTTCAAGTACATACAATTCTATCTATATTAAAACTTAGAAAGATCATGCATTATTATTAGTAAATTCAATAGAAAAATTTCTTAAGTTAACCGATCCCAATTCATATTACATGATTTGTTACCTGTATTGTCTAACATCCACATTGGTTTTAAAATGTGATCAATTACATAAATTATAAAAATAAAACTATTAAATAACCCGTAGCAATAAAATAATAAAATAATAAAACTATAATATTAAAATCTTCATTTCAAATCATATATAACAAAACCAAAATTTATTGATGAAGATTTTTGATTTTTGATTTTATATTGGAATCTTAAAATTGGTTTTGAATTCTTGATTAATGGCCACAGCTACAACTATTGTCATGGGTATGTTGAGATTCATCCTGTTTTTTTCTTTGTTTATCTGTGGAATCTTTGTCTGAATCAATTTTTTCACTGTTATATTCTTGAAGATTTCGTTCTCTATTATTAGGATCTAATTCTTTATTTTTGTTAGAGTCAGATTCGCTCATAGTATATGTATTATAACAAAATTTATAACCATATGTTTTTATTCAGAAAAAATTGTTTAAAAAATAAGCTTGGATAATATTCAAATTATTTGTTTATTTCAATTCCGAGAATCTAAATCTATCCGTCTATCGTAGTTAATTTCAGTCTAATTAGGTTATTTGTTTTTAAATTGTGCTTTGATTAAAATATATTTATTGAATTTTCAAAATTTGACTATATCTAGTTTACATAAACCAATTTCAAAACTTGCAGATTAAATTTGATAGATTCATAAAAATTGTTTAATCGATGTATGTCATATCATATATTTCTGAATTTCACCACATGAAAAATAATTTTTATATAAAGAAGAGTCTTTTTATGCTTTGTCACACGATTCAAAATTCAGTTAAAAATATAACTTATCAGTAACAATTACAATGAAATTTTAACAGTTTTCGTTTTTACTATATCAACAAAACGTTGGTAAAAAACGAAAAAAAATGATCATGTAACAAATTATCTTTTTATTATAAAATTTTCGATATTTTAATCTTTAAATTTGCAAATGATTGATAATGTTATAGATCGAATAGATCTTGTATGATTTATTCTATATTATTTATCAGTCTAAAATCTGGCAATGCGGTTGTTGGAATGCATACAAGAACCATGAATGCCAAATCCTTACTCTTATTCTGTTTCTTGTTATTGTTCCTCAAATATGAACGACATTTTTTTGTATCGATTTGCATCTTGAAAAGTATAAAAACATACCTTTTCGGTAACATCAATTTGAAAACATTTTGAGAATATAATATATGTGTATGATAATATTTTATGTTCTCTTTTTATGCTCATTTTTATCCTGTTATATAATTTGACCATTGTTTGATTTTTTTAGTTCTTTCTATCTAATAACATGTCTTGATAGGTTGTAAGTCCTATCTTCATTTGTTGTATCTTTCATCCCTTCCAAACTTTCTTTATTATACTCTTTTAACTATTCTAAAGTCCAATATCGATTTGACGCACCATTTAGTTATGCGAAAAGGAATTATTTGCCACTATATACTTTGATAAATGAGGATGTAGTCTTTTTTTCATCTTTGGACCATTTTTATTTCTGACATAATTCTTAATTCGGATTCGATGGATAGCATAAAGAACAGTAAAACAATCCAAGTTCTAGATATCTTTTATGTTGTGATAATGTTTATGATAAATAATTTAACAAATCGATGTTAATTGTGTACTCTTCAAATTGGCCCTGTTAACTTAAGGAAAAACCTACAGCTTGAATACAACCATATATCATATGTGTACTAGAAATAGAACGCCTTCACAAATTATTGGCTATGGATTACATTTGTATTTTCTTGGGCTATCCTTTAGAAACATGGCCAAAGCATTATCATTCTTAAAAATGCTTTGTTGCATAATTCATGTTCATTCGATCACATCCATTTTTGTTAGCCTATATTCTTCTAAACAGGTTATACAAAGATACTTTCATTGTCATCTCTTTTACCATGTTTTGAAACTTGGTTGCAGATATGTATTCACCAAACATCCGCTTTATAGAAGAAAATGCTGTTTCAGCCATCCACCTGCGTCCATAATTTCTTTTCTTTTTCCATTTATAATAATCCTTTATTTGAAATTGCTACTTCTCTATTCCTTACATTGCTATTCTTGGATGAAATGATGGAGTTCCTTTTTACTTTGATGATGGGCCGAATCCTTTTCTCCTTCAAATATTTGAAATTCTCATTACTATCATAGGCTCCATCACCAATGAAAGATTTGATCTTGACATTGCGGTTATTATTCAGCACGCCTTCCACCAAATTCTTTATTACTTTACTATCATGTACCTTTTCATCGGTAACTTCCAGTGCAAGAATTTGTTTGGTCTTGATATCCACTGCAACATGTATCTTTAGATAGCCTTTCTTGTTTTTTACATCCCATTTATCTTGCATCCACTGACCTCTATTGGTAACTTTGATACCTGTACTGTCACCTGCTATGATGATAACGGCATCATCATCATCATCATCTATAATGTTATTGATATCAATGTCCAGATTGTTTATTCTTCTACATATTTGTGAATAACATGGATGGTCTGGTAGATTCTTTCCAGTTGCTTTTATGATTCCTTCTGTTTGTCTATAGGGAAGGTGAAGGTATACTTTGATATGGCCGATAATAAGGATGAAGGAATCAGGAAATTTGTACTTTTTGCCTTTCTTATTTTCATTCATGCTTGCAAGATCAGCATCCCATCTATCCAGAAAATCATAGGAAAAAAAGTATCTCTCCACGTCTTACAAGAGACTGGTTATAAGAAGGCCAGTGGATACAAATGATTAATTGGTTCTATCCTAAGCTAAAAATGTTAGTTATGCAACAAAGATTTAAAAATAATAAAAATAAGTCATGTATCAATCTGGAACTGGCTACAAAAGTACAAACCAAAGAAATATTTTAAGAAAAGGAAAATCAAAGAATATGTTATCGATGAAACTGCGATAAAAGGCGGGCCTAATTTAATATGGCTTTGGGTCGCTATTGAACCGACAAATATCTCAAAAGAACGAAATATGTTTGTAGCCGAGCGATTTCTATCTCAGGCAGTAAACAAGTACGGATTACATTTAGTTTCGTCAGATGGTGGTACTTGGTATCCACAAGCTTGCAAATTCTTGAATCTATATCATCATCTTCATTCTTTTGAAAAAAGCATAATTGAAAGAACAATACAGTACATAAAAGATAGAATTGAATGTTTTGATGATTACTTTCCGTGCAGAAAGAACAATTGTAATTAAAATCACATAAAACAATGGCTCAAGATGTTTGTGTATCAATATAATCAAGAAATAATGTCTTAAGTTAACAGAGCCTTCAAATTGGTGAATTAATTTTTAGTGAGGAAAAATCATTTTTATTTTTTACTATATTTACCTAATCAAGTAATTATAAAGAGGTCGTTCAAAAAGTATCGTATTATTGACCTATTAATGTATCAATTAACAGCCAGTTAACTAAATGGAAAACTTATTAAGAGGATATCTATATTTGATAGTCTCTATAAATGGAATATTAAAAATAATTTGCTGTGTATTAATAATATAAAGTAATGATTCGAGTTTATTGTTGACTATTTTGATAAATGAACTAGATTTAACGCTAATTTCAATACTAACAATATGTTATATCTTTTTGTGAAATACTTATGATGGAAATAATAAAAAAATAATAAAAAATAGGATTAACTGTTAGTTTCCTTTTTTTATTTATCTATTGGCTTAGCAACCGCAGCCGTTCCAGCCGCCGCCCCAGCCGCCACAGCCGCCACAGCCGCCACAGCAACCGCCAAAGCCGCCGCCCCAGCCGCCGCCCCAGCCGCCGCCCCAGCCGCCGCCGAAGCCACCATGACCGAAGCCACCATGACCGAAGCCGTGACCGAAGCCGTGACCGAATGCTGATGCTTGGTGTGATTGTGCACCTAATGCTAATGGACCTGCAAACATTACTGCTATAGCTACTGCTAATACTGTCATAACTGCTGTTTTTTTCTTAGTTATTGTAATCATGTTTCTCATTTTTAGTTATATATAGGTATTATATTAACCTGTACATCTTTTTTACACTTTTATAATACTGTTATAAATTGTTTCTATAAACGAATATAATTATTGATTATTGTAATTTGATTCTTCATCTAAGAAATACGTTGTAAAAATGGTATAATGTTCTTTTATATTGAATATTTCCTCACTATAGAATTAGATAGGCTTTTTCATTTATTATTGGATCTTGAATAATTTTGTCAAGTAACGTTATTACTATTTGTTCCACCATCGATTTGTTCTATTTGTTTTTAGTACAGATGTTAAAAACTATTTATTTGACTCTTTTATTGGTCTTATACTGGGTCATGATTGAATTTTTGATAAAAATAGGACAAAAGATATACTAAAAATGGTATAAGATTCATCTAAGCGCGAAAGAAAATAATGCATATTATATTTTAGAGAATCATTTTAAACTCCACATAGAATTTAGGTGTATTTTACTTTGAGATTTTATCGTCTTTAACCTACGTTATATACCAATTAGCATATATTTTCTAAACTACATCCCGTAGCAAATAGTTTCTCATTTCAAGATCGAATCGTTTTGTTCTGAAATATATAGAAATCTTATTTTTTAGATCTGCAAAGGATGAATAATATTTCAAAACAAATAGATCTCCTTTGGCTATATTCCAAACTTCTTCCATCATCATAAACTCCGGTGACGCAGTTGGAAGATATACAGGAATTAGAGTATCTTTGTTTTCTTCAAAATACTTTAACACCTTCTTTGATTTGTAATGTTGTGATGCTTTATCCATAAACAAATAACATTTTTCAAATTTGATATGTATTTTCTTTAGATAATCAAGAAAGGTGGTGCCATTGAATTTATCATACTGTCTGAATAGTTGCTTTCCCCCCTCAAGGCTAATGGCACCAAAAATACATGAATGTTGGTGCGAACCTGTTACTCTGACAACCGGTCTTTTATCTTGTTTAATCCAAACGCGTCTTACAAGATAATCATAAAAAAAGAATGATTCATCCGTAGATACTATGGTAAATCCATCTTGCTTCTGCTGCTTCTGCTGCTTCTGCTGTATATCCATAAATATTTGTTCTGTCTTTTTTTGAAAGCATCTTTCTCTTCCAAAGATGCAGTATTTACATGTACCTTTCTTGGAACCTTTTGTTTGAATCCCCATTTGTGAAGGATGCGATAAATGTGAGTATAATGATATTTGATACCACTTTTCTTTATAATTAATTCTTCAACCTGCTTTGTTGTCCAACCTTGTTTGGAGTTGGATAGTTCTTTTTTAATTTGGTAACTTGTTTCTTCGGATAGTTCAGGTGGTCTACCGGTTTTTATTCTATCTTTTAGTCCTTCCAAGCCTTCTATATCATATCTTTTTAACCAATCAGAAGCCCAGGGATTGCTTCTATGCATTTCTTTTACAACATGAAAAGGAATTTGTTTATCTTCTCGTACTTTGATAATTAGCATTAATCTTTCCTTAACTTTTGAATCATTTTCTTTTTTGTATAGATTAACCAATTTGGATTTGGTCAATGATGACATTTGGATTAGATAGAATAATACAAGGATCTAGATAGCTTTTGTGTTTTATGATATTATTATGATAAACTGTTTAGCATATTTGTGCTAATCGGTATATGTTACAAGATACTTTCTATGTCGATTAATGGTTTGTTCATAGATTTAATCTGATCTCACAATTCAATTCTATCAGTGAAATATCGAGATTGATTTCAGGTGGATAAGAATATTTTGAAATATTTTATCTCTTAAATGATCAAAAAAATGATGATAATATATTATGGATTTATTCTATTAAAGGATACTTATTCTTATTCAGGTGATAATTAAGATACTATGAATTCCAATTCACTAGTATGAACTATGATATGTGACGCATCAGAAACATCTGGGATTGACAATAGGATATGTAAAAAGAACAACTCTTTTTTTCTGATATGTAATTTGTTCGTTCATTATTTTCTTTTATAGATATAAAAGGAACAAACCCACATTTAATTATCTTTTGTTTTGTCAATTTAGATTTATGAACTTGTCATATAGGTTGTTGTACTATTCTTATTCCTATTTTTGTTAAAGATGAATTTTCTCAGACAACCATTCTTTTGAAACTAAAATATCATTCTCTGTCAAGTTGTGACCTGATTGTTGCCATTTCAAAGTGACAATAGCGTTGCTTTTTTGTAATATATTTAAAAGGCTTTCTGTTTGGTTTTTTGATACTATTGGATCAAATACTCCTGCAGATAAAAGAATTTCTTTACCTGATAGATTAGGTGGGCTTTCCGGCGTAAAAGGAACCATTGCTCTAAATAGGATTGCATCGTTTATTATTTCAGGATTGGAGAGAAGAAGACTTGCAGCAATGTTTGCACCATTTGAAAAGCCTACTACAATCATTTTATTTAAATCGAAATTATATGCAATTGATGATTCTTTGATAAAATTAGCCAATTCTTTAGTTCTAAATTTCAAATCATCCATATCAAAAACCCCTTCAGATAGTCGTTTAAAAAACCTAGGCATTCCATTTTCCAATATTTTTCCTCTAGGACTTAATAAAGATGCGGATGGTGATAACATTTGCCCGAATGGTATTAGATCATCTTCATTCCCTCCTGTTCCATGAAGAAGTAGCAAAGTCCATGATTCAGATCTGTTGTCTTTGGCTATTTGTTTTTGAATGTTATCTGTATTAGTTTGCTGTAATGAAGATGGAATAAAACGATGTTTGAAATCAAGGTGTTTCATAATTTTTCACTCTTTCTAATTCTATTTCTATTTGAGAGAAGTAAATTTACCGAGAGCAGGTACGTTAACTTTGGGAAGCATTTTTTCAAGATATTTACGTTCGGGCTCTAACCACGCAGGTAACAAGAGTTTCTGTCCAAGTTCATCCTCTTTTTGATCCACCATAAAACCAGGCGGGTCAGTTGCTATTTCAAAGAGAACACCACCGGGTTCTCTAAAGTACACTGAATGAAAATAAGTTCTGTCAATTACAGGTGTTGCATCAAGCCCTGTATTAACTATCTTTTTTCTCATTATTAATTGACGTTCATCCGTTGGAGTACGCCATGCAATATGATGTACGGTTCCTTTGCCAATGGAACCTCTTTGAGTTGCAGGTAAGCAAACAATATCTACTATAGACGAAGAATTCAAAAGATTCAGATCTCTTTTTTGTTTGTTACTATAAAAATCATCGATTATTTTTTCTTTGCCTTCAATTTCAAATCTAAATCTATTTCCTTCATTTTTAGTTTTAGAAAATCCCATACTCTCAGTTAAAAGTGTAGCAGTTCTTTCGTATCCTTCCAAGGAAATGGCTGTTGAATAAAATCCTCTTGTAGCGTAATTTTCAGGAATAGGACCTTTTTTCCAAATGTGATCTTTTCTTTCTTCGGAAACCTTGTGAGCAACAAGTTCTAGTTCCAAACCATCTGGATCATAAAATGTAATTACTTGCTCATTATTATCAAACCTATTAATTGGACCAGTAAAATCCATCCTGTGATCTTTTAATCGTTCGATCCAATATTCTGTCGCGTTTTCAGGTATTAAAAATGATGTAGTAACAACTTGACCGGTTCCTCTAAATCCCTTTGGCATATATTGCCAGGGAAAAAAAGTCAGGATTGTTCCTGGTCTACCTATATTATCCCCATAATAAAGATGATATGTTTCTGGATCGTCAAAGTTAACGGTTAGTTTGACTAAACGTAATCCTAAAAATCCTGTATAAAAGTCAATATTTTTCTGAGGATTACTTGCAATAGCTGTAATATGATGTATTCCAAGCACACCTTGATGACTTTTTTTACCTTCCATAGAAATACTATTCTCATATATATTTAAACTTATGATTCATGGAGTTCTGTCTGTTTAACGTTCATCTTTTTATTACAAAACACTAATAAATTTTAATCAAAAATCATAATTTTTATTTCTTTTGGCAAGAAAAATTAGTCGTTGAATTAGAATATAATCTTTTTTAATATTTTAAATTATTTTTTTAAAACATTTTATTTGAAAAACAAATATAATGGTTTAGATTAAATATTACATATATTATATTAAGAGCCTGTCCCAAAATTATTTTTCTATATATGATCATACAACAGGATAACTGTACCAATCCAAGATAATTCACTACCTTCTTCTCATACCTTGTCAACAGTTTTCTGAACCTGTTGTGCCATGAATTCGTTCTTTCTACAACCCATCTTTTTGCAGAATATTTTTTACGATTTGGACAATGTTGTGTTATAATTTTGATCTCCTTTTGTTCTTCTTTTACACCTCTTTTTCTCTTTGGAGGAATATGTAGTACATATCCTCGTTTGATTGGTTCTTGTTCTTCTTGTTCAGAATTATATGCCTTATCTAAACATAGGTGTTGAAGTTTTCTTCATCTTCTTCTTCCTGTTGTTTTAGTTTTATATGATGATCGTTTAATAACTGCATTATCAACCACATCTATTACCAGTTTAATATCATGAGTATTAGCCGATGATATTACAACAGATAAAGGGATTCCATTTTTATCTGTTAAAATATGTCTTTTTGTGCCTAGTTTGCTTCTATCCGTAGGATTATGTCCTACAGTCATCGCCCCCCCCTAAAGGTGATTTTATGGATATACTATCGATGAATTATTGCCATCTCCAATTAATACCAATACAGTCACCATAGATTTTCAATAGTTTTATTCATACCTTTTTGAATACATCGAGTCGATTCCATCCTTGAAACCTACGATGACAAGTAGAACCAGATCGGTATTCTTTTGGTAACATCTTCCATTGACATCCTGTTCTTAATACATAAAGAATTCCATCGATCACTTTTCTATTGGTATAATTGTCCGACTACCAACTGTCTTGAGTGGTTTCTCCTTTGGTAAAATGTTCTTAATCTCATCCTATAACCCATCTGGAACCTTGAGTATGGTAGGAGGATGTTTATTTTTCTCCTTTACAATTTCCCTTCTCTGAATGGAGGACAGAATTTAGCAAAAAGGGGAAAAGAGCTATAATCCTATCGAATTTTGGGATAGGTTCTAAGTATATTACATCACACCATATGCATTTCTATTTAGAACTTAATGTAAATCATTTCTTTTATAATAAATGGTAAAATATCATGTTATTAACATATTTCACCCATCATGTAGTCATTTGAGGAATTATTTCTTCTAGTTAATTCTCAATTTATATTCATATCCCTCTTATTTGAATTTAATTGCTGCTTTCGGAAATTGATTTATTTTATAATTATGATAAACAATAGGTGGTTAGAATCAAATAATAGATGTTATCACATTATTCTCTTGTATGATATCAAAATTATCAAACAATTATAATTTGTAATCAATTCTAGAATCCTTTGTATTATTATAAATCTGTATTCAAAATATGATTAAACTTTACTTGTCATTAGACGCATAATACAATATACAATTGATATTTCATATGATACAAATATTCAAAAGGTTGCTATTGAAAAAGAAGGTGTGGGAGAAAATTGGATGGTGCGAATATAGGAAAAACATTCATTTCTAAAAAATTTTCCAATACTTTAGATTCATTTTGGATTATGGTAAATCCTCATGTATTGATTAATCCATTTGACTTTGTTTCGGTAGATAATTTGAACAATACTAAAACTATTGGCGTGGTAAAAGATTTACAAAGAATATTTTTATCAGATGATTTAAAATATAAAAATTTTTATAATTCATTAAAAGATGATTCTTCTAACAATATTTTTGAAGAAAAAGGAATAGGAGTTACTATTGCAAATATCTTCGTAATGGCAAACATTTCTAATAATGATTCTTCAAATCAATCTGATGACCATAATACCAATACATACCATACTTCAACTAGAAAATCCGTTTCGTCAATAAATATGCCTGTGGAAGAAGGAAAACTAGTAGTTTTTGCCAGCGCCGCTGATATTATAGAATCATTAGGTGTACCCAAGATGGAACATCCTATTCCTGCAGGAATTATTGAAATGACTAACGGTACTCTTGTTCCTATATATTTAGATGTATCATATATTTTTGGACCTGATACTGCACACGTTAATGCTTCTGGAATATCTGGAAATATGAAGACTGGATATCTTATATTTCTATTACAAGTTATATACCACACATTATCGAAGGAGGGAGTGGCAGTAATCTTATTCAATACAAAAGAAAAAGATTTGCTTTCTGTGGACAAGAATTTAGATGAAAATCTTGACCAAAAAGATAAATCCCTAATAAAGTTACTAAATGTGGAATTAACTCCCTTCCAAAATGTAAAGTATTTTCTTCCAAGAGGAAAGAATGGCAACCCTAACTCCGCTTATATTCCTGAAGGTTTTTACAAAACTTATTCTTATGAATTATCCGATGTTTATGATAGATTAGAACTGTTATTTCATTCAGATACAATTTATGATCCACATTATAATATTTCATCTTTGATAAACTATGTATATGAAACATGGTCTTTAGTTAATGACAATGATAATGACGGAAATATATCTAAAAAAATTAAGAACTGGACAGATTTAATAAATTTCAGTGATTACCCTGAAGAAATAGTTACCAATAAATCAACACTTTTGAAATTTCAGGGCAGTATTCAAAGATTTAAAAGACCTTCGACATTATTTGTTGACAAAAAAATTACAAGTAATTATATTGGAAATGAAATTAAACAGTTAAAAAAAGATGACGTTTTTGTAATAGATATTGCAATGCTTTCTGCATTGGAAGAACAAGCATTTGTAATAGGAGATGTCATGAAAACTATTGATGAAATGTATTCTCATGGTCATACTGACTATCCTACAAATAAAAACACTAGTCAATCTCATACAAATAAACCAAAATATATTCTGATTTTACTTGATGAAATAAATAGATTTATGCCTCATTTAGATTCCAGTGGTTTTCCTCATGGATCAGGGACATTACTTTCCTCTGCAGTTTCAGAGGAGATTCTAAAGACCTTAATCGCGGGAAAATCAAGACATACCATATTACTATCTGCACAACAGTTTAAAAGCCAAGTAAATCCTCTTTTAAATGATAATACCGGTCTTCATGTAATTACCAAACTTGGATTATCTGAACTATCTACAACATCTTATTCTATAATAGATAATATGACAAAGACTGCAATTAGCAAATTACATAGAGGTGAAATTATCTTGATACATTCTGCTTTTAGACATCCAATAAAGATTACGATTCCAAAACCTACATTTAAGAGGCCTTGATTAGACCCACTATTTTTTCTATGATAAAAAAATTATTCATTGAATCTGCATGATTTATCAATAATACGTGTTATGCCAATAATATGTATATCTATATTTTTTACATTGTGATATAAATTAACAATATGAGATTGGTTCAAATTTCTGATTTGCATATAGGTGGACTATTTAAACAAGATACTTTTGATAAAATGGTAGACGAGATAAATAATGATTTAAAACCTGAAATAATTATAGTATCTGGAGATTTAACTGACGATGGTCTTGTTTTCCAGTTTGAACAAGCACAGACTGAATTAAAAAAATTAAAGTGTGAAAATCTAATTATATTTCCGGGCAATCATGATTATCGTCATACTGGATATCTTCTTTTTAAAAAATTTTTTCCAAATGGTGGTTCTGATGGTCCTAGAGTTTATGAATTTAAAAATGGCGATAATACACATCAGACCATAATACTAACTACCATTGGAACTGCTAGACCTGATAGAGATGAAGGTGAAGTAGGACACAGACAAAATCTATGGTTGGACAATATCTTAAAGAAGTATGACAATAGGCAAAAAATATTCAAAATTGTAGCAATGCATCACCATTTAATAGCTATACCCGATACTGGTTATACAAACGTCGTAGGTATTTCCGATGCTGGTGATGTGTTAAGAACATGTCTTAAAAATAATGTAGATCTAGTTATTTGTGGACATAAACATAGGCCATGGTTATGGAATTTAGGCACAATGAAAATTGCATATGCTGGAACTGCATGTTCTTGGAGATACCGCGGTGTATTTGAAGATACCTATAATATTATTGACGTTCAAGAAGATAACAAAATTGATATAGATATCAAAATAGTAGGCGGAAAAAGGATACCTTTGTCAGAAATCGTCAACACTTATGAACCAGAAAATAGAGACACCGATTGATTGGCAATACTATATGCATTTAAAATTATTTTTGAATAATTACCAGTTGATGCTTTGTTGCATGATTCCTATAATCTTTGATTTTGTCATCTAATTTGGTTAAACAGATATCATTTTGTTATACAATGATGCTTTCAACATCATTTCTTGTATCATATTCTTTAATTTAACAGAATAAACATATTCTCCGAACGTTCTTTTTATACTAGAGAAAACAGTTTCTACAATCCATCTTTGTCCATAGCTAACGCTATCCTTCCATTCTCGTAAATCATTTCTTTGTGCCAACACCGATAGATTTCTTAGAATGTTTCCTTTTTTCCATTTAACTCTAGGATTCTTTCTTACTTTGATACATGGCATATCCATTATCTGACTAATGTCTAAAAATTTCATTACCATCATAAGCGCCATCTTCGGCAAATAGGTTACCAATTGTTATTTGTTTATCTGATTCTATAACATTATCAATCAACTCTGGTAATGCCTTACTATCATGAACATGCTCATCAGTTACCTTCATTGAAAGAATTTTCTTGGTTTTGACATTTACAGCAACATGTATTTTTAAAAACTTTCTTGTTGTTTTTGCTTGTATGCCACTTGTCTCTCATCCATTGTCCTCTGTTTGTTACCTTAATGCCGGTACTATCTATTGCAATGATAATGTATTCATCTTCAAATTCCTTGTTTTTGTCATCATCTTTTATTTCTATATTTAGTCTGTTTATTCTTCTTTTACAAATAGTTGTAAAATGCGGGATGGAAGGTACTTTTCCTTTAGCATGACTTTGTGCGATTCCTTCAGTTTATCTATATGGTAAATGAAAGTACACTTTAGCATATCCAAGTAAAAGAAGAAAAGTATTTGGATAATTAAATGGCTCTCCAACCTTGTCTTTATTCATCTCTTTTAGCTCTGAATCCCAGTTGTCAATAACGTCAAATCCTAGCAATATTTCGCCTCTTCTGACAAGAGATTGGTTATAGAAAGGCCAGTTCATAGTGTTCGTTGGTTAATGTTAGCTAAATGTATTTAGAAAGAGGGAATCATGCAACAAAGCAAAAATTCCATTGTAATTGTTACAGATAAGTTATATTTTTAACTGATTTTCGAATCATGCAACAAAGCAGTAAAAAGTACAAATTTCCTGATTCTTTTATTTTTGTCATTGGTCACATCAGAGTATATTTTCACTTACCTTACAGACAAACCGAAGGAATCATAAAAGCAACTATAAGAAAGAATCTTCCAGACCATCCATGCTATTCACAAATATGTAGAAGAGTAAACAAATTAGATATCATTAACAATAGGACGAGTATCAATGATAATAATAATAATGACGTTATCATAGCAGCAGACAGTACCGGTATCAAGGTTACAAACAGAGGTCAATGGATGCAAGATAAATGGAATGTAAAAAACAAGAAAGGCTATCTAAAGATGCATGTAGCTGTAAATATAAAACCCAAAGAGATTCTTGCACTGATAGTTACATATGAGAAGGTGCATGATGGAAAGGTTATGAAGAGTCGGGTAGAAGGCGTGTTGAATAATAACCATAATATCAGGATCAAATCATTTCTAGCAGATGGAGCCTATGATAGTAATGAGAATTTTAAATACTTGAAGGATGAGAAAAGGATTCAACCTATCATCAAAGTAAAAAGAAATTCTATCATCTCATCTAGAAATAACCCTGTAAGGAATAAAGAAGTTGAACTTCAGATAAAGGATTACCATAAATAGAAAAACAAATAGTTATTTTACTATTTATTGTTACGTTAAATTTTTATTAAATATGATTTTATTTTCGTGGTAGTTTTCTATTAGAAAATTATATTGTTCTTTGATAAATTTAAAATAATATTCGGTACCGAAATTTTAGATCGGCAACCAACCATATAAAATTTTGATCTCTAATTACTTTATAATTTATTGACTACAATATCTAAATATTCCTTAGGAAGAAATCGCCTTTATTAATAGTTCTTAATATACTGTTTTGTTATTTTTTAGATATTCCGATATTTTTTTGTTATGCTACAACACTTTTATATATAAGTTTGTATAAAATTTGTTACTGTTAATAAACATTGTTATATTTTATATAATATATGTCTAAAATAAATTCTCTTTTTATAACATCAATGGTAGCGGTATTTACATTTTCTACTTTGATGATTTCTGCATCGGTATTTGCACAAAATAGTAATACTGCTAGTGGCTCTGGTAATATGTATAATAGTATTGGTAATAGCATTGGCGGTAAGGGTAGTGGTTCTGGTGGTACAGGTGGAACTACTGGCACTGGGCTTCATAGTCCAAGTAGCAGTTCTGGAAGTACAAGCGGTATATCTAATAATACTGGCAAAGGAGGTAGTGGCATTGGTGGAACCGGTGGCACTAGTACTAATTTAGGTGGAACCGGTGGCACTAGTACTAAGTGCTGGAGCTGGTGGAGGTAGCGGTGCTGGAGCTGGTGGAGGTAGCGGTGCTGGAGCTGGTGGAGGTAGCGGTGCTGGAGCTGGTGGAGGTAGCGGTGCTGGAGCTGGTGGAGGTAAATAAGTAAAATAGAAACTATTTCCTTTGACATTCCATTCTATAAATATTTATATATTATAATTTTTTTACAATTTAATCTTTAATATTAACTTGATTGACCTGTCAGTTTAGATGTTAATAGACTATTGAAAACGCAGTGAATTTATATTTGCATTTTATTTTACTAAACAACATTCATAGTCGACAATGGTAAGAACTATAATGTACTTATTAGTTTGTTTACATAATTAAAATAAATAGATATATGGTTAGTAATTATCAATTTCTTGACCATTACTATCTGATTATAACAAGTCATCCAAAAGATCAACTCTAATTCATTTACTGGTTTAATAGTTTTTTAAATACAAAGTATATTCTCGTAGAATATTTGTGTTGCTTTGCCGTGATTTTTATTATGGGTATTTTTTCACTTGTTAAAAGATTGTCATATATTTTTGTTCCTTTTTTAAGATGGATTCATATATTGCCTACCCTTGTAACCATAACCATCTCACCTCGATTAAATTGAGTTCGTGGATCTTTCCTGTATAAATACAAATTTTATTGACAGATAGCATTTGGATATTTGGTATTACGTTCCAAGTACGTTTAGCACCACTCTTATCTTTTGAGCATTCTCCAGCTTTACTTGCATTGATGATCATGATGAACAGCTACTAGTTTTCTATTATTGATACTTTATCAACCACATATAAAATCATAAAATCTGAATGTGAATTGTACATTATCTTTTAAATGCTTTCTTTCAAAGTATAGTTGCGGTTATATCTTGCATTTATAAGTTTTCTCCATTATGTTTGATGTTTTAAAAGGATATTTCTTATTTATGGATGACTAACTTTATCACTATTTTTAGATCGTAAATAAGAAAGTCAACATATATCTATAATGACCAAATGGGACACACCGAACCAAACGATAGTGGATTTGATAAGATCATCTATACAATAATTTCTTGTCTACAATATAATCAACTTTGTATTGCTTGCGATTATGTTTTTTGATATGATGTCACAATATCTCCATTGAATTGATGTATCCATTTATTTATGTTATTATCATGATAATTCTTATCTTTCTTAGTTCCTAAAATGGATATCATTCATTTTTGAGTAAATGAATGTATATTCAAATTATTTTATCATATGTAAAGACTGTGGATAATAACAAATACCTGGTGATAAATCTTGGTTACTGGCTGGAGTAAAGGTTGAGAAGACATGAGATAAAAGGGCTGTTAAATGTGGTGATAATAATTATATAAATGAGGCTTGGTCATAATTCAAGTCCATTTTCAATGTAGATATTAGTTTAAAGCTAACCCTTGAGATATGATTTTGATAAACACTGACCCAAAGATTAGCTCTTGATAAAATAAAGGAATTCACCCTTTTTAACATTCTATATCTGATAGGTTGTATACCGTGGCCTAGTATGCCAAAGAGGACACGTGGTAGACCATATGTATATTCTTCAACCATAATTTTTAGGATGTTTTATTGTGAGGTTATGGTTTAGAATTGATTCCAACAATGCATTATATATTTTTCTTAACATGGACTGCTGTCAGTATAACCGTAAACTTGTACTGGCTTGTGGTATTATAACAATACCTTGCAGACGTACATTTGACAGGAGATTAAAGACTATTTCTGCAGATATAAAAGAAAGAATATCATCAATGGGATACCTGTTTGTTGTAGAAGGATTAACAGACGCTTCTATAACAGCCGCAGTAGATAGTATCCTCCTAAAAGCAAAGGGTAGTGTATGGCATAAATCATCAATGGAGAAAGGAGAAGTACCTTGTCCTGCTTTGTTGCATGATTATTTTATTTGTCATTAATTAACGTTTTGATGATAAAATTATAACGAAAATAGTCATAATTTAATTAATCTTGTATGAAAGTAGTATGGCTCTAACTGTTTTTCGAATCATACAACAAAGCACCTTGTCCTGGTATTGATACAGATGCGAAATGGGGCTATAGTCATACCAAGGGATGGGTCTTTGGATACAAACTACATCTAACATGTACTACGGGAGAGATTGTGGTACCTCTAACAGCAGATGTAACTACTGCAAATGTACAGGATAACCAGATGTATGTTCCTTTAACTTCATCTTCTTCTGCGTTCTCTTTACCATCTGTTTTGTACCTGATAGCTGATCCTAGATATAACGATAAGAAATTGTATGGACATAGCAAGAAGGTGTTGGGAATAGATCTAGTTTGCCCTGTTGAAAGATATGAAAGTTCTCCCAAAAAGAGGCTTGAGCTTGTATGCTTTTATCAATCTGTATTGGGGCAGGCTATCTACAGCCAGAGCAGAATATCAGTAGAACCGCTTATAGAGCATATCAAATCTGTATTTAGGATAGGCTCATTGCCAACACGTGGATTTCATAAAATATCTGCAATTGTATTATTGTCTGTATTACTTTATCAGCTAATAGTATACTATAATTGTAAAATCCAGAAAATAAATCCAAAATCAATAAAGTATATGCTTGGGACTAGCTGCTGAAATAGATTTGTGGATAAAGATGAGCAGTATCAAATTATGACCAAGCCTCATATAAATATTAAGAAACATGTATATCATTATAGAAATAAAATAGGAACACAATATACCAATTAGCATATGTTTCCTAAATTGTATTTCGTAGCAAATAGTTCTTCATATTAAGATTGAATCTTTTTGTTCTAAAGTAGAAAGTTATCTTGTTTTTTAAATCTGCAAAAGATGAATAATATTTCAAAACAAATAGATCTCGTTTGGCCATATTCCAAATCTCTTCCATAACCATAAACTCCGGTGACGCCGTAGGAAGATATACCGGTATCAGAGTTTCCTTGTTTTTTTCCAGATACTTTAACACCTTCTTTGATTTGTAATGAGGTGATGCTTTATCCATGAACAAATAGCATTGTGGATATTTAGCATGTATTTTCTTTAGATAATCAAGGAATGTATCTCCATTGAATTTGTCATACTGTCTGAATAATTGTTTTCCTTTCATACTTGTGGCACCAAAAATACATGAATGTTGATGTGAACCTGTTACTCTAATAATTGGTCTTTTCTTTTTATCAATCCAAACACGTCTTACCAAAGAATCGTAAAAAAAGAATGATTCATCCAGTGATACTATGGCAAATCCATCTTTCTGCTGCTGCTGCTGCTGCTTATCCACAAGTATCTGTTCTGTCTTTTTTTGAAAGCCTCTTTCTCTTCCAAAGATGCTGTGTTTACATGTACTTTTCTTGGAACCTTCTGTTTAAATCCCCATTTTCGAAGTATACAATATATGTGGGTATAGTGATATTTTATACCACTTTTCTTTATGATTAACTCTTCAACCTGTTTTGTTGTCCAACCTTGTTTAGAGTTGGATAGTTCCTTTTTAATTTGATAAACCATATCTTTAGATAGTTCAGGTGGTCTACCGGCTTTTGTTCTATCTTTTAGTCCTTTCAAACCTTCTTTATCATATCTTTTTAACCAATCAAAAGCCCATAAATTGCTTCTGTGTAATTCTTTTACAACACGAAATGGAATTTGTTTATCTTCTCTTACTTTGATAATTAGTAGCAGTCTTTCCTTTACTTTTGGATCATTTTCTTTTTTGTACTGATTAACCAATCTGGATTTGGTCAATGGCGACATTGAGAATAGATAGTATAATACAAGGAACTAGATAGCTTTTGTGTTTTATGATAAATATCATGATATATTGTTTATCATACTTGTGCTAATTGGTATAGATAGATGACTTTCTAAGAAAAGTAAATGAATATTATAGTTACGAGGTCCAAAATTCCTTTTGTACTTGATAATCATCTGCATACAAATCAAAGACGATAAAAGAAGAAAATTGACTTTAATTGTCAAATTAATACATCATATTATCCATTTTTATTTTCATTATGAGAAAGGGATAAAAAATGGATTTTAATATTTTAGGAGGAATTAGAAAATTTTGATAATGATATCACAGACTCGCCAGAACTACAGGCAATTATTATACTATAGATGTCTTGCATAATTAGAATAAACAGCTATATTACCAATAATTAATCATTTTCTCGCTCTTTCTTTGCTTTCGTACGATAGATTGTTCAAAAAACCACTGCTTTTCAAATCATTCACTGGTCTTACCGTAGAACAGTTTGACAATATTTACGATAAAGAAATAACAAAAAGATATGACAGGTATGAAATTCAACGTTTGTTCAAAAAATATCGAGAAAGAGAAACAGGTGCAGGCAGACCATTCAAACGGAATCTAAAAAATAGATTTCTAATGCTTTTAAGTGTACTATCGTCTTTACATCACTTACACGTTAGCGGGTTTTCTATTTGATTTAGATCAGAGTAACATCTGCAGAGACATACAAAAGATAGAAAATTTGATTAGAAAATAATATCAATTCCACAGAAATTATATAACAAAACAAATAGGCTTCGAACCGCTGAAGAGGTAGACATATATTTTCCAGGCTTCCTTGCTTTTACCGATTGTACAGAACAACAGATACCAAGACCTATCGATAATAAAAGACGCAAGGTATTCTATTTAGGCAAGAAGAAAAGACATACTGTAAAGACATAGATTATGGTTAACAACCAAGGTATCATTATTCATAAATTAAGATATGAGTAAGGAAGAAAACATGACTATGATATCTATAAAGAGAATCATCCTAGTAATCCTAAAAAATTTGTTAATGTATTTGACATTGGTTATTTAGGCGTAGAAAAGTATTTCTTAGAACAACTATCATTCATACCAAATAGAAAGCAAAGAAATCAAGAATTGTCTCAAGATGAGAAAGAGTACAACCAAAATCATTCTAAAAAAAAGAATAGTGATAGAACATGCCATTTGCAGATTAAAAAAGTACAGGATAATGAGCGACATATTCAGAAATAGGTTAAGAAAGTACAACAAAATGTCAGATATAGTTACAGGTTTGGTAAACTATAGAATAATGAATCATTATTAAAATACAAAAATTATGATAATATTATAGATTGTTTATAATTATGCAAGAGATCTAATATATCATCTTTAATTCTATTAAAAATATCTTTTAATGATCTATTATTAAAAATTCAAAAATGATTACCAAATTCTTACCTTATTTTAAAAAATGCTTGTACTATCTTATAGAATTTGGACTCATTTCATATAAACGAAGAAATCAAAAATATAATGAAAGACAAGAGATACAACATATTATTTGTAATTAACAATGAAAAAATTGATAATAAGACAAACATAATGATATTCTAATTACTCTTGATAATATGGATGATATTCTATAAAGTAAAGTAAAAAAATGGATGTATAATAGCAACTTTACAAAGTCAAAAGAAAGGTATCTGCAAGTTTTTATATGTCTCCATATAATTGTTTATATGTCATCATCATCTGATGCTTTTGATACAAATATTAAGAATAAAACAAAAAGTGATGATAAAGAAATAGAAAACAAGAGAAACGATGTTCAAATTAAAGAAGGTAATAGAAATAATGATATATCTATTACAGATTATTATGAGAACTTTTTTGAAAACATTAGACAGAATGTGCTACATATGACAAACACTTTGGAACGAGTATGGCCATCATCCCCTTATATGTTTCCAAATACACGATCCATATCCCCGTTTGAATGGTTTGATAAATGGACCGATACCAGACTACCTCTTTGCGATGTCATAGATAGAGGAGATAAATATGAATTAAAATTAGAAATACCTGGTATAGATAAAGATAAAATAGATATTAGAGCAACAAAAAATTCAATAAGAATATCTGCCATTCAATCAGGTAAAACTAAAGATAAGGGAAAAGATTACTCATATAGCGAAAGATCGTACAAATCATTCCATAGGCAAATACCTTTTCTCGAAGAAATATTGCCATCAAAAATTACTGCACGAACTAATAATGGCATTTTAGATATAGAACTTCCAAAAAAAAATCCCAGTAAAAATGGATCAGAAGAATATAAGGTTCATATAAGTTGACTTACTATTGCCAATTTTAAAAAATTATTATATACGATTTAAACCATTTATGGAGATTAAACCGATACCATATATGACTTTTATTTTTAAATATTCAGTTATTTTACTTTTAGATCTAAAAATATTAAAACATATTAAAGAATATCTAGTTCCAAATCAATTCATGATATATTTTATAAAATATTATATTAATTTTGCAGTTGGTCCTCTTAATGGGAGACCGAAAAGTACCTTTTAATCTATATCTTTTTCATAAGTGAACAGGACCAAAATTTTTTTCCCTAAAATTTAAAAAGCATTAAATTCATTTATAATTGTAAAATTGTATATCATTATAATGGTAGAAGGTTCTTTTCATCATAGATAATAATAATGACAATTATGGTAAGGATAATGTCTCTAGAAATCCTACCTTTTTTAATTCTGAAAATTTAGATTTGCATGATCTCGATGATTCCTTTATAAAAATTTTCTATGGTCCCACTGATGCAGATAATGCACTTTTAATATTTATAGATAGAACTAAAAAAAAGATTGATTCATGTGTTAGTTCTGCAGCACCCTCCGTAATTATCGAAGTTGATAGTATAAAACAAAAAAGGATAGATGCAGTTAAAAATAAAGGTATTAAACTCAGATACGTTACTGAAATAACAAAAGACAATATCAAACATATCAAAGAAATGCTTGCATTTTCTGAAATACGACATTTAGATGGCATAAAGGGAAACTTTGAAGTATCGGATGAAAAAGAATATGTTTCTGTTGCGACATTAAACAAGGCACAATCACTACCACATCTTTTATTTAGCAATATTTCCGAAGTCGTAGAGCAGCAACAATTTATTTTTGATAGTTTTTGGAAAATGGCAATTCCAGCAGAACACATTATAAAAGAAATAGAGCATGGAGTTGTCCATCCTTTTATATCAGTCATTTCAGATTACAAACAAGCAGAAGAAATAGAAAAAGAAATGATAAAAAAAGCAGGAAGAGAGATTCAGATATTATACTCTACATCAAATGCATTTTATCTTCAAGAAAGAGGTGGCATTCTTTCAATTTTAAAAGAGGCGGCAGAAAAAAATGCGGAATTACAAATCAATATCCTTTTACCTATAGATAGTTTAATTAAGAAAAACGTATCTTTTAATCAATTAAATGATAGCAATATAGTTTTTCAAGATATTGCGCCTAGTATTAATACCAAAATAAAATCATTGGTAGTAGATAGAAAAGAAGCTTTAATAGTAGAGCTAAAACATTTGAAAGAGGAAAGACAAACAGCTTCTATAGGCTTTTCCATTTATTCTAATAGCGAATCCATTGTCTTATCTTATGCGTCCATATTTGAGGTTCTCTATAATCAAAGTATTCTTTTTATTCAAATGAAAGAAGATGAAAATATCAAAAATGAATTTATAAACATAGCAGCACATGAACTTCGAACACCGATCATGCCAATACTAAATGGCATGGAGATTATGGAAGAAAAGCTTGGAAATGTAGAGAAGAGAAAATACAAGCGAGAGATGGATATCATAACAAGAAATGCTATAAGACTGCAGAATCTTGCTGAGAGTATCCTACAGGTAAGCAAGATAGAAAGTGGTCGTTTTACAATAAATATACAAAAGGATGTAGACATCCATACGGTTATATTACAGGTAATAGAGGATATTGAAAAAAAATATGTCTATACGGACAAAGCAAAAAAAGTATCCATATTATTTGAACATCTATTAATCGACGACATGGAAGGAAAATGGAATAATGAAAAAGAGTGCAAAAACAAAGATAACTATTATGAAAAAAAGTCATCTATAAGTCCACTTTATTTAGATTGTGATCCTGGAAAAATAATTCAAGTAGTTTTCAATTTGTTGGATAATGCAATAAAATTTACATCAAAAGGACTGGTTGTTATATCTACTACTTTTCAAAGAGGTGAATATTTTCTGAATAATAAGAATATGTCAACAGATTATAATAATAATCATAATAATAATACTGAATATATTGATGATGCTAATAATAATGCTCATGGGAATAATAATAGCATAATTGTTACAATAGAGGATACCGGTTTAGGAATTAACCCTATAATGAAAGACCAATTGTTTGAAAAATTTTCTTCAAGGTCAGCGCAGGGAACTGGGCTTGGACTATATTTGTCAAAGAAAATTATCGAATCTCACGGCGGGAAATTGTGGTATGAAGAACCTAATAATAGGCCGACTAAAAGTAGCATAAATCTAAATGATTTGAATATCAATAATAATAATGATTCAAAAAAGCAAAAGATAACTTCAATATTTAAATTCAGTTTGCCTATTTTTATTGATAAGGTAAAAAACAGTTGTAATAAAAAAGACGAGGCAATGGAAAATTCCAATAAATAATGAATAGAGTAATACATATGAATAAAAAAAGAGTAACGCTTGTAGATGCTGAGGAAGATATTGCACTTCTTGTCAAGGAAGGCTTAGAATTTCATAATTCTTTTATAGAGATATATATATATCAATAGTCAAAAAGCAATAGACGAATTTAAACCTGGCATATGATATTATTTTAATTGATATAATAATGCCTTTTCTTAACGGTTTTGAATTTTACTTTAAAATTAGAAATAAAATCCATGATTCAAAAATCTGCTTCTTTTCAGCATCCGAATACACGGACAATAAAACTAAAAATATATTTCCCGAATTAAAAGAGCAGCAGGAGGTTTTAATCCAAAAATCTATAAAGATAAAAGATATACATAATAAAATTATGGAAATTATTAATGAATCTGATGATTAACTATTATTTAAATAAAAAATATATTAATAAATTATTTGTAGGAAAAAAACTTTATTTTGGCTCTGTTAACACTTCTGTAAACACAAACAATGCTCTTGTAAAATATTTGTGATCGTCCTATCGTAGTTTTTATTATACATAGTCGCTTACTTGCAGATTGTTTGTCGTAGTAATAGTGACACGATAAAGGTATTAGAATATTTATAAACCCAATAATAATACATGAATATATAGCATATTATTCACATAATTGTTAAGAGCCCTACCCAGCATGTAACAGATTTAAAATACAATAAAATATTTAAAAATGCTTATTTATTTGCCCTATTATTGGTAGATATGTTTATATTCATTGGATTTCATATGAAAATGATCTAGCGTGGGTTTGAATTTCATTGACAAAATTAAATCGAGGTAAAGGGAAATACGATAATTTTGATATAATCGATAAAAATAATGGATATAATCCTGCTGATCCTAAAATAGTTAGGAATAACCTAAAGAGTAATCTTTCTAATAATATTAAAGATAAAGATGTATTTTATGAAAAAACTAAAGTAGTATATGGAGAAGAGAAAACAACAAAATTAATTTTAAAAGCATTAAATAATTCTAAGAATAAATGGGACAATTATACAAATTCAAAAGGCCCTACAATAGCAATGGGTGTACCTCGTATAAGAAAAGGGATGGAAAATGCATATGAGCGGGGTATCAAGATTAGATACATTTCAGAAATAACCAAACATAACATTCATTATTGTAAAGAATTAATGAAGATAACTGAACTCCGTCACTTAGATAATGCTAAAGGGGGAATGGCAGTAAATGAGATAGAATACCTTGCTACCGCGTATTTGCAAGAATCTAAACCTATTTTACATATCATACATAGTAATGTAAAAGAAATTGTAGAACAACAACAACTTGTATTTGAAAGTTTTTGGATAAGGGCAGTACCTGCAGAACAAAAAATTAAAGAAATTGAAGATGGTACCGAATTGATTAAAACAAAAGTATTGGAATATCCAAATGATATATATAATCATCTTATAAATACAATTAAAAAATCAAATGGATGTTATGTTTGCTTTTCCATTGGTGGAATGAGAATGATTTATAACAACTTTTTTAATTCTTTCAAGGGGATAATTCAGAGGCAAGAAGCAGAAGACAGGGAACCTTGTGGAATCAAATGGCTTACCCACATAGATGATAATAAAAACAATGTTGAATTGGTTAAGGCATTCCTTAATACAGGGATAGAGGTAAGACACATTAAAAATCTACCATCCATTAATTATGCGGTTGACCATAATAGTATTATAGCAACCATTGAAAGAATGGATGATGGCAAAATTATGAATGACTTGTTAGTAAGCAATGAGCCAGATTATATCAAACACTTTATGTCATTTTTTCAAGATAAATGGTCTAATAATGGTATTGATGCTGTTGAAAGGATACAAAATATTGAAGATGGAGTTGAATATGATAATGAAATTATTAGACATTCTGATAGAGCCTTTGATTCATATTTAGATATTGTTAAAACCGCCCAAACTGAAATATTATTTATATTCCCAACTCCAAAGGCGTTTATTCGCCAGTTAAAAGCAATAAATTTAGCTATTCAAGTATCAAAAGAAAGAAAAGCTAAAGTTAGGATATTAACACCTAGCAATGAATTAGTTATAGAATCCATTAAACTTTTATCAAAAAACGAAAAAGAGCACGAAAATCCTGACCATGCTATTGTTTCATTTTCTAATAATGATATTAAAATTAGATTCATAGAAAAAATGTCAAATACCAAATCTACAATTGTGGTGGTGGATAAAAAAGAATCTCTAGTGATGGAACTAAAAGATGATACAAAAGATACCTTTATCCAAGCAATAGGATTAAGTACATATTCTAATAGCAAGCCTGCAGTATTTTCATATATAGCAATATTTGAAAATTTGTGGAAGCAATCTGAATTATATTATGAGATAAAAGAATCCCATGAACAGCTTAGAATGGCAAACGGGCAATTAAAAATCAAGGATAAAATCCTTAACGAATTTATTCAAATTGCTGCTCACGAGTTTAGAAATCCAATTCAACCAATCCTTGGTTTATCTCAAGCTGTTAAATTTGATTTAGAACAAAAATACGAAAACGAGATAAATAAAGACAAGGTTTTGAACATCATGGAAGTGATAATACGTAATGCAAAAAAACTACAACAGCTTTCAGACGATATATTAGATGTAGGTAGAATTGAAAGTAGTTCACTTAATTTAAACAAAGAAATATTTGATTTAAAAGAATTATTACAAGGTTTAGTAGATGATTTTAAAAATCAACAATCGCAACAACAAAAAAATAATTGTGATATAAAAGTGCGCTCAATAATTGAAACAAAACAACAACTACTAAAACAACAAGAGTCTAGTCTCTATCTAGTAAATGCAGATAAAGCAAGAATAATACAAGTGGTTTCTAATATATTGAACAATGCTTTGAAATTTACAAATAATGATTGTTTAATTCAAATAATCCCGGACAAAAAATATATACATTATGATCAAAGATATATCATTGTAAGCATAAAAGATTCGGGTTCTGGTATAGACAATGAGATATACCCAAAATTATTCACAAAATTTGTTTCGAAATCATTTCAAGGAACAGGTTTAGGTTTGTATATTTCAAAAAATATTATTGAAGCTCATGGTGGTAAGATTTGGGCTGAGAACAATAAAGATAGCAAAGGTGCAACGTTTACATTTAGTTTACCTTTAATAAATGATAAAAGCAATAATTATTGTAACAACATTTAAGAATAATAAATTATATATAATAGATTCAACCTGACGGTCACAACCAATAATAAAATAGGAATCTTGTGGATAGATGTTGAGCCAGATATTACATATTAGAATTTATATAATTATGCACATCAAAATTTTATGTATTTGTGAAATTTTGTGATTCTTATTTTAATCTATGGATTGTGATTATAGATGTCAATTGTTTAAAAGTTTTTCTAATGTTGATAATTATCTAAGATTTGTGGATTCATCGGGTATTAATGAACTAAATATCACTATTTGTCTTTTCTTGAATTTTTAGTAATCTAAAAGACATTATAAAAACCAAAAATATTATACCTGCACTAATTAGAAAAGTTTTTGCACCAATTGTATTATATAATAATCCTCCCATTATTAGTCCTATTATACTTGAAACGCTGCCTACACTACTTGCAACCCCTTGAACTGCCCCTTGACTGATAGTTCCTGCACGCATCGAAAGAATAGACATGAAAGATGGCCACATAAGTCCATTACCAAGTGCAAAAAATATTGCAGCTACAAAAACTAAAACTGTATTATTAGCAACAAAAAGAATAAAATTTATTCCTAAAATTATGCTGCCAATTATAACTAATTTTTCTTCTGAAAATAATTGAAGGGCTTTTCGTAGAATTGGACCTTGAATTAAAATCATCAAGCCACTCAATACAGCATAGAATATCCCCATTTGTGTTACTGTCCATTTAAGACCAGCTACTGCATGAATAGGAAAGGATGTATAAAAAATGTTAAACCCTAGGAAAATGAAGAAATAAAGTATAAGTAAAAAGGATATATGTTTAAGTTTAAAAATGTCTTTATAACTGAGATTTTTAGGGTTTGGCGTTTTGTAACATTCTTTGCATTGAAATGAAAATACTTTATGGATATTTTTCTTTTCAGGAGTTGTTATTGCTATATCTTGATTAGGTTTTGACTCTTTTAACATGAATTCTATGACTACAAATGCTACCGCCGAAATAATGACAGCTGATAGTACAGGTAATATTTCCTTATATATTGTTCCACCTAATACACCTGCCAATGCAGGACCGACTATAAATCCGAGATTAGCTGATATTGATAGTTTGCCAAAATTTTTACTTCTATTTTTATCTGTTGAAACATCGGCAAGATATGCATTGGCAACCGAAATATTGCCACCAGTGACTCCATCTAAAGCTCTAGCAAAAAAAAGTATTATTAATGGAAGCGTTATGATAAATATCCCAAAAATGGTGGAATTGATACTAATAATATGCCAAACAGGTAAAAATAATGCAATTAAAAATATTATCCAGCCGGCTAATGTTCCGCCATTACTTAGTAAAAGAATTTTTTTTCTACCATAAACATCAGACCATCTTCCCAGAATAGGTGCCCCAATAAGTTGAAAAGCAGGGTAAATTGCAGATACTATTCCATATACTATTGAATTTCCACCAAAATCTATTACCAGAAATACCAAAAAAGGAAGAACAATACTAAAACCGATTGTTCCAATAAAATTGGATAATAATAAAGGAAAAAGGGAAAACGGTTTATTTATTATAGACATTACAAATATAAAATATATAGTTTAAATTATAAAAGATAATCGTTTCTATTTTGAGAATAACAATTAGTTAATTTTAGTCTATTTGCTAAAAAAATTAATCTATTTTTTATATAAGAACGTTATTTCCTTTTCATGTAGAATATTTTAGCAAATAACTATTATTAACCGTTTGATTTGTATTTATTGTAAATATAAAATTATTTTAACTATGAGGTGTAAATTATGTTGAAAATATATATAATAATCTAAAATAGTTTACGCTTGTATAATATAAACAATCTATACACTATTCATGGGCGTTATATCATTAAAAACGAGTCAAATTCTATACTTTAATCCAGAAAATTCTGGCTAGTATATGTCCCTTATTAAATACTACAAAATGGTGGAGAACTCGCAAATAATAATCGAATAATTGTTAAATAAATAATCATCTTTGTTACGTATGAAGGCAGCCATATTTGAAAAACCGGGCATAGATAATTTAAAAATAAAGAATGATGTGGAAAAACCAAAAATAACAGATTATGATGTATTGATAAAAGTTAAAGTTGCAGGAGTAAATCCATTTGATCACATTACAATAAGTGGCTCTCGCGAAATCAAACCAATGCCTCATATACCTGGAGCTGAAACGAGTGGAGAAATAGAAGAGATTGGAGAACATGTATCCACGTTAAAGAAGGGCGATAAAGTTATTGTTTACAATAGAACGTTTGATGAAACATGTGATATGTGTTTAAATCAATGTGAAATGAATCTGTTCTATTGGTATAGGTATTTGAAGATCGTAATTGTAAAAGTTTATCAAATTTGACAATTCTAGCAGCAACATTCATTTCAATGGAATTGTTAACAAACTATTTACGGGATTCTACTTATGGAATCTTTTTATGTTGAATATAAAAATCTCATGTTGATTTGATATTACCAAACTCCTACTTTTGATTCACCATCGATTCAAGAGTCATTAAATATCCATTTACTATTGGTTCTGCTTTCTATAATTTTCCACCATCAGGCACATCATATTCTTTATCAAGAGATGTCTTGCATAATAAGAATAAACAGCTATATTCTCAGCAGTTCATTAGTTTCTTGTCCTTTCTTTGCTTTCGTACGATAAACTATCCAAAAAACCATTACTTTTCAAATCATTCACTGGTTTGACAGTGCAAGAGTTCAATGACATTTATGAAAAAAATGTAACAAAAAGATATGCTAAACATGAAATACGACGCTTGTCCAAAAGAAAAAAAGATAGAGAAAGACGTATAGGTGCAGGCAAACCCTTCAAACTAGATGTTAAAAATAGATTTCTAATGCTTTTAGTGTACTATCGTCTGTACATAACATACACGTTAGCTGGTTTTTTATTTGATCTGGATCAGAGCAACATCTGCAGAGACATTCAAAAGATTGAAGGTTTGATACGAGAATGCGTACCAATTCCTCAAAAGACATACCCAATAACCAAAAGGTTGAAAACTCCAGAGGAAGTAGAGAAATATTTTCCAGGCTTTCTTGCTTTTACAGATTGTACAGAACAACAGATACCAAGACCTGTTGATAAGAATAGAAGGAAGATATTCTATTCAGGTAAAAAGAAAAAACATACCATAAAGAATCAGATTACGGTTAACAATCGTGGTTATACCCTTCATAAAGTACGCTATAAAAAAGGAAGAAAACATGATTATGATGTCTACAAGAGGAATCATCCTATTGTCATTCCAAAAGAGGTTGTTAATGTATTTGATCTAGGGTATTTGGGCGTAGAAACGAATTTCCCAGATCAACTATCCACCTTACCATATAAAAAGAAAAGAAACCAATTTTTATCAGACGATGAAAAAGAATACAACAAGATTCATTCTAAAATGAGAATAATAGTAGAGCATACTATTAGCAGATTGAAAAAGTACAGAATAATGAGTTATGTGTTTAGGAACAAATTGAGAAAATATAACAAGGTGTCAGATATAGTTGCAGGTTTGGTAAATTATAGAATATCAAATCAGCAGAACTAGAAATCCAAAGAATCCAGAAAGATAGTCTAGATTGTTTCTAATTATGCAAGAGATCTAAGTTTTGAAATATGGTTCAATCCATGTATTTGAATTATTTCCATAAGTCGTCTGACGATTTCATCAAAGAATCTCCATACTAATCAAAAGGTTTTGTATGATCAAGTTGCTAATGAGTGAGTGAGTGATCACGGTAAATAATACTAGTAATTTATATCGAGTTATATCCAATCGAAATACCTTCATAAGCATCATAGTTAGCATCAAATAACAACATTCAATTCTTGAATTAATTCATACAATATTGAAAAAGAACCATTGGCCAAGCTAGTCTACAAAGGACGTCAGAGGAAATAATAGCATATAAAACCTTGACACATGGGCAACCATGACAAGATATATGGATACGATGAGTGGAATGTATATAATTTGAGAGATGTTAATTCATAAAAGTTGATAAAAAGTTTCTAATCAAACCATCTACAATTGAGCGTTATAATCCATGGATGATAAATATTCATAAACTCATCCTAAGATTTCGTAGCGAGAGAATCAATAAATTGTATTTTAGTTGCGATAATAATGGATGTTTATATTATCTGATAAATTGTGAAATTCGTTTCTAACCTATTAAAGTCATAAAAATTAAGTGTTTTTGATATTCAACATCATATTTAAGTAGATTTCAACATAAGAATGATGAAAACATAGAATTTAGATAAAAAAAATGAGTTAGTCTATGGTCGCTGAATATTTACGCCACGATAACATTAATGACAAGAATTAGACATAATGTAAGGTTAATCAAATTTTTGGACGCAACTAATTTAATCTTCAGATTAATTCCATTGCTGTCCATATCAGAATCTTTCAGATTTGTGCCATACCTCCATCTACAAATAGCTCAATACCTGTGACATAACTACTGTCATTCGATGCAAGAAAAGAGACGGCTTTTGCAACTTCATCAGGATTTCCCATCCTTCCAAGCGGTACTGCGTTTACAATATTTGTCTTGAACTGCTCGATTTGTTCTTCACTTAGTTTCATACCAGCGCTACTTAACATTGGTGTGGCTATTGGACCCGGACTAACAACATTCACTCGGATCTTGCGTTGTTTCAGATCTACAGTCCAGGAACGAGCAAACGAACGTACAGCAGCCTTGGTCGCGGCATATACACTAATTCCCTCGAATCCTTTGGATCCTCCGACCGAAGCCGTTAGAATGATAGATCCCCCACTTCCATTTTGAAACAGTGGAAGTGCTTTTTGTACAGTGAATAAAAGTCCTTTAACGTTAACATTAAATAATTTATCAAAATGAGATTCAGAAATTGATTCTATGGATGCAGATTCAGCAACACCGGCGTTAGCGAAAAGGATGTCAATTCGCCCTTTTTGCTGCTTAACCGTGTCATACAAACGATCGAGGTCTTTTAGATTTGAGATATCGCATTGAATTCCGAAGATATTTTTGCCTATCTGCTTAACTGCAGCATCAAGTTCGTTTTGGCGTCTACCTACAATAAAAACATATGCACCTGCTTGGACGAACCGATGTGCCGTGGCAAGGCCAATTCCGCTGTTTCCGCCAGTGATGACTGCTATCTTTCCTTCAAGTACTTTTGGAATTGATTCAGTCTGAATCATATCATACAATAGGAAAACTATTATTTTAAGACTTGATCTATTTTTAATTCATTTATACTCATTTTATCACTCCATTTTCGTTCCTCATTTTTAAAGGATCTTGCACACAAGATCAGGCTATGTATAAGGACTTTTACCATTACAAAGTTGTATCAGATGATATAAATGGATAAAACAATACCCCTGTCCATAACCAGAAGTCTTGCGACCGCCACCAATGGTAACAGCAACCAAACGTTTAAACTCGCCTAATGCATCGTTTTTGCAAGATGTCACATTACCCAGTACTCAAGGTTAGGTTAATTCACATGTCAATCTTGGCTGAATTGTTAAGGGTAACATGTCTGAGCGATGATTTTTGATACAGCATGGTCTGAGATAAGATATTAAGTAAGCAACGTTGGTGGCGACTAAATACTAGTTTCAATATGCATCGGAGTTACTAGATTTGATACTATAGGAATTATTTCAGAATTGTAATGCCTGACTTCATTACCTATTCCCGTTCTTTCGTGCCATATTCTAATAAGGTTATTCCTGTTTCATGCATCATTGAATAAACATCAATACTGAGTTAAATTCTCGCTGGATTCAAGGGTGGTAGAACAGGAAGCGAGTCCCAAAATAATCACCACCTCCAGCTTTATCGAGATTTAGACTAGTGTATGGCCGATTATATTATCAGTTGCACAACCTTAGTCACACAAAATGACTACCTGTCTGTGCTGTCATTCCTGTTCAACTTTTCTTTCCTCATGTCAAGGTTACGACATTCGATGATAACTTACCGTGTTTTTTTTAGATTAGTTTAAACTTTCTCATTTAGTTATCTTGAACTTTCCTTACGAGTATCCAAGTGGTTAAATTAAATATTCACTCCATTCTTATTCACAATATTATCTTTAGATAGTTTATTTATATAACATTAACATTTCAATAGTTTTAATACCGTTATATGGTTGTTAAAGCCTATAAATGGTTATTAATGTATCAAATTGCTAGTCCAGTCTATGGAACAATATGGAAAATAATAGGAAATCTTTTCTTTATATATAATTCTGTTCATATAGTATATAAATGGGAAATTCCTTTAAAGTCGGTGTCTCTTGTGTCTTTTCATAGGAACCAAGGATTAAACGACGATTGAAAAATGAAATAGAAGAAATAAGCGGAATCATCACATGTTGGTTTTGAAGATGGCCAGAGGTTGTTATTGATAATGCTTGAGCGTTATCTTGATGGATGTGAACAGGTTTTAATCCTTATTCTGCAGATATGTGTTGTAATCTACATTCATTCCTGAACATAGACTCAAAGCAACATAGACCACTACATAGTTTTTAAAACTACTGCTTGCTTTATAAATAAAAATTAATAAGCGTAATATGCCCAGGTTCAGTCATGTATTTATATAACATTCTAAATACCATAACAAACAGCACCATAGTTACATGAATTTCTGTGCTGACTACGTTTTCTACCTACAGGATGGCCTTATATCACAAACGTAACATCTCGTTACCATGATATTCGGCAACCGCAGATGCTCTCCAGAATAGACAGCCATCATGAGTCCCAATAAGCATTAAATTAAAACTTATTCATAATGATTGAGATTTTAACAAGTATTTTATTCTAAGAGCATAGTTAGGTCTGACATTAATGTTAATCGTAAATGTCAACCATCATTCAATCGGCTAGCACAACTTTCATAACATCATTAACTATCGTTGATGAGAAAGAGTACTAGCGAATGAAATAATCATTCATCATGGCAGTGCATCACCATACATTGAGGAAAGATATTTCAAATTGAATGCATTTCTGATTACATACATAATAAAAGCGGCGTTAACACGTTGTAAGAAATTCATTCTTCGCATATTTGATGAGAAATAACGCCTACGATGCTTATCGAAAAATATGTTTAGACAGACTCTCAATCAGGGCTTAAAAGTCAAACTAATAACTGGATTTGACTAAGGTGTAAATGATCCAGATTATTGTAGTAAATGGCACGCACAGTCCTAACATCTTCATTTCCATATAGGCGGGAATTTGAATCAGTAATGATGCGCTAAAGAAGCATATCGACAATTACAATGTTATCAAAGTCGTCTGGAATCAATATTACTAATCACCGACTGATGAAGGATCTTTAATTTCAGACGTTAAGACATCACATATAGAGAGCTTTGATAGAATTATAAATACTACCAAAGTGAAGACAACTACAAAATCTGGCCTACATTAAATTATCGGCTAAATAAGCAACTTTTCTGCTTTGTCAAAACCAACTTTACTCGGTCGAAATGGAACCTCCGCTATGCTTCCATAAATTCAATATATATTTGCTAGTCATAACCACTTGAAAGAATATTCTTGAAAAAAATTATTTTATTTGATATCTTTACGGTATATAATTAATTATATCAATACTGAAAAAATATGTGTACATAGTTATTATATATTTGATAATTTTAGTGCCATTAATTAGCAGTTGTACTAAAATGCTAAATATTACTTTTCTAACAATTAAATGAAAGAATATGAATTCTACTCACTCGTGTGATGTACTCGTCATAGGTGGTGGTTCTGCTGGTCTTCGAGCTGCTATAGAGGCTCATGATGCCGGTGCACGGGTAATTATAATAAGCAAAAGTAAGAAAGGAGATCCACACACAGTACTTGCAAGAGGTGGTATCAATGCAGCTCTTGGTACTATGGATCCAAAAGATAGTTGGATGGTGCATGCAGTAGATACTCTAAGAGAAGGCGAGTTTCTTGCGGACTATGAAAGAGTTGAAATCCTTTGCAAGAATGCTCCTGATGCTATAAATGAACTAGTAAAATGGGGTGCTCGATTTCATAGAGAAAATGATGGTAGATTAACACAGCGATTTTTTGGAGCTCATACATACAGACGGACTGTCTTTTACGAAGATTGGACTGGTCAAGAAATAGTTCGCGTATTAATGGATCAGGTTAATCAGCGAAAAATAGAAATTATAGACAATATTTATGTATTAAAATTACAAAAATCAAATGACTCAATGATAGACGAATCAGCAGAAAAAGTCAAAGGAGCACTTGGTATTGATATTGAAAAGAACGAGATCGTTGCATTCGAATGCAAGTCTCTCATCCTTGCTGCTGGCGGTTATACACGCGTATATACAATCAGTAGTTCTAGAATTACTGAAAACTATGGAGAAGGCATGTTTTTAGCATTTGAAGCAGGAGCAGACTTGGTAGATATGGAGATGGTTCAATTCCACCCCACGGGAATGGTTTGGCCAGAGAAGGCAGCAGGTACTTTAGCGACTGAAGCAATACGAGGTGAAGGTGGTATTCTGCTAAATTCAAAAGACGAAAGGTTTATGAAAAATTACTATCCTGAAAGAATGGAATTAGGACCGCGCGATATAGTAGCTCGTGCTGTTTATAATGAAATAATAGAAGGCAGAGGTACGGAACATGGTGGTGTTTGGTTAGATATAACTCATCTACCAAAGGAGAAAATTTTAGATAGACTTCCTACTATGTATAAACAATTCAAAGATCTTAATGGAATTGATATATCTAAAGAAAAAATGGAGATTGGGCCCACTGCTCACTATTCTATGGGAGGTGTAGTAGTAGATATAAAATGCAGAACTAAAATTAAGGGATTGTTTGCAGTTGGAGAAGTAATCAGTCAAATTCATGGCGCTAATCGTCTAGGTGGAAATTCTTTGCTAGATACACAAGTTTTTGGAAAAATTGCAGGATGGGAAGCTGCCAAATTAGCAAAGGAAACGGTAGCAGTAATCGTAGGAAGCGAAGAGAAAAATCATAATATAATGGATGATCAAAAAGGATTGGCAAATAATGACGACATATTTGTAGTTAAAGAGCCGCTCTCCTTTCGTAAAGAAATACAGGAGGTAATGAAAGAGAATGCAGGAATAGTAAGGGAAGAAACAAGACTACAAAAAGGATTGGAAAGAATTTTGGAAATAAGAGAAAAATTTTATTCTAAAGACAATATTTTAAAAGAATCTAAAATTGATAGCGAAAATGTTGTAATAAATTTTGAGGTAAAGGCATCACTTGTTGTTTGCGAGGCTACGATAAAAAGTGCTTTGATGCGACAAGAAAGCAGAGGATCTCATTATCGATCTGATTATCCTAATTTAGACGACGAAAAATGGAAGGTTAACATCTATTGCAGAAATGGAAAAGGGGAAATACAAGGAGCAGAAAAAGAAGGAGGAATTATATTATTCAAGGAGCCTGTTAAAGAAATCAAAGGACCATTAAACGATCTGCTGAAAGATCATGTGAAAGCAGAGCATCATCGTGAATTTGAATGATTTACAAACAATGTCAATTCTATATGATGAATATTTGATGTATTACATATATCCATATTTTATCATTCCCAAAGGGAATTTTATATATAAATTATTCTTTTAGTTAATTGAAATGAAATATTTAACATTTTGTGTATATATTTTACCATTCTACATATACCTTATTCTACCAAGTTCCATTTAAAACGTCGGTATCAAACGAGCCTCTAGGGTTCGTAGATGTCACAGGTTGTATAAAATTAATTCTATAATAATAAAATAAACAGGGGGATTTAAAAATATTGGAACCTATTAATAACATGTAATAAAGATTCAAACTTTATTTCTTTCTTGATCTTTGACTGTAAACGGTTCTAATATTTATTTTATAAAGTTGTGCACGTATGTTACTTTATCATCCTTTGTTGCACAATTATTTTTTTCGTTTTTTATCAACATTTTATTGATAAAATAAAAACAAAAACAATAGAAATTTCTTGTAATTGTTACAGATAAGTTATATTTTTGACTGATTTTAGACTCCTGCAACAAAGCAACTTTATCATATGAAATATTATAAAAATCATCTTAATAACGTGGAATTGTCCAATTGTCAAACAAGAAAATATATGTATATAAATATTTAATAATTTCCAATTTATTTCTGGCTGGAAAAGATTGGGGTATATTGCATATTGAATCAAGATAAAAGATTATTTGGTTAATGAAATGGTCTTCAACTTTATCTTTATTCATATCTTTTAATTCAATTTTTTGATTATCAATAACATCAAAGCTTTGTAATATTTATCGCGACTAACTAAATATTGGTTGTAAAGGGACCGATTCATAGAATTTAATATTAAACGTTAACTAAATGTATTTAGAAATAGAGATTACAACACAACAACAACAACAACAACAACTGTATATCTAATTAGTGCAATAGATTTAAGCAAAAATTGCATATTTAGATTGAAATTTGAAAAATAAAACGGCAGTTGTGACAGGTAGTGGTAGAGGTATTGGTAGGGATACTGCTATCTTGCTATATAGAAAAGGGCTAAATGTAGTTGTATGTTCTAGAACTCAAAAAGAAATCGATTCAACAATTGAAGAAATCAAACAAATTACAAAAACAAATGTTGCTTATGGTAGAGTAATTGGCATAAGATGTGATGTTAGCAATTCCTTTGAAGTAGAATACCTTATCAACACAACAATTGAAAAATTCAAATCTATTGATATTTTAGTAAATAATGCTGGAATGGTATATGTCAAAAAATTAGTTGACACTACAGAAGATGAATGGGATAAAACAATGGATATTAATCTAAAGAGCTCTTTTCTATGCACAAGAGCAACACTTCCTTTCATGATAAAAAATAAAACTGGCGTAATTATCAACGTGAGCTCAGGAGCTGGAAAGACAGGATTCCCGAATATATCCCATATTGTGCAAGCAAATTTGGTATGACTGGACTAACTGAAAGTGTGGCATGGGAAGTAGCAAATTACAATATACGCGTAATGGCAATTTGTCCTGGCGAAGTAGACACCCAAATGCAACAAAACGTTGATCTGTATTATTACAAGGAGAATAAACATTACATGCTTCAACCTAAAGATATAGCAGAAAAAATTGCTGAGATGATATTCAACGAGCATCAATATCATAATGGTCAATCCGTTGATATTGGATAAGGGTAACATCAAGTGAGAATATTAAATCTGATAGTGGGAATATTTGCCGATTTAGATATATTTGAAAATATGCACGGCTCAAAGAATTCAACTTAAATATTATTCTTTATTATTTTGATAAACGAACAATTTGAGTCATCGTTTGACAGGTTTAAATTTACATTTGTTTTTTTTTTTGCAATGGAAATAGACGTCAAAATATGCAACATCTTCAATTTTTGTTCACTTCTAATTTAATATGATTTATCATATGGACAATAAGGATGCTAAAACTTTTTGCATAGATATAGATCGCAGGTGAATTATCCTTTATTTTAAATAATTAAAATAAACTATATATGGTAATATTTAATTTTTCTTATCATCGGTTTTAAATTTCTCAGGTTTAAATGGTGTCATGATTCTGCCAATTGTACAAATAGCAACAATAATTCTTCTTTATCCAATTTTCCAGATTTATAGTCAGGACCTAATTTCAATTGCATCTAGATCATATGATAATACGGAAACTAATCTCACATGGCAGTTGAGGATTTTTGACTTTCCAGGTCTTTACATTATAAAATTTTCTACTAACTTTTCATTTCAAAAACAAATATTGAAATAAGAAAAATATTAACAAAATAAAAGAATTCAATCAAGCAGTTAAAATATCCATATAGTTAGCCTTATTTTTTATTATTATAATAGCAAAAGAAGAAATAATGTGGTTTGTTGTATAACTACTTTATTCGTTATTTGGTAATGTTTTGATACAGAAGATAAAACGAAAATAGTTAAAATTCAATTGTTATTGTTACAGATTAATTGATGCTACAACTGATTTTTGAATCATGTAACAAAGCTACTATATAATAAGATACCATTTATCTAGAAAAAATAGATATTAAAACCTTGGCTATAGGAATAGTAAAATAAAGCATAAATGAATTATAAAAATATATCATACCATATTGCAGGTTCGTCGGCAAAAATAATAAAATAGTATAAAAATTTGATAGCCATCTACCGATGAACATTTCTCATCTTTGGAATGTAAATAAAAATAATGATATTAAATATCTATAATGATTAATAATTTTTAACATAATATAATATAATTAAAATAAATCATAAAATTTTGCGTATTTAGAATAAACAGATTTATGATCTGATTCTATTCAATTTCTTGTCATTTCTTTGCTTTCATATGATAGATTAGCCAAAAAACCACTGCTTTTCAAATCATTCACTGGCCTTACTGTACAAGAATTTGATGATATTTATGATAATTACATGACAAAAAAATATTACAAGCATGAGATAAAACGTTTATCATATAAAAGAAAAGAAAAAAGAAAAGCTGGTGCTGGAAGGCACTTCAAGCTGGATTTAAAAGATAGATTTGTAATGCTTCTGGTTTATTATCGTCTGTACATAACTTACACATTTAGCAGGATTTCTATTTGATCTCAGATCAAAACAACATCTGCACTGAGACATCCAAAAGATTAGAGTTGATTAGAAAATGCGTACCAATTCCGCAGAAATTATACAACACAACAAAGAGGCTAAAAACACCAGGGGAAGTTGAGAAATACTTTCCTGGATTTATGGCTTTCATCGATTCCACAGAGCAGCAGATTCCTAGACCTATAAATAAAGAAAGAAAAAAAGATATTCTACTCAGGTAAGAAGAAAAGACATACTGTTAACAATCGTGGTTACATCCTTCATAAGTTGCACATAAGACAGGAAGAAAACATGACTATGATGTCTATAAAAAGAATTATCCTACTGTCATTCCCAAAGAGGTTGTTAATGTAGTTGATTTAGGGTATTTGGGCATAGAAACGGATTTCTCAGAACAACTATCTGCACTACCATATAAAAAGAAAAGAAACGGATTTTTATCAGATGATGAAAAAGAATATAACAAAATTCATTCCAAAAAAAGAATAATAGTGGAACATACTATCAGCAGATTAAAAAAGTATAGGGTAATGAATGAATTTCAGAAATAAATTGAGAAAATATAACAAGGTGTCAGACATCGTTACAGGCTTGATAAACTACAAAATATTAAATCAACAGAATTAGAAATTCAAAGAATTCAGAAGAACAATTTGGATTGTTTCTAATTATGCAAGAGATCTATTATAAAGGAATATTAAACTTCAAAAAAAACATCTTATTTATAGTTTATTTAGATAAATATATCAAGAAATAGTATGTTATATACAAAAAACAAGTTAATTTCAACCACAATAACTATTACACTCATTTTATCTGTTATTATAATATCAAGTAATTACAATGGATATCAAAGTACTTTAGCACAAAAATCCAATACTACTAGTGTTGGAACATTTAGTGCAAAAGGATATACGGGTCAAACATTTGTTTTGCCAACCGGTATAATGTTTACACCAAAACCTAACTCAATTTCACAATTTAATTTATTACCTTCTGCAGGATCCATAATTGCTGGAAATTATAGCTTTGCTGTTAATAGTGGCAAATTACAAGACTTTAAATGGAATGTACAACATCTAACACTAAATGGAAAAGTAAATGGTACTTTTTCAATTACAGGGGTTTCTAATTCTACAGGCGAAGTTCCGCCTATATCTACCAACAAAGATATTCAATTGTCAAACAATAATAGCACTATGTTCAAAGCTAATGTAGAGATAAACTTTAATGGTAAAACGGTTTTCAAAGACGTGCCAATGGTTTTGTCTCTTTTAAATGGCAAATTAATTAATTTATCTATAGATCCAATAAAAACAGAAGGGCTATTCACAGTACCACTATTTGGAATAATAACTTCACTAACACAATAAAAATAAGAAATTATTTGTTATAGAATTTATATATTTTTTATTTATAATGTTATTTAAACTTCTAATTGTAGAATATTAAAACTAAAATATAACTTCATTCTTCTTTTGAAAAAAGCATAATTGAAAGAACAATACTATGTAAAAAATAGAATCGAAAATTTTATTTTCTTACGGGAAAAAAATGTAAACTAAACCACGTAATTAATTGGATAATTTGTATGTGGTTTTTCATAACAAGAAAAATGTGTATAGTGAACAGAGCCGTTTTAATATCAATACAGGTAATAAAAATAGGAAACAAATAATTTAAATGGTAATAAAAATTGGTAAAGAAACATCCTCAAAAAAGTTCTTGCTCGAAATTAAAGCAAGAATCACTAGAATTTCGATTTTTATAATAATTGTTTTCTTTATATGTATGACAATGAGCATTGCTTTGATTGATTTTCAACATATAAAAATACCTGTATTTTATTTTAAACCATCAAATAATATTTCAATCCAAATTATTTCTTTTATGAAATTTACCTTGCTACCAAAAAACGTTACTCTTATTCAAGTAGCGCCCGGTCAAGCTTTTATGGCACAAATACAAGTTTCTATAATAACAAGCATAGTCATTTGCTTACCTATAATGGTTAGAGAAATAGTGGCATTTATAACTCCAGCGCTTAAATTTAATGAAATTGCAAGTATTAAAAAAACTTTATTTCCTTCAGCTATTCTTTTTGCAATAGGCTGTATTTTTTCTTATTGTATTGTTATACCTTTTACCATCGAGTTCTTATATAAATATGGTCAAACAATTGGAGTCGTATCTTTTTTTGATATAAATCAATTTGTTTCATTTACTTTGAATTTTTTAGTTCTATTTGGTTTTTCTTATCAACTTCCTTTAATAATGTTAGTTCTTACTGAAATCAAAGCTGTCAAGCCAAATTTTTGGAAAAACAATTTTCGCTATATACTTATGATATTAATTTTATTTGGTGCTTTTATTACCCCGGATGGAAGTGGAATTACGATGTGGTTTGTTGTAGGACCTTTACTACTTCTTTATTTAATTGGATTAGTTATTGTAAAATGGAAATTCAATAATAATATTCATAAATTACCTTAGACATCAATTACAAAAATTATGTTAATATCGCAAATTAATTTGTTATTTAGTTTGACATTATTTGTTGCAATACTTTATAACTATTGTAGATAAACCAAGTAACAAAGTATTTAATTTTATATTATAGATTTCATATGCCGATGAAATATAGTTAACTTAATTAATTTAGTTATCATAACAACAGATAGCAATAGTATGAAATTCATTAGCATCTTGTTATTGAGCATTATTATAATATTAACATCTTTAATAATACATAATATTTATGGTATTTCTAATATAGAGAAATTAAAGGATAATCCGCCAAATTCAACTTCAACTACTCATAATGTAATCCAAAAAAGTCACCAATTTAATAATACTGCAAAAAACACTACTATTTTATATTCCGTAAATAATATTGACACTAAAGTGAAAGGAGTCCTAAATGTAATAATAACAGTTGATAATAAAAACATTGGAAATAAAACTCCATCTGATTTTATAATTATTGTTCATGCTAATGATCCTTCTCCTTCATCATTTTCTGGTAATGCATTTGGCACTAAAGTAAAATTAGGTATGGGAATGTATAGTGTTTCTGAATCTTCCAATAGAGAATATGTTTCAAAATATTCAAGTGATTGTTTTGGTGGCATAATGTCAGCTACTGTCAAAAAGTGTATTATCACTAATATCTATACAAATACATCTTCTTCAAATTAAGTAATTTAAAATATACATTTTGGAAAATAATATAAATTATATTAAAACGTATTTGTGTCAAAAGATATGATATGTTAGCAATTTTCCATTATGGCCAATTATAAAATTGGAAAAATCATGGCTAATCTTTTGTTATCTTTACATGCATTATTAAGTGTAATACTCAAATATGATTTGGTAAATTTATAGAAAGATAATCGAACATTGTTAATCCACAATAAAACTTATTTAAAAATATCAATAGATTTCTTATAATCAATCTCTTGCATAATTAGAATAAACAGCTTTGACCCATAGTTTATCCATCCATTTGTTTTTCATTGATTTCATACGAGAGGTTATCAAAAAACATTATTTTAAATCATTCACAGGCTTGACAGTGTAACAGTTTGACCATATTTGCGATAAAGAAATATCAAAAAATATCACAAACATGAGATGCAACGCTCGTCCAAAAAATATCAAGAAAGAGCTATGGGTATTGCAGAGGTTGACCTTTCCAATTAGACCTAAAAAATAGATTTGTAAATCTTTTGGTTTATCATCGTCTTTACATTACTTACACTCTAGATGGCTTTCTCTTTCATCTTGATCAAATTACAATCTGCAGATATTCAAAAGATTGAAATCCTACTTAGAAAATGTGTACTAATCCCAAGGAAAATACACAGAATAACAGAGGTTACAAACGCTAAAAGAAGTTGAGAAATCCTTTTCAGGCATTCTTGCTTTTATGAAATCTACAAAACAATCAATTAAGACCTGTTGATAATAAAAGATGCAAGGCATACTATTCAGGCAAGAAGAAAAAACATATTATAGTAAAGATGCAATTAATGGTTACCAATCAAGTATTATCATTCATAAAACAGAATGTAGGAAAGGAAGAAGAATGACAATGATATTTATAAAGAAAATCATCCTTTAACTTCAAAAGAAGATGTAAATATGTTTGATCTTGGAAATTTGGCAATAAAATGGATTTCCCACGGACAAATGTCATCCACATCTTTAGAAGAAAGAGACAACAACATTTGTCACAGCAAGAAAAAGAATACAACAATAATCATTCCAAAAAGAGGATAGTACAGAATATACTATATTTGTCGATTGAAAATTACAGGATACTTGCAGATGTATTTAGGAACAAATTGGAAAATTACAATAAAGTATAAGATATAGATGCAGGTCTGCTAATCGATAAAATAATGAACCTGCATCTGTGAAGAAAATATATTTCCTATTTGAAAAGTAGATTGTTTTTAATTATGAAAGAGATCTAATAGCATTAAAGAATTTTCTATACATAGAACTTGCGTGCCATTCTAGTGGTGATGATTGTAAATCTTGTTATCAATCATCAATAATTTGTAAAATTTTGATATCCATCTAATCATGTAAAAGATCTAATAAATAATATATCTTCAATTTTGAAAAATGATTTATGATTTTAGTTTTGATATTATGTTTTTATATCGACCATATCATATCCCGACGCACCATTTGGAAAAGGTTCAGCAAAACTCGATGTTTGAATTTTACCAGTTTTATCGGTAGCCCTGACTACTATTTCATAATTACCTGATGATTTAGGAGTAAAACCACTTGTCCATAAAACCCATGTATATTTAGATAATGGATCTTTGATAATAGCAGTTTTCCAGTTATTGCCTCCATCTATGCTTACCTCGATTTTAGATATTCCTCTGTCTCCTGCAAAAGCAATACCTGCAATTTGAGATGGTTTATCGATTGCAAAATTATTATTAACTAGATGTGGAAATCTGTGTATAATTTCTTGATTACCTGCTGTGACTATTGACGTATAGATATTGGTATTAGAATTATTTGTCCATCCTTTTCTCTGCCAAAATCCTTCATAAGTAGAATCAACCAATTCTATTTCTGTTATCCATTTGGGATTCATCATTCCGTAAAATCCTGGAACTATAGCTCTTAAAGGAAATCCATGGTCATTTGGTAAAGGAATATTATTCATATCATATGCCAATAATGTACCTTCCATAAGACCGCTTTCTAATGGTATTCCAACATCGTATCCATCATAGCATCTAAAAACAATATACTTTACGTTTTGTTTAATTTGGGCTTTGGCAAGTATATCTCTTAGGTGAACTCCTTTCCATAATGCAGTACTTACCAAGTCTCCACCAATCTTATTGCTAACACAGGTTAGAGTTGCATATTGTTCTACCGAATTCATTGACTTGATATCTTTATAACTTAAAGTCAAAGGATTATTAACTAGACCGTTAATTGATAAGCTCCATCCTGTTATATCAATTGCAGGTACTATGGCATTTTTATCTATCCTGTAGAAAAGGTATGTAGGAGTTACTTCCGCATCAATTAATGGTGTTAATATTGCATTCTCAAAACCTGGTGTCCTTGATTTTAGTTTGTAATCTGTGCTTTGTGAACCTGTTAGAGGTAATATTGATGTTTCTTGTAAATTTTGTAATGAAGGATGAGAAAATAGGCGATTGAATCCAAAATACATTATAGGTATTGCAATAGCAGATACTACAAGTGCACGTAGAAAAGCCCTTTTTTTATAATCAATTTCTGTTTCAATAGTGGGTAATTTGGATTTATCTGACTTGATATTTATTGATTGGTCACCCTTGTTATCACTAATCTTTCCTGAGGTCTGTCCAATAGAAAACAAAGAAGATTTTTTCGTTTTTATTTTTTCAAAACAAAAAGCGAAGATGGAACCATATACAATATGAGGAATTAAGAGCATAATGAGAGATAAAAAAGGAATCAGTATTTTTTGACCTGGAATTGTATTTATTATAATAAAAGATAATGATATTATTAATATAATTATATAAGATGAAAATGAAGACACTATGGTCCTTTGAATAAATCTGTGTAAATGAATTTTATTGAAAATTGTTCCAAGAAAAATCCCTATGAAACCATATATCAATAGATTAACACAAGTAGCGCCAAAAAAGGTTGAATATTTAGCAAGTGGTCCCAATGTTTCAACTGCCCTTGATTCGATTTCACCAGAAGTTAACGAAACTAGAGCCTGTGATGCTATTTCAGGAACAAAAAAACCATTAAAAGAGATTTTAAAAAGTAATGATAAGGTAAGTGCTGCAATACCTGCAGCTAGTCCGCAAATAAAAAATATGGCATAAGACCAATTAAATTTTTGGACCATTCAATTATTTTAAAGGCCAATGATTTAAGGTTTTTTCATTATTTACAAAAAAGACATATGTGCAGTAAAATTTTGTTAGATTAGACTTTAGCACTATACCCGTTAGCATATGTTTTCTAAACTACATCTCTTAACAAATAGTTTCTCATGTCAAGATTGAATCGTTTTGTTCTGAAATATATAGAAATCTTATTTTTTAGATCTGTAAAGGATGAACAATATTTCAAAACAAATAGATCTCCTTTGGAGATATTCCATATCTCTTCCATTATCATGAATTCAGGTGACGCAGTTGGAAGATATATAGGAATTAGTGTCTCTTTGTTATCTTCAAAATACTTTAATACATTCTTTGATTTGTAATGAGGTGATGCCTTATCCATAAACAAATAACATTTTTGAAATGTAGTATCTATTTTATGCTTTGTTGCATGATTCCCATATTCCAAATACATTTAGCTAACATCAACCAACAAACCTGTGAACTGGTCTACCTACAACCAATCTCTAGTTAAAAGAGGAGAGATCTTGCTAGGCTTTGATATCATTAACAACTGGAATACCGAACTAAAAGAGATGAACCAAGGCAAAATAGGCGAGCCATTTCATTATCCAAACACTTTTCTTCTTCTCTTAGGTTATGCCAAGGCATATTTTCAATTTGAATTATATGTAACACCAACTGGCAAACTTCCAACATTTATGGTATCAACCACCGAATTAGATCTATTAATAACAGAGACGGTATTTGAACCCGTATTAGCTACATACACATCATTATTATTTGAATTATATGCAACACCAAATGGACCAACTCCAACATTTATGGTATCAACCACCGAATCAGCCCAAGATTTATTATCTAAATCTAAAAAGGTGCAAAATAATACAAGTAATATTATTGGAAATAGATATAATGAAATTCTACTATCTTTTGTGAAGACAACACCTAATAAAATAGTATATAAATAAAGAATCAGACTAACTATTTTGTGGTAGTTTATTGATATTTTATTATATAATTCCATTGCTATATTATTTTTAATACACTTCTTGAAATAGGATATTATTTGATCGTATAATTGTCACATAACCCTGTTAACTTAAGGATTTTCTAAATATTATCAATTTATTCCTAAAGACATTTCAATTTCAATACAATCTCACTACTTTGGGCACAACCAGTTCTATTTCTAAAAATTTTCAGAAATATCGCGTATCTATCATTATATTCAATAGAAAAATTGAAGTTAACAGAACCTGTCACATACAAGCAAGTATTATTATTTGAAGTGTATGCAATACAATTTGTGTCTGAATATTATCAATTGTATCTGCTATATTACTACCCATACCTTTTCTAGTTTATAAAGAGCATTTAACACTACAACGAGTGAAAAAAGAATTAAAAGATATATATTGCATATTGACAAATATCAAAATAAAAATACATATTTTCTTATCCCAAAAATTTTATCTATTGTTAATGTATATTAGTAACATAATAGAAAGCTGTCGTTTGGAGATACGTAGTACAACACGGATTATGGAATTTAAAAGACCAATTTTATAATTTTTGGGAATATCAATATTTGTTAAATAATATGTAGCCCTGTTAATGTTGTTCTTGATATTATTTCAAATGATTTTAAGTATGGCAGATTAGATGCTTGGCTCGAATGATAGTTATTTCCTATAGTTATATGATACTATAAAATTTTTAAAACCATATATAATACTGAAAGAGTTCAGACTTTCATATCTAAAGGAATGGTAGCGTATAACTAGAGTAACAATAGGATCAAGGATATCTTTTTTAATACCTATCACTATTCCCTCATAATTTAACTATGTCCATGGGTTTTATGATATATTTAAATATCCAACTTTTATAAATAAAATGGATTTTACAAAAGCCTTTTCTTTAGATATTGTAAGATGTAACAATATTATAATAGCATAACTAAATTTTAATAATAAACGAATGATTATATTCTACTAGTATGAATTCAAAGGGTATCACAACCCAAATCGAATATAACAAGGAAATTATACAAAATCACATTGAACCATACTATAACAAGTGTATAGATGAAGGTAAGAGATCCGATCGAGGATATGCAAGATGCAGTCATACACACGAGATCGAGATTCATGAATGATATATTCAAAGGAATTCCACTTACCGGATCACGTATTGATCATATATTCCCTAAACTAACACCAGATCAGATTAATCGTGTAGCGGCACATGGAAACATGCGTACGATAAAGAGTGGGGAAATACTTGTAGAGCAGGGTGATGTCTCTGTACCCTTCTTTGTAGTTGTCTCTGGCGAGATTGAAATTGTACGTCAAGTGAGATCTACTGAAACTATTGTCACTGTTGATGGTCCCGGTCAATTCACAGGCGAGGTGAATACGCTCTCAGGACGTCGAACTTTATTTCGTTGTCGTGTAAGCAGGTCAGGTAAGGTAATTGAACTAGATCGCCAACATATGTTGGCTTTAGTTCAGACTGATGCCGAACTGGGTGAAATTCTTATGCGTGCATTCGTTCTACGCAGGCTTGAGCTGGTAGCTGCTGGCATGGGCGATGTTGTGCTAATAGGATCGATCCATTCCCCGGATACCCCTCGGATCAAAGAATTTCTAGTGCGAAATGGATATCCTTATTCTTACATAGATCTGGAACGCGACCCTTGTGTAGAGAATATGTTGGATTGTTTCCATATTGCTCCTAGCGAAATACCTGTGATGATCTGTAGAGGCGAGATTGTACTTCGGAATCCAAGTAATCAGGAAATCGCAAGCTGTTTGGGTTTCAATGATTCTATTGATCAAACCAAGATACGAGATCTTGTGATCATTGGATCTGGTCCTTCAGGATTAGCTGCTGCAGTATATGGCGCTTCAGAAGGTCTTGACGTTCTAGTGCTTGAAACAAGTACACCAGGAGGCCAGGCAGGGTCAAGTTCTAGAATAGAAAATTACTTGGGTTTCCCATATGGTATATCCGGCAAAGATCTTACAGGTCTTGCGTACATTCAGGCACAGAAGTTTGGTGCGGAGATACTTTTAGCCAAATGCACTCGACTATCTTGTGATCGCAAACCATATACCGTCGAAGTCGAGAACGGCGCTCGAATTCCGGCACGGGCAATCATGATTGCTACTGGAGCAGAGTATCGAAGGCCATCGTTGAAAAACTTGTCGCGCTTTGAAGGTCTAGGCATTAATTATGCGACGACACTAGTAGATGCTCAATCCTGTGATGGTGGAGAAGCGATTGTGGTTGGAGGCGGAAATTCGGCAGGACAGGCTGCGGTATTTCTTGCAGTAAGGGCTAAGCAAGTACACATGCTAATAAGATCGGATAGTTTAACCAAAAGTATGTCACGCTACTTAATTCGCCAAATCGAAGAGAATCCAAAAATTGTACTCCGACCGAACACAGAGATCGTAGCATTAGAAGGCGATAAATACCTCGAATCTGTTTTTTGGCGAAATAATAAAACAGGACAAACCGAGGAACAAAAAATCGGTCATGTATTTGTCATGACAGGTGCTACCCCTAACACTCGTTGGCTTGAGGGTTGTGTTGCACTTGATACTAAAGGATTTATTAAGACTGGTCCTGATCTAATTGGAGAAAACCTGAGCACTGCTCTCTGGCCATTAGGACGTTCGCCGTATTTGCTAGAAACGAGTCTCCCAGGGGTTTTTGCTGTGGGTGATGTACGTGGTGGCAGCATCAAACGTGTTGCATCTGCTGTGGGCGAAGGATCGATTGCGATCTCATTCGTTCATCAAGTACTCCGTGAATAAGAAAAATATAGGATTCGAATCCTTTTGGAATTTAACATCTTAATATGACAAATGTAATGACAAATTTTAACACTAACATCAAATTTCTATCAAAAAAACCTTTTTTCATTCACATTAAAAGAACATCATTTTGTTTTATTTATGGAATTATTTAATTTTATATTAATTATTGTTTAATTATTTAAGATAATTGTTAAAAAAATAATTATCAAAAAAGATGACATTCATTAACCAATCATCCGTTATTATTATAAATAAAAATAATCTTTCCTATCGTAAAAGCAAATATGGAAAAAGTTCAAATTATAATCCTTTTATTTAATAATCTTATTTTTATAAATAAGAATTATAGATAATTAAACCCTTTTATTCATATTTTAAGAGCATTTGACAAAGAAATTATCTATTCTATTATAGTGTCAACCTATTTCTCGAAAGAATATAGATGCAGATTCGGTTCCAAAAAATGAGCAATATACCTTTTTTGTATCTATTTTGAATGATTACAAATTATATATTATTCAGATTTCTAAAATGAATATTGAAAAAAGGGGATTATTGGGAAAATTCAGTAAGGGTAGAGGAGCATATTGAATTGATTTTTGAGGTAAAGAAAAATGAATCCGTATACAAAAATAACGAAATAGATACAAATGTAAATGGCACTATAGATTCACTTTCACATAATTGGATTCCAACAGATCAACTTTATTTATAAAAATAAATTTCAGCGTTTTTTTTAACGAGAAATAGATAGATAACAACAAAATAAACTATTTTAGAATTATTTTATAATCCATTGTCATTATAATTCATAAAAAGATCATTTCATATTGATTTATGTATTTCTAGTGTTTTCTGTCCGATATCCTGACCATCTACTAATTGATGCCAAAAATAATCTTCTTTTATATCATGTCATGTTCATTCTTGTATTTGAAGTACTATGAATTTCAACAACTAATAAAATGAGATTAATCCTAAAGTCTAGGATTTTAAGAAGGTCAATAGATCCTCGTTAATTTGGTCTTGATGTGTAGCAGTAAGTCCGTGCGGAGCACCAGGATAATAGATTTCCTTAGCGTCACTTATAAGTCGAGCAGACTTGACAGCAGAATCTTTTATTGGGACGATCTGATCGTCCTCGCCATGCATGATTAGGGTAGGGATATTTATCTTCCTAAGATCCTCCGTAAAATCTGTCTCGGAGAATGCCTTGATACTGTCGTAGGCGTTCTTTAGACCCGCCTGCATACTCCACAACCAGAATTGATCCAAAATCCCCTGGGAAATTTTGGTGCTAGGTCTGTTAGCGCCATAAAATGGTGTAGCCAAGTCCTTGTAGAATTGCGAACGATCCTTTACAATACCTTCTCTAAGTTTGTCGAACACCTCCATAGGTAATCCCTCCGGATTGGCGTCTGATTTAAGCATGATTGGTGGCACGGCTGCGATAAGGACAGCTTTTGAGACCCTCTTCGTACCGTGACGACCAATATAGCGGACAACTTCGCCGCCACCGGTAGAATGACCCACTAGTGTAGCATCCTTGAGATCGAGTGCTTCGATTACAGCAGCTCAGATCGTCGGCATAAGCGTCCATATTATTCCCAGAAAATGTCTGGCTCGACCGGCCATGACCGCGACGATCGTGAGCGATAACGCGAAATCCATTCTGGGATAGATAAAGCATTTGCCCATCCCAAGCATCAGAGCTCAGAGGCCAGCCGTGAGATAACGTTACTACTGGGCCTTCACCCCAGTCTTTATAGTATATTATAGTACCATCCTCAGTGGTAATAGTGCTTGAATTCATATTCTAAACATCCCATTTTGGATTTACTACTTCATAACTCTTTTTGCTGCATCAAGTATTAATTGGGCAATCTCATGTGGATGCGATACAAGTGATGCATGACTAGATGGAATTGAGATGGTAGTTGCATTGATTTGTTTTGCGAATTGATGTTCAAGAGTAGGAGGCATGGCGCGATCATTCTCTGATATCTGATACCAAGTGGGAAGTTGTTTCCAGGCGGGTGGACCTGATTTCTCGTTTACTATTCCTGAAAGATTAGCTGGTTTTTGTACAACAGCCATAGTGTTAGTTTGGGATGAATCAACATCTTGAGCAAATAAATCGTGAAATAAAGATGGGTTTAAGTAAGCAAATCCGCCATTATCCTTCATTAAAAGGGGCTTTCCTTCAAACTTTTCTGGGAAAGGTGGTAAAATGTTGCTGACCGTTTGACCTTCCTTAGGAGCAAGGGCTGCGATGTATACAAGACCTTTGACATCAGGATTATTATAAGCAGCGTTTGAGATTACCATTCCACCATATGAATGTCCTACGAGAATTACGGGTCCGCCAATGAAATTAATTGCACGCTTTACGGTGGAGACATCATCTATAAGAGAATGGAGTGGAAGCTGTACTGCTATAACTCTATGGCCTTCTTTTTGTAGAATTGGAATTACTTTACCCCATGAGGATCCATCGGCCCATAAACCATGGACTAGAATAATATTTACAGTATTTACGGTCTTGTTAGTTTCGGAATTTTGATTTAATGTTTTGCCTTGTGCGTTAGCAACACCCGGGTATGTAACTAGCACAGAAATTACAATAAGAGTAAAGGCAAGACAAATTAATCCTAAAACTTTTTTTTGATTATATTTTTTCAATACATGTTAAAATAAAATCTTCTATAAAAAATATTTGGTTGATCAAAATATCTATTATTTTAAGTTTTTTTAGTTACTCAATTTATATACGATCAATGAAGAAAAGGCTTATTATCATATATTATAACGTTTGATTTAAGGAATTTTTCTATGGAATGTTACAGAATTAATAGTACAAGGCTATTTTTATAAATACATATTTTTTTGAAAGTTCATGGTTATATTACACGAGGTAAAGTGTACGATATTGATATTAAAAATATTTGGAAAAGTCTTTTTGCAACATAGTATTATAATTATTCAAGCAACTAATTCATTATAGTATATTTTCAAAAATCCATAGTTTATCACTCAATCAAGATAGATGTTTTTTAAATGAGAATGTCATGCAATTTAATACGATTTAAATTAAGTATTATGATTTAATTATTTTCAATTAATCTTTAATTAAAATGGTAAGTGCTTTGTTGCATTATCAATCAGACATCAAATTAAAGATAAATAACTTTTTAATATTAAAAAAAAGTGGAATTATTGATTTCAATTATAATATTTTTTGATAATCAATTTCACATGTTTTTTCCTGATTTGATTCCATTGTGACGGAGCAACTGGACTATATGTCACAGGCAATACAATAATAGGAAGAATGGATGAAGTTGCTGTTACATCGTTATCTCCAGGTAATATTTTTACAGTAGTAGATGTAGAACTGTCTGGAGGATTTATTGAATCAGTTGAAGGAAATAACATATTTGGTGTTGGTGCGTTCTCTTGTATTTGGACTGAAAAAATAGTAGATATCGGATTCAATAATGGTAAAATTCCAACAATTCTAATAATAATGGCTAAATTACTTAATTCTATTCCTTGTCTAGATATTCCTTGAGGTCCTTGTTGTTCGTTAGTACCGTTTATACCATTCATGTCAGGAGGTCCTCGAGGCCAGCAGATATTGGATTTATAACAAAATTAATTGATCCTCTCGCATTCAGAGTGAGCTTTTACTAATAATACGTATCATTTAATGAAAAAATGAGTATCAAAATTTTTGTAAATAATAATGTTATAGAGAACTTGATCATTAAATTCACTAATCTCATCTTAATTACAAATTTTGAATATCTGTATTCAGTGTCATAAAATATTATAAAAAATCTCATGATCATACCTTACCAATTCTCTTCAACATTATTGAGTGTATAATTTTTTTAACGTTTTAAGATTTTTTAATTTTCTTTTTATGTGCAGATTGTGTAATTAGGCGAATATCAGAATTTTGTAAATTATTGATGATTAACAACAGAATTTACAATTATCACCAATAAATGAACAAATTTAAATTATATATAGAAAAAATTTTTTAATTACGCGGATTATACAAGATCTAACAATTTTACTTAATTTTATTTTTTATAAGTTAAAAATAATAATTTCTATCGATATAATAACATCTTATATTTTTACATGGTTTATTACGGTTAAACCTACAAAATATACAAATTAAACTTATTATGTAGATAACGTCCAAGATACGAATATATCTAAACATAAAATGGATCAAGACCGGTATGGAAGGACAATTAATTGAAAAAAAGGACCTGCCCTATATGTGAACACTGTGGTTCAAGAAAATTTAATATATTAAACCGTTCAGAGAAGGAAATAGTTTTGCAGTGTTTGGCATGTCATGGAGTTATGCAATCTTTGGAAAAAAAGTGATTTCAAACTTTTTCAAAAGAAGAATGAAGGTGATAATGTTTTAGAAATCGAGATGCTTGTATATTCCACGTACCATCGCCTGATGAAACCAAATGTACTTGTACCTAATTACTACTTGATACAGAAAATGCTCTGATACATATATTCACGTTTAACTCTTTGAATTTGTGAAAGGGTAGAATTTCTTTTTTCAAGATAGATAACAATCCATAGCCATATTAATCAATAATCTATTTTTACTACCGTTTCTTCTTATTTTCATTATTTCTATTTTGGCTGATTTTTGACTCTGGTGTCAAATTAGTACATGATTCGTTTTTACTATTTTTATGAAAAATGTTGCTTTTCACCGTGCTTTTAAATGATATACCTAAAAAGTACAAGTATAATCCATAGCCTATAATTTGTGATGTCGTTTCTGTTCCTACAGGACATAATAGATATAAGTGTGTTAAACCTATATAGTTACCTCAAGTTAACATGGTCATCAAGAATAATATGTATAGACTATGTTGAAAACATGGTTATATAATTATTAAACAAGAGGAAATATTATTTCTTTAAACGTTTAATAATTTAAATTAAAAAATTTAATATTATCTTGTATTCATTATTTAAGATCAAAGCCACAGTTACTACAAAATTTAGGTTTAGTATGATAACCTTTATCACATCTCTTACATTTGAATAAAAATTTTTACTCCTCAAGCAGGGTACGACGTAAATCTTTTATCATGATAACAAGAATTTCAAAATCATCATCATTTATATTCTCAAGCTCCCTAATTTTATTTATTATATTTGTTTTCCTATCATCATCAGGTAATCTATTTTGAACTTGCATGGTTGATTTCCGCTTAGATTCTATTCGTTGTAGACTTCCTTGTGCAATTATGCCAACTAAAAGTACTACTGCACCCATTCTAGAGAACATTATATATATTGCTATAATTCTTCCGATAGGGGTAACTGGATAATAATCACCATATCCTACACTGGTAATTGTTACTGCTGCCCACCATAATGCATCACCCAAACTGGTTATATTAGCACCCGAATGTTTGTATTCTGACTAATATACTCCAATTCCTCCAAAAATTATATTTACTGAAACAATAATTGCTAGAATTACTAGAGTCATGTTCGATTTTAATATCATGTGAAGGCGTTCTAATTTCATAAAGAACAAAATCTATGAGATACTTGAATATTTAACCTAACTATTTAAGATGAATAAATTAATTAACTTATCTTTTATTTCATTAGGTTCGATAACAATCTCGCGAGGATAACCATATATCAATTATTATAGATAATTTATATAAATCAAATTAAAAAATATATGCGGCCATGCCAAAGATAAATCAAATAACCCTAAAGGTCGTCCTAAAGTCCCTTCAAGAAAAATAGTGTATGAAATTGTAAATGTTCTTATATTGGACATCAATGAAAAATACTTCCTAAAAAAGACTTTCTGTCTCTATATGTCAAAGATGAGTTCAAGAATAGGTTCAGATAAATTTTTTCAAAAAGATATAGATAGAATTATAAAAAAATACGATAACAAAAATAAAATAAAGTGGATAAAGCGCAATCACTAGATAACGAATAAATAATATTCCTTTTATATAGTAAAGAAAATGAATAATCCTATAAATAGAAGCAAGGTTAGAACAAAAAAACGTAATCTCATTAATAAAAAAGGAATTTCATTATTTGTTATTGTAACATCACTAAAAGGATATGATATAAAAACAATAATAGATAAAAGTGATAATTCGATTATTGATTATCCTGTACTTTTTTTTAATCGGCTGATAATATGTTCCACCATTATTCTCATTTTTGAATAAATAGTGTTGTAATCTTTTTCTTCTTGAGATAATTCATGGTTTCTTTGCTTCCTATATGTATAGATGTTAGTTTTTCTGGAAATCCTTTTCTATACCTAAATACCCTAGATCAAATACATTAACAACCTCTTTTGGAGTGACAGGATGATTCTTTTTATAAATATCATAATCATGTCTTTTTCCTTTCTTATGTGTAACCTATGAAGAATATGACCACGATTGTTAACCATCAATTATCTTTACAGTATGTCTTTTCTTTTTGCCAGAATAGTACAGCTTCTGTCTTCTATTATCTATTGGCTTTGGTATCTGCAGCTGTTCTGTAGAATCAATAAAAGCAAGAAATCCGGGAAAGTATTTCTCTACTTCCTCTGGAGTTTGTAGCCTCTGTTTTGTAGTATGTTTTTTGTGAATGGGTAAACATTTTCTAATCAAACTTTCAATCTTTTTTATCTCTGCAAATAGTACTTTGATCAAGGTCAAATAAAAAACCCGTTAATATGTAAGTGATGTAAAGACGATAATACACTAAAAGCATTAGAAATCTATTCTCTAGGTCAAGTTTGAATGGTCTTCCTGCGCCTACTTTTCTTTCTCTATCTTCTTTTCTTTTGGATAAACGTAGTATCATGTTTGTCACATATTTTTGTTATTTCTTTATCGAAAATATTATCAAATTCTTGTATGGTTAATCCAGTGAATGATTTGAAAAGTAGGGGATTTCTGGATAATCTCTCGTATGAAAACATCTAGAGAGCAGGTAAAGAAGGAACTTTACATCATAAAGCTGTTTGGACGTAATTATGCAAGAGATCTAATGCCTGATATTACGGTAAGAGTAAGAATCATCAAAGCATGATATTGAAAATCCACTAATGGAAATATGTAGTTCTGTATCTAGTTCTTTTACCATTTTTTAGAACATAGATTGATCAGAATGGTTAGAACCAAGACCGCAATTTTCTTGTTATTATGTGGAACTCGAGGGGGTGTTTTCATTAATATTTGTTGTTGTTGTTGTTGTTGTTGTTGTTGTTGTTTTTGTCGTCTTGCTTTATTTTCAGAATATGCATTTCGTTGATGGAAACTAAAACAATATCCACAAAATTCTACAGCGCCTGCTCTACAATGACAATTACATTCGCATTTACTTTCTATTGGAAATTTTTGTTCCATGATTATATAGATCACACATAACTTATAACATCTCTGTAAAATTGAAATATTATTTGGTTGTTATAATAATGTGTAAAAAATTCGAAAGTCTAATGGTTGATTGGACACTATGTAGATATCGATCATCAATTCATAAAATTGGGGCATGTCCAGATAGACCGTGTTAACTTAATATATTATTTCTTGATTATATCGATAAGCAAAAAGCATCTTTCCATTGTTTTACATGTACTAATTTACACGTATTCTTTTTACAAGGAAACTAACATTCAAGATCTTCATTATATCTTTAATATTCTGTATTGTCCTTCTATTAACTTTTTCAAGAGAAGAATGAAGATAAAGTCTCAAATTCAAGAATTTGCAGGTTCAAGGATACCATGTATCGCCGACTGACGAAACAATGCAATTTCCAAACTTCTCTATAACAGTGGAGAGAGATCGCTCAAATAAAAATATATTTCGTTCTGTGGATATAGAAGAAGAAAGAATTTCTCTATATTGGTTCAATAACGACCCAAAGCCAAATTAATTCAAAGCCTATTTTTATATCAGTTTCAATTATAATACATTCTTTGATTTTTTTCCACGATAATGTATTTTCACATTAAAATGACTTTAGTTAAAGACTAATAGAATATATTCATAATAAGATTTGAACAATGTAAAAGAAGTTTACAATATAAGATCTCTTGCATGATTATCCCCCATTAGAAGATCTTCTAAAAAGTAGACACATTTTAATCATGATCCGCAAACTAAAATGGAAAAATTATAAAATATGATTGAGAATTTATAAAATTTTGATAGGCATTTAATTATGCAAGAGATCTATAAATTATATTTATTTTTGATTTGATATGATATACTAAAACAGAAAACATTATCGCAACATGGCCGAAAATAATGGACATCAATAATAATAAATAAAACCGTTAGACAAAATAATAGAATTTTATAAAAAAAAGTAAAAGATTGATACTACTCGGTTATACGACAGTACCAGATGTTATAGATAATATAAACATTAATCATCATCGACAGTACAACCAATACTTGTGCCTGTATTCCTGTTCTCACCTTGGCAGCCTGAGCCTGTGCTGAATGAGGTAGCAGAAATATAAGCAGATTGAGAATTGGAACCAGTACCAGTGGTACCGGTTTGAGAGGATCTGCCAGTAAAACTATTAGTATTGGGGGACCATCTGAGCATAGAACACTGTTCTTACCTTAGTAGCCTGAAAATTACCATAGGACGTTAACGTCATATTGATTTTTTCAAAAAAAAGAAACTGTTTAACATTGTTATAAACAAAATACTACCAATACTAATAACGTATATATCATTTTATTCAATATAAATTGTAAAATAGTTTATTATATTATTTTGCAAAAATGAATATAAAAGGTATTTCCGGTTTAAGATATGTGTTATAATTTCCAGTATAGCATTCATAATCTCAATAAAGGCTATATTTTACATTATACTGATGCACACACGACTATTAACATCATAGCATATGTTCTTCCATAATATGTTATATTTTGTTTCATTCTATTTCTAATAAGGTTCCTGTCCAATGATATTGCCTTCAGGGCTGAAGCAGCATACTAGACAGGTAATTTGACCCGTACCACTACCATGATTTACACTAGCCGATCCATTAGCAGTGGCAGTTGCGCAACCCACTGCGGTTGTGTTCCACCAGACCATCTGTGTATAATGAGCATATTGATGATCTCGAGGCCACTGGAAAGGATGATTAGTATAATGATTCTTTCCATCAACCCAGAGCTGGACTAGATGAGCAATCGATGTACTAAATATATTACCTATCCATCCCTGATCCACAAGATTCTCACCCTGACCCAGACGATTTGACGATGGTGAGTGTATTAGTTAAGCCTCATCAATCGGCGTGCCATGGTTATGCGCTACTAGATTGTCTGCCCAAGATTTGGCATCGTCGGCCAGTTTGTCGCTCCACATTAGTTCCGGAACATTAACAGCAATGGGTTCATGATTGTGAATATCTAATATAGTGTTGACAAAATCCGATGTATTGTTAATTCCTTGTAATTTATATTTATCTCCAGCATTATTATTATTTTGCTGTGACTGGAAGGCTAGGTTTTGGTCAACTGCAAATGAGTTACTGTTTGATAGTACGAAAGTAATTAGTAAAGTAATAATGAAAAAATAGATTCAAGTTCAATAATAATAATTTTGTTAGTTTTATTAAAGTATAACATTTATACTCTGCTTCATCTTAAAAAATATTTATTCTTTGTCAGAAATTCAAGTAATTTGCTAGTTTATGGAAAGATTATGTTTAAAAGATTTTAAAGAGGTCTTTGCTTTGTTAATGGTTCTAAGGATATTTTATTGTATTCTTGAATTTAAAGCATATTCCTGGGATTTTATATGCTATACTGACTTACATAAATTCATAGATAAGTTTTTAGCTATCATCTTGATATACTCTATTGCTTTTAGTTGAAATTCACATTACTAGACAAGGTATACAATGACGAGCATAATGCGGATGTAAAAGAAAGGATTCTTTTAGTAAGACGCATATTAACAGACAAACAACATATCGAAATAGTAGCACAAGAATTACATAAATCGCGAGCATGGGTCTACAAATGGTACAAAAGATACAACGATGAAGGATTAGAAGGCTTAAAAGATAAGCCAAGAAGTGGAAGACCCCCATTAGTTAATAATGATTTGATGATGAAAATAAGGAAAGAATTAGAAGATAGCAACACCGGTTGGGATTTCAGGCAAGTTATGGATGTCATTCAAAAGAAAACAGGCATCAAATACCATGAAGTACATATCTATAGACTGCTTCATAAATGGGGCTTTTCTGCAAAGATGTCACAAAAGAGATTTGTTAGAACTGCAACTCAAAAAGAGAAAAAGAAATTTAAAAAAGGGTACAAGAAATCATTATCAATCTTAAAACTGGATGGCACATTCTAGTACAAAACGAATCAATCTTTATACACGATTTGTGCATAAAAAGAAAATGGATTTCAAGAGGAAAAAGACCGATAGTTACAGTCACAGGTTCTCGTAACAAAACTATTGTTTTTGGAATAATATCAAATGATGGTAAACAACTATTCAGACAGTATGATCGATTTGATAGTGATTCTTTTATAGTTTATCTTGAGCAGGTAAAAAAGAAATTTAAAAAATTTATCATCTTTGTTGATAGAGCATCTCAGCACAGATCCAAAGTAGTACAAGAATATATGAAAAGGAATGAAGAAAATGTGAGAGTAGAGTATTTTCCAGTTGGTTCACCAGAATTCAATGCAGTTGAAGAATGTTGGAGACAAGGAAAGTACACTATTTTATCAAACTATTATTCTAGTTTCACTTACCTTAAACAAGTAATATCTCGATATTATAGAACCATAAGATTTAACCTGGATATCAAAAAGTATTTGTTGAGATCTACGAATTAATGTTATTGAGTATAAATGAAACCCAATCAAAATTTATTATGAAGGTTGGAGTGGATATTTTAGTGTGCCATCAATAGCAATGAATAACCTTTGTTAACAATCCTAATTAATCCTTTATTCAACATAACAATCCTATTCAACATTTTCAAGTTTGTAAAGGATTATAATCTAAAATGCCACCAAATCCTTTCTTTGTTTTAACCTATATACATAATATAACATTTAAATTCCTTTTGAATTCTCATTATAATTATCTTTTACGTTCCTTCATATAATTACGGAAACCATATTTATATTGAAAAGGTAAGAGGTTAACTAAATACAAAACTGTGTGCTACTAAGTAAGAAACACCATCGATAAATATTCTGATGTTCTCATTCTTTTTTGATATGCATAATAATATGCAAAAGACTGGAGACAAAATAATCTATAATACTATCGAAGAAATCTTAGATCCAACACATACAGCATTGGTGCTATGGGATGTGCAACGTGCATTGACAAAAATGATTTTTAATACAGAAGAATTTAGTAGAAATCTAAATTCAATTGTAGAGTTGGCACGTAATTCAAAAATTCCAATATTCTTTACATCCATTCAAACGCTTTCAAAAAGATTTGAATCTTCAGCAATTTTATACACTTTTGGTAAACGAGGATTTGACCGCTTATATGAGCAGTTTACTTCTGAAGATATAGAATTTATAATAAAGCCAAACCAAGATGAAATAGTAATAAATAAACATACAGCAAGTATATTCATAGACACAGGCTTTGAACGCATGCTTAGAAATGCAGGTATTACTACTATAGTGTTTACCGGTATTGCTACGGAATGTGGTGTAGAGTCTTGTGCTAGAGATGCCTTCAACAGAGGATTCTATTCGGTAGTAATTTCAGATTGTGCGTCATCGCCATATAAGGATGGGCATGACAGATCAATTGAAAATATGAAGAATTTAATAACTATTATAAATTCAAATGAGATTAATAATGTTTGGTTAAAACTCTAAAAAATGAACCATTTAATTTTCTCCCATATTTTATATTAATTTTATAATTGTACAATATACGTACTATAGCTAATTTTAAGATTATTATTTAAAATCTGTTCTGTAAATCACTCTAAAATTCAGTTAGTAAACATCTGGATTTACCACAAAAATGTTGTTTAATATGCAGACAACAAACGTAACTTTCAATATGATCTCTATTTGACATTATAATAGAAGACAATATAATTTAGGCTCGCCTTGACATACAACTGTATCATAATTACAATATAAAATAAACGATATGCCCTGAAAGTAACAAATTTATGACATAATAGGTAAAGACTACATAATATATTGTACAAAATTTAAGACGTTCTCTATTTTGTACAAATTACATAACTGTAAAATTGTTGTGTATTTGCATTTGAGTTATACATAGTTATATTCCAACTATTAGGAGTATAATGATTAACTGAGTTTGGAGATGTAGGAATAACAGAGGGGAAACTTTCCAGAGGGGAAAGAGGTGGAGGAGGAGGTATAGAAAAACTAACTGCCGGAGCTAAAGATTGTCCACGAGATAGAGAATATCCAGGAGCTAAAGAGTATCCTCCGCTAGTAGCATTTGTAGAAGGGGGGCAACGTGTAATAACGGGAGTAGATACACTATGCGAACTAACACTAAATGGTCCATTTCTTATAGTTGTTGTAAATCCTGCTGAATAATTTGAATAAATTGATATATTTATAAGAAATACAAAGATTATAAAAAAAATTAAAACTGTAATCCTAAAAAACATATAAAAATTTTATTACTTTCAGTATATAAAGATATTATAAAATATACACGATAAAGTTTAAGAAAATTAGAGGTAACAAATATTCTTTTCACAGTATAATGAAAACAAACCCTTGTTAACATGCGACTATATATTACGTCCCATCTAGTGATAACTGACATTGGTATAACCTTTCAATTAATTGTAACAAATTCAAAAGGTGTACCAAGTATACCGCCTAACATAAATTCGCTAATTCGTCTTCCTAAGTAGATACTTTAATATGTCTAGGTTAAAGTGTCTCGTCCTATAATATTTGGCAATTGATGATTTCAGGTCAGCAAATCTTGGATAATATTTTGATACCAATATATTATACTTTCCCTGTCTCCAGCATCCTTCAACAGCATTAAACTCAGGCGAACTTTTTGGTATATAGAATATTCTTACTGAATCCTTGGCATCGGTCAAATATTCTTGTACCTTCTTTGATTGATGTTGACGTGCTCTATCTGTAAACAGGACAAACTTTCCCAATTTTTTCTTTATTTGTTTCAAATAATCAAGAAAAGTGTCTTGGTTAAACTTATCATACTGACGAAATAACTGTCTTCCTTTCAAGGTAAGCGCACCAAAAACACAAGTCCTTTGGTGTGAACCTGTAATTGTAACTACGGGTCTAATCCCTTTGGGAAGCCACAATTTTCTTCTAACGAATGTATCATGTACAAATATGGATTCATCCTGTACTGCTATTGTAAATCCCTTTGAGATTTGCAAGAGTAATTCTTGTACCCCTTTTTGAAGGAATCTTTTTCTTCTTTTGATGCAGTATTAACGAATCTTTTTTGAGGAACCTTCGGTGAAAAGCCCCATTTGTGAAGTAATCTGTAAATGTGTACTTCATGGTATCTAACACCAGTTTTTTTATGGATGATATCCATTACTTGTTTGACCTGCCAACCAGATGGATTTTCAGATATCTCTTGTTTTATCTTTAACATCTTTTTTTGCGAGATTAATGGTGGCCTACCGCTTCGTGGATGGTCTTTTAATCCTTCTAGCCCATGTTTATCAAATCTATTTAACCACTTGTATGCCCACCACCTTGATTTGTACAATTCTTTTTCTGCTACTCTAGATGCTTCCTGACAATCAATTCTAACTCTTCTTACAAGTAAGATCCTTTCTTTTATATCCGAATCTATCTCATTTTTATACGCATTATTCAATTGTACGGAAGAAACATCGCCGATAGGCAATGATATTAGAAAGAATAACTAAGCTAAATGTATTACGAGTAAAATTATTTTACTATAGTATGAATTTATGTTATGCAGTATAGTTGCTCTAACGTTACAATAACTGTCAAATCTTTTGCAAATGACAGTTCATTTAATGGAGAATTATATACATGGTGGAATATGATGGCTCAGGCGACACTAGATTACAATATAATGATATCGTGATGGGTCAGGTAACAATTAGGGCTCAGGTAGATATAGTGGATCTACAACAACAACATCTGGTAATGGCGGACACTTGAGTTCATATTGTATTGATAGTATGTCAGCATTCTCAATGATATCGTGAGTCAAGTTAAAAGACATCTTTTTTTATGTCAAAAATTTTCTTATTTCTTCAAATGAGACAGGATCCACATAATAAATACTCCAAGCAATGCAAGCCCTGCACCGATTAGCGTATCTAATATTCTTGTTTGGGCAAGTATAGTTTGACCAGGAACTAGAATATCAAGCAAAACTAGAATAAAAGCTGTTAAGAATAAAGTTCCTAGAGCATAGTTAACATTTCTTAGTGCAAAGTAGATACAGGCCAATACAAATAGAATAAAAGATAATAACCATATGTTTGGTACAACATTTGCAATTATTATCATGCCTACTACGGCTCCGATAACAGTACCAATAATTCTCATAGATGTGAAGCTGAATGTAACGGCGACGTCAGAACGTAAAAGTAGAACGCATAAGGTTATCAAAACCCAATATCCTCTCATTATGCCAAAGCTTTGTGCAATAAGTAATCCTATTGCTCCAGTTACAGCAAAAGCTAGAGAAAATTGAAAATGTCCTGCTTTCAATGATATATTGCTTATTAATGGTTTGAATAAATGAGGATTGATTCTTGAATGTAGAAATGAAAATAAAGAAGAATGTTGTTGCTGTCGATTTTGTATAGAATGTGATTTTCCTTCTTTTCCTATTATTGTAGATCTTAAAATTTTTTTTAAATTGATGATATGAACAATTACAACGACACCAAATGTTCCCCATAATCCACCTAAAAGTAGTAACAAAAACCGTTCGTACGCAGGAATAGAATTAAGACCAGGAAGGGAAACACCAACAGAAAATATAACAGATGATATAATTACTACGCTAGGAGCAGCATTAGGATATACTCCCATGAATGAGATTATAAATAAACCACTGGCAAATAACGGCACTCCTATATAACCATCATTTGCTCCTATCAAAGACCCTATTGTGAATAGTGATGCATTAATTATTGAAGCAATAATAAGAGTACGAACCATTATTGTCCATTTAGGTCGTTGAACCTCTAGTAATGACACATTTATTGTTCCAAGAATAACAATAATAGATTCTCTGATGTGATTAGAGACTAGCCCAATTGCTAATAATGCAATTATAAAAATACCTATTCTTATACCAGTGAATATTTTCAGTTGTTGTAGATTAAAACTTGTAATACTGTGAAGAAAATTCCGTTGCCAATCTGATGGAAGTCTGGTCTTTCCGTAAGGTTGGCCCATGTATGATTATACCGCATTGGTCGTTTGTACGTTTGTATTTCATATGTATCAGAAATCATGAATGTAATCTAGAATTTCATATTATACTAGTCGTCTTAAACTCAAAATGAGTGATGAACGATGTCATATCCATATACTCCGGTAAAAAAGGTATACGACATTAGTTCTTATATGAGATATTTATTCGATATTAAATCATGACATCCTGTAAGAAATGATGTCCTGTGTTAATGTTAAGGTTATCTTGCCTATCGCCTCCAGTTACGATAACGGTTTAAAGACTAATCGGTAACAAATATAGAATCGTTTTGATAGGATTCTGAAGTATCAATGCTTGTAAAATAATCCCAAAATTCAGTTATCAAACTTCTATTGACATTGTTATGGATCTTTTTTCCATATATTCAAGATGGGTCTATAATTTAACAGGTATCGAATCTTACTTCCATTGTGGTATTACGTGAAAATATTAAAACCAATATGAATAACGGCCCGTGTGGATGTGATTTGAAAGTGAATTTAATCTTTATGAAAATGGTATATAAACAATAAATTAAATTGATGTATTAATAAAATTCTTTCCTATTTTTCATCTTTATATTGTAAAATATCTCTTGTTACTGTTATTTATATCATCCACCTGTCAAAAAATATAAAAATTGTTGATATTTTCATTTAGAGGAATTAAAAAAATTGTCTTTTAACTTAATACATCCTTGAGAGCACTGAAATATTATTATTGTCATCTGAACCTACTACTGTTGCATCCATTATAGTCCAAGCCGTCAGCATCGCCATTGGTGTTTCTCTCAACATTAACAATAACATTTTTCCCAATTTTATTACTTATAGTAATTTACCAACGTTTTATATCGATAAATCTCTGCATATACTAAAGTCAAGAAATATAGTATTAGTAATAAAAATCTTATATTACTTGTATTGATAATTTGCACATACTCAACCACCTAAATCCAAGGATAACTTTTTAGCTGACCTTTTACTATGAAATATCATACTAGTTGAATGCTGCCTCATTATACAAAGCATACAAGAGTGAATGCGATGTAAACATAAAGGAAAGATTGTTGCTCATAAATAGGATATCATCAGATAAACAACCCGTCGAATCAGTATCAAGAACTACATCGAGCAAGGTCGTGGGCTTAAATGGTACAAGAGATACAACAATGAAGGTTTAGAAGGTCTAAGGGACAGACCAAGAAGAAGTGGAAAACCATCTACCATACCAAAAGAAACAATGGAAAAAATAAGACATGAACTATCAGATAGCAATATAGGATAGGACATTAAACAAGTTATGGATCTAATCCAACAGAAAACAGGTGTTAAATATCATAAAGAACACATCCGCAGACTACTTCATAAGTGGGGTTTTTCACCAAAAGTATCACAAAAGAAATTCGTAAGAACTGCTACAATGCAAGAGAAAAAGAAATCTAAAAAAGGGTACAACAAGTATTAAGCACGCTTAAATATGACTGAAATGTGCTTGTAGAAGATGAATCCATCTTTGTCTATGATTCGTTTTTGGCCAAGAAAAGAAGATGGATTGTTAAAGAGAAAAGACCGGCAGTAGTTACAGTTAGAGGTGCTCATCACAAGACAATCATTTATGGCGTACTATCTTTGGATGGTAAACAATTATTTAGACAATACAAAAGATTTGATAGTCAATCTTTTATTGCATATCTTGAGGAGATTAAAAAGAAGTTTAACAAATTTATCATGTTTGTAGATAGAGCAACACAACACAGATCGAAGATGGTAGAAGAGTGTACTTACGGAGAAACATGATGGAGACAATAAAAATTGAATATTTTCCTGTTGGTTCACCTCAATTAAATGCAGTTGAAGAATGTTGGAGACAAGGCAAGTATAACATATTATCAAATTATTACTCTAATTTCTTACACATTAAGCAAGTAATATCTCACTATTATAGAACAAGACGTTTCAATCTAGATATCAAAAAATATCTGTTTAGGTCTACGAAATAATGTTGTTCAGTATATATTGTTGTTTTTGACACTTTTATACTTCTGAATTCTTTTTCAATCATGACTCCTAAAACTATTGAAAAAATAATACACACGGTTCGAAAATATGCGGTGAGAGGCAAGGTAATAGTCCTCTTTTGATACTTATTACAGGTGCTATGGGTGACGCAGGTTATTATTCCTATGTATCTGAAATCCTTTCAAAGGAGTTCATCGTAGTTACATATGATCGACGCTGTAATTCGCGCAGTACAGGTGACAGAACCACCGACATGACTATAGAACAACAAGCCCGAGATGTGGTAGCAATTATTCCAAAAATGAATTTTAGTAATGCTATAGTATTTGGAAATAGTGGAGGAGGTATTATCGGTCTTGAATTAGCAACATCCAGGCCAGATTTAATTTCTTTTCTTATTATTCATGAGACACCTATTATAGAGATATTGCCTGATGCAAAAAAATGGCGTTCTTTTAATGATGATATATATATTAAAAGCCAAAAAGAAGGATGGAAAGTAGCTTTAGGGGATTTTATGAAATCTCTTGTTAATTCGCCTGATGTTTCATTTCCTGATGACCTGAAAAGGCGAATATCAGGAAATGTGGATTTTTTCTTTAAACATGAATTCAAATCTTTTATAAATTATATTCCTGATTTTAAACGTTTACAAGAAAACGATGTAAATATTGTTGCTGCGGTAGGTATCGAAAGCGATTTTCAATGGCTCTAAAGAACATAATAAATAAAAAAGAACAATAAGAAACACTAGTTGTTAATAATATTACAGAATCATATCACAATTTACAAATTTGCAACAATTTATGATGGCGAAAATATGGAAAATTCCTTTAAAGTTGATGTCTCATGAAATATAAAAATTCATCTATCTTTAATATCAGATAAATCAAAAAGTCTGAACAAATACCAAACCAGTTATATTAAAAAAGGATTCATTTAAAAAGTGCACCCGTATGACTTGATACAGGTATCGGTCCTATAAACCAAATATCATTCTATGTTGAGACACATACTTTAAATGTATTTTTAATGAGTTGATGTGTAGCAGATAATCTAGATATTAAATAAGATTATATCTTGTTAATAGATAGCTTGTCGATTCCATGTATAGTATTCAAGAAGAATGCCCAACTGATAGATATCAAATTTTCAACACAAATCTTGACAGGCATATAAAATCCAGACTAGCGGAATAAGTATTATGGTGGAATTTTAGATGACCTCTTTTCATATGTATCTTCCTTCAATAACACTTGAACCAAATATTTATATAATATCATTAGAAATTGGGCATAAATTGAGAACAACATTTAAGATGACATTAATCGGTATTATTGCAATCCTTCTAGTAACAACTACCATCTCTTCACAATTTTATGTACAGAAGACATCTGCTCAATTCACCCCCATGCATGGCATAGGATCATGTTCTGCTGGAAAGGTTAGAGACTGGGCAGGAATCTGTTTTAATAAGAACGAAGCTAGAGCCTGTCTTACTTGTGCACCAGGAAGTGCTGCACCCACTGAAAAACCAGAGGCATCAGCCCAAGTCGAGACTAAAAAGGAAGTTGAAAATACTACTACGGAGGTTGAAAAGCCTACTACGACAAACGATAACACTCCGAAACTCACTACAGCAGAAAAACAACCAAAGATTTCACTAGATCAGAGAAGTCAACTAGAACAGATGGAACGCGTGTTAAACTCAAAGTCAGTAACCGACAAAAACATAAAAGAAAATTGCATGAAACTTGCCCCTGAATCGGAGTACGGTGACTGTATACGATATGGCCTAGCGATGCAAGAATGGAAAGTAAAGTACGGGGAAAACCCAACATCTCCTGAGGCCCAAAAGCACCACCCTGGGTTTAAACCTACAGAATCTCCTCCACCAGCTGGATTTGAAAAAACTAAACCTAACTTTACATCTTTAGAAGATCTATCTACGCATTTGGCGAAACAAAAACAACAACAAGATTTTAATAAATGGTTTGATAAGGAGATCGAAAAACCTACTACTACAGAGGTTAAAAAGTCTAATTCTACAACTGCTCAGATTAAAAAATCTAAGTCTACTACTACTGGTGAAACGTCTTATGGATCTGCCCAAGTCAAGACCAATAAAGAGGTTAAAGACATGAAAGGAAAACAGGGACAAGATTTCGGCAACCTGCTAGCACACCATCTGGCTTCGCATGCAAAGGCCAATAAGGATGTTAAAAAGTCCACTGCCATTGAGGATGAAAAGACTAATTCTACCGCTGATGAAAGCCCGGAGCATTAGATAGATGCCTTGAGGCTTAGAATTAGGTTGAAGGCACGAATGTAAACAACACCCAACAAAAGTTCTGCAACTCAAAAAAAACATAGATTTTCTTTTTTTCATCACTTGATCTAACCCTAATAAATGATAATTACTATCTCAATTGTTCCAGAGACTTTTCCTGAGTGATTGTATAATCTTAGAGAATATTATTAAGGTATAATAATTGGTTACATATTATCAGTAATGATGAAACTCAAAATATCTTTGATTTTAACAGTAGTAGGAATTATGGCACTATGTCTAATAGCATCAAAACCATTAACCAATCACGCAGTCGCTGCAACTGCATGTAATTTAACAATAAAGGCCGATCCTGGATCAGGATCCCTCGCGGTAGGCGAAAGTATAGGACAACACCTATCAGGAAAACTAAGCTGTGATGGCAAAGGATTAGATGGGGCCACTATACACATTACAGGTCTAGATCATGTTGTTAGTGTAAAAACTGATAGCACTGGCGAATGGAAATACACCTTCCTTGCACATGCAGGTAAATCATATACTATTCATGCAACCTTCGACGGTGACAGTGGTCATTCTAAAGCATCTGCAGAAACAACAATACACATAAAGGAAAAGAATTCAGGTCGATTTACACAACCATAACAACCCAAATATTTTTTATTTATTGAATTTAAATTACGATTTTACCAAAATTATAATCATATAATTAACATACTTGCCCTAATTCTATCTGTTTATAGTGTCAAAACCTAGCAAAATTTCACTTCCAAAAGATTGGTTATAGACAAACCATTTCACATGAATTGTTGGTTAATGCTAGATAAATGCATTTTGAAAAAGTAATTATGCAACAAAGCAGTTTTCCGACAAAACACTGATTTCTATAAGAATATGCCCTCCCCTACAGAAGTCCAATGCATATTGGAATCTATAATGTTACCAATATGGATAAACGCAAACCTAATTCAAGGCTAGTCTTGTTCCAATTCAATGGATAATGTTTATTGACATAACGTTGGTCGTATGTCATAATGCTTTATTGTGATTTTTTACTTATCGCTATTCCAATGCTCTTACTGACCAGCACCCAATGGTTTATCTGCCACATTGCTAAATATCTGCAAACACTATATGATGTGCGAACTCAACGGCGGCTGCTACTGCCACTAATGTTAATGCTAATATGGTTAATGTGATCATGACTGAAATCAATCACGATGTTCAACTATTGATATCCCTTGTTTGATGATGTTGTATTGATTTAACTTTTTGTTAAAACAAATTAACATAAAAATTCTTGCCATTAGGATGAGGTATCTGATGTTAATGGATAAGATATACGGACAGGGCTGCAAAAATATAAAAGTCGAACCAATATGTAATGTACATACAGTATTAAAGTATTTCATGACTTCCAAGGAAGTATGGTTAATATAATTTTTATATAGTAATCCATATTAGTAATAAGTCATACAGCATCTTACTTAGTATGAAACAACTAAGTTTTGCCATTTTATTGGTAGTGTCAACTAGTATTATTGTAACAATGGGAATGTTGACAGAGAATCAAATAATGTCGCAACGTGTATATGCACAATCAACATCGAACGGGACTTCACCGCCATCATCATGTCCTCCTGGATCTCATCTTTACTTTTGGAATGGAAAAGAATGTGTACCAAATCACTCTGCTGCACTGCCATAGTCTAATTGTAGAATCAAATAAGTTGTCATGATTGTCATGATATCAAATATTTTTGTTTTTGCGGACACTTTTAACTGCAATGTCGAAACCATCGTATAACAATATCAGAAGAATAAAAATAAAAGACTATGACAACTTACGGGTATCAAACCGGAATTAAAGGCAGACACCTAGTTGCATTATTTATTAATCGCAAAATGAAGGTCTGTTACCGCTTCTTCTGTTTATCCTGTACCTTTATACAAAAGCATTCAATTTCAATAAATGGTGGAATTATGTAAATAGCGTAACTTTTCAAAATAGAAACATATTCTTCTTTGATTCGTATTAATTGTGAATCGGTTCATGAGTAACCAATTTCAATATGGTTTGGTATGAAATGAAATTATACCAATTGATACCCATTATTTGTGCGTATATTACCAATCCATCATTGGACTGTTGTCTGACCTGTTCCAATATCATGTATAAAGATATTCTATTTCTATCGGACATATAATAAATGGTTATTGTAGATCTATAGGTTTTTCCTTAAGAGCTGTGTACACATAAAGGTACATACTCTTGTAAAATAGTTGTGTTTGTTTACTATCACAACACCTATAGCTTGCCACTCTTAACTATTATTATGAGGGATATATTCCTCAGAATACTTGCCATAGATGAAAAGAATCTTTTACACCTGATGCTTGAAGATAAAGAATCTGATTACAGGGCCAGGATAATCCTGCTCAAAGATGAAGGATACACAGTACCGCAAATAAGAAAGATAACAAATCATCATGATCATAACATAAGAAAATGGATACATCGATTCCATGAAAAAGGAATTGATGGCATCATATCAAAAAAGCATAATCATAAACAACACAAGTTTGATAATGATATAGAGAAAAAAATAGTTGATATATCTTTATCAGATCCAAAGATCTTATAGTTTGGGGTTCTCCACATGGTCATTACGTGTACTGGTAGGCTTTCTTATGTATGACCTAAAGATGATAGATAAAATTAGCCATTCAGAGATAAGGAATATTCTTCTAAATCATAAAATAAAATGGAAAAAATCTAAAACTGTTTTATCAAATGAAAGGGCCCGTAACAGCAAAGACTCTTGGTGGTACATCCTGGTCATCAGTACAGGTAAAGATAGAGAAGGCTCAAAAGATAAAAGGACTGCTTAATGTGTTTGGAGCGTATGATCACACAAATGACAAAATCCATGTACAATGCTATAGAAATAAAACAGGGAAACAGTTTGTCGACTTTCTAAAAGGAGTGGATAGAAGATATGACAAGGATAAGAATATCCATAACATCTTTATTATACTTGATAACCTTTCAGCACACAAATCAAAGATGGTAAAGGAAGAGATATCCAAATGTTGTCCAAGAATAAAATTAGTTTTTCTGCCGGTAAGATCTCCGGAACTCAACTTAATAGAAGTAAGATGGTCATGGTTACAAAGGCAGGCAATCAACAATTCTACTTTTAAAGATGAGCAAGAAATAGGTCGAACTGTTAGCAAGTGGAAGAATATATATAATAAAAATCATGGCAGAGCGATTACAAATATTTTACAAGAGTATGTACCCTTATGTGTACACAGCTCTTAAGTTAACAAGGCTTATTTCCCCCTTAGAAAGATCATATTAGAATCTTAAATCACGTAGTCTATTGACAAGCTCTATTGATTTTACAAAGGATTAAGTTCCTCGATAGCGTCTAGATATTCAGATGGATGATTACCATTAGATAGTGTTGTGCATGCAATATTTTTTTGATATTAATAACTTTAACCTGGTCAGAAGATCATAGACAAAGTATCTGTGACCTAGATACCATTGACCAACACATAATACAGATTCTGATGTAGGAGAGTCAAGGCCAGAAGCAACTAGTAAAGTGCTTCAGGCTCTTAAGGACCAACTAGACCTCTCTAATAGTATACATTTTCCGAAACCGTCCGCTGCATATTCTAAGATACAACTTAATAGCATATTATTAATAGAAATATGATGCAAACCACAGTTAAGATATTATTGATCCTCATTGTTGGGACGTTTGTAGTGACAAACGCGGGTTGTGTCAAGAATGCATTGGCCACCACAGAACCAATAACTAAGGCCTTTTGTGAACTCCACAAGCTGCTTCCTGAAAAGGAAAAAACGGGAATATCTTTCATGCCATCCAGCAAGCAGTTAGAGGAGATATGTAACAAGTTGCTACACGTTTATCCAGCGGAGACCGGTCCTCAGGATCAGGGAAAGGCTAAATAATTCCTCCGAGTCTCAGCTGTCATTATAGTCACTACGGCGATGTAACCGAACTTGAGCTTGAAGGACTATAGTAAACCCGTTATCAAGCTGCTTAATTGTGCTCGAATAGAAGACATATAACAAAAGAGAGGAAGCGCGAATCGATAAGTCATCACAATGACAATCGAGGTGATTATATATGGCCATACTCTACAAAAAACCATTGGCAATAAATGGGCCTGATTATAATGCTATATTTAACATAAACCTCGCACTTTTGAAGGATTTTAACGCCCGAAGCATCATTTAGCATTGCGCTCGCTGCAGAGAAGAGCCTCTGAAACCCTTCAACGGCAGAAAAGATGCCCACTATCCGCTAAATAAATATAGGCATCTGCCATGTATCTGAGATATTAGATATATGCAACAAAGTTTAATATACGGTATGACAAGGGGAGATATGTTTCAACAGGCATCCCGCGTGTCACGCCTATGATAGCGATAGACAATATATTGAGCGCCAATTCTACTTTGCTTTATTCTTTTACTGTTAACCTCCCAAACCTATGAAATCAAAAAATTTCTTAGGTAATCGGCGATTTCATCGAGTATAAATATAATGACCATATACCTTCCTCTTGATTATTGTTATTAGTATATTCCACTATTTTACTTTCACCTTATTATTGGTGGAATCCTTTTATAATTGACGATAAAATCACAGGTCCAGAGGGCAGTGCTAATATCGGTTCTATAAAACAGATTCCACATCTTGTCAAGGTTAATAGTTATTCAAGTATCGGAACAGATAAGATACAGTCCATGATAAAAAGGCATTAGATCTTATATCTTTCATATTTTTAAGTTTTATATAATTTGATGGCTGGATAGTTTTTTTTATAAATCTGTGAGAAATCATCATGAAAAAGTATTTCCGAGTGTTTTAACATGCTCCTGTAGCACTGTTTTGATCTGATGAGATTGAGAAACCAATCATGCAATGTTTGGGTCCCCATAGATAAGATGGCAACCTAATTAATTAAAAAAGGAAGAAACGAATTGTCATGTCTTTATATTGCCATAAGTTACAATAGTCTATAATAATGGTTCTGGATTTCTTTTGGTACATCGTAATGAGCATAATCGTATTTTGCGCTGTTCTATCTTTATTTATTCAAATCAAGATGTACAGGCAAAGACCAAACTCCTAGAATCCTTTGAATAATAAGATCTTTTTCATACATTTGGCGGTCGTCATCAAACAGTTCCTGAATTGCAATATGAATCATAGCAGTAGTTGTTGTAGTACCAGGCTGGCGTTTTTTACTCGTGATGACGAGTACAAATTTAACCATATTAAAAGTTCAAGTACCTAAATTCAAAATAAGTTTAACCTTGGCTTACAAAGCCGTTGAACTTGGCTACTGATTTCTATGCTTTAACTTCAAATGTCCGGGAGGGGATATATGTGTAATATCCTCGAGTATTAGATATACTAACAACTCTAAATATAAAATCCCTCTTGTTTTTACTTAGTAAAAAACATGTATAATTAAACTAGATAATTGAATAAAAAGAGGTTCTAAATTTCTTAAGTTATAACTCTAGTATTCATTTTTATTGTTAATAAATAAAGAAAATAAAGACTATGGAATCAATAGTTTTAATGTTAATTCTATAATAATTTTATCAACCTTTGGGTTTTTTTAATCTATCAAGCACCTTTCTTTCTGATGATATAAAGCCGGTCTGGGCTGATTCTGTAATTGCTACCATACCTGTATCTTCTCCATCCGAACTTGCATATGTTTCAGGTCATGGGGAGATGTATGTATCTAACCTTCCAAATAACCTCGTATCTGTAATCAACACTACTACATTCAAAGTGGATGATAACATATCCGTTGGAACTTATCCAACAAGAATTGCATATGATTCTGCTCATGATGAAGTATATGTAGCTAACTTTGGTGGATTCTCTGTCTCTGTAATCAACGCATCTAACCATCAAATAGTTACTACCATATCTGTAGGAAGTGGTCCATCTGGAGTTGGATATGATCCAGATAATGGGAAGATGTATGTAACTAATCAAAATTCCAACAACGTCTATGTAATCAACACTTCTAACCATCAGGTAAATACAACCATACCTGTAGGACCTGGTCCAAACGGTGTGGCATATGATCCAGTTAAGCATGAGATATATGTAGCTAATTTTAATGGTAACACCGTCTCTGTGATCAACGGTACTACTAACACAGTGGATGATACCATAACTGTAGGAAATAGTCCTTTTGATATTGCATATGATTCAAGTCATGGTTACATGTATGTAATAAATCAAGTTGATGGGTCAGTTTCGGTAATCAATACTTCTAATCATCAGGTGATTTCCACCATACCTGTAGGACAGCCTCCTTATGGTGTTGTATATGCTTCAGCAAATGGGAAGGTGTATGTATCCTTGAATACTAATAAGAATGTCTCTGCAATAGATACTTCTACTAATTCAGTGGTAGGTACTATACCTGTAGGAAGTTCTCCTTATGGTATTGCATATGATTCAGGACATGGAAATGTGTATGTAGCTAACTCTGGTGATAATACCGTCTCTGTAATTTCTACAACACAATCACCAACTGGTCCATCTGGTACTACCATTACATCAGCTGTAGACGGTAACGGTAACCCAATATCAAGCGGTGGTTCTACTACTTCAACGTCCATAACATTCACAGTACAGGCAACTGCAGGCTCCAATCCTATAGCAGGTTTCCAGTGTAGTCTTGATGGAGGACCATTTAACAACTGCAATGCTGACAATCAAAATCAAATAACCTTTAGTAATTTGGCAGCAGGCCAAGAGCACACAATAAAGATAAGAGCCGTTGATTCTCAGGACAATGTTGAACCTCATTCTATCACTTTCTTCTGGTTTGTCACTCAACAATCACCAACTAATAATATAACCAATGACGGAATTGGTGGTCATGGTGGTAGCGGTGGAACTGATGGTAAATATCTAGTGAAATAACTTATTTTTTATTTTATTATTCTCATAGTAGAGTAATATTATGATAAACTGTTCTAATCCTCTTAATGTTTTATTGGTAAAAAACCCGTTATAAGCTCATTTAAAAGATTTATAAAAAGAGGTTCTAAACTTCTTAAATTATCAATCTAGTATTCATTTTTAGTTGTCTAAAATTAAAAGAAATAAAGCCCATAAAATCAATGGTTTTAATCTTCGATTTATCATTACTTTATCAACCTTTACTATTCTTCTTTTATATTTATCAAACATTTTTCTTTTTAATGGTATAAAGCAGGTCTCGGCTGATTCTGTGATATCCATCATACCTGTTGGACATTTTCCACAGGGTGTTGCATATGACTCAGCAGTTGGTAGGGTGTATGTAACTAACGCCGCTTCTAACACCCTCTCTGTGATATCCACTTCTACTAACAAAGTGATAGCTACTATACCTGTTGGATCTAATCCATATGGTGTTGCATATGACTCAGCAGCTGGTAGGGTGTACGTTGTTAACGGTGGCTCTAACACCCTCTCTGTGATATCCACTTCTACTAACAAAGTGATATCTATCATACCTGTTGGACATTTTCCACAGGGTGTTGCATATGACTCAGCAGCTGGTAGGGTGTATGTAACTAACGCCGCTTCTAACACCCTCTCTGTGATATCCACTTCTACTAACAAAGTGATAGCTACTATACCTGTTGGATCTAATCCCCAGGGTGTTGCATATGATTCAGCAGATGGTATGGTGTATGTAACTAACGCCGATTCTAACACCCTGTCGGTAATCAATACTTCTACTAACAAAGTGGTTGATACACTACCTGTTGGATCTAATCCCAAGGATGTTGCAATTGATTCGGATAATGGAGATGTATATGTAACCAACTTTGGCAACAACACCCTCTCCATAATATCTACTTCTATTAGGGTGGTTGATACCATACATGTTGGTAAATCACCATCAAGTGTTGCATATGACTCAAAAGATGGTAGGGTGTATGTAGCTAACGCCGATTCTCACACCCTGTCGGTAATCAATACTTCTACTAACAAAGTGATAGATACCATACCAGTTAGAAATACTCCATCAAGTGTTGCATATGACTCAAAAGATGGTAGGGTGTATGTAGCTAACGCCGATTCTCACACCCTCTCTATAATATCTACTACTTTATCCATACAACCATCACCAAACAATAATAATGCTACAACCGCAAAGGGTTTTGGCGGTCATGATAACAATTCTATTACTATTCCGGGAAATACTAATAGTAGTCATAGTAATCATGATGGTACAGATGGCAATTAGTAATTATCAATTTCATTTCTTTTTATTTTACTATTCTTCATAGTAGAGTATTGCAATGATACACTAATCAAATCCTTCTGATTTTTACTTTAATTTTCAACGTGTTCAAGATATGAAGGTACATAGATAACCAGTCTATTTCCCATCCTACGGATTTATTACGAAACTCTATGGGTGGTTGTGGAAGTGATGCTGTTAAGGGTGATAGTGGTTTGGCTCTGGAGGCGGCACCGGCTGCCGCCTTAGGCTATATCCTATTATTGTTGGCAAATTTGGTATTCTTCAGTTCCAAAGGGAGCAAGCTCCTGAGTTGCCTTGGTTTAACGATGTCTTCTAACTCTAGCTCAATATCCTTTCGTATTTCCTTCATAGAAAGTCCATATTTCAGTCCTAAATCCGCAGTCTATTGGCAATCTCTATGGATTTTACAAATAATTTCTTAAGTTCATCAATAGCGCTCAGATATTCATATAGATGTTTACCATTAGATAGTGTTGTGCTTGTATTATTCCTTTGATATTAATAACTTACTCTGTTAGAAGATTATACAAAGTCTCATGGTATGGATGGGATGTGTTCGGTTTTTAGTAAACGAATTAGCAGACGATGTGACTGCATTCAATTGCAGATGATAACAAAGAATAGATGCTAAGAAAATCAATTGCAATGGGTTTCATGATAACAACGTCCGGATTGTCATTGCACATAAATCAACTAAACATAACCCCGCAAAACATTGACAAAACCTTTTATTATTTCTTGGTGGTTGTTTGCGAAATTAGAAATGACGTTACCTAATTGATTTAAAAATTCCATATCCACGTTAGCATCTTCTGCAATTAGAAAGTGGTGCAGGTATCTCTAGGATTATATGTTTTCCAGCAATTAGTACATTGAACTGACTGGCTAGTAACAAATTTGACCATATATTGATAGTGTTTTTTACCTTTTTTCCATATTTTTTATAGTGGTAGATAGATTAACAGCATGATATCTTACTTCTCCTATTACTTTACTTGATAAAATATTTGAACCCGCAGGAATAGCGAGTCCGAAGGGCTTAGTGCTGATATCGGTCCTATAAACAGGATTCCATTACTTGTTAGAGTAAAATGTTATTTAAAGATATTGATATATAATTAAATATTCTTTAATATATCATATGATTTCCGGAGGATCTAATAGAATTAACCGTTGTTAATATATATTTGAGAATACATCCGTTATTTATTTAAAATATTTATTTAATTTAAATGGTTGTAAATAAATAATCAATCAACAATAATATCTAAAGTTAACAAGTGGAAAATAATGTGATTTAATAGAAGCGAGGATGATAATCTTTTAGTAAAGTGTAATAGATGTTGTTGTATTTGTCATCGTTTTTGCGGAATTAAAATAGAAACTGATCATATTCATCCAAAAAATGAAATAGTGATGATAGTATTAAGAATGCAATTCCATTGTGTTTTGATTGTCATGCAGAAGTACATATGTATAATAATGATCAACCTCTGTATAATTCCTCACATTTTATAGCCCGATATTGCAAATTTTAGGAACGGCGAAAGCAAACTCCACTTGAAAGATGCATCAACAGTATTATCAAACCACTTGAAATATTTTACAGACCTGGGTTGTTAATTCTATGTATATTTTGGTGAAACAAAGTCATTCGGAATAAGCACATTCTGACAATCTCCGATAAACGAATCAATCTCATGACTCAATCTGTTCGCATCATCATTTTCTGTGCTGGTGAAAATTTGCTTCCTACTATCAGTTACTAAATAAAGAACGCAATATTAGTCCGATATTTATCTTGAGTAACGAGTAACATCTGAAAGAAAATAGTTATTTAGATACTGAAAACGGATGATCGCCTTAAGGCGAGATATATAAATAATTTATATAAGTAATTAATAAAAAGATACTAAAATATTATGTACAAGAAAGCATCTTTAAGAGTAACTTCAATTCTTGCCGCAGCGGCAATTCTAACAGTTCTGTCGTCGGGGCTTCATCTATCGTACGCACAGTCGAATCAGGACTTGGAGAAAAAAATCCTGGATGTGCATAACAAGGAGCGCTCTGCCGTTGGAATTGCTCCGCTTACATGGAGCAATAGTCTCGCAGATGGTGCCCAGGCTTGGGCTAATCATCTCGCCACAACAGGCCAGTTCGCTCACGACCCTGTGCACACAGGGACATCTTGTACCGGTCCATGCTACGGTGAGAACATTGCAGGCTTTATCAAGGATGTATCCGAACCAAATGGAGGACAGACTAAATGGGTCAACGAAAAGTCTCAATATCAGGGTGGCCCGTCTTTTTATGCCGTCGGTCATTACACTCAGATGGTATGGGCTAAGACGAAACAGGTCGGTTGTGCCACCGCACCCCCTAGTGTTCATGCATATAGCATTTTGGTGTGTCGCTACGATCCTCCGGGCAACTTTCCAAATGAGCTGCCGTATCCTTCAGCAGATCCACCAAGCAAAACCGTAGGTGAGTTAGAGAACACATTTACAGAAAGTGGAGCCCTACCAGTAGAGCAAGGTGCAACAGCTCAACATGAAGGCGAAGGACACAATAACGTAGGCGGTGCAGAAAGCGAAGGACACAATAACGTAGGCTGAGGCTGAAATAAATGGCAAAATAGCCATCTTTTTTTATATCAATTCTATATGAATTGAGAGATCATTTAAAGGCAATTGGATCTCCCAACATTCGCGCCCAATTTCTATTAGAGATAATAACAATTAGATTAAGAGAATTGAAGATTCCATACAACTGTTTTGCTGATCGTCAATAACATCTACACTCCGGTCTCATAGTAATAAATAAGATTGTATAAACTCGCCTGGCGAGACCTCATATCACCATTATGGCGGCCATTTCTAAAACTCGTATCAAAGGAGTGACAAGTTGTATGATCGCTAGGGGCAACCTTTTGTTTTTGATTTTTCGTCATATATGGTTAAGGGATTTTTTAGATCATCCCATTCATCCAATGTCAATTTAATCTGATCTTAATTACTTTCATTTCTTATATCTGAATTGGAGTGAATTAGATCAATAATCAAAAGCTCCAATTACATTTGAAGCTCTTTGGCAACCGATAAATTCTTTTTATAATACTACTAGAAGAATATGTAATCAGAATGAACACAATAGATCTCTCGTATAATTGCAACTAAACATCTTTATGACCATTAGTTTATCAACAACTTGTTCTTCCGTTGCTTTCCTACGATGGATTATGATTCGTTTACTATCGAATAAGTCCGCGTATGATAATCTTGTTGGCTGCTTATGTTATATGGATTACAAATCTAAAAATCAAAAGCAGATTAATAAGGCAGTAAAATATGCGTTAAAAAGACTTTAGATTGTGATTATGTTGTTTTGCACGTCTATTTGTTATGTCCTGCACTTGAAGCTGAGCCAGCAGTAGAACCTGATAAGGAACCAGAGCCTGAATTGAATGTTATATTTTCATCTTCCTTATGGACAAACAGAAGATATTGCACAAGGTCCTGCTAAATGAAAAGTACCTTCAACTTCTCTCTTAGCCTAATGCCATCTAGGCTAACGCCCCCGGCTTTCAGCAGCGGTAGAATTAGGCTTTTCATCCTCCGCAGCAGTAGGCTTTTCGATCTCCTTATCGAACCATCTTATAATATTATTAGTTGGAACGATTCTATCTAGGTCGGACCTATCAAGAGCCAATCTTCATAGTGCGGACCTATCAGGAGCCTATCTCTATAATGCTGTCCTATATGATGCCGATCTCTCCAATACAGATCTTTCTAGTATATCGCTCGCTCATGTCGACCCTTCCGGCGCTAACTTTTCTGGAGTCAATCTCTCTCACACGGACCTCTCGGGTGTCAATCTTTCTAATGTAAACTTCTCCCACGCCGATCTCTCCGGCGCTAACCTCTCAGATGCTAAACTCGCCGAGGCCATCCTTTACAATGCCGATCTCTCAGAAGCTCTTATATCAAATCCACGAGATATAAGATGCTTACAGGTAAATAGTAACACAGACTTTAAGTACGCATTAACAGATAATAGAAATCTTCTAAATTCATTGAAGGATATAATTGAAAAAAAGAAATCTACCTATACTAGTAAGAAGCATATCTGAATTAACCGCCAGATTTATAAATAAAGGATATGGGAGTAAAAAAATTGAAGATTTAATAAAGCTATCTAAATTTGGATAGGATCACTCCAATCATATCACAAATATCTTAATTAAATTATATAATGATCTTTTTTCGTTTTCATAGATCCATAAGGCGGTTCTCTGGCTCTCTATATCGGTACGGTTCACTTAATGTATTTCCATATTAGGATAACTTGACAGATTCAACCAATTGATCACATTTTCCATTACATTTTTTTCTACAAGGAAAGTAATCATCAAAGCTTTCAGTTCTATCTTTTATGTAATGCATTATTCTTTCTATCAGGCTTTTTTTAAAAGATGAATGAATATGATGATTTATCTTCAAGAACTTACATGCTTGTAGGTACCAAGTACCCCCATCTGACGAACCAGAATGTAATGCGTACTTATTTATAACCTGAGACAAAAATCGCTCTGCAACAAACATGTTTCTTTTTTTTATAACAGTTACAAGGATTTCTTTGGACTTTGGCTCAATAACGATCCAAAGCCAGATTAATTCAGAACCTGATTTTATGGCAGTTTCATCAATGATATACTCTGATTTTCCTTATCCTTTAGACATTTCTAAGGCTTGTACTTTTGAATCCAGTTCCAGATTGATACATGGCTTAATTTCATTTTGCTATTTTTAAAAATGATAATGCTTTGGAGATGTTTGTAAATGATAAACTATAAAAGTACAAATATAATCCATAACCAATTATGTTTGAGGGTGTTCTATTTCTAGTATACATATGATAGATGGTTGTGTTAAATCTTTAGGTTTTTCCTTAAGTTATAGCCTATGAATAGTTGTTTTCATGTATTTTATGACTTGAAATGATAATAAGAGAACTTTAAGTTTCAACTGTTTTATAAAACAACTGTCAGAACGGCCAAACTGTCAAACATCTAAATTAACTAATATAGTTACCATAATGATGAACTTATATCGATTTCCATCCATTTAAATACCATATTTAGCAAATGTTAATAAAATAAATCGATGTAAGATTTGAACGTAAATATATTGTGATATAATTATTATAAATTAAATGCGTCAGTCCATCGTAAAAGACAGACGTAAGAAATCAGATGTTGCAATAGTATCAGGCATTTATTAAAGAATTTTATTATAAATAAATGTATTATTTGCTGCTTTCCAAAAAACAAAAAGAAAATCTTGTCATCAAATTAACAGAAGAGGGTAAGACTACACGCGAAATTGCAAAGGAAGTACATATCTCTTTAAAGAATATTGGCAGAATTATTCATAAGTCGACAGGCGATGATATTTTAAATGAAGAAAAAGAACAAGAAATCGAAAAACAAAAACGCTTAAAATCTTTGTCTCCATATGCTAGAGCATTTCAAATGTTCAATGATGAAGTCCCTCTAACTGATGTAGCAATAGAACTTGATGCTTTGTTGCATGATTATATTATTCGTCATTTGCAAACGTTTTGCTGATAAAATAAAAACGAAAATAGCAAAAATTCAATTGTTATTGTTACTGGTTAATTCTTATTTTAACAGATTTTCGAATCATGCAACAAAGCAGCTTTGGATTGTTATTGCACCATTAAACAAAGAAATTCTTTCGTTTCGCATATCAAAAGAACGAAACATGTTTGTGGCAGAGCATTTTTTATCCGATACTGTGAAAGAATATGACAGACATCCAATTTCAACTGACGGCGGTACTTGGTATCCTCAATCTTGCAAGTTTTTGAAACTAAAACATCATTTACATTCTTGATATGAGAAAAGCATTATTAAAGGAGCAATGCAATATATAAATGATAGTACCGAATGTTTCGATGATTATTTTCCTTGTAGAAACAAGAATTGTAAACTAAAACATGTAATGAATTGGATGAATCCGTTTGGATTTTTATAATAAGGAAATAAGTCTTGTGAACAGCACCTCAAACATGTTTTGATTTTTCCTTAGCCATCATTTCTATTGCATCTCGTCTTCCCTGTTCCATCAATTCTTTTATAGTCTTGTCTGAAAAATCGGTAAACTGACTAGAAACACTGTCCTCATCATCTTTTCGTTCTATCCTTTTTACATCAATTTTGAATCTTCTTTTCATTAAATCTTTATATTTTAAGTTTTTATGTTTTGGTAAATAAGTAAAGAGAGTGGTTTTAGCATCACATTGCAAAATATCTTCGATGTCTTTTCTCCATCCTTTTTCATTTCCTTTTTCAATAATTTTCTCAATTATGTTAATATAATCTGTAAGTAGATCTGCTACCCACTCTTCATATGTCGATTTATCACAATTTTTAATGTTCTCTAATCGATTTTTTATAAAATCAGGATCTGGATCGGTTTTAAATTTTTGTTCTCTAGGATATACGTTTATTATATAAGCATCTAAATCTGGAACTCTCCTATTTCCATTCAACCAAATTGATTCAGAAAGAACATCATCGGATATTTTGGTTTCCCAATAAGATTTATGTTCTTCCATCAACTCCTTAAGTGGTGTATTATTTAGAAAATAACCATCCCAAAACTTATGTCCACCTATTTCTTCATATTGATAAAATAATGGAGCAGCCGAACAAGCCATAATATGTTCAATCTCTAATCCTTCTGTATATCTTAACTCATAATCAAATTTTTTTATTTTTTCATTATAGGAGTACATAGTTTTCCTTGTCCCATCAGGCTTTTCATAACTATCAAATGTTACGGTGGATCCATGTTCTATATCTGTGCTGACGACAAGAAGTCTTGGTTCTTTTTCATCAAATGATGTTGCGATTGGAAAGATAGCTCCATTTTCAGAATTTGTTATGCTATTTCTTAATCTATCATTATTATATTTTGGTAAAGTGTTGGATTTATCTTTAAACCTTTTATCTAAAATTTTGTCGGGTTTAGAATATATTTTTTCTAATCCGAATACTAACGCTTTTTTTCCAAAAAGATATTTTTCGAATGCACTCTTTGATGCAATTCCATTTTCATGATTGGCATATGCACTTTTCCATTCTGTAATTATCTCCCAAAAATCTTCATAGTCCTCTTTGCAAATTTTATTGATATCAATGGAAGATGACATTAAAGAATACCAAAAATCTTCGAGTTTTTTTACGGCTTCACTCCAAACCAAAGAGATATCAGATTCATTCTTTCTTTTTTTTAAAAACTGACTTACTAATATAGAACCGTTTATTGCACCTATCGATGTTCCTATAATAACATCAAATATGGGTTTACCGGTTATACCATTTTTTGAATCTTCTTTTATTATTTCTTTGCATAATCCAGATATGGCTCCCGCTTCGTAAGCTCCTAATGCTCCACCTCCTTGTAAAACAAGAGCCCGTTGCCTTACATAATCTGATGACATGAGTCAAAAGAATTATACAAGATATTATATGCTTTGTTGCATAATTTAACCACAGGATATTTCTATATAATTTATATCATTCTTCTAAACAAGATATCCAAAGGGTTCTATTAATTTAAAGAAAAAGCATATTTCGCATTGTTTAATAGATCACATAATTGCTTACATACAATTTATGACCTATAGTTTCTCATTAACCTGTTTTCCCTTGCTTTCATACGAGATGTCGTCCAAAAAATCACTGCTATTCCAATATTTCAATAATACTTTTATGCCAACTTCTGTTACATTACGACAAGGCGAAAGTAAGGATATTGATCTTTTTGTAATGTACTACGCATATGGCAACCGATACTTCTTTATCATTTCACAAGGATAAAACTAATACGTCTAATCCTTACAGATTACTTTTTCGTCAAATAAAATATCTATCTCGCCTTTTGGTAATGGTATATCTGATTTGTATTTGAACAGAACAGATGATGATAAACCAAAAACATATATCTTGTCTCTATCAACCAACATCTCTTTTCCTACTATTATATACACACAAACGGGAGGAGTTATTCTGAACAATTCAAAAGTACAAAGTATACTACAAACATTAAATCTGACTTTAACAATATTGCCAAAGTACACTGCTTCTCAATGGTTTATTAATAGGATTAATCATTGGATTCTCCAATTTCTAATCTGTGGCCTTTTTTATTAGGTGTTGAAACTGCAATAACTCCACTAAATATTCTGATTCGAAAACGAATTAAGACAAAAGAGAAAGATTCTAATGATTTCTCTTCTACCACTTAATATTTAATGACATGTTTCTTGATATGTGCGAACTCGAATTCTTTTATATTTTATCATTTATACTAGTCCTTTCTATTTTACAGAGTCGTTATTTATAACCGTCTTTGGTTGATATGGATGTCTTAAAATATAGCGATAATCTATATACGTCTACTTTTGTTAGTAACCTGTTTATTTTGTGTTCCATATCTGTAAATTTTTCAGTGTATTTTTTTTTAAGTTCTGTGAACAGCGATTCTTCATTTTGTTTTAATTCTTCATATACTTCTGGAGATAATGGATAACTACAAGATGAACAATATTTATTTTCAAATAGGTTAACAAAATTACATCTATCAAAATAGGAATAGTGGCCTTTTGTTTTTCTAGTGGTTTTATCGAAATTTTATTATGTTCTAATATCTTATTTTTTAACTCATTACCCATTCTCTTTTTATTATAACGAGATCCTTGTCTTGAATTCATAGACCATCTTACCTTCTTCTTTAATGAATATTCTGGAAGGTAGTCGGAATCGGCCGTAATGGGCGAATGTCTAATACAATAGGGATTCCTTTTTTTGTTTTTAATATGTATTCAAGTTTCTCTTTTTCCACCTTATCGGTAATTTCACCATTTTCTAGTAATCTTTCAATTCTTTTTTTAAGATGTTTCATAATTTCGTTTACTTGGTCTGCTTTGATGGGGGCACCATTTAAGAGACTACAAATTAATCTTGCTTGGGGTTGATTTCTAAAAGGGTGTTCATTAAGCCAGTCTCTAACATATGGAAAGGAAGAAGCAAATAAAATTGGACCACTACCTGTTTTGGCTTCATGAGGGATTTCACCTTCTCCGTATTTTTCATTTAATCTTATGTGTTTAATTTGAAGCAATGCTATTTCATGTGGTCTGGCATCCAAGTCCCATAGTAAAGCTAATGCTGGCTTGTTTCTTTGGTATTGCTCATATTTTATAATATAAAATAATTCATCTCTATCCCAGATTTCTGTTTCCAGGTATGGGCTTAACCTTTTTGATCTTTTCATTTTGATATCAATAAAGGATGGCGTAGTCCAGGCGTCATTTGGCTTTGAATCCATATCTTTTTCTTTGGCGTTATATAACCACCTATAAAAATATTTTATTCTCCATAGATAATCATTCCAAGTAGTTATCCATTTTTTATCAGGATCTTTATCTTCCATCTTTCTTTTTAAATCTAGAAAATTTAATATCTGCTCTTTTTTTATAATTTGATAGAATGTAATATCTGGACCAAGGTATTCAGCATATCTTATCAGGACTTTTAAGAGTCCGTTTTGATAAGATTCAGAAGTATCAATGCTTGCTAAATAATTATAAAATTTATTTATCAAATCTTTGTGGACATTGTTCTTTACTTTTTTTTGTATATTTTTAAGAGTGGTAGACAATTTAGCAGGCATTGAATCTTACTCCCATAATTATGTAATATGATAAAATATTTGAATCCGTATGAATAACGGGCCCGGAGGGCTTCGATCCCTCGACTTCCGGCTATCTTCCTTTTGGATAGAAGGCAGGCGCTCTATCCATGCTGAGCTACGGACCCTCTTCATCTCTTGATTAATTTACCTTATAAAATTGTTCGGCTTTTTGGATAGTATTATTGAACAACTAGTGTTAAAAGATCATTTTTTTCATAATAAAATTAAGAAAAACTTTCGATTGATATAGTTAAACATTAAACTATTTTTAGATATAATAGAAAGATTTTAACAAAATATATAAAAATAAAACATATTTATTGAATTAGTTATATTAAATTTAAATAATTTTATTTCATTCATTTATTTTATCATTTTAGCCTGACCATTCATTTATATCTCTTAAAAAGTTATTAATAAGACTTAGTAAATGATGTCTATTGTCTATAAACTTAATATTGTCAAATAAAAATTTTGTAATGGGGTGAACTAATATTTTGCAAACAAATACAAATAATTTTAGTGACAAAAATAAAAGAAATGATACAAATTCAGATGGTTTTATCGATGAAGATGGTTTTAAATCTATTGTTGACAAATTTTTTAAACAAATGACCGATTTGCAAAGCATTACGACCTTTGGGCCATTTACGTCTTTAATAAACGATCCTACTATAAATATAAAGGTATTAAAAGACCATGGAAATCTCTTGATTCGCTACCAAACTAGTCTTAATTATTATTTATCTTCTATGATAAACGCCTATTTTGAAGCTTTGAATAAAATATCTTCTTCTTCTATAACCGAAAAAATAACTAACGATGAGTATAGAAAGCTAATCTTAAATACATTCGAAGATGTATTTTCAACAATGTTTGAATCGCCAGAATTTTCTATTATATATAATAATCTTGCAAATTCTCTTATAGATTTAACAAAAAGTTACCAAAAATTTTTTGATAATCAGGTTTTATTTAAACAGTCTCAACAGCAATTTTCAAAAGAAGAAAAAGACCTATTGTTTTATAGCCTTTATGAAATAAAAAAATTGTCAATGGAAATTAAAAAAAAATTAAATGAAGAAAAATGAATAAAGCAGCTTTATTAGATTTCTTTGTAAAAGATTATTATAATTTTGTTAAAAATCCAGATAATTTAATTAAAGTTAATAAAATAAAAAAACTATTATCCAATATTGAAGACATAAAAACAGGTTTAACTGAATCTGAGATTATTAGAGAAACTCCTCTTTACCGTCTGTTACACTATAAACCAATTAAAGAACAAATCTATAAACCCCCTGTACTGATTGTATATGCTTTAATAAATAAATCATATATTTTTGATCTTCAAGAAAACAAAAGTTGGGTAAAAAATCTCTTGGAGCATGGTATGAATGTTTATCTTTTAGATTGGAAGGCACCCTCTAAACTGGATAAATTTACAACGGTTGATGATTATGTTAATATTTTTATATATGAATGCGTAGAGCAAATTAAACATATAGAAAATGTAAAGAGAATATCTTTACAAGGATATTGTATGGGAGCTACAATGTCATTGATGTACACATCATTATATCAAAAAAATGTTAGAAATTTGGTTACTATTGCCCCAATTGTTGATACTGATAAAGATAAATCAGTTATAAAAAACATGGCAAAATATATGGATATTGATAGAGTTCTATCGTATCATGATAATTTTCCTTACGAATTATTATATCTAGTTTATGCATCTTTAAAACCTTTCAAGCAAGGAGTAAATAAATATATGAATTTATTTAATAATCTAGATGATGAAAATTTTGTACAAAACTTTTTGAGAATAGAAAAATGGCTATATGATACTCCGCCAATTGCAGGAGATGCATTTAGACAATGGATCAAAGATATTTATCAGCAAAACCTTTTTGCAAAAAATAAGATGATAGTTGGAGAAAATAAAATAAATCTGGCAAACATAAATGTTCCAACTTTAAATGTTGTTGCAGAGGCTGATCATCTTGTTTCTCCGGAGTGTAGTATATCTCTTAATGAGTTGATCTCAAGTGAGGATAAAAGCTTGATGACATTTCCAACGGGTCATGTAGGGTTGGTGGCTAGTAGCTATTCACAAAAAATGGTTTTGCCGAAAATTTCCAAGTGGATACTAATGCACTAGCCCTTGAAAGTATTAGTGTTATTTGTTGAAACACTATTATTAGTAGTAGAATTAGAATTACTTTTCTTCTTTCTCGATAAAGGTATTATTATTACTTGAACAAGATCTCCTTCTTCAATTCCCAAAGCCTGTCTTTCTGCTTCAGGGATTGAAATTCTTCCACCTGTTTGTACATTAGTTTTAAACATTGCATTATAATTTGTAAAACCTTGTAAAGATGAAAACATATTTTGAAATGCAGTAAATTGAATTGTAGAAAACTGTCTCAACATATCTTGTTGGAATTCAGTTGCTTTTTCAATTGTTTTCTTAAAATCTAACTCTTTATTATTCTCTTCAGTATCCTTACTCATAAAAATAATTTATTTCAACATAATTTTAATGTTGTATAATATCAACCTTATTAACTTTCAACTTTTTCAAGATATTTATCTATTATAATTTAAAAATTGAATATTTTAGACTTTATACTTAAAATGTCAAAATATTCTTTTTACATATACATATTTGTATCAGAATGGATATGAAAGGATACCAAAGAATATTAATAATAACAAAAATAAAAATAATGACAAAGTTGATAAAGTTGACAAAAACCAACCTTGAATTAATATGACTATTAACAGAATCAATGAATAGAGAAATATTTGTCATAGATAATGGAAAAAAATTGAACAAAATATCTTAAAGATTTAGTACTCCTGTACAAAAATATAGAATCACCTCGTTGAATGAATAGATAATTAAAAGGATATACGGGAAGAATCTGATAACTGACTTTCTAGCTAAAAGAACAGAGTTAGGTAAATCATATCAAACACGATTTATCAATTCTTTAATCAACATCAAAAATTAATCAACGATTTAAGAATAATATTTTAGTTTTATCTTGCAACTGCATACACCATACTTTTTGTAAATTGTTATACATTTTCTTACCATATAATTTTTATAATTCCTGTATATAGGAATAATGTTTTACCAATTTTATACACATTTTAAAAAATAGAATTATAAATCGCTTGTTGTTGTGCCCGAATCTATGTTATTTATATCTGTTGAGTGGGAGTGACTAATTAAAATAAAAATACTCCGTATCATTCTTTGACCATACTTGATACTATCTACAATATATTGCTAGTATTTGATGTACCGGTATGTGTTAGATATCAAATTTTTGTTTTACACTGGAATTTTATTTTCATAGATATAGTTTATTATATAAAATCTAAAAGTTCTATTTTTCGTTAAAACATCTCAATAATTAATCTGTGACAAGAATGAGTCACCAAATCAATCTATATTAAATTAATATAAAGAGTAACATGTATTTTATATAGATTGCAATAAATATTTCTTGTATTAATTTATTTATAAATAGAAGTCAATTTATTTTTGTATGGATTTTCATTATTAGATATAAAATTATTTATAATATTATAAAATAATAAAGGTTTTTCGACAAAAGGGGAATGCCCGCATCCTTGCATAATACATGTTTCTATATTTTCAATGTTTTTAAAATAATCCAAATTCTCTATTGGAATGAAGGTATCTTCACTCCCCCAAATTACTAAAGTAGGAGTTTTAATTTCTTTTATTTTATTAGAAAAATTGATATCTTTTCGAAGGGCTAAAAGTGTTGATATTAGAGCGTGTTTAGCATTCGGTGATTTCATTCTGTTAATAAAATCTTTAACGATGGAATCTTGAACTCTATAATTTTTAGAAGCCATTGTTTCAAAAGCTCTTCGAGTATTTTCTATTGTAGGATAAAGAGATGAGAAAATATATTGTCGTAATACTAGTGTTGGCTTTTCATGTGTTCCTGCAGGGGATACAAGAATCATTTTTTTAAAAAAGTTTTTGTTTTTAAAATAATATTCAAGAATTAATTGTCCTCCAAATGAAGACCCTATTCCAATAGGGTTTATTATATTCAATTTTTGGAAAAGCTCGTCTAAAAATTTTAAAAAAATATCCATTTGATAATGCAGTAGAGGTTTCTCACTATAACCAAATCCGATTATATCAGGTACAATAATAGTATAATTATTTGCCAGTAAAGGTAATACTTCTGACCAACGTTCGGCAGATGCACCCAAACCGTGTAGAAGAATGATTGTTTCTTTTGACTTTGAATTACTAATTTTAATATATCTTATATTATATCCTAATATTTTTATAAAATCCATTATTTCATTTTTCGGATTATTAAAATTCAAATTCAAACCCAAACTTATTACATTAATGGTTCTTTTGATGCATTATATGAAATATTCTGATGAGACAAAATATGGATCTAAATTAACGATATCTATAATATTTATGAAAATTAATTCTTTACGTATAAAATAACAATGCAAAATTCAACTTTGATTGTAGTGTTTTTCTTATTTTTATAGATATATACATTACGATTCAGAAATTTTGTATATCTTGTCATTTGGTTATTAACCACATAATATTATTTACCTCAAATCTTTTTCGGGTGCGTTGGGCTATTGGTGATGGCAGGCTGAATATCTCGCTCGAAAGCTTGATACGTACACCTCCATTCCATCAACGCCATCTTCTATGGCCGCCCTTCTCCTTACGGAAGGTTGTCTTGTCTCGGGAAAGGCTTCCTCCTTAGATGCTTTCAGGAGTTATCCTAAACAGCTTAGCTGCTCAGCCTGCCCTGTCGGACAACTGATAAACCAGAGGCTGCGCTGCCCTGTTCCTCTCGTACCTAGGGGCAACTTCCCCTCAGACAACCACGCCCCTGTCAGGCAGAGACCGACCTGTCTCACGACGGTCTAAACCCAGCTCACGTTCCCCTTTAATGGGCGAGCAGCCCCACCCTTGGCTCCTGCTGCAGAACCAGGATGGGAAGAGCCGACATCGAGGTACCAAACCGCGGGGTCGATGGGAGCTCTCGCCCGCGACGAGCCTGTTATCCCTAGGGTAACTTTTCTGTCACCACCAGCCCCCAATAGTGAGGACATGATGGATCGCTAAGCCCGGCTTTCGCCTCTGAATCCCGTATCATTGGGAATCCAGTCAGACTGGCTTTTGGCTTTGCCCTCACCGGCGGAGTTCTGTCCCGCCTGAGCCAATCTTTGGGCCCCCTCGATACATTTTCAAGGGGGTGCCGCCCCAGCCGAACTGCCCACCTGCCGATGTCCCTGTAAAGACAGGTTAGCGATACGGTAACAAATGGCTGGTGTTACACGATTGCCTAAATCAATCCCGGAGAATTGACTGTAACGGCTCCCAGCTACTCTCTGCATTTGCAACCATATCGCAACAACAGGCTGCAGTAAAGCTCCACAGGGTCTTCTCTCCCCGACAGAGGTTCGTGGACTGTTCGTCCACGTTATGTGGCTTCACCGGGTTGTAGGCAGGGACAGCGGGGCCCTCGTTGTTCCATTCATGCACGTCGGAACTTACCCGACAAGGCATTTGGCTACCTTAAGAGAGTCAGAGTTACTCCCGGCGTTTAGCGGCCCTTAGCCCGGTTGAACCCAGGTTTTAGGTACCGCCACTGGCCAGGATACAGAGGCCATACACATCCTTTCGGACTAGCGACCACCTGTGTTTTTATTAAACAGTCGGGACCCCCTAGTCACTGCGACCTGCAGTCCCTACTCCTCGTAAAAACTGCAGGCACTCCTTATACCATAGGTACGGAGCTATTTTGCCGAGTTCCCTTGCCATACGGTATACCCGATAGACCTTAGACTTCTCATCCAGGGCACCAGTGTCGGATCTCGGTACGGACTTGAAAGAATCTCCCAATTTCTGCTTTCATTGTCTCCCGGATTCAAACGAACCCTCCTTGCGAAAGGCCATTCGCATCTCGCTTTAATTCTCGCCATTACGGCACTCCTTAAAGCTAGAATACTTAGACAGAAAGACGTTTCTGCTCATCCTATCCGGAAGCGACAGAAAAGGTATTAACGATCTCCCAAGGCACTGGAATATTAACCAGTTTCCCATTCAAACAATTCTGTTGAGGTTGTTTTTAGGACCGGCTAACTCCCGGCTGATGACGCATTGCCGGGAAACCCTTACCCATGCGGTCGCCGAGATTCTCACCCGGCTATGCTGTTACTACCACCAGGATCTGCACTAGTAGTTCGGTCCACTGGACTTTACAGCCCAGCTTCTACCCAAACACTACGCCCACCTACCACGCACCAACATCGTTGGTGGTCTAAAGTATCGGTAGTCTACTTAAGCCCCGTACATTTTCGGGGCTTTCGAGCTCGGCAGGTGAGCTGTTACGCACTCTTTGAAGAATGGCTGCTTCTGAGCCTACCTTCCTGCTGTCTCTGCTCGAAAACACCCTTTGGTTTGACACTTAGTAGACATTTGGGGACCTTAACTTTAGTCTGGGTTGTCCCCCTCTCGGTTATGAGGCTTACCCCACATAAACCCGCCTCCTAGCTTCTTCGACGCCCGTATATTCGGAGTTCGAATGGATGGCGAGCTCTTTCGAACCCTTACCATCCGATCGGTGCTCTACAATACAAGCAATCTCAGCTAAGGCAGGACTGCGATCCACTTCGGTGGGAACTAGCGATCACCGGACTAGATTGGTTTTTGACCCCTAATCCCAGATCAGAGGACCGATTTGCACGTCAGGACCCCTTCAGACCTCCAGCGAGCTTTCGCTCACCTTCGTCTTGTCCAGGACTAGATCGTCCGGTTTCTAGCCTTACTGCCATGACTGTAGACCCTTTCAGATCCATTGCCTCTTTTTTCAGATGAAAAAATGCGCAAATTTGGTTTCCCTTTGCCTTCCCTTTGTTAAAGGTTAAGCTCGCCATGACAGCAATCTCCCTGGCCCGTGTTTCTAGACGGAACGTATGACTCTAGATTGAATCCTTTCGAGCCATACACGTCTGTAACCGATTGGTTTCAGGCGCTTTTAACCCCCCTTCCGGGGTACTTTTCAACTTTCCCTCACGGTACTAGTTTTCTATCGGTCTTGATGAATATTTAGCCTTGGATACTACTTTTACCCACATTCACTGGCCACTGCCAAGGCCAGTTACTCTGATTATAACAGAATCCCTCCTCCATTTGCCTACGGGGGTATCACCCTCTGTTCCGGTACATTCCAGTACACTTTAGCTCCAAAGAAAGGATCCTATGCGCCATAATCGAACACCACATCTCTACTATGTTACCATAACAGATTCAGTTTGGGCTGCTCCGCTTTCGCTCGCCGCTACTAACGGAATCTCTATTGATTTTTTTTCCTCGTCCTACTCAGATGCTTCACTTCGGACGGTTCGCTCTCCCAAGCTTTAAGGAAGGGAGTGTAAAGAGAGACCTCATTCGGACATCCTGGGATCGACGGTCGCGTGCACCTACCCCAGGCTTATCGCAGCTTGCCACGTCCTTCTTCGCTTATCAAGCCGAGTCATCCACCAATCGGCGTCTTTGCACCAGTTGATCTTTCTATGATAGTAATGGTATATACCATATACAAGAAAACTTTCCTGCACTACAATCAAATTTACAACACTTTACTTTTTGTTATTTTATTTTTACGCGAATTTACGTTTCGATAAATTTTAGCGTTAATTTAGTTTAATCCTATACATAACGATCATTGTATTTTACTACTACGTTAACTTCATTCTTTGTTCTGTCTCATTCGAACAAAGAATTGCACAATTATTTTGCTAACTCTGCTCTAGAATTACAAATAGACAATACCAACTTATGCTGGCTTTTTTAAATCCATATAACAATCTCATAGTATCTGTAAATATCAATTTACCATCTACAAGAATTTAAAACGAGATACTAAATCCTTCAATCTTTCTTTTCGACACTACTATTATTATAGTCGTTTCGTAGCAAGATGAAAACTAAGGAGGTGATCCGGCCGCAGGTTCCCCTACGGCCACCTTGTTACGACTTCTCCCTCGTTGCTGACCCCAGGTTCGATAGTACCAATTAGGCATCACCTCGCCAAGAACCAACTTCGATGAAGCGACGGGCGGTGTGTGCAAGGAGCAGGGACGTATTCACCGCGCGATAGTGACACGCGGTTACTAGGGATTCCATATTCATGAGGGCGAGTTTCAGCCCTCAATCATAACTGTGGTAAGGTTTAGAGATTGCCTCCTCCTTTCGGAATTGAAACTCATTGTCCTTACCATTGCAGCCCGCGTGTGGCCCGAGGGTTTCGGGGCATACTGACCTGCCGTAGCCCCCTCCTTCCTCCGTCTCAGCGACGGCAGTCCCTCTAATTAGCTCCGCGACTCCTGAGAATAACGGTAGCAACTAGAGGCAGGGGTCTCGCTCGTTACCTGACTTAACAGGACACCTCACGGCACGAGCTGGCGACGGCCATGCACCTCCTCTCAGCTTGTCTGGTAAAGTCTTCAGCTTGACCTTCATTCTGCTGTCGCCCCCGGTAAGATTTCCGGCGTTGACTCCAATTGAACCGCAGGCTTCACCCCTTGTGGTGCTCCCCCGCCAATTCCTTTAAGTTTCAGTCTTGCGACCGTACTCCCCAGGCGGCAAACTTAACGGCTTCCCTGCGGCACTGAGTTGGCAAGAAGCCAACTCATCACCGAGTCTGCATCGTTTACAGCTGGGACTACCCGGGTATCTAATCCGGTTTGCTCCCCCAGCTTTCATCCCTCACCGTCGAGCGCGTTCTGGCAAGCCGCCTTCGCCACTGGTGGTCTTCAATGGATCAACGGATTTTACCCCTACCCATCGAGTACCGCTTGCCTCTCCCGCCTCCTAGCTCTATAGTATCTTCCGCAGCCCATCTGTTAAGCAGGTGGATTTAACGGAAGACTTGTAGAACCGGCTACGGATGCTTTAGGCCCAATAAACGTCCCGACCACTCGGGGTGCTGGTATTACCGCGGCGGCTGACACCAGACTTGCCCACCCCTTATTCTGCACCATTTTTAGAGGTGCCAAAAGATCTCCTTAACGGAAATCACTCAGAGTAACCCTGTCAGGCTTTCGCCTATTGCAGAGGTTTCGCGCCTGCTGCGCCCCATAGGGCCTGGGCCCTTGTCTCAGTGCCCATCTCCGGGCTCCTCCTCTCAGAGCCCGTACCGGTTACAGGTTTGGTGGGCCATTACCTCACCAACAGCCTGATCGGCCGCAGTCCAATCCAGGGGCCATGTAGATTTTAGTCATTACCCATTCCAGAAGTAGTGACTTATCGCGGTTTATCCTCAGTTTCCCGAGGTTATCCACGTCCCCTGGGCATGTTGACTACGTGTTACTGAGCCGTATGCCACATATTGCTATGTTGACTCGCATGGCTTAGTCCCACTCTGATAGCAGTCGGGTCCGGCAGGATCAACCGGAGTCAAAAAATAATATACTAGTTAGAAAAAGTGCTTTTCTAATACTAGTATATTAGTATTTTTTGTTTTTGTGGTTGATTCTTGCTTACGTTTAATACGTTACTTCCCTTTTTACGAGAAAGGAACGTTTATTGAGTCTTTTTTTCTCCCTCACTTCACCACTATATAGCTTTACCGGATATTACACACACTTTTATTAAAATTCACATTCTTGTTCTCGTTTTCTGCATTTTTTTTATTCTTTAAAATGCAATACTTTCCAGATACTTTTAGTTAAAAAAGTATATGAAAAAATATTGGCACTGTAGAAGAGTGTAAAAAAGATGAAGAGAATGGAGAGAAAGAAGGTGAATAAGAGTAAGAGTAAAAGTAAGAATGAGAGTAAAGATATACAATGATGGAGTGAGCAAGATTGAGAGTACAATCGAAAAGAAAAATTGACTGAATTATTGTCTCAATTGAATACTTGTATCTATATAAATTAATAGATTCGATCTTTTATGTTGTTATACAAATTTATTTTTGTCTATCTGATTATTCCCATGTCAGAATTAATCTATCGAGTCAGCTCTGATATATTGATCAATTCCCCATAATTAAATATATACAATGTAAACTCATAGATTTTTTTAACATATTTTCAATATTAAAAGATGCATCATATTATCATTCTTCAATACATTGAAGATATTGCTTGGTAATATTCCAGCCCTGTATATTAGACCGGAGATGCTATTCTACTTGTTCAGAATTAATTTCTGAATATCTTAATATTAACTTTGGGATATTTTTTTTTAGAATATTACATAGTTTAGTATATTAAAGTTATATGAGATGAGCCTAATTTGCGATCAGTATATCTTTTAAATAAATTAAAAATTTTTTTATTTTATAGCGGATCACGAAAGGAAAATTTCTTTCAAAAACCAAGATAATGTACATTTAAGATTATTGACTACTTTTAAAATAGCAAAATCATCCACAATCTAGTGTTAAAAATAATTTTCTAAATGTTGAAAATTCTACTATAAAAATCCATATTCATAGATTTTTTTTAATATATGATCCATTATGCCACTTAATTCACATATTTAGATCGAATTTGACATAATATCATGTTGGATTTACGACGTGATTAAAGACAGAATATGAATCAAGCCATCCACGAGTTCCCTTTCATATTAAAGTTATGATTACCTTTATAAAAAAATCAGTAAATTGAATACAAGCTAATAGTAATAGTAATAGCGGCTCTGTTAACTTAAGGAAAAACCTTTAGCTTTAAAACAACCATTTATTATGAGATCAAGAAACAGAACATCTTCACAAATTATAGGTTATGGATTATACGTGTACTTTCTTGGATTGTCATTTAGAAATTCTGCCAAAGCATTATCATTTTTAAAAATAGTAAAAATAAGTCACGTTTCTATCTGGAACTGGATTCAAAAATACAAACCAAAAAAATTTTCTAACAAATCAATAATTAAAGAATATATAATTGATGAAACAGCGTTAAAAGTCGGCTCTGAACTAATATGGCTTTGGATTGTTATCGAACCAATAGATAAAGAAATTCTTTCTTTTCAATTCCAAAGAACGAAATATGTTTGTTTTTACGGAGCAATTTCTGTCTGAGATAGTAAACAAGTACGAATTACATTCTGTTTCGTCAGATGGTGGTACATGGTATCCACAATCATGCAAATTCTTGAAACTACAACATCATCTTCACGCTTCTTTCGAAAACAGCATAATTGAAAGGACGATGCAGCATATAAAAGATAGAGTAGAATCGTTTGATAATTACTTTCCTTGTAGAAAGAAAAAGTGTAAATTAAATCATGTAAAACAATGGCTTCATCTGTATATTGACCAACATAATAAAGAAATTTTGTCTTAAGTTAACAGAGCCGTAATAGCAGTCATACTAATAGTAGAGATTTGATTGCATCGTAATTATTATGAAATTATAAAAGTCAAAGTGATTAGATAATGAAAGACTATTACATAGAAAAGATATGTAAAAAAGAGAAATGTATAATATATAATCAATCAATAATAGAGAGAATTTTCATTTTTAAAAATACGGAAAAAGAGGTTTTAAAAGTTATCGTTGTACGATCTTCAATATTGTTTCATCCTTGGATCTAAACAGCAGATGATTCGTAATGTAACGGAACCAACATTATTTAAAAACCAAGATCATTAATTTTTAAAAGGTTCTAATTAATAAAAAATGATGCAAAAAACAGAACAGGATGGATCAAAAAATTATTATATGAAAAAACTGCCTGAAAATACCCCATCATTATTACTCTCATCATTTTATATAGGTGAAAAAAGAGCTGTATTTCTCAAATTTTATAATCCTGAAGATTCTGAAATTTACTTTTGGAGCGAATATTTTATTGACAATCAATCAAATAAACATCAACCATACTGCTTTGTAAAAGAAGAATATGCAGAACAAGCTAAACAAGTTGTAAGTAAGGAACCCCATAAATTAAAAATAGAAAAATTAGAAAAAAAGGATGACATAGAAGACAAAGTAATATCTGTTTTAAAAATTATTGCACCTGATCCTCTTTCTATTGGTGGTACAGATAATAGTTTTAGAGAAAAGGTTACATCATGGGAGGCAGATATTAAATATCATGAAAGTTATTTATATGATTTTGGATTTATTCCTGGAGCTTACTACAACAGAATTGGAAATAATGTAATTTATTATGAATTTCCTATTCCACAAAACGTTGATAAATATCTTGATAAACTTTTTAAATCTAGTTTTTCAAAAAACGAATTAAAAAGTAATGAATATGATAAATTCCTTTTAAGATGGTCCAGATTATTAAATCAACCAATTCCAGACTTAAAAAGAATTTCAGTTGATATCGAAGTAGACTCTGAGGAAGGAAGGATGCCCACTGCAAAAGATCATGATAAGATTGTTACTGCAGTTGGATTTTCCGCTTCGGATGGGTTTAAAAAGGTTTTTGTATTAAAAAGAAATTCAGAATATGATTCTTCAAAATTTGATTCAACAGTAGAATTATGTGAAACAGAAAAAGAGTTATTATTAAAAGTATTTGATATGATTCAAAAATATCCAGTTGTTTTAACTTATAATGGAGATGATTTTGATTTGCCTTATTTATACGCAAGAGCTCAAGATCCTGCTATTGATCCAATAAATAAAGTACCTATAAAAAAAGAAGATATCCCTCTTTTGGTAAAAAAAGATACATTTGTCAAACGAGGTATACAAGCAGATCCAGTTTCTCTAAAAAACGGTATTCATATCGATCTATTTAGAACATTTCAAAATCGATCTGTACAAAATTATGCATTTAGTCACAAATACTCTGAATTTACTTTGAATGCCATAAGTGAGGCATTATTAAATGATTCAAAAATAGATTTTGAAGGAAATATGAATGATCTTCCATTAGAAAAATTAGCAGAATATTGTTTGAAGGATGCTGATTTAACTTTTAGATTAACTTCTTTTAATTCCAATTTGTTAATAAAATTATTAATTATTATTGCAAGAATTTCACGAATGTCGTTGGAAGATATTACAAGATTTGGGGTAAATCAATGGATAAGGTCTATGATGTTTTTTGAACATCGACAACAAAATATTTTAATTCCACGTAAAGAAGAATTACAAAAAAAAGGTACGTCTTCTACTATGGCGATTATAAAAGAAAAAAAATATCGAGGAGGATTAGTAGTTGAACCGGTATTAGGGATACATTTTAACGTGATTGTAGTAGATTTTGCCAGTTTGTATCCTAGTATAATCAAAGTTCATAACTTATCTTATGAAACAGTTAATTGTCCCCACAAAAGTTGCCAAGGCGATCCTTTAAATCATATCGATCAAACAAGTCATTGGGTGTGTAAAGAAAAGAGAGGTTTGACATCAATTTTAATAGGCACTCTACGAGATTTACGGGTCAATTATTATAAAAATTTATCAAAAGATAATTCAATGTGCAAAGAAGACAAACAACTGTACGGTGTAATTAGTCAAGCGATAAAGGTTATTTTAAATGCTACTTATGGAGTTATGGGTGCAGAAATATTTCCTCTTTATTGTTTGCCTGTAGCTGAAGCTACTGCAGCAATAGGAAGAAAAACTACGATGAAAACCATCGATAAATGTAATGAAAATAACATTAAAGTCGTTTATGGAGATACTGATTCTTTATTTTTAAAAAATCCCTCTAATGAAGGACTAGATATTATATCCTCATGGTCAAAAAAAGAATTGGGTATTGATTTAGAGATTGATAAACAATACAGATATGTAGTATTTAGTGAATTGAAAAAAAATTATCTGGGTGTTTTAGTCGACGGAACCGTAGATGTAAAAGGGTTAACAGGTAAAAAGTCGCATACTCCACCAATCATTCGATATGCCTTTTATGAGATTTTGGATGTTCTTAGAGAGGTTTTTACCGAAAATGATTTTGAAAAAGCTAAAGAGAAAATAAAAAAAATAGTGCAATCAATAGCTGAAAATCTTGAAAATAAAAAACTCTCTTTAGAAGAATTAAGTTTTAATGTCATGATAAATAAATCTCCAGACAGCTATGGAATTAAAAATAATGAAAGAAAATCAGACAAATCAATTTCTTTATATGGTAAAACAAAAGAAATAGATAATATCAAAGGCATTCCTCAGCATATCAAAGCAGCTAAACAATTGGTCGATATAGGGAAACAAATTAAGACGGGAGATATTATATCTTATGTCAAAACTCGAACTTTTGACGGTGTAAAACCCGTGGCTCTGGCAAATAAAGCAGACATCGATACAGAAAAATATCTTGAAGCTATGGAATCAACATTTGATCAAATACTTTCTTCATTAAATCTTAATTTTAAATCGATAATTGGGAAACCAAGACAAACTAATTTGGATGAATTATTTTGGAATTAAAATCAAAAAATGTGATTTAGTTTGGAGGATTTTACTTGTTTTGAAAATTTTTTTATAGAGCCAGAACATACAAATTCAAAATGCAATTTTGGCGATATCCCATTACCAATATCTTTTGAAGAGTCAAATGTTTGTATTTTTGGAATACCAGTAGATATTACAACTACATTCGGAAAAACTGCATCGTTTGGACCTCAAGCAATTAGAATGACATCTGCAAATCAAATAGAAACATATATTTATGAGAAGAAAATTGACTTTTATGAAAATTCTCTTGTTTTTGATTTAGGAGATCTATTGCTACCACCTTACAAAAACATAGATACTAACAATATCAATGAAATTAATTTGTTTTGGAAAAAATTTGATAATATGATTTCGAAAATATTGTCTTTTTTATTAAAGAATAATAAGAAACCGATTATACTTGGCGGAGAACATACCATTACTTATTATTTATTTAAAGAATTTTCAAAGTTTAATCCCCTCTTTTTACACTTTGATGCTCATAGAGATCTAAAACCCATATATAACAACATGGAAATCTGTCATACTACCCCATTTTATCATCTAATTAATGAAGGGTATCTAAAAGGTAAAGATTTAGCTCAAATTGGAATTCGACAAACAGATAAACAAGAAAATATTTATGCAATAGAAAAAGAAATCAATACTTTTGATGCATGGACGTGTAATAAATCATTCAAGACTTTATTAGAATGGATTAAACAGAATACGAAGAATAGAAATATCTATATTTCTTTTGATATAGATGTATTTGATATACCATATGTTCCTTGTACTGGAACTCCAGAACCATATGGTTTAAACCCATTTCAGATAAACGACATAATTAATAGTATTGACGAATCATCCAATTTGATTGGTATGGACCTTGTTGAAACGGGTTTAAAAAACGAAGATTATAGAGAGGGAGCTTTGGCCACTCAAACTTTGCTCAGAATACTTTCCCACAAATTTACAAATTATAAAAATTAAGTTTATTAATTTTTACTTATTTTTGTTTTCCTAAGCCATTATTTTTGGTCGAACAGACATTAACTCAGGCAAATTTATGGATAAATATGGTTTATTTTTTGTTTGATTATGGATGATCTCTTTTAATTCTTCCTTTGTGGATTCAAAACTAGACTTATTTAATCTGTCGCGTACAGATAAAATATTCTGTGCTACCTCTTTTTCACCTAATATTACTATATATTGAATCCATTCCATCTCTGCTTCTCTTATACGTTTAGAAAGAGATTCCTCTCTATCGTCTATGTCTACTCGAATATTGTTATTTTTAAAATAACTGTTTATTTCAACACAATTTTCAATAAATTTTGAATTTATAGGAATCAATCTTATTTGAGTATTCATTAACCATAAAGGCAAATAAGGGATTTTACCTTGTTTTGCAAGTTTATCTGATTTCTCTAACAAAGCATAAATTACTCTTTCAATGGCACCACTAGGTGAATTATGCAATATAATTGGATTTTGTTTATCCCCATTTTCATCAACATAGGTAATTCCATAGCGTATACCATTTTCTATATCAATTTGATCGGTTGATAAAGCGGAAGCTTTCCCTAAACTATCTATATAATTAAATTCCCATTTTAATATAAAGTAGAAAAATTTTTCTTTCCATAATTCTACTAAAATAGGTTTTTTAATTTTATTACATATTTGATTAATGAATTCTTTATTATTTAAATAGAAATCCTCTGTAAATCGTATAGCCATTTCCAAGTCATCGGAAAAAGAAAGTCCTATTTCATCTATGACCATTAATGACAACTCCAGTCTTTTCATAAATTCTGTCTTTGACTGCTCCATATCCTTACAAAATGCATGACAGTCGGGCATGCTGAATGCTCTTAATCGCCTTAGGCCAACCAACTCGCCACTTTTCTCTCGCCTAAAACTATATCTTGATAATTCATACAATTTTAATGGTAAATTCTTGTAAGAAATCTGCAAATCTTTAGCCATTAAAAATTGGCCAAAACAGGCAGCAAAACGTAAAAAAAGATCCTTCTGATCGGATTTTATATTGTACTGTCTTGCAGGAAATCTATTAAAATAACTTTCCATCGATGGATGGTGAGAGTCATACATGATTGGTGTTTCTACTTCTAATGCACCATAATCACATACTTTTTTTGTTACATATTGTTCTAATAGTGATTTCATAATTCTTCCTTTAGGATAAAATCTCATATTCCCAGAATCCGAAGCAGGCTCATAGTCAGCTATTCCTAACTTTTTCATCAATCTTACATGCGGTGGCTGTTCATCTACTGTTCTTTTCTTTGATAATTCGTAATCGAATAACTTGCGTATATTCTCCTGATCTTTTTTAAATTTGTATTCCGAATGTGGAATTAAAGAACCATCTACATCTAATACATACCAATACGACTTTAAAGTATTCTCTGCGACAAGAGCTGTAGACGTCTTTAAATCAAGGGTACTTGAGTTTACATCTTTTTGAGTTTTTTCATTATCTTCTTTTACAAAGATTTTTGAGTTTTCTGCTAAAGGATGCCCTTTTATTTTTAAATTTAGTTCTTTAGTCCACCCAAATGGTGCTCGCTCTATTTTTATATCGTGTAGGATATTTTTTAAATTTTGTTCTATCTTTATTAACAAATTAAAGGCATTTATAGGTGATTCTAAATTTGAACTCAAATGTGAATATGGATATAATAATATAGTTTTACACTTGATTCTGTCAAGGTAAATCTTGATTTCATTTGTAAAATTTTTTATTATCTGTTCGTCATCATCATTTTTTTCAATACTCATAAGAATTACAACTGCTTCTTCAATACGACGTTTTTCCTTGAGAATATCAATTTCAGCCTCTTTGATTTCTTTGTTTACGGGGTAAAATTCAACGTAATCTACATGAAGTTGCAAAATTCGCATAATTAAATATATACCTCAATAAGGTGATATAATCCATACCTAATTTGAGATTTAGAAAATGTTTTCTATAACACTTTATAAAAAATAAAATGTGGTGATTATTGATGTAACTGTTGCATGCTCATTTGATGATTCTATGGAATATTGTACTTATGATAATCCAGATTATACAAATAATGAGTCAATGGGATACTCCTTAATGTTTATTCACTCCAAACATTCCGAAAAAGCAAAATTAAATGGATTCAATCATATGGAAAATCTTATTGAACGTGTAATATCTCATGAATCGATTCACATAGTTTTGATTAAATTGGAAGGAAAAGATACCTCGGACAAATTAGATGATCTAGAAATATCTTTTCCAATAGGCTTAGGTAAAATTCATATCATAAATATGAATTATCTTGGATATGCTACGGATAACACAGGTTTAGTTACATTTAATTAATAAATTCAGTAATCCGATAGTTTTTTGATTCTTTTACCAATTTAGTAATTTCATTTTTAAGCGATATTTTTTGAGTTATATTTGACAAATTTTTGATAAATTCTAACTCACTATCAAAAAAAATATTTTCATAATCAAATATTTGGTTGTAAATTAATTTTTGATTAATATTTTGAATAGTCTTCAAATTACGGTACAAGTTATTATAATTTATATCAATATTTGACATTTTAGATTTTTCTAAAGTACGAATTAAATTAAATTTGTGTATATTTAAAAGACTATCAGTATATAATTTATCATATTCTTGAATTAATATAAACATCTCTTGTTCATTTGAATATCCTAATATAGTAGATGGGATAATCTTGTGAAATCCATTTTTTTTTATTTTAGTGGAATGATTATTATCTAAAATAACTACTGATCGACCAAAAACTAGAATAGCATCTATTACCTGATTTGCTAAACGTTGATCTAACTTATCTTTATCTGATTTGATTTCTATAGGATATATAATTAAATTTTGAATTTTAATTTTGTATTCTTCTGAAATAGATTTTAGTAATGTATTTCTAAAAAAAATACTTTTAAGGTTATCATCGATTTCTATTGTTTCCTTTTTAATTTTATTAAACTTTAATTTATCCGATTTGACTATTGCTATAATTAGATCAAATTTTTTATTTAATCCTTCATTTTTTATTTCAAATATTTTGCTGGTTGAACTTTTTTTTACGAAAGAGTTATTATTACTAGACAGTAAAAAATCCATAAATTTGTTTTTTAATTCTATCTCATTCATTTTGGATAAAATGTTAAAAGATTCAGAAAAGGCTATTTACATGCTGTTTTCATATCTTTTATAAAGCTACTTAAATTTGATAACATATTTTTTTTATCCGTTTCATTTTCCATAATTAATTTCATTATAGAACTACCTATAATTATTCCATCGGCTCCAGCTTGAATTATATTTTTACCATCCTTAGGATTACTTATACCAAATCCAACTGCAAGTGGAACTTTATGGTTTTGAAGTATATTTTTTGTATCCTTTATAGCATCATATGTATATTTTTCAAAGTTCGTTCTAGATCCTGTAATTCCAAAAACTGAAACCATATAAACAAATCCTGTTGATGCCGATGCTATGTCATTTAATCTATTTTTTGATGTATTTGGAGCGGTTAAGAAAATTGTAGCTAATCCCAAACCCTTCGCTATTTCCACATATTCTTTAGATTCTTCAACATTTAAATCAGGAATTATAAATCCATCCACGTGATTTTTTTTTGACGTATTTAAAAAGTTTTTAAAATTATTTGTAAAAACAATGTTAGAATATGTCATAAATAAAAAAGGAGTTTCATTAAACTCATTCTTTAATTGGTTCACAATACTAAAACATTTCTGAGGAGTTATACCATTTTCCAATGCTTTTAAAGATGCTTGTTGTATCGTTGGTCCATCTGCCATAGGATCTGAAAAAGGGATTCCAATTTCTATTATATCCGCACCAGAATTTATTATTGTCCTAATTATCTCTTTTGATGTTTCCTCGTCTGGATAACCACCCACTACATAACATATTAAAGCTTTCTCGTTTTTCTGAGATAAGTTTTGAAAAACTTCTTGTACCTTATTCTTTTTTTCAATCATTTTTTTCAACTTTTTTATCTTTTTCCTCAACAATTTCTCTAACTATTTGTAAATCTTTATCCCCTCTTCCTGAAAGGGTAACTACTACAGTCATATTCTTGAATTTTTTTGCATTTTTGATTAAAAATGCAATAGCATGAGACGATTCCAAAGCTGGGATAATACCTTCAAGCTTGGACAATAATAAAAATGCTTTTAAAGCTTCCTCATCAGTAACAACAGAATAATTAACCCTTTTACTATCTTTTAGAAATGCATGTTCAGGTCCTACACCAGGATAATCCAATCCTGCTGAAATGCTATGAGCTTCTTTTATTTGTCCATCTTTATCTTGAAGGAAATAGCTCTTCATTCCATGAAGAATTCCGACTTTGCCTTTAGTCAATGTTGCAGCATGTTGACCTGACACCAATCCTTTTCCACCAGATTCTATACCATACAGTTCTACTTCTTTATCTTCTAAAAATGGATAAAAAGATCCTATTGCGTTACTACCACCACCTACACAAGCTATTATAGAATTAGGCAACCCGCCAGTCTCTTTAACTATCTGTGATTTTATTTCGCGTCCAATAATGCTTTGAAAATCTCTAACCATGGTGGGAAAAGGGTGTGGCCCCATAACAGTACCAATTAAATAATGAGTAGTCTTTACATTAGTAATCCAATCTCGTAAAGCTTCATTAACCGAATCCTTTAACGTCATTGAACCTGATGTAACAGGATGAATTTTTGCATCTAATAATTTCATTCTAAAAACATTTAATTGTTGTCGCTCTACATCTTTTGCACCCATATAAATTTCAGTTTCTAGACCAAATACCGCAGATGCCATCGCGGTTGCTACTCCGTGTTGTCCTGCCCCAGTTTCTGCAATAATTCTTTTTTTCCCCATTTTAGATGCCAGTAATCCTTGACCAATAGTGTTATTGATCTTATGAGCACCACTATGTAGAAGATCCTCTCTCTTTAGATAAATTTTAGGCCCTCCTATATGCTCTGTCAAATTTCTGGCATAATAAAGTGGTGTAGGTCGTCCAGCATAGTTTTGTAATAAAGAAGTTAATTCTTTCTGAAATTCTTTATTTTTCTTTAATTTTTCATAATTATATTCTAACTCATCTAAGGCAGGAATTAATGTTTCTGGAACATGTCGTCCTCCAAATATGCCAAATTTTCCAATATTGTTCTGTTTCATTAGATAAATGATATGAATTAGTAATACGTTACTTAATACTTTATCTAATTTTCAATATGATATGTACAATTTCTCAATATTAGATCTCAAATTATCAATGTTTTCCATCAAACTTGATCCAATCAAAAAAGCATCTGCACCACTTTTCTTCAAATACAAAATATCTTCTGTTGAATTTATTCCGCTTTCGGATAATATCATATTATTATTTTTATTACAAGAGGAAAGGATACTGTTTGTTACATCTAAATCAATTTTCAAAGTATTTAAATTTCTATTATTAATTCCAATTATATCGCATACGGCGTCACGATTCTTGTTCAGTTTAACCATTTCTTCAAATTCTTTTTTAAAATGTGTCTCTACAATTACTTGTAATCCTATCTTTTTAGCATATTCCGATAACTTTTCTAAACTCCCTTCTGTTAAATTATTATCAAAAATTGTTTTAATAAGTAATATACAATCTGCACCAATATCTCTAGCTGTCTTTATTTGGATATCACTTACTATGATATCTTTCATCAGTATTGGCAATCTAGTTTTCGTTCTAGCTTTTAAAATATAATTTATAGATCCATTAAAAAGGTATGGCTGAGATAAAATTGAAATTGCACTAGCATTACCTTGCTCCATCTCATAAGCGATTGTTTCGACATTTATATTTTCAATATTTACTAATTTACCTTTTGAAGGGGATGCAAATTTGATTTCTGCTATTAATGGTACATGATAGCAATTTTTTATGGAATTTTTTAAATTTATAATCGAATGATTTTTAATGTCATTTTTATTTTTTACTTCATAATACCCATTATCAATAGCTTTAAATGAATTATTTACAAGATTTTTTAACCAAATTTCATTGTTAAAAAATTTCAGATCATCATTTGGCATCTGTGTATTTTTCATATATTTTCAGTATTTATGTATTTATTTATATTAGATTTATATTATTTATAAAAGCTAATGTATCTATCTCTTTTTTGATATTGCGAGTGGTTTTTTACAGCATTTATAAAAATATCTAAACAACCATTTTCAGTGATGTCGCCATTAATTATTTTCAAAGATAGAGTAGGAAAATCAAAATGATTTTCTAAAGTGGAATCCATATTTTCAAGTATTTCTGAGCTTTTAACAATTTTTTTAATTCGGTCAATATGATAATTTATATGTATTTCCATTGCCTCAGATAAGTCAACTCCATAAATATCTGAAATTTTTAAATTAATAGTTTTTTCATCTTCTTTTGAAATATTCTTGTGTAAGGTGTCTATAGCATTTTTACCTTTATTAAAATCATTTTGTTTATGATTTTCATCTTCATTAACTTTAAAATTATCCATATTAAGGATATAATAATATAATAAAACGTAGTAAAAAACTTTTCATTTTCAATATAATGATTATGCTTCTATTTAGTTTAGAGGTTTTACATCGTTACCGATTTTATTTTTTGTATTTTAAAATTCATAAACAACCCATCATACATTCCATATAATGTATATTTTGGTTTTGTTTAATTCACTATGAATTCACAAAAAATAATATTGTTTAACAGATACTAGATCATAATTAACACCATTAGAGAAACCTTAAAAAGCTGATTATTTTAATCATGAATCGCAAACTAATATAGAAACATTACAAAATATGGTGGAGAAAATATAAAATTTTGATTGACACCTAATTATGCAAAAGCTCTTTTTAATTTTTAATAAATCCCTTAAATTGATGTTGTCTTATCATCAAATTAATTAAAACGCAAGGTTTTCGGATAAGGTCATCTTAATTCATAGAAAATAGATAATGGAATGAACTGATAGTAAGGATGTTTGTAAATTCTTGTATAGCCTTATGCAAAACGCTTTCCTTATTATTTTATCTAATACCAGATTAAAAAAATAAAAAACGTTTAATACATTTAATACATTTAAAATGCATTTTAAAATACAGAATCATCCAATAACACTTATTATACATAATAAGTGTTATTTTTTTATATAAAATTATGACTGTTACTCCAAAGTTTATTTTTGTTACCGGTGGTGTAATGTCTGGTTTAGGAAAAGGAATAATTGCATCATCGACTGCAAAATTATTGCAATTATGTGGTTTAAACGTTTCATGTATAAAAATTGATCCATATTTAAATTATGATGCTGGAACCATGAATCCATTAGCGCATGGAGAAGTCTTTGTTACAGAAGATGGTGGCGAATGTGATATGGATGTAGGTAATTATGAACGATTTTTGGATGTTAGTTTAAATGCCTTGCATAACATTACAACTGGAAGAATATATTCCGATGTAATAAGTTCGGAAAGGGCAGGCAAATATTTAGGACAATGTGTTCAAATCATACCTCACATAACTGATGAAATTAAATTCCAACTTAGGAAAATAGCTCTTAATGAGAAATTGGATATTGTTGTGGTAGAGTGCGGAGGTACAGTGGGCGACATTGAAAGCCTTCCTTTTTTAGAAGCTTTAAGACAGATGAAATTAGAAGATGAATCCTGCGACACCTTTTTCATTCATGTGACATTAGCACCAGTTTCGGATTCTGGTGGCGACCAGAAAACTAAACCAACCCAACATAGCGTTCAAGAATTAAGAAGAATAGGAATTCAACCTGATCTTTTGGCCGTTAGATGTAAAACTAGATTAACATCAGATACAATACGGAAATTATCTCTTTTCGCAAATATATCCTCTAATTCTGTTATGTCTTGCCACGATGTATCATCTATTTATTCAGTTCCCGAGGTACTTTATGAGCAAGGGATTACTAATATAATCTTAAAAAAATTAAACTTATCAAGAGAAACAAATATTTCAAGTTGGGAAAAAATTTCAAATACATATACTTATTTCAAAAACAGTTTAAAAATTGGCATTATCGGAAAATACGTTGATTTAAAAGATAGCTATGTCAGTGTTTATCAAGCTTTAATACACTCTGGTGCAAAATACTCTACAAAAATAGATGTAGATTGGATTGATTCTGAAAGATTTGAATATCAAAAATATGGGAATGTAAATTTAAAAACTCTTAATGAAAAATTAGTCTCGTTAAAAGGTTATGATGGTATTTTAGTACCAGGAGGATTTGGAAGTCGCGGAAGTGAGGGAATAATTAATACTGCAAATTTTGCCCGAGAAGCTAATATCCCGTACTTGGGAATTTGTTTTGGATTCCAATTGGCAATTGTAGCTTTCGCACGTAATGTATGTGGTCTAAGTGATGCAAATACCACAGAAATTGATCCGACTACCTCGAGCCCCGTTATTATATACATGCCAGAACAGCAACATTTAAAAAATTATGGAGGCACTATGAGACTAGGATCTCATAAAATCGGTTTAGATACAAATTCAATTGCACACAATATTTACGGGGATGTTTCCATATCTAGAAGACATAGGCATAGGTATGAATTTAATCAAAGTTTTAGAATGATGTTAGAAAAGAACGGAATGAAATTTACTGGATCATCGGATGATGGTAAAAGAATTGAAATATTCGAATTGCCTGAACATGTGTTCTATTTTGGTATTCAATATCATGGTGAATTTCATAGTAGGCCAGGAAAACCAGAACCTTCATTTGAGCGATTTATCCAATCTGCCCTAAAGAACAGAAATATGAATAGCGGTTAAATTTTTAATTCGTATATTTTTTGTCTTGCATCCCTCAGAGAAATTTTCTTTTTTACATATCCTCTATTCAATAAATGAGATAAAGAGAGTCTAATCGTTCTTTCTGGCAGCATTGTCTTATTTATCAAATCTTTTTGAGTCATCGTACCCTCATATTCTAAAGTTTTTAATATTAATTTTGCACTCGGGGGCATTTTTAATAGATCTTCTGCAAATTTGACTTTTTTTTCTAGTATGTTTGTTGCAGAATAATTGTTGTTTAATGTAACTAATTTAGCAGGAAATTCATGTTTATGACATTGTAATTTATCAGATATTTTTATTCTGAACGTCCCATCCAAAATTACTTCGCAATGATGACTAGAAGTTATATCTGCAATTTCAATAAAACTATCATTGGATACTATAAGTGGTCTTCTAGTATTATCTAAAGAATTTACAGAAATTGCAACAAAAACATGAGAATTTTGTAAAACAATAGGACCCCCTGCAGACATAGCATATGCTGTAGATCCTATAGGAGTTGCAATAATTACGCCATCACTATTATCGTGCCAAATATCTTTATTATTTATTCGCAAAAAATGTTCCATCAATATAGCACTTTTATTTGAAAAAATTGCCACATCATTTAAAACAGGTTCTACATCTTTATTGTCCACATTAATAGCTAGCCTTTCTTCTTCGCGTATCTCATAATTTCCAGATTTTAATTTTTCTTTAATCTGATCAATTCCTTTAATATCTATTTGCGCAAGAAAGCCTGTAGAATTAGTTTCGTAAATTCCTAAAACAGGGGCAGATTCAACTACGGTTTTATGAAAATAATTAAGTATCCCTCTGTCACCCCCAGGAACTAGTACAAGATCTACATCTTTTGCAATTTCTTGATTAGAATCACTCATCATAAAAGTTTGAATATGTGACTCTTCCAATGATTTGATTAAATATGTTAAAATCGTAGAATCTTTTCCCGTAAAACCTGCAAGTGCAATTCGCATTATGTAAATCTTTGTTAAATTAAGGTAATTTAATAAAGTTTGTTTTTTGAAATAAAATGACTATTTAGACAGAAAATATTCCCATCGTCGATTTTAAAATTTTAATCATATTAGAGTAGATGCACTATTTTCATTTGAAAAATATTTTCGAATCAAAAAATGTATTTAAAAATGTATTTAAAAATTTTTATTCCAAGCATCATATTGTATAACTTAAGTTCGAACCACATCATTTATAACAAGATTATTAAATTGACTGTTGTTTTACATTTGGTAATTGAAGCATTTTAACTGATAAAACATACTGAAGTAAAATACTAATAGATTTATCAAATACATCGTTATAATATGCTTCTGTAAAATTAACGAAAAAGCTATGGATTTCATTATTGTTTATTATATACGACATAACAAGTTACAAAAAGAACAGGTGAAAATATAACATATTCTGTACGTCTTTTATTTTCTTAATCATATTAAGAAATATGTCCTATGATATCTCTTTATTAGTTAAAAGAAATAATACTCTATTAAGATATTAGATACCAAAATAAACCTGATAAATATCTTATAGCAATATCAAGATAACCGAATTCATTATAAATGTAACTCAACTCAAAGTAGGTTCAAAGGTGATTTGGTTATAGGTTACTGTATAATCTGAACCTAAATTTTCTCGCAATACGCATATAAAATAATAATGTGTTAGTCGCCGAACGATATATATCAAAATTTGTAGATAATAACACAAAGTTCCTATTTCAACATATGGAGGTACTTGCTTATTGTTAGAACAAAGAAATAGTATCTTAGATTTAAGAGACCATTAAAATCTATAAAGATGTTTATATTCATCTATTTCATTGAACATTTAAAGATCGATAAGTTATTATCTATAAAAAATTATTAGTAAACAACAATAAGTTATTAACATAGAATTCAAAATGGTCGTTTGATCTTATATAAACAATAATAATATTTATCATAAGATTTAAAGGATGGAGACAGTTTCAAAATTAATGGATGCCTAAAAAAAGAACTAGTAGAGGTAGAACCAAAGGTGGAAAAGGAAGTTCAGGGACAGTTCATTGTAGTCAATGTGGCGCAATGGTACCACGAGATAAAGCAAAGAAGATTACTGGAAGAATTACTCTGGTTGAACCGACACTTGCAAAGGAATTAAAACAACAAGGGGCATATATTGCACCATCAACTGATGTAAAATTTTATTGTGTTTCTTGCGCAGTACATAGAGGTATAGTAAAAGTAAGATCAGAAAGTGACCGAAGAAATTCTGGTAAGTTGGGTTAATTCTTAATTTATAATTTTATTTGTTTTAATCCTTCATAAACAATATCTGTTTTCAAATTTAATATTAAAATTTAAAAATTTAAAAATTTTGATTTGTTAATACAATATACTATTTTTTTTGCTCGTCGTTATCTTTTTTCTGATTTGCTGTAGTTGTTGTAGAAGATGCGGCGGTAGTTCCAGTATCTTTTTTCTGATTTGCTGTAGTTGTTGTAGAAGATGCGGCGGTAGTTCCAGTATCTTTTTTCTGATTTGCTGTAGAAGCTGTAGTTGTTGTAGATGGGCTTTTATTATCTGTAAACTTCTTGTCCTCATTTTCTTGATCAAATAATAATTGAGCAACGTTTCTACCAGTCTCATTTGGATCTGTTGTATCCAGATAGCTAGCCTTTGGTGCATTATTTGATTTAAATTCTGGTTGATTCGATGACGGTCTTTTAGTATCTATTTTATTGATTTTTTCTTTATTTAATGAATCTTTTAAAGATTGATTGTTATTATCATATTTTGTTACATTTTGATTATTTGAATAAGATGTAAAATTTTGAGTAGACATATCTTCTCTTTTAAATATTTGACTGAGTGTTTGGATAGAAAATAAAGGCATTCCGAAAATTTCTGACACGATTTTTAATCTTTCTAATATTGTTATTATCGCTAAAATAGATATTATCCATAATGCAACTGAAATATTGTCTCTGAATGGAATGAATGATAGAACTGCTAATATAATTATACGTTCTGCCCTTTCAGCAATTCCTTTCCCTTTAAGATCTATTCCCAATGAATCGCCTTTGGATCTAGTATAGCTTACCAATAATGATAAGGATAGAGTAACCAAAACTAAAACAGGGTTTGTAAAATTCCCTATCAATATACCAATAAAAATGATAATTTCAGATACCTTATCAATCACTGAATCTAGGAAAGAACCTAAAGCAGAAGTTTTGTTAGTTACTCTTGCTACCGCACCATCTATGGCATCTGCACCTCCAGCTATGATTAAAAATATACCTCCAATTAATGTTGCAGAATACCAATTAGCCCCAATTGAAGGCGAATGTAAAGAATAGATAATAGCAGAGATAATTGATAAAATTAAGCCCATCCAAGTCCAAAAGTTTGGACTGAATCCCAATTTTGCAAAGCCTATACCTACTTTTTCCAAAAATGGATCAAACTTATTCCTTAAATTATTAAGCACGATATATTTTGACCATATTCGTGATATATAACCTTTTACTCAGACTTTTAAATACTAGAAATTATAGGTAAAATTTTATTTATTATATTATTTTATGAAGATAACAATGTATATTTATTGATTCAAACTAATATTCTATCAATCAAGATTTGAATATAGGCACAGTAATTCACATTAAACATGTTTAAAATATTTTATCCAATCGGGGATACCATGATTGTATAAAAGGCTGATCCAACGGATCGTTTTGCTAGGATAGAGTAATACCATCTTTTCGTCTGCATATAATTAGATAGACTCAGAAAATACATTATTGTAACTAATAATCCATTCTCTTCTTAAAGATAACCTTAGTTAACCCTATTTTCCATTGTTATATTGTTGATAATATATTTTATAAATAAATTAAACGAGCAATAATAATCATAGTGTAATCTATATAATAAGAGGCGCATATCCTTTATAATGATATATCCATAACTAGCAAAAAGTACATTGAAAAAATAGTTCTATTACAACAAGATTTATTTTCTTTATCATTGGTTTTTTCATGAATTTAACTATTCGTTTTAGATATTGTTCCTCTTTTTAGTAAGTACATATTCATCTATTTTGGAACAAAATGATTTTTATAATCTGTTAAATACTTCCACTATCTGACGAAATATATTCTTTTAGTCTCAATAAAGTCTATTTATAATAAATATACACAATAAGTTATGAAAAATAATCTAACTATCAAATATCAAATCATTTAATTAGCTTACAAGATATACCATATATTTTGAACTAGTATTATCAACGCCACAATTTCTTTACTGACTAAACCAAAATTTAATGAAATTTTCTAATTATTTAAAATATTTAACATACGATATAATCTCAATATCATGAATGAGATGGCTTTAATTGACAAATTTGTTTGTTCTTTTATTAAAGACAATATTCAAAAAGCAAATGTTAATGGAGCTGTCATAGGTTTGTCCGGGGGAATAGATTCATCAGTAGTGGTACAATTGGCATCGCAAACAATTGGAAATAAAAATATATTATGTTTGATCCTCCCGGATGGAGATATTACACCAAAGGAAGATATAGAAGATGCTATACATCTCTGCGATAACTTAAAAATTGAATATAAATTATTATATATAGACAATGTTAAAAGGGAATTCTTCAATTTATTAGAAAAAACAGAAAACAATCTAGCTCAAGGTAATTTAGTATCAAGAATAAGGATGTGTATTATATACTATTATGCAAATTTGTTAAAAAAATTGGTTCTTGGAACATCAAATAAAACAGAAATATCTTTAGGTTATTTTACCAAATTTGGGGATGGGGCATCGGACGTTTTACCGATAGGTGATCTATATAAAACACAAGTAATAGAATTGGCAAAATTTTTGAATATTCCGAAAAATATAATCAACAAAAAAAGTAGTGCCAGATTATGGATAGGACAACAAACAGAAGAAGAAATAGGACTTTTATTCAAAGATATTGACTCAATTTTAATGTACACTCATAAAAATATTCATTCAAAATATTCCGCCACCATAGAAAATAAGTTTCCACATATACCATTAGAAAAAATAAAACATATTTTATATTTAATAGAAAAGAATAAGCATAAACACGCCTCTTCCACGATATGTAATTTAGAGCGTTTTGAACAGGATTAAATAGACGATTAAACATATCATTTTTAAATAGGTTTATAATTTTTCCTAGTATGGTCCTTGGAAAAGATGTACGACTTAACAGAATATTGAACAAAGGTAAAATGCTTTGTGTTCCAATGGATCACGGAATTAGTAGTGGACCATTAGACGGTATAAAAGATATATCTAAATTTATCTATGAAACTGAGAATTCTGGTTTAACATGCATTCTTATAAACAAAGGAATAATAAAAATTTTAACAAAACCTTTGAAAATTGGAATGATTGCGCATATGTCTGGTAGTACATCACTAGGTCCTGATCCGAATAAAAAAGTTCTTTTAGGTTCAGTTAAGGAAGCAATTAGATTAGGAGCAGACGCTGTTTCATTGCATATAAACATTGGGTCAAAAGAGGAACCTTTGATGCTATATTCACTAGGATTAATTGCAGATGAATGCAATGAATGGAATGTGCCATTAATTGCCATGATGTATCCGAGAGGAGAAAATATAAAGAATCCACATGATCCTGAAGTAATATCTCATGCAGCTAGAATAGGTGCAGAGGCAGGAGCAGACGTAGTAAAAACTCTTTACACTGGTAACCCCGATACATTCAAAGAGGTAATAAAAAGCTGTCCAGTTCCAATAGTCATTGCAGGTGGACCAAAATTAAAAACAACTCACAATGTATTGGAAATGTGTTATGATGCTATGCAAGCTGGTGCTAAAGGTGTCACATTTGGAAGGAATATATTTGATACACCTAATCCAAACAAAATGATCAATGCACTTTACGAAATTATAATACAGAACAAGAAATATGAAGAGGTAATTGAAGATTATAAAAAACAATAAGAAAATTATTCTAAAACCGATATTCAATAAAGAAACTAATGTTTTTGATTTTGTAAATAAGGTTAAAGATAAAATCGATTTATTGTACATAAATCCAGAAACCCATAAAGAAGAATTTCATATTAAAACAATTTTTCCATCCAAGCATGCAGACTATATTATACTAAACAATATTAATGAATTTGAAGTAAATGTAAACAAACCTGACTTTAAAAAAACTCTTGAAAATGAAATCAAAGAAAAGAATGTAGGTAAAAAATATGGTGTTTATAAGAAAATACAAAATAACAAAGATATAGACGAAATAAAATCTATTGCAGAAAAAGGCGTAGATTTTGTAATAATAGACCTAGACGATTGGAAGATTATTCCCCTAGAAAATGTTATTGCAGCTTTGCAGCAAACCAATACAGAAATATTTTCTATTGCAAGATCCATCGAAGAAGTAGAGACACTATTTACAGTTTTAGAATTAGGTATTAATGGAGTAATTTTTGAAACAAAAATCGAAGAAGAAATAGTAAAAATAAAAGAGATTATCCAAGACACCGTATTTGACATAACAACTGCAAAAATTATTGAAATCAAAGATGTTGGTATTGGCGAAAGAGTTTGTATAGATACTGTATCAATACTTTCAGAGGGTGAAGGCATGTTAGTTGGAAATAGATCTAATTTTTTATTCATCGTACATAATGAATCAATTGGATCTTCATTCACCTCGCCTAGACCATTTAGAGTAAACGCAGGAGCAGTTCATTGTTATACTATTACTCCAGATAAAACAACCAAATACTTATCAGAATTAGAATCAGGTAGCAAAGTATTAATTGTTAATTCCAAAGGTCATGCAAGAGAAGTTTCTGTGGGTCGTTCAAAAATAGAAACTAGACCTCTAAGATTATTCAAAGCACAGAATCAAAATGAAATAGGAACTATAATAGTACAAAATGCAGAAACCATACAATTTATAGGAAAAAATAAAACAATATTACCTGTTACTCATATTAAAATAGGGGACGAAATTCTCGTTTTTTTCAAAAAACCTTCTGGAAGGCATTTTGGAATGGAGGTTTCTAGTGAATATATTCTTGAAAAATAATATCTGAATAAACCAAAATTGTTATTTTTTTTTCATCAATATGTATATTTTTTTAGAGTATTGTTATTATCGCCATATAATAAAAATCAAAATGATGCTTATCAGACCCGAATCAATATATGATAAAATTATCTTGGGTAACTGTGAAAATGTCTTGAAAAATTTTCCATCCAACAGTATTCAATTAACAATTACATCTCCTCCTTATGGAAATGCAATTGATTATGACGTACATGTATTGAAGAAGGGGGTAGAATGTTATAGAGGAGTAACAAAAATTAATTTAGATGATTATTTAAATTCTTTAATTACCATTTTTAATGAACAGGTTTATAGAGTCACAAAAGAAGGGGGTTACTGTTGTATTGTCATTGCAAATGAAGTTGTAAATGGAACACTTATCCCATTACCTCATCTATTATTATCAAAATTAGTAGCACCATTTGGAAAATGGAATTTACATGAAGAAATAATATGGCATAAAGTAACAGGTGGTACAAATCGATATGGCTCGTTTATCATAAATCCATATCCAAAATATTACAGAGCTAATATAATGCATGAATTTATTCTAGTTTTAAGAAAAGGTGACGTAAAATCAGGAAGAAATGAAAGAAGGGAAATTCTTCCAGCTACACATGAAGAATGGACAAAAGAAATAGCTAATTCAGTTTGGCATATGGCTCCGGTTCCACCAAAGTACATAGATCATCCATGCCCATTTCCAGAAGAGATTCCATATCGTCTCATGAAATTATATTCATATAATAAAGACATAGTTTTAGATCCATTTAATGGAAGTGGTCAAACTACTAAAGTTGCATACAATTTGGATAGACATTTTTTAGGCATTGACATTAAAAAAGAATACGTAGAACTTGCTAAAAAAAGATTGGCCAACGAACCTCTACATATTAGATCTGAAGCATTAATAGCTAATTGGAAAAAAATTGCATCACATACTGTTTAAAAAAACCCTGATGTGAAACTTTTTATTTATTAAGGGCCATTTTAAGGTCATTACTATTCTTAATCTTTATCAATAAAATACCTAACAAGTATAGCATCAACATAGGTATAGATATAAACCACATGGTAATTCCACTTCCATCAGGTGTTATAAAAGCACCAAATATTATAATCAATATTAATGCATATTTAAAATTCTTGATCCAAAATCTATCATTAATTAAACCTGTAAGCGAAATAACATACATTATTAACGGTAATTGAAAAGATACTCCAAATGCAATAAAGAATTGAAGAACAAAATTAATAAATTCGTTTATATTCAAAAAAGAAAGTATTCCTATAGATTGTCCATATTGATATAGGAAAGTCAACATCAATGGAATTGCAATTAAAAAAGAGAATATAATTCCGCATATAAATAATAAAGTTATTGGAAGAATGAAATGAAAGACAGTTACTTTTCTTGTTTGAGTTTTAATTGCAGGATTAACAAATCCAAAAATTTCATTTACTATTACTGGAATTGAGCACGAAATACTAATCAAAATAGAAACATATATTTGCGCAAATAACGATTGTCCAGGGGCAGTTTGAATTAGTTTCACCCCGGGCGGTATCAAAGAATGACTTAGAAAAAGAATAATTTGACTTGAAATGTTATTATAAACTGTAGGATAAAAGAAATAAAAACTAAAATTATTAAATGTGATTAAATGTATACCCAATATTGAAGTAATAAAGACGATAGAAATAGTGATAGCAATTACCCTCAAAAAACGAATTCGAAGTTCGTTTAAATGTTCTATAAAGTACATATCTCCTGGCGCCATTAGATATATAATAATTTAAAAGTGTTTAAAAGATATAAACCGATCAATAAGAATAAAAAAAATTTTATAATGTAAAATTATGTATTAAAAATAATTAGTTATGGATAAAAATATGTGTATTTCGATTCCTTTGGTGGATGAAGAGATATTATCTAGTTCTATTAATGAGAAAATTGAAAAAATACTATATCAAAACAAACACATATTTTTTGAGTTTCGATTTGATTATTTAAAAGATTTTAAGAATCTTGATGAAATTCTAAAAAAGATATCAAATTATAAAAAACAATCAATATATACACTTAGACCAATAAACGAGGGAGGAAATTTCAAGGGCCAAGAAATAGAACGTATCGAATTATTAAAAAAATTGGGTTTATCCAATCCGATGTTTTTAGATATCGAATATGAATGTATTTCTAAATTAAACAGTATTGCAGATTTTATAGATCAAAATCAGATAAGAATAATTGTTTCCTGGCATGATTTTAACGGGACCCCAGATAAAGAAACCCTTTTAAACCTAATAAATAAAATGGCAATATTTAGTAATTATATTAAAATAGTCACCACAGCAAAGTCCATTGATGATTCTATATTAATGATGAATTTATACAAATTAATAGATTCTAGAGTTAATTTAATAGCATTTTCAATGGGTGAATTAGGAATTATTTCTAGAATTTTATGTAATATTGTCGGTTATTGTCCATTTACATATGTATCTGCAGATAGAGCCGTTGCCCCAGGACAGCTTTCATTGGCTCAAATGGAATCGATATATTCTTTATTCCATGATAAATTAATTTGAAGCAAATTATTACTGCAAAATATCAAAATTGAGTGAGAAAGTAGATAAAATATTAAAAGTCATCAATAATATTTAATATTTATTTACAAATTAATTATTCGATATATTTTTTGATTTTATATTTCTGAATTCTGGCATTATGTCTTAATCTATAACCACAACAAGGACAAAACAAACCGTTCCAACGTATAAATATATCGCAAATTTGGCATCTCTTCTCATTTTCACCATATCGCAAAGTTTTAGGCATTTTTTTTGACTTGTGTCTAATACAAATTCCTCTACATGTCATATATGAATAATAACTCCATGTTTCGAAAGCATTTATTCTAACCTAAAATTTATTACTTATTTAAACGATTTAATTCTCCATTGATATAACAACAAAAAAATTAAATTTAGCTTTTCCCGAAAAAAACTAGTCTATAGAAAAAAGAAATACATCACATTTAGCAGTGTCACTATATACGTATAAGGAAAATTTCATGATTGAAGGTAATGATTTCAATTACGATAAGAAGAAACATATCCATACTGGACTAATTCCCTGACAACGCAAATATTTTTCAAAAGCAAGTATTAATCCCTTATATATTAAAAATTCTGTAAAAAAGAAAACTATTGACATATTTTAACAAAAAAAATATAAATATAACTTATGGGAGTAAATAAAAAAGCAAAATAATAAAGAAATTTTTTCTTTTTGAATAACGAACGGTCATGTAACCTAGCGATTTTTCAAATTATAAACAAATATGTAATACATTATGTTTCCCAGATGGACTAGATGCTACATCAATCATAGGTTACTGAAATTAAATGTGTCAGAATACAGATTTAGAAAAAATGAATTTTAAAAGAACAATCCAATACAAAGTGATGGAAAAGAATGTTTTAATAACTTTTTTCATGCAATCAATAATAATATAAGTTAAATCATTTTAAACAAAAGAAAGTAGTTTGTCAATCAATACATTATAGAAATGCTTTGGTGTATACTCATTTTATTCGTTATTTGGTAACGTTTAACTGAGAAAGCTATATACAGAAATAGCGATATTCAATTATTGTTGTTGTTATATCTAAATTGTTGTTTTAACTATTTTTAGAATCATGCAACAAAACAATAAAGAAATAATAAATTAAGTTAAAGGATTAAAACAGTTTCATTTTCAAATAATTACTTTTGTATTTATAACAAATAATCAATAATATTAAAACCGCATAATTATAAAATTTTAAAAATCCTATAAATTACTATATTTATAAATAACAAGACTATAAATAAATAACAAGACTATACTCAACCACCAAAATTTAAGGATAACTTTTTAGCTGACCTTTTACCATGAAATATCATACTAGTTGAACTCTGCCTCATTATCCAAAGCATACAAGAGTGAACGTGATGCAAACATAAAGGAAAGATTGCTACTCATAATTAGGATATCATCAGATAAACAACCCGTCGAATCAGTATCAAGAACTACATCGAGCAAGGTCATGGGCTTACAAATGGTACAAAATACAACGATGAAGGTTTAGACGGTCTAAGGGACAGACCAAGAAGAAGTGGAAAACCATCTACCATACCAAAAGAAACAATGGAAAAAAATAAGACATGAACTATCAGATAGCAATATAGGATGGAACATAAAACAAGTTATGGATCTAATCCATCAGAAAACAGGTGTTAAATATCATAAAGAACACATCCGCAGACTACTTCATAAGTGGGGTTTTTCACCAAAAGTACCTCAAAAGAGATTCGTAAGAACAGCAACTCTAAAAGAGAAAAAGAAATTTAAAAAAAGGTCAACAAGTATTAAGCACGCTTAAATATGACTGAAATGTGCTTGTAGAGGATGAATCAATCTTTGTCTATGATTCGTTTTTGGCCAAGAAAAGAATATGGAGGATTGTTAAAGAGAAAAGACTGGCAGTAGTTCCAGTTAGAGGTTCTCATTACAAGACAATCATTTATGGCATACCATCTTTGGATGGTAAACAATTATTTAGACAATACGAGAGATTTGATAGTCAATCTTTTATTACATACCTTGAGGAGATTAAAAAGAAGTTTAACAAATTTATCATGTTTGTAGATAGAGCAACACAGCACCGGTCGAAGATAGTAAAAGAGTGTACTTACGAAGAAACATAGGAGCAATAAAAATCGAATATTTTCCTATTGGTTAGCCAGAGTTCAACGCAGTTGAAGAATGTTGGAGACAAGGCAAGTACAACGTATTATCAAATTATTACTCTAATTTCTTACACATTAAGCAAGTAATATACCACTATTATAGAACAAGACGATTCAATCTAGATATCAAAAAGTATCTGTTTAGGTCTACGAACTAATGTGTTTGAGTATATATATGAAAAGTCAAAATAAAGTATAAAACAAAAACAAATATCAAAATATACAAAAAACATCCCATCAAATATCATTATTAAAAATATTTTGAAGAGTCTATTTTTTTATTTATCAAATCTCCTAGTTTGTATATCTCAATTGGTTTTCTAATTATGATATCACGATCTTTATCTTTGGAAAATGACATATTTATCTGTTCCAATATTTCATTATCTAAATCATAAGCAGTAATAAAGAACACATTTACACTTGCATCTATTTTTTTTATACAAGTATAAAACTCCAAACCATTCATTTTTGGCATCCGTATATCCAACAATAATAAATCATAATAATTAGGAATGAATTTAGATAAAGCCTCAATAGGATCGTTATAGGCATCAACCTTAAATCCAATAGACTCTAAACCAATTCTATAAGTAATTGTCAAGTCTGATTCATCATCTAATATCAATATTTTACGTGGCTCATTTTTATGATTTTTAGATTTTTGAGTGTTGTTTAATATTTTTGTTTTATGATTATTGTTTATTTTTAAATTTACTAAAGGTACACTAAAAGCAATAGTTGTCCCTTTATCTTCATTTAAGTGATTAAATGGGTAAATATCTTTTGAAATATTATCCTGTTTTTGCATAGTATCCGGACTTTGAACCCAAATCTTCCCACCAAATGATTCTATTAGATTTTTGCAAATAAATAATCCTAAACCCGTACCATTTTTAGACTTGCTGGCAAATTTGGTGAATATTTTCGGTAATACTTCAGGATCTATTCCAGGGCCGTTATCGATAATTTTAACCAAAGCATAGTCTTTAAAAGTCTCGCAAGTTACACTTACTTCTCCTGTTTTTACATTATTTTCCATTGAAAACCTACATGCATTATCTAAAAGATTAAAAATAACCTGATTTAGTTTTTCTTTATCCCATTCTACTATTTTCAAATCAGTGGTTAGTGGTAAAAATTTTATAGATATAATATCTTCATTATCGGAACTCCTTGGAAATTTCTTCAGGGTGTATTGATAATCAGATACAACATTTTCTAAAAAAATATCAATGTTGAATTCCTCTTTTTTAATATGAATTGTATTAGATTCTATGCGAGTGATGTCTAAAATATCCTCAGACAGTCTTTCCAATCTCTTTGAATTTCGATATATTACATCAAGAATATCATTTTGTTCTTTATAATATTTATCCACATATCCTTTAAGAAATTGAGACAGAGCAATAATGGGTTGAATTGGATTTCTTAATTCATGAGCTGCGATATGAACAAATTCTTTTTGTAATACATCTTGTTTTTGCAATTTCGAATTAGCCAATGATAGCTCTTCTAGTAATTCAGTAATTCGCCACAAATTCTCAAAAATAGAAATATATGACAATATGCCTGCTTTACTATTTGAGTATGTTGATAAACCTATTGCTTCAAGAAAGTTTTGTTTCTTGTCATCTTTAACTTCCATTAACAAAGAAACGTTTCTATCAACTATTACAATAGTTGATTTCGTATCTTGCATTTGTTCGATATATCTATATTGTATCAAATTGTCCAGGTTTTTGCATCTCAATTGCAAAGCATTCATCGCTTTATCAACATAGTCATCTTTAGATAGTAATATTCTAACTCTTATCCCATTTCTAATTATAGTATTTTCTATTTTTTTTATGATTCCAATTTTTTCTTGTCGCTTGAAAGCAGTTGCACTCGGAAATATAATCATTATTTCTCTTTCAGCAGATTCAATAATCTTTATATAAAGATCTTTAACTGATGAGGATCTAGAAATCACCTTTATAGTTTCAGGATCATATCCTCTATCAATATCATGGATAATATCTTTCGCATCTATACCATTATCCCATAAATCTTCAAAAATAGTTTTAAAATGTTTAATGTATATAGGATCGTTACTTGCAATCATGTTTTCCACCATTTTACCATCATCATCTAATTTTTCAATTGATGTATAGTATGATCTATTTGTAACAACAAAATTGATAGGTAAAGGGTTTTGTATATGACGAATTTGAAATCCTAAATTCATAAATAATTTAATTAATTCAGAATAGTCTTTAGAAATAGTAGTTATTAACCTTATCCCACGGTGATATCCTTTTTCATATTTATGGAGTATTCTTTGATAACAATCAAATAAATTATTGTGTATTAATCGCAATATTCCAATTTCAGATGCAATTAGAATTTCATCAGAATTGTTGCATAGTAATTCTATTTTTTCATAAATGTCTTCTTTATTATCCAATATTTTTGTCTCAATTGGTTCCATTCCTTCTTCAATTTCTTTTATTTTGATTTCCGAAGGTATTGACATTTTCCATAAACTGTCGAAAATGCTTTGTTGATGTTCTACAATTTCTTTCACATTACTATATATCAAATGAGAAACTGGAGAAGATTCTTTTAGAATTGCCGTTGCAACATATGATGATTCACTTATTGCCATACCACCTTTCGCACTATCAATATGTCTAAGGGAAGCAATTTTTTGTAATTCCTTACAATAATTTAAATTATCTTTTCTAATTTCGGTAATATATTTGATCTTTACCCCTCTTTTATGTAATGAAAAATATCCTTTTCTTAGAGAATTTACACCCATAGAAATAGAAGGTCCTTTAGATCCAGCATATACATTCCATGCAAGTTTAGCACGGGATGATGTTTGCAAAAGAATCTCAGTAGTTTTCTCTTCCCCATAATAGACAATAGTCTTTTCATTAAAATGAATACCATCATGTTCGTTTTCATTCTTGTGATTTTCAATATTTGTATTATTACTTACTGCGGCGTTTTTATTAGAAAGATCGCCATTTGACATTCTTTTGTATAGATAATGGAATTTCTTCCCAAGTATTAAAAGTTTAATACATAATTCTTTTTAACAGGTTATAATAAATAAAAATGATAGGGCGATGAGAACAACTCTTGGATCTTTCAGATAATAGTATTTCAGACTATACAAATAGAAAAAATCCAAAGAATAATGATAATTTTAATTTACCAGACAAAAATGACGTTAACTCTCAATATCGAGCTAATCAGGAAAAATATAACCAAATAACTTTTATTAATTATACTCATCAATATTGTATTTGCATCGTAGACATAGTAGATTCTACTAAGATTACCCAGCAATTATTAGCTGACTCAAATAAAATTAGAAGCTATTATTCAATATTTCTCAATACCATGGCTTCTATAATAAACGATTATAATGGAAAAGTAATAAAAAATGCAGGAGATTGTTTAATTTATTATTTCCCTAAAACTGTCGATACAGATACAAACAAGGATGATGTATTTCAAGATGTTCTTGATTGCGGCTTAGCAATGATAGATGTCAATATAGATCTTAATAATAATTTAAAAAAGAATGATCTCCCATCAATCAATTATAGAATTAGCGCAAATTATGGTAAATTGGAAATGGCCGCATCATTAAATTCTCATTCCGTTGATTTGTTTGGCCCTGCAATTAACATTTGTTCAAAAATTAACCATCTAGCTCTGCCAAATGAGATGGTCATTTATAAGGATCTTTACTATGCAATTAATAAAACATCATTTTTTGAAGATTATTATTTTCAAAATATCGTTAACAGATATGGCAAAACTGAAATACTAAACGAAAATGAAAATTCTATTTCTTACGAGGTTTTTACTGTACAACGTTACAATAATCCTGAGCATCAAAAAGAAATAGAGTCGAAAAAAAAGAAAAAACTAATAAAGTTAAAGGAAAATAGACTTAGTCAATCCAATTCATCTTTTAACATCCTTTTAATAGATGATGATCCAGATATCCTCTTTACATTCAAAACAATAATTGAAGGTGAGGATTATAAAACAATATCTTTTTCCGATCCTAAAAAAGCATTAGAACATTTTGCCCAAGTTACTCCATATCATTATGATTTAATAATCATGGATATACGAATGCCAGGGCTAAACGGTATTCAATTATATTCAAAAATGAAAATAATGAATCCAGACATCAAAGTATTTTTTTTATCTGCGTTAGACGCAATAGAAGAGATTTTAAGTATATTTCCAGATGTAAAAATTAGCGACATCATAAAAAAACCAATAGAACCGCAAATGCTAGTAATTAAAGTTAAAGAAATTCTAACAAAAGTGCAAAATAGGTAGCAAGGACAATAAAGAGCCATTTTTAAATCAGATTAATATATAATATTTTGACAAAATTAGCAAAATCATCATATTCTCATTTAATAAATATTTCTTAATTTCATGGCTTGTAATATAGAAAGATATTAAAAATATAATTTTATATAAATCATTTTTGAGAGAAATACTCCCTAATAATAATAGTTTACTGATAATGAATAAATAATTTAATAGTTAATGGTTAAGAGTATAAAATCACAATTTAATGAATTTAATCTTGTTTAAAGCCGATCAAGATTTGGTTCATGAATTAAGAAGGAACTAAACAATACTATCATAATTTATGAAATTGGACCTGTCTTTTCAACGATAAAGTATTTTATGGTGATGTAAATGAGATATTCATTTTGATTTAATTAAACCATTTAAAATGTTGTTAACAGAATCAATACAATTAATTGCGGAATTGCTTAAATAATTAAAATTTTCCCCATATCATCACTTTATTAAAAGTTGATGGTGTTAGAGAGATCTCAAAATATTCAAAGCTGATCCAGCTTTAAACCAGTCCAATTGAGAAGCATTATAAGAATGGTTTAAAGATATTGTTTCTATGTTACCATCTTTATGACGTATAATGCATTTCACGGGTTTATTTGATTCAATTTTATCTAATTCAACTAAACTTATACGATCTTCTTCCATAATTTTATCATAGTCTAAAGGATCTGAAAAAGTTAATGCCAATATTCCCTGTTTTTTAAGATTTGTTTCGTGAATTCTTGCAAAGCTTTTTGCAATAACTGAGGCACATCCTAAATAACGAGGAGTCATGGCTGCATGTTCCCTGCTGCTACCCTCACCATAATTTTTATCGCCTACAATAATCCATTTTATTCCTCTCTTTTTATATTCTCTTCCAATATGAGCATAAGATTCAATTTGAGAATTAAAAACATCTTTACCCATCCCAACTTTACCTTCTTGGTATGCATTTACTGCACCAAGTAACATATTATCACTAAGTTTATCCAAATGCCCCCTATACATCAACCAGGGTCCTGCAGGTGAAATATGATCTGTAGTACATTTTCCTTGTACTTTGGCCAAAATTGGCAAGTCTTCAAAATCTTTACCATCCCATTTTGAGAATGGTTCTAATAATTGTAACCTGCTACTATTAGGATTGATTTCTATCCGGACAGAATCAGGATCATCAGAAGGAGCAACATAGGTATCCAATGAATCTTCAAATCCATTTAACGGTACTTCCGGTGCAGGTTGAGGCGGATTTAATTTAAATTCTGTACCATCTTCTGCGATTAATGTATCTTTAATTGGATTAAAAGAAAGTCTTCCCGCTAATGCGAGAGCAACAACTAATTCGGGACTACCAATAAAATTCATAGTTTCACGACTACCATCGTTTCTCCCTGGAAAATTTCGATTATAGGATGTAACTATTACATTAGGTTCACCTTTTTGCAATTCTGGTCTACTCCATTGTCCTATACAAGGACCACAGGCATTTGCAAGAACATTTGCTCCAATTTCTCGAAGTATTTGTATTTGACCATCACGTTCAACCGTAGCTCTAATTTTTTCTGATCCGGGAGTAACTTGTAATGGAGTTTTACTTTTAATCCCTTTGGATTTCGCCTGTTTAGCTATATCTGCAGCTCTTGACATATCCTCATAGGAAGAATTCGTACAGCTGCCAATCAGGCTAACAGATATTTTATCGATATAATTATTCGTTTTCAAATCTTCGGCCATTTTAGATATAGGTCTACCTAAATCCGGTGTATGAGGTCCGACAATATACGGTTCCAATTCGGATAAATTAATTTCTATAAAGCGATCAAAATACTTTGTAGCGGATTCTCGATTTTTATTTATTTCTTCTTCTATAGTTGGATCCAATGTCAAAAGGTCGCGATATTTTTTTGCCTCATCTGCTATTGCGCTTCTCCCAGTAGATCTAAGGTATGTATCCATGGTATCATCATATGGAAAAATAGAACAAGTAGCTCCAATTTCAGCACCCATGTTAGTTATTGTAGCTTTTCCTGTACAACTTATTGTCTTCGCTCCAGGTCCAAAATACTCTATTATAGAATTAGTACCTCCTGATACGGTAAGTTTAGACGTTACATATAGGATAACATCCTTTGGAGATGCCCAACCATTAAGTTTCCCTGTTAAATATACACCAATACGTTTAGGATATAACAATTCCCATGGAAGCCCTGCCATAACTTCAGTGGCATCTAAACCCCCAACACCAATCGCAAGCATACCAAGTCCACCAGCATTTGGGGTATGAGAATCCGTTCCTATCATCAATCCACCAGGAAAGGCATAATTTTCAAGTACAACTTGATGAATTATACCAGAACCAGGCATCCAAAAACCTATCCCATATTTACGTGAAGAAGACTCCAAGAATTTATATACTTCATTATTCTCATAAATGGCAGCTTTAGTATCAGATTTACTACCAACTCTTGCTTGAATTAGATGGTCACAATGTACTGTTGTTGGAATTACTGTTTTTCTTAGTCCGGTTTGAATAAATTGTAATAAAGTCATTTGACCAGTAACATCCTGTAATGCAACTCTATCAGGATTTAACAAAACATAATCTTTTGAAGGATGAATATTGGAAGTAAAAGATAAATCCAATCTTTTGTCAAAATGACCTATTAAAATCTTTTCAGAAATTGTAAGGGGTCGATTTGTTAAGTTTTGATAATTTGAAATATTATTCTGTAATTTTTCATATACTTTTGAAATTAAACTAGATGTTGTAGTTTTTACATCATCTTTTTGATTTGAATTTGACATGAAAATATAAAATAAAATATGAACCTTTAGTATTTATATTTCATCATAACTAATGGGTTAAAATTTATTAGTATACTTAAGTTTATATAATAGTATTTTTTTTAATATTTTAAATATTCGATAATAAAAAATATGTTAATTCAACTTGATTTATGAATCCTCGATACCTGTATAGACCTCTATCTTTATCAAAAGAAAAATTTAGTCGCTTAATTTGATAAGCATTTTACCAAAGTTATCGCCTTTAAATAATCCTATAAAAGATTTAGGAGCATTTTCTAACCCAGATACAACGGTTTCCTTCCATTTTACTCGATTATCTTTAATCCACTTAGACATTAAAGATTGAAATTCTTCAAATAATTCATAATGATCAAGTATAATAAACCCCTCTATACGTATTCTATTTTTAATGGCCAAGAATAAATTTGGTGGACATGTTGTCGGATTTTCGTCGTCATTATATTGAGATATCATCCCACATAGAACTATTCTTCCAAATGGTTTCATATTATTCATGGATGCCTCAAATTGTTTCCCACCAACATTATCAAAATAAAGATCAATTCCTTCAGGACAGGCTTTTTTTAACTCACTCGAAAGGTCAGATTCATCCAGATTATTATAATTAAATGCATAATCTAATTTGATTTCATCCAATAACCAGTCTACCTTTTCATCTTTCCCCGCACTCCCTACTACATGACATCCCTTTATTTTTGCAATTTGACACGCAATAGAACCTACTGCCCCTGATGCAGCAGATATGAAAACTGTATCTTTACCTTCATTCAATTTGCCAATTTTCATTAGACCTATGTATGCAGTAAACCCGGTCATCCCTAGTACGCTCAAATAAGATTGTATTGGAGCAATTTCAGAATTTATCTTCAATACATCACTGCCGTCTGAGATCCAATAATCCCTCCAACCAAAATTTCCAAGTAAATAATCATTCACCTTAAACTTTGCATTTTTGGATTCAATAATTTGCCCAATACAAGAGCCTTCCAAAGGCTTATTTAGCTGAAAAGAACTAACATAACTTTTAGTTTCGTCAGGAGTCTTCATTCTGCCTCGCATATAAGGATCTACTGACATCCAGATGTTCCGAACAAGAAATTCACCTTCTTTAGGTTCTGGAATATTTACCCTAACAATTTCAAAGTTATCCTCTGTAGGCATTCCTTGTGGATATTGTTTTAAATGAATCTCCTGTCCAATTCTTTGTTCCATACCTACACTAAATAATAATATAGATAGTATTTTATTTATCGATACAACCCAAATTTTGATCATTCTAGTTTTAATTTCACTTATTTAAGTTTTATCTTCAACTTATATTGTAGTACATAAAGCAAAACAATTCTTTATGTTATATTTTTGTCAGTAATCACGAATTTATTTATATCAATAATAATAAATAATAATGTAGTAATACAAAATTTAATTTAACAATAAATAAGTTTTCTTATTTTGCAAAACTAAACCAATGAAAAAAATGTAATTTCATAACTGTTAAATATGCTTCGTAATTCCATTTTTTTGAATACTATTGAGCAAACCCATGGATTTAGGTAGTTTGAAAGTTGGATCTTATATTATTATAGATGGTGAACCTTGTAGGATTGTATCTTATGATCACAGTAAACCTGGTAAACATGGCTCCGCAAAAGCTAGAGTAGCTGCAATTGGGGTATTTGATGGTTCAAGACATAGTTTAGTTTCTCCTGTTTCTGCAAGCGTTGACGTACCACTTATAAATAAAAAGAATGGTCAAATAATCTCTTTATCCGGTCAAACATTGCAAATAATGGATTTAGAAAGTTTTGAAGTTTTTGAAACATCTGCTGTAGAAGACGAAATTAGAGACAAGATAACTCAAGGAGGAGAAGTTGAATATTGGCAGGTACTAGAAAGGATTAAAATAGTTAGAGTAAAAGGAGCATAAATAATCAATATAAAATTAAACAAATAAATATTTAATATATTTATAATCATTTATAATAATCTTAACGCAATTTTCTTTATTTAAAAATTATTTTTCCATGAAAACTTTTATGAAATATCAATTCGATGCATAAATACTCAATATAAAAAGACGTTCAAGTTATTTTAATAATAATAGTTATTCTCATATTTTTGACGTAATTCTTAAATACTTTAGGCTAAAAATTGTTAAATTGTAGTACTATTTATTATTTCTTATATTTATAAATTCGATCCAGAAGAAAAATATTTTTACAAAAAATCAAAATAAAATGAATTTATAAAATAGTAAAGTAAAATATTAACTCATTTACCTTTATTACATAACTGCTTAACTTATTTTATTATTATTATTTGAGTTAAGAGTATGATTAATTAATTTTAGATTCTGAAATTTTTTTTTACATGAAATCACTATCAAAGATACTTTATTTGGTTCAATTATTGTGATTTTTCTGAATATAGAATTACTAAAAGATGACTGATTAATTTTAGTAAAATTATTTTATGCTTGATATCATTTTTATTACAAAGGAGTTAGTATATTATAATCAAATTATGAACGTTTTGGATGATCCTAAAGTTATCGAGTTGTTTTACCAATTAACAAATATGCTAAACAATTTCAGATTGTTATACTATAACATTATTTAAAAATCTGTCAGTGGCATTTTTGTGTATAAAATGGCTTTATAGAAATTTGATTTAGCCATTTTACGTTAATTGGTATAATTAGATCACTTTCCTCCAAGTAATAACCATTCTGAATTCCAATCATTGTTTGGTGCAGTTTGATATCTATGATACAGCTGTTTATTTTGACCAACTAGAAAAACTTCTAGACGGCCATCTGCATTTGATGCAATAGCAGGACTACCATCCCAACTACCGCCTAGTGATAACCATTCTGAATTCCAATCATTGTTTGGTGCAGTTTGATATCTATGATACAGCTGTTTATTTTGACCAACTAGAAAAACTTCTAGACGGCCATCTGCATTTGATGCAATAGCAGGAATTTTATCTTCATGCCACTTTCCTTCCAGTGATAACCATTCTGAATTCCAATCTGCCTTTGAAGCAGTTTGATATCTATGATACAGCTGTTTATTTTGACCAACTAGAAAAACTTCTAGACGGCCATCTGCATTTGATGCAATAGCAGGACTACCATCCCAACTACCGCCTAGTGATAACCATTCTGAATTCCAATCATTGTTTGGTGCAGTTTGATATCTATGATACAGCTGTTTATTTTGACCAACTAGAAAAACTTCTAGACGGCCATCTGCATTTGATGCAATAGCAGGACTACCATCCCAACTACCGCCTAGTGATAACCATTCTGAATTCCAATCATTGTTTGGTGCAGTTTGATATCTATGATACAGCTGTTTATTTTGACCAACTAGAAAAACTTCTAGACGGCCATCTGCATTTGATGCAATAGCAGGAATTTTATCTTCATGCCACTTTCCTTCCAGTGATAACCATTCTGAATTCCAATCTGCCTTTGAAGCAGTTTGATATCTATGATACAGCTGTTTATTTTGACCAACTAGAAAAACTTCTAGACGGCCATCTGCATTTGATGCAATAGCAGGACTACCATCCCAACTACCGCCTAGTGATAACCATTCTGAATTCCAATCTGCCTTTGAAGCAGTTTGATATCTATGATACAGCTGTTTATTTTGACCAACTAGGAAAACTTCTAGACGGCCATCTGCATTGTTAATTAAAGAAGGATGTCCTTTCATAAATAAATATAAATTACAAATAATATAGGCTTTGCACTTTTAAAAAGAAAAAAATTCAAGGATATTTTTTAACAACTGTATAACGTTTTCACCATCTCATATATTCTTTAAAGTTCTTACTAGGACTAATTTTACCGTCTATGATTTCTGCCAAATTAAAAGCGGGATGTTCATTATCTCTTATATAAGACCATTGCCAAAGTGCACATCCACTTGCTGAAAACCATTTTAACAATTTAATATATTTTGCAAACCCATTTTTATTTATTGTTACTCCTTTTTTTATCCCTGAATTAAATTCCCCTACATAAATTGGCATGTTATCCATTAGCAATGATGTTATTTTATAAAATATTAAAAGAGGAATGGAGGGTGGATAAGGATGAATATCGTAGAATAAATTGTTTTTAATGTTTTTAGAAATTGGTTTTATCTTTGATTGCTCGCCTGGAAAAATATTTTCAATTGAAATAGATGAATTTACACCACATAAAAAAAATGATTTGTCTGTTATTAAAGTCAGCCTTTCTAAAATATAATTATGGTATTTCCCTACTTTTTTTAAATCACCCCATCTATACACTTGGGGTTCATTTAGAATCTCAAACCCCAAAGTGGATTTATTATCATTTACTCTTTTTACAACTTTTTCAAGATAATCTAATTGTGCATCCCAACCATCTTTACCATCCAATGTTACTGATTTTCTATCCCACCATTTATTCCAAAAATTTTTTAAATCATGTTGTTTTGGAGGATTCATTGAATTTTTTTTTAAATTATCTTTATTAAAATAAGGTAGTAGTAATGAGGTAGGAAAACCAATACCATAACCTAGATAGGAAGAACATTTCCATTGATGATTGTCATATATACATGAAATATCATATTTATCTGCAATATTTGAAATAAGATTCAATTCGTTTAGAAATTCATTAGTGTTTTTTTCATAAGATTCCCAGTATATAGGAATACGTATACAATTCATTCCTTCCTCTTGGAATATTTTGAATGAATCTTCTATATAATTATCCGGAGGTATTGGAATTGTTGACCGATTTTGATATTTTGCACACCAAATGCAATTAAAATTTACTCCCCGAAGAAAACTACTCATTTTTTTAATAACTGTATTAAAATGATGAGTTATTAGCAATTATGCTGACTTTTTAGGATTAAATAATCGTTTAGATATACTTTGTTGTATGATTCCTATAATCTTTGATTTCAATATGTACTTTGTTTGAATAGACACATTTTGTTATATAATATTGTTTTCAACATCATTTCTGGGATCATATTTCTCAATCTAATATAATAAACATTTTCTCCAAACCATCGTTTTAAACAAGATATAAAGTCTAGAATCCATCTTTATCCATATCTAACATTATCTTACCATTTTTACTAATCTATTTTCAGGACCAAAACTGAAAAGTTTCTAATGATGGATTCTTTATTCTATCGGTTCTAGCATTAGCTATTACTTTATTACAAGGCAGGATTATTTTGTCTCCAATACATTCAAAAATCTCATTACCATCAAAAGATCCATATTCAGCAAATAGTTTACCCATAGTTATTTTTTTATCTGATTTTTCGACACCGATATACAACCGAAGTAACACCTTATCACCATGAACGTGTTCATCCGTAACATTCATAAAAGAATTTTCTTGGTCTACATTGACTGCAACAAATATTTTCAAATATCCTTTCTTGTTTTTTACATTTCATTTGTCTCTCATCCAGTGACCCCTGTTAGTAATCTTAATGCCATTACTATACTCAATAACATTAATTCGTAGATCTTAACAGATATTTTTTAATATCAAGGTTGAATCGCCTTGTTCTATAATATTGAGAAATCATGTGTTTAAGCGATTGAAAGTTTGGATAGTAATTAGATAATATATTGTACTTTCCCTGTCTCCAACATTCTTCAACTGCATTAAATTCAGGTGAACCAACAGGAAAATACTCTACTTTTATGTTATCTTTATTACTTTGCAGATATTCCTTTACTATCTTTGGATCTGTGCTGAGATGCTCTATCAACAAATATGATAAATTTTTTAAATTTCTTTTTTACTTCCTCAAGGTATCTGATAAAGGAATATACTGTCAAATCGATCATACTGTCTGAATAATTGTTTACCATCATTTGATATTATTCCAAAAATAATGGTTTTGTTATGAGAACCTGTGACTGTAACTATCGGTCTTTTTTCTCTTAAAATCCATTTTCTTTTTATGCATAAATCATGTACAAAGATTGATTCATCTTGTACTAGGATATGCCATCCAGTTTTAAGATTGATTAGGATTTCTTGTACTCTTTTTTAAATTTCTTTTTCTCTTCTTTGAGATGCTGTTCTTACGAATCTCTTTTGAGGCATCTTTGCATAAAAGCCCCATTTATGTAGCAATCGGTAGATATGTACTTCATGATATTTGATGCCTGTTTTCTTTTGAATAACATCCATAACTTGCCTGAAATCCCAACCAGTATTGCTATCTTCTAATTCTTTTCTTATTTTTATCATCAAATCGTTGTTAACCAAAGGTGGTCTTCCACTTCTTGGTTTATCTTTTAAGCCTTCCAATCCTTTATCGTTATATCTTTTGTACCATTTGTAAGCCCATGCTCTTGATTTATGTAGTTCCTGTGCTACCGTTTCGATATGCTGTTTGTCTGTTAATATGCGTCTTACTAAAAGAATCCTTTCTTTTACATCAGCATCATGTTCGATCATTATATGCCTTGTCTAGTACCGTGGATTTCAACTAGTAATAAAGTATAGAGAGGGGTTAGCTAAAAATCTATCTATGAATTTATGTAAGTCAGTATACCTATTGCAATTTTGAAATATACAGCTTCAAATTCTTCACTTTTGTTATCAGTTTCTACTTTGAGGTCTAACTTGTTTATCCTTTTGTTTACTATATTGAAATTAGAGATAATAGATAATTTCTATTTGGTATGTTTTTGTGCAATGCCTTCGGTTTGTCGGTATGACAAATAAAAACATATTTTGACATAACCAAACTAAAGAAGGAAAGTATCAGGATAATGAAATAGATTGCATACTTTATTTTTGTTCATCTTCTTTAACTATATCACAGGTATCAATAACACCCAATTCTAGCAAGATTTCACCCCTTCTAACTAGAGATTGATGGTAAACTGGCCAGTGCATTCATTTTTTTGGTAGACACTAACTAATGCATTTGGAAATAACTAATCATGCAACAAAGCATCGTCTGTACATAACTTACACGTTAGCTGGATTTCTATTTGATTTGGATCAAAGTAATGTTTGCAGAGACATACAAAAGATTGAGGGGCTGGTAAGACAATGCGTACCAATTCCACAAAAGACATACAACAAAACAAAGAGGCTAAAAACTTGAGGAAGTTGAGAAATATTTTCCTGGATTTATGGCTTTCATAGATTGTACAGAACAACAGATACCAAGACCTAAAGATAACAAAAGACGTGATGCATACTATTCAGGTAAAAAGAAAAGACATACTGTCAAGAATCAAATTACGGTTAACAATCGTGGTTATATCCTTCATAAAGTCGCCCATGAAAAAGGAAGAAAACATGACTATGATGTCTATAAGAATAACCATCCTGATATCCCTAAACAAGTAATTATTGTAGTTGATCTAGGATATCTTGGTGTAGAAAAGGATTTCCCAGAACAACTATCCGCCTTACCATATAAAAAGAAAATAAACCAATGTTTATCACAAGAAGAAATCCAGTTCAACTCTTCATTCAAAAAAGAGGATTATAGTGGAACACACTATCAGCAGATTAAAAAAGTACAGGATCATGAGCGATATATTTAGGAACAAATTGAGAAGATATGACAAGGTATCAGACATAGTTGCAGGATTGATAAACTATAGAATATTAAATCAGCAGAACTAGAAATCCATATAGAATCCAGAAGAAATATTCTAGATTGTTTCTAATTATGCAAGAGATCTACTATAACTGTAAGAAGAATAGATCTAATTCAAAATCAATAAAATATATGCTTGGGACTGGCTACTGACATGGTATTAAGGATAAAGATGAGTGGTTTCGAATTGACTATGCCTCATATAAATATAAACATAATATCATTATTTTTGAATTTTATAAATATTTTATAAATTTATATTGCATGAGGGGATCTACTTTAATATTACTTTATCTAACATTAGATACAGAAGCAGCACTCTACCATAAAGGAAATAGTCACAAGTACCTATCATAAGGAAAGATGTAGGTAAGTAAAAGAAAAAAGATATATGGTTTTTACTCTCTAGCATACAACCCTTTACAAGTCTGATCATCTTTTTTTCTCCTTCCTATTTCTTTTCTCGTATGATACATGGGACATATAATTACTAGACAAACATTACTAATTAGAAGCAATTTATAGTAATAATAATATAATTTTGTCTTTTATAAAATACACCTTGATAATGAATCTGTTTCAATTTACTATACAAGTATAAAATTTTACAGATTATCACCATAACTTTTCAATTATCTTGTTGATAGATATTATTATGATTTAAAATCCATGTGCATTTATAAATAAAATAACTAATAAGAAATTGTGTTCGTACCTTATATACTTCTCTTTAATGCTCCCATAGAATTGCAATTTATCGAATATTCATCTTGTAGATGCAATCGTAGATTTATGTTTTAGCCGTTCATATTGTAATCGAAATAGATCTATAATCTTGGGGATATCTTTTTCGCTATGAATAAAATGAGCTTACCCATCTTGACTCTGGATAGATAATATGAGGCACTGCTTTCCCCGATGATATCAGGTCCATTCGGATTTTAGGTGGAAATGGTAGATCTGCAATCTTATCTCCATGTATGTGACCCATATCTCTTTTATTAACGCAAAATTCAACACCACCAAAGCGATATGGATTTGATGTAACACCTGGCCATGAAAGGATCTTTTGAAGTATATTTTGAGTTATTGTTGAACTCATATCTCTTTCCTTCCGGTAAATGGTTTTGGCATTTAGGTATCTTGGTTCTCAATAACACCACCTCTAATGATATTGACATTATAGACAGTATTGCTGCAGTTAAAAATATCAGGCTGTATGATTCAGATGATGGAAATGATTGTGATTTCCCTCCTCCAATATTTATCATATGCTGATATCCTTGCATAAACATTGCAGCAACTACTGGAGATATAGAACTTCCTACAATTCTTAAAAGACTTGTTATACCAAGTGATATCCCACTATTCTGTCTTGGAGTAGATAATATTATTACATTTTGAGCACCTACATTAGATAATGATAAGCCTATAGAAAGAATTGCAAGATTTACCGATAAAAAAAGTTCAGTTGAATGAAATATTGTTAGGCCGAAAAGCCCAGCAGCGAGCACCACAGTACCTATTATGATGGATTTCATGGATCCTAATTTGGATATTATTAGGCCCGACGTTGGTCCAAATACTAATAATACAAGAGCGAATGGCAGAGGTACTTTTGTTGCATTAATAGTATTTTCTCCAAATCCAACTGGTAATGGATTTTTTACAAATATGGGTATAGTTTGAAGGACCATAAACATCGAAAAACCAACAATCATTATGATGATATTAACTGGAAGTGGTCTCTTGTCTGTCATCATACTAAAGTCAACCAGTGGCGATGATGATTTTTTTTCTATTAATATAAAAAGCATTAGTGAAATAATTCCCAGAACAAGAAAACTTGCGATTTGTATCGTTGAACTACTACCATGGGAATTATTACTACTAATATTACTCCCTCCACTTCCTGTGTCTAAGTAAGAAAGTAGTAGTAGGAATGATGTAATAGTAACCGCAAGTGTTATTGCGCCTTTTATATCTATAGTTTTATTACTAGTGGCAGATCGGCTGTTGCTTTTTATTATTGCGCTCTTTCTTTTTATAGATTCAGAATTGTTTTTTCTTTCAGTGGATTTTATCTCTTGTTGCTGTTGTATTTGTTTTTGCTGCTGCTGCTGCTGCTGTTTTTTTGTTTGGCCTATCCTATCTTCTACTTCTCCTTCTCCTTTTCCCTTATCTGTATGAATAAAACGCCATATTATAAATAAAAGTACAATGGTAATCGGTATTATTGTAAAAAATGTAGAATGCCAGCCATAATTTTGAATTATGGTTCCACCAATCGATAAACCTATTACTGCACCACCTGCATACATAGAAGTGATTATTCCCTGACCTATTGCTATTTTTTCTCTAGGAAATTGGGCTCTTACAATACTGAATGCAATTGGAAACATTGACATACCTATTCCTTGAAGCCCTCTTGCAATTAGCATAAAATCTATATTTGTTGAAAATCCTGCAATGGAAACTCCCGCAGTGTAAAATATCATTATTATAAGCAAAATCTTTTTTTTGCCATAGATATCCGATAACTTACCCGCAATCGGAGTCATAATAGCACCAGATAATAGGTACGTAGTAAGTATCCAAGATGATGTGCTATATGATATATTAAAATCTTTGATAAGACTAGGAATAGCTGGCACTAGCATAGTCTCTGCATACATAACCATTGTTGCAACAGAACTGAGGATTACAACTACTATCCATTCAGAAGCAGTAATCCTTTTTTCAGAAGGTGAAGTAGAAGATTGCACTAGAATATCATTGTAATAATAATTCTATAAAGACTTTTTAAATCACAGCAAGTAATTATGTTCATATTCTTTGCATTAAGATACATCATATTAAAATAAGAAATAAAAATAGACAAATTTTCACTATAAATATAATGCAACATCCTTATATTGCAATAGTCATTTTTGCTGTAGTTTATTTTCTCATCATATACGGAAGAGGGAGATTAAAAATTCCTATATGGACCTCAATGCTGATAGGTGCTGCACTTATGATTGCCTTTCAAATTACAAGTGTAGAATCTGCCGTTAAATCAATCAATTTGGATGTATTAGGGTTTCTTTTTGGAATGTTTAGTATTGTTTCTGCACTGGATAAATCTGGAGGTACTTAAGGCAGTAGCAGTAAAGATGTTATCCAGCACAAACAATCATCCAGATTTGATACTGATGGTATTTGTTGTTGGTATGGGATTACTTTCTGCATTTTTGGTAAATGACACTATAGCTTTACTAGGAATCCCGCTAATTGCACATATTTCAAGGCAGATTGGTATTAGACCACAAATCCTTCTAATTGCTCTATCTTTTGGAATCACCATAGGAAGTACAATGACTCCGATAGGAAATCCTCAAAACCTTTTGATTGCACTTCAAAGTGGTATTCCACTACCATTTATAACGTTTATCAAAGTTCTTGGTATTCCAACTTTAATTAACCTGTTTGTAACTTTTCTCATACTGAAACTTTACTATAAAAAAGATTTAGTATTGGATCCTGCCTTACCATCCAACAATCATCATAATCAAAAGCAGCAGCAGCAACTACGGAAGCAGCAGAGTCACAGTCTGAATATAGATAACCAAAAGAATCGACATAATAATTTGTCAAAAGATAATCCTGTTTTGTTTAATAATCCACAAGCAACCTCCGCCGCCGCAGCAGCAGCAGCAGCAGCAAATAAAAATATAATTGCAAATCCACGTTTAGCAAAAATTTCAATTGCTGTTCTATTATTAACTATTGTCGGATTTGTCTTGTCTGAAATAACGCAATTTGTTTTTCATTTCCATAGTAATTTTAGTCTGAGTATAATAGCAATGATGGGTGCTACTACTTTATATACTATTAGTAAAGAGCGCAAAGAGATATTAACAAGTGTAGATTATTCTGTTCTAGTTTTTTTTGCTGCAATGTTCGTATTTACTTCTGCACTTTGGTCTTCTGGTATTATTTCTCAAATGATATCATATTTTCCCAATCCGGATATACATGACATGTTTCAAAGTAATGCAGTGATATCTATTATTAGCATAACATTAAGCCAGGTGTTGAGTAATGTTCCTTTTGTTGTCTTATACAATCATATTATGATAAATAATGGATTTGCAGTTGATGATGGCATTGAAAGTGGGCATATAAACCAATGGATGATGCTCGCTGCTTCAAGTACCATTGCAGGGAATCTTACAATATTAGCAGCTGCAAGTAATATAATAATAATAGAAGCAGCAGAATCTAAAGGTATAAAGGCTTTTTCATTTTTTGAATTCTTTAAAGTTGGAGCAATAATAACGATAGTAAATATTACAATATATTATGTGTTCATAGTTTTGGTATTTGCCAGATGATTATTCGTTTATAATTTTCTCAAGTATTAATAAGTTTGGGATAACAAATTTCTTTCTCTTTTTCTAATCCTCCTTTTTGATAAATACCGATCATATATTTTTCATATATTCTTATTAGTTCTCGTAAATATCTTCAAATTCATATTAATACCGGGAAACGATTTGAAAAACAAATGGTTTTTTGGTAGTTTATCGTATGAAAGCGTAGAAATAGATCAGTGGTGAACCAAGATCATAAAGATGTTATTTTAATTATGCAAGATCTAATATCAAATCAAAGATAATTTGTGAAGTATCAAAGAATGTCTGCCATAAAGACTTTTACATATATGTATAAGTAATCGAATATTTCAAATTCACAGTTTAGCGTTGCTTTGTTGCATGATTCCTTATTCCAAATACATTTAGCTAACATCAACCAACAAATTCTGTGAAATGGTCTGTCTACAACCAATCTCTTGTTAGAAGAGGCGAAATATTGCTAGGATTTGATGTTATTAACAACTGGGATACCGAATTAAAAGAGATGAACAAAGATAAAATAGGCGAACCATTTCATTACCCTAATACGTTTCTTCTTTTACTTGGATATGCTAAAGTATATTTTCATCTTCCATACAGACAAACCGAAGGAATAGCACAAGGCTCATGCTAAAGGAAAAGTACCTTCCATTCCCGATTTTACTACAATAAACAGAAGAATAAACCGGTTAGATATCAAATAAAAGAGGATAACAATAAAAACAAGGAATTTGAAGATGAATACATTGTCATTGCAATAGACAGTACTGGTATCAAGGTTACCAATAGAGGTCAGTGGATGCAAGACAAATGGAATGTAAAAAATAAGAAAGGATATTTAAAAATACATATTGCTGTAAACATAAAGACCAAGAAAATTCTTTCAATGAAAGTTACTGATGAGCATGTCCATGATAGTAAAGCATTACCAGAGTTGGTTGATGAGATTATAAAATCAGATAACATGGTATCAATAGGCAAACTATTTGGTGATGGAGCCTATGATAGCAATGATATTTTTAGATATTTGTCAGACAACGGAATCCTACCTTGCATTAAAGTAAGAAAGAATGCTAGAGTAAGATGGAAAAAAGGAAATATTCTTAGAAACCTATCAGTTTTGGCACAAAGAAATGATTTGCAAAAGTGGAAGGATAGCGTAAGCTATGGACAAAGATGGATTGTAGAAACCGTATTTTCTTGTATAAAGAGAACGTTTGGAGAGTATGTTTATTCTGTGAGACTAAAAAATATGATACAGGAAATGATGCTAAAAGCATCATTGTATAACAAACTAATATCTATTTAGAGAAAATAAACAGTAAAATCAAAGATTATAGGAATCATGCAACAAAGCAGTTTAGCGTCATAATGTCATGACAGTGGGGCATTTAATTTCCTGTTCAATATATAGATCGTATTTTCTATATCTATTTTGTAATTAGTGAATCATAACGATCGCATCACTTTGTTTTCTGGGATTTAGAAAAGGAACCAAAATGACAAACGAATAGGATATAAGAATAAGAGAATAAAACTTTTCATTTCAGCAATATGTCTCAGACAGATAATAACAGGCACTTACTTTACCGCTATGAACTAACCTTATCGGTAAATGAATATAATCCATTTTCCATTTATGGAGAATGTGATCTAAGGCTTTTACAGATTTAGCATCGCATTCCACAATTGCATTCGGCGAAGATGACCTAAGAATTTTATAACTTCAATAACAATACTAACACTTTGCAACGAATGTTACATAGCCATCATTATTTTCCCTCTATCAATAACTCAAAGAACTAGTTTATTCTCTGTATGATTTCTTTTAATCACATTGTCACGTTACCGATTTGGTAGTGTATTGTTCTTTTCTGTTGTTTTTAGTTTCCGGCACTGTCAGCAGAAACAGTGCCGTACCAACACTGGCAACAAGCGCAAAGCTGATAAAGCTTGCGGTAAACCCTAGCTGCTGCGTGAGGAATCCTTGCGCCAATGGGCCAATGATACCGCCAAGTGCCAAGGCGGTTTGCATAATGCCTAGTAGGGTATTAAATCCAGATTTTCCTTTAGTTAGGTCACTGCACATTAAAGCGATAGCAACGCCGTAAATGCCAGCGCCGATACCATCTAAGGCTTGAATGCCAAGAATATAGTTTGGGTCTGTGGTAAAGGTGTAAAGAAATATCCGCATTGGTAGCACGAGAAATGCAATAGCGAAAATCGGTTTTCGGCCTCGACTAGTGCTAAATTTTCCAGTCAGGAGCGCTACCGGAATCATAACGACCTGGGCCACCAGCACCACCATTGCCACCTGCCAGTCACCACCGCCCAAATGCTTAAGATACAATCCCACAAGCGGCATAACTGGTGCATTGGCGATATGGAAAAGCGCGACGCTGATAACCAACATACGAATAGATTTGTCACGCAACAGGTCTTTAGTTTGTGTCATTATACCTTGTACATTATTTTTCTTAGTGCTGGCTGGTGCATTGCTCTTTTTAGCTATTGTACCCTTTTCTTTGGACAAGTCTGGATTTAAAACATTCTTACGAATGAGTAGTAACGAGGCAGTGGCGAAGGTTGATACCAATCCCATGACATAGAAAATTGACATGATACCAACCACCTTGACTAATAATAATGCCAAAAGCGCAGCGACGATGTTACCCGCATGGTTCCAACCTTGATTGACGCCCATAGTGTGATCAAATTTTTTATGCCCCACAAGCGATAGCGCAAGAGTTGCCAGCAACGGGACAAAAAACGCACTCGCAACGCCTGATGTAAACAGCAATGCGCTGATACCAATCATGCTATCAACAAAAAGTGGCAACAGCGCGTAACTTGCACCTAGAATAAGAGATGTACTACCTAAAAGCAGGCGTCTTTTTTTTATACGATCTGACAAAATGCCAGCGGGAATTTGCATGAGGAATGTGCCTAAACCGCCTATGGCAATTGCGATACCGATAGTGTCATAATTCCAGCCATGCTGTTTAAGATATATGCTTGCAAAAGGGAGAATGACGCCAGCCACCTCAGCCAGAAAAAAATTGACGGCATTCAAGCCGATGCGACTACGCAATGTCACGTCGTTGGCAGGCTTTATATTTTTTCTTGCGCCATCCATTTTACCGTCTCGTTAAAACAACTATATATATTTTATATCAAACATGGTTATTGTGTTTATACAATCGTTAACAGAGCCAATAAATATTTAGTATCTGTTAGAAATTTTGTATAGTAGATCTCGCATAATTAAAAACATTTAGTTCTGTTTGATATGGATTAGCCATTAATTTTCATGGCTAGATTTGATTAATTATCTTATGATTCATCTACCCTATCATTTAACGATAAATCTATATCTTTGAGATACTCTCATCTCTTTTGTAAACGCTATAAACTGAACATCCAAAATACATATGTTATAATCGCTCTGTTAACAGTTATGTAAATACATCGGTAATATTTAATATAAAACATTTGTAGTTGTTTACTTCATTTATTTTTAAATCATTAACATCAAATAATCTATTGCCGCAATCATTTTGCTTGTAAAAACAAGCACGATTAGTTTACAAATACAACTAGACAATATATTACATAACTGTTAACGGAGTCTTCCTTCTCATAATATGGATATATAACACCAAATTCCCACTATAACTATATACCTGATCGATAAACAAGTGAAATTGCAATAAGAATTACCTCAATATGAACAAAAAATCAGACATATAATGAATTGAAACAATAAATCTTGACATTATCCGATAAACTAGACGAATTTAAACATTTGAAAACATGTAAAGACCCACATTGTATATATATTCAGCAATAAAAAAGGTTAAAAGTATCAAGTATTGGGTATATACAATGCCAAATAATAGTTATGTATCAGAGGAATGTAATAAACAAAACCATGATAATTGTCCGATTGATGATTGTACATGTGACTGTCATAAAGAAGCCAGAATTGATCTTGATCCTATGTGATTTATATGAAAAATACCTCAAGTCTGTTGTTATAGCACAATTAAAACTTGACACATAACACACAAACAAGGAGGCAGAAACCAAGCCTTCCAATGATCGATTTATATCGCTATAATCCTGATGGTAAAACCATTAACCACCTACATTTGATTGATGATTTTTATTGACACATTTCTTTATACGCTTTCTGTTATGATATCTTCATAAGAAATAGACCAATGTATCCAATCCATTTGATTTGTTTTTAAAGTTATTAACAACCCAATCACAATCATTAAATACAAATAATTCTATTAGGATTCATCATCTTTTGCTAATGCGGATTATATTTTATCCCTAATAAATCTTCTAAAGGCCAGATAAGTATGCGCCATATTAAAAAATTTAACCTTTGCTTTATTTTTTTACTTTTTATTATCTGTCCATCTGCTTTAGATAGAAAATCACATGTTTGATCAAATTCAATATCATCTACAGCCGCAGTAACATTACCATCAATATTTATATGTACAATTATTTATATGTACAATAAATCAAGTCCTTTCTCTTCTGTGATATATATTCGTTTTTGTCCGTTATATGATACAAATTCATAGTTAATCAAGTAAAACAAATATGTTTTGATGGCGTTACATGGCAATGGCAATATTGTTTGTATTTTAAATGAAAGTTCGTAAATGGAAACCCCATTAATACAGGCTAATAAAATAGGTTCTATAATTCCTGCTTTCAATTTTGATGATTTTATATTATTATAATTTATGGAACTTATTTTTTCTAGTTCCTATACAACTTCATCATTGCAAATTAGAAACTTATCTAGGCCGCTTTTACAAATGGGGCATCTTTTGTAACGAATTAAACATATGTCTGATAAAGTAGGCAATGTTGATGCCATCCAAAAACAATTTCTACACAATAAAAAATACTTTTGTTGTATTAAATGAATTATATTAGATTTAAGTTTTTGATATGAATATTCTACATATTTTTTATAATAAATAATAGACAATATTTCTTATAGAACATTATATATATATTTATTAATTATGAATTTTGTACAATAAAAAATATAAAATCGTTGAAGTATATTTTATGCACTTAAAGTGCAAGTTTTTTCATCATTTGAATATAAAAGTAATGCCTAAAATTAAAGCCAAGATAAAATGGGAAATTGAAAGTTAAAGCGTAACCTTAATTGAAAAAAAAGTTTTAGATGAGATTCAGCAAGAAGCAGGACAAAAAATAGAGACAAGGCTTTCACTATCTTCTGAGGATATTACTGATGATGATAATTTATCATAAATACTCCTAATAACTTGTTAGGATATTATTTGATCTCCCATTACATTCATTGTTTTTTATTCGGATACCCTTTCGAATAGTTGTAGAATAACTGTGCTTTGTTGCATGATTCGAAATACAGTTAAAACTTTGCTTTATTCATAGCAAAACTAATTAAATTCACTGTTTGTGTTACAATCTTATACATTAAAGGGTTAACAAATAACGATTAAAATAATCATGCAACAAAGCATTTAATAACAAGTTCTTTGTTTTCATACCGAATTTTAGATGACTTGAAAACGTATTGTTAATTAATTTTTATTTTATATTATAGTGGCGATCGCCTATGTTTAACAGGGTAGTAAAATATTTTCCAGATACACATAATGTACATACAATATTAAAATGAATGTTAATAAAGCAACTTACTAATTATACAGGGCTGCCCCGATTAAAAGATATTGTACTTTCACACAGATCTATTTACATCATACATTTTAATTATTTCGTAAAATTATTACTTTGTATTTGTTTATGTTTTGTTAAACATTTATCTCTGTCTCTCAGTTGGCCATTATTATGTTCATAATTTACATAATAGATATTAATCCGACTTTTCAAGTTTTACAGATATTATTTTCAAATACTTTGAAAGTCCAATATACTGTATAATCAAAGAAAACAAGATTACACCAAATGTTATTATTTCCATTCTATTTTTTAATTCACTTTGTGGAAGTGAAGTGACTAGTGCCACAGATAAGGCGCCCCTCATACCTCCAATCATTATAACATTTTGTCATAATAATGGAATCTTTTCGTTTGTAAATTTATTAACTAAGGTAAGAATTGGGTAGGTGGATAATATCCTTCCTATCAACACTATTGCAAATACTAAAATAATTAATGTAATATTTTGACCTACATCTATAATGTTCATTGTTACTCCAAGATAAAGAAAAGCGATAGAATTTGCAAAAAAGGCCGATATATCCCAAAAATTAGAGACTGTCTCTCTAACTTCATTACTCATTGCAGATTCTTTTTTCATGGTAACGTTGCCGAAATAGAGTCCTGCAGTAAGCTACTGCAATTAAACCTGAAAGACCCATTGCATTTGCAACCATGGCTGAACCAAATACTGTTGTAATGGTTAAAGATATCTCAGAAAAAGGATTATTCATTAAAGTATGAAGTTTGTTAGTTATTATTGCAATTATCAAACCAACTGACATACCTCCAAGAGATAAGAGAAGAAACTGTCCTATTTCCTGTAAGATATCAATGTTTATCTGATTAGAATTATTGGAAATAAGCGTACCAGTATTAATTGGAGAATATGTAGTGCCAAATACTATTCCAACTATTAGTGTAAAAATAATAATTCCAGTAGCATCATTAAATGATGACTCCATTTCAAGTATAGTTGAAAGTAACCTTGGCACCTTTAGTATTTTAAAAGTCTTGATAACTATAGCCGCATCAGTAGGAGAAATCAAAGCAGCAAAGACAAATGCGATTTGAAACGGCAGGTGTGCCACGTATATTAGCAATAATCCGACATTAACCGTAGTAATAATAACTCCTACTGTGGCAAGTAGCAAAACAGATATTTTTACCCTCATAAAATCTTTGTAATCTATTCTCATCATGGCTTCAAATATTAAAGGAGGAATAACAAAATCAATTATGAATTTAGAATCAAATTTTATTTGGTCAATTCCATTAATCATTAATCCTATAAAACTATGATACCCAATGCTACAAGCATCATTGTATAGGGAATTTTGGTTCGAGATTCCACCAATGATGCAATAAAAATTGTTCCTAAAAAGGCAAGAATGACATAGTCAAGATTTAACTACAATCACCAATGTAAAATATTGACAGAGATTATAATAAATTTATGAAAATACAAACAATAATTCAAGCATTCAATCTAAGCAAAATATATTCTAAACTCAAAATAATTGATATCTATTTATAAACATATAGTACAAGATCAAGGGCTATAGAAATCATGTAATAAATTACTTTTTAATATCTTTCATTATCTTAAAAAGAAGTGGTAAAGATACAAGTTCTATTATTATTGAGAAAAAAATTATATAATGAATAGAAATATTATACAATATTCCCATTAGTACACTACCAAAAAACCATGATCCACCAAAAGCAACATTAAAGATACCATACGCAATTCCCCGTTTTGTCATTGGTATCATACTGGGTATTGCTGCACGCATAACGGTTTCTTGAATGCCCATTACACTACCCCATAAAATAACACTCATCAATGCTGCACTATAACTAGAAGAAAAAGTCTAGTGGTGTAATAGGTATAGTAATTATTGGAATAATAATAAGAATTAATAGTCCTTTTTTGTCAAACATTCGTCCACTAATAAGAGCTGATATGCCTCCAGAAGCCATAGCAATAGAAAAAAAAATTGGAATTTGTACATCTGAAACAATCTGTATATGCTTGAAATGAAATGAAATTAATTGAAAATTAGCGTATCCTGCAATACTAACTATTGTAAATAACATATAAAATCTATAAGGATCTGAAAATTTTATTATTTCATACATACTATTACAAGCATTTGAAATAATGTCTCTTCTCGAAGGTCTTCTTGTATCAACAGCATGTTTATTTGCAATAGGATTAGATCGATTATCTGAAAATGACATATTTATCTTGTCAGAATTACTTTCAAATTGATTCGTATCAGGATATAATTTTCTAGTCAAAAATAAGATAGAAAGCGAAATTAATGCAGGAATAAGTAGTACACTAAAACCAATAGAATAGTTATTATTTTTTATAAAAAATATGCCTGCTATAATAAGAGGACCTGTTACTGCACCTATCTGATCCATTGCTTCATGTATTCCAAAACCTACGCCTCTTCCAATTCTGGCGGTAGCATGCGAAAGCATTACATCTTTGGATGGCGAGCGAATAGCTTTTCCAAATCTCTCTGCAAAAATCAAAATTATTGCAATTTCCCATTGATTAGTAGAGTTAGAAGTGGAACTGCAATCAAATTTAAAATATATCCTAACAAAGCAAAATTCCAATATTTCCCAGTTCGGTCTGCAAGTGAACCAAAGAGTATGCGTACACCATAACCGATAAATTCTCCAAATCCTGAAATAAATCCAATTATTACAGCATTTGCGCCTAAAATTGCTAAATAAGGACCAGTAATACTACGTCCTCCTTCATAAGTCATATCTGCAAAAAGACTGACAATGCCAAATAAAATAATAAATTTTAATGCTTTTTTCATAATGAATTTAATACGATTATTAGTTTAAATTTAGATTTAAAAAACAAACCTAAATCTATTGGATGTTTTGCTATATATGTTGTTAAACCCCAGTTCATTTTTATCAAGAAAAATACATATGTATATAAATTTAACAATTGTTACATTATTAAAAATTGTTATAAATAATCAAATTATTAAAACAGTTCTCTTTTTAGGAATAACTGATCTTACCCATTTTAATTTTTTGTATTTGTTATTCTAAATACTATTGTAGAATACAGTGATGAAAATAATTAGATAACTTTAAAATAAATGCTAAATAATTAGTTTTATCGTTAATTATTTTTATAATTTTTACAATGTTATCAATTGGTGTCTATAATGGCGAAATACAAGTAAATAAATTTGGCATTAATGATTATATACTAATCTTATAGATATTGATAAATCTATATTACAATTTTCTCATTATTTCCATATTTCAGCGCTAAACTACTCCATGAAATTTTTAACTGAAAATGGATAATATTTTTGGATAATTACATTAATTATTATGTTTTTCTTTGGAAGATGCAATGGAAAAATACCTTAATAGTCACTATAATTTCATTGATTATTGTAATTCCTAAAAATGTTGCAATTAAAGATTTCAGTTCATAGAGATAGACCAATTCCATCATATGATAGTTTTTATACCGAATCTAAATTTGAAAAGTTATATCGGTTCTGTTAACTTAAGACAATGTTTTTTTATTGTGTTGATAAACAAATAATTCGAGCCATTGTTTTAAATGTTTTAATTTACACTTGTTCTTTTTACAAGGAAAGTAATCGTCAAAGCTTTCCGTTCTATC
>CAVXKW010000005.1:0-1582885 GCA_963762475.1 uncultured Nitrososphaeraceae archaeon
ACCGATTAGCACAAATATGCTAAACAGTTTATCATAATAATATCATAAAACACAAAAGTCTATCTAGATCCTTGTATTATTCTATCTAATCCAAATGTCATCATTGACCAAATCCAAATTGGTTAATCTATACAAAAAAGAAAATGATTCAAAAGTTAAGGAAAGATTAATGCTAATTATCAAAGTACGAGAAGATAAACAAATTCCTTTTCATGTTGTAAAAGAAATGCATAGAAGCAATCCCTGGGCTTCTGATTGGTTAAAAAGATATGATATAGAAGGCTTGGAAGGACTAAAAGATAGAATAAAAACCGGTAGACCACCTGAACTATCCGAAGAAACAAGTTACCAAATTAAAAAAGAACTATCCAACTCCAAACAAGGTTGGACAACAAAGCAGGTTGAAGAATTAATTATAAAGAAAAGTGGTATCAAATATCATTATACTCACATTTATCGCATCCTTCACAAATGGGGATTCAAACAAAAGGTTCCAAGAAAGGTACATGTAAATACTGCATCTTTGGAAGAGAAAGATGCTTTCAAAAAAAGACAGAACAAATATTTATGGATATACAGCAGAAGCAGCAGAAGCAGCAGAAGCAAGATGGATTTACCATAGTATCTACGGATGAATCATTCTTTTTTTATGATTATCTTGTAAGACGCGTTTGGATTAAACAAGATAAAAGACCGGTTGTCAGAGTAACAGGTTCGCACCAACATTCATGTATTTTTGGTGCCATTAGCCTTGAGGGGGGAAAGCAACTATTCAGACAGTATGATAAATTCAATGGCACCACCTTTCTTGATTATCTAAAGAAAATACATATCAAATTTGAAAAATGTTATTTGTTTATGGATAAAGCATCACAACATTACAAATCAAAGAAGGTGTTAAAGTATTTTGAAGAAAACAAAGATACTCTAATTCCTGTATATCTTCCAACTGCGTCACCGGAGTTTATGATGATGGAAGAAGTTTGGAATATAGCCAAAGGAGATCTATTTGTTTTGAAATATTATTCATCCTTTGCAGATCTAAAAAATAAGATTTCTATATATTTCAGAACAAAACGATTCGATCTTGAAATGAGAAACTATTTGCTACGGGATGTAGTTTAGAAAATATATGCTAATTGGTATATCTTTGATCTATTTAAAATTCATTAAATTAAGGAAATTGTTTTAAATAATTTTTATCTATTTCTGTTATTCCTTTTTTTAATACATCTTTTCCTCTTTCTGTTATTTTAAAATATCCTCTTTCTGTTCCTTCAACCAATTCTGCATTTTTTAAATAAGAGAGCCCAATGCACTCTATCATAGAATATTGTAACGTTTTTTGTACCATATTTTTTTTCTTTTTCTTTTTCGGTTAAATTAAATACCTTGGATAACTTTTCAACAGATTCTTTTGAATAATGCTCTTTACCATCAGAAGATAGTTTGAGCAATGGAGACATAATTCTTTGATAATCAGGAGTTGGCATTTCTCAATAATTTCAATTTAATCTTATTTGTTATTTTTGTTATCCAATACCATTTGAGATAACTTTATTTTTTGGGTTCTAATAATATATAAAGAGCAATATTTTCATTATTCAAAGATAAAGATATAATCAGATTTATCTCCGATATGTCCGGTATCTCCGGAATTATAGGATTTGTGCTTGGATCCTCTATTTCCTCCGGAGATAACTCATTTGAAACCAGAGATAAATCTGAGCAGATTATGGAAAATACGGATGAATCTAATAATCATATTAGCAGTCTTAGCAACCAATGTATCAATTGTCCAAAACCAACAGATACAAGAATAATGCATAACCATCCATTTTATTACTGCATAGAACATCCAAAATTTGAGAACATTCATCTGGAAGTTATTGAAAGTCATCTAATCCTTGCCAAAGATCATAAAAGTATAATGTATTGAAAGAAAAGCAAAGAGGTTAGAAAGAAAGACCACATCTCCGCTTACCATATTCATTTATTTATGATATTATCTTTTCTTAATTTGTCAACTAATATAGATATGATTTCCGATAATAATGATTTTAGATTAGTCCATGATTCATCCATAAAAACTGATACTCTTTTTCCATCTGGCATAGATGGATAATATACGGTTACATTTAGATCATTTTCAGATACCATTTTAATTATAAAACAAGATAGGCCTTCTATATCAGAATAGTGAACAACTTCATCTCTAACTTCAATAAGATTTTTTATCCAGTTATGATGAGATTTAAGTATGTCGATAACTTTCTTAACATAATCAAGATATTTATTTAATGAATTCTTTTCTAATTTTTTAATTAATCCTATTCCATAACTTTCAAAAGTAGATATTTCTTCCTCAAAACTATAAGCGATAATTTGAGCAAATACATCCAAAAAAGATTTTGATTGAAAAAGAAATGATTCTATGTTGTAAATAAGATGAGGATCATCAAAAATTTTATTCATGGTATGGTTGGCAACAATAAATTGTTTATATTCTGATTCTGTACGGTTCTCATTTAATTTAAATAAAGCCATATGAAATTGGATAGCATTTATCTTGTGATGCAGTTTATCAATTCTTTTTTTTATTCTATTTTGCCATCTTTGTTTTTCATCTAGATTTAAATCAGTTAAAGGTTTTAATAGCAAATGTATTTCAGCATCCCAAGGTGACGGATCTTTATAATAAACATCCGATCTTGACAATTCAATAAAGGAAGGTAATTTATTAACTAATAATATAGTATCAAGCTCGGATATTTTCGTAACAAAAAAATCATGAGGGTAATATGGTTTTAGATGACAATTTTTGTATTTCTTACCACTTCTACAATAACATGGATCATTTCTATTTAATTCATTATTAACCAATTTGTTATATTTTGAAAACTATTCTAATGGTTTATTTTAATCTAATTGCATTATCTATACAATTTATGAAAAAAATTATTAAAATGATTCTATATCATAGAATATAAATAATTTAATTTTTTTATGGAATCTGCAAATGTTAATTTTTTATCCTATTTTGCATAATCCATCGTTTATAGCACTGCATAATTATTATAGTATACATCAATTAGAAAGTCTAAATTCAATCACATTCTTACTTGAATGGTGACTAGAAAGATAGGTGATAAAGATTATACTTCTCGTGAAAAACAAATGATGGTTTCTCTTATCAATGACTATTCTCTTTTTGGTGCTACAGATGATGAAATGATACATATGCTATCTAAAAAAATAGGAAAAGAAGACAACGAGAAAATATCAGAAACTCTTTTCTACCGATTAAAGAAAGAAGCTATGAAAAAGAGAGGAGATTCAGGTGAATGGCTAGATTATTATTCTCGCTATCATTTTGTGAACATTATAGAAAAAGGATAGAAGAGTTGGAATTAGTCCAGAAAAAGATTTTAAAAACCTTCATTGATGAAACAGAAAAATCAGAGGAAAAACAAAATAAAATACTAATCAATCAACTAGCCAAAACTATATCAGACAATTCTAAAGTTTTGGCCGAATTTGGTATGGCTCCGCCCATTATTGCTAAAATAAAGAGTATGATATCTTTGGACATGGAGACTATTAATAATAAAAATAGTAAAGAATTAATGACTATTGGAAGGAATGAATCAACAGAATCTAATCCTTATGCTCGTCTTAAATTAGAATACCCCGAAAGTGCTATCTTTCCTCCAATAGATAGTTTGGACCATCATAATAAGGACCATAAGGATAAAGAAGAACTTTTAACAGATAAATATGATCCAAATAGAGTATTTTAAAACAAAACATTTGGAAATGATTAATATATTTAGAATTGGAACGACATATAAGATTATCTAAAATCTATCCTTTAACGCATTTTCATCTATAAATCAAATTCTATTTTTATTTTTAATAATATAAACTCAATAAACTTTTTAAATTAAACTTAATATTATTAGTCTTTATTGATGCTGAGAATTAAATTAACATAATTTCTTTTTTCTATTATGGAGTTTTTCAGCATATTTAGAAGTTGTTCATCGTGTTTATTATCTTTGAAATTTAAGGCATCATTATCATATTCTGCATACGTATGGCCTGAAATATCTGTTGGTGGTTTATCTGAACTCCTTTCTCTGATTAAAAGCACATTCTTACCCCAAGTTAAAGCAACACCTAGCTCTACATCACATTTGGATTACTATCTGATATTTCAAATACCGCTATATCTGAGGCAATAATAGACTCTGCTATTTTATTAAAAAGATGTCCTCCATAACCCGCAGATAGATCTTCAAAATCCAATTCAATTGATGATTCATTCATAAGATTGTATTTTTTTAAAACATCTTCAAACATTTTTTGAATATTATTTTTAAGATTGTCTGTATTGTAAAAGGTAGAATCAAATTGATATCCCAATACTAGATATAATCTATTACTATCAGTCATTTTTGTATAAACATTTTCCCAATTTGCTGATGTAAATCTATAAGGAGATCCAGCAGGATCTAGACGTCGTATTGGTTTTGACTTTTGAAACAATTGATTTTTGTCAAATTGTTGTTTTTGTAATTGTTGTCTCAACTCCTGGCTTTTTAGCGGTGTCAAAGAAATAGTATTAAAATCATACAATTGATTAAATTGTGCATTGTAAACTTTTACTGAGTTTCTTTTTTTTAAAAAATCTATAGCATAATTGATCTGATCAACAGAAAGATCAAATAATATACTATGCAGAGATTTAGCATCGATAGATACACTTCCATTTGCATATCCTGGCAACTCCAAGAGAACTTCTACTATTGAATCTGCATTACTTTCTATGGTTTTATTTAGTCTATGCTTTCCCTTTCGTGTAATTTTGACCTCTTTATCGTTACATTCGCTTATCAAACCATAATAAGATAATTCTTGTATTATATGTGGAAGGGTTAAGGGAGTAACAGTTCCACTTATTCCAGTAGAATTAAAAATATCTAAACTATTCAAACATTTATTCTCGTCACCATTAACATTTTCATTGAGTTTATTCAGAAATGACGTTGTTAAAAGATGCATATCCCTTCTATTTGGTTCTCTCAAGCTACACTCACAGAAGTTTATTTTGTATATAATTTGGATTTTTCGTTAAAGAAAATAAAATTTGTAATATCAACAAGAAAAATCATTTGTATTACAGGTGTAAGATCCTCTCTCTATCTAGCATTTATGATTTGTTTAAAAATATATTGAGATTGTTGAAGGCAATATCATTTGATTAATGCGTGATTTTATAAACCTCACTACAAACCTAGATGACGAATCTAAATCTTTTGCCATCTGATTACTTAAACGATTTAAAACTGTTGATAATATCAAATAGATCCCACAATACAATTATTATTCTTTGTTTTTTCTTACCCTCATTATGAACAAAAGAGTCATGCAGGTTTTCGATAACTAATAGTTTGTTAGTGTCCTCAACTTTTAAAAAATCTTTGAGCACGTAGTTATGGATGATACCTATCATATTACAATGATGGCCACAGAAAGGAACATCATTTCCATAGAGACTGCTTACCCACTCCATCCCAATGAGGATAATATACAGAGGATGTAAGAATAGATAGATGGTATTCGTTGAAATCAAACAAGATGATAAAGCTATATCTTGGATAACCTTAGAATGCATCCTACCCGAAATAGGAGAACTATTCGAAATAAGAACATACGCAAAGAACAACACTAAATCAGAAAAGACTTACAAAAAATTACTAGTATTAAAGAAAAATGACTTATTTGCCCTTCGAGATATGTTAAACCAATACTTAGACAAACATTTTGACGAGGAAAAGAATTGGTATCCAAAAGGCAGGCCTCTATCAAATGATGATGAAGAAAAGAAGGGAAACGCTGAATTTCTCTCATGATAAAACAGCTACATGTAGAAAAACAACTTTCATATCAATAATAGCTTTAAGTGTTATCTTATTCGGAATTTTTTCATATATAATATCTCAGGATAACATAGTCACCGCAAAAAAATCAACCAGTAGTAGTAGTAGCAAAAGTCTAGGAGTAATTCCATCAAATTCTACTGATTTTCCATCTCCCGATGATGCTTCAGCCATACAACCGACATTCTTAAAGACGAGCAAAGATATCTAGGCGCATATCATATTAAAGATGAAATAAAAAATATTAGTAATGATACCCTTTCATGTGTGGAAGTGGAGAGCCATTTCTATGATACAAATACGAACATAATAGCTATCGAAAACTGATTTACTGATCCAAGAGATGTAAGTCCAGGTCAAACAGGAGATTTTGATATTATATTAATGAAAGATAACTATGGTTCTACTCCTCCGGCATTCTTCAAATTAAGCTATGATTGGAGATAATATTGACACAAATATTGGTTACCGCTTAAAACACTTTTTTTGCTATCTTTCTATTATAACAACTTTATGAGTATGTGTTTGTTATAGGGATACTAATTTCATCTGACGTTAGTATTACAATGATCTATTCCATTTTGAGTTAATCGCACAATTCGTCCACCTATTTCAATAAGTCTTCTTTCTACTAGTCTAGGAACCCTGTCTAACATAAATCCATGTGGTATACCACCCTGGAAATGCTTGTCAAGAAATTCATCTAATATGATTGATTCAGTATTTCCAGCCCCTTGTCTTATCCTAAACTCTTGACATAATGCAGCCATAAAAGATATCTCATGGCCATCCAAGCCATCATTACTCATTAGAAATTACATCTGTAAATGACCATATAAAGTAAATTTCCAATTTTGTCATCTATAGCTAAAATAGTTTCAAGGCGATATTTTTAAGAAACAATAAAAACCCAAAAATATAGTCAAATTTATCGTGGAGGTTTTTTATATAATCTAGACTATCAAATGCATAGAAGGTTAGTAACTACGCTTTAGAAATATTCTATATTATATTTTAAAATTTAAGTTTAAAAAAGCGAATAGTAATTTTATAGAAAGCATTAAGGTATACAAATTAAATTGTCGATCGAAATCTTGATAGAAGTTTAACAGACTAGATCTTGTAAACTTCTTATAGAATTTCCATCCCTTTGAGAAGTTGTTGAAAGTGATTATAAAGTCATTATTTTTGTCCTCATCGATCTTAAAATAACTATGTGCCGTAGCATCTCTTATAGCTCTAATATCAGGATGGTAAACTGCATTCTTTTGAACTTTGTCTTCAACTGACAATAATTGCTGGACATCTATATTGGTTTGTATCTTTTTTTCAGTTCGGGTCAGAATTGAACGCAGATAATGTTCATGTGCTTCTGATCTAACAATCAGAGTCATTAATACTGCTGAAATATCTAAAACCTTAAAATCGGTATTTGAATTTAGATTTCTTTTTCTAACTGCTTCAATAAATAATTTAGTATTTGTTCTGGCTGTCAAAATTTTTAAGAATCCTTCTATATCTGGAATATAGCCTTGAGAAGGATTAGCAGTTATAACTTCAAAAATTTCCGTATCGGGAATTTGATCAATGATATTCCAAAAAAGGGATATTTTAGAAGGTAATAATGATGAAACGAAATAATTCTCAAGTTGCACTTTTGAAATGTATGAACCTATATAGTTTAGTAACATAATATCTATTTCATGCAAACATCTTCCAAAGCCTAAATTCCATTTTTCTCAATCTATTTAACTCTGAAATATACTTTGAAGTTTCTCCAAACTGATTATTAATAATTAGTTTATTGGTTAAAATCGAAGATAAATAAGTGATAATATCATCAAATACTGTAAATACATAGTTGTTTTTTCCAAAATAGGACTTATTATTTTGACTCATTATATTACAAATTTTAAAGTTCCTTAATACATTTTTTAAAATATGGATTTGCTGTGATATACTAATTAATCAAACGGTATTTTAATTATTTTGAAATTCATAATACCTATTATTTGATCGAAAAACCGATTCATGGTCATACTGCTTTGTTATTTTATATGGTGTTTAACAAAAATTTATCTTTAACCATAAAACAAAGATATGCAGTTATCCTTATCTGTTAAAATCTGGTACCTAGATGACCTTGAATAAAATCAAATTTATCATTCGAGAATATATTTCCTATATTCACTGTCTTGATACTGAAATTACTTTACAATCAACTAGCCAGAAGATCTATCTTCCAAGCTGCTTATTACAGTTATGTGGATAGTTTCAAAAATGACAGAACTAACATTAATTGACTATTTTATTATGGGAGAAGCAGTTGGAATAATTACAACGTTTATTGTTTCCCTATATTATTCAAGGAAACAGATGCAAAAACTATCAACTGAAATTGATAATGAATCTAATGATAAAAATACACTAACTGTGTATGATTTAAAAAACTCGTTTCAACCTACACCAATAAAGAAATAATACAATATGTCCTGTCTATGGAATTATAAAAGTAGGATAATTAATAATTGCATTTGCTTATAGAAAACACATTATAAAACAGTATTTAATAAATGGAATAAAGATAAATCTTTGATCATCTATTTTATAATGTTGCAAAATTTAATTTGCTATGGAAACCTTTGTAATTAAAGGAGACAAATAATATGATATTATTTTCACAACACCGGAAAAGTTCCAAGCATTACCTGTAGTTCAACAAAAGATTAAAACATTTAAATTTATATCTTAATTTTTGAGGATGTAGAATTAAAGAATAATAAAATTGACTTCAATTATGAATAATTTAAAATGAATTTTACTATAATATATGTATATTATTTCTTTTACTTTTTATATTATATACATCTGTAGGACCATAAGATTTGATTATATGGTTAATTGGATCATAATGATATTTATCTCTAACTAAATCCAATACGTCTTTTGATATAATGATTTGATTTTTGTCCGCTTTATCTTCTAATCTACTTGCAAAATTAACAGTTGATCCTACTAAAGTTATTTGATTTCTATATATTGTTTCTATTAGGCCAAAAAGAACGTTCCCTATATAAATTCCACATTTTATATCAATATTTGGTTTATATTCTAAAAAACTATTACTAAATCTCTTTTGCCATTCAAATTTGATATCGCCAAATTTATCTCTCAATTCTAGGGCAGTGTCAATTGCATCGATTGCCTTGCATTTCTTTTGCTCTATATAATATCCAAAATATGCCAATATTCCATCTCCAATAAATTTATCTATTATCCCACCATGCTTATGGATAATTGTATTTGCTTTATTAAAATAATTTTTTAAAAGGTCTACCACTGTCAATGGTTCATCAATTAATTTATTGCACATATCAGAAAAACCACTGATGTCCCAAAATACAATTACAAGATTTTTACTTTTTAAATTATGTTCTTCAGCATTTAGTAATATATCAAATACTTCTGGGTCAAAGTGTTTAATGAGATCCCCTTTACCAAGTTCGATATTCTTAGTTATTTTTTCTCTAGCAATTCTGTTAGGTGAATCCAAATGAGATATCGACCCAGATGGCTTGATTTCAAAAGCATCACTCAAAAATCTATACTCATCTGTTTGGCTTATCTTGTCTAATTCCTTATCTGGGATTAGTATTGTTCCTGTTTCTTGAGGATGAATTGAGCAAGTATAGTCAATTCTAGTTGCAACAGTATTAATTATTCTAGATACTTTATGATTTTGAGAAATAGATCCTGTATTTATTATATCAGGAGTTTGGTCATATAAGACAGAGACTATGGTATGAGTTTCGCTATCATTGTTGATCCACTCTATCTTATCCCCTCTGTGTATTGTCAATATATGAGGATCAAATGATCTTTTGGATTCATTAGTTTTAGTAAATCCAAGAGGGATTATTATTTTATGAGTATTCGTGCTAATTATGATAATAAACCAATAATAATTAAAACAATTCGCTCAACTCTCATTTTGGCAGATTAAATTAGAGTTTAAACCATTTTTGTATAAATAACTATTGATTTACAAATAAAGTAATAGTTTATGCAATACTCTAAGTCTTTGAAGGACCTTTTTCAGATATTGAACACTAATGGACACAGAGAATATCGGACACTTCTCCCTAGAATCATAAGCCGGCATAAGAACTGATGTCTAAATTATAGAGTATCAATAAAATGATAAAATCTACTTCATGTTAAAATAGATTTATAAAATCCAAAAAATGGGATAAAATGATATGAATATACAGATATATGAAAATAAAAAGACAAGAATTTCCTTTTGATAATGCAGTATAACTAATATGACCGCATTTTCTAATGATGGATATAATTACCTAAATAAAGACATCAGTTGTGCTAATTGCAACATTTAGTGCTTTATTATTGTTAGCTTTCGATGACCTCCAATAAGTTACTTGCCCAATCGGTTTATAATGCCATTATATTAATATGGAAATCATAGATCTGCCTTTAGCCTCATATATTAACAATAAAGGAGGAGATTATTTATAAAGTGAGAACTAATAAATTGCTGATGGTGGAGAGGTTGATAGTATTTGTTGTTGTTGTTCCTCCTGCTGCTGGCGAATTTTATTCTTGCCCTTTTTTGTTGCAGGATCGTTTTGTAATGTGTCGCCCAGTTTCTTTGTATGGGTGTAGTTTTTTAATATGTCCAGTATCCTTTGCATAGGATCACCCTGAATGAAATTATGCTTTGCCTTGTCTATCACGCCTATATTATCACCATTTTTAGTTTTCAGCTTTATCATTACGGGGTCGAATATGCCATTCTTAATATCAGTTGCTATAAAGCCGTTGTTACAGTCTGTTATCATGACTTTATTAGTCATACAATCAGTGTTTAATACAGTCGTCAGTTCCTTTTTATACCCGTTCATAAGCTGGACTTTTAAGTTGAGTATGGATATTGGGTCATGGTGATCCACACCGTTTGGTTCTGCCGTTATGTTGGATAAATCACTACAGGAGTTATACAGTGCTGTAACGAATTGGTCTCTTGACAGTGGATATATATCTTTTGTCAGATGTGGCAGGTCAGCGAAAGCATCCGGAACAGGATAGTGTATTGGCGGGTTATGAGTCATGATTAATGTTAATGCAGTATTATAGTTGGTGCTTATAAAAGATAAGAAGACCTTTGCGGCTGTTGTTACTGCTATCAATGACCCTTCTAGTTTAATTTTAGAGCATAAATGTTATGAAACGCTTGGAGAATATGGATATTAATGTGTTTATATGCAGATAAATGTAAGAATTATTAATTGTATTACAAAATCTATTTATGATCTAACAGAAAAGATACACCTCTCGTTCTTTTTTTTAACTCGTCTATTCTTTCATCCATCGTCATTATAGGAAAGGAAAATTGTGAAATTTCCCATGTATGTGACTCTCTTTGTAAGTGGCCATCACATAGATGTTTAAGGCACCTGATAGCTGAGTTCACGTCACCTGTTATGTGCTTCACTGCAAATTCATCAGCATCCAATTCCATATTTTTGACATGTGTTTTATTTATTGGGACAAATTCGTTAAAGAAAAACTTATTTAAAAAAGCAGTGCCATATTTAAAAAAATCTACATAAATTCCATTCTCATTATTTTTGCCCCTCATCAAATTTTCTAAACCAAACCAAAAGATATTTTGCAATATATGATTGTAGTATACGTGAGCACATTCATGAGCGAGCATAAATAACAATTCATATTCGTCATATTTTTGTATCCTATTAAAATCAAGATTAAGATTGACGTTAGAATATAGTCCAAAGTCATTTAGATTAAGCCCTATTACTGAAGCAATAGACATATTGCAATTATTGATAAATATTTTGACGTTATGAATATTTTTTCTTCGAAAGATCCATCTAATTATATTTTCTATATCAATCATAGAAATATGTCTCCTAGACATTTTTTTAATCAATTGTATATAACGAACTATTGCTTATATAATGTGGAAAGTATCTGACGAACCCAAAAATATGGTCAAATTTGTAGTGGGCCGAAAGGGATTTGAACCCTCGACCTTTCGATTATCAGTCGAACGCTCCACCAAGCTGAGCTATCGGCCCTGTTTTTATAATTTTTTTAGTTTTTGTTTTTCCAATATAAATGTAGTTTATATGGAATCAGGCTCTGCTAACTTAAGACATTATTTCTTTGTTATGCACATAAACAAACAACTTGAGCCATTGTCTTATATGATTTAATTTGCATTTGTTCTTCTTACAAGGAAAATAATCGTCAAAGCTTTCAGTTCTATCTTTTATGTATTGTATTGTTCTTTCTATCAGGCTTTTCTCGAAAGATGAATGAATATGATGATTTATCTTCAAAAACCTACAGGCTTGTGGGTACCAAGTACCCCAGCTGACGAAACAGAATGTAATCTATACTTGTTTACTACCTGAGATAGAACTCGTTCGGCAACAAACATATTTCGTTCTTTGGATATATCCACAGCAAGGATTTCTTTATGTTTTGGTTCTATTATAACCCAAAGCCAGATTAATTCAGAACCTGTTTTTATGGCAGTTTCATCAATAATGTATTCTTTGACTTTCCTTTTCCTTAGATATTTCCAAGGCTTGTACTTTTGAATCCAGGTCCAGATAGAAACGTGGCTTATTTTTGCTATTTTTAAAAATGATAATGTTTTGGAGGTGTTTCTAAAGGATAAACCAAGAAAGTACAAGTATAATCCATAACCAATTATGTTTGAGGGTGTTCTATTTCTATTATACATATGATAGATGGTTGTCTTAAAGCTATAGGTTTTTCCTTAAGTTAACAGAGCCTGAAATCATAATGTTATTTATATGCGTAAATATTAATTTAAATAATTTATTTGCGCGTGTCATTTAAAATTTTAAATTAGGACTCAAAAATTATATGATGATTTAAGATATTGCCAAAAAAGGATGTTATTTGGATCACTATTACATATTTTTCAGTCATTTTTTGACTGCTACCACAAACAATGCTTTAGGTAAAGGATTAAGTGTTCCCTGATATACAGTTTCTTTTATGGTCAATATTTCAAAATCTTGAAATATGTTTTTCAAATCGTCTTGTGAAAATCTATATGGGCCATAATCTCCGGGCTCTTTAATGCTAAAACATTTTAAAAACAAGACACCATTACGATTTAAAATCCTTTTTATCTCTCCGACGTATTTATTTCTACCACTCACGGATAGAACGTGAAAACAACCTCTGTCAAATATATAGTCAAATTCGTTTTCTTCAAAATTTGATTTTATTATGTCGTCTACAATAAAATTTATTTTTCTAATATCTTTGTTATAAAGTTCATTAGCTTTTTTTATTGCAGTTTTTGAAATATCAGACGCTGATACTTGAAATCCTTTCTCATATAATTTTATTGCTTGTGTTCCGGGTCCAGTTCCTAAATCGAGGATACTTCCATTATTTATGTGTCTTTTGTCTAATTCCATATTTAAATCAAGGTCAAGATCTTCGTAATACCAAGGTAAACCATGAATTTGCTCCTTTTCATATAATGTTTCCCAATTTGGAAATTCTTTATCCTCCATTTATTTTATAACTTGACATGCTATTTTATTATATCTTTTCCTCTCAAATATTGAAATAAGATTATTGATTTAGTTTATATTGATAAAAATTAAGATAATCTTGTTATACAGTCGTGTATTTTAAACGAATAATTATCGTACTTGTTACATTGGTTTATTTATTTTAAATTATTAAAAGTGATGTACATTACTATATTTTTACGCATGTCATGTGATTTCGCAAGTAATATTTAAGACGAGACCATATTTACAAAGGATGGTAATTAATATAAAATCGCTTTTATATTGACAGGATTTAATACATAAATCTCTTATTTAATTAACTAAATATTAAAATTTTATAATAGTCTTCATTAAAATAATAACATATTATTCATAAAAATTTTTATGATATCAATTATAAGAATCGGTGATAAAATATTTAGATGGAGAAATGAAATTATTAATCGATTTTGTCATGTCATTTCCATTCCCAAATCTTTGTAGATTGTTTGTTACCAGAAACTTTGGTCATATGAAGTCCTATTAAATTTTTGAGAAAAGACAGTTTGCCTGTAGAATTCGTATCAAAAAATGTAATTCCATGATAAGTTATCGCGCTATTGTTGTTGGATTTTCCTATATCATATCCTTTCCAGGTTGCTATTTGGCCATCACCAGTAGACATAATACCTTTGCCGACTCCAAAAAATACCAAGGGTGATTTAAAAGTATTTACCCAGGTTTGAACATTGGTAACGTTTCCTACATTTTTTATAATTCCATTTTCCATAATTGTTTGTTTTATTTGTGGACCATTATTGGAAACACTTTGTACTGATTGACCTATAATTTTTCCGGATTCAGATTCATAAAATGGATACATATCTATTTCCAAATCCTTTTTTTCATTTACGCCAGGATTTTTTATATGGTCTAAATTTTTATTTGATAATGCGGACGAAGATGCATGTACTTTGTCTATTTGAACTATGGAGATATTTATCAAACAAAGAACAAACAGGGATGCAAAAAATGTGATACAAAAAAACGAGATTATGGATCTCTTTTCTAATTCTTTTTGTAATTGCATTAGTAAAATGACAAATGAGTGTATACTTTTAAACTATTTCGGATAAATTACAGAATAATAAATATATTATATTTATTTTAATTTTTTATTTTGTTCTAAATTATATTATATTCTTAGATTCATTTGAATTGTTCTAAAGAAAAATTAAAATACAATTTTATAATAATATATCATTTTAACTTTCAATTTTAACTAATGTATTTTATATAATTTTGTAATTGGTTTTGATTTGTTATGTGAATAATAGATTTATGGGGATGCTTATAATTATATCATTTGGTTGACATCGAAACCAAAAATTGGTTCTTAATCTATTTAGCGTTTAATTCTGTCTTTTAAGAGCGTACTGAATAAATTCATTGATATTTATCATAACATATTCATTTCACTCGTAATGATTTGAATTGAAAATGTATTAACATGATTATTCAAATATTTAAAAAGTTTTCCTCAGTATTAGTTTAGCATTATCATCATAACTATCATCAACGACCGCGATATAAACCCGTTCAAAAAATCATCTTTTGTATAATTACAGTTTTTAAATTTATAATCTATTATTTTGAAATATCAAGAGTTTATTCAGATAATAATTAGGTATTGATACTTAACTTTATCCTAAGAATGTTTTAAAACAAGTTCAAAAAATCTTTTTTTGATCAATAATTGCAATTCGTATACATTTAATATTATAATTCACGTGTACATTATAAAAAAAACTCTGATTTTTCTTTTTCGTAAAAAATTTTACTAGTTCATTTAGAATCTTGAAACGACCAATCTATAAGCCGTAGAAATTGACGTAGCAATTATGATTTATAGATACAAATATAAAATGTATTTCAATGTTTTAAAAATATTTGGATTGTTTGCTTTGTGTTTTCCATAGTTGGTCATATCTTATGTATTGCGAATAATAATATTATGATGTTACTAACTTCAATACCATTTTATATAAATTAATATATATTGAGACACAGTAATTTAGAAAACTCAATTCTCTGATTTTAAATATTTAATGGTCCAAATTAATTTTTTGGAATTATATTATAGTGTTTTTATTTTTGTTATAAATATGCAAATATTTTCAATTGGAAAATAAAAATAACAATAATAGAAAAACCTTTGTATCGTCTTATTACTATAAAATGTACTTGATAATAAGGCAAATAACATCTATTAATACTGCCATACCAATTGCGATTTTTTTTAATTCTCTTGATTTTTCCTCAATTGCAAGTGTATGCTGCATCTAATATAACAGGCAAGATCTTATCAACTACCAATAGTAACAAGAATTCTATTGTTTTTGATAATGCTTCTGAACCATATGGATTGACATACGGGGACTGGACTGGCAAATGGTGGCAATGGGTTTACTCTATTCCAAAAAACATTAACCCTGCATATGATGATTCGGGTAAATATTGTGGGCAAGGTCAAAATGGTCCAGTTTGGTTTTTAATTTCTTCATATCAACACTCAGTTGACAGACAATACAAAATACCGTACGGTAAATCAATATTATTTACCATATTAAATTCAGAATGTTCTTATGCGGAGTTTCCAAAACTAAATTCTGAAGATCACCTAAGACGTTGTGCTCAATCTATGCAAAACTCTGTGATTGGTGTAAAAGCAAGTATTGATGGAAAAGATATTGCAAATTTAGATAAATATCGCATACAATCACCACTCTTCAGTTTCACCATACCAACGAATAATATTTTAGGACTGCCTTCATCGCTTACTACATCATCTATATCGGATGGTAATTGGGTATTCCTAAAACCTCTGTCTATTGGTGAGCATATAATTTCTTTTAAAGACACATTGAAAAATATTTCGATCACTAAAGATGACAATTTCGCATTTGCAGGTCCATATGGATGGGATAACAAAGTTGTTTATCATATAACTATTTTAAAAGAAATTTATCATCCGAACATAATTCATAATAATAAATAATTCAATATGAATCTTTAATATATTATGTGTAATAAAATTGATGATATTTAATAGTTAATTTAATTTTTTATTTTGATTTATTAAAACCCTTGAATTATTTAAACGATAAGAAAATTTAATTAATTAAAACAACGGTTAACCTCCATTGATTGAAATATCTAATTATCTATAAATTTTATTAATAATTAGTAACAATAAATATAATTATACTGAAAAACATTTTCTGATAAAAAGTGTTGCTAAAATTAGTTCAGTTTGCTCATGTTTAGAATTACTATAGACTATAAGTAAAGTAATTTTATTCGATAACGATATTATGAGCCTAACCCAAAATTCGATAGGATTATAGCTCTTTTCATCTTTTGATAAACTGTGACCTTTATCCAGAAGAAGGAGGATATAAAGAAGAAGGAAAATAAACATTGTACCATACTCAGGATACCTGAAGAATTATGGGCAGAGATTAAGAGTATTTTACCAAAGGAGAAACCACTCAAGACAGTTGGTCGGCGAATTGTGCCATACAGAAAAGTGATCGATGGAATTCTCTATGTACTGAGAACAGGATGCCAATGGAAAATGCTACCTAAAGAATATGGTTCTGGTTCTACTTGTCATTGTAGATTTCAGAAGTGAAATAGTCTTGATATATTCAAAAAGGGATGGATAAAACTATTGAAAATCTATGATGATTGTATTGGTATAAATTGGACATGGCAATCCATCGATAGTATATCCATAAAGTCTCCTTTAGGGGGGCGATGACCGGAAACAATCCTACTGATAGAAGCAAACTAGGCAGAACAAAAAGACATATTTTTAACAGATAAAAAAGGAATTCCTCTATCTGCAGTTATTTCTTCTGCCAGCACACAAGACATCAAACTAGTAACAGATGTGGTTGATAATAGAGTTGTCAAAAGACCATCAAATAAAAATAGAACAAAAGGAAGAAGAAGACTTCAACATCTATGTCTTGATAAAGCATATAATTCCGAACTTGAAGAATAAGAACTAATCAAACGAGAATATGTACTGCATATTCCTCCAAAGAGAAAAAGAGATGAAAAAAATGAGATCAAGGTTACAACACTTTATCGCTCAAATCGTAAAAAAAAAATATTCTGCAAAAAGATGGGTTATAGAGAGAACAAATTCATGGCACAATAAGTTCAGGAAACTATTAACAAGGTATGAGAAAAAGTCAGAAAACTATCTTGGATTGGTACAGTTATCCTGTTGTATGATCATTTATAGAAAGATAATTTTGGGATAGGATCTATGTATAACTAAATTGTCGGATAAATAACCATTTACACTTTTATGTAACTTGATTCCAAAAACTCGTAATTGATAAATAAACCATTATTTTTGCAATATTTAGGTTTAACATGTTTTATATCAATAATCGGATATGTACAAATATTTGTTGTACTGAGATGAAAGTCAGTTGGCAACTGATTAATTATTAATAATATCCTTAAATATTCTTATATCTACAGAAATTGATATGAGTTATGATGACTATAATTCCTCCAATTCTTTTTTTGCTCAATTATCAGGTAAGAAATTGATAGCAATTGCAATTTGTATTATAGTTGGGGTATTTTTGGGTGCCCAGGCCTTATTTGGTTTTCCTATTATGGATATATTTAGAAAAGAAGTTACCGATGTAGCGAAAGTTGTAATAAAAGATTCTCAGGGTACATGCATAGTTGAACCATCTGATCATCAACCTAGATCCATTCATAACTGTCCATATAAAGTGGGGGATAATCTAATTGTTACATACAAAGCAGGCACTGAACCGATAGAAAAATATAGTTTAAAAAGCAAATAAATGATCTATTTATTTGTTCACAATTGTCTTTATATTATGTCCAATTTTTCTCTTTAAATCAACTCTAATATCAAAAGATTCACTTCTTATATGTAATTATATGAATCACTTTTAAATTTGTATGTCCTTTTTTTATGAAAAACCGTTGAATAGCGGATTCGGACGCTGCATTTAGCATTGATTTTGTGACAATCCGATTCTTTATATAAATTCGGATTTTAAAATAATTCGTTATCTATATCATTTTTATCGTTATGGTTGATAATTATAATACTGTATTAAATTTTTTGAATAACTAATTTCAATAAGAAATACACGGTATCAATCATTTTCTATTTGGTAAAAACTATTTGGTGAATTAACGTTGATTTATTTTACAATACCAAAACAAATTTATATAAATGAATAATTGCATTAAAAAATAAAATTTTAATAAAGTTTGATGAAAAGTTGAGGATTATAATCAATTTTTGTATTGTAATTGATTTCAGTATCAACAAATAATTTGTAATTTTATTATATAATAGTGAATATTGTTGTATCTAAAACCTACAAATATTTAATTATAACATTAAACAATATGCATTATTTTTTATTACTATGATAATTTATTTTAAATTTTTATCTTTTATCTATAAAAATTTTATTAATCATTATTTTTAGATTTTATAAATATATTATAAATCAGTTCTCAATATGAGGAATTATTTTAATAGCTCTAATTATTATATAATTGTAATATGAAATCACAGCTAATACAAAAAAATGAAAAAAAAGAGTCAAGTGTATTAGAAGTCAATTATCCAAATTTTAAACATAATTTTTATTCTTTCTCTAGGAAATATTTTTTAATATGTAAAGATTGTTTTTGGATGGCGTCGACTTTACCAATGTTGTTAGATAAACATTTACCATATTGCAAGAAATGTCCTATTTGCGAAAACGGTATAGAAAAATTTGCAATTCCAAATTGTATTTAAGACAATATTGACAAAATGAATTCAAAAAAAACCATTATAAAATCCCCGAAATTACAAGGAACAATAATTGAAAATATCTTACAATTATTAACCATTAAAGACTTAACTATTTTTGAGCTTTCATTTGTCATACAAGAAAAAATATCGTTGCCATATAGAACATTAAAAAAATATTTAGTTCATCTTATAGAATATGATCTTATTTCGTATAGTGGCACAACCAAATTATATTCTATTGAGGACGGTGGATATGACTTGTTAGATAAGATCAAAATTGAACAAAAGTTGACAATGATGGATAATGAAGAGTTCCTAATCACGATCGAAAAAGATCTGATTAATGATATAACCAAATTATGACAAACAAACATACTCTTAATTTTTGTAATCCATTTAGAGTTTTGTTAAAATCCATGTAACATATTTTAGCATATCCATATGATTTAAACGACATAAATATTTGTATGTGATGCTATGATTTACTGTTTTGATTGTAATTCATTTAATTTTATTCATGTTTTTTATTACTTCAAACCATTATATTCTCATTGAATCTATTGCGGATATATTTTATTGAATAATGCAGAATTGTTGGATTATGATGATTATATTCATATTTGAGTTCTAAAAAATTCTCCACATATTCTCTAATTTTAAATATTCATTTTTATTTCAGGAAATTTGAATAAACTTAGGATTTACATCAGACTAATATCTAAACATCAACTTTTCATTGAATGAATTAATTTGAATAAAGAAAATTTTTGGATACATATTTAGAATTTTATGTTACTAAAATTTCATCCAATATTAATTTATTTATACTGCTTTATTGTATGATATCTTTTCGAAATATATTTAGCAAACTTTCATCAACAAAACTTGTGAATTGGTATTTACAATAACGATGTTGCTGAAAGATATGAAATCTTGTCAGGTTTTAATATTATTTACAATTGAGAAGGAATAAAAAAGACAAAATTACAGGGATTACTATGAATTATTTCATACCTAACATTTTTCTACTTTTACTTGGCTTTGAACAACATATACATTTATTCAGCCTATAGACAAACCGAGAGCATGAACTAGATATGTTAAAGGAAATATCTTCCATTACAGATTATACTACAATAAGTAAAAAGAATAAACAAATTAAATACTATAATAAAGTACCTTTATAAAAGAATTCAAAGACGATTATCTTCCGATTGCAATAGACATACAGAAATAAAGGTTACCAATAGAGCACAACTAATCAGAGAAACAGTATGTAAAGAAAAAGAGAGGATATTTAAAAATACATGTTGCTGTTATAACTATCAGTGTCCAGAAAATTTTTTCAATGAAAGTTACCGACGAAGATGTTCATGATAACCAGGAGTTATCTGAATTGATTAAAAATATTATAAAATCGGGCATTACAACAACAATCATAGCAGCAGTAGGTAATCCATTATATTGAGAAGCCCAAGTTAGTAATTATTTTTAGGTATTTTGCAGACAATGGAATTTTCCACCCCATTAAAGCCAATAAACAATGTTCGACTTACGGGAAAAAAAGAAAATAGGATTAGAAACACATTAGTCTTGACATAAAGAGAGAGTTTGCAAAAGTGGATTAATAGAATTGATTATGGACAAATATAGTTTATAGAGTATATTTTCTTGCATAAAAAGAATATTTGTTGATTATATTTATTCTGTCAAGAAGAAAAATAAGGTATAAAAAATATATTGAATTATCCGCATATAAAAGATGATATTTAGACAAAACAGGTAATAAAATATGGATTTTGATAATCATACAACAGAGCACTACAAAAGCATCAAACTGAGTTGTCTCCAGAAGGCATTCATATTGATACAATAAGTAACAGAATACAAAAATACAAACCAAGCAAAAGATTGTTTTGTCGAAAACAAATATTTAAAAGTATGGTTGATGATATCCAACTAAATTTGGTTCTGAATTAATATGGTCATAGCAGATTGTTATCGAAATAAATGAAAAAGAAACTACTTTTCACTTACACATGTAACTAATGTGTTATTGAATGCTCGTAGTAATTACGTCAAATATTTAAAAATATAATACACATCCAGTTTCTATAGAAGGTAAGTAGAAAATGGTATCGCAAGGATCTAAATGCTTGAAAATGCATCATTATAATATACTTATTTTGAAAATGCACTATTGAAATAACAATGTGTTAGTAAAAGATATAATTAACGAATGGTTTGTAAAGTATTTTATCTATAGAAAAAAGGAACTGTAACCTGGATTATGTGAAAAAACGGTTAATCTTATTTGGCGAATATTATAACATGTAAATAATATCTTAACTTAAGCCTAAATATAATAATTAAATAATTTTTTATTGGTATTAGAAAGACCTTGGATTCTTGCAGACAAATATAGTACAAATATGCAGCTGAAATTAGAAAATAATTTAGAAAGATTTAGTATTTAAATTTATTTTTAACTAAATTACAATATTAATTATGCAATAACTTGTAACTGATAAAAACACTAGGAATCACATATTTTCAAAATAATAGATATCAAAAATAGAATATAGTGGTTTTTGCTTTAAAAAAGTAAAAATATTATAACCACTATGTAACAAACATTCATACAACATGTCAGCCGAGGTAAAGGTTATAGACATTCGATCTTACAACGATAGTCGCAAATTGGAAAAAGACCTTCAAAATGAAATAAATAGTATTAAAGATAAAACAATTTCCATATCTATAAACGAAAAATTTTGTGTGATCATTTTTAACGACAAATCGAGTTCATAAATAAAATCATACTATATACAATATATTATTTGAATAAACGAATTCAAATTTGTCATTATTCGAATCAATATTATGCTAATTTCTTCATTTTTTGAATTTAGTTGGGATAATATATTTCAAGTTAATCCGGATAAGGGTAATCCATATACCTAGCAGTAGAACGTCCCACATCAAGTCCAAGAAAGTAACTAACTATGTACAATGATAAATCTATTCCATGTGTCACCCCAGACGAAGTAAATATAGGCTCCTCCAAAGTAAACCTAACATTTTTTTCTATATGAGTTCTTGGTGCAGATTCTTGAAGAAAATTAAATGCATTCCAATGAGTAGTAGCAGTACGGTTGTCCAACAAACCAGTTTTCCCTATAAGGCTGGAACCTGTGCATATTGATGCAGTTAATTTGGACTGAGGTATTTTATTTGAAATCCATTTTAAAATCACCTCATTTTTTACTTCTTTTCGGGTCCCATAACCTCCAGGGATAATTAGTAAATCCACATTTGGACATGTATTAAATGTAAAATCAGGAGTTAAACGGAGCCCACCGAAAGCAGTAATTTGGTCAGATGACTCGGCAATTAAAATTACCCTAAATGGTGACGAGTCTTCGAATCTATTTTGCCCCTTTAAACGAGTTACAGAAAAAACTTCAAAAGGTCCTGTAACATCCATAACTTCCACATTATCAAATATTAATATACCAACAGTTAACGGTAATTGATCTGGATTAACTAGATGCTCCATAGAATTATTTACCATCAAAGAAATAATTAATTTAAAGTTAAATTATAATAATATGTTATTTTTTATCTAATCGATGACTAATTATGTATAATCCTAAAGACAAGCCAAATTATATTAAACTTTTGGAAAGAAGAAAATATCAGATTATCTTTTTCATCAAGATATAAATAGACTTCATATAAATTTTATATCTTCTTATTATAACACGTAATGTGGAAAATGCAAAAGAAACCAATGATAATCTAAATGAACATGATATTTATCACCAAATTACTCCAGATTTAAAAATAAATAAAATAATTAACGGCATGTGGCAGGTTGCCGGAGGACATGGAAAAATAGATCAGGACTTGGCAATCAAAGATATGATAAAATACCATGAATATGGATTTACTAGTTGGGATCTTGCAGACATTTATGGTCCAGCAGAAGATTTTGTTGGCAAATTTAGAGACTCCCTATCTGATTTAAAAGGAGTAAAAGAACTTGAGAAAATACAGGCATTTACAAAGTGGGTTCCAAGACCCGAAAAAATTACTCGTATATTAGTTAAAGAAAATTTGCAAAGATCACTCTATAGAATGAAAACGAATTCCCTAGATTTAATTCAATTTCACTGGTGGGAATATAATATTCCTTATTATATGGATGCTATAAGATATCTGTTTGAACTACTTGATGACGGATTGGTCAAGCAAATAGGGCTTACAAATTTTGATACAGAACATGTACAAATCATTAAAGACGCAGGCTACAATATTTTATCAAATCAAATTCAATTCTCAATTATTGATCGCAGACCAGAAGTAAATATGATCCCATTTTGTCTTAATAATAAAATCAACATCTTTGCTTATGGAACGTTATGTGGAGGATTTGTTTCAGAAAAATATTTAGGAAAATTAAAAGAACCATCTATTTATGAATTAAATACCCTAAGTCTAAAAAAATATAAAAAGATGATTGATGAATGGGGCGGATGGACCCTATTTCAAGAACTTTTATGTGTACTAAAAACAATTGCAGACAAATATGAAGTCAGTATTGCGAATATTGCTACCAAATACATTCTATCAAAACCGGCTGTATCCGGGGTGATAATAGGTACAAGGCTTGGAATAGTTGATCATATAAAAGATAATTCCCAAATTTACAAGATTAATTTAGATAAACAAGATCATGAAGTTATAGACACTGTGTGTAAAAAATCGAATAATTTGTTTAATAGGATTGGAGATTGTGGTGATGAATATAGATAATTAATGAAGTTTATTTCTATTCTATATTTGTAAAACGATCCATAATTATAAATCAGATCGTTATAAAAGTACATTAAAGTTACATATTATGCAACTTTAACTACATTAATTGATTGAATATCACCAATTAATAAATCGATCTAGACCACTTAATTTAGAAATTATTCTTTAACTTTGGTCGATGAATAGAATATATCATCGTTTGATACTATTATTTACACTTTTTATACAATGATATTTTCAATAACTTTAACAATATTATATTTATACTTTAACCGAGTATGCATATTGTTCTAACATTCTCTTTACGCATGAATGCGATTTCAACAATTCATATTTGTCAATATTACAACATATCCCACTCAACTAGTACATTGCAAACACCGGTAGAGTTCTACGAATATATTCTATTCCCAGTTTAATCTGTAATTCTTACTTTGATGTATAGAAGTTCCATTTTCTAATATACATTAAAAAGATCATTGTCATCATAAGCACTATCATCACATAATTTATCCTTATTTTATATGATTTTATGCTTTGTTGCATGATTCCTTCTTTCTAAATACATTTAGCTACATTAACCAACGAACACTGTGAATTGGTTGTCTACAACCAATCTCTTGTCAGAAGAGGCGAAATATTGCTAGGCTTTGACGTTATTGACAACTGGGATATCGAGCTAAAAGAGATGAATAAAGACAAGGTTGGAGAGCCATTTCATTATCCAAATACTTTTCTTCTTTTACTTGGATATGCTAAAGCGTACTTTCATTTACCATATAGACAAACCAAAGAAGGAATTGCACAAGGACACGCTAAAGGAAAAGTACCTTCCATCCCAGATTTTACAACTATTTGCAAAAAAAGAATAGACAGACTAAATATAGAAATAAAAGATGATGGCAAAAACAAGGAATTTGAATATGAATACATTATCATTGCAATAGATAGTACCGGCATTAAGGTTACCAATAGAGGTCAGTGGATGAGAGACAAATGGCATACAAGCAAAAACAACAAGAAAGTTTTTAAAAATACATGTTGCTGTAAATGTCAAAACCAAGAAAATTCTTTCAATGAAGGTTACTGATGAGCATGTTCATGATAGTAAGGTATTACCAGAGTTGATTAATAATGTTATAGAATCAGATAAACAAATAACAATTGGTAACCTATTTGCCGATGGCGCTTATGACAGTAATGAGATTTTTAAATGTTTGTCAGACAATGGATATGCCATGTATCAAAGTAAGAAAGAATTCTAGAGTTAGATGGAGAAAAGGAAACATCCTTAAAAATCTATCAGTTTTAGATCAAAGAAATGATGTACAAAAGTGGAAAGATAGCGTTAGCTATGGACAAAGATGGATCGTAGAAACTGTGTTTTCTTGTTTAAAGAGAGGTTTGGAGAGTAGGTATACTCAGTTAAACTAAAGAATATGATACAAGAAATGACGTTAAAAGCGTCATTGTATAACAAAATGATATCTGTTTAACCAAATTAGACGACAAAATCAAAGATTATAGGAATCGTGCAACAAAGCATGATTTTATATTAAGATCAATCAAGTTAGACAATGCTTTACTATCATATACATATTTGCGGTAACTATCATACTAGTAATTTTCTTAATATTTATAATAACATCTAGTATTTTTAAATATCATTTATTCTTATTTTTCATATCCTGTTTATCTCATATTCTGATCACTACTTGTAATCTTGATACCAAAACTATATATATTGTAATTATAGTACGGTCGTCTTCAAATTTTTTGCTTTCATCCTTATCTTTTATTTAGGTATCATTTGTTAATCCTAATTATTATAGTAAAATATGTGATGAAGATACTTTTTCATTAGCATATCCTTGTTCAATGCCCTCAGTTTGCCTATAGAATGAATGAAAGTACATTTTAACACAGTCAAGTAAAATAATAAGTCTTAAATTTGAAATGGTCATAGTACTCCATCTTTTCATCTCTTTCGTCTCTTTTATGGGGTTATGATGTTAAAGCCTGTCGACATTTCACTTCTAACAAGAGATTGATTGTAGACATGACAGTAGGTAAGATTTGCCGGATGATGTTAGATAAAAATATTTTGAAAAAGAGCTGTAACAAAGCAGCTATTATAATGCAAAATTATATTCTTAACTGATTCGAATCATGCAAAAGCGTTTGGAAAAATGTTGAAAAATATAATCTAATATAGTAGATCTCTTGCATAATTAGCACCTTTAGAAAAATTTCCAAGAATTAAACACCTCAATCGTAATCCGCAAATCAAAATGCAAATATTATAAAATATCATTAATAATCTATAAAATTTTGATACGAGACTAATTATACGAGATCTAGTATATAGCACACAAGTTATGGAACTAGAGAAGAATAAACAAATTTATTTAAACCGAAATAAATTTTACTAAAGCATATTGTTCTAATTATATGATCGGATAAGTATTCAGATAACATATTAAATATATGATTTTAGAAAAAGGCGATACAATATAAAATGCCATAAGAAAAATATAATTTCTTTGAACTTAAACAAACAATCTATTAAATCTATCTACCTTTCCAATATGATTAAAAATTTGTTAAAAACAATTACTGGATTAGTAGTTATTTTCTCTTTAAGATAATAAAATTATCAAGTCGGTATGTTTTTATTAATAAAACTATTTGTTAATTGAATTAATTATACGAATCATATAAGAGACACAAAAGACACATCATTACATATAATTTAGCTTAAATATACATACAACCCAACCATTAATAAATAGTGTCAATAGTATATTGTGTCACGGTTCACAATACAAACGTAGCAGGACAATCTATTGCCAGGACAATCGTGGAACCAATAGATTCAAAATATGAATAATATTGTTTTCAAGTTTTCCTTAAGAACAACAGCTGATACTACTTTTAATTTATTAAAAGAAATCCAATGATTACTTGGTGTCATAAAACATACTTCTATGTTATGTCTAATGTAAAAAAGTTCAACCATTTGTATATACTTTATTAATTTTTTCCCCTTACCCGGAAAATATTACAATCTTATGTTTTTTGTGGTTTCTTTTTCCAAATAGATAAGGTAGCATATTTTATCATAATATGTGAATTGGTCTATATGCAACCAAAATTGGTATGATATGAATCTTGCCAGGATTTGATGTCATTATCTATGGAGATATCGAATTAAGAGATATGAATAAATGTGAAATCGGCGAGCCATTTCATTATCCAAATACTTTTCTTCTTTTACTTGGATATGCTAAAGCGTACTTTCATTTACCATACAGACAAACCAAAGAAGGGATATTACAAGTCATGCCAAAGGAAAGTTACCATCAATTCCAGATTTTACAACTATTTGCAAAAAAGAATAAACAAATTAGTTATCAAAATAAAAAATATAAAGAATGACAAAGAATTCTAAGACGAATACATTGTTATCGCAATCGACAGTACTGGTATCAAGTTTACCAATACAGGCAGTGGCTACAAGACAAATGGCATATAAAAAATAAGAAAGGGTATCTGAAAATACATGTAGCTGTTAATGCTAAGACCAAGAAAATTCTTTCTATGCGGGGAACTGACTAGCATGGACATGATGGCAAGGTGTTACCCGATTTGGGTAATGATGTTATAAAATCAGATTAAAAATAACTTTTGGTAAATTATTTGCTGAAGGCGCATATGATAGCAATATTATTTTTAGATAAATAGAAGACAATGGAATCTTGCCTTGCATCAAAGTAATGATTTCTATGGTTAGAGGTGAGAAAAAGGCAATATATTAAGAAATCTATGTGAGGTTAGCACAGAAAAATAATTCACAAAAATGGAAAGACAGCGTAAAATATGGAAATTGGTAGATCATAGAAATAATATTTTATTGTATAGAGCAAAGGTTTGGAGATTATGCATACTAGGTTAAACTAAAAAATATGAAACAAGAGATGATACTAAAAGTGTCATTTATAACAAGTTGATGTGATTTAAACAAAAGAGATAATAAAATCAGATTATACGAGTCATGCAACTAAGCAGAACCAAAGCATAAAGAAATTATTGCAACCTATATATCAAAAAAACGAAACATGTTTACAGTCGAACGACTTTGGTATCAGATTAAAAATAGGCAGGGTTAGATGCTTTTTCATTCGTGGTAGTACTGGGTATCCACAAGCTTAAGTTTTTGAAACTAAAACATAACCTTCATTCATTATATGGTAAAATGCATTATCGAAAGAATCATGCAAAATATCAACGATGAACCAAAATTGTAGATGTTTATAAAAACCAATTATCACTCATAGAAAATTGTGAAAGCCATCCTAATGTTCAAATTGAAAAATGAATTAAAATATGAAACATAATTTAAAATAATTTAAAATAATTTAAAATACTAAATTAATAAAATAGACATTATTAAAATTGAAATATTCACTAAATATTATATAATAATACAAAAAATAACTTAAAACAATTATAATAATTTAAAAAATTAGTGGTGAGGATGTTTAAAGTTATGGTGATGGTTAAATCCGTGGTTAAATCCGTGGTTAAATCCGTGGTTAAATCCGTGGTTAAATCCGTGGTTAAAGCCTTGAGTATTAGAGCCGTGGTTAAAGCCTTGAGTATTAGAGCCGTGGTTAAAGCCTTGAGTATTAGAGCTGTGGTTAAAGCCGTGGTTAATGCCTTGAGTATTAGAGCCTTGAGTATTAGAGCCGTGGTTAAAGCCTTTTTGGAATTTATCATCGCCAACATTATGACCTTGTGCAAATGCATTATTTGATAATCCAAAAGATACTGCTCCGCTTAACATTACTGTTGTTAATACTGCTACTAAAATAGAAGATTTACTAGTCATCTCAAAATCTTATAAACATTATTGTATATTTATATGCTACACTATTTTATTAAATAAAAATAGATAAGTTATATAATAAATGTGCAGTGTTACATGATTATTTTTTCTTTATTTGCTAATGTTTTATAGACAAATTAAGAATCAAAAACAGTCAAAGTTAAATTGTTATTGTTAAGGATAAATCAAAGTTTTAACTGATTTTCGAAGAATGTCACAAAACAGAATCATGTAATAAAGCAGTATAAATTCTCAGGATAAGCGCTGGGAGTAGGATTCGAATACAATCTATACACCCTCAGATTCAGCTATAAAAAACAATCCACATACAATATGATATCCTTTTGATAACTTTTGATGGCAAAGCATTTTCATTTGGACGCATCTAAAATCCTTATTTAGGCCAATACTTTTTACCATTTTTATCTACTTCATCTTTGCCTACAATGTGCTCTATTATTCGAAATGCCAATGCACCAATAGACAATGATGGACTTACTCCTAAGGGACTTGGAATTATTGAACCATCTATAACATATAATCCGTCATAATAATCTTTATTTCCAGTATTTCCTCTAAACACTCTCCCTAAACCGTCTACCACCCCTCATGAAGAATCAGCCCCCATACAACATCCTCCAAGTGGATGAGCAGTAATTTCTAATTTACTTTTTTCATCCCAAAATGGAATAACTAGATTACTTTCGCCATTCCGTCCAATCTCTTTTGAAAATAATTTCATAGTGTTTATAATATTATCGTACACTGGGTGATCTAAATTAAATTTTTTTTAGATCTAATCCGTCTTTCTCTTTATCTATAATTAATTGCCCATTTCCATCATCTATTCCCATTCCAAAAAGCATAATTATGTTACCCAGATTTTTATCCATGATCTGTCCTTGGGAATTATTATCAAAAATTAATTTTTTTATATCTGTAATTATTTCTGATATTTTGTTAGTTAAAAGACTGAAAGATGGTATCTCTACAATACCCCCTATCAATTTTTCTAATTGATCTGCTGTTGTAGATTTACTAATTTTGTTTAAAACTAGCTCTTTGAACATATTGGAAAAATTAGTTTGTGGAAGAAATGAACCAATTTTTTTCTCCAATGTCATGAGGTAGAATATTGGCGATAGAATATCGTCAAACATTTTTGGTATTCCAAGATCCTCCAGTGAAAATTCAAAATCTTTTGTAATACGATTGTTAAATAATGCAATAGATGTTAACTGCGGCCCCCTGCTATCATTAACTACTTCCTTTGTGGGATTTATTATCCCAAATGTATCACCATTGGTTGAAAACCTGAATCCTACCTTATCACTTAAATGGAGTTTATGTTTTGATCTAAGGAGAATCTCTGTTGAACCAATAGTTCCGGCAGATAAAATGATTTGTTTTGTTTTTATTATTCTGTCTATTCCTTTAAAACTGTCTCCAAAATCTTTGAAATATATTTTATATTTGTAAACTGTATTGTCATCTTCATTATTTTCTCCAATATGGTCAACTTTACATAATGGAAAAATATCTATAGGTTTTTCATTAGAAATTGCCTTATAGAGTTGTTTATTTAATGTATGTCTCGCATCTGGTATGCAGCCTAAACCACATCTGCCTTGGCGTTGACATATATTATGTTCTTTAGAATATTTTTCTTTCTCACCTCTTGTCGGATGTAAGCCATCAAACAATCCCTCATTAATGTTTGTGATAGAAAGGTTTGCATCAAGATTCTGTTCATTTGTTAACTTGTGAGTTGGAGAGTTAATTGATTTAGCCGCATTTTGAAATACGTTGGTTCTTAAAAGTTTGTAATTTCCTAGAGCGGTCGTAGTTGTAATTGTGTTTACCCCTATGAATTTTTCAGCAATATTAAAATAATCTAGTATTTTTTTGTCCGGATCTACAGAGTCTGCAAATGTATCTGCATCTGTACCATAAATATCTGCAAAAGAATATTTTGAATCTAGAGATATATTTTCATTTTGTATCGGCCAATTTTGATAAACTATTGGATCGGGCCTTGCAGTAAGATTAAAATAAACTAGAGACCCGCCACCTACTCCACTGGCACTAATTACATTAACATTTTGCATTGTTTTAAAATCATAAAGTCCTTTTACACTACTGAATATTCGAGTATTTGCAAATATCTTAACTAGTCCTTCAATATTGTCAGGATATACATATAGACCAAATGGAATATTTTCTTTTTCTAAATATCCTCGTATTGTTGTTTTCCCATCAATAGTACCGTCAGAAGTTAAAGGTATTTCAGGGCTTATCCACCATTGTCCGCGTTCTAAAATACATATCCTATTTTTAAGAGAAGGATCTTTGGTTTCTAACTTGTTGGCTATTGTTAACGCTGAAATAGTACCTCCAAATCCAGACCCCACTACAACAAATTCATAATAATCCTGTGGCGGCAAATGATTTTGTTGCGTTATTGTAATCTCTATTTTATTGATATTATTTATTATATCACTTTTCCACTTTGTATTACCATGTGAATCAATAAATTTAGAAAATTCATTCTGATTGTCACATTCTTTTATTGATATGAACTTTTTGAGAGGATCTGATATAATTAAGTAAATATTTTTTACATTCCAACCTAATATAACTTTTGGAATTATTTCAAATTGACCATCCTGATTTATTGTTGTAGTGGATCCAAGATGTCTATGTACAATAGATTCAAAAATATTATGTTCAAAAGCTTCAATTAATATATTATCTAAAATGGGTATATCATTTAGATCATGGATTTTACCTACAATATTTTGCATAACATTGACATGTTTATTTAAAACTAATATAAAGAGTTACTTTAAAAAAAAGATTTGGTAATCTTAAGAAAGTGTTTATTTATTATAACGATCAACATATAGATTTAGCCATTGCTTTACACGATTTAATTGGCATTTAGTCTTTTTACAATGAAAATAATCATAAAGCGCTTCTGTTCTATACTTGATATATTGCATAGTTCTTTCAACAATACTTTTCCCATAAGAGGAATGAATATGATGATTTAATTTTAAAAAGTGACAGATTTGAGGATACCATGTATCACCATTTGTTGAAACAGGATGTCGACCATGTTTATCTACAACTTTTGAAATAAATTAGTCAACGAAAAACATATATTCGCTCTTTGGAGTTAAAAAGAAAGAATTTCTTTATGCATTGGTTCAATAACAACCCAAAGTCATATTATTTCAGAATCCACCTACCTTCAATTGAGTTTCATCTAGTATATATTTTGCAATATTTGCTATCCTGCACACTAATCTTTTAGTAGTAGTATATTTTTGAATCTATTTTTTTATTGCAGCCGCATGACTTTTGTAATCTTATCTTTGTAGTGGTTTTGTAATGTTCCTTAAAAAAAGGTCATTAAAATATAGAAGTAATATGTATGGCATATACTTTTTTGTTCCATTTCTTACTACATATCATAAATTTGAGAAAAGAAAGAAATTCATAGTTATTTGATTAACTTTAGAGTCGTTAAAAAGGCTCGGTTAACTTAAGGAAAAACCTAAAGATTTAGAATGACCCCATATCATGAGATCAAGAAATAGAACATCTTCACAAATTATAGGTTACGGATTATATTTGTACTTTCTGGGATTGTAATTTAGAAATACCGACCAAGCAATATCATTTTTAAAAATAAAAATAAGTTACGTTTCCATTTGGAACTGAATTCAAAAATACAAACCAAAAAGATTTTCTAACAAAACAATAATTAAAGAATATATAATTGATGAAACAGCGCTAAAAGTCGGCTCTGAACTAATATGGCTTTGGGTTGTTATTGAACCAATGCATAAAGAAATTCTTTCTTTTCAATTGCAAAGAACAAAACATGTTTGTTGCTAAAGAACGATTTATTTCGTATGTTGTAGAAGAATATGGTAAACACCACATTTCGACAGATGGTGGTACTTGGTATCCACAAGCATGCAGATTCTTGAATCTAAACCATTATATCCATTCTTATTTTGAAAAAAGCCTGATTGAAATAACGATGCAGTAGATAAAAGATAGAACCGAATGCTTTGATGATTACTTTCCTTGTAGAAAAAAGAAATGTAAACTAAAACATGTAAAGAATTGACTGAATCTATTTTTAGATTACCATAATAAGGAATTATGTCTTGAACAGAGCCGTTTCAAAACATAGATATATTATATTATAGCTGAAATAAAAAGTGGAATGTTATTTTATTTTATTGTTTTGAGTCAAACACCTTAGTGACACAAATATGATGACTATTAAATGCAGTTATTTTCGCAGTCAATACACTGTTTACAGCGCTAGCATGAGTTCCATGTAATTTTAATACATGACCACCAAAGCTTGGTATTCCTCTATCCTTTAATGATGTTATACAATTATTTTTATCAATGGTGACTTTGTGTGTATGATATCTTGTATCATTAGGTCCTTTTTGATGTACTTCTATCTTTACCATGATGTGAAACAACACCAAAAATGCCTGCGTTTGTCTTAAAGACATATCCATAAATTGTTTTAAGATTTACTGGTTTTGATCCTCCTGCCTTGCCCTTAACCTTCAAAAAAGGGGTATGATTATGTATTCCAAAATTAGTTATTTTAAAGTCTTTGGCATGAAAAAGTGCATATGCGTTTGTATACCAATTAGCATATGTTATCTAACATCTCTTAATAGATAGTTTCTCATATTAAGATTGAATCTTTTTATCCTGAAATACTGAGATATCTTGTTTTTTAAATTTGTAAAAGATGAATAATACTTTAGAATTAACAGATCTCGTTTGGCTATGTTCCACACTCCCTCCATCATCATAAACTTTGGCGATCCAGTTGGAAGGTACACAGGAATAACTGTATTTTTGTTTTCTTTGAAATATTTTTGTACCTTCTTTGATTTATAATGAGGTGATGCCCTATCCATGAAAAGATAACATCTTGGAAATTTGAAGTGAATTAGTTTTAGATAATCAAGAAATGTATCTCCATTAAATACATCCTACTGTCTGAATAGTTGTTTGCCTTCCATGCTGATGGCACCAAAAACACATGAATGTTTATGCGAGCCTGTTAATCTAACAACAGGTCTTTTCTTTTCATCAATCCAAACCCTTTTTACAAGATAATCATAAAAGAAAAACGATTCATCTGTAGATATTATAGTTAAATTTTCCTGCTGCTGCTTATCCACAAGTATTTGTTCTGTCTTTTTTTGAAAGCATCCTTTTCTTCCAAAGATGCAGTATTAACATGTATTTTTCTTGGCACCTTTTGTTTAAATCCCCATTTTCGAAGGATACGGTAGATATGAGTATAGTGATATTTGATACCACTTTTTTTATAATTAATTCTTCCACCTGTTTTGTGGTCCAACCTTGTTTGGAGTTTGATAATTCTTCCTTTATGCTTAAACTAATCTCTTCTGGGATTTCTGTTGGTCTACCACTTTTTGTCCTATCTTTTAGTCCCTCGATACCTTCTTTCTGATATCTTTTTAACCAGTCGGAAGCCCATGATCTGCTTCGACGAAGATCTTTGGCTGCTTGAGCTGGAATAATATCATTATACAATACATTTAGAACAAGTAGTATTCTTTCCTTTGTTTTTGCATCGTGTTCATTTCTATAGATCTTTTCAAAGGACGTTTTGTTAAAGGTCAAATAGAATAATCATTTTATATATCTAATTATTTAATGTTATCGTATTTATGCTAAAAGGTATAGCAAACCCATAGGTCATCATCATCATTACAAAAGTAGCTATAAATACAATTTTGTGATTATTTGTTAAGTATTTCATTAACTTTCATAAAACTGACTGATATATAATTTTTTGTATTACATTGTTTTAATGACAATAAATTACAATATATCGCAATATTAAAAATAATATTCTATCAAAAATTTAATAAAAAAAGGATAATAAAATCCAATTACAAGCAAATATTTCTTACTTTGTAAGTGATTTTATATGTGCATCAATGGTATAGGTTACAGAAAATGGATGACCACTTATAGTATGGAAAGCTAATGCGGAACCTGCAAATACTAATGAGCCTGAATTAAATGGAGCACCTGTAAATTGTTTCATCAAAGATATAGCAACCTTTCCTTTACCAAATGGAGCGTTTAATGGTTCACCATATTTTTGAGTGTCGGCAACTGGTTTGTAACCGTGTAAAATAATTACTTCAACTGGTACACTAGCTACATATGATACAGTACCTGAATAAATTTTACCATCTGATCTAGGTGGAGCAGCTATTACAATTTGGTGTAATTGATGTCCTGGTAATGGATCTTGCATTGATTTAGATGTATTTTGTACCACATATGGAGTTCCTTGATCTTTTTGTGCCATTACAGGGTTAGTTATGATCATAAGAGCGGTCATTGCACTTATTGTTGCAATAATAATGAGAGCAAATTGAAATCTGGTATTCATTATTCATCATTTTTAATTATGATAATATAAACCATTCAATGTCTATACTTTCAGATACATAACAATATCAATATATAATTAACAATTACAATATTATTAAATTAAAAATTTTTCCAAATTCTTCATGATTAATAGTAAAATTTAAATTGTTAATGCTAAAAAGGCATCGTTAACTCAAAATCCGTTCCGGCTATTTTGATCAAAAAACAAATGGTTATTTATTATACAGTTAATTCCATATTTGTTCTTTTACAAAAAAATAATCCTGATATTCGCTTCAGACAATTATCTAATGGATATCTCCTTCAGTAAAATTTTTTTAAAAGGGTATTTAAATGATGTTTTAAATTTAAAAAATGGTGGTAAGTATTACCTTATACACTCCATAAAGTTGTATAGATGATGGATCCTATTATTATTTAAACTGATAATGTTTTTTTGCGGCTGTTAATTCAAGTATTATTTCTTGATTATACTGATCAATATAAAGATAGAGTCATTGTTTTACATGAGATAATTTACACTTGTTCTTTTACAAAAAAATAATCATCAAACGATTCTTCGCTATCTTTTATAATACATTGTTCTTTCAATTTATGCTCTTTTCGAAAGAGGAGTGAAGATGATGATGTAGTTTCAAGAATCTGCATCCTTGTGGATACCATGTACCGCCATCTGACGAAATGTGGTGTTTACCATATTCTTCTACAACATACGAAATAAATCGTTCTTTAGCAACAAACATGTTTTGTTCTTCTGATATACTTATTCTGACAATTTCTTTATCTTTTGGTTCAATAGCAACCCATACCCAAATGTGCTTTTGTCCAACTTTAATTATAGTCTCATCCATAATGTAAGAGATTTTCTTTTTCCTTGAAGATATTTTTTCAGGCTTGTACTTTTGTATCCAATTCCAGGTGGAAACATGATTTCTTTTGATAAAGCAATCCGATAGTCTATCCTGCTGCTTTTCTTAAAGAAAGACCTGAAAAATAAAAATATAAACCATAACCAATATATTCTGAGGGTATTCTGTTTCTGAAAATCACAAATGAAACAGAACATCTCCAAGATATAGGTTTTCATTAAGTGAACAGAGCCTTTGAAACCGTTATTTCCTTTATCATTAGATCTAGCAAGTCTTTTAGAACATGTTGATTTTGTTTTTAGGACTATAAAGTTAAGGAAATATCTATAGATGTAATGGCTCTGTTAACTTAAGACATTATTTCTTTATTATGCTCATAAACAAACAACCTAAGCCATTGTCTTATGTGATGTAATTTACATTTGTTCTTCTTACAAGGAAAATAATCGTCAAAGCTTTCAGTTCTATCTTTTATGTATTGCATTGTTCTTTCAATTATGCTTTTTTTAATAGATGAATGAATGTGATGATGCAAGTTTAAAAATCTACAGGCTTGTGGATACCAAGTACCGCCATCTGACGAAACAGAATGTAATTCATACATGTTTACTACTTGAGACAGAAATCGCTCTGTGCAACAAACATATTTCGTTCTTTGGATATATCCACAGCAAGGATTTCTTTATGCTTTGGTTCTATAATAACCCAAAGCCAGATTAATTCAGAACCTGTTTTTATGGCAGTTTCATCAATAATGTATTCTTTGACTTTCCTTTTCCTTAGATATTTCCAAGGCTTGTACTTTTGAATCCAGTTCCAGATAGAAACGTGGCTTATTTTTGCTATTTTTAAAAATGATAATGCTTTCGCAGTATTTCTAAAGGATAAACCAAGAAAGTACAAATATAAACCATAACCAATGATGTTTGAAGATGTTCTTTTTCTGGTAGACATGTGATATATGGTTATTTTAAAGCTATAGGTTTTTCCTTAAGTTAACAGAGCCCGAAATACATACAAAACCATTTCTGTTTTAGTTCAAAGTAGTCACATTGGAATTAGAGATCGAATATAAAAAGGCACCTTTATTACAAAAAGAAAAAATATAAATTAAAATATGTAAAACATTGCTTAAATTTATTTACTGATTTTTACAATAAAAAAGGAAGTTAAATTTAGAGCCAATTTACCAATCATATACACTTGACTCGATTTGTCGAAACTGTTTTATTCAGCATTTGCTAACATGTTATTGACAAAATCTAAATGAAAACATATCATATTCTATTATTATTGTTATGCATAAATGATAATTTAACTAATTCTCAAAGTACAAAATAAAAAATCCTTAACAGTAAATCAAAATAATGGAATCATCAGTAAAAAAAATCTATTCAAATCAGATTCATGATGTACGCTATTATGAGTAACATTATTAAATCCATAACAAGAAAATTTTTGAAACTAGTCTACCAAACGAACGAAATATGTTTTTTGCTGAACGATCTCTATCTGAGATATCATAAAAATTTGAAATTCATAACATTTGAACAAATAATTGGAAAAATAATAGATGTACTGAAGTTTTAAATTAAATCATCATATAAATTCGGTCATCATAAAAAATATAATTAATAGAATATGCAGCATATAAATTACAGGATATAATCAAGATTACTTCCTCGGAAAAAAAAAAATAAAAGTAAAATATGGCCGAAACAATGATTTAGGTTGTTGACTAATCAACACATTAAAGAAATAATACTATCTAAAGTGAGTCCATACAACAATCAATGTCTATTAAATATACATTTCATATTATTCCATAATATTTATTTATTATTACTAAATTTCTTTATGATGCAAAATTTATGAACAATTCTTGTAATTTGAATGTTTCATGACATATAGCGATGGATCCACATCAGTCTTGATACAGTCTATGAAATATATAAATAATGTATAATCGATATATTTGAAGGTATTTACAATGTGAAATCACAATAAATACAAATTATATTGTTTTCCATAAAAAGGTAATTGACAACACATTTTCAGAATTATCGGAATTGTTGAATTGTCAAATATATCGTTACTAAAGTATGCTACCGTGTAACTATTTATAACCATTCAAAGATTTATTAAATTGATTTGTTGAATCGTTCCTCTGAATATATGAAATAAGATTATGTAATATATATGAATTATAAACAAATAGCAATTTGGTTAGATATATATTAATGAGATTGAATTGATATTTATCAATAAAAACCTAAGTAAATTCAAGATTTTATTAATTTCTATTGTTGTGCTCGCCTTTTTTTATTTCATCATAACTGGGTTAAATATTCACAATTCATTTACTTATTTTTTAAGAGGACTTGTGGGTTTGCTTTTAATAATTATCACCGTAGTAGGAGGATTAAACACATTATACAAGTTTAAAGAAAAGTATAATACATCTTTTAAAAAATGAGAGTATTTTATTATTCCGAAATAGAATTCTTTTCTTGATGATAAAAATTTTAAAAACATATGATAAATTATATAGATAGATACAATAAATTTTTAGTAATAGACATCAAGATATAATAAAAAAGTTTTATTCAATTGACATGTATATTTATTATCCTATTTTCAATTAAATAAGATAATTTTAATGCTGAGGCACAACTTGAATGTATTTTTGTTGTTTGGCTTCCAATTATAACAATAAAGAATTTGATTACCAAGGTTTCAATCCAGAATTCGTCTACCAATTAAATGAATTGAAAATGTATTTGTGTGATATCAAATCTCAAAGATTAAACATGTTCCTTCACAGTATTCGTAAAAATACACGATATATTGCAGTAGTCACGAAAGATGTTGTTAATAATGAACTTATTATAACATACATATAGTTTATTCTGTTATAAAATTATTAACGATACTTTAACTGGGATAAGATAACTGGAAATTTATATTAAACAAACGTAGATATTCATGAAAGCAGGAATAACAACCTTAAACATTTATATCAAATATTCAGATTTATTAACAATTCTGCAAATACAAAGGTGCTTCTTTTTATAAAATATTAATGATTGCATTGAATATTTTTTTATTATTGATATCAATACTTGGACATTGAATTAAATAGAATTAATCAGCATCTATTAGGTGGAATCTTTTTAAATTGATATAATATGCATTAACCGCAAAATATGATTGACTATCACAAAACCCGCTTAGATATCTCGAGGAAAACTCAGATTCAAAACAATCATATATTTAAGACAAAAAAAATCTTCAAGAATTGGTAGTTTCAAATTATTACTATTTTTTAGATTTAACTTTTAGAAATATTGATAAGGCATTACCATCTTTTTACTTATAGGTAAAACAAGTTACGTTTCTGATTAGAACAATCTATAAAAATATAAGCTATAGGACATAAAAAGAATAATAAAATTAAAGATATATAATCATGAAAAGGCTAAAATAGATTCTCATTTAATATGGTATAATCGGATTATTATATAACAACATACAAACAAATACCTTCTTTTCCATTTATTAAAAGAGCGAAAAATAATTTTAGTTACCAATTCAGGTCGTATGATAAACAAATTTGAAAGATATCTAGATCCTATTTATAGCATATGGCACATTCAGAATAAGTTTTTGAAATTAAAAAATAAAACCCCCGTCTCCTTCGGAAAAACATTAGAGTACAATTTAGAATATACAATATAGAATAAAAGATTTGACATATATTTACGGAGAAAATAGAACGAACTTAAATTAAACACATTTTAAATTGGTCAACTGTTTATTGAGCGATTCAAAGAAAAAGTCATCAGAGGGTTTTCAAAAGCCAAGTTATTTGGAAAATATCTAGAGTTCAATTAATAACAAAATCAAATTATTTACTAGTCAATAACTATTAAAATCCAAATTTTATTTCAATTTACACATACTCAAAATATATCTTATGATTAAAAAAATATACTACTATATAATATAAAATACTACTTGAGAAAAAAAATCCACTGCATATCAATTTTCACAAAACATGGGAATGATGAGGCCTCAAAAGTCTCAATATTGTTAAAAGAAAAACTAATTGAGAATGGATTCGCGGTAGTTGACTATTTATCAAATAAAGATCAGATAGTAGAAAATGCATATAAAATTGATTTGGTAATAGCAGTTGGTGGTGATGGAACAGCTTTGAGAACTTTCAGGACTCTTAATTACGATATTCCCGTATTGAGTATTAATGCAGGTGGAACTCGAGGAATACTCTCAGAAATTTCTAAAGATAATGCAACTTCAATCATTCCTTATCTATTAGATGGCAATTATTATTTTGATAATCGTATACGAATTCTTGCACAAATCGACGAAAAACTTTTTTATCACGCTCTAAATGATTTTGTATTAGTTCGCACAGATATAACTAAAACACCCACATTTCATTTTTCTTTATGCGGTGACAGCTTTTCTCAAAAAATGGATGGAATGATTATTTCAACACCGACAGGTTCCACAGGACACTCTTTGTCTATAGGAGGTCCAATTTTGCATGAAAATCTTGACTGTATGCTAATAACCCCTGTCGCATCCATCAATAGAATACCATCATTTGTAATATCCGGAACAGACAAGTTGGATTTGCAAATTAATTATAATACCAACTTAATCATAGATGGTCAACAAATTAAAGAAATTCCAAAGAATGAAAAAATATATATTTCAAGATATCAACATGATGCAGTGTTTTTAAGACTGAATAAAAATAAATTAAGACAAATGAACAAGCTTGGTTATTAAAAAATATATCGCTGATTCAAATATTTTTTACATGGGAATTCCTTTTCAATCTGCGTCTGATACGAAATACTATATAACTCAGGATATATTCGATGAAATAAATCATATCAAAAAAAAAATAGACGGACTCGATTTTTTATTATCCACAGAGAAAGTAATTATCATAGATCCAACTATAAATTACATTGAACATATCTATAAAAAGATAAAATCCCATGGTCAATTTGGACTATCAAAACCAGATTGTTCTATCATAGCGTTAGGAATGCAATTGAAGATTCCTATAATGTCTACAGATTATACGCTTATCAATATGGCAAAACTACTTTTATTAGATACATTTATTCCAGGTAAAAGCACTTTTGAAATAGTTAAAACAAAAAAGTTTTGTAGTATTTGTAAAAAATATTTTGGAATTCGACATATGTATTGTAACCTATGCGGAAACAAATTAATTTTTAAAAAAATTTAATTTAAATAATTTCATCACATTTTACAATAAATAATATATAAACACCAAACAACATATTTTATCTCAATATTTAGATTCTACAAATTTATTGTTTCCATTTATCCAATAAATAAAAAGAAAAAAATCAATAGAATAAAATTTAAGTTATTGAGACAATTAAAAAAAATCAGATGAGAATTTATTCCATATATTGAAGAACAGAAAAATCATGATAAAGAATAGGATATGAATTTCTAGACTTTTCCAAAAAAGGATTTTACGTGAGGCCTATAAAAACAATATAATATGATAATGCTTACTATTGTATCAATTATCATTGGCGATAAACCCATAATCAACGTAGAATAATCAATATCATTAATAAAAAATATTGCATATACAATACTAACAAATAATGAGACAATCTGAATTATTAGATTTATTATTGTTACTATAACTGTAACTGTCCATGACCAACCTCTACCCTTAATTAAACCATAAAATACTAGAACATATATTACTCCAATAATCAATATAATAGTACCAATTATAACAGAAATAAATTGAAAAAGATTGATAGTAGGAAGATTTACATCAGGTACTGTTCAAATGAACGTACAAAAATGTACCCAAACTAATCAAACTAATTCCAGAAGATAGTATCAATATCCCAGAAATTACTATAATTATCGCTAAAACCGTAACACCCAATGGACGATTTAATTTATTTGTCAATACCATCAAATCTTTGGATTAGTTAATAAGTTTTAGTTCATTTTAAAAATATTCTGAAAATCTAACAAATTAAACTAATAAAATAAATAAAAAAAAATATTTGCCAATAAGAAGTGAAATACCGTTAAATAAACAGCTTCAAAATCCATAATTCATTAATAATGTTGATACTCGATATGTAAATCGACCCTTAACAATAATATGAAAAATTCTAAACTCGATTTATTTATAATTGTAACTTAAGCCAGTATTCATTTAATCTTTATATTTTAAAAAGTTCATTTTAATTATTAACTGTTCTTTTTTCTACATCCATTTTGTTTAGTTATATTAATATTATTATATTTTATTGCAATTATTATATTATTATATAAAATAATAATATATTATAATCCTCAAATATGATATTTTTATAATAAATTTTATAATGAATAAAATGCAAAAAATACTAATGGTAAGTGCGGCAGTATCTTTAATCATAGCCTCAAGCATAATTGTTACAACTAGCTCATTTCCAGCATTTGCTCAAAGCAAGAATCCATCATCATCTTCTAATGGAGGCAATGGTGGAAGTTCATCTGCAGAGACCGGAAGTTCTAATGGAGGTAATGGTGGAAGTTCATCTGCAGAGACCGGAAGTTCTAATGGAGGTAATGGCGGTCACGGAGGTATAGATGGATCAACTAATAATAAAGAAAGTATCTTTTTAGGATGGTTTTACTAATAATAGCACTGGAAATTTAGGATGTAGTCCTTTGGACCCACGGTGCTAAATAGCAAGATATAGTTAAAATCTTGTTATATATTTTTATATGAATTTACTAATATTTAACAATTAACAACAAAACAAAAGTATTCCATTTATCTTATATACACCATAATCCTTTTCCACAGTCACAAAAGATATGTAAAACCAAATGTTATAAATTTTAAAAGATTTCCATTTACACTTGTATCAGGTTCAGTCTATCTCCTGACAATTTAAGAATTGTAACCATTTCCACAATACCTTACCCTATTTTAACAAATATAGAAACCATCTTCATTTCTTTTCTAAATTAACAATATACGTGTGCAAATATAGCCAATGATTATAGAGAAATCATAACCTTATAACTCATATAAAAACAAAAATCAATATAAATTCTGGTTTGGTTCATTAAAATAAGGGATACACATTAATCAAATAATATAGATAATTGTAAAATATCCCATAATAACCTTTTTTATAGAAACAAACAAGAACAGGTAAAAAAGTGTTCTATTTATCTATTTTTAGTAAGTATTAAATTAATATTAATATATAAATAGATCTTTACATTATATTATAATAGATTTAAAATTCAAAAGGAAAAATACATTATTTTAGATTTTTATAATAATTTTCAAATAAAACATCTTTGTCAAGACATTAAAAAAATCCATAAAAGCTGGGATTTAGCGATTCAAAATGACTAGTGAAAAAGACATGGTTAATTCATGCACTTTATGCGGAAAGGTAGAAAACATGCCTTTTAAGTGCAATTTTTGCAAAGAACAATTTTGTATTGAGCATAGAAACCCAATAAATCATTCATGTCCATTTGTTAATGAATATAAAAAGAAAAGACAAAACATGATTTTTAATAAAAAATATGGATCCAATTATTCCACAATGCAGATATTATCAAATATAATTCGAATAAAAACATCAAAGACAGAATTACTACACTTAACTATTGCAACAGTTCTGGTAACTGCAGTAGGATTGTCGTTAAATAATTACAGACATTTCTCATGGCAATTTCTAGCCATTTTTATAAGCGCATTTCTTGTTCATGAACTCGCTCACAAATTTTTAGCTCAATATTACGGGAGTTGGGCAGAATTTAGAGCTCAAATCTCCGGCCTATTGATAACCGCTATATCCGCACTACCGATAATGCCTTTCAAATTTATTGCCCCCGGAGCAGTAATGGTGGGTCTAAGCGATGAAAACAAGTTTGGAAAAGTAGCTTTGATAGGACCATTAACTAATCTAGTCATGGGGTTTTCATTTTTAGCATTGTCATATTTATATAACAATTATAGTCCTTATTTTGACATAGGCGCATCTTTTAACGGTTGGATTGCTATGTTTAATCTAATACCATTAGGAGTACTAGACGGGCAAAAAATATTTGATTGGAATAAAGTAGTATGGGGAATCGCAATGACAGCTGGAATGGGACTCTTTATAATAGGGTATCTATAAATTAAATTTTGAAATATATAAAATAATTGTAACATAATATAATACCTTTGATTGGTTAAAATATCAAAACATGTTTGATACTAATTTATAAATAATAAACTCAATCAGTTACAAATTCAATAAGATTCATCAACAAACTAAATAGTGTAACGTTTTTTTTAAATTATAACACAATTATTTTTGAAATTTAAATGAATAAAATATTTAAATTGGATTTTATTAGTATGGATAAAAATAAATTAATAATCCAAAATAGGATCAGAATTTAGATGCAAGACAAATAATTAAGATAAAAATTAGGGACTTTTAAAATATGTATAATTGTAAACAAATTCATTTCAGAATTTTGAGTATATAAAAACCTAAATCAAATAAAGTTAAAGACATCACAAAATATAAAATTAAAGAAAAATATCAGAATTGCATTTCAAAATATTTTATTTTATAATAACGTGGAACTGTACTTTTCCATGATACTTTCCAGATACATGTTTAATATTATCCAATGACACAACTCAAATTATTTTTGACTTTGTCTTTTGATACATAATAAAGGCATATTATACTCGCGTCCATTTTAATTGGTTTTAATAATATATCATCGAAATTCAGATGGCATGACTAGCAGATCGTCATAAACCATTAAGACTATTTTTGATGTAGATCTTAACCACTCTAAAGCAAACTTTGTTAACTTAGGAAGTATTTCTTTATTCTGATGAACAACAAAGAGATTTAGCCATTACTCTATATTCTTTAATTGGTATTTTTTCTTTTTACAAGGAAAGTAGTTGTCAAAGCTTTTCATTTATCCTTTATGTATTGCATTATCTTTTCAATGATGCTTTTTTCAAGAGCAATGAATATAATGATTCAGTTTTAAATAACGACAATCTTGCGGATACCACGTACCATCAACGAATGAAACATAATGTAATCCACACTTGTTTACTACTTGAGAAAGAAATCACCCCGTAACAAATATGTTTCGTTCTTTTAATATACCAGTATCAAGATTTCTTCACACTTTGGTTCTACAACTAGCCAAAGATAGATTAGATCTTTTGCATAATTAGAAACAATCCAAATTGTTCTTTTGAATTCTTTGAATTTCTAATTCTGTTGATTTAATATTTTGTAGTTTATCAAGCCTGTAACGATGTCTGACACCTTGTTATATTTTCTCAATTTATTTCTGAAATTCATTCATTACCCTATACTTTTTTAATCTGCTGATAGTATGTTCCACTATTATTCTTTTTTTGGAATGAATTTTGTTATATTCTTTTTCATCATCTGATAAAAATCCGTTTCTTTTCTTTTTATATGGTAGTGCAGATAGTTGTTCTGAGAAATCCGTTTCTATGCCCAAATACCCTAGATCAACTACATTAACAACCTCTTTGGGAATGACAGTAGGATAATTCTTTTTATAGACATCATAGTCATGTTTTCTTCCTTTTTTATAGCATATTTTGTGAAGGATGTAACCACGATTGTTAACCATAATCTGATTCTTAACAGTATGTCTTTTCTTCTTACTGGAGTAGAATATCTTTTTTCTTTCTCTATCCACGGATCTAGGAATCTGTCGTTCTGTACAATCTGTAAAAGCAAGAAAGCCTGGAAAATATCGTTTAACTTCCTCTGGAGTTTTCAGCCTCTTTGTTAGGGGATATATCTTTTGTAGGATGGGTACGCATTGCCTTATTAACCCTTCAATCTTTTGAATGTCTCTGCAAATATTGCTCTGATCCAGATCAAATAAAAAACCAGATAAAGCGTAAGTAATGTAAAGGCGATAATAGACAAGTATCATTAGAAATCCATCTTTTAAATTCAGCTTGAAATGTCTACCTGCACCAATTTTTCTTTTTCTATTTTCTTTCCGTTTGCATGATAACCGCTTGCTCTCGTGTTTGACATATCTTTTTGCTATTTCTTTATAGTAAATATCATCAAATTCTTGTACTGTAAGACCAGTAAATGATTTAAAAAGCAGTGGTTTTTTGGATAATCTCTCGTATGAAATCAAAGAGAGAACAGGTTAATGAAGAGAGAAGGGTCTTAAAGCTGTTTGTAAGCAATTATGCAAGAGATCTATTAATTCAGAACCTACTTTTATGACAATTTCATCAATGATATATACCAATTAGCATATGTTCTCTAAATTGTATTTCGCATCAAATATTTTCTCATATCAGGATGGAATCGTTTTGTTCTGAAATATCTAGAAATCTTATTCTTTAAATCTATAAAAGATGAATAATATTTTAAAACAAACAAGTCTCTTTTAGAGATATTCCATATCTCTTCCATCACCATAAATTCAGGTGACGCGGTAGGAAGATATATGGGAATTAGGGTATCTTGATTTTCTTCAAAATACTTTAACACCTTCTTTAATTTGTAGTGCTGCGCGATGCTTTATCCATAAATAGATAGCATTTTGGAAATTTAACATGAATTTTCTTTAGATAATCAAGAAATGTACCACCGTTGAATACATCGTACTGTCTGAATAGTTGTTTGCCTTCCGCGCTGATGGTACCAAAAATGCATGAATGTTGATGTGAACCTGTTACTCTTACTATTGGTCTTTTATTCTTATCAATCCAAACACGTCTTACAAAGGAATCATAAAAAAAGAATGATTCGTCTATAGATATTATAGTAAAACTTTCTTGTTCTTGTTCTAGCTGCTGCTGCTTATCCACAAGTATTTGTTTTGTCTTTTTTTGAAATCCTCTTTCTCTTCTTTGGATGCAGTATCAACATGTACTTTTCTTGGAACCTTTTGCCTAAATCCCCATTTGTGAAGGATGCGATAAATGTGGGTATAATGATATTTGATACCACTTTTCTTTACGATTAACTCTTCGACCTGTTTTGTAGTCCAGCCTTTATTGCTTTCTTTTAGTTCTTGCTTAATTTGGAAACTTGTCTCTTCAGATAGTTCGGACGGTCTACCGCTTTTAGTTCTATCTTTTAGTCCTTCCAAGCCTTCTTTATCATATCTTTTTAACCAATCGGAAGCCCAAGGATTACTTCGATGCACTTCTTTTACAACATGAAAAGGAATTTGTTTATCTTCTCATACTTTGATAATTAAAAGTAATCTTACCTTTACTTTTGGATCATTTTCTTTTTTATACAACTTAACCAATTTGGATTTGGTCGGCGATGGCATTAAGGACAGCTAGATAAGTATAAGGATCTAGATAGCTTTTGTGTGTTATTATAATTATCTTGATTTATTGTTTATCATACTTATGCTAATTGGTATATTCTGTAATTTTTCTCTTGTAAGAGAATTTCTTTGGTTTGTATTTTTGAATCCAATTCCAGATTGAAACATACATTTTCTTTACTACAAGTAAAAATGATAATGCTTTGACCATGTTTCTAAAGGATAATCCAAGAAAGTACAAATGTAATCCATAATTAATATTTTTGAAGATGTTTTATTTTTATGAGGCATGTAATTTATGGTTCTTTTAAATCTAAAGGTTTTCCTTTAAGTTAACAAGACCATAGTATCCATATACTTGTAAATTCTTGAATCTCCATCATTACCTTCACCTGGGTTATAAAAAAGCATTATTGGAAGAACAATACAGTACATCTAGAATAGAATAAAAAGGAATATCATGATAAAAAGAAGAGTAAATAACTACATCAAAATTATGATACTATTCATTGATCGACATAATAAAGATATAATATAAGTCACAATAGTACCATAACAGATCATTGGAAATTATATTTTATGATTAAAAAGCTAATAATTTGTATTTATGGTATCTATAATAGTATCTAAAAAAAATTTTAGTTATTTGCGATATTTGTTTTACTACTTGATTGTAATAAGAGGGTATATGCATTTAACATGTATTTATGGGAAAGATACGCAAAATTAGAAGAACGTTTCAATAGATCAAAATTATTGGTTTTTAAATAATTATTTTGCAAATTATAAGATTCAAGCCTATTATTAAATGCTTTAACAAAAGATTTCTTTACATTTGCATATTTTTCAACAGCATCAGTATTATTAAATTTATTAATTATTGAAGCAAATTCTGTCAAAGAAATATTTGTATGTTTTATCGCTCCTATATCATATTTATGATTAATATCCAAAGGATTAAGTTCATTTTGTATGATCTGTGATAAATTCTCTAATTTATTTATCGTGGAGATCAAATGCTTTATGAAACTATCTTGAACAATTACAAACATAGCTTTTCCAATGTAATTTTTTTGTGTAATTGGGATATCGACATTAGGATACGAACATTCATTTGCATCCCCTTGAGTCATTATTGTTTTTTCTGAAAAAGTATCCATCTCCATATTCGGATTACATAAATTATTAAAACTATCAGGGTCAAATAAATCTCCCGACTGAAATATCTTAATTATCCGATGTACAATAGTTTTATTACCTTCCACGGGATCTAAAGCTTTGAATAAAATGACATCACCAATTTTCAAACTGTTATACAAGTTTTTACTATAATTGGCCGCTATTAAACTACCCTTATATAAAAGAGGCTCCATGCTCCCACTCTCTATTAAATAAAAGGGATTTTCTTCGTTAACATAAGAAGCATTTTTCGCTAGAGATGCGTCTGGGAAACATTTACCATCCATGAGATCTAAAGTTCCACTTGCGAACCCATTCTTGTAAATTTGATATTCACTAGATGAATTATTTCGTATAATAAAATCAATATTATTTCTGTCTGTAGAAGTTAATATCTTATGACAGCCTTCTTTATAACCCACATTATGGGATTCTTGTGCCGTTATTGCGCTTATGGATTGTATAGATTCGCAGGATATCATTGTTATTACAATTGTTAAAAAAGTTATTATCACAAATTTATGAGCAATAAGAGTGTTCACGATATTAACTTTACCATCAATAGTTGATTTATAATTAGAAATCAATCATTAAATATTATACAAGGACATTAAAAAATGATTAACTATAAAGACAAAAATCAGGATTTTTACTCTGATTATACATATTGAGACATCATTAAATATGATGTAAGATTAAATTCAATCACGTCTGATTTAACACCTATTAATAAAACTATTTAAATCATAGAAACAAAAATTGAAATAAAATGATTAATTTAAAATTAATTAAGTAATACTAGAAAATAAATAAAAATATGCTATTTAACACAATCCGGTTTTTTCAACACAGATTAAATGATGTGTACCATATATTACAGTATTTCCAAAATGATCCTTCACTTTGGATGGGTCTAACCAGAAGCTTATAGCGCTCTTATCCAATATTTTAATTGATGTAGGTACATCGGTAACATCTTTACCCTTCATGGTAATTGTAGAGGTTCCATTAATTGTGGTAGTATCACCAGTTATTTTTGGTGAGCCCATCATTTTAAAATTTGAAATAGTATGGGTATGCGGAGATGTTCCATCTAATTTCATCATATAAAAGGTAGCATTTAACACAGGTGATCCTTTTTTGACTATGTCACCATAATTACTTATTTTATACACCCCAGAAACTATCCAGGCTGGATTTCCTTTTTCATCATTTTGTATACTTGAAATTGCTCCTTTAAGGGAAGAACTGTTTTGTTTATTCGTATCAATTGCTTCTGCATTATAAAACGAAAAAGTTGCATATGATAGAAACAATCCTGTTAGAACTATGGCAAATAAGATATATTTAGATCCGATATCCATAGTCATCCTACATCTTTTGACTATAAAAGTACATGTTGTTGTAAAATTTTACCTAGCAATATATTAACTCTAACAATAAAACTTCCAAAAATGAATTAATTATTTAAAATACAAGTATAAATGCATTTAATTCCTGGATATTTTAAGTAGTCAGTAATTGTAAAATCAACAATCAAATATTAAATTGTTAGATTGATCTCATTTTAAGTTCCAGATCGTATATATACATATTCTTTCCACATTATTTCGTCAATATGTATAGAAATAATTTCACCAACATAAAATTGTGCCATCTTTAGATAATTCTTTGAAATATTTTCATCGTCTTATTTACATGGCCGTAAACTGATCGGCATATAACCCAAATAGAAAAACATCCGACATAGTTTTGTCATAACATTCTAAATAAATTATCATTTTATTGCTGTTTTATCTCAATTCATTTGTTATTGAGATTAAAACTAGATTGTCAACTATGGCAAGAGCAGAATATCGACAATGAGTGAAAGTAGTATATCTAGATATATGTATATGAATAGATCAAATAAACAAGATTTAATCGGCATATTTCGAATAATACAACTTTTAACTCTTGTTTGATAAAAATTATTGTGAGTATGAATGCAAAAATACCTTATTGCATATGATATTGATTGTGGTCCCTGTACTAAATTTAAAAAATTAGTGGACACTCTTGATCTATACAATAATATAGATTTTGTATCTATTTTTGAGGCAGATTCAAAGGGTCTTTTAAAATCAATACCACCATCTAAAAAATATGAATCATTCCATCTCATTTTTCCCACAGGGAAAATAGAGAGTGGATCTGATGCGATTATTGATTTGATAAGCATATTCCCATTAGGGCATACTATTTCAAAGATTATAAGAATACTACCTGCAAATCAGAACATAATAAAATACATTTATTATTTATTTTCTAGTTTACGTGATTATAGTTCATGTAAAACTCGAAACAATCCAGATCATTAGCATTAATATATATTAAATAACAATATTTATCACATACTTTATTACAAAAATATTTGTCCTATTAGCTTACTTTACTAGTTCTTCCATGTTGATCTATGAATAGTCATTAGATCTTTTGTATAATTAGAAATAGTTCATACCATAAATGAGATCTTGTATCTGTTTATTGTAAAGATAATCTGATGTCAAATTGATAACATACTTTAAACTATATCAAATATCTCGAAATATTTCCTTAATATATTTCCAAATGTATCTGCAAGTATCTAGTGTGTTTTTAAACTCCTAATGTATGCCCCACCATCATTCTTTTTTTAGAATGCTTTTGTTGAATTCATTTTTTCTTCTGCATGCAGCTCCATATATAGTCTTTATAAATGGTAATGATGTTTATCGATTTTAGAAATACTTTTTTCTTCAAATAAGATTATAAATATTTATAACATCTTTGAAATTGATATATGGTTCCAATCATATATCAATATATAAACAAGTGTTTTTTTCCTTCATCATATCCTGTTTAACAAATAACAAGACAATGATAGATACTATCAACCATATTTGTACAGGTTTATCTTTTCTCCATGTCTAAATATTACATCTTTCTTTTATTCTATCCATAGTTCTTAACATATATCATTCTTTAGAGTAATATGAAATTCATAGAACAAAACATTGTTCACTTTAGTTTTTGGTCTCAATATTTGTCGTATACATAATTGATGAAATTCATTAAAGTCGGCTCTGAATTAATATGGCTTTGGATTACTACTATCGAACCTGAAAGTAAAGAAATCCTCGGAATAAACATTCCAGAGAACGAAATATGTTTGTTCCTTACGGGTTTATTTCAACATTTATAGATAAACATGGTCGACATCCTGTTTCAACAGATGATGGTACTTGGTATCCTCAAATCGGTCACTTTTTAAAATGAAATCAGCATATTCACTTCTCAATAAAAAAGCATTATTGAAAGGACGATGCAATATATCAAACACAGAGCAGAAGGGTTTGATGATTATTTTCCTTGCAGAAAAAAGAAATACAAATTAAATCATGTACAGCATTGGTTGAATCTATTTGCAGATTATTACAATAAAGAAATAATATCTTAAATTTAGAGCCATAAATTTAGATTTATTTCAAATTGCATACTTGTACAATAATATCAATATTTCTACAAATATTAAATCTCAAGATTAGCTAAAATAAAATGTTCTCATTCATTACCTTTTATAGAACTATATGATCCATACTCTAAACCACAGTTATTAGGAGTAGTAAAAAAGTATTTTAAATTATATTCGTCAAGTTTTGTTAATAATCGACTTACAAGTTTTTTTTCACTATTATCTATCAAAGATAATATACATCCCCCTCCACCAGCTCCAGTAATTTTAGTACCAAAAGTCCCACCCATCTCACAGATATGTACAATTTTATCAATTACAGAATTAGATAAATTCAGGTTTTTTAATAACGCATGATTTTCATTCATCAAAATACCTAAATCACCCATATTTTTATTTTCCAATGATTTTAGTGAGGATTCAAAAATATTCTCATATTCATTGCAGAGATTTTTAAATGCCGCATTATCTTCATTTTTGATTTTTTTTACCTGTTCAACTAGTTCAAAGGTATTATGAGTAATCCCTGTGTCGATTATCAAAAATGGAAAATTATGGATATCACAATTTAATTTCCTTAGTCCCAAGTGTTTATTATAAATGCCAATACCACCAAAAGTACAAATACTACAATCCAAACCAGAAGTATTTTCATTAATAATTTTCTCGGTTTCAATAGCATAGTCGCAAATAAATTTTTTATCCACTTGTTTTTCCATCTCATGATAAAATGAACTAATTAAAGAAACACAAAATGCAGAAGAAGATCCTAATCCGCCACCTATTGGAATATCCGAATTAATAAAAATATCAATATCTATTTTAGTAATATCAATATTATTATTGAATTTTTCATGTTTATTTTTAATTATCAAATAGTTTAAAATCTTATATAAATTATCTACTACTAAATAACTAACAGGTTTAGAATCATTTGACAAATTTATTTTTGAATCAATTATTTCTGCATTAAAACCCAGATTAGTAAAGATACGGATTTTAGGAACATTATTTGATCTTTGTATTTTATTTTTAAAATTAATAGATATCCCAAGCTTTTTATCAATTGCGAAAATAATAGAGGAATATCCATAAACCACAAAATGTTCTCCAAAAAGTATAGATTTCCCAGGCGATATCGAATAAGTTGTGTTACTTGATATAAACATGTTATCTAAATTATGAAATTAATAAAGATCCATATCCTACAACCGCAGATTTATTACCATCAATATCACCACTAGTAGAATGATTCAACAAAAACACATTCAAATTTTTACCCAGTTTTGAAAAATGCATCGCAGTCGCGATACATCCATATCCACAAATATTTAAAGTATTTTTATCTAAATTATTATACATAGAATCGATATCAAAAGATAGTATAGAGGATAAAAATTCCTCGTCCTTTTGATAACACTCATTATAATTCAAATAATGCGTCAAGTTTGAAGTTGCAATTAAAACAATCTTTTCCTCATCATGTACTGATGCATAAATAAGTTCAGCCAATTTAATTGATGAGGATTTGTCCTGGTTTTTTTGTAGTATAGGTAAAAATTTAAAATCTTTATTAACATATTGTAGAAAAGGTAAGTGAGTTTCTATCGTATAATCGATAGACAAAGAGTATGGATCGATACTAATAAAATTATCACGGCTATTATTCGATAATTTGAGAGCCAGATGGTCATCAACTTCAATATTTCCTAAAGGAGTTTTCCAAAATCCCTTATTCATAATAGATATCCCAGGGCTTGTTCCATTATGGTCAGAAGACAGGAGGATATAATTTTTACAATTAATCATACCTATCAAATAATAAACAAATGCAGAAACTAAGCCAGAATAATAATAAGCTCCATGTGGTACTATAAAAGACAATATTTTTTTATTTAAAATACTATTACCAATATCATCTAATTTTTTTTTATTTTTATCAGATTGTTGAATAATTTTAAAAAAATTTTTTATCGAATATATAATTTCTTGATTATTTGTGGGATAATAAACCCCATTATAAAAATTTTCTCTTAAAATAACACCATCGTTCAAATAAGTTCTTCCACAAGTTTTGCTTCGAAATCATCTATTTTTAAGGGCATTTCAGAATCAGATTTGATTTTACCCTGTTTCTTTAAAACTTCTTTTGTTAAAAGCCAATAAACAGTAGCTAAAGCCTTTCTACCTCTATTATTTGTTGGAATAACCAAATCAACTTTTGAAGTTATATTATCACTATTTGACAATGCGATAACTGGAACTCCGGCCCGAGTAGCCTCCATTACAGCTTGTTCATCTGCTTGTGGATCTGTTACTATAACAATTTCAGGTTCGAGGTATTTTGGAAGAGAAGGATTAGTAAAAGTTCCAGGCATGAAACGACCGAATATTCCTCTTGCACCAGTTAATTCACAAAACTTTTCAATAGGGGTTTTACCATATTCTCTCGAAGAAGTAACTGCTACATTAGCTATATTAGTTCTGCCAATGAATTTTGCAGCAACATCGATTCTTGCAAGGGTTTTACTTATATCAAGGATATACAACCCTTCTGGATTTGCTCGGGTTATAAATGGGGTCATGTATTTGGTCTTTATAGGGGTTCCAACTCTGATTCCTGTAGACAATATCATCTTTTCCAAATTATTTGGATCTTCGATATCTTCAGAATTTTCATCTACAGTTGAGTCTATGTTGTTTGATGAAGATGATGATTCATTTTCAGATGAATTAAATGATATTTCAGAGTCAGAGGGGGTAGTAGTAGTAGTATTTGTTTGTTGATCTTCAGAATTATTAAAATCATCCGTAGAATCTTTAGAATCATAATTATTAGATGAAGTGTCAGGATTTCTTTCAGTCATTTTTATATATTGCTCCATTTAGCCATTCCTTCTATTAAACCATACTCTGCAATTCTCAATAATTCATTTAATTTCGAAACACGCTCTCCACCAACTACCCCGCATTTTAACATTACTGAATTAGTGGCAATTGCAATATGAGAAATATGATTATCAACAGATTCCCCAGATCGATGAGAGGTAATAATTTTGATACCATTATCATTACAAGCTTCTGCGAACAATAATGAATCATAAAGGGATCCGGCTTGATTCACTTTTAATATGGCTCCAGAACAGGCATGCTTTTGCACCGAAATAGATACTCGCTCCTTATTAGTAACTAAAAGATCATCACCAGTTACTAAACAGTTCGGATTTTTAGCCGTCAATTTTGACATTCCATCAAAATCTTCTTCATGTAAAGGATCTTCAGCATAAATTAATTTATATTGATTAATTAAATAGTTCGCATATTCAAGTTGTTCGTCTGAATCCCGTATTTTGCCATGTCTTTTATATTCATATATACCTTTATCAGAATTCCAAAACGAAGAGCTCGCAAAATCTATCCCTAGACGAACATCTTTAGTAGTATCATAGCCACAGTTTCTAACAGCTTGTTCCAAAGTTTCAATTGCCTTATCATTATCAATATTTGGTGCCCATGCACCTTCATCTCCTTTACCTCCAGTAAATTTATGATCTATTTTTTCTAAAATTTTTTTTAATTCTTTATGGATTTTAGAATTTGTTTCTACTGCTTCAAAAATAGATTTTGCACCAATTGGACAAGTCAAATATTCTTGAAGATCTGGAGTCCCTGAACCGGCATGAGATCCACCTCCCAACATATTTCCCAAAGGGAATGGAAAAGTAATTTTACTAATTTTAGGATTCAATACCTGATAAAACGGAATCTTTAATGATTTAGAAGCAGAATCTATACACGCTATTGTAAGAGAATAAGCAATAGAACCACCAACAATAGAATAATTATTAGTTTGATCTTCATTTTTTAAAACTTCATCAATAGTTTTTAAATCCCCAGAATCTAGTCCAATAAACTTTTTTTTAAAACTTCTAAACTTTTCAAGGGTTTTACTCTGATCGTTATTGACAAAACTTTGAGCTTCATGCATTCCCACACTAGCACCTGATGGTGCACATGCTCGACCTAAGAACCGATTATCAGAAATTACATCAATTTCAATAGTTTTATCACCCCGACTATTAAAAACAATTCTATCGTTAATCTCAGTAATGTTTGGCAATTTAACCATCCATTTCAGATTGAATCTCTGCTCGTCGTTTTCTTAATGATTCATAATATGGAATAACTTGATATATCGTCTCTACACTCGAAATAAACATTCTTCTACAACAATATCGATTAATTTTTAATGAATCCATAACACGATTAGGTTCTTCCCCTTGTTTTATCCGAGACAAATAATCATTATAGATATGAGCAATTAACTTACCACAAGTAAAACATCGTACAGGAATGAGCACAACATGAAAAAATATTTTCCTACATAAAAATCATTCAACAACAGGCGATAAAATTAGTGGTAATATTCAAATTAAACCTAAAATATAATTAAATTGAAGCGGGAGTCGCCCAGCTTGGCCAAAGGCGTAAGGTTGAGGGCCTTATCCCTCAGGGGTTCGTGGGTTCAAATCCCATCTCCCGCATAAAAAACCCAATAAAGAAAACAATAAGTTATATGTGATAATTATTACTTCATGAATTTAATTCCCGCATTCCCAGCTCCAGAATTTGATGCGATTGAAAAATGGAACGATGGGGCAAAACACTCTATTAAAGATTTCAAAGGCAAAGTAATTTTATTAGATTTTTGGACTTATACTTGCATCTATTGTTTAAGAACAATCCCCGTTATGAATAAATTAAAAGAAAAATACAAAGATAAAGACTTTGAAATTATTCCTATTCATTCATCTGAATACGAATTTGCTAAGAACGTTAAAAACATAGAAAAGGCAATTAGTTCATTAAATTTAAATGATTATTTAATTGGATTAGATACAAAAAATCGAACATGGGAAGTGTATGGAAATTCGTATTGGCCAAAGCACATATTTATTGATAAGGAAGGGTTCATCAGATATGAACAGCCAGGTTATGGACATTTAAATGAATTTGAGGACGCTTTATCAGATCTATTAGATTTACCACAAAACAACAGAGAAGTAAAAGAAGTAGATATCAAAGAAGAAAATATAGAGAGTAATGAAATAACGAAAACTTATGGGATGCATTTTACAGGAATAGCCCCAGAAATATGTGTAGGATATTCAAGGTTAAGAAGATTTGGAAATAATCAAAAATTAAAAATAAATGAATTTAATATATTAACAGAACCCAACACAATTTTAGATAACACAGTTTATTTAAAGGGCAAATGGAAGTGGGAAAAAGAGCGAATAAAAGTATCACTAGATTATAAAGAAAAAGATCCGACAATAATTTTTAAATATAATGAGGCGTCAAATGTCAATGTTATTATAGGAACTGACGACAATAAACCAGCGATTGCAGAAATTAAGATAGATAATGAATATTTAAGCATAGAACAACAAGGCAAACACGTTAAAAGAAATAATGATATTAGTTACCTTGAGGCAGATTGGCCTTTTATTTACAACATAGTTAAAACAAATCACAATGCAATTCATAAAATAGAAATAATACCGACAACAGACAATTTTTGCTTTTATACTTTTATTTTTGGATAAAGGTTATTTTATAAACAGAATCTAAACTAATAGTAAATATTTATTTCAATTCTCAGCTTTATTAAAGATATGACTAGTTCAAGCAATCAAAGTGATCAAAACACACTCATAAAAGAGGGTGAGAAACCAATTAGTTTCAGTTTTTTTGATTCCAAAGGAAAAAAATACGAATTAAACGATATTTTAGGTAAAAAAAATATAGTTATTTACTTTTATCCAAAAGACTTTACCCCAGGATGTACTATACAAGCAGAAGAATTTACGGAAAATTATGATGATTTCAAAAATAAAGGGATCGAGATAATTGGAATTAGTCCTGATTCGGATGAATCTCATTTAAAATTTCGAGAAAAAATGCATATTCCATATATGTTAACCGCAGATACAAACAACGAAATTTCAAAAAAATATGGTGTATATGGATTGAAAAAATTTATGGGTAAGGAATATCAGGGAGTAAATAGAACCACATTTTTAATAAATAAAGAAGGAATAATAGTAAAAGTATTGCAAAAAGTTAAACCGTCAGGGCATAGTAAACAAGTGCTTGACTTTTATCAAGATAACCAATAAAATACTTTAACCCGATTCGATACCATATATAGAATACAATAACTTATCTACTTTGTTCTCATCAGTATCAAAATAAACAAAGTAATCTTGTTTTAGTTTATCATTCTTATTAACAATTATTTTAGAATTAATATTTGAATTAATATTTTCATCTTTTAATGATTCTCGATAATCCAAAATTATCTGAGAAGTTTCCATCAACAATCTATTAGCTTCTTTAATCCAATATTCCAATGTTTGTGGTTCTGGTGTCTTTGCAAGTATTGATGATAGATCATAAAAAAATAAAAAAACAAGAATACGAATTTTTTGAAATTTTATTTTGAACAAATTATTATCTTTTAATTTTGGGACGTAATTACAAATTATATATTGATATTCATCAAAATTTTTAATAATGGTTAATGCTAAACCTGCTGATGGAATGTTATTTTTCAATGCCTTCACATCCATATAGCTAATTAATTTCTCATTATCAAAACCTCTTAACAATAACAACCTAGTTGATATACCATCATTCTCCAAATATTTAGAACAAGATTTTGATGACAAAATCACATTTGAAATAACATCATTTAGTGATATTTTCATATCAAAACAGCTAATTAAAGAAAGATTATAAACATTTTAGAAGCTGAATTAATAAACTATTATATTTAATTAATTTTTATAATAATTATTTGGAATCGGATATAAAATCTATTTGTGATTGCAAATGTCACCAAAAATATGGAGAAAAATCAATGTGTCAAAAATGCATAGAGAGACATAAAGCTTCACCATACTATAACATTATGAAGAAATATAAATAAATTGAAACATGGATATCCTAATAAATCAACATTATTAATTTTTGAAAGTTCATAATCAATCATAGATCGGCCCTTAACTAAACGAATCCCCTTAATAATATTGCAGTAATAATACAGGATAGCACTATAAATTATTACAAAGTTAGCCAATTTGTGCTAAAAATACTATGTTATTATAAATGAATTAAATCATATATCGGGACTAAATTAAAAAAAATAGAAAATCCTCAAGTTAACAGGGCCGTATAAAATTAACTAAGGAATTAATCCGTATAAAATTTTAAAAGATTTATCGACCATGCACAGCATCATCCGTCAAACATACTAATAGAATTTTACCACATCTTCTAATTCCAATAAATTTCCAAATTAAATATTAAAAATATTTGATCATATTTTAGTTTTTTAACAAGACATTTTACACAAAGTATTATCACAAGCAAAACTAAGAATGTATGAACCGGGACCTATAAGCACCATACAAAAAAGCACATAAGAATCAAAATATTGAAAAAGGTTATAAAACAATACAACATTCACTTTGACATTTTGTATTTACTAATTTTCAAATACAGAAGAAAACTAGGTTAATTTAAGAAGTAAAGAAAAAAATTGAAAAAATAGTCGAATTTGACATATTATATTACATAATAAAATAGAAATTTGTAAGACTATTAATATTTGATATTGAAATATATATATTCTATATATTTTTAATTGACAATCCAATTTAGATAAATAAAATCTTTTGCATCAATTTATCATATTATGAAAAATTTAAATAAATTACTTCTTATAAAAATTTTATGAGACATTATTTTATAATGTTTATTTCTATTGTGATCATAGCGATACTAGTCTTATCCATTTTATTACAACAATTTCAATGGTATCACAGCATCATAATAGAAGCAAGAAAATTTTCAAGCCGGCAGTATTTTAATAAAAGATTTACAAAAAAAACTTTTGATTTAATGAAACAATTTATACAAATTTTTAAACAGCTTTAATATCGACATAAATCTTGAGAAATACATCAGAACTAACTTTTAAATTATGTAAAATAATGGAATTATAATTTAATCGATTAAAAAAAGATGATTTTTAAAGAATTATTAATTTATAGAATAGAGTATAATATTGAGGCTTGGTCATAATTCGATACTCATACTTATCAGAAATTCCATTTCATCAGCCAGTTCCAAGCATATATTTTATTGATTTTGGATTTATTTTCTCAGTTTTACAGTTATAATATACCATTATTTGATATATTAAAACAGACAAAAGTACAGTTGCAGATACCGTATGATATCCTCGTGCATGTGATGAGTCTATCCTAAAGACTGATTTTATATGTTCTATCAATGGATCTATCGATATTCTTCTCCGGCTGTAGATAGACTGCCCCAAAACCGATTGATAAAAGCATACAAGTTCAAGCCTCTTTTTGGAAGTACTTTCGTATCGTTCAAGAGGGCAAACTAAATCTATTCCCAATGTATTTTTACTATATTCATACAGTTTCTTATCATCATAGCCTGGATCAGCTATCATGTACAATACATATGGTAAAGAGAATACCGAAGAAGATGATGTTAAAGAAACATACAGCTGGTTATCCTGTACATTAGCAGTAGTTACATCTGCAGTTAAAGGTACTATAATCTTGCCTGTTGTTGTACATGTTAGATGTAGTTTGTATCCAAATATCCATCCCTTTGTATGGCTATAATTCCACCTTGCATCCGTGTCAATTCCAGGACATGGTACTATACCTTTCTTCATGGATGATTTATGCCATACAGGACCTTTTGCTTTTAAAAGAGTGCTGTCTACTGATGTTATAGAAGGATCTACCATCATACCTTCTGTAACAAACAGGTATCCCATTGTTGATATCCTTTGTTTGATATCCGTAGACAGGGTCTTCAATCGCCTGTCAAATGTACGCCTGTTAGGTATTGATACAAGACCGCAGGCTATTGCTAGTTTATGGTTATACAAACAATTCATGTTAAGAAAAATATGTAATGCATTGTTGGAATTGATTCTAAACCATATCCTTACAATAAAACATCTTACAATTACAGTTGGAGAATATACATACGGTCTGCCACGTTTCCTTTTTGCAGTGGGCCAGGGTATGCAACCTATAATATACAGAATGTTAAAGAGTATGGATTCCTTTATTCTATCAGAAGATAATCTTTGAAACAGTTGTTCTCAAAATAATGTCTCAAGGGTTAGCTTTAAGCTATATGACATGTATGAAAATATATTTGAATTATGACCAGGTCTCATAATATTACGTAAGAAAATTAATTCCGCATATTTAATATTATAGAATATCAATATTAACAAATTTTACCATCATATTGATAATATTGCTTGAAATATCATAGAATCAACAGATGAAAAAAACTTTTATATATACGGCAACCATAATTCATAATATTTCGAAAAAATTAAGATAAACCTCCTTAGGCATATGGAATGCGGTTTTATGAAAATAGAACTAAGATTTTTTTAACTAGATTAAAATATTTAGAAAATCCTCAAGGTAATAGGCCTATACTGAAATGTAGATACACTCACATTTAGTTTTAATTCCTTTTTCTTTTATAACTCATAGAACAAATGAATTCCTCAATAAACCATACAATTAAAGACAATTTTAATGGATAAAAACATTCCAATATATTTATATAAAAAAAAGTTTCGGAAAATAGTAGTAGAAATTTAGAAAATAATTATACCTTATTTTTAATGATAATGATTAAATATTATACATCAATAAATAAGGTCATCCACCATCAATTCATTTCTATACTATCAATCATTCTGCCCGACAATAAATCAAATTTATGTATCCGAGAATGTCCAGTGCAAGTCTTATGATCTTGCATATCCGAATTAAATAAAAAACTTTGTTTACATTGGGTGCATACCCATATAATGTTTAAATCTCGATCATTCATTTTTTGGCTTACTGATAGGATCCACACATATAATATAAGCAGTATGAAAACAAATAATATTATTTTATTTTGATTTATTTTAGGTAACATTATCTATAATTATTATAACAATTGAATTAATTCATAATGTCCTGCTTAGAATTGTATGTATTTTACTTTCATCTATTCAAATGTTATCACTTATAAATTTAAAATACTTTAACCATTTTAATTGAAAATCAAGTTAGGCGTTCATATTTCTATTAGTGGTAGTCTATCAAATTCAATTGATAGAGCATTAAATAGTGGTTGTTCTGCGTTTCAAATTTTTACTCGAAGTCCAAGGCAATGGAAAACCAGAGAGATTTCAATAGAGGAATCAGATAGATTTAAAGAAAAATTAAAGAATACGTCGATTGGTTTTGATTCAGTAGTTGTTCATATGCCATATTTGCCCAACTTGTCTGCTCCAGATAGTAAAATGTATCAACAATCATTAAAAGTTCTTGAAGATGAAATCGTTCGATGTGGTATTCTTCAAATACCTAATCTTGTAATTCACCTTGGAAGCCACTTAGGACATGGTTCAGAGAATGGAATTTGTCAATTAATAAACGCATGCAATACCGCGTTAAACAATTATTTGGATTCAAATACTCTAGAAAAAAATGATGTGAAAATATTACTCGAAAATAGTGCGGGACAAAAAAATAGCATTGGTAGCTCCTTCGAAGAAATCAAAAGCATTTTAGATCGTTTGAATTCAAATAATTTTGGAGTGTGTTTAGATACCTGTCATGCTTTTGCAGCAGGATATGATTTGAGTACCCGAAAAGGGTAGTTTACAAGTGTTGGATGCTTTATCAGATATAATAGGAATAGATAAAATAAAAGTAATTCATTTAAATGATTCAAAAGGAGAATTGGGTTCCAAATTAGATAGACATTATCATATAGGAATTGGAAAAATGGGTAATGAAGGTTTCAAAGTTTTATTAAACAATAAAAAGATATCCCATATTCCTTTTATCATGGAAACACCAATAGACGATATCCGAAGTGATAAAGACAATATTGCATATGTACAAGATTTAATAAGATAATAATTATGAATGTGTACATTAGGTCACATAATTAAATCGATAATAAATTTATACAAATTATCAAGGGTTAAGAACAATAATTACAATTATTATCGTTAAAATAGATCGGTTTAGGTCAGATTTACAGAAAATCTTTTATCACCGTAATAATCCAAAAGATCGTGTATAAAATTAAATGACGAGTTTATGAATGAGAGATACACAGGATATTCTACTATTTATGCGGTGAATAGAATATTAATATTTATTAAACGATTGAATACAAAAGTAATGTGCTTACTAACACAAATTATTTTAAAACAATAAGTGCAATAATATTAACAACTTTTTTAATTTCCATAGCTTGGATCAACGGTGCATCAGCAGTTTCCCTATCTCCAAATACTTTTCATGCAGGACCAATATCAAGTATAAATAAAAATTGGATTTTATCTGGCCAATGGATGGGTATTTTTAACAAGACCACACCAGCGGACAGAGGTTTTTTCAGCGTTTTTAATATGGTGATGATAAATGGTTCAGCACCTCATGTGCATAAAATATACAATGCAACTTTTGATAGCGTAACTCATAAAGGTAGTCAAACTATTTTAGATGGATTTGCTTCAGTAACTATGAAGAATGACCCTATTAACAATGTTCCTTTACAAATAGTAATAGCAAACAATAATACAATTGCAATTTCGTTGGATCCGATAAAAACTAAAGATCATTTTGGTACTCCCATTTATGGTCAAGTTAGTAACTTTAAAGAAAAATTAAAAATATTTAAAACAATGTTTACAGATCCAGAAATGAAAAATTGGATTTTATTAAAAATAGCAAACATGGTACAAAATATAAAAGATTTTAAAGCAAAGCATTCAGGCAATCATAGTGGTATATTATCTCTATTACCTATGTTAGCATCTCACAAAAATATGAACAGTAGCAATAGCGATGGTAGTGGTATATTATCTCTATTACCTATGTTAGCATCTCACAAAAATATGAACAGTAGCAATAGCGATGGTAGTGGTATATTATCTCTATTACCTATGTTAGCATCTCACAAAAATATGAACAGTAGCAATAGCGATGGTAGTGGTATATTATCTCTATTACCTATGTTAGCAGCTCACAAAAATATGAACAGTAGCAATGACGATATATTATCTCACATGCGTGAAATGCATGGTGCAAGTGCAAATGGTAATGATTCCAACAGCTTTTTATCACATTTACCAATGTTCAATAGCAAAATGTTTTCACAACACTAATCCTTTTTTTAAACATTATTATTATATTAACCAATTATTACTTATCTTCCAATACATAAGCCAGACGGTAGACTAGTCATACAATTATTATTTGCATAGTAATTATTATTTATATTAAGTGGAAGGTTATTGGCATTATTAATATCTAAAACATTATTGAACAAATTATTAAAATTTACTTTATTCATAGAGCTTTGAGCATCAAGAAAAATACCATTTGTTGTATTAATTAAATTATTTCCTTCTATTGTAGAATTATGAGAGTTTATAAAAGTTATTCCAGTAAGATTATTTTCATTGAAAAGATTATATCTTATGATTTCATCTTTATTAGAATGAGAAGCAATACCAATGGTATTGTTGTTAATCATGTTATTATTTATATCAGCTGATTTAACACCGGTAAGATAAATCGCAACTTTATTATTAATCATATTCACATTTTTTGCGATAATATTATTACTACCAGATATATAGATACCAGACTGAAATCCAGAAATCACGCCATTACCCAATACAATAATGTTATTTTCAGCACCTACCATTATTCCAACTTTATTGCTATTAATTCCCGGACCTTTAATAGAAAACCCATTAAGATTGATTTTTGTATTATCAGCCCCCACTATTAATCCATCACCATTGCATACTAAATTGGAAATCAGTTTGACATCTCCTTTAACAACCTCACCACAAGAAGGGTTTGCAATCATTGTATTTTCATTCCCTAACGAAAAGTCATGATTAGAGGTTGGAGTAGCCATTACAGAAAACCTAAAATATGAAAAAAAATTGGAAAACAAAATTACAGATATAAATATTATTAATAAATATACAATAGAAATATTAAAAAGATTTAAACAGGTTTTAAGCATCCAATAAAATTTATATAATTTAATTATATCAATTTTACCTTTAAAACAATATAAAATATCAACAGATCATGCACAAATAAAGCAAAACAATCTTCTAAAAATAACAATAAGTAGAACAAATAAACTAACACTTTTAAACGCATAATAAAGAATCGTTTACACTGTTGCAAAAACTGTATTTTACACCCTACGGTGTTGGTCTGGGGCATGCTAGTCGCCTTTTAGTTTTGGCCAATAAGTTTAAAGAATACGGATGTGAGTCGAATTTTTCATCATTCGGGGAAGTAAAAAATTATTTAAATATTCATGGTTATGAATGCAACGTCATCCCACCAGTAGAATTTTTATGGGGCAAAGATGGCGGATTTTCGGTTAAAGACAATATCACTAAAATTCCTAGATGGGTGACTAACGTGCCCATCCAAATTAACATGGAAATAAGATATTTAAAGAGATTTAATCCTAATTTAATAATTTCAGATTCTAGGATATCATCTCTTATTGCAGGTAAAATCTTAAACATACCCACTATTTTGCTGATTAATCAGATAAAGTTACTTCTAACACCCACATTAAGAAAATTTCAAATTGTAAAATTTTTTGAAACATGTTTTGGCGAATTTATGGGCGGAATGTGGAACATCTCGGATAAAATCTTAATTCCAGATCTACCTCCACCATATACAATTTCAGAGGATACTATTAACTCAGTCAGATCCATAAAACCTAAATTAAACTATATTGGATTTTTGACATCGAAAAAACTAATTTCAGATGAAAATTTAAATTCAGTTGCAAAAATTTTGCAAATAGATAAAAACAGATTTCTGATTTTTATTCACATTAGCGGCCCTAAAGAAACAAGAAAACCAATAATTCTAAAATTATTGGAAGTCTGTAAAACAATGCCGAATATTCAATTTGTAATTTCTGAGGGGAAGGCCAACGGTAAAACAAATCCAAACAAAATTGGAAATAATATATGGTATTTTGAATGGTGTCCATATAGAGATGAAATTTTCTATTTATCAAATATGTTGATAATTAGGGGCGGACATACTGCAATTTCCCAAGCAATACAATTTGGAAAACCGTTTCTATCAATACCAATCGAAAATCATGGCGAACAGCTATCAAACTCCAATAAAATTGAAAAACTTGGAATTGGATTAACAATTAATCCCACATTAATAAATACAGCAGTCATAAAACAAACAATTGAAAACATACTTTACGACAATAAATATACAAAAAAAGCTTTACAGTTGATGGAGACAAGTAATAAGCTAGACGGAATTGAGAATATCAAGAATATCGTCTTTTCTCAAATCTAGTTTAAAATTTAAAATATTATTATTTACATCATCTATTATAGATACATCTCCAAGAATTTTTTGACATAAATTATCAAAAGTTATTTGATTTGCATCCAAAAAAGAGTTTGAAATACAAGTTTCAATTCTTAAATTATTAAATTTATAAAAACTTACAAGATTGCTCCTAGAATTGAACTCAAATAAAAAAGGGAGTAAAGGAATTTTATTTGATTGAAAAGATAATTGGATATTTTTTTTTATAAACCAAAATGGATGTAATAGAGGCAGAAAAGAAAGACATGTAACATCATAATTTTTAAAACGATACATTAAAAAGAGTATTATTTGTTCTTTGAATAATTCAACAGTAACATCTTTACCCAAATCAGAGAAATCAAACATTTCATCTAATGAAGATAGTTTGTTATGAACATTTTCTAAACCTACTAAATTAATTTCAATTTCATATATCGGATAGTTTTTGATAATTTTATCAAAAATTTTTAAAAATTTTAGTAATTGATTTCGACTTGAATAAAAAAAGAACAATAATGGAATGAATCCACTTTTCAAAATCGAATCAATTGATAAAAAACAATAATCATTATAAATTGCACATGTAACCTTTTGGTTCATAAAATTAAACGGGATAGTATTTTTTAGCTTTTTCAATAGCAAACTAACGTAGGCATATTCAGTACCCATCAAAATAAAAAAAATTTTTTCGACATTCTCTTCACTATTATCATATTTGACACCAGAACAAATAGATGTTAACTCACTAATTAAAAAAAACTCCAAATCTTTTGATGACAAATTCTTCTCACTCTTTTTATTGCAAGTAGAAGAAATAATTTTGATATGAAAAGATTCGCCAGATAATAACAAATCTTTCCAGATAGGAATAATGCTTTTTGTCAATAGATCATATTCATTTGCAAAGTATTTAGCTATAAATACACAAGATATGCCAGGAATTTTGCTTAACAAATTCAATGCGTAAACCAATTCATCGTTTTTTTTTAATTGTATAACAAAATAAAATCCATCATTTATTATTGACAATAATGAAATAGAGTGCTCTGTTAAAATATTAAAAACTACATCTTTAAGATAATTTAAAAATAAATCAGACTGAATGGAGGGTTCGATTATTATTACTTTATCATTTTTCTTGTCCAATATCAATTTAAATAAAGAACTCTATAAATAAAAATTAAGTTAATTATGAATTTAAAAATTGCAAAATATTATCCTTATCTTTGGCGTTTGGAATGAATCTTAAATATGTTTTAAAAGACTCTCTAGCCCCAGAATTATCTCCAAGCTCCAATAAAACTATACCCAAGTTTTTATATATTGATCCATATCTTTGCGGGTTAATTTCAATTGCCTTTGCATAATTTTCTTTAGATAATAAATAATTTTTATTTTTTAAATAATAATTACCTAGTCCTCTATAGGCTAGATAAAATTTTGGATTGATTTTGATAACGCGTTCATATAATGATACACATTCCTCATCATTCTTTTCATTCAATATACCTGCCAATAAATACAAAATTTGAGGATTACTTTTAGCATCATCCTTATTACTATTCGATAAAGATTTGTCAATAACAGACCTTAATAGGTCGATAGACTCCTGAATTTTACCCTGAAGATTCAATCGTTCTGTTTCTAAATAAAATTTATTAGAATTGCTAAATTCAAAAGATTCATTTTTAAATATATTATACATATCTTTTGGAAATACCAAAATAGAAAAATAATCATCCTGAGACCATTCATCAATAAATTTATTTACAGGTATAGCACCGTAAGAATCAGGTTCTGGTATATATGTTATTATCCGGTCTTCTTTATCGTCATAACCACAAACAATAGTCGCAAATTGAATAATATCACCTATACCAGGTAGAACTACAATCATTGGAAAACCCTGTTTGATCTTTTTTTTCAAATCAGAAATTGAACTTTTGTAAGATATATAAGACAAATTGAGTTTATCGAGCAATTCCAACCCTTCTATAAAAATAGTTCCTTTAAAGTTATTATAATTCACAGATCTCTTTTGTATTTCACTATAAGGCACGTCTTCACCCCAAAATTTAGTTAATACGTTTAATACTAGTGGAAAAACCACATTTTCTTCATTTTTATCAACTAAAGGTAAGAGAATATGATTATCGTCATTAGCATTATTATCACTTTGCACAAAAATACAAAAATAAATATTAAATAAAAACCATATTGTTACTTTAAATAATTTAATGTTATACTGAAATCAGAAGATCATTTAATTTTTTGAAAGGATACAGATTAACAGTAATTTAAAAGTAGTGTAAACCAAACAAATCTCCGAGCAAAAGTAATGACAATATAGAATAAACTTAATTTACAACTTTAAAAAATTTTCAAAAAGATATTTTCCATTTTTACCACTTTTTTCAGGATGAAATTGAGTTCCAAATAAAGGTTTGTCATTAAAGCAGAATAATTCATTCTCACATTTTTCAGAACTTCCTAATAATGTAAAATTTTTTGAAAGCTTTGATATACAGAAACTATGACTTTCATACATCTCAATTGAAGAAGTATTAGGTAATAACTCGGATGACTTTAAAATATCAATTTTAATAGTATCTTGAATTTTTTCCATCTTCTTTAAAGTACATCCCAAAGTCAAAGCTAGTATTTGTCCGCCATAACAAATCCCCAACAAGGGTTTATCGAGTAGTATACAACCTTTTACTATTCCAGAATTTATTTTATTAATCATCGGAGAATTTTGTTTTCTTCCAGACAAAATTACACTATCAAATTTTTGCAATAAACTGAGAAAATTTGGATCGAATGAAGAAAGATTTGTACTATCATAGATAGTCCAATCACAGTTAAGATCATTCAATACTTTAACAATATTAGAAACAAAAGGAGAAAAATTGTTGATTAACAGCGTTTTCAAAATATTAGATAATATAATGGAAAATACTTATATTTCTTTAGAATCAGCTACAGAAATATACTATAAAAAATGGGGAGCCAAAGAAAACCAATATTAATAATCGATGATTCAAATGATTCTCTCATTATAAAAAATATTTTTGTAGAAAATAAAATAGAATTTGTTGAATATCATATAAAAAAATTTGAGGAAAGTTGCTGCGGAGATCTACCGACAACTAAAGCACCTTCAGTAATAGCACCCGAAGGTATATACAAACAAAAAGATTTGATAATCAATTATATACAGTATTTAAAAGAGAAACAAAATAGTATCGATCATAAGAATAACGATAAAATAAAAGAAAGCGAAAGTATTTTCTGGTAATTTAAGGTCAATCAACAACAAGATGAGACGTTAAAAATGATTTAACATCTTTTATTTTAATCCGCTCCTGATCCATTGAATCACGAAATCTAATCGTAACCGTGTCATCTTCAATGGTTTGATGATCAATAGTAAATGCAAAAGGCACCCCTATTTCTTCTAATCGTCTATAACGCCTACCAATAGAACCAGATTCATCGTAAAATACATCGAAATCTCTATTTATTAAATTGAGCAAATCCATGGATTTTTTTTTAAATTCATCTTTTTTCAAAAGAGGTAAAACACCCGCTTGAATAGGCGACAAATAGGGTTTAAGCTGTAATAGGATTCTATCATCTTTTTCTTTATCAATAAAATATGAATGTTCTAAAATAGAATAAATGCATCTATCGATACCAAGAGATAATTCAAATACGTGAGGTAAAACCTTTGTTTCATCATCCATCACATACAGATTTGTTTTACTGATAGTAGAATGAGATAAAAGGTCATAGTCAGAACGATAATTACAAGCTACAAGCTCTAGCCAACCAAAAGATGTATCTACCTCAAAATCGAATGCAATATCAGAATAAAATGCTTTTTCATCATCAGCTAATCGTCTAAGTCTGGTTCTTTTGTTTGAAATACCGGTTTTATTAAAAAATTCAACTAAAAGAGATAAATAATATGCGATGAGCTTATTTGGAATTATTTTCTTTTCAACTGCTTCAATAGCAGTAATTTCTATTATTTGCTTATCGTATATTCTTAAAACAGTATTTTTTATTTCATCAAATTTGGGCAGATCATTTAATTTATTTGGATTACAAAAGACTTCAATTTCAGCCTGATAAAATTCTCTCAAACGCAATAATCCTTGACGTGGAGAAATTTCATTTCTGAAACTTTTTCCAACTTGGGCGATGCCTAAAGGTAATTTTCCACGACTAACTTTAAAAACTCTAGGAAAATCTACAAAAATAGACTGGCAAGTTTCAGGCCTTAAATAAGCCTCATCATGGTTAGGACCGATTTCAACTTTAAACATCATATTAAACCGTTCAGAAGATGAGAAATCGCCTTTACAATTCGGACATTTTAAATTATTTTCTTTAATAAGCAAATCAACTTTATCATTTTCTAGACGTTCTGGTACTTCTATTTTAGTTTGTTCTTGGATTAATTTATCTGCTCTAAAAGAGGATTTACATTTTGTACATTTTATAACTGGATCAGAAAAGTTTTTCAGGTGCCCGGATGCCATAAAGACGCTCTTGCTCATAATTTGAGTTCCATCTATTTCCAGCATGTTACCTCGTCTTACCAATTCACGCCTCCACAAGTCAAGAAATTTGTTTTTAATTTTTACACCATTTGGTCCGTATTCCCAAAATCCTGCATTAGAGTCAGAATAAAGTTCGCAGCTAGGAAAATAAAATCCTCTTTCTAAAGCTATCTTGAAAATGTCATCATAAGCACTCATCTATAATGAGGTATATTAAAAATTGATCCTTAAATTCATTTGTAAAATATCTTGTATTTAGATTTGAAAATGAAAATAACTAATATCATATATAGTACATTAAATCACATAAAAAAATAAAGATCAAATAAGAAAATAGATAATGAAACAATTATTCAACAATATTCAGATTTTAACATAAGTAAATTAATATACATGATTATTTTTTTGAATTGAAAAGTTAAATCAGAGACGACCAAGTTGGATTTGAATTTTCAAAAAGGCAGCACAAATAGAGATAATAGGTAAAGGTTAATGTAGAATTAATTTTTTGTTTTTTCAGATTATATTTAACTATAGAATAAAACGTATTTAACATAGATTTTTCATAGTTGATTAGCAAAATATATTGAATTGGGTAAATTGGCAAAGAGATATCAAAGTCACCGTGTTAAATGGTAAAAAAGTGATAATTAAAAAGGACAAATTTACCAAGGCAATAAATGAATATTTTTTAATTTTTCTATATTCTTTAATATCGGTAGTACCTACTACACCCTTCACCCCCACCAAAGTTAGGCCATATGATATTAAGAAATGAAAGTCAGAAAAATAGAACACTATTAAATAAACTTGGAATACCTACACCTCACTTATATTATTTAAGTAAAGATACTTTAATTGAAGAATATATAGAAGATGGTAACTTATATAAATTTTTAAAAAATAATGGTGATATAAATATAGTTTTTAAAGCTGGATCAATTACAGCCAAATTACACCAGGCAGGATTTTGTTTTATAGATAACAAAGCACAAAACTACTTAGTAAAGAATTCGAATTTAATACGAACAGATATAGGATTCATTCAAAAACAGAATTCAATTTATGCAAAAAGTTTAGACGTAGGATTGTTTTTATCTAGTCTCATTGATTTAGATGGAGAAAAATACAAAAGGATTGAAAAAACCTTTTTGGAAGGATTAAAATCTGAATCAAATGAAAGAATCCCATATCTCTCAATTATTATAAGGAATATATCGTCCCTAGGAATATCTTCAAATCATTATAATTTAATTGCTAACCTATCAGGTATAAAAAAAACTAGCGACAAATACTAAATTATATTGGAGGCAATTCTACTTTTTTGTCAAATCCCCCAGATCCAAATTTGCAATAAAAGCATTTTTCAGACATCATATATGGGATTTGTTGAATGACAACCGCACCTAATTTTAATGCGATCTTTGTCATTATCCTATATTTTAAAGGCATGGCAGGAATAACTTCTTTAAAATAAACATTATAATGATCGGGACAAAATTTTAAAGTTACATTTGATGCAGGTCTTTTGCTAATATCCAAATTTTTAGCATCAGAATTTAATGTTTTTGCGATATTAATTTGTTCACGAATATATTCATGTTTTGGACATGGACAATCCTTTCCCCCAGGATGCTTGTAAGCAGGAGTATTTTTCCAGTCAAATCCTGAAAAGTCCTTATCAAAATCATCCATATTCTCTCATGGATATATAGCTCATATAGAATATAAATATATAGTCAGTTTTATTATAAAAATCATATTTGTGTAAATACTTTTATTATGCTACAGCATAATTTTTTAATCCAATCTAAAATATTTTAAACATCATATATAATTTAATCTACTTTTTTTTAAATTTAAAATATTAAATATTGAATGACGAATTTAATCTGAATTTCCATAGAGTACAATAAGAAGGAATATATTTTTCCATATATCTTTAATGTGTAGCGGCGTGGTTCAAGAACAGACTGGCGGAAATTCAGCTATAGCTCCAACTGCTGCAGCTAACGCTTCTGCAACAAAAAAGGATAACAGAATGAATAACTCAATAGATTCAAATCAAAAAACACTTCTAGAATTCAAAAAAAATCTTATAGATGAACAAAAACAGGGAGAAGGTCAAATAGATAAAATTAATCAAAGAATAGAAGAAACAAAAAAGATTATTGACGAAGAAAGAGTAAAATTAGAAGCAGAAAGATTAAAGTTAAAACATACTAATGAGATTAAAGATGCAGACTATACAAAATTTACCGAATTAAAGAATAGTTTAATAGAAGAAAGAAAACGAATGAAGACTCTAGATTCTAAAGCATCGGGCGGTACAGGCTTTAGATCAAGACGAGATAGATACAATGTTGTAAATTTGACAAAGGCATTAGATCAAATAGAAAAAGATATTCAAACCAAGAAATTATCAAAAGATGAAGAAAGACGACTGGTTTTGAAATCAAAAGAAATTGCAACAAAGTTACACACACTAAAGGTAATTACAAAAAAAGAAGATACGTATAAAAACATGGCATCAAAGTTTGACGACTTGCGCGGAAAAATGACTCAAATCTTTGATCAAAAAGCTGAAATAGGGAAGATTATTGGTAAATTAAAATCTAATCTAGATGTTTTATTAAATAAAAGAGAAGAACTCTATGAAGAAAGAAGGATGGTGATTCATCAGGTTCGTGAGGCAGGTGCAAAATTAGAGATGGTAGACACTCAGCTTAATGCGATAGAGTTTAAGAAATCAAGACTACAACATTCATCAGATCGTCAAAGAAGACAAAACATTGGAGACAGAGATAGAAGAAGATCACATGAAATCCCTCAAGATAAAATGCGAAAGAATAGGGAAAATCAAGATTTATGGAATTCCCTAAAAGAAGTGGCAATGAAGAAAATGGCGGGTGGCGAAAAGCTTACATTTGACGAAATGAAACTCATATACTCGGACGAATCAGATTAACAACACATCACAAACATATTTTTAATTTATCTACAATAGTTTTTTTTATATCATTTCAGTTAGAACATAATATAGTTTAGTTTTTAACTTGATCATTAGATAGTATATAACACACCATAAAAATGAAAATGAACTGACTTAATCAAAATATCATCAAAATTAGTTAAACCATATCAACAATATGATAGAAAATAATTTTTAAGACATTATAAGTTGTTTAAGGTATAATTAATCGAATAAAAAGCCATCATACAAAGTAGAAGATTTACTTTTATAGTGTTTTTACAATTTATACCAATACCTAATAGTAAAAATTCAAAATAATTTTGCAGGCCCACTTGATAAAAATCATGCAGGTTTAAAATAACATATCTTGTATATTTAGCAGAAATAGAACATACATTTAACCTTTAAATTTTTTATTCATGTAAAAACTAAGGATAAAGATTTAAAGACAAGAAATCGATATTGCATATAATATAATACACTAATAAAATTGTGTTTATTAAACGATACTATATAAAAGACATTCTGAATTATCTATATTTTTGCCCTAATTATACATACCTAATTTATTAGTTTTCAACCAACGCAGAATATTTCATTTTGAGATCATGATACCCATCTGGACTTATATCAGGTGTATTAGTATAAAGATAATTCTTTACAGGTTCATTTTTTTGAAACCTATCCCAATTTTCCAAAAATTTTTTAATAAAATCATTAATAATTTCTGTAGTAGTAATTCCCGTAGCATCTATCTTTAATGTTTCATTAATGATACACAATTCCTCCTTTCCATCTCCACTTATATACTCGATCGGAATTGGTTTGAATTTTATCGTCTTAGTTTTAAAAGGTATTATTATAGCAATATGTGGTTGGGATTCATCTGGCTTTTTGGAGCGAGATTTCATTAATAATATAAAGACACACAATTAATAAAAGATTTATAATTAAAGTATTGATTAAAATCCATTGTTCTTTATTTGTACAAAAAGAGCATTTTAAGATTTTTATTGAATAACGTACTATCATACAATTTCACCACTAACACAGAGATTTCTACACGGTCCATCATACTCACATATGGATTTTCAAAGATGCAAGACAAACTACAAGCAATCAATCACAGTTTACTTTTTTAAACATCCAACAATTTTTAGGTTCTTTTAATCGTCAATTTATGCTATATCAGATAACAGTATTATTTATTTAGTTACTTTACATATCTTAACCAAATTATTTTTACAAGCAAACATTCAAAATTACTATCAGGTCATAAAAATACAAGATATAAATAAATCAAAGATAATTTACAGTCGTTACCTTAATGATTTTCAAAATAGTTTCGTTTCAATCAATGTCTGTTTCAATTCAATTTCAATAAAATCAGGATATTTTGAGCACATCACCATTAAATCCATATAAGAATTTGTAGAAATTTATTACATCAATAATAGTGCATATGATAGAAAAAATCAAAAAGTTAACAGAGCCTAATTTGCTTAATTCAAAATTTTAAATTTTAAAACATAATTAATCAATATCATAAAATCAACAGATAAAGAAATACGATACACCTCAAAAAACATATTGATGACAACAAAACTCTCTATATAATGAATAATAACTACAATCAAACCATTTCCAATAACAGTATCCGAGTGCTAGCAACATTAGAAGCAAAGGAAGGGAAGCTAAAAGAATTATTAAATATTCTTCTACCAATTGTCGAAGCATCCCGTAAGGAAGATGGCAATATATCATATATATTAAATTCATCCCTTGATAGACCTAATGAATTATTATTTGATGAAGTATGGTCAAGCAAAGGAGCTTTTGATAAACATTATAACCAAAAAGAATCCAAAGATAATAGAAATAAAATAACAGATTTGGTTTTGAAACCTCTTGAAATAAAATTATTTAAAGAAATTTAGAATTTTGGATTAAAATATGTTAGATAAAATTATTTATAATGTTTTAAATATATCTGATCCTCTTCAAAAGCTTTTTCAAATTTGGACAATATAAAAGACCTTAATTTTTTTTCATCTTCCTCAGTAGGATCACTATAATCAGATTTAAACACCCCTATTACAATCACCCGTGTTTTATTTTCTTCTACCGGTTGATAATAAATGAAATAATTGAGCCTACCAAAAAGCCATCAATCATTTCAAAAGCAATACCCAATGGATAAAACACAGGTTCCTTTAACCTTTAATTGTATAATTTGTCCGTTATATTCGTCTTCCCAGCTATGGATGGATGTATTTTCACTTAAAAGATTTGTTGTTACATTTTTTGCATTTTGATGAATTAAAGATCTTTCTGTGGTATGCTTTTTCACCAATTCCCACACCTTATTTAATGGTGCATCATAAATTCCATTCCCATCTTCAATAAAAACCATATCTATTTGTACAATGTTGTCCAATATGGTTGTTCACAGCGTTTGATCTGATTAAACGGTTTTCTATATAGTAATTATATATCTATAATTTGTTTAAACTCATACTTTTTAAAATAATCTTATGAAAATAAAAATTTTAAAAAAATTACTAGTCATAAAATTAAGGGTTTTCCCATTGTCATTTATTTTTGCATTTTAAAAGACCTTCTGCATAACTTTGTAAATATGCTCTAGAATGATGATGTGAATTAGGATGTCTATTAAAATGTAAATCAGTTGTTTTTGTAGGATGTAGCGTATTTGCATCTGCACAACCATCTTTGAAACCAATAGCATGACTTGATGAATGCGGATGCGAAGATGAGGATGCTATAGTTGGTGGTGATGAAGAGAAGTCTGAAAATGGTGATGAAGAGAAGTCTGAAAATGGTGATGAGGATAGTTGTGATGATACTGTCATAGCATATTGACTTCCAAACACAAGTAAGATAGCCATACAGCCTGCTACCACAAATACATTTTTACTATTCATTAGTTAGATAGTTTTTTCTAGAATATTTATGCTTTCCTAACTTCAGAATGAACCCGATCTACAAATATATAGATTTTGTTTTAAACTATCGAATTAAACTAAAAATTTTTAATATTTTACTTCGATAATTAAAAATTACAGCAAAACATGGATTTAAAAAGATATTTCTATATCCATTCTAACTAAGCCCAGCGTTTATAGTTTAACATATATTATTTATTTACAAAAAATATAATAAGCAAATACAATTCTATCGCAATATAGTTAAAAGAGACTTTGAATTAATATAATAAAATAAAATACTTTTAATTCAGCATTATAATAAACAATATATTACATATTAAAAATTGCACATAAATGAATTATAGTTTTCAAAATAACATAAAAAATCTAAACCAAAAAATTTTACAAGAGAAACAAGCGCTTAAAAAGTTCATCCATTTATCTTTTATATTTATTAAATACTTAGGAAACGTATACAAATAAAATAAGTTTATTTAAAAAAATAAATCAATTATGATAAAAAATCATCAATTATAAATTTGTTTTTTTACCCATAGAGATTCAGCTAATATTTAATTTATATAAAATAAGATAATGTCATTTAAAATAATTAAATCCCGATAAAAAAAATCAGATAAAATCTTGTATATATAAATAATGTATAACAAAACAGATGACAAAATGAATAAATTTTAATTTATAATTATAAATTATAATAAAATGAGTAATTTGGTAAAATGCTTAAAAATACCTCTTTGTTAGTAAAATATCATGTTAATACAAGTTGATATTAAAAGTACGGAGGCAGCTAACAGCTGAAAACTGGATATATTATGATTCAGAATGAAATTGAAAAGGCAGGAGGACTTGCTGAACAATTATCGGTCAAAATTTACAAATCAAATGGTAACCTTAGCGTTGTATATTATAAAATAGAAGAAATTCTTATAGACCTTAAAAAATCAGGAGAAGATGTTGATTTAATCATGCCAAGTTTATATGATGTAGATATGTTACAAAATCATACTAATCCAGATGGTAGATCAGTATGGGTTGCGTATGCTGACGTATTACATGAAGAATTATGTAATCCTGATGGAGTTCTTCACAAAAAAATTAAAACAGATCCTGATACTACCGGTACATCTTTAGTTCTCCTCATAATAGAGTTATTAAAATTGCCAAGAAGTTCAGCAATGATAATTGCACCCATGGCTGCAAGCATATTGGGTTTGGGTACTAAAGCTTTTTGCAAACACTCCTCCAATGAAAAATACGGTTAAAACATAGTATAAAAAATTTGAATTGCTTTATAATTCATAGAAAAAATAACATTCATCATATATCAAGATCATTAATAAAATATTATTTTAATCAACCACAGATTACCAAGAGTTATAACATCGTCACAATTCTTTTATCAATATATTAAAGACTATTTTAATCCTCAAATTAAATCAATTTTTCCGTTAAAAAAAATAAAATCTATTAATATTTTATTGAAAATTGCAAAATATTTTAAATCTCAATAAAAGTAATAAATATCAATAGTAATATCTTTCAAAAGAAAAACAAATGAACGATAAAAACATCAAATTTAAACCATATATTATTCTTTTTTTATTACTCGTTTCCTTTTACAATAAATTTTTTAATAAACATAATTTTATTTAGAACACAAAAACAAGAACTTCCAGTATAAAAATATATGCAAGAAAAAGATTAGGTAATATCTACAATATATGGTAACTGTGGATACAAATTGGCTTGTTTCGCATTTGAATGATGATAACATAATAATCTTAGATACTAGAGGTCAAATAATGTACAGATTTGGCCATATTAAAAATTCAATACCTGTAAGCATAGATCAATTTATTTCGATCGCAGACAATGGGTCCAACCTTGTATTAGAACAATCTGCCGCCTCCAATCTATTCCATAAACTCGGACTGGACTATAAAAAAAAAATAATAGTATATGGAGAATATCAAGATCCTACTGCAGCAAGAATAGTATGGACTTTAATGTATTATGGATACTCTAATGTAAAATTATTAAATGCAAGTTACGGCAGTTGGGTAAAATCAGGGCTTCCAATAGATAAACAAGAACCATTAGGGACAAAAATACAACACCAATCAAAAACTACTAATGATGATATTCTAAATGAGAACATAAAGATTAATCAAACTATACGCGCAGACGCACAAATGATAAAAGAAAAACAAAACGATCCTAATGTAATAATTATTGATGCAAGAACGCCCCAAGAACACTTTCAAGCTAGAATACCCGGATCCATACTAAATAATTGGGAGGATGGATTGAATAATGATAAAATAAAAGATAAAGAAGAGTTATTACACGATTTTAGTTCAAATGGCATAAATATAGACAAGGAGATTATATGCTATTGTCATTCAGGAATGAGAGCAGCCCATAAATATATACAATTTCGCAATGCAGGATTTGAAAAGGTCAGAGTTTATGATGGATCAATCATAGATTGGGCACAAAGACACAACCCACTAAGATAATAAACTCATTTTTAATAATGGTTTTTATTTTTAGCGATATTCACTTCAAATATGACAGTCATGTAGTTACTTTCTTCATAATTGGATGAAATACTCGCAATATTTTTTTACATAATGCAATAAAATCATATAATGATTTATAATGATCTTATTATGGAAAACCTATAGAATATGTGATCAAAACATTTCTTTAAAATTCTATGTAACAAAACTGATATAATTTAAAATATATAGCACCCTTATGAGAAAACAAGAGAAAAAGGAGAACCAATCATATGATTACTTTAGATGATGCTAAGAAAATTATTAATGCCGCAGAAAAAAAAGCCATAGAAATCAATCATCCTCAAAATATTGCTGTTGTTGATTCAGGAGGAAATCTAATTGCTCATGTACGTATGGATGATGCGTGGATAGGAAGTATAGATATATCAATCAAAAAAGCATATACTGCTCGTGCATTTAATATATCAACAAAAGATTTAGCTAAAGACTGTCAACCAGGTGGTCAATTTTATGGTATTCATGAATCCAATGATGGACGCATAATGATATTTGCAGGAGGTATTCCGATAAAAAGGAATGGACAAATTGTTGGTGCGATCGGAGTTAGTGGAGGATCTGGGGAACAGGATCAATTGGTGGCAGAAGCAGGAGCAAATGCATTATTCAACATACCTTAATTATTTACTAGTAATTAAAATTAATTAAACAAAAAGAGCACATTAATAACATAATCTACCTAAAAAATTAACAATATTTTTGATAATTTTTAAAATAGATTTAAGTTCGGTGGCTATGTTAACTTACGGAAAAGTAAATAGATTTAAAACACCATATCGTAGTCTAACAGAAACAAAATATCTTTACAAATTATAGGTTATAGATAATACTATTATTTTTTAGATATACCATTCGAAAACTCCCCTAAAGCATTATCTTTTAAAAATAGGAATAATAAATAAGTTTCTATTTGAAACCGGACTCAAATATAGACCAAAGAAATTTTCGCTCAAGAAGAAAATGAAAGAGCATATCATTGATGAAACTGTCATAAAAGTATCTTCTGAATTAATCTATCTTTGGCTAATTGTAGAACCAAAGTATGAAGAAATCTTGCTGTTGGCATATTAAAAGAATGAAACATACTTGTTGCGGAGCGATTTCTATCTCAAGTTGTAGAAGAATATAGATGCTATGTTGCATGATTATTTTAAATCGTTTTTTGTTAACGTCTTTATGTTAAGGATGTAACGCAAACAGTCATAATTTAGTTAGTTTTGCTATGGATGAAGTAAAGTTTTAACTGTATTTCGAATCATGCAACAAAGCAGAATATAAACATATTCAGTTTCATCAAATGGAGGTACATAGTATCCACAAGCCTACAAGTTGTTGAATTTAAATCATCATCTTCCATCTTTTGAAAAAATCCTTATTGAAACGACAATACAGTATATGAAAGATAAAATAGAAGGGCTTGAAGATTATTTTCCTTGTAATCAGAACAAGTTCAAGTTAAACCAAATTAAACAATCGCTTTAGCTATTTGTTTACTACCATAATAACGAAATAATATTTCATGTTAACAAAGCCAGTTCAATATATAATTTCCACACAGACAATGAAGATAAGCATAAAATAACATACCAACAAATACTAAGATGATAATCAAATATTTTGAAAGCATTTTAAAAGTAATTTACTAGTTTAAGAATGCTTTGTTGCATGATTCCTTATTTCCAAATGCATTTAGCTAACATATATTAACAATCCATGTGAACTGGCCCACCTACAACCAATCTTTAGTTAGACGAGGTAAAATCTTACTAGGCTTTGATGTCATTAACAACTGGAATACCGAATTAAAAGAGATGAACCAAGGTAAAATAGGCGAGCCATTTCATTATCCAAACACTTTTCTTCTTTTACTTGGTTACGCTAAGGTATATTTTCACTTGCCATATAGGCAAACCAAAGAAGGAATAACACAAGGCCATGCTAAAGGAAAAGTACCATCAATCCCAAATTATACAACAATAAACAGAAGAATAAATCGTTTGGATATAAAGATAAAAGATACTGACAACAACAAATCCAAAGACGAATACATTGTCATTGCAATAGATAGTACTGGAATAAAGGTTACCAATAGAGGTTAATGGATGCAAGACAAATGGAAAATAAGAAAGAAAGGATACTTGAAAATACATGTAGCTGTTAATGTAAAGACAAAGAAAATTCTTGCTATGAGAGTAACCGACGAGCATGTACATGATAGCAAAGAGTTACCAGAATTGGTTAATGGCGTTATAAAATCAAATAACATGACGACGACGACGAACAGCAGCAGCAGCAACAACAATAGGTAAATTATTTGCAGATGGTACCTACGATAGTAATGATATGTTTGAAATTCTTGCAGAAAATGGAATCCTGCCATGTATTAAAGTAAGAAAGAATTCTAGAGTAAGATGGAGAAAAGGGAATATCCTTAGAAATCTATCAGTATTGACACAGAAAAATAATTTGCAAAAGTGGAAAGGACAGCGTAAGCTATGGACAAAGATGGATTGTAGAAACTGTTTTCTCTTGTATAAAAAGAACGTTTGGTGAGTACGTATACGCGGTTAAACTGAAGAATATGATACAAGAATTGATGTTAAAAGCGTCATTATATAACAAGTTGATGTCTATTTAACCAAAATAGATAATAAAATCAAAGATTATAGGAATCATGCAACAAAACAGTTTAAGAAAATTATATAATAAAAGAAATTAAATTGCAAATAGTCAGATAGATGATGGTATTGCCTCTATAATGCTTATAAAGTTTAAAGGATCTGATGATACTCTTTTGATCTTCGAAATATGAAAACCACTATTTTCAAGTATTTTGGAAAATTCTTTTTTTGTTCTTATACGCCCGCTATGCGTTAGTATTAACATCAGTATATCTAATGCACTTCCAATAAAAGGATCGTTTTTCTCAGGCATTATTATATCAATAATGATTAATTTCGGTTTTAAATTTTGTTTCTCAGGATTTTCTCTTTTAAAAGTCTGGATGGATTGTAAACAATTTTTAAAAATAGTCATCACAGATTTATCATCCCAATTCAAAACCACATTTTTTATTATAATTCCATCTGCGGTAAATGGAAAAGACTTGAAAAAATCACCTGCAATTAGTCTGCACCTAGAGGAAAGAATCTCTTTATTACTATTTCCAGATTCAGTATTTAAAATTCTTTGAATACTTTCAATAACAAAAGGCAGATCAAACAATATACCATTTAATTTTGAATTGGTATTCAAAATATCCAATAGTAATGACCCTTGCCCTCCACCGATATCAGCAAGACAATTAAATTGTGAAAAATCATAAATTGAAGAAAGCGAGGAAAGTTGTGATGTAGTCATTGCCGTCATTGCATTATTGAACACTTTTGCATCATCTTTATTTTGTTGTAAAAAATCAAATAAATTTAAATTATTTACATGTTGGAATGCATTTTTTCCACTCTCTATGGAATATGATAAATTATTTATAGCATTCTTAAATGATTGAAGATCTAATAATTGAGACATATTTTTGACAATATTTTTTTCATCAGAAAAATCATATGCTAAAGTCGTTAGTTTAAACTGCCTATCTTTTTCCTCATCATCATCTTTTCCCTCAATTTCAGAAAAGATGCCAACACTTGACAGCATCCTTAAAAGTCTATATAGTGCAGATGGGTTACAGTTAGTTTTTTCAGACAATTGCAAAACATTTTTAGGCCCATCTTTCAAATATTCCGTTATTTTTAATTTTGTTACTAATGAAATAGCAGGATTGATCAATTGTCCTTTGATCATTAAATCTAACAATGTAGCGGCGGTTGCTGTTGTAGATTGAAATCTATCTTTATTATTTTCCATCAATTAAAATTTTTAACAAAATATATAATAATTGCTATAAAGACAGTTCAACTCCTTCGGATTATGAATCATCGCCATTTTATAACATTAGATTATTCAAAAAAAAAACAAGATATCAGAACACCATTTCATTGTAATTTTAAAAATACCTGATCATAAAACACAAATACCATCCGAAGCAAATCTTTCTAATATTATATCTGAAAACCATACCTTAAAAAAAATATTTATTAAAATCTATTAAATAGAACAAACATCAATATAAAATAGAATACAAATGAATTAAATCATCAAATAAGTTGATAAAAATATAATATAAATAAAGGAAAAAACCGAATAGTTTTACTTTGATAAATTATCTAATCCAGAGAGTTAAATAAATTATTATCTTATGGAAATTGAAACGCTAAACAAGTTGGTTTTATGCATAATTGATTGATATGTATTGGAGAAAATTCAATATTTTTGAAAACAATTTTTTGTCGAAACATTTTCTATAAATTTATTGCAGCTATACCATTTTTAACATTTAAATGAAAACCATTTTAAAGTAATAGATCTAAAATCAGAATAGAAAGATATGTTATTTTTCAAATCTTTCTAATATTCAAAAAATTCGTATATAATGGATTTCGTAAAATTAACACCATTAGAAAAACTACCAAGAATTAAACATCTCACCAGTAATCTAAAATAAAATGCAAATATTACAAAATATCGAGCAGTCATAAAATTTTAATCCTTGTCGGATCGGATCTAATAAGTAAGTAGAACACTTGCATAATTAGAAGTCTGTCAAAATTTTATAGATTCTCCATTATATTTTATAATATTTCTATTTTAATTTGCAGATCATGGTAGAATGTGTCAACTTTTTAGAAGTTTTTGTAATGGTGTTAATTATGCAAGAGATCTAGTTACATATCTACTTGCAAAAAGATTGATGAACTATCACCACAAGTAAGCTCTTGCTTTGTTGCTTTCATATACTAAACATCTAAAAAACCATACCTTTCAAATCATTTACAGCCCAAAAATCTATGAATTTGATGACCTATAAAAATAGAAAAAATATGCCAAACCGTATAAAAAATGTTTATTTAACAAAAAATATCAAAAAAATGACATACATGTTACAGGAATACAATTTAAACTTGATATAAAAAATAGGTTTCAGATTCTTTTGGTAAAACATCAGCTTTGTGTTACTTATTTAAAGATATTTTTCGGTCAAATCTGGATGATATTATGTACAGAAATATCAAAAAACTGACAGATAAGATAGTTTGTTGAATAACTTAAGCTCTATTATAAAGATCATCTTTTGAATCAATTAATCACTTAAATTCAAATAATAACATAATATGCGAAATTACATTATATAAATAGAATTATCATATTAAAAAAACAATTTTTTACGATGGTTGATATACAATCCTTGAAATAAAAAATTGTTCCGATCAACTATCATCAACATCACCAAATAAAAATAAGAAACAATGAGGATATACCGAAAAAGAAAAAGAATACACATATTTCTTTCAAAAAAAGTGCTATCATATACATAAGTTGATGAAAAAGTACAGGATATCAATAGAAGTATTTAGAACTGATTTGAAAATACAAAAAATGTCAGATAAATTTGTATACATATAATTTATAGAATAATGAAACAGATCTGTTAAAAAATGACATATATATGTAAACAAAAAGGAACGTTCCTAAACATTATATTCATGATTAAAACACCATATTATATTACCATTAAATTTAAATAATTCGATTTTTATATCGATTTTAATTCCATAAAATAAGATTTACATATTTTTTTAAATGTATTATTTTTTCAACGTGGAAATCTAAGATATTACTATTCAATTAAATTTTGAGAATATTAGCAGGCAATATCAAATTAATATACTTCATGTGATGCCATTAACTTAATTCTCCGCGATAAACAATACGAACCATTTATTCAAATATTCAAATAAAACCAAGAGATGTGATTATTATTAATTTAAGTGTGATGAATTATAGGATTTCCTGATAAAAAAATTTCTTATAGTAAACAATTTTAAATTATGAACACCTAAGTTAATTTCACACAATAACCTATGTTTAAAATTAATTTATAATCATATTTTGTATAAACTATAATCACAATAAAACTATAATATTAAAATATTTTAATAAAAAATGAATGAACTATTAGCGTAGAATAGATTTATTTGTTTATTTTCCACCATTTTTTAATTTTATTATGTTTACAAAACATAATTATTTATTAATAGTAGTTTACACAATTTCATTTATTGCCTTTAATTTTTTAAATCCAGTTGAAAATGCATGGGCTGACTCTGTGATAGATACCATTAAGAATGTTAATTTGCCTAAAGGTATTGCATTTAATCCTAACAGTCATGATATGTATGTAGGAAGTTTTTCTGGGAATGTACTTGTAATAGATACATCCAGCAAAACTATTGTATCCACTATTAGTATTGGAAATGAACCAACTGGGATCGTATACAATTCAGACAATCATGGTATGTATATATCTAATCAGGGATCCCACTTTGTCTCTGTAATAGATACTGTCAATAATAGAATTGTAGGCACAATTCCCGTTGGAAATTCACCTTCTGGAATTGCCCATAATTCAAACAATCATGATATGAATGTAGCTAATTTTGGCTCAGATACTACATCTGTAATAAATACCATTAATAATAATGTAGTTGACACCATAACATTACCTAATAGAAATACTCCAAGTAGTATTGCGTATAACCCCGACAATCATAATATGTATGTGACTAGCGAGACTACTTCGACTGTTATTGTTATAAATACTAATAATAATATGATAGTAGGTACTATAGCGTTACCCATTGGAAGTCTTCCAAGCGGTATTACATATAATCCAATCAATCACAATATGTATACAGCTAATCAAGGTTTTCGTACGGTTTCTGTAATAGATACTGCAAATAATAAAGTGGTAGATACAATAGCTGTTGGAGCACAACCATCTGCAATTGCATATAATCCAGATAACCAAAATATGTATGTAACCAATAGTGGATCGAATACAGTCTCTATATTAAATACTGCAAACAATAGGACTGTAAGTACCATATCCGTTGGAAATTATCCAAATGGTATTGCATTTAATCCTGAGAATCATAATATCTATGTATCTAATTTGGAGTCAAACAGCATATCTGTAATTTCATCTACACCTAATAAGAGTAATCCTCAGTCTAACGTTCAGTCGGTCGCTAATGCAGGACAAAATCAACAGGTACAACCTTCACAATTAGTTGAACTAAATGGACAAAGGAGCTTTGATCCAAACGGATTTATACCCCTGACATATAATTGGACCCAAACCAATGGACCAATAGTCAAATTAAATCAAAATACATATTCTAATTCAAACTTTGTCGCACCATTAACAACAGAGGACACCAAACTTACATTTGAGCTGATAGTAACCAATTCAAATGGGATACATAGTCACCCATCTTTTGTTTCAATAACAGTACATCCATTACCTCCAGTTAATAAAATGGAGAATAGTATAACCAATATTATAAAGGAATTAGTAAGAAATCGTTCAGCAAATGGCGGATTAGATGGAATAGATAACAACATGATTACATCACTAAAAGGTTCAATACAAAATATGAGATCAAATTAATACGTAATTCACCATCATCCATATTCACGTTTTTCTTCACATGGTTTGAAATAGTATATATCTGGATTTGACAACTAGTAATTCATAATTATACTTTATAAAAAGGAAATAGTAATAACGTTGCACGAAATTCTGAAGAATAGTTTTATAAAGTAGAATTTTGCATAATAAACTAAAAAACGGTAACCAAGAATTTACTTATTTTATACCAATTAGCACAAGTATGCTAAATAATTTATCTGGATAATTATTATAAAACACAAAAGCTATCTAGATCCTTCTATTATACTATCTATTCTCAATGTCACCATTGACCAAATCCACATTGGTTAATCTATACAAAAAAGAAAATGATTCAAAGGTTAAGGAAAGGCTGCTACTAATTATCAAAGTAAGAGAAGATAACGAAATTCCATTTCGTGTTGTAAAAGAATTACACAGAAGCAATCCATGGGCTTCTGATTGGTTAAAAAGATATGATAAGGAAGGTTTAGAAGGACTAAAAGATAGAACAAAAACCGGTAGACCACCTGAACTATCTGAAGATAGTAGTTTTAGCATAAAGAAAGAACTATCAAACTCCAAACAAGGTTGGACAACAAAACAGGTTGAAGAACTAATTATAAAGAAAAGTGGAGTAAAATATCACCATACTCACATATATCATATCCTTCGAAAATGGGGATTAAAGCAGAAGGTTCCAAGAAAAGTACATGTAAATACTGCACCACCAGAGGAAAAAGAGGCATTCAAAAAAAGACCGAACAGATACTTGTGGATGTGCACAGCAGCAGCAGCAGCAGCAGCAGCAGCAGCAGCAACAACAACAACAACAACAACAACAACAACAACAACAACAACAACAACAACAACAACAACAACAACAACAACAACAACAACAACAACAACAAGAAAAAGAAGGATTTACCATAGTATCACTGGATGAATCATTCTTTTTTTATGATTGTCTTGTAAGACGTGTTTGGGTTGATAAAAAGAAAAGACCGACTATCAGAGTAACAGGTTCACATCAGCATTCATGTATTTTTGGTGCCACAAGTATGAAAGGAAAGCAATTATTCAGACAGTATGATGTATTCAATGGAGATACATTCCTTGATTATCTAAAGAAAATACATGCTAAATACCCACAATGCTATTTGTTCATGGATAAAGCATCGCCTCATCATAAATCAAAAAAGGTGTTAAAGTATTTTGAAGAAAACAAGGAGACTCTGATACCTGTATACCTTCCCACAGCATCCCCTGAGTTCATGATGATGGAAGAGATATGGAATATTGCAAAACGAGATCTTCTTATCCTAAAATATTATTCATCATTTACAGATTTAAAGAAAAAGATTTCCAAATATTTTAGAACAAAAAGGTTCAATCTTAATATGAGAAACTATTTGCTACGAAATACACTTTAGAAAACATATGCTAATTGGTATACTATATGTTAAAGTATATTTCTATAATGAATTTTTTAATTTAAATTAATATCTATTCAAATTGTATGACAACTTGATTTATTTTATATTCAAACCTTGAATTATTTTAATAAATAATATTTTAATAATAAGAATGTAATATGCATATGTTCCATTTTATCGAATGTAGATATAATCATAAATAACATAGATATTAATTTTACAACTAAGAGTCTATTCCAAAATTATCTTTCTATAAATGATCATACAACAGGATAACTGTATTAATCCAAGATAGTTTTATGACTTTTTCTCATATCTTATTAATAGTTTCATGAATCTGTTGTGCCATGAGGTGGTTCTCTCTACGACCCCCTTTTTGCATAATATTTTTTACGATTTGAGCAATGTTGTGCTATAACCTCTTTTTCTTTTCTTTTTCTCTTCAGATGAATACGCAGCAAATGTCCCGTTTGATTAGTTCTTGTTCTTCTTGTTCGGAATTATATGCTTTATCAGAACACAGATGTTGAAGTTTTCTTCTTCTTCTTCCTTTTGTTCTAGTTTTATTTGAGGGTCTTTTAATAACTCCATCATCAACTACATCTGTTACCCGTTTAATATCATGAGTATTAGCCGATGATATTACAACAGATAAAGGGATTCCATTTTTATCTGTTAAAATATGTCTTTTTGTTCCTAGTTTGCTTCTATCCGTAGGATTATGTCCTACAGTCATCGCCTCGCTAAAGGAGACTTCATGGATATACTATCGATGGATTGTCAAGTCAGTTGATACCGACAAGATCATCATAGGTTTTCAATAGTTTTTTTCATACCTTTTTGAATACATTTAGTCAATTCCATTCTTGAAACCTACGATGACAGGTAGAACCAGAACCATATTCTTTAGATAATATCTTCCATGGACATCCTGTTCTTAGTACGTAGAGAATCCCATCGATCACTTTTCTGTATCGAATAATTAGTCGGCGGCCAACTGTCTTGACTGGTTTTTCCTTTGGTAAAATGCTCTTAATCTCATACCATAATTCATCAGGAATTTTGAGTATGGTACGATGTTTATTTTCCTTCTTCTTTATCTCCGCCTTCTTCTGGATGAAGACCACAGTTTATCAAAAGAGGAAAAGAGCTATAATCCTATCGAATTTTGGGATAGGCTCTATGTTAAAAATACAAATAAATTGAATTCATATTCAAATATACTTATGTCAATAAATCTCATTTTTGTAATTCACCCATAAAATAATGCTAGTCTAAGTAATAGTTATAGTTACATAGAAGGAAGTAGGGGACACATTATTACTTTTTGTTACTAATCGGGAAAAAGAAATACTAGTGTAGGAATTTACAAGAAGTAGTAAAGATTGATTTAGAGATGTTGAATTAATCAAAATTCATACTCAAGTTCATTGTAACAACTTATTTACTATGCGAAGTCAAATCTTCAAAAACATGTAGAAACAACTTTGCTTTATTACTATAGGAACTAATAGAAAATATTCTAAGTTAATAAGACCTGAAATGGATTTAAAAGTGTTTAAATATCTTTTTATGATATTTGTGTATTGATATTTGTGTATTTTAAGATAGTTTTATTATGCTGTATTATGTTTGGAATGTGCATTTTGACCTCAAATTTTATAACACATGCAAATTCACAATTAAATAATAGCACATTAAGCAAAAATAACACTGCAACGCATTTGTATAATATGATCAATTCCTCTAAAAATAAAAATAATAATAATAATAATACAACTGCTGATTTATCACCTGATCTAGGTTATCACTATGAATATAATTTTTATTGAATAGATTATACATTTAATTGAGTTATTTTTTCTCTGAGATAATTTTTAAAGATAGTTTAATCGTCAATAAGGTTAGTATTATAAATGAATTATATAAAAAGTAAAAAACAAAACCAAGAAGGACAATATCCGCTTTCGTTAGTAGACTATTATGAAAATACTTTAGTTATTAAAGACGAAGACTTGAATCGCACTATTAATATTATTATACGTAACGGTATGCTTTGTTGTGATTATCACGCTTTGGATGAAGATACTTTAGATGAAAAACATGCTGTTTGCTCGCATATAGAATATGCCCAAGCCCTACCCCAATTAAATAAATTTAAAAGAAACGGCAGGTTACAATAAATAATCATAAAAGCTTTTTAAAATAATTCAAATTAAATTATATGGATTTAAAAAATATTTGATTATTTATATTCTCATCAGAAGAGTATGAAATCTACATTATATCAGGGGGTATTAGTTTTATTTTAGCATTATCAAAAATATTCCAATTTATTTTAATCATATTAATTGTTTTATTGTTCAACAATATTCTTTAATTAACAGAAACAATATTATAACATATGTAGGATTGATATAAAGATTTTGATAATGTTCTTAGTTGTTATATCATTATAGATAATCAATTATTTTCCTTGACTGAGACATATACTCCATAAAACTTTATTATATACAAAAAATCATGATTTTAATTAGTTTTATAGTTAGTGTATTTGACAAAATAGTTTGATAGATTTAAGATAAATTTAATTGTTGAGCGTAAAATCTTTTTCAATGTTATCGGCAACGCGGTATTGAAATTATATCTATCCATTAATATATTAATGAGACATGTTATACACGATAAGGGGTTTATTAGATATGTTAGCCGGTACAGTTGAAGGGCCGTCTAACAACAACCATATAATAATCTAATAAACCCCATGACAATATAGAACGGGATTCAGTAGACGGACCAATCATATTGCTTTTTTTCGTAGATATAGTTCCATATTATAGCGCTCGGCATTTAGACGATTATTGTAAATGTGAAAAAATATCAATATACATATTTTCCACTAGTGCAAACATGGGATTAGAAGCATCACTACACTAATTCAAGTGGATTTGATTTTAACATCAATAAATATCTCCATCTCATTTGATTTCAAATAAACACCTTTAATTTTTGTTTGCGATTCAAAAAGTATTATGAATCAAGAGTATGGACCCAAGAGGGCTAATGCTGATAACGGTTCTATAAACAGGATTCCATAGATTAATAAGGTAAGGATATATTTAGAGATATTAAAACAGAAAAGACTTCATAAATAAGATATAGATATTGTTATCCATATCTTTAGTTTCCGAACGATTGTTTTCATTAAATAGTTGAAAAATGGGAATGCTTAATTGATATGAATATAAAGTTTTCAAAAGAATAAATGAAAATAACTATCAATACTATCCAACCGTCAAATACTCGGTTTTCATCTTGTCTGATGTATTGAGGTACAAGAAATCATAAAACAAAGCAGTAATAATATATGGTTATATCTTTGGTCGAATACACCAATTAATATATAATTATTTCTTTTGTAAAGTTTCTAATACTTTATCAAATCCAAATGCCAAAGCTAGATTGGTAAGCATGTCCGATGTTAAATTAACTTGTTGTTTAAAACTTACAAAAATTAATAAAGTTATAATAGCACTGAAAGAAATCCACAGTAAATCCAATTTATTTAATTGCAATGATTTAAAGTCCTCAGGTGTTTTTGAGGAATAAGAAAAGATTCGACTTAGTAAAACTCCTAAAAATTATCCAAAAATAAGTTGGTGCACTAAAATCCATTGTTTTGATTTTAAATTGAATTGGAATCAACAGCTTGTAGACGGGGCCATTATCTTCGTTATTTAGTCTGCATAAAACGATTATATCGTAATTTGAAGTAAAATTTTGAATTTTTAACGTATGTCCAATCGATGTATTCAAATTCCACGTTACAATATCCTTTTGACTATTCTTAAATATTGAGTCATTAAATGAAGTGGCATTCGGTGAAATCTGGTTATCCGAAGACGATAACAATACTTGTTTTATGACGGGATAGTTCGAAGTATCAAACCAGAAGAATACGGATATACTCGTTTGTTTAGGTTTTATAAATCCGAGTGCAGGAATATCAATGTTTTTTTCATATGATATTATAGATTCGAATATTCTGCTGTCATGCTTTGTTGCATGATTCCCCTTTCCAAATACATTTAGCTAACATCTATTAACAAAACATGTGAAATGGTCTACCTACAACCAATCTCTAGTTAGAAGAGGCGAAATATTGCTAGGCTTTGATGTCATAAACAACTGGGATACCGAATTAAAAGGGATGAACCAAGGCAAAATAGGTGAACCATTTCATAACTAACACATTTCTTCTTTTACTTGGGCCATACCAAGGCATATTTTCATCTTCCCTATAGACAAACAGAAGGCATTGCACAAGGACATGCAAAAGGAAAATTACCTTTTATTCCTAATTATAGTACAATAAACAGAAGAATAAACAGACTGGACATCAAGATAAAAGAAGATAATGAAAACAAGGAATTCCAAGATGAATATATTGTCATTGCAGTAGATAGTACGGGTATCAAGGTAACAAACAGAGGTCTCGGTGGATGAGAGACAAATGGAATGTAAGAAAGAAAGGATATTTAAAAATTCACATAGCAGTTAATGTCAAAACCAAGAAAATTCTTTCAATGAAAGTAACTGATGAGCATGTACATGATAGTAAGGCATTACCAGAATTGGTCAAAGGTGTTATAAAATCTGATAAAAAAATAGCAATAGGCAAACTATTCGGTGATGGCGCTTATGATAGCAATGATATTTTTAGACATTTGTCAGATAATGGGATATTGCCATGTATTAAAGTAAGAAAGAATTCTAAAGTTCGACTGAAAAAGGGATATATCCTTAGAAATCTATCGGTTATATCCCAGAAAAATGATTTGCAAAAGTGGAAGGATAGCGTTAGCTATGGACAAAGATAGATTGTTGAAACAGTATTTTCCTGTATAAAAAGAACGTTTGGTGAATATGTTTATTCTATTAATCTAAAGAACATGATACAGGAAATGATGTTAAAAGCGTCATTATATAATATGATGATATCCATTTAAACAAAAATAGATAGTAAAACTAGATTTTAAGAATCATGCCACAAAGCATGCTGTCATTATTCATATTATTGAGTGTTGGATCAGTTGCATTTTTGATTATAATTGATCTGCTTGATGGAACGTATTCAAAAGTTATAGTAAAATAAGCAGTAGTTGCAATTCCTATATATATAAATTATTATTAATATCTTGATTAAATTTTGACCTGATTTTTTTGAACCATCATTTGGTATTCTTTCTTCATCTGGCATTATTATGGCAATTATTAATATAATGTATAAGGATAGCCAAGCTCTTAACTCTATTATTTATTTATCATTATCTTGATTGAGCATGTATGAATACATACAACAAAATCAAAATGATGCAGATGTTTTTTATGATGCTATGACTGCAATGACGTCATCACAAGTTACATCAATTTCTTCTATAAATGATTTTTTACAATTCAATACAATTGCAGATATCGGAAGAGGCCAAGGAGTACTTTTATCAACCATACTAAAAAATAATCCAAGACTCCATGGAATATTGTTTGATTTACCTCATGCAATAGAAAGTGCAAAGGAAAATGTTATAGATAAGGATACAAATATTGTCTCCTCCTCGTTGCAAGGTGATTGCAGGCGATTTCTTCAAAGCCATCCCATCAGGAGCAGATGCACATATCATAAAAAATGTAATTTTAAACTGGGATGATGAATATGCATTGACCATTTTAAAAAATTGCTTGCAAGCCATTGAGGAAACCAAAAGAGAATTTAATCAAGAACATAAGCAAACCATGAAACCAAAATTATTGATAATGGATGGGATTATACCAGAGGAAGAGGACTCGTCATTTATGGGCAAATTCGTGGATATAATGATGCTATCTTTAACTCAGAATGGAAGAATAAGAACAGGAAAAGAATTTTCAAAATTGTTAAAAAGTTGTGGTTTTGACGTTATCAATATAATGAGACCGTCGTCACCTTCATCTGATGATGCTTTGAATTTCCTAAGTATTATTGAAGCTGTTCCTTCTTTTAAGTAATAATGACCATAGTCCAAGACCAATAATTACAAATAAAAATATGGGTTCAATTATGTATTATAAATTATATCGATCCTTTTTACTCAGGTTCGATGGGAATAGCTACAAATTTGTAGCGATTTCAAATAATACAATAGATCTCTTTCATAAAGAATGGTTTTTATAATTTTTAGTATGTTTTTGTATGTCTGAAAAAAATATGAACAATAATAGTATTAGCAGTAGCAATTTTATTATCCTTTTCTAGTTCTAATTCACTTTAATGCTTATCTATAGAATAGATTTTCAATTTATTATATTTAGAATATATGACATAGAAACAATATTATATTTATCGGTACTGGTATCAACCTTATTGGGATAGAGTAGAGTGACGATAGAGCTATCAGTAGGTGCAATAATTAGGTTTAAAAATCAGGAAAGCAATAATAAGGATCATTCTGAATTCCTCCTCCTTCGAAATAAAAGAGGATTTTGGGGGTTTCCTCAAGGACATAAAGAAAAAGGTGAGAATGAAATTCAAACATTGGAACGAGAAGTTCATGAAGAAACAGGAATTATTGATTTAGAGATCCATCAATATATTGGTAAGATTCAATATAAATATTTTAGAGCTGATGGTATTCGTTCAGAAAAAGAAGTAAAATTTTACTTTGCCACCACACCAACCAGAGAGGTCATTATTTCAAACGAGCATGAGGATTTCAAATGGACGAATTATTTAGATGCGTTGTCACTCCTTGATCACCGTCAATTAAAATCCATTATATTAAAAGGTCGAAGAAAAGGACTTTATTAATATCCATTTTCAATAGCTTTATCATTTCTATAATTCCGTTCGGTTAAAATATTTTATCCGATTTTTTGCTTATATTTAGACACCATAATTTGAAATATTTTGAAATATTTTGAAATTTGTATCTTTTTAAATTCTTTTTAAATTTTTTTTAATTGGATTATATTATTTTTATAAAATTTAGCTATTTTATTAATTGAATTTGATAATCCACGTTAAGAAATTTACTTCCAAATCTGATCTAATGGATCTCAATAATTTATCTTTTGGTCACAAATAATTATAAATTATTAAAATTACATATATTTCGGCATTCTCCCCTACTAGGCATACTCTAAATACTATGAAAATAATTTTATACCTTTTTATAACATGTATTAGAGGACAGAGATTATAGAATGGTAGCTGGCAAAAGAATCGTCTTAACTGCAGATCGTAGTTTAATGACAAATTATCGAGGTAATTTCCTTTATGGCTTTATTGCATGTGGCCCTTATGAACTTGTGCCTGAATTTGTTTTTGATAAGCTTTTTTGTCCCAGTGTTGAAACTGATAAGAGTACTGGCGAAATAAAAGTAGCTCAATGTGGACTTCGGAGAATAGAAAGCGCTTTAATTCAAGAATATTCTCCAGAAGACATTTTTCTAGCACATCCAGAAATGTTGGATAAATGCATTGGACCAAATACAAAAGTAGTTGGTATTAATGTAATGGATCCATTAGGAATGGCGCCTGTAACTACTACAATGTCGCCTGAAAAATTATCCTATGTAGCAATGAAATTTAAAAAAATGTGTGCATCAATCATACAACTCAAGAAAAAATATGGTTTTAAGGTGGTAGTAGGAGGCAATGGTTCTTGGGAGCTAGCAAAACCTGAAAGAATGAAAATTCATGGAATCGATACAGTTGTTATTGGTGAGGCTGATGAATTGGCACTAGATCTTTTCCACGATTTAGAATCAGGAGATGCACCAGAATTGTTGCACACCTTTGTAAGAAATATTGAAAATATTCCTATAGTTAGAGGACCAACCATAAATTCATTGATAGAAGCTATGCGAGGATGCGGCAGAGGCTGCGATTTTTGCGATGTTAATAAACGTTCAAAAAAAGATATTCCTTTACCTAGGCTTCAGAATGAAGCAAAGATAAACATCAAATATGGTTTTGATTCAGTTTGGCTCCAATCGGATGAAATGCTACTATATGGATGTGATAACAAAGATTTTATTCCAAACCAAGATGCGATATTGGATGTTTGGAAGGGATTAAAATCAATTGGTGCGAATTTTATTGGTACAACACATATGACCTTATCTGCAGTAGCATCTTCACCTGATCTTATTAAAAAAATATCTCAAGTTAACAACATGGAAAATAATGGTAGGTGGTTGGCAACTAACCTTGGTGTAGAAACTGTTGCCCCACGAATGGTAAAAAAACACTTGGGTGTTAAAACTAGACCATTTCAACCTGAGGAATGGGGATCTGTTGTAAGAGAGGGCTGCAAAATATTAAACGATAATCACTGGTTCCCGGCTTTAACTTTAATTATTGGATGGCCAGATGAAACACCAGATGAAACTCAATATACCATTGATTTGATTCAAGATTTTAAACAGATGAAAATGAGGGGATTAGTTGCCCCATTATTATATCAAGATTTCTCTGAAAAGAATTCAATGCATTTCGGAAATCTCAATGAATCACAATTTGCATTATTTTGGACTTGTTGGCAGCACAATCTTAGGGTGATCGATCAAATTATTCCAATCATTATTCGAAATAAATCTTATGGTCCAGCAATGAAAGTATTTATGGCGTTGTTGATAAAAGCAGGAACTTGGGCCATAATGAAATATTTAAGAGGTTTATCTAAAGGTCTTTTTGATGGAAAACCTGCTGAGGATATTGTTGCAAAATTTGTAAAATCCAGATCGGTTACTGCACCATTGCCACCAAAACTATAATCTAAACCATCTTTAATTTTTACATATTATTAAAAATTATTTTAAGTGAATTTAAAAACATAATTATTTTTGTTTTTGTAATTCTTCCAAAGCTACATCTGCTAGTGTATCCCGAACTGGATTTATTGCGATGAAATAATTTTTGTCAGCTCTTTCTACAGCGGTTACTATTTTATATTTTTTTGTGGATAAATCAAATTCATACATACCTTTGTCTAACTTCCCTTTTGTATAGATCATTAACAATACTTCACCTGAAATAGGAGTGATAGGAACCATTGAAAAAATATGACCTTTATACGAACTTATTGGGAGTACTTGTTTCATATATGGGGCGACAGAAACTAAATAAATCAAAACATCTTCTATGGTTTCGAATTCTTCAAATTCAAATTTCATTTAAATTATAAACTATAAGTAGGATAAATAAACTTATAAAAAAAAGATTATCCATAGGATTCGAATTTTACATCAAAAGATCCGTCTTTTCTTTTTTGTCTTTCTGTAACAAATCCTTTAGGTATCAATGAATCTAGTACCTCCATCTACGGTGCCCTGCCATCCACATACATAGAATGATGTATTATCAGGCGTTATTGTTTCTCCAACTAGCTCTTCTAATGGAGATTTATCTTTACCTGCTCTAGGTCTTAGAAATGATTCTATTCTACCTTTGTGTCCGCTCCATGATCTATTGAACCACTCCTGAGGTCTACTTATACTAGCTCTATATCTAAAATTCCAATTACCCTTTCCTTGATCCATGCTTTCAATTTCTAAATTCGTCAGCAAATCCTTGTAACTAAGTTCATCGACATAGCTTGCACCATGTAATACAACTATCTCTCTTTTGCTTCCCAAGGCTTTTAAATATAGTGAATAAGATATGAATGGTGCCAAGCCTGTACCACCACCTATTAATACCATTCTTCTATTGTCTGGCGCACCTGAAGCCATTTTTTCATTTATTGTAAAGATTCCAGTAGGTTTGACCCAAAGAATTTCACTACCCTCTCTTTTATCGAATATTTGAGTGGTAAGCCGTCCAGGAACCGGCTTTTTAACCCATCTTAAAATCAGTTCAAAGTGTTTTTTTTGCTGAGGCGGAGATGCAATTGAATATGCTCTTCTGACGATTTTTTTTTCACTTGGAACGTTTACTCCCAATGTTACGAATTGTCCCGGCTTAAAGTCTGGAACTGGACCCTCGTTTGGTTTAACGCGAAAAATTGCTAGATCCTCTTTTAAAACACTAATATATGATATTGTTGCCTTATTATCAACTACCATGACACTCTGTGTTTTAAATTAGGGTAGTTAAATATTTTGTTTTATTAGTTTACTCTTATGGATTTTATGAATATGATCTTATTTTTTTATATTTTACTTATTAATCCTTTTAATTCTTCATAATCTAAATACAAAAATCGAATTTATGATATTACTATTGTATTAAAGTGGTAAGTAATTTAGACATTTATTACTGTATATAATTTAGAAGTTGGGTTAACTTGAAAAATTTAAAGATTTGAAACCCATATAGAATATTTACTAGAAATTGAATATATTCAGAAATTATTGATCATGTAATATATTTGTACTTTTTAGGTTCACCATTTAGAAATACTACCAAAGAAAGCTTTTATAAAGGAAAAAGAAATAATGAATCAATTTACAAATGGTTTCAAAAGCACAACTCTAGGAAATATTGTGATAAGAATATTAAAGAATACATAAATAATATGACTATGAAAAAGAACGTTCTGAATTAACATGGCTTTACATAATTATTGAACATGAAAATAAACAAATTCTTCTCTTTTACTTTGAATAAGTTATACGTAAATCAGCTGAAAAACTATTTCCGTCTAACATTGTACAAAATATAGAATAAATTCAGTTTTATCAGATGTTGGTACCTGATACCAACTGGTATGGGACTTTGAAACTTGTTTATCATATTCGATCTTTTGAAAAAAATGTAAATTTTCATCATTTTTATTTCTTTCTTGTGAGAAAGAAGAAAGAAATGTAAAAACATATGATTAATTATATGTAATACGAGTTTTCACACAAAGAAATGATTGTTAAAGAAGTATTTAACAGATAAATATCATGCGTATCAAATAAAATAATAATTTGATCTTTAAATCCAAAAAAGAAATTAATGATCATAAATCAAACAATCCCGAAATTAATAAAAGATTGACAGGAATAATAAAAACAATAGAAGAATTTAGCAACGAACAAAGAGAAATTGTCGATAAATTCAAATATGAAATGGAAATATTCACAGGAGAAAGAACTTTGGATAGTTGTTTACAGGTATTAAATCTCTCCATGCAATTAGCCAACTGCAGAGAAAAAATCCTACAAGCTTACAAAGAGTATTCTAATTTATTAGAAAATGAATTAAAAAACTATCAAGTAAATAGAAGAAATCTTTAATTTAGATTAACCATCTTATAAAAAGATCAATATTGAAATAATTAATAGATAATAATAGAAAAACTACAAGTTTAGTTAAATGAAATCTTGTTTTTAATACTACCTAATTTTTCTATAGTTATTTCAACTACGTCATCATGTTTAAGGTACTTTGGCTCCTTCATTGACATAGCTGCACCCGCGGGAGTTCCCGTAGATATTATATCACCAGGTTCTATAGTAATAAGATTACTTAATGATGATATTATTTTGCGAATGGGTATCACCATATTATTACTGGAAGAATTTTGCCTGATCTCACCATTAACAAGTGTTTTTATTTTCAAGTTTTGCGGATCACCTATTTCATCTTTGGTAGTTATCCATGGCCCACAGGGAGCAAAGGTATCAATGCTTTTGCCCCTAGTAAATTGTTTATCACGAAATTGAATATCCCTTGCTGAAACATCATGAAACACCATATAACCAAATATGGCATCCAGTGATTCTTCTTCTGACACATTTTTTATTTTCTTTCCCATAATTACAGCAATTTCAGCTTCATAATCAAGTCTTTTTACATATGAAGGTGAAATTATGGTTCCGTTTGGAGAATTCAATGCGGTGCTTGGTTTGAGAAAAATTACAGGTTCTTCAGATGGAGTTATTCCCGCATCTCGAGCATGATCATAATAATTAAATGCAAGGCAAATTATTTTAGGAGGATTAGGTAATGGAGATAAAAGTTCGACATCATCTATTGATATAGTATAATCTAAGTCAATATTTTCATTAGATATTTCCTTAATCCATCCACCAAACAAAAACTCCTTAATTCCGGCAGGAATTGGTATACCAGTTCTTTCTTGTATTTGTTCTTTAGTAATAATTTTTTTACCGCTTTCTGAGACGATTCCATATGTTTCTACTGAAGTGTTTAATTTCATTCTAGCGATTTTCATTGTTTTCACCTATGAGTATATATAGCTGTAGATTCAGAATCAATCCTACAAAAACCATATCGAATAAATTGGATAATCGTTCCAATATTGAGTTTAGATACAAATGACTCGGCCAAACCATCATCAGTTATTAAGTTATTTTCATTGTATTGATCACCATCATATAAAGGCAAGGGTTTTAATATTTTGAAAGTTACTGAATCACATTTTGATACCCACTGAATTTTTTGAATATCATGAGAAATCTTATTCCCAACATTCTTTGCAATTAAATGTATTTTACCACCCTTGCTAGTATCTTTTATATTTCCATCTTCAGCTATTTCAGTACGAATAATTTCAATATTACAAAGATCCATTAATCTTACAGTATCTCCAATTTTTAGTTTAATTGCATCCTCGTTAGATATATAAATTATTTTTTCAACGCTTATTTTTCGTTTCCCTAAATCCAAAGTAGGATGATTCTTTATTTCTACGGAATCAGTTTCTAATTTATCAATATGAACCTCGATTGGATCCTTTACAAAAAATAATCGTATTGACGTTGGATCGAGCAGTTTTCTATTAAAAGACTCCAAAATCTCCATTGAAGGCTTGGTTTCAGACAAGGTTATACTTAAAGAAAGTACAAATTTTCTAATTGCTTCAGGCATAATCCCCCTTCTTTTTAAGCCCATTAATGTAGGAAGACGAGGATCATCCCATCTTTTTATAATACCAGTTTCAATTAAAGGAGTAATTTTTCGTTTAGAAACTGGTATCCCTTGAAATTCTAACCGAGAAAACTCAATTAATTGTGGCTTATTTAATTCCAAATCAGAAAGTATTGCATAATAAAGTTCATTTCTTAACTCATATTCTTTTGTTCTAAATGCATGAGTGACCCCATCCAAACTATCTTCAACAGGGGCCGCAAAGTCGTATGTAGGCCAAAGAGAATATTTGTTTAACAGCAAAGGATGAGAATCTTTTACAATTCTATAGAGAGTTGGATCCCTCATGGCAGTGTTCAAATTTTTCATATCACCGCGATATCTCAATATACATTCATTCTGTCGATATTTCCCTTGAATCATATTTTCTAATTTCTCCAGGTTATCATCAACAGTATTTGTCGTACAATAGCAAGAAATTCCGTTTGATCTATTAGTTTTAATTACATCAGGAGGACAAACACAAACATATGCACGGTTTTTTTGGACCAATTTTCTAGCATAATCATACAAAAACTCCATATCATCAGAAGTATTTTTTATAACAGTAGGTTTGATATTAAGCCAATCCAACCCTTCCGATATTGCTTTATAGTACTCTATTTTTTCTTTTGAAGGATTAGTATCATCAAATCTCAAAATAAGGTTCCCGCCATATTTTTTTGAATATTCATCATCTATAATTACAGCCTTTGCATGACCAATATGCGGATATCCATTAGGTTCTGGAGGAAATCGCGTAACAACTTTACCATAAATTGCACCGTCCAAAGGTGGAAGATCAAAATTTGTATTGTTCGTTCCAGATTCTACTTTTTTATTTTCCCCAGATATGGTTCGAATTAATGATCCAGATTCCCTATTGCCTAGATAATGATTTCCATGATTGTATAAATCATCGTAAAGATTTTTTTTTTCATCTAAGGATAACTTTGATAGTTCAGAAATGATATCTCTTATCTGAGGGATGAAATCTTTTATATTACAGCTAGTTTTTTTGGAATATGAAAACGTTTTAGATAGAACTACATCAAATTTAATTACATTATCATAATCTATTGCATTTTTTAAGGATATTAATTTGATTGAATCTACCAATTTTGTATCGGGTATCAAACGCTTACAACTTCCTTTCCACAACAAATTTAGCAGAATTCTCTAAAGATAATCGAGGTTCTGATAAATCATATTTAAATAATGTTTTGAATGCTTCATCTATGTAATTTTGTGCAACAGATCTAACTTCATTGTTCACATTTATCAAACTAATTTTATCCACGATTTCTTTTATTGAAGCATCACTTGCATTTTGTTTACCAAAAATATTTTGAAATTTGTTTTGATCCTCCATACCCAAATTTTGCATTGCCAACAAAATAGGAAATGTTTTCTTACCTTCTCTAATGTCATTACCAACTGCTTTTCCAGTTATTTTAGAATCACCATGAATTCCAATTAAATCATCAACTAATTGAAAAGCAATTCCAATATTCTTTCCATAATTAGAAAGATTTTTGACATCATCAGGATTATTATTTGAAGAAGATAACGTACCAATTTCACAAGATACTTTAAACAAAGCAGCTGTTTTTTTTTCAATCATGTTGATATATTCATCTTTTGAAGGAAATTCGTCATCTATGGACATTTTTATATCCAATGCTTGTCCTTCGCATATTTCAATACAAGAAGATGACAAAAGATTAAGCATTTCAACTAAGGTTTCACTCGATAATCCATACTTTTTACCATATGATGATATTATTTGAAATGCTTTAGAGAATAAAATATCTCCTGATAAAATTGCAACGGGTACACCAAATTGTTCATGAACAGAGGCTACATTATGTCGCATATCATCATTATCCATTATATCATCATGAACCAAAGTAAAATTATGAATTAATTCAACAGAAGAAGCAAAAGGTATAGAAACATCCATTTTTCCACCAAATAATTGGCAAGATTTTACACACATAAATGGACGAAGTCTTTTTCCCCCACTTCTAATATAATGTAAAGACGCATCATAAAGATGTTGAGGATTGCCATCAACATTAGAAAGAATAAACTGATTTACAGATGAAGCAATAAAATTAATCTCAGTTTTTATTTCTTCTGAATTCATAATTACCTATTATACTTGCTAATTTATCTGTCAATATATATCTTGTATTCTTTAAGGATAGTAGATCTTTTGCACCTAACAAAAACATGGTAGATTGGATTTCATATAGAATCAGTTTAGTAAATTTTTCTAATTCCTCTTCTGATTTAGCAGCTCTTTTTAGGAATGGAAAAGCCATAGCACAAACATTAGATCCCAAGATCAAGCATTTTGCAATTTCTAATCCATTCCTCAGCCCTCCAGATGCAATAATGGGTAATTTAACTGATCGAGATACCAACAAGATACTTAATGCAGTCGGTATCCCCCAATCCCAAAAGAGGTTGCCTAAATTAGTTTTTATATAATCATTTTGCTGTTGAGCTCTTATTTGTTCGATACCTGCCCAACTTGTCCCTCCAGACCCTGCAACATTTATTGCATGAACACCACTTTTTTCCAAACGTACTGCCACATCATCCGAAATACCAGAACCCACTTCTTTTACAATTATAGGAATCTTCACTTCATTCAGTAAATCAGAGATTTTTCCCAAAATTCCTTTAAATCGGGGTTCTCCCTCCGGTTGCACCAATTCTTGTAATGGATTAAGATGAATAGCCAATGCGTTTGCATCTATCATTTTTATAATTTTTAAAATACCATCAATGGATAGGCCATCTGACAACTGAGCTCCACCAATATTTGCAATTAAAAATGCATTTGGAGCAACCTTTCTTGCAATAGAATAACTTTCCACTAGTTTATCACTTTTTAACCCAGCTCTTTGACTTCCTAATCCCATCCCTAAACCATATTTCTCGGCAATCATTGCCAATCGTTTATTTATTAAATATGCTTCTTCTGTACCGCCGGTCATTGAATCAATTATTAAAGGCGCAGAAAGAGATTTACCCAAAAAATCAGTAGAAAGATCTATATCATCAAAATTCAATTCTGGCAATGCATTATGAAAAAGATTGACATCTTCCAAATAAGTAGAATTTTTTTTACCCTGTACATCTTCTTTTAACGGGATTTCTATACCCTCTCTTTTACGTTTCTTAATTTGCTCTACAAACAAATCATCGTCTTCTACTTCTAATTTATTTTTATTATTCGCAAGTTTGTCTTTAGTCCCGTCCATAACAGGCATCTATATACTTTCCTCATTCATATTTATAGAAGTACCGATAAAATCATTACCATTAATTAAATCAATTATTCGCTCAGGATAGAACCCGTTTATTAAATATACTGAAGTTCCATTAACAACCATATTGGCGGATTCAGATATTTTCCTTTTCATTCCTCCAGTAACATCAAACGTAATATTTGAAATCTTTATTTCGGTATTTGAAGTACCGTTGACTGATATTTCCCTATTTTTATTTATAAAGATTTTCGACATTAAATTCCCCCCATCAATATTATCATAAATTCCATCAACGTTTGTTGTAAAAATTGAAAATTTAGGCTTTAAAACATTCGATAAAATATTCATTAAAGTATCACCAGATAAAATAGAGAACTTTCCCCCTGATGTATGCACGACATCACCATATGTCACGGGAATTAAATCATTATTTTTAATCATGTTAAACATATCCAATGCTTGATCTTTACAACATTTATTATTAAATACAAAAGAAGATGCATGTACACTTAATGGTTTCAGATCATTTGCCAATAATTTATCGATTATTATAGAATTTAATTTAATCATAGAATCCCTGACTTTTGCAATCCCTTCATCTGGATATACAGCAGGCATGGTATGCATATCATATTTTACAGACCAATAATGACCAAAAGATCCTCCACCATGAACAATTATTACTTTAAATTGTTTTTTTAATTCTTTAACGACTTTAGAGATTTTTTCGATAGCAGAGAAATTTGGGGTTAATGGCTTTTCTTTATAAGTAATTACTGATCCTCCTAACTTAACAATTACCAAGTCATTATTTTTCGAATATTCCAATTAATTCTACATAGGTTATTCATTTTATTAATTATATGCACAAATCAATAAAAATACATAAAGTTGAGATGTCAATTCTTGATTATAATAATATAAAGAAAATATCTGTTGATGATAGTATATCTCTATGGCATGTACAAATGTAAAATAATATCCCTTATTTTTAACAACAAAATTATTGATATATATTCAAGTATATTCAAAAGTATAAAAATTTGTTAATTTAAACGAGCATAAATAGTTTGTATTAAGGATTAATTAGATATTAAATAATGATAAAAAGTCCTAATATATTGATAATAGATGATGATTTTTTTATTTTGCAAACTAATTGCAATTAAAAAGTGATACCAAGAAATCATTCATTTATTAAAAACTGTTTTTTAATTGAGTCTATCCCAAAATTCGATATGATTATAGCTCTTTTCCCTCTGGATAACTGTGACCTGTATCCAGAGAATGGATAGTATGAAGGATAAAAATAACCTCCATACTATACTCAAGGTTCCAGATGAATTATAGGATAAGATTAAAAGTATTTTTCCAAAAGAGAAACCTCTCAGAACTGTTGGTAGTCGATCAATTGTATCATACAGAAAAGTGATTGATGAAATTCTCTATGTATTAAGAACAGGATGCCAGTGGAAAATGCTACCCAAAGAATACGGATCTGGCTCTACCTGTCATCGCAGATTTCAGCAATGGAATATGCTTGGTATATTCAAAAAAGTATGATAAAACTATTGACAATCTAAGATGGTCTTTCTAGTATTAATTGGACCTGGCAATCTATCGATAGTATATCTATAAAGTCATCTTTAGTGGGGGACGATGACCGGATGCAATCCTACTGATAGAAGCAAGATGGGCAGAACAAAAAGACATATTTTCAGATAAAAAAGAATCCCGCTATCTGTAGTTATATCATCCGCTAATGCTCATGATATAAAACTAGTAATAGATTTGGTGGATAACTCGGTTATCAAACGACGACATCAACGTCAACTGCCATCACATAAACCTAAACTGTGAACAAGAAGAAGACTGCAACATTTATGTCTTGACAAAGCATACAATTCCGAACCTGAATATCAGGAATTAATCAGACGAGGGTATGTAATACACATACCATACAAGAAAAAGAAATGGAAGGAAGTTGATAATGAAAAGACAATAACGATACCGAATCGTAAAAAACATTCTCCCAAAAGATGGGTTGTAGAGAGAACAAATTCGGCATAATAGGTTCAGGAAACTGTTTACTCGATATGAAAAGAAGGTCGAGAACTATCTTGGATTGATACAGTTATCTTGGTGCATAATTATATAGAGAAATATAATTTTGGGATAGGCTCTGAGTTAATGTTAAATTGGTCACAAGTATTGAGAATATATTGTTCGCTTAGGTATAGAGATTTCAGTAAATGAGATCGTGATTTGATACTTTAAAAAAATACAACTAAATTCTTACGTATAATAAATAATTTTTTGGTCTATTTATGGCATATTACTTAACAAAATCATACTAATGCATCATCGTGTTTCATCTTTTATTTTTATTTTTACTATCATCTTTTATAGGTTTTCATGCATCATAAAATCATAAATCAAATAAACTCTCGAATAGAGTAATATGAGATATTCATGACAATAAACCGTTACCAGAGTTGGTTGAGAATATTATAGAATCAAATAAAATAATAGTTGAATTATCTGTGAATATAGCCTATATTAAAATTTAACAGAATTATTTAGGAGTAAAAAATAACTGTTTAATTATATGGAACAACGGAATTATCATGATCCTATCGCTTGTAAAGAAATAATTTGTAGGAACAGAAAGACGATATAAAATATAGAGACGATCTGAAACCATGTTTTCTATTTAAGGCATGAATTAAAGAATATGATTATTTTAGCAGAATTTACAATATGATACAAAAAAAAGATAATAAAAAATCAATTGTATAAAAATGACTTTTATTTATCTATAATAGATAGAAAATTCAGATTTTAAATAACTCAAATAAAAGTAACATACTATAATATAATATACTATAAACTTTTTGGAATAAAATTATATTCTAAATAAATAGCATAATATTATATTATAAATTATAATATTACAGATATACATAAAGATTTTATATATTAATACACACAATGATAACTACATATAAAAAACAAAGTTCCATTATACTAGTATCAACAGTATTAGCAATAGTAATGTTTGCAGGACAAATAATAATAAGCTCAGACAATTCAGCTTATGCGTTCGTTCGCTTCCACGGTGGCTTCCACGGTGGCTTCCACGGTCACGGCTTCCACGGTGGCTTCCACGGTCACGGCTTCCACGGTGGCTTCCACGGTCACGGCTTCCACGGTGGCTTCCATGATGGCTTCCACGGTGGTTTCCATGATGGCTTCCACGGTGGTTTCGGTGGCCCCAACTGTGGCCCCAACTGTGGCCCCAACGATGGATTTGGATTTGACCAGCCTTCCTTCTTCAGCGATGACGGTGAACACTCTAGCGTCCATCAAAGTATTAGTCAATCATGTATTCAACCTCAAAGTTCATCAGTTCTTTCCTCTGGCGGATTTTCACCAGTTGTTAGCTCAGGTAATAACATTGCTAGTTGTGCAAATGTCAATCTCGGCGGTAATGCAGCAGCAGTAAACCAATAACCTAAACACCAAAATACTCAAAAAAAGAAATCATTATATTTTTCTTTGGTCTTTTAAGTTAATATCAAATCTCGAGACCGTTCGAAGTTAAGAAAAAATATAAATTTCATTATCGTTTATTATATATGTTATAATAATAAGAAAAGAACAGAAACTAGAGATATTTGATCTCATAATTAGAAACAATCTCACTGTATAATGTGATTTTATGTAGTTTTTAATAATACTGATTCATTATTCGATAGTTTATCAAGCATATAACTAATGATATTTTTTTAAAATTTTCTTGATTTGTTTCCAAATATATCTCACTATTCTGTGCTTTTATAATCTACGAATGATATACCCTATCTCCATTCTCCATTGAATTAATTCTCTTGGACTCTTATTTTCGAGACATATGATTATTTTTCATCTTTCTGTAGGACAATAATGATATTTGTTCTGAGAAATTTGATTCGACTTTCAGATATTTAATGTCATAATCATTTACTGCCCCTTTGGTAGTGACAATAAAATTCTTTTACCAATTATATGATGTCATATATCTTCTACTAACAAATACTTCAAACTGGCCCTCATGATATATTTCTAGTTAGAAATGGTAGAATACTGATAGTTTTAATGTTATTAGCAACCAGGATGCCGAATTAAAAAAAAATGAATAAATACAAGGTTAGTGAGATATTTCATTATCAAAATACCCATTATCTTTTACTTGGATATGTCAAAGTGGCCAGGTTAACTTAAGACATTATTTCTTTATTATGCTCACAAACAAACAACTTGAGCCATTGATTTACAAGTCTTCTTTTACATTTGTTCTTTTTACAAGGAAAATAATCATCAAAATATTCCGTTCTATCTTTTGTACTGTATTGTTCTTTCAATTATGCTTTTTTCAAAAGAGAAGTGAATATGATGGTGTATCTTCAAGAATTTACATGCTCGAGGATGCAATCTACCACCATCTGACTAGTCTGATTTAAAATAGAGGAATTATTCCTTAAGTGAAGAGTATGGAATCATATAGCCAATTTATAAATAAGAATAGTGTAGATTTTTTATCGATTTAAAAATCCTTTTTCAAATGCATTTCTTACATCTTTTTTTCCTTCTTCTATTAGTCTATTTATAGTACTTTCGGTAAAATCGGTTATTTGAGTTGAAACACTGTGATCATCATCTTTTCTCTCTATGCGTTTTACTTCAATTTTAAATCTTCTTTTTATTATATCCTTATATTTATATGGTTCTTTCTTAGGTAGATAAGTAAACAGATTACTTTTCGCTTCACCATTTAGAATGTCTTCAATATCATTCTTTAACCCTTTTTTATCGCCCTTTTTAATAATCTTTTCAATAATATCTAAATAATCGGTAAGAAGATCTGCCACCCATTCTTCATATGTAGTCTTGTCACTATATTTTATATTTTCTAGCCTAGTCTTTAGTGAATCATAATCATTCTTTATAACTTTTTGTATTCTTGGGTAGACATTGATAACATAAACTTCTAAATCTAGAACTTTCTCACCATCGTCACCCATCCATACGGATTTTGAAAGAATCTCATCGCCTATTTTATACTCCCAATACGCTTTATGTTCTTCCATCAATTCCTTGAGAGGTGTATTGCTTAAAATAATGCCACCCCAAAACTTGCGATTGTCGATATTTTCAAAATCATAAAATAGTGGTACTGCTGAACTCGCCATTATATGTTGAAGTTCTATTCCAGGATAACATAAATCATGATCAATTTTATTATCTTTCTCATTATATAAATACACGGTTTTCCTAGATCCGTCTGGCTTCTCATAGCTATCAAATGTTACAGCGGATCCATTTTCTATATCTACACTGACTACAAGTAATCTTGGCTGGGGATTGTTTTCATCAAAAGTAGTTTTTATTGGGAAGGTTGCACCATTATTTGTATTTTTAATGCTTTCTCTTAATTTATTATTATTATACTTATTCCATATATTTTCGACATCATAAAATCTTTTATCATGTACTTCACTAGGTTTATCGTATATTTTTTCGAGCCCATTTTTTAAAGATATTTTACCAAAAAGATAACGTTCGAATGCCTCCTTAGTTGCAATATCAACGGTACCATTATCAGATCCAATTTTCCAATTTTTTATCATGTTTTCAAAACCTATAAAACCATTATGTTGGAGAACTTTGTCTATATCTAGTGAAGGTGAAGACAAATATTTCCAAAATTCTATAAGTTTCTCTGCTGCACCGTACCAAGCCAAAGGAATAATTAGCCCATCATTTCTTTTTTTTTGAAATTGGCTAACCAGTACAGCACCATTTATTGCTCCGATCGAGGTTCCTGCAATAACATCGAATAATGCTTTACCCGGATCATTGCCTCCGTCTTTTTTGTATAGTTGAACACATAACTCATAGATAGCACCAGCCTCATAAGCACCAAGTGCTCCACCACCTTGCAAAACAAGTGCTCTTTGTTTTTTATATTTAGTCTTCATTATAATAATAAATTTAAAGCGATATTTATATGCGATAATCTACAATGAGACGCACAGCATCTCAATATTGAGATAATTCAATTGGGGTGATGATAATAACAAGATCACTATTCTTAGTATAAAAATTCATGAAATTGAAACATAAGATCATCTTTTTATATTATGCCAATTAAGATGTGTTTTCTAAATTAATTACGACAAATCAACGGGCTGGTGATTCAGATAAATTTTAGATCACAGGTTCTTCAAACTAAAATCAATTTAGTCAAATCCACATCCAAAAATCTGAATGCCCTAAAACAAATGCCTTCAAAAAATATGATGAGTCCAAGTTTAATGCTAGCGATTAAACTGGTATTGATATTAATGGCTATTAATTTGTAGATGTAAAGATAAATATTGTCAGTTGCTGATCAATGTAAAGACATATTGTAATTTTTAGGCCGGGTTCCCATCTCGAAAATTGCCTTATCGAGTTAATTTATTTGTTCCTTTTGCCAATTAATATGATCATTATATAACTCTTCTTTTTTGTAGGAATCTTAGTTCTTGTTGATTTTCAAGTAGGTTTTTTACATCATCTAAATCTAGTCCTTCCTTTTTTATTCTACTATACAAATAAAAGAACAAATTGATATCGTTACCAAGATCATTATACATGGTTACAAGGCCTCTCATGTTCAAAAGTCTTAGATAATCCACATAGAAATCTAATACGGTATCCGTTTTAATATCAAGTGCTATTGCTACATCGGTAAGTGGGATTTCATCATTGAACATTTGAAAGGCTCTGGCACAGGGTGACAAAGATTTTAGGCATTTTTGTTTTTCTATGTTTTGTTCCTTTTCTATTGGATCGGAATCGTCGCCCGTTGCTTTGTGGATAATCCTGCCAATATCTTTTAGAGATATATGTACCTCCTTTGCAATCTGCCTAGTTGATTTTCTCTCTTTTGATAACTGTGACCTGCATCCAGAGAATGGACAGCGTAAAGAAGAATAATAAACACCCTACCATACTCAAGGTTCCAGATGAATTATGAGATAAGATTAAAAATATTTTTCCAAAGGAGAAACCTCTAAGAACAGTTGGCCGACCAATTGTACCATACAGAAAAGTAATGGATGGAATTCTCTATGTATTTAGAACAGGATGTCAATGGAAGATGCTACCTAAAGAATACGGGTCTGGTTCTACTTGTCATCGTAGATTTCAGAAATGGAATAGTCTCGACATCTTCAAAAAGATATGATAAAACTATTGAAAATCTATGATGACTACATTGGTATCAACTGTACCTGGCAATCCATCGATAGTATCTCTATAAAGTCGCCTTTAGGGGGGCGATGATAGGAAAGAATCCCACTGATAGAAGCAAACTAGGCAGAACAAAAAGACATATTTTAACCGATTAAAAAGGGAATATCGCTATCTGTAGTTATATCATTCACTAATACTCATGATATAAAATTAGTAAAAGATGTGGTGGATAACTCTGTTATCAAACGACGACATCAACGTCCTGCCATCCCATAAAACTAAACGTGGAACAAGAAGGCTGCAATATTTATGTCTCGACAAAGCAGCAATTCCTAACTTGAAGAACAGGAATTAATCAAACGAGGATATGTACTGCACATAACATATATGATAAAGAAAGGTAAAGAAGTTGATGAAGAAAATACAATAAAGATACCAAATCGTAAAAAACATCCTCCCAAAAGATGGGTTGTAGAAAGAACAAACTCTTGGCATAATAGGTTCAGGAAACTGTTTACTCGATATGAAAAGAAGGTCGAGAACTATCTTGGATTGGTACAGTTCTCTTATTGTATAATTATATAGAGAAATATAATTTTGAGATAGGCTCTCAATATATAAAATATAGAATTTTCGAGAATTTAGACTAATTCCTTGAGAAGTGGCTTCTACTTCTATCTTATTTATAATGTTTTTATCTATTAAAAAAGTTACAGTTATTTTTTAGCCTTTGTTTAGCTATTCTTTGTTTTAAGAGGTATAAACATCCTATTTAACTTTTATCTTGTAAATTATTGTTAATAAGTGTAAACAATTGATTTCTTGGATCCTATTTATGTAATATCAAAATATTATACATATTTATGGTAATGAATATCAAATGCACATTATTACATAAAAATATCAGAATAACAAGACCCCTGTTAGCAGTAGCTATTATTAGTATAATCGTATCAGGCGTTCTCATTCCTGCAATGACAACCCATGCTTATGCAAATAGACATGGTGGTGGTGCCCATCATTAGTTACCCTACAAATAATAATTCTCTAGCAACTAATGTTATCTATTTGAGTCAATCTCAAATCGGCATCTTAGAACATAGATTGAATGTTCCCAAAAAAAAAGAGACACAATCTTATTTGATGTGTATATTTCCTTTCAAATCTTCTTCTTAGAGCGATAGCGATTAGACCAAATGTTAATGCCCCGCCAACTATATTTATAATATAATCGGATCAATTTTGATGTTATTTGGCATTGAAAGTAAGGAAAGAGAATCTCCGAGAATCCTTTTAGTAGCCTTCAATAGGATCGAGATATTAAATAAGCAACGACTCGCACAAGGTCAATCAATCAATTAATCATTCATAATTCTATCGAGACAGAGTTTTCTATCGAATTGAATCTTGGTTCCATATCTATTGCTCAAATAGGACCTTTATAAAAAATAACAAGAATTATTTCATTAAAATAATTTTTTATAGAATGACAGCCTATAATCTAACTTCCAACAAACATTATCTATTTTTTCTCTATGATCTATATCTAATGATTGAATATAACTCATACTTTTAAATAAAATCAAAATCCATTTTCTATATGACAATATCAATAGAAGGCGATAAATAAAGAAAATACAGAAAAGACTAGTGAAAGGAAGCCTACCTTTAAAATAAATCCACCTATTCCTAATAGATGATCTCCAAGGTCTATAGTAGCAGAAGAACTGAATGATGATACTATAATGTCGCTCTTTGAAGCAGCAAGTTGGGCTCCCTCTTCATTTAACAATCAGCCATGGAGATTTATCTATGCCAATAGAAATACAAAATATTGGAATAATCTTTTTGATTTATTAGTAGAGTCAAATAAATTATGGGCTAAAAATGCTGCATTATTCGTAGTAGCAATATCAAACAAGAATTTTGAACATAGCGGAAAATTCTCTATCACATCAATATGATGCAGGAGCTGCCTGGGAGAATTTAGCTTTAGAGACAGCATCAAGAGGACTGGCTGCCCATGGAATGCAGGGATTTGATTATAAAAAAGCAAAAGAGGATTCGAAAATTCCTGAGGATTTTGATGTAATGTCCAAGATAGCAATTGGAAAGAGAGAATTAAAAGAAAATTTACCACCTAATCTGCAAGAAAAAGAAAATCCAAACTATAGAAAGCCGTTAAATGAACTAATTATGGAAGGTTTATTTACTAGAAAATAATCCAAGATATTTATTATTCAATCTTTACACTATATCTCTTTTTAATCATTTAGTTTGATGGTCAAGTTCTTTTCCAATAAGATGATTGTAAAGGGCTCTGTTAACTTAAGGAAAAACATATAGCTTTAGAATAACCATATCTAACATGTCTGCTAGAAAAATAACACCTTCAAAAATTATTGGATACGGATTGTACTTGTAATTTTTAGGTTTATCATTTAGAAATGCTGCTAAAGTATTATCTTTTTTAAAAATGATAAAAATAAGCAATGTATTAATCTGGAAAGATACAAAAATATAAACCAAAGAAATATCAAGAATAAAAAAATTAAAGAAATATCAATGATGAAACCACGATAAAGGCAGGGTCTTCTGAACTAATATGGTTTGGGATATTGAGCCTATAGGTATAGAAATGCTTTCTTTTCAATTCGAAAGAACGAAACATGTATTTGCTAAAGAACGATTTCTGTTTCATGTTTTAGCCAAATATTGAAAAAATTCTGATTCGTCAGACGGTGATACTTGATGCCCACAATCCTGCAAGTTTTTAAAACTTGTCCATCATCTCCATCATCTTTTGAAAAAATATATAGAAAGAACAATCCAGTACATAAATAGAACAGAAGGATTTGATGATCATATTCCTTGCAAAAGGAACAAATGTATATTAATCCACATAAAACAATGACTTAATATATTCATTGATCAACCCAATAATGAATTAATATAAGTTAACAGGGTCAATCAATCATGATTATTATTATCATTTTTCTTTAATTCTTGGTCTAAATATTTAATTAAATTCTTGATTTCAAACGGTTTTTTAAAATAGGTTCCTTCTATGTCCGGCGAATCAAATATCTCTTTTAATGACTCATAATTTACATCATATGCAGTCATAAAACAGACTTTTACATTAGGATCTATTTTCTTAATCTCCTCATATAACTCGAATCCATCCATTTGTGGCATTGCTATATCTAAAAGAACAAAATCATAAACATTCGCTTTAAATTTAGTAATAACTTCTAAAGGATTTGAATAGGAATCAACAATATACATATTTTCTTCTAAAGATAGTTTATATGTAATTAAAATATCAGGATCATCATCAACTATTAACAATTTATTTGATTCTTTAGTATTAGACATATTATTCAACTTTAATATTTGTTTTTATTCTTAGTGATAATTCAACAATTGCTGTATACTATTCGACACGAGATAACTATCCTATATTGTTGTTAATAAGAATTCGGGATGGATGTCATTTTCATTTTGATTAAATTTTAACTCACCTTATACAATCAATCTATTGTTTTGCCATTTTTACTTCTGTGATCCATTCACATTTTACTCCAGCTTTATCATGATGGTTTTCCACAGCAGATTTATCTGGTGCTTTAAGGAGACAAAAACACATATCAATTTCAGTATTATAAAATAAATTAACATGACTTACACCAAATTCATCTACTGGAGATTCAGATAATTCTTTTAAATTTTCCTCACTAAAAGGTACCTTGTGTACATCAAGAAATATTGGCATAAAATGTAAAATTATTCGTATATTATAAGCTTTTCCAATATAATAATATTAATATTTATTTTTTTTCCTTATGACTATATATTAGATCTTGCATAATTAGAAACAATCTATAACATTATCGTGTTTTTGTATTTTAATAATGATTCATTATTCTATAATTTACTAAGCCTGTAACTATATCTGAAATTCTAGTGTACTTTTTTAATCTATTTCTGAATACGTCGCTCATCATCCTGTACTTTTTCAATCTGCAAATGTTGCTCTATCCCTATTCTTTATTTAGAATGATTTTTGTTGCACTCTTTCTCTTCTTGTGACAGATCTAGATTTCTTTGCTTTCTATTGTGTATGGAAGATAGTAGTTGTTCTGGAAAATCAGTTTCTACGCCTAAATATCCAAGATCAAATACATTAACAACCTTTTTAGGAGAAATAGTATGATCCTATATAGACATCATAGTCATGTCTACATCCTTCTCATATCTTAATTTATGAAAAATAAAACCACGATTGTTAGCCATAAGCTGTGTCTTTACAGTATGTCTTTTCTTTTTGCCTGAATAGAATACCTTGCGTCTTTTATTATCGATAGGTCTTGGTATCTGTTGTTCTGTACAATCGGTAAAAGCAAGAAAGCCTGGAAAATATTTCTCCACCTCTTCAGTGGTTCGGAGCCTCTTTGTTTTGTTATATAATTTCTGTGGGATGGGTACGCATTTTCTAATCAAATTTTCAATCTTTTGAATGTCTCTACAGATGTCACTGATCTAAATCAAAGAGAAAGCTAGCTAACGTGAAGTTATGTAAAGACGATAGTAAACCAAAAGCATAAGAAATCGATCTCTTGTATCTAATGTGAAAGGCCTGCCTGCACCTATGGTTCTTTTTCAATATTTTCTTTTAGATAATCGTTGTATCTCATGTTTGACATCGTTTTGTTATCTTGTCGTAAATCTCATCAAATTCTTTTATTGTTAGTCCAGTAAATGATTTATATTCTAATTATGCAAGAGATCTGTTATATACCAATTATCATAAAGATTCAAACTGCATTTTTATCGTATACTTATTTTTAATGAATGCTTATAGCTAAGTAATCCATTATCATCATATATTTTATTTGACTCTTACTAAAGAATCGTTTGAAAAGATCTAGATATGAACCGGATGCAAAAACAAAGGAAAGAATGCTACTTGTTCTAATCGTCGTAAATTAAGAAATGATATCTGTTCAGGTAGCCAAAAATTTTCATCGAAGTAAAGCATGGGCCTATGACTGGTTAAAAATATTCGATAAAAAGGTATAACGGGATTAAAAACACGATCTAAAAGTGGCAGGCCAACTGAGATATCAGAAGAGATTGAATACCAGATCAAGAAAGAACTAAAAGAAAGCAACAAACAAGGTTGGACCCCAAAACAAGTTGAAGAATTAATCATAAAGAAAAGGGGCATAAAATATGCTCCGTTGCATAACTAGTTTTCCTTAAATTATTTTCATTCATTTATACAATTCTTCTCAATAGGTTGTACAATGATACCTCCATTATCATCTCTTTTACCAATTTGAAAACTGATAGCTGATGTGTATTCGCCAAACATCCGCTTTATAGATGAAAATGCTGTTTCAACTATCCATCGTTGTCCATACTTTCTTTTCTTTTTCCATTTATGGTAATCCTTTATTTGAAGTTCAACTTCTCTATTCCTTACAGGGTTATTTTTAGATGAGATGATGGAGTTTCTTTTTACTTTGATGATAGGTTGAATCCTTTTCTCCTTCAAGTATTTGAAATTCTCATTGCTATCATAGCCTCCATCACCTAGAAATGATTTGATTCTGATATTATGGTTATTATTCAACACGCATTCCCCAAATACTTCATAACCTTTCCATCATGCACCTCTTCTCATCTGTAACTTCCAATGCAAGAATTTCTTTGGTCTTTATATTTACATCTACGTGAATCTTTAGATAGCCTTTCTTGTTTTTTACATTCCACTTATCTTGCATCCATTGACCTCTGTTTGTAACCTTGATACCGGTACTGTCTGCTGCTATGATAACGTCATTATTATTATTATTATTATTATTATTATTATTGATACTTGTCCTATTGTTGGGGATATCCAATTTGTTTACTCTTTGACATATTTGTGAATAGCATTGATGGTCTAGAAGATTCTTTCCTATAGTTGCTTTTATGATTCCTTCGGTTTGTCTGTAAGGTAAGTGAAAATATACTCTGATGTGACCAATGACAAAAATAAAAGAATCAGGAAATTTGTACTTTTTACCATTTTTATTTTCATTCATCCTTACAAGATCAGCATCCCATCCATCCAGAAAATCATAGGAAAAAAGTATCTCACCTAGTCATACAAGAGACTTTTTATAATAAGGTCAGTGGATCACAAATGATTAATTGGTTCGATTCTCGCTAAAGAGGTTTGGTTATGCAACAAATTACATAAAATATAATTATACTCACATATACCGTATACTTAGAAAATGGGGATTCAAACAGAAGGTACCAAGAAAAGTACATATTAACACATCATCTCTGGATGAAGAGATTTTCAAAAGACAGAACAAATACTTGTGGATAAGCAAGAGCAGCATAAAGAGAAAAAAGGATTTACAATAGTATCTACAGATATCATTTTTCTTTTATGGCTATCTTGTTAAAAAAGTTTGGATTGATGAAAAGAAAAGATCTATAGTCAGAGTGATAGGTTCGCACTAACATTCATGTATTTTTGGTGCCATAAGCATAGGGGGAAAACAACTATTCAGACAGTATGATAAATTCAATGGTGATGATACCTTTCTTGACCATCTAAAGAAAATACTATTTGTTCTTGGATAAAGCATCACCTCATTATAAACAAAGAATGTGTTAAAATATATTGAAGAAAACAAGGATACACTAATTCCTTAATCTTCCAACAGCATCACCAGAATTTATGGTGATGGAAGATGTTTGGAATATAGCCAAAAGAGATCTGTTTGTTCTAAAGTACTAGCATCATTTGCAGATTTGAAGAATAGGATATCCAGATATTTTAGAACAAAATTATTCAATCTTAATATGAGAAACTATCTATTAATTGAGGTTATATAACATATGCTAATTGGTATAGTAGCAGGTCTGGCAAATTACAGAATAATGAACCAGTGTTTATAGAAACAGAATACCTACGTATTAGGAATAGATCGTTTTTAATTATACAAAAGATCTAATATAAACCAAAAATATAGATAATACAAAATTGACTCCTTTTAAAATTGACATAAAGAAGAGGTTTTGGGTAGAAATGTATAATCTTCAATTTTTATAATTATTATAAATAAGTAAAACTTTAACGTAAATCACATTTTGGTAACAAATATAAGACTAAATTGCTTTTATTATTAAGGTTTAATAAATACATTTTAATACTCATATGCAATATTTTTAATTATGTCCAAAAACATACAAAATAAAAATTCTCAGTGCTTTGATATTATTAGATGAAGGAGATCTTGCTGTCCACTAAGCAAGAGCATCTAAAGCATTATATGAATACCTTGTTAAATAAAATCAAAAAAAAAATAACATCAATTAAAAATGATTATATTAAATAGTTTGACATTAGTTTCAATTTCGAGGCTAGAATAAAATGTTTGGCGATAAGGAAAGTATTGTAGAGATAAGGCTTGAAACAAAACACCTTGTAAATTCGCTAATCCAAATCCTTGCAGAAGCAACTCAGAAAATAGATTTGTGTTTTGATTCTAATTTTTTATCCATTTTAAAAGAAGAGACCGGTTTTTGGAATGTAATAAGCAATTTAAAAAGTAAAGAATTGGAAATTAGATTTGTTGTAGAAATAGATTCGGATAATTTACAATTTTGTAATAAATTAATAAATAAAGGAAACAGTAAAATCTTTCATAAAAATAATGTCAAAGGCAATTTTGCTATAGTAGATGATAATAAATACTTGAGTTTTTTCCACGATATGTATGTAGACAGTGAATTAAATAGACAATCAATGGATATACGGTCAGGTAATACTGCAAATCAAATTTTTTACATAGGATCTAAGCCTTTTGTAGATTTACAGCGATATCTTTTTGATAATCTTTGTACAAATTCTATCTCTGCAGAAGAAAAAATTCGTGAAATCAAAAGAGGATGCAAAGAAAACTTTAATAAATCTATTTCAAATCCTGAAGAAATTCTAAATATGGCAATAGATACAATATATTCTGCTGCTCAAGAAATTCTTATATTAATTCCAACAGAAAATTCTTTCCATAGACTGGAATATGCGGGAATTTTAGATTCTTTATGGAATGCTGCCTTAGAACATAATGTAATGATAAAAATACTGCTATATATAAATCAAAAAACAGATAACCAAAGCATAGAAAAAAATAATACAATAAAAGAAAAAATAGAAAAGGTTATAAGAAAAGATCATCTATCAGTGGAGATTCAATATTTGCTAAAACCATTAGAAAATAACATCATTACGATTATAATGGATGAATCTGTATCTTTAGCAATTGAAATAAGTGATGACTCACAAATGACATTTGAAAAAACAATACGTTCTGCAATATATTCTAATAGTGAAATCACTATTTCATCATGTATATCGATATTTGATACTTTGTGGATTCAATCCGAATTGGATAAACAGAATAAAATAAAACAGGTATATTTCCAAATGTTTAAAGGGTTTGATTTAAAGAAGGAGATTTATACACGTAAATGGTCATTTAAACAAAATAAAAAATAATTATTAAAATATTTAATATAAAGTAAAGTAGTTAATCGAAAGGCCCTGTTGACCTAAAGTATTATTTCTTGATTATGTTGATCAACAAACAACTTGACCCATTGTTTTATATATCAATTTATATTTGTTCCTTTTGCAAGGAATATGATCATCAAATCCTTCTGTTCTATTTATGTACTGGATTGTTCTTTCTATATATTTTTTCAAAAGATGATGGAGATGATGGACAAGTTTTAAAAACTTGCAGGATTGTGGGCATCAAGTATCACCGTCTGACGAATCAGAATTTTTTCAATATTTGGCTAAAACATGAAACAGAAATCGTTCTTTAGCAAATACATGTTTCGTTCTTTCGAATTGAAAAGAAAGCATTTCTATACCTATAGGCTCAATATCCCAAACCATATTAGTTCAGAAGACCCTGCCTTTATCGTGGTTTCATCATTGATATTTCTTTAATTTTTTTATTCTTGATATTTCTTTGGTTTATATTTTTGTATCTTTCCAGATTAATACATTGCTTATTTTTATCATTTTTAAAAAAGATAATACTTTAGCAGCATTTCTAAATGATAAACCTAAAAATTACAAGTACAATCCGTATCCAATAATTTTTGAAGGTGTTATTTTTCTAGCAGACATGAGAATCTCTTGCATAATTACAACTAAACAGCTTTATGACCATTAGTTTATCATCAGCTTGTTCTTTAGTTGCTTTCATACAATGGATTATCCAAAAAACCATTACTTTTTAAATCATTCACTAGTTTGACAGTGCAAGAGTTTGATGATATTTACAATAAAGAGATAGTAAAAAGATATGACAAGTATGAGCTACAACATTTATCATTTAAAAGAAAATATCAAAAAAGAAAGTTTGGTGCGGGAGGCAGATATTTTAAACTGAATTTAAAAGATAGATTTCTTATGCTTTTGGTGTATTATCATCTTTACATTACTTACACGTTAGCTGGCTTTTTATTTGATTTAGATCAAAGTAACATCTGTAGAGATATTCAAAAGATTGAAAGATTGATAAGACAATGCGTACCAATTCCACAGAAAATATACAACATTACAAAGAGACTAAAAATTCCAGAAGTAGAGAAATAATTTCCAAGCTTTCTTGCTTTCACAGATTGTACATAACAACAGATACAAAGACCTGTAGATAAAAGAAAGAAGAAGTTCTATTCTGGCAAAAAGAAAATACATACTGTTAAAAATCAACTTACTGTAAACAAAGGTGGTTACATTCTTCATAAAGTAGGCTATAAAAAAGGAAGAAAACATGACTATGATGTTTATAAGAATAACCATTCTGTATCTCCTAAAAAGGTTGTAAATATTTATTACCTTGGATATTTAGGCGTAGAAACTGATTTCCCGGAACAACTATCTGCATTATCATATAAAAAGAAAAGAAACCAATTTTTATCAGATGATGAAAAAGATTACAACAAAATTCATGCTAAAAAGAGTATAGTAATAGAGCATACCATCTGTAGATTGAAAAGTACAGGATTCTTGCAGATATATTTAGAAACAAATTGAGAAAACATAACAAGGTATCATATATAGTTGCAGGCTTGATAAACTATAGAATATTAAATCAGTAGAACTAGAAATCAAAAAATCCAGAAGAAATTGTTTAGATTGTTTCTAATCATGTAAGAGATCTATAATATATGGTTGTTAAATCTATAGATTTTTCCTTAACTTTACATCCATGAAAATCTCATTATATGGTGGTGCTCTAATATCCAGGTTAGCCAACTTTAATTGCATTATTCTTTCTAATAAAATTTTTCAAACATAGCTATCGCTAGGAATATGTTATAGGCATCTGTGTTATAGGTAGATGATCTTCTTCTTTTGTTTATCGATGTTTTAATTTGTGCATCTTTAGATCATATCTTTGCTTGTTCATGTATCTATAAAGTTCGTTTCTAGTCAGTATATACCATACAATAACAAGTAATTCTTTTACAGTAGCAACTATGGCTTTAGCATGACCTTTCCTGTTTCTTAGTCTATCATAAAATGTTCTCAAATGAACTTCACATTTAATAGCAGTAAGTGCACATTGAACAAGTATCCATCTTAACCATGGTGAGCCTTGTTTTGTTATTCCACCTGTTTTCGTTTTTCATGACGATTCTCGTACTAGAAGCTAAACCCGCGTAGATTACTAGTTTCCATGGCGTATAAAACCGTCTTATATCGACTATTTCGTGGATATGAGCATTGCAGAGAATATATCTATTCCAGTTATACTGAGAAGAATCCATGTCCTTATTATCTTCGGCATATTTTGATATCTCTTTTGATAATGTGTCTATTTGTTTGTTAATTCATCTATAGACGCTATAGATGTATCGAGGATAATTCTATCTACTGGTGCAACCATAGGAGTTAGTGACTTCAACCACTCAATGTCTGATTTACTGAATATGTCCGTTAAATCGGTTTGATAATCATATTTATCAAGGATTGAATGTACTTTATTTACCAGTTTTGTTTTGGTTCTTTGATAGCGTTATTCTGTGTCAAACAAGACTTCTTTTGTCTTCATCTTCTCTCTGTACATGCGATTCACATATCAAATCTGATTGCTACAGTAGATCAGATAATATTCTAGCATTAAGTTTAGCTGATTTTATTTTGGCTTCTATTGCTATTATCCTTGTCTTGTATGGATTAGCAAGTACAGCATCTATTCCGTTATCTTCAAGTGTATCATGAATTATCCACATGTTTCCTGTAGATTCTAATATAACTCTAGTAGAACATTTTCCATGAGATCGCATTCTTGAAAGCAAATTGTGTACACCATCTCCATCATTACCAAAGAAGAACTCATCCAGTAACCAGGTACTTTGTCATTTTTAATTGCTGCTTTATATTTTCTCTTTCCTATATCTATACCAATTAGCACAAGTATGCTAAACAATATATTATGATATTTATCATAAAACACAAAAGCTATCTAGATCCTTCTATTATACTACTAATCTCAATATCGCCGTTGACCATATCCAAATTGGTTAATCAGTACAAAAAAGAGAATGATCCAAAAGTAAAGGAAAGGCTGCTACTAATTATCAAAATAAGAGAAGACAAACAAATTCCATTTCGTGTTGTAAAAGAATTACACCGAAGCAATCCATGGGCTTCTGATTGGTTAAAAAGATACGATAAAGAAGGTTTAGAAGGACTAAAAGATAGAACAAAAGCAGGTAGACCACCTGAACTATCTAAAGATATGGTTTATCAGATTAAAAAAGAACTATATAACTGAGACTTGGTCATAATTCAATACTGCATTGTTATCCACAATTCCATTTCATCAGCCAGTCCCAAGCATATATTTTATTGATTTTGGATTTATTTTCTTAGTTTTACAGTTATAATATACCATTATTTGATATATTAAAACAGACAAAAGTACAATTGCAGATACCGTATGAAATCCACGTGATGGCAATGAGTCTATTCTAAATACAGATTTGATATGTTCTATCAATGGCTCTATCGATATTCTTCTCCGGCTGTAGATACATTGTCCTATTTCAGATTCATAAAAGCATACAAACTCAAGCCTCTTTTTGGAGGTACTTTTGTATCTTTCAAGAGGGCAAACTAAATCTATTCCCAATGTATTTTTACTATATTCATACAGTTTCTTATCATCATAGCCTGGATCAGCTATCATGTACAATACATATGGTAAAGAGAATACCGAAGAAGATGATGTTAAAGAAACATACAGCTGGTTATCCTGTACATTAGCAGTAGTTACATCTGCAGTTAAAGGTACTATAATCTTGCCTGTTGTTGTACATGTCAGATGTAGTTTGTATCCAAATATCCATCCCTTTGTATGGCTATAACCCCATCTTGCATCGGTATCAATACCAGGACAAGGTACTATACCTTTTTTCATGGATGATTTATGCCATACACTACCTTTTGCTTTTATTAGAGTGCTATCTATTGCAGATATAGAAGGATCTGCTAGGCCATCTGTAACAAACAGGTATCCTATTGTTGATATTCTTTCTTTTATATCTGTAGAAATAGTCTTCAATCGTCTATCAAATGTACGTCTGCTAGGTATTTTTGCAAGACCACATGCTAATGCTAGTTTATAATTATACTGACAGCAGTCCATAATAAGAAAAGTATGCAATCCATTATTGGAATCGATTCTAAACCATATCCTTACAATAAAACATCTTACAATTACAGTTGGAGAATATACATATGGTCTGCCACGTTTCCTTTTTACAGTAGGCCATGGTATACAACCTATTAGATGCAGAATGTTAAAAAGGATGGATTCTTTTATTCTATCAAGAGCTAATCTATGGGATAGTTTTTATCAAAATCATATTCCAAAGGTTAGCTTTAAGCTTATGAAAGGTATCAAAAGATAATTTGAATTATGACCATGCCTCATCTAACTCTAATCAAGGTTGGACAACAAAACAAGTGGAAGGGCTAATTATAAAGAAAAGTGGTATAAAATATCACTATACCCACATATATGTATACTTAGAAAATGGGGATTCAAACAGAAGATACCTCGAAAGGTACATGCAAATACAGCATCTTTGGAAGAGAAAGAGGCGTTCAAAAAAAGGCCGAACAGATATTTGTGGATATAGGCAGCAGCAGCAGCAGCAGCAGCAGCAGCAGCAAGATGGATTTGCCATAGTATCACTGGATGAATCATTTTTCTTTTATGATCATCTTGCAAGACGTGTTTGGATTGATAAAAAGAAAAGACCTATAGTTAGAGTAACATGCTCGCACAAACATTCATGTATTTTTGATGCCATTAGTCTCGAGGGCAAACAATTATTCAGACAATATGACAAATTTAATGGCGAATACATTCCTTGATTATCTAAAGAAAATACACGCTAAATTTCCACAATGCTATTTGTTCATGGATAAAGCATCTCCTCATTACAAATCAAAGAGAGTTATGGCATATTTTAAAGAAAACAAAGATTCTTTGATACCGAATATACTTTCCTACAGCATCTCCCGAGTTCATGGTAATGGACGAGATATGGAATATAGCCAAACGAGATCTGCTTGTTTTGCAATATTATTCATCCTTTACAGATTTGAAGAAAAAGATATCTTTCTACTTTAGAACAAAAAGATTCAATCTTGATATGATGAACTATTTGCTACGAAAAACGATTTAGAAAACATATGCTAATTGGTATATTCCAAGATGATTCATAATTTTCTTTTCCTTTTTTTAAGTTGGCTTTACAGGCAACGGCATATATCCATCCACCATCTATGGGGTACTTTGACAGCCGCTTGATAGGGTTCAGTCAGAGCATCGTCCTCATACGGAGCATGTAAACTTTGAACCTAGCCAACATACAATACTAGAAGATACTAGAAGATTTTCATGTCGTCAGAGCCGTTGATAAAGATTAATGAATCTATATCATTTACAAATATCTTTTATACTATAAAAGTTCTGCTAGCTCATTTATCTTTTTTGTAAATGGATGATCGATATTTTCCAATACAGATAAAAACTCTCTTTTGCTAAACTGTATATCACAATAACAAGGAATTGAAGAAATTATTTTCATTCCTATTTCTTTTGAGAGAATATCAGTAATGTCTATTTCTTGATTTTTTCTTATTTTCATTACATTTTCTGCATCTTTATATACAGTAAAAGTATGTGGAATGCAATATCCACCCATTCTATTACAAAGAAGAAAAGATTTTGCTCCAAATTGTGTAAAGGATTCGTATAAATTCGTTGCAATATTTTTTGTCCCTTCTATATCTAATTCACCCATTTTTAAAGTTAAAAGTATTATTTCAGATAGGGCTAGAGCATTTATAGACCAATATCGGATACCTGGGCTGGTATCTATAATAATATAATCTGCATTATGATCAGAAACAAGTCTTTCACGTAAAAGTATAAATTTTCTGAATCTTTGTTTTCTAATACTACTGTTTTCGGTATTATTGATTTCTAATTTTAATACTTCTTCTTTACATGGATTTGAGAACGCTACCCAAAGATTCCCTTTCAAGGTATCTCTTTTCACATCATTTTTGTCATGTTTTATTATTAAATCATACACCGGATCTGTTAAATTAATCATGATATCTTTTATAGTAGCATTTGAATTAAGGTAGTTATTAATCCAATAATTTGGAGTTATTCCATAATATGTTTGCATACTAGGAGCATAAACATCCAAATCTAATAGACATACATTATATCCTCTTTTAACCAATATAGCTGCCAAATTACAAGCTATAGTCGTCTTGCCGGTTCCACCTTTATAGGAATGAAATGCAATACATTTTGTTTTTCTCATTGCAGACATTTCTACTCCACTAAAATCAAAAACTTCATGCTATTCTTTATTTATTTGCACCTCTAAAAGCCTTGCCCAAATTTATTTATTGAATGGAAAATAAACAATTTATTTGATATTTGTGAAATTTACATCATCCATGTGTTTTGACCAAGACACTATCCGTTACAGGAAGTTCTGAATTTCCAAAATCTTTAGAAAATATTGAAAATAACTCAATCTCCATACCATGTTTAATTCTATATTTTCCAATACGTTTTATAATTTTACTATATTCATCATTAAGAGGAATTAAGGATTTAGCTAAATTAGCATCCATTAAAATATGTCCATTATTTCCAATATCCATTACTCGACGAGCGTATATAATTCCTGGACCCCAATAATTGGGGTTATTTTTTATATCATTTACCTTGAAAACAGGTCCACTACTTAAACCTATTCTAACGCCAATTATATCATTTTTGTTATTTATTTTCTTTATATTATAATCCTTCAATTTTTGATGTAATTGAATACTTAATTGTAGCGGTAATTCAGGGTTTATTAAATATCCAATGACCATCCCATCACCAGTTGGTAAAATGATCTTATTATCATCTGAATCTTGATATGCATCACAACTGGCAATAAGCTCGTTAAGGCTTTCTATCTTTTCTCTTTGTTTATTGACAGGTAAAGATGGGTTTGATAATCCTACTATATCTATAAAAAAGAAATTCCCATTTATAGCTTCAGATGAAGATATTCCCACATCAGCAACATCTATACCATATAACCTACTAAATTTTTTATATATCTCCAAATGGACTGAATGAAATGGTAATTCAGAATATAATACAAGATCATTTGTTATTGGTTCTTTACATAGATAACAATGAATATTTTTTTTCTCATTAAAAACAATATTTCCTTCAATTGAAATTTCGAACGGTATCCAATTTGGAGTATGCGCCATATTTTTAATTGATAGTATTCTAATTTTTCTCGTAATGGAAGATAATGTAGACGAATCGTTTACATCATTATTACTTCTGTCTTCTAATCTCATTTCTATGATTCCATCAAAAAGACAAGTTAAGCGATTAACTATATATTCATTTATTGAATGAAAAACAAGTGTAAAAATGCCCATTGTATTATGGGGCTTTAATAAAAAATAAATTCTCTTTATGAAATCTTCTGCGGCTTTTTCATCGAAAAGAACTAAAAGATGAGTTAAAGAATCAATAACTATTCTTATATGTTTAGACTTATCATTAACAAATTTATTTTGTATAGATTCTATAGTATATGTTAATTGTTCTATAACTATGTCTAACTTTTTGTCAATTTGTCCTTTTATTTTATAAGGGTTAATAAATAATGAATTTTGATCCCAAATATCTTCTTTAATATCTGAAAAAAAATTTTTAAATTCGATTGGATCTAATAAGCAGTCCATATATATACAAAAATCGCCATTTAGTAATCCATCCAAATAAAAGTTTCTGCAGTAAACGCTTTTACCTACTCCTTGATTTCCATCAAGTATGAAAATGCAATCTGGGATTGTATCTTTATTTGTTAGATTAAATAGGCCCGGTATTTGCATTTGATTTAAATTATAATATAAATACCTATAATTAAGATTTATTTTTTAACTCTGTTTTAAAATCTTGATTTTAAAACATATACATTTGCCAAATGTAAGGACGCACTCAATAATTCGGGCATAATTAAAAAATGCTTATAGCATGATTCGCTCTTTCTAAATACACTTAAATAATATTTACCAACAAATCACATGAAATGGTCCGTCCACAACCAACTCTAGTTAGACGAGGCGAAATTTTATTAGGGTTTGACGTTATTGGCAATAGGGATACCTAGTTAAAAGAGATGAATAAAGATAAGATTAGGAACCTTTTCATTATCTCGATACTTCCTTCTTCTGCTTTGATATGTTAAAGTGCACTTTCATCTGCTATATGGACAAAACGAAGGAATATCGCAAGGACATGCTAAAGGAAAGGTATTTTCAATTCCTAATTACATTACAATAAACAGAAGGACAATATTTGAACATCAAGAGAAAAGATATGATATGTAGCAAAGAATTCAAAGACGAATATACCATCATTGTAATAAATAATACGATATCAGAGTAACAAACAGAGGCAGGTTTATGTAAGAGAAAGAGATAACAATAAAGGTTATTTGAAAATATATATGTAGTAATAAATATCAATATCAAGAAAATTCTTTCAGTGAAAGTAGCTTATGAACATATACATGATAAAGCATTGTTTGAATTGGTTGATTGTATTATACAATCTAATAAAACAACAGGTAATTATTTATGGATGTTACCTACAATAATAACATTATTTTTAGATGTATGGAAAACAATGGAAATAATGTTATATATTAAAGTAAGAAAGAATTCTAAAGTTGAATGAAAAAAGAAAAAAACGCTTAGACATATATCATTTTTAACGTAAAGAAATAATTTGCAAAAATGGGGAAGATAATGATGGATAAGGACAAAGATGACCATAGAAATGATTTTTCCATATATAAAAAGAACGTTTAAAGAATATATATTTATTCGATTAAACTTAAAAACATGATATAGGAAATAATATTGAAAGTATCATTGTACAGTAAGGAGATATCTATTTAAACAAAAATCCATCATAAAATTAGAATTTATAGGAATCGTACAAAAGCATTTGATAACTATTCATCAAATCCAAATGTAACCTAATTTAACTTTGATAAGTCTCATCTATCAACATATTTGAGATGTTTCATTTTCTTCGAACACCGTCCTGTAGCTTGTCTTTTGTATCTATCCACAGATAGATTGTATGATTTCTTTTTATAAAAGAGGATGATAATCTCTCCGATGTTCTTCTTAATAAAAGATCATAAAAGTACAAGTATAATGCATACCCAATGTATTTTAAAGATGTTCTGTTTCTTTAAATTACAAAGAAAATAGAACCACCGTAAAGATGATGCTTTTGAATGAATAGAGGCAAAATAAACTATTATTCTGGTATCAATCATTTAAAAAATAAAAAAATCTTAAAAAATTAAAATCTATAAAAAAATAATGATCAAAATAAGCCATTTTTAAACTGCAATCCTAATATTATTGGATTTCACTTCTAATACCATCTAAATTATATTAATAGACTTTACCGGCCACTTCATCTGCAGTTTTTTTATGTGATCCATTACAAAAAGGTTGATTGTTACTTAGAGCATATCCCAAAATTATCTTTCTGTAGATGATTATACAACAAGATAACTGTACCAATCCAAGATAATTCTCTACCTTTTTCTCATACCGGGTGAACAGTTTTCTAAACCTGTTGTGCCATGAATTTGTTCTCCCTATAACCCATCTTTTTGCAGAATGCTTTTTCCGATTTGAGCAATGATGTGTTATAACCTTGGCCTCTTCTTCTTCTTCACCTCTTTTTCATTTTGGAGGAATATGCAGTACATATTCTCGTTTGATTAGTTCTTGTTCTTCGGATTCGGAATTGTATGCCTTATCAAGACATAGATGTTGAAGTTTTCTTTTTCTTCTTCTTCCTTTTGTTCTAGTTTTATTTGAGGGTCTTTTAATAACTCCATCATCAACCACATCTGTTACCCGTTTAATATCGGGAGTATTAGCAGATGATATTACAACAGATAAAGGAATTCCATTTTTATCTGTTAAAATATGTCTTTTTGTTCTGCCTAGTTTGCTTCTATCAGTAGGATTGTTTCCTACAGTCATCGCCCCCCTAAAGGCGACTTTATGGATATACTATCGATGGATTGCTGCCAGGTCCATTTGATACCGATAAGATCATCATAGGTTTTCAATAGTTTTTTTCATACCTTTTTGAATACATTTAGTCAATTCCACTTCTAAAATCTACGATGACAGGTAGAACCAGAACCATATTCTTTAGGTAGCATTTTCCATTGGCATCCTCTGTTCTCAGTACATAGAGAATTTCATCGATCACTTTTCTGTATCGAATAATTAGTCGGCGGCCAACTGTTCTGAGGGGTTTTTCATTTGGTAAAATGCTCTTAATCCCAGCCCATAATTCATCTGGAACCTTGAGTATGGTACGATGTTTATTTTCATTCTTCTTTATCTCCGCCTTCAGGATGAAGACCACAGTTTATCAAAAAAGGAAAAAAGATATAATCCTATCGAATTTTGGGATAGGCTCAGCCAGAATCTACCATAAAATCAAATCATATGAATCATGTAACAAAGCAATAGTTTTTAGTACATCTCATACATCACTAGTAATACAATGTATCCTAATTACATATCATATGATCATATATTTTAAACAGGATCATAGTTTGAACCCAAATATGTATCCAGAACTTTCACATCAGCTGGTACTAATCATATATTTTAATTATTTTAAATTCAATGTATCAATTTTATGAATTCTTTTAATATCTATTAAAGTAATATCCCATAATTTGAATCTTTATGTAGGTTGTTCTGGATGGAGTTATAAAGGATGGAGGGGATCATTTTATCCTCTTAATCTAGAAAATAAAAACTGGTTAGCACATTATTCAAAATTCTTTAAGTTTGTCGAAATTGATTCAACATTTTACAATATTCCTTCAAGATTTGCTGTCAAAGGATGGAAAGATAAAACACCGGATGATTTTAAATTTGCAATAAAGTTTCCAAAAATAATAACTCATGAGAAAAAGATGCGAGATGTCTCAACAGAGTTGTATATATTTTTTAACGTTTTGGAACCATTATTGGATAAAACTCTTAGTCTAATAATCCAATTGCCCCCACATCTCACAGAAAACAAATATTTTGAATCATTACAAAACATGGTAAATAGATTTGACAACAGATTCAGGTATGCTTTAGAGGTAAGAGATTCTTCATGGTTTAATAACAAAATTTATGATTTTCTAAACGATAACAAAATAACACTAGTATGGAGTGTAAGGGATGAATTGAAAACACCACATATAATAACATCTGATCAAATTTACATCAGGTTTATCGGCGATAGAAGTATAGATGAAATTGATTTTGGTAAAATTGTAAAAAATAGAGACACAGAAATGGTAGATTGTATAAATAGAATAAATAAATTGCAATATGAAATGAATGATCATAAAGTCATAGCTGTTGCTTTTAATAATCATTTTGCGGGTTTTGGCCCTCAGTCTGCAAATACTTTTTTAAAGTTAATGGATGAACCTGAGATAAAAGATTGGTCCAAGGAAATCAAGCAAAATAATTCCATCACTAAAGATTTTCAAAAAAGTATTTCGGATTTTACTTTTTAATCGACTCTGCAAAATTAAGGAAAAAGATATAGAATTTCTTATTGTTTATTATATATTATACACCAAGGCAGAAAAAGAACAGTTTGAACATATCGCCTATTCTTTATATCTTTATTTCAGAGGTCTTTCATTGAGAAATATATCCATAGCCATAACTTGATTCGTTAAAAAGTCATATAGCGACTAGAAATTGGATACAAAAGCACAAATAAGATGATTTTTCCATAGTAAAATCAAGACATCCTATTTCTTAATTGATTTAACAACTCAAATTGGTTCAGAAGTAACACGGTTGTAGGTAAATATCAAATCTGGTGCTTTGTCGCCTAATTCCTTATCATTTATCCATATCCTTTCTAGGCAATCTATATTCTCCTAAACAGGTTATATAGTGATACCTTTATCATCATCTCATTTACCATATTTTGAAACCGGGTAGCAGATACGTATTCCCCAAACATTCTCCATAGTTGAAAAGGCCTGTTTCTGCAATCCATCTATAACCATACTTTCTTTTCATCTTCCATTTCAGCAAGTCCTCTTTGATTTGTAGTCTTACTTCTCTGTTTCGTAACGTATTATTTTTAATGGAAATAATGGAATTCTTTCTTTTCTTCATTCCAGGCCTGATCATACATCTCAAGATATCTAAAATTACTGTTTGTATCATAAGATCCATGGCAAGTACGATTCAATCTTTGTATCAGACTTATAAAAAACATGGTTAACCATTTTTGGTAGTATTTTTCCATCATGAACCTTCTCCTTTGTTTCTTCTAGAGCAAAAATTTCCTTTGTCTTTATATTTACAGCTACATGGATCTTGAGATATCCTTTCCTCTGAACATTCCATTTTTCATCCATCCACTGGCCCTTGTTGGTTACCTTAATTCCTGTACTATCTGTTGCAATTATGATATAATCATCATCACCCTTTCTATCATGGTCATTGATATTGACATTCAACTTGTTGATTCTTTTGCAGATATGGCCATAACTTGGCGGATTAACAGGTAAACTTTTTCCAGTAGAATTGATAATTCCTTCTGTCTGCCTGTAAGGAAGATGAAGAAAGTAACGTATGTAACCAATGACTAGAATGAATGAATTTGGAAAGACGAATGATGATTTGCCCTTCTTGTTTTTATTCATTAGATCTAAATCGGAATCCCAAATATCAAGAAAATCGTATGAAAATAGTATCTCACCACGTCGGACTAATGAGCGATTGTAAGAGGGCCAGTCAATCAAGAATGATAAATTGGTTCACGTCAGCTAAATAGATTGAGTTAGGCGACAAAGCAAAATCTGGGAATAAAATATTTTTGCAATAAGCATACTCAGAGGAAAAAAGTTTGTTATAGAACCTTTTCTATCGTACATGGTAGTTTAACAACCAGTATTCATATTTTACAAATATGGTACTTAACACTCATAAGGATTAATCCTTGCAGGAAAAACATCACATTGTTTCATTTTATGAGAAGCATTATTGAATGAACAATGCAATATACAAGGATATAACCTAATGGTTTGATGATTATTTTCCTAGTACAAGAAAGAATTGTAAAATAAAACAGGTAATCATTTGGTTGGATTTATTCAGATTTTCATTATAGGGAGTTGCAGTGGGTAAACATAGTCGGGTATTCATATCATTGTTTATACTGATTAATTTTTATGGACGATGGAAAGAAATAAAGTCTTCCCACTAGCGTGCTTGATCCATAATCTAGGAAAAATGACGAGTTTTTTGACGAGTTGACGAAAAAAATGACGGAAATGACAACAATTTGACGGGATTTTCAAGACGGTTGACGGTTATGTTGACGGTTGACGGTTATGTTGACGGTTGACGGTTATGTTGACGGTTGACGGTTATGTTGACGGTTGACGGTTATGTTGACGGTTGACGGTTATGTTGACGGTTGACGGTTATGTTGACGGTTGACGGTTATGTTGACGGTTGACGGTTATGTTGACGGTTGACGGTTATGTTGACGGTTGACGGTTATGTTGACGGTTGACGATATAAATTACTTATAAATGTTTTGTTATATATTATTAGGTATAAAAGTGACCACCATTGATCAAAATGTTAAATCTATAGTGATAAAAAAATATCTTAATGGTACATCAAGAGATAAAATCGCTCAAATAGCAGATATATCGGCAGGCACGGCTTCCAACATAATAAAAGATTGGAAATACGGTATAAATATGCCTAATGTTGAACAAGTAAGAGATTTTTCAATAGAGGTTAAAAAAGCAGGCATGTCCATTGGTCAATGTGCTCAAGGTTATAGAATGTTTCAGGTGATGAAAAATCTTGGAATAACAGATGATGACGATGACAATGAGAATGATGAAAATGACCTTGATAATCCAGATGTGTCCGGGAATTCAAACAAAAGCAACAACAAAATAAAATATAATGAATTCTCATCTTTTGTACAATCTATATATCTATACTGTAAAAAGCATGGAATTGAACCTAATATGATATTTGCATGGATTACAGATCTTAATTATTTCAAACCCATGATTTCAACTTTATCGGGTTCGGCTAAATCTATCGATAATTCATCAAATAATAGAAATAATAACAATCTAGAAATCTCGTCACCATATTCCAATAAAAATCAAGAAAATCAATCTTTCTCAAAAGTTCCATTAATCTCTCAAATATCCTCTTTTATAAATCAAAAGAAAAAAGTATGCATACAACTAAAAGATTATGAAAAAAATTTAAGAAATGAAATTAAGAAAAGAGAAATAGAAAGAAATGATCTAAAGATTGAAAATGAAATATTAGTACAGAATAATTCCGAAATTATTCCCTATCTTGATTGGTACTATAAATTAAAAAAAGAATTAGATGAAGGATATTCTATTGGCATAGAAGATTTTGAAAAGTTTGCCAAACTTATCAACGATTTTAGAAATCTTGATTTGGATATTCCAAAAATAATAGAGAAATATATAACAGCAATTTCGATAGAGGATAAAATAAAAGAAGAAAGTCAAAAACTCGATAGATTAAAAATGCAAACTATAGAGGCAAATAATTCTCTATTAAACGGGCAAGATAAAATAAATCAACATACACAATATTTGAATATTTATCGAAAGCTTGAATCGATGGGATTTGGTCTCAAAGAAATTAAACAGTTGCAATATGTCATTTTGGAAATAGCATTGGCTAATAACATTACTGAGGATAATGCCATTTTAAAATTCCTCAAAGATGTAGAAGAACAGTATGATAATATACTTGGATTTGACCTAAAAGTAAATGAAAAAAGAAATGAATTAAACAAGCTGAATAGTCAAATAGTTAGTTATCAGCATATTTTAAAGGCAACACCATTTGTAGGTTCTGCCATAACAAACCTTTTTCAAAAAGGAGTATTCGAACAAGATATTCTAGATATTAGCGAAATAATTGAAACATATATAAATAATAATAATGCTAGCATACAACATAGCAACAAAAATAATAATAATATTAAAAATAATGTCAGCAAAGCAGAACAGATAAGGCAATTGATAAATGATATTCAAAATTATAAAAATGTTGATATAGACATAAAAGAAAAAAAATCGGAACTCGACATATTGCAAAATCAAATCAATGATCTTGATAATCAAAAACAACAGATTGAAAAATATTTGCAAAATTTCAAATCATTTATGAATTCGATAAATAACAAGATATTTCAACATAAAGAATTTACAAATTACTTTAACAGATTTAATACAATTAATTCATCATCTAAATCTTATCCTTTGATAGATGTTTACAAAAAAGCAGAAGGCTATAAAGATATATAAGATGAAAAATTATCTAACAATAATGCATTAAAATGTGCGATATGAAAACACATAGATATGTTCTTATGGAAACCGTTTGTAGTATTCTATTTACATGTTTTTCATTATAAATGAGAAAATATAATTCAAATTATAACTTGGTATCCCTAATAGAATTTTACTAACTTCTGAAATGTTTTTTGATAACAACGATTCCAAAAAATAATGACAGATTAAAGGAATTCATACTCCTTAACTATATTCGATATTCCTATGTCAGGCCTACATACCAAAGAAACAGAGCAAACCATATGTACAAAATCCAAAATCAAAAAATCACATGTTGGAACTCGTTGACACGAGATTTGATAAAAAAGAGCAGTATCGAATTATGACGGGGTCTCGCATATCCATGTCCACATGATCATAGACTCTACTAACGGTTGCGTAAAAAGCAGGTATTTTAATCTGTAAACTAATCCTCCTTTTTTCATCTACAAATTTACAATAATTAACTATTCTAAACAAGCATATGAAGGTTATATCATATATACAAGCATGCATATAACTGCCAATCCAATCGCATAATAGAGAAAAACACTTATTTATCGTTTTAATGAATTCCTTATATGCGTAAATCCATTGAGAATTTGGCTGGACGAAAATTTACTGGAGGACGAATAATTCCTAACAGATCTAGAAGGAAATTTGAAATAGATAGATATCCTAATGAAGCCGTTGCAGGACCAATAAAAAATATTGTAAGAAAAGTCCGAGGTAATGGAGTTAAGGTTGCATTTAAAACTTCAGATTACGCAAATATTAATGATAAAGATAATAAGAAAACTTCAAAATCAAAAATTTTAAGAGTCACAAAAAATTCTGCGAATAAAGATTATGAAAGAAGAGGTGTAATCACCAAAGGAGCCATATTAGAAACTGAAATGGGCATGGCCAGAGTTCTATCAAGACCAGGGCAAGACGGAGTCATCAATGCAATATTGGTTAAACAATGATCTTGATTGATTTTTATATTGAAATAAAAGAATAAGAATTTATTAAATATGTGATAAATTGAAGTATTGGTAAAAATAGGCGTCACTGTTTTTCCCGGAAGCAATTGTGATCGAGACGTTTATCACATCTTTAAAACTAAATTAAAAACAAACGTTAGTTATATAAAGAAAGAAAAAGATCTTAAACATTTTGATGCAATAATCATTCCAGGTGGTTTTACTTATGGAGATAGACTACGTGCAGGAGTCATAGCTGCACATAGTTCTCTAATGGATAACGTAAAAAATATTGCCGATGATGGAATACCAGTATTAGGCATTTGTAATGGTTTTCAAATCTTAGTTGAATCAGGGCTATTACCAGGAGCGTTAATTCCCAACAATTCATTAAAATTTGTATGCAAATGGACAAACATCAAAGTTACAAATACTAAAACTCCTTTTACAAATCAATTTACCCAGGATCAGATTATTTCCATACCTATTGCACATGGAGAGGGCAGATACATGTTAGATAATATTTCTTATTCGAACATTAAAAACAATAATCAGATTACACTTAAATACGATAATGAAAATCCAAACGGTTCGATAGACAATATAGCTGCCGTATGTAACTCAAAAGGAAATATTATGGGCATGATGCCTCACCCCGAACGTGCTAGTGATAACGAACTTATTCCTAAAGGTTTTTCCAAAAACGCGATAGGTATTTTTGAATCATTAATTAGTTATATTAACTCAGGATAAATAATAAAAGTCGTAATGGAAATATTAAACTCATCAGAATATAATTATTTAAAAGATCAACTAAATCGTTTACCTAATGAGCTTGAGCAACATATTATAAGTGCAGAATGGTCAGAACATTGTTCTTACAAGTCCTCGAAAATACATATAAAAACTTTACCTACTTCGAGTAATATCGTTGTAAAAGGTCCAGGTTATGATGCTGGGGTTATTGATGTAGGTAACGGTCATGCAATAACTGTTCATATTGAGAGTCATAATCACCCATCTGCAGTCGAACCTCATGGAGGTGCTGCTACCGGAGTCGGCGGGGTATTAAGAGATATCCTTTCCATGGGAACTAGACCAATTGCTGTTTTAAATGCATTAAGATTTGGAGAAATTCATGATGAGAAGAATGCGTCCAATTTAAAGAATCAATGGTTATTGAAAAATGTTGTCCAAGGAATAGCTGATTACGGTAATTGTGTCGGGATTCCAACGGTAGGTGGAGAAGTAGAGTTTGACAAATCATTTGATAATTATTGTTTGGTAGATGTTGCTTCGATTGGATATGGAAAATTAAATCATTTGATAAAAAATAAAATAAAAAAAAATGATTTGATAATACTTGCAGGCAATTTTACAGGAAAGGATGGAATTCATGGTGCATCATTCGCATCTTCAGATTTGGAGGAAGATAATCGTTCTGCAATTCAAATACCTGATCCATTTTTAGAAAAAATTTTAATTGAAGCCACTATAGAAGCTATTGAAAAAAAATGTATCAAATCGATGAAAGATTTAGGTGGAGGAGGGCTTGCATGTTGTTTGTCTGAAACTGCTAGCAATTTGGAAAAAGGATTTGAAATCGAATTATCAAATATTCCATTAAAACACGGAGATATCACTAATTCTGAGATAATGATATCTGAATCTCAAGAGAGAATGTTATATATAACAAGTAATAAAAGGTTAAAAAAACTCTTTAAAATTTTTGATAAACACAACATAAAATATGCAGTGATTGGAAAAGTAAACAATAACAAAAATATTTCAATAAAAAAAAATGGAATTTTACTAGCAAAAATGCCTGCAAAATTGATAGCAAATGCCCCATTATTAAACAGACCTTCAAGAAAACCTCTTTACTTTGAGGAAATTGAAAAATCTTTTAAAGAACCTGTTGCTCCAGAAGATTTACAAAATCTTGTAATGCACATGATTTCTGCACCTAATATTTGTAGTAAAAGATGGATCTATCAACAATATGATCACGAGGTGGGAATTAGAACTGTATCAAAACCAGGATTTTCGGATGCTTCTATATTGAAATTGGAAGAAGGTAAATATATTGTGTTTACTCTAGATGGGAATTCTAAACATTGTTATCTTGATCCATATGAGGGGACTTTGGGAGTGTTAGCTGAATCTGTTAGTAACATAATCTGCGAAGGTGGCGAACCTATAGGTATCGTAGATCATCTTCAATTTGGAAACCCCGAAAACCAACAAATATTTTGGACATTTTTAGAATGCATAAAAGCCATAAAATATTTTTGCAAATTCATGAAAATTCCAATAGTTGGTGGCAAGGTAAGTCTTTATAATGAAACAAAATATGGCCCCATCAAACCTACCCCAGTTATCGGAACACTTGGATTAATAAAAAATAAAAAAATAAATAGAATTGAACCACCTAGATCCAATGAAAGCATATTCATTATCGGTATGACATATGACGAAGTCGGAGGATCGGAATATTATGAATATTTTCACAAAGTTGTTGGTGGCAAAGTACCTAAAGTAAACTTGGCAAATCATGGTAAAATTTGTAGATCAGTTAGACGAATGCTGAATTCGACATGGATTTCAGCGATACATGATTGCTCTAAAGGCGGATTTATTATTTCCATGTTGGAAGTGTCTATTAAAAATGATTTGGGTTTTCTGATAGACGTAAATAAAATACCTACCACATGTAAAAGAATCGATAATATCTTGTTTTCTGAAAGCCACAGCAGATTTATAATTATTACAAAACACTCTTCAAAAGTTGAAGAAAATTTAATAAAAGAAAATATAACCTTCGCAAAAATTGGTGTTGTAACAGAAAATAAAAAATGCATATTAAAAGAAAATAATAAAATTATTTGCAATCTAAATCTATCGCAAATAGATAAAAAATACAATGAATCTATTTCGAGTATTTTAAAAACGAAACAAGATTAATTTTTTTTATATAATATATAGTTTATCAATCCATATTTAAAGACTAAATAGAGAGTACAACAAATATTAATTATTCTAATGGTCCATGAAAATTGTGGAGTAGTTGGTATATTTTCTCAAAGTGGTATTAATGTAATTCCGTATTTGATAGATTGTTTGAGGGCACTTCAACATAGGGGTCAAGAATCATGGGGATTAGCTATTCCAAATAAACAACCATTTAGGAAATTAGGGTTGATTTCAAAATCCGCTAACGAATTTAACCAAATAGTTGAAAAATTTTCCTCAAATATCGCTATTGGTCATGTGCGGTATTCTACATCAGGATTTAGTTCTTTAGAAAACGCACAACCATTAAAAGTCAATGATTTGTGTGTTGCTCACAATGGAACGATATCAAATGCAGAACAAATATCAAACATGGTAGGTGGATGTACATTTACCCCCCAGAATATGACGGATACATTAGTTGCATCTCAAAGACTTGTTACGCATTTAAGAGAAAACGGCGATATGTCGAAAGCAATGAATATACTTAAAAATGAGATGGTAGGATCATATTGTTTTACTTTTTTGACGGATAATAATACTATATATGCCGCTAGAGATCCGAGGGGTTTTCGTCCTCTAGTTTTAGGTTATCAAAAAGAAACTCAAACTCACATAGTAGCATCAGAATCTTGTGCTTTGTCATCTATTGGTGCAATATTAGAACGCGATGTTAAACCAGGTGAGCTTTTAAAAATTAATAGAGATGGGATAACCTCGGAAAGATTTTCCGACCTTATTAAACCCGCACATTGTTCTTTTGAATTTACATATTTTGCCCATCCTAGTTCGATTATGGAGGGTATTAATGTTTATATTGCAAGGAAAAGGATTGGAGAATATTTAGCAATAAAATATCCTGTAAAAGATGCGGATGTAGTAATTCCCGTACCTGATTCATCCAGACCGGCCGCTTTAGGATATTCATCCAAATTAGGAATACCTTTTGAAGAAGGATTATTAAAAGATCGCTATAGTAAAAAAGGTTCTATGAGGAGTTTCATAGAACCTTATGCAGAAGACAGAAAAGAGATAAATCAAAGTATTTTACCAATCAAAGAAGTTGTATATAATAAACATGTAATCATTGTGGATGACAGTATAGTAAGAGGAACTAGTTCCGAAGCTATAATTCAATCTATAAAACACGCTGGGGCCCGAAAAATTACCATGGTAATAACATATCCTCCTATAAGATATCCTTGCTATGCAGGTATTGACTTTCCATCTAGAGAAGAACTTATAGCTTTCAGATTAGGTGAAAAAGAAACATCTAATGATAAGATTGGAGAAAATATAGCAACAAAAATAGGAGCAGATAAAATAATATACAATGATACTGAAAACCTTGCTTTGGGTATAGGGTTAAAAGAGGATGAGTTATGTTTTTCATGTTCTACGGGAGATTATTCTACGCTTGGGATTAAACCTAATTTCAATACCAAATTTCAAATTAAAGATATGCCTTTTACAAATTAAAATTTAAATTCCGTCATAATTAACATTATTTGGTGAGCCTAGAAAATTTAAGAGATAAAGCATTTTTTCAAAACTCTATTGATGTTTGGATAATGCTATGTGAAGAAAAAAAATGGGACTATTCCGAAATTAAAAATTATTTGAAATTTATTGACTACTTATTTGCAAATGGCATAAAAATCCAAAGATTTCCTCTGTGTATAAAAGAGTCAGGTGGTATGTATGAACGGGGAAAAGATAAAACTGCATTCTTAGAAAACCTTTCTAAAGTTCAATCCGACAATGCTTCAGCATTTACAATAAAACTAACCGAGAGCACCATTTCTAAAATTAGAAATTTTGATTATGCCGTTTGATAATACATATTTTATCGCATTTTTGAAGACCAATAAGTAGAATTATTATTTCGCCAGTTTAAATAATCTTCAACAATCATTTTATGATCAAACGCCATTTCAATGTTTTTTAATTCATTCAAATTTATCCAACATAATGCAGATGCATCATCTTCTGCCTTCGCAGTAGTTTCGTCTAAAATTAGACAAATAAAAACAATGGTCATGATATGATCACGAGGATCTCTATTTGGATCTGAATAAACGCCTAATATCTCCAACGGTTCAACATTTAAGGATACTTCTTCATTAACCTCACGTCTTAGAGCGTCTTCTATTTTTTCACCTTTATTAACAAACCCACCTGGAAGAGCAAAATAATTTTTAAAAGGTTCGTTCTTTCTTTTTATAAGTAAAATTTGATTGTTATTATTGTGAATAATTGCATCGATTGTAGGAATCGGGTTGCTATATTTTTTTTCAGACATTTCCATTTTTTAAATCACATAATACTATATATCAATAATACAAAAAATAAAGTGAATGGATCTGCTCGAATGAATAGATTTGAGAATACAGATTATATTAACAATAAGATGATTGATTTTAGTTTATATTCACAACAATAACATACAATACTTTTTATTTACCGTATTAATCTAACTCTTTTTTTTAATATTTAAAATAATTATCGATTAAATTTTAAATTTTATGATAGATATAATCCATATAAAATTGAATATATTTACTTTTCGATATCAAATATAAAAGATTTTTTTAATAAAATTTCAGGTTGCAACATATTATATAAATATTAATAAGATGAAATTTTAATACAAATCTCGAAATTCAATTTTGAACCTCAATAATAAGTAAAATCGTCTTTTTCATCGATTTTTATATCCAAGTTTTAGAAATTCATCTTCAAAAGATAGATTATCAATTTCAATTATCATATTTTTTGAAAAACAAATCATTTATCAGATTTAGTGATTGATTCAAAGCAATAGTATCTAAGACACTTTATCAATACATAAATTAAATTTATTTATATATTCTTATCTTGAATTTTTTAATGATTTTCAATGTAACCAATTACAATACTAAGGGTACAGGAATAAAAATGAAAAACAATACATCGTTGAATAATGTTTCATTAAATCAAATAGTGCAATGATTTCATAAACTTTTAATAAACATTCATCTACAACAATGCATAGTACCGTTTATATATGAACAAGCTCAATTTATCATTTTAATTTTACAATAAAAAGAAAAAATATCATTGTAGTTCGATTTGATATTGACTATTACTTAAGATTTTTATGAATAGTTTTATATTGAAATATCATTTAAATTTTTAATAAATGTATTCTTCCATTTCAGTTTCATCAGATGACAATTACAATACATCAGATAATGGCAATAGTGAAATCAAATGGAATACCTTAGTTCATAATGGAGTTTGTTTTCCTCCAGATTATGAATTGAAAAATTTAAAATTTAAAATAAATGGAGAGACATTTGTATTAAATAAGCATCAGGAAGAGATGATCTACTCATGGGCGAAGAAGAAAGATACACACTATGTGTTAGATCCAGTGTTCCAAGAAAATTTTTTAAATGACTTTAAAAAATTACTTCCAGATAATTATTCCAATTCATTAACATCCGTAAAGCAGATGGATTTAAGAGAATATTTTGTATTAGCAGATAATGAGAAAAAAGAAAAAGAAAAAGAAAAAGAAAAGCTTAAGAGTAAAACATTAGAAGAGCGGAAAAAAATTTTACAAGAGAAAAAGAAAGAAAAAGAAAAGCTTAAGAATTTTTATGGTAAGGCCATAGTCGATGGAGTAGAAGTAGATATTGCAAATTGGCTCGTAGAACCACCAGGATTGTTTATGGGCAGAGGACAACATCCATTAAGAGGAAGATGGAAACCACGAGTTACTCCAAACGAGGTCATTCTGAATTTAAGCGAAAATACGCCAGTCCCCGAAGGAAACTGGCAAAATATAGTCCACGATCGGACTTCAACTTGGTTAGCATCATGGATTGAATCGCTAACAGGAAAGAGAAAATATGTTTGGCTTCATGATTCCTCAACAATAAGACAAAATTTCGATAAGATAAAATACGATAAAGCCAAAAATTTGGAAAAATATATAAACAAAATTCAAAGCGAAATCATAAAAAGAATGTCTTCAAAAGACATAAACCAAAAAAAAATATCCACTGTTTGCTACCTCATAACGAAATTAGCTATGAGAGTAGGTGATGAGAAAGATCCAGACGAAGCAGATACGGTTGGAGCTTCTACTCTTAGAATAGAACATATAAAATTTGTGAGATCTAAAAATGACAAAGAAAACATAGAATTCAATTTTTTAGGAAAAGATAGTGTTCCATGGCAAAAAACCTTAGAAATCAATACTAAGGAAATAGAGACATTATACCAAAACTTGAAATTATTTATGAAAAATAAAGAAGTTCATGATCTTGTTTTTGATAACATTAATTCAATGAAAGTCAATACGTTCTTGAGGAACATAGATCCTAAAAATGTACCAGGCCTTACTGCAAAAGTTTTTAGAACATTTATCGCCACAAAAATAGTAAAACAGACATTAAAAAGCCCACCCCTAGAAGTAAATACAAATTCATCAGAAACAAAAAAAATATATATTGCAAAGTATGCAAATTTACAAGCAGCGATAACCTGTAACCACAAAAAAGGAATAGATCCTAAAAATCCAGCTAGTAAAGTTGCTTTGGAAAAATATGAAAGTTCAATTACTAACAAAAATGATCAAATCCAACAAATTAAAGATGATATTCGAACTAAAAATTGGAAAACAGAAAAACAGAAAGAGAGACTAGAAGAACGCCTAGAAAAATTAGAAATTCAGTTAAAATTATACAAGGAAACAAAAGATTATAGTTTAGGAACTTCTCTGAGAAATTATATTGATCCAAGAGTATTCAAAGCATGGATGAATTATATGAATTTAGATTGGAAGAAATTATACACTACAACTTTGCAAAGAAAATTTTTATGGGTTGAAAATATATCAAATAAAGAATTAAATGCCTTCTATCCAAAATGATCAAAATTCCATATTTGTAAAAGCCTTTTAAAAATTTTTAGAATAAAGGATATAAAAAACTGTTTTAATACATGAACATTATAATCATTATTTGTTAACGTTTTAATGTAAACCATGATATAAATAATCAAAATTCAATTAGTTTTGATATGAATGAACCAAAGTTTTAAAAATAATTCTAATCACATAGCAAAACAATAAAAAGTATATTAAATCTTAATCTCGTTAAAAAAATAATATTTTTAATAATTATGATTATTATAAACTTATAAACAAACAAGTTCTATTACATTCTTGATTGATATTGTGAGATGTCGAATCTAATATCTGAAAATATAAATACTAATCCATATCAAGATCCCACTAGATTTATTGACTCTATTCAAAACAATCGACACATAGTATTTTGTTTTGAAAATCCCGTTTTTGGTAAAAAAATTCAGTTCAGATTCATTAGAAACGGTCTAATAAAAGGAGAAAGCTGTATATACACCACGATAGATGAGAACATAGAACAAATCAAATTTGAAATGACAAATTATTCTATTGATGTTGATTACTATTTAAAAAGAAAAATGCTTAAAATATTCAAAATTCCAAACATGACAAAATATCCTAAAGACATGATAAAACATGCAGAAGATATTATGCTTAAAATGTTCTCAGGCATGAATCACCCATTTAGGGTAGTCTTTAAAATGATAGACAAACTTTATACGAAAGATCATTTGAGAGATAGCATATTGTTAGAAAAATTTTACCATTCTAACTTTGACAAATTTAGTGGCATATTATTGTGCCCATACAATATAAAATTCAATCCCATCAACAATAATAATAAATGGATAGAAACAATTTTGGAAAATCATCATTCGGCAATATTCGTCACAGATAAAATAGAAGAAGGAATAGCATTTGATATGGATTAAAAAACTATTTTTTAATTTACCAATACATCCAACTAGACATTAAATAATTATATTTTAATATTTATAAATTAATGTTATCCACATATAATTGCATAATAACATGGCATTATTAGATTATAAATAATAAATTAGGGATTCAAACTCAAGATAAGGAAATATTTGAATAGATGCTTGCATACTCATACTATGAATATAATAATTTTAAGCTTCGAAAACTAATGAGGAAATTAATAATATAATAAAACATTGGGCTTTATTTGTGTCTTCAGATAAATATCAATCCTTGAAATCCATGAAAGGTTTTCCATTGTATAAAGTTCGAAAATTAGCAAATCAATTTACAAATGAATGAATATTCAGACTAAATCACCCTTGATAATAAATTGGCATTATCAAATACACCTTGTAGCATTGTTTCTGTAACTCAAAAAATCTCATGCGATAAATAGGAAATAGCATTATTTATACGATACTCTGAATATTTGATTGTAAGAATACTAAGATGATGCAAATGATTAAGCTATTATTCTATAAGAAATTTAGTGTAAATATTTTCTGATCTTTTTATACGAAATTTTTTCTTTTATATTTGTACCACTATTCTTAATAGTTTGGATATATTAAATATTTTTTAACAAGGAAGGAAATGGTTGTTAACAAATATTCTTTGTAATTTAAAAACAATTAAAAATAATTCAAATATGCGATTATTTAATATTTCAATATACATTCACTTTTTGATAATATTGAGTATTTTTTCTTCTCATATACTTGTACAAAATTTTAATCCGATTCCTTATGCTTATGGACATGCTTTACCAGTTACCTATTCGCCAGCACCAAACTCTATAATAAGTACAACAAAATCGCCTCCTTCAAAAATTATAATGGCCTTTTCAGAAAGACCAGATCCCAAAGTAAGTTTTATTCATGTTACGGACTCCAATGATAAAAGAGTAGATAATAATGACTTTAAAATTACAGGCGAACAAAATGGGAGAGTTGCACAAGTAACACTTGATACTCATAAATTGACAGATGGAGTATTTACTGTTTCATGGTTAACCATGTCTATAGATGACGGCCACATTGCCCGTGGATCGTATGTTTTCGGAATTGGAGATGTAAATAATCCATCTGGAACAAACACCCCCATGGCTTTGCCTAGTGCAAATAACCAAATGCAACAAAACCAAGTAAAAACAGAAGCGGTAACATCTAATGTTGATGGAGTTATAAAATGGCCACTGATCGTTGCACAGGCAGCCGTGGTTGGAGGAATAATATCCCATCTATTCCTATTGGTCAACAATAAATTAGTAAGAAATAAAATATATCTTTCGCTTAAAAGTTTCAGCAAGATAGATAATAATAAATACAAAAAGGATTCGAAAAATAACGAAAAGGCACTATATAAACCAATAAAAACATTTGTTTTATTATTATGTACAAGTTCGATAACAATATTAGTATTTAGTAGTGCATTGTTATTTTTACAAATAAACGATTTATCTAGCTCATCGGCAAATTACTTGAACATTTTTATTACACTATTTCATGGTCCAGTTGGTACAGTTTGGATATTAAGAACATTGACAGCTGCAATAATATTCTTTGTATCAATCACATATTATTTTTTGGAGAAAAAAAGATTGAACAAAGAATTCCTATTCGTAGATAACAATCAAGTAACGAAATCCAGGTTTAATAATAAATATAATATTACAACATTTCTTTTATATTTTGCCCTAGTCGCAGGTTCAATCAGCATTTTTTCAAATAGCATGACCAGTCATAGTTCTGGAGTAAATTTCTTTCCAGATATTGCCATATCATTAGACTGGTTACATTTCATGGCTGTTTCAATATGGGTAGGCGGTCTATTTTATATCTCCACAGTTATAGTAACAACAGTAAATGTTCAAAAGTTGAAAAAATATGTACAACAGAAGGATAAACAAAATGAGTTATCAAATAATATTCATCAGGATGCAAAGAATAATGATAATCTTCGAATGAATGGAGAATATTTTCTAACACTTTTACTTCCAAGATTCTCACTTTTAGCTACAGCTTCTTTAGGAATCATTGGTGTAAGTGGTCTATATATTGCATGGATTCACTTACGCTCCTTCGAAAATATATTTGATACAGTATATGGCAATATACTGATCGTAAAATTATTAAGCGCATTACCCATGGTAGTCATAGGCGGTTACCATCAATTAAAAATACACCATTATATGGTTAAACTATCGTCTTTAGCAAAAGGTGTTAGTAATTATTCTCATTTAAATAACCAAAATAATACTAAAAAAAAATACAATGTGTATTCAAGATTTAGCAAGACAATAAAAATTGAATCAATAATTGGAATTGTAGTATTATTTTTCGCGTCCATATTAACCATAACATCTCCACCAGGTTCAATGAACATGGATTCTATGAACGCGTCATCAATGATGGGCAATCCTAATCCAAATATGAATACAAATATGTCATACTCAAATCATAATTTAGGTAACTTAAATGGACAAAATGGAAGAAGTATTACCCCATCTAAAATTGTTAATAATTCTTATTCCAATGAAACAAATATTCAGGATGTAAATACAAAACTGCAAATTAATCCTTTTTATACAGGATTCAATACATTTAAAATTACTTTTACTGGGACTGATGGAAAACCGGCTAAAAATATTTCCAACGTAATATTACAATTTACAGATAAGAAAGCAGATATAGGTCCAATCGTTGTGAGTCTGAACAAAATAAGCGAAGGTGTATATTCCATATTTGGTGGTTATATCAGTCAAAAGGGAGAGTGGACGATTGAATTAACAGGTCAAAGAATCGGGGCATACGATCTCAATTATAATTATGATATACATGTAAATCCACATCCAAAATCTACTACCAATATCACATCCAAATCAACTAGTGGTAAAGCTAATTCTACAACAAATGAGCAAAAAAATATGAGGAATTCAATGAATAATGGAAATATGATGATGGAACAGTCCGAACCACCCCCTACTTTTAACTCTTTTGCCACACTAGCAGTAACGTTGGCAGCAATAGTAATAGTAGGAAGCTCCTATTACTTTAGAAAAAGCAAAAAAGAACTCCAACAAACCATAGAAATGTATGAAAGATCAGAAAATGGGGAATAATACAGTAAAGGAAATTAATTACATATTGATGCTTTGTTGCATGATTATTTTTTTCGTTTTTTATCAACGTTTTGTTGATATAATAAAAAAGAAAACAATAGAAAGTCCATTGTAATTGTCAGGGATAAGTTATATTTTTATCTGATTTTCGAATCATGTAACAAAGCACATATTGATATAAAGATCATTTTTTAATCATTTAAAATGCAATTTCAGACAACCTAAAAAAATATGAATTTATAAAAAATTTTTTCTTGAAAGTGATTTTTTTATTTAGACCCTATCCCAAAATTCGATAGGATTATAGATCTTTTCCCTCTTTTAATAAACTGTGACCTGCATCCAGCAAATGGACAGTGTAAAGAAGAAAAATAAACACCATACTATACTCAAGTTCCGGATGAATCATAGGATAAGATCAAGATATTCTTCCAAAAGAGAAACCACTTAGAACTGGTGGTTGATCAATTGTACCATATAGAAAAGTGATTGATGGAATTCTCTATGTATTAAGAACAGGATGTCAGTGGAAAATGCTTCCAAAAGAATACGGATCTGGTTCTACCTGTCATTGTAGGTTTCAGAAGTGGCACAGCCTTGACATCTTCAAAAAGGGATGGATTAGAATATTGAAAATCTATCACGACTGTATTGTATCAACTTGAGATGGCAATCCATCTATAGTATATCTATAAAGCCGCCCTTAGGGTGGGGCGATGACCGGAAAGAATCCTACGGATAGAAGCAAGATGGGCAGAACAAAAAGGCATGTTTTAACAGATAAAAATGGAATCCCTCTATCTGTTGTAATATCATCTGCAAGAACTCATGACATCAAACTAGTAGTAGATGTGGTTGATAAGGTGGTTATTAAAAGACCATCATCACATAAAACTAAAACAACAAGAGGAAGAAGAGGAAGAAATCTTCAACATCTATGTTTAGATAAAGCATACAATTCTGAACAAGAAGAACAAAAATTAATCAAACGAGGATATGTAATACATATTCCTAATAAAAGAAAAAGAAATAAAAATAAGAAGGAGGAATAGTCCAATATTATAACACAACATTGCTCAAATCGTAAAAAATACTCTACAAAAAGATGGGTTTTAGAGAGAACAAATTCATGGCATAATAAGTTCAAGAAACTGTTAACAAGGTATGAAAAAAAGGTAGAGAATTATCTTGGATTGGTACAGTTATTGTGTTGTATGATCATTTATAGAAAGATAATTTTGAGATAGGCTCTTAATAAAACAAGTATAAAAAACGATTAACTGATAGAATATCAGTAAAAAATTTTCATACTAGGTATCAAAATGAGTAATCAACAAATAACATGACCAGATAAATAAGGAAATCACGTTCAACAAATGAAAAAAACAATCTAAAATGTATCAAGTATAACGTTAACAATTATAATCATTATTTAAACAGAGTAAAAAGACCCTACTTCAAATAATAGAAAATATTTTTTAGATAACAATTAAAGATATACAAATATGGAAGCAATTGCACCAGTTGTAAATTCATTATTTTACACAATCGAATAACTATGCACTACTACATTAATATCAAATTCTATAATTTTTTATTTACACCATAGTATATTAGTAAAAACAAAATAATTATATTAGAAAAATTTGTAAATATTCTCATAAATATCTATTTCCATTTAAAAGACGAAATTAAGCTCTATTTGTAAGCATTTTGGATACAAATATTAAGAATTTGAGCAGAGTAAAAGAATTTTAATTTGTAAATTATTTATTAATTATAAAATTTGAAACATTCTCACTATTAAATTGATTGAATTCATATTTTGTTAACAAAAGTAAGATTGAATATCACATAATTTATTAATATCAATCGTAAAATCAAATAATCTGAGATATTATATATAGTAAAGAAACAATAACGAAAAAGGTTTATGACATCAAATCGAAAGAATCAGATTAATTAATATTATAAATACAGTGTAAAAATTATAACACGCTGTTGCTAGTACGAAATACGATTTAACGATATTATACTAGATAAGATTTTATGAATTTTAAAGTGTGATTGTTTTCCAATATGATTTATACATATGTTCATATCAATCAATTACGGTTATTATAAATGACATATAGATTATGATAAAAAATGATAAAAATAAGGCCGAATTCAAAAATTAGATAAATTAGTTTACACATTCTAATTCCTCATTGCCAATATGATGAATTATGTACATATTTTATTAAATTAGATCTATTAGTCATCAAAAAGAATAATTAAAAGATATGTAAGTCAAATTATTTTAATAATATAATAATTATGAGAGATTAAATTATTTTACATTGTTTCTTAATTCTTTAATATGCTGATAACTGTTACTATATATATTTGTCCGAGAAAAATAATAACGATACAAAAAATTGTTTTGGTATATACCTTAATAAAGTGGTTGTTATCGGATTAGGTCAATTAGGACTTCCAGTAGCAAAATTTGTCAAAGAAAAAGGTTTCGATACTTATGGATATGACATTAATGAAAAAGCTATGCAAATTGCAGAGTCAAATTATGGTATTAAAAAAACTCATAATTTTAAAGATTTTGATGTGTTAATTGTATGCGTTGCAACTCATAGGTCTGAAGACATGTTTTCACCGCAAACAGATAGCCTCATGTCTGTAATGGAAAAAATATCAAAAGAGTCAAAAAATGGCGCTTTAATATCTATTGAGAGTACAATACCAAAAGGAACGTCCAAAAAGGTTTTTGAAAAAGTAGATCATAGATTACATGTAGTCCATGCACCGCACAGATGGTATGCACTAGAGGAACATATTCATGGGGTCAATCAATTGAGAATTATTGGCGGGGTAAGCAGCTGCTGTCTTCAACACGGTTTAAGTTTTTATGATGGTTCTGACAACAAAAATAACAGCAATAATAATAATGACGATCCCCTAGGTACAAAAGACAGATTCACTTTCATTATACATTCCTATGCATCCTGTTTCTTCAATAGAGGTTGCAGAATTGACTAAAATTATCGAGAACTCTCATAGATATCTTCAAATTGCCTTTGCAGAAGAATTGTATCTTTATTGTAGAGCAAACAATATAAGTTTTACAGAATTAAGAGATTCTTTAAATACAAAATGGAATGTAGAAATACTAGAACCCAGAGATGGTATTGGTGGTCATTGTTTACCAAAAGATACAAAAATGTTCATAAATTCATCAAATACATTAAAAAGTAAAATATTGCAAACCGCAATAGACGTTGATGAAACATATAAAGAATACATTCAAAGCAGAGACAATCTAGTTTCACCATTATTTCAATCAAAATACTCTTAATTATGTCGAAAACAATACACCCTAAAGAGAAAACAATTCTTGTTTTTGGAGCCCATCCGGATGATTATGAAATAGGGATGGCAGGCACCATTATAAAATTATCTAAGATCGGATACAAAGTTAAATTAGTAATAGCAGTGTTACCAAATTTTACAGAATTTGATAAAAAAGAAGAAAGAAAAATGGAAGCCATTGAATCATCAAAGATATTAGGAACAGAGGATCCCGATTTTCTAGACTTATCACCCACCGAAATGAGTCACAATAGAAAATTAATAGGTATAATTGATAAATATATCCAAGATTATAAACCAGAAGCAGTTTTTACCCAATGGATAGGTGACTCCCACCAAGAACATCAGATTCTAACAAAATCTGTTATTTCAGGTTGTAGAGATGTTACAGATTTATTCATGTATGAGACAACAATACCTGGAGGAATTACAGAACAGTCTTTCAAAACCCACCTATTTATAGATATAAGTGAATTTATAGAATTGAAAATAAAGGCTTTGCATTGTTATTCTTCTCAAGAGAAAAGATGCGGCCCATTTTGGATTGATGCAATAACTGGAAGAGCATTCTATAGAGGATATCAAATGAATTGCAAATATGCAGAAAGTTTTGAAGTAATAAGAACCTCAAAATGGTAATCGTGATCATACAAATTAAAAATAATCTATAACAAAGGACTTTCCTTTTTTAATTTCATCATGAGATGATTTTATGTTATTAAATTTTTCCAATTCAATATAACTTTCATTCCAATATCTAAGACATAATAAGGATTGATATTCCATTATTCTAATCTCTTCATCAAAAAGGGTATTCCGTATTACAATATCAGGTTCATTAATTCCTGCGACAGTTCGCATTGGACAAGAAGCTGAAAATCTAGGATTTATTTCAATTATTTTTGCCTGGCCATCATCATCGTCAGTCCGTAACTGAATATTAATTGCCCCAATACCACCAATTTTTTTAGCAGTTATTTCAGATATAGTTCTTATTTCAGAAAAATTATCAATCAAGGCTTTATACGTTTGTCCATGTTTCAGAATTTTCTTCATAGATATTGACGACATGATATGATTTCCATTTTTATCCAATGTAATTCCGGTTGTGAATTCATTATCATCATTCTTTAAATATTTCTGGATTAATGGAGTCCAACCATAATTTTCAATTAACATAACTGCATGGTTCAACTCCGCGATATTCTTTACAATACTAAAAAATTTTGAACCAAATCCTTCGCAAGGTTTTACTACCAAAGGATAAGTATTTTTAATTAAAAAAGATTCAACATCTTTTTTTAAACATGACGGAATATAATTAAGTTTATGCTCTTTGAGAAATTCAAATGTTTTATATTTATTTCTACAAATACTTATAACATCAGATGTATTAGTAACGACTTTTGCAGATGTTTTTCTTTCAATTATATCCTTATTTTTACAAAATGCATCCAGCTCTATATCAGATCCTACAATAATAATATCGATATCATTTTTAATGCATAAATTTATGATAGACTCTACAAATTCAATCTCATTCTTAGGAGAATTTATAATCGCAAACTTATCTACTCGATATAAACCTGATGAATCATAAACAATATCAGTCCCTAAAATATTATAATAATATGTTTTATTCTTTGAAAATTTGTTAAGAAAATTTAGAGATTTTATTATACCGTGAGCGACAATTCCGCCCACTGAGGTTACCAATACATTAATTTTTTTCATCAGAATAAGGGGAATCTAATTTTAAAGGAAATGCAAAATCCTTGTTTTTTACCAAAGTATTCGACCATTTGTTAGAAATTTTATCCATTCCAAAATTAACAATATAATCAAGCAAACAAGGTTTTAAAGATAATGCGTTATGTGATTTTTTTACAATTTTTACAAGAGATTTTAACTTTCTTTGCTCGTTTTTATAATAAAATAGTTCATTCAATAAATCAGATAAAGCATTTTTATCAGAGTATATTTGATTTCTTTTATTAATTAATGGATTTATTTTATCCTGATATTCTTTGCTTTTTATCTTAGCATCTTTTAAAAATTCTGAAATATCTCCTACATTATTTTCATGTAGTAGCTGCACTGCTTCATTTTGTGCAAACCCACTATAAACATCATTTGCGGCCCACAACAACAATACAGGCATATTAATTTTCAAATCATTAAATACCCTTTTTCCAATAATTGTATACCCCAAACTTCCTCCAGTTCCTGTAATATAACCAGATGTTTTTAATTCCCGAGACAATAATAACAGTATTGGAATTGCTCTTGGGGAAAGTTCACTCAAATTATGTTTTGGAATCTTAATCCTGTTTTGTTTACCCACATTTAATACAAGGGGTCTTTTACAAGAAATACATTTGCCACTTAGTTCTACATCTCTATCTCTATTCATATTAACTATTGAATATCCTTTACCACCACAAGGACAATGTAGCCATAACGGAGAATATTTGCTCGAATTTGAGCTGATACCTTTAAAAATATTATGATTTCTAAAAAATAGCTCAGAGTTTTCTAAAGAGTGTAAATAAGTTTCATGATTAGCTATTAAAAAATTATATCCATGACTAAAAGTATTATACAATTCAGACAAATTTACAAATAGAGTTTTGAATCCCCAGATATTATTTATAAGTTTGGACATCACTATCGAATTAAAATCAGAGTAATTATTAGACAGTGGCAAAGAATCTTCCACAATTTCCCAAAAGTTTTTTAAATTGTTGATTAATTTTTTAATTTGATCTTTATTTAAGGATTTATCATTCTTTATCCATCTATAAAGCTGTCCTTCCCAAAATTTTATGAGAGATGGAGTAGGAGGATCCGTTTTGCATATCAATTTCCATCTTTTATAATCGTTCATAGGATATCGGATATCAAATATACCAGAAGAATTTCTAATACTAGGTAACTTCGCAACATGAACCCAGCTATCATCCATAAAATCATGATCAATTACAATAAATAGAGGTAAATAGTGATCCTTAGAATTTGTCATATGGTTTGATATTGTCTCCATCATAACAATTTTTTTATAGACTCCACCATATGCAAATAGATTAGGTTGGTGAATGGCCACAATAATTTTTAGATTTTTTTCTTCCAACATATTAAGCTGTTCATTTACCGCAGGTGTTAAAGTACCAGCCCTTTGATGAAACTCTGCTATTGCTGTTTTAAGATTTTTTCTATTGGTAATTATGTTTTCATCGACTTGTAAGTTTGGATATTCATTTAATGTTTTTATTACACCGTCAAAGTTTGACGGAATGGACATGATAAAATTGTTTAAATCGGAATTATTTAGATCTAAATACTTTGAAAAAAGTGATTTAAATCGAATATTTTTGTCCATAGCAGTTGCCGTTATTTGTCCCAAATCTTTTAACCCAACTTATGGTATAAAAGTTTCTTTTTTAACTATTCTCCACAATGTACTATAAAATTGATTAAATTTTTAATACTATCAAAATTACCAATTTCTTCTATAGAGTGAGCATCGCTTCCTAAATGAAAAGATACTTTTAATTCTTTAAAGATTTTTATAAATTCTAAAGGAGGTCTTACATATTTTGCATTTAATTCAACTATTTTATTATTTGAAACCATTTCCTCCCCCAGGATCTTAATTTCTTGTGAGGTTAATGATATACCAATATCAGGTGCCAGATGTCCAATAACATTAACATTCTCATTTCTTATCGCTTTAATCAATGCGCTATACCACACATGTTTATCAGAATGTTTTGTATGAAAACTGGATATAATAAAAAAATCGTCATTTAAATAAGATTGAGGACAATCAATATCCCCATCAGGTAAAATCTTAGCCTCAAAGCCTTTTAATATTTTTATATTGGATTTCTTTGCAAAGTAATCTATATCTTGCAAATATTTTTCAGTCCAATGTGAAGTCTTTCTGACATGTTCGGTTATAGCAATTTTTTGCAAATTCTTTTGATTTGCTTTTTTTAAAATGTTTTCTACAGTCAAGTCAATAGCAGAATGATCATTATAATTGCAATGAATGTGATAATCTTCGTAAATACTTAACAATAATTTTAACCAGAAATCAATTCGATTTGATATATATAAATTTTTATAGAGAAAAATAAAAAATATTTATATCATTTCATCTAATAACTATTTTAAAGCGGATGTTGATTGGGTAGAAAAGTAACGAATGTATTGGTTCCAGGTGCTTCTGCTCCAGCTGGAATTAACACAATTAAGTCATTAAAACTATCCAATTTCAAAGGTAAAATATTGTCTACAGATTCTAATAAATTGTCTGCTGGATTTTATTTATCAGATTACAGTGAGGTCATTCCGGAAGTTGAAAACGAAAGATATATGGATACTCTTTACAAGATCATCGATAAATATGAAATAAATATTTTGATGCCTTCTTCTGGTTACGATATTTTCCCATACAGCGAAAATAAAGAAAAACTAATAAAATATGGTGCAATTCCAGTTATTAGTGACAGGAATGTTTTAGAAATCTGTCGTGACAAAATTCTTACATATGAACACCTGAATAAATATTTTAATTTGCCTTTCACCACCGAGAAAGAAGATCAGATTAAGGACTTTCCAATTTTAGCTAAGCCGCGGTTTGGAAAAGGTAGCAGAGACGTTATTAAAATAAATGATTATGATGAATTAAACTTTATTTCCAAAAGATATTCTAACATGATTTATCAAGAATATCTTCCAGGAGATGAGTATACTATAGACGTATTATTAGATATGGATTCAAAGCCTCTAATTTCAGTACCCAGAATTAGATTGCAAACAAGAGGAGGAATTTCTACAAAAGGTCAAATTATTCTAGACAGGGAATTGATAGAAGAATCATTCAAAATAGCAAAATTTCTTAAAATAATAGGCCCCTGTTGTATTCAAGTCAAAAAAGATATAAACAACCTCTTTAAACTTGTTGAAATTAATCCACGGCTTGGAGGTGGAACTATATTTACAACACTCGCTGGAGCTAATTTTCCTCAAATGATTGTGGATATGATAGAAGGAAAGCATATCAATATCCCAAATATATCAGAAATTACCATACTAAGATATTTTGAAGAAATCATAATTAACGAGAAAAATAAAACTACGTACAACGGAAGAGATTTGTTAGCAAGTAATGTGTTTCACTTATAATATTTACTGACTTGTTACCAATTTTTAAAGTCCCCATTTCATGATTATTCGAATGAAAGAACTTATCAATTTTACTCATAGCACTACAAGGCCATATAGCAGTTAAATGCATTATAATTACCGTAAACCCTATAACCATTCCCACTATAACAAGAAATACATCTATATTATTTTTCATATCTTTTCGAAATTATAAATTAGAAAAAGTAAAAGATAAAATATTATCTCCAACCAGATTTTTTTATAGTAATTGCAGCATAAAACATCAACCAGGTATAAATAAACGTAGATAACATCGAAAACAAAGGTCTATAAACCCAATTTTTGTCACCAGGATTTCTCAATCTAAAATCAACTGCGTATATCATACCAGTAAACAGTATCCCAGAAAACCAAACAATCGGTGTAAGGTAATCTCCAAAAAATGGCATTAAAAATATAGTTTTTGCAACGACATATGGCCTAAAGAATTTCATAGAAGTTTGCAGATAATATAAAGTGGCAGAATAAAATGGTCTTTTCCAAAAATAACCCCCAGTTGAAAACAGACTTCTAATAAAACTTTTTCTCCATCTTATTTGTTGTTTAATAAGAGATCCAAGGGTAGAAGGAACTCCAATACTTACGCGTATATGTTGTGAATATTTCACCTTCCAAAAACCGCCCACTTGAGGTTTTTTTGAACGGTTTCCATCAGGATGAATATTATTTTTTTCAAATTTATCTATAATTGGAGGTTTAGTAGTTAGCACATGTGCGGTCATTCTTCTATCCGTACAAAATTTAAACTCTATTCCCAAAAATCGATCATGAGCCCATTCATGTATAAAATCTTGAATTGCATCCCGCCTATAAAAACTCAAAGATCCAGCACAGCAAGTAACTGAAGAAAACGAGCTCTCCATACCTTTTTGAGCTCGACATGAACCATCAGCGTATACATCTTGCATTTTTTCCAATAGATGATCGAATGGTCCACCGCTATGATTATTTTTTACTCTACCATGACCAGTTAATGCACCCAATTGTGGATCTGCATAGAAAATCTTTACGGCCTTTTCAGTAGCATCCAAATTCATTTCACAATCACTATCCATAAATGCATAAATCTCACCTTTTGCAATTTTACTCACTACTTCAATAGCTTTCTTTTTTCCCACACTTTTATCAAGATGAATAAGTCTGAAATTTGCTTTATCATATTTCTGTTTTATCCGGTCTAAAATGTTAGTGGTGTTGTCTGTACTACCATCATTAATTACAATTATTTCCTTATTTTTATACGTTTGATGAATACAAGATAAAATACAGCTTTCTATGATTTCTTCTTCATTTTTTACTGGAACGACTATAGATACAAGAGGTAAATTAGAGTCAGGTATTATCATATCACGTACTTCAGAATATGGATCTCTGTATCTAAAATACGAGATAAATAATATATTAAATAATACAAAAGAAGTTAATACGCTATATATCCCAACGGCTCTATCGATGACATAGGCGGCTAGATAGATTTTAATAATTAAAATTATAAATACAGAAATTAAGATTAAGCATCTTACAAACCACCTTTTTTTATCTAGTTCCTTTAATTTGAAACTTTGAGATACATCATACAAAGCCAACTGCCAAACAACCCATCATTAATTTAATTTATTCAAGGGTTTTATTACTTTTGTTTTAAATCCCCTAATATTTTTATAATAACACATATTATATTTTTTTTTAGTACCTTTGTTCTATAAAATCAATTATAACAAAAAAGAGGTATAAGAATTAATTAATCAATTAATCCCAGCGCATCCTTTCAGTTTCCCTGTCACTTTTTGAAGATTTTTTCCAATCCTTATAATGGTCTTTACATAAATAAACGCGTTTTTTAGAAGTATCAAAGTCCAAATCTTGTGACATTTTTGCTTTTATTAAACTCATAGATCTATCAGCCATTTCATCGCATTTCAACACACTACATGTTATACCTTTCTCTACTTTGCCCATAAACTTGCAAAAACATCAGTAATATAAAAAAGTTAAGAAAAAAGTAAGTAAATCTATTTATTTTGTAAATTTTATTTGACGCATATTTGAATCCCATCATTATATGAACATAATTTTTAGCAAACCTTTATAATATATGGAATACACGTTTTAACAAGATATCTGAAATAAATATGTAATTATATTGATACACTATTTTTATTTTGTTAAATGTCAAATGATAATAAAGAAATGAATTTTTGCCTGCTTTAAAGAGTAATACACGAACATTATAATAATATACAATAAACGTGAAGATAAAATAATGTCGAATAAGATTAACAATAATTCTAAAATTATTTCAGTATTGAACAAATTAAATAAACAATCCCAATTTGAGCGTTCAAATGAGACCGATATTAAATATAATGATTTAATGCTTTCAATAACAGAGGATACTGGCATATTTTTGGATAATTTAATAACAGTAATGAATGCAAAAAAAATTCTTGAAATTGGTACTTCTGTAGGTTATTCTACTTTATGGTTTGCCCACGCCTTATACAATAAGTTCAATTCTAATGAAGATATGTTTCATATTGTATCAATTGAGAATAATCCAGACAAAATTAAAAGAGCTCAAAATAATTTTACTGAAGCTGGAGTGAATAAGATAAAAATTATGGAAGGTAATGCTTTAGATATGTTACAAAAATTATCTCATGAAAAGAATATGGACAAAAATTACAACGAAGAGGATTTATTCGATTTTGTCTTCTTGGATGCAGATAAAGAGAATTTAACAAAATACTTTGATATAATATTACCTATACTAAGAAGGGGCGGAGTCATTATTACAGACAATATTTTATACCCCGAAGATTATCGACCTTACATGTCTAAATACGTCGAATATATAAGAAATAATACATCAGTAATGTCTGTGACTGTTCCAATAGGTTATGGTGAAGAAATGACTGTTAAAAAATATTAATAGATATATAAGGTATTTGTAGTAATAAAATAAAATAATTTATTTTTAATTTTATTCTCCGATCATAATTAACTATATTTAATTTTCACCTTTTTATTATCTTCGAATAAGAGTTTTTTGTTTTTGAATCGTAGTCGGGTTTGAATCATGTCATCAATTTCAATTTAATTTTTATGAATCACAAATAATTTTTACACTATGTCATAAAGTTAATACTTATCAAGGCTTGCGAAATGCAAAAACCTTTAGTCGACAAGTAATAATCATTAAAATCATCTTCATTATATGTTTTAAACTAACCCCATATTATTTTGATAAACAACTAAATTGAATGATAGACTAGAAAAATGTCTTTTTAATAATCTGTATCTGGCAGGTTTATATATATTGAATTATCGTACCACTCAAGAAAACAGGTAATCCATATGTATATTTGTCAGCAATAGAAAGATGCCTTATTGTAATGAGACAGTTTAGATAGACTTTAACGAAACTAAGATCATAGAATAATTGGATATGCTTTAAAATTAAGATTATTTATTACGTTTCATATTATTTACTTGTAATTTGTGGATTACTAATAAGATGCATGTATTCTCCTCTTACGTATTATAATGACACTATTTATGCAAGAAACCTATTGAACAAACAAATAAGCAGGATTTAATCTCCCAGAAATGAATTCATATTTTTTAAATCTGCTTTTATTAATATAATCGAATAAAAATCAGTACTTTATAGCATGTAAAAATCAAAAACAGTTTTTATAAAATTTTTTACCTCAAGATCAAAATAAATTAGTTATTTATGTTGCAAATTTTATTTAAAATGGTGTTAATTCCTCAATTGGAAATTGAATAATCAATTTAATCAACTAATATTATAATCAATATTCATCTTTCAGAATACCATCATCTATTGCGTTATAGAAATTTAGACAAAAGAAAAAAAAGCGATGCTATATAATAAAAATAGGTGGGGGATTTAAATCTAAATAAGTTTTTCTATTTGTCTAACATATAATATATAATGTCAATATCAAAAAAAGATAATCTATCCTTTTCCGAGGATACATTTACTAAAAAAGGTTCTGGCATTCAATTGGTATTGGGGATAATAGTGTCAATTCTGTCACTATGGGTAAAATTAGAAACCAACATGGAAGTATTATTTTATATTTTTATCACTATAGGCATTATAATAATAATATCATCTTTTATAATACTCATAAATCAATATGAAAGAGCAATAATTTTAAGATTAGGAAAATACAATAAACAACTAAATGCAGGCATTCAATTTAGGATACCAATAATAGATAATGTTCTTGTAATAGATATTCGCGAAAGAGTAAGAGAGTTCAAAGCAGAAAGAATGCTTACAAGAGACAATATACCGGTAACTATAGATGCAATTCTTCGGTATAAAATAATAGAAAAAAAAGTTAACGATACAATATTAAATGTAGAAAATTTTAATGAGATGATAAAACAGATTTCACAGACTACGCTACGAAATAGTATAGGCTCTTCTTTGTTTCAAGAAATACTTTCAAAAAGAGAAGAGATAAATCATTCGATAAGAGACTTAATTTCAGAGGAATCAAATGGTTGGGGGATCATGGTAACTGGGGTAGAGATAAGACAAGTGATCATTCCTCAAGAATTAGAATCAGCTATGTCTATGCAAGCACAAGCCGAACGTGAAAAACAAGCAAGAGTAACCTATGGCGAATCAGAAGTACTTGTAGCTCAAAAATTTTTAGATGCATCTAAAATTTATTCTAATAATCCAGTAGCATATTCGTTAAGACAGTCTAACATGTTATACGAGACCATGAAAATACATGAAAATACAATAATAATGGTACCATCAGAAACACTAAATTCAATTGGATTCGGTAATTTAGGTATATCAGTAGGATATTTACAAAATTTGAAAAATATTCTTGATAACAGCAATAAAACGAATGAAAATAATACGACATAGTCTCATAATTTTTAATAAAAACAAAAATATAGTTTACAAGGCCAAGGAACAAAATTTATCATCATTAAATGATACTTAAAATAGCAAGATAGCAGAACATAGTCTTAAATATCTGACGCATTTAGAAACAATTACAGATTTTATATTTGTTACTTGTTAGAGTATGGTTATTTTGTAGTTTACAAGGCATGCAATTATGAGATATTTTGTTACATTACCTTAGTTCATTTTTAAATATACCACTCTTTGTTCATGCAATTTTTCAATCTATAGATGGATGTCATATCGCTATTCCTTTTTGTAGAATGATATTTATCAGGTACTTTTTCTTCCATCTATGTCCAGATTTCTCCACTGTCTGAATGATAACTATAATAATATTTGTTTTGGATATCCCTTTCTGTGCCCAAATATCTAAGTTCAAACAGGAATCTTGTCAAACCATCCGTTACATAAAGTCAATAATACACTAAAACCAAAAGAACCTGTTTTTTACAGCCAGTTTGAAAGTTCTTCCGCGATCTATCTCTCGTTCTCTTTCTATTTCTTTATTTTTGAATAATGGTTGTATCCCATGCATGTCATATCATTTTATTATATTTATGAAAATCTCAAATTTTTGTACTGTAAGACCAATAAATGATTTGAAAAGCAGGACTTTTGAAATAATATTTTGTGAGAATACAAATGGCAATTTATCTATGAACTCATCACTTATTAGTTCATTCCAATTATGTGTGATCTAAGTAATCCATATTTATACTCCATCGTGTCTTAATTAAGAAACTATTCTTACTTAATCCGAATTTAATTATTCAACTCACAAGAAAACGTGTTAAAAGATCTTGCATTACATTAAAAAAAAGAATTTTATTATTCTAAAAATATGAGGAATTCAATTAAATTGTCAATAGGACCTAAAATATTATTGATTATATTAAATTATTATGCATAAAAGCTGCAAAATTTATTACTAGGTGTAATGGGGGTTAAAAAATATTATGTTGATTCACATATAATGTCTCAACATCGATGCATGTTTCTTGATTAATAGATTATTAATATTAATCAAACACATGGGGTAACTAATTTAAAACAATAATCATATTATGTTTTTATGTTGTCCGAATCTGATAGCGATGGATCTTCAAACATCGATACAAAAAAAAGAATTGCTCAACCCCCTTTAAATTTGCTATTTAACCCATCGCTTATAGACAAGGAAGATGTCTGGCAAATTAATGTTGTAAAATTACTTGAAACGTTATTAGAATTATTATCCAAGACAGGAAATAAAGATTTGCGAGTCTGCGGAGTTGCCATTTTAACCTCTTCACTAATACACAGATTGAAGGTGGAATCAATCTTTAGATTAGATAGAATAGCTAATCAAAAAAATATTGAAAAAGATGCTGAAAAAGATGCTGAAAAAAAAATCCCTATACCGGAATTAGCAAATTTAGGTTTGCCTTTTCGAAAAGAAACAGCTTATCCCGCATCATTAGAAGAATTACTCCTGGTATTGGAAAACATGATAACAGAACTTTCTACACCCAAAATTCGTCGAAATTTGTTAGATTTAGAACCAGTTGAATCTTTTGATTTTCAAGAATATTTAATAAATTTTGAAAAAATTATTGAAGAATATGAAATCACATTATTTAATAAAATAAATTTTGAAAAAGAATTAATTTTTAATATCTTTGTACAAAATATGAACGAATTAGACATTGCTAGATATTTTATTGCAATGTTGTATTTAGCAATGAAGGGAAAAATAGAAATATCATTTCTATCTTCGAAGAACGACAGCAACTACGATAACCATATAGACAATATTAATGGTGATAGATCCCATGAATTACATGATACAATAGATTTTGAATCCATTAAAATATCTGTTGCAAATAATTAAATATATTATTTTGACAAAGTTGCCGCAAGATGAAATTATTGCAAGATTGGAAGCAGCTTTATACTCTGCAGGCCGCCCTCTAACAATAGATGAATTAACAAAGGCATCTGGAATTGATTCAAAAGAAAAAATAAAAAAAATACTAAATGAATTGATGAATAAAACAAAAGTAGTATTTAAAGCAATAGAAATTATAAAGTTGGATGATGGAAGTTATGTTTTTCAACTAAAACCAGATTATTTACCTGTTGTAAAAAAATTTGCAACAAAACCTCAAATATCTAATTCAGTTCTAAAAACTTTATCATACATTGCATATGAACAACCAGTTACAACCAAACGGTTGGTAGAAATAAGAGGTTCCAAGGTTTATTCACACTTAAAAGAGTTAGAACAATCAGATTTCATCATTTTTAAAAATGCAGGACGATTAAAAATTTATAATACTACACAAAAATTCCAAAACTATTTTGGATTAAAGGATTTGGATACATTAAAAACAGCACTATTATTAAAAGATCAAATCAAAGATAATCCAAAATAATAGGAAGAAAAATAGGATATAATAATAGACAAACAAACCATAGCTACAAATTAATAATGTCATTATAATGTAAAATATCAACAACAACCTAACAGTCATTATAGTTATGATTTAAATTATAAAAAATGACAAACTTTTTTATAGATTAAGAGAAAAATAAAATGGGTTTTGGATGACAATATATCGCTAAAAATAGCTGGAATTAATTTGAAAAATCCTTTAATTGTTGCTTCAGGGTTTTTAGGACTGTCACAACACATTTTTAAAAGACTTTATAATCTAGGAGCAGGGGCAATAGTTAGCAAATCTATAAGCATCTTACCTAGAGAAGGATATAGAAATCCCACAATTGTTTCTGTTGATGGAAATAGTTATTTAAATGCTGTAGGGTTAGCCAACCCTGGACTTGAATCATTCTCTAACGAAATAATTTGTAATGATGTACCTTTATTTGTCAGTATAGTTGGTTCTAGTTTTGAGGACTTTGCAAAAATTGTTAATAAATTAAAAAATTTTAATATTTTAGGATTTGAATTAAATCTATCCTGTCCTCATGTAGAAAAAATGGGAATGGAAATAGGCGATGATCCAAAAGCTGTTTTTGATATTATTAATATTGTAAAAAAAAATACTACCAAACCTTTATTTGTTAAAGTAGGTATTGGAAATTCAAATATTATCACCATCGCAAAAGTTGCCGAAGAAGCTGGAGCAGACGGCATAACAGCAATAAATACTATCAGAGCTATGAAAATTGACATAGAAACTGGATATCCCATATTAGAAAATAAAATTGGGGGTCTATCCGGAGCTTGTATAAAACCTATTGGTATCAGGTGCGTTTATGAATTAAAAAAAAATATAAATATTCCTATTATTGGTTGCGGTGGTATAATGTCTTATAAAGATGTAATTGAATACTTAATGGCAGGTGCTTCAGCTGTACAGATTGGAAGTGTTCTGGGTTTTAAAGGTTTGAATACATTTAAAGATATTGGTAATGATTTACAAAACTTCCTAGAAATGAAAAATTATTCCCATATTGGAGAGATAATAGGAATTGCACACAGACGATAATTCCAATAGAATAGTTACTATTGAAACAATTGTAGAAGAAACACCATCGGTAAAAACATTTTTCTTCAAAGACAAGTTGAGTAGTCTATCTATGGCAGGTCAATTCTTGATGGTATGGATCCCCCGAATAGAAGAGATTCCTTTAAGTGTAATGATTTCGCATAAACAAGATTTTGCAGCCGTTACAATCAGAAAACACGGTTATGGATCATCATCATTATTCAATTTAAAAAAGGGAGATAAATTAGGTATTAGAGGACCTTATGGAAATTATTTTGTTTTCAAAGAATACAAAAATATAGTACTTATCGGAGGAGGCACAGGCTTAGTACCTCTTGTAAGATTACTATGCCAACTAAAACAAGAAAAAATCGAAATAACTATAATTATAGGTTCAAAAATTAAAGATGAAATTTTTTTTGTAGACTTAATAAACAAAATACTTGAAAATAACGAAACATACAAAATTTTGATATCCACAGAAGATGGCTCCTTTGGAAAAAAAGGATATCCGTCGGATATTTTAGATGAGATGATATTAGATAAAAGTAAAAAAATAGATATGATTTATACATGTGGTCCAGAACTGATGATGAAAAAAATATTTGATAGTGCATTTAAAAAGGATATACCAGTACAGGCAAGTCTTGAAAGATATATGAAATGTGGTATTGGTATTTGTTCCAGTTGTTGTATTAATGATAAACTAGTTTGTTATGATGGAACAATTTTTAATAATGAACAATTACAAAAATTATCAGAATTTGGAATTAATTATAGAGATAAATCAGGAAGATTACAACAATATAATTCAGTTTAAAAACTGAATTAAAAAATTAGAAATTATTTTTATTCAAAAAACATCATAGAAATCCAAAACTAAATCCCAGTAAAAATTGAAAAAGAGATCACCATCACAGGTAAAAAAGGAAGTAAGATAATAAAGGATCTTACAATTTTTTTAAAACAAGAGTTTGAGTAATATAGATTATATATTGTATGTAATCTAACTCATTTGCCTAATTAATAATAGCTGAGCATGCCGGGGTAGCTCAGCTTGGTTAGAGCGTTCGACTCATAATCGAAAGGTCGCGGGATCAAATCCCGCCTCCGGCATATTACATTACTTTATTGAAACAAACAAAATAGAACATCAAATTTTAATCAAAAGTTGAGAAAATTGATTTCTACCAACATATAATTAAGGTAAACTTTTCCAGGCATATTTGGAAAAGATTTAATCATTAAGATCAACAAATATAAAATTAAGCAAAAGAATGTAGAATTTGTATTTGCATATTGTATTTTATAACTATTTAGAGAGAATAAAATAAGATAAAGCATATTTTCATTTTTTTGGTTTTTTAAGAAATACGTTCAAAACAATATCAATTTGTTAAGTTATATTGCAATTATAAATGATACAAAAATATCAACGTAAAAGATTGATTTTTAAAATGACGAAGTTCGGAATTTATAGTTGATGAAACTCGAATAAAGGTTGACCCAGAATAGACCTAACAGGATTACTATCATAAAAATTGAACGTGAAAATAGTCTTGCAATAAGCATATCAAAGGAGAGAAACATATCTTTGTCGTGTTTTTTATCAAATATTGTAAAAGAATATGGCCGACACATGTTTCCACAGGTGCCGGTACTTGGTACTCACTAGCCAGTCGCAGTTTATGAAACTGAAGCATCATCTTTATTCTTCTTTGGAAAAATGTGCTGTTGACAGAACAATGTAGTATCAAAGATAAAACTAGCAAAGGACTTGACGATTACTTTTCCCTTAGAAAGAAGAAATATAGATAGAAGTATTTTCAACAAAGGTTAAATATATTTGCAGACCATCACAATAAAGAAATAATAAGTTAATTTTAATCGCATAAACAATATAAAATTTACTTGTGAGTATTAAATTAAAAATTATTAGATTTGTTAAAAAATGGAAATGATCAAGATAGCAAGAATTGAAAATTTTTCCAATTATCATTAATTTTGTCATCCCATCGTTCAAAAAATATTACGTCTTTTAAACTTAGTCTATTCAACCAATTTTTTTTCTCTAAATCCGGAGTATCATTAAATTTATCTACATAACCCAAGCACAAATAGGCAATAGGTTTGACGTCATCAGGCAAGTTTAAAGTTTTAATAATTTCTTCGTTATTTAATATACTTACCCACCCTACACCAATTCCTTCAACTCTTGATGCAAGCCATAGATTTTGAATTGCACAACATACGCTATAGATTCCTGCATCTTTTATAGTCATTCTTCCTATAACAAAAGGTCCAAATCGTTTATGGTCATAAGTTACGCAAATGTTTATATCAGATTCAAGGATTCCTTCTAGTTTTAAATCCAAATATTTCTTTTGTCTTTCTTCATCCTTTAAAAGATCGATGGATCTTATCCTTTCCGTTAAAAAGGATTCTTTAATTCTCTCTCTGATCGCTCTATTTTTTATCAAAATAAAATTCCATGGTTGAGAAAATCCTACAGAAGGAGCATGATGTGCAGCCTTTAAAATTCTAAGCAGTATATTGTCTTCAATTTTTTTAACTATAAAATTCTGTCTAACATCGCGCCTAGAGAAAATTACATCATAAAATACATCTTTTTCAAATTCAGAGAACTCCCTATTAGAATAATTAGACATGCATTATTTTTATATCCACATTAATTTCAATATTATTCTACAAGGTTAATTATATTTATCTTGAAAAGTAATATTTTTAAAATTATTGTATTGCGTTTGTTATCTAACACTGAAAATTTCTTAATAATTAATTTAATTAAAAATTTTAATCAGCCAACATCTTTGTAAAATATATACTATATCGGATTTGTTTCCCAATTTGAAATTCGGTTAAGTAATTTTTGTTTTATAGTAACTGCGTTGTTGCATGATTTCTGCAATCTTTAATTTACTATCGGTTTTGACTAAATAGATATCAACTTATTAGATCTTGCATAATTAGAATAAACAGCTATATGATTAATTGATTTCCTTCAATTTTGTGTGTATCTAGAAATCTTTTGCTTTTTTCTTCTACATCTTCGCCTAAATTTACAAAGTTAGAGAATTTGTCTAGTCTCTCGTGATACTTTCTTCTTGTCACTAGCGATTTCATCGCACATAAATACAGTGACCATGCATCTAGTTCTTGAATATTTTGAATTTCTTCCCACTTTTTACTTTACATCTTATTATTAACAGTATCTATTTAAAAGAGCCATTATCGTTATGGGCCCAAAGGGCTTTTAAATTATTAGTACTTTTTTATGAATAGGAAGAAAAGTCATTGCATTTACACCTTCATAACTAATGAGTATCAATGCGATGCAGACTAACTAATTTCTATGTCTGCTCTTAGGTCTTTCTCCTTTGTTCATCCTCTTTCTAAGCAAAAAATCCGCCTCGAATATTTATAGCATTAAATCCTTGTTTATCAAGGATGTATGCAGCAATATTTCCTCTAAATCCATCTGAAGAGTACGTATAAATTGTAATTTGTCTAAGATCATTCAAATATCCATTTCTTGAATCTCGTATTAGTTGTCCAAGTGGTATAATAGATGCACCAAATATCTTACTATTTTCTCCATCGGTTTCTTTCACTTCTATTTCATCGGATTCTCGGACATCTTAATAATATATTCATCTTTTTTCAATCGCCTTTCCTGGAGTTCTTTAGGGGTTATTTCATCTGCCATTATACAATAATATTATAATATCTATATCTAATTTCTATTTCGTATTATTGCATTTTATAATACATTAACATCAGATTAAATCTCTATTAATGTCAGAAGGGATATTGTCCCCACTACATCTGAAATCTAGTCCACTTTAACCCTTTGAATTCACCCAATACTATATTACTGCTATAGTGCCTATACCACTGGCTTTTACTTTCACAAAGGGCATAGGGGATTGACCATTAATACTCTGATCATTGATGTGAATCATTGTTATATCCACACGCAATGCAATACTATATACACTAGATCTCTTGCATAATTAGAAACAATCTATAATATTATCATGATTTTTGTGTTTTAATAATGATTCATTATTCTATAATTTACCAAGCCTGTAACTATATCTGAAATTCTGTTGTAATTTCTTAGCCTATTTCTGAATACGTCGCTCATTATCCTGTACTTTTTCAATCTGCAAATATATACTCTATCACTATTCTTTTTTTAGAATGATTTTGGTTGTACTCATTCTCTTCTTTGGACAGTCCCAGATTTCTCTTCTTTCTATTTGGTATGGACGATAGTTGTTCTAAGAAATCAGTTTCTACGCCTAAATATCCAAGGTCAAATACATTTACGACCTTTTCTGGAGTAATAGGATGATTCTCTTTATAGATATCATAGTCATGTCTTCTTCCTTTCTTGTATCTTGTTTTATGAATGATGATACCTTGGTTGTTAACCATAATCGGTGTTTTTACAACAGTATGCCTTTTCTTCTTGCCTGAATAGAATACTTTGCGTCTTTTATTGTTCATGGGTCTAGGTATCTGTTGTTCTGTAGAATCTATAAAAGCAAGGAAGCCTGGAAAATATTTCTCTACCTCTTCAGCGGTTCGAAGCCTCTTTGTTTTGTTATATAATTTCTGTGGAATTGGTATGCATTTTCTAATCAAATTTTCAATCTTTTGGATGTCTCTGCAGATTGTGCTTTGATCCAAATTAAAAAGAAAGCCCGTTAATGTAAGTGATATACAGACGATAGTAAATCAAGAGCATAAGAATTCTATCTTTTATATTTAGTTTGAAAGGTCTTCATGTAGCACCAGATTTTCTTTTTCAATCTTTTTTCTTTTATATGATAAATGTTTTAATTCATATTTTTCATATCTGTTTGCTATTTCTTTATTGTAAATATTATCAAATTCTTGTACTGTCAAACCAGTGAACGATTTGAAAAGTAGTGGTTTTTTGGATAACCTCTCGTATGAAAGCAACGAAAGAACAAATTGATTATAAACTAAGGGTCATAAAGCTGTTTGGACGTAATTATGCAAGAGATCTAGTATATAGATAAGGCTCTGTTAACAGCTGTGTAAACGGTGGCCTAGATGTATTTGTAAAATATTTGTGATTGTTTTCAGAAAACAAAATAATTAAGATATGATTTATTTGATGACAATTGTGTTATAATATCTCAAGTAAAACAACTACAAATATTTTACAATAAACACTATCTATATTTACATAACTGTTAACTTAAGGGTTTTCCAATGTTTTTGATTTACTCTTGATATATGCTTTAACTCAATTATGATAAAATCTGGATATTTGAGCACAAAATATCTGTCTTTGCCAAGTTTGTAAGGTTATTTTGTATTAATGCTGTAATACTCAATAAGAAATTTCCATAAGGTAACAGAGCCAGTCTATCAAAGATTCATTTCATTAAATTTTATGTCATCATCACAACATCTTTTATCTTTATATCCAAACGATTTATTCTTCGGTTTATTGTAGTATAATTGGGATAGAATGTCCCTTCCCTTTCGCATGACCTTGTGTTACTCCTTCCATTTGTATACATGGCAAATGAAAACATGCCTTGGCATAACCTAAGAGAAGAAGAAAAGTATTAGGATAATGAAATGGTTCTCCAACCTTGCCTTGATTCATCTCTTTTAATTTGGTATCCCAGTTGTTAATGACATCAAATCCTAGTAAGATTTCGCCCATTCTAACAAGAGATTGGTTGTAGGAAACTAGTTCACAAAATTTGTTGGCTAATGATAGATAAATGTATTTAGAAAAAAGAAATCATGCAACAAACCATATATTTACCATTTATTAAGAGAAGGTTCAATAATTAACTTCCTGAAATTAAAAAGGTAAACTATAATAAATCTATTTTCCAAGTATCGGTTAGTAATGAATTTAATGGGAAATAACAACAAAATAGGCATTTTTATTCCAATGCTAGTTTTGCTTATATTTGGAATAGGCGCTTCAAGTTCTCAATCCGCATTATTCACGCCTTTTGTATTTGCAGTACCGCATCATCACGTGATTTCTATGAGCAACATTTCAACAAATTCAACCGTATTACATGTAGGAAGCTCAATTGGAATACATGCAATAGTGTTGAATAAATCTTCAGAATCAATAAAATTTTCCACTGGTTGCGGAGCAGCACCATTGACTGCCACATTTGATAACAACGTTAAAACCGACAAAGTTCCACATTGTTTTGAGAAAAATCTGGTAACCTTAAAATCTGGAGAACAAGCGACATTAAAATCCCCTCCAGCAGCAGAAAAATATATTGCAAGTAGTCCTGGAAAAACACTTGCACATGTAACTTTTCATTATGATGGTGGCAGTGTCACTGGAAAATTAGTATTTAATATAGTAAAGTAATGTTTTATCAATAAATATTAATTTTTTATTATATTAACAATTTTTTTTTACTTTTATTAAATATTTTATTGCCATATTTGACCCTGTTAACTTACGACATTATTTCTTTGTTATGCTCATAAACAAACAACTTGAGTCATTGTTTAATATGATTTAATTTACATTCATTCTTTGTACAAGGAAAATAATCATCAAAAACATTCAGTTTTATCCTTGATATATTGCATTGTTCTTTCTATCAGACTTTTCAAATTTAGGATGGATATGATGGTTTAAATCCAATAATTTACATTGCTTATAGATACAAAGTGTCTCCGTCTGTTGAAACAGAATAAATTCCATATTTTTGTACAGCCCAGATAGATATCGTTCAGCAATAAACATAGTTCGTTCTTTAGATATACGAAAAAAAAGAATTTCTTTCTCTTTTGGTCCCATAGCAACCATACCCAGATGCATATGGTTCAACTTTAATTATGATATCATTTATTACATATTCTGAAATATTCTTTTTCTTGGATAATATTTTTTAGGTTTGAGCTTTTGAATCCAGTTCCAAATAAAGATATGATTTCTTTTGATAAAGCAATCAGATAACCTGCCCGCTGTCCTTCTTAACGAGAGATCAAAAAGTACAAGTATAATGCATAACCCATATACCATGATGGTGTTCTGTTTCTGAAAATCACAAATGAAATATAAGACTTTCAGCTCTAGGCATTCCTTAAGCGAACAGAGTCGTTTCTATAATCCATCTTTTCCCATAGCTGACGCTATCCTCTTTCCATTTTTTCAAATCTTTTTCAAGATATGGCTGAAAGGTTCCTAATTTTGTTTATTTCCTTTTTCCATCCCGATCTATCATTCTTTCTTACTTTAATACAAGGTATATCCATTGTCAGACAAATATCTAAAAATATCATTGCTATCATAGACGCCTTCTTCAGCAAATTGTTTGCCTATTGTTGTTGCTACGATCGGTCCTACTATCTGATTCAATAGCATCATTAACCAACTCGGGTAACGTCTTACTATCATAAACACATTTATCATAAATTATTTTATCCAAAGAATTTTCTTTGTCTTGATATTAACGGCTAAATGAATTGGAAAAAAGGAATCAGGCAACAAAGCATTTATGAAATAATGTTAAAGTATCATTATACAATAATATGATATCAATTTAGTAAAAAATATCATAATAGCGGATTAGAATCCTGCAACAAATCTATAGTTATATATAAATTCTGTTTTAACGGATTTTCGACTCATATAATAAAGTATATTCAATCCATTAGTAACTTTAATAAAATCAAAGTGAATCAAGAAATTATGTATTTAAACATAGAAAAAATAAAAGCAACTTTCCGATAATAAAGTACTTAACAAATCAAATATTCATTTATATATGTTAGTTAGTTAATTAATTTAGTATACGACAGCATATAATCAAAATACATCATAATACAATATATTAAAGTAGAAAATATCAAAATAATTTTCAAACAAGATATTGCTATTAATTCAATAACTTTACGGTAACTGGGCCACCATTGGACGATTTAAAATCCAGCCGAATGATGGATCTCTTTCCTCGATACATTACATTAGTTTCAAATTCTTTTTCTTGATATTCAAACCTTACTTTTTTGTTTAACCAATCTTTTGGGACTACCGCCACCAGTCCTAGCCCTGGTACTTGTCTAAAATGGGTATTAAAAGTCCTATTCTCAGATTCCTCGCCTTCAGACACATAAATAAGTTATATTAAAAGGATAAAAAACTTATGTTATATATATTATCGAATTATGTGATTATATATAATAACTATACTAGTGTTATAAATTAATATAATGTAATATATGTTAGAAACTAAATCTATAAGAATAAAGCTTGAACTATTTTACAAATAAAAAATTGGACAATATGTTAATTAAAAATAAAAATATTATTAGATTAATTGAAGTACTCTACCATTAAACTTCCTTTGCATGGAGGTCACCCACCACCATATTTAATACAAAGAATGGTTAGATTGTCTGCATCAATTTCTTATGTTTTAATTAATGAATACGGACAACATGAGTTTTTAAGACGACTATCTGATCCATTGTGGTTTCAAGCTTTTGGATGTGTATTGGGGTTTGACTGGCATTCCTCAGGAGTAACTACAGTTGTAACTGGAGTGTTAAAACAGTCTTTAAATGAATGTATTCACGGCATATCTATAGCTGGCGGAAAAGGAAAAAAATCAATGGAAGTAAAAAACGAGATACCCTATTTTGCTGAAAAACACTTCAATTTGTCATCCAATAAGATACATGAGTTGTTATATGCAAGTAAAATAGCTGCTAAAGTGGACAATGCGGCCATTCAGGATGGTTATAGATTATACCATCATACGGTTTTTTTTGACAAAGATGGAAATTGGACAATCGTACAACAAGGAATGAATAATATTTCAAATATGGCAAGAAGGTATCATTGGTTATCAGATAATTTAGAAAATTTCTTATGTGAACCCCATACGGGGATAATAAGTGATAATAAAAATTCTCACACTCTTAACATGACTTCAATTCGATCGCTAGAAAATCAAAAAATATGTGTAGAGTTGGTAAATGAAAATATTTCCAATCTCAAATCGTCAGTATATAGAATCCAAGAAATAGTGAAAAATATCCAAAAAGAGACTAGTACTCTAGATTTGTGGATGAACAAAGAACATAACATATATGACACAGAAAATGAAAAGACTGAATTTAAAGATAACAATATACAAGATTATCTGTCGTTATCCAAACACTATGAAATGCCCAGGAGAATCGATTGGAATTTGTTCAGAAAAATCTATGATATTCATCCTGAAAATTATGAGGATTTAATCTCAATTCCAGGACTAGGACCATCAAGTGTTAGAGCACTATCACTAATTGGCGAATTAATTTACGGAACTAAAGCATCTTGGCAAGACCCAGTAAAATTTAATTTTGCTCATGGAGGTAAAGATGGTGTACCATATCCAGTAGCCCGCAAAAGCTATGATAAATCAATTAAATTTTTATCATCTGCGATTGAAGGTGCAGAAATAAAAAGAGAAGAAAGAATAAATGCTTTAAAAAAACTTTCAGAATACTCTCACAGTTTATTCGATCATGATATATAATAGCTTTCTAAAATTTAATATGTTAATGATGAGTTTTCTTCCATACGAAAAATCAAATGAAAATAACGATTGAACTCATGAAAAAATAATTTGCAAAATGGACATGATTTCTTTTTAGATGCAATAAAAATTTCAATTAAATATTACAACAGATTTATTGCATAATTTCTATAATGTGATTCTAAAGGTTAGTTCATTTAACATAATTACTTATTGTGAAGATCTGCAAATAGTTCCAACCAAATGATTACAAGCTTTAATTTACATTACTTCTCCCTACATGGAAAATAATCGTCAAAACATTCTTGCAGTTTTGCCCTTTATGTTGCATAGTTCTTTCAGTTATGTTCTTTTCAAAAGAATGAAGAGCATATATGAGTTTCGAAACCTGCAGGCTTGCGAATAACATGTACCGTCGTTGGTTGAAACGGAACGATTTCCATATTTTTCTATAATGTATGAAAGAAAATAATCTGCCACAAACATGTTTCGTTCTTTGGACATGTTTATTCCGAGGATTTCATCATATATTGTTTCAATAGATACCCATACCCAAATGTATTCTGGTCCCACTTTAATTACGATTTCATTTAGTATATATTCTAATTTTCTTTTTCTTCGATGGTACTTTTTCAGGTTTGTAACTTTGCATCAGTTCCATATGGAAATGTGGTTTCTTTTGGTAAAAAAATCTGATAATCTACCCGATATCCTTCTTAAAGACAATCTTAAATACAAGTAAAAGCCATAACCAATATACTCAGAGGGTGTTCTGTTTATGAAATTCATAAAGGAAAGAAGACATCTTCATCCTATATCCTTTCATCAAGAGAAAGGCCAAATAAACACACCACTTTACGATAGATGTAATATATCAAGGTTATATAATTTCCTCAATGGTTTTTGAATATATTTTTAATATGATCAAAATATTTGCTTCGACTCAATTCTAGTAAAAGCAAGACATTCTAATAAAATAAACTGTAATATTTACCAAAAATTTGTAGAATTTAATTATATCATTACTACATAATGGATAAAAAAAAATCAAGTTAACAAAGCCCTCTTTCCAGATTGGATTTTATATAATAGATCTTGCATAATTAGTCCCTTATCAAAATTTTATAGATTATCAAGGATATTTTATAATATTTGTATTTTGATTTGCGGATTACGATTAAGAGGCGTTTCATTCTTGGAAATTTTTCTAAAGGTGCTAATTATGCAAGAGATCTAATGAATTCTAACGGATAGAATAAATACAATTTGTCACTATTAAAAAGATCAAGTACATTTAACTAATTTTGCTGCATAGAAAGGATTAAAAAATAAAAAAAGAGAAATCGAATTACTTTTTATTTCTAGGATAGTTTATTGGTGACTTACAGCAGCATTACCACCCAAATTGATATTTGCGCATGCTGCTACATTATTACCTGAGCTAAAGATTGGAGAATTTCCACCTGTATTTAAAAATCTTGAGCTCTGGAATTGATCGCATCCTTGGTTTATGCTTTGATCTATATGGGAATGTTTGTGATGGTGAAAACCAAAAAATGGTGGTCCACAACATGCAAATGCTTCGTTTATAGTAATAGTTACAAAGATAGTTGTGGTTATAATTGCCGCTAATATAGCTATGGATAATACTTTATGTACATGTTTTTCAGTTTTTGTTATCATTGAATAAATCTATATGATTATACCTATATTTGTAATATTATACTTTATAGTATAACAATATCCTGTTATTTTTTACTAGAATTTAAATATGATATTATTATAGAAGATTATTATAAATAAATAAAATAGAATTTTCAACGCCAATAATATATAGCATAGATAGATGTGCAATTAAAGAATGTTCTATTATTTCACATAAATAGAAAATCAATATATTCAAAAAGTAACATAATAAAATCAGAATTGTAATTGATTTATTATATATATTATGCAGTCATTTGATAATGCTCTTTTTTATCCAGAATCGGCTCTGTTCATTTAAGGAAAACATATAGCTTGGAGATGCTCTGTTTCATTTGTGATTTTCAGAAACAGAACACCCTCAGAATATATTGGTTATGGTCTATATTTCTATTTTTCAGGTCTTTCTTTAAGAAAAACAGCTGATAGACTATCAGATTTGCTTTATCAAACGAAATCATGTTTCCATCTGGAATTGGATTCAAAAGTATAATCCTAAAAAATATCCTCAGAAAAAGAAAATCTCCGAGTACGTTATAGATGAGACTATAATTAAAGTTGGACAAGAGCACATTTGGGTATGGGTTGCTATTGAACCTGAAAATAAAGAAATCCTTGGAATGAGCATATCGAAAGAACAAAACATGTTTGTTGCTAAAGAACGATTTATTTCAGATGTTATAGAAGAACATGGAAAACATCCAATTTCCACAGATGAAGGCAGTCTGTATCCTCAAACATTTTAATTTTTGAAACTAAACCATCATATCCATTCTTCTTTTGAAAAAAGCACAATTGAAAGAACTATGAAATATATCAAGGATAAAACTGAATGTTTTGATGATTATTTTCCTTGCAGAAAGAAGAAATGTAAACTAAAACATGTAATTAATTGGATGAATCTATTTGTAGATTATCATAATAAGGAATTATTCCTTAAGTGAACAGAGCCCCCGAATCTCATCAAAGAGTTTTAAGCAGGGATTTCATTGATTTTGAATCTATTGTATGGATTTATAGTTATTGTATTTCATTAATTGAAATAATGAAACAGACAAAAGTACAATTGTCGTTTTCGTATGAAATCCAAATGTCGGAAATTAATCCATTCTAAAAACCGATTTAATGTATTCTACCAACGACTCCACAGGCATTTCTTCTCTTGGTGGACATAACCGGGCCAAAAAGTCAATAGAGAAAATAAAGGTCCAAGATTCTTTAAAAGTACTTTTTATATCAATAGGACAAATTAGATCTGTTTATATGACTTCATAGCGTTGTAGATTGGATCGGATGTAATGGAGACATATATGCTAAAAAAGAATATCAAAAGATATTGATGTAAACGTGTGCATACAATTGAGATATATCGAAGTAATTACACATGTCAAAGGTAATATAATCTCCCCTATTGTATTTGTTAGATGTATTCTATTTCCAGATATCCATCAATTTGTATATCTTTAACCCCATCTTGTAACATATATTGGCACCAACACATAACACTACCTTTTTCATGGATGATTTAGACTAGGTACTGGTTTTTGCTTTGGTCAGTGTATTGCATACCATTATTACCATAGAATAATCATCAGCAACCATAACCGCACATTATATAATAAACATATTTCATATTTATGAAATCTTTTGTTTGATATCTATAGATAGTCTTAAACGTCTATCAAACAGAGGTCTGTCGAGAATGAACATGGAGTTACAGGCTAATACTGGTTTGTGAGCATATAGTCAGTTTATGCCGAAAAATATGTAATGTTTTGAAATCAATTGGAAACATAATATTACAATAAAACATCTTAAAATCAAGGTTGAAGAATACATACAGATGGGTTGTCACGTTTTCGTGTTATGGCATAACATGACATACGACTTATCAAATACAAAATTTTAAAGTATGGTTTCCTTTTAATTCACCAAGATAATCTTTGGAACCATTAGTTCTCAAAATAGCATCCCAAAGGTTAGATGAGTTTTATAAAAAATATAAAGATAATTCGTTTTGATTATGTATAGCACATATTAGTAATTAGTATTTAGGAAATATAATACGACAATTTGTACCAATTGTTTTGACAAATAACTTGTATAAATAACAATCCAACAGATTTAAAAGAAAAGGCAATAAAAATTTAATAATCATAATTATAAAGTATTATCACAAATATACAAGATTAATTCCATAGAACCGGACGAATTTATCCATGCAAAATAAAATATTATATGGACGTATTATGAAAATCAGATTTACCTAATTCATATACAGATTTCAAAAAAAAGTTCGATATATAATGATGGAAGTTTATAGCATTGTTTTCCCTAATAAAGATATTGATTTTATAATCATAATTCTGTCGAAAATATATAAAGTACATAAAAAGGATAAGCAAAATATTTTGCTTACCGGATCCATAAGAACAAGAGAAAAGATATGAAAGCCGCAGTATTCCGAGCTCACAACAGAGATCCAACTAGAGTCGTGAAGATAGAAGAAATTGACATTCCAAAGATCAAACCAAACGAAGTGCTAATTAGAATTGAAGCAGCATCTTATAATTATAATGATCTTTGGGCTATATGGGGAGAACCAATTAAAATTCCTATGCCTCATATTTCTGGAACAGATATCTCAGGAGTAGTTGAAGAAGTAGGCGAAAATGTGACGTCAATAAGTGTAGGCGATAGAATAGCATCGCATGCTAATCTAAGTTGTCGAATTTGCAGTCTCTGTACTTCCGGAAGAGAATATGATTGCGAAAAGCGAAAGGTTTGGGGATTTCAAACTGGTCCACTATGGGGCGGATATTGTCAATACACATATTTACCAGAAGTAAATGTTGTAAAAATTTCTGATAATGTATCCTTCCAAGATGCTGCAGCGATATCCATGGTAGGTATGACGTCATGGCATATGTTAGTAAGTCGTGCAAACATCAGGCCAGGACAAACAGTTTTGGTAATGGGCGGAACTAGCGGCGTAGGAATGGTGGGTATTCAAATAGCAAAACTCTATAATTGCGAGGTCATAGCAACCGCAGGAAATGAAGATAAAATGAAAAAATGTCTGGAATTAGGCGCGGATCAGGTTGTTAATCACAGAGACTCAGAATGGTACAAGAAAGTCAAAGAATTAACAAAAAAGAAGGGCGTTGATGTAATTTTTGAACACATTGGAAAATCTGTATTTCCACAACAAGTTTCACTATTAAAAATGGGCGGAGTACTTGTTTCTACAGGTTCTACAACAGGTTATGATTCTACAATAGATTTGAGATATCTCTTCTTTAGAGGAATTACATTAATGGGATCTACTCAAGGTACTAAAGCAGAACTCGAAGATGTATTATATTGGACTTCTAAAGGCAAACTTAAACCTTTGATAAATAAAGTGTTACCCTTTAGTGACATGGTAAAAGGTCACATAATGATGATTAATGGAGAACAGATAGGCAAAACCATTACAACTCCTCAAAAGATATAGCAAAATAAATATCTCAATATTTTCCTTTTTAGGTTAGTGTAATAATTTATTCTTGAATAAAAATTTATTTATTTATATTATGACAAGTATAAATCTTTAAATTGACAATAAAATTTTGATTGTTTTTGTCAATTGAAATTAAAAAGGTAAAATCAGTTTGAATTTTTAAAATTGAGTCCAAATGTCATTTTAAAACTAAAAATTTTTAAATACAAATATTATTTAATATTTTTCATCATCATATTTAATAATATAATTATTGATAAAACATAATACTTTGTCGTACTTGGCGTTATTACATACTAAGGAAAATTTTTAAAACGCATTACTTTAAACAGTTTTCATTGACTTATCAAAATAATGTAAAAGACATTTTCGAAGATGCTTTCAAACAAAATATACATGTAATTACTGAAGAAACTGCAAAAAACATTTTAAAGATATATAATATTAATGTGCCTGATTTTGCATTGGTTACTGATGCGGACAAATCTGTAGAGGAAGCAAAATCTATTGGATTTCCCATCGTTGCTAAAATAGTTTCACCAGAAATTCTACATAAAACCGATGTAGGCGGAGTTAAGATTGATTTAAAGAATGAAGCTGATGTAAAATCTGCTTTTAATGATATGTATAATCGACTTTCAAAGGAATATGATGTAAAAGGCATATTACTTGAAAAAATGGTGCCAAAAGGAGTCGAAATGATTGTAGGATTACAAAATGATCCACAGTTTGGTCCAGTTATAATGGTAGGATTGGGAGGCATTTTTACTGAATTATTCAAAGACGTTTCGTTCAGAGTCCTTCCTATCTCAAAAGATGACGCATTAGAAATGCTAGAAGAATTGCAAGGTAAATTATTACTCAAAGGTTATAGAGGTGCCCAACCCATTAATCTGGATAAAATTTGTGAAGCTCTTGTTAATATCGGAAAATTGGGATTTGATATATCCCCATATTATGATAGTATTGATTTTAATCCATTGATTGTATATCCTGATAGTTATTATGTTGCAGATGCAAAAATAATATTAAGAAATACTCCAAAATATGATTCCGTATCAGAGGCAACACCCAAGTCCGACTATATGGATTTGTTTTTTAATGCGAAATCAATTGCATTAATTGGCGCTTCACCGGAAGTAGGAAAAGTTGGTAATTCAGTGTTGGAATCTTTAGTTAAACATGAATATAAAGGAAAAGTTTTTCCCATAAATGCTAAAGGATATCCTGAAATTATGGGATTAAAAGCATTTAAAAGTTTAGACGAAATTACCGAGCAAATAGATGTAGTCGTAGTTACAGTTGATCTTAAATTCGTACCAGATTTGCTAAAGATATGTGGACAAAAAGAAATTCATAACATGGTCATTATTTCTGGAGGTGGAAAGGAATTGGGTGGAGAAAGAGCAGAGATAGAACAACAAATCAAATCTCTTTCATCACAATTGAATATTCGTATAATTGGTCCAAATTGTATTGGCATGTTTAATGGTGAAAATAGACTAGACTGTGCATTCCAAGGACATGAAAGAATGCTTCGACCTAAAAACGGCGATGTTGCTTTTCTTTCACAGAGTGGAACTGTAGGAATTGCATTTATGGAACATTCTGCACCATTTGGCATGAGTAAAATGATTTCATATGGGAATAGATCCGATGTTGATGAAGCCGATATGATTTGGTATTTATCAGAGGATCCACAGACAAAGGTTATTGGTCTATATGTTGAAGGATTAGGCGATGGCAGAAAATTTGTCAATACTGCTAAAAAAGTAATTTTGGATAAAAAAAAACCTATAATAGTATTTAAAAATGGTAGAACTAGTAGAGGCGCAAAACAAGCTGCTTCGCATACAGGGTCATTGGGCGGCACTTATACCGTTGTTAAAGGAGCTTTTTCTCAAAATGGCATAATCTCTGTCGATAGTTACGAAGAATTAACTGCTTCATTAAAATCTCTATCATGGCAACCGGTGCCTAATGGTAATAGAGTAGCGATGGTGACTAATGGTGCTGGCCCAATAATTGCAGCTATTGATCAATTTGAGAAATTAGGCTTGGAAGTATCTACTTTGAGTGATCATAGCATATCCACGCTGAAATCCCGTTATCCGCCTACATATGTTATAGGCAATCCTTGTGATATCACTGGCTCTGCTAATGCAGAAGATTACAAATTTGCAATACAGACATTTATGGACGATCCTAATGTGGATATCATAATGCCTTGGTTTGTTTTTCAAGATGATCCTCTTGAAGAAAGTATTATTGAGATACTTGCCGAATTTAATAAACATAAGAAGAAACCTATGTTAGTCGGCGCACTAGGTGGACCGTTCACGCAAAAAATGGCAAACAAGATAGAAGAAAATAATATTCCAGTCTATCAAACGGTTAATACTTGGGCAACAGCGGCTGGATCATTAGTTAAATGGGCTAAGTTAACCCATAAAAAATAATTTTTGATATTTTAAATTCAAAAAATATTTTTCTTTATCCAGATATCAAAACTGATTTCCATATTTTTAATTACAACATTAGATCTCTTGCATAATTGCAACTAAACAGCTTTATGACCATTAGTTTATCACAACTTGTCCTTTCTTTGCTTTCATACGATAAGTTAGCCAAAAAGCAACTGCTCTTCAAATCATTTACCGGTCTTACAGTACAAGAATTTGAAGAGATTTACAAGGAGATAACAAAAAGATATGTCAAACATAAGATACATCGTTTATCTAAAAGAAAATATCGAAAAAGAGACATAGGTGCAGGCAGACATTTCAAGTTGGATTTAAAAGATAGATTTGTAATGATTTTAGCGTAATATCGCCTTTACATTACTTATACTCTGGCAGGTTTTCTCTTTGATTTGGATCAGAGTAACATATGCAGAGACATACAAAAGATTGAACAATTAGTAAGAAAATGTTTTTACCAATTCCACAGAAAACATATCAAATAACCAAAAGACTAAAAACGCCAGAAGAAGTAGAGAAATATTTTCCGGGATTTCTTGCTTTTACCGATTGTACAGAACAGCAAATACCAAGACCTGTTGATAATAAAAGACACAAGGCGTACTATTCAGGCAAGGAGAAAAGACATACTATTGTAAAGAATCAGCTTATGGTTAACAATCGTGGTTATATCCTTCACAAATTAAGACATAAAAAAGGACGTAGACATGATTATGACATTTATAAAAAGAACCATCCTGTTATCCCTAAACAAGTTCTAAATGTATTTGACCTTGGATACGTAAGAGTAGAAAAGGATTTCCCAGAACAACTATCAGCACTATCATGTAAAAAGCGATACCACGAAGATTTATCACAAGAAGAAAAAGAGTATAATCAAATTCATTCTAAAATGAGAATAGTGATAGAACATACCATTTGTCGATTGAAAAAATATAGGATAATGAGTGGTGTATTTAGGAATAGATTAAGAAAATATAATAGAATATTGGATATAGTAGCAGGTCTAGTAAACTATAGGATAATGAATCAGTATCAATAGAAGAAAAGTAGTATATCATTAGTGAAACGAATAGAATGTTTCTAGTTATGCAAGAGATCTATTAAAGGAAAATAATCTGGATTCAACACATACCATATGTATTGAATTTTGTAATTGAATTTATTCTTATGATATATAATCAGGTATATTTGATATTATGAATCAATTCATTTAAAATAAAATTATTCATGAAAACTAACATTTTAATTACATTAGAAATTGCTTTGTTGTATGATTCTTAAAATCGATAATTTTACTCAGATTTGTTTTAAATGGATATCATTTTGTTATACAATGATGCTTTCAACATCATTTCTTATATCATATTCTTTAATTTAACAGAATAAACATATTCTCCGAACGTTCTTTTTATACTATAGAAAACAGTTTCTACAATCCATCTCTTTCCATATTACGCTATCCTTCCAGTCTCGTAAATCATTTCTTTGTCCCAACACCGATAGATTTCTAAGGATATTTCCTTTTTTCCACCTTACTCTGGCATTTTTTCTTACTTTAATACAAGGCATTATTCCATTGTCTTCTAAGAATCTAAAAATCTCATTATCTTCATAAGCGCCATCTTCAGCAATGAGTTTGCCAACTGTTATTCTTTTTTCTAATTTTATAACATCATTAACCAATCCAGGTAATGCTTTACTATCGTGGACACGCTCATCAGTAACCTTTATAGAAAGAATTTTCTTGGTTTTTACATTTACCGCAACGTGTATTTTCAAATATCCTTTCTTATTTTTTATATGCCATTTGTCTCTCATCCACCGAGACCTCTATTGGTAACCTTAATGCAGTGCTGTCAATTGCAATGATAATATATTCATCTTCAAATTCTTTACTTTTGTTATCGGCTTCTACTTTGATGTCTAACTTGTTTATTCTTCTGTTTATTATATGTAATCGGGGATAGATGGTAGTTTTCCTTTAGCATGGTCTTGTGCTATACCCTCAGTTTGTCTATATGGTAAATGAAAATATGCCTTGGCATACCCAAGAAAAGAAGAAAAGTGTTTGGATAATGAAATGGCTCGCCTATTTTGCCTTGGTTCATCTCTTAGTTTGGTATTCCAGTTGTTAATGACGTCAAAGCCAAGCAAGATCTCTCCTCTTCTGACTAGAGATTGGTTGTAGGTAGACCAGTTCACATATTTTATTGGTTGATGTTAGCTAAATGTATTTGGAAAAGTAGAATCATGCAACAAAGCACATCATCATTAATCCTACAAAATTGATTTAACTATATCAGTAGAATAATAAACCAAGGTAAACACATTTTTGACATATAAGAAAAATAAAAATTCAGAAATAGCGACTTTTATAATATCAAAAGTTGGGAAAAACTTATTAGCGGTGAATGCCTATTATTTTATATCATGGAAAGTGCTCAACAAACAAAAGTTGTCGACGTAACCTCTAAAGCAGCAGAAAAAGTAATGGAATTTATGAAACAAGAAGGAAAAGATAATCTTTATTTAAGAGTATATGTTACAGGTGGAGGATGTTCCGGATTATCATATGGAATGGGATTTGAAGAAAACCCCGATGAAGATGATGTAGTCTTGGAACAGAATGGAGTAAAAATCCTTGTAGATAATTATAGTCAGAAATATTTAAAGGGAGCGAATGTTGATTACATAGAAAGCCTTATGGGTTCAGGATTTAAAATAACTAATCCAAATGTAACAAAAAGCTGCTCATGTGGACATTCATTCTCCACAGAATAACAAATTAAAAATTTTTTAACAATTTTAATAAAAATTATATTATGGCCAAATGCCCCTCGTTTCTATAGCCTTGGCAACTCTTCCCACAGCCGAAGCAATACTTGCCGTTCTCATATTTGTACCATAATGCAAATGAGCAGAATAAATTTCATTAAAGGCTTTTGTCATTATATTATCCAATCGTTCATTAACATAATTTTCTGTCCAATATTCTCGCCTTAGATTTTGTAACCATTCAAAATATGATACGGTTACACCACCACTATTTGCTAATACATCAGGGATAACCAGAACTTTGTTATTGTATAAAATGACATCAGCTTCGGGAGTGGTAGGCCCATTTGCGGCTTCAGCAATTATTTTAGCATTTATTTTTGATGCATTTTCTTTTGTAATTTGGTTTTCTAAAGCTGAAGGGATTAAAATTGTACATTCTGTTGTTAGTAGATCTTCGTTGTTAATTTCGTCCGAATTATTAAAACCTTTCACTGTTTTATTTTCGTTTTTATATTTTACCAATTCATCCACATCAAAGCCTTTTTTATTTAGTATGACCCCTTTGGTATCTGAAACACCAATTACCTTTGCACCTTGCTCCTCGACTAATTTAGCTGCAAATTGACCAGCGTTGCCAAAACCTTGGACTACAACAGTTGCATCACTAATTTGTATATTTAGCTTTTTGGCAGCTTCTCTGATGGTTATAGATACTCCTCTACCCGTTGCTTCATTTCTGCCCAGAGATCCCCCTACTTGAATGGGTTTCCCTGTAATGATTTCGGGTTGAATGTAATTGCCTTTTAAAGTAGAATACGTGTCCATAATCCAAGACATTTCTTGACCTCCAGTATAAACATCGGGTGCCGGGATATCCGTTAATGGACCAATTATATCGGCTATGGCATATGCATATCTTCTCGTTAACCTCTCTAGTTCAGTTTTGGACATTTCTTTGGGATTGCAGATTATACCACCTTTTCCGCCACCTAATGGAATGTCAACTATTGCACATTTCCAAGTCATCCACATTGACAGAGCCATTACCTCCTCGATGGTAACTTGAGGGTGATATCGTATACCACCCTTAAATGGACCTCTAGCGTCATTATGTTGAGATCTATATCCGGTGAAAACTTCAATAAATCCATCATCCATTTTAACGGGTAAGGAAACTGTTAAAACTCTTTTTGGTTTGGCTAAGATTTTGTGAATATTTGCATCCAGGTTAATTATCTTTGCAGTTTCATCCAATTGTTTTAATGCATTCTGATATGGATTATTATTAGTATTATTGTCTGTTACGAAATTCGTCATTCTAATAACACAAAAAAATTTGATATATTTAAGTCTTAGTTTGACGAGATATTCAACTTTACATAACAAGGAGACATTGTTTATACAGAAAAATGTACAACTATATGACATCCAATTTGTTTAAATTGCAGTATATGCTTTAATAACATATGTAATATAGGTATGTGTATATTACACAATTATTATGAATATAAATTCAACATAAAGAAAAATGTGTTAATTTGTACATATAAGACTTCTGTTTTTATTATGGGTTTTAATAATGCATATATATTTTAATGTATTTTGTAGTATTATTATTTTACTATAATAAGAAACAAATTCTATTTAATGGTTATGATAAAATATCTATTATGAGTTCTAAAAAAACTGAAAAATCAAACAAAACTGATGATGGAAAAGATAAATCTGCAATTAACGAGATTAACAACATGCAAAAAATTATCAAGGATTTGACTGCAAATCTAAATAAATTAAAAACAAAATTTAAATCAAAAAGCGAGCCAGTAAAAAAAGAAAAGATATGACATCCGTAAAATACAAATAATCATTATTGTAAAATAAACATTTTTTAAATTTATGATTTTAAGAGGAATCTGTAATGTAATATATATCATGTTTAGTCGATGTTAAGCGATCGGAATTATCAACACAATTCACAGAATTTTCGAATTCTTTTATACATATTACTTAATGATCCTCTACTTCACAATCATTAAGAATAAGAATGATTCAAGACATTTACAATGCAAACATAGAGTTTACATTATGCAAATTTAGTTCCAGTATTTTCAAAAAGAATCATCATTTTCACCTTAGAGGTCATATCAAAAATCAATAGAAATATAGATTATTATTATATTGATAAAATTGTGTCCCAATGTTACTACGACAGTAACAAAAATATGAAGAAGGCTACTTTACAAATATTTCGAATAAACTAAGACATAATAAAAATAATACCACCAAAAGAGAAATCAAGTATTTCAATAAATCATCCGATAATCTTATTTAGAAAAATGATGGATGTCATTGTTTACATTCTTAGAACCAAAGGTCAATGGAAGATGTTTCGCCCTAAAGAATACGACTCAGGTTCAACCCATCATCGACGATTTCAGTTGTAGGTTCAAATTGACGTTTTCAAAAAATATAAAACAAATTATCAGAGTAATCAAATAAAAAAAAGTATTAAGTAAATAGGATATCCCAAATATATTTAAATAAAATCTCATTTAGCGTGGCGATGACCTACAATAATTCATAAATATAAACAAATTGGACACATAGCCACAGTTTAATTAATTAAAATAGAATTCCACTATTTGTTATTTGTTGTACTTCCACACATAGTTGACAAAACAATGTACCAACATGACTGACACTTTTTGTCTTGTTTTAGTGTATTAATATCGGTTGTTTTAAACATTTCATGAACTTCTCTGATGGTGTCATTCCGTTTATTTCACCATGTTCTCTTTCATAGTTATATGAATTGACAAATGATTCGTATTTCTCAATTCCATCTTTCATATCAATTAATTCTTCTACTTGTAAAAATTCAGCTATGACTATTTTGTTGTACGCTTCTACTTTACCCTGTTCTTGTGGATAACCTTTGGGTATCCACTTGTCCTTTATTTCATTGAGAACAAGATAATTTTTGAATTTATTAGATGTAAATTCTCTACCACCATCATGCAATACTTTCATCGGTTTACCGTAGAGTTCAATCCATTCTTTGAGAACCGATAATGCTTTTTCACTAGTTCTTTTATTACATCATTTGCTAACTACTTTTCTTGAGTGGCAATCATCTATAACATGAATAAAATAGTAGTGTTTGTTTCGTGAGCCTTTTAGATAAAAAGGTCCTTTGGTGTCCATCTGAACTAATTCATTTGGATGTTTCATTTCAAAGTTTGTATTTTCTTTTTATTTTGACATATAGTACATTGAGATTGTGTTTCTTTAAAAGATTGTAAGTGGTTTTTGTGCCCAAGCTAATTTCATACTTTCTCTTTAATCTGAACCTAATTCTCATCGGACCAAACCTATTATTTAATCTCAGTTCAAGGATAATCTTCTCCAGTTCTTTGGTTATCTTTACATTTTTAATATTATGTGGCCTTTTTGATTGGTCTTTTAATCCATCTAGACCAGATGTATTATAGCGTCTCTTCCATTTGTACCAAGTTTGTCTTGAAACACCAAACTCAATACAAATATCAGATATAGTCTTACCGGAACGTTCTGATTCAATTATCATTTTATACCTATTTTCAATTATATCCATTATTATTACACTCTAAGACTAGTGTCAACTATGTTAGGAATCTAAAATGTCAACCATGTATGGAAATAGTACAGTTATTATTACATTGTTAGCGAGCATTCATGACATTAAAGCAGTAACAGAGGTAATTGATGCAATAGTCATCAATAGAACTTTATACATCCCATCTGCAGCAAAAAGAGGAAAAAAAATCAAGTTCAGTATTTATACCTAGATAAAAAATTCAATTCTAAATAAGCAGAACTGGAAACAATCAAACGTAGTGATATTTATCATTTATTCTATAAAAGAAAAAAGATATAATAAAGATATAATATGTCAAAAAGAAATGCTTGTCTTCAAGAAATGAGATTAAATAGAGAAAAACATACTCGCGACACAACATTTTTAAAAACTGCATTTCAAGTATGAAAATAAGACCAAGTTTTATTTGGATTTATCATACCATTATATAGCATCATCATTTAGAGAAATTTAATTTTGGGTCTGTTAACTTTAGGAAAAATCTATAGATTTAAGACAACCATATATCATATGCCTACTAGAAAAAGAACATCTTCACAAATTATTGGCTACGGTTTATACTTGTACTTGGATTATTCTTTAGAAAGTTTGCTAAGGCATTATATTTCTTAAAAATAGTAAAAATAAATCATGTTTCTATTTGGAACTGAATTTAAAAATACATGTCAAAGAAATTTTAAATTGAAAATAAAATTAAAGACCATATAATTGATGAAACTGCGATAAAAGATATCTGAATTAATATGGCTTTGGATAGTTATTGATCCTGAAAATAAACAAGTCTTTCCACATATCAAGCACGAAACATGTTTGTAGATAAGTGATTTCTGTTTCAAGAGATATCAAATATGGGAAACATCTAGTATCATCAGATGATGGTAATTGATATCCATAAACCTGTAAATTGTTGAAGATACAGCATCATCTTCGCTTCTTTTGAAATAAGCATAATTGAAATAACAATGCAGTATATGAAAGTTAGAGTAGAAAACTTTGAAAACTATTTTCCCAGTAAAAAAGACAAATATAAATTAATCTATGTGAATTAGAGGCTTATATTTATCGATCAACATAATATAGAAATATTTTCAAGTTAACAGGGCAAATTTTGGTACAGGTTCCAATTAAACACTATGAAATGCATTATAAAGTATATAATATCGAAAGGCCACAATAAATTAGTCTAGGAATACGATCAAATATGAATAAAGTATAATAAAATTTATAGAATTCATTAATCTGAAAATAACATGTTTCGATCCATTTCAACCAGAGAACCAGTTTTTAAAAGAACATAGTTTAACCCTTTGATTCATTTTGAGAAATATCCATTACATTTGTTTAATTTTTTAACTATACCAATTAGCATAAGTTATAAAACATCTCTTAAAATAGTTCTTCATATTAAGATTGAATCTTTTTGTCCTGAAATATTTCGATATCTTATTCTTCAAATCTGCAAAGGATGAATAATATTTCAAAACAAATAGATCTCGTTTGGCCATGTTCCATACCTCTTCCATAACCATAAACTCTGGTGATGCAGTTGGAAGATATACAGGGATTAGAGTATCTTTATTTTTTTCAAAATATTTGATAACCTACTTTGATTTATAATGAGGAGATGCCTTATCCATAAACAAATAGCATTTTTGAAATTTAGCATGAATTTTCTTTAGATAATCAAGAAATGTATCGTCATTAATTGTCATACTGTCCGAATAGTTGCTTGCCCTCAAGACTAATGGCCCCAAAGATACATGAATGTTTGTGCGAGCCTGTTACTCTGACCACAGGTCTTTTATCTTTATCAATCCAAACCTTTCTTACCAAAGAATCATGAAAAAAGAATGATTCGTCCGTGGATATTATAGTGAAACTTTCCTGCTGCTGCTGCTGCTGCTGCTGCTCTTCTTGCTCTTGCTTATCCACAAGTATTTGTTCTGTCTTTTTTTGAAAGCCTCTTTTTCTTCCTTGGATGCTGTATTAACATGTATTTTTCTTAGTACCTTTTGTTTGAAACCCCATTTACGAAGAATACGATAAATGTGAGTATAGTGATATTTGATTCCACTTTTGTTTATGATTAATTCTTTTACTTGTTTTGTGGTCCAACCCTGATTGCTGCTTTCTTTTAACGTTGTTTTTATACTGCAGATATTTTTGTCGGATAACTTAGATGGTCTTCTACCTGTTCTTGGTTTATTCTTTAATCCTTCTAAACCTTCTTTCTCATATCTTTTTAACCAAACACAGGCCCATGCTCTATTTCTATGAAGATCTGTAGCTACATGAGCAGATGTTTTGCCTTGATAAACTACGTTAAGAACAAGTAACATCCTTTCCTTTGTATTTACATCATCTTCATATTATAGATCTTTTCAAAAGATGTTTTGGCAAGTATCAAGGAATATACAAAATGATAATGTAGTCAACCTATCTATAAACATATCAAAATATTGAATCAAAAATAATTGTTTGTTTAATTATGCTATTTGGTATAATATGGCGATTTTCATAATTTATCATATTATTTAATTTGATCAACTTGTAAGAATACGATTGAAAAGATCAATTCATTAAAAAGAATATATATAAAGTTTGATATATTAAATGTAATAAAATTTTTTTAAATCACTAGTATTGTAATATTTTATCTATATATTAATTTTTGTGGGAACAATTAAACTAATCAAAGGATCCAGTAGTTAAAATTATAATTAATATTATCTATATAACAAATTATATATGAATTTAATAGATTGTTTGTAGCGAATCCTTTAACAGATTGTTGTTAATTATTATTACAATGATTACAAAAGAAAGAACAATATCCCTTGCAGTCATAATCGCAATAGCTGCAATCTTTGTTTCTTCCGCAACAATTATGTCTCCAACATTAGCCAAAAGCAATAATAAAGAAAAAACTAGTTCATTTGCAAAAGACTACAAGGAATTTCAAAAATGTCTTACTAATGTAGCAGGATCAAAGGGATTCGCTTCAAAAGTAGAAATAAGAGATTGCTTTAACCCCATATTCTCACCTAATAGCAATCAATCCAACATTGAATCTCAAGGCAACAATCCATCCAATATGCAATCTCCACAAGGCAACAATCCATCCAATATGCAATCTCCACAAGGCAACAATCCATCCAATATGCAATCTCCACAAGGCAACAATCCATCCAATATGCAATCTCCACAAGGCAACAATCCATCAGGCATTGATTTCTCCAGTCCACAAACTACACATCATTAATATTTTTTAGTATACAAATTTGCATTTTTTTATAAACAGGGTGGTTTAAAAAATATTTTTATGTTTTATTCAAATAATCTTTTCAATAAAGTAACTTAAAACAATGACTATCAATCTATTCAATTAAAATATATTATTAAATAATTTATGCCGCAATGTCTATACATTTTACTAAATGTCATTTTTTATAAATATGCAAATGTTTATCAAGAGATAATAATTGTTGTTTATTTGTAAGCAATAACAACAATTGAGCCACCTAACAATTTTTTATTAAAATGCACTTTAGAAAAGTTTTTGGATAACATATAATTCAAATCTTTGTTTTTTGGCCATCTTAAAAACGTTCCATAAAGAGTTTTAAAAGGCAATCCTTTTTTACCTACAGCTAGAAACGCTAATATTGTCAAGAAATATTTCAAGTAAAATGATACAACCAGCCTTAGTGCAAAATTATCTGGTTTACCCAAATCTACAATAATTAATCGTCCATTTTTCTTCAAAACCCGACACAACTCCTTTATGGCAATATCAAGATCTATAGCATCTCTAAGAGAATATCCACATAATACTGCATCAAATGTGTTACTTTTAAATGGAATGTTTTCAAAAACTCCACTGCATAGAAAAATATTATATGATGGAAGGTAAGATTTCATATTTCCTTTTACTCTTTTTAACATTTCATAAATTGGATCATAGAAATAGATTGTAATATCGTTAGAAACATTTTCTGCCGCTGTTTTTGACATATTGCCAAAACCTGAACCTGCGTCAAGAATAATATTTCCTGGTTTAATACCATTGATTATTCCTTCTTTTCTATATTGATTATCTTTTCCCAACGATATTATGCTGTTTACTTTATTATATACAGGAATAATGCTTCTTAAAACATGGATTACTTCATTCCAATACAAATTTCCTAACCCCGTATTTTTCAAGATAAACTTCCGTATACAATCAGGATAATGAATTTTTGCGTCAACATATAAAAATAATAATACTTTTTAATATTTGCAAGATATTAGAGAAAAAATAATGGATATAAAAAAAACAGATGAAAACGTAATTGATGATTTATATTCATATGGAGAATTAAAAATTCTCATTAAAGGGTTTAATCCAAACTCCCAAGATATAAAATCAATATATGACAAAATTAAAAATACCCATAAAAGTACTAATATCGTAATATTAAGACCGGAGTTGATTTTTGGATTGGAACACATTCTCGGCATAATAAAAATAATATATGAGGAATCAGAAAGAGATGACAAAAAACTAAAAAATCTAGATGTCGAATTTTTATTAAGAATTTGTTATACGAATCAAATTAAATATGCTTTGGATATACTAAAATGTGAAAATAATAATGAGTTTGATGGGTATGTAGTATGTATTCTATTTTCAAAATCGTCGGATTTATTGATGGACGCATATAGGGATATGATTAAACTCGGAAAAGATCATGACGCTGCCAATCTAATCCAGATATCACAATTCAAAAGATCTTTCATATTAGGGCAATTTTTTAAAAAAGAATTAAAATTTTTAGAAAATAACAATATATTAAAAAATGATGATGATTTTCAAAAGTTTCTTATAGAACGGGCGGCAATAGCACTATAATAAAAAAATAATTGTCGTTGCTATTCAAAATATCGTTTTTCAATCATTGAGCTGAATATCACATCATTTTTTATAACCGATATACCCGAATATTTTCCAATTATTTCTATTAAAATAATCCAATTAGGTTCTGTCAGATCAACCTTTTGAGAAACAAATGGTGCAATATTATTAATTATATCCAGTTTATTTAAATTTGTATGTCTTTTTTCAATAAAAATTTTAAAAGTTGCATCTATTGGAATTTTTTTAGATAATTCAATCGAGAGATCTTTTATCTCAGATATATTCGTATTTGCAACTTTTTCAATTGGAATAAATCTTAATAAATATCTTATTTCCCACGGCGCATCTTTTAATTTTTGTCTCAAGAAATTAACAAAATTTAAAGAATCATTAATAGTCCCTGTCACTAGCCCATCAATATTTGATACATATGCTGTTGCATATGTGGCTCCGTTATCACTAAATAGGGCTTGCAACTCATCTACAAGATCTTCTTCTCTGTACCTATGAGTTGTTGCAATATAGTTAAAATCCATTTGACATCTCTAAACTTTTCGTGCTAGTACTTCAAATATCTGTTCTTTAGGAATTACACCTTCCCTTTGTATTTTTGGTTTGTTTGGTTCAACTATATCAACAATGGTAGATATTTGATCCGAAATATTAGTCATATTTGCAGATCTAGTTATGGAATTTATTATATTCAACTGATTATGACTTGTATCAATCGTATTTTTATTTTTTAAACGAGATTCTACATCCAAAACATATTCTATTTCACTAGTAATAACTGCATCATATCCAGTTATTCCACTATTTTTAAGTAAATCAATATTTGCAATTGGTGGTTGCCCCGATAAATTGGCACTCGTTCCTATCAGTAATTTCTTTTTTGTACATTGGATTAGTTTTAATGTACATTCATTATTAGGTATCCTGAATGCGATGCTTTTATCAAAAATGTGTTTTGAAAATGGAACATCGTTTTGAACCTTTAGAATTATTGTTAGTTGACCAGGCCAAAAATTTTCGATCAAAATTTTTGCTTCATCAGTTATTCTTGCATAAGGAGTTAAATTAGATACTTCATTTGTTAAAATCGGGAAAAATTTATTTAATGGCCTATTTTTTATTTTGAAAAGATTAAGTGCAGATGTATCATTAAACGGATCACATCCAATACCATATACAGTATCCGTTGGAAATATTATAATGCCTCCACGGTCTACAAGTTCACCACATTTTTTTAAATCTTCATTTTTGTGACAACTTAGATAAAATATCATAATAAAAATGCAAAGGAATTTTATTTATTTGTTATATTGATATGCTTTGTTGCATGATTCGAAAATCAGTTAAAAATATAATTTATCTGTAACAATCACAATGAAATTTTAACTGTTTTCGTTTTTATTCTATCCACAAAACGTTAGTAAATAACGAAAAAAATAATCATGCAACAAAGCAATATTGATAGATTATCGTATATTCAATTGACACAATTTAAACAATTTTTATTTTAAACAATGTTAAACATTTGGTTTATTTTCGTTTTTTAAATATTTGGAAAGTTCAATAGCAATTAATTAAAATATAGAATTAAACAATTTATAAAAATATACTCTTTGTTACACTAAACGAATACACAGAATCACAATCTATTCAAAACAAGAGTAATTAAATTGAGCATGTTTGAAATAATCTTTAGTATCAAAACGTTAACAAATACAAATAAAATAATATGCAACAGTACAAATTAATAATATATAAATCTAATTTTTGTAATATCCATAGAAAAGTTATATACAGTCTATAAAATAGAAACAACATTATAAATAAATTGAGTCTAAAAACTGCTTTGTTGCATGATTATTTTTTTCGTTATTTACTAACGTTTTGTGGATAGAATAAAAACGAAAACAGTTAAAATTTCATTGTGATTGTTACAGATAAATTATATTTTTAACTGATTTTCGAATCATGCAACAAAGCATCTAAAAACATCTATTATAATGCATTTACAGAAAAGACCAGTATATAAAAAATAGAATCAAATGGTGGCTCTGCAAAGTCAAGATATTATCTCTTTTGTAATAATCAGCAAATAGATTCAACCATTGTTTTACATGCTTTAATTTGCATTTCTTCTTTATGCAAGGAAAGTAATCATCAAACCTATCTGTTCTATCCTTGATATAGTGCATTATTCTTTCGATAATGCTTTTCTGCTAAGAAGTATGAAGACGATATTTCAGTTTAAAAAACTTGCATGCGTAATGGTATTAAGTATCGCCGCCTGTTGAAATTAGATGTTGGCCATATTTTTTCACAATATCAGATAAAAAATGCTCTGTCACAAACATGGTTTGTTCTTTAGATATAGAAGAAGAAAGAATTACTTTACGTTCAGATTTCATAGCGACTCATAACCATATTAATTTAGAACCAACTTTGCGTTAGGTTTCATCAATTATGAATTTATATGTTTTCACTTGTTGTAAAATAATTTTTTTGATTTGTACTTTTGTATCCAATATCAAATGGCAGTATGACTTCTTTGAATGAAACGAGATAATGCTTTGGATGTATTTCTTAATGAAAGACCGCTGAAGTAAAGATGTAAAGAATATACGATATCTTGAGGTTCTGTTCTTTTTCTAACTTGTTATATTATATATATTAACAATGATAAATTCATAGATTTTTTCGTTCTCTACAGGGCCCAAATAATAAACCATACTTAAATTAATTATTAGACAGAACAAAAAGAATTATAAGAAAACACCTAAATTATGTAAAACAGATTAAAAATAGTAATAGTCGACAAACATGTTACAAAGAATTTTTTTAAAATAAGATCAATTTCACAAAACTAGATAGCATATATCAATAAAATTGACATATAATTTACATATTAAAAATTATCTCCAAAATTTTTCATATGTGCATCAACTTCATCTTGTGGTGTACCAGTACCTTCATGGACACCACTTTTTTTATGACTATGTTCGTTTTTATGCACTCGAGCATCCATTGCTTTTTCATGCTCTTCGCGTACATGGTGCAATCGATCTTTTTCATGAAGAAATTCTTTACCGCAATTATTGCATTTTAGCATAGGACGATGATGCACCTTTCTAGTATGTTCTATTAAATCATCATATGTTTCAAATTTTTCACCATCTTCATCGCATTTGTATTTTTTATGGAAAAAATCCACGATAAGATTGATATATGGATGTTATTAAGTCTTTCAAAAACAAATATCATCAAATAATCACGATTTTTTTGATTTGATTCACGGTCATAAAGATTTGATATAAAAGATAATGCTAAAGTTATGGACAAGAATGAAACACAGCTTAATTGCCTGAAGATATACACATTAGCCTATTAATTCAAGTTTACAAGCAAAATTAACGGATTAACAACATATAAGGTTTATACTTGTCTTTTTTCGAAGATGAGTACATATCTAGACGACTTATATAGTATAAATTATTGTTAATGAGCATTTTTTCAATCGAATACTCAACACATCAAAGTATAAACGGCTTTTAAAAATATTTAACCTTGCGAATTACTTCACCATCTAATAAACCATAAAACATAATATCACCATTATATAGAAACATCTAGTAAAAATAAAATATTTTTGTGTAATTAAGACAGAATAATTCATTTCGTTTTTCTTTTTAAATAAAATAAAATAATTTCAAGTAAACTTCATAGCATTCACCAAAGTATTTCTATATCCGAGATTTTCACAAATAAAGATTGGAACTTAACATCCCCTCAAATTGAAAAGCAGTTTTAGATAGTTTTCATAAAGAATAATAAAATCTAATAGATAAATACGAATTTTAGAATATTTTTTTATTTATTAATAATATAAAAATATAATTTTTAATAATATATACAATCTCTATAATACAGCGTAGCAATTTGTTTTATTAAAATATAAAAGTTTTTTTATACAAGATATTATAAATAATTATTCTTAATAAATTTATGGACTAAATATCTAATAATATTCATACTTGTTATTATTATATTAATTTGTTTCTAAATATTTTTCAGTAGTGATTTTAATAAATCCTATTATATTTGAAACTTGATGTTATTTTTTGACGAAATTATATAATGTCTTTGAATACAGATGGTAAAATTATGCTGATAACTGGAACCAGGCCCGAAATCATAAAACTGTACCCTATTATGAGATTATTTGATATCGAAAATATCGATTATACTTATATCCACACAGGCCAACATCATGATTTTAATTTATTTCTTAAATTTATCAATGAATTTAATATCAGAAAACCTGATCATGTAATAAAATTAGATCATCCAAATGATCCGATTATCCAATTCTCTGAAATTTTGTCTGGCGTCGGCAAAGCTTTAAAAAAATATAAAACATCTTCTCTGATAACAGTTGGAGACACTAATAGCGTAGCAGCAGCATCCTTAGCTGGCTCAAAATCCAAAATTCCAGTTATCCACGTGGAAGCAGGCTTAAGAAGTTATGACTGGCGTATGCCTGAAGAATACAACAGAAGAATGACAGACCACATATCAGATGTTTTATTTTCACCAACTGATGAGGCTGCATTGATTCTATCAAAAGAACAAGTGCAAGGTAAAATATATACAGTGGGCAACACAGTTATCGATGCGGTAAGATTATGTCTAGATAAAACTAGCCTCAATAGAACTAACAAACAGAAAAATAATGAGAACACATGTTCACCCATTATCGAAGATATACAAGATAACTATATTTTATTAACTTTACATAGACAAGAAAATGTAGACAATCAGGATATTTTAAAGAGAATATTTAACACCTTATCAGCATTAAACATTAATTGTATATTTCCCGTTCACCCACGAACATTGAAAAGAATACATCAATTTGGTCTAGGAGATCATATTGGTAAAAATGTCAAAGTCATAGAGCCAGTAGGATATCACGAATTTTTGAGACTTTTGAAGAACTGTCAATTCATTATTACAGATTCAGGCGGAGTCCAAGAAGAGATCACATCACCTTTAATAAATAAAAAGGCTTTAATATTTAGAGAATCCACTGAAAGAAGAGAATCTATAATTTCAGGGCATTCAATTCTTTGCAATCTAGATCACAATTCAATGCTTGAATCAATAAAAGGAATTCTATCTTCAAAATCTCTTTTATCAAAAAGTCCTTATGGTGATGGATATGCTGCAGAGAAGATTTTAGACATATTAAAAAAAGAACCAATTATACCACTATCTGGAAAGACTTTATACCAATATGCTCAGGTATAAGAACATAATTTACAAATTGTCTTTAAAACAAATAATAACAAGCGAGTATTTATAACACTACAAAAATAATTTTATCTCATTTAAAAATATTTTTTAAACGCCTTTCTAAAAAATAAATAAAAAACTATAGGAATTTTTCTTTTTATATTTTTATCAAGTAACAATTTTGAATCAACATTATAACCAATAAACAAGATAGCATTAGAGAATAATCAAAAAAAGATAGTGCTAGTCTTTTTTATATTTATCAACTTCGTCTTTTGTTATTTTAAACCATAGTTTGTGTCCATCAAATTTTACAGCCAGGTTCTTGGGTAAATAGTACTTGTGTTTATTTACGGTACCTTTTTGTGTGACAATAAACTCCGATCCGACTTCATGAACTTCGCCAAAATCATCATCATCTGCACCTCTTGCTTCCTTCTTTAAAACATCATCCCAATTAATACTAGAACCACCATAATTGGTGGTATCAGCAATTACATTATTATCGCCAAGATTGTTATTTGTAGAATACGGCGTGTCAGTTGCAATAGTGTCATCCGCTATATTATTCTCATTAATGTGTTTATATTTATCAACTTCGTCTTTTGTTATTTTAAACCATAGTTTGTGTCCATCAAATTTTACAGCCAGGTTCTTGGGTAAATAGTACTTGTGTTTATTTATGGTACCTTTTTGTGTGACAATAAACTCCGATCCGACTTCATGAACTTCGCCAAAATCATCATCATCTGCACCTCTTGCTTCCTTCTTTAAAACATCATCCCAATTAATACTAGAACCACCATAATCTGTCGTACTAGTTGCAATAGTGTCATCCGCTATATTATTCTCATTAATGTGTTTATATTTATCAACTTCGTCTTTTGTTATTTTAAACCATAGTTTGTGTCCATCAAATTTTACAGCCAGGTTCTTGGGTAAATAGTACTTGTGTTTATTTATGGTACCTTTTTGTGTGACAATAAAATCCGATCCGACTTCATGAACTTCTCCGAGGTCTTCATCATCTAAACCTCTTGCCTCCTTCTTTAAAACATCATCCCAATTAATGTTAGATTCTATATCACTCATAATAATAGTGCAATAATCTCTATTACCCTTATATATAGTATTTCTGATTCAAAGAATTTTATACCGCATATTATTTTTTTATTCATTGTTCGTTATTCGACGATTTTATACATATTAATTCTATTATAAACAACAACATTTACAAATTAAATTATCATTATTATAACAATATAACAATCAAATATCACAAATAATAATTTTAAAAGAATATCCTCGAAATTAAAGAAAAATAAAAAATTAAATATTCGTTTTGATATTAAACATGGTATGAATGATGAAAAAAGATCTATACCAGTTTGTTTTACACCTGATCAATTAAAATCTTTGGAAATTTATGCAAAGAAAAAGGGAATGGTAGATTATAGTCAAGCAATAGAAGAAATCGTAGGATCCATTTAAGTTACCGATTTTAACTTTATTTTTTAGGAATTCAATTTTGATAAAATAATTGATACTTCTTGTTAGTTTATTTTATTATTTACATGAAAGTTCATGATATGAATTCATAATTGGATTGTATTATTTATTAAATATATTTAGAGTTAATGCTCCCCAATGACAATTTAATACAAAATTATAATAGAAATATTTTGATTAATACATCTAGTTATCTTGCATAGTTCACGATAAAAAACATATGTATATAATGTTCTATCCCCTCGAGTATAAAAAGCAAAACACATTATAATTATACATATGTGTTCTGCTTTGTTTTGATTATTTTATTCGTTATTTGTTAACAAGACCGCCTTAAAGATATATTTTCATTTATCAAGAGAAACTATGTTTCCATATTGCTTTGTTGCATGATTATTTTAAATCGTTTTTTGTTAACGTCTTGATGTTAAGGATGTAACGCAAACAGTCATAATTTAATTAGTTTTGCTATGAATGACGTAAAGTTTTAACTGTATTTCGAATCATGCAACAAAGCATTTCCATATGAATAAATATAATAGTATAAAAACTCGTGAAATATATTCCACAAAAAAAATACTTGAAAATATAATAAATGAAACAATAATAAAAGTCGAGTTAGTACAAGCACGGCTATAGTTATAAAACAAACAGAAATTTTTTCATTTGTTATATCAGGAGAACGAAAGATGGTCATTGTTGAATGATTTCGGCCTCAAATGATAAATAGGTATAGATTGCATTCTATTTCATCATATGATGTTACTTAATATCATCAAGCATATAGATTTCTAAAAAGAAATCATCATCTACGCTCATTTTATTACAAAAGCAACATCGAGAACTATTTAATATAAACGATAGGACGGAATGTTCTGTAGACTACTTTGTAAAAAGAACAAGTTTAGATTTGATCATGCGATACAAGGAACTCTAATCATTGTTCAATACAAAGACAATAAATTAGCAAAGCCGTCAAAGTATTACATAATTATACAATATTCATTAAATATTACATTTTTATTAATAGAATTTTTCAATTATAGAGTCTCATTTGTGAAAGTGTCAAAGGGAAAACTAAAAAACTTGAGAATGGAAAATTGTGTAATTTATATGTTACCAAAATTGGTATTATTAATAATAAAATTTTTAAATTTTGTCATATTAAGATTAAAGATAAATAAGACAAGATAAAACATGATATATAATTAAAACGAAATTTCTATCTATAAATACCATATTCACATTATTTAATTAAATGAATTCTTCTGAAAAGATAAGCAATAAAACATGGCCAGATTTAATTAACGAATCAGTCCATACCAAAGACGATGTAGATATTGGGGACATATATGCCGTTAATAGAGATTTTATCGTAGTTAAAAGAGGTTTAGTAAATATACATTATTACTACATACCAATTAATCATGTGGAAGGTTGGGATAACAATGTGTTATGGCTGAGGATTAACGAAGAACAAGTAAAAGAGAGATATGAGAGAGATGATTTACAACTTGATCCGTCAAGATACCATATAAAAGGTCATGATAGATATAATTCAAGCTTTTCAGAACTTAAAACTATCTCCTCAAAAATTGCAGAACCAGCATATTCTTTCGATATTCCTGTCACTACAACTAGCACAAATGTAAAAAAAGAATATTCAGACAATAAATTACCCGTTTTATTCAAATGCGATCTTTGTAATGAATCGGCTTTCAATTCAGAAAATGAATTAAGCGATCATATTAGGTTGAGACATTAAAAAAAAATTTATGTGTAAATCAATAACAGATTTTAAAAACGATTAAATCTTATATTTTGTTATCAGATGATATCGTCAATTTTCACATTTTTGATACCATAATCAGTTTGTACAATATATGGACTTAAATTCCATCAACATTCAAAATATTATAGCAATACTATAAAATTAAGTTCATAGTTTTAGCTTTTCTTTTATCATTTCATATGCTATTTCAGCTCTATCTTTTTTTGGAAGTTGAATAAAAAAAATATTATTTTGCATTTTATTAGAAGGAGTTAATCCCATCATACCTGCAATAGCAAGATTAGAAAAAAAGTCAATAGTTTCATTTGCATATAACAAATAATTTTGTTCTAAACCAGTTTCAAAAAATTTTAGATTCATATCAACAAAAACATGTTCGCCATCATCATAGATATTTAAATTTGTATCAATAGAAACTTTTTGTGAATAAGACATACTTAAAATCTGTTCAAAAATAGCATCATCTATATATAATACTGGAATTTTAACGTCATTATAATCTACCACCGTATAGCCCAATTTATGAGTATTTTCTATAAAATCTTCTAGACTATTAAGAGATCTTTTCAATTTATTAAAACCAGATAATTAAAATATTTATTCATTACCAGACATACAATTCAGGAAATATAAAAAATTTCACTTAAAAAAGCTGTATAGATTTTGCCAACATTATTGCTTTTTGCGGATCTTCGAGTTTTATTTCATCATCTGAATATTTCTTGCTAAAATATAGCAAGTCTACCAATTTCCATCTATCCACGGTTACAAACGTTGTATCATTATTTTTTATATTCGTAATATTTGTAGTCAGTATTATTAATTTATCAATTAACAAATTTCTTTTTGTACTTTTTACTATTTTATCAAAGTTTTTATTTTTATCGAGATCAATAGCAATTGTAACACCTATCTTTTTCCCTAAATGATCATTATATACCGCATCAAGATAACCTTCTGGAGTCATTTTTACTTCAGATTTTTTAACTGTTCCCAATTCCTCAACATAATCTATTAAGTTTTTCACAGCATTTTTAATCCCCAAGGAGAGATAATCGGCATCTATTGACATTTTTCTCATTTTGATAAAATCAGATATTGGAATGCCCATAATGCTACCACGTAATCTTAAACCGGGATATATATTTTTTATAGAATCTTCGATTGATTGTTCATCAATAATAAGACTATTTTTCTTACTAGACAACTCTGTAGAATGATATAAAATATTTAAAATTGATCTAATATTTCTAAAATCAGGAAATTCATCATATATGATTTTTATCTTTGATGATAGATCAGTTTTATCAGTATCAGCCAATTTAGATGCATTTTGTTCCACATATTCTAGTACAATATCATTTATTTCGTCATAAGAATTTGATCCGGCCAAATCAATTTTGTAATTTGCCTTCTCTAAACGATCAAAAAGAGATGGACTCACCCTAGAAATATCAGAATAATAAGAAGGAGTAGTTATAATCATCAATATAGAATAATGTATGTGAGAATTTATCAATCCCTTTACATAATCTATTGATTGAATATTCGCATCAAATTCATCAATTTGAAATATCGTTATTTTATGAAAAAACTTCAAATTTAAAGAAGATAAATTATTTAGAGTAGAAATCAAATCATCAAAAGATTTTAAAACAAAACCATCTAAATTCCCGTTTTTTATAATTTCAACAATCAATTGAATTTCAGATTTAGTAAAATCATTTGAAAGCAAATCATATAAATGGTTAATAGAGGGCTGGATTTTGATTTTCAATAATTGTTTTAATTTATCTTCAATTGAAGTACCATTTAGTATGTCAAAAAACCCATGTTTTAAAGCCTTTTTAACCAGTTTAGGAGATACTGCCAAAGATCGCCTGAAATAATCACATAATTTTTCAAGAACATTATTGAAATAGTCATCATCAAAACCTTTTACAATAGCAGAAAAAACATTGTTTATTTCACGCGGGTGAACTTGAACTAGATCGATATACGATATTATTGCTTTGTCAACTAAAGAAGACAAAGTTTTCATATGAAGTGCAAGATGAGTTTTTCCTGAGCCTATATCCTGTATTACAGTAATTACCTTAAATAATTCCTCATCTCTATATATATCATTATTCAATTTTGAATACATGTCTATTATACAATCTTTAATGCTATTCAAGGCCACTCGATGTCTTTTTCCACCAAAGATTCTAGATATTTTTATAGTAGGTGTTGGGCTGCTAGGAAAAGGGTTTAAAGCAAGATCATAAGGATACATTAAATACACCTCACAAAGCCATGGACAATGCCCCTTAGAATAACCCCTTCATATCCACCAGAAGAAAGTTCATATTTTTCAGGAAATGTCTCAGCAACGGATCTAACATAATCATAATATTCATTCTCTGAAATACCACAAATATGGCAAATTTCATTTTTTACAGAAGAAAGCTCAACCCAGCCGATAGAGGTAGAATTTTCATGAAGAATTCGATTAAAAGATTCTTTAAAGTCATCTAAAGAAAGTGAATTTGAAGAACCATCAGTTTCTTCAGACTTTAATTTTATATCATTTAATTTATTTTCAATTTTATTAAAGAAATTTTTTACTTCTTTTAATTCTGATTCCAAATTTTCAACATATTTAAATATACTATCAGAGTAATTATCGATTTTAAGCTGAACAGCAGAAATATCCTTGTATAAATATTTGAATTTAAGATCAGAATTCAATAAATATTCCAAGAAATATTCTTTGCCCCAGCAAAAAATAAATGTTCCCTTTTTAGATATACATAATTTATCTTCTTGAATCAATTCATTGAGTAAAGCATCAAAATTATCCATCATAAATTGCTTTTTTAATTCAGCTTTTTTAATACCCACAAGTCCAAAAGAATTAATAGTATTAACAATATCATCCTTATCGGACATATACTCAAATAATAAAAGGAAAGATTAAAAAAAAGATTGTTAATTCTTTACTATTAGATGAATAAAAATAATTAACAAAAATAAAATTGATGTAAAAATATAATAAAATTGGGAATGATGATACAAAAAACGGATAAAACAATGAAGAAAGCACTAGGGTATCTGACCCAGATAATAAAAACTGTCAAATAGATATTAAATATTATTTTGAAAGATATGTAGAAATAAGCAGTAATTTTAGAAAATTAAAAAATGATAAGGATGGATTATAAATGAACGAGGTACAAGACTGTAAAAGCATAAGCAATCATACAATCCATCTAACAAATACATATGACTATGCCAATATCAGGATCAAAATATTAGATAAAGATGCAAATATGCAAATATCATCTTAGTCAAATTTGACATATGGAATTCAAAAAATTTGAATCTACATCATCTAGTAGACAGACAATCCATAAAACAGACCGATTATACCAATATATCATACATATTTTCAATTTATATGAGGCATGGTCATAATTCAAATATATTTTCAATGATCTACATAGCTTAAAGCTAACCATTGAAATATGATTCTGACTAAAACTGATCCAAAGGTTAGATCTTGACAGATTAAAGGAATCCATTCTTTTTAACATTCTGTATCTGATAGGTTGTATAACATGGCCTACTGCAAAAAGAAAACGCGGTAGACCGTACGTATATTCTCCCACTGTAATTTTGAGATGCTTTATTGTAAGGATATGGTTTAGAATCGATTCCAACAATGCATTACATATTTTTCTTAACATGGACTGCGGTCAGTATAACCATAAACTCGCATTAGCCTGTGGTCTTGTGTCAATACCTAGTAGACGTACATTTGATAGAAGGTTAAAGACTATTTCTATAGATATTAAACAAAGAATATCGACAATGGGGCGCTTGTTTGTTACAGAAGGATTAGTAGACGCTTCTATAACAGCAATAGACAGTAATCTGATAAAAACAAAAGGTCCTGTATGGCATAAATCATCGATGGAAAAAGGAGAAGTACCACGTCCTAGCATTGACACGGATGCAAGATGGGACTATAGTCATACCAAAGGATGGGTATTCGGATACAAACTACATTTAACATGTACAACAACAGGCAAGATTATAGTACCCCTAACTGCAGGTGTAACTACTGCAAATGTACAGGATAACCAGATGTACGTTTCTTTAACGTCTCACTCATACTCATCATCTTCATCCTCATCCTCATCCTCATCTGTATTCTCTTTACCATCTTCCTTGTATATGGTAGCAGATCCAGGCTATGATGATAAGAACCTGTATGAGTATAGTAAGAAGGTATTAGAGATAGATCTAGTTTGCCCTGTTGAAAGATACAAAAATATCTCTAAAAAGAGGCTTGAGATTGTATGCTTTTATCAATCGATATTAGGACAGGCTATCTACAGCCAGAAGGAGAATATCGATAGAGCCGTTGACAGAACATATCAAATCTGTTTAGAATAGACCCATTGCCAGTACGTGGATTTGATGCGGTATCTGCAATTGTACTTTTGTCTGTTTTATTATATCAGCTAATGGTATACTATAATTGTAAAACTAAGAAAACAAATCCAAAATCAATAAAATATATGCTTGGGACTGGCTAATGAAATGGAATTTTAGATAAGGATGAACAGTATCGAATTACGACCAAGCCTCAATTAAATAGAATATAATCTTTCAATCACGTTTGGAAAAAATAACATCAAAAGTATATGGTAATTGAACCATTTAGAAGAATACATCAAAAGTGATATTGCTATTTGTAATATATTAATAATTTATAAAATAATTAAAATACAAAAATGTAAATGACGTATGGCAATGATAATAACAATTATGAAGAGGAGATTGAAAAGGACGAAGTTTCAAAAAGAACTAATGAACTTCTAGAGAAATTTAAAGAAAATTACATTAAAAACAATAATAAAGATTTTATAAATGACGCAATTATAAACATGACTGTATGTTGTAAAACTTATGAAAAAATATTTGAAGGTTTTGTAAAAATATCACTGATAAATAAACTCCCACAAGAATTAATTGAAGGTTTTGTAAAATGGTCTACAGGTCAGATCGAAGATTTAAAAGAAAAAATCGTAGAAATAGATAAAAAAAGAGACATGCGATAAAACAACCCGATTAAAGGGTATTATCGAATAAGTTAAATTCAGGAAATGATTACAAAATAATGAAAGCGCTTGCACGTTAGTAGCCATTTGACATTTTCAAATATTAAAAATTTTCTTGAAATATCAAAACCAAGAATTGTGGTAGTACTTGTTATAACAGCAGTAACATCTATGCTTGCGGCCACTAGATTTGACAACAGCCCCAGTATACCATGGGATATATCAGGATGGAAATTATTGTTTTTAATAATTTGTGGAAGTTTGTCATCTATGGGATCCAGTGCAATTAACATGTACTATGATAAAAGCATAGATCATCTTATGGCAAGGACATCAAAACGTCCAATTCCGACAGGTAGATTGCGACCAAATAAAGTATTAATTTACGGTCTCATCATTTCAGTGCTTTCGGTCACCATTGCATGGTTTACACTTAATCCAATGGCAACATTTATGATTGCTTTAGGGATATTTTTTTATGTTGTTATATATACACTCATATTAAAAAGAAGAAGTGTTTGGAATGTTGTAATAGGTGGATTTGCAGGTAGTGCAGCATCTATGGCAGGATGGGCAGCAACTACAGGTAGTATGGATCTCCTAGGATTTCTGATAGGATGGATTGTCTTTATGTGGTCTCCACCGCACTTTTGGTGTTTATCGATCAAAACTAAAGATGATTATACACATGCAAAAATACCAATGTTGCCAGTAGTTCATGGAAATCAAACCACATCCAAATATATTTTTATAAGCACTCTCATACTCATACCATATTCAGCATCGTTGTATTTCTTTGGCATGGGTATTTTATATACAACAGTTGCTCTTGTAGCAGGATCTCTAATGGCAATTTATCATTATAAACTCATGAAGAATCCCACTCCCCAAATGGCATGGAAAGCTTATAAAGTCACTGCTCCTTATTTAGTAATCATTTTTATATCCATAGCATTAGATGCACTTTTTTACACAAGATTATAAAAAAATAATTTGCAAAAGTGTCAAAAGCCATAGAAAATTAATAAATTAATCTAATCTTTATTTAGGATTACAACTTCAATTCTTTTTTTATCTTTTGTTATCCAGTTAACCTGAATTAAGCCATATATTTCAAGATCAAGAAGAATTTTATTTAAATCATCTTCAGGAGTAACTATATTATCTTTTGATAAAGAGTTTATCAAATCATGATCGGTAATATTTCCACTTTGTTTTATCTTTTCAAAAACAATATTTCTTAAAGGATAATTCATAAATAAAGTAATTACAAATTAATTAATATAGTTTTCAAAAACGCTTAATTATACATTATACTATTTACTCAACCATAGAATATTTTATCATTGAACTTTGGAATTGCAGATGTTAATTTTTTATCTAAAGATAAGTACCAATTATGAACTTCTGGAGTAATTGAAGGTTTTACAATGGTTAGTGCATTCTCAAAATTAGAATTGTAAACCATATCCAAATTATTTTTAATAGCATTTATTGATGCAAATCTACATAATGAAACCAAATCTGCTCCACTATACCCTTTTGTCATAGAAGATATCATATTAATATCAATATCAGAAGAAAGTGGCATTTTGGAAGTCACTGTTAATAATATATCCTTTCTAGATTGATCATCAGGTGGACCTACAAAAAGTATTAAATCAAATCTCCCTGGTCGTAATAAAGAAGTATCTAATATATCAGGCCTACTAGTAATTCCAATTACAATAACACCAAAATTACTCGCATCATCCATCTCAGATAAAATTTGAGATAATACCCTTTCACCCCCCATCAGATCTTCAGATGTTCTTGTTCTCCCAATCGAGTCCAATTCATCAAAAACAACAATACACGGAGAAGAAGAACGGGCTTTCCTAAATATTTCTCTAATTGCTTTCTCCGACTCACCTACCCATTTTGACAAGATTTCTGGGCCTCGGACAAATATGATATTAAAATACCCCTCTGACGCTAATGCCTTTGCTATAAGGGTTTTTCCACATCCAGGCGGACCAAATAATAATGCACCCTTTGCAGGCCTTAACCCCATCTTCAAAAATTTTTCAGGTGAAAGAATAGGAGATAAAAAGTTATCGATTAACAAATTTTTTTCTTTGACTAAGCCACCAACATCACTCCATTTTATATTAGGAGGTTCAACATAGAATTCTCTTAGTGCGGTAGGTACAATTTCTTTCATCGCATTAATGAAATCCTTTTGATCGATTCTAATACAATTTAAAATTTCCGATGGCACTTCTTTTTTAGTGGTCAAATCATAATCACTTAAATGCCGCCTTATGGATTTCATAGCCGCTTCCCTTGACAATGCTTTTATATCAGCTCCTGTATAACCACTCAACATTTTTGATATTTCATTTAGATTAACATCTTCATCCAATGGCATTCCAATAGTATGAATTTTCAATATTTCAAACCTTCCATCAAGATTATGAATTCCAACTTCTATTTCCCTATCAAATCGACCGGGCCTCCTTAAAGCAGGATCTAAACTATCTGGTCGATTAGTAGCACCAAGAACTACAACATTACCCCTATCAGCCATACCATCCATCAATGCAAGTAATTGAGCAACGACTCTTTTTTCAACATCACCAAAGGTATCTTCCCTTTTTTGAGCAATTGCATCAATTTCATCAATAAATATAATACTTGGTGAAGACTCCTTTGCTTTTTGAAAAATTTCACGTAATTTGCTCTCAGTTTCACCATAATATTTATTGACAATTTCTGGACCATTTATAATATAAAAATTAGCATTCGATTCAGAAGCTAATGCCTTTGCTATAAGGGTTTTTCCGCATCCAGGCGGACCAAATAATAGAATACCTTTATGTGGCTCTATTCCAATCTTTGAAAACACTTCTGGATGTCTCAATGGCAATTCAACAATCTCCCTTAAACGAGTAATTTGGTTTTTTAATCCCCCTATTTGCTCATAGGTAACTTCTGGGGAGCCTTTGCGGAATTTTTCTAATCCAGGCTTAACCATAATTTTTGTATTCTTATTTATCATTACAACATCCTTCGGAGAGGAATTGTAAATAACAAATTCAATGGTAGTCCCCAAAAAATTTAATATAAATTGATCTCCTTTAACAACAGGATAACCTTCAAATCTAGTATTAAGATAAGGAATAAATTCATCAGACAAGTTTTGAGAAGTATTACACAACAAAACAATCTTATCAGCAGGTTTCGGATTAGATTTCCTTATTAATACATAATCATTTAAACTAACACCCGCATTCTTTCTAGTTTGACCATCAATATGGATATAATGGTTTTTTCGAAGTTTATCATCCAAAGTAAAAGCTATTACAGCAGTAATTTTTTTCCCCACTATTTCAACGATATCACCATCCATAACTCCGAGCTTTATCATAGAAATACTATCAAGTAATGCCTTTTTTTTACCCATATCTTTGATTTTACAACCGGTAACCCTCAATTTAATTGGCGTTACCAAATTATTATTCCTATTTTTATTTTTGGATTTTTTCAAATGTATCGCATGAAAACATATAAAGAATTATTTCATCTTAACTGACTGTCTGCTTATAGTTATAACTTGGATTTCTCCAGCTCCCTCAATTCCTTTTAGCGCATCTTCCAACGTGTCCATTTCACCTTCAGAATCATCAAGTAAAAAGTCACATACCAATGCATTTAATCCAAATGCTATTGGTTCTGGAGCATGAGCCTTCAATTCCATTCCTTTTGGAATACCATTTTTTAAATTAGTTATTAAACTATCGATATTTGTTTCAGAATCTGCAGGAAGAATCTTAATTCGGGCTACTAATCTGGCCATTTTAACTAAGGCCCCTCAAATCCACAACCAACGCATTTATACAATCTTGCAAATTCCCTACAACTTTGACATCGCCAAACCAATACATATCCACAATTGGGACAATAAAACCTCACACATGCATCATTAGGCATAATGGGTCGATTACAAGAAGTACATACAGGTAACTGTAATTGTTTCGACATAGATGATAAATCATGTAAACCGCATTTATATCTTGCTTAGATCATTAATCATTTTTCGATAACTATTGCCCATTAGAGTATATAAAAAATTCAAAGTGGTTTTAGTATTCAAGAAATCCTTTAAAGCTATTGAATGGAAATCAAAATCACCATTTGAGGAAATACTATCGAGTGTAATTTCGGAAATACCTGAAAAGATCTTATCTAAAGATTTGTTATCCAATTTTTCCAAAAGCTTTCTCAATAATAACAATCTATCAAACTCTTTTCCAAATAAATCCAACCAACTATCTTGATAATTTTTTATATACGAAAAATCATTTTCATCCCCATTATTCAAAAAATTAGAAATAGATCTGCCGGCCAATATTCCACCCATTCCACCTGAATAAATTCCTCCAGCTGTGGTAGGTTTGGTCTGACCGGCGGCATCACCAGCAATAACAGTTTTTCCAAGATTAAAGGGCTTGATATACCCTCTTACCCACAAAGGTGCATATATTTTTCTAATAATTGAATATGGTGTCCTTTTATTTTCAAGTAACTTGTTTAATATCAAATTAGGATTAATATTTTTTCCAGCTACTCCAACCTTTCCCCTACCTTCACCAGTTGGAATAACCCAAGCAAAAAAACCAGGATAAAGATCGGAATCAAATTCGACCTCGATTGTATCTTTTTGAATCCAATCTGCATATACTTCAAATTGACCGGAGGGAATTACCTCTTTAAATCCTTGCCTAATAATGTGACCAACACCTCTTGATTCCACAAAAAATTTGCTTTTTATAACTTTTCCAGATCTTAACATTACGTTAAAAAAACCATCTACATAATTAACAGAAGTTATAGAACAATTAGTATTTATTTCAGCACCACTTAATTGAGCTTGAAATGCTAATTCTTTATCAAAAGAGCGTCTATCAATGACTATTACATTTTGATTTTCAGAATTTATTTGAAAAGATTTATTTTTAGATTTAATTATAGCCTTTTTAACCGTATTCTCAATAGTTTTAATTCTAGGTATAATGCCCAAATTTTCCAACCCCTTTTGACTTACTACACCACCACAATGCTCCGGGGTACCTATCTCATGATCTTCTTCCAAAACCAATACACTATAACCATGTGATGAAATCTCCCTTGCAGCCAAAAGGCCAGAAACACTTCCACCCCCTACAATAGTATCATATATAAATCCAGATTCATAACTCAAAATGTATATGCATATGATATGATATTATAACATTCTTATAATTATTTTCTACAAATTTATAACATTATTAAAATTTTGTAAACGCCTTTTAATAGAGACAATTTAATAATAATGGAAATTATTTTTATTTTAATCAACAAATCAATCATAACAATTATCAAGTAGAAAATTTGTTACAAGACTCAGTAGTCCGGTTTTAATCTTCATTTTTGTTGGCGGTTAACCAACTAATAGGGGGACTATCATATTCTTCATTGTTTTGTAACACAAATAGTTATTTTAATTAATATATAATAGTATACGACAATAATCGTAAAATTTTAACTACAAATCAGATATTGTTGCGGAATGATATGCTGTTTTGCATTTTGGGCACATCGCATGTTCGCAAATACACTCTATACAATAATCACTATTTTTTTCAAATTCGGATTTTTCTCCTTTATAAAAACATTCTTCACATATTGCATATACCATGGTATAATTCTATATGATTTAATATTGTATTTATTACTATGTATTTGCTTTGTTGCATGATTATTATAATCTCGGAGTGTACTATTTGTTTTATTTAAATAGATATCAATTTGTTATACAATGACGCTTTCAACATCATTTCTTGTATCATATTTTTTAGTTTAACCGAGTATACGTACTCTCCAAATCGGCTCTTCAAACACGAAAACAATTTCTACAATCCATCCTTGTCCATAGCTAACGCTATTCTTCCACTTTTGCAAATCATTTCTTTGTGACAACACTGATAGATTTCTAAGAATGTTTCCTTTCTTCTATCGGACTCCGGTATTCTTTCTTACTTTAATACAATGCAAGATTCCATGATCTAACAAACATCTAAAAATCTCATTACTGTCATAAGCACCATAAGCAATGAGTTTACCAATTGTTATTTTTTTATCTAATTTTATAACATCGTTGACCAATCCAGGATAAGCTTTACTATCATGAACATGTTCATCAGTAACCTTCATAGCAAGAATTTTCTTGATCTTTATATTTACTGCAACGTGTTTTTTTAATATCCTTTCTTATTTTTTATGTGCCATTTATCTTGCAGCCATTAACCTCTATTGGACCTTTACTCAATTACTATCGATTGCGATGATAATATATTCATCTTTAGAGAATTTATCTTTGTCAGTATTTATTCGAATATTTAATTTATTTATTCTTCTATTTATTGTTGTAAAGTCTGGAATTGAAGGTACTTTTCCTTTAGCATGAGATTATGTTATTCCTTCTTTGGTTTGTCTATAAGGATGAAAGTATGCCTTGGCATAACCAAGTAAAAGAAGAAACGTGTTAGATATGAAATGGTTCACCTATTTTGACTTGGCTCATCTCTTTTAATTCGACATCCTAGTTGTTAACGACATCAAAGCCTAGCAAGATTTTACCTCTTCTAACTAAATACTTGTTGTAGATAGACCAATTCATATAATTTGTTGGTTAATGTTAGCTAAATGTTTTAGGGAAGATGAAATCATGCAACAAAGCACTATGCACTTAGCGAATCAAGGACCATATCTCTAATTTTATCGATATTTGCAAATGACGAGACAGATAAACACAGAATATTCTTATTGTATGGAAAAGTAATCATTGTAATTTTTTTTTGCTTAGTTACCAGGTAATCTACTGGACCAAATTTGCTAGAGAATGATTGAAAAAAAGTCATATTAGAGATGGATTGTAAATACATATCTTGTTCTTCAGCCATATCCAATAAAGGTTCAACACCTTTTTTAAAACCACCTTCAATTACTTCGCTATTTTGATTTACAATTCCTACAAATCTTATCCCATCATCAAAATTAAAAATTAATTCACAAAGTTTATCTTTTGAATTAGGTATAACTTTTTTTACAGACATTTTAATACAAAAATTATAGAAACAGGTTATTTTTAGATATCGAGTAAATAAAGCTAATCCTTTTTTACATTCTTTATATTTTCTAAGAAAGACATCTGATTTGTTTTGTAATAAATCACTTCTCCCCTTCTTTCGATCACAGCAATTACAGCATCTTTACCCATATTTTCAATTTGTTCGATAATATCAGCAAAATCTTTAGATTTGATATTTAATCCTTCATTAATCCCAATTGAAATAAGTTTAGATGGTTTTTTTCCATATTCTCCACGATTATAGATTCTAAAATCATTACCAAATCCAAAGCCATTTTTTACAACATAGCCTTTGCTTCTCAAATCTCTATATATTAAATACCGGGTAAGTATTTTTTTATCTTTTAATAATAATGCTTTTAAAAGAGATGAAAAATCGTATTCCTTATTTCCAAGAAGTTTAAGTTTGCTAGTGTTTAATAGATATAGTGCTTCAAGACCATCAAGAATATATTCATCATTAAAGACTTCTCCAAATCCTTTGTTTCTAAGCTGATCTTGAAATTTTGTCTCAGTCACAAGTATTTTTAAATCTTTTTCAATGAATACCGCATCTATTGCTTCTATAGATTCAGTATTATTATCATCTTTTTGAAAATTTGCAATTGCATCATTATCAATTTTTTCTGATTTATCATCATTTCCATCATCGATAATATCCACGGACATAACACATAAATCAGAGAAATGTACCCAATTTATTTATTAAAAAGATGATTATTAGATGAAAGGCGTCAATTATAGAGAAATACGAGGAATGCCATTCGTAAGGCGTGAGTACATAAGAGGAAAACCTCAAAATAAAATAGCAAGATTTGCATCAGGTCAACCTAAAAACAAATATGATTATCTTTTAGAATTAGTTGTTACTGAAAGAATTCAAATAAGACATAACTCGCTTGAAGCTGCCAGACTAGCAGCAAACAAAACAATGTCACAGGCAGGAGATATGACGTTTTTTGCTCGTCTTAAAGTATTTCCTCATGTAATATTAAGAGAAAACAAAATGATTGCTACAGCTGGTGCTGATCGTTTACAAGAAGGAATGAGAAGAGCTTTTGGAAAAGCCACAGGTTTAGCAGCAAGAGTAGAAAGAGGTCATGCAATTTACGAGGCACACGTAACATCTGAAAATCTAGAATTAGCAAAAAAGGCATTTAGAGTAGCTTCAAGTAAAATAGGCTGCCCCACTCAGACAAAGATAACACCATTGAATAAAGAATAATACAAAAAAAATTTTATAACCATCATTTTCATTTATTTTATGAGGAAAATAAAATCATTAACGGATTTTGCGGATTCATTTTATTCTAACAAAAGAGTCTTTATTCGTGTTGATTTTAATGTAAAAATGGTTGATGGTAGAATAATTGAGGATTATAGGATTAGATCCACCATGTCAACTATTGAATTCCTTGTGAAAAGAGGAGCTAAAGTTATACTTGCATCTCATTTAGATAGACCAAAAGGAAGAGATTTAAAATATTCTTTATACCCCGTATCGAAAAAGTTATCAGAAATTCTTTCCCCTTTTAATATTCCAGTCCATTTTTCAGACGATTGTATAAGTAAGGGAGCTAGTGAAAAAATTGAGGATTTGAACAATGGTGAAGTTTTATTGCTTGAAAACCTCCGTTTTTATTCACAAGAAGAAGAAAATGATGAAGACTTTTCTAAAAAACTTGCATCATATGCAGATATTTATGTCAACGATGCATTCAGCACATCCCATAGAAAACACTCATCAACTTATGGAGCAGTAAGATTTTTTGATACAAAAATCGCTGGATTTAATGTAGCCAAAGAAATAGAATATCTATCACTACTAAGAGATAATCCACCAAAACCATTTAAATTAGTAATAGGCGGAGTCAAAATTAAAGATAAAATAGGAGCTCTAAATAATTTATTACCCAAAGCAACTAAGGTTTTAATAGGGGGTGCGGCATCATACACCTTTTTAAAGGCAAACGGATATTCAATTGGCAACTCGCTTATAGACGAAGATCATTTATCCTGGGCATCTAAAGCGTTAGATAAATATAAAGATAAAATAATACTACCAATAGATCATAAAGTTGCTTATACTGAAGAATCAACTGAATACAAAATTGTAGAAGAGAATATACCCCCAAATATGAAAGGATTCGACATAGGCGACAAAACTGTACAGAAATTTATCATGGAGATCCATAATAATGGATTAGGCACTATTTTTTGGAATGGTCCAATGGGATTCTTTGAAAAAGAATTATTTTCTCACAGTACTAAGAATATTGCGATGAGCATGGCTCTAGCTTATTGGAGAGGAGTCAAAACACTTGTAGGAGGTGGAGACACATTAGCTGCAATGAAAGATTCAGGCGTATCAGAAAGTGAAGTAACTCATGTGTCGACAGGTGGAGGAGCAAGTTTAAGATTTTTAGCCGGAGATGAAATGCCGGGCATAGATATTTTAAATCAAACGAGCATAGATTAAAATCAGGATAAAGATTTATTGCAGCTATAAAATTTCATTCAACTTTAAAATATCGTTTACATTTTTTATATGTATTATTGGTTTGTTAAGTTAAGGAAAACCCATAGATTAAAATGACTACATCCCGTGCGATCCAAGAAACAGAACACATTCACAGATTATTGGTTATGGATTATACTAGTATTTTCCAATTTCATTTGAAAGCATTGCTAAAGCATGATCATTTTTAAAAATAGCAAAAATAAATCATGTTTTATCTTAAACTAGATTCAAAAATACAAAGCAAAGATATTTCATAATCAAGAGAAAATCCTTGAATTTATAATCTATAAAACAATTCAAAGCAAGTTCAGAAGTAAATAATTATGTATTGCCACATAAAATCCAAAATTAAGAATATTTTTACAATAATTGTATCAAAAGAATAAGTATATCTTTGCTAAAGAACGTTATTTAAAAAATATTGTAGTTAGGTCTCATATTACATCCTTGTAAAAATTGTTTAAAAAAAGAGTATAGAAATAGTTATTAAAAAGAAACTTTTCATCAATTTATTTCCGAGATATTGACAATTTTTGTTATTTCTTCTGCAACTCTAAGTGGATTTTCATCATCATTTAGTAATACCGTTACATGCCCTAGTTTTCTATGATACTGTGTATTTTTTTTACCATATATATGCAACTTTACACCATTAATAGAAAATAATCTATCGATTCCAGTTACTTCATATATTCCTTTTTCATTTTTAGGTCCAAGTAAATTTACCATTACAGCACTGGAAATCAATTTTGGTTTTGGAATTGGATAGTTTAAAATTGCCCGTATATGTTGTTCAAATTGAGAAATAGAACACGACTCTATGCTATAATGGCCAGAATTATGCGGTCTCGGAGCTATCTCGTTCACAAGTACATTATCATTTTTATCTACAAACATCTCTATTCCAAAAATACCCACACCATTCAATGCTTGAATAGTTTTGATGGCAAGACTGTTTGCTTTAACCTCAATATCTTTTGTAATTTGGGCAGGAACCATTGTTAAATATAATATGTTATCCTTATGGATATTTTCTGCCACAGGAAAAGCAGAAATATCTCCAGAAGGATTTTTTGCTATCATTATTGAAAGTTCTTTTTTAAAAGGTATGTATTCTTCGATCATGCATTGCCTATTTCTAAAGTGAGAAAAAGCTGTTTTAATTTGATCTTTGTTATTTATTAAAAAATTACCACGACCATCATATGAATCCTCACATGCCTTTAACATAATTGGAAACCCATATTCCATGCATAATTTTTCTAACTGAGATTCAGAAACAATTAAATCAAATTTGGGAACATTAATTCCATTTTCTAGGAGGAATTTTTTTTGACGATATTTATTTTGAATTATTTTCAATATATTAGGGGAAGGATATACAGAAAAGTTCTTTTTTTCCAAGTCTTCAAGAGCTGTTGAATTTGCAAGCTCGATTTCATAAGTTATTATATCCACATCTTTAGAGAGTTCATAAATCTTCTCCGCGTCTGAAAAACTACCGACTATTACTTTATCAGCAATAGAAGAAGCAGGGCATTCTAAATTCGGATCCAAAATTACGACTTTCATATTCATCCGTTTTGCTTCCATAGCTAACATTTTGCCTAACTGGCCGCCTCCAACTATTCCCAGATTTATAGGCGCAACAATTGAAAACCTATCATTAAAAATGGTCACTATTTTATCTTAAAATAGGCCTAATTAAAAAGTTAAAAATTGAGGCTATTCAATAATATATCAGATTCTAACTATTTCCTATTTTTTGAATATTTTTATTGCTTGAGGAGGACATACGTTTTCACATGCCAAACAAAATATGCAATCTTTTTCTCGAATCATAAATGGCTTCTTTTCTGATGCCGGGTGTCCGGGCGTATCTAGCCATTCATAAACATTAACTGGACATGCATCTATGCATGCTCCATCAGATATACAAATATCAAAATCTACGCAAACATCAGTTCCCCAAATTCCTAATTGACCTGGTGCATCGTAAGGTCCCCATACTTCGATTCCTTTAAACTTTCCTGTAGGTTGTCGTTTCGATTTGAATCCTATATCTATGGGACCACTAGGAGCAGTATGATCGGTACCGGAACCAGATAATGAAATTGTAGTATCAGCAGATAAACCTGCAGTATTTGCTGTTACAAGTAATTCCTGGGCAGCAGGAGATGCAGACGAACCCTGAGGACCAGCAGTTGAAGCACTTTGAGTAGGTAGTGATGGGGTCATTGCTTTCTCAGCTGCTAACCTCTTTAATTTCTCAGCTTCAGCATTAGCTAATATTTTTTGTCTTTTTACGGGGCATAATTGTGAGTGCACTTCTTTCATACTTTGAAATGTAGTAGGGTTTTCATGTAGAAGAGAAGAACCACAATCTTCGCAAACATATTCTGTAATCACTGACAATATACATACTTCACGATTTCGATATTTAAAATTTATTAGAACGAATAAAGAGAAAAGATGAATATATAAAATTTGAATAAATATAATCATGTAGCTTTAGGCGGCACTTTTGATGTATTACATATAGGACATTTACATCTATTAAAAGAATCGTTCAAAGTTGGAAACTTTGTAACAATAGGTATCACTAGTGATGATTTCGTAAGGACTCGTTTAAACAAAAAAATAATGAATTCATATCCGATTAGAGTTCAAAATATGAGAAAATTTATTGAAAAAGAAATAAAAATAAATGACTATAACAAATATCAAATAACTACACTAAATGAAAATTTTGGACCTTTAATGACGTCAAACAAGATTGAATGTTTGATAGTAAGTAGTGAAACAGAAGAAAGGGGAAAGACCATCAACCATATAAGATCAGAAAAGGGATTGCCCATTATAGATATTATTACGGTGAAATTAGTTTTAGCAGAAGACGGGCGCCCAATTTCATCTAGCAGAATAAGATCAAATGAAATAGACATAAATGGTTTCAAAATTAATAATTAATTTAAATTCATTTATCAAAAGTATTAGATAATATCAAATAAATTTATTTTTTAAAATGTAGTATATGAGTGGGGAGAAAAAGATAGATAACATAATTTCAGACTATTGTGACGAACTATATAATTTGAATGAAGGATTGGATCCAGACATTTTAGCATATTGGTACAAAAGAATTGAAGACAAAGCAAAGGATATGTGTAGTAGCGAACTAAAAGATAAAATAAAATTTACCCAAAATCGCATATTATGGATGAAATTTGATATAAACCTTTCAAAAAGAACCGTCCCTTTGATACTAGAAACCATTAGAAACTATATTCCACTAATGCCATTTTCCACATCCATGTATTTTGAAAAAGTTTATCAAATAATACTAGACGAATTTAATAAAGATTTGGTGTAAAACATTATTGTAATGTCATAATTACTTCGTTTTCTAAGCGAGAAACCGAGGTTATTTTTTTACCCATAGACGATAAATCTGAAAAGATTTTCATTAAATTTAAAGCATTATCCGGATCTTTAAATAATATGCTATGATGAGAATTATCCTTGAGTTTTACGATTAATTCATTTTCAATTATTTTAACTATTTCAGTCACATAGGGTAATTCATCCTTTTGGCGCATAAATATGCTAGATAGTTTTTCGGCTTCATAACTATCACTACATAATAATTTTATAATCATAGTTTAGATTTAAACAAGTTATTAATGAATTAAATGCTCACTCTTTTGTAAACGGATCTATTTTATCGATCATAAAGTCTTTTAGTTGATCTTTCGCTTTTTCTCGTTTCATCTGTATATCTTTCATAAATGGCTTAACATTTTTTATCAAATCTTGTTTGCACTCTCCACATAGTAGATTCCCATTTCTACAATTGTAATACCGTTCTAAAGATTCGTCTTTAGAATCATACAAATATTTTAGAAACCAATATACAGAACATATATCAGCATTTCCACCCAATTTTCTTTGCAAAGCAACTGTAGGTTGTCCACCAGTAAAAGTATTTTTAATTTTTTTCTCGATGATTTCAGGTTCATCTGTAGTGAATAAAGCTGTTTCCGGTTTTGACGAAGACATTTTCTCATTATTGGTTAAACCTGGAATAAACTTGCTATGTATTTGAGCGGGTTTAAAATAGCCCATTTTTTCAGCAATATCCCTAGTTATTCGCCAATACGGGTCTTGATCGATGGCAGCAGGTATTAGCACAGGAGTTGATTTTTTTTCCAATACAGAGGGCAAAAAACATGGAGCACTTTGTATCGGAGGAAAACCTACCATTCCAATGTTAGATGAATTAGAAAATCCAAAAACAGATTTAGCCGTTGAAAGAGTTATTCTTTTAGAAATTTCCAAAGACAATGGATACAAATAGTTGATGTGCTTTGTGTCTATAATTATTTTTGTTCTATCTTTATCAAAACCTATAGCTATAATATCTAAAATATTTTCAAATGTAAATTTATTTATGGATTGAATATCTTTTTTATCATTAAAAAGAAATTTTTCATCATCAGTTATCTGAAATACCAGTTTAACGTCGAATTTATCTTGCAAATATTTAGTAAACATCCAAGGCATCAAATGACCTAAATGTATTAAACCTGAAGGTCCTCTACCAGTATAGAGATAAAATTTATTTCCATTTCTATATTCTTTTAAAATCCAATCAAGGTCCCTGTGGGAAAAAAAATATCCATTGGATAAAAATGGATGTACATCTCCTGTGATTTTTTTTATTTCTTCGATTAATTCATATTTAATTGGAAATGTACCAAATTTTTCAATTAATTTATTGTAATCCACATTCCCCTCTACCGCCCATGGAGTTACAGTAAAATTGTTACCATCAGCAGTATTTTGGTCTTTTTCAAAGCTAAGAGATTCTATGCTTTGATCTGACGGAAAATCATTACTTGCATTAGGCATAACTGAACACTGATAATATCCAGAGTTTAAACGTTTAAAAATAATTGCCGAATGTTTCTAATTGGCTTGAGTAATAATGTAAATAATGACGAAAGCAATATACAATCTGCAAATGATCAGATAAACAAGTCAATTTTATCATTACATCCGATTGAAAAAAAAATACTATCGATATTGGATAGACATAAAGAAAAAGAATGGATAAATGACGAAACATTGATCAAAGAAAGTGGATTATCTATTGATCAAATTAGGAGAGGAATAGAATGGTTAAAATTTAAAAATTTTATAAAAATTGAAGACTCATCAGATATTAAAATAACTTTAAAAGATGCACATGTATCCGAAAATAATAATAATGTCATCCTTCCAGAAAGAAAATTAGTTAATTGTGTAAAAAATGGGTTCAGTACGATTTCAAATATCATCAATAGCAAATCATTTAATTATAATAGTAAAGAAGTTTTTTCAGCTATAAAAGTAGGAAAAAATAATTCATGGATAATTCTAGAAAATGATTCCATAATTTTACTTCCAGAATGTGAATCTTTTTCAAATGAAGAAAAATTCATTGAAAAATTAAATAAAAACCATGTATTACTATTTTCCGATTTAAATAATGTCGAAGTAGCATCATTCGACCTTTTAAAAAAAAGGCCTAACTTATTAGATACTAAAAAAATCATAAATAAAAAATACCATTTGACTGATCCAGGTATTCGAATTTTTAAAAACATTATTGAAAGTTCATATGAAGAAAATAAAAAGAAGGAATTTGTAAATGACAGAAAATTTACTATAGAACATTTAATTGAAAACAAATGGAAAAATGTAAAATTTGAACAAATCGATGTAGAAGACTCCTTTACCATTAATAAATTATGGTAAAAAGAACCCTTTAATAGATTTTATTGACGAGGTAAAAGAAATACTCGTAGGAATGGGTTTTAGTGAAATTGAAGGAAATTTAATACAATCATCTTTTTGGAATTTTGATGCATTATTTATTCCTCAAGATCACTCTGCCAGAGAAATGCAAGACACATTTTTCCTAAATTCAAATTCACATATAAAAACAGATTTACCCGACAATAAAATTATAGAAAATGTATCAAAGATTCATGAACAAAATTGGCACTATAAATGGAAAATTGTAGAATCAAAACCATTTGTATTAAGAACCCACACAACACCTGTAACTATCCAACACCTAGCCACAGAAAAACCAGACGAAGATAAAGTATTTTTAATTGGCAGAGTTTTTAGAAATGAAAAACCATCTTTTAAACACCTTGTTGAATTTCATCAAATTGAAGGCATATTTACAAACAAAAATGCAAATTTAAGACAACTAATAGGAATTCAAACAGAATTTTATAATAGACTAGGCATTAAAAAAATAAAGTTTTGGCCAACTTTTTTCCCATATACAGAACCATCATTACAATCCATGATATATAATGAAAAACTTGACAAATGGATTGAATTATTCGGCATGGGATTATTTAGACCCGAAGTTACGCAGCCATTAGGAATTAAGAACCCAGTTCTGGCATGGGGAGGAGGGTTTGAAAGACTAGCAATGCTAAGGTTTGATTTAGACGATATACGAGAGTTATATAACAATAATTTAACTTGGATAAAAGGTGTTCCAAAATGCCTGTTGTAAATGTCAGACTATCTTCATTAACAAAACTATTGCCTACTCAACCATTGTCTGAGATTTTGGAAAAATTACCCTATATTTGTTTAGATATAGAAGGAATAGACGAAAAAGAAGGAATAGTAAAAGTAGAATTCAATCCTAACAGACCAGACTTTGCATCAGAAAATGGAATACTACGTGCTTTAAAAGGCCTATTTGAAATTGAAACAGGAAGTCCAAAATTTGAAGGTTTAATGGAGTCCGAACATAATATAGAAATAGATAAAAGTGTAACAAAAATTAGACCAATAATATATGGATTAATTGCCAAGAGAGAGCAACCCCTCAGTGAATACGAAATTTCACAATTAATTTCCATGCAAGAGGATTTACATAATGGAGTAGGTAGAAAAAGAAAAAAAGCTTCGATAGGAATACACGATTTAAAGTATATAGAATTTCCTCTAAATTATACTACGGCTTCAAAAGACTTTGCTTTTATACCACTAGATAAGCAAAACAAATTTACGCTTCAGGATATTTTAAGTAATTTTGACACAGGAAAAACGTACAGTCATATTTTAGAAGGACATAGTTTATTGCCAATTTTGATAGATTCACAAAAAAATGTATTATCCTTTCCACCCATAATCAATGGAAATACTACAAAAGTAACATCAAATACTAGAAGTTTATTAATAGAGGTTACATCTTTAACTACAAAATCAGCTCAAGATATTCTTTCAGTAATTGCATTTGAATTAAAAGATATGGGTTTCAAAATATACTCTATTAAAATAAATTCTGATAGTGAATCGATTAGATCACCTTTATTAGAGCCTTTACTAATTACAGTAAATACAAATTACATCAACAAAATCCTCGGAATAGATCTTTCTAATGAAGAGTTAATCAATTGTATAGAAAAGAGCAGAATTTCAGGTAAAATAACAAACTATGAAATGGAGTGCACTGTTCCTAGTTATCGAATCGACATATTTAATCCAATAGACATATCCGAAGAAGTAGCGATTGGTTATGGCATATACAGATATACCGCATCATCGCCACCAAATATATATCAATATGGGAAAAAAAATATTAATACCAAGATTTTTAATAACATTAGAGAAATTTTAATAGGATTAGGGTTTATTGAAATAATAAATACAGATATTATTTCGAGTAAAGCAATTGATAATTTCTTTCTAAATAATATAGAAGATAATTTAATCACAATAAACGATGCTCAAAGTTCGGAGATGGAAGTATTAAGAAATTCCCTAAATCCATCAATAATGTCTACACTTGCAAAAAACATTCATGAAAAATATCCACAAAAGCTATTCGAAATAGGAAAAACGTTCAAAATCAAAAATTCAGAAATTAAAGAAGAATGGTCTTTAGGTGTTGCCATAGCACACAATCATGCAGACTATACCCAAATTAAATCAGGTACTCGAATCACTCATGAAATACTGTTTTTATAAAAAAATTGCGACACCCATATATAATACTAGTTACTATATTAACGGCCATTCAGCTAAAATTCTTTTGGATCAAAATGAAATCGGGGACATAGGCCAGATTCATCCACAAATCCTTGAAAACTTTAAATTGCGAACATTGGTTTCCATTTTTCAAATCAATCTAGACAAATTAATGAAATCATTAAACCTAAACGAAATAAAATATTTGTAACAACATTTATTTTTCATTAAAATGACATTTTACCTTTTAGTCATGACCAAAAAATAACTTTTTTTTAAAAAAAACAAGAATTATTCATCAGATTTTCATGTATATAATATTATTTATCTTTCATTAAAAAATTTTATATTTACAATAATTAGATATGATATATAATGTTTCGAATTTGAGTAAATGTTTGTGAGTTTAGACGTAAAAAAGGAAAAAAAATCAGATTTGAGTGAAAAAAATAAAATAAAAGATATTATGGCGTCTAATTATTATTCAATGATAAAACAGAATCCATTTTTCAATAGTACAAAATTTGAAATTTATCGGTCAAAATTGCTTTGTTGCATGATTATTTTTTTCGTTATTTACTAACGTTTTGTTGATAAAATAAAAACGAAAATAGTAAAAATTCCATTGTAATTGTTACAGATAAGTTATATTTTTAACTGATTTTCGAATCATGCAACAAAGCAGGTCAAAATAATAAAGTATTTATTTCATCAAAGATATATAGTATTGATTAAAAATAGGTAAACGAAAGGTCTTAAATGAAGCCCATTTAAAAGAATTAGTTATGCCTCACGAGGGAGAATTATTTGGTAGAGTAATTAAACTTGTCGGAGGAGATAATATTATTGTCAAAAGCAATGACGGAAAAATCAGAACATGTAGAATACGAGGAAAAATAAAAAGAAGGATGTGGATAAGAGATAACGATCTTGTATTAATCGCACCATGGGATTTCCAATCAGATAAAGCAGATATAATTTGGAGATATATCAGCGCTCATGCAGAGAAATTAGATACCGAAGGTCATCTCGAAGGTCTAAAATAATCTAACCAAATTTTTGTTAACTATTAATTTGTACCCCGCCTCTGACCCACATCAAATCATAGATAGCCTTACACTATGTGTAAAAACTCATTGTGCACTCTCTGACGGGGATAAAAGTAATCAGATCAATCCCATATTTATCAGTAGTTATTTGCTAGATCAGAATTTTAAAGAACTGTTAAAGGCATTAAACCAAAAATAACTATTTACGTATTATAGCTAATGACAACACAAAAGTCAAAATTTATATAATTTTATTATAAAGTCGCAAATATATGATTATTTCAAAGATAAAGTTTTTCCCAAGATAGCAGAGTCATTCTTTGATTTAAATAGTTAAATTCTTTGATAGTAACCAAATTTATTCTTCATATAAGATAAAACAATAATACCCTATAGTCAAAGTGTGTATTTTTCTAATCAATATTTTCAAATGACAAAATATAATTTTTTCATTACAATTGTTACCTTTATACTATTCTTATATTAATTAATTTAGATTAATTTGTTTTTTAAATTGAAAATGTAATACATTACGACAAAAAAAGCAAATTAAAATTGAATTGAGATACTTGGAAATATAATTACTAATAAATATCTTAATGGTTTTACTTGATTAAGGATTAATTTGATATTCCCTAAAACCGCTCAGTTCTAACTTCCGATCTTTTTCCAATATTTTTTGCTGCATTTGTTTTTTGAATTCTTTAACCTTTGATGAAATTTCGTTTGAATATATACCTAAAATTGAGCTTGCTAAGATGGCTGCATTTTTTGAGCCATTAATTGCCATGGTTGCAACCGGTATGCCTGGAGGCATTTGTACTATTGAGAGTAAAGAATCAATACCATTTATTGAAGTCCGTGATTTGATTGGGACCCCTATAACAGGTAATGATGTTAATGAAGCTACCATGCCAGGTAAATGTGCAGATCCACCTGCACCAGCTATTATAACCTTAATTCCCCTTTGTTCTGCTTTTTGAGCATAATCAAACATAAATTCAGGTGTTCTATGTGCGGACACGATTTTTATTTCAAATGGAATATTAAAATCAGTCAAAATTTCAGCTGCATCTTTCATAATTGAAAGATCTGAATCACTTCCCATGATGATACTAACACTCGACAAGATTAAGATCTGTTTTATTTCTATATTTAAAATATGTTGAGAAGTAGTAGGCCATCTAACACAAAAAAACATCCATGTGATCGAGTTATCATCAATTTCTTGTCCTTTTGTTTTTACAGTAGTGACCATCTAAAAAGCCACTAATTTTTAAATCATTTCAGGGCATGATAGAATAGTTTGATTATATCTATGAGAAAGAAATATCAGAAAGATATGGAATATATAAGAAACAAAAGCTGATACAATAAAAAAGACAGGGAAGAGTAATAGTTGCAGGAAGGGGTTTCAAACTGGACCTGGAAGATGTTTCCAATGGTTTTGTTTACTATCGTCTTTACATTTCTTATATACTAGTGGACTTTTTGTGTTAGATCAGAGTAATATATATAAATATACAAAAAATTTAAGTTAAGACAATATTTAACATCCCCTCACAAGATATACTATTTGACAGACTACAAACACTAGAGGAAGATGAACAATCATTTCTAATTTTTCTTGTTTTGGTTCTACAAAACAACAGATACCAAAAACTACAAATTAAATATGCAAGCTGAATTAATAGGGCAAGAGGAAAAAACATTTAATTAGAAAATATGAGAGTAAAAATGTTTTCTAATTATAAGATTTAGTTAAAGTAAATCTTGAAACCTGTAATAACTAATACAAAATGTGCTTAAATTATGAATATAGATAATGAAACTATTATTATAGAACAGATTCTAATAATTTCTATCGCTATTTGTTAAAAAATATTTAAGAGGTTGTATCAGAAAATGCTGGGGCATCTTGACCATTTGCACCATTCTGACCATTTGCACCGCTATGTCCAATCGAACCACTTTGGCCATCTGCTCCGTTATGTCCATTTGTTCCGTTAGTTATTGCTGCACCATTACCATCCATTACAACTGCATTGCCTGGTGACATAGAATTTTCATTATCTGATTGTGCCATAATTGATTGTATATTCACTAATAGTATCAAGGTAGTTGCAATTAAAATAAACAAGGGCATTATTTTCTTTGAATTGAAAATTAATTTCATTGTTTTTATATAAATATTATAAAATAATAAGGATCCAATAAATAAAACTAGTAAAAAAATTTAAAAAAATTTTATATAAATTATTATGGTACTATTAATGAGATATTATTAAAGTCAGATATTATACTAGAAGAAAATACTGAATTTATTCTGCTGAATAGTAATATAACTTAATAATAATACATTATATCAAATGATACGTTCATATAAAAATACTAAAAAGATTTCAAACAATTTGATGATAGTTGTAGGAGGATTTCTTGCACTGAGTCTCGTATTAACCATGTTACCCACATCTACGGTACATGCTATTACCGTTAAGGCAGGTAATGGTGGCGACGGTGGTAATGGTGCCCACGGCGGAGAAAGTGGAAATTCTCACTCAGGTGGCGGAGATGGCGGGGATCATAACTCTGCAGCATCACCCAATGAATCACACGGACATGGAGAAGGCGTAGGTAACGGTGGCAATGCTGATTCTCATTCAGGAAATGCTGACGGCGGAAACGGCGGAAACGGCGGAAACGGCGGAAGTGTTGGTCCTGTATACATGCTATGCGGTATATGCAAATAATACAATTAGTATTACTCAACTACTAATTTTCCTTTTTTAAAATAATTTTATTTTAGATATTTTAAAAATAACATATGTGATGATTTATATATTATTTACAAAATTTTTGATTAAATATTAAATTCTATTTCAATAATAAAAATTGTGTACAAAATTGAATGTGTATTAATATAAGCTAAATCTTGTGTGGATGTATACCAAATAATTAGATTGCATAATGGATAAAAATATCTTTATTAGCAGTATAAATTAATTATATAATGGATATTTATATGATTTACATATAAAAACGTTTAAATAATTTTAGTATGTATTGAATTTATTTAAAATATATGAATATTTTATAAAAAGTTTATCTTTGAATATTGTTTTATAACATTATTTCAAATTTCGATATAAAATTTATATGTATGTAAAACCTAGTTTCATGTATAGAGTATGTACAACAAAGAGTCTTGCAGAAGTTGTGGCTCGGCTCTGGAATCCATCAAAACGTGTTCAACGTGTAATGAAATAAGATTATGGCAATGTAAAAAATGCCATAATTCTGAAGAATATATACATTTGCATGATTCCGGCAATAACGTTCCGAATTTCGATCGCGTTATTAAAATCCAGATAAAAAAATAAAACAAATTAATTTTTATATATTAATGTATTGTTGTTTTAAAATCTTTATTTTGATAAACAACCGCACAAATCATAAATTCTTTTATCAAATTACATCCTTGGGATTAAATTTGAATATATAAAACGGATCTATTATCTTAAATTATATAGATTTAAAACAACATATGTTTTGTCTACTAGAAATAGAATATCTTCAAAAACTCTTAATTATTGTATATATCTGTACTTTTAGATTCATCATTCAGAAATATGGCCAAAGCACTATCGCTTTTACATATTATAAGAATAAGTCATATCTACTAGAGAAGAATGTAAAAGTATAGATTATAGAAAAATCTCAAGAAACACAAAATTAAATATACTAGAGTAAGAAAAATGCGATAAAAATAAATTCTAAAGTAGTATAGCTTTGGGTAATTATAGAACCGAAACATAAAGAAATTCCTAAGTTGATATATCAAAAGAACGAAACATGTTTGTTGCTAAAGAACGATTAATTTTAAATGATAAATAAGATAAATTTCATTTGTTTCATCATCAAACCAGTGGTACATGATATACATATAACAAGCATGCAAATTCTTGAATCTTCAATATTATATTCAATTTTATTTAAAAAAACATTATTGAAATAGGAATGAATATAAAAGATAGAATCGAAAAACTTTGACTATTTTCCTTGTAAAGAATACAAATGTAACTTAAATAGAGTTAAGCAATAGATTATTCGATTCATTAATGAATTCAATAGAGAAAATATCATAACAGAGCCGAAATAAAAATAGAGGAATACATATTTACATCTATAAAAATAGTATAAAAAATTAATATTAATTAATACATGATTAAACAATGGATAAAAAAATAGCAATAATTGGTTGTGGTACAATAGGTACCGAGCTGGCCAAAAATATAGATAACAACAACATTCCAAACTGCTCATTATCCAGTATCCTTGATATTGATCAAAATAAATTAAAAAATATTTATGAAAAATTACAAAACAAACCTATTATTTTTAATAATTTTAAAGAATTTATAGAATCAGTAGAATTTGACCAAACCGATCTAATTATTGAAGCCGCATCCATTAATGCCGCGTCTAAATATATCAAAGGCGTTCTTCAAAAAGGAAAAGACATGATGATAATGAGTATAGGAGTTTTTTCAGATCATGAAATATTTGAAGATATACAAAATATTATTGATTCAAAATACAATAACGTATTTTTACCATCAGGTGCTATTGGAGGTATTGATATTATAAGAAGTATTAAAAAGTATATAGAATCCATTACGCTAACTACAATAAAAAACAATAATTCATTAAAGGGAGCACCGTTTTTTTCCAATTACAATATAAATGTGGATGAAATTAACGAAAGACAAGTTATTTTTGATGGGAGTGCAGATGAAGCTATAGTTCAATTTCCATCCAATGTAAATGTGGCGGCCCTGATAAGTCTTGCAGGAATAGGGTTTAAAAAAACAAAGGTGAAAATAATTGTTGATCCAAAAGAATCAACTAATACTCATGAAATCAATGTAAAATGGAAATTTGGAGAATTTAGTATTAAAGTAATTAACAAACCTAGCATAGATAATCCAAAGACTAGCCATCTAGCAATATTATCTGCAGTTGAATGTTTACGTTCTATATGTACACATGATTTAAAAATAGGTTCTTAGATTAAAATGCGTTATTTTAATACGATTAGAGATGTATATCCTCTACTTTCCATACATACATTGTTCTCCAGTTCTTCAATCTTTATTGTAATAGATATAACATCTAGTACATCAAATTGTTTGGGTTTTAAGATTATATAGTCATCCAGTAAATCAGAAGATTCAAAACTAGCATTACTATATGTAAAATCAACAGGGCTACTAGAATTTAGTAAAAAAACTTGGTTTTTGTCATAATTACAAAGTCTAATTTGCCTTTTGAATCTAGGCGAGGCTTTCAAACTTATTTTTATAGAGCTCTTATCATGAATAATATATCTATTTGTATTATTTACAAATATATCATATTTGAAAGGATAACCTGCAGTATTCTCAGCCATCTTATTGATTCCATCATTCATAATTATGTCTATTTTTTTTATGGTATTCCCATATTTGAAAATAAATTCATTAGTCATCCGCACTATTTCGTTAATTTTTGTTTTCCTAGCCACTTCTTCCTCTTGTGGTAGTTTATATCGATCTACCCAGTCTAAATAATCTTTACAAAGATCGCGAATGAATTCTGTACATGTGTTTTGATAATCAGGTATGCTGGTAGCCCTTTCAGAATCATTATCAGAAGCAAACATGATATAATATTTAATAAATTCATCTAACTTATTTATTAAACTTTAACATCAAATAGTGCAAGGTACGAAATGAATGAATTTACTATTCTATTGACAGATTTAACAAATAACATAAACAGCAATATAGAATTTTTTAAGACAACTTCAAAAAAGAATCCCACTTTGGCATATTATAAATTAAACGAATTATCGAATTTTGTAGGTTCGAGATATAATTTACAATTTGAAATTCATTTTCCTATTTCTAGTAAAATACATGATGTGGAAAACTATGGGAAAGAAAACATCAGTATTGTTATAGATAAATTTAGGAAAGTATTTCCAATTTCAAGAGAAACAATTAAAAAAGAAGCTTCAAAATCATTTAAAAATGCGTCTATTATGGATGGATATATGTACGAGGGTAAAGAGGGTTTGAAAATAATTTTTAATAATGAAAATAAATCACGAATTGAAATTTTACCCGGATCATTTCACTTATGGATTATAATAGATAAAAATGTAGAATTTTTCTGTAATTGGCTTCTTGAAAATGTATACAAAGATCGAATTATGAAAATAAAAAAATAAAAAAATATAGCGGTTAGATTATGCTACGTTTAAATCAAACGTAACAAATTCCACAAACAGATCAGTTTCATATGACGAAGTAGACGTCAGTACACTTATATAAATATGATACTGACCAGGTGATGGGAATTTAAAATCTGTTTTTCCAGTACCATCTTGGGCTTGTTGATTGTTCAAATCAGTCAAAACTTTGTTATTTTTATCCATTACTTTGAATTCATATGATGTATTTGGAACAAGATTATTATTTACATCTGTTATGACAACTCCAAAGTGGGTAGGTTGACCAGATTTAAGCAAAGTAGGAGTCCACAAAAGCTGAACATGATAAGTACCTCTTGGTGTAGTCAAGGTTATTGGGGGTTTTGAAGGTTCAATATGAGATTTTGGTATTGGAGGTTGTCCAGTTCCCATTGCTTGTAACTCCACAGAATATTGAATAGGAGGTGTTCCTGCGGATGATTCTGCATATGTTAATGCTTTTATAGGAAACGGCATATCTTTTGCAATATAGATATTATTGTCAACACCCTTATGATATTGTATTATTGTCGTATCAAAAGTACCTGCAGGAGTGGTTACCTTGGCACCGCCAACTGGAGCTATTTGTGATCCTCCGATTGATCCTATTTTACCCCAGTATAAAGAGCTGAGTGATTGGCCAGGTTTTGGCACATAAGCAGATAGCCAATCCAAAGATGTAGCATATCCACCCCTGTATTTTGACATTGCAGCAGGAATAGGAGAAGATCCTAAGGCAGTCATATCAAGATCACTCAAATGCAATGTACCCTGAAATACTTGACCCTGATCCACTACAAATGTAGGCACATTCCAGTATTGACCAGTGGCATTATAATCTTTAAAATAAAGAGTCATGGTAAATGGTTGACCTTCATTTACGTCTTCATTCTTTATTGTGTATGTATAATAGGTATTAGCTTTAACACCTTTTCCTACATACCACGAATTATCGTTTTGTGCATTTGCAGTTCCCATAAAATGGGTAAGTTGTAATGCCATTGTTCCCAATGTAAAAATCAAAAAAAATGCAATAATTCTCTTTTGTGAATTTTTATGTAACATTCGAATTGTATAATATAAGAAAAGATACTCTTTAAATGTTTAGAATGTAGATTTCTATTTCAAACAAATCAATAAAAAACATACATAATCAAAAGGTTTTAAATTGTATCAATAACATAAAAAATAAAAATCAGATTCTTATGCTTTGTTGTATGATTCGAAATTCAGGTAGAATAACTATTTACCGTACAATGACAATTGATTTTTAATGCTCTAGTTGTGAATTCATCCCCAAAACGTTATCAAATAACGAAAAAAATATGACGTAATAAAACAGATATAACACAATACATATATATCAAAATTAGAATAAATTATTAATGATTATCAATAAGATTTACAATTATTATCGCTAGAATAGGCCGTTTAAATTATATGCATAAAATTTTTCTAATATTGTTAATCATATAATCTAATAAACAGAAGAATAATAAAATAATATCCAAATAAAAGATAATAAAAACACAGAATTTGAAAAATATATTGTTATTATGATATACAATATGAAAATTAGGACCATCTATAAATCAGAGAAATGACCATAAAAAATGAAAAGATTTTTTTAAATACATTCGATGTAAACATCCAAATTAAGAAAATGTTTTTTAGATAGTAAATCTCTTGCATAATTAGAAATCATGGAAACCAATTCCTTGGATTTTATGTTTGGTTTTAATAATGCATATTCATTATTCTATAATTTATCAAACCAGTAACTATATCTGATATTCTATTGTACTTTCTTAACTTATTTCTGAATATATCACTCATTATCCTGTACTTTTTCAATCTGCAAATAGTATGCTCTATCACTATTCTTTTTTTAGAATGGTTTTTGTTGTACTCTTTTTCTTCTTGTGACAGTTCTATATTTTTCTTCTTTCTGATGGGTATTGATGATGGTTGTCCTGGATAATCAGTTTCTACGCCTAAATATCCAAGATCAAATACATTTAAAACATCTTTTGGAGTACTAGGATGATTTTCTTTATAGATATCATAGTCATGCCTTCTTCCTTTCTTATATCTTAATTTATAAATAACAATACCTTGGTTGTTAACCATCAATTGTGTCTTTATTGGTATACCTTTTCTTTTTGCCAGAATAGACTAGATTCCTTTTATTATTATCTATAGGTCTTGGAATCTGTTGCTCTGTGGAATCTATGAAAGCCATTAATCCTGGAAAATATCGTTCAACTTCATCTAGTGTTTTCAGCCTCTTTGTTAGTGAGTATATCTTTTGTGGTATGAGTACTCATTGTCTTATCAATCCTTCAATCTTTTGAATGTCTCTACAAAGGTTGCTTTGATCCAAATCAAATAAAAAACCTGCTAAGGTGTAGGTTATGTATAGACGATAGTACACTAAAATCATCAGAAACCTGTTTTCTATATCTAGTTTGAAATGCCTACCAGCGCCACGCTTTCGTTCTCTATTTTTACCATTTTTACTCTTAGATAATCGCTGTACTTCGTGTATTTCATATCTTTTCGTTATTTCTTTTTGTAAAATATCATCGAATTCTTGTACTGTAAGTCCGGTGAAGGATTTGAAAAGCAGTGGCTTTTTAGATACCCTCTCGTATGAAAGCAAAGAGAGAACAGATTAATGATAAACTAATTGTCATAAAGCTGTTTGCAGGTAAATATGCAAGAGATCTCTCTAACTTTTTTTATAGTTAAATATCTTCTTGCGATTATTTTAGATAATTTAGATTGTTTTTCAGGATCCTTGACCAAAAATAGTTCTTCTGCAGAACTATGGTTTAAACTCGAATTTTTAATACATTCTATAACATCACTAGGTAAATTTAGCAAAGCAATTCGTCTTAGTATATAACTTGGATTCTTTTCTAGCCTTGATGTTAGTTTGGTTACACTACCCCAACCATTGTCAGATACATATATTTTAAATGCATTTGCCTCTTCTAATGGCGTAAGAGATTTTCTTCGAATATTCTCAACAAGCGAAACTTCATAGGATTGAAGCTCATCCAAATGTACTGTATAACAAGGTATTTTTTTCCATTTTAAAGATTTACAAGCTAAAAATCTTCTTGCATCCTATTACAACTTCGAAATAATCTTCTTTTGGCCTAACAACTAATGGTTGCAAAAGACCATGCTGTTTTATAGAATTTATCATCTTATCTAAATTCAAATTGGTTAAAATACGTAAATTATAAGGAGATAATTCGATACTAGATATAGGCAAATCTTCGATTTCTCCAAAGAAGCGGCTACTGTAATTACTTGAATATATCGGTGAAGACATTCTCGTATTATATAATTAAAAGTAAGAAACAAAAAAAATTTATGGGATAGATCTGCTGTAGAGTTTTCCCTCTAATGCTAATTTGTACATTTCTGCTACGTATGGGTTCCTTGCTGGTGTTTCTGCTCCCAATTCTACCAAACGTGCATATACTCTAACTACATAAGCGAGTGCACCCATAAAGGCTACTACTATACCCATGTTGAACATCCAGTGGTTTGGTACTGAGAATATTTCTTCTACGAACCAAAAGTGCCACAATTCATTGATACCGATTGTGAACATTGTTGCTAAATAACCGATAATGGTTATTTTCAATCCAGTATTCATTGTATTGTTTGGACCTCTTAGTGCTGGAACTCTTCTGTCATACATTGCAACCATGCCCCAGCCTATTGGGAGTGCAATAAAGTGGCTGTATAACCACCAGTGAGAGGGTGTAAATGCGCTATCTCTAATGCTTGTTTGGTGCAATGATCCATCAACAAAGTTATCGACTTCTACTGATGCAGCAATAGTACCAACATAATGATCATTATGTAGATCTTTTTTAGTCTATGAATCTCTACTTCTTTTGGAATTAATGCAGGCATTTGTGCCATTTAAATTTATATACATAATTAATGCATATAATATGTTGGTTAACAATACTAATTATAGTATATTCTAAACATCTAGTAACAAACAATTTAAGTTTTTGATTACTTTTTTGTTATAGCATTTCTAGAATTTTTGATTTGTATGTCATGTTCTATTATAATTTTTTAATTGTATTTTATTTATTTCTACATATACAAACATTCAACAAATAGGACAAATAAACACAATAATTATTTTAAATAATGAGTTGTGATCTTTTTTATTATTAAATTTTCATATTTAGAAAAGATCTCATGTTATAGAATCAATTAAAATATTTTTGAATATCTAAAATATATCAAATAACATTAATTCATAGATCCTATCAAATACTTTTTAATATTATCATGAGCTACCTCATTTTTTAATATCGAATAAACATATGTTTAAGCGGTTGAAAGTTCGTGTAGTAATTAGATAATAATTTATGCTTTGTTATATGATTATTTTTTTCATCATCTGATAACGTTTTGTTGATGGAATAAAAACGAAAAAAATGAAATTCAATTGTTAATGTCAAAGGTAAACTGCGGGTATAACTGGTTTTCGAATCATACAACAATGCACACTAGGCCCAGTTTCTGATACCTCTTTATTATAGCTAAACAATAGTATTATATCAATAGATTTTATCTATATTTGTTAATAACACTAGAAGTAACCCGGCATTATGAATAACATCCATCGTCCCATCAAAATATCGATACTTTTACAAACTCTAACATCAACAGTTTCAACAATAATGGTCATAGCACAAACTTATCATTAATCACAGAATTCATATAATATTCAAAACCCAACGTGTTAACGGAATTTGGTTCTTGTAATACAAATTATGGTGGACAATCACAAAATACGTACAATGGATTTGTTTGATATTATGGGTTTGAAAAAACGAAACATATCTTTATGATATGTATATACTACATCGCATAGCAATATCTTGATAAGATAACTCCGGATGGTTCAACAGATTGGAGGAGTGATGGACAATTCAGGTAGTGTAAATGTGTATATATATTTAATGACGGTGAACCCTTTTCCAGATTGCTCAGCAATTTGTCGATCATAAATGCTGTAAATATCACTTTATTGTTTAGAAATGGAAATAGGCGTATAGAAATTAACTGTGTGTTGATTAGCGACGGGCGCTTAAACCTATAGTTTTTTTAACAGTTTAATACGACAATAACGTAATACCTACGAATATATCATTCTATTTTATGGCGTGGTAATAACAACAAAAATAAAATGGGAACGGCACGATCATATAAATTTGAACAACCGATATTATTTTTTGAAATTTAAGATTTGAACTTTTGCCACAGTCTTACAATCTTATCTTTTATGGGTTTCTTATTTATTTTAAATGATAGAGAATTGTTTTTATAGTATATCAGAATTTCAGATATCCAACAAGTGTATAAAGATTGATCTGATCCATCAACTTTCCTAATAATTTGTGTTTTCTTTATTAATCCATATTTTTCTAACTTTCCTATTTTTCTATATGTTGATGATAATGGTATGTCAAGTGATAGAGCAATCTGTTGTATATTTAAATCTTTTCCATCCAATACTTCTAATATTTTTAAATTAATATCATCTAAAAGAATTGATAAAATGTCCTTTGTAGATGGATTATTCAACTTTTAATTATGGCAAAAATTACTAGTACAAAACCAGATATTTCAACCAGCTCTTCAATAATTTTTCTGCTTCCATCACCCATAAAATCGAACAAATCTCCAATTATTGTATCGCCAACAGTTATTAGTATGAACCCAAAAGCAAGATAAATCATTGGCACATACTTTGTTCTTTTATAAGCTCTAGCTGCAAAATAAACCAACAAAAATCCTAATGAAATATGAATAAGCAAAATAAGTTTCATAAAGTCCATGTTCTTCTTTTATTACATTTTTGGCAAGATTAAATCATTTACAATTAAGTAAAATTAAAGATAAATCGTTATTTATTATTAAAATTAATTGTAAATATTATAACTATTTTTATTCATATCCAAAGCAATAAATAAAAATTAAAACTATGATAACTTAATTTTGAGTGTTCTCAACTAATGAGAATAAAAGGCAGTTTAAAATCTCCAATTTTAAGAAATAAGATATGAATAAAGATGTCCAAAGAGAACATAAAGCAATAATGTTGGCCCATAAGCCGATGATTGTTTATATTATTACTGTGTTGATGTTCGTTATTTCAAGTATATATTTTTATGCAGCATATGAAGATCATTTGGAACTGTTACATACAAAAACAGCAACATCAGCATATGACATAGCATCAACGAAAAATGAAATGACATTTTTTCTTGTTGTATCTATTTCTTATATTGCCATAGCACTCTGGATGTTATTTGTGGAGCATAAAAGTAAGATTCCATATATAATAGCAATTGTTGGCTCTGCAGCACTAATAGTATTTTATATTCTGACAAGGATAATAGATATCCCAACAATAGGATTACAAACAGATGTTGGAATTCCAGATATTCTTGCAAAGACCTTTCAGGGAATCATAATTGCAATAGCATCATTCTTAATGGTATCAATGATAATTCGTAAAAAAAGGTTAGAAAATTATCAAGGTATTTTTAAAAGGGGAAAAACTTTTGAAGAGAAATAAGCGAGAAACTGCATCTTTTCTTTTTTACATGCTTAATAAGTCGATTTTAATCTGGAAAAAAGAAGAAATGGTATTTTTAATATCGACTCTGTTAACTTAAGATATTATTTCTTTATTATCCTCATAAACAGACAACTTGAGCCATTGATTAACATGATGTAGATTGCACTTGTTCCTTTTACAAGGAAAATAATCATCAAAGCTTTCAGTTCTATCTTTTATGTACTGCATTGTCCTTTCTATTATGCTTTTTTCAAAAGAGGAGTGAAGGTGATGTATAGGTCCAAAACTTGCAAGCTTGTGGGTACCAGGACCGCCATCTGACGAAACAGAATGTAATCCATACTTGTTTACTGCCCGAGACAGAACTCGTTCGGTAACAAACATGTTTCGTTTTTTTGATATATCAACATCAAGGATTTCTTTATGTTTTGGTTCTATTATAACCCAAAGCCATATTAGATCAGAACCTGATTTTATGGCAGTTTCATATATGATATATTCTTTGATTTCCTTATTCTTTAGATATTTCCTAAGATTGTACTTTTGAATCCATTTCCAGATTGATACATGACTTATTTTTATTATTTTTAAAAATGATAATGCCTTGGCAGTAATTCCAAATGATAAACCAAGAAAGTACAAGTATAATCCATATCCAAAGATATTTGAAGGTGTTCTATTTCTTGTAGACATATAATAAATGGTTATTCTAGATCTATAGGTTTTTCTTAAGTTAGCAGAGCCTGAAGTTATATAAAGACGATTATAGATTAAAAGCATTAGAAATCTATTTTTGATATATAGATTGAAAGGTCTGTCTGTGTCCATATCTCTTTCTGGATCTTTTCGTTTGGATGATAAGCGTTGTATATCATGCTTATCATATCTTTTTGTCATCTCGTAAATATTATTAAATTCTGATAATGTTAGACCAGTAAATGTTTGAAATAGAGTTTTTTAGATAACATCTCGTATGAAAGCAAAGAGAAAACAAATGAATGGAGAACTAATGGTCATAAAGCTATTTGTGATAATTATGCAAGATCTACTATCTTATGTTATGATAACGAAGAAATATAATAATGACAAATAAAAAGAATTAACAACACAAAGAAATGAAGATGGAGTTTTAATAAAATGACTTTTCATGGAAACGATAATGATATTAATAATACTGAAACTAATGTTTTTGATTTAAAAACACTCTTTAATTTACGACAAGATGGATTATGTAGTGCATTAAAAGAAAGATATCAATATAATACATCTATAAAGAGAGGTCAAAATTTTTTACTCAATCATGTGAATGCAAGACTGGATTTAGTTATAATGTATGCGGATTTAGTAGGCTCAACAAAAATGAGTATGACTTTACCAGTGGACAAGCTTGTTACAATTATAAACGTATTTTCACATGAATTGTCTTTAGTAGTCGAAAGATACAATGGATTTGTTTTAAAATATTTAGGTGATGCAATTATCTCATTTTTTCCTTCAGACTTTAATAAAAATTTGATTTGTAATAATGCTATTAGTTGTGCCAAACTAATGATAAGCGTAATTAGAGAAGTAATTAATCCTATTTTAAATAAATGCGACTTTCCGGAATTACAAATAAAGATAGGTATGGTAGAAGGCGAAAATGTTGTTATGCAATACGGTTATGATAAAAATTCGCAAATAGATTTGATCGGATATGTTATGAATATAGCTTCTAAAATAACATCTATTACACAACCAAATAAAATTACGATAGGAGATACAATATACAAATTATTGCATCCACAAATACAAGCAAAGTTTGAAAAAATTTCTCTTGAAAAGGCGGATTGGAAATATATTAATATGCATACAGGAAAAATATACATGGTTTACACTTCTAAATAGGTTTAATAGATGTATGTATCAATGCGCTTTATTAGATATAACTTAAAAAACATATAGATTGAAAATAACAGATTTATCTATAATCGAGAAACAGAACGCCTTCGCAAATTATAGGTTATGGATCCTATTTTTTAGGATTATCATTTTAAAACACTGATAAAGTCATAATTTTCACGTATAATAAAAATAATTCATGTATTAATTTAACACTAGATTCAAAAATATAAACTTGAAAATATATTCAATAAAAAAAATTTTATAATATATAATTGATGAAACTACAATAAAAACAGATTCTGAATTAATATGACTTTGTATAATAATAGAGTCAAAGAATATAGAAATTCTTTCTTTGTGCATATATAAAGAGCGAAGTATGTTTGTTGTCGAACGATTTTGGTCAGGCATATTACAAAAATATGGAGTACATTCTTTTCCTTAAATGAGGTACTTGGTATACACAAACATGTCGATTTCTAAAACTAAATCACCATCTTCATTCATTTTATGAAAAAATCCTTATCGAAAGAATGATGCTACATATAAAAGGTAGAATTGAAAGCGAACGATTATTTTTCTTGCAAGAAAAATAAGTGTAAATTTAATCATATAAAACAATGACTTTACCTATTCATTGATTAACATAATAAAGATATAATTTTCAGTAAGAGCCCTAAAAGCATGAACCCTTAAGTCAAGTCTAAATGGTCTTCCTCACACGCTACATCGCTTTCTCCATCTTGACTTTTTGATAAACATTGTATTTCAGGTTTAATATATCTTTTTGTAATTTCTTTATCAAAACTATCTTCAAATTCTTCAACTGTTAAACTAGTGTAATTTGAAAAGCAGTGGTTTTTTGGATAACATCATACGAAAACAAATAGAAAATATGTTAATGGTAAACTAACGGTATTAATCCCTTTGTAGATAATTACACAAGAGAGATATTTAATTAAATAGATCCATTTCATCGAATTAGAAATAATTTAACTTTCGTTCATCTTTGAGGCTAATTACTAGACGCTTATCTACTTTTGAATATCGATTATAACGGTTGAACTTGTAGAATCAATACTTATTGGTTCCGATAAAATATCATGACAAATTGATTCTAATACAGTCTTATGGTATAACGACCAATTCTTACCAAGATCGTGCTTAAATATAATCTTGCGATTGCCATTATCATTATCCTTCTCTGAAATTTCAGAACAGTGCATCATCCTTTGTTTATACCAAGACATCAATGTTTCGAAATCTATTTTACCATACATAAATATAATGATATTATAGATTGCATCCTTGGCCACATCTTTGACTAACTTTATTACTTGTTCTTTGCTAAGCGGATCAAATAATTCCTTTAATATCGATGCAGCCACAGGTATCATCGAAGATCTATCTTCATACCTACTCCATTCAACATATCTTTTTAAAACTTGATTGACAAGCGAATTTACACTGATAATATCAGTATCAGATTGTTTATATAATTCATTTATTATATCTTCATCTACACGTAACGTTATAGTTCTTTGTTTCTTTCTCTTGCCATGATTATCCATAATCTAGGATATTGGTATCGTTAATTATAAATATGCAATATGTTTTTGTAAAATATCTTTATTTTTATAAATTGGATTTATAAATAAATCTTTCTTAAATCAGGTTATTTAGAGCCTATCCCAAAATTCGATAGAATTATAGCTCTTTTCCTCTTTTGATAAACTGTGACCTGCATCCAGCGAATGGATAGTGTAAAGGAGAAAAATAAACATTCTACCATACTCAAGATTCCGGATGAATTATGGGATAAAATTAAGAATATTCTTCCAAAAGAGAAACCACTCAAGACGGTTGGTCGACCAATTATTCCATATAGAAAAGTGATGGATGGAATTATCTATGTACTAAGAACATGAGGATGCTCGTGGAAAATGCTGCCCAAAGAATACGGATCAGGTTCTACTTGTCACCGTAGGTTTCAAGAATGGAATGGATTAGATGCATTCAAAAAGGCATGGATAAAACTATTGAAAATCTATCATGAGCTTGTCGGTATTAATTGGACATGGCAATCCATCGTAGTATCTCTATAAAATCACCTTTAGTGGGGTGATGACTATAGGACACAATCCTACTGATAGAAGCAAACTAGGCAGAACAAAAAAGACATATTTTAACAGATAAAAATAGAATCCCTCTATCTGTTGTAATATCATCTGCAAGTACTCATGACATTAAACTAGTAACAGATGTGGTGGATAACTCTATCAAACGACGACGTCAACGTCAACTGTCATCACATAAACCTAAACCGGGAACAAGAAGAAGGCTACAACATTTATGTCTTGACAAAGCATACAATTCCGAACCTGAAGAACAGGAATTAATCAGACGAGGCTATGTACTGCACATACCATACAAGAAAGAAAAAGGGAAGGAAGTTGATGATGAAAAGACAATAACGATATCAAATCGTAAAAAACATTCTCCCAAAAGATGGGTTATATGGAGAACAAACTCTTGGCATAATAGGTTCAGGAAACTGTTTACTCGATATGAAAAGAAGGTCGAGAACTATTTTGGATTGGTACAGTTATCTTGTTGCATAATCATTTATAGAAAGATAATTTTGGGATAGGCTCTAAGTTAACAGTTGTGACGACATGAAAATCTTGTAGTATCTTCTAGTTTGTATGTTGGCTAGGTTCAAAGTTTACATGCTCCGTATGAGAGCGAAGTTGTGACTGAACTATATCTCAAGCGGCTGTCACAGTACCCAAAAAGGGTGGATGGATGTATGCCGCCTGTAAAGCCAACTTAAAAAAAGGAAATGAAAAAGATATGAATCATCTTGGAATAGATGTAGGAAAGAGAAAATGTAGAGCAGCAATTAAAGATGACAAAGGAAATGTATTGGATGAATTCTTCTTTGGTAATGATGGAGATGGGATACAAGATCTACTCTCAAGAATACAATCATGCGGAAAATGTTCTACCCGAGCAGTATTAGAATCCACAGGAAACATGTGGATGCGAATTCATGACACACTTGAAGAGAATGGAATAGATACGAAACTTGCCAATCCATACAAGACAAGGATAATTGCAGAAGCCAGAATAAAGTCAGATAAACTTGATGCCAGAATATTATCTGATCTATTGCGAACAGATTTAATATATGAATCGTATGTACCAAAACATGAGGATAGAGACAGAAGGAGTCTTGTTAGACACAGAATAACGCTGTCAAGAACCAAAACAAAACTGGTAAATAAAGTACATTCAATCCTTGACAAATATGATTACAGAACAGAATTAACCGATATATTTAGCAAATCAGGCATCGAGTGGCTGAAATCGTTATCTCCTCTGGTTACACCAGTGGATAGAATTATCTTGGATTCATCGATAGCGTCCATAGAAGCAATTAACCAACAGATAGACATTGTATCAAAAGAGATATCAAAGTATGCATCATTGGATAATAAGGACGTTAAGATTCTCCTTAGCATAACTGGAATAGATATATTCTCTGCAATGCTCATATCCACAGAAATAGTCGATGTAAGACGGTTTTCCACACCCTGGAAACTAGTAAGTTATGCGGGTTTAGCTCCTAGGACAAGAGAATCGTCAGGAAAAACGAAAACAGGAAAAATAACAAAACAAGGCTCCTCACCATGGTTACGATGGATACTCGTTCAATGTGCACTTGTCGCAATAAGATATGATGCTCATTTGAGAATATTTTATGATAGAATAAAAAATAGGAAAGGTCATGCCACAGCCATAGTTGCAACAGCAAAAGAATTACTTGTTATTATATGGTACATGCTAACCAGAAACGAACTCTATAGATACATGGACAAGCAAAGATATGAACGAAAGCTGCAGAAATTAGAACATCGATAAACAAAAAGCTAGTATCTGCTGCTGCCTATACATATTCCTAGCGATAGCTATGCTCAGAAAATTTTATTAGAATGAAAAATATATTTAAAGATGGCTAAACAGGATATAAAAGAGTACCAACATACAACGAGATTTTCATGGATGTAAATACATAGATGGTGTTTATTGTAAAATATTTGTAGTTGTTTTGGTGGAGATATTATAACACAATTGTCATCCAAATAAATCATATCTTAATTATTTTGTTTTCTGAAAACAACTACAAATATTTTACAAATATATCTAGGCCACCGTTTACACAGCTGTTAACAGAGCCGATCAATGAATAACTCAACTAACGAATTTTATTATTCTATTTTTGTAGGTCTATAATATGAAGTTATTAGATTTTTATTATAGATTGTTGTCAAATTTTTTAAAATATTATGATTATTGACTTGTGCCAAATGATATAAATATTTTCTTGAATTTTATTCCGTAATAAAAATAATTATTTAAAATGCCTTAAAAGTTTTCTGCGATATATTTTCTTAATTTTTGACTATCTATTTTTTTTATTGGTATATCCTCTCTAAAAACTGATTTACTTCCTTTAAAAGCATTTATGCTTGCTATAGATGAGCTTTCATTATCGATAACTTGCATTCTGAAATTTGGACCCTTTGATAACATTCCTTTTTCTCCTTGGGCATAAAGTATGTCATCTCTGTTCTTCTCTTTTATTGGTTTATCAAATGATAAGTCAAATCTGTTGATTCTATCTTCTATCATGAGCTTTAACTTATTATCTCTATTATCTTTTTCAAATTTTAATACATAAGTTTGAAGGCTTTCAATCAAAAGCTCATTACCTATTGGAAAATTTGTATTTTGTTGTATTGATTCCTCTTCTTTTTTTATTTCTGAATTCCATGTCATTCCTTCTTTTGCAACTATTATCCTAAATGCGTCATCTGCTCCACCTGATTTTGGAACAATGGGATCAATTGTTCTTTGTAATTCATCAGTTGTCATAGGTTTTGTTGGACCTCTAAACCACTGATTTTTTGCCTCTTCCAAATCTAGTAATCCTCTATAATGTACAAGGTAACACTCTTTTGCATTCCATCTTCTTATTAATGGAAATGCGTCCGTCACGGAGATCATTCCTGTTTCTGGATGCGGATTATAGCTTTGAGTACCTAAAATGAGCAGATCGGGATTCCATAGTACATTTTCGTCTACATCAGGCAATGAAAGAAAATCCCATCCCATAATTATTTTTTTATTTATTACGTTGATTATATATATAACTGAGCCAATCACAGAATAATCTTCGCCATGGTTTGCTAAAATAGGTGTTATCGAAAATTTATTTATATTAAAAGTGATGTTTGGTTTTACCATGTTAAATGATACATAATTAGTTGTATTTGAATGAGCGAAAAGTTGTGGGAACGTTTTAAGAATGCTGTTATAACATTCCAAAGTACAAAAATATTTGTAATTTTTTTGAATTATTAATTGTTCTTTCTATAAGCAATGGAAGTTCTTTTATATGATCAATGTGTGCATGAGTTATCAATAAAGCATCTGGCATGTAAGTTATAGATGACGAAGATGATGTTAATCCTGTATTAGAATTATTTTTTTCAATGCTTTGGATTATTCCTTGACCTACATCAACCAATATATGAAATATTTGATTTGTTTCATCTAAAAATACTGAACACGATGTATTTGAAATTATATTTTGATTTTTTATTTCTGCTGCCCTTTCAGAAGTTTCTACATTACCTAACGTAGAGGTATCAGGTAATGTGCCGTTAATTCTTACCCTTATTTTTGGAATTTCCATATTACTCATATTAATCTATTATAATTTGTGCATCATAGTTTTTAAGTCCTTCTATAAAATCTGAAAAACAGATATAAAACGATTTATATATTATAATAACTATTCAAACTTTGACTGATTTAGTATTAGAAATGAACTGAAACGATATAATAATAAATCAATTTTATACCTAATTTCTTAGTGTGTTTTAACTATGAAATTCCATAAATCGGAGAACATAAAATTATTTTTATATACATTTTTACATAAATTTCTCTAGAGATTACTCGAATTTTTTTTACTTGTATATTTAGTTTTGTGTTTCTGGATACAATATTGCACCATCATAGTTTCTTTCGAAATATGTAAAAAGGATTCATTTTAATAATAGATATATAATTTAAGAAATACTGGATCATAATATATATCCTATAAATCTGGTATCATATTTGGTTTGTCCATAAAATAAATATTATATTAAATGAATGGTCGTATGATTAAAATGTTATTATGATTATTCACCTTTAATAGTTTAAAATAAAATAGATTTCTTATATGCATATTTTGTCAGAAAAATATATTGTATTATCAAAGATATTAATACAAACTCCAAAGATCAATACTTCCAATTTATTTTTTATTTCTCATTCTGGTAACGAAGTAACTAATGCAATTGATAATGCCCCACGCATCCCACCTATCACAATAATATTTCTCCAAACCTTTGAATTTTTTCTTTTGTAAATTTATTAACAATGAAAAGTATAAGATAAACTGCAACTGCTTTTGCAAACAAAACAATCGCAAATCCTAAAATGATTATTCCAATATTTTGAATAATATTTATAACATTCATTGTTATTCCACGATAAAGAAAAATAACAGAATTTTGCTTTGTCGCCTAACTCAACCTATTTTGCTGGGATTGAACTAATTTATCATTCTTGATTGACTGGTCCTCTTACAATCGCTCATTAGTCCGACGTGGTGAGATACTATTTTCATAGGATTTTCTTGATATTTGGGATTCCGATCTAGAACTAATGAATAAAAACAAGAAAGGCAAACCCTTTTATCTTTCCCGATTCATTCATTCTTGTCATTGGATATATACGTTACTCATTTCATTTACCATACAGACAAACAGAAGGTATAATCAAAGCTACTGGAAAAAGTCTACCTTCGAAACCGAGCTATGGCCATATCTGTAAAAGAATCAATAGGTTAAGTGTTAATATCAATAATGACTATGATAGGAAGAATGATGATGATGATGATGATGATAAGTATATCATAATTGCCGTAGATAGCTCAGGAATCAAGTTAACCAACAGGGGCCAATGGATGGATAAGAAATGGAATGTTCTGAATAGGAAAGGTTATCTCAAGATACATGCGGCCGTAAACATAAAGACAAGGGAGTCCTTGCTTTAGAGGCAACCAACGAGAAGGTTCACGATGGAAGGATGTTAAAGAGACTGGTCAATCATGTTTTGGATGATCCAAGTATAAAGATTGAATCTGTCCTTGCTGATGGAGCCCATGATACAAACACAAACTTTCAATTTCTTGAACAGAAAGGAATTACTCCTGGAATAAAGGTGAGAAAAAATTCTGTCATTTCTGTTAGAAATAATAGTTTAAGGAATAGAGAAGTAAGGCTACAGACAAAAGATGATCTGATGAAATGGAAATCTAAAAGAAAGTATGGATATAGATGGATTGCCGAGACAGCCTTTTCAACGATAAAGAGAATGTTTGGTGAGTATGTATCTGCTACTCGGTTTCAAAATATGGTAAATGAGATGATGATAAAGGTATCTCTATATAACCTTTTTAGGAAAATCTAGAGAAACAGAATAGGTATGATTAAAGGATAAGGAATTAGGAAACAGAGCAACAGAATTTGCAAAAAAGGCTGCAATTTGCCAAAAATGCGAAACAGTATTTCTTACACCTCTACTAAGAGCCTATCCCAAAATTATTTTTCTATAGATGATCATACAACATGATAACTGTATTAATCCAAGATAGTTTTTCGCCTTCTTCTCATATCGAGTAAACAGTTTCCTGAATCTGTTGTGCCATGAATTCGTTCCCCCTACAACCCATCTTTTGGGAGAATGTTTTTTACGATTTGGACAATGTTGTGTTATAACCTTGACCTCTTCTTCTTTCTCTGTTTCATCTCTTTTTCTCTTTGGAGGAATATGCAGTACATATCCTCGTTTGATTAGTTCTTGTTCTTCTTGTTCGGAATTATGTGCTTTATCAAGACATAGATGTTGAAGTTTTCTTCCTCTTCTTCTTCCTTTTGTTATAGTTTTAAATGATGGTCTTTTGATAACTCTATTATCCACCACATCTGTTACTAGTTTAATGTCATGAGTACTTGCAGATGATATTACAACAGATAGAGGGATTCTATTTTTATCTGTTAAAATATGTCTTTTTTGTTCTGCCTAGTTTGCTTCTATCAGTAGGATTGTGTCCTATAGTCATCACCCCACTAAAGGTGATTTTATAGAGATACTACGATGGATTGCCATGTCCAATTAATACCGACAAGCTCATGATAGATTTTCAATAGTTTTATCCATGCCTTTTTGAATGCATCTAATCCATTCCATTCTTGAAACCTACGGTGACAAGTAGAACCTGATCCGTATTCTTTGGGCAGCATTTTCCACGAGCATCCTCATGTTCTTAGTACATAGATAATTCCATCCATCACTTTTCTATATGGAATAATTGGTCGACCAACCGTCTTGAGTGGTTTCTCTTTTGGAAGAATATTCTTAATTTTATCCCATAATTCATCCGGAATCTTGAGTATGGTAGAATGTTTATTTTTCTCCTTTACACTATCCATTCGCTGGATGCAGGTCACAGTTTATCAAAAGAGGAAAAGAGCTATAATTCTATCGAATTTTGGGATAGGCTCTTAATTGAATCTGATTGTGTAAATTTATTTATATGATGGATAAATAACTCAACATTTAAAAAATGAAGGAGTATATTAAAATAATTCAGATTGAATCGTAAATTACTACAAAAAATATGTATGCAAAATAAGTATAATTAGTTTATAGGGTGAAAGCACTATCTGTTTGTATGACCGTTAACAAAGCCGGTATTTACAATAATTACATAAATAACTTTTATACACTATTTTATAAATAGAATTAATTTTTTCAAAATACTAATTATTATATAAATAAAAATTTATTTTGAAGGCGTCATCATCGCAGTCATATTCATGGCCGTTCCCATCGATTTAGCTCCTGTTTTTGATGGCATAAGTGTAAAACTCATTTCACCTTTATCGGATGCATTATTTGGTTTATATTTGCCTGCTATTTGTAAAACGATGGGTTTGGTAAGCATAAAATGAGCTACATCTTTTGTTTTGTTGGAACCATCTACTACCAAATATTTGCTGACATCTTGTCCATTAGCAAGTCCTTTATAACTGCCTGTTGATGTAAAAACACTTGGTTTTGGAAGATCTACCTCTTGGTGAACGTATACATTATTGTCAGAAGCGTTAAGTCTGGTCATGTTGTAGGTAAATGGCATATTAAAAGAAATTGCATTAGTTTTAGGTACATATGTAATGTTACCTACTTCATCATAATATCCTAATATGCTTACTGGAACTGGTTTACCATTAATATCAAAATCTTTGTGATGATATGCTCCGATGCTAAGCCATCCATCAAATTTGGGTTGTTGGGCATCAGGTAAAATTGTTGTAGAATAATCCACCGTAACAATTCTTACAATAAAATGATACAGCCCACCTTGTGAAAATATCGGTCCAGTAGCAACTACATTGCTAGCTCCTTGACTGGTATATGCATTTAAAATGGGATCAAGATCACCTTCGACTTGAATTTGACTAGTATTCCTTGGCTCCATTTGAATTTTTAAATCCCCATTGGCATCATAAAACCAATTGGAGAGCAATTGTTTACCATTTTTTTCAATAGTAATATAATAGGTAACCGATTTAAAATTTTGATTAGTTTTAGAATCAAATAGCTTAAATTCTATGATAGGTTTTTGACCATTTTGTTCTAATGCAGTAGTCACAACAGGAGGATTCATTTTTATTAATAAATCCGCTTTACGGTCACCCAGAGATGCCGATAACTGTTCCATAAATAAACCATCTCCATAAACCTTGCGATAAGTAAATGAATAGCTAATGGAGAGTACGAGAAGCATAAAAAATATATAAAAAGGAATAATCTTATTCATATTAGGAGAATTATGTATCGAACTATTTATTGCTTTTTCTATAAATATAATATTAACAAGAAATATTGTATAATATGCAATATTATTATCTAGTCATTTTTGGAATTGGATATAACCAAAGTTTTTGACATTGTATTGTACTGTTTTATTCTATTTATGGGAAACAATATTAAAATACAATGCAATAGATTTCTTATATACTTACAGTCTATACTAAAATGCGATTATGTTATATCTTATTAGACCTTTTGCTAAAGTGTGATATTCATCCATAGAATAAGGATTACAAAAATAGTCAGACTATAAGAAAGATTTCTAATGAATTATGGATGATTAGAAATATCTTACCAAAAGAAAAACTATCTAAAACTGTAGGTCGACTATTGTACCCTTTAGAAAGGTACATAATGGTATTCTCTATATACTAAGGACTGGATACCATTGGAAGGTGTTGCCTTCAAAGTTTGGTTCTGGTTCTATAACATGTAATCGCAGGTTTCAGGATTGGAATAATCTTGACGTTTTCAAAAAGATATTGGTAGGATTGGAGGTCTATAATGACCTAATTGATATCAAATGGACATGGCATTCTCTGATAGCATATTAATATAGGCTCCTTTAGTGAGACGATGACTGTAGGAAATAATCTTGTAGATAGAAGCAAACTAGGAATAAAAAGGCATATTTTAACCGATAAATCTGATATCCCAATTTCTACTGTTATAACCGCAGCAAGCAGTCGCCATATAAAAGCAGTAACAGATCCAATTGACAATTTGGCTATTAAACGAACTTCTATATTAAGCAATACAAAACGACGAAGATGCAAGAAGTATCATCACTTGTGCCTTGACAGATCTTAACTCTAAAAGTTTAGAAAAAGAAATTATTAAAAGAGGGTATGTAAAGTTAAGCAAAAGCTATAGATTTCCTTATTGTTTATCATACCTGATACAACAAGTTAGAAAAAGAATGACTCTTTTATTTTTGAATGGTAAGACAGATATCTATTCTGGGAAATTCTTTTCAGTGCTAAGATATCCTAGGTCAAATACATTAACAATCCTTTTGGGGATGACAGGGTGATTCTTTTTATAGATGTCATAGTCATGTCTGTACCATTTCTTACATGCAACATTATGAAGAATATGATCACGATTGTTAACCATAAGATGATTCTTTACGATATATCTTCTTCTTGCCTGAATAGTATGCTTTGTTGCATCTTTTATTATCAATAGGTCTTGGAATCTGTTGCTCGGTACAATAGTTAAAAGCAAAAAAGCCAGGAAAATATTGTTATAAGTATAATCTATAACCCATTATTTTGCAGATGTATTATTTCTCCATCTTATCTATAATATGGTTATTTTAAGGTCAAAGGTTTTCCTTAAATTAACAGGCGACTTTATCTCTCCATAATTTGTCGGTACCGAACAATGTTTTTTACATATTTTTTCTTGGCTTTCAATAATATATCTATTTGATCATGCAATTGTTTCTTTTGATACATCAATAACTCTTTTATCAGCAGATTACTTTTACTATTTACAATACCATTGCTATTTCTATTGTTCCTTTCTCTTAACTCTTTACTATTCATTCCATTACTATCATTTATATCATCATAATTTCTTTCATCTTCCTTCTCTTCTTCTTCTTCATCCTCATCTTCAACTAACTGTGCTATTTTACTCATTGCAATTTTCAAAATAACAATTGATTTGTTAATTGCTTGAAGTTCACTTCTACCTTCAATTATTTCTGAATTCTCGCAATAATATGGATCTTCTCTTACTAACTTTCTGGCTTTCATGGTAGTCAAATGTCTTTTAAGTATCATTTTTCCCAGTTGAGATTGTCTTTCTGGATCTTTAATGTATAATAACTCTTCTGCTGAGCTTGGTTTTAACTCATAATTTTTTATTGATTGTTGAACATCCAAAGGAAGATCTAACATAGCAATTCTTTTTGTAATATAGCTATGACTCATTCCAATTTTAGATGATAAGTTAGAGATGCTGCCCCATCCTTTATCAAGTACATATTTTTTGAATGATTTTGCTTCCTCTATAGGAGATAGGGATTCTCTTTGAATATTTTCAACAAGCGATATTTCAAATGCTTGCATATCATTTAGATGTACAATATGACAAGGAATTTTTTCCCAATTTAGAATTTTGCATGCCATGTATCTTCTGCATCCTGCTACAATTTCATAATGGTTATCTTCTACTATTGCTCCATCTTCTACTGCTGTTACTGCTACTCTAATTACTATGGGTTGGATTAATCCATATTGCTTTATGGATTCAGATATAGCCTCTATAACAATCTGATTTATATCTCTACAATTATATAGAGTGGAAGGCTTGATACTTGATACAGAAATGTATTCAATTTCACCAAATAATCGATAACTATATGGCTTTTGAGAGAGCATTCTTATACCCTATTAAATTAACAAGAAATTTTCTAAAATAAATAATCCGTTTTATTGTTTTTGCTGCTGTTTTATGAAATGCTAGAATTAATGAATATTCTATTGTCTTAAATAGAATTGTCAAAATTTGGCTCTTTATATTCTTCCATTTCTCTGTAAAGATATTATTATTATATATAATAAATAAATGATCTTTATTTAAAGAAATTTCGGATTTTCTTATTCTGAAAATGTCCCATATAAATTTCAATATTATCTTAGTGTTATGATTATACATCTATTTTATTTAGTAGCCTTCATTTGCAATATTTTGCAATTATTTATGATGGATAAAATTCGATATTTTGTTAACGTCTGTTAGAAGTCAATAATATTGTAATCAATATGTTTTGTTGAAAAATTCCTATAATTTTTGATTTATAGTGATTTTTGACAAATTGACATCATCTTATTATACAAGATATATACAATATTATTTCTTGTACATATTCTTTAATCTGTCAAAATAAACATATTCGTCAAATGTTCTTTTTATACGAGGAAGCACGGTTTTTACAATCCGCCGCTTCCCATACTAACACTATCTTTCCACTTTTGCTGTACCTGTCTATGACAATGATTAGATATTCGTCTTTAGATGCTACGTCTTTGTCATTATTTATTTGTATATTCAATTTGCTTATTCTTCTATTTATTGTTATAAAATCGGGGATTAGGGTATTTTTCTTTAACCTAATATTGTGAAATCTTTCGGTTTATCTGTATGGTAAATGAAAATATATTTTTAGCATGGCCAAGTAAAAGAAGAAAAGTGTTAGATAATGAGAAATGGTTCTCCAACATTATCTTTATTTATCTCTTTTATCTCTGAGTCCCAATTATCAATAACATCGAAGCCTATCAAGATTTCACCTCTTCTAACGAGATTGGTTATAGACTGACCAGTTCATACAATTTTTTGGTTGACGTTATCTAAATGTATTTGGAAAAGGGGATTTATGCAACAAAACAATTAGACGATAAAAGTATATGTCTTCTTAAAATTTATGCGTAAATCATTATCCTACAGTAAATAGGATTTAGAATAACCCGATGAATTTTTAGATCCATTTAATATATATTTATAAACCGTTTTTTATTTAAATAATCAATCATCGATTTTTAATCCAACTCATCAAATTCATAGTAATGTCTGCCATATCACTATTTTATTATCTATATTTCTATAAAAAATTAAAATTACACGAAACACTCAAAAATCATATTCATTGTTTTTTAAATATGTAAGAGCTTTTTTTATTAATATAGTTGGAAGTACAAAGATCATCATCATAATAGAGAAAATAATCATATAATTTCCTGCACTGATATGACTTTGAATTGTATAAAAAGAATAAACAGGAGTGATAGACAGTATTAACAACAAGCCCGACAAACCCATAATACTTCCCATCAAAAGCAATAATATTAAATGAAAATTGAACTCAAATTTTTTAATAACCATGTAAATACACATTCCTACAATTATAAATGATATGTGTTGAAGTAAATGCACCATTACATAGTAAGACGCATAATCAAATACGACTGGAATGTGCCAAAATAATAAAAAAATAACAATTATAAAAATCCAACCATACCTACCATTTTTTTTAAGCCTATTCCATTTAAGATTGTTATTTTTTAAAATGCATGTAAAAAGAAGACCCAACTTTGCAAAATATCTATTGCATTTTTGCAAAGAGAATATAGCACTATAGCCAAATAAAAAGAATAAACTATGTTCTATAATCATATGGCCGCCCAAATCTTCTTCAATAAATGAAGATAATGGATTAGAAATCTGTAATAAAATTATAATAATCGTTAATGGTATAATACTATAATTAAATAATAAACCGTAAATGTTTTTACTCTTTTTAGTGTTGATCATCTCTTATGAGATGTTTTTTTATTTTCACTCTCTAATTTTAGTGCATATTCTATTTCTTCATTTGTTTGTTTTTTTCTTAACATTGTTCTAACTACATTATAAATGAAAATAATTTGTCCAATGCCAACTACAAATGCAAAAAATAAGAGTAATGGTAACGCCCAATTAAAATCTGATGGCAATATTGCTTCTCTTCGAATGACTCCTGCAAGTCCTAAAAATGTAAACATAAAAGCCAATCCAAACCCACCAATTAGCGTGGATAATAGATGAACTAATCCTAAGATTTTTGACAAATTCTTTTTTGTTATATCTGGTATTATAGAATAGATCAATCCCATTGCAAAAAGAACGCTCCCCATCAATATTACAAAATGAATATGTCCAACTACATTCAAAGTATTGTGTAAATAAATATTAGTTCCCCACCATCCTGTTTCTACACCTGCAAAACCCCCGAAAGCCCATCCAGCTATTCCTGATAACATAAACATAGAAGTAATGTTCCATTTTATTCTGGATCGAAATATATACATCATTACGGTCATTATTGTTAAACCTGATGGAAATACTATACCAAAACTTGCTGTTTGCGCAATCATTTGGAGCCACACAGGGTTAGGTGTATCCATAAAAACGTGGTGTGAAAACACTAGCATCGTAAAAATAAAATAAAATGGCCATGATCTATACGCCCATTTATCATATGGTACAGTTTTTCTTGTATATCTAGGGATATAATAATATACTGCACCTAAAAATGAGAATAATGTAAAATATACTATGGGATGTCCGAAGAACCACCATAAATCTTTTCCTAATAACCAATTTGCACTAAAATTTGGGTTTATCAGATAAGAAAATCCAATAAACAACTGAGCAAACAGACCAATGTTTCCTATTAATTGTACTAGTGCATTAATAAATATGCCCACAACCACTATTGATACAGCAGGCGTTCTTAACCTGTATTTTCTAGGAAACCATGAGCTAATTCCCAATATCGATACCCATCTCAATACTGAAGGTATTTGTTTTAATTCAAAAAGATCAACTCTCCCGCAATCGCCCTCGTCAGCTTTTGATTTATGCTTATCATCATAAGATTCTTGTAAATTTTTATCATCTGTTTTATCATAGTCAATTTCTGTTTTTTGTATTCCGACGGCAATCTCACCTTTTAATACCGTTCCAATAACATTTATACAAAAAATGGTCAATGATATTCCTACTAATAACTCTGCAACTAAAAATATGCTTACAGATAAAGTACTCCATCCATTATTTCCTGGATGAAATGGTAAGGGCATAAGATTATACCAACCTGCACCAAAAAACATAGTCCCAGATACTATCAATAATATAGATCCTGCATTTAAAACTGAAAAAGATAAAATTGCAAGGGTAAAACTGTATAATTCCTTTTTAGCAAATTTACTTAAAAGATAATAACTTATTCCAAATACAAGCATAGACACAAAACCAAAAAACATCAACTGACCGTGAATAGTAAGGGCTGTATAAAAGAGGCCAAATGTTTTATTTTGATCATTCATAATTATTATATTGGACTGAATTGTTCTCATTACTAGAGCAAGAGATCCAGCTATCAAAAAATAAATTAAAGCCGAAATAATAAACAATTTTGTTAATCTTGTCAAATCATTTGATATTTTAAATAGAGGTGCTGGACCTTGCTCTTTATCATACTTATGCCCTATCATATTTTATATCTCACCATTTATTTTTTTATATAAAAATTAATACAAATATTTCATATCGAGTTAGAAGTTACTACAGTTATCTGAGACATCATATATGGATGATTCCATCCACAATATTCTAAACAACGGATAGTATAAGTACCAGGATTTTTAAATGTATAATAAAATATGTTGTCATATCCAGGAACAACTTGCATTTGCATTAATGGTGAATCCATACTTTTCGAGCTCTTTAATATCCCAAATCCGTGATTTACATCTATAGAATGTGCAACAAACTTTACTGTTTCGCCTACTTTTATTTTTAAAGGATTTGATGTTGAATCTTTATGATTTTCATCGATTTTTTTAATAGAATTAATAATATTACTTTTATTTACTGATATAGATTTTGTATTATTAAAATCAGATTTGGCATATCTTTCATCATCTTTTATACCTTCGTCACTAAATTGCCAAAACCACTGTCCAGCTGTTACATCAATAATATGTACTTTACTATTGTTACTGAGGGCTTTCTCAAAAGCAACTGGTGGAGCCCAAGGATATCCGATTGCCCAAAACCATATCAAAATTCCTGCAAGAAAAATAGCCCAGTATCTTTCAGCATGATATTTATATAATTTATATTTTATGCCTTCTTTTTCATCTGATTTTTTATATTCATAGCTGTATCTTGTTGTCCAAGCTATATATAAGATAAATCCTGTTGTGATAACTATTGCTACTATCAATATATTGACAAGCCAATGTACGCCATATCCAAGATCTTCAGCTAATAAAACTCCCGACAATGAACAGATCAACTAATGGTTTGTTATATACTTTAAATGGTACATTTGATATTGCTTTATTGAAGTCATTTTTTCATAATTAAACTACTTTTAAATCCTTTATAAAAAAATTCATAAATTTTTTTGATTTATCTTTGTCATTTGTAATTTAAAATATCGACATAATTATTTTTTGTTCAAAGGATTATTTATTGAGAAGATATTACACTAAGTTTTGCTTTCATGAATGGGTGAATAATACAATGATAAGAAATTATTCCTTGTCCTTTTATAACAACTGCTTTAGAAGATCCAGGGAGAATGTTACCAGTGTCAAATGAACCATCGTTAGCAGTGGCTGTATGAACCGTACTATCTTCATTTTTAAAAGTAATTTTATTATTAGACTTAACAATTGCATTTAAAGGCTCAAAATAATTCATAGAATTTGGGGATTGTGCGCCTTGGGGGATAACAATGATATTATCTTTTGGCGATACAAAAGTAGACTGAAAAGATGATTGATTATTTATATTAGTTGAATTTCTCTGTGGTGGTTGAGCAGAATTAGTTGCTGAAGGTAAGAGCGAGGGGGATGAATTTGAACTTGGAGTTCCATTATTTTGAGATGCTATCATGGTTATATAGATAGATCCTAATGCAGCAATTATCAAAACTATTCCTAAACTAAAAATCACCTTTGAATAAAGAGGGGATATCATGATAACAACGAGCAAATTCGCAAATATAAATATGTTATATTTTAAATAATCTAAATGATGAATAATTAGTTGATTTTAATGATTATGATCAAATAAAAAATCGATATATTATAAACATTTCTTATCATAAACATGAAATGCAACGTGTTCTTGTTAAACAATAATAATAGAATTTACTATTTTTATAATAGTTGTCAATAAAACTTTTGACATATAACAAATGAAATATGTTGGATCAAAGTAGAAATATTACAAATGCCATACTTTAGTTATAGTTTCATATATTGTGCCGATAATGCTCCTGGATCAGCATTTACTAACTAATATCGCCATTTTGATTATTATAGTGAGACGGTTGTATGATGATAAAATATAATTTGTTTGTATGTCTCTAAACCTATTTACTATGTCTTGTACTTTAAGCCGAACCTGAATTTGAAGTTGAATTAGATTTGGACACGGCCAGCGAAGTGGAACTTACATTAGGATTTATATTTATTATTAGACTAAATATTTGATTATTGCTTGATTTGAATGTCTGATTATTTGGCTCTGTTTACTTAAGGATTTTCTAAATGTTTTTGATTTAATCAATTACCTGTTTTAATTCAATTTCAATAATATCCCAAGGCTTTGGACACAATAATTCCATCCTCACAAATTTTTAGAAATATCATATATCATTATTGGAATATCCTATAGAAAAATTCCCTAAGTTAGCAGAGCCATGTGCAATGATGGACCTTTTTGCAAAGACCATTTTTCTATTTTTAAAATGATATAACTTCTAGTTTGTTTTGGTAATAGACAAACAATTTAGTATTTTCTTTTAGACTATACGTAATATATTATATTTTTCTAAAAATTATAATGTATTATCCATTAACTTTTTACTGATGTTAAAACTATTAAGAGCCTATCCCAAAATTATCTTTCTATACATGATCATACAGCGTGATAACTGTACCAATCCAAGATAATTCTCTACCTTCTTTTCATATCGAGTAAACAGTTTCCTAAATCTGTTGTGTCGCGAGTTGGTTCGCTCTACAACCCATCTTTTTGCAGAATGCTTTCCGATTTGAGCAATGTTGTACTGTAATCTTTGACTTCTTTTTCTTCTTTTTCTTTTTGGAGGAATATGCAGTACATATCCTCGTCTGATTAATTCCTGTTATTCAGGTTCGGAATTATATGCTTTGTCAAGACATAAATGTTGTAGCCTTCTTCTTGTTCCCGGTTTAGGTTTATGTGATGACAGTTGACGTTGACGTGACGTCGTCGTTTGATAACTGCATTATCCCCCACATCTGTTACTAGTTTAAGGTCATGGGTGCTTGCAGATGATATAACTGCAGATAGAGGGATTCCATTTTTATCTGTTAAAATATGTCTTTTTGTGCCCAATTTGCTTCTATCAGTAGGATTACTTCATACAGTCATTGCCCCCATAAGATGCCTTTATCGATATACCATCAAGTGATTGCCATGTCCACTTGATACCATTCAAATCATCGTAAATTTTCAATAGTTTTATCCATACCTTTTTGAATATATCGAGGCTATTCCACTTCTGAAACCTACGATGACAGGTAGAACCAGATCCATATTCTTTAGGTATCATCTTCCACTGACATCCTCTTGTTCTTAATACATAGAGAATTTCATCAATTACTTTTTTATATGGTATAATTGGTCGGCCGCCAACTGTCTTCAGTGGCTTCTCTTTTGGAAGAATATTCTTAATCTCTACCCATAATTCTTCAGGTATCCTGAGTATGATAGAATGTTTGTTTTTCTCCTTTACACTATCCATTCGCTGGATGCAGGTCACAGTTTATCAAAAGAAGAAGATCTATAATCCTATCGAATTTTGGGATAGGCTCTTAATGGTTTTCCAATGTTTCTAATTTAGCTTTTGTGTATGTTTTAAATCAATTATGATATATATGGTATTTAAGCACAAAATATCTATCTCCTAAGTTTATAGGGCTTTTTTGTATTAATGCTGTAATATGAATTAAGACATTTCCTTAAGTTAACAGTTGTGTATATATATAGATGAGGCTTGGTCATAATTCAAAATCATTCATCTTTATCCAGAATTCCATTTCATCAGCCAGTCCCAAGCATATATTTTATTGATTTTGGATTTATTTTCTCAGTTTTACAGTTATAGTAATACCATTATTTGATATAATAAAACAGACAAAAGTACAATTGCAGATACAGTATGAAATCCACGTGCTGGTAATGGATCTATCCTAAATACTGATTTGATATGTTCTATCAACGGCTCTATAGATATCCTTCTCTGGCAGTAAATAGTCTGTCCTAATACCGATCGATAAAAGCAAATCAGATCAAGCCTCTTTTTGGGAGTATTTTCATATCGTTCAACAGGACAAATCAGATCTATTCCCAATACTTTCTTGTTATACTTGTACAGTTTATTAGCATCATATCCAGGGTCAGCCACCATATAACGTAAAGATGATAAAGAGAATATAGAAGATAAAGATGTTAAAGGAATATACATCCTATTATCGGGTACATTTGCAGTAGTTACATCGGCTGTTAGGGGTGCCACAATCTTTCCTGTTGTACATGTAAGATGCAGTTTGTATCCAAATATCCATCCCTTGGTATGACTATGGCCCCACCTTGCATTTGTATCGATGCCAGGGCATGGTACTATTCCTTTCTCCATGGATGATTTATGCCATACACTACCCTTTGCTTTCATCAAAGTACTGTCTATTGCAGTTATAGAAAGATCTACCAGACCCTCTGTAGCAAACAGGTATCCCATTGTTGATATTCTTTGTTTAATATCTGTAGAAATAGTCTTCAATCGCCTATCAAATGTACGTCTGCTAGGTATTGTTACAAGGCCACAGGCTATTGCTAGTTTACGGTTATAAAGACAGTCCAAGTTAAGAAAAATATGTAATGCATTGTTTGAATCGATTCTAAACCATATCCTTACGATAAAGCATCTTAGAATTACTGTTGGAGAATATACATACGGTTGCCACGTTTTCGTGGTACAGTAGGCCATGGTATAAAACCTATCAAATACAGAATATTAAAAAGGATGGATTCCTTTAATCTATCAAGAGCTAATCTTTGGGACAGTTTTAGTCAAAATAATATCTCAAGGGTTAGCTTTAAGCTATGTGACATATATTGAAAATATATTTGAATTATGACCAAGCCTCAAATAGTTATCATCTTATTATACAATGACGCTTTTAACATCATTTCCTGTATCATATTCTTTAGTCTAACTGAATAAACATATTCACCAAACATTCGCTTTATGCAAGAAAATACGGTTTCTACAATCCATCTCTTCCCATAGCTTACGCTGTCTTTCCATTTTTGCAAATCATTTCTTTGTTCTAAAACTGTTAGGTTTCTAAGAATGTTACCTTTTTTCCATCTAACTTTAGCATTCTTTCTCACTTTAATGCAGGGCAATATTCCATCGTTTGATAGATATCTAAAAATCTCATTGTTATCGTAGCCTCAATCAGCAAATAGTTTACCTATTATTGCTGTCATGCGATCTGATTTTATAATATCATCAACCAATCCTGGTAACGGCTTACTGTCATGAACATGTTTGTCAGTTACTTTCATTGAAAGAATTTGCTTGGTCCTGACGTTTATAGCAACATGTATTTTCAAATACTAGACCTCTTGCATAATTAGAATAAACAGCTATATTATCAATGATTCTTCAATTTCTTGTCCTTTCATTGCTCTCGTATGACAGGTTATCTAAAAAACCACTACTTTTCAAATCATTCACTGGACTAACAGTACAAGAATTTGATGATATTTTCGATAAAAAGATAACGAAAAGGTATGAAAAACATGAAATACAACGCTTGTCCAAAAGAAAAGATCGGGAAAGAGAAATAGGTGCTGGAAGACACTTTAAACTGAATAAAAGGGATAGATTTGTAATGCTTTTGGTGTACTATCGCCTTTACATAACTTACACGTTAACTGGCTTTTTATTTGATCTTGATCAGAGCAACATTTGTAGAGACATTCAAAAGATTGAAAGTTTGGTAAGGCAATGTGTACCAATTCCACAAAAGATATACTCAATAACCAAAAGGCTTCAAACCAAAGAGGCAGTAGAGAAATATTTTCCAGGCTTTCTTGCTTTCACAGATTGTACCGAACAACAAATACCAAGACCTGTAGATAAGAATAGAAGGAAAATGTACTATTCAGGCAAGAAGAAAAGACATACTATAAAGAACCAGATTACGGTTAACAATCGTGGTTATATCCTTCACAAAATAGGCTATAAGAAAGGAAGAAAACATGATTACGATGTCTATAAAAAGAATCATCCTGTTACTCCGAAACAAGTTGTTAATGTAGTTGATCTAGGGTATTTGGGCGTAGAAAAGGATTTCCCAGAGCAACTATCGGCACTACCATATAAAAAGAAAAGAAACCAATTTTTATCCCAGGAAGAAAAAGAGTACAACAAAATCCATTCAAAAAAGAGGAGAATAATAGTAGAGCATACAATCAGCAGATTGAAAAAGTACAGGATAATGAGTGATATATTCAGAAACAAATTGAGAAAATACAATAAAATATCCGATATAGTTGCAGGACTGATAAACTATAGAATAATGAACCAAGGTCGATAGAAACTAAAAAGTATCATGCTTGAAGGTGTAGATTGTTTTTAATTATGCAAGAGATCTACTCTTTCTTATTTGCATTTCATTTGTCTCTCATCCACCGACCTCTGTTAGTAACCTTAATACCATTACTATCTATTGCAATTACGATATATTCATCTTCATATTCCTTGCTTTTTGCCGTATCTTTTATCTGGATATTCAAACGGTTTATCCTTCTGTTTATTGTTGTAAAATCTGGGATGGAAGGCACTTTCCCTTTGGCGTGTCCTTGTGCAATACCTTCTGTCTGTCTATATGGAAGATGAAAATATGTCTTGGCATGGCCCAAAAGAAGACGAAAAGTGTTTGGATAATGAAAAGGCTCACCGATTTTGCCTTGGTTCATCTCTTTTAATTCGACATCTCAGTTGTTAATGACATCAAAGCCTAGCAAGATTTCTCCCCTTCTAACTAAAGATTGGTTATAGGTAGGCCAATTCATAGAATATGTTGGTTGATGCTAGCTAAATGCGTTTGAAAAGATGGAATCATACAACAAAGCAAAAACAGTCTAGAATATCCCTTCCGAATTCTATGTCGATTTCTAGTTCTTATGTAGTTCATTATTCTATAGTTCACTAGACCTGCAGCTATCTATGACACCTTGTTATATTTTCTCAAATTATTTCTAAATACATCTGCTAGTATCCTATATTTTTTCAATTTGCTGATAGTATGTTCCCTATTATTCTCTTTTTAGAATGAATTTTGTTGTATTCTTTTCCATCATCTGATAAAAATCGGTTTCTTTTCTTTTTATATGGTAATGCAGATAGTTGTTCTGGGAAATCCTTTTCTACGCCCAAATATTTTAGATCAAATGCAGTAACAACTTTTTTGGAATGACCGTAGGATATCTACTATTATAAATATCATAATCATGTTTTCTTCCTTTTTTATAGCGGATTTTGTGAAGGATATACCCACGATTGTTAACCGTAATCTGATTCTTGGCAGTATGTCTTTTCTTCTTACCTGAATAGTACATTTTCCTCCTTTCTTTATCGACAGGTCTAGGAATCTGCTGTTTGGTACAATCTGTAAAAGCAAGAAAGCCTAGCAAGTATTTCTCTATTTCATCTGGAGTTTTCAACCTTTTGGTTATTTGATATGTCTTCTGCGGAATTGGTACACATTGTATTATCAACCTTTCAATCTTTTGAATATCTACAGACGTTACTCTGATCTAAATCAAAGATGAAGCCAGGAGAGAACAGAGTAAGGACGAACTTTAGCTCATAAAAATGTTTGCGAATAATTATACGAGATCTATTATGATTGCCCCTCTAGCATCGTAGCCTTTGCCTGTTTAAATGAGGTGTGGCCATCATATTTGCATAAAATTATGTCGATCCTCCGTAATCGTTAAATCAATTTTAAATGCTATTGCATCTATCTTTTGTGTAGGTGTTTTTAGAGCATCTATTTTCTTGTCTTATGACATTTTCCAATATATTTTTTTAAATGGGAGTGAATATAATATGTTAGTTTAAGAAAATATTGGTAAATCTGAAAATGTGTATTATCTAACATATATTATATAACCTTTCCATGTATTATTTTTTAATGAGTTTATTAAAAATCGTTTTATTATTTGTGGTAGTGTTTATTGTTGCTTTTTATTGGAATCAAAATGATTTTAAAATGTTGCATGCATTTGGTCAAAATGGTTCATTTAAAATAGTGACTATAACTAAAGGATCGGCAAATCCTGAAGTAGATATAACTAAATTATCTCAAAAACAATGGTATGATCCTAGTCCAATAACAATTAATATAAATGATACCGTAAAATGGATTAATAATGATACCGAATCGCATACGGTAACAAGTGGAATTGGTGGTGGTATAATAAGTACGACTACTACCACAAAAGGGAAACCTAATGGGCTGTTTAATAGTGGAATTTTAAAACCTGGTAATTCGTGGTCTTTTAAATTCAATAAATCTGGAATTTATAATTACTTTTGTACAATTCATCCTTGGATGGAAGGAATTGTTAACGTTAAGGACGAAAGTAGCCGAATACCTTTATATGCAGTTGATCAAAATGGACACAAAATTAATAAATTTCCTTTATATGGTTTTGATAAAAATAAAAAATTAGAAACAGGATTATCGTGGGCACCATTATCAATAAAAACTAATGAACCAATCAATTTCATTATGGATTTTTTTAAAATGCCGCAAAATGAACCTTTACATTTATGGCCATATAATTTTATTTTGATACAAAATGGTAAAGAAATTTATCGAACAAATGGCATTACTCAACTTGGATCAAGTATTGAAAAATACGTTTTTAATTCTGCAGGTAAATTGGTTATTAAACTAGAAAATAGACAGGATCCTAGTTCTTTTGTTGAATATGATACTCTAGTTTATGAAAATCCCAATTTATCCTCCTTTAATGATAAAATTTATAATACAAACTCCTCTCCAGGCTTATTAACCTCTTTGACAATAATTTATTCTATATATGCAGTTATAATTGGGATACCTTTAGCTTTAATTGTATTTATTATACTTATTAAAAAAAGGATTATTTGAAAAATGATGGTAATCCCTAAAATCATGAATGATTGAATAGATGACTGATCAATGGGCTCTGTTAACAGCTGTGTAAACGGTGGCCTAGATATATTTGTAAAATATTTGTGATTGTTTTCAGAAAACAAAATAATTAAGATATAATTTATTTGATGACAATTGTGTTATATACCAATTAGCACAAGTATGCTAAATAATAAATCATAGATAATTATCATAAAACACAAAAGCTATCTAGATCCTTTGTATTATCTATCTATTCTCAATGTCATTGACCAAATCCAAACTGGTTAATTTATACAAAAAAGAAAATGATCCAAAGGTTAAGGAAAGACTGCTACTAATTATCAAAGTAAGAGAAGATAACCAAATTCCTTTTCGTGTTGTAAAAGAATTGCACAGAAGCAATCCCTGGGCTTCAGATTGGTTAAAAAGATATGATAAAGAAGGCTTGGAAGGACTAAAAGATAGAACAAAAAGCGGCAGACCGTCTGAATATATCAGAAGAGATAAGTTACCAAATTAAGCAAGAACTAAAAGAAAGCAACAAAGGTTGGACTACAAAACAGGTTGAAGAGTTAATCGTAAAGAAAAGCGGTATAAAATATCATTATACTCACATATACCGTATCCTTCGAAAATGGGGATTTAAACAGAAGGTACCAAGAAAAGTACATGTTAAACACAGCATCCATGGAAGAGAAAGAGGCTTTCAAAAAAAGACTACAGAACAAATACTTGTGGATAAGCAGCAGCAAGAGCAGCAGCAAGAAAGTTTCACTATAATATCCACTGGACGAATCATTCTTCTTTTATGATTCTTTGTAAGACGCGTTTGGATTGATGAGAATAAAAGACCAATAGTAAGGATAACAGGCTCACACAAACATTCATGTATTTTTGGGGCAGTAAGCATAGAGGGAAAACAACTATTCAGACAGTATGATGTATTCAATGGAGATACATTTCTTGATTATCTAAAGAAAATACATACCAAATTTCCAAAATGTTATTTGTTCATGGATAAGGCGTCACCTCATTACAAATCAAAGAAGGTGTTAAAGTATTTTGAAGAAAATAAAGATACTCTAATACCGATATATCTTCCTACTGCATCACCTGAGTTTATGGTTATGGAAGAGGTATGGAATATAGCCAAGCGTGATCTGTTTGTTCTACAATATTATCAATCATTTGCAGATTTGAAGAACAAGATATCCAGATATTTCAGAACAAAAAGATTCAATCTTAATATGAGAAACTATTTGTTAAGAGATATAATTTAGAAAATATATGCTAATTGGTATAATATCTCAAGTAAAACAACTACAAATATTTTACAATAAACACTATCTATTTGAGGCTTGGTCATAATTCAAATATATTTTCAATATATGTCACATAGCTTAAAGCTAACCCTTGAGATATTATTTTGACTAAAACTGTCCCAAAGATTAGCTCTTGATAGATTAAAGGAATCCATCCTTTTTAATATTCTGTATTTGATAGGTTTTATACCATGGCCTACTGTACCACGAAAACGTGGCAACCATACGTATATTCTCCAACAGTAATTCTAAGATGCTTTATCGTAAGGATATGGTTTAGAATCGATTCAAACAATGCATTACATATTTTTCTTAACTTGGACTGTCTTTATAACCGTAAACTAGCAGTAGCCTGTGGCCTTGTAACAATACCTAGCAGACGTACATTTGATAGGCGATTGAAGACTATTTCTACAGATATTAAACAAAGAATATCAACAATGGGATACCTGTTTGCTACAGAGGGTCTGGTAGATCTTTCTATAACTGCAATAGACAGTACTTTGATGAAAGCAAAGGGTAGTGTATGGCATAAATCATCCATGGAGAAAGGAATAGTACCATGCCCTGGCATCGATACAAATGCAAGGTGGGGCCATAGTCATACCAAGGGATGGATATTTGGATACAAACTGCATCTTACATGTACAACAGGAAAGATTGTGGCACCCCTAACAGCCGATGTAACTACTGCAAATGTACCCGATAATAGGATGTACATTCCTTTAACATCTTCATCTTCTATATTCTCTTTATCATCTTTACGTTATATGGTGGCTGACCCTGGATATGATGCTAATAAACTGTACAAGTATAACAAGAAAGTATTGGGAATAGATCTGATTTGTCCTGTTGAACGATATGAAAATACTCCCAAAAAGAGGCTTGATCTGATTTGCTTTTATCGATCGGTATTAGGACAGACTATTTACTGCCAGAGAAGGATATCTATAGAGCCATTGATAGAACATATCAAATCAGTATTTAGGATGCTTTGTTGCATGATTATTTTTTTCGTTTTTTATTAGCGATTTGTTGATAAAATAAAAACGAAAATAGTAAAAATTCCATTATAATTGTTACAGATAAGTTATATTTTTAACTGATTTTCGAATCATGCAACAAAGCATATTTAGGATAGATCCATTGCCAGCACGTGGATTTCATACGGTCTCTGCAATTGTACTCTTATCTGTTTTATTATATCAAATAATGGTATACTATAACTGTAAAACTGAGAAAATAAATCCAAAATCAATAAAATATATGCTTGGGACTGGCTGATGAAATGGAATTCTGGATAAAGATGAATGATTTTGAATTATGACCAAGCCTCAACTATTTAGACAAAATCCATCATAAAATCAAAGATTATAGGAATCATGCAACAAAGCACCACTAACAACAAAATAAAATCAATATTTGGATTCTGCAAGTACTATTTCTCATCATATAGTTAATAAATTCAGAAGATATGCTAGTTGATTGTAGTCTATTAGATTTTGTACATGTAAAAAATAGACAGACAGTTTATCCTTTAAACCATAACATGAAAAATAAATGATACAGGAATCATTCTTTTTCAAGTCATAGAAAAAAGATTTAATTTCCTGTTTTATTATGTAGGATGTTCATTTATTATAGATTTAACTTTATTTTCTCTTATTTCCTTATCCGGTAATACAACAGACAGATTGAATGTCTCCATCTGGAGCGGATAAAAAGATAAGTCGGAACTGTAATCTCTGTATGCAATAAGAAGTGTATACTCGTTTCCAGAAACAACCGACATCATTTTTTGATAAACATGTCAATCAAGCGATTCTCTTAATCATTGTTGGAATCTGTTACGTCCATTTCATCAACAATACCATTAGAGTAAGTTCTTGTAAATTTTATATTATGTCCTTCTCTAGTCATCCATGATTTTACAATCCTCACGGCTTACAGCAATCCCGTTACTACTCAATAATGTTATAAGTGGTTCAAAGGGTATTTCAGCTTCGCCTGTTTTCGTATTCTCGAATATTTTCTTCTTTTACCGACTTCATATTTTCTACATCCAGACGATCAATATCTCTTAATATTCTTGACATTATTTAAGTAATGTTAGTGTCGACGGAATACTAATTAAAATGCCATTCGATTATCATGAGGCGATATTATGAGAATTATTCTTGAATTGTAATACCAGACATTGTAATCTAATCCATGTTCTTTCTCTTTATAATCATTAATCTTACTCCTACTTCATTCAACATGGAATAAACATCAATACTGAAAGAGTTAACTTCTCGCTGAATCCAAGGTTAAGCATGACAGTCAACAACCACACCATCATCACCACCTCTTGCTTTATCAGCATTGAAGTAGAGAAGGACTGGTTATATTGTCAGTCTAGTAAATCTATTCACTTCTGAAAATGACTCTATTCGAGCTGTCTTTCCTGTTCAACTTTTCGTCTGTCATGTCAAGATTACGACATTCAGTAGCAACTTATCGTATTTTTTTAGATTAGTTTTAACTTTATCATTTAAATATCGAACATCACATCGATTATTCAAGTCGTTAAATTAAAAATTCACTGTTCTTTTTTACTATATTATCTTTAGTTAGTTTATTTATAAAACATTAACATTTCTATGGTTTATAATACCTTAAAATAGTTATTAGTGCCTTTAAATGGTTGCTAATCTTTTAAATTGATATTCTAGGCTATGAAAGAACTGATAAACAATTGAGAGAGTTTGTCTTTATAAATGATTACGATTATTTATAGTATATATATGGAAAATTAATTTAAAGTTTGTGTCTCCTGTATCCCATCATAGGAAGCAAGGATTAAATGACGAATGAAAGGTGGGCTAGAAGACTGAGACGGAACCATCGCATGTTGTTCTTTAAGATGGGGATAGACTGCTATTGATATTGTGAGCATTATCTTGCTGGATGTGAACAAGTTTTACTTCTATGCTGCTGAAATGTGTGTTGTAGTCTACCTACAAGCCCGATAATAGATTCAAACAGTCACATAATGAACGCTGCATAGTGTTTTTAAACTACTGCTTCATCAAAAAATATATCAACAAATTCAAACAAGAGTATTATATGCCTAGTTCTGCCATGTGTTTATATAACAGCCTTGATACTCATAACAAACGACGATACAGTTGCACGAAATTCTGTGCCGACTATGTTTTCTACCTACTGGCTGCCGTATATAAAAAACGCAACATCTCGCTATCTATAATGCTCAGTAGCTGCAGATGTTACAGACTAGAAAACAGGAAGTCCCAAAAAGCAGTAATTAAAATATATTCATAATGATTGACTTTGACGAGCGATATCTTCTAGGAGCATAGTTAAGATTTAGCAAGCCCTCTAAATTAAAAATGTATCATCATTCAATCTGTACCCACAGCTTACACATCGTCATTAACTACCAATGATGAAAGAGTTCTAGCGATTGAAACAACCAATCAGTAAGATCACACACATCCTTTCACGGAGGATGAAGACTGCTTTGTTACATAATTCTATTCTGAAAACATTTAGATAGCATTGTCTAAAATATCATATGAATTGGGCTGTCTACAACTAGCCCCTTGTTAAGAGGTGAAATTCTGCTAGGCTTTGATGTTATTGATATTTGATAGATCTCTAAAAGAAATGGACAAAGACAAGATTGGTAAGCCATTTCATTATCTAAACACTTCTTTTACTGGTTATGCCAAGGCATATTTTCATTTACCATACCGGCAAACCGAAGGAATAGCACAAGGCCATGCTAAAGGAAAAGTACCTTCTATTCCAGATTTTACAACATTAATTATAAGGATAAACAATTTGAATATCGATATATAAGATGCAGAAAGTATGGAATTCCAAGACGAATATATTATCAAAATTATTATATAAAAATTTTTATATTTATTAGATATTATGGTCAAGAGCAAGGATTACCGAACTTCCGATTCTTCTTTTAAAAAATATAAACCATATGATTTAAAAAAAGGTATTGTATTTGGTGCAATTGGAGGGTTTGTTGCATCAATTGGTTTTACAGGATTAATTTTGTGTATGTCGATATTATTTGGATATCCAGAAGGAGCATTTCTGGATGCATTAGGAATTTTAATTGTAAGTCATAGTAGTGAGGTTATTTCAATTGGATTAGCAGCGTTCACAATTATTCTTATTCAAGGCATAATAATTGGAATAATTTTCGGCATAATAATATCAAAAATTAAATTACTTAATCCTTCAAACAAAAAGAAAGGTTCATTACTTGGTTTAGTTACTGGAATTATTTCATTTGTAATTTTATATCTTCCGATGACGTATATTTCAGCAATATATCAAAATCTGCTTTCTAAATCCTTGTCTATAATTTCATCTTCTTCTTTTTTAAATACTAGAGGAACGGAAATTATAAATTCGAATCTTATATCTCACCAAGTATCTATAAATAATATTCTTATTTGGGGACTAATTTCATATTTGATATATGGTTTTGTAACCGGAGGAATAATTACCTTGGCCTATTCAGTATATAATTATGACATAAAAGAAATTGAGTAATTAGTAAAAAAGTAAATAACAATATTAGAGCCCATCCCAAAATTCGATAGGATTATAGATCTTCTTCTTTTGATAAACTGTGGCCTTCATTCAGAATAAGGCGAAGATAAAGGAGAAAAACAAACATTCTATCATACTCAAGATTTCTGATGAATTATGGAATGAAATCAAAAGTATTTTCCCAAAGGAGAAGCCACTGAAGACAGTTGGCGGCCGACCAATTATACCATATAAAAAAGTAATTGATGAAATTCTCTATGTATTAAGAACAAGAGGATGTCAGTGGAAGATGATACCTAAAGAATATGGATCTGGTTCTACCTGTCATCGTAGGTTTCAGAAGTGGAATAGCCTCGATATATTCAAAAAGGTATGGATAAAACTATTGAAAATTTACGATGATTTGAATGGTATCAAGTGGACATGGCAATCACTTGATGGTATATCGATAAAGGCATCTTATGGGGGCAATGACTGTATGAAGTAATCCTACTGATAGAAGCAAATTGGGCACAAAAAGACATATTTTAACAGATAAAAATGGAATCCCTCTATCTGCAGTTATATCATCTGCAAGCACCCATGACCTTAAACTAGTAACAGATGTGGGGGATAATGCAGTTATCAAACGACCATCATCATATAAAACTAAAAAAATAGGAAGAAGAAAAAGAAGAAAACTTCAACACCTATGTTTAGATAAGGCATATAATTCCGAACCTGAAGAGTAAGACCTAATTAAACGAGGATATGTACTGCATATTCCTCCAAAAAGAAAAAGAAGAAAAAGAAGTCAAAGATTACAGTACAACATTGCTCAAATCGGAAAACATTCTGCAAAAAGATGGGTTGTAGAGCGAACCAACTCGCGACACAACAGATTTAGGAAACTGTTCACTAGGTATGAGAAGAAGATAGAGAATTATCTTGGATTGGTACAGTTATCACGCTGTATGATCATGTATAGAAAGATAATTTTGGGAGAGGCTCAGTATAAATTACAATTCATATCCCACATATTCTGAAGATGTTCTGTTTTTGGGGTTCATAAAGGAGACAAAGCATCTTTAAGCTATAGGTTTTTCCCCTAAGTTAAGAGCTATATAAACACAAGGGTACATACTCGTAAAATATTTGTGGTTGCTCCACTATGTTTTTTATATACACATTCTTCCACTTGCTAATCGTTAGTCCTATTTCTTGTTCGTCTTTGAATGTAGAATTGTTAATTGTTGTCTTTGTAGCCATACCCACTCACTTCAATCAAATTAAGCTTGGGCAATCTTACTGGCAAAAATACAAATTTAATTATGGACAATATTTGGATATCTCTTTTTGTATTCTTTTTGATTTATACGCTGAAAGGTTATCAAGTACAAGAAAGATATTTTGGAGATTCTTATATCATCTTATAGAAAATCGATAAACTATTTCCCTGTCTTCCTTTTATAGCATTGTTCATGTATAATCATTTGCATGATCATACACTCCAAACACATTTAGTAGCCATTTTATTTTCTGAGCCTTCCCCATCTTTACCTGTACCGATGGATAGGATGTACCGTCATGAGTCTTTGTTGTTACTGACCCTTTCTCATCTACATACAGTAACATAGAATCTGAAGGTGTATTGTATCTTATCTGTTCCATGTACTTTTTTTCAAAGTATATTCTAAGTCATTGCTTTTATTTGACAAAACAGTCTTAGATTTTCTATACTTTATTTTATGATTCAAAAGATATTCCTTATTTCTGAATGGCTTATTTTATCTACCAGTTTTAGGTCATGTATAATAAAACCAGCAAGAACACGTAATGACCATGTAGATCCCAAATCAAAAGATCTTGGATTTGAAGATGCTATATCCACTATCTTTTTCTCCATATCATCATCAAACTTGTATTGTTTATGACTGCTTTTTTGATATGATACCATCAATTCCTTTTTCATTGAATCGATGTATCCATTTTCTTATGCTAGCATCATGATGATTTGTTATCTTTCTTATCTGCGGTACTGCATATCATTCATCTTTAAGCAAGATTATCTTGGTCCTATATCCTGATTCTTTATATTCAAGCATTAGGTGTAAAAGATTCTTTTCATCAATGGTTGCATTCTGAGGAATGTATTATTCATATTCATAAATTACAATAGTAATCTAAAGGTATTATAATAATAACCAAACACAACTAATTTACAAGAAGATATAGTATATCCTTTACATTGCTGTTAACAAAGCCGAATTACAACCAAACCCTGTAATTAACAACCTAATATTATGAATATTATGATGAAAATTATATTTTTACTTTTACATACGATAATGTTTTCTTTATAATATATAAAGGTAAACCTATAAGTAAAAGTATCAGGCTAACAATTACCATAGATGTTCCAGCATAATTATGACTACTTACGGAATATACCTTAAATATGGAAGTATCCAATACCGAAAACATTAATCCAATAAAGCCCATCATGCCTGCTAAAATCAATAGTAAAAATATTTTATATGATTCTCCTAGTGCTCTTAAAGATAGAAATCCTGTAATGCCTACAACAATAAAAGAGAGATGTTGCATTACATGTACATCTCCCTGTAATTCAGAATAATCAAATACAAATGGGATATGCCAAAAAGTTAATATTAAAATTGTAATAATTACCCATATAAAACCTATTTTTTTAATTTTAAATATTTTCCCTAATATTGTACTCCAAAGAGTGGTCAATTTAATTATTCTACTTTTCTTTTTGTTACTAGTTGTATTTTTTAAATTATTTTTTCGTTTTTTATCATATATTAATAATGTTTTCAGAAATGTTTCGGCAATTTTTACTGATGTGGCCCCCAATAGAAAAAATATGCTATGTTCAATTATCATATGATATGCTAGTTCTTTTTCAAGAGGTATCAACACAAATAGATCTCTTGCGTAATTAGCCAAAACAGCTTTATTTCCGTCTATAGTATGTAAAGATGTCCTTTCTTTTGTTATCCTACGATAGGTTATCCAAGAAACCCTCACTCTTTAAATCCTTTACCGGTCTCTCAATTCAACAGTTTAATGGCATTTATAAAGAAATAAAATCAAAATACGAAAAGTACGAGATAAAACGCTTATCCTCTAGAGAAGAAGAAGAAGACGAAGAGAACGAGATATAGGTGCAGTAGGGAGACACTTCAAACTCATTGTTGAGGATAGAGTTATCATGGTTCTAGTGTACTATCGTCTGTATATCACTTACACCTTGACCGAATTCCTATTTGGATTGGATCAGAGCAATGTGTGTAGATGCATACAAAAGATTGAAGGATTGATAAGACAGTGCTTACCGATACCACAGAAATTATACAAGCTAACCAAAAGGCTGAAAACGAAGGAAGAAGTTGAAGAATATTTTCCTGGTTTTATGGCTTTTACCGATTGCACAGAACAGCAGATACCCCGTCCTGAAAACAAGATAAGGAGAAGGTCGTACTACTCATGGTAAGAGAAAGAAACATATTGTTAAAAATCTGTACATGGTCAACAAGAATGAGATTATACTTTATAAAACAAGACATAAGCAAGTAGGAAGAAGACATGATTACAGGATCTACAAGAAAAACTATCCTGATATTCCAAAAGAAGTAGAGAACATATTCGATCTTGGATTTTTGGGTGTAGAAAAAGATTATCCGGAACAAATATCCTCATTACCTATTAAGAAGAAGAAAGGGAATCAAGATTTAACTATGGAGGAAAAAGAATACAACAGAATTCATTCTAAGAAGAGAATAGTAATAGAACATGCTATCTGTCGCTTAAAAAAGTACAGGATAATGAGTGAGGTATTTAGAAATAGATTGAGAAAGTATGATATGGTATCAGACATAGTATCAGGAATGGTAAACTACAGAATAATGAATAGCATTTAGACATAGAGAATACGATGATTAGTGGAAAGTGTTAACTTGTCCTAATTACGCAAGAGATCTACTATTGAAGTAAAATAACAATTAATCCAATAAAACCAATTATTAATAAATAGGTTGTTTTATTCTTAATTGCTTTGGTCAATAATGATTGCTAGTCTATAAAATATTATTTAAAAAGATTATTGATTTTGCTACTTTTGAAAAATCAATTTTAAATTTATATATTATAAAAAATTTAAACTGTCATAATCAGTCATCGCGATTTCAGATACCTTTTTGAGGTTCTGTTGAGTATCCGTGTAGTGAAAAGCAGAAATGTGCGTAGAAAAAACAGTCTGGTAGATTTAAAACATGATGAATAATATGTCGGTCGATCAAAAGTATTAAAAACACACAAAAATAGTAGAATGTGCTTGATGTTTGAATTTCTTTTATAATTTAAAAAAATTACTACCCAGAAAAACTTGGTTGATCCATAATGTTCATCATCTTTTTGTTTAATGCAGTATACGATAATTCATTATTTTTGATTTATTAATGAAGGGCCACCTGGAGGCGAATAATTATCTCCTTTTGGATTTTTATGCAATATGTTATATTCGGTTATTTCTTCTTTTGTAGGTTTTCTCCTTATTGTTTTAATAAAATTATATACAAAGAATAATTGAGCTGTACCAACACATAATGCAAAGAACAACAATATTGGCATTGACCAATCAAATGGACTTGGCATAATCGCCTCTCTTCGAATAGCTCCTTCTGCTCCAATTATATTAAAAAGTATTGCAAAACCAAAACCACCGAAAATTGTCATCCAAAAATGAATTTCTCCTAAAGTTTTGCTCAGATGCTTCTTAGTGAGATCAGGAAATATTGCATGAATTACACCAAATGCCATAAGTAAAGGTCCCATAAGCAATATTAAATGAATATGAGAAGGCATTACCATTGTGTTATGAAGGTATACATCCGAACCCCATATTCCAGATTCAGCTCCATTGAATCCTCCAAAAGCCCACCCTAAAATACCTGCTAAAAATAAACGGGTAGTTATATTCCATACGACTTTGGAGCGCCATACAAACATTAGAAATGTAAATATGGTTAAACCAGATGGAAACACAATTCCTAGTGAAGCAGTTTGTGCCACCATTTGCAGCCATACAGGATTAGGCATATCCATGAAAACATGATGAGAAAACACAAGTACAGAAAACATAGCATAAAATGGCCATGGTCGATAGTTCCATTTATTATAATGAATTCTTTCATCTCCTGTTCTGGATCCAAAGAAATACCATACACTAAGAAACAAAAGTAAAGGGAAATATACTATTGGATGAGCAAAGAACCACCATGCATTTTTAGTCAATAACCAATTAGATGCATTTATTGGGTCCTGTATAGATATAAACCCTTGAGCTAATTGTAAAAATAGTCCAGGATTTCCAATTATTTGAACTACTGCAGTTACAAATGCGCCCACTAAAACTATCGGAACGGTAGGTGTTACTTCTCTCCACTTTTTAGGAAACCAAGAGCTAATTCCAAGAAGAGATACCCATCTAACACCTGCAGGAAGGTTTTCCATGTGAGTATGATCTAGATCGGGCAATCCACTTGATTTGTCCATTGTTTTTTCTAATGAATTTTCCTGTTCGTCATGTCTTGATCCAAACTTTTGGCTTCCAATAGGTATCTTTCCTTTTAATATTGTAGTGATTATTATGATACAAAATATTGTAAGGGATATTCCAACAAGAACGTCTGCAGTAAGAAAAGTAGTTGCTGCAAGTGGGCCCCAACTTAATGCGGGTCTACCTGGCAAAAAAGTTAGGGGCATTAAATTATACCAACCAGCGCCAAAACCAGAAGTACCTGCCAAAAATATGAGGATAACTGCCGACTCCATAACCCAAAAAGAAATTTTTGCCCACTTCATTCCAATTAAGGGTTTTCGTCCCCATTTACTTGTTGCATAATATCCAAACCACATTGTATTGAGTGAAACAACCCCGAAGAACATAACTTGGCCATGTGTTGTTAAAAGTTGATAAAACAGAACATCTTGAGGTATCCAGTTAAATTTTAGTATGGAAACGTCCATTTGCAAAATACGTATTCCTAATGCACAGGTGCCAGCTATTAAAAAATTGATCAACATTGCACCGATCATCATAAGAGTTAATTTTTTGAGAGGCGGAGATACATCATATTCCGGAAGAGAAGGAGGTTGATGGGGATATCGGTCTCCATCTTTCAATTGCATATAATTCAAAATCTCATATACATATTTATATATGTGTAGAAAAAATATTATAATTTATAATGCTAACTTTTTGATATTTGTTGTTAAAGTATTGGAGAAATAACTTTTATCTTCGATGTCATGTAAGGATGTGCATATCCACAATATTCTAGACATCTTATAAAGTATATTCCAGGCTCTTTGAACGTATAGTAAAATACATTTTCTATTTTTGGGATTACTTGCATTTGTAATAGGATGGGTGCACCATCACTAGACCCAGCAAATATTCCAAAGCCATGATTTACATCTATTGAATGAGCAATAAATTTTACTGGTTGATTTGCTACAACGGTTACTGTAGGATCGTCACTTGGAAGTATTCCTTGAGGTTGTTTATCCGCTCTATTCATGAGCCAAAACCATTGACCCGCAGTAACGTCCACAACTTGAAGTGGTTTTGATTGAGTGATGGATGAGGATACTATAGGAGGCATCCAAGGGTAACTGATAATCCATAACCATATTAAAATCACAGTAACAGCAATAGCCCAAAAAGCCTCTGGATGATATTTGGATTTTAAGATAAAGCTTTGTTTATTTTTGGATTTTGTGGTAGCCATGACTATAAAAAAACCGACTGTAGTTACTAGAACAGTTATTATAAATATGATAAGTAATGTATGGGGACCCCAACCATAATCGGCTGCAGGATTAATTACAGTCATATAATGTTATCTTTTCCGATTAGTTTTAGAGACTACCATCATATTAATATACTGATATAATTGATTGGTTCTGTTAACAGGTGTAAAGGATTACCTAGTTACATTTGTAAACTATTGGTGATTGCTTTCAAAAACAAAATAATTGGACTAAAATTTATTTTGATGAGGTCATGTAACAAATATCAAGTAAAACAACTACAAATATATTACAAGAAAGCGTACCTTTGTGTTTGCACATCTATTAACCGAGTCAGTAGTAGATCAGATAACTATAGAATAATGAATCACTGGTACTAATGACCCAGATGATATACATATCAAACAGTGAAGATTGCTTCAATCAGTCGAGATCTATTAATTGCGAATCTCATTTTTAAATCAAAAATCATTGATACGGATAACCTTTTTAATATGAAATATATTAATTAATAAATTTAACATGCCTGTAGAAAATCCCATTAAAGACAGTAATGATGACAATAATGATAAAAAAAAAATCATGAAAATGATTATTATAACAAATTAAATCACAACTATAGCGAACCAAAATCTTTTGCTTTTAATAGAAAAGTAGTAATAGGTATTGGAATTATAATGACGATATCAGCTATTACCACAATACTGGTTGCCACACAGTCTCAATCTCTACAAATTCATTCATCAATTAATTCTTTGATACCATCTTTTATGACATCTGTATTTAATTCTCAACAACATAAATCTATGACCACTTATACATCGTCCTCTTTGCCTTAATCATTGTCAATTACTGCTCAAAAAATTAATAAAAGAATAACTTTAATTCAGAAAGATTTTGGATGGAATGGAACCTATAGCGGTCCTGCAATTATAGTCAATAAAGGTGATTTAGTACAACTGGTTGTTATTAATAGAGGCAATATGGCGCATAATTTTGGAATAGGTGTGTTATCTAAACAAGTTATGGATTTAATAAATACAGAAAATAATGTTTCTTTAGATAAGAGACTGAAATATATCCCATATAGTATGATGACCGTTATGCCTTGTCCTGGTTGTCATGAAGAATTTAAAGAATGACATATTAACCTATTTATGGAGCCAGGTACAGAACAAGTAACTACATTCGTAGCTGATAAAGTAGGTCACTTCAAATACTATTGTATGGTTAGAGGACACTTGTGGCTTGGCATGATTGGTAATTTAATAGTGATGGACAATAAAAAAACCACCACAAATAAGAATAAGGTTATTACTGCTTTGTTGCATGATTCGAAAATCAGTTAAAAATATAACTTATCTGTAACAATTATAATGGAATTTTTACTATTTTCGTTTTTATTTTATCAACAAATCGCTAATAAAAAACGAAAAAAATAATCATGCAACAAAGCACAATTATACTACAATTAACAGAAGAATAAACAGATTAGATATCAAAATAAATGATACATTAGATGATAGCAAAGAGTATAAAGATGAATACATTGTTATCGCAATAGACAGTACTGTAATAAAGGTTACTAATAGAGGTCAGTGGATGAGAGAGAAATGGAAAATAAGAAAGAAAGGATATTTGAAAATACACGTAACAGTTAATGTCAAAACCAAGAAAATTCTTTCAATGAATGTGACTGATGAGCATGTACATGATAGCAAAGCGTTATCCGGATTGGTTGATGATGTTATAAAATCAGATAGCATGACAGCAGTCGGAGCAACAATAGGTACACTCATTGCTGATGGAGCTTATGAAGGTAATGATATTTTTAGATATCTTGCAGACAAGGGAATCCAGCCTTGCATTAAAGTGAGAAAGAATTCTAGAGTTAGGTGGAAAAAGAGAAACATTCTTAGAAATCTTTCAGTCTTGGCACAAAGAAATGATTTGCAAAAATGGAAAGATAGCGTAATATGGACAAAGGTGGATTGTAGAAATAGTGTTCTCTTGTTTAAAGCGAAGGTTTGGAGAATACGTATACTCGGTTAAACTATAGAATGATACAAGAAATGTTGTTAAAAGCGTCATTATATAACAAATTGATATCTGTTTAAACAAGACAGATGGTAAAATAATGGATTTTAAGAATCATGCAACAGAGCATTGTAACATAAAATAAATACTCTAGCAGTAGGCTTTCTTATTGCATATAGTATTAAAGCAATTCGGAATTGTTTAGCATACTTTTGCTAAATGGTATATTATAAACAACTATTAATTAATGAGTTTTTCTTTCCTAGAATTAGGTAAAAATGCTTTGAAGCAAGATGAACATAACAATAGCAAACGCTTTAAACTAGGTCTCAAACACGTCTCAATAATTGGTATTGTGCTAGTAATGACAATCGGAATGGGTGTGTATATCTATACAGGATTAGGTAAAGGACAATCAAGCAGGGAAACGATTCCTATGACAATGCATATTCAATCGAATCTAAATATGACAATGGATCAAAAACCCATCATTGTTCCAAGCCAAATAGGTATAAATCAATCATTATGGAATTACCATGCTCTTGATAAATATGGACCGCCCCGAATGGCGCCGTTATTTACTAAGGATAATCATGGAGTAATTCATATAGAATCATCAGTTAATAGGAACTATGCATTAGGCGAGTTTTTCAAAATATGGGGTGTGGATCTAAATGGTAAAACTGTAAAAGCTAAAGTTAATGGACAACTAATACCCTGATTTTAAAAATATTATTTTGAAAGATAAGGCGCAAATTATATTGGATATTAAATCATAATTTTTTCCTTTTTAATTGTATTATATGAATTTTTTGACATTTTCAAAATAAAATGGTAATGTTATTTGAATCTAATGTCAGTTAATCATATTAAAGACGTGTAGGATCGTGCAACATCATGGGATCGACTATCTCTTCGACGATAGTTGGTCGGATTATTTCAAGCCGCCCTATGTGTATCCGCGGGCAGTCGTCAGGCCACGGCGCAGTCGGATCGTCAGTAGGATCACCATCTCCAGCAAGTTGCAGGATAAGATTCTGTACACCGGCGCTTTTTCCAAGCCGTGCCTCCAGTTCTTCTAGCGTCTGACTAGCAACACCCGCCTCAGGCTTCGTGATATAGAGCAAACAGCATCTCATCTGCTGCATTACTAACCCGGATGCAGATTAATTCTTCAGATGCTGCTATTGCTGCTGCGGCTATTGCTGCTGGCTAGATATTATCAACCAATAAACATTGTCCTCCTAGTACCAGCATGCGCTTCATTCATCGACTTTAGTCAAGAAGATGGTACAATGTAACCTTACCTGCTTTTGTAGGTGACCTAATACAAACAATCCTTTCTGATGGTGATTGGCAACTCTTATTGAGTTAACTGAATCACCTAGATATCGAAAGGGACTGAATTCAACGAGCACGTTCAAATATGACATCAAAGGGCGCTTTCAAGCGACATTTCCTTCGATCAGTATGTATAGATACCCGTTTTGCAATGATGACTGCTCTCTACTCTCTACTTTACTGCATGAATATGATGATATCCAGTATCCATTCAGGTATCCAATGCCTAGACAAGTAGGTAGATAAGAACGGGAATGGGGCAAAGTACCGCTATCATTCCAATGTTTTCTTTATATTAGATTACGGATATAGTTAGTATATGGGTAATTCCTTCGAATCTGGTGTCTCTTGTATACTTTTGCTCCTATAGCTCTGTTCATTCAGATAAATCTATGGATCGATGCTACTTTGCCCCATCTTATCTTTCAAAGTAGATGACCCACCATATTATTTGTGCATATGCAACAACAAACAGAACCATTACTAGAGGGTAATGCGGCTGCAGTCATATGTGACGCCTAAAGAAGGGCGACAGATGAAGCACATCCTACGAAGTAGCAGCCCCCATACGGAAGCAAGAAAAACAATTGTTTCGGTAGGATACAAACTCATGTTTTGTGTGTGCTGCGCCGGTCGTCAGGTCAATATTCCGATCGATTCACAAGGCGTGAAATAGGGCTGGAAAGTACCTGTGATCATCGTGATAATAACGCCTATTCTACTGACTTGCTTTGTGCATGTATGTATACTGATCCCCATTGAAAGGGCAGCTAAAGAAACTAGTTATATATTGAATGAGAAATGCTATGACTAAAGTAAGTTTCGGCAATGAGTATCATTAAAAAAAGGGTTCAATACCTAGGGTCTGAGTGACTCACCGTCCATTCGGTGTTATGTTTTTCTTGCTTCATGAAAAGAACAGCCAGGGCAACACCTGGAATAACCTACAAAGACAAATATTCCAAGCAATGCTTTTGTATATTATCCCTGAACTAGGTAGGCTGTCAAGACTATTGTATTTCCAGATAAGTTAGGTGAACACACTCCTAGTCCAAAAAACAGAAAGCATCTACACTTCCAGCAACGCAGGTTAACACCACAAATAGGAAATCCCTCGTATTACTTAAACGCCGGAGGATCTTGAACTGTACAATGAACCATCAACTTATTCAACGTGAGTCCGAATCAAATTCCAAGGTCACGGCACGAATTGCCAACCATCTTCTTTAGATCCATAACCTTGTCGAATTCCTCTGCGCTGATAAAGCCTCCACTCAACGCAGCTTCCATTAGTGTCGTATTCGGGTCTAGGGCGCGATGGGCAATGGCAGATGCTTTATCGTATCTATAATAGGACTAAGTGCAGTCACGAGTATAAAGGGACTCGCCCACAAATTTGTCTATACGGTTTTGGTCGAGATTGATTCTTTGATGCTATACTCACGTAACTTGGCACATGCATCTCCTAGGATCCGCGCAGAGTACAATACATTGTTGATAATGATCGGCCGCATTGCATTAAGCTCAAAGTTTCCTTGCGAGGCGAGGCTGCAAAGGCTACTGAATTATCTCACCAATTACTTGAATGCTTACCATCACCATAGCTTCCTTTTGTGTTAGGTTGACTTTTCTTGGCATAATTGATCTGCTCTCTTCGTTACTCCGTAGGATGAGTTCATGCAGTCCTGTCCGCGGTCCCGAACCAAGCCAACGTAAGTCATTGGTAATTTCCATTAATGCGACTGCCAATGCGCGCAATGCCGCGCTCGCCATTGCCATTGCGTCTAGGGACCACTGAGAAGCGAATTTGTTTGGTACAGTAATAATAAATGGATGTCCTGTGAGCTGGGAGATCTCGGCCGCAACTTTCTCACCAAAGTCTGTGGAGTTAATACCTGTTCCAACAGCAGTGCATCATATGGTCAATCGATACAAACTGTGGAGAGATTGCCTGACCAACGCCAAAGCGTCATCGAGCTGTGTGGCATAGCCAGACCATTCTTGTCCAACCGTCAAAGGGGTTGCGTCTTGAAGGTGCATACGTCCTATCTTACTACATCCACCCATTCCCGTGCTTTCGTCCATATGGTATCCTTAATAGTGGTCACGGCTGGGATGAGCCGATTGTTGAATTCGAACACAGTTGCTATATGCATATCTGTAGGAAAGGTGTCATGGGATGACTGGCTCATATTCACATCATCTTATGGTGGATAGGATTCTTGCTACCAAGTGTTCCCCCTGTAAGTTGGATAGCACGATTACCGATAACTTTATTAATGTTCATATTAGACTGTTCGAGCCGGTCTGCCAAACATAGAGTGGGAATTCACTATCTATTTGGTAGCTATTGCCTCATCGGTAACACTTGTATTAAATCTGCTTTCCATCGTGGCAGGCGCCCGGTACTTGCGTTCACTAGAGCTGCTGCCTTTTTCGCGTAACCATAGGTGATAGACCTCCTTTGGCATGCGGTCGTCGCCAATCGAGGCGAATAAGGAAGCGCCGGGTTTGAGCCCCCATAGTGGTCTGCGAGGATTTCAACTCCTAGCGAGTCACTTTCTTCCCGCTTGCTACTCATCGTAATGCCTGTTGGAAGATTGGATTGTCGGCCCTTATTCTGTTTTTTGAGCCCATTTTGGCAGGATTCAGAAGTATCAATGCTTGCTAATTAATTATAGAATTCTGTTATTAAACCTCTGTTTGTAGTGTTATGCATATTTTTTTCCATGTTTTTGAGGGTGGCAGATATTTGAGACATGGTCATAATTCAAATTATCTCGATACCTTTTATAACATCTTAAAGCTAACCATTGAGATATTATTTTGAGAAACACTGACCCAAAGATTAGCTGTTAATAGATTAAAAGAATCCATACTCTTTAACATTCTGCATATGATAGGTTGTGTACCATGGCCTACTACACCACCACGAAAACCTGGTAAACCGTATGTATATTCTCCAACAGTGATTTTGAGATGCTTTATCGTAAGGATATGGTTTAAAATCGATTCCAACAATGCCTTACATATTTTTCTTAACAGGGACTGTAAGTATAACCGTAAGATAGCAGTAGCCTGTGGTCTGATAAAAATACCTAGTAGACGTACGTTTAATAGAAGACTAAAGACCATGTCTACGGATATAAAAGAAAGAATATCAACAATGGGACACATCTTTGTTGCAGAAGGTATGGTAGATCTTTCTATAACAGCAATAGACAGGTACTCTGATGAAAGCAAAAGGTAGTGTATGGCGCAAACCATCCATGGAGAAAGGAATAGTACCTTGTCCTGGCATTGATACAGATGCGAAATGGGGCTATAGTCATACCAATGGATGGATTTTTGGATACAAACTACATCTAACATGTACCACATGGGAGCTTGTAGTACCATTGACAGCAGACGTTACTACTGCTAATGTTCCAGACAATAAGATGTATGTTCCTTTAACTTCATCATCATCTTCGGTATTCTCTTTACCATCGGTATTGTACATGATAGCTGATCCTGGTTATGATGATAAGAACCTGTACAAGTATCGCAAGAAGGTATTGGGAATAGACGTGGTTTGTCCTGTTGAAAGATACAAAAGTACTTCCAAAAAGAGGCTTGAGCTTGTGTGTTTTTATCAATCGGCATTGGGGCAGGCTATCTACAGTCAGAGGAATATCCGTAGAGCCGTTGATAGACATATCAAATCAGTCTTTAGGATAGATCCATTACCAGTACGTGGATTTCATAAAGTATCTGCAATTGTACTGTTATCTGTTTTATTATATCAGCTAATGGATACTATAACTGTAAAACTAAGAAAATAAATCCAAAATCAATAAAATATATGCTTGGAACTTGGTGAGATGGTGCTAGGATAAAGATAATGAATCTGGAATTATGACCATGCCTCACATAACTGTTAACGGAACATACATCATATTATCTGGAACATTAGCAGTGCTTTGTTGCATAGATCTCTTGCATAATTGCAACTAAACAGCTTTATAACCATTAGTTTATCATCAACTTGTTCTTTCGTTGCTTGCCTATGATGGATTATCCAAAAAGCCATTGCTCTTCAAGTCATTTACCGGCGTTACAGTTCAAGAATTTGATAATATTTATGATAATTACATAATAAAAAAATATCACAATCATGAGATAAAGCGTTTATACAATAGAAAAGATAATAGAAAAAGAACGATTGGTGCAGGTAGACATTTCAAGCTGGATTTAAAAGATAGATTTCTTATGCTTTTAGTGTACTATCGTCTGTACATAACTTACACGTTAGCTGGCTTTTTATTTGATTTGGATCAGAGTAACATTTGTAGAGACATTCAAAAGATTGAACAATTAGTAAGAAAATGTTTACCAATTCCACAAAAGATATACAACAAAACAAAGAGGCTTCGAACTCATGAGGAAGTAGAGAAATATTTTCCAGGCTTTCTTGCTTTTACCGATTGTACAGAACAACAGATACCAAGACCCATTGACAATAAAAGAAAGAAGACATTCTATTCAGGCAAGAAGAAAAGACATACTGTTAAGAATCAGATTACAGTTAACAATCGTGGTTACATCCTTCACAAAGTAGGCTATAAAAAAGGAAGAAAACATGATTATGATGTCTATAAAAAGAATCATCCTTTTATTCCAAAACAAGTTTTTAATGTAGTTGATCTAGGGTATTTGGGCATAGAAACGGATTTCCCGGAACAACTATCTGCACTACCATATAAAAAGAAAAGAAACGGATTTTTATCAGATGATGAAAAAGAATATAACAAAATTCATTCCAAGAAGAGAATAATAGTGGAACATATTATCAGCAGATTGAAAAAGTACAGGATAATGAGTGATATTTTCAGAAACAAATTGAGAAAATATAACAAGGTGTCAGATATAGTTTCAGGTTTGGTAAATTATAGAATATTGAATAATTAGACCAATATCAATATAGAATTCTGAAGAAATAGTCTAGATTGTTTCTAATTATGCAAGAGATCTCATGATTATTTTATTCGTCATTTGTTAACGTTTTGTTGATAGAATTATAACGAAAATAGTCAAATTTTAATTGATATTGTATACATAATTTGCTGTTTTAAGGGATTTTTGAATCATGCAACAAAACAGGGAAATAGTTTTAACCACTGCTTCACATGTTTTAATTTACATTTCTTCTTTTTTCTGCATGCAAAATAATCATCAAAGCATTCTTTAGTCCTATCCTTAATGTACTGTATTGTTCTTTCAATATATTTTCTGATAAGATGAATGAATATGAAGTTTTAGTTTCAGGAATTTACATGCTTGAGGGGTGAGATATCAATTACCCCCATCTTTGGTTGAAACTGGATGTTCACTATATTAGTCTATAACTTCCGAAATAAATCGCTCTGCCACAAACATATTTCTATTTTGATATGCCAATTCCAAGGATTTCTTTGCTTTCAGGTTCGATAGTAGCAACCTATGTCCAAACATAGTCTGGACCAACTTTGATAACTGTCTCGTTTATAACATATTCAGAAACTTTCTTTTTCTCTGATGATGCTTTCTGAGGCTTTTTTTTGTATCCATCCAGATGGAAACATAATTTCGTTTGATAAAATGCAATGATAGTCTTTCAGATTGATCTTCTTAAAGAAAGACATAAAAAATAAAAATACAAACCGCATTGTATGTATTTTGATGGTGTTTTATTTCTGAAGTTCGTAAGGAGGGTGGAACATCTTCAAGCTATAGATTTATCTTTAATTGAACAGTCCGCAGAGCAGATTGAATCTGTTTAAAACATTATAATAGGTTTTTGCAATTTTAATTTAATGAATGGTTAATCAATTAAGGTGGATTAAACGGTAATAACCTGCTTTGTTGCATGATTCCTCTTTTCCAAATATATTTAGCTAACATCTATCAATAAAATATGTGAATTGGTCACTCTACAACCAATCTTTAGTTAGACGCGGTGAAATCTTGCTAGGGTTTGATGTTATTGATAGCTGGGATACAGAGCTGCAAGAGATGAACCAAGGCAAAATAGGTGAACCATTTCATTATCCTAATACTTTTCTTCTTTTACTTGGCTATGCCAAGGCATACTTCCATCTTCCTTATAGACAGACTGAGGGAATAGCACAAGGACATGCCGAAGGAAAAGTACCTTCTATTCCCAATTATACTACAATAAACAGAAGGATAAACAAATTAAATATTCTAATGGATACTGCCAAAGAGGAGGTCTCTAAAGATGATTATCTAATCATTGCAATAGATAGTACCGGAATAAAGATTACAAACAGAGGCCAATGGATGAGAGACAAATGGAATTCAAGCAATAACAAGAAGGGGTATTTAAAAATACATATAGCCGTTAATGTCAAGACCAAGAAAATTCTTTCAATGAAGGTAACTGATGAACATGTTCATGATAGTAAGGCGTTACCTGAGTTGGTTAATGATGTGATGGAATCTGATAAAAAAATAACAATTGGTAATCTATTTGCTGATGGGGCTTATGAGGGTAATGATATATTTAGATATCTAGCAGATAATGGAATCCAGCCTTGCATTAAAGTAAGAAAAAATGCTAGAGTTCAATTAAAAAAAGGAAACCTCCTTAGAAATCTATCTGTTTTGGCACAGAAAAATGATTTGCAAGCGTGGAAAGACAGCGTTAGCTATGGACAAAGGTGGATTGTGGAAACCGTGTTCTCTTGTATAAAAAGAACGTTTGGCGAATATGTTTATTCCGTTAAACTAAAGAATATGATACAAGAAATGATGTTAAAAGCATCATTATATAATAGGATGATATCAATTTAGACAAAACAGATAGTAAAATCATGGATTTTAAGAATCATGCAACAAAGCACTATCTTCTAATTCTTTTCTTGTTTTTATCATCAAACCATTGTTAACCAATGGTGGTCTTCCACTTCGTGGTTTATTCTTTAAGCCATCTAATCCTTTATCGCTGTATCTTTTGTACCATTTATAGGCCCATGCTCTTGATTTATGTAGTTCTTGTGCTACTGTTTCGATATGTTTGTCTGCTAGTACACATCTTACTAAAAGAACTCTTTCTTTTACATGAGCATCCCGTTCGTCATTGTATATCTTGTCGAGTAATGTGGATTTCAACTAGAACCAATAAATTATTGCGAGTGGTTAGCTAAAAATCTATCTATGAATTTATGTAAGACAGTATATTCACATTAAACATTTCACCTATTTCGTAAAATTATTACTTTGTATTTGTTTATACTTTGTTAAACATTAATCTATTGTATCTCAATTAGCCATTATTATATGGATTCAATATAATTTACATATAGCTATCAATCCAACTTTTCAAATTTTACAGATATTTTTTTCAAATACTTTGAAAGCCCAATATACTGTATAATCAAAGAAAACAAGATTACACCAAATGTTATTATTTCCAATCTATTTTTTAATTCACTTTGCGGAAGTGAAGTGACTAGTGCCACAGATAAGGCGCCCCTCATACCTCCAATCATTATAACATTTTGCCATAATAATGGAATCTTTTCGTTTGTAAATTTATTAACCAAGGTAAGAATTGGATAGGTGGATAATGCTCTCCCTATTAATACTATTGCAAATACTAAAATAATTAATGTAATATTTTGACCTACATCTATAATGTTCATTGTTACGCCAAGATAAAGAAAAGCGATAGAATTTGCAAAGAATGCAGATATCTCCCAAAAATTAGAGACTGCATCTCTAACTTCATTACTCATTGCAGATTCTTTTTTCATAGTAACATTACCAAAATAAAGTCCTGCAGTAGCTACCGCAATTAAACCTGAAAGGCCCATTGCATTTGCAACCATGGCTGAACCAAATACTGTTGTAATGGTTAAAGATATCTCAGAAAAAGGATTATTCATTAAAGTATGAAGTTTGTTAGTTATTATTGCAATTATCAAACCAACTAACATACCTCCAAGAGATAAGAGAAGAAATTGCCCTATTTCATGCAAGATATCAATGTTTATCTGATTAGAATTATTGGAAATAAGCATACCAGTGCTAATTGGAGAAGATGTAGTGCCAAATACTATTCCAACCACTAGCGTAAAAATAATAATTCCAGTAGCATCATTAAAGGACGACTCCATTTCCAGCATAGTTGAAAGTAACCTTGGCACCTTTAGTATTTTAAAAGTCTTGATAACTATAGCCGCATCAGTAGGGGAAATCAAAGCAGCAAAGACAAATGCGATTTGAAACGGCAGGTGTGCCACATACATTAGCAATAATCCGACAATAACCGTAGTAATAATAACTCCTACTGTGGCAAGTAGCAAAACAGATATTTTTACCCTCATAAAATCTTTGTAATCTATTCTCATCATGGCTTCAAATATTAAAGGAGGAATAACAAAATTAATTATGAATTTGGAATCAAATTTTATTTGGTCAATTCCATTAATCATTAATCCTACAAGACTAAGTATGACACCCAATGCTACAAGCATCATTGTATAAGGAATTTTGGTTCGAGATTCCACCAATGATGAAATAAAAATTGTTCCTAAAAAGGCAAGAATGACATAGTCAAGATTTAACTACCATCACCAATGTAAAATATTGACAGAGATTATAATAAATTTATGAAAATACAAATAATTTATCTTTGCTTTGTTGTATGATTCGAAAATCAGTTAAAAATGTAATTTTTGTATTATAATAACAATTAAAATTTGACTATTTCCGTTATGACTTTAGCAACAAAACGTTAACAAATGACGAATAAAATAATCATGCAACAAAGCAATTTATCTTTATTTGACTGCAATACTAATCATTTAAAACAGATTGCATCTGTAAGGCAAAAAAATCCACCAAATGCGGCCACTTGATGAACAAATCTTTTTTAAATTCTATGATAAGTTTAATTACTTCAACTTTAAATTGAATTTGAAAGGGTCTCACAGATAATGCAATTTGATAAGCACACCATTCGGTGTAACGCTTAAATGCATCAATTTTATAATCACTAATTAGAATTCTACTTGAAGACAGGTATTCTTTAACTAGATGTTTTATTACTATAATCTGATTATTTGAAACCGCTTTCTCAAGAATTACTGATAACTCCAATAGGATGGAATTGCTAATTTTTATTTCTTTGGGATTTACTATCAATAATAAATCAGATGCATCAAAATCTGTTTTATTATCGCCTACTATAGGTCCTAATGTAAATGGCATCCCTAAAAATTCATCATGTTTTGAAACATATACTAAAATACTAAAGAGTCCACTTATACAGGAATTAACTACATCTATATCTGATGGATTTACAGATTTTATTGCAAGACTTCTTAATATTTCTATTCCATATGCAGGATCTTTGGTAATATCTCTATCTTTACTTATGTTAATATTTGATATAATCTTTTGCTCACATGATTTGTATATATTTTGAATATGATTGTAAGTATTGTTGTTGTAGTCATGGATATTAAAAGAATCTTTGTTTGATAATTTATCATCTTTATCATACTCGTAAATTATAGCAATCAAACTATCTTTTTCTATCCAATCACCAAGTGAGTAATACCATTCCATATATAGAATACTTGTTTTATGTATTTTCGAAAATTTTTGAAGGGCATGATATATTTTTTCCAAATTTATGGAATTGTAGATTCCTTTTTTGTACCGACTTTAATTCAAATAACCGTTTGTCTTGACATAATTTATCATCTAATTTTTTATCGTATTTTTGCCGTTTCTCAAGAGATCTTATAGAAATAATTATTTGTTGTACAATGTTAAAGACAAGAATATTTGGTTTAAGATATGAACTAATATTATTTAGAAATAATACCAAAGTAAATAACGCGATTATTGCAAGAATGACTGCGACATTTACTCCAATTATTGGAGTAAAAATGTTAGTTTCGCTACCTGTTCTAACGGTCTTTAATACCATCATCGAGTATAATACAACTAATATGAATAAACCCAACGTTAGTTGATTTATTCTATCTTCTTCGAACTTGTTTACAATATGCGAGGTATATTTTGTAGATGATAGTTGTAATGTAACAAGAGTAACTGAAAAGGTAATTCCTAGAATTGTAGCCCATCCACCAGCTATGGCAGATAGTATACTTCTAGAAGCATCAGCACTCCCAGTAAATATTAGGGAATCTATATAAGGAACATTAAAATTAATTTGCTCATATAAAACTTTATCAATATTTGACGTAATTAGAAATAATATTATGGATCCTATCACAAATACTATTGGATAGAAGAGAATGGATTGTTTAAGGCCATTTGTCTTATTAATTAATATAATTTTGAATAAAAATACAAATTTGTAATTCATAAAACTAAAAAATATAGTCCGTTTTATAAGATTATAGATCTCGCATAATTAATTGTAAATAGATTTATGATCATCGTCTCTTCATCAATTCGTTCTCTATTTGCTTTCATAGTGGAGGCCACCCGAAAACCACTGTTTTTCAAATCGTTCACCAGCCTAACAGTATGAATTTAATAATAGATCTCGCATAATTACTCGCAAACAGCTTTATGACCGGAAGTTCTTATTTAACCTGTTCTCTCTTTCATACGAAAGGTTATCCAAAAAACCATTACTTTTCAAATCATTTACTGGTTTGACAGTGCAACAGTTCGACAATACTTATGATGAAGAAATAACAAAAATATACGACGGACATGAAATTCACCGTTTGTCCAAAAAATATTGAGAAAGAGAAACAGGCACCGGAAGACCATTCAAACTTGACCTAAAAAATAGATTTTTAATGCTTTTAGTGGGCTTTTCATTTAAGGAAAATCATACATCTTGAAGGTGTCCTATTTCATTTGTGATTTCAAGAAACAAAACACCTTCAGAGTATATTGGTTATGATGTATATTTTTATTTTTCAGGTTTGTCTTTAAGAAGAACAACAGCAGGTAGATTATCAGATTGCTTTATTATAAGAAATCATGTTTCTGTTTGGAACTGGATTCAAAAATAAGCCTGAAAAAATATCCTCAAAGAAAAAGAATATTTCAGAATATGTAATAAATGAGACTGTAATTAAAGTTGGACCAGAATATATTTGAGTATGGGTGCTATCGAGTCAAAAGATAAAGAAATTCTCGGAATAAATATATCAAAAGAACGAAATATTTTTGTGACAGAACATTTTCTTTCTGATATTGTTGACGAACATGGCAAACATCCTGTTTCAACAGATGGTGTTACTTGGTATTCACAAGCATGTAAATTCTTGAAACTAAACCATCATATCCATTCTCCATTTGAGAAAAGCATCATTGAAAGAACATTGCAGTATATAAAGGATAGAACCGAAGGATTTGATGATTACTTTCCTTGTAAAAAGAACAAGTGTAAATTATATCCGGTAAAACAATGGCTCAAGTTGTTTGGATATCGACATAATAAAGAAATAATAGATCTCTTGCATAATTAGCACCATTAGAAAAACTTCTAATAATGAAACACATCTTAATCGTAATCCGCAAATTAAAATGAAAATATTACACAATATCTTTGATAATCTGTAAAATTTTGATAGGCGTCTAATTATGCAAGATCTAATGTTTGGAGATCTAGTGATTGGATTCGGTCATGATAAAGAATGCGTATGGATTTAGGCTCTATTTTAACCAGGTAACTTAATTCATAAATTAACAAAATCGACAGATTCAGACACTTATCACATCAATTACGAAAGATATACAACGGCTTACTGACAAAGTACAATCAGCCTCATCCAATACAAGTTAATAGTTTTTTTTTGTTTTATTTAACTACTGTGACAGGACAATATGAATATGTAACTACGTCTGATGCTACACTGCCAAGTAACATTTTTTTTGAATCCAGAATTTCCTCTATTACCAATTACCATTAGATCAACATCTCTTTCTTCTGCATGATTTAAAATTGCTGCAGCAACTGAAAAGGGTGAATTTATTATATCTGTTTTTATTTTTTTGTCAATTTCAAAAGTTTCTTCATTTTTTACATTATTGATAATTTCTTTAAACCATTTCTCTGCTTCCTTTTTATAATCATTCATATAAGATGGTGAAACCATGCCAAAAACTCCTGAAGAATCGCCATGATGAATTTTAGAAGGAACAATTGATAAAAGAATTATTTCGGAATTAAATTTTACTGATAAATAGGTTGCATAATTTGCTGCATTAAAAGAAGATTCCGATCCATCTACCCCAACTAATATTTTAGAAATTTTATTAGTCAACATAGGTATTTTATTGAATTGTTATTAAAACTATGCATTGTTATATTTTTAGATTTGTTTTATTTTGATCTATACCAATTAGCAAAAATAAACAAACCATGAATTTCTAAAATATGGAGGAAAATTTTCTGCAAAGTTTGAAAACATATACTAAATGGTATATAACAAATAAACTAACTCGATATTTGATATTCGTCATATAATGATGGAAATTAATCTATATACAATAACTTTCATTGTTATTCAACAAAGCATAAAATCAATTATACCCTCTATTTGAGACATTGTTTCTTTATTATTATAATCTGCTTTGTTGCATAATTCATTTTACCTTTTAATCCTTTCTATTCTTGTTCCTCTATATTCTTCTGAACAGGTTATACAATGATACTATTATCATCATCTTCTTTACCATGTTTTGAAATCGTGTAGCAGATACATATACTCCCTAAACATACGCTTTATAGATGAAAAGGTTGTCTCAGCCATCCATCTCTGTCCGTACTTTTTTCTTCTTCCATTTCAATAAATCCTTAGCCTGTAACCTCACTACACTATTCCTTAACCTGTTGTTTTTAGGTGAAACAATGGAATTCTTCTTTCTTACCTTTATTCCTGGTTGGATTCCATTCATCAAGATACTCAAAATTTGTGTTTGTATCATGGGCTCCGTCAGCAAGAAGGACTAATTTTAGCTTCTTTATATGGTTTTTCTCGTCTGGTGGAACAATCTTTAAAATATCGTCGACCAGTTTCTTTAACCTCTTGCTGTCATGCACCTTCTCATCGTCTGTTACCTCCAAAACAAGGATTTCCTTAGTCTTTATGTTTAATGTTATCCAACTTTTACTGCTTTTGAACCACATTTGGGACATTCATAATTTCTGTGTTCGTGCCCACAGTTTAGGCAATAGAATTTGATTTGGGTGTATCCAACGCCTCCTCCTGCATCCAGACCGTTACGTCGGTTAGCAAATGATGATGACATGGACTTGTATGCCTCTTTGATTCCTCCTCTGCCCTGTTTCTTTAATGCACTATCTGTTCTGTATATGTTAAGCAAGACAAATGCAAATAATAAAACGCCAAGCGATAAAGGAAATGGTATGATAAAGGAAATAGCTAGTACTAAACCCATATACACAAACAACCAAATTAAATAGTTATAGTTTTGAAATTGATTATTTTTATTGTTGTCAACATTAATATTATTCATTAGTATTTGATTGCCTCATGATGGTACTGTTCAAAACAGACTTCATAAGTTCATTGAATGCATTTGCTTGCAATACATTACAAAGCAATTAAAAAGTACAATGATTTTTTACATGCTTTGGACATTATTCAAGTAAATTTGTTGTACTTTTAACAGGTTCTAGAATATATATTTTATGATTAGATTTTTTACTATTGATATATACTTTGATCATAATCGTAAATCATTATAATAAATATGCAGGATATTTCAATTGGCCCTATAATCGAAACAATTTATAATATTTGAGTTATCTTAATCCCTACTAAGATTCAGCTATACCGCAAACCCTTATTTAATCCAATTAGTTACTATAAATATGACTGCTGCAAATTATTCAATTCTTTCTCCACACTCTATCGCAATAATAGGTGCTACAGATAAAGAGGGAAGTGTAGGTCGAGCAATAACCTCAAACATTATTAAGGATTTCAAAGGATCAGTTTTTCCCGTAAATCCAACCAAGGATTTCATCTTTGATCTAAAAACATATAAAAGTGTAGTGGAAGTTCCGCAGGAAGTTGACTTGGCTGTCATAGTAACTAGAAATACAATTGTTCCAAAGATACTAGAAGAGTGTGGAACAAAGAAGGTAAAAGGGGCTATTATAATTACCGCAGGTTTCAAAGAAACTGGCAAGGATGGAAAAAAGACTTGAAGATGAAGTAAGAACTATTGCTCAAAGATATAACATCAAAGTGATAGGACCAAATTGTCTTGGCGTTATGAATTTAGATCCCAATGTAATGATGAACGCAACATTTCTCAAAAGAATTCCAAAACAAGGAAATATTGCACTGGTATCTCAAAGCGGTGCGATATGTGCTGCCTTGGTGGAGGACGCAAGTGCAGAAGACGTAGGCTTTTCGGCTGTAGTAAGTATGGGAAACAAAATGGACCAAACAGAGGTTGAAATACTTGAAATGCTGTCTTTGCATCAACAAACCAAGGTTATAGTAATGTATCTTGAAGACATACATGATGGTCACAAATTCATTAACATTTGTAAGCAAATAACAAAACTCAATAGTATCAAAAAACCCGTTCTAGTCTTAAAATCCGGTCGCAGTGCACGCGGTGCAAAAGCAGCAATGTCACACACAGGTGCGCTTATGGGTTCAGATGAAGTTTATGATGCAGCGTTAAGACAGGCAGGTGCAATACGAGTTGATACTCTGGAGGAATTGTTTGATTACGCAGCAGCTTTTGCAAAGCAACCCATACCCACTAAAGGAGGAGATCTGCTAATAGTTTCTAATGCAGGTGGCCCTGCCATAATATCCACTGATGCATGTGAGAAATTTGGTATAAAAATGGCTGATATTTCCGACATACAACCAAAGATAGATGCAATGATACCGCCTTGGGGTAGTTCCAGAAATCCTGTAGATATAGTGGGTGATGCGGACCATGAACGCTTTAAAAATGTCCTTGATATTGCGCTTGCTCATCCAAATGTAGGATCGGTGGTAACAATGTGTACGCCTTCTGCAACACTTGATTACAACAAGCTTGCCGAAGTAATTGTTGCAATATCAAAAAAATATGGTAAAACAATGCTTGCAAGTCTGATGGGGCAAGACGAAGGTCGTAGAAATAAAGAGATTCTGGCAGACGGAAATATACCCTATTACAATTACGCCGAAGAAGCGATAAGATCCCTTAATGCCATGTTGCGATTTGCGGAATGGTTGAAACTTCCAGAAGGGAGTATTACAAAATTTGATGTAGACAAAAATGATGTTCAGGAATTGCTAAAAAGAGTAAAAGATGATGGAAGATATACTCTACTTCAAGAGGAAGGAATGAAAGTTTTGAAAGATTATGGCATTTCAATTCCACAAAATAAAATTGCCAAAACTGAAGATGAGGCCGCAATCATCGCAAAAGATATGGGATTTCCAGTAGCAATGAAAATATCCTCGCCTCAAATATTGCACAAATCCGATGCAGGTGGAGTAAGAGTAAATATCAAAACCGAGGAAGAAGCAAGGGATGCCTTTGTGCAAATAACAAGGAATGTCAAGCAATATAACCCAAATGCTGAGATCAATGGGATTCTTGTGCAGGAGATGATCACAGGCGGCAAGGAAACAATAATTGGTTCCAAACAAGACCCTGGCTTTGGAGCTGTAGTGATGTTTGGAATGGGTGGAATTTATGTCCAATTCTTAAAAGACGTAGTATTTAGAGTTGCACCATTTACAGATCTGGAAGCTTCCAGCATGATAGCGTCAATTAAGACAAGTCAAAGTTCTCCAAGGGGTACGTGGCGAGAAACCATCCGATATTAAAAAGTTGGCAGAATGTATACAAAGAATATCACAGCTTGCCACAGATTTTCCTCAAATAAAGGAACTTGACTTGAATCCCACCGTAGTTTTTGAGGAAGGTAAGGGATGCAAGGTAGTAGATGTTAGGATTGGTCTTTCATAGTTTGAAAAACCACGTATTTTATTTTTATATTTGTAACCTATGTTGATTACTCTTTGAATTCCCCCTTCTTTTTTAGAAAAATGACTATTGTGATAACCACGCCAACAATTCCAGGCATTAGGATAACGAATAAGAAAAAGATATCTGGAAGCCTACAAGCAAGGGAGGACACAATAACAGAAGCTGATAAGGCTAATAAAAGCAAATCCAATCGCAGTAAAAAGATTAGCCCATTTGTTATGAAGTAGAGCCAAGACCGATGACACTGAAAGAGGCACAAGAAGTATTCCTACTGTAATGACCACTGCTATCTGAGATTCTTGCGGACTTAGGCTAAATCCGAATGAACATTTTTTTTCTGCCATGCTAAAGACAGAAGATGGGGATGCCTCAGAAGCAATTGAAAAGAAGATGAATATTGCCCCAATCATACTTGCATTAACAAGTAAAAGTGGATAGTTGACAGTCAAAAAAAATACCTACAGTTTTGCTGCAGGATTTATGAAGAATCATTATGATATTGAAGCAATCAAGACCTTTGAGCAATCCAGCTGCCAACCTCGGGCCATAATTTTTCATGTGCCCTGTTGCTTATACAAAGTCCTACATGACCTGTCGGAAATTCGATTAGTTTTTTATCTGTACTACCTACTGCATTAATTACCGATGTGCTGGCTGATGGAGGTACAAGATCATCCTTGGTACCTACTATGTCAAGAAGTGGTATTGTAATATTCTTTAGGTTTAGAATGTCTGAACCTACTTTCATCTTGTTTTTTATGAAAAGGTTTTTCCTATACACTTGGTCGACTATCTCACGATAAACTTCACCAATTATATCTCTACTGTCGTATAACCACATTTCAATTGCAAAAAACTGCATAATCTCATCAATACTTCGGGGCTCACTGAAATACCGTGGATACTTTAGTATCGCTTCCACGGGATTGCGAATAAGAAATGCAAGGTTGAGAAGCCAGCCTGGGATATTGCCAAATGTGTCAACCAAATTATCTGCGTTGATATGGGCAGTCCAATTTTCTATTATCGTCTTTTCCTTGTCAATATCAACAGGAGTAGCATGCAAAATCAGATTCTTTACATTCTCTTGATGTGTATAAGTGTAAATTAGTGCAAAAAGTCCTCCCCAGCAGTAACCAAGAAGAGATACTTTGTCAGAATTTGTAATTTCCTTGATTTTATTTACGGCATTTTCTACATATTCTTCTGCATAGGTTTCAACTGACAAATCTTTGTCAAATGACTTTGGAGTCCCCCAATCAGTTGCATAAATATCAAAGCCTTGTCCTTGGAGATTTTTTATGACACTTACATTAGGTAACAGATCCAAAATGTAGTGTCTGTTGATAAGCGAGTATACTATAAGAAGAGGAGTTTTGTGTTTTGGTGCAATCTCGGATTTGTAGTGAAGCAGATTGAATTTACCTTTCATCTCAATGACCTCAGATGGCGTTCGATTGATTTTGTCTCTGAACGGTTCAAGCATTCTACTTGCATAAGAGAAAATCATAGAAATTGGAAGTGATTTGATTATATCCAAAAAGATTACACATCTTTAGCCGAAGAATCAATGTAATCAGCCATGCTTGATGCCAATGTATCATCATTTAGATCATCTCGCAGAGTCGTGTTAAAAGAGGATCTGATAGTTTTCTCGATGCTCTGAGCTGTTCCTTTCCTTGTACTTAGAAAAGTTTCAAATGCCTTTGATGTTGCATCCAAAAGTGCTAAATTATAGTTTTTTGCAAAATTAATCCACTTTAATGCATAATCATAATATGGATTGAATTCTCCTAGATTTTTGTCAAAATCAGTCATTAGATAATACATTAATATATATATTAATCGGACATTAAAACATATATTAAAGATATATCTTTTTATTTATTTCATCTTTGTTGCATGATTATTTTTTTCGTCATTTACTAACGTTTTATTGATGAATCTGCGACGAACATAGTTAAAATTCATTTGTTATTTACAGATTAATTGTTGTTTTAACTGATTTTCGAATCATGCAACAAAACATTTATTTCATCTTTGATAAAGAAATTTTTCATCTAAACACCTTTTTAGTACCATAATACAGATTTATAATATGACAGAATCAGTTGACAAAACTCCTACGGTCGAGGAGATAAGGAATACTTCACTGGAAGAACTATTTTCTTCTCTGTCAACTGACAGTAAGGGGTTAAACTCACAGGAAGCAAAGAATCGATTAGAAAAATATGGTTACAACGAGATTGAAGAAAAAAAGATAAACCCTCTAAGGAAGCTTCTTGGTTATTTTTGTGCCCCAATTCCATTAATGATAACTGTAGCTGCCATTATGTCTGCTGTTATCTCTCATTGGGAAGATTTTTGGATAATAATATTTCTGCTTTTGATAAACGCGGCGGTGGCATTCTTTCAGGAACGAAAGGCTGATAATGCAATTAACCTTTTGAAACAAAAACTACCTTTGAGGGTACGTGTACTACGTGACAGAACCTGGATTGAGATTCCAGCAAGGGAATTGGTACCAGGTGATGTCGTAAGGATTCGAATGGGAGACATTATCCCAGCAGATGGCAAACTCTTTGATGGTGAATATCTCACTTGTTGACGAGTCCGCCCTTACAGGAGAGTCAATGCCAGTGGAAAAACATGTAGCAGATGTTGCCTATTCTGGCTCCATTGTGCAAAAAGGCGAGATGAACGCAGTTGTGGTTTCCACAGGAATGAGGACATTCTTTGGAAAGACTGCAAAACTTGTTGAAGAGGCAAAGACCCAAAGTCATTTCCAAAAAGCCCTGATAAAGATAGGGGATTACCTTATTGCACTTGCAGTAGGACTAATTGTACTTGTCTTTCTGGTAGCAATGTTCAGACACCAGAGTCTTCTTGAAACGCTCCAATTTGCATTGGTGTTGCTGATTGCTGCCATTCCTGTGGCACTGCCTGCTGTTCTGTCTGTTACGATGGCGGTGGGCGCCACCTTGCTTGCAAAAAAACAAGCTCTGGTTAGCAAACTTGTGGCCATTGAGGAGGTGGCAGGCGTTGATATTTTGTGTGCAGATAAGACTGGAACGCTGACAAAAAACGACCTAAGTGTTGCCGAGCTTGTGACATTCGATAAATTTACAGACTCTGATCTATTGATGTTTGGTACTCTTGCTTCAAGGGAGGAGGATAATGATCATATCGATAATGCAATACTTTCCAAAGCCAAAGCCTCGGGTATCTTGGATAAATCCAAGTCTTACAAACAGCTTTCATTCAAACCGTTTGATCCAGTAATAAAAAAGGTTGAATCCAAGATAGAAGATCCTTCAGGAAAGAATTCAAGGTGTCAAAGGGTGCACCTCAGGTCATACTCGCCCTTGTGCTAAACAAAGATGACATATCTGCAAGGGTAGACGAGAGTGTAAGAAGACTTGCATCCAAAGGATTCCGTTCTCTTGGATGTGGCAAGGACAAATTTGCAAGGAATCTGGGAGTTTGTAGGAATTGTCTCATTGTATGATCCACCAAGAGAAGATTCCAAAGAGACCGTCAAGATAGCCAAAACCATGGGTGTCAATATCAAGATGATAACAGGAGACCACATAGATATTGCAAAAGAGATAGCAAGAGAGTTGAACCTTGGGACTGACATACGAACTGCTTCTCAAATAATTGACAGGACAGACGAGGAGATCCAAAGTATTGTAGAACAGGCAGACGGTTTTGCACAGGTCTTTCCCGAACACAAGTACAAGATAGTAGGATTACTACAGGCAAAAGGACACATAGTTGGCATGACTGGAGACGGAGTAAACGATGCACCTGCACTAAAGAAGGCCGATGTTGGAATTGCAGTTTATGGCGCAACCGACGTTGCCAAATCAGCAGCGCATATAGTTCTGACGCAACCTGGACTCTCAGTTATCATAGATGCAATCACGGAAAGTCGCAAGATATTTCAGCGAATGAATAATTATGCGATATATCGAATCAGTGAAACTATCAGGGTCCTTTTCTTTTTGGTATTTTCCATAATTATTTTCAACTTTTATCCCATTACTCCTCTAATGATTATCTTGCTTGCCATCTTAAATGACCTACCAATTATGACTATTGCTTATGACAATGTAAAGATCTCATCTAGTCCTGAGAGGTGGGATATGAGAAAAGTTCTTGGAGTTGCTACAGGTCTTGGGATGATAGGAGTAGCATCTTCTTTTGTTCTTCTCTATATTGGAAACTCTGTCCTTGGATTTGGTTTGCACCCTGGACCATTGCAATCATTAATTTATTTGAAATTATCTGTTTCCTCTGCTTTTCTATTTTTTGCAGCAAGGACCAGAAACCACTTTTGGACTGTCAAGCCAGGAACTCCACTATTCCTTGCCATAGTGACAAGTCAATCCATAGCAACAGTCATCACCGCACAAGGCATACTATTGCCGTCAATAGGATGGCACATGGCTCTTTTTGTTTGGGGCTATTCTTTTATCGAGTTTTTCATAATAGATTATGCCAAATTGCCAATCTACAAGTTGCTAGAACATAAAGGAATACGCTTTAGAAGGTAGTTACATACATCTTTCATTTGGATCAGTTAACTATACTTTATTTATGACAAAACTAATTAATTGTGAAGGCTCTGTAAAGTTAAAGAAACATCTATGGAAATCCTTCTTGTTTATAATTTACGATATTTCAATTAAGAAAAAGAACTGAGCCGGAGTATATTGCTTATTCTTTGTATCTATACTTTCTGGGCCTCGTTAAAAAGTACCTTAACCTATTTAGATTTGCTAATAACGCAATAATGGATTGAATTTACAAGCAATCCGGAAGATCATTCTACAATAAGACTGACATTTGAATTTGTAATCGATTAAACAACTCATAGAAGTTCAGAAGTAATATGGTTATGTATTGCTACTATCGAATCAGAAACTAAGAATAGTCTTTCATTTCAGATATCAAAAGAGCGAAATATGTTTGTATCTGAATGAATTCTGTCTCAGGCGGTAAACAAATATGGAAAACAACAAGTATCATATGATGAGGGTACATGGTACCCACAAGCATGTAAATTCTTGAAACTATACCATCACCTACATTCTTCTATAGAGAAAAGCCTGATTGAAAGAACAATGCAATACATCAAAGATAGAACTGAAAGCTTTGATTATTTTCCTTGTAGGAAAAAGAAATGCAAATTAAAGCATGTACAGCAATGGTTGAATCTATTTGTGGATTTTTACAATAAAGAAGTAATTCCTTAACTTTAGAGCCCTTACCTTATAGGATTCACATAAATTATACTCATTTTCTTGACTTAGAAGCCCATCTAGACTATAAGACCATTTGCTAAAGATCTATGTTTCATCATGGTATAGGATACGATAATTTGATCCTAATGAATCTATCCGTCAAAAAGAAAGTCCCAACAATCATTATAAGTGAAACTCGTGCAAATAGCCCAAAAGATTGGTTATAGGTGGGCCATTATCGAACCAATACACAAACAAATTGTTGTAATTAATGTTCCTTTTAATGTAATACCACTGAAGAAATGGTAACTATCGACTACCATTGTCCTTTATTTGTCCAAGTAGGTCAATTATTATATCCAATTTTTCTGCTATTTTAGAGATGTGTTCATTAGTCTCATCAATTCTTTGAGCAATAACTAGATTGTCTTTCGTAGGAACAGTGTCAATACCAGGTGTAATATGATTAATAGTGTTTGAAATAGAGTTCTCTATATTTTTTGGATCTGAGGGATCCTCTATATAATTTGAGTATGAGTTCGCTATATGATCTGCGGGATTCTCTTTATAATCTGCATCTGAGTTCGATAAATAATCTGAAGACGACATATTTATTATGGGATCAATGAATTGAATATAAAGATTTTAAGGACGATAGAAAATGTTAACTTGGACAATGTTAATCATATCCTTGTTATGACAAAAACTAGCAAATGGATTTAATCAGTTTTGTACATGTCCTAATTTTCAGTTTATTTAAAGATATGTAAGAAAGGATCAAACCCACTATAATTGAAGATCCCATATAATTGAAGCATAATGTTGATCCATTTGTCACCTATACCATCAAAGACTAGAATAAAGTATGGCAAAAATTTAGTCGAATCATTTGCAAAATAACAGTCTTATTCTGGAAGATTCGAGCTAACTTTTTTAAGATAAGGTACATAAAGTGCTAAAAAATATTCATATTCATTTTTTTTATATTGCAAATACTATCATCATTATTGGCAATAAGGAAATAGTTTCACCAGATATGCTTGTTATTACTCCTCCATGGTTATCCCTTAGTTTCGTTTATTGAATGTGAAGTATTAATCGATGGTAATGTTTTTTCGATGTATTCTCGTTGAGGTTCCAACCACTTTGGTAAAACAAGTTTTTGTCCCAATTCTTTGAGATTTTGATCTACCATAAAGCCAGGATGATCTGTTGCAATTTCAAATAAAACTCCACCGGGCTCTAAAGTAAACTGAATGGAAATACAGGCGGTCAGTAACAGGTGTAGCATTTAATCTTTTTTTTATAAGTTTTTTACGCATATCTAATTGACTTTCATCAGTTGATGTACGCCAGGCAACATGATGAACTGCTCCTACACCCATCGTTCCTGGCGGAGTATATGGCAAGCACACTATATCAACAATCGATGATGATAATGATGAAGATAATGTGGAATTTAGTCCATAATCCTCATTACTACCACCAAGATTATTTAACGATCTTTTGCTAAATTCACTGTCTTTTATTTGAAATCTAAAACTATTTCCTTCATGTCCTATTTTAGAAAACCCCATTTCATCAATTAATGTAGATGCAGTTTCCTTATATCCCTCTAAAGAAAGAATAACAGAATAAAATCCTCTGATAGCATAATCTATAGGAATAGGACCATTTTTCCAAGCATTAATTTTTCGATTTTCTGCCTCTTTATTGGCTACAAGTTCCAATTTTAATCCATCTGTATCATAAAATGTTATGACCTGTTCATTATTGTTAAATCGTCTTTCAGTTTCATAATGTTCTACTCCTTTATCTTTAAACCTATTGAGCCAATATTCTATAGCATTTTCAGGAATTAAAAATGAAGTAGTAACTACCTGACCTGTTCCTCTTGATCCTTGGGTCATATTTTCCCATAGAAAAAATGTAATTATAGTTCCAGGTCGTCCTATTTCATCACCATAGCATAAATGATAAGATGTTGGATCATCAAAGTTTACAGTTAATTTTACTAACATTAATCCTAGAATACCCGTATAAAAATCAAAATTCTTTTGAGGGTCACGAGCAATGGCTGTAACATGATGTATTCCTAATACACCTTGATCTTTATTCTCTAAAGCCATAATACAATATTCAGATTCACTATCTGCATTATAAAATATAAATAATTAAATATTCCATTGTTGATTCAGTTAGATATATCTATTAATTTTATTATGATAATCGCTAGCAGAAACTATTTAAACTTTTGATCAACATATCGCTCTATGAGTAATCGAGATATTCAACCTTATGATTGGGTTAAGAGATTCTTTGGAAGGGGATTTGATAGAGATGTATTTAGAGTTTGACGACATGCAAAGAGAAATGCAAAGAATGTATGACCAATTTGCAGATATTCAAATAAATGCTCCAAAAGAATTGATAGAGGAATATGAAACTCCAGAAGGAAACAAGGTCCGAGAGGTAGGACCAATAGTATATGGATATTAGATCTCTTGCATAATTAGAATAAACAGCTATATGATCTGGTTCTCTTCAATTTCTTGTCCTTTGTTTGCTTTCATACGAGAGCCTATCCAAAAAACCATTACTTTTCAAATCGTTCACCGGCTTGACAGTGAAACAGTTTGATAATTTCCAAAAAGAAATAACAAAAAGATATACTAAGAGCCTATCCCAAAATTCGATAGGATTATAGCTCTATTCCTCTTTTGATAAACTGTGGTCTTCATCCAGAAGAAGGAGAAGATAAAGAAAAAGAAAAATAAACATCGTACCATACTCAAGATTCCAGATGAATTATGGGATAAGATTAAAAATATTTTCCCAAAGGAGAAACCACTCAGAACAGTTGGCCGACCAATTGTACCATACAGAAAAGTAATGGATGGAATTCTCTATGTATTAAGAACAGGATGTCAGTGGAAAATGCTACCTAAAGAATATGGTTCTGGTTCTACCTGTCATCGTAGATTTCAGAAGTGGAATAGCGCTGGATATATTCAAAAAGGTATGGATAAAACTATTGAAAATCTATGATGATTGTATCGGTATCAATTGGACTTGGCAATCCATCGATAGTATATCAATAAAGTCTCCTTTAGGGGGGCGATGACTGGAAATAATCCTACTGATAGAAGCAAACTAGGCACAAAAAGACATATTTTAACAGATAAAAATGGAATTCCTATATCTGTAGTCATATCTTCAGCAAGTACACATGATATCAAAATAGTAACAGATGTGGTTGATAATAGAGTTATCAAAAGACCATCATATATAAAACTAAAAAAACAGGAAGAAGAAGAAAACTTCAACATCTATGTTTAGATAAAGCATATAATTCCGAACAAGAAGAACAAGAACTAATCAAACGAGGATATGTACTGCATATTCCTCCAAAGAGAAAAAGAGGTGAAAAAGAAGAAAAGAGATCAAGGTTACAACACTTCATTGCTCAAATCGTAAAAAATATTCTGCAAAAAGATGGGTTGTAGAAAGAACAAATTCATGGCATAACAAGTTCAGGAAACTGTTAACAAGGTATGAGAAAAAGTCAGAAAACTATCTTGGATTGGTACAGTTATCCTGTTGTATGATCATATATAGAAAGATAATTTTGGGATAGGCTCTAAATATGAAATACGGCGTTTATCTAAAAGAAAGAATAGAGAAAGAAACATAGGAGCAGGTAGACCTTTCAAACTTGATTTAATAGATAGATTTCTAATGCTTTTGATTTATTATCGTCTTTACATAACTTACACGTTAGCTGGTTTCTTATTTGATTTAGATCAAAGTACAATCTGTAGAGATATACAAAAGATGGAAGGATTAATTAGAAAAGGTTTACCAATTCCACAAAAAATATATCGTAAAACAAAGAAGAGGCTACAAACTCCTGAGGAAGTTGAGAAATATTTTCCAGGATTTATGGCTTTTACCGATTGTACCGAACAACAGATACCAAGACCTATCGATAATAAAAGACGTAAGGTATTCTATTCAGGCAAAAAGAAAAGACATACTGTTAAGAATCAGATTACGGTTAACAATCGCGGTTATATCCTCCACAAAGTAGCCTATAAAAAAGGAAGAAAACACGATTACGATATTTATAAAAAGAATCATCCTATGATTCCAAAAGATGTTCTAAATGTATTTGACTTGGGATATTTGGGAGTAGAAAAGGATTTCCCAGAACAACTATTCGCCTTACCATATAAAAAGAAAATAAACCAGTGTTTATCACAAGAAGAAATCAAGTTCAACACTATTCATTCAAAAAAGAGGATGATAGTAGAGCATACTATTAGCAGATTGAAAAAGTACAGGATCATGAGCGATATCTTTAGGAACAAATTGAGGATATAACAAGGTATCAGATATAATTGCAGGCCTGATAAACTATAGAATATTGAATCATCGGAACTAGAAATAGATATAGATATAGAATCCCGAAGGAATAGTCTAGACTGGTCCTAATTATGCAAGAGATCTATTCAATGACTGTTGGACCTGATGGTAAACCACATGTACAGGAATTTGGAAATATAAAGCCATCAAGTAGTGGTAGAGGTGCGGGATTTACTTCTGCAGGATTAAGAGCCAGACCAGAAATAACTGCCGAAAGAGAGCCATTATAAGATGTTAATGTAACAGATAATGAAGTCAAAGTAGCACTTGAGATGCCAGGTGTAAAAAAAGAAAACATAAAGGTAAATGCTTACGATGGCAGCATAGAAGTATTATCAAACGATCCTAAACGAAAATACCATAAAACTATAGAATTGCCGCAGGAAGTAGATATCGAAACTGTCAAATCCACATATAACAACGGTATACTAGAAATAACATTTAACAAAAAGAAAGAAACAAAACCACAAAGAAAAGAAGTAAAGGTAGAGTAAGATAAAATAACAAGTATCTTTTCTACTGTTGTCTATATATCTATTTTGCCTTTTATATGCAAAGAATCAATATGAAAAAGGATAAACCACAGATCTTTTAACAATATTAGTAGATAGTCATTTAATTAATAAATCAAAAAATTTCGAATTTATCTGTAGATAACAATATAAATCATTATTTGATGAGTCAATTACATATCTAATAATGTTAATTCGTCATCATCTAATCCCTCCAAACCAAGTAAAGAGGAACTTATACGAGGACTTAATGATGATTTAGCTAGAGAATATAAAGCAATAATCCAGTACGTGGTATTTAGTGCTAAACTAACAGGTGCTGAATACAATGACATTGCAGATCAACTAAAAATCCATGCAACACAAGAATTATCACATGCTTTGGAAGTTGCTCGACAAATTGATTATGTAGGAGGAGATCCAACGATCATTGCAAAAGAAGCTGAAACATCTGACGATTCAAAAACTATGTTGAAATCGACTTAAAAGCCGAAGAAGATACATTGAAGAATTATAGAGAACGAATTATACAAGCTAAATCTGCAGGAGAATTTGCTCTTTCAGAAAAATTAAGACAGATTATCGCACAAGAACAAGATCATAAAATAGACCTTAAAGATGCACTTGGTATTGAATAAAGTATAGTGTAATAGATCAACAGAGGCTTGGAATATCGATCAAATTTAGTTAATTTATTTTAATCGAACGGAAAAACATCGGAAACAAGACGTATCCTTTATTTTTGCCAATTTGAAAATTATTAACTAATATTTATATAATATATCACCACATATCAATTAATCTGCAATAATGTATACATTGTGAAATGTGAAGGACAAAGAAGATTCTCGAGATAAACAGAAATCAATCTGAATCCCGTATATTTTTAATGCTGTAATAATTCTGCAGTGGTTTACCCGTAAATAAGATAAGCATGGATTTTAGCCAATTGGAAGTCTTAGGACATCTAATTAGAATCAAAGATGCGGCTAGTTCAGATACAGGCCGATAAATATGACAGAAAATGGTTTAAACACATCATCCCAGAATCAGATTCCTAGTTCAAATTAAGATAACACCTAGATTATGTATTGGATAAATAAAACGTCATACAGAAATCAAATCAATACCAACTAACTAAATTTGAGGAATAAAGCATCTAAATAATATAATATTCATATTTTTGGATAGTTAATAACATCATCTTCAGCAAGATGTGCAAATGGAGTTAATCTATGCATTCTATGCAGTTGTTTGATGTTTATAATATCAAATACAGAAATACCCTTCACCATTGTAAGGTAATCTGATATCATCCTTCTATGACAACGCCACGGTACTGCTTCTGAACACACAATAGATGAATTGTCATAATTTGTAATTAATGAAAGCATTTCGTCAATACCCTCCCTAAATGATTCAGATGTCATATAATCAGCGTAAGATTTGAAGCTCTTGTTCTTCCAACCACTATTGTCATATCGGGATTTTCCAGTGATTATCTGTTTTCGTCTGCCACCAATCTTTTCAATGTGTATATAGTAATATTTTCCATCTGGAGTTGCTTTGAAATTTCTTCTTTGTTAAATTGCGGAAATACTTTTGAATTTGGAAAACGACGTACGTCAACTAATATATTGATATGATTACTTTGCAAGGCAGAAACAAATTCAAACCAACTATGGTTTGAATACCAATAGTAAATACATGCATATTTGAATCTACTCACAATATAGCAATGCAGACCTCATCTGATATGATGGACTTTATCTTGCAGTTTAAATCTGTTTTGTTGCATGATTCGAAAATCAGTTAAAAACGTACTTTACATATTAAATTAATGATTAAATTTTAACTGTTTTCGTTTTAAATCTATCAACAAAACGTTAGCAAATAACGAATAAAATAATCATGCAACAAAGCATGTTAATTAAAATTGTATCTCCATGGTAGATAAGATGTTATGAACTGGAAAATATATTTGAATTTACTCGTCTCATTCATATTATCAGAAAATCAATGTAGAAAGCAATATTAATTTACACTTAATTCATTCTTTAGGGTATATGAAATCAGATCTTGTAAATAAATTTGTAGCTACTCCTCATACCCAAATAAAATTGAGTAAATGAGATCCTGACTTTACTGGAGAAATTGACAAAGACTATGCCGAAGATAAATTAAAGAATGACCTTGTAAAGCAGATGTCTGATTTACAATACAAACTCTTTGCAGATAAAAGCCAGGCAATACTAATAATTCTTCAAGGGTTGGATGCATCAGGAAAAGACAGTACCATAAGACATGTCATGAATGCATTTAATCCACAAAGTTGCAAAGCATATTCATTTAAAAAACCTAATGATGAAGAGATATCTCATGATTACCTGTGGCGAATACACAAAGTAACTCCTGCAAAAGGAGAAATTGTAATATTTAACCGTTCTCATTATGAAGATGTTTTAACCGTGAGAGTACATAAATTGATATCCGAGGAAACACTATCTAAAAGATACAATCAGATCAACGATTTTGAAAAATACTTGTTTGAAAATAACATAAAAATCATTAAACTATTCTTACACATTAGCAAAGACGAGCAAAAGAAAAGACTAGATGAACGAATAAAAGATCCTTTAAAACAATGGAAGTTTTCAGAAAGCGATATAATTGAGCGCAGATCATGGGATCAATATGTCATAGCATATGAAGAGATGTTAAGTAAATGCAGTACTACCAATGCACCATGGTATATAATTCCAGTCCACCATAAATGGTTCCGAAATTTTATAGTTACACAAATTATTATCAATACTCTTGATAATATGGAATTAAAATTTCCTAAACCACAATTAGATTTATTTAAAATTTTAGATGAATTATAAGTATTATGACGATATTAAAAGATGTTAAACAATTGGGTATTTATGATGAATTTTATAAAAGAAATCACTATCTACATACTTTGGCATGTACATAATTCGAATCTATCATTTTAAAATATTTTTACAATTATAAGATTGCTTTTTTGAATATAATAATATTGTTTTTCTGTTGAGAAAAGCACGATATGGAATTATCTTGTTTTATCAAAGAAACAGTAAATTTTCATCTACAGTCATATAAAACATCAACTTTTTATTCTTGAATTCATCTGTACAATTGTTCTTGTCTCAATATACTCCATTTAATTCAACAAATAGAAAAATTTCAAACATATTAGTAGCAATAGATGGTTCTGAATATTCCTTCAGAGCTGCAGAATATGCTCTAGATTTAGCAAAATTTTTCAGAGCACAACTATTTGCACTTACTGTTACATATGTCCCTAAATCAGATCATATTTCGCAAAAAGATGTATTAAGGAAATCGTTAATTGAAGATAATATTGATAATAATGCTGTAAAAGATGTAGAAAATTGGTTTGAAATCTTTATTCAACATGCAAAAGAGAATGACGTCCAATTAAAGACAGAATTAATTAACAGCATAAGACCTGTAGACTATGTAATAATAGAGTATGCAGAAGAACAAAAAGTTGATCTAATTGTTGTTGGAACTAGAGGGAGAACAGGATTTAAGAAATTATTTTTAGGAAGTATTGCCTCCTCTGTAGTAACATATGCTCATTGTCCTGTAATGGTTATAAAATAATTATAACCTGATAAAAAATATATTGCCTAAAAAAGTAGATGACAAAGAATCTTTGATTATCGCCCTTATTTAATAGACTTGGTGCCTATATATTATAAAGGATGAGATTAAATATCAAGTCTTAAAATACATAAATTTTCCACCTTTTATGAACAAAATATATCCTCTAGGAATCAATTTTAAGGATTTAGCAATAAATATTAAATCACATTTAGTATATATAATCGGTTCTGTTAACTTGAGATATTATTTCTTTATTATATTGATAAACAAATAACTAGATCCATTGTTTTTATAATTTAATTTACATTTCTTATTTCTACAAGGAAAATAGTCATCGCTTTCAGTTCTATCTTTGATATACTATATAGTCCTTTCAATAATGCTTTTTTCAAAATGGGAGTGAAGATGATGATATCGGTTCAAAAACTTGAAGGCTTGTGGGTACCATGTACCCCCATCATATGATACTATATGTTTTCTATTCTTGTCTAAAACATAAGACAGAAATCATTCGGCTACAAACATGTTTCGTTCTTTTGATATATCAACTGCAAAGATTTCTTTATCATTTGGTTCAATAACTATCTAAAGATGCTTTGTTACATAATTATTTTATGTGTCATTTGTTAACGTTTTGATGGTAAAGTTATAACGAAAATAGTCGAGATTTAATTTATCTTGCTATGAATGAAGTGTGATTCTAACTGTTTTTCGAATCATGTAACAAAGCATCCAAAGCCATATTATTTCAGAACCTGCTTTTATAGAAGTTTCATTAATTATAAATTCAAGTATTTTTTTTATTTTTACGATATTTCTTTGATCTGTACTTTTGGATCCAGTTCCAAATAGAAACATGACTTTTTTTACCATATGTAAAAATGATAATGCTTTTGCAGTGTTTCTAAATGATAAACCTAAAAAGTACAAGTAAGCCATAACCATTAATTTGTGAAGACGTTCTGTTTCTTGATCTCATAAATAAAATGGTCATTCTAAATCTACAGGTTTTTCCTTAAGTTAACAGTGCTGTAAAAGACATAATATATTTTCATGTAAAATATTTGTGTTTGTTTAGATACCGTAATAACTTTAGATCGTCACTCTTACAATGACAAAAAATCACAGCAAGTGGACAAATATCTATAACAAAAATCATGTCAGAGCGATCACAAATATTTTACAAGAGTATGTACCTTTATGTTTACACAGCTGTTAACAGGGTCATATAACCAGGTTTAAATGTTTAAATACTTAAATAGAGAATTTTTTTACTATACAAATTTTTATGTATAAAAGATTAAATAATCATCTAAAGTAATTTAATGATGAAATATATTGCTCTATTGATATTTTCAGTATTTTTGATAACGATGATACAAATACAAACTGCCAATGCAAAATCCATAGTGAATTATAATGATGCGACAAAGGGTAATTTGACATCTGCTATAAATGGATATAGACATAATGCTCCAGTGGGTCAAGAGGGTCTTATACAAAATAATCCGGGTTATGCTCAATATATTCCTCATACAAGTACGTATCCAGATAAATCAGCAAAAATCATTAGAGACCAGTCTAACGCTTCTACGTATACTACTAAATATATAAACAATACTCCTGCTGCCCATGGAGGACTAATGCAAAATAATCCGGGTTATGCTCAATATATTCCTCACAAGTTCATTAAATAGTATAGCAGTTAAGCAGGAAAAACATTAAACTTTGCTATCAGTCTCTACAAATAGGATACTACTATAATAAACATTCAGTTAAATGTTGATTCTCATCATAGTAATTCTTCTAGTTATACAGGCGCTTGTAATAGTAATGCTATATGTATTGGTAGATCCTTATTGAATATTATCAAGACCTAGTACATTAAAAAAATGTATTTTCTAACCGTATGAATCGGAAAAAATATATAGATAATTTTGATTCTGATAGTTGTATTAAATCGTAAAACCTGTTGAATGAGGTGAACTAGAAAACATTACCAAACATCATCTAGATATGCTTTTCTAGTTGGCTTTATATACTATCTTTGGTGTCAACAGTATCACAAAATTTTAATAGTGCATTTTCTGGCAATAAATTTACTAAAAAAGGTTCAGGTATACAACTTGTATTTGGGATAATACTTTTGTTAGTTGCTGTATGGACACAAATGGTTACAAATGCGGAAATATTCGTATATATATTATTTGTAATAGGTATTGTTTTAATCATTTCTTCTTTTTTAATACTTATCAATCAGTATGAAAGAGCAGTAATTTTAAGATTTGGTAAATATAAAGGACTGGTTAAACCAGGAATTCATACAAGAATCCCACTTGTAGATAATATTCTAGAAATAGATATTCGAGAAAAAGTAATAGAATTTGACGCAGAAAGGATGCTTACAAAAGACAATGTTCCTGTAACTATCGATGCAATTCTTCGCTACAAGATACGTGAAGAACAAGCTAACGATACTTTACTAAACGTTGAAAATTTTAATCAAATGATACAACAGGTTTCTCAAACGACATTACGGAATAATATTGGTGCTTCATTATTTCAAGAAGTACTTTCCAAGAGAGAAGAAATTAATGGACTTATTAAATCCACTATTGAAGCAGAATCTCATGGATGGGGTATTATGGTAACAGGTGTTGAAATTAGACAGGTAGTAATACCGCCCGAATTAGAATCGGCTATGTCCATGCAGGCACAAGCTGAACGTGAAAAACTAGCAAGAGTAACATATGGTGAATCTGAAGTACTTGTAGCCCAAAAGTTTCTTGATGCTTCCAAAGTTTATTCTAATAATCCTGTTGCATATGCATTAAGACAGTCAAATATGTTATATGAGACAATGAAAATACATGAAAATACTATATTTATGATTCCATCTGAAAATTTGAATTCTATGGGCTTTGGAAATTTAGGTGCATCTGTTGCTTATCTGCAAAATATAAAAACAATATTGGATAATGCTGCAAAAAAAGAGGTCAATGATTCAACGGAACAAAAAATAAAGAACATCGAACAAGTAAATAGAAGTTAATTTTTTATTTGATTTTAAAGCAAAAGGCGACATTTTATTTTGATAAATGGAATTATAGGCCACCGCCATTTTATGTCATGTTTTCTTCTCATATTTTCTCATCCCAGATTCATGGATATGCCTAGTCCCTTAATCTTTTATATTTCTGCAAATGTTGCTTTGATTCAGAAAGAGAAAGCCAACAGTTAAAGTATAGGTAATGTAAAAACGATAATATACTAAAAGCACAAGAATTCTGTTTTTTTTACATCTAGTTTGAGAGGCCTTCCAGCACCAGCTTTTCTTTTTCCATTATCTTTTCTTTTGGTTAATAAACGTTTTAATTCATATTTTTCATATTTTTTGCTATCTCTTTATCATAAATATCATAAAACTCGTACGGTAAGACGGTACATGATTTGAATAGCGTTGGTTTTTTTGATAACCTCTCGTATGAAAGCAAAGAGAACAAATGGATGAATATACAAATAGTCATAAAGCTATTTGGATGTAATTATGCAAGAGATCTAGTCAATTGACTTAATTTATTTATAGATTTTCATAATAAGGAACTACGTCTTAAGTGAACAGAGATAATTGGATAAATTTATAGATTTATACAATAGATCTCTTGCATAATTAGAAACAATTTACACTTTCAGTAAGATGTCATATTTCTTTTTTTATAAAGACCTATTCATTATCCTATAGTTTATCAAGCCTGAGACTAGGTCTGACATTCTATTGTACTTTTTCAATTTGTTCCTAAATATGTCGCTCATGATCCTATACTTTTTCAATCTGCAAATAGTATGCTCAATCACTATTCTCTTTTTAGAATGAATTTTGTTGTACTCTTTTTCTTCTTGGGACAGATCGTATTGATTTCTTTTCCTTTTATATGGTAATGCCGATAGTTGTTCTGGAAAATCCTTTTCTACTCCTAAATATCCTAGATCAAACACATTTACAACTTGTTTTGGAGTGACAGGATGATTTTTCTTATAGAAATTATAATCATGCTTTCGTCCTTTCTTATGGTGATTTGCTTTATGAAGGATATAACCATCTTTGTTAACCGTAATCTGATTCTTGACAGTATGTCTTTTCTTTTTGCCTGAATAGTACATTTTCCTTCTATTCTTATCAACAGGTCTTGGTATCTGTTGTTCTGTACAATCTGTAAAAGTAAGAAAGCCTGGAAAATATTTCTCTACTGCCTCTGGAGTTTTCAGCCTTTTGGTTATTGGATATGTCTTCTGCGGAATTGGTAAACATTGTCTTATCAAACTTTCAATCTTTTGAATGTCTCTGCAGATGTTGCTCTGATCCAGATCAAAGAGAAAGCCTGCTAACGTGTAAGTTATGTAAAGGCGATATACACCAAAAGCATTACAAATCTATCCCTTTTATTCAGCTTAAAGTGTCTTCCAGCACCTATTTCTCTTTCCCGATCTTTTCTTTTGGACAAGCGCTGTATTGCATGTTTTTCATACCTTTTCGCTATCTTTTTATCGAAAATATCATCAAATTCTTGTACCGTTAGTCCAGTGAACGATTTGAAAAGTAGTGGTTTTTTAGATAACCTGTTATACGAGAGCAATGAAGGGACAAGAAATTGAAGAATCACTGATAATATAGCTGTTTATTCTAATTATGCAAGAGATCTAATAAAGATTGTAAGATAAGTGCTTTGTTGCATGATTCCTCTTTTCCAAATATATTTAGCTAACATCTATCAATAAAATATGTGAATTGGTCACTCTACAACCAATCTTTAGTTAGACGCGGTGAAATCTTGCTAGGGTTTGATGTTATTGATAGCTGGGATACAGAGCTGCAAGAGATGAACCAAGGCAAAATAGGTGAACCATTTCATTATCCTAATACTTTTCTTCTTTTACTTGGCTATGCCAAGGCATACTTCCATCTTCCTTATAGACAGACTGAGGGAATAGCACAAGGACATGCCGAAGGAAAAGTACCTTCTATTCCCAATTATACTACAATAAACAGAAGGATAAACAAATTAAATATTCTAATGGATACTGCCAAAGAGGAGGTCTCTAAAGATGATTATCTAATCATTGCAATAGATAGTACCGGAATAAAGATTACAAACAGAGGCCAATGGATGAGAGACAAATGGAATTCAAGCAATAACAAGAAGGGGTATTTAAAAATACATATAGCCGTTAATGTCAAGACCAAGAAAATTCTTTCAATGAAGGTAACTGATGAACATGTTCATGATAGTAAGGCGTTACCTGAGTTGGTTAATGATGTGATGGAATCTGATAAAAAAATAACAATTGGTAATCTATTTGCTGATGGGGCTTATGAGGGTAATGATATATTTGAGGCTTGGTCATAATTCAAAATCATTCATCTTTATCCAGAATTCCATTTCATCAGCCAGTCCCAAGCATATATTTTATTGATTTTGGATTTATTTTCTCAGTTTTACAGTTATAGTATATCATTATTTGATATAATAAAACAGACAAAAGTACAATTGCAGAGACCGTATGAAATCCACGTGCTGGTAATGGATCTATCCTAAATACTGATTTGATATGTTCTATCAACGGCTCTATAGATATCCTTCTCTGGCAGTAAATAGTCTGTCCTAATACCGATAGATAAAAGCAAATCAGATCAAGCCTCTTTTTGGGAGTATTTTCATATCGTTCAACAGGACAAATCAGATCTATTCCCAATACTTTCTTGTTATACTTGTACAGTTTATTAGCATCATATCCAGGGTCAGCCACCATATAACGTAAAGATGATAAAGAGAATATAGAAGATGAAGATGTTAAAGGAATGTACATCCTATTATCGGGTACATTTGCAGTAGTTACATCGGCTGTTAGGGGTGCCACAATCTTTCCTGTTGTACATGTAAGATGCAGTTTGTATCCAAATATCCATCCCTTGGTATGACTATAGCCCCACCTTGCATTTGTATCGATTCCAGGGCATGGTACTATTCCTTTCTCCATGGATGATTTGTGCCATACACTACCCTTTGCTTTCATCAAAGTACTGTCTATTGCAGTTATAGAAAGATCTACCAGACCCTCTGTAGCAAACAGGTATCCCATTGTTGATATTCTTTGTTTAATATCTGTAGAAATAGTCTTCAATCGCCTATCAAATGTACGTCTGCTAGGTATTGTTACAAGGCCACAGGCTATTGCTAGTTTACGGTTATAAAGACAGTCCAAGTTAAGAAAAATATGTAATGCATTGTTTGAATCGATTCTAAACCATATCCTTACGATAAAGCATCTTAGAATTACTGTTGGAGAATATACATACGGTTTACCACGTTTTCGTGGTACAGTAGGCCATGGTATAAAACCTATCAAATACAGAATATTAAAAAGGATGGATTCCTTTAATCTATCAAGAGCTAATCTTTGGGACAGTTTTAGTCAAAATAATATCTCAAGGGTTAGCTTTAAGCTATGTGACATATATTGAAAATAAATTTGAATTATGACCAAGCCTCATATATTTAGATATCTAGCAGATAATGGAATCCAGCCTTGCATTAAAGTAAGAAAAAATGCTAGAGTTCAATTAAAAAAAGGAAACCTCCTTAGAAATCTATCTGTTTTGGCACAGAAAAATGATTTGCAAGCGTGGAAAGACAGCGTTAGCTATGGACAAAGGTGGATTGTGGAAACCGTGTTCTCTTGTATAAAAAGAACGTTTGGCGAATATGTTTATTCCGTTAAACTAAAGAATATGATACAAGAAATGATGTTAAAAGCATCATTATATAATAGGATGATATCAATTTAGACAAAACAGATAGTAAAATCAGAAATTAGGAATCATGCAACAAAGCATAAGATAAGTAGTAATTTTATTTTTAGCAAGACCTACGTATACAACAATTTAAAGATCGTCAATAAAAATAAATTACTATTTTGAATATAACAGAGTATGTGTAATTGTTCCAAAGTTCATTTTTATGATGTTGATTTCAAGTTGTATCAAATGAAAGTAATTCCAAGTTGTAAAAACTGTGGTTCACCATTAAGTGACGAGCAATCTAAAAAATTTGAAAAAGAAATAATGAAATACTGGGGTTTTGAGGAAAAGAAATAGAATTTATAAAGCTGATTAATTGCGTCAACTTTATTAATGCCATTAATTTAAAAAAAAATAGTGGTATAAGATGACCAAGATGTTTAATGTAAATATTGACACAGAAGGCTTGAATGCGAACGAAGCTCAGGAATGGGTTAACGAATTGGCTAATGTATATGCAGATATGGAAGTATCCGAACCGAAAATTTCGGGAAACAAGATTAGTTTTATTACAGGTTTATCCGGAATGGATGACACTACCGCCGATGACATAAGAATGAAATTAGACGAATATATAACGATGCATGAACAATTCAAAGTAAATAATATTTCAATAACATAACTTCAATTTTTTTTACAAAACTAATCTTTATTAATATTGATTGGTATTTATAAACCTTTAAATACAGCAATTACGAGCTAAAATAGTTTTCAGAATGACATGTAAAGGAATATGTATAAGACATAAAGCTCAAAAGCCCGTAGGATCAGGGCGCTATGCAAGCGGTCAAAAACGATGCCAAATTTGCGAGATATTTATCAAATGGGACGGCTTATGGTGTCCATGCTGTGGATATAGACTAAGAACTAAACCAAGAAATTTGAAATACAAAGCTAAACTCAGAGCAAGAAATAAAAGTATTGAACCACAAGAGATAGAGCAAGCGATAGTTATTCAATAACTATTTTTAATCAAATTTTTGATCAAATTAAATAACGAATATAATTCTTTAATCTGAAGTGATTTTTCTTGAATCTGAGTGTCAAGTATAAGATTTAATAATTTTTTGTAGTTGTCGATAAAAACATGATTAAAATTTTGTCTTTGTATAAAGCTATGCAAAAGTAAATTTCCATCTACATACATAGATTTAGATATAAAAAAAGATAATTTAGATTGAAATAGGTTCATTTCCATATTATTAATATTAGAAATTTCTAGTAAAGACATCAACGATTTACTACTTCTAGAAATAGTAGAAACATTTGATCGTTCAATTTCAAGAGAATTAGATAAAAGGTCAATAGCAGTTTTGATTCTTGGAATGTTATCACGCAATTCATTAATTTGATATTTTAAATGTGATGGACTAGGATGTTGATGATGATATTTTACAATCATTGATTTTAATACATCGAACGATAGCATTTTCACATAAAATGAGGATGAATTTTGATCGAGAAGATTTTTTGAAAGCTGTTTAATTAAGGAGGTACAATCCAAAGCCATTTGAAATAAATGTCTTTTTAAATATACTAGGGAATTTTTTGTGGTTTTGAAGTTTTTTTTCATTAAAATAATCTAGCGTATGATATTTAAAGGTAGAATTTGTTAATCGGATATAATGTTGAAAATTCAAATCATCATTTTGAGCAAGATTTTCAACAGTATAGAACATCAACCTTAATTTTTTATCATTTAAAGGAAGTAACTTGTTCTTTTCTCTTTTACTATCAAATTTACCGTAAGCCCCAGCTTTTAGTAGAATTATATCATATTCGCAACATTCATAGCTTTTGTAATGCAATTGAGATCTACAACCTACTAGTATACATCCATAGTCAGGATACATTGTGGAAAGGAAATTCGATATATCATCCAATTAATATCATTATAATAAAAAGGTCATTTAAAATGAAGGCTTTATTCACTTGAAAAAGCATATAGTTTGAAGGGCTCTGTTAACTTAAGGATTTTCCAATGTTTTTAATAATCTCGAAATTTGTTTTAACTCATTTATGATAAAATATGGTATTTGAGCACAAAATATCATCTTTCCTAAGTTTGTAAGTCTATTTTGTATTATGCCATAATTCATCAAGAAATTTCCTTAAGTTAGTACATTCAAGACGTTGACAAAAAACGATTTAAAATAATCATGCTACAAAACACTTTGGATATAATTATTAAGAATATTCTTAGTTTCGGAACTATTAAGAGTAGATATCATTCATAATTATATTACTTTTATGTCTACTTTGATTTGTTTCGTCGATTATAAATTCAGGTATTTTGGTTTTCCTATGAAATATTATTTCTGGTTCATGTTTTGTACCTATTCTCTAATAACTATATAATTCCTTTTAATGAGCAAGATTTGTTTTAGATGTTTCTTAGATATCAACCATTGAAGGATGGGTAAATAATATACAATCTATTTACTGATTCCATGATTGTCCTGACAATAGATTGTCCCATTTCGTTTGTCTTGTAAACTGTGACACAAGACACTATTTACAGTATATATTAATGGTTGGCTTGTATGTATATATAAGATAAATTATAGGCAATGATGTGTCTTTTGTGTCTCCTATATGATTCGTATAATTAATTCAATTAACAAATAGTTTTATTAATGAAAACATGACAGTTTGATAGTATTGTTATTATCTTAAAGTCATGAAACAATTCAACTAATAAGTGGATGCTTTTCACTAATTTTTAATCATATCAAAAAGGCAGATAGCTTTAATGACGCTGTTAACAGTGATGTAAATACATTGATAATCTTTATTGTAAACTAATGGTGTTTGTTTAGATTTGTTAATTTTTATAATATTGGATATGAATCAAAAAATATGATAACAATTTTGTTGCTCAAAACGTGTAGTATTAGTTTACAAATGCATATACAATCTTGTTTACACAACTCTTAAGTTAACAGTTATGTAAATACGTGGATATTCGTTAATGTAAACTGATTGTGCTCGTTTAGATTTGTTAATTTTTATAATATTGAATATGAATCAAAAAATATGATAACAATTTTGTTGCTCAAAACGTGTAGTATTAGTTTACAAATGTATATACAATATTCTTTATACAACTGTTAACTTAAGGATTTTCTAAATGTTTTTAATTTAATTAAATTACCTGTTTCCATTCAATTTCGTTGAAATCGCACGGCTTTGAGAACAATAATTCCGTCCTTACAAACATATTTAGAAATATCATATATCGTTATTGGAATATCCTATAGAAAAATTTCTTAAGTTAACAGTTTGTAAAAGATATGCTATATTTTTATGTAAAATAATTGTGTTTGTTTAGATACTGTAATACTTTTAGATTGTCATTCTCGCTATTACAAACAAATAGCAAGTGTATATATATCTATAATAAAAATCATGGCAGAACGATCACAAATATTTTACAAGAGAGTGTACCTATGCGTTTACATAGCTGTTAACAGGGCCTAAATAATGAAAATCTTTTCATTCCTGAATCAAGAAGTTTATAGAAAAGTTGCCATCTTAAAATAAATAATATAAAAAATAAACGAGAATAAATTTTAAAAAATGATAAATCAAGATCATTGATAAAAAAGCAATCAAATAGTAGATATAAATTAGCATAATTAGCATAACAATGAAAGGATTTGTAGAGTTTATCTTATTGTCCTTGGGTGCAATAACTGGCGCATTTTTAAGATACAAACTTACATCAATGCCTTTTATCGTAGGTTTCATTGGTTCAAATGTTATAATTGCCAACATAATAGGAAGTTTTATTTTAGGAGTATTCTCCGTATGTTCGGTTTCTCTGAATTTAGATCCAAAATATTCTTTTTTAGTAGCTATAGGTTTTTGTGGATCGTTAACTACTATGTCATCTTTTGCTCTTGAAAATGTGTTAATGTTTGAAAATAATCAAATACTGCAAATAGCGATAAATACAACATCAAATATTGTATTATCTTTTTTATTTTTATATATTGGAAGAATTATAACTATTCAAATATTACAATAAAATACAATAATCTATTGTTATCCATTTTTACAAATAGTATAAAAAATGTTGATCAATATCAGATTAATTATTAATATCAACAAGAAGGAAATAATTGTTATAATTTATAGGATCTGTAATCCGAATAGATGAACATGATCATCACTTATGTTAATCAATGATGATAATCTTCAAATAATATTCAAACAACCATTTTTTTAATATAATATTATATATTCATTTATAAATAGAATAAATATTATAATAAATAACAATATAACTTACAAATATTATATTGCCTATCTTATATATTATAAACTAACAGTTAATATGAAGACATATGGCACAGATGCCCGCTTTAATTCCAAAAGAAGTAGAGATTCAAAGATTAAAAAAGATCTACATAATGGTCATTATGTTAGGTTCAATTGCTGCATCAGTAGAAGTTGATAACTTTGTTGATGGATCATTGCACCAAACAGCCATTAGAGATAGTGCATTTACACCAGCTCACTGGTGGTTATACAGCCACTTTATTGCACTCCCATTAGGTTGGGGATTTGTTGCAATGTATGATAGAAGAGTTCCAGCACTAAGAGGTCCAAACAATACAATGAATACTGGATTGAAGATAACCATTATCGGTTATTTAGCAACAATGTTCACAATCGGTATCAATGAATTGTGGCACTTTTGGTTCGTAGAAGAAATATTCTCAGTACCAAACCACTGGATGTTCAACATGGGTGTAGTAGTAGCCTTTATGGGTGCACTCGCTTATGTAGTTAGAGTATATGCACGTTTGGTAGAATTGGGAGCAGAAACACCAGCAAGGAACCCATACGTAGCAGAAATGTACAAATTAGCACTAGAGGGAAAACTCTACAGCAGATCTATCCCATAAATTTTTTTTTCCGACACCAAGTTTAAAATACAACATAGAATCAATTATCCAGTTTTATGATTTTGATAAAAAATAGACAAAATAATCATTCCAAAAGATTAATCAATTAAAAAACCAAATTTTTAAATTATTCAAAAAATGTGCTTATTAAAAATAACGTATATTTTATTTAATCGATTTCGGGTTCAGAAACATGCTTCAATTAAAAAATAGATAATAAATCTTATTAACAAAGTATATATATTTCATCGTTTCAACAGGCCAATTATATAAAATAACAAACCTTTTATAAAATAAAGCTAAAGTTGATGTATGTCATCTATCGATTTTTCAGAGGCAATCAAATCAAAAAAAGGAGTAATTACGGCAGACAGAGAGATTTGTGGGAATATAATTGGGGAAAGAGAAGGATCAATAATAGTAGAAAAAGGAGTAATGCATGATCATATATATCTAATACCAGGCTCAAATATCGAAGCTTATGATGGATCGCAAATAATTTTAAATATTCCGTTATCTAATTTGAAATCTTTTGAAGAAAAAAGAAATTCGTCAGTTGAATCCGATACACTAGATACCAAGAATACTGCGAATCAAATTAAAGATACAGTAACAGACACCATTTCTGGTACTGTAGACAAAGTAAAAGACTTGATCACAGGTAATGATAACAAAAGTTAAAATTTATTCATTCAGGCAATTCGAAATAGCGTGCTAGAAGCATGTAAGAGGGAACTATAATTCGATTTATCATTTCCATATAGAATTTCTTCAGTTAATCTACAAACATATACATTATTGACTAATTTTCTTTTGTCGATTTGCAAATAATGTATAATACTATCTGAAAGATATAATTTGAAATGATCCCATCTAAAATATGTTTGAAAGTAGCAATAACAACAGAAATTTATTTTTGTTAAAAACCACAAAACAGAATTTTATGCACTTTTAAAAAAAATAATTGATAGTTACAACTGATTAAAATCTAAACCTTGATCTATTTACAGTTAAAAAATTATTATAAAAATAAAATTTTAAATAATCTTTTAAGATTTTCCAAATTTATGTAAAGACAAAATTCCTGTAAGTTTACCAGTTAGACGCAAATAAAGAATTTGATCAAAGATAAATTTGGTAAGTTGTTGTAACTTCTCATCTTCATGTAAGTTAAAATCATTTGCATAACTAGCATCAATCCATTCGTTAACTTTTGTATATAAGTTATGTAACTCAGGATAGCTATCTTCTATGGATGAAAGGACATTTCCTTCTAGAACTTGTTTTACAAATTCATTAACCGTGGTATATTGAAATTCAATTAGTGGATGCATTTCATATTTTACAAATACAGGATATATAATACTTAGGATGAAACAAGTTGCTTTTTCTAATTACCTGTAATCAAATATAAAAAGCCCTTCCTAACCTATAATTTTACATAAATAAAACGATCAAATCCATTCCATGTCTTATCGAGAATCCACGTCACAGAACGCATATATAATTTGTTAATCGTAATTAGGATTTTTAAATTTATAATGATAATACATAGAAGATAAGCAAAATAGACAAAAATACAATTACATACTATCGTGTGAAATCTTCCGACAATTGTATACTCTGAACAAGATTTTAATATTTCTTATCAATGATTCAATAGATACTCTTCTTCGGTTATAGATATCTTGGCTCTGTTAACAGTTATATAAACACAGATGTTTTCCTCTTGTAAACTAATGCTGCTTGTTCTACCTGCATGTTTTTTGTTATAATCATATGTCCAGTCAGATACTGCTTTACCAATATCTTGTTCATTTAAAAATGTGGAATTGTTTATGGCTTGTCTAGGCAGTCATAACCACCTAACTTCTATCAAGTTTAATTCAGGAGATCTAGGTGGAAGAAATACTAGATGTATTCTTGGGTGATATTTAACTAGAGTTTCTTTTACCTTGTTGTTGGATTTGTGTATTGATACGTTATCCAATACCAAAAATATCTGTTTTACATCGGAATCATATTTTTGGTCTACTCTCAATAAAATCTAAAAATTGTTTTCCTGTTTTCTTTTTGTAACTATGAGTCCATATATTGTTATTATTGATATGATCATAAACACCAAATACATTCAAAACTCCTCTTATCTTTTGAGCCTTTGATACCGTGGATTGTATTAGAGACCATGAAGTGCCACCATATGTTTTTGCAGCTATAGGTCCCTTTTCATCCTCATAAACTAGGATGGAGTTAGCAGGCAGACTACATCTTAATTCTTCAATTCTCTTTTTTTCAAATGATATTCGGGGTCCAGGCTGTTTCCTAAGGTTATTTTAGAATTTCTCCATTTGAAACCCTGCTTTAGAATGATATTTCTAATTGGAGTATGACTTACACTTTCAACCATGTTTATCTCCTTTGTTATGAATCCTGCCAACACACGTAATGACCATGTTGAAAATGGTAGTCCATAATTTTCTCGCGGATTTTTGGTCATTATTTCAACAATCTTTTTTTCTATATCATTGGTTATTTTGATTGGCTTGTGTTTGTGTATTTTTGAGACTATTCCATCTAATCCTTTCTCATTAAAACAATGTATCCATTTTCGAATATTGACATCATGATGGTTAGTTGCTCTTCTTATTTCTGGAACTGTATATCCATCGGCTTTGAGTAAGATACTAGGCTCTGTATCCCTCTTCTTTATCGTCAAGCATCAACTGCTAAAGAATATCTTTTTCCTTATCAGTAAACATTCTGAGGAAGGTATCCTTTATATTAATAAATTATAGAAAAGTAAGCTAAATGTATTACGTTTGCTAAACAAGCATGATCAGTTTACATAAACAAAGTATCCATGTGTTTACATAACTGTTAACAGAGCCATATAATTTGTTTGAATATTCACAGTTAAAAATCGAATAAATGAATTGTCTTATTGGCGTATTTGGATAACTTTGAGGCTATAAAGATGGTAATATGGATTCCATTCAAAAAATTATTTCGTTTTATTCTGCATCCATTTTAACATATACGAATGTCCTTGTTGACCCATAATTCTTTTCAATATTCTCGTAAGTATGTTTACAAAAGGTAACGAAAAATCCTTTACAATTATTATGGGACAGTTAAGCCTATAAATCAATAAATTCGCAAAACTAGAATTAGTGAATAAATTATACTTTCCAATAGTAGATTCTGTAATAACTAGATCTGGATTATGTTCTACTATTGATTTTAATATTAGTTTTGCAAATTGAGTTCCATCTTTTTCTAGACTTTCTGAAACATGAATTTCATGTAATTCTACACCCGTAGTTTCCAAGAATTGATCTTTTTGAATTTTATTCTCTGCATTATTATTATCTTTAGAGGGTTGTACTGTTTCAGTATTTTTTCGATTTCCTTTATTTTTTCTATTAATTGATATTACCTTTAGGTTAAATATTTCAGTATTTGCAAACCATCTAGTTATCTTCAGAATTTCATCCGAGTTATCTCCATCATCATATAACACGATCATATTTTTTTTACCGGATTTAGCAATTTCTGCACCGTTTCCAAAGCTTCTTTCCATTACAATGTTTGAGTCGCCGTGAGGGTGTATGGCCAGATAATCGCAGGTAAGTAATGTTTGTAATTTTTTATTATTTTTTATTGTTTCATAATCTATAATTAAAAAATCTATTTTTTGTTCTGCTGTAGTGGACAAAACCGCTTCTGTTGCATCATGAGATATTTTCACAAAATAATGATAAACCATATCCTCTTCGTTCAATATTTTTTCTAAAGGTGCAAATGTCTTTCTTGAAGAATCGATAAAGGCTACACCTGCAGACAGAGGTGTTTGATCAGGTACGGCAATAGTTCTCAATATATTTATCTCTCCGTCTTTTTCTTTAGCTACTCTTATGGCATATCTAATTAATCTATCTGGATTATCTGGGGTATAAGGGATCAAAATTCTGTAGTCTTTTCTGATCAAATTACCTTCGCTAGTAACAATTGGAGAATAGTGATCCACTTCCTTTCTAAATGTAAAAATTCTATATATTGTAAAACCTACCATGATCCACAAAATCGTAATAACCCAACTAAAAGGGGCAGTAAATAATAGATACACAGCTAGGCCCATTTTTAAAATTATTCCAATTATTGGTACTATGGGAAAAAATGGAGTTTTGAAACCATAATCTAACTTATCTCCATACATTTTACGGATTGTAATGACGGAAATATTAACTTGAGTAAACAAAAGGAGAAATATGACTGCAGATGCTTGAGCAATAGAATCAAGTGGAAGAGCATAAGCCATTATTGCCATTATTATGGAAGACATAATTACAGAAACATATGGCGTTTTGAATTTGGAATGGATGGCACTTAGCTTATGTGGCAAATTATAGTGTCTCCCCATAGCAAATGCAACTCTTGCTGAAGAAAATGTTGTTGCATTTAATGCTGCCAAGGTGGATACTATCCCACCTATTATTACTATAAAAGCGCCATATGGCATAAATAATTGCGCGGCTTTTGATATGCCCAAATCACCGCTATGTCCTATAAACTGCCATGCAGGAATATTCTTGGGAAATATTGCACCAATCGAAACAAATGCTACAAGGCAATACATTATTACGACTAGAGCAAGAGATATGAATATCGCTTTTGGAATATTTCGTTTAGGGTTTTTTACTTCTTCTCCTGATTGGACTATAATTTCATATCCTTCAAATGCGATAAAAGTCAAACCCATTGCTGAAACAAGTCCTCCTATCCCCATTGGCATAAAGTCTGCAAAATTAGAATTCCAATGAGAATTATGTGCCATAGCCCATAACCCCGTCACTATTACAGCAATAATTGCTAAAAGTTGAACCATAGTTACCATTGTACCAATTTTGCCTGTTTCAGAGGTTCCTTTGATATTTATGATTGTGAAAATCGCAATAGATATGACCGATATTAATTTATCTATAGGAATAAATCCGAATAAGCTGTGAATAGTGAGAAGATTAGTCATATGTAACAAACTCACAAAAAATGAACCAAAACCAACTGAATATAGACTACCTGCAATTATGTGAGCAAGCCATGCCATCCATCCGCTTATGAATGCATTAGGGCGTGGAAGACCTTCTCTTACCCATAAATAGCCTCCACCAGCTTCAGGCATTGCAGAACCTAACTCTGCATATCCCATAGCAGTAAACAATGTAATAATTGCATTAATAATGAATGCTAAAATGACAGAACTACCTGCCAGGCCAATTGCAGGACCAGTTAGAACAAAAATTGCACCCCCAATCATAGCAGCAATTCCAATCATTATTACATCAAGTAGATTTAAAGATCGGACTAGTTTAGCTTCATGAGGATGTGAGGGCGTACTAGATTGCCCTGTTTCTGAAGACATTAAATTCTAAATATATCCTATTAGTTCGATAATTAAATGTATATCGTTTAAAATAGCAAAAGACTTTTTAAAAATAAATTCACCAACAAATTGATTCTGATATAAGTATAATAATATATAAAAAGATTGATTTGAATTCGTATTAAAAGCAGAAATAAATGACCGATAAAATCAAAATGCTAATTGATAAATGTAAATAAAAAACCATCCTAACCATTTACTTTATCTTTGAATTGAATGTAATTAAAAATGGAATTACACAAATGATTGTAGATATAATGAGTTTAAAAATTAATCATAAATAATCTTATTAAATTATCATATACAAATATTTTAAATTAGAAAAGATAACATTTTTTTAGAAAATGTTTAATTTGATGTGAATAACCATAAATACGATAAGATCTTGATAAAATATGTTCAACCGAAATTTATTTAGGTAAAAAACATATATTATAAATAGATCAAATTTTGGTAGACAAAATCAAATGTTCGCATATATTGGTTAAAAAACAGAGCGAAGCTCTCTTAATCATAGAAAGGATAAAAAATGGGGAAAGTTTTACCAATATTGCTAAAGAATTATCCATTGATAAAGGTAGTGGCAAAAAGGGTGGAGATCTTGGAATATTCGGAAAAGGAATGATGGTAAAACCGTTTGAAGAAGCTGCTTTTAAACTCAAAAAAGGAGAAATGACTACAGAACCAATTAAAACAGAGTTTGGATATCATATAATAAAACGAGCAGGATAAAATAATATTTAGAATACAAATTTTTTTGAGTATATTGTTTCGTGGATACTAGATAAAGATGTAAATTATTGGGAAATTGAAAATAATTGTTTTATAAAGATAAAATGGTAAAGATATTTTGTAATGGTTGATGTGTATAGTAATCAAAATGAAAATCAAATTTATTTAAATTTTAAAAATTTATTATTTTACATATTCAATAATAGTTAAATTTAAAAAAATGTTTTCTGTGATAATGTGAGAAAATAATTCAACTAATTTTGACAATATCGTATAAAAGTTTTGGTACTTATTTATCCAATTTAGAATCTTTCCTAGATATGAAAACTTAGTGTATCATAAAATAATACATTACTAATCAAGTTAACTCATTTCGTTAAAATAAAAAATAAATATTAAAATTTATAAAAAAAATCAGATTAATTTAGATTAAATATAAATAATTAGGGAAATGTTTATAATTTTTTGGTAACTATATTTGACAATTAAATCCGTAAATGAGATTTGGGAAAATAGTAATATAGTATTATGTTCTATTAGTTAATGAAGAGAATTGGTTACAATACATAAGAAACAAGCAATAGTAGTTGCTGCTCTTGCAATCTTTGCAGCAGTAATGTTTGTAGGTCCAATGGCATTGAGTTCTCCATCCCACCAAGCATCAGCTTTCTGGGGTCACGGCGGCTGGGGTCACGGCGGCTGGGGTCACGGCGGCTGGGGCTGGCACCACCACTGGGGTTGGGGCGGCGGCTGGGGCGGCTGGAACAACTGTTGGTGTTAAATTACAGCAACAACCTATATCTGAAAAAATAAAAGTTACAAACTAAATTTTTTCATTTTTTTATTAATAAAAAGATTTTAAAAATGGTAAAGCAATTTTGACTTGGATGAATAGTTATATAATGGAATTTATATTAACATTTGAAAAACTATGAAATATCGTTAGAAAATTTTTTCAATATTTTAAAGTTTCATTTTACAAATATTAAAAATAGTGACATTCAATAAATAAAAACAGATATAAAAATGAGGCAGGGTTACTTATTTTATTTTATTTTAATATGATTCTTTATAAAAGGATAGAAATGTAAAATCATTTTACAAACCAGTGCCTTCAATAGTATACATTTTATTATTAATTAAAAATTTTATTTCTATACCAAATAACATAAATATCTGAACTATACTTTTGCCATCTGTTTATTTTTGATAAATGTTTATAGCCAAGTAATCAATTATTCGCCATATTCATTTGACTCTTACCAAAGAATCGTTTGAAAAGATCTATAGATACGAACAGGATGTAAAAACAAAGGAAAGAATGCTACTCATTCTCAACGTAGTTTATCAAGGAAAGATATCTACTGCGGCTCAAGTAGCCAGAGACCTACACCGAAGTAAAGCTTGGGCTTCAGATTGGTTAAAGAGATATGATAAAGAAGGGATAGAAGGATTAAAAACCAGACAGAAAAGCGGCAGACCATCTGAGATATCCTAAGAGGTCGTGTATCAGATTAAGAAAGAACTAAAGGAAAGCAACCAAGGGTGGACCACAAAACAGGCAGAAGAGTTAATCGTAAAGAAAAGCGGGATAAAATATCATTATACTCACATATACCGAATCCTTCGAAAATGGGGCTTTAAGCAGAAGGTGCCAAGAAAAGTACATGTAAACACTACATCTTTGGAGGAAAAAGAGGCATTCAAAAAAAGGTCACAGAAATACTCGTGGATAAGCATATCCAAGAACAAGAACAAGAACAAGAACAAGACGCTGTTGAATTTACGGTAGTATCCTTAGATGAATCATTCTTCTTTTATGATTTTCTTGTAAGAAGGGTTTGGATTGTACAAGATAAAAGACCAATAGTCCGAGTGACAGGCTCGCACCAACGTTCATGTGTTTTTGGTGCTATAAGCATGGAAGGAAAGAAGAAGAAGAAGAAGAAGAAGAAGAAGCAGTTATTCAGACAGTATGATAATTAATGGCGATACATTCCTTGATTATCTAAAGAAAATACATGCTAATTCAAAATGTTATTTGTTCATGGATAAAGCAACGCCTCATTATACATGCAAGAAAGTAATCAAATATTTTGAAGATAACAAAGATAAGTTAATCCCTGTTTATCTTCCAACCGCATCACCTGAATTTATGGTTATGGAGCAGATATGGAATATAGCCAAACAGGATTTGCTCGTACTAAAATATTATTCATCATTTGCATATTTAAAGAATAAGATATCCAGATATTTCAGGACAAAGAGATTCAATCTTAATACGAGAAACTATCTGTTAAGGAAGGTTCGATAACATATGCTAATTGGTATAGAATGTATACTTAAATAAAAATAAGTTATTTTTTAGTGAATATTATTTACAAATTTTATATAAATTATATAAAATAGGTATCAAGAAGTCAATAGACTTTTTTTTACCAAAAAACCGAGTTATAATATATAATATTGGAAAATATATTAATGCATCTACTCCTGGACTCGTATAATATCTATAATAAACATGTTAATTAGATAAAGGGGCTCTGTTAATTTAAGAATTTTTTAAAATATTTTTAATTTAGTCAAGATTTTCTCTAATTCAATTTCAATAAAATCTAGTACTTTAAGCACAACAAAGATAATTTTCAAAAAAATTTTGAATTATTGTGTATAATTATTGGAATATTCGACAGACAAATTCCTTAAGTTAACAGAGCCGATAAAGGTAATTTAATAACTTGGTAATACTTACAAAGATTGTTATCAAAATAAGAAATAGATTCGAATAAAATAAATTTTATTTAAATAATAATGTTTATTAACGCAATATTTAATATGTTCTACGTTAATGTGATCTTTAACAGTATTATTAATCCAACAAGTTCAGTTACATGGATTCCAAAAAAATACGTATGTAAATTTTCAGCATATGATGGAGTCATAGTAAAATAAGCGACAATGGCAATAATATTATGTAACATCATCATTATTGAAAAAACCATTAGACCAAGAGTAAAAACTGCCTTGCTAGATTTATATATTCTAATATATATTATTAGTAAACCTACTAGTATAATTACATTGATTAAACTTATTAACGCAGTTATTTGTATTAAAGGCTCCATCAGGTAATTAACTAAAGATGGTTTTGACTTATTTGTTTTTTTCTACCAGAACATATGTTTAAAATATTTTATATTTATTTAAAAAAGTTCATTTTCGAAGTTGGAACTTACTTTTAGTTTGACTTTATTATATGCATCTAAATTAGACTTTAGATAATTTGAAATATCAAATAAAACACCATATTTTTCTCCGTTTTTAGTGATTAAATTATTTTTTTCTAATACGTTCAAATGATGTTGTATTGATTTATAATCCATATCTAAAAACTCTGCAATTTGGTTTGTATTATAAGGTTGTTTTTTTAAAAGTTCTATTATTCGTAGCCTATTAATTCCACCGCGTGATCCGCCGAAAAGAAACCATAACAACTGCTCTGCATGCGGATCAGGCATTTATAAGTTGTATTTTAACAACATGCTTTATTATATATATGCAAATCATATCTATTGGCTCTGTTAACAGCTGTATAAAAGATACACTATATCTTATTGTAAAATAGTTGTGTTTGTTTTGATACTGCAATACCTTTAGATTGTTATTCTCACTATGGCAAATAATCAGCTAGTGGACAAATATATATAATAAAAATCAGGGCAAAGCGATCACAAATATTTTACAGAAGGGTGTACCTTTATGTTTACACAGCTATTAACTCCAGATCTTATTTTTTGATTATGTTGATAAACAAACAACTTAAGCCATGGTTTAATATGATTTAAGTCATGCTTGTTCTTTTTACAAGGAAATTAAAAATCAAAACATTCGGTTCTATTTATTAGATCTTGCACAATTAGTACCATTGGAAAGACTTCTAAAAAGTTGACACATTTTAATCATGATCTGCAAACTAAAATGGAAAAATTATAAAATATGATTCAGAATCTATAAAATTTTGATAGGCATCTAATTATGCAAGATCTTTTATATTATTAATGCTTTGACAATATTTTTATATTATAATTCAATCATACTCTACAACATATATTTCTAAGATATTCTATTTCTTTTTTATATAGATGTGATGTCTTGAAGATATAAGTTTTGTTTTAAATTAACAAGACTGAATAGTGACTGTCTCCTAAGTATAAAATGAGATAAGTTTAAATCAAATAATTGTAGTATGTGCAAAAAAATTATTATTATTATTATTGATTTTTTATTTTTTTCTAATCTGTATCAATCTTAATTATTGAATTGATGCACTTTTTAATGCATACGTCAGGATTTGAATTATAAAATTTAAAATTCTACCTTTGATCATAGATGTTGTTATTGATGAAATGTCTTTCATTAAAACAACCGTATGCCATTTTACTTGCAAATGGTAAAAAGACCATTGAAACTAGAAAATGGAACACTAAGTTTAGGGGAGATTTTTTAATTCACGCCTCAAAAAATATCGAACCCTTGTCCTGTAAATATTATGGATTGAATGTTGAAACTCTAGCAAAGGGCGCAATTATCGGTAAAGCCACTCTTTATGATGTTAAAAAATATCAGAATAATTTGGAATATAAATTGGATTATGAACAACATTTATCGTCAAAAATCATTGAAAAATTCGCTTATGGGTTTTTGATTAAAAATGCTTTAAAATTTGATAGGATAATTCTATATCCAGGTAAATTGGGTTTTTTTAATGTTAATTTGGATTCTAAAATCTTGTAACGATTAGTACGTTTGGTTTTTTTAATGCGATAAAATTACATTTTTTATAGAATGATGAATATTATATTATATCAACTGGCTCTGTTAATTTAAGGAAATGTCTTAATAAGTATTACAGCATTAATACAAAATAGCCCTACAACCTTAGAAAAGATAGATATTTTGTGCTCAAATACCATGTTCTTATCATAATTGCATTAAAACACATATAACGGATAAATTAAAAACATTGGAAAACCATTAAGTTAACAGCGCCTATCAACCATTGTATATTTGCTAACATATGAACAAGGAAAAATTATACCATATTCTTTTTAATTTAATTTATGGTATTTAACTTTATGTTTGATCACATAAATGGGGATAAAATGGTATTTATTTCTCATTAAAATTGCATTATTGAAGTAAATTTGTGGTTTTATACTGTCCTGTTGCATGATTCTTAAAATCTTGTTTTACTAACTGTTTTGTCTAAATAGATATCAACTTATTATACAATGATACTTTCAACATCATTTCCTGTATCATATTTTTCAATCTAATAGAATAAACATATTCTCCAAACATTCGCTTTAAACAAGAGAACACTGTTTCTACAATCCACCGTTTCCCATAGCTTACGCGGTCTTTCCACTTTTGCAAATTATTTTTCTGTGTCAATACTGCCAGATTTCTAAGGATGTTGCCTTTTTTCCACCTAATTCTAGCGTTTTTTCTTACTTTAATGCAAGGTTGAATTCCATTGTCTCCTAAATATCTAAAAATATCATTGTTATCATAAGCACCATCAGCAAATAGTTTGCCTATTGCTGCAGTGGCTGTCATGCTATCTGATTTTATAACATTTTCAACCAATTCAGGTAACGTTTTGCTATCATAAACATGTTCATCAGTAACTTTATAGAAAGTATTTTCTTGCTCTTGATGTTTACTGCAACATGTATTTTCAAAAATTTTCTTTTTTATATGCCATTTATCTCTCCTTCATTGACCTCTATTAGTTACCTTGATACCAGTACTGTCTATTACAATGACAATGTATTCATCTTCAAATTCTTTGCTATCATCCGTCGTATCTTTTATTTTGATGTTTAACCTGTTTATCCTTTTTTTGCAAATAGTTGTAAAATCTGGAATTGACGGTACTTTTCCTTTAGCGTGTCCTTGTGTTATTCCTTCTTTGGTTTGCCTGTAAGGCAGATGAAAATACACTTTAGCATAACCAAGTAAAAGAAGAAATGTGTTAGTTATGAAATGGCTCACCTATTTTGCCTTGGTTCATCTCTTTTAATTCAATATCCCAGTTGTTTATGATATCAAAGCCTAGTAAGATTTCGCCGCTTCTAACTAAAGATTGGTTGTAGGCAGGCCAGTTCACATATTTTGTTGGTGAATGTTAGCTAAATGTATTTGGAACAAGGAATCATGCAACAAAGCAGTTTTATACTCTATATTTTTTTACTGCTTATTTGATGATTATTATTTTCAGATGTTGCTATTCACAATAAAATTAAATAGACTCTTTTTAGAAATACTATTAAATACAATGTATTTCCTGTCTTAGTGATGAACAAAAAAATTAGTTCAAGTCTAGTTTTTTCTTTTGCAATTGTTGTAGCATTAGGAATAGCTAGTATGCCGATTACATCAAAATTAGTATACGCAGTACCTGTATTATATCACGCTAAACTTACAGGACAACAAGAGGTGCCACCAGTAAATTCCAGTGCAACTGGTGTTGCTAAATTCGCACCATTATTAAAAAGTGTAAAATTTCTGGTTAATGCAACTGGGATTACAGGCGTAACCGCTGCTCACATTCATCTTGGAAAAGAGGGCCAAAATGGACCTGTCGTTGTTAAATTAATTAACAGCACTGTACATACAAATAATGTATTTCAAAAAGGTATAATTACAGCTAAAATGTTGGAAGGTCCTTTAAAAGGAAAAACAGTTAGTGACTTGGTATCTGCAATGAAGAAGGGTAATACTTATGTAAATATTCATACTATTAAACATCCAAATGGTGAAATCAGGGGAGATATTGTATTTAAAAAACCTTTGAAACACTCTTCATCTTCAGCTTCATCATCCAGCGGCAAACACTCTTCATCTTCATCATCCAGCGGCAAACACTCTTCATCTTCATCATCCAGCGGCAAACACTCTTCAAAAATCTCTAAAAAACTCCCAGTATCTGCTTCTTATTAATAAAAAATAATTTTAATTTTTTAATTAAATCAAATATAGCTATACAAAAGGTTTTGCTAATTCTATTTATTTAATTTTAATACTTTTGATATATTTTTAAAACGAAATTTATATATTTTTCATTTCTTATGGATTATCGCAATCTTGATTTTTTGTAGGAAATTTGAATTATAATCTTTAAATACTGAAAATACTATTAATTTGTAATAATTTTCTTACTTTTCCCTTAATAAATAGTGTTAGGAATACACATTCTATTTGTTTAGAAGAATTGATAACTATAATTTTCCATAAACAATGCTAGTACTAGATAAATAGGATAAATTATGTTTAATCATGATGCCTATACGCAAATACAACAATATTGTATATTTGGTAACCATTATAACGTCGTTTGGTTTATTGTTGTCATTCAATATCGTAAGTAATGCCTTTTCTGAGGCTGTACCTTTAGTTGATATACATACTGGAAGTTCATCCACAGATCAAAGTATTTTACATTTTTTTAGCTGTGTTCACAAAGCAGTACATTCAAACCTACATAAATCCGGATTATCTTTCTATTTCACACATGAGCCTACAAGGAATGAGGTAGCTGATTGCTATCATCATACAATTAAAGATAATCATGATAATAATAATGATAATAATAATGATAATAATAATGATAATAATGAGTGATAAAATATGATCGATAAAGTAAATCCAATTAAATTTAGTCGCACTAATCTAAAGATGTTCAGCATTATTGCTTTAACAGTCGCACTAGCAGTATTGATTCCTATGTCATTTGCAGGCTCTGCTCATGCATTAACAAAATATGAAAACTGTGTAATTAATGCCGCAAATAGCCATGGAAAACTCTCTCTATCGGATGTATTGAATTGTTATGATAGGGAGTTTAAAGGTGCACAAGGCTCAGATGCAGATGGGCATCCATTATAAAAGCCATTTAAATGAATGCCGAATATAATTAATTTTTTTAAATTATTTAGTTCTATTTCTTTCTATTTCTGCTTGCTGTTAACTTTGATTTAAAACGATGATGGTTCTTATACAACCTGGTGTATTATCGATGGGCATCATTTAAAAGCTATTCCATTATTATAATGATCATCAAAGAAATCCACTATTGATATATGCTTTAATTCATGGTTTGCTTTGTTTTAGCAATAATGACATGACATCAAAATATTATTCAGTATTTTATCATTATTACATTGATCTTTTTATGTGCTCATAAAGTAAATGTGATAACATGGTTTGAGAATTGATGATTATTGGTAAACAGCTTGTAATATGCAGTCACTTTTATCATTCTCCATGCTTTCATGCAATGTCATTCAGAAAACCCCTGTTTTATTTCCAATAGGCTCGTAAAAGATATGTTTCTTAAATCTATAGGTTTTTCTAATTTAACAAGGCGGATTAATTGGTTGAAACTATTTACGATTTGTCATAATTGAGAAAGGGTTTAATGTGGACTATAACAATGGATTGACTAAACCTATTTATACATTGCCATAGCAAAATATTATACGTAAGTTAAACGAGCCAATTGTTAAACATATGCTTATATAAACAATGTTAATTATTTGAATATAATGAGTGACAATTCTCAACAAATAGAAAAAGATGGCTCTGATAAAGAACAGAAAATATCCCATTGGTCTGAATTAATGACAAAAGTTATTGAAAAAGTAATTGATAAAGATGTTTCAGTCTCTTATACTTTTAATCATTTAGAAATTGATGTGCCTTCTGCACACGGTCCTGGAGGAAGGGAATTAGGCGGTGCAAAATGGGTTATTGATGGTAAGATAATTATATCTACAACATCTACTCACAATGACTCAAACTCTTCCAAATATGTGACTTCATAAGGGAGTGTTTTCTTGAATATAAGAGGTAATATTTCTATAGATTTTAATCAAACACCTCTTTTGTCTGTAGATTTTAAGGATGAGGTATTAATTGATATAAAAGATACTTCAATTTTTGATTTAATTGAAATGGATGGTAATAAAAAGGATGATTCTAGTTTTTGGGATGTGTTACATAATGCTCGAGATTTTGCAGAAGATTTAACGAATAGACATATTACAATAATATTAAGCGTTAGAGGTAAGGAAACATTGGTTTTGGGTGAAAAAGCTAAGCCTTCAATATCTCAAATACTAAGCAAAAGTAAGCATATTGAGATAAAGAATGTTTTCCAAGCCGCAAAAATTTCAAAAGAACTTTTAGATTAAATAATACAACTTTTTAAAATTCTATTTTATCCGTATCTGAGAAAGTGTGTTTGGTTGTATACGATCAGATAATTTGTTTATTAAGGGTGTATACTTGTATATTTTTTCAATATTTTGATTATGTTAATTAAAATAGTTTCAATTTTGGAATTTTAATTTTATATATGTAATTCAGATAATAGTTAGGCTCTGTTAAGTTAAGGAAAAATCTATATCTTTAAGACAACCATATATTGTATGTCCACTAGAAAAAGAGCATCTTCAAACATAATTGATTATGGATTATATTTGTACTTTCTTGGATTATCGTTTAGAATTACTGTTAACGCCTTATTATTTTAAAAAATAATAAAAATAAGCCGTGTTTCTATCTGCAAATGGATTCAAAAATACATGCCTTGGAAATATCAAAGGAAAACGAAAATCAAAGAGTATATTATTGATGAAACTATGATAAAAGCAGGTTCTTCTAACTTAATCTGGCTTTGGGTCGTTATTGAACCAAAGCATAAAGAAGTCCTTGTTGCGGAGATATCAAAAAAACGAAACATGTTTGTTGCAGAGCGATTTCTGTCTCAGGCAGTTAACAAGTACGGATTACATTCTGTTTCATCATTAGATGGTGGTACTTGGTACCCACAAGCCTGTAGGTTTTTGAAGATAAATCATCATATTCATCATCTTTTGATAAAATCCTGATAGAAAGAACAATGCAGTACATAAAAGATAGAACAAAGCTTTGATGATTATTTTCCTTGAAAAAAGAACAAGTGCAATTTACAACATGCTAAACAATGGCTCAAGTTGTTTGTTTATCAACAGAATCAAGAAATAATGAAGTTAACAGAGCCAAATTTTGGCTGGCATCTTATTATGCGAGATCTTTTACATAACAAATAATAAAAGACATTACAAATAGTTCATTTCCTCGATTATGATATTTTCAGATTATATTTAATTTACTCTATAAAAGGACAGTTGATTACCACACCTGCTAAATTTATTTTTATCACATTTTTTACTGCTTCCATATTCAATTGCTTTACCGTAGTTAGAACTTTTACATTAGATTGATTATTCCAAGTAACAGTTTGGATTCTCCATATAGGGCTATATGTTTTGTCCCCTGCGTTAGATGAACCAATACTGGGTTGAAATCCCATCGGCCCTGTTCCTTTGATGCCATTTGAAAACACATATAGATCAGATGATGCTCCAGATGTTAGAACATACCCAGTTTTATTTACAAAAATTACACCTAAATCCTTTGCTACATTCATTTTAGATGCATCTGTAGCAATATAGTAAATTATTGAACCATTAGGTGCAAATCCTTTATGTCCCGCAAACGTTACTGTATTATTTTTTATATCTATGTTCAAAATTTGTCCTCCGCCATAAGGTGTCGTATCATTAAGAGTTTTATCTTTTCTAATTTTCAATTCCCCTCCATTCCATTTTATGAAAGGACAATTAACAATGATATTTGTAGATTTTATAATTAATTGGTCATTTTTTTGAGCATTAATTATATCTGACTCCGATTTCAATTCTTTGGGTAATATATTTGGTTTCCATTCTACCAGATTGATCCTCCATAATGGACTATAAGAAGGATCTCCAGGCTGCGAATCTGCGACATTCGGTTGAAATCCTTCGGGCCCTGTTCCTTTTACTCCATTTTTAAATTCATATATATTTGCTAAAGCATTTTGAGGTGAAAGGTTTAATGAAGGTGTAAAAGTAACTCTTGAGTGTGTGAGACTAGACAAATGATCTGCTACTGTCTTGTTTGAAACCTCCCTAGTAATGTAGAATACTTCATTTCCTTTGACATATCCTTTGATTAATGGTAGTATTATTGGAATGTTTGGCTTAGAAAGGTTTTGACCTTTAATCTTTGAGTCATTATCAACCATATTTGTCATGGTCGTATCTTTGGGACCAATTACATTTATTGCATATGCGGATGATGTTATTATATTGTTTTTTATCGTTATTGTATTTGAGAATAAGGCCATTATCGAGATCAAAATCGCAATCGCGAAGAGTGCAATTAGTTTTACTGCCAAGTGTTTTATAATTTTCATTAACCTTGTTTTAAAAATGTGTCTAAAATAGTTTTATCCAAATTTTATCCATAATAGGTCCAAATTACTTTTCGGATGATTCAAAAATCATTAAAACAGCAATATCTTTAACAATACCAATTGAATTTGGCTGTTTTCGTTTTAACTATATCAACAAAACGGTAACACATACTCTTAAAATAATTGCACGGCAAAGTAAAATAAGCCAATACATCTTTTTTTGTCGTCTTTAAGATTTATTTTCATGGAAGTTTGAAAATCAAGCATCGTTCTTTCAAAAATACTTTTTTTTAATAAGAATGAAAATGGTGCTATTAATTTTAGCGATCGACACGCTTGTGGATACCATGTACCACCACCCGATGATGAAACTTATGCATTCCATATTTTTGTAATATATATGACGGAAACCATCTTTAATAAATATATATTTCGCTCTTTTGATATGTAAAAAGAGAGAATTTGTTTATTTTCAGATTCAATAACGACCGAAATTCATATTAATTCAGAATCTGATGTTATCGGTTTCATCAATTGTGTACTATTTGATTTTCTTTTTCTCGATAAAATTCTTTGTTGGTTTGTATCGGGGGATCCAGTTCCAAATAGAAACATGGATTTATTTTTACTAAATGTAAAAAAGATACTACTTTTGCAGCATTCATAAAAGATAATTCTAAAAAATATGAATATAATCAATACAAATAATTTAAGGCGTTCTATTTCTTAAGATCATAGATAAAATGGTCGTTTTCAAGATATAGATTATTCCTTAAGTTAAGAGTTAATTTATATTTTAATAAAAGAAATAAAGTAACATCTTATTGTTTGAAATCTCACATAAAAAAACATTAAAAGTAAAAGATACAAATTGCATAACCTACACATAGAAATCTCATTTATACAGTATTAAATAAAATTTCTCACAATGAAATTAAAAATATGCACAATCATCATCTTCGTAAGGTTATGGTTTCAGTATTAGCATCATAATTAATAATTAGGGCTTGTCTACCCCATTCAATTACCCAATCAAAGTCATTCAAACCATTATCCTCCGTATGAAAATTAAGGTTTGTATTATGAAAATTTTCTAAAAACTCATCTTTTCTAATATAACCTTTTTCAGCATCTTTTATAAGATCAATTAATTGTTTAAATAAATCTAAATTTACAAGAATACTTCTTAATAATTTTTTTCGTATCTTAGGACTGGCTGCGATAAATAAATGTCCTTGTTCAGTGATTGATACATCTCCAGATTGGACAGATACAAGATTCAACATTTCACCGGACTCGAGCATTGGCAAGAGATCATCTAACTCTAAACCCTGCGTGGAGGCAATTTTTGCCACGTCAGATTTACCACCCAAATTATCCAATATCTCTAAAAATCCGATTAATACACTATAGTGAACTCTAAGTATCTCCAATTTTTAATATACTATCACAAGATTGTTCTGTCAATGATTTAAATATTATATTTTAAAGGTTTTTCAAATATAGTAATAAATAAAATATAATTATGCAATCAGAGTAGTAATTTGATCAGAATATTCATAAATAGATTTATCACGTTTTTCACGCGGTCTTGGTATGTCAATATTAATTTCTTTAACAAGAGTTGAAGGCCTATTTCCTATAACTATAATCCTATCAGACATGTATACAGCTTCTTCCACATTATGAGTTACCATTATTACCACATCTGGTGTAGAGGATTTATTACTCCAAACCTTAAGAACCTCCTCTCGCAATGCCTCTGCGGTTAATGGATCTAGCGAAGAAAAAGGTTCATCCATAAGCAGTATTTCAGGATCAGTTACAAGTGCCCGAGCAATGCCTACACGTTGTTTCATTCCACCTGACAATTCCCTAGGATAAGCACTCTCAAAACCCTCGAGTCCTACATCTTGGATTATGTCAAGGCTCTTTTTTAATCTCGTCTCTTTTGGAATATGCATAGATTCTAAGCCAAATTCAATGTTTTCAACGACAGTTAACCATGGAAATAAACCAAAAGATTGAAAAACCATCGCCATTGAAGGATTAACTTTACCATTAACCAAGTTCCCTTTAAATAAAACATTACCAGAGGTATATGGTTCAAGTCCCATGATTATTCTTAATAAGGTAGATTTCCCGCATCCTGACGGCCCAACTATAGAAACAAATTCATTATGATTTACAGAAATAGTAATATTTTCAAAAACAGTAATCGGTTTTCTATTATTACTCACATATACTTTATTAACATTCTTTAAATCTAGCAGACCCATAGAATCAATTCCTAGAGACAATATTTTTTTATTTCATAATGTAGTATAAGGATTTATTTTTTTATTTAATTATATGAATACATTAATCATCAAAGCAAATCAGTTTTGATAATTTAATAAAATATGAAAATAATAGAACTTGCACAATTATCACCATTAGAAAAAATTAAGAATGAAATGCATCTTAATCGTAATCTACAAATTAAAATGTAAATATTGCAAATTATAATCGATAATCTATAAAATTTTGATGTGGTTAATTATACAAGATCCAGTAATATTTTTTGTCCTCCATGAATACTATTTTTATCACTTTAACTTTAAAATCGAAAAAGATTTACTAAACCATTGACAAAGAATTTTGTTTTATGAAATGAAAAAAATGGATTGCAGATATGTCGTTGCTTCAACTTTTTTACTTGTATTTTGTATTATTTGCATTCTTCACATTTCCATACAGCATATATCTAACACAGGCGGATTAGCATGGAATGTTCATTATAGACTAAATTATCAATATGTTTTAAATGCTTATGGCGAAAAGACACATGGACGATTAAATTCAACTGTGGATTCAACATTAAAAGATGGAAAAGACAAAAACAATTCCAGCGGACATTTTCAAAGCAATAAAAAATCTTCAATGAATGGGATTAAGACTTTATCTACATTGTTATTTGATTCTTTTTCTTCAACATATAGAATGTTTGCTGCTTTGGGCATATCTTTTGTCACTGCATTATCTTTGGGAATCTTGGCAGCCAGGAACTCTATCGCTTCCAAGATAATCATTCCAATTGTAGATATATTACAATCAGTACCCATACTAGGTTTTTTTCCTGCTGCAATTGCATTCTTTATAACATTATTTAACAAGAGTCCAATAGGAATAGAATCTGCAGCAATATTTCTTATATTTACTAGTATGGTATGGAATATGATATTTTCTGTTTACGAATCTGTTATGTCCATACCTACGGAATTATTGGAAACCACAAACGCATATAGAGCAAATCCATTATTGAAATTAAGAAGATTATATCTACCAGCTAGTATTCCTAAATTAGTTTATAACAGTATAATGTCTTGGGCTGGAGGGTGGTATTTTCTTACGGCAGCTGAAATTATCTCTTTGGGATCCAATACATTCAAACTTAATGGTCTTGGGAGTTTGCTTGCCACTTCTGTATCCTCAGGACATATTGAACAGGCTATGATAGCACTATCCATGTTAATTATTGTTATAATGATAATTGATCTTATTTTTTGGCGTCCTTTACAAAGATATGCTAATAGGTTTAATTACAATACTACATCCTCACTTGATACCGTTTCACTAAAAAATGGTTCTCGCAGTTTTCATAACTTGAATAATGATAACATTACAAAACTTTTTCGAAGTGCTCTTATGTCCTCATCGTCTCATCTGTCTAATTTTAATATCGATTATAGATTCTTAATACATTCAAAATTCGATAGCATTTTAAAATTCTTTATGAAATTACTCTTTTCAATAGAATTGCCAATTAATTTATTTTATTGTCGATTTACTTCTAGGTTAAGTAAAAAAACAATCAAAATTTTATTAGTATTAATTTCGATTTTTTTATTATCGATAGGACTTTATTACGAAAGTCCTATTATTTATAAATCATTTGTATCACTTTACCGAATGACCACATCACTTAATAGTGATCCTAAAAGTGTAAATATTCTTGTGCAACTTCCTCTAGCTTTATTATTATCTTATCTAAGATTAGCCACTGCATATGTTATTACCCTGTGTTGGACAATTCCGGTAGCCATTATGGTAGTACGTAGTCCAAAATTTAGTCACATTATGTTCGTATTTCAAACCTTTGCTGCGATACCCGCAACTGCATTCTTTCCATTCAGTATTGCAGCTATAAACTTTGTTCCAGGGGGATTCGAATTTTTATCAATTATGTTGATATTAACAGGAATGCAATGGTATGTACTTTTTAATCTTATTGGTGGGTTACGTGCTATGCCTGGGAATTTAGAAGAGACTGCAAAAGCATTTCGTAGTACAAAAATCCAATATTTTAAAAAAATATTGTTCCCATCAATATATCCATCTTTCATAACAGGAAGTATAACTGGTTGGGGTGGAGGGTGGAATGCCCTAATCGTTGCAGAATATCTTGTACTTGGAAATAAGACATATTCTGTATTGGGTATTGGTTCATTACTTGACAAAGCGTCATATAGTATAGGCAATACTATGTTAGTGCTTTTAATAGTCGGTATAATGTCTACTGTAATAGTCTTAATTAATCGTTTAATTTGGAGACGTTTATATCAAAAAGTCATAAAAAAATACAGCTTTGATTTATGAAATAGATTTCACGCTATTTTATTTTTTATAATGCAATATTTTAAATATTTTTATAAATTTAAATGCCAATATATTAGATCTCCTGTGCTTTTGCTAACTCAACCTATTTAGATGGGATTAAACCAATTCATTGATCTTGATCGAGTGGTCTTCTTATAATAGATCATCAGCGACATGGCAACGATAAAGTACTTTTCTCATGATTTTCTTGATACCGAGTTCTAGGATAGAAATGATGAAGGAAAATAAGAAAGGCAAATCATTTACATTTTCTAAATCATCCATTCTTTTGTTATTAGTCACGTAAGATTATGTCTTCTCTGCCTTACAGACAGACAATAGATGGAATAATAAGGCTACAGAAAAAAATCTTCCAAATTATCCAAGTTACGTCCACATATGTAAAAGAATAGATCTCTTGTATAATTAGAAACATTTCATTCGGTTCACTGCAAATTTAACATCCTTTCTTTCAGTCATGTTGTTTCATTATCTCGAAGTTTACTAGTCCTGCAAACATATTTAACACTTTATTGTACTTTTTCAATTTGTTTCTAAATACATCTGCAAGTATCCTGGACTTTTTCAATCGACAAACAGTAATATGTTCTTTCGTATTCACCTCTTTGTGATATTTGTTATACTCTTTTCTTCTCAGCCTATATTATACAGTATATAACCTTAGGTATCTAAAGTAAATTCATCATCTTTGATTAACTGTATACTCCTTTGATTACGCCAATACCTAGTGATTTTTTTCTATTGGTTATAGTATATAACCGATTTACTGTTTAAAACAATAATACTTTGTTGCATAAAGCCCATAATATCTGTTTACTATCTATTTTGGTTAAATAGATATCATTTTGTTATACAATTACGCTTTCAACATTATCTCTTGCATCATATTCCGGAGTTTAACCGAATATACGTACTCATCAAACCTACGCTTTAAAGACGAAAACACTATTCCTGCAATCCATCTTTGTCCATAGCTAACATTATCGTTCCACTTTTGTGAATCATTTCTTTGTGCCAACATTAATAGGTTTCAAAGTATGTTATCTTTTCTGCATCCAACTCTACAATTCTTTCTTAATTTAACACATGACAAAATTCCATAGTCTGTTAAAAATCTAAAAATATCGTTGTCATCATAAGCATCATCTTCAGCAATGAGTTTATCAATTGTCATTTTTTCATATGTTTTTATCATTCCATTTATCAATTCTGGCAATGTCTCATTATTATGAACAAGTTCATCAGTTACAAGTATAGCAAGAATTTTCTTGGTTTTGACGTTTACAGCAACATTATTTCTAAATATCCTTTCTTATTTTTTATGTGCCACGCGTATCTCATCCACTGACCTCTATTAGTAACTTTAATTCCAGTGCAATCCATTACAATGACAATGTATTCATCTTCAAATTCTTCGCTATTTTTTGTATCTTTTATTTTAATATCTAATCTTTTTATTGTAGTAAAATCTGGGATAAATGATACTTTCCCTTAAGCACGACCTTGGGCTATTCCCTCGGTTTGTCTATATGGCAGATGAAAATATGCCGTGGCATATCCAAGTAATAGAAGAAAAGTGTTTGGATAATGAAAAGGCTCATCAATTTTACCTTGGTTCATCTCTTTTAATTCAGTATCCCAGTTATTAATGACATCAAATCCTAATAAGACTTCACCTCTTCTAACAAGAGATTGGTTGTAGGTAGACCATTTCATACAAATTTTTGGTTAATGTTAGATAATTATATTTAGAAAGAAGGAATCGTGCAACAAGGTAGATTTGAAGAATAAGATATCACAGCATTTCATAACAAAAAGATTTAATGATAAAATAATAAACTAGCTGTTAATGGAGGTTCGATAACATATACTATTTGTTATGACGTTGTACAAAAACATTGGATACAACTTGTTTCATCACCAGACATCGGGCGGCATATGGCATTCACAAGCCCACAAATTCTTACCCAAATCATAACTTCATTCATATCATGAGAAAACATATTGAAAGATCAATGCGGTAAAAAAGATAGAACTGAATAAGGTTTTGACAATTATATCCTTCATACTAAAGAGAAGAAAGAATTTACTCAAACATGGAATTAATTGATTTATTGGCACGTTTTCATAACGAGGTAGAAGGGATTATGCGAACAGAGTCATCTGATGGACATATTAAAGTTATATCAAATAAAACTATTGATACTAAAACTAAATTCATATTATATGTTTTTAGTTGTAACTTATTTCTAAATACAATTGGATAATATTGTATAAAAAATTTGGGAATAAATTAAATGATTATTCCATTAAATTTCTAAAACATTCTTTTTAATAAATCAGATTTTAGATTACATTATATTATATAGAGTTGAAAAAAAAATTGTTTACTATTTGTCCTTGAGCAAACTATTATCTAAAAAAAATGAAATATTGGTAATGCCCGGAGTGTACGATGCCCTGACTGCCAAAATAGCCGAAAAAGTTGGTTTTAAAGCAATATTTCAAACAGGATATGGAACTTCTGCATCAATGTTGGCAATGCCAGATTTTGGGTTTTTGAGTATGACTGAAACCGTTGAATCTGCAAGGAGAATAACAAGAGCAGTCAATATCCCACTAATAGTTGATGTAGATACGGGATATGGTAATCCGTTAACCATTTGGAAACTGGTAAACAATCTTCAGAAGATTGGTGCATCAGGAATTTTTTTAGAAGACCAGGTTTGGCCCAAACGTTGTGGCCACATGACTGGCAAAGAAGTAATTCCAACTAACGAATACACACATAAGTTAAAATCAGCAATTGAAGCAAAAGAAAACAATGCTGATTTTATTGTGGTGGCGAGGACAGATGCTCGAGCACCTCTTGGTATTGATGAGGCGATAAAAAGAGGTAAAAGATATCGAGAACTTGGAGCGGATGCGATATTTGTTGAAGCACCACATTCTGTAGATGAATTAAAATACATATCATCAGAGATTGATGCTCCATTAGTAGCTAATATGATTGAAGAAGGAGTTACACCCAATTTGACAACAAAAGAGTTATTGGATTTGGGATATCGAGTAGCTCTTTTCCCACTCTCGGGATTATATTCTTCAACTTTTGCGGTTTACAATACATTTAAAATGCTACAACAAACAGGAACTACAAAATCAATGTCAGATAAAATGATTAAATTTAAAGATTTTAACAATCTTGTTCAACTTGATAAATATATGGATATGGAAAAAAAATATATCGAATAATAATGTATATTTTGAAATTAGATGAATAAATTATTATTTTATTATTTAACGGGCATATTTATTTTAGGCTGTTCGATTAGAGTTGCACCTATAATTATCAATTACCCTCTACCCATTGGTTATGATTCCATAAATTATTACATACCCAATTTATACCATTTTGATAATAATTTGATAGTACCTGGTAACATCATTTCCTGTTTTTATATCCATAGTCTATTTGTTCTCGCATCTCTCGAACATTAGTCTTTATCATTCGTTTTTAGGATCTAATGTTATTTTATATGGATTATTTTCTGTCTCTGTTTATCTATTAAGTAACAAAATATTGAACCAGTCTTATAAAAGAAGTTTGATTTTTACGGTTTTCGTCATATTCCAACTTGGAGCATTGAGAATTTCATGGGACTTGTTCAGAAATCTTTTTTCAATTAGTTTATTTAATTTCTTTTTATTAATATTATTTACTTTTAAAAAAAACAATATCCTTGGACATTTTATTCCAAATGTGTCTATTTTTCTAATTTCAATTGTAATTATTTTTTCAGATCGGTTGATTGGCATCCTTCTCATCATTTCATCTTTTGTTTTTTCGATCGCATATAAACAAAAATATTTATTTATGATAAATTCTTTTTTTACAATTTCTTTTCTTTATTATTTTTTATCTTTTGATAAAATTACCTTTGTATCAAGCAATATAGATTTTTTTAATATTTTACTAAATCCATTGTATGGCAAAAATTCATTCTCTCAATTAGATATCTTTATCCTTTTTCTATCAATGTATAGTATTTTAATTCCATTTTTAATTTCAGGGTTAATAATGACAAGAAATAGAGACGATATGATAATCAAAATACCATTAATGATTACCATGATTTTCTCGTTTACTTGGATTTTTGTACCCAATTACAGCTTTCTTGTACCTGAAAGATGGCTTCTAATATTGGGAATATATTTATCATTATTCGCGATATATGGATTTTACTTATTAACAGATTTTTACCTTAAAACAAGGCGAGATATTTTAAAAAAAGGAATTATATTATCATTTTTATCTTTTTTTGTAATCTATGGGGTTTTATTTATTGTTGTTCCATCTGGAAATATTTATTCTCTACCTTCTTTTTTTCAAGAACATACAAGTTTTATTCTACCAAATTCGATGAGTTTTAATTCCCTTCAAATTAATGATAATCCAGATCTATTGAAATCTATAGAGTGGATTAATTCTAATACTCCAGAAAATTCAATTATAATAGGCACCAAACATTGGAGGGGCTGGTTTTCATTATTTCTTCATAAAACGCATAATTACACATATTTGGAAGAATTTGTTAATAGCGACAATACTATATTGAATGATAAACAAATTAAAAATTTTTCAATTTCTTTGAATAAAAAATTCGATTATTTATGCAATGGACACAAATTTAGCAATAATAAAAAGTCTCTTTATTTTATTGATTTAATTAAAAGATATAATACATCTTTATTTTCACATGTTGTCTTTAAATCAAAAAATTTTATAATTTATAATTTAGATTCAGAAATTTGCAAGGATTGAATTAACCTTACTATTATCGGAAAACATTTGTTTTTTGATCATATCGGGTTAATCTATTAAGATAATAAATCAACATGCTTTATTTTATAGGTTTTTAAGCATATTGCTAGGAATGTCTAATTTTTCAGTTGAGCGTGATGCATATACACCCTTCTCTTGAGTGTTCTCCAATATGATTGCTCCCGCACCAATTACACATTCCCTCGCAATTCGGACACTGTTCCTTATTGTTGCATTAATTCCAATAAAACAATGAGTGTCAATTATAGTGTTACCCGCTATTGCTACATGCGACACAATAAAACAATGACTTCTTATTGTTGTATGGTGACTAATCACATTGCCAGTCCATATGATAACATTGTCTTCCAATTTTACAAATGGTTGTATTACATTGTTTTCAAAAATAAAACAATTTTCTCCCATCTGGAATGCATCATTAATTATATTACTTGGATGTACATAACTTATTAATGAATATCCTTTATCTTTCGATTCTTTAAAGAATTTAGCTCTTCTTCTATTCATATCGGTATACCCAAGAGCTATAAACATTTGAAATGATTCTGGAGGATATGTTTGTTCTATTGTTTCAAATGGAACTATTGGAAGATCATAAAGGGTTTTCTCCCTAATCGTATATTCATTCGCAGTAAATGCAACTATATTAAATTCAGGATCCTTTTTTAAATATAGATAAATAATCTGGGCAAAACCTCCAGTACCAAAAATTATGACTTTCTTCATATTGGTATGAAAAAGACCCAGTTGATTAAACTTTTCATTATTCAATAAATATTGAAAAATAATTATATATTATCAATTATAATATTTGCGATGTCTATACCTCTCTTAATTGTTACACATTCATCAGATGTCAGATATTCCAATATTTTTTTATATGCCCTTCCACCTTTCATTTTTAGTACATTGTCATGCCAAATTACTGTGATGATGTTAAAATCCTCATTCATTTTTTTTGCTTTTTCTATCGTATCTTGAAAAAGGTTAACAATCTTATCTTCGGGTATTTGCATATAAGTGAATATGTAGGCATCCATAAGAGTAACTGGAAATTCTATAATGCCATTAAGGATTTTGTATCCCATATCCTCATTATCTATGACATATTTGGATTTTTTATATGATGAATCATAAGAAAAGCCTAAGTTACGTAGGATTTTGGGTAATTCATTATTAAACGCAAGATAATGAGAGCGATTAGATTTAACAAGATTATTAGTAATTTTTTCTATCTTCTTCTTTTCTTCAAGGATTTTCAAAGGATCGTTGATAGACGAGGGATCGCAATGTAATCCTATCTCCCAACCTCCTTTGTATAATAACTTTATATCATCTTCGTAATCCAGATAATTTCCATCTTCATATATTGTTCTAAAAAAAAAGGTAGAGCGTATACTATATTTTTCCTCCATCTCGACATATTCTGGGATATTATAGTATGGATTTTTAATTTTAGCATTTTTGAAAATTTCGTAATCAAATCTATCTTTTCTAGATACAATATGATCATATGAAGCCCCTTGTATTCTCCAGTCTACATCATGGCTCAAAAATACGTATTGCAATAAGACTTTGTTATAATATTATAATTTAAATTTATGATATGTTTGTAAATATATTAGATAATATTTTTTATGCTTATCATTTATTTTTAATAAAACAAATATAGAAAGATAAAATTCTTATCATCTCGTTTTTATTTTTAATATTGTCTTTATCTTATCCAACTGAATTTGTCGTATGAATTTTCGCATTTCTTCAGGATACATACTATCATATCCATCCTCTTTTGGTTTATAAAATAAATAATTATACAGCATATATAATGCTCCGATTCTTCCTATTGGTTTATTCGAAATAAAATAAGTTAGAAACCTCCCTAAGGCAAATAGTGGATGATATCCCAAAGTCCTCATACTAGCTCCAAATTCATAAAAATGATGATCTGAGCCTAATTGTCTTGTATGTTCAAAACGGGCATCATGTAATACAGTATAATCTAAATTATTTTTTTTAGCTGAAATTAAAACATATGATTCATATCCCATTCTCTCAGGATAAAATTTATGTTCTTTATTAAAAAATGCATTTCTAATGAATCTTCCAGCCCCATGAGGAGTAACATATCTATTATCATCATAATTGCCTGAAACTATTGCATATTTTAGATTTTTGTCCATAAAATCTACAATCTTTTCAGCATAATTTGCTTCATAGACTGTATCATCTGTACCTATCATATGATAATCGGTTTTTTTTAATTTTAGATCTATAGTCAATTGTATAGCTTTATTCCAATTGTTAACTATTCTTGTTACATTATACCCTAAATCCGGATTTGTTATTATGAATAAATTGTCGATTTTTTCCTTTAAATTATTTAAAATAAAAGGTGTGTTATCAGTCGATCCATCGTCTATTATAATAATATATTCGGGTTTTAATATTTGATTATGCAACGATAAAATCGCTTTTTCAATATTATTCTCTGAATTTCTACATGTTGCAATTACATAATAATTGCCCATTAATTTCATGGAAAAAAAAACAATATAAGGATTTATTCTTATTTCAGAATCAATTTGAATTAATATTAGGATATAATATACCTTCCATTTCATAGGTATTTAAAAAATAAAACTTGACTTAGATTTCAATAAACACACTTCATTTTCATTCCTCTGATTAATAACATTATATTCTAAACTATATTCCTTAGTTTAAAAAAGTCATTTTCAAAAACTAATTAATTTGAATATAGCAATGATATTTATCTAAGATTGATAAATTATATCAAATAAATTCAAAAAAAGTCAAGTATCAAGATATTTTAAACTGTATTTTAACAAAGATAATTCCTCAAATAGTAATCTCTAATGAATTTTTTTAAAATGATAAGATAGAAAATGAAATATGAACTATGAAATGGAATGTTTGTTTTTTTTTCAGTAAAAACATGATGATTAAATTATTTGTTTGGATAATGTTTGCAGGTCTCATATTAAACGGATAAAGGATTTAATACCTTTAAACGACCTTGTTAATTTGTGAAAAATATATACCTGTAAGATAAATATCTTGTATGTTTATTAGAAATAGAACGCATTCACAAATTATGGATTACATTCTACTTTTAGGGTTTATCATTTAGAAACACAACGAAAGCACATTATTTTTACCTTTAGATAAAATAAGTCATATATCCACTTGGAAAAGGTTACAAGAGTACAAACCTAATAGAAATCCAAAGAATATGAAAATCAAAGTATATAATTGATGATACTCCGATAAAAGCAGGTCCTGAATTAATATGGCATTGTATTGCCATTGAACCGATAGATAAAGAAATACTTTTGTTTCACACCCCCAAAGGACAAAATATGTTGTAGATAAGCGATTTCGGTCTCACACTATATAAAAATATGGAAAGCATCAAGTATCATCAAACGGTGGCATTTGGTTATCCACAAGCGTGTAAATACTTGAATGTACCTCTATTCTTATTTATTCTTTTGAAAAAAGCATTATTAAAATAACTATGTAATAAGTAAAAGATGGAAATCTCGTTAAAAAAACAAATGTAAATTAAACCATGTAAAACAATGACTCAGCATGTTCATCGATCAATATAATAAAGAAATAATATCTTAAGATAATAGTTGTATAAACACAAAGGTAAGATCCCTTGTAAAATATTTGTGATTGCCTTGCCATGATTTTTAATATAAATATTTACCCATTTGTGGATTGTTTGTCATAGTCAAGTGACAGATTAAAAGTAATACAGCATTCAAACATCACAATAATTATACATGAATATATTACATTCTTTTTGAAGAACTGTTGATAGGGCCAAATAAACTGATGCCATATAATCAATCTAAATAAATGAAACAAAAATTGGTGTAATATTGCTATTTTATTGTAAATATTTTTATGGAAAATTCGAATTCTAAAGAAGTCGAATTAATAAATTACCATTTAATCATTATCACTATTTTCTATTCATTGGTTTGTGTCATATAAATTCCTATAAATTATATCCTTAATTATTTCAGCCGATTTTCCATCCCCAAAGAACCTTTCTTTGAAGTTTATATTATTCCAATTTTCTACGGCATCGAATATTTTATTCTCGTCCAAACCAGTTAGCAAATTTCCCCCAGAATTAACCGTTTCAATCCATTCAGTATTTTTTCTTATTGTTATGCATGGGACTTCTAAAAGATATGCTTCTTTTTGAACTCCTCCAGAATCAGTAATTATTTTACGGGCATTTTTCATAAGAAATATAAAATCCAGATAACCAATTGGATCTATTAATTTTACATTACTCATTCTTTTTATTTTTTCTAACATACCATTTTTTTCGAAAGAACGTTCTGTTCTTGGATGTATTGGAAAAACTATATAATGATCTTTTAATTTAGTCATAGTTTGTAAAAGTTTTATTAAATTTTCTTTTACATCAGTATTTTCTGCCCTGTGCATTGTGAGAAGTAAATATTGTTTAGATTTTAGGTGGAGTTTTTCTAGTATTTTTGATTTGTTAAATGTATTAATTTTGTTTAATACTTCTACGGATGTGTCTCCCGTATTAAATAATCTGCCTGTAACATTTTCTTTTTTTAAATTGTTTATAGCATTATCTGTTGGAGCAAATAAAAAATCACTCAAATGATCAGTTAAAGTTCTGTTTATTTCCTCGGGCATACTTTTATCAAAACTCCTTAATCCAGACTCAACATGAGCTAATTTTATTTTCGATTTATTAGCAGTTATTGCCCCCGCTAAAGTTGAATTAGTATCCCCATAAACAATGGCCAAATCAAATTTATCAGTGGAGAATACATCATCCAGTTTATCAATCATTTGAGAAATCTGTTTAGACGGAGACTCCGAACCAATTCCTAAATCATAAGTAGGTAAGGGAATATTCAAATCGCTAAAAAATATTTTGGATAAATTGTAATCATAATGCTGTCCCGTGTGAACTATTACATGTTCCGAGATTTCCTTTAATGAGAAGTGGATTGGAGCAAGCTTAATAAAATTAGGACGAGCTCCTACTATCGATACAATTTTCATCCTACTGCATAATTAAAATAAATTATATTAATCATTTTTTATACTTGCAAAAAATCATTAGATAAGAGTACCCAAAATTCATATATTATATACGCTTTGCTCTTTTTGTAATTAAATAGACCTTGCACCCATTTATTGCATTCAATTCAGAATAAAGAATAATATCCAATATTATTATAATTATAAAAGTACTAAAATATATTTTTGGATGTTATATGTTAGATTTTGCTTAACATATATGATCCTCATATTAATTCAAATGACTCGTGGAATGACCATATCTTGCAAATATATCCTTACAAATTCAAGAAAAATATATTAGATAAAATTATCATATATGATTATATTTATTCTATGAGGGGTTTTTCTTTTAGAAACATTGTGCAAATATGATCTTTTTAATGTCCGATCACAATATCAAGATCCAATCAAAATCAATGCAAAAGACAACTAAAAAACTTTCACAAAAAGAAGAAGAAGAAGATGGTGAAGTAAAATAAGATAATTAACGAATATATAATAATCATATTTTCAGATAGTTTGATGAAAGTTCTTAATAATGATAAAGACATTATAAGACAATGGTTCAATTATACAATTCTTCTGTAGAAAAAATATCTGAAGCGGACATTGTAATTCTGGGAGTACCTGATGAATCTAAATCTCATGCTAGACGAAAAGGAACGAGCAAAGGACCTGATATCATTCGAATTGCTTTTAATGAATCAAACTTTTTTGAGAGAAATAGTAAAATAATTCCAATATCTTCGATGCAAGGCAATACAAACAATAAAAGAATATTTGATTATGGTAACATAAAAAGACGAGATCTATACAAAGTCATTTATAAATTGGTGTCCAATAAAAAGATACCCATCATCATAGGCGGAGATCATTCCCTCACCACAATCTCTTTGCGTGCAATCAATGATTTTTATGGTAAGGTTGGATTGGTTTACTTTGACGCTCATCCCGATTTCGTATCTTCAACTACAGACTATTACGGATCTGTTCTTACAGATTCTTCCGATTGCATTAACTTTGATAATAGTCTCTTAGTTGGTATACGCTCCGCAGAACAAGAAGAATTGACAAACGCCAACAAGATAGGATTAGAAATAATTACACCTATCAACATTGTGGAACAAGGTATACTAAAAGTTGCTAATCGGATTAAAAATAAGCTATTTGATAGAAAATGTTACGTATCCATCGATCTAGATTGCATAGATCCAGCATTCGCACCCGGAGTATCAGTACCTTCTCCTTCAGGTCTTTCAAGCATAGATCTTGTTTATTTAGTTAAATTGGCAAGTTCTTTGGGCATTGTAGGATTAGATATTGTAGAATTTACACCAGATTTTGACATCAATAATATGACCGCATCATTAGCGGCTAGAATATTATTAGAATCAATCGCATCTATTAATTTAACTTGACAAAACACACATATTTTATCAAATGATACGTGTTTCAAAGATCACATTACAAGTTCGATAGATATTTTTACTACCAAATATCAGGTATATAATACGCATATGTTGTAACCTATTGCTTGAAACATAAATCATAACTATCTAAAGTAATTTTTAAGCCATCTCTTAAATTTATCAGAGGAATCCAATCAAAGGATTTAGAAACCTTTTTGATATCTGCAATCATATCTGTTATGTCGTTTGGTCTTAATTTTGAATCATATATAATGGGTATACTTAAATTCGTTATATCTTCGACAATTTGAATAACTTCTTCCAAACTATGACTTTCCCCATAACCAACATTATATACACTATATCCGGATGGAAAGTTCGTTAATATTTTAATCAAAAGATTTACAAAATCTTCAATAAAAAGAAAGTCTCTTTTGGTAAGTTTTTGGCTTAATACGACCTTTTTATTTTCCTTTATTTGCTTAATAATTGAAGAGATAAATGTTGAAGGATTAGAAAACGGTCCATACACATAGAATGGTCTTAGAGTAATAACATTTAATCCGTAATCTTGAGAATAATGTTTGCAAAGGTTTTCCGAGATGATTTTGCTTTTATTGTATGGAGTATGAGGATTTAAAACGTGTTTTTCATCTATCGGAAGATATAAGGGTTTTCCATAGACGTAAGTACTGATATTAACAATGTTTTTTATATTATGTGATCTAGCAAAATCCAATACATTAAGCGTTCCAAGTATATTTGTATAATAAGTATCATAAGGTGCATTAAGAGCATTTTTGATGGATGTTTTAGCAGCTAAGTGAATTATTGTATCTACATCTTTAACAAATGAAAATAGATTTTTGTTTAGGATATCTATTGATTCATTTTCTTGATGAGACATTACTATTGACTTCTCATTCTTCAATCTTTTGGTTAAATTTGTTCCAATGAATCCTTTATCACCAGTTATAAGAACCCTCAAAATATATCAAATTTTATTAATAGAGCCACAATTCTGATTTAAAATTTTTATACCAATCTAATAAAGATATGATACCCTCTTCAAAGTTGGTCTTTGGTTCGAATTTTAGAATAGTCTTTGCTTTAGATATATCGGCATATAATCTTTGGACTTCCGTAGGTCTTGGATCCACATGTATGGGTTTCAAAGATTTATCTGAATTAGCATGCTTTAAAATCAATTCTGCAATTTCATTAATTGATTTTTCGGTCCCACTTCCAAAATTAATTCCATTTTTTCCAGGATTATTCGTAGATGTTAAAATCTTATCATATGCATCAACTGCATCTGTAATATACATGTAATCACGGGTTTGATCGCCATTTCCATATATTATAGGAGGTTTATTTTGTAATATCCTATTAATAAAAATAGCAATTACTCCACCATACCCAGAATCTTTTTGCCTGGGCCCAAATAAGTTAAAACATCGTAAAATATCTATTCCCAAATCATAAGTTTCATTATAGGTATAGCATAATCTATCTGCCGCTATCTTGCTAACGCCATAAGGGTGTTGTGCAGATAAAGAATGATCTTCGTTCATAGGGACATATTTTGCAGATCCATAAATCTCACTAGTAGATGCAAAGAGTATTTTTTCAATATCATTCATTCTAGCAAATTCCAAAACTTTCATTGTCCCATTTACATTAATATTAAATGTTTCCTCAGGATTTACAATAGAACGATCCACATGAATTTGGGCCGCCAAATGTATTATTGCATCAAGATCTGTTGGAAGACGCTGATATATTTCTTGATTCCGGACATCATCATGAATAAATTTAAAATTTTTTCGATGTAACAAAGTTCGAATATTATTAAGGTTTCCATTTAACAAATTATCTAGAGCATAAACTATATGTCCATCTCGAACATACTTTTCAGATAGATGACTGCCCAAAAATCCTGCAGCGCCCGTAATCAATATTTTCATGCTTTTTTATTATATTACACCATTGTATGAAGTTTTTTACCCACTTTTTCTATGATGTATTCACGTATAGAGCATATTATCAAAGTAAAAATGTGATTCTCTAACAACCTTTTAGTTTACATAAAGATGTTATTTTGACTTATCTACTGATAAAAAGATATGAACAAGTTTTGGCGTAATAGATACTGAAATATATTGTTTGCAGTTAATAAAAAAATTGGATCCCAAAACTAAACAAAATATTATCTTTCTCTATAATTGTATAGATGGTATCAAACAAAAATACACATAAAACAAAAAATTTGTATATTAATTGATTCACATTCTTTTTCAAAGACATTGATCAAAGTATTACAACAATTTGTAAAAAAATATCCTTACATAATAGAACTGGATTTAAATATAAACCACAAAATATTTACAAAAAAATAGAAAGAAATTATATTTTCCTAAAATGGATTAAGGCCGGCTAAACTTATCTTTGGGCAGGTGTTATTGAAAAAAAAGTGGTTATAATGAAGAAAAATATGTCTTTGTTAAGGATGATTTCTTATGGATATTTATGAATACTGGTTACACCAAGTTTCTATGTACTTTAAAGATAAGAATTCTAGTCAAATGTATAGATTTCTGAAACTTAAACATTATTACATTTATCCACTTGAAAAATATTTTTAGAATAGTAATGCAATGTAAATGATAGAATTATTAAAAGATTTGATGAATAGATCCTTGCAGTAAAAAAAGAATATTAAATTGAAACATGAAACGATGATACTTATTTGTATAATATAATAATAAGATTATAAATAAAAGCGCATTATTAAGAAGAATTTAAAATGAACAATAATAAAATATTTAAAGTAAATAAAATTTCTGATTTGAAATTAAAATATTAATTTTAGGTCTTTAAAATCAGGGATACATTATAAAAATTGGAGTTAAATCGAAATTCTAATAACATTGATGTAATAAGTGTATTCAACGTCACAATGAAAGCAGCGCAAATAGTAACACCAAAAAAACCATTAGAGATTAAAGATTTGGAAACCCCTAAACCAAGAGGTTCTCAAGTACTTGTCAAAGTTCAATCATCTGGAGTTTGTCATAGTGATATTCACCTATGGGAAGGAGGATATAAAGGACCAGGTGATGAGTTCCTAAAGACAACAGATAGAGGAGTCAAATATCCTTTAACACCAGGACATGAAATTGCAGGAATAATATCAGAATTAGGAGAAGACGCTAAAGAGAATTTTAAAAACGAAGAAAGAGTCATGGTATTTCCTTGGATAGGTGAAGGATTATGCCCTGCTTGTAAAATGGGTAATGAAAACCTTTGTGATAAACCAAGATCATTAGGCGTATATAAAGATGGAGGGTATGCAGAATATGTTCTAGTTCCAAACTATAGATATCTCATTAAAATACCTGACGAATTAAATTCAGAAACCGCTGCAACATTATCTTGTTCAGCACTTACAGCATATAGTGCAGTAAAGAATGCAACAGTACGACCAGACAATAACCTGGTAATTGTTGGAGCAGGAGGTCTTGGCCTTATGGCAATACAGCTTGCAAAAGCAGTATTTGGTGCAAGAATCATAGCACTAGATTTAGGCGATGATAAACTCAAAGTAGCAAAAGAGAATGGTGCAGATGAAATAGTTAATTCAAAAAATGATGACCCAGTTAAAAGAGTAATGGAATTAACAGACAATAAAGGTGCAGATGCAGTTATTGATTTTGTAAATGCTTCAAAAACAGTAGAATCAGATATGCAACTATTAAGAAGACGTGCCAAAGTGGTCTTGGTAGGTCTTTTTGGTGGAGAATTAAAGTTAAGTCTAATATCAATGCCAACTAAAGCATATAGCATCATCGGTTCATATACAGGAAACATACAAGACATGGCTGAATTAGTATCACTCGCAAAAAGAAAAGTAATTAAACCAGTTATTTCTGACAGATTCAAATTAAACGAAGCCACAGATGCATTAACTAAGTTAAAAGAAGGAAAAATTACAGGTAGAGGTGTAATTAATCTTGACAATTAAAACAATAAATCCTGCAACTGAAGAAATAATTCAAGAATATGAAACTATAACAAAAGAAGAAGTAGTAAACAAAACAAAAAAAGCAAAAGATGCATTTTATGAATGGAAAAAAGATTCAAGCAAAAGAATGGGATTTTTATACGAATTTGCCCAGGCTTTAAGAAAAGACAAAGAAAGGCTTTCACGAATAGCCACAAGCGAAATGGGAAAAGCGATCAAAGAATCAAGGGCAGAGGTAGAAAAATGTGCCTTGGCTATGGAATATTTTGCAGATAATGGAAAGATCTTTCTAACTGACGAATTAATAAATACAGAAGCAAGAAAAAGCTTTGTATCGTTTGAACCCATAGGTGTAATAGCCAGTTTAATGCCATGGAATTTCCCATATTGGCAAGCCCTTCGTTTTGCCGCACCTTCATTAATGGCAGGAAATACAATTATTTTAAAACCTGCCAGTGCAACAATGCAATGTGGAATTCAAATGCAAAAAATATTTGAACAAATTGGTCTACCGGAAAATGTATTTCAAACAATTATTGCTTCATCTGAAGAGGCGGAATATCTTATAGACTCAGAGTATACAAATGCGGTAACATTCACAGGCAGTGTACCTATAGGTGCCAAAGTGGCGCAAAGAGCAACATCCCACTTAAAAAAAACAGTTTTAGAACTAGGTGGCAGTGACCCATTTATAGTATGTGAAGATGCCGATATTGAAAAAGCATCAACTGGTGCAGTAAAAGGAAGATTTATCAATTGTGGTCAAAGCTGTATAGCATCAAAACGCTTTATTGTTGTAAAGAAAGTAGCAAATGAGTTTATAGAAAAATTTGTAGAAAAAACAGAAAGACTAAAAGTAGGAGATCCAATGCACGATGATACAGATCTTGGACCACTAGTAAACCATTCAGCTTTAGAAAACATAGATGGAATGGTTAACAGATCAAAAAAAGAAGGCGCACAATTATTAACAGGAGGACACAAGATAAACGATAAAAATAATAAGGGTTATTTTTACAGTCCAACAATATTTAAAGACGTCACAGAAGATATGGAAATAGCACAAGAAGAAACATTTGGACCTGTAGCACCCATATTAACAGTAGAGAATGAAAAACAGGCATTAGAAATAGCAAATAACACAAAATTTGGTCTTGGAGCTAGCATATGGACACAGGATTTAGGAAAAGCAGAAAAATATTCGAGAGATATACAGGCAGGAATAGTTACAGTAAATAATGTTGTGGTATCAGATCCTAGAATACCTTTTGGGGGAATAAAAAATAGTGGATTTGGAAGAGAATTATCAAGACATGGAATGCTAGAATTTGTAAACATAAAATCTGTGAGATACTATGATCAATTAACTCACCATCATTATGTAGAATAATAGGGCAAATAAACCCGATACCCCTTTTTTATTTAAAATAAATCTTTGATAAAAATAACAATAAGAAAAATATTACGATATTCATCAAAATAGATATTTTTGCTTTGTTATATGATCATTTTAAGCATCATTTGTTAATGTTTGGATTATAGAGTTACAAGAAAATTAGTCAAAGTTTAATTATTAACGTAATACAAAAATTAAATTTTTAAATGATTGCCAAATTATACAATAAAATACTATTTTTATATTATTTTAAACATAATAAATTAATTTAATAAATATTACATATATTCAAGTTACAAGTTAAAAATTTTAATTCAACATCTTTATACTATCCAAATTTAACAAACTTATTGGAATACCGGAGATACAAATTGAAGAAATAGTAAAAAGTAATAAATTATAAAATTTATGACATAAGTTATGAATTACGTTCATTTTTGAAAAATTAAATTATCAAATAAGACATATGCCTTAGATAACAACAATTCACAAGATAATCATCGATTAAATTTATAAAAAAATAATACAATAAAATAAGAACGTTGTTTATAAAAAGTAGGGCCCCTATGCAAAACATTCATCCAGAAGCAATAGATTATTTAATAACGGTAGATAGATTTTCAGATTTCAATAACGCCCAGAAAGACATATTGAACAAAGAATTTATTGATTATGCATCAAATTATATAGTATCTACGAATACAGGAACAGGAAAAACAGCCCTTGCACAATTACGAATAGTTAATACCCTCAAAAAGGGTCAAAAGGTTGTATTTATTTCTCCTTACAAATCAATTGCAGAAGAAAAAAGACAAGATTTTGAATTTTATAACAAATATGGTTGGTCTTGCGTATCTTCATCAAATCCAAATGAAACTAAAGATAGTACCGATTATTCAAGATATAACTTAATCTCAATGACTTATGAAAAATTTGATTCGGTATTGAATAATACCAGATTTGTAAACACATGGTTACAAAAAGTAGGACTATTAGTAGTGGATGAAGCACATATGTTAAGTGATCAAGACAGAGGACCAACGTTAGAATCATCAATAATTAAAGTAATCACACTTTTTAACAAAAAAATCATAATTCTCATGTTAAGTGCAGTATTACCAAATGTAGAAAGCGTTGCTAAGTGGATTAATGCTAAATATGGAACCAGTGATTGGAGACCTGTTGATTTAGAAATAGGTTTTGTATTACAAAATATTAATAATAAAAAGGAACTCAATACGATAAATACAAACTTGGAAAAATTTTTTAATAATAATATGAATCCTGGAGAAATATTAATAAAATATGGAAGTCTTGACAAAGTTAACAAAATTATCTATAAAGACAATTTTGAAGAAAATTTAGAACATTATACATCAACCAAATACAAAACAGTATCAAAGAATATCCCCTCTATTTCTATGCATGATAAATCATTCCCATATGCTGAAAATGAAATAACCATAAAAACCAATGAGTCTATTTATAGAGTTTTAAATCACGAACTAAAAACAACAGGAGTAAATAATCCCCTATGGTTTCTATCAGAACAAACAATTAAAGAAAAAGGACAGGTTCTTATTTTTACTACAGACAGAGCTAGTACTGAATCAATAGCTTCAACCTTGTCTTTTTTAATGAAAAATTCAAAAAATTTTCACAAATATATACCTAGTAATGATATCATGGAAATTGAGAAAAACTTTATTTCGAAAATGAAAATGAAGGACGACAAATTGAGCATGGCCATGAAATGCGGAGTTGCATTTCATCACGCAGGATTAGATTTACAAAAAAGAAAACTTGTAGAGGACGCGTACAAATCAAGAAAAATAAAAATTTTACTTAGTACTACCACCCTAATTGCAGGAGTAAATTTACCAGCATCATTAGTAATTTTCGACTCACTTTCATTCTGGAACGGTACCAATAAGCAAAGCATGTCCAAAAGAGATTTTCTAAACGGATGTGGTAGAGCAGGTAGACCAGGTCTCGAAACAAGAGGAAGAGCATTATTCATGGCAACATCATTATCATCTGCAATTCAATTTATTGCAAAACCCATAGAAAAAGTTGAGAGTCAATTTACATTAGATACTTTAGTTTTCCAAACTCTATCAATTATAAAAAGAAATACAGATATGAATCAAAAGTTTACAACCTTAGAAGACATTAAAAATTTTTTTAATCATAGTTTTTATCATTCTTGTGGATTTAAAATAGATATTAAAAGTTACTTAAATCAGTTACTTGAAATGGAAATGATAATAAATTACAAAAAATTTTCTGATTCGAATATGATATATAATATGGATGGGAAAAAAAATATAGATATCAAACATGAATCCAATTTCAAAATTATTCAACATTTACAACCCACTGATAAAAACATTATCATAGATGACGAAATATATTATATTACCAAAGTAGGTTATGAAACTATAAAATTTTATATAAATCCGAGAACTGGATACCTTATTCGAAACATGATATTTGCTCTAGAAGCACACTTTTCTAATTTTGCATTTGAATCATCAAAGTCCTTTATGAGGATAAATGTACCAAAAAAAACAACAATTTTTTCAATAATTCATACATTAATGCATGCAAAAGAGTTTCAACCGCTTTACAAAACTACAAAAATAAAAGAAGTTGAAAAAGAATTTGCCAAAGATCATCATGAAGAAATTATGATAAACAAAACAATGTATATAAACGAAAATTTAACCGATGATGAGAGAAAATGCATGAGTACCTACTATGGTTTTTTATGATAAATTGAATATGAGAGACCTAGAACAAAAATCAACATTTGAATCATTATATAATAGGTTTGGTCGAGGAGATTTATTAGCGCTCCAAGAAAATATGGAATGGTTATTAGGAGCAACATTAAAAATTGCTCAAGTAATATTAATACACAATACGAGAGCACTGGAAGGCATCACACATATTTTGACAATGCTATTAAAAAGGATAAATACAGGTATGGTAAAAGAAGAACTTTTGGAGTTGTGTACTTTAAAAGAAATTGGCCGCATAAGATCCTATTTTCTTTCCAAATCTGGAATCAATTCAATACAACAACTCGTTGATCCAAAGAATAAATGGACAGTGACAAATATTTTGGAATCGGAGCAATTAACAAAACGTATAATAGAGAATGCGATTTCACAAAGTAAAATTTACTAAAAAAAAATACAATCATAAAAAAATCATATTTTACTTGTTTTTCAAACTTTTTTGATATAAAATGGTTTGTCCTTTTTGAATTCTAATTATTCTAGTTATTGGAATTAATTGAAAATTTTCAGATAAGAAGATAAATTCCGACAGATCGATCTGTTTATAATGTTCGAAATCCCTATAAGTAACTATATATTTTAAAGGATCGTCTGCATAAAGTGCTTTGCTAAATATTTCCTCTATTAGACCTTTTTTAACCATAGTATATAATAAATAATCTAATTAAAGAATTTTTGACAGGATTCATATCATGATCTGAATACATATTTACCCCATTAAATTAAGAAATTATTTATTGATTATGTCGATCAACAAACAGCCAAGCTATTGTTTTACATGATTTAATTTATACTTGTTCTTTTTACAAGGAAGTTAATTATCAAAGTATTCAGTATTATTTTTTATGCACTGTAGCGTTCTTTCAATTATACTTTTTTCAAGAGAAGTGAAGATGATGTTATAAATTCAAGAATTTGCAGACTTGAAGATACAATGTACCATAATTTATAAAATTAGAAAATAATCCATCTTGTTTATGACTCGGATTTGAAATTTCTCTTTAGAAGAAACATATTTGATTCCATATTTGAAACAAGAATTTCTTTTTATGCTGGTTATATAATCATCTAAGCCAAATAAATTTAAAATCTGTTTTTATAGATGTTTCATCAGCTATGTACCTTGATATAATGTTTACTTAAATATCTTCACTTTTATATCCATCCAGATTGATACACAATTTTTATACCATATAATGAATAATGTATAGTTTTTCTAATTTATAATCAAAGTAAGAGAATTAACCATAATCAACAATTTTTAGTTTAATGCTTAAAATATATAAAAATAATATAGTTTAAAGATATAAGGTTATCCTCAAGGTAAAGGACTAAAGTTCATTATAAAAGGTAAACAATCAGAAATCACATTATATAAAAGTATTGTTATCAAACTAAACAATAATTAAATTAAGCATTATTATCAAAACCAACTATTTGGTTATAAATAACCTATAACACAAATACTCTGTGAGCTCAATACCTTCAACAATAATAAGAACTATATCGGATATAAATAATTTACAGAAAAACAAGTCAATTCTCATTGCAGGTTTTCCAGGTCCAGGACTTGTAGGATCCATTAGTACAAGTTACATAATTGATAAGCTAAATATGCATCAAATTGCTTGTGTAGAATCTGAGTATATTTCTCCAGGTGTAATATATGTGGACGGTAAACTGAGACATCCTTTTCGCCTATATGCAAATAGTGAGGGGAATGTTTGTGTAATTGTATGCGAAGCCCCTATAATGATAAATGGAATTCATTCTGTACTTGGTACTGTTATAGATTGGGCAATAAAAAACACCATTCAAGAGGTTCTAGTACTTGATGGCATTGCAGTATCAGGTATTCCCAGATCAGATAGACAGCCCATCATATTAGGAAGCACTGAAATGGATGAAAAAATAGAAAATATAGACAATAAAAATCTTGACGTTCCTGCAAATCAATGTAAATTACCAAGCAATTTTAATAGAAGTATCATTGAAGATGCAAATAAAAAATATACTACATTCATTGGTGGTATAGCTGGAGGATTGTTGTCTGCATGTTTATCATATCAGATACCATGCACTGCAATTTTAATTCCATCCTCAAGTGGAATTCCAGATCCTGAAGGAGCAGCAATCCTGATTGAATCATATAATAGCATCATAAAAAACGATCGATTGAAAATAAATTCAAATCAGCTTAAGGAGCAAGGACAAATATTAAAAAAACAATTAGAACAAATAATAAAATCAGAACAACAGCAACGTGATGGCTCAATTACCGATCAAGATCTGATGTATGGATGATTTCCTATCTAAACAAATAATGTGTTATTGTTTGATCATTAAATCAGGTTTATATAATATTTTGTATCATACTAGTATTTATTTATGAAACAACATAATAAAATACACCATCAGACGTCTAGTATAATATGTTTTAAAAATATACTAATCTCAAATTATATCAATAATTTTATATAAAACATTATCTAAATGAATTAATTTGAAGTAAGCGATAGAATATTATATAATGTATATTTCAAAAGTTTTAACAATAATTGCCATTATTTTGATAATATTCATATCCTATATACAAGTTAACTCAACATTTGCAAAGAATCATTTAAAAAATAGTTTTATAAACAAAAATTTGATACCAATTTGTTGTACGTGGGGAAAGGAAATGAAAAATGGAATTTTAACATATTCATTTAATGATGGGAACAAAAAGAACATTAATGCAGTAATAAAAGCAATAAATGAATGGGATAAAAATTTAAAAGGTTTAGAATTCAAAAAAACTAACAGTGATGGAGATATCATCATATCTTTTACTAATGATGGTAAAAAAGTCGCAGGTAAAACAGTAAATACCATTGACACAAGCGGATTCATAATAAAATCATATGTTACACTATCAAAAAAATCATTTAATCGTCAATTTAGTTCTGCAGAAATAGAAATGGTGGCCAAACATGAATTTGGACATGTTTTAGGTTTAAACCATGCTAATTTTAATGGGAATCTGATGACAAGTCAGGTAAATAAAGGTAGCAATACTATATCCCCGTGCGTGATTGAATCTGTTAAAACTGCCAATGAATGGTTACTTAAGGAAAACGGAACAATAATCCACAAGCCAACAAAAAGCTTTGTTACATGTTAAATACATAACACAGATTTAAACATATTTGATTGCAAAAAAAGGATTAGCAAATACATCAAACCAAATGAGAGCAATATTAAAATAAATTAAATAAATAGATATTAAAATAAGAAATTAAAAAGTGGCCAGGAAAAAGGAAATTATATCTTCTTTATTTTCAATTAATCAAATTGCAGAAAGAATCAAAGTAGGAGAAGTTTTACCAACTGATTTGATTGAAATATGTTTAGAAAGGGTAAAGAAATTGAACCCTAGCCTTTGTGCATTTATAACAATAAATGACGAGGAACAATTATACAACCAAGCAGAACGGGTAGAAAAAGATATCAAACAAGGAAACTATAAAGGCCCATTGCATGGAATACCATTTTCCATAAAGGATATATTTTATGCAAAAGGAGTCAAATTTACGGCAGGATCGAGAATATTTAATAACCAAATTTCCGATATCGATTCACCCGTAGTAAAAACAATAAAAGACAATGGAGCAATTTTAATTGGTTGTAATAATTTAAACGAATTTGCATCTGGAATAACAGGCAAAAATCCATTTTATGGAAATTCCAAAAATCCCTGGGATCAAAGATACATTTCAGGTGGATCTAGTGGAGGTTCTGCAGTTGCAGTTGCAACTCGTATGTCAATATTTTCAATCACAACAGATACAGGCGGATCAACCAGAGTACCATCATCACTTTGCGGAGTAATAGGAGTCAAACCAACGTATAATTTATTAAATAAACAAAATGTTTTTCCATTATCTCCCACATTAGATCATGTAGGATATATTACAAATAACGCAAAAGATGCGACCATAGTATTAGAATATTTATGCAATAAAAAATACAATAATAAAAATCCAAAATTTAATTACCTAGATCAAAGAAAAATATTTGAAAGGAAATTAATTGCAGGAATTCCAAAAGATTATTTTTTAGAGATGGTTGACTCAGAGGTAGAGAATATATTTTATGCATTCTTAGATAAATTACCCGTTAACAAAATAAAGATCCAAAATATTAGATTAAAAAATACTGAAAAATATTACCGCAGTTGGAAAGATATAAGATTATCAGAGGCTTCGTTAGTGCATGAAAAATGGATGAAATTATCAATTTGTAAATATAGTGACGATGTCAGAAATATGCTAGATGAAGGTACAAAAATATTAGCGATTGATTACATTCATTCTTTAAATATAATAAAAGAGATTAGTCAAGAATTTTCAGCATTATTAAATAATAAAGTAGACATGATAATAGTTCCAACAACCATAATACCAGCACCTAAACTGGAAGAAGAGACCATACGAATAAATGACTACTCAACAAGTGTTCGGGAAGCACTGCTCAGAAATACAATTGTTTTCAACAGTATTGGTTTACCTTCGATAAGCATTCCAATAGGATTAACAAAAAAGGATCGGTTACCCGTGGGACTACAATTAATAGGTCCTAAAAATAAAGATGATTCAATTTTAGACATTGCTGATCAATTGGAATCAATAGTCACAGAAAACTTTAAGCATTTTTATCCTCCAATCAGTATATAATAACAAATAAAATTTTAAAAAGATTGATCTTGTAATATTTAGCATCTTAACAACAATTAAACCCAATATTTTAGATATTACTCCATAAACAAAACGTTAACATAGGACGAAAAAATAATCATGCAATAAAGCATTCACTTTATTAAAAAAAAATATAGATAGGTATTTTTATTTTAGATCATCAATTAACGGAAGCTTTGATCAACGGATGCAGCATTGCCACCTAAATTGATATTTGCACAGGTTTGAACATTGTTACCTGAAAGAGGGCTTCCTGATGAATGTCCACTATCATGACCACCGTTCTGTCCACCGCCGAATCCACCGCCGAATCCATTAGAGAATATAGATGAACGGCTTGGTTGTATACATCCTTGGTTAATAGAGTGGAAAACATGAGAATGTTTACCAGGACCATTAAATGGTCCGAATGAGCCGAACTGATTTCCCCATGCAAAAGCGTTATTCATAATTGGTGCAATAGATCCTGCAATCATTATTGTTGCAAAGGCTACTACAACTAAGGAAACAGATCCCTGTTTTTTGGTTAATGTAATCATTATATTCAAAACACTATGAAGTTTATGCGATATTACAATTTCTTAACATATTCTCTCTAAGATTTTCTATCATTTACACCTCTACTAATTTTTAGATAAATATTATACTAACAATTGTAGAAATTATTTTTAATGTAATAAAAAAAATTTTGTTTTATAAATTATTCAAACAATACAAATCAACAAAGAAAATTAAGTATATGGTAAAGTAACTTTCACTCAATAAAGAATATTTAAATGATTTTGAATAAAATAAATTATCCATTATTGTAAGATAATCAAGTCTTAACCACATAACAATATAATTCATTCGAGATTATTAATAGATCTCGAATAATTAGGCACTTATCAAAATTTTATAGATTCTCCATCATATTTTGTAATATTTCTATTTTAGTTTGAGAATAATGATTAAAATATATCAACTTTTTAAAAGTTTTCCCAATAGTGCTAATCATGCAAGAGATTGATTATAATAATATAGATTACGAAAATAAAAACAATCTAAAAGTTAATTTAAATTTCAAGTTTAACATTTTGGGATCATTACAAAATTCGATATAAATATAGACCATAAATATGATATTTGCTCTGCCATCACCAGAATTAGAACAAATATATTATCATCTCCAGGTTGTGAAATATTACATAACATTTTTCCCAAAGAAAAGTCAAAAAAATGATAAGTCGACCAACTGTTCAATTTAGACATAAAGGTATTATGTATGTCCTTAGAATTTGGCGGCAATGAAAATGCTATCTCGAATTTTGACACCAGTCTACCCACCATCAATGATTCCAACATGAAATTAAACTAAATATCTTTAAAATGATATAGAACATATTGTTAAAAGTACAATATAACAAAACAGGCAACAAACAGACTAGGCCTCAATCATTTGATAACACATCTGTAAAGTTGCCAATCGTGGAGCGGTGACTAGACAGTCCATTAAAGACAAAGATAAATTAAGCTCAAAAAACGGATGTTGTAATAAATAAAAAGGCATTATTATATACCCGGTCATATTAACTTAGATTTTTCTCTTGATTATTCAACAATAATGCACCATCTTTATAAAAATTTAAATAAATAAAATAGTATACGCCCAAAGTAGTATATATTATTGAAATTGAATTAAAAAAAAAGTCTTTGGATGATTAAAAATATTTTAAAAATTTAAATTACCAAAGACATGTACCCATTTAACATAAGCAAGTATTTATCACATAGCGCAGACTATACTCACTCAACAATAATTCAGATTTTGATTTTTAACGGATCTTTTTGTTAGTGATATATTTAATAATATAAAAATAAAATAATGTATTTAGATAATTCGCGGTGTTGTACATAGATTAACGATTGCTTTGATCATTAGGTAATACATTACCAGCAAGGTTGACATTTACACATGTCTTTACACTATTACCAGAAAGTTGACCGTTTCCCCCATGGAAACCTAATGAACTGCTTGGTTGAATACAACCTTGATTAATGGATTGATAACCGTGGAATCTTTTACCATGGAAATTGAAGTAATCTAATGGACCAACGCCAAAGTGGCCAAAGTGATTTCCCCATGCAAAAGCGTTATTCATAATTGGTGCAATAGATCCTGCAATCATTATTGTTGCAAAGGCTACTACAACTAAGGAAACAGATCCCTGTTTTTTGGTTAATGTAATCATTATATTCAAAATGTTAAGTTTATTGGATATTACAATTTCTTAACATATTCTCTCTAAGATTTTCTATCATTTATTCCTCTACTAATTTTTAGATAAATATTATACTAACAATTATAAAAATTGTATTTAATGTAATAAATAGCCTATATAATTACAATTTAGTAGATAAATATCATATAATCGATATTCAACCTCCAAAAGTTGGTAAAATAGAGAATTAATATATTCATAGAGCAATTTAAAGAAATAAGGATCCTCAAACTGTTTGAGCAGTAAAAATCCAAGCAAATCTTCTAAATAAAAAAAGACCTGTTTTAACCATATAGTATTATTTTTTATTTTTTACTAAATAAACTTTAAATTATAAAAAAATTAACAGATAATCATATTTAAATTTAGTTTTAACGGATTTTATAACGACCATTACAGAATCATGTGTGATATTTGTAAATTAAGTAAATAGAAAATAGGACTTTAGAATCAACAGGAGATTAAAACAAAACAAAATCCAAAATCGATAAATTCAATCAAATTAAATAAATATAAAAAAATAATAATGATTGACTTGCTTTAACAGGATCTTCGTAATGTCGTAAATCTTTAAAACAAATCAGAAAATAATTTAGTTATGTACGTTTAGGTGCTATTAACCAACACTGTTGCCAACCCAACAGATTTTTAAATAATAAAAGGTTTGGATGTAAAATAGTATTAAAATCCAACAATTGTATATCAAGTTTTTTACAAAAAATTTCAAAATCCCTTATCGACCAAAAATGAAGATGAGAAAAAGATTGTCGGGGTGAATAACCTCTCAACATTTGAATTCGCCATTTTATGTAACCACTATTAGGGATAGTTACAATAACCCCCTTATTAGAATGAGATAAGGCTTCTAGTAATATTTTTTGAGGATAAATTGTATGCTCAATTACTTCGATCATAAGTATATAATCATAAAATTCATCAGGTTTAAGATCGAGTCCATTATTTATATCCTTTACAGTTACAGGGATCCCGCGGTCACGAGCTTTTTTGCAAGCAGTGTTGGAAATGTCAATACCAGATATTGTGGCATTTTTATTTTTCAAGCATAGTTCAGACATTAAACCGTCACCTACACCTATATCCAAAATAGTAGAATTGGGTTCGATCCAATCCTTTATCAGATCAAAGCGCAAAATTTTTCCGGTGTTTATATTGGCATGATATTTTTCATAATCCTCAAACATTTCAGGAAAATCCATATCTTTCTCGGTCAATGTCATCGATATTTCATTAATGAAAGAAACAATACGTCTTATTTTTGTCCTGAATGACACGTAGTATATTTTTATAAAGACCATATTTGTATATAGTGATTCTAAACAGAGTTGATTTTATTACAGAATCATAATAAAACTAGTAATTATTTTGACATTCCACCCTTAATAATTCCTTAAATATACAAATACTAATTACTCAGCATTTACATGACAAAAATAACAAAAATGATTTTTAAAAAAATAACAAAAGCCATAAAACGTAATTGAACAAAACTGTCCAAAAGAAAAAAACAATTCACATTACTTTTTCATTTATAGTCATTATCTCAATTTTTGACTTTAGAGTTAAACATATTAAATAATATAAATCCATAAATTCACTCCCATTAACAGATACTTTATTAGGTTCAGGCCAAAGTATCTTGTTCTACAATACTTAAGAATTAATGATTTCAGAACATCAAAATCTTGAATATTTTGATACCAGTAATTAATACTTTTTCTACCTCAACCAACATTCTTCAGCCATATAACCGGGTGAACCTTCTGTTAAATAAAATACCCTGACTAACTCTTTATTTTCATCCAAATATACCCCTTTATTTGAATTGTTGTTTTTTAAACACCATTGGCAATCTTGACAACATTTCCAAATCGTTTCCGTAATTATCAAAGAATCAAAGAAATGATTTAGATTGAGATAATATATTACCTAAATACTGATGTTCACATTCTATGTCCAGTATATCAAAATACACACATTCTTTGAAGCGTATCATTAGATGCAATTGTAGATCTAATTCCTTTGAAGTCATAATTTTTTTCCAATAGTCCTAAAATGGATAAATATATGTTGGGTCCATCACTACGCTGTGAATCATTTCAGATTTTGTGAGAGTAATTCTTTTAAGCCCCTCTTTTAACACATAAAGTTCTACCACGTAAAACCTTTTAGAAAATTCCGTCTTGGGATAAATCTGTAAATGTGGTCGATTATTATAACGGATTTCGGTTTTAGAATCAGTAAAAACAATGAAAAAAGATATATTTTCTTTCTTGTCCATAATTAAGACAATTAATAAAAGAAATAATACAAAACAAAAAGATACCCCTATGCTTTACATCTTTTTCAATGATTTTTCGCTAAAGAATACTAAAAAAGCATATATTACAAAGATATGCCGGCTCTGTTAATTTAATGCATTATTTCTTTATTATGTTGATAAACAAACAACTTGAGCCATTAGTTTATGTGATTTAATTTATAATTGGTCCCTCCACAAGGAAAGTAATTATCAAATCATTCAGTTCTATCTTTTATACTGTATTATCCTTTCAATTATGCTTTTTTCAAAAGAGGAATGAAGTTGATAATATAGGTCCATGAACTTGCAAACTAGGGGATAACAAGTACCGCCATCAAATAAAACTTGGTGTTTTCCATACATGTTTATAACATGAAATAAAAATTCGCTATGTTACAAACATATTTCGTTCTTTTGATATACAAAATGAAGAATTTCTTTATCAATGGTTCGATAACAATCCAAAGCCATAATAATTCAGATATCTTTTATCACAGTTTCATCGATGACATATTCTTTGATTTTCCTTTCTTTGAAATATTTCAATGGTTTGTACTTTTGTAGCCATGATTAAATTGATACATAGATTATGTTTATTATTTTTAAAAATAATAAGGATTTAACAGCATTTCTAAATGATAATTTGAGAAAGTACTAGTCATAATCGATGATATTTCAAGATATTCTATTTATAGTAGACACGTAGTAAATGATTATTTTAAATCTATAGGTTTTTCACAAAGATAAGAGCACAATATTCTTTTTAAATATCACCTATACATGATATTTTTAGATCCGGATTTTGGATGATGAAATACTAGAACCAATAACAGAAGTAATAACAGGTAATGAAAATATCATCAGAAAAACATTGGAAACCTATTCATGGATGAAATACAGTTTGGATAGCTCTATAGATTATACCGGGCCTGCTATTTTATTGTATGAGCCTGTATGGACAAGCCTGCTAAATTTAAAAAAAAGAGGGATAAAAATTAGATGTGTTACAGAAGTTAAATCTGAAAATATTGTTTATTGCAAAAAAATCCAAAAAATCTGTGATCTTCGTCATCTTGATGGAGTCAGAACGAATTTTGGAATTGCAGATAATAAACTAGTTTTGTTAGCTGGAATATCTCAGGAAAAAGATCCACTATCTCTAGCTATATTGACTAAAGGAAAAGGATTTGTTGATGCCCACATGTACATGTTCGAAAACCTTTGGGAAAAATCTATTCTTGCAGAAATTAAAATTAAAGAGATAGAAAATGGAATAAAACCTGAAATTATACAAACTATCACAGATCCTGTAAAAATAAACAATATGTATCAGGATTTGATAACATCATCAAAAAAAGAACTGTTATTAATTATCCCCATAATTAAAATTCTCGAAAATCTGGATAATGTTGGAATATTGCAATTAATCAAATTTATTTCTACAAAGATTGATATGAACAATAATCTAAAAATTAGGATCATAGCTTCAATCAATAATTATGATAATTTATTGGAGAAAAAAATACAAGATTTACTCTTGTATCTACCACTTTCCATTACCATCGAATATAGAATCATTGAAGTAGATTTGAATACTAAATCAGTCATTGTCTTAGCAGATAGAAAAGAATCCCTTGTGATAGAAATAAAAGATGATGCAAAAGATGTTTTTAAAAATGCCATAGGATTTGCCACATATTCAAATAGCCAATCAACAGTTTTATCCTATATATCCATATTTGAAAGTTTCTGGAAACAGTCTGATCTAGTAAAAAAATTAAAGGATTCTGAAGAATTACAAAAAGATTTTATTCAAATTGCTGCACATGAATTAAAGAATCCCATTCAATCCATATTGACATCCTCTGAAATTTTAAAATCAAGATTAGAAGATAAAGAGATTTATGCTATTGTAGAAATTATAAGTAGAAATGCACATAAACTTAAACAATTAACCAATGATTTATTAGATGTTACAAAAATAGAAACCAAAAATTTTAGATTAAATAAAAATATGTTTGATTTAAAAGAATTAATATTGAATACAATCTGCGATTTCAAAAAACAAATTGATAATGATAAGGTGTATTTATTGTATAATCAATTTGAAAATTACAGAATGAACTCATCCCCAAAAAATATGCAAGGCGATGTTTCCGATGTATTTGTACCTGGAGAGTCATTAATAATACATGGAGATATGGATAAAATTTCTCAGGTGTTATATAATTTGTTAAACAATGCTATAAAATTTACTACAAAAGGGTTTATAGTCATTGAAACTAAAAAAAATGAAAATAAAAAAATATTAATTACAATTAAAGATTCGGGATCAGGTATTGATCCCGATATTTTGCCAAAACTGTTTAGAAAATTTGTATCAAAATCGTATCAGGGTACAGGTTTAGGATTATATATTTCTAAAAATATTATTGAATCTCATGGCGGGAATATTTGGGCCGAAAATAATATCGATAAGGATGGTGCCACGTTTTCATTTACTTTGCCCCCCTATAACTAAAATTATTGGCCCCATAAGCCGTGTTGACCTATTCTATCTTTATCATATTGATCATTGAATAGACTAATCCACTGTTTTACAGGATTTAATTACATTTATTATTTAAAAAAAAAGACAAAGTATTTTGTTTTATCCTTCATAGGTTCTGTTAACTTTAGGATTCTCTAATTTTGTAATTTAACCAAGGTGTTTGTTTTAGTTCAATTATACTAAAATATCGATATTTGAGCACGAAATGTCATCTTTACAATTAATTTGTAGAATTATTTTTTATTATTGCTGTAACACTAGAAAAAATGTTCCTTAAGTTAGAGCATTGGATATATTAAATTGTTCATTCAATAATGTTCTTTTTATAAAAAGAATGAATGTAAGGTTTAGTTTAATAAATCGATTAATTTGTGAATACCATGTACCACCGTCTGTTGAAATATATGTTCACCATATTCGTAAAATTAGAAAGAAATCGTTTTTTAGTAGATCACACTAAATAGTTCAAAAATCAATGTTCAATAATCAAGTATACATTTCTATCTAATATAGTTTAAGAATAATAAGCCAGAACTATTTAATTATAATCTTTTTTATTAATTTCTATTAGATGTATCCACGAATAATCTCATTCTTGTAAAACCTGATTCAAAATTTTGTAATAGTCTATTCATTATCACCTAACTCAACTAATCTAGCTGGATTACCATGCTTAATCCTTTATGATGGATTGGCTTTCTTATAGCAGGTTCTTTGTTCGACGGAGTGAGATCCCTTTTTCATATGATTTTCTTGATACATGAGTGGAACTCAGCTGGAAAATACGAATAAAAACAAGAACGGTGAGCCATTCAAATTTCCAGATTCTTTCATACTGTTTATTGGTTACATTCGTACATTATTTTATCTGCATATAAACTAACAGAGAGAAAAATCAAGGCCACGGGAAAACGTCTACCACCTAATCCAAGTTATGGTCACATCTACAAGAGGATTAACAAGTTAACCGTCAATATCAAAAAAGACAATACAGATGATGAATATATCATAATAGCACAGTTGATAGTACTGTATCAAAGTAACTAACAGAGACAAATGGATGAATGAAAAATGGAACATATAAAATAGGAAAGGTTATCTCAAAATCCACATATCAGTATACATAAAGACTAAGGAGATTCTTGCTTTGGCGGTTACAGACGAGAAGGTACATAACAGCAAGATGCTAAAGAAATTTGTCGACGATGTTTTAAAGGCTATTTCACCGGACAAGAAAAACATTCTAAAAAAGCAAAAATTAGTCCTTCTTGCGGATGGAGCCTATGATACAAACACAAATTTTGATTATCTAGATAAGAATGGAATCACACCCGGAATAAAGGTAAGAAGGAAAAATTCCATTGTTCCCTTAAAAATAAGATTAAGAAATATAGTAAGCAAGGTTACAGACTAAGGATTTATTGAAATGGAAAAAGAAAATAAAAAATGGACAGAGATTGATGAGGGAGTAGACAACCTCTTTCATCTATCAAGAGAATATTTGGTGAGCATGTATCTGCTACACGATTTCGAAAAAGGGTAAATGAGATGATGATAATAGTATCATTGTATAAACTGTTCAGAAGAATATAGAGAACAAGAATAGAAGAGATTAGACGATAATGAGTTATGCAACAAAGCATTTGTCTAGACGAGCACATCACTCATTTTCACTCCATGTAAAAAATGTGCTCTAAAGATTACCCAATGGTTGTCAAGAATAAGGTAGTTATTTGATAATTTTTACAATTTCATTAAAAAGAGGATTATTGAGATATTCTTCTCTAATTCAAAGTCATTTATTTTTTAAATTATGGTATATAATTTGACAATGTTCAGGATTTGCAATCTTTAGTGTTCCCTTTTTGTTCTAGTAATTATTATTTTAAATTATTATTGCCTGTTTAAACAAGATTATATTATCCTTCTAGGAATTATGCATTATTATTTAATAAAGTACATGTATAAAATATTTTAGCCCCCACGTAAAACAAAACACTATAATCAAGTTGGACGAAAGTCTATACAAGACTATTGTTAATAAACAAATTCTCAAATTAAGTCATCCGTAGTTTCCAAAAAAATAATTCAAAAATAGTTAAATTTTAAGTACCGACATTTTATTTTTTTTATAAAATCTAAGTATCAAAAGGATATATACAATATCAAATGTGAAAATTAATACGTACAAAGTAGGTAAAATAAAAGAACTATGAGTTATTGGTTCATATACATAATAATGTAAACTAGTTAACCCAGTCCCCAACATTTTAAAAACAGCGATATAAATGGATTGACCTCTCAAACTTTTTCGTTTAAAAAGCATTATTATAAACAAAACTGACATTACAAGATTTTGACTAAAAGCGGTGTATGCACCCTTAACTTCCCCAGTAATAAAGCTGCTAAGTAAAATTATACTAAATTCAGAAACAAGTAACAAAATAAATATAGAATATAATTTTGCTGATGTTAAGTTTAAAAACTCATTTTTACTATATTTTAAAAACTGAATAACAATTATGACATCTAAACCAAACCATAAATAATTTATAAATAATTGAGGAGGAGTATGAGGAAAAATAAATGAATATATAAATTCCCATGAGACATTCGCGCATAGCGCTATAAGAGGCATGCCATAAGTTTTATCTTTGAAGCCTTTTGATATTATGAATATGTAGGTGAGGATCCAAAATATTCCACCAAACACCAAAATTAATGTCTGCATTATATGAGGTTCTTGGATGATAGAACTATCTATATATTATTCTGTATTTGCGTGTCAGATATTACCGATTAATATGAAAGAATTGATTATTAGTTTAAGATTTGCTACAAAGAAACCCTCAATATAAAATTTTAAACGGTTATTTTGTAGAAAATATCATATAAATTGATTTCATATTTATAAATATTAAAAATACATTATTTTTAAATTTTTTTTATCTTTTTCCTATAATTTTTATGCGATCACACTTGCAATTATACTAATATGTAATGTTAAAATTTTTATCGATATCCAGTAAAATTTTGGTTTTGTTTTAAATATGCTTATTTTAATTTGGCTTTGCGTTTATTAATAATATTGGAAATATTGATCATGATTTCTTTTTTTATGATTCATTTATTCCTTACTTTTATGTTCTCATATAAAACATCATTTTATGGACACCTTTATTTGGGATGGCACTTCTTTTATTTTCCCTTCAATGATTGGTTTTTTTAGATAATCTAAGCCTTGATTTTCAAGTATATGTCTACCATTATTTGATAACAGAAAATTTACAAAAGAAATGGATCCATTAATGTTTTTACTCGTAGTGGGAATTGTAACAGCAAAATACACAGGACCTCCTCTAACAATCTTATGGCCAAAGTTGGGAAAAGTATACAAAGTCTTGTTATAAAAGCTGGAGAATTTAGGATCCCCTAGATTTATTTGTGGAGGTAATTGAATATATGGTAAACCTCTTGAAATTGCCTCATGTTTGTATGCGGCTATAGCATCAACCTGTCCTGATTCTAAAACGGTATTAAGTGTTTCTTCAGGAAAAATTTGTTTAAGATTCCCATCTTCGCCCAAAATACTTTGCTTAATATCTGAATTATTATAATAAATGTTTGATAATTTTGCTGTAAATATTGTATTATATCCTTTCGGATCAAGTTCTGGATCAGTTCTTCCAAATTTGAACCCTTTTTCAGAAACCACTTTATACCAAGGTATTTCTCCAGTTCTAGCTTTTTCAAGATCATGGTAAAATCGACTGTTTGACGAATATTCAATTACCATTTCTGCTGAAGCAAATTTCATTAACCATTGAGCAAAGGATGGATTATTATCGATTAATTTATCTATTGGGATGGCCCCTGCACTAATAAAGATGTCAGGGTTTCTAAATCCTTCCAGTATCATGTTTGCAATTTGAACAGACCCTTTACCTTCACCCACATATTTATAATTTTTATCATTTTGAAATGCTGGACCAAAATCTTTTTCAAAAATTTTTAAAAGCGAACCTGCATACATTACGAATACTTTTCCACCCGAATTATGTACACTTTGAGCGTTTGCATGTTCCAAAAATATTGTAAAAGTGATAATAATCATTGTTGTTACTATAATCGATCTTTTTTTGCTAAATCTTATAATGATCAACAGATTTTACGGATATTTTATAAAATATAAATGCATTCTCATTTTATTTAATTTTTTTATAATAAGTCAAATTATTTTTATACTAATAAATAATGATGTTTTTCAATATTGTAATGAACTGGATCAGTTAACAATTATGTAAAGAATTACCAAATTGTATTTGGAAAATAATTAAGGTCATTTTAACAAAACATGACAATTTGGATTATTTTAATATCATAAAAATCCCTAAACAAATTCAACCAATTAATTACAGAATTTAAGATACATTTTTTTCTTCAATGTAAATAATCATCAAGATTTCGTTTCTTCACATCATTGTCATATTATTTTTCAGTCATGATTTTTTAAAAAAATAATGAATATAATGTTCTATTTTTATGAAATGATAAATACGAGTATACCATTACCATTCATATAGATATATTCATCTTTTGGTTCCATAATTACCCAAAGATAAACACATTTAAATCAAACTCAAAACACAACTAATCCATCACATTTTCAAGAATTTTCTTTTTTTTAATATGGTATAAGCTGCAGGTATTTTTGAAGATAGTTCTAGATGTACATGATTTTTTAAAAAATGAGATAATTTTTTTACGTTTAAATAATGTAAGATATAAAAGTGCTGAGACAAATCAAAAGACAATGAATTTAAAATATTCTGAATACAGAATCTCAATTAAAAAATAATATAACCAATATGGCGTTTTTAATGTGAATAAGTATCTATGAATATAATTATTATCTTTCATCATAAAATTCAATTCAAATAGTTCATAGTATTAATGATTATAACATATGACATCAAAGTTAAATAATTTGAACAATATCATACTCCATTGTTTATTAAATTAAAACCAGATTTTAGCCGGGGATGCCAATTAATATTTTTTTCCACCATTTTTGTATTTTTATCTATTTTTGCAATTAACGAACATGAACAAAAAATTTTGGCAGATTCAACTGTGCTCCAAACTAAAGAAGACCTGAAAACAAATATAACAAAATTTTCTAATGATAATGTCAAAAATTTTACTGATAAATCCATTATTTCGGATAAAAACCCTTTTTATGAGGGTAATGGAAAAATATTAGGACAATTCGGTGTAGGTCACATCCAACCGTTTAATCAAACAGCTGAAATAATTTTGGAAAATGGCAGTATTACAGGTATAGGTAATGTTACAAATATCCAATCATGGATATATCCTTATATTTCATCTATAAGCCCACATGCTTTTGGTCATGGTGTATTATCTACTAAAGATGGAAATATGATATCATGGATTGGACATGATACGAATTCTACCTTTGGAAAAGAAGGACAAGCCACATTCGAGGGAATCATGTCTTTTTATACTTTTGGACCCTTAAACAAGATGTCTACCTTCAATAACACAAAAGTATATTTTGTTACTCAAGTGCATAATAATACAAATGATATCAACCAAATAACAAAAATGTGGAAATTAAACAAATAGTTATGATTCAAATAAATGAGACGGATTTCTTTCAAATTAATCTTGGATGAAAGAATATTTATTAATAAACCATACAAAGAATGTTTATTTATCCTTTAAATACATTTATTTAATATTTATACTTGCTAAATTTAACTATGCTTTTAGCAGATCATATTAGTCTATTTCATTTTTCCGCCATTCAATAAAAATATCATGATTTATACAGTATAAAGAAAAACATGCTTTCTGTAGTTCTCATTGTTAGAGTATCTAAGAATATTAGTCGAGTTCATTTGATACAATAATTTTTATAAACTTGTTTAAATATAATTTTGTCTTGTTGTCATATTAAATATTATAATCAAGTTCAAAGATAAAGATATATTTTCCTTTAAATTTCTCAATTAAATAAAAAATGTTTTATATTTTATTTATTTTTTTAATGATAATTTTTAATTTTTAATGCATTAGTATTCTCCCTTATCTTTGGCAATGTCTACAGATTTTGTAGACAAACCACCACCAGAATAATTACCTTTTCCAGTCATATTAGATGTTAAATTAGTTACATGAGCTTTGGCAATGTCTACAGATTTTGTAGACAAACCACCACCAGAATAATTACCTTTTCCAGTCATATTAGATGTTAAATTAGTTACATGAGCTTTGGCAATGTCTACAGATTTTGTAGACAAACCACCACCAGAATAATTACCTTTTCCAGTCATATGTGAGATATTTTGAGCAATAGCTTTATGATTTGTTGAGGCAATTAATAGTAGAAATACTAATAAAATTCCTATCAATATTTTCATAAATTATTTAAATGAATTAAAATATAAAAACAATTTTTTTTATAATTCGAATTTCATGATTCATATTTGTATTGTAAAATAATGGTTGCACGATGTAAACTAGAAAAATTAAAAATAATTAATTCAAAAATTAGATATCTATTGCTTCCATTTTGTATTTTGTCATTCATCTAATCTTCTTACACTAGGTTAATTGTATTAGATGTATTAAGATCTTTCAAAATTTGTGTTATATTATGATCAATGTATTTTGACTTATTTCTACAACTATTTAAATGATGAGAAAAAATGTAAAAGTAGTTTATTTTGTGGCCTGTAAAATTTGTCCCCTTATTTCACCGTTGGTATTTTTTTGTGTGTGGATATTGACATAAGCTTGTCCATTTTTAATCAAATTGATTAAATCAGAAATCTGTTTACCCGCCATAGGTCCCTTCAAATTGTCTGATGTTATTGTCCCACCACCAATGGCTGGCAGCATACATTGACAACCATAATCCATTTTTGAATCAGCGAGGGTTAATTGGACTATCGATGGCCCATTTTGACCAGTCTTTCCTTGATGAATATGAGATTCAGTAACCGATTTTATATTATTTGCAGTTATAGTATAACTCATTGTTTTGTTATCAGGACTTAATTTAAATTGAGCCGTTCCAGAGGCAGATGTAGATACGGATGGAACTTCATTTATACCGGAAAGTTTTGCACTAAAAGTTTGTTGTGGGCTTTGGGCATTAATAGAACTAATTAGTTGAGAAATGGCGATGATTGATAGTACCGAAATGACAACGAAAATTAAATTTAATTGTAATTTCTCGCGCATAATAGTTAAATTAAGATTTACTATATAAATATATGATTCAATGGGTTTAAATTTGATTCATTTATTTTTTTTATAATAGTTATTAAAAAATAAATGTCATTATTTTATCAAAAAATTACTTTTATTTCAATTTTTATAACTTTTTCTAAAATATAATGTCAATATTGCTGAAATTACATCGGTATTAATAAAATCTATTTTTCACCACATTATAAAATAATAGGGGCAATTAATCCTAATTTGTTCTTGTTTAATTAAAAAAATAAAATTGTTGGAATAAAATTAAAATTACGAATTTGATAAGTTTTGATTAATCTTTTATTTTTGAAAATTGAACATTTTTTGATTATATAAAATTTTGTAGTATAAATACTACTGTGACAAAATTATGGGAAAACGTTATCAAATAGAACTATTTATATAAATTTGACAATGACCAATAATCAGAATTTTAGTGAAAAAATTGCTATAACTATTTTCGTTGGACTTGTTGGACTGGTATCTGCTACTCCAATTTTAGCATTTTCGCAGCAGTCTCAACCAACCACTCCTTCCCATCCAATGGCACCAATTCAACCAATCACTCCTTCCCATCCAATGGCACCAATTCAACCATCAACTACCCCATCAACTCCATCAACTACTACTAACACTACAACAACTTCAACCCAACCAACAACCACGTCTAAAGAACCTGCTTCCGCATCTCAATCATCTTCACAAAATAGTTTTGTTTCAACTCTAAACGGCAAAATTGTTCAGCCCCCAGTAAATACTCAGGCTACAGGTACAGCTAAATTCCAATTAAATTCAAATGGCACAATATCTTATGAGGTAGATGCTAAAAATTTGGATAAAGTAATTGATGGTAGTATTGAATACAAAAATGGTACAGAAGTAGTATCTTTAATCAATCCTTATGCAACGGTTAGTACTGGATTTAATCAAGTTAAATCTGTATACCCTACAGGATTAATCAATGGTAAATTAACAGATGGTGTTATTACATCTGATAAATTATTAGGTGGATTCCTTGGTAAAAACGTAACAGATTTATCCAAATCTATGAAAGATGGTTCACTTAATGTAGTCATTCGTACACAACCTCATCAAGATGGTGAAATAGCAGGTACTATAGTTCCATCCAAATAATTTTTTTTATCATATGAATTGAATAAACAAGTTGTTTTTAAATCAAAATTGATGGACTTTTGTACGCTTTAATAATATGCTAGTTATTGAATATTCTAATCATTTATTTATGAGTATTATAGAATAGTTTCATTTCTTGGTCGAAATAGCAAGTAATTTATAAATTGATTTGTTAATCCAATTGAGTGTATATTTTTTGGTAAAGCCTTCAGATATAAAACCACCATTTACTTTTGAAACCGCATTATCTAAAGTTAAATTGGCTCAAGATGTATGGAATAGTTGCAATCCTGAACTAGTTGCGCAGGCTTATTCAGTAAACTCCCAATGGCGAAATAGGACTGAATTTTTTGTAGGTAGAAATGCGATCATCGACTTTTTACATAGAAAATGGACAAAAGAACTAGATTATCATTTGATGAAAGAGCTTTGGAGTTTTACTACAAATCGTATTTCCGTAAGATTTGAATATGAATGGCGGGATGCAGAGAATCCTAATCAATGGATGCGAACTCATGGAAATGAACACTGGGAATTTGACAATGAGGGTTTAATGATTAAGAGAGACATGAGTGCCAATGATTATCCCATTGAAGCACAAGACAGACGATATTTAACGGAAGTATAAAATATACTTTAGTGCATATTAGATCTATTATTTGAATTATATTTATCTACACTAATTTAAAGCAGGATCTTTTTTAATAATTTTCATAACATATATGTTATTTTTTAGACTTGAGTGTTTAAAGATTTGTCAACTTAAAAAAGAACTTGATGACATTACCATATAACTAAGAAATGAAATTGTAAAAATTTTAATATTTTAAATTAATGCATTTATTTTTTTTAATGGAAATTGACATATTTTAAACATATCACAAAATATTAAATTAAATTATCTAAATAAATAGAATAACATTAAATTAGATCATCTAGGTTGATTTTTAATAAAATATATTTTATGTTTTGAATTATTTAAAAAAACGTTTAATCGCTTTTTGGTAATCTGTTACTCATAAGATAAATAAAGATATTTGATAGCCAACTATGATAAATGGTGTGATAGGCCCTGTTAACTTAAAGAAAAACATATAGATTTAAGACAACCATATATTATATGTGCTAGAAATAGAACATCTTCACAAATTATTGGTTATAGATTATACCTGTACTTTCTTGGTTTATCATTTAGAAGCACTATCAAAGCATTATCTTTCTTAAAAATAGTAAAAATAAGTCATGTATCAATCTGGAACTGGTTACAAAAGTACAGACCATGGAAATATTTCAAGGAAAGAAAAATCAAAGAATATGTCATCGATGAAACGGGGATAAGATCTGGTTCTCAATTATTATGGTTTTGGATTGTTATTGAACCGATAGATAAAGAAATTCTTTCTTTCCACATATCCAAAATACGAAACACGTTTGTAGCCGAACGAATTCTGTCTGAGGTTGTAGACATGTATCGAAAACATCATGTTTCATCGGATGGTGGTACTTGGTACCCGCAAGATTGCAAGTTTTTGGACCTATATCATCACCTTCACTCCTCTTTTGAAAAAAGCATAATGGAAAGGATAGTGCATTATAAAAGATAGTACAGAATGTTTTGATGATTACTTTCCTTGTAAAAAGAACAAGTGTAGATTAAACCATATTAAACAATGGTTCAAGTTGTTTGTCTATGAGCATAATAAAGAAAGAATATCTTAAGTTAACAGGGCCATGTGATCAATTATCTTTTATACTTGTCGATGTTTTTATTTAAATATCAATTTTTATCTTTTGAACATTTTTTTGCCAGACCATAATGTTGTTATGATTTTTTTAATCTCATCTAAAAATTGTTTTAGGTACTATTGCATTATTAAATTTTTCACTTTTTGATCCATATAATAAAATAATTCTATCATACTGCGAGATTATTTCTAACATTTTATCTACAATTTCTTTATTTTTTTTAATTCTTCAATATATTTTGATTTAAATTCTTCCCATTTTTTTTCATCATGAGAATACCATTTTCTTAATGTAATACTTGGTGCGATATCTTTTTCCCATATATCGATATTCGCATCCTCTTTCTTCAGCCCTCTGGGCCAAAGTCTATCTATAAGGATTCTTACAATCTGCCCATTTCAGACATCATTTTTTAATGATTTGTTATATATTCTTTCGATATCTATCGCGGAATTTTTTACAATATCTTTTGTCAATTAGCAATTTGTTAAAACAATAAGACGATAAATTATATGGATTTTTAAAAAATATGTTTGTATTATGCCTTTTGACCTGATGTCAATTGAGAAGATGGTTGAGGATTGTTAAGATTACTTTTTACCACAGAGTTTGAAGATGAAGTTGTACCACTGGTATTGGGACATGCCTGTGCTGATTGTGTATTGGCAAAAGTATTTACTATGAAAGCACATGTAAATGCTGCTGCTAATATACCAATCACTAAAAGTGCGTTATTCATTACTGTACATAAATTCTCATATTATTTAAAACATTTCTTCCAGTATTCCATCAAAATATCAGATATATATTTTAAATCACAAAATAATTTTTCTAATTAATGTACTAGGAGAACTATTTCTCCTAATATTACACATCCTTGTTTATACAATAATTTATAATTAATTTTCAATATAAAATATAAGATAACAATTTTGAAAATACTGAAATCGCATATGTGTTGTAATCTATTGATAAATAATTGGTAATTTTGTGTTTTTCATTATGATTATAGTAATAATAACACGAATTAATTTCACATATTTGACATTCAATTATTTTCCAAAACTTTAGAAAATTTGCTCAGATATCACGTTACACTAATTACATCTGATATAGACATATCATTAGACATATTATAAATTTTCATCCTCTTTGGTGATTTCATTTTTATAGGTCGATTAAATCTATTAAAGGATAAAAGTGTAAAAAAAGACAACAAGATCGTCTAGCAAGATGGGTGTTCTTATACTTGAATCTGTCCAGTAATAGTGAGTTCACCAATAAAAAAGGAATCAATACTAGCAATTGGGATAGAAATTAGAGCTGTTTTAAGTTGGTCTTAATCAAAAGAATTCAACGAATATGCTTCCAAGATAGAATAAGAATACCCAGTAATAAGATTGTAAATAATTTTGATCATGTTTTGTTGAATATCCAATCATTTAGAATGCATCCAATATATAGAGTTTAATTCATCTATTTGCATATAATATTTATTTGTTTAAAAATAAAATTTAATTTGGTTAGAACTTACTTTCTTGTTTTATGGTTTGGTAAATGTCATTTATAATGATGAATAAATTATTAACAGTATATGTTTCAAATATATTGGTTGAAAATTAAAATATGCAAATCATTTTGATAAAATGCATTGATTAAAAATATTTTCTGTTTGTAAATTCAATTATATTTTATTTTTGTATTTTCTATATTGATTTTTAGTATTGGAGCATTTTTATTTATTTGACTCAAACTTTAATTATGTTTAAAATATCAAAGTATTAAATAAATTTTATTGAAAAAAATATCACGAGAATAAAAATTGCGCCTGATTAAAATATTAAGTCATAATACCTGTTAATTTATCCCTAAGAATAAGCTATCAATTGCAATCTTCGATTATATCTTTGTTTATAATAATCGCGCGTTTTGGATTGCTTTATATGATTGAATGTTAAGACGGACATTAAATGTTAAATATCAAATTACCGGTATTTTATTATATTTTTTTATGTTCCGAAAATTTTTATTGATTTTCAATTTAAATTTATCTTTCTTCTCGTATTTGAAATTAATTATCGAGATCGTTTTACATTCATTTTTTGTTTTTATAAATTACTTTATAAAAATATTGTACACCACTTTTTATGAGCCAAATCGGAATATAGAACTTGAATTATGAAGGATGTTCAAAAACCTTTACTTACTGTTTTTGATCAGATATGTTTTATTATCTAATATATTTTATGAAAATGCATGGCATTACAAAAAAAAATATCATATAAAGTTTTGTTATTTGGCTGGTTTATATTACTTGGGTACATGCTATTTTGTTCATACCCTAGTACACCCAATATGAATAATGCTTTTGGGCAACAAAAGGCTATTCCCAATCATCATTTGTATATAACTATTGCTTCTATACCCCACAATGCAAAAGGACATGCTGCTCACCAAGTAGTAAATTTTGTAAATCCAATCGACGATAATGTATATAAAGGAACTGTGAAGTTCAACTCATCTGTACCTGTAGATATTATTTCTTACACTAAATTAAAAGATCAACAAAATATAAATCCAAAGACAAAGATTTGGGATGTTGATAATATTAAATATGTTCCCAATACTTTATTAAAAAATGTCACTAGCGGAACTGTAAACTTTAATGCAAGTGGAATACTAGCTCACAATGAAAAAGGTCAGCATTATAAAGTCACATTTACGATAAATGATATATCTATAACAGATAACAGAGATGTTTTGACTCTCGGACCATTGATAAATATATTTAGATAATGGATTAAATCCAAACAGATTGTATCATTGCAATTATCTTACTTTGATCCTTAACTAGCATATAATCAATCTAAAACTCATCTTTATTTCATATGTAATCGAACTTTGAATTCTAATTTTAACATGAGGTTATTTTATAAATTAAAATAAAAATACCATTTTTTATTCCACTTTGAATATAAGGAATTTAAAATAGTAGGATTATGTAATATATTAACATAAACAGAAAGGACATCGTCGTTGTTAAAGAAGATTGAAATTTACTCGAAGAATTTTAAATTTTTCGACATATTAGATTTAGATAGATAATAGGTAAAGAAATCTAAATCAGTTTTTTAATTGAACAATATATGATATATTGATTTTAATACGTACCTCCAATAAGGAAAATTAAATTATGAGTATCTGATTTATTACATGATTCTTAAAAGGGATAATTTTACTATTCATTTTGTTTAAACAGACATCATTTTGTTATATAATGATGCTTTAAGCATCATTTCCTGTACTATATTCTTCAATCTAACTGAATAAGCATCCTCACCAAACATTCGCCTTATCGATGAGAAGACCGTTTCTACAATCAATCTTTTCTCTATCTTACACCCGTCTTTCCGTTTTTGCAAACATTTTTCTGAAACAAGACTACAGGTTTCGAAAGATGTTTCCTTTTTTCCATGCTGCTCAAATTGTATATTACTTTGATTTGGCAAAATTCCATAGTCTCCCAAATATCCATAAATATCATTGTTACCATAGGCGCCGTGAGCAAATAGTTTATCTATTGTTGCGGCAGGTGTCATACCATCTGATTTTATAACCACATCAACTAATCCTGGTAACGCTCTGTTATCATGGACATATTCTTCAGTTACCACCATAACAATAATCTTATTTGTATTAATTTACGGCTACATGTATTTTCAAATCTTCTTTTTTGTTGTTATTTTTGTATACCATTTTTATCAGTACCATTGACCACCCATTGGAAACTTTTCCAGGGCCATAAATTGCGATAACAATATATTCATCTTTGGATTTCTTGTTATCCACTGTATCTTTTATCAGAATATCTAATCTGTTCATATTTTTGGCAATAGTTGTAAAATCTGGAATTTAAGGTATTTTCCTTTAGTATGGTCTTATAATACTCCTTCTGTATGTATATATAGCAAATAGAAGTAACCTTGACATATCCGACTGAGGGGAAATGTGTTCGGATAGTGAAATTGTTCACGATTTTATCTTTATTCATTTCTTGTAGTTCAATATCCCAGTTATTGATGCATCAATGCCTAGCAAGATTTCTCCTCTTCTGATTAAAGTTTAGTTGTAGAGACCCAATTCATAAAATTTGTCGACTAATGCTAGCTAAAAGTATTTAGAAAGATGAAGTCATGCAACAAAACAGACGATATCAAATAATTGAAATCACGGGATAACCTCATGACAACATTTATCTTTTGAAAAAGGAAATAATAAGTAGTAATTACATATGGAAAAGGACAAAAATCATAATATATTTTCTGAACCAATCATGAAATTCTTTGAAGGTAAAAATTTTGCGTTTTTGGGCACCATTAATAAAGATGGATCTCCGCAGGTTACTCCTACTTGGGTAGATATAAAAAAAAATGAACATGATCAAGATGGATTCATTTTAATAAATACAGCTAAAGATCGACTAAAACACAAAAATGTAACTAGAGACTCCAGAGTTTCTGTTTCCCTTATTGACGAAACTAATCCATATACTACAGTAACTGTAAAAGGAAGAGTTGTTGAACAAACAACGGATGGAGCTGATGAACATATTGATAAATTGGCAAAAAAATATCTTGATGTTGACGCATACCCTTTTCGTTCATCTGACGAAAAGAGAGTTATTTTGAAAATTAAACCAGATAAAGTTTTTTATAGGCCACCATAATAATATATTTTTTTGAACTAGGACCTATTTTGTAAATTTTTTTGAATGTTGTTGCAAATTTGATGACAAATTTCATTTAAGATCTTGACGACCCATCTTTGTTCTTAATAATCTGTGAACCACGTATTAAAAATTTAACAATTATATAGATTTATCAAAATTGATATATTTTATATCCATCTTTTAAAAAAAAAGATAAGTTTGAAAGTTACTTTAATTTTTACAATAAAGTTATTTATTTGGATATAACTGCAAGATTTTTACTATTGCTATTACTGCCGTTAACACTACTCTTATTGCCGATGGATGTTGTTATATTTGTATTATTTACAATATTGTTCTGATTGTGTGTTTTAAATGTCAACGAGCCCAAGATAGAATTTATCTCACCAACGTTTTTAGAATGATCTTTTATTCCCGGAATGTATGCTACTACAATTCCATTCGAATCTTTTACAAACAGAATTTGGGTTTGATATGCACCATTTGGTAATGTCAGATTATATTTAATGCCATTTAAATTGCTAATAGTTACTGGGACTGATTTGTTGATAGGCACACCTTGAGACATCAGTTGATTTTTAGTACTCTCAAAATATTTTGCCACAGATACGGGAAAAGGCAAAGTTTCAGATAATACAATAAATGATGCACCATTTAATGAGGAAGGTAATGCAATAGCAATTGGAGTAATCGTACTGATGTGAATATTGTTTATTGATGCATTTGAATTGACTGGATTACCATAAAGTTTATTAGTATATTCTTTTGAAGCTATTCGCCAATCAGATGGATAATGAAAAGAAACTCCAGATTTCGAATCTGTAAAAATATTAGAAGTATTGTTTGCTTGTGCTATTACACTTGGAAATGCATTATAGGACACAATTCCTATTAATATTATTAATACACAATAATATACCTTATAATTCATACTATTAGTTTTAATAACATGAATTTATATCTTTAATCCTAATTCTTATTCTTTATAATAATTCTATGCAATTTATCATTTGTGATAGATTTATTTTTGCATCTTTTGGGCTATTATTTAGGTTTACCATGTTAATTTACCTAGAATCCTTAAAACTCATGACATTAGAAAACATTTTGAGAAGTATTCCACATTGTCTCTTCCAACCAAATATTATAATTTGATATAACAAATTGGCGATATTATTGTAAACCATATAATTTACATCTTCTATGATTTCAATTTTATTCAGAAAATAAAATAAATACGTTTGAGTTTAAATTCTTCAGATAAGAAAACATCAGAATTATTTAATTTAATCTGTCAATTACAAAATGATTTAGTTGGAAGTTGTCGTAATATTTTTACTATTACTATTGCTATCGTTAATATTACTCATATTGCCGTTGGTTGTTGCAATATTTGTGTTATTTACAATGTTATTCTGATGCTTAGATTTAAACGTCAGAGAACTAATAATAGAATTAATATCTGCCATATTTTTTGTCTGATCAGTTAATCCTGTAATGAAACCGACTATGAATCCATTTGTATCTTTAATAAACAAAATCTGGGATTGGGATAAATAGTTTGGCAATATAATATTATACTTTAGACCATTTAGTACTACACCTTTTAAATTTCCTATTGTTACGTGAGTAGCATTACCCACAGGTATTCCAGATTTCTTTAGTTGATTTTTAGTATTATTAAAATATTTATCAATAGAAATTGGAAATGGTAGTGTTTCCGAAAATACTACAAAAGATGCACCATTCATGGATTTAGGAAGCACTATAGCAAGAGGTTTAAGCGCACCAGAGGATGCATTATTAGAGAGAGAATTCAAACTTGCAGTATTTCCAAAGAGTAGATTATTGTATTCTTGAGATGTCTTTTTTGATGCTATATGCCAATCATTAGGGATGTGAAAAGATATTCCTCTTTTCGAATCCACAAAAGTATTGTTTATGTGATTTATTTTGGCAGTACCAATTGATATCATATTACATAAAAAAACAGTAGCTAAAACCATAACTGCAATAAAGTATATTTTAAAATACACGAGATTACTTTAAATAACATAAATTTATATTTTTAATTTGCACTTTTCTTGTTCAATTTCTTATTTCATATTTTTAATGATAAAATTAAGTATTGTGTTAATACAATCAAAATATTTTTATAAAGGTAATATATACGATTTATGACAACTTTTTATAGAAGTGGTTTTTAATAATTTTAATCAATTATTTTGATATTGCCTTAGTATTGGGGATTACAGCAATGTTGTTTGCATTTTTGAAATTGGTAATATTATGTCCAGTTGGTTTAAAAGTTAAAGAATTTATGATAGAATTAATATCTTGGACATTTTTCAATTTATTTGTTAACCCCGAATTAATAGTTATGACAATCCCGTTAGAATCTTTTACAAATAACATCTGAGTTTGAATTATACCGTTAGGAGATATCGTATCATATTTTACACCTTTTAAATTACTTATAGATATATGGGTAACATTATTCAAACTTAAACCTGCCAATCGTAGTTGATTTTTATTGCTATCAAAATAGTTATTTACAGATACAGAAAATGGAAGTGTTTGAGTTAAAATACCAAATGAGGCACCATTTAATGTTGAGGGTAATGCGATTGCAATTGGAGTGCTTATGTTTATACGACTACTATTTGAAGCATTTGTATTACCTAAGTTCCCATATATGATATTTGTGTAATCTTTTGAAGCTATTCGCCAATCAGATGGATAATGAAAAGAAACTCCAGATTTCGAATCTGTAAAAATATTAGAAGTATTGTTTGCTTGTGCTATTACACTTGGAAATGCATTATAGGACACAATTCCTATTAATATTATTAATACAATATAATATACATTATAATTCATATTGTTAGTTTTAATAACATGAATTTATATCTTAGTTATTCCTTATTATATTATTAATTTTTATAATAAAATTGATCATTATTAGTTTAATATCGTTTTCCAATCATAAAAATCTACAAATATTTTCAATTAATTATTTATATGCTACAAGTTATAGGTCTTTCTTCATATTGCATCATTCTTTTACTCATGTCTTTCGCTTAAGAAAAACAAATAAGGACTTTTTCAAAATTGCATGATTAAGTCCATCACTGACCACCATCTAATTAAACAGAATGTGATCCGTATTTTTGTAATATAAGATAGAAATCGCGCTTTAGCAAAGACATATTTTGTTCTGTATTTGAAAAGAAAAAATTTCTTTATAGGTATATTGTACAACTATCCAAAATTAAACTTAGATCGAATTCAACTTTAATTTTAATCTAAAACATATACAATGATTTCTTTTTATTCGATGATAATTTTTTGTGTCCTTACTTTTATTCTATCGAAATGGAAATATGATTTTCTCGAATAAAATATAATGGCAATCTTTCAGACGGTCTTTTTAATGAAAGATTCAAAAAAGAAGCATCATGTACTAAATTTTTTGAAAATGTTCTTTTTTTACTATAGTTGAAAAAGAATATCTTCGTTTTGAGGATATATTTCTTGAATTATGGGTTAAAATCAAGAATATTGTTCCAGGCGAAACCTGTCAAAACAGTTGGCCGACCAATTATCCCATACAGAAAAGTGATTGATGGAATTCTCTATATTAAGAACAGGATGTCAATGGAAGATACTACCCAAAGAATATGGATCAGATTTCTACACATCATCAAGGGTTTCGGAAGTGGAACAGCCTTGACATCTTCAAAAAGAATGAATAAAACTATTGAAAATCTATCACCACTGCATTGGCATCTACTGGACTTGGCAATCCATTGATAATATATCTATAAAGTCCGCCTTAGTGGTGGGGCAATGACTGTAGAACATAATTCTAAAGATAGAAGCAACCTGGGAACAAAAGGACATGTTTTAACAAGTAAAAAAGGAATCCCCATGTCTATAGATTTTTCTTCAGCCAACACGCATGACATCAAACGACCACCACCAACACATAAAACTAAAAAAATAGGCAGAAAAGAAATAAGATAACTTCAACAACTATGTCTTGATGAAGAATACAATTCGGAACAAGAAGAACAAGAACTAATCAAACGAGGATATGTAATGCATTTCCTCAAAAGAGAATAAGAAACGAAACAGAAGAAGAAGAGGTCAAGGGTATAACACAACGCTGTTCAAATCGTAAAAAATACTCTGCAAAAAGATGGGTTGTAGAAAGAACAAATTCATGGCATAATAAGTTCAGGAAACTGTTTACCAGGTATTAGAAAAAGGTAGAGAATTATCTTGGATTAGTACAGTTATCATGTTGTATGATATCTATGAAAAAATAATTTTATGAGGGGTTCTGACATATCATTATCTCCACAGGCATAATAATCCCAAGTAAATAATCATCTTATTGTTGTTACATCACTATTTTTTATATGTTAATCAATTCTAGTAACTCATTTTCTATCGTGAGCATTTTCATCTTTAAATACATTTTTCATTGAAAATTTTTCTTAGAATGTATATCTGCCACTATACTCGAATATTCCTTATTTGGTTTGTCTATGTGTAAAAAGCAACCATATTTAGTATAACGAACAATATTAAGAATGAATTAATCAGAATATGTATCTTTTTTATTTTCATCCAATTATATTATATCAATACCATGAAAACGGTCTTATATGTAGTGGGGAAAATTCGCCATGTTAAATAAATCCAGTATAATAAGGCAATCCATCATAGATAATTCATCTAATTAACCGAAAACGTAAAGTTATGCGAAAGCATATTTATGACCATATTAATATAACTTTATAATATTGCTCAAAAAGTCGATGTAAAATTTTGACTTGAGGAGGTCCATATCAATTTTAATAATTTGTTTGAAACAGCCACAATTTTTTAAATTGTGTTTATTGAACATTCATTCACATATCTAAAAATACAACTCTATGGTTAAAATTGATTTTTAAAAAAACAAATTTGGGATATTATTTTTTATGGGAATGGAATTATATCATTTGTAAATGATTTTGCCTGATTTATAAGATCAGATATATGTGAATTAAATGGTAAAGAAAATACGAAATCTGAAAGATCATTTTTAATAATATTATTATTAGAAGCATTTGTATTTTGCGAAGTTCCAGTAAAGATCATCAATAGTGCAACTAATATGGAAAAAAAATTGTAACTTGTGGATCTTGGATTCATTTCTCTATAGCTTTCTCTAATCTTTATATTTATAAATCCGTTTTCAAAGATATTTCTGTAATAATGTTAAAAATTATTTTCTATGTGATTTATTTTTTAAATTAAGTCATTATCTTTAAATAATTTCAAAAATTTAAACACTTTTAAATTCAAATCACCATTAGAATATACTCATCGATTTTGCTCAATCCTTTTATAATATTTTGAATAGTTATTAAAAATAAATGAAATTAAAATATTAAACTTAACTGTTGAAATAAGTCTTTACAGTTAGATGCTTCTATTAACAATTTAAAATAACATATTTATGATGGTAAATAAATTGTGTATTATTTTCGAGATTGTTCTTCGTTATTTGCTTTAGGTCTTATTTCATAATATTTTTCATCCCATTTACCTATAATTAGACTCATTGCATTAATTAGATCATGAATATAATCAAAAAATGCTTGCTTTGTTAGATCTTCTATGAATATTATTTTATAAATATATAGTCTTGGATGATCTTTTAAAATGGAAATTCGTAGTGGTAAAATAATCTGTTCTATTTGTAAATAAGTTAATTCTATTTCTCTTTCTCTTTTTTGATTTTTTAAATGTAGTTCTATATTTTTATCTAACTCAAATGTAGAACGTATAAAAAATCCATCATCTAAGCCTGTTTGTAATTCCAGAAATACAGGCGTACTTACTCCTATAGAATATTGTAAGATGGGAGTAATTTGCGCTTTTAATTTAATTTCTTTAACTTTGTTTTCTTTTGTTTTGTCTTCCACTTTATATCCCCATTGTTGTAACCATTGGATTAATTCGTAAAATTTTGATTCAGGTGTTTTAATTGATTGATTTTGATTATTGTTGTTTTTTATTTTATTATTTTGTTCTCTATATTCTTGTGACGCAGAATCTGTTTCTGTAGAAGATTCATTTGAGGTATTCATATTTTTTATTTAGTATCTATGCATGTTATTTAAACAACTATATGTATTTCTGTTTATAAAATCAAATACTTAGGTTTTCATACTTCGAAATTTGTGGCGGAATTGATTTACTAAAAATGAATGACTTTGAACTTACACAACTATTATGTTTGCTGTATTTTTTATCTTATTCGTTTTTATTATATTAGCGTACTATGATTTATATGGATATTTGAACGATAAATTTTAACATCTAAAATCTTATTGTATCAACATTACAAACTATAACTGTAATAATAGTGTGGGTTTTTGTTAAAACATGGCATTAAAAACCATCGAATAAGTCATATAAAAGAAATAGTGGATGGGATTTCCTATTCAAATATATTCATCATCCATAAAACCAAAAATCTGTATTTGTCTTTGGAATTTAGTCGATATTAGTAATGACGTCGTTTCTTCTTTATATAGTAATTTATACTGAAACAAAATGTTAATTTTATTAAGGGCGATATTTATCTTACATATTCTAAATTAATATAGATCATAATAAACTTGTAGTTTTTTCAAAAGTAAATATACTTTTTGTTGTTATTCTTTATTGAATCAGAGATTCTTTTCATGTTACGGATTATTTGATAATTTTTATTTTTAATTTTGAATTGAATTAATATATTTTATGATACTTTATAAGGATTTTTTTAGATATATTTTTCTATAATATAATAATGCCTTTAAATATACTATAAATTCATAATCCTTTATTTATTAAATAAATACTATAATTGAATATTTTGTTGGGATTTTCTAAGCGAGGAGAACTGGAATTTAAGTGTTATAAAAAGACAGATATTGAAGATACTAAAAATTCATAATTCAGAACTCGTTTTCTAGAAACTTAATTCTACTTATGATAAATTAAAATTAAAATTACCAATTTAGTTACATTTTATTTAATATTTTGTAACATAGTTGTTGTAAAATTGCCATGCTGCAAAAAGTTTAATAATTTAATTAAACAAAAATTCTCATGCCCGTAGCTTATGTATTATTAAATTGCGATTTAGGTTCAGAGGCTGATATCTTGAAAAAAATCAGACAAGTTCCTGAAGTCATAGAGGTAACTCATGTTTCTGGGGTTTATGATATTATTGTTCGAATTTCATCCGATAATATGGATAAATTAAGAGAAATAATTAAATTAAATATCAAAAAAATCGATAAAGTTCGTTCAACTATAACAATGGTTGTGACAGATGGTCAAGGAAAGAAATAATATCTTATAAATTTCAATACTACAATCATATCTTGTAATATTTACTGGTAGAAATTGTATAGGTTTGGGGTAACTATATTCTTCTTAAATTTGATATTCGTTAGTGTTTTAAAGTATTTGAATATCGGTTACGTTTTATCTTTGTTGTAATAATTTAAACGTTTAATAGAATCCTTTTAGTACATTAATTTACCCATTATGGATTATGATAAAATTTGTAAAGATATTTTAGATCTTGATAAAAATATTCGTTTTGCTGGTATATGTGATGACCTTGGCGAAACTAGGTATGGTGGCATGAGATCAGGTCTTACTAGTCTATTATCTCCTGAAGAAACAAAAAAATCAGTTCAATTGGCTATTGGGCGATGGGGATTACGTGATGCATTGACTCCAAAAACAGGTAGGGCAAAATATGCTATGGCTGAATATGATGCAATTAAAAGAGTAACTATTCCGTTGAATGATGGTTATCTTTTATTGGTGAGTATGGATGTAGAAGCAGATCATCCGACCATCATTAATCAAATTCTAAAGCTGATACAACAATAGAATATATTTTTATTTTTATCATATAGACAGGTTAATACAGGTTACTACATTCTTATATCATTCATGATTAGATTATAACATATTTTTAATTGACGATATAAAAGAACAATATATCTTTTTTTTGAAAACTTTTTTAAAGTATTGATTTCATTTGTGAATAATATAATTAATCAGTTCGGAATAGGTTGTTCAATCATTTAATCCTATAAATAGAACACTAAATAACTATTAGGATGATTATTTATAAGGTTCAAATTCGTAGATATATTTGCAAATATGGATACTTTCTGTCTCAAAAATATGATCCTTATTCGAATGTATGAAAATACAATGGTTTGATTTGAATATTTTTCAATTTGTTTAGACTATCATGAATTATATAACTAAATAATATTAATTTTATATTTTAAATTAGGTAGTTTCTATTTTTTAGTTTTTATAAAAAGCTTTTCGATAGATAACAGACTTTCCTATGGCAAAAAACACTATAGATCGTTCATAATTGGTTGCAATCATCTCTGTGAATTATTGATCCCATAACCAATAATATCCCTTAGTTGCATTTATTTAAATAACTATCCAAAAAAACACTTTAAGCATCTATCCGTATAACCATATGCGATTAAAAATATTTTAGATAACACATTGGCAAAAAACATTACTGCGAGATACAACGTTTACCTGAAAGAAAATAGCGAGACAAAGATTGTATGTAAAATATTAAAATTAACCATAAAAAATAAGTTTCTCACGTTTTTATACACTCAGTTAACTTGATACTATTTCTTTATTATATGATGTAAATAAGTAGCGAAAGTCATTGTTTAATATTGTTTGATTTGCACTTGTTTTTTTACATAGAATATAGTCATCAAAACTTTCTATCATATCATTATGCGGCATTATCCTTTCAATAAGGCTTTTTTCATAAAAAGAATGAATATGATGATGTAGTTTCAAGAATTTGCAGGCTTGTGGATACCATGTACAGCAGCTGTGGAAACTGAATGTATTTCATATTCTTCCACAATTTTGGACAGAAATCAGTCAGAAAAAACATATTTCGTTCTTTGGAATTGAAAATAAAGAATTTCTTTATTCTATGGTTCAATAACAACCCAAAGCCATATTATTTCAAAGCAGACTTTTAGTGCTGTTTCATCGATGACATATTCTTCGATTTTCTTCTTGCTAGAAAATTTTTTTGGGTGTAATTTTGAATCTAATTCCAGATAGAACCGTGACTTATTTTGATGATTTGCAAAAAAGATAATGCTTTAGCAGTACTTCTAAACGATAATCCAAGAAATTACAAGTATAATCCGTAACATATAATTTGCGATGATGTTCTATTTCTAGTAGACATATAATATAGGGTTGTCTTAAATCTTTAGGTTTTTCCTAAAGTTAACAGAGCCGTTTGGAGAATATGTTTAGTCGATTGAACTAGAGAATACAATATAGATAAGGATGTTGAAAGCATCATTGTAAAATAAAAAAATATTTATTTGACAAAATAGATATAGAATGAAAAATTATAGGAATTATCCACAAAATAATTCCAAGCATCAACATGTTATTCAGTTCAATAAAAACAAGCAAATTAATAAACATCGTGATAATAATAAAATAATCTCTATAAATCTCGATTAATAATTGTACAATGGAATCATATATAGATCTAGATAATTCTCTGCTTATTCTCATCAACACAATTATAAAAATTCACATATCTAACCAAATATATTCAGATTACATTAATTAATTTAGCCTAGCGTATACATAACTGTTAGTAGAGTACATCCAAAATAATAGTATTATATTATGATAATAAGTAATATAAAAAGCATGCAAAATGCAGAGTAGGAACTCTTATTATAATTAAAATAAACTATATTTAAAATGATAAAACTATACATATTTTTGAGCATTTTATCTGCTGTCACAATTATCGGAACAACCTCAGTTTCATCACATGTTTTTGCAGCCAATTCTTCTTCTCTAGGAAGCCCTAATAATCCTATAACTGTTCAACTAATTTCTAATGAGTCTCGAGTTCTTCAAAATGATTTACAAAATCTGGGCTCCGTATTAACAGGTCAATTACAGAATCTTCAAAATAATTCTCAAACAACACCATCAAATAATTCATCATTCCAAGCAAATATTTTCAACCCAAGCTCTAACAATACATCAAATCCTTCATCATTCCAAGCAAATATTTTCAACCCAAGCTCTAACAATACATCAAATCCTTCATCATTTACATCCCCACACTTCTTTCACTCATCTAATGAGGAATAGATAGAACGATTAAGACTAGTTGAAACAACCACAGCAAAAATCATGTTTTATAAATTTTCTTTTATTACCCACGCATTTTTAACAAGAATTTAAAATAACAGACAAGAACCAAAAGTCAATACATAGTCAAAATTAAATTTTATTTGTAGATATATTTTACACCATATTTATTTATAATAGCCCCCCGAATTGTTTTGCAGCGTTTTTGTACATTTCCAATTCTTGTTTAGATAATGGTCGTATTTTTTTCATAGCATCATCAAAATTTTTCTTATCAATTTTTAACTCTTTAGAATGGTATTCAGCTTCTTTTGGTTCGGGGTATTTATTTATGTGCTCTCTTAAAGATAATATTACCGCTGCAGATGCTAAAGATGCGATATCTGCTCCAGTATACCCTTCCGTTTTGTCTGCTAATTCTTCTATATCGACATTTTTATCAAGAGGCTTTTTTTGGGTATGGATTTTTAATATTTGCAATCGAGATTCCCTATCCGGCGGTTGAACATATAAAATTCTATCAAATCTTCCAGGCCTTAATAGGGCTGGATCGATAATGTCAGGCCTATTTGTTGCTCCAATTATTACAACGTTTGTCAATATTTCCAATCCATCCATCTCTGTTAAGAGCTGACTTATAACTCGCTCCGTAACATGAGAATCCCCATGAGATCCTCCTCTTGTGGGCGCTATGGCATCAAGTTCATCAAAAAAAATTATGCATGGTGCTGCTTGTCTGGCTTTCCTGAAAATCTCTCGTACTCCTTTTTCAGATTCCCCAACCCACTTGGACAACAATTCCGGGCCTTTGATACTTATGAAATTCGCTTCACTTTCATTCGCTGAGGCTTTTGCCATAAGTGTTTTTCCAGTACCAGGTGGACCATAGAGAAGAATACCTTTCGGCGGTGTTGCATCTGCATATGTAAACACTTTTGTATATTTTAAAGGCCATTCTACCGCTTCTTGCAATTCTTGTTTGATGCTAGAAAGACCACCAATGTCAGCCCATTTGATATCCGGGACCTCTACGAAAACCTCCCTCATTGCAGAGGGCTCCATTTCTTTAATTACATCCATAAAATCTTGCATTCTAACAATAATTTTTCTTAATGTATCTACAGGTATACTTCCACTAGATAAATTGATTTCAGGCAATACTCGTCTAAGCGCCCTCATTGCAGATTCTTTTGCAAGTGATTGAAGATCTGCCCCTACAAATCCGTGAGAGATATCGGCTAATTTTTCCAAACTTACATCTTTATCAATTGGCATTCCTCTGGTGTGAATTTGTAACACCTCTAGTCTTCCATCTCTATTGGGTACACCTATCTCTATTTCCCTATCAAATCTTCCAGGTCTTCTCAATGCAGGATCAATTGCATTAATTCTATTCGTAGCTGCAATGATCACTACTTTTCCTCTAGATGTCATACCATCCATTAATGACAACAATTGTGCCACTATACGTCTTTCAACTTCGCCTGTTACTTCCTCTCTTTTAGGTGCAATGGAGTCTATTTCATCGATAAAAATAATGGAAGGTGCATTTTTTTCCGCTTGTTCAAATACATTTCTGAGTCGCTCTTCTGATTCACCATGATATTTGCTCATTATTTCTGGTCCACCTATAGTATAAAAATTTGAATTTGTTTCATTAGCTACTGCCTTCGCTAATAGGGTTTTCCCAGTGCCAGGAGGACCATGTAATAATACCCCTTTTGGTGCCTCAACACCTAATCTTTTAAATAATTCTGGATGTCTAAGGGGAAGTTCAATCATTTCTCTCACTCTTGAAACGGCATCACCTAGACCACCAATATCTTCATAAGTTATTAGTGCGTTTTTTCCTTTTGCGATCTCTGCAGCTTTCAGTACTCTCTTCGGAAACAATAATCTCTGTTGAATCATTTATGATAACAGGTCCCGAAGGATTAGTTGCAATTACTACAAGGTCTACTCTTCTTCCCATGACATTTATTGGTATAGTATCCCCTTTGGACATTAAACCGCCATTTAGATATTCAGTAAGAAATTCTTCTGCACCCATGATTCTTAATGGTTCTATCGGAGCGAAAGTTATGCTATTTGCATTCTTTGATTCAACAATTTTCAGTTCAATTAAATCATTAATACCCACATCTAGCCTATTTCTTATATGTCCATCTATCCTGATTAACCCTTTATTTCGATCACTTTCTTTCGCCGGCCAATTAAGAACAGTAGTTTTTTTGCCAAGAGAAATTAACTCCAAAGCATCACCACTTTTAATATCCAGTTTCTTCGCTATTTCTGGATCAATACGAGCAATTTTTCGACCTACGTCTCGCTGTTCTGCTTCGGCAACTTTTAGGGTAGTTAATTCTTTTGGTTTTTTATTGTCAATATTTTTAGAATTCAAATTATAAGAATATTTTTTAAATGATAATTTAAAAATCTTATTAAATATGATAACTACCTTTTTTAAATTTGACTTAAAACAGTCTTTTTGATTCTGTTGACTTAATGATATTCTAATGTTTTTAATTTAACCGCGATATTTGTTTTAATTTAAGTGTAATAAAATTGAATATTGGAGCATAAAATGGTTAACTTTAAAATAATTTATAGCACTATCTTGCATTATTCCTGCAATAATACTCCCGAGGAGATTCCTTGAATTAATAAAACCGCCTTTTTTAATAGATCATTTAAACAAGTTATTGGAATATATTTCCAACATGTAGTTATTGATGCTTCTGCTTATTCAATACAAGATGATAAATATAATATTAAAATTAGTATTAACTAAAAATGTTTTAAAGTTCACCATTTTGATTTTGGTTCATGATTTCCTTTATTGCCATACCATATGAATTGATAAAGTCTCTTGCATATTTATTTGCATGTTTTTCTGAGCCCCTATGAATACCACATTTTGTTCTTATATGATGATAAAACTCATGTAATATAACAAATGGATTGTAAAAAATATCAGAGTTAATGCAATATATCTTGCTTTCTTTTTGAACATATACAGCATATACGGTTTTTCTTTTGCCCTTTATAGTCCCTACTACAATTTGCGGTGTTTCAACTTTATAATATTTACTCAAACTTATCAATGCTTCTTCTGTTTTTTTATTGAGTATCATCTCTACTATCATAGCTTTTGATAATTGATCTAGTTGATCTATGAAGAGCATGGTTATAAAATTACAATAGTTGTACAAAATATAAGGCTTTTAATTTTGCCTTTAAATCCTTTTTACCAGGTTTTTATTTAGTTCATCATCGGTTACCCATAGTTGCAATGTTATTTTCTGAATTCTCCCATTCATTCAATAATCCATGATTTCCATGTAGCATCATTATTCCAGATAGAATCGATAATTGGTTAAAATATAATACTTTTCCATTTCCGGGGTCCATAACAACGTTGTAGAATTTCATATCCGGAGTTCCAAGAATTATCGAGTAGATTAAATAACCATTACGTATACCGGTTATGGCCTCTAAAGCATGTGATTTATTACCTATAGTTTTTTCAGCGGTATTTATTGCTTGAGTTAGTGTTACATTAAATTTCGAAGCAATACCTTGATACATTGATTTGATAATATTTATACTACTATTCATGACTCCAGTTTGATTTTCCATATTAGTAGTAGAGGAATAGCTGTGAATAGATGGGTGTGGATGAGTTTTTGGTGATACGGTGATCGGATTTGTTGAATTTGGAATAATAGATGTGTTACTTTTTGGTGATACGGTGATCGGATTTGTTGAATTTGGAATAATAGATGTGTTACTTTTTTGAGCCAAAGATAGATGTATCATAGGACTTGTAATAGATCCTGTCCCAATTAACATTATTATTAAGGAAAAAGTTGAAAATGTTTTAGTTTTCATCAAATATTTATGATTTAGCAAATTATATAAAACTTTACTAGAAGTTATTTCAACTTGTTAATTTAATATTACAATCTCTAATCAAACCCCACATGACTAGTAAAAATATACATAATGTGATTTGAAATATTGAATTTGTTAAGTATAATAGATATTTGAAATAATAAGTGATTGTTTTATTTTAAACCTTTTAATGATTTGTATTAAGTATTTACTTTTGTTTCAATAATTTTCTTTAAAAAATTTTTCATTAACAAAGTAAGGTTTTACTAGAATTATGTTAAACATATGTATAATTTTTCTCATTGATAATTTAGTTAAATTATAGTATAAATTTACAGGATAATGTTATACTATTAAGTATAACATTACAAATATACATATAAATCTAGGTATATATTAAATGATCATTTTAACCAAATCTAAAGCATGTTTAGCCTTGGGTTTAGTAACATTAGCTATGTTTATGATCGTAAGTACGGTTACATATTCAGATGTTTCAGTGTTTGCGCTTAGTAAAAGATCGCACACTCATGAAGGTATCGGTCAAGGATGTAGTCAACCTAAACATTCCCAAGAATTTTCTGCAAATCCTAATTCTCCATTAACAAGAGCTGCTAATAATATAGGAGCCTGTGCCAATATTAATTTAGGCGGCAATACCGGAGCACATGAACAATAAATCTACAAAATAAAAGTAATCACAAATTATTTTTTTGTTCATCATTTCTATAAATATGATATCACACCTATGCAGTCATAGTTTAATAAAATATGTTATGTCCGTCTTTTTATAATATAGATATAATTGACCCATAGTAGAAATAACTTTTTAACTATCGGAAAATTATTACATATCAATAAAAGAGAATTTAAATAATCAGTCTTAGAAATATCCAATTTTTAAAATTCAAATATAATGTAAAAATACGATTGGTTTTATTATGCAATATTAATTGTGGTCTTTTGATTGTCCTCTTTGTTTAACTTTAGTTAATAACTCAGATATTTGTTCATGTGTAGGATTAAATGCCTTGATTAACTCTATATCTAATTTAAATTTTTGAAGTTCACTGTATGACTTATTATCTTCAATGATGTTTATCAATTGATTAAGTGAAAATGGTTTTTGCAAAAATTCGACAACATGTTCTAAATGCTTTAATGATTCTTTTAATTCATCCTTAAGGTAAGCCGATGCAAATATTATTCTTTGATGTGGATTAATCGATAATATCTCTTTTGCAACATCTATTCCGTTAATCTGAGGCATACGGTAATCCAAAAGTACAATATCAAATGGAGGATTATTTGCTAAAGACTTATAGGATGTCTTGTTTGCATTTCCTAAAGAACTATCCAGATCGAAGGTAATTTTATGTAATTCTTCATTATAGACTTTAAGACATTCTTCTCCATTTGGAGTTATCGTTACAGTATGTTTTTTCCATTCTAGTCCCTTTTTATATGTTAAAGCAATATCAGATTCATCTTCAGCAATTAGAAGTTTCATGTATTCACATATTTATGACACTTATTTTATACGACAATATATTTACATTATTATTTTTGTTGTTCTAATTCCTCAATACATTGCAATAGTAAGTCTTTTTTCTCCCCTTGTACTATCCATTTAGTAAATTTATCTAATGTAAATATTTCAATGGTATGAAATGCTGAAGGGACGAAACCACCATATGCATAGACAAGATGTACTATATGATTTCCAGATAAATAACTAATTTCTTCCTCTATTGCTACATCTGTTTCTTCCATGTTTTTTCTGAATAAAAGTATTGGCTTGCGTGAATGTAGAGATGTTATCGAAGCCCTTTGTAATTTATCTTTCAGTCGATCCGATAACCATTGTTTAACTATGTTATCTTTTTCATCTTCAATAGGAATAGATTTATGTAAATTATTCATAGATAAATTAGCATCAGATTTATCTTTTTTTAGATGATAATTTTCTTTATTATTATGAATGTAAGATTTAAGAGTTGTTTCTCTTTTTTTGTTCAATAACTTTTACTAACCAAAAGCTCTTTTAATCACAAGTGTTTATTTCTTTTGATCATTTTGTAAACGATGTTAAATACTTTAATTTTGTAAGGTAATACTCAATAGTTTAAGTTCATGTAATACTTAAACGTTGTTTTATATACTGTAAATCATTTCAAAATAATTTATTTATTTTTTTTTATCGTTGTTTTTGACCATATTAAATCTTCATTTAGATCTATTGTAATGAGGTTTAAAAAACAAAGTCATAAAAAGAAAATTCATGAATAAGACATAGATAAAAGTGGATAAAAGAAGTTCTGAATCAAGATGGTTTTGGTGGATTTGTTATATGATTATTTTAAATCGCTTTTTGCGAACGTCTTGATGTTAAAGTTGTAATGTAAATAATCGATTTAATTAGTTTTAACATAAATGAAAAGTTTTAACTGTATTTCAAATAATACAACAAAACAGCTGATTAACTATTTCATATTACATTATTCATGATGAATTCTTTTGTTTTGCAATCGAATTATAAATTAAAATTGTTTGTATATCTATAATTTCCTTATTTGTTTCAAGACAAAAAAATATGTGAATAAATACTTTGGTCTATCTCTATAGATATATAATATTCTATTTATTCACTAGTTGAGGCTGCAGCGTTACCGCCTAAATTATTGTTTTGGTGGGATGCAACGTTGTTGCAAGAAGAGGTAACTGGTGAAAATGCACCTGCACTAAGACAAATAGCGTGTTGATGTTGAATGCCTGATTGGTCTATACTTTGGCCAAATCTGCTATTTCCACTATGATCAGCAAATCCGGCATTGCCTCCAGCATTATGGTTTGCACTTTGTGCTACATTATTGCAAGAAGAAGATATTGGTGAAAATGCACCTGCACTAAGACAAATAGCGTGTTGATGTTGAACACTATGTTGATCTATTGATTGATCAATAAGTGATCTTTGATAAGGGAAGTAACCAGGGGGACCAAAGTGACCAAAGTGACCAGGGGGACCAAAGTGACCAAAGTGACCAAAGTGATGGAAATTATGATGATGTCTAAATCCAAATACGATGTTATCTGCAGAGGTAGCGATGCTTCCAACAATCATTATTGCTGTAAATACTATTATCATCGATACTAATGATGTCCGATTTTTAATTTCGTATGACATTTACTATAAAGATTTAATGAATACTGTTATATTTGCATTAAATAGTTTATTCTATTATAAAGTTCCTAATATTTTTTTTATATTATCGTTATATCTCTAAAATTTATGGCTAAGAGTAATTAAACATTGGATTTAATAGTGATACTATGAATTAAATATTTAAAGTATTCCTAAATTATTTAATTTTCTATTTATATCGATCATTAGGATATCTATTATTTACATAAATGCAAAAATAACATAAATAAATTAAAAATACACATAATTTAAACAAAAATATAGTTCCCTTAAAATAATGTATATAAATATTTTCGCATAAATTAAAAATACTTATTTTGGTTGAAATTTCAGAAAATAAATGATACAAATGGTTGAAAAAGATTCAAAAGTATTCAGAAGACAAAATAGAGCATTCAATATGCTTTGTTGCATGATTCCCCTTTTCCAAATACATTTAGCTAGCATTAACCAACAAATTCTGTGAACTGGTCCTCCTACAACCAATCTCTAGTTAGAAGAGGCGAAATCTTGCTAGGATTTGATATCATAAACAACTGGGATACCGAACTAAAAGAGATGAATAAAGATAAAGTCGGTGAACCATTTCATAACTAACACATTTCTTCTTTTACTTGGTTATGCCAAGGCATACTTTCATCTACCCTACAGACAAACTGAAGGAATAACACAAGGACACGCTAAAGGAAAAATACCATCAATCCCGGATTTTACAACAATAAACAGAAGAATAAACAGATTAAACATCAAAATAAAAGATGATAACAAAAACAAGAAATTCAAAGATGAATACATTGTTATTTCAATAGACAGGTACTGGTATCAAGGTTACCAATAGAGGTCAATGGATGAGAGAAAAATGGCATATAAAAAATAAGAAAGGATATTTGAAAATACATGTAGCCGTTAATGTCAAGACAAAGAAAATACTTTCCATTAAAGTAACTGATGAACATGTTCATGATAGCAAGGCATTACTCTAGTTGGTTGAAAATATCATAGAATCTGATAAAAAAATAACAATTGGTAACCTATTTGCTAAAGATGGACCTTATGATGGTAATGAGATTTTCAGGTATCTAGGGGACAATGGAATCTTGCCTTGTATTAAAGTAAGAAAGAATTCTAGAATAAGATGGAAAAAAGGCAACATTCTAAGAAATCTAACAGTGTTGGCACAGAAAAATGATTTGCAAAAATGGAAAGACAGCGTAAGCTATGGACAAAGATGGATTGTAGAAACAGTGTTCTCTTCTATAAAGAGAATGTTTGGTGAATATGTTTACTCAGTTAAACTGAAAAATATGATACAAGAAATGATATTGAAAGCATCATTGTATAACAAAATGATATCTATTTAGGCAAAATAGATGATAAACTCAAATTATAGGAATCATGCAACAAAGCACATTCAATACTTTGATTATAGGGTGTTGTTAAAAAAAATGGGCTGTTTGTTTATGTCGAAAAAAACATTACATCTATCAAATACCTTGATGAATATTTCTAATTTTTAGATCTTTATTTTTTCCCCTTTATTACTGAAAGAAACTATATCTGATGATATATTAAAATGCGAGATAATCATTTCCAGGGATATGAAAAATCTAGATTAAATTTAATCTAAAAAATTGATTAATAAAATAATTTGTCGAATATTCTTATAAATGACTGAAATAATGTGCTTGATATTATTTTCCAATACCTTTTAAATGATATGTGTGATAAAATAATATGGAATGTCCAACTTGCAAATTTAATTTACATCCTAATATGCACAATTCTCTAATTGGAAAAAATAAACGGAATGTAAGTATTTTCATATTTTATCAAATATGTCCAGAATGTGAAGAACCTATTGTGGGAATAAAAGAATCGATACTTGGAGAGTTATATATGAATCCAAACGAAGAAAAAGGATTGATATTTTTAACAAAGCGAAGAAATAAAGAACAATAAAATCCATATATTTCTATTAGTATTTTACATGTATTGTTCATATTGCATTGTCTTTAGCACCTAGAACCTTTTTATGTAACTATAAATATTAGAAATTGTAACTTGTAATCACCTTTTTAAATAGGTTTTAGATGATTTAACTTTTATTTAACAAATCTAAACGAGCATGATAAGTTTACATTAATGATTGCTAGATATTTACATAACTGTTAACTGAACCGATTTAGTAAAGAAAAAATCTATATCCAATTGAATCTATAGCGATAATTCTATAATCGAAATAATAAAAATAGAAATACAATTTCTAATTTGTAATGTCAAATCTAAGAAAATAAAAATTGGAATCATTAATGATTCCTATTCAAATATTTTGTTGATTAACGACCTTGATCAGATGAAGCAGCATTGCCTGCAAGGTTAGCATTTACACAAGAGACAATATTATTTCCTGAAGATGCAACAGGTGATCCAAATCCGCTGGTTATTAAGGAGGATCTAGCAGGTTGAATACACCCTTGATCAATGCTTTGATGAGTATGATGATGTATAAATCCGAAGCCGCCGCCGAAGCCACATCCGCCACATCCATCAAATCCGCCGCCGAAGCCACATCCGCCACATGCCGCCACATCCGCCACATCCGCCGCCACATCCGTGACCGCATGCATAAACGCTAGGAATATTTAGTGCAATAGAACCTGCAATCATTATTGTTGCAAAGGCTGTTATAACAAGTGCAACAGATGCCTGTTTTTTAGTTACTGTAATCATTATATTCAAAATATTAGCAAGTTTATGTGATATTACAATTTCTTAACATATTCTCTCTAAGCTTTTCTATTATTTATTACTCTACTAATTTTTAGATAAATATTCTACTGATAATTGTAGAAATTGTTTATATTGTATAAATGATACTTAACATTAAAATTCATAATTGAATATTAATTATTTTAAGCAAATAGATACAGTTTAAAAAATAAACAATTTAATGTACTATCGTTACGAAACAATAGATCTTACATGGTTAGAAACGATCTATACCCTCTACAGGGATTTTTGTATGTCAATAATGATAATTGCTCATTATTCCATAGTTTACTATGCCTGAACTATATTGTATATTCCATTATATTTTTTAACCTATTCCTAAATATATCCACATTATTTTGTACTTTTTCAATCTATAGATTGTATGCTCTATCACTATTCTCTTTCTAGAATGACTTTTGTTATTCCCTGTTTCTTTTTTGAACAGATAATCATTTCTCGCCTTTTCTATTCGGTATGGATGATATTGTTCTGGGAAATCCTTTTCTACGCGGAGATATCCAAGGTCACAAACATTAACAACCTATTTGGCCATGATGGGATGATTCCTTTTATATATATATCATGGTCATATATGCGTCTTTTTTATGCCTTAATTTATGAATGATGAGATCGTAGTTGTTACTCATCAACATGGTATTTACAATTGCGTGTATTTTCTTCTTACATGAATAGTATGCCATGCGTCTTTTATTATCAATTGGTTTTGAAATTTGTCGTTCTGCACAATCTACAAAAGTAAGAAAGTGCTTTGTTGCATGATTCGAAAAACAGTTAAAAAAATGATTTATGTATAACAATAATAATTGAATATTAACTATTTTCGTTATAACTTTGTCATCAAGACGTTAACAAATAACGAATAAAATAATCATGCAATAAAGCAGTAAGAAAGCCTAAAAAATACTTCTACCTCATCAGGATTTCGGAGACTGTCATTTTATATATATTCCGTGAAAGGTACACGCATTTTATAATCAACCCATCTATCTTTTGGATATCTGCATAAGTTAGTCATCCAAATCAAAAAGAGCGTCAGTTAGTGTGTAAGGAATGTGAAGACGACATCACATCAAAAACATAAGAAATCTATTTTCTAGGTCAAGTTTGAAATGCCTTCCAGCACTTATAGATAGCGCCACATCTTTTCTTTTAGATAAACATTTCATCTCAATGTATTTCATATCTTTTTTTATCTCTTTATCGTAAATATTATCGAACTTTTGCACTGTCAAGCCAGTGAATTCAGAAGTAGTCGAGAATTTTTTTATCTTTAGTTATTGATTTATAGATTTTACTGTTTTTTAGCCATTCTTTTTTAGAAATAGATAACAAAGAAAATGCAAAAGATAATGCACCTTCAAAATCTTCAAATTCCTTATATTGTCTTTTGAATGCATTTCTTATCCCTTCTCTTACTTGCCACACTCCAACTGGAATCACATATTGAGGCAATATTTCTCGAAAAATCATGACTGCTGCCTTTTTTTTTATTTTAGTTAAATGCTCTGTAGATGCGAGTCTTCCCGCAAAGAATGCGCCAAGAATGTTTGGCTTATTTTCCGGCTTGCGTATATCCTCATAATCTCCGTCCATCTTCACAATACCGTTAATGTTTAACCATCCTTCTTGCATCTCAAATAACCATGAATCATAGGGTATTAAAATAACGACATAATAATTCCCTAGATGATGATATCGATAAACATTATATGACTCTATTTTTGAAAATTTTTGCAACCCTTTAATCAAATTTATAGAAATAGTGTGATCTATAGATGAGATACTCCAGCGCGTAGGTACCAATTTTCTATTTTTCGGTATTCCTAGCATACCCATACTAAAGATTCTTATTATCTTGCTTATTTCAACTCCTTGATGATATAGTTTAATTATTGTTTCTTTAGCATCTTGATCTGTATCATAAAATGCATTTTCTAAGCGCCTATCTGCAGATAATGACGATATTTTAAAATTTTTTAGCGGAGCTTTAAAACCAAAAGTAATGGGATCAGTATCTATGTCTAATTTTTTTTGATCTATACGACTAATTGGAGTCTTTTCAAAAAGTAACTCACTTTCTACAGATTTCTTTGACATTGCCAAATCTTGCAGGGTTTCAATATTCTTTCCAGAGAGATCATATATGTTCATGTCAAAAGACCCACCCACAAGGGATAACCGGAAATTTACAATCTCTTCTAGACTTTTTCCCAACCATCGTTCCGGGCTATCCAATAAAGAGGTATCCCCATGCAAAGGTGGAGTCAGTGGTCCAATTTTTACTCTGGGATATCCTATGTGCCCTACAAAAATAGATGGAGGTGTTGCCCCTGAAAAATTTTTTGTTGAAAGCTTTTTGTAATTTAAGTTAAGAAATTGTATCCAACCGGTTTCCAGATTTCGTCTTATTCCCTGAATATCAGACATTATTTTCTGCCGTTTCCACTAAGATTTTCTACGATTGCATTAGTAATTATTTTATTTTTTGAGATTATTTATATTTGAGATACTAGATTATTTCAGTTATAGTATCATCAGAGCGTTTTATGACTTTAATCTTGCAATTTTTGCATTCATAATAATTGGTATCATGGGTATGACTTATAGAACCATTTAGCCAGACCATTAATTTCCCACATCTTAAACATGCCATAGTCATATATATGATGAGAATTAAATGGTATTAAATCCTTTTTGATTGTATTTAACATATTAACACGATGTCAAATTAACCTGCTTTGTCGCATGATTCCTATAATCTTTGATTTTACTGTCCATTTGGTCTAACCAGATATCAACTTGTTATATAATGATGCTTTTAACATTATTTCCTTGTATCATATTCTGTAATTTAACAAAGTGTACGTACTCCCTAAACCTTCGCTTTAAAGACGAGAACATAGTTTCTACAATCCATCATTTGTCCATAGCTTACGCTGTCTTTCGATTTTTACAATTCATTTCTTGTGCCAAGATTAAAAGATTTCTAAGAATGTTGTCCTTTTTCCATCTGATTATAGAATTCTTTTTTACTTTGATGCAAGGCTGAATTCATTTATCTCCTAGATATCTGAAGATATCATTATTATCATAACCACCATTAACAATGAGTTTACCAATTGTTATTTTTCTATCAGATTTTATAACATCGTTGACCAACTCCGGTAATACTATGCTATCATGTACATGTTCATCAATTATTTTCATTGAAAGAATTTCCCTGGTTTTTACATTAACTGCTACATGGATTTTCAGATACCCTTTCATATTTTTTATATGTCGTTTGTCTCATCCACTGACCTCTGTTGGTAACTTTGATGTCAGTTACTATAAATTGCAATGATAATATACTCGTCTTTGAATTCTTTGCTACTATTTTTTGTATTTTTTATTTTGATGTCTAATCTGTTTATTCTTTTTTACAAATAGTTGTAAAATCTGGAATGAACGATAGTTTTCCTTTAGCATAGCCTTGTGCTATTCCTTCTTTGGTTCGTCTATAGGGTAAATAAAAATATGCCTTGGCATATCCCGAGAGAAGAAGAAATGTGTTTGGATAGTAAAATGGCTCGTCAATTTTGCCTGGGTTCATCTCTTTTAATTAGATATCCTAGTTGTTGATGACATCTAAGCCTAAGGGTATTTCACCTCTTTTAACTAGTTATAAGATCTCTTGCATAATTAGAAATCATGGAAACCAATTCCTTGGATTTTATGTTTGGTTTTAATAATGCGGGTTCATTATTCTATAATTTATCAAACCAGTAACTATATCTGATATTCTATTGTAATTTCTTAACTTATTTCTGAATATATCACTCATTATCCTGTACTTTTTCAATCTGCAAATAGTATGCTCTATCACTATTCTTTTTTTAGAATGGTTTTTGTTGTAATCTTTTTCTTCTTGTGACAGTTCTATATTTTTCTTCTTTCTGAGGGGTATTGATGATGGTTGTCCCGGATAATCAGTTTCTACGCTTAAATATCCAAGATCAAATACATTTAAAACATCTTTTGGAGTACTGGGATGATTTTCTTTATAGATATCATAGTCATGTCTTCTTCTTTTCTTATATCTTAATTTATAAATAACAATACCTTGGTTGTTAACCATCAATTGTGTCTTTATGGTATGCCTTTTCTTTTTGCCAGAATAGACTAGATTCCTTTTATTATTATCTATAGGTCTTGGTATCTGTTGCTCTGTGGAATCTATGAAAGCCATTAATCCGGGAAAATATCGTTCAACTTCATCTAGTGTTTCCAGCCTCTTTGTTAGTGAGTATGTCTTTTGTGGTACGGGTACGCATTGTCTTATCAATCCTTCAATCTTTTGAATGTCTCTACAAATGTTGCTTTGATCCAAATCAAATAAAAAACCTGCTAAGGTGTAGGTTATGTATAGACGATAGTACACTAAAATCATCAGAAACCTATTTTCTATATCTAGTTTGAAATGCCTACCAACGCCACGCTTTCGTTCTCTATTTTCACCATTTTTACTCTTAGATAATCGCTGTACCTCGTGTATTTCATATCTTTTCGTTATTTCTTTTTGTAAAATATCATCGAATTCTTGTACTGTAAGTCCGGTGAAGGATTTGAAAAGCAGTGGCTTTTTAGATAACCTCTCGTATGAAAGCAAAGAGAGAACAGATTAACGATAAACTAATTGTCATAAAGCTGTTTGCAGGTAATTATGCAAGAGATCTATTGACTGTAGCTAGACGATTTTACAGTGTTTGTTGGTTAATGTTAGCTAAATGTATTTAGAAAGAGAGAATAATGCAACAAGGCAGAATGAACCTATTTCTTAATCATTTAAAATATTATTTGTTTAAATTGGTGTTTCTTATGTTAACAATTATACAAATAAGTGGATAATAAATAAAGTAAACTAGTTATGCGCGTTTAGATTTTCTAATTTTTAGAATTTTGTATATATAAAGGCTCTACCAACTTAAGACAATATTTCTTTATTATGTTATCAATAAATAGATGAAGCCACTGTTTGACGTGATTTAAGGTACATTTGTTCTTCTTACAAGGAAAGTAATCATCAAAGCTTTCAGTTCTATTTTTTATGTACTGAATTGTTTTTTCTATCAGGCTTTTCTCAAAGGATGAATGAAGATGATGATTTATCTTCAAAAAGCTACAGGCTTGAGGATACCAAGTACCTCCATCTTATGTCGAAACAGAATGTAATTCATACTTGTTTACTACCTCATACAGAAATCGCTCTGTCCAACAAACATGTTTTGTTCTTTGGATATATCAACAGCAAGGATTTCTTTGTACTTTGGTTCAATTATAACCCAAAGCCAGATTAATTCAGAAGAACCTAATTTTATGGCAGTTTAATCAATGATATACTCTTTGACTTTCCTTTTCCTTTGATATTTCCAAGGCTTGTACTTTTGAATCCAGCTTCAGATAGAAACGTGACTCATTTTTCCTATTTTTAAGAAGGATAATATTTTGGGAGTATTTCTAAATGATAATCCAGGTACAAATATAGCCCATATCCTATAATTTGTGAAGATGCTCTATTTCTAGTGTACATATGATAAACGGTTGTCTTAAAGCTATAGGTTTTTCCTTAAGTTAACAGAGCCATCAAATCTGTCATGTTTTCATTAATAAAACTATTTGTTAATTGAATTAATTATACGAATCATAAAAGAGACACAAAAGACACATCATTGCCTATAATTTATCTTAAATATACATACAACCCAACCATTAATATATACTGTATATGGTGTCTTGTGTCACAGTTCACAAGACAAACGAAATGGGACAATCCATTGTCAGGACAATCATGGAATCAGTAAATAGATTGTATATTATTTACCCATCCTTCAATGGTGGATATCTAAGAAACATCTAAAACAAATCTTGCTCACTAAAAGGAATTATACAGTAATTAGAGAATAGATACAAAACACGAACCAGAAATAATATTTCATAAGAAAACCAAAATACCTGAATTTATAGTCGACTAAACAAATCAAAGTAGATATAAAAGTAATATAATTATGAATGATATCTACTCTTATTAATTCCGAAACTAAGAATATTCTTAATAATTATATCCAAAGTGTTTTGTAACATAATTATTTTAAATCGTTTTTTGTCAACGTCTTGGATGTACTAACTTAAGGAAATTTCTTGATGAGAATTATGGCATAATACAAAATAGCCTTGCTAACTTAGGAAAGATGGATATATTGTGCTCAAATACCATATTTTATCATAAATGAGTTAAAACAAATTTAGAGGTTATTAAAAACATTGGAAAATTCTTAAGTTAACAGTTGTGTAAAAGATATGTTATGTTTGTCTGTTAAATGAATAGTGCTTGTTTAGATATCGTAATACCTTTAGCTTGCCGCTCTTTAGTAATACTGTGAGGGATACATTCCTCAAAATATACTTACCATTGATGAAAAAATATCTTACACCTAGTGCTTGAAAATACTCAATCAGGATATAGAGCCAGGATAATCTTGCTCAAAGATGAAGGATATACAGTACCTCAGATAAGAAAGATAACAAATCATCATGATAACAACGTACGAAAATGGATACATCAATTCAGTGAAAAAGGAATTGATGGAATCATATCAAAAAAACATAATCGCAAGCAGACAAGTTTGATTATGATATCGAAAAAAAGATAGTACAGATAACCTTATCAAATCCAAGATCTTTTGGCTTGGGGTTTTCTACATGGTCATTACGTGTATTGGCAGGCTTTCTTATGCATGATCTAAAAATAGTGGATAAAATTAGCCATTCTGCAGAAATAAGAAATATCCTTTTAGAGCATAGAATAAAATGGAATATCTAAAACTGTGTTATCAAATAAAAGAAGCAATGACCCAGAATAGTTTGAAAAAAAGTAAATTGATCAGCTAAGGTACAACACACCTTCAGATTCTATATTACTGTATGTAGATGAAAAAGGGCCTGTAACAGCAAAGACACATGGTGGTACTTCATGGTCATCAGTACAGGTAAAGGTCGAAAAGGCTCAAAAGATAAATGGACTGCTAAACGTGTTTGGAGCTTTTGATTACACAAATGATAAGATGCATGTACATTGTTATAGAAATAAGACGGGAAAACAATAGTTTATTGATTTTCTAAAAAGAGTGGATAGAAGATAAGATAAGAATATTCAAAATATCTTTCTTGTACTGGATAATCTATCCGCGCATAAATCAAAGATGGTAAAGAAAGAAATATCAAAATGCTGTCCAAGAATAAGATTAGTTTTTCTGCCTGTAAGATCCAGAACTTAATTTAATTGAAGTTAGATGGTCATGGTTACAAAGGCAGTCAATTAACAATTCTACATTCAAAGACGCGCAAGAAATAGGACAAGCAATAGTTAGCAAGTGGAAGAATATCTATAATAAGAATCATGGCAACAAAGCAATCACAAGTATTTTACAAGAAGATGTATCCTTGTGTTTACAAAGCTGTTAACAGAACCTAAATAAAAATACATAAAAATAATTATGTTAAAACAGGAAATATTAATTTAAAGATGCAAATACTATCGCCTTTATATAACTGGCACTAGATCGGAATTATGGATTGTTTTAAAATTCATGTAACTTTTAATTTTATTCGCCATGCTTGTCAAACGTCTTTATAATTATTTATCTATATATAAATTATATATGGTTTAGATATTGTAAACTTTATGAAAAAAAAAATTAAAGTTGCTATTGCGGGTGTTGGAAATTGTGCATCTGCGCTTATCCAAGGAATCCAATATTATTCTTCTAATTCTAGTACTAATGAAGATGTTGTTGATAAAAACAATATCAAAGATGATAAGAACCGATATAATTCCAGATTAAATAATTCTGATATGCCATCTTCTTCAAATGACTCGATTGGTTTAGCTTCTTATAATTTAGGGGGATATGAACCTGGAGATATTAATTTTGTTGCAGCTTTTGATGTAGCAGAATCAAAAGTTGGAAAAGATTTATCTGATGCCATTTTCTCTTATCCAAATAACGCAATCAAAATAATCGATGTTCCCAATTTTGGTGTAACTGTCCAAAAAGGAGAGGTAATGGATGGAGCAGGCAAACATTTTTCTGAGAAAGTCAAACTTTCAGACATCTCCCATGTCGATATTACTAAAACTCTAAAGGATGTACAAGCCGACATACTAATTAATTATTTGCCTGTAGGAAGTAGAGCTGCAACTAGAAATTACGCTGAAAAATGTTTGGAAGCTGGAGTTGGATTCATAAATGCGATACCTGTTTTTATTGCCTCGGATACAAATTGGCAAAATCGATTTGCAAATAAAAACATTCCTTGTGCTGGTGATGATGTGATGAGTCAATTAGGGGCCACAGTTCTCCATAAGACTCTTGCAAAATTATGGGTGGATAGGGGTGTAGTAATAGATCAAACTTATCAATTAAACGTTGGTGGCGATATGGATTTTTATAATATGTTGGATGAAGAACGATTAGAGGATAAAAGAATCAGCAAAACTTCTGCAGTAAAAGCAATGGTTCCATACGATATTCCCATGAGGATAGGTCCATCGGATTATGTTAATTTTCTAGAGAATGATAAAGTCGCATATATTTATATGAAAGGTAGATTTTTTGGCAAAGTTCCGCTCGAGCTAGATATAAAACTTCGAGTTCCAGATGCTTATAACAGTTCTGGGGTTATGATCGATGCCATAAGAGGCACTAAAATAGCAATGGATCGAGGTGTTTCTGGACCTTTGGATAGCATTTCCGCTTATTGTTTTAAACATCCTCCAATCCAGATGCCTTATTCACAAGCTAAATCTGATTTCTTAGACTTTGTCAATGACAAAAGAGAAAGATAAAATTTTAACCGTCTTTTCATTTGTTATGTCATTGTTTAATTAAGTAAGTGGGTTTTGCTAAATCTGTTATATCTATCCAGCATTTTGCTATTTTATCTAGGCACGATATTGTATTTACCAATGCAACAAGAAATGTCTCATTAGTTAAAATATCCTTGTTTGATTGAATATTTCTCTTTAGATTTGATAACGATATATTAAATTCTTCATAATTTTCTATAACTTTAAAAGCTTTGTCTCTGCTCATTTTTGTAAATGCTTCTATAGAAAAAGTTTGCATTTCCTCTAATGAAGAACCTGTTTTTTTTATTAACTCAACTATATTTTTATCTTCTTTAATTTCTATCAAATAGGATATTAGTTCCGTTATTAAGTCTCCTGCAGTTTCTAGAAAATTTGCCGCTATTCTATAATCTAGCATATCTATATTACTTAAATTTAAAACACTTGATAATTTTTTATTCATAATGGCAGTTCTTATTAATCGGACTAGTAGAAAATACTGTCTATCAATTTCGTCATCCCTACTCGCGATCTTTTTTTTTAGATCTTGATGGACTTTTCCATCAAAAGAATAAATGGTTTCTCGAAACATGCCTTTAATTATGGAGTTCATCATGTTTAATATTTTTTCAATATTTAGTGTCTTTGCATCTAAAAGAAACTGTAAATTTATGTTGAAATTGTTTTCATCCACTATTTCTAAACCTACCAATTTTCTAATGGATTTTTTTATTGTTTCACCATCTTCAAATGATATAGGTTCTTTTGATTTGACATTGATCAAGTTGTAACCTAATAGATAAGCCCCAAAAATCTTATTCAATAGTATTTTTATGTCGTCTGCTTTTTTCCCAATATCCGAATTATTGTTTGAATTACTTACAATTTGCATCATATTTGTATCATGTTGATAATTGAAATCTATTTTTCTTTCCTCATCCTGGTCTGTATTATAAATCGAAATAGTGTTATCATTATTGGTCTCTATAGTTATCGTTTTACCTTTTGTCAATAAATTTTTTTTTATCCATTCTGCGGGTAGTGATATTAAAATACTACTTCCAATCTGTTGCAATGTTCGTATATAAATAGTCATGATTAATTTATACTAATATAAATTAATTAAACAATATTTTTATATTTTCTTTTCATATTAACGAATCTAAATGGAAATAGTGGCCCAAAAACCGGTTTCAATAGCAAAGGCTTTCAGCCCTGGCCATATAACCGGTTTATTTGCTACATCGGAGGCAAGTTTAACTTGTCCTGAGAATTCGGGTTCTTTAGGTGCAGGTTTCAATATAACTAAAGGTATTCATACCATAGTTAAAATTTTCAATGACTACAGAAAAAATTATAGAATTTTAATAAACGGTATAGATTATTCGGACGCTAGAGTATCTAAATTTGTAATTGAATATTATTTACAAATCATTAAAGAACCAGTTTTTATTTCTGTCGATCATGAATGCGAAATTCCTATAGGCTATGGTCTTGGATCTAGCGGAGCTGCCGCACTAGGATTATCTTTTGCATTAAATGATGCATTAAAAACGAATTTATCTTATACTCAAGCAGCACAAATTGCTCATCAAGCTGATTTTGCATGTAAAACGGGTTTAGGGACTGTAATATCAGAATTCACAGGTGGATTTGAAATACGTACTAGTATAGGTGGTCCTGGAATAGGCAAAATCTTAAAATTTCCTATATCAGATGACTTTTATGTCATAATTTTGTGTCTAAAGCCAATTAGTACCAAATCTATATTGAATAAATCTTTTATCAGTAAAAATGATTCGCTAAATTTGTATAGCAAAACAATGATCGAACAATTAATAAATAATCCCACTATTGATGCCTTTTTAGATACATCATGTACTTATGCTAAAAAATTTGGTCTTCTAGATGGTCCATGCAAAGAACCGGCATTATCTTTGCAAGAACTCGGCATAAAGAGCAGCGTAGCTTTATTTGGACACACATTATTTACCATTGTAAAAAAAGAACAAATAGATGATGTATTACGTACACTAAGTTCATTCGATGGAAAAATATTTGTTTGCAATATAGACAATTTTGGGGCGAGACTATTTTATGACTAGAGGTATCTAAAAATTGATACCGATAAATCATCCTAGGTATCACTCATTGATGATCCGAGAAAAATTAGTAGAGGGATTCGAAAAAGACATTGTTGCCAGAGAAGGCCTCATCGCACACGGTAGGGGAGAAGCATTTGACTATCTTATAGGCGAGAAAACTATTGAACCGGCATTAAAATCAATTAATGCAGCATCTGCACATTTTATTCTTGCAAAACACCCTGTTATATCGGTTAATGGAAATGTAGCTGCGTTATGTGCAAAGGAAATAAGTGAACTGTCCCAATCATTGGAAAAACTTTCTGTTGAAGTGAATCTTTTTTATCATACTTTGTCTAGAGAAAAAGCAATTACCAATGAATTAAAAAAATACGGTATCAAAAAAATATTGGGAATTGATTCGAATAGATCCGTTCAAATTCCAGAACCAGAAAGTAATAGGCGAAAAATTGATTCAGAGGGTATTTTTATTGCAGATACAGTATTTGTACCATTAGAGGATGGAGACAGAACGATCGCCTTAAAAAAAATGGGAAAAAAAGTCATTACGGTGGACTTGAATCCTTTATCGAGAACATCTATTGCATCAGATATATCCATAATTGATAATATTATCAGAGTCTTTCCGATGTTAATAAAAAATATCGAGGATCATAAAAAAAATTCAACAATAAAAGATTTAGAAAATATTATTAATAATTATAATAATAAAGAAACAATGAAAGAATGTCTTCGCATAATAAGATTAGGTAGTAATACTACTTGAAAATGATAATGTGTCAAAACAAATACATTTCTATGTCATACTAGCCAATTTTTTAGTCCAATAAATTACCATGAAAAGCATATCCGAGATAAAACAGAAGAAACTACATTCAGAAAAAATAACAGTTGTAACGGCATATGATTATTCTACTGCAAAAATTTGCGACATATCTGGAATAGATATAATATTAGTGGGAGATAGTGCCGGCATGGTAATGCTCGGATACGATAGCACTATGCCTGTCACCATGGACGACATGATAGTATTTTGTAAGGGTGTTCTAAATGGTTCTAAAAATGCCCTAGTCGTTGCAGACATGCCATTTGGTTCTTATCAATCAAAGTTTTCAGATGCACTATGTAATGCTATCAAATTTATGAAAATGGGGTGTAATGCAGTAAAAATTGAAGGCGGTAGTGAAATATCTAATTTGGTTAGACATTTGAGCTGCAAAGGGATACCCGTTATGGGTCACATAGGGTTAAAGCCTCAAACATCACCATTATGGAATGGACATAACATTCATGGTAAAACGTGTGATGAATCTGTTTGTTTATTAAATGACGCTATTGCACTTGAAAAGGCTGGTGCATTTAGCATAGTGTTGGAAATGGTAACATCTGAAATTGCAGAAAAAATCTCACAAACATTATCCATTCCAACAATAGGTATTGGATCGGGAAATAAATGTGATGGACAAGTACTTGTATTACACGATTTATTAGGTTTGTATGATAAAATAAAACCTAAATTTGTAAAACGCTATATCAATTCTATTTCGTTATTTTCAACAGCAATAGGCACATATATAAAGGAAGTAAAATCCGGCGAATTCCCAAGCTCATCCAATACTTTTTCAATGATTCCAGAGGAATTTGAGAAATTTAATAAATATTTTAAATCCTTACATTTAAGAGAATAAAAACAAATATAATTTTATAGTAGTGATATTATCATACATATTGACGATTCTTTGAATAATGATGATAATAGTATTTTTCACACACATCCATCAAAAGGTATTAAGTCATCTTTAGGAAACGAGTTATTAAATAAAAATATTGTTTTATGTGTTACTGCCAGTGTAGCATGTTATAAATCCATAGATTTAATTCGTCTTTTGTTAAGACATGGTGCAGAAGTATTCATAGTAATGTCTAAAACTGTTGAAAAATTTATTTCAAAAGATTATTTTATATGGGCAAGCGGAAATAATGTTACATCTCATTTGTCTGGCAATTTGGAACACATCGCATTAGCAGATTATAGTACATCTGATTTGATTATTGTTTATCCATCTACTGCCAACACTATTGGCAAATTTGCAAATGGAATAGATGATACTCCTACTACCTCAGTTTTGTCTGTAGCACTAGGTTCAAAGATTCCTATCGTTATTGCATCAGCTATGCATGAGTCCATGTATGAAAATGATATCATTAAAGAAAATATTGCTAAATTGGAAAAAAAAGGAGTTATTTTTTTGCCTCCAAAAATTGAAGAAGGAAAAGCCAAAATAGCTGACATCAATTCTGTTCTTGAATTAAGTATCAATATGTTAAATAAAAGACAGGATGTTATTATTGAAAATGATGGATTTGTCAAAAAACCGCTGGATATTATATCCAATATGGAAGAATCCTTTTTGAAAGATTTTTTTAAAAATAAAAAAATATTGATAAGTTTGGGTAGTACTATAGAATATATCGATCCTATAAGAATAGTTTCAAATACTAGTTCAGGTAAAATGGGAATCGCTCTGTTAAATAATGCCTTAAATTTTGACTCTAATGTAACAATTGTGAAGGGCATTACGTCTTTCGATATTCAATCCAGTAATTCCCATTTGAGTTATAAAATATTAAACGTATCCACTTCACAGCAAATGTATGATGTAATCATAAAAGAGATAGAATCATTATCTTATGATATCGTCATATTGGCAGCAGCTGTTTCAGATTTTAAGCCTATGAATTATTCCAATTTCAAAATAGACTCATCTAATCCATCACTATCGCTCACATTTGTCCCTACAATAAAGATTATAGACAAAATCAAAATTATTGATAAAAAATTATTTTTAGTTGCTTTTAAAGCAGACCATGATGTATCCATTAACACTTTACTTTCTAAATCTTACAAGAAATTAATCGAATCTGATTCTGATATTGTAATTGCAAATGATGTTGGTAAAAAAGGAGTTCATATAGGGTCCGATTTAAATGAAGTGTTTATATTAACAAGAGAGAAAAATTATTATCATTTTCCTGTTCAAAACAAACATGATATTGCTACTAATATTTTTAAGACAATTTATTTTAAAATCAATAAATTGGATAATGTAATTTGATCTTTTGTATAATTTAGTGTCAGCGCTTCTAAAATTATATCAATCCTCAATTGTTTTTTCATCGATATATTTTTACAAATAGAAATCATCATTTTGGATTTGGTATAGATTAAGATTTCAATATAACGCATAATGACGGCATCATTTTGTTTTTTATCATAAATAAAATAATTAACTCTATTCATTTGACACATTATCCTCATTATAAAAATCTATAAACAAATCATATCCTTACCTGTTGAAAATTTATGTTACCCACATTTGTTATGATGGTGTGACAGAAATCGCGCTTTGGCAAAGACATATTTTGTTCTTTATCTGAAAAGAAGAATTTCTTTGCAGATTAGATAAATAACTATCAAAATCCAAATTAGATCTAATTAAACTCTAACTAGCAAATAAAATACACTCGAAAATTTTTATTTATGGATATCTTTAAAATTGTACTTTTGTATCTATTTGATGGAAACAGGATTTCTTTTGATAAATAACAATGACAGTATTTCAGACATTCTCATAATAGAATACCAAATTACAAAGTATATCTTTAAAGCCTATCCCACAATTCGATAGGATTATAGCTCTTTTCCTCTTTTGATAAACTAGGGTCTTCATCCAGAAGAAGGAGGAGATAAAGAAGAAAGAAAATAAACATCATACCATACTCAAGATTCCTGATGAATCATAAGATAAGATTAAGAGCATTTTACCAAAGGAGAAACATCTAAGAACAGTTGGCCGACCAATTGTACCATACAGAAAAGTGATCGATGGAATTCTCTATGTATTAAGAACAGGATGCCAATGGAAAATGCTACCTAAAGAATACGGTTCTGGTTCTACCTGTCATCGTAGATTTCAAGAATGGAATGGATTAAATGCATTCAAAAAGGTATGGATAAAACTATTGAAAACCTATGATGATCTGGTCGGTATCAACTGGTGGCCCTGTTAACTTAAGGAAAAACCTATAGCTTGAATACAACCATATGTTGTATGTGTACTAGAAATAGAACGCCTTCACAAATTATTGACTATGGATTACATTTGTATTTTATTGGGCTATCCTTTAGAAACACGGCCAAAGCATTATCATTTTTAAAAATAATAAAAATAAGTCATGTATCAATCTGGAACTGGCTACAAAAGTACAAACCACAGAAATATTTCAAGAAAAGGAAAATCAATGAATATATCATTGATGAAACTATCATAAAAGCTGGATCGGAATTGGTATGGATTTGGGTTGTTATTGAACCAACAAACAAAGAAATTCTTTCATTTTATATATCCAAAGAACGAAATATGTTTGTAGCTGAACGAGTTCTGTCAGAGGTTGTAAACAAGTATGGATTACATTCTGTTTCCTCAGATGGTGGTACTTGGTACCCACAAGCATGTAAATTCTTGAATCTAAACCACCATATCCATTCTTCTTTTGAAAAAAGCATAATTGAAAGAACAATGCAATACATAAAGGATAGAATAGAAATCTTTGATGATTACTATCCTTGTAAAAAGAACAAGTGCAATTTAAAACATGTTAAACAATGGTTCAAGTTGTTTGTTTATGAACACAATGAAGAAATAATGTCTTAAGTTAACAGAGCCCAACTGGACTTGGTAATCCATATATAGTATATCCATAAAGTCGCCGTTAGGGAGGCGATGACCGTAGGACATAATCCTACAGATAGAAGCAAACTGGGCAGAACAAAAAGACATATTTTAACAGATAAAAATGGAATCCCTATATCTGTTGTAATGATCATACAACAGGATAACTGTACAAATCCAAGATAGTTTTCCACCTTTTTCTCATACCTGGTGAACAGTTTCCTGAATCTGTTGTGCCATGAATTCGTTCTCTCTACAACCTATCTTTTTGCAGAATATTTTTTACGATTTGAGCGATGAAGTGTTGTAACCTTGATCTCCTCTTTTTCATCTCTTTCTCTTTGGAGGAATATGTAGTACATATCCTCGTTTGATTAGTTCTTGTTCTTCTTGTTCAGAATTATATCCTTTATCAAGACATAGATGTTGAAGTCTTCTTCTTCTTCTTCCTGTTGTTCTAGTTTTAAATGATGGTCTTTTGATAATTCTATTATCAACTACATCTGTTACAAGTTTGATATCGGGAGTATTAGCAGATGATATTTATAGAAAGATGATTTTAGGATAGGCGCTTAATTTGTAGTGCTATATTGGTATGCGTTCTTTAACAGTATTTTTATTTCTAAATTTTAGATATATAGCAAGATTATTTTAAGAGTATAACTCTGTTTTGTTGCATGATTTGAAAATCAGTTAAAACAACAAGTTATGTATAACAATAACATTGAATTTTCACTATTTCCGTTATGAATTTATCAGTAAAACGTTAACAAATAACGAATAAAATAATCATACAACAAAGCAGTATAACTATATAATTTTTTTAATAACATATCTTTGTCCTCTGAAATACTATAATCTATTATGTTTCCTAAATTTTTATTATTCTAAATAATTTTAATTAAATAATAGCAACTTTGTAATAAATTATAGAATAATAACATGTGTTTTGGTTTTTTACCTCACACATGTTATGATAATAACGAGTAGATATTTGCAGAAGTAAATTCACGGTACTATTGCAAATAATTAATTAATTTGATATTAACAAAGCTATAAACATTTAGCTAAAATATTATATATTAATATTATATATTAATATTATATATTTATTGAATAAATTATTCAAATGTTAAAATCATATTAAATACAATAATTGTTTACAGATAATTAAGAAATCAATCTTAAATTAAGATTTTATAAAACCAATTGTATTGTTTTTGTCATTAATTTGATTAATACGGTTTTAATAGAGATTGCTATGATTGGATTTTGATCGAAAGATAAGATAAAGAATTGTAATTGAATTTTTATCAATTAGATCTTGCATAATTAGAAACAATCTATAATATTATAATGATTTTTGTGTTTTAATAATGATAATTATTCATTGTTCTATAATTTACTAAGCCTGTAACTATATCTGAAATTCTGTTGTATTTTCTTAATCTATTCCTGAATACGTCGCTCATTATCCTGTACTTTTTTAATCTGCAAATGATATGCCCTATTACTATTCTTTTTTTAGAATGATTAATGTTGTACTCTTTTTCTTCTTGTGACAGTTTCAGATTTCTTTTCTTTCTATTTGGTATGGACGATAGTTGTTCTAAGAAATCAGTTTCTACGTCTAAATAGCCAAGATCAAATACATTAACAACCTTTTTAGGAGTAATATGATGATTCTCTTTATAGATATCATAGTCATGTCTTCTTCCTTTCTTATATCTTGATTATGAAGGATAAAACCACGGTTGTTAACCATAAGCTGTGTCTTTACAACAGTGTGTATTTTCTTTTTGCTGGAGTAGAAAATCTTTCTTTTATTCTTATCAACAGGTCTTGGTATCTATTGTTGTTCGGTAGAATTTATAAAAGCAAGGAAGCCTGGAAAATATTTCTATCTCTTCAGTGGTTCGAAGCCTTTTTGTTTTGTTATATAATTTCTGTGGAATTGGTACGCATTTTCTAATCAAATTTTCTATCTTTTGTATGTCTCTGCAGATGTTACTCTGATCTAAATCAAATAGAAAGCCTGCTAATGTGTAAGTTATGTATAGACGGTAGTACACTAAAAGCATAAGAAATCTATTTCTTGTATATAGTGTGAAAGGTCTGCCTACGGCACCTATACCTCTTTCTCTGTTTTTTCTTTTAGATAATCGCTGTACCTCATATTTAACATATCTTTTTGTTATTTCTTTATCGTAAATATTGTCAAACTGTTCTACGGTAAGACCAGTGAATGATTTGAAAAGCAGTGGTTTTTTGAACAATCTATCATACGAAAGCAAAGAAAGAACAAGAAAATGATTAATTATTGGTAATATAGCTGTTTATTCTAATTATGCAAGAGATCTACTAAAGGAAAAGTATCTTCTATATCAGATTTTACAACTATTTGTAAAAAAGAATAAACAGTTAGATATTTGTATAAAATATACAAAATATACCAAGGAATTCAAAGATGAATATATTGTCATTGCAATAGACAGTACCGGTCAAGATTACCAATAGGGGCCAATGGATGAGAGACAAAGGGCGTATAAAAAACAACGATAACAAGAAAGCATGGTTAAAAATACATGTAACAGTAAACGTCAAGATAACGAAAATTCTTTCAATTCCGGTTACAGATGAGCATGTTCATGACAGTAAAGCATTACTCGAATTGATTGAAAATAAAGTGGATAACACGATACCGATAGGCAAAACTGTTTGGTAATGGAGCCTATAATAACAAGAATATTTTTGCTCTGTTGCATAACTAGTTTTCCTCAAATTATTTTCATTCATTTTATACAATTCTTCTAAACAGGTTGTACACCAATACCTTCATTGTCATCTCTATTACCAATTTTAAACCAGATAGCAGATGTGTATTCACCAAACATCCGCTTTATAGAAAAAAATGCTGTTTGTTTAGCCATCCCCACCTACTTCCGTACTTTCTTTTCTTTTTCCATTTGTGATAATCTTATTTGAAATTTAACTTCTCTATTACGTATCTTATTATTCTTGAATGAAATGATGGTTCCTTTTTACTTTGAAGGTGTGGGGTAAATCCTTTTTTCCTTCAAATATTTGAAATTCTCATTACTATAGTAGGCCTCCATCACCTAGAAATGATTTGATCTTGATATTATGGGGATTATTCAGCACACCTTCCACCAAATTCTTTAGTACTTTACTATCATGTACTTTCTCATCCGTAACTTCAAGTGCAAGAATTTGTTTGGTCTTTATGTTTACATCTATACCAATTAGCACAAGTATGCTAAACAGTTTATCATGATAATTATCATAAAACACAAAAGCTATCTAGATCCTCCAACTATTCTATGTATACTCAATGACATCACCATTGACCAAATCCAAATTGGTTAATCAATATAAAAAAGAAAAGGATCCTAAAGTAAAGGAAAGACTACTTCTAATTATCAAGGTAAGAGAAGATAAACAAATCCCATTTCGTATTGTAAAAGAAATACATAGAAGCAATCCATGGGCTTCAGACTGGTTAAAAAGATATGATAAAGAGGGTTTAGAAGGATTAAAAGATAGAACAAAAGCCGGTAGACCGCCTGAACTATCAGAAGAGACAAGTTACCAAATTAAGCAAGAACTAAAAGAAAGCAATCAAGGTTGGACTACAAAGCAGGTTGAAGAATTAATCATAAAGAAAAGTGGTATAAAATATCACTATACTCACATATACCGTATCCTTCGAAAGTGGGGATTTAAGCAGAAGGTGCCAAGAAAGGTACATGTTAATACAGCATCTCTGGAAGAGAAAGATGCTTTCAAAAAAAGACAGAACAAATACTTGTGGATATACAACAGCAACAGCAACAGCAACAGCAACAGCAACAGCAACAGCAACAGCAACAGCAACAGCAACATCAGGAATATGGATTTACTGTAGTATCCACAGATGAATCATTCTTCTTTTATGATTCTCTTGTAAGACGGGTTTGGATTGATGAGGATAAAAGACCGGTTGTTAGAGTAACTGGTTCGCACCAACATTCATGTATTTTTGGTGCCATTAGTCTTGAGGGCAAGCAACTATTCAGGCAGTATGATAAATTCAATGGCAATACATTCCTTGATTATCTAAAGAAAATACATGCTAAATTTGAAAAATGCTATCTGTTTATGGATAAAGCATCACAACACTACAAATCAAAGAAGGTGTTAAAGTATTTTGAAGATAACAAAGATACGTTAATTTCAATATACCTTCCAACTGCATCACCTGAATTTATGATAATGGAAGAGATATGGAACATTGCAAAACGAGATCTCCTTATCTTAAAATATTATTCATCCTTTGCAGATCTAAAGGATAAGATTTCTAGATATTTCAGAACAAAACGATTCAATCTTGATATGAGGAACTATTTGTTAAGAGATGCAGTTTAGATAACATATGCTAATTGGTATACATGTATCTTTAGATAGCCTTTCTTGTTTTTTACTTCCCACTTATATTGCATCCATTGGCCTCTGTTTGTAACCTTGATACCGGTACTGTCCTCTGTTATGATAACAACATCATTATCATCTATACTGCTATTGGTATCGACGTCCAGTTTGTTTGTTCTTCTGCAGGTCTATAAAAAACTCAGGTTGTTTATCTTGAGGTGTGTTCTTACCTATAGTTGCTTTGATAAGTTCTTCTGTTTGTCTATATGAGAGATGAAGGTATATCCTGATATGACCAATGATAAGAATGAAGGAATCAGGGATTGTATTTTTTTGCCATCCTTATTTTCATTCATCCTTAAGATCTTCATCTCAAATATCAAGAAAATCATATGAAAAAAGTATCTCACCTTGTCTTATAAGGGATTGATTATAAGAAGGCCAATGAGTCACAGATAATGGATTATTCTATCCCCAACTAAAAATTTTAGTTATGCAACAAAACACAAAATAAGTAGATAATAAATCAAAGATTATAGGAATCGTGTTACAAAGCATTTTTACACAACTAATATTTTTATTTGACACAATGATGACAAAATAATTATTGGGAATCCCTGGCGCGATAATAGCAGGTGCAACTAGCGGAGTTGGTAAAACCACTATTACAATGGCAATAATCTATGCACTTCAAAAAAAAGGATATAAAGTACACCCATTCAAAATTGGACCAGACTACATAGAATCCTTCCTACCATAATGCAATTTCAAAAAAAATATCAAAAAACCTAGATGTATGGTTAATGGGCAAACAAGGTGTATTAAAATCGTTTTATGAAACCACAAAAGAATCAGAATTTGCAGTATTGGAGGGAGTAATGGGACTATATGATGGTTTATCAGGTAAAAATAATTTCGCTAGCACTGCACATATTTCCAAAATTTTAAATATTCCAATAATTTTGATTGTAGATGCACGTAAAACATCCAGATCTTTAGCTGCAATTACTCTGGGTTTTCTAAAATTCGATAAAAATATAAAAATTTCAGGTATCATAATAAACCACATAGCAAGCGAACGTCATTTAAAATATATCACCGAAGCATTCCAATCAAAAATAAAGGTTCCTATAATAGGGAAAATTTATAGTAATAAAAATAAATTACAAGAAAGACATTTAGGGTTGATTCCTACCAATGAATTAAATGCTGATTCCATTAGTAAACTTGTAGAAGAAGCTCGAAAAATATCAACGGATATAGATATTGATAAAGTAGAAGAAATAGGACATTCAGTAAAAAATAAACAAGAAATAGGAATCTTATACAAAAAGAATAATGAATACGAAATTGAAGAAAAAAAAGTCAAAATAATAATAGCCTTAGATAAATCATTTAATTTTTATTATAAAGATAATTTAGAAATATTGCAAAAAAATGCAATTATAGAGTTCTTTAGCCCTATTAATGATAAATTTATCCCTCAAAATACCAATGGTATGATAATCGGTGGAGGATTTCCAGAAATTATAGCTGATAAATTAGAAAAAAACTCCTCCATGAAAAAAAGTATTCTAAATTTTGTTGAAAATGGATTTCCATTATATGCAGAATGCGGTGGATTGATGTATTTAACGAAATCGATACAAGGATATAACGGTAGGAAAAAAAAATATAAAATGGTAGGTCTATTCGATGCAGAAACAATAATGACAGGAAAACTAACCTTAGGATACACTGAAGCTGAATTAAATTATAAGGGATCTATTTTTGGGAAGGTTAAGAAAATCCGAGGTCACGAATTCCACTATTCAAACATAATTAATAATCATAGAGATCTCAAATTAATATATGAATTGAAAAGAGGAAAAGGAATAATAGATAGTAAAGATGGTTTTTGTATAAGTAACTGTATCGCATCGTATATGCATACACATTTTATTAACTCAAATATATCCGAAAATTTTATTAAAAATTGCTATAAATATTCAAAGAAATAATAATAAATTACAGTATAACAGTAAATCTCCAAAATATGACTAGTAAACGATATCAAATACTTAAAAAGTAATACTAAATTCGCAGAATAAATAACATAATTATATACAAGTATATTACGATTGATTCAACAAATATTTAATATTACAAAAAATAAAAATAAATTACTGGTTTTTCATGTTATGAAAATATAGCAACATTAATGCATTAATTATTGATGTGGCAGCTGAACTACCACCTTTCCTTCCAACGTTGGTTATGTAAGGAACATTCAATTTAGATAATTCATCTTTAGATTCAACAGCAGATACAAATCCCACCGGGACTCCTATAACAAGGAATGGATTAATATTTTTTGTCTTTATCAAATCAATAACCTCATATAAAGCAGTGGGAGCATTACCAATTACAACAATCCCGTTATGTATCTTATCCATGGCTTTTTGCATTGCAAATGCAGAACGTGTTTTTTTATATTTTTTTGAATTTTCAATGCAATCAGGATCATTTATATAACAAACGCTTGACATCCCAAGTCTCGAAAGAGAATTTTTATTGATACCGTGAGAAATCATCTCTACATCAGTAACAATATAGGACTTGCTAGAAAATGCTTTAAATGCAGATTCTATAGCATTTTTATAAAAAATAATTTTGCATTTTTTTGCAAAATCAAAATCTGCAGTTGCATGAATTATTCTCCTAACTACAATCCATTCATTTTCAGTGTAATGATGTTCGCCGATTTCCGATTCAATAATATCAAAACTTTGCTTTTCAATATCAAAAGAAAATTTAGACATATCACGCTCTGTAGGTGTACCACTTTTATAATTAGAATATTTATCCAAATATACCACTTTTATTTTCAGCATCCTTTGCTAATGAAATTACTAGATCGATCATTAAGTAATCAACACCAATATGATCACAAATAAACACATTAGAAAAATTATATTTTTTTAACGCTTTATCAAGATCAATCAAAATATCTCTTTGAATATGAATACCTTTATGGAGAAAATAAGGTACTACAATAATGTTAGCAGGATTAGATTTAAGGCAATTTTTTACACCTTCATCTATATCTGGAGGCTCTAATTCAAGAAAACAAAAATTAACATTTTTAAAAAAGGTTTGCAAACCCCTCACAGTATACAAAAATGCATCTCGAGCACGTTTATCACTACTACCATGCCCAATCAATAAAATAGAATAGTTACTATCTGGAATATTTTTTTCTTTTATCAAAGAATGAACTCGATCTAACACAACTTTAGATACTGTAGGCTGGTAAGACAATGGTTTCGTAAGTATAATTTTACTTGAGATATTGTTAACAAATGATGCAGTTTGTTTTACAGTATCCTTAAGCTTCATTCCAGGATATAAAAAATAAGGGACCACAGTAATCGCATCTACATTATTTTTTAAACATTTGTTTACACCTTCTCTTATAAATGGCGGTAAAACTTCAAGAAAACAATAATCTACATAATAATAGTCCGTTTTGGATTTAATTTTTACACAAGTTTCAAGTAGTTCTTGCTGAACATCTTTCATTTTACTACCTCGATCAACTATCAATAATGCTTTTTTCATGTATTTTTTACCCTACTTATCGCAACTGTCAAATCAGGAGGAAATTTTCTTTTAGGGACTATCAAAATACCATTTGAAGCCAATATAGATGATGCTTCGGATACGCTATATGTACCTTCATATTTTCCAACAACGTCCGATGGATTAGGTACTTCGACTTCATTAAGCTGCTCTTTGGGAAACAACAATATATCAATATTTTTTTCTTTACAATAAACATCCAATCCCTTAACACGTGTTCCTTTATCCATTGATGCTATGAATTTAACACTTTTAAAACTCAAGTCATTTTCTTCCAATGTAGTAAATATCCCCTTTTCAATAGTATCTTTTGTGGTATCCCAGTGAAGACCTATTCCTATGATCAAAGACTTTGGACGATATATAACAGATTTTTTTAATAACATAGGATTTTTAATAACCCTATCAGTTATGATAAGACAAGATTTAAAATCATTATCTAAAAGATCTTCTAAAGATGATACAATAGTGACATTTTTTGGTAATTCATTTAAATTCCACCAATTTTTTTCTCCGCTATCTTGATAAATCCCTATTTTTTCATCATTTACCATCATCGCACTAATTTTAGTAACATTTTCATATCCATCAATAGACCAATCAAATTTTTTACCAACCAGATCAACAGAAATTGTTTTGTTAACATCAGCTGCAGTCGTAATAACAGGAATTGAGTTCAAAATTTCGGATAATCTTAGTGCAAGTTCATTTGCACCACCTAGATGTCCAGAAAGAGCACTTATTACAAACTTTGCAGTATCATCAATAACTATTACTGCAGGATCTGTTTTTTTATCTTTTAAATATGGAGATATTAGTCTTATTACTGCACCCAAAGAAAAAATAAGAATTATTGAAGCATAGTTTAAAAACAAATATTCGATTTTGAGCGACACTGGATCTGAAAAAAAAGTTAAAGATTTATCATCATTAAGAAATTTGATAGGTACAAATATGTCCGCATCATAATAATTTTTTTTAAGCGTTTTAGCAATTTCAATTCCTTTTTTAGTAATAGCCATTATAGCAATTTTAGCCACCTTTATTTCCCCTATCATAAAAATAAACTCTATTTATTTAACACCAATACCTTTTAATTTTTATGTCCAAATGAAATACTTTTAAAATAATTGAACTTTATTTCTGAATAGAGAATTTACCAATAACATCACCATTAAAATTAAACATAATTATTTCGATCAATAATTTATTTTTAGAATAAGCATTCATTTGATCAAATGCATATTTACATACAAGGTCATAAAATCCTATAATATTACCCAAGTCAATTATTTCAGAAACATGTCTTGCAGTATTAGCACTCTTAATTAATTCCAATACTTCATTAGATGCATTACATTCCCCGGCTAGTTTTGCCATAAAATCCATGTTTACATGTGAGCCTCTAACATGAGTTTGTTTTACACCCATAGCAATTTTGGTCAATTTGCCGATAAATCCCCCAATGATTACTTTTTCTACATGTTTTTCATAACATTGTTTAACACTATAACCCGCAAAGTCACCCATTTGTACATATGAATGATCAGGATAAATTTCACCCAGTAAAATCTTACAAAAATCTTCGCTTCTTCCACCCGTTGTAAGTATAAAGGTATTTGAACCTAATGCTATACCCACATCCAAACTCTGTCGTATAGAAGCAGCAAATGATGCAGTAGAATATGGAAGTACTATTCCAGTAGTGCCAAGAATAGAAATCCCACCCAAAATACCTAATCGAGGATTATCAGTTTTTTTTGCAATTTCTGCCCCTTTTGGAACAGAAATAACCACACTTAATCCATTTTGATCAAGCAGATGATCATTAATTCGAAGGATTTCATCAATAGATTGAGTAATCATTTTCATTGGCACAGGATTAATTGCTGCCGAGCCGATCAAAAGCCCTAGGCCCGGTTTAGTTACCCTACCCACACCAATTCCACCATCAATCTCAACCTTTCCAGTTTTGTTGGTTAATTTAACAGTGGAGCAGATTTCAGATCCATGAGTTGCATCTGGATCATCTCCACCATCTTTAAGCACCGCACATGTTATGGATTTTTGCTCAATTCTAGTCCATAAAATATTTAAGGTTATAATTTTACCTTTTGGCAAAGTAACTTGCACAGAATTCTGAGATACATTAGTTAAAAGAGATAATAAAGCAGACTTTGTAGCGGCAGAAGCACAAGTTCCAGTAGTAAAACCAGTTTTTAATAAACCTTTTTGTTTTTTTTCCATAATCTCTTTTGAGAGATCTTGTTCACTTTCTGCTATAGATAGATCATCATTATCAGTATTATCATCAACCCCCATAGAAATTTTTAGACCTAGCAATTATATCATTTCAACATCGTTAATAAAAAATTTTTTCATATAGATATAAGAAGGATATAATTAAACTAAGATGGCTTTTAAAAGATCAACTTTGTTAGTTTGTTCCCATATAAAATCAACATCAGTCCTTCCAAAATGACCGTATGCAGAAGTTTTTTTATAAATAGGTCTCTTTAAATCTAAAGTTTTTATTATTCCAGCAGGACTTGTATCAAATACATCTTGAATTTTTTTCTCAATTTGTTCTTCTGGAAGAATCGAAGTATTAAAGGTATCCACCATAATAGAAACAGGTTTTGCGACCCCAATAGCATATGCAATTTGGACTTCACATTTAGAAGCAAGTCCTGCAGCAACAATATTTTTAGAAATATATCTAGCCATATAACAAGCAGAACGATCAACTTTAGATGGATCTTTTCCTGAGAAGGCTCCACCCCCATGGCGCCCCATTCCGCCGTATGTATCAGCAATGATTTTTCTTCCAGTCAAGCCTGTATCTCCAGGCGGTCCACCTATTACAAACCGTCCCGTGGGATTGACAAATATTTTAGTATTGTTATTTATCCAATCCCCACATATTGGTTGAATTACATGTTTATTTACTTCTTCATAAATCTGTTCCTGAGATACATCTGGAGAATGTTGCGTAGATAAAACTATCGTATCAATAGCTTTTGGTTTATTATCTTCATATAAAATAGATACTTGGGATTTTCCGTCGGGTCTAATCCAATCTAATTCCCCAGTTTTTCTCACTTTAGACAAACACAAAGATAATTTATGAGCAAGGGTGATCGGCAAAGGCATCAATTCAGGAGTCTCATTTATTGCGAAACCAAACATAAGTCCTTGGTCACCAGCGCCTTGTTCCTTTATATCATTAGAAGAAACTCCCACAGATATATCAGAACTCTGCTCATGTAACGAAACTAATACAGAACACGTATTACCATCAAATCCGTATTCAGGTTTATCATAACCTATATCATTAATTTCTTTTCTTACAATGTCCTGAATATCTAATTTATATTTAGAAGTAACCTCACCTGCTACAATCACCACGCCAGTAGTGGTTAATGTTTCAACCGCTACGCGAGAATCAGGATCTTTTCTTAAGAATTCATCTAATACAGCATCTGAAATTCTATCACAGATTTTGTCAGGATGACCCTCAGTGACACTTTCAGATGTAAATATAAATTTTCTGGACATTCTAATCGTTTTTAGATGTAAAAAACAAAATTAAAATTAAAATTCTTTTTCCAGTTTAATGAAAAGGACATTATTGCCCCTAATGACTACTTTCCCATAATTAGCCATTAAATCATTACCATCAAATTCTTCTGCATCATTTAAAATAAGATTCATGTAAGAATCAACATTTGTCATTCTGCCCCGATATTCAATTTCACTTTTTAATTTTACAGCTACCTTTCTATTAACAGATTTTTGTAATACATTCAAAGGTCTCTTAGTAGGTTGCTGTTGTGATGGAGATGCTGCCATATTGTTATTCAATTGTGAAAAAATCCAGGAGACAATAAAAAGCTTCCTTTATCCATAAGGATAGAAAAAATATTTTATAAAATGTTTATATAATATACAATTTAAAATAACCATATATAAAACTGGAATAAATGATTTAGACAAATTACTATTTGATACAAACAGGACTGGGAATTTGATAGAAATTACTGGTGAAAAAGGTGCAGGAAAAACCCAAATTAGTCTTTTAATTTGTGTAATTTGTAGTTTAAATAACAACAGGGTTGTTTATTCTGACAATTCATGGAATTTCAAGCCAGAAAAATTGAAATACATGATTGACAAATTTAGCGAGTATAAAGAGAATAGCAAGTATTTTTTAAAGAATATTGCATATCAAAGGATTTACCACGTAGACGATCTTCCCAAATTGATAAAAAAAATAAAAATATTTGATTATAACACCTTATTACTTGACGATATTATACCGATGTTTTTGTACACATATAAAGAAAATGTACATTTAGAGGTAAGAAAGTTTATTAAAGAAATTTCTTTAATTTCACTGAAAAAAAAAATAATTATTATTTTTACTAATTCCATTACTGAAAAAATTGATAGCAAGTCTAAAAAAAGTTACCTCAAAGAATCATTCAATCATGATTTAATCAGATATACACACTACAAATTTCGCCTACAAATAAACAGATCCAATAGCAAAATAATAGAATGTAAATTACACTATCCTTATAATATATACAATACAAAATCCAAAATAGATTTAAGAGATCTGGAATATACTAATCATCAGTAAAACGAAAAAAAAAGAATTATTCAAGTTTATTAAAGAATAATACTATTTTACAAAAATAACACAAAAATTGAACATATGTAATTATCACATCAAAAATAAAAGATCATAAAAATTATTGTATCCCTCATTTCAATTATTTTCCTAATATTACTGTCAAATCTGCAATATTTACGATCAATCCCTTTTTATTAAGCAGAAAAGTTTTATAGTATTAACAAATAGTTTCAAATAATATTAAAAATATCCGAAAGGATTATTTATCATCAACAGGAAAATGAGTAAGAGAATCCAATAATGTACTATGATAAGATTTCAAATAAATTCAATAAAGTGGTTGTTATCGGATTAGGTCAATTAGGACTTCCAGTAGCAAAATTTGTCAAAGAAAAAGGTTTCGATACTTATGGATATGACATTAATGAAAAAGCTATGCAAATTGCAGAGTCAAATTATGGTATTAAAAAAACTCATAATTTTAAAGATTTTGATGTGTTAATTGTATGCGTTGCAACTCATAGGTCTGAAGACATGTTTTCACCGCAAACAGATAGCCTCATGTCTGTAATGGAAAAAATATCAAAAGAGTCAAAAAATGGCGCTTTAATATCTATTGAGAGTACAATACCAAAAGGAACGTCCAAAAAGGTTTTTGAAAAAGTAGATCATAGATTACATGTAGTCCATGCACCGCACAGATGGTATGCACTAGAGGAACATATTCATGGGGTCAATCAATTGAGAATTATTGGCGGGGTAAGCAGCTGCTGTCTTCAACACGGTTTAAGTTTTTATGATGGTTCTGACAACAAAAATAACAGCAATAATAATAATGACGATCCCCTAGGTACAAAAGACAGATTCACTTTCATTATACATTCCTATGCATCCTGTTTCTTCAATAGAGGTTGCAGAATTGACTAAAATTATCGAGAACTCTCATAGATATCTTCAAATTGCCTTTGCAGAAGAATTGTATCTTTATTGTAGAGCAAACAATATAAGTTTTACAGAATTAAGAGATTCTTTAAATACAAAATGGAATGTAGAAATACTAGAACCCAGAGATGGTATTGGTGGTCATTGTTTACCAAAAGATACAAAAATGTTCATAAATTCATCAAATACATTAAAAAGTAAAATATTGCAAACCGCAATAGACGTTGATGAAACATATAAAGAATACATTCAAAGCAGAGAAACAGAGGATAATTCGTTTCCACTAATAACAAAAAATAAGAAATCTAATCGATAAGATTTAAAGCTATTGAAGAAATATAATTTTCATCGAGACAATCTCTTAAATCGATAACAGATACTTGTTTTACAAAATTATCGATGTCATTTTTGGATGAACAAAGAAAAGGATATCGGGCAATCGTTCCAAGTATTTTACCATCAGGGCTTATGCCATTTTCTATCAAACTAATTAAAGCATCGCCAGGATAGTGCCCCTTACCATCTTTTCCACATAATAAAATGTATCTCATTTGAGGGTTTTTCATACAAAAAGATATCATTTGATCTATGCCCCTATTTTCAGAGTATAATCGTCCAGCCACTTTTAAAACAGACATCACAGGCATTTCTGATAATTTTATTAGCAAATCAAGGCTAGATAATGTACATATAGAAATATTGGACCCTGAACCAAAAAAATAATCAACATTAACAGGTAATAAAATTTTACAAACTCTTCCAGCAAGAGTATCCATTTTATGCCTTAATTCCAATCCATTTTTACCCACCAATAATATAGATATAAGATTTTTTATAGATCACGCAACACAATAACTTTTATAGATACAATTTACTAAAATATTGTAAAAGATTTTGATCGACTTTATTTCAATTATCCCCTCATTATGAATTATTAAAAATCAGATTGAACATTAAAGCAAATAATCAACCTGATTCATGCATGTATAATATAAAATAGAAAATAATCTATTAACAAAAGACTAAAAAATAAAATAGATAAAACAAAAAAAATATTTTTCAAAAAAAGAATTTGTCAAAAAGGATAAAATATTTACTCACCCCATTATTTGGACAAGCATATATCATATCAACAATAATTACAAAAAATAAAAAATTCCCAAATAACTTTAATAGAAAACTAAATACACAATAAAAATGGTAGACAAAGGTATAATAGTTATTTACTATGGCAATGGTAAAGGCAAAACGACTGCAGCTTTAGGAATTGCATTAAGAGCAATCGGTTATAATTATAATGTATGTATGATCCAATTCATCAAAGGAGAATGGAATTATGGGGAGATATACAGTTCAAATAGACTAAAACCAAATTTTGAATTAATAGTAACTGGAAAAGGATTTGTAGGAATAATTGATGATGATCATCATATTGATGAACATGTTAAATCATCAAAAAATGCATTAAAAATAGCAGAAGAAAAAATCAGATCTGGAAAATACGATACAATAATACTAGACGAAATAAATTATGCGATTAAACTAAATCTCATTACAGAAGACGAAGTAATTGAATTATTGAAAATGAAACCAATCCAAACAAATTTGATATTGACCGGTAATCATATTTCCGAGAAAATTTTTGATTTGGCAGATTTAGTAACAGAAATGAAAGAAATAAAACACCCATATAAAAAAGGAATCAAAGCTAAGAAAGGAATAGATTTTTAATAAAATATAAAGTAAAACTAATTAATCTAGCAAAATGGTTTAACAGTATTGAGTATTTCTGAGACAAAAAAACTCCCCGAATTGGGAGAAATAGTAATAGTCACGGTCAAAGAGGTTACAGGACATGGAGCATATGTAACCCTTGACGAATATGATAATCTTACTGCTTTTCTTCACATATCAGAGATAGCTACCGGCTGGATAAGGAATATTGAAAGATATGTAAAAATTAAACAAAAAACTGTACTTAAAGTAATAAGAGTCAATCAAGCAAGATCTGAGGTAGATTTATCACTAAAACAGGTTACTGGTGAAGAGAAGAAGTCAAAAATATTAGAAGTGAAAAAAGATGAAAAAGGTTCGGCATTCATGGATATAATCAAAACAAAGCTCGAATATGATCAAAAAACCATAGAAGAAATAGAGAATAAATTAAGTCAAAAATATGATTTTATTTATGACGCATTTGAAGCAGTAGCAATTAAAGGTCCAGAAATATTAAGCAGCTTTGAATTCAAACCCGAAATAATCGAGGCAATAGAGCATGAAAGTAAAAAAATTCAAATCCCTTTCATAGAAGTAAGAGCAGTTTTAGAAATAATGGTTAAAAAAGGTAACGGAATAGATGTGATAAGAAACGTTTTAACATCTGTAGAAGGTACAAAAAAATAATTCAAAAATTGATATAACATATGTAGGTGCTCCAAAATACAGAATTACAGTTACAGCGGAAAATTTTAAAATAGCTGAAAAAGTTCTCAATCAAGCAATAGAAAAGATAAAAAATAACATAGAGAAAAATAGCGGTTCATTTAAATTTTCACGAGAAGAGTCTAAAAAAACCCATCATAATATTTAGGAACACAATTATAAAAACATGAAACACAGAATTAGAAAATGTAAAAATTGTGAAAAATACACATTAAAAGAAATATGTCCATCGTGTAATTCAGAAACAAATGATCCCCATCCATCAAAGTTTTCTTTAGAGGACAAATACATTAGATATAGAGTTGTTGAAGCACATACAAAAACAGATTTATGAAATAAAGTAGTTGGAATATCTTACAAACAAATATCATTAGCATAAACGAACTTGAATTATCATGTTATAAAGCTAGACCCAATAATATTTTACAGTCATACAAATGAGAAATAAACAAAATATATGCAATTATAATAAATTAGGTAAATGACGATATAAATCAGAGTATTATTTAAACATATTTACTTGTTATTTTGTTTTTTTGTAACAATTAATAAATGACAGATCGCTCAAGTAATTTCTATCACACTATAGAATAGATTGTTTTAACAATATCTGTTCGCTATTCTATATATATAAATAAGATACCATATAATATGTACTTTCTAATCATATTTCTAATTACATCTACGAAAATCATATACCTTTTCAATCTGCATATAGCATGATCTATAATTACGCTCATTCTATAACACTTTAGTATATTCTTTTTCTTATAATAATCCGGGATTTTGTATCTTTCTACTAGGTACGGATAATAACAATTCTGGAAATATTTTCTATCACACTATCTAAATTAACACATTGACAACCGATTTTAGAGTGATTGATTGATCTCTTTTATAAATATCACAATAATGTATCATCCTTTCCTATATCCTGTTTTATAAATATTAATAACGGGATTATTAGCCGTCAAGCGTGTCCTCACCAAATGTTTTTTCTTCTTGTCAGAATAGTTTATCTTTCTCCGATCCTTGTCAACAGGTCCTGGTATATGCTGTTCTTCAGAACCCAGTCATAAAACATAGAAAATTATTCATTACTTCCTTTGTCATTTTCAATCTTTGAGGTATTTTGCATATCTCATAAATAATTGGCGTATTCCCTTCAAACTTTCAATTCTTTAAGGTCTCTACAAATATATCTTATCGGAATCAAATGGGAACCTATTCATAGTACAAGTTATGCAAAGACTATAATAAACTAGAATTAAGAAAAATATACTTTTTACATCTAATTTAAAATGCCTTACAACAGCACCGAACTTTCAACTCCTATTTTATCATCTTTACATTTAAACAATCGATGGATGTCTTGTTTATTGCATTTTTGTCATATACCAATTAGCATATATTATCGAACCTCCCTTAATAGATAGTTTCTTATATTAAGATTGAATCTTTTTGTCCTGCAATATCTTGTTACCTTATTCTTCAAATCTGCAAATGATGCATAATACTTTAGAACAAGCAAATCTCGTTTGGCTATATTCCACATATGCTCCATTACCATAAACTCCGGTGATGCAGTTGGAGTATATACAGGGATTAATGTATCCTCATTATCTTCAAAATATCGGATTACCTTCTTGCATGTATAATGAGGAGATGCCTTATCCATGAACAAATAACATTTTGAGAATTTAGCATGGATTTTCTTTAATTAGTCAAGGAATGTATCTCCATTAATTGTCATTTTGTCTGAATATCTGATTTCATTCTATGTTTATGGCTCCAAAAACACATGAACGTTGGTGTGAACCTGTTACTCTTATTATAGGTCTTTTATCCTGTTCAATCCAAACACGTCTTACAAGAGTTATAAAAGAAAAATGATTCATCCAATGATACTATAGTAAACCTGGAGCCTTTTTTTGCTGTTCTTGTTCTTAAGTATGCTTATCCACAAGTATCTGTTCTGTCTTTTTTTGAATGCCTTTTTTTCATCCTGAGATGCAGTATTAACATGTACTTTTCTCGATATCTTTTGTTTAAAGCCCAATTTTCGAAGAATACGGTATATGTGAGTATAATGGTATTTTTTACCGCTTTTCTTTATGATTAACTCTTCCACCTGTTTTGTAGTCCAGCCTTGTTTAGAGTTGGATAATTCTTTCTTAATCTGATACACAACCTCTTCAGATATCTCAGATGGTCTGCCGCTTTTCTCTCTGGTTTTTAATCCTTCTAAACCTTCTTTATCCTATCTTTTTAACCAATCGGAAGCCCAAGATTTACTTCGATGAAGATCTCGGGCTACTTGAGCAGCAGTAGACACCTTTCCTTGATATACTACGTTGAGAACAAGTAGCATTCTTTCCTTTGTTTTTACATGCTGTTCGTATCTGTGTATCTTTTCAAACGATTCTCTGGAAAGAGTCAAATGAATATGATGAATAATGGATTACTTAGCTATAAGCATTTATCAAAAATAAACAGATGGCAAAAGTATAGTTCAGATATTTATGTTATTTGGTATATAGCAAATATTATCAAACAGCCAGTAACGACAAATGACGATTTAAAAAGAAGGGTTTGTGAATAGGCCATAACACAAAATCAACGAGGACATATTAATTAGATAATATAATTAAAACGATTTTTTACTAATAGTGCAAGAAATCTAGTATAAAATAAATTTCAGCGGCATTATTAAATCAAATACTTTTCGCAAGAATTCAATATATGTAGTAATAGTATCAAAAATATACAAACAAAACATCTTTAGGTTTTAACTGACAATATTAATATTCCCTTATCTTTATGATTTTCAAATTATAGAAAACCAAAATATAAAGTATTAGGAAGAAGTAATTGTCACTTTCCAACAATAAAATAAATATTTGTAATTTTTATTAAAAAGGAGAAAAATACAAATTTAGAAAAATGATTAAAAAGTCCTATATCATAGAATTATCTAAAACGTTTTTAACACGATTACGTATACTTTAAATCCATTATAATAAAATCGACATTTTGTGTATAAAGATACAAATTTACAAAAATTTTATTTATAAATTTAATTCTATAATATAATATAAAAATTCCTTAATTTAATAGAACAATCAAAACAAACTTCATACACATATTTAACATTATTTGTTTAAAAATAATAGACAATCAAAAGACATTTTATAAGTACATCGATTTAAATGTAAAAAAGCATATTAATTTTAGGTGTGGATTTAGAGGCATAATTAACGGTATTGAACATTATTGAATTATTTCATAAACTTCAAAAATAATAAAATTTTTGCTAACATTTTTTGACAGTGTCAATAATTATACTAAAATCAAAATTATTTGAGTAAAATATTCAAATGTAAAACAACATTAAATTAATCTCACTTAAAAAAAATAAAATTTAAGAATTAAATACTATCAAGATCCTTATTTTTGATTTTTCATTTTATTATACATATTGTTTAACACATTATTTTTAGAAAGGTTTTGTAAAAACGTAACATTGGATGGAGTAGCGTTAATGGTTTTGGCTATCGCAACATCAGTAGCATTTTTTGGAGTACTATTAATGGTTTTGGCTATCGCAATATCAGTAGCATTTGTATTTTTAGTCAAATTAACTACATAAGGAATAAGATCAGTCTTGTTTTTAGGAATAAAATTAGACGTAGGTTTTAAAATCGAAGTATTGAAATTTTTATGATCGGTGTTAATTAACAGAATATTATTACTTATATTATTTAACACATTATGTCTGGAAAAATTTTGTAAAAGTGTAACATTGGAGGGCGTAGCATTAATAACCTGTTTAATTGGAATAGAAGTGGCATTCGTATTTTCCATCTCTTTAATCATAAGAGGAATTAAAGAAAGTGCTGCTGTATGGTTAGATCCAAACATCAAGCTATCGCTTTTTGTTGAATTTGGCTCTAATGCCCGTATTATATAATCATTATTAATAAAAAAAACACTAGAAAATAACCAGTTAAAGACGAAAGAGATAAAGATCAAAGATAATAATCCGCTTAAAACTCTCATAATTTTACCATGCATATTAATAAGTATAAATAATTTTATAAAATATATATATTACTATTTTTGTCGAATAGTCGAAAATTAGATGTTTTAAAAAGATTATAAATATTTTTAATAGATTAAATAAAAAGAAGGATTATTTGTTGGTTAAACACAGACCGTCTGGAACGGATGTGTTACATGAATTGGAGGTAAATGAATTTTGATTAATATTTATCGGTAATCCATTAGCGTTGTTAATATCTACTCCTGAATTAAGCATTATTACATTAGTTTTTACTGAATTATTAGTACTTTGACCATCTACAAATACACCATTGTTGGATCCTCTAATAGTATTTGTATCTATTGTGTTACCAGCAGAATTAACCAATGTTACACCAGCAAGGTTGTTGTTGTTAAGCATGTTCATTGTAAAGATAGTTCCTTGAGATGAATGAGATGCCATTCCTATTGCATTATTAAACATCATATTGTTTTCAATATCAGTAGTTTTTGCACCAGTATTGAATATTGCAATTTGGTTGCCAGTAAAGTCAATATTATTTATTTTGTTGTCTTGTCCACCTGTATTCAAAATTCCTGCTTGAAATCCAGATATGATTCCAGGTCCTTTTATAGTTACCCCACTAGAAGTTGCAAGCATTATACCAATCTTTGAGCTTTGTGGTCCTGGTCCATTAAGAGTATGACCATTCAAGTCGATAATAATACCATCAGCGCCTACAATTAAACCATCAGAAGTGCAATCCAAATTAGCAGACAATTTAACACTTTGTTTTATTACCTGACCACATGATAGACTTGCAGAAGGAATATTGCTTGAATTAGAATCTACATTAGATGCAAAGTTACCATTGGTATTAGTAAATCCATTGGCATTAGTATTTTGATTAGCATTAGTATTTTGATTAGCATTAGTATTTTGATTAGCATTAGTATTTTGATTAGGGACACTGTCAGTATTTTGATTAGGGACACTGTCAGTATTTTGATTAGCATTAGTATTAGAGGCAGCATTAGAACCACTATTATTAGTAAATACATTTTTATGATGTGTCCCATGTGTCGCTGCTGACGCCAAAGTCGGTTGTAGTAGCATAGCACCTACGGATGCAAAAGCCATTATTGCCGTCAAGAGGTATATTTTATTATTCATTCAAACATACAATCATTGTATAATATATATAGGAAACTGTTATTTGTACCTAATTCAAGATTACTTTTTATGAAATATAAATAATTAACAAGTAGTTTAATTATAACTTTTATATGAAAGATTCTATAATCCCCCGCAATCAAGACAGCAGTAACTTAAACAAAAATTAATATTGTTATAATAATCTTGTTAAAGTAGTTGAAGTTTGCCATTATTGGAGCTGGTGTAGCCGGAAGTTATTTAGGCAGCATGCTGTATAATGGTGGTCACGATGTTGAAATATATGAATCACAACAAAAAGAAAAGCATTGGCCAGTGTGTGCCTGGGGGGCATCAAGACACATGTTGGAATATTTCTCTAAAAAAGCTAATTTAGAATTTAATAATTACATTTTTCACATAGGTAAAAAAATTAGAATGGAACTTCCAAATAATAAAGAGGAAACTCTTGTAATAGATGGACTAGTAACATACAATAAAAAGCAATGGGAAAACGACTTGCTAAAAAACATTGATATAAAATATGGAATTATCAGTAAAAAAGAAAATTTTCCACTTGATAAATTTGATTATGTTTTAGATTGCACAGGATTTCATAGAGCTTTTTTACCAAAACCAAAAGACGACTTTATTATTCCTGCTTATGAATATTTGATAGAAAATGTTAATGAAATAGACGAGTTTTATGTAATAGGATATAAAGGAGCTAGAGGATATTTTTGGTATTTTCCACTTGATAATGGAATGGCTTTTGTAGGAGCAGGAGACATTGATAGAAAGTATTTTGGAATTAAAGAATTTTTTGATCGACATCCGCATGCAAAAATAATTAAAAAAATTGGAAGACCTATACGCTTATCCCCTCCACTACTAATGGAGCCATTTTATCATGACAATATTATAGGTGTAGGCGAATCAATCGGTACGGTATTTCCAATGCTAGGTGAGGGAATTATTCCATCATTATTATGCTGTGAAATATTCTTGGACATTCTTGAAAAAAATCCAGAGAAATTTAATAAAGAAGAGTATAGAAAAATGGTGTTAAAAAAATTCCAATATTATCATGACGTTTATAAAATCATAAGGCTGAAGATGGACGGTAAACTAAATACAGTAAAACATTTTAATTTATTATTAAGCATGTATAAAAATATGAAAAAAGAAGAGAAAAGATTTGGTTTTGAAGTTAATTTTGATAAAATGAGAAGATTAGTAAATGCATTATAAGAATTAAAAATAAATTATTTTTCCGATCTCTTGTTTACTTTTTCATTTTTTGACACAGAATCTCGAGATTCGGTTATATCATTGATCATATCATCTGTTGGAAATGGAGTAATATCATCATCACCAACCAATTCGTGTTTATTAGTTCTTTTTAATATTTCATTGAGATATTTCATAATAAATTCATCTTCCTTAGGAGTAGTTGTTCCTTTTATTAATCTGATTTGATATTGACTTATCCAAGCCCAAACCCAATTCTCTCTAATCAACGTTTCATTTTCAACAGAATATTGGTGTTTTCTATGCCAAAATCCAATCATAATGGAAGATGGGGCATAAATGAATATAAAAATAAGGATAAATATAGGCAAATTTAAATGACCACCAATTCCAAAAGGAAGCTGTTTAATAGCAAAATTATAAGTAATTAAAATAAAATTAATAAATGCCAGTAAAAAAGCTAGATAAATACTATGACCGTTTCTGAAATCAAGCCACCTTCGTCGTACAAAAGATTGATTGAATTTTGAGTTCATATATAATTACAGATTAATTCTCTAATTTAGTTTTATTTAAAAATAAAAATTTTAAGATAAAATACATGTATAATAGTTTAACTTGATATTATGTCTTTACCAAATTGATAAATGGACATGTAGGCCACTGTTCAACAATTTGTTTACATTTATTCTTATTAAAATGAAAAATAATTATCAAGATCCCGACTTATCCATATTTACTGCATTGTACTTTCAATGTTACTTTTTTCAAAATAGGAATGAAGATAATAGTGTAGATTTGAGTTTACAAGTCACGCGAGGAAACCACATACTATAGTCTATGGAAATTTGATATTTTTGTCCTTGTATTAAATGTGATACAGAAATCGCTCAGAAGGCATGGTTGGTTTTTTATTTGAAAAAAAGACTTCTTTAATTCCGGACCATACAAATAAAGGTTTTAAATTCAGAGCATATTTTTACAAAAGTTAGTCAATTAAGTAATATTAATTTGTTTTTGAAATCAGTTTGGTTCGTATTTTTGAATCTAATGTTATGAAAACAGTATTTTAAAAAAATGTTTTGATATATGTATTAACGATAATCCAAGATAATATTGACAAAATCTGCTTTCTCACATGTTCCCCTCTTCCAAATGCGTATAGATAATACACACCGACAAATCACAGGATGGTCTATCTACCATCAACCCATATGTAAAAGAAACGAAAAGATTGTTAGGCTTTCATACTATAAACAATAAGAATATCGAGATAAAAGAGATAAACAAAAATAAGATTGATGAACCATTTCCGGATATACCGCACATTTTTTTACTTGAAAATACCGATATATTTCATATTTATTATAGACAAACCGAAGGAATTCCACAAGGATATGCTAAAGGAAAAGTATCACCAAATTAGATTATGATACAAGCATCAGAAATTACTGGTGAGATCAAGATAAAAGATGTTAACCACATCAAAAAATTCAAGGATAATCACATCCATTGTTGTATTAGATAATACAGGTATTAATATGAGTCAGATGATACAAGACAAATAGTGTGAAAAATATTAAAAATCATCATCTTAGTATAGAGTAAGAAAATTCTTATAATAAAGGTAAACTGCGGATACACCCATAAGAGCAAGGCGTACCAGACTAGTTGAAACGATATAAAATTGAAGGTATAAAATCAATCAACAAATTATTTGTTAATGATGACTATAATAGTAATAATATTTTTAGAAGTATGAAAGCCATTGAATTCTACATTATATATCAAGTAAAAAAGAATGCAAGTACAAGATGGGAAAAAAAATCTTTGGAAATATTAGTTTTAGCAAGAAAAATAATTTACAAAAATGGAAGATTGGGAGATATGGACAAAGACAAATTGCATGAATAGTATTTTCAAATATAAAAAGAAAGTTTGAAGAGCACGTTTATTCTATAACACAATAATATAATCGGCAGTGAATACTAAAAGCATCAAAGCCTTTTTATACAATTTAATATTTTTAAGAATTAATTTATACATTGATAATATTCATAAACCTTTGTAGAAATAATCGATAAATCATGATATTTTTTGATATATACAGGTCCTGCTTCTGAAAGTCTTTTACGTGCCGTATCATCATTTAAAAGATCCATCATATCCCTTCTAAAGGTTTCACGAGTAGTACGAAAGATGGGTGGTCGGTATATATCAAATAGTTCATCAGAAATATATGCAATCACAGGTTTACCCAAAGCAAGTGCCTCCGTTTCGGCAGTTCCAAACCAACCCATTTCAGGTATAATTTTACCAACGTATATATCACTGCTTGCAATCTTAGCAAGAGATTGATCATGATTAAGATTAATCACCTTGATAACTTTTAGTTTGTTTTCTTTTTCCAATTCTGTAAAAGTAGTAGTAAAATAATCCCATTCAGGTTTGTTCAAATAATAAGGATAATGAGAAATACTCAAAGGTTTTTTATCTATAACTGTACTTATTCGGATCGGTTCAATTTTTTCCAAATCTACAGGAATTGGCAACCATTTTCCATTAGGAGCCAAATTCAATAGATCTGGAGTAGATACCAAACAAAAATCCAGATCTTGTATTCTATTCATTCGCAAGTCACTTCCATGATAATGTTTTAAAAATATTTTTTTTTTAGAATTCTTCTTCAAATAATTGTGTAAGCTACCATATGGATAATGATAGTGCCAAACATCGTAATTTTTTAATTTATTATAAAATAAGTTTTTATCAATAAAAGAATTATAATTTATTTTAATTCCACCGAATCTACTTTGCGTTAAATCATCAAAAACAAAAACATCGGATTTATCATTATTTTGCTGCTGTTTTTTTGAGAGCATCGAACCAATTCCTGCAGTATTTCCAATGTGTGCAATACGCATTTACCTACAAATCATACTTGTTAACATATATGTTAAATGGACGTCTAAAAGTTAAGATAAATCACTATTATAATATTTATCAAAAAGTGAGATTTAGCAGATTTTTCAAACAATCAAATTACAAAAAAGTTTTTTAAAAAAAGAATTTCTTAATTTTATGTCTGTAATAATTCAATTAAAGTAATTTCACATATATAATATAATAAAATCATTTAACAGAACTGTTGCACCATTAGAAATAGATTTCACTTAATTAGCACATTTAAACAAACTTCAAAGAATCAAATCAATCTTAACTATAATAAGATGATTAAAATGTAAATATTACAAAATATAATAAATGATGTATATATTATTTTCTAGATCGTATGAAATAGCATCTATCGTCGCAAATTATAGAATAGAGCATAATCATCATTATCATTGTTGACATATAAAATTACGGCAGTAAAATAGGTTTTTTCCAATTACACAAGATATAATGGAAACCTAGAAAATACTTCAACTTAATCTAATGGTTCTAGTCTTTGTTATTTTGAAATTTTTTCTGAAATGTGGTACATATAACATATCAAACTTTCAACTTTTTGAACTGCTGTGAATGCACCCGGATATAAATAGAGAAAGCCAGTCAAAGTATAAATTAGGCAAAGGAGAGATCAAATCAAAGGTATAAGAAATCTGTTTCACATTTAATTTGAAATGCCTGTTTCCTGAACCCAATTTTCTTATTGTAATTCATTTTATTTTAAAAGATAGATGTATTAATCATGCAATATTTTTCATCATTTCTTTAACGAAAATGCCATCCAATTCTTGCATAATCAAGTCGACGAATATTTGAGGGCAATACTGGTTTTTGACAAACATCTTGCTAAAGCGATAAATTGACAAGAATGATGAATCACATCATATATCTATTTATTCCAATTATTCAGATATAGGGGTTTATTGATATTGAGGTGGAGAAAAATTATAACCCTATACATAATAAATATAATTTAACCCTATTTGTAGATCTGTAGTCGTAAAATGCTTTGTTGCATGATTCCCCTTTTCCAAATACATTTAGCTAACATCAACCAACAAACACTGTGAACTGGTCTACCTACAACCAATCTCTAGTTAAAAGAGGAGATCTTGCTAGGCTTTGATGTCATTAACAACTGGAATACCGAACTAAAAGAGATAAACCAAGGCAAAATGGGCGAGCCATTTCATTATCCAAACACTTTTCTTCTTTTACTTGGTTATGCCAAGGCATATTTTCATTTACCATATAGACAAACTGAGGGTATAGCACAAGGCCATGCTAAAGGAAAACTACCATCTATCCCCGATTACACTACAATAAACAGAAGAATTAACAAGTTAGACATCAAAGTAGAAGCAGATAACAAAAGTAAAGAATTCAAAGATGAATATATTATCATGCAATAGATAGTACTGGCATCAAGGTCACCAACAGAGGTCAATGGATGAGAGACAAATGGCATTTTAAAAATAAGAAAGGATATTTAAAAATACATGTTGCAGCAAATGTAAAGACAAAGAAAATTCTTTCTACAAAGGTTACTGATGAGCGTGTCCACGATAGTAAAGCATTACCTGAGTTGGTTAATGGTGTTATAAAATTAGATAAAAAAATAACAATTGGTAAACTATTTGCTGAAGATGACGCTTATGACAATAATGAAATTTTTAGATTCTCAGAAGACAATGGAATCTTGCATTGTATTAAAGTAAGAAAGAATTCTAGAATAAGATGGAAAAAAGGAAACATTCTAAGAAATCTAACAGTGTTGGCACAAAGAAATGATTTACGAGAATGGAAGGATAGCGTTAGCTATGGACAAAGATGGATTGTAGAAACTGTTTTCTCCAGTATAAAAAGAACGTTCGTAGAATATGTTTATCCTGTTAAATTAAAGAATATGATACAAGAAATGATATTGAAAGCATCATTGTACAATAAGATGATATCTATTTAGACAAAATATTTTGTAAAATCAAAGATTATAGGAATCATGCAACAAAGCAGTCGTAAAATAATATATCAACTTAATACCAAATTTTATTACTGAAACCATCTATATATCTAAAGACAGAAATAATAAACTAATTGATCACAAATTACAAATGGACTGCTCTAAGTAACACCACAATTGGAACTCTGATGGCATCACTTGATACAAATATCATCATAATTGCACTTCCGATAATTATATCAGATATTCATATATCTCTTTTAACATTAATTTGGATAGTTCTAGGCTATTCACTTGTAACCGCATCCATCCTGCTAAACCTTGGAAGATTATCCGATATGTTTGGGAGAGTTAAATTGTATAAATTAGGATTCATAATTTTTACAATTGGATCAGCTTTTTGCAGCATCTCTCAGACAGGAGAACAACTTTTATTATTTAGACTAATTCAATCATTTGGAGCTGCTTTTTTATTCTCAAATAGCGCTGCAATTATAACCGATGCATTTCCAGAAAACGAAAGAGGAAAAGCATTAGGACTCAATCAAATATCTATAGTAGTCGGCTCAGTTATGGGGCTTCTCGTTGGCGGCATACTAGCAACTACCCTTGGATGGAGATCAATATTTTGGATAAACATACCTATAGGAATTTTTGCAATTGTATGGTGTCATTCAAAATTACATGAATTGGGTACGATAAAAAGAGAAAAAATAGATTGGATAGGAAACATTACTTTAGCGATTGGATTATTGTTTATTTTGATTGGTATAACATTTGGACCATTTCAAATATTAAATAATTTTCCATTTGGAATGTATTCAGTAGTATCAATCGGTTTATTGTTTATAGGATTATTTGTAATTATAGAATTAAAGGTTATAAAACCAATGATAGATCTATCATTATTTAAAATTAGATCTTTTTTAGGAGGCAATATTTCGATATTTTTTAATTCTATAGCAAGAGGAGCTTTTATACTAATAATGACATTTTATCTTCAAGGCCCCACAATGAAACTTACCCCATTTGAGGCAGGGATTTTTCTTCTTCCAGTTTCTATAGCATTATCAATTTTTGGACCTCTAAGTGGATGGATATCAGACAGGTATGGTTCAAGAGCAATATCATCATTAGGTTTATTGATCTCATCCATTGGCTTTTTTATGCTAATGAATTTAGGCATGAAATCCACATTCACGGAAACCCTGTTACCATTGTCTTTAATCGGTGCTGGAATGGGAATTTTTGCTTCACCCAATAGAGCAGCAATAATGAACGCAGTTCCAAAATATCAAAGAGGTATAGCCGCAGGCACTAGTACTATGTTTGTATTGAGTGGCAATACACTAAGCATAGGATTAGCTTTTTTAATAATGTCAAACACGATGCCAGTAAATTATATTGAATCTATTTTCTTGGGAACGATTGATACAACATCTGATCATATGATCAAAAATGACATCATCAATATCAAAGACCATAATAACAATAATAAATCAAGCGTAATAAAACATAGAAATGAAAAAATAGATGTTAAAAATAATAAAGAAATTAATTTTATCGCCCTTGATACTACATCGATAATTAATAATTTCCTAAAATCATTGCATTATATCTTTTTGCTCTCAGGTATTCTCATGCTAATTTCAATAGTACCTTCATATATGAAAAATGGAAATGTTAAAAATATCAAATATGACAACAAATCTAAAAGATAATAATTTTTTAGTATTTATATGATAATATTATACATATCATATAAAAAACAAAATCAAGGTAATTAAGTTTAATAAACTTTATAAAATACATAAAAATTTATATATTTTCAAAACTTTTGATTTACATGATTTACTACTGCTGTAAATCCTTTCGCAATTTAAATGAAATGAATTACATTGATACAGATAACAAAGGTCAACCAGCAGTATATCTTCAATCCATTCAATCTAAAACAAAGATACCTCAAGAGTTGAGACACTATAGATATTGTATCCATTGTGGAACCAATACATCTTTACATCCAATAACTACTTTAAAAGAACCCAATAATTGCGATAGCTTGGGAAATGATTTAATTAATAAAAAAATTTCTTTAAATTTCGGCCAAAAAAAGAAAAATGAAAAAGCGATAGAAAATTTTAAAGATGCATATCAAGATCATTATATTTTCAATCTCATTTCATTAAAAGAATTAAAAGAATTCCAATCAAATAACGAAGATCATCCTGTTCGAACTATTTTGGACTATTGTCCATATTGTGGATATGGATATTCAATTAAGAATGAAATTCAAAACACTGCTTTTTTAATTAGAATGAACTATTTAATCTGATTAATTGTTTAATTTACATAGAAAGAAAACATAAATCATCTTTTTGATGTCACAAATTTGGAATTAAAAAAATTGATATAAAAAATAAAGATAATTAAAAGATTTCTAAAATATTTTAGAGTCAACAATTTTCTTCAATTCAATTCCAAAAAAAATCATATTCTGAGCACAACAATTCTATCTTTATAAAATTTTTAGAAATATCATCATAATTATTAAAATAATCGACAGAAAAGTCCTTTAGTTAAGAACCATAGAAAATACACGAAAATAATAGTTCATAGGAATATAACCTAAAAACATCAATACAATAGATCCTATAATTGGCTACATTGGAAAATTTTTTATAAATACAATTCAATCTAGTCCATTCTAACGATAATCATTGTAAATCTTATTGTTAATCATTGATAATTTTTGAAATTTTGATATATGTCTAATTATGCGAGATCTGATAAGGCTAGTTATAAAAATTAATGTATATTGCAAAAAAAGAACCTATTTAAGATAAAATTGATAAAGGATGGTTCCAAGTTTTCTGCACAGTGTTTTAAAATCAAAAGAAAGAATTAACTTTACTAAATAAATTGTTCACCATATTTTAAAATAATGATACGTATCCAGTTTTACAGAATGAGGAAATGAATTTTCTCCTAGTATATAGATTTTGAATTTGAAACATTGTTATATCTAGATTTATTTGAAAAAAATATTATTGACAGAAAAATATAATACAATATCATTTTAAATAATTTTTAATATTCACAGAAAAAAGAATTGAAATTTGAAACACAAAGCGAGATCAACAATATCTATAGATTATATTGGAGAAATAATAAATTAACTTAAATATTATAACAGTAAAAAGGATAATAAAAAGAAGAAATAAATCCATTAAGGTTAAATCTTTGTAAAATAATTTCCATGTAATGATAAATATATTCTACAGGCGAAATGTATGTAACGTAAAACAAAACTTAAATCAAAATTTGCGAGGTAATCCAAAATTGAGAATGAATCAAATTTTGATATGCACAACCATTGCTATTTTATTAACAATAGGAATTACAAATTTATATACATTTGAACAAGCTTTTGCACAACAATCTACATCAAGTAATGGATCAAAAGTCACTTCAGAACCGCATTCCCATACAACACCTGCATCCAACAATGGAGCAACAGTAATTTCAACACCCCCTCATTCATCATCAAGTAATGGTCACATAAATATAGCTCAAATCCAATCAGCTATTTTTACAGCGCTCGCGAAATGTTTTCAGTCAGGAGCATGTCGTCCATTAATGGGATCCGAAGGAGATGATCGTATACAAGGTGGTAATGGAAGCAATATAATAATTGGATTAGGTGGAAACGACATTATACGTGGAGGTAATGGAGACAATGTAATTGTTGGAGGTGGAGGTGATAACCAATTGTATGGTGGTGGAGGAAACAACATCATTGTTGCTAGTGGCTCAGGAATAGACCAGCTTTATGGTGGAAACAAAAGTAATATACTATTAGCAGGTAGTGGTCCAACTCTTCTTGTTGCAGGAAAAGGAAATGACAAATTATATGGAGGTACCGGTAATGACGTCTTTATCGGTGGACCAGGTGCTGATTACTTTGCCTGTGGAACTGGTGGAACTAAAAGTGTAGTAATGAACTTTAATGCAGCAAAAGGTGACGATACAGACGGTAATTGTGGTACGATTTTAGGTCAATAATTTTTTTTAACCTGTTTAAATAACAAATAATGATCTACCTCAAATAAATCTATTTAATAAAAAACAACCATTTTTAATAATTCATTTTTAAAGATAACAAAATTCAATCAATAATATAGCATCAAAATTTGTAATAAAATTAAATAAATATATAATCAAATTAAAAATAAGTAGAATTAATGATTTTTTAAAAGACAATGAAAATCCCACTATTTAACTTTTGTCAGTTTCTAATATTATCATGATATACAAAAATAATTACTGGAATATGTCTAAAATCTATAAAAATAAATGTAATATATGATGAGTACATTTTTAACATGTTTTACATTTTTAATTTTCAATATTATAACTACATTAGAACACTTATTTAGACATAGACAGATTGACATATTAAATGATAAACCAAATATCAAAATAAAATACTCTACAAGTAACAACATTTTTGCGAGAACCTAAAATCATAGCGGTTATAAATTTATACGTAACAACGGACCAAAAGAATCGCCATAAAAACATCCTATTAAAAATGAATAAATTTGATAATTATTTTAAATTGATAAATAATATCAACGTAAATAGAATTAGTTAATAATTATCACGGATTTCAAACTTTTTGCATACTAAGATTAATCACATAAAATAACTAGCAATAAAAAATATATTAAATCGGAACCAAAATACTTGACAAATATAATTAAATAATAAATAGTTTAAAAAAATTATTCAGTTCTCAGAGCCATTATAGGAAGCATTCTAGATGCCTTTATTGCAGGCATTACTCCTGCAAATGTACTAAGGCCTACAGAAATTATCCACACTCTGATTATATCATCAATATGATAAATAGGAATAGTATGATTGCTTTTATGACCATGACCATGACCTGCACCACCTCCACCACCTGATCCGTGTGAACCTGCTCCACTAAAATGAACAGATGGCGATGCATTGGTACTCATCCCGTTGCTAAGAATATATCCAAAGACTACCCCTGTTACCAAACCTATCGACGCTCCAAACACCCCAATCAATAGAGCTTCAAATAAAAATAATGCCAAGATATTTTTATTTTGTGCACCAATTGCCTTCAAAGTACCAATCTCCCGAGTTCTTTCAAGAACAGATGTATAAAGGGTAGTAATGACACCTACTGCACCTACTACCAAAGCAATAATCCCTATACTTGTAAGAAAAGCACTAAATCCGGTAGTAAAAGCCTTTATTGTTTGTAAGATAGCTTTTACAGTATTATATCCAACATTATTACCATAAAGATTATAGACTTCGTCTACCACGGTATCTACAAAATCAGCATTTTTTGCAATCACATAAATTGAATCATATATACCAGATTTTTGTAAAAGTTGATTTCCCGAATCTAAGGTAATATAAATATTATTATCTATACTTGTACTTCCAGTTTCATCCATGATAGCTGTAACTACATAATTTTTTGAATTGGTTCGAGGCTGACCAGTAGATAAATCATTATAATTATATGTAAGTTTAACACTTTTACCCAATGGTAAATATGGATAAGGATCCCCTGAAGGGTTTGCTACATCTGTAGCAACAATTAAAGAGTTAGGATTATTCGAAAGTATGGAACCGGGTTGAAAGGTTACTGTAGGAGCAATAAGCTTAAGTTTTTTTGGATCCATAGCTACTAGCGACTCAGTTCTTGTTTCAGATGGAGTAGTTGCGATCACAGTAGCTCTGTAATGAGGAATAACATCAGTAACTAAAGGGAGTGCAGCAATGGTTTTTGCAACTGCATTACTGATAGCAAGTTTGGGTGCAGGAGGTTTTAAAGTAGCTGCACCAGCGGCTTGATTAGAATTAAACACAAAGACAATATTTGGAGCCAAACTGCCAAATTGTTTAGTAAATGATACGGTAAATCCTGCTCCAATCCCACCAACTGCAACCAAAAGAGCACTTCCAATCATTACCATCAAAATCGTAAGAATAGATCTAACTTTTCTATCCCAAATAGATTCAATAGATAATGTGAAAATTTCCTTAATGTGCAATACTGATTCTGCCTCGATCTTAATATAATATCATTATTTGTTTAAATGATTTTCGCTTCACAGCCTATGCAAATCCTTACTGTTTGTACCCGAACCCGAACCAGAACTAGTATTAGTACTGGTGCCAGGACCAGAACCTGGTTTTGCATTTGCAGATTTAGATGGTAGTGAGGACGGTGACTTTGATGCAGAAGAGGAGGATTGAGGAGATTGAGAAGAGGAGGAAGGCGCAGAGGATTGAGGAGGAGGGGATGTGGCAGATATGTCATCTAGGAAAAGTTCCATATCTTTGCTGTTTTGAGATCCACCAGTACCCTTTTTGGATTTTCTTTTTTTAAGAAAAATTATTGCAACTATTGCTATAATGATAACAGGAATTGCGATAAACAAAATGTCGGCAACTGATTTACCTATCTTAATTCCTAATAATGCAACAGATCCGGCATTTGGATTAGCTTTTGGTTGGAATTGAGATGGCTGATAATCAATAGACGTATTCAAAATAAGAGTATGAGAGACTTTCAAATCATCACTATATACAACTTTAAGTGGAACTATATGAACACCAGGGGTTATAGCGGCCATAGTCTTGTTATGTACACCCAGAGGAATACTAAATGGCAGAGGAGAGTCTACTGAAAGATCACCTAAATATTGGGATGGAGGTAATACAGGTACAAAGCTTTTACCTGAAGTAGGTTTTGCCAATTCAACAGTAGTAAACAATCCAACAACATTTCCTTCATTCAAAAGATTTCCTACAATATTTGCTACACCTGCAATGTAGTTAATACTAACACCATATGCAATAACTTTGATATCACCGCCGATATACGATCCTACGTTCAAAGTATCAGTCTTTGACTGGCCGCCTGACACATAATCAACAGTTAATGTAAATACATTAGGCGTACTAACAATAGTATTAGCACCTAATACAGAAGTTGACAGAACTATCTTGGATTGCGGACCAATAGATTGAAATGTCCATCTAGAATCACCAATGACCTTTACAGAAGTTGCTGCAGAATTAAGAGTGGCAACAACATTAGTTATTGGTCTTTTAGGATCACTGTTAGCAAGAACAAGGTTTATAGTCTGAATTTTTCCAGCAGGTACAATTAGAGCCTTTCCACCATTTGCTGTAACATTTAGAACAGATTGAGGAGGAGATGGCAATATTATCAAGCCTATTGGGAAGGTAATAGTTTGTTGATTACCATATGCATCACCATAAGTTACCTGAATGTCAAGATTCTGTGCAGTTGAACCAGCAGATACACTAGGATAAATTATAGGATTTATTTCTGCAGCTGTACCATTTGCAGGTACAGTTCCAACGTTAAATGTAGTAGATCCGATGTTAACTGCAGGTACTGAAGTTACAGAAGGCAGATTTGATTGCTGTACTGGAGAATTAGTTGTATTTATATTAGCATAAGAATTAGCAGCAGGAGCGAAATTAGCTGTCGACGAACTACTACTTGGAGTACCAACAAATGTATTAGTTGATGAAGCAGACGAGATTCCATTGTTATTATTGTTGCTATAGCCATTATTAGTAGTCATTTGTAATACGGTAGCAACAACACCTGTTGCACTAGTAGTTCCTTTATTTTCAAGTAATATCTTTAAATGATTAGGAGTAGATGGAGTTAATTGAGCATTTTCAACAACTGCATCTAGAATAACTTTTCCTGTAAGTCTAAAAGGTACATTAAATGTAGTCAGGAGTTGACCTAATTGATTTACTTTTGTATATTGTAGTGTAAGAGGAAAAGAATATCCACCAACCTTTGCTTGTTTTAAAACATTCATATCAAAATAGAGAACAAATGTACTACCAGCATTTACGACAGAATAGGCACTAGCAACAGCTTGAGTTCCATTGCTTTCACCAGGCATGGGTACAAATCCTGTAGATGGAGGTAAGTTCAAGTATCCTGTAACTCCAGTGATAGCATTTCTTCCAGCATTTACAAGTACTACTGCAAGAGTAGAGGCGCCATCGCCAGGACCAACTTCTTTCTTGACTGCACTAGAAGATACAGATGAAGAAGAACTCAAATAATTTGTCCAATATGCATCTAAAAATGCAGGAGCCTTGTCAGTATCTACACCATTATTTGGAAAAGTAGGGAAATCACTAGAAGGAGCCGTAGCATAATTATTTACACCATAGGTAGTGGAGGTAGCAGGATTAGATGGAGAAGAAAAATGTACATGAGATGTGGTGTTGACAGCAGTAGTGTAAGAGGATGATGGTGATGGTGATGGCGGTATTGTTGTTGTTTTTGTTGTAGCATTAGTGGTAGTTATAGAAGAAGGAGAAGAAGTAGCAGCAGCAGGAGAAGGAGCAGTATCTATAGCAAGATCGCCAGCATGTCTAGTAATAGGAGACGAGGAAGCATTGGTAGAGGCATTACCATTACTATGGGCAGATTGTGCAAAAGCTGTCATATAAGTATGAGTAGATAAAGCAGAAGGAAAAACATAACTAGGAATGACTAAGAGAATAATTGCAAATAATGATATTATTTTTTTATGATTTAATTGAATAGATTTTGACTGGGATAGTGTATAAAACATATTAATTAACAGTCTCCTTTTCGAATATCCTGTCCTTGAATGATAGCAAATCATATAAAAAATTTAAATAAAAAATAATTATCAGGATTTTTAAACTAAGGACAAAATGGTTAAAAAATCCAACATTATAAAAAACAAAATGATTAATAATACTAATAATAAACATAAAATTCATACCTTTTTTCTATTTATAATTGAATCGAAATAAGTATACCATTATAGTTAATTTATTATTTGGATTTGAATTCATGCACTGTTTTATATTGCTTATTCCAATACTTATATTTGATGGAAGTAATAACTCCACATTCAAGACAGTTGTAAATAGGATGTTAGAAAATCCTAAAATTAAATTTTCTTTTAATAAAAAATTCTAATTAAAATATATTCAATGTAAAGTTAAAAGTAAAATGAAAAGGGTATAACACAGGGTAAATCACGAACGATTGAAGAGAAACATAAATAAATGAATAAAAATAATATATTAAATTAAAAGCATAGCAAAATTTATTACTATAATTACAAACATAAAATAAACAATTGTAATTTTGTTGAAAAAAGTAAGATTTTAAGTTTATATCTACTTTAAGATAGGATTTTCTATTGTAAAATTAAATGATCTATTTATCTGAAATACAAATAAACAAAGTTATATTCTAGCTGTGTCAAGAACAATGTCCAGCATTTATTTAAGAGTTCCACTTATAGTAATTTTCTTGCTAATGGGGTTTGTAACTCCACAGATCATAAATATGATACAAGATTCATTAATACATTTTGCATATGCATTTGGACCTGGACCTGGACTTGGATTTTCAGGACCATTAGTTCCAGGAAGATTCTCAGGTCCAATTAATCCATTAATATTGGATCCCGATTATAATCTTTTAGGCAGAACTCTCCCAGTACCATCAAATCCATTAACACCACCTAACCAAGCTCCAGTTACAGCATTAACAAGATCGTTGATAGCAGCTGGTCTAGAGCTTCCAAAAAATCTAATCGTTCCTACTTGTCCTCAAGATACCACAACATCTTCACAAGGTACTGGTTGCCCACCCATCGTAGGTACAATAGGACCGGATATAATAATTGCATCGGCTGTACAGGATGCCACAATTTTTGGAATATCAGGAAATGATGTAATACAATGTGGAACAGGAAATTGCAAAGTATATGGCGGAACTGGAGACAACATAATGATGGCAGGTAGTTCAACCACTTCTCAGCTTTTTGGCGGTGCAGGAGATAACACGTTCATAGGAGGTACAGGAGATGCATTAATGGTAGGCGGAAAGGGAAATGATCAATTTTATGCAGGTACAGGTCATGATATCATGATAGGAGGCGGCGGCAGAAATTATTTTGATTGCGGTACTGATGGAAATGGAGTCATACTTGACTTTAATGCAAAGAATGGAGATACTAAAGCCAGTGATTGTAAGTTTATAGTAACGGTAAAAACAGGGATTCCAAATTTACCCTAACCAATAATACAACCCAACAAACAAATTTTCATTTAAACATACAAACATCTTTATTTTATTAAAGAAACAAAATTATCATATACTATTTTTGAGGACATATGCAAATCTTTAATTTTATTTTCTATATCATTTGTTATTTCAAATTTATTTTCATTTTTATCATTAAACTCATAAACATACTCTTTGATCCAGGAGAAAATCATCCGCTTTGTTACTTCTAAATGAAATTGAATTCCTATTGCATTTTTAAATTTAAAAGATTGAATATATCGGTCAGATATTGACAAAACTTTTGCATCAGAAGGTAAAGAAAAAGTATCAGCATGCCACTGAAACACAGGGATAGAATTAAAAGAAATATTTTTAAATAAAGTATTTTGCCCTCATCGGTAATATCAACCGTTTTCCAACCAATTTCTTTTTTTGATCCTTGAAATACGTTTCCACCACATGAAGCTGCAATAATTTGAGATCCTAAACAAACCCCAAATAATGGGATGTCCATTTTTAGAGAATTTATAACTAATTGTTTTTGTTTTATTAAGGAATCTGTATAATCATTAACAGACATTGGACCCCCTAAAATAAAAATTGCATCAAATTTTTCAATATTTTCTGGTATCTTTTCATTCCCAGCTAAAATTTCAGTGATACCAAAGCCATCCGATAACAAATAGTCTTTTAATACACCCAATGGCTCACAATAGATATTTTGAATTGCAAGTATTTTATTAGAATTCCCCAATGATTAAAAGATAATAATCAACATTAAAAACATTATATAATAACAAAAATAATCATTTCATAAAGTTCAAATGAATATTAAAGAGATTATCCTTTTAACATTAAGTTCTATTAAAGAAAGGAAGACAAGAAACATACTCACAGTAGTGATGATCACAATTGGATGTGGACTTTTGGTGTCCTTAAATAGTTTAACCCAAGGATTGATAATCTTTGTAGAACAAAATTTTAAGAAAATTCTTCCCAATCAAATCATAATTTCCAATTCAGATAAAATACAGCAATCCAACCTACAAAATATTCAAAATAAACTAGAAGTACTATTTGATAAAAATCTGAGTGTTATTGAAAAAAGAATACCATTCGATAGTAATGCAATAAAATATTTAAAAAATTTGAGCGGAGTTGAGGCAGTAGATCCAACCTATCAAGGGATGACATTATTAAAACATGGAAACAAATCTGAAATAGCTAATACAATAGCTGTAAATTTTTCTAATTTAAAAAACATAATTCCAGACATTAGTAATAAAATAATTGCAGACGCTTCACTCATTAAGAAAAAAAATATAATATTACCTCAAAAAATTAGCGAAAGTTTGGAAATTTCTAACAAAATAGGAACTAATAACAAGGTAATAATCCAAAATATTAGAGATAGTAATATATCACCTCTTTTGATCAAGGACAACGATAGCTTTAAGGTAATTTCAATTATAAATTCCACCGGAAATCCAATAATTGATAATTCAGTTTTTATCGAAACAAATGAAGGAAAAAAAATCCTTAACAAATCTAACGATTTTGATGTATTATTTTTAACTTATAATGATATGAATAAAGTTGATAATATTGTAAAATCAATACAAAAACATTTTAGTAATCAAGTATCGATATTAAACTCATTAGAGATTATAAAGACTTTGACCAAATTTATAGGGGGAATTTCAACTTTTATTTCAAGTATAGCAGTATTTTCGCTGATAGTCGGAGCATTAGGAATCATTATCACTATATATACATCAGTAGTTGAACGAACCCATGAAATAGGAATATTGAAGGCCCTAGGAATTACCAATAATACGATTTTGGGACTTTTTTTAACCGAATCAACAATAATAGGCATTATGGGCGCAGTGGTCGGAATTATATTTGGGTTTTTTGGTTCTCATTTTCTCATCTATATTTTCTTATTTTTCTTAAAAATACCTATCAAAATTTATCCAGTTTTTAATCTGATTGAAATACTCAAGATTTTTATTGCAGTAGTGGGACTAAGCATTGTATCTGGCTTATATCCAGCTTATAAAGGTTCAAAAATTTCACCAGTTAATGCTTTAAATAAATACTTTTAATTATAGAGTAAATCTCACAAAAAAAAAAAAATAATTTTTTAATTTAAACACCTTTGTTTTAAAATTATTAATAATAAAATTTTTTTCCTAATAAATACAATTTATTAGTGATAATCTAGCCAAAAAAAGGGAAAGCAAATCATAAATTAAATTATATATTTTATTATGCATACTAATATGCAATATTGGACAATGTTTCATCAATACAAAGGAATACGAACCTAACAGAAGACAATGGGAAAAACATCGATCTAACAATCGATAATAAAAGAAATAATAGATTCACCATTTCAGGTCATCTTAATCCAAAAGGAGATCAACCAATAGCTATTCAAGAACTACTTGATGGAATAAAATCAAAAAAGAAAAAACAAATATTATTGGGGGTAACAGGAAGTGGAAAAACATTTACCATTGCGAATGTCATCGCAAAATTAAACAAAAATGTTTTAGTTATTTCACACAATAAAACACTAGCAGCACAGCTATATTCGGAATTTAAAGAGTTTTTTCCCAATAACAATGTAGGTTATTTTGTTAGTTTTTATGATTATTATCAGCCTGAAAGCTATATACCTCAAACAGATACATATATTGAAAAAGATACAGAAATTAATGAAAAGATTGAGCAAATGAGATTGGAAGCAACATCCATGTTATTATCGGAAGAACCCACAATAATCGTATCAACAGTATCATGCATTTATTCACTTGGATCACCTAAAGAATGGAAGGAGCAATCAATCATTTTAAAAAAAGATATGAAAATAACCAGAAAATCAATCATACAAAATTTAGTCAAAATTAGATATGAAAGAAATGATACAAGTCTGCTAAATGGGACTTTTAGATCAAAAGGAGACACTATAGAAATTTTTCCAGGTTATAACAATAACATCATTAGAATAAGTATGTACGGAGATTCGATAGAGAGTATTTTTACAATAGACAAGACTACAAGAGAAACTATCAAAGAAGAAACATCCATAATCACAATTTTCCCAGCAAAACATTATATAATTGATACTAATGTTCGGAAACGTGCAATTGAATCAATCAAACTGGAACTTGAAGAGTGGGCACCAACTTTACCATCAGAATTAGAAAAACAGAGACTGATCACAAGAACCAATTACGATTTAGAAATGATACAAGAACTTGGATATTGTAACGGGATTGAAAATTATTCAAGACATTTTGATGGAAGAAAACAAGGAGAACCACCTTATTGTTTATTAGATTTCTTTGAAAAAGATTTTCTACTAGTAATAGATGAGTCACATGTAACTTTACCTCAAGTCATGGCAATGTATAAAGGAGATTATTCAAGGAAAAAAACACTAATAGATTTTGGTTTTAGACTACAGAGCGCATTTGACAATAGACCACTTAAATTTGAAGAATTTGAAGAATACTTTAAAAATGTAATTTTTGTATCTGCTACACCTTCCAAGTATGAATTAAATAACAATGAAAAAATAGTAGAGCAAGTTGTAAGACCCACAGGTCTTGTGGATCCTCTAATAGAGATTAGAGAAACAAAAGATCAAATTAAAAATTTAATAAATGAAATAAAGGACAGAACATCCAAAAATCAAAGAACCTTGGTAACTACTTTGACAAAAAAAATGGCAGAAGATATGGCAGAATTTTTATCACGGAACGATATAAAGGTAAGATATTTACATTCTGAAATAAATGGGATAGAAAGAACAGAAATATTAAGACAATTAAGATCAGGAGAATTCGACGTTTTGGTAGGCATTAATTTGTTAAGAGAAGGTTTGGATTTGCCAGAAGTCTCGCTGGTGGCAATAATGGATGCAGATAAGGAAGGATTTTTAAGAAGTTATACTAGTTTAATTCAAACCTTTGGAAGAGCGGCAAGAAATGTGGACGGAAAAGTAATTTTATATACAAATAGCATTACAAAATCAATCAAAGAAGCTGTTATAGAAACCAATAAAAGAAGAAAAAAACAAATAGAATACAACGAAATTAATAAAATACAGCCGCAGACAATCATCAAACAAGTACCAAAGAAAGTATCAAATGCATCTACATTCGACATAGATATAAAGACAATGTCAAAAAATGACCTGATAAACATGGCAGTTAAAATTGAAAACCAGATGAACGTATTTGCAGAGGATCTTGATTTTGAAAAAGCTATTGAAAAACGAGAAGAATTAAAAAAAATTAATGAAACCCTATTGCAAAGAAATAAAGTTTCTTGAATAACAAATGGAACAAAATAGAATAATTATCAAAGGTGCAAAACAGCACAATTTAAAAAATATTAGTCTAGACATTCCAAAAAACAAATTAACGGTATTTACAGGACTATCAGGTTCTGGCAAATCAACATTAGCATTTGATACAATTTTTGCCGAAGGTCAAAGAAGGTATGTAGAATCATTATCTGCATACGCTAGACAATTTTTGCAGATTATGGATAAACCAGATGTAGATGTAATAGAAGGTTTATCCCCAGCAATCGCAATCCAACAGAAAACTACAAATAAAAATCCTCGATCTACTGTAGGAACTATTACGGAAATTTACGACTACCTCAGATTATTATTCTCCAAAGTAGGAATCGCTCATTGTCCTCAATGCGATAGAAAAATATCGAATCAATCAACAGATATGATAGTTAACAAAGTAATAGCTGAAATAAAGAATAGTTCTGATGCAAACAAAACAATCTTTATACTATCACCAATAATTAAAGAAAAAAAAGGAATTTTTGAAAAAATATTAAAGGAACTAAAAGATGATGGATATTCTAGAGTAAGAATAGATAATAATATTATAAATTTAGATGATTTTGAAAAATTTGATATAATACCCGAAACAGATAAACAAAAAAGACATTCAATTGATGTGGTAATAGATAGAATAATAGTATCGGATTTTGAGAACATAGAAAAAGATAGAATTTTTGAATCGGTTGAAACTGCTTTAAATATTGGAAAAGGATTCATAATTGCGAGAATAGCAAATAAAGACCACCTATTTTCGAAAAATAAAGCATGTCCATATTGTAATATTGATATAGGAGAAATGGAACCTCGATCTTTTTCATTTAATTCCCCGTTTGGCGCTTGTTCAAAATGTAATGGTTTGGGAATAGAAGTTGAATTTGATCCAGATCTAATAATTCCAGACAAAAGCAAAAATATCCTAAATGGCGGAATAAAACCATGGGCAACAGGTCAATTTTCAAGTTTCAGAAATTCAATGTTAAAAGATGTTGGAAAGATATACGGATTTAATTTGAATACTCCAATTGAAAAGATGAATAAAGAACAATTAAGTGTTATTTTATATGGAACAGATCAGAAAATCAATTATAATTACATTTCAAAATCAAGAGAAAGTACTTGGGAATATTCAAGCATATTCAAAGGAGTAATACCGAGTTTAGAAAAATTATATAAAGAAACAGAATCAGATTCTAAAAGAGAAGAAATCGCAAAATTTATGAAAGAAAAATTGTGTGAAAAATGCGAAGGAAATAGGTTAAAAAAGGAAATATTATCAGTAAAAATAAACGACAAATCCATAATGGACATTTGCAACTTGCCTATAGATAGTACAATTAATTTTTTTGATAAAATAATTTTTACTGAGAACGAAGCAATAATATCAAAACAAATTTTAAAGGAAATTAAAAATAGATTAGAATTTTTAAAAGGTGTAGGATTAAATTATTTAAACTTGAATAGAAGAGCATCTACTTTATCAGGCGGAGAATCACAACGAATAAGATTAGCAACGCAAATTGGATCCAATTTAACTGGAGTTCTATACGTACTTGATGAACCCACAATTGGATTACATCAAAAAGATAACAATCTTTTAATTAAAACATTGCACAGGTTACGCGATCTTGGAAATACAGTAATAATAGTAGAGCATGATGAGGATTTGATCAAGAACTCAGATTGGATAATCGACATAGGACCTGCTGCGGGAATTCATGGAGGTCAAATAGTAGCCTGTGGAAATTTAAAAAGCATAATAAGTAACAAAAATTCCATTACAGGAAAATTTCTATCCGGCGAAATCAAAGTATTAGAAAATATTAAAAGGAAAAAAAATAATGGAGTATTCTTATCCATATTAGGTGCATCAGAAAACAACTTAAAAAATATTGATCCAAAATTTCCAATAGGATTGATAACAGTTGTTACGGGGGTATCTGGCTCTGGAAAATCGACTCTAGTTAATGATATTTTATTTAATCATTTAATGAACTATTTTTACAAATCAAAACAACCTACTGGTAAATTTAAAAAAATTACTGGAGTAGAAACAATCGATAAAGTCATAGGTATTGATCAATCACCAATAGGTAGAACACCTAGATCAAATGCGATTACGTATGTCAATGCTTTTACTAAAATGAGGGAGATTTACGCTTCAACAGAAGATGCAAAAGAGAAAGGATACAAACCTGGAAGATTTTCTTTCAATTTACCAACAGGAAGATGTAGTATATGTGAAGGAGCAGGGGTACGAAAAATTGAAATGCAATTTCTTCCAGATGTATATATAAAATGTGACCAATGCAATGGAAAAAGATATAGTACGGAAACTCTTTCCATAAAATATAAAGGCAAAAATATTTCTGAAATATTAGATATGACTGTAGAAGAATCTCTAGTTTTTTTTAAAAATATACCTACAATCGCATCTAAGCTAAAATTATTAAACGATGTAGGACTAGGGTATTTACATTTAGGTCAATCAGCTACCACTTTATCGGGCGGAGAGGCTCAAAGAATAAAATTAGCCACAGAGTTATCTAAAAAAGATACAGGAAATACATTGTATATACTGGACGAACCAACTACGGGATTGCATTTTTCAGATGTTAAAAAACTTTTAAAAATACTTTATAATTTAAGAGAAATGGGAAATACTATTATAATAATAGAACATAACTTGGATGTTATCTCATCGGCAGATTGGATAATAGATTTAGGTCCTGACGGAGGACATGAAGGTGGACAAATTATTGCTGAAGGGACGCCCGAAGATATTATCAAAAATGAAAAAAGCTATACTGCAAAATTTTTAAAAGATAAAATACATCAAGTAAAACCAAATATTTCTAATGAAATTAGAAAAAATTGACTTGCAAGGGAAATTTAAATAATATTTTTACCAATGATATAAGTTGGAAATAGAAATTCCACACCATCAAAGAAATCAAACGTTTCCTAGAAAACCAGGCGTATATCTAATGAAAGATAATAACGACAAAATTATCTACATAGGTAAAGCTAAGGATTTAAACAATCGCATTAAAAGCTATTATTCTAGAGATCATATCAATGTAAAAGATAAAACATCAATATTAATTTCAAAAATCAAAAAAATAGATTATATAATAACAGACAATGAAATAGAAGCTTTTTTACTAGAATCAAATCTAATTAAGAGATATAGACCGGTATTCAATATAGAATTAAAAGATCAACAAAGATATACATATCTAAGAGTAACTGAAGAAAAATTTCCAAAACTTGTAGTAACAAGACGAAATAGGAGTGGAGAGTTTATTGGTGCGCAAGGAGAAATTTTTGGTCCATTTGTTAAAGGTAGTTCAAGATTTCTAACAGTAGGTCTTTTAAGAAAGATGTTTAAAGTTAGAATTTGTAACCGACTTCCAAAAAAAGAATGTTTAGAATATCATTTAGGAAATTGTGATGCACCATGTATCAATAAAACTACAGAACAAGAATATAATAAAAACATAGAAAAATTAAAGAGTATTCTAAAAACAAATCATGACCTTATGGATTTCTATTCCAAATTAGAAGTAGAAATGAAAGAAGCAGCTTCAAAAAAAGAATTTGAAAAAGCAATCCAACTAAGAGATACACTAACTAGATTAAACAATTTGCAATATAATCAAAAAATAGAAAACACACTCCAAGTTAATTCGTATGAAGAGTACATCGGAATAATCCACAATTATATTAAAAACATAGCTATCGTTATGACACTAGTAAGCAAAAATGGAGTAATTAACGATATGAAAAAATATCAGTTTGATTTGGTTGCAGATAATTCTTTAGAAAATTTTATATCACAATATTATTATTCAAATGCAACAATACCCAATGTAGTTTATATAAATGAAGTTATTTTACATAAATCAAAATTAGAAAAGGTACATCAAAAAAATATCTGGACATAATGTTAGAATCATGCATATTTGTGCAAAAAAGAGTCGAATAAAAAACCAAATTAGAAAAATTAAAAAAGAACCGATCAAACCAATAGATGAAATACAATACAGACACGATAAAGTAAAAACAGGTAAAGTAAAAATTATGAATTTAATTTTGAATAATTTGAATACCTATATTCAAAAAAACTATGAACCGGCGTTAGAAGATATCAAAAGATTACTAAATTTAAATAAAATTCCTCATATAATCGATTGTTTTGATATTTCAAACTTTGGGAACGACTTTGCAGTTGGTGCATGTACAAGATTCATAGACGGCATGCCATATAAAAAAGGATATAGAAAATTTAAAATTAAGAAAATATTAAATCAGGATGATTTTTCAATGATGGAAGAAATTATACTTAGAAGATATAAAATGAGCGAGAAAGAAGAAATAGAAAAGTTACCAAATTTCAGTTATAATCTAAAAAATACAGAGAATATAGGCGATAAATTGCCAAATCTCATAGTAATAGATGGCGGAAGAGGTCATCTAAATATAGCTTTAAAAGCTTTGAAAAAAATAAAATTAGACAAATTAGAGTGTGTATCCCTAGCAAAAGAATATGAAGAGATCTATACCCCGTTTCTAGAACACCCGATACATATTCCAAGTAACAACAAATCACTCCAAATATTACAATATATTAGAGATGAAGCTCACAGATTTGGACTAACTTATAATAGAAAATTAAGAAAAATGACAAAATAGAATCACCAAATTAGATGCTAAAACATAGTTAATAATTTCAATACAATGGTAACAATTTTCAATAATTATTTAATGAAGAAATGATATATTTGTAAGTACCTTTGCTCGATATTATATGCATGATTTTTTCTCAGCATATCTTTTCCCTATTATGAAAATCCACACACATCTAACCGACTAATTATACCAATTTACTTGAGTTGGATTAAAGTATCCTTATATATCAATTAACCACATTTAATTTAATTCCAATAATAATTTAATATATAAAATATGTTACTAAATAACCCACTTTAATATACATTTTATTATTTTATAAGAAAAATAATAAGCTTTTTTATACTTTCGATTATTATTTTGATAATATTATTCTAATTATTAGAATAAAGATGCTGATTCAATTTCAAACTGTATTTTAAATATAACAATAATTCTGAACTAATTAACAGAATATAAAATATATTTTTGTACAACGTTATAAAAATCACTCTTTAGTAAAAACATAATTTGCTTGTTTGAAATGAAAAATTGAAGTAGAGTTTAGTTAAGAATCATAAAAGGTCAAATATTTTAAAAACCTACGATCATTACAAACCTAAAAATATTTACGAATTTTTTTGACTATTTATCCTTACTTTTGCATATAATCAGGCGGAAAATGAGTTCTTTTTAAAAAATTAGCTTTCAGTTATCCTTCTTACCGAATAACAATAAAATACAAATACTGCATATCCACATTCAAATGTGTTTTTTACCTTATAATGAGGCGGAAATAGAACATGTAGTCCATACAGGTTTTCAAGTAAACAAGACTGCTGATTCAAATAATAATTTTTATATCATGGCTATTTTGTAACAAACCTAAAAACAAGATAAAGAAAATATTGCAGTAATTTGACACATTAAAATAGTTAAAAGTTATTTCAAGATGAGTACCATTAAAAAACGTATATAAGCATTTAAAATAAAAATTAAATAGAATTCATTTGTGGAAACTACATATTCCAAAAAAAATTGCATATGGTGAGAATGCAGCTAAAGAATTTGAATATCCTAAAAATTCATTAATAATCACTACTACTGAAAGCAAGATATATGAAAAATGGATTGAATATATGGGTATAAAAAACTATGAAATTTATGATAAAGTAACTCCTGATCCAGCTATTGAAACAATTGAAAAAATTAAAAATGAGTATGAGGGAAAGGAGATTTCTCATTATATTGGCTTAGGTGGAGGTAGTTCATTGGATGTATGCAAATATTTAAGCAAAATGACTGGAATTCCAAAAATTTTAATCCCCACTACATTTGGAACTGGTGCAGAAATGACAACTTATGCTGTTATCAGTTTTGATCACAAAAAAAAATTATTACGGGATGAAGCGTTCCTTGCTGATGCGGCCATAATTGATCCATATTTTCTACCAAATACCCCATTTAATATAATGAGAAATTCTGCTTGTGATGCAGCTGCTCAGGCTTCAGAAGGATATGACAGTAAAATGTCAAATCCTTTTACAAAACTCTTTTGCAAAGAAGCCTTTGACATTTTGGAAGATGCGATAATGAATGACAAACACGAATTACTTCCATATGGTGCAATGCTTTCCGGAATAGGGTTTGGAAACTCATCTACAACTTTGGGTCATGCATTATCATACCCATTTTCAAACGAAGGTGTGCCTCACGGATATGCACTTTCTTCATGTACTACAGTAGCACATCAATTTAACAAATCAGAATACTCGGAAAGATTTAAAAGAATATGTCAAAAACTGAAATTTGAACCATTATCATTAAAACAATCCTTAGACAATGCGGCAGATGTAATAATGCCAGATAGGGGACATTTGGATAATAACCCTATAGATGTTACAAAACAAGATATAGTTAAATGTCTTGATGAAATAGTCAATAATAGTCCATTCAAATAACTTTTTTTAAATTATTTTAATATTTTATAATTAAAATTGTATAATATTATAATGTGCTACAGACCAAGATAGACAAAAACTATAAATTCATATTGTCAATTGATTAAATTAACTTATGACTACCATTAGCAAGAGTATGGAAATTGCTGCACCATTAACTGAAGTTTTTACTTATTTCGCCAGACCAGAACACATGGCAGATCAATTTCCAGAAAATATGGGTCTAAATATAATACCATTAGAGGTTAGAAATGGTTTCGGTGTAGGCACCATTTTTAGAATAAGCGGAGATTTCGATGGTAAAAGACTAGAGTGGGACTGTGAAACAATTGATTATATCCCTCATAAAAAAATTGTTGCAAAAATGATTGAAGGTCCATTTAAATTTTGGCAAATTACCGTAGATTTTGATCAAATAAATGAGAAAAAAACAAAGACATCTATAACTATTGACTATGATATGCCAATGGGTCCACTTGGCGGATTTATTGATAAAATCAAATTGAAAAAAATAGCCGAGAGAGGAATGGAAAATGGATTATATCGAGTAAAGGCATTGTTAGAAGGAACAGGATCTATTCCAGTATATATCACATTAGAAGCATATAGAAAAGTTCTAAATGAAAAAGAAAGATTAAAGTGCTCCGTTTCAGAGGCAATTGTCCAAATAATAGACAAAAACAAAGAACCAGCACAAATCCCACAACAATAAATTTTTTTAGATTTAGTTTAATTTAAATAGTGTTTATTCAAATTATTTTAACGTAGGGTTCGTAGCTCAGCCAGGTAGAGCGTCTGGCTCTTAACCAGATCGTAAGAGGTTAAAATGTCGTGGGTCCGAATCCCATCGAACCCGCTGTGTTATTACTCCTTTATTAGGATTCCATGTTAATATAAAGGAGAGAAAAATATAGTGATAGAAATCGAGAATCAAGACCCATATTCAATGTTCTTATTTGCAATGAGGTCTCCTAAAACTCGCGAAAAATGTACTGGAAGATTGAGAATGTTTTTTGATTTTATCGATATTCTTCCAGGAGAAACAATGATAGAACGTTCCAAATATTTTTGTGAAAGGGCAAAGTCCAATAATGCATGGGCATTTAGCTGCATTGTACAATATCTTCAGAAATTAAAAGAAAGAGTTGAAGCAAAGGAAATAACTGCAGGAACCATGAAGAATCGATATCAAGTTGTAAAGATATTCTGTGAAATGGCCGATATTCCTATCCCGTGGAAAAAATTAAGCAGAGGTATTCCGAAAGTAAGAAAGTTTGCTGATGATAGAGCCCCCACATTAGAAGAAATTCAAAAAATAATAGAGTATCCTGACCGAAGGATAAATGCTATTGTTTGTATAATGGCTTCAAGTGGTATTCGTGTAGGTGCTTGGGATTTCCTAAAATGGAAGCATATTATTCCAATTAAACGAAATGGTCTAGTTGTAGCCGCAAAGATCATTGTATATGGCGGTGAAGGAGAAGAATATTATTCATTCATAAGTCCAGAAGCCTATCATGAACTAGAAAAATGGATTGAATATAGAATACATGCAGGTGAGTCCATAAATAAAGAAAGCTGGGTTATGCGTAATATCTGGAATACGAAAAAAGGCTATACAAGAGGATTGATTAGTGCACCAGAAAAACTACAGGCAGAAGGTGTAAAAAGATTAGTTGAAGATGCGTTGTGGACACAAGGTCTTCGTAAAAAACTTGATGAAGGAAAAAAGCGTCATGAATTTCAAACAGATCATGGTTTTAGAAAATGGTTCAAAACTAGATGTGAAACGGCTGGAATGAAGCCAATAAATATAGAGATACTTATTAGCCATTCGACAGGTATATCTGATTCTTATTATCGTGCTACCGAGTCTGAAATTTTAGATGATTATCTTAAGGCAATTGATTTCTCTAACTATATCTACCGAAAATAAATTAATTTTAGAAAATCAACAAGTAAAGAGTCATAACCTACAAATGGAAATTGATAAAGATGAAATATATTCAAAACTTAAGGATTTAGAACCTTTATTAGCTCTAAAGAAAACATTGGAAGAACAAGGACTGCTAAAAATATCATGACAACACATGTATACAGATTATTTATTCTTTAACATTTATTCTGTAGAAACTTTCAGACATTTTTTTGTAGGTCTCTTGTTGATAATTTATCAGCATTTGCATCCAGGTAACAAACTGTAGTTTGATATCCTTATCTGTTTGAAGAATTGAAGTTAATCGTTCTTTTGGCGAACCATTGTAAAGAATATCATACTTCAAGGATAAACGCACATCATCTATATCCATTTCTTTAGATTCTATATCTTCAGGGGCTAGAAAGTAAGATTCAGTCGTTTTAAAGAAACTCTTGTTAAGGTTAAGATAAAAGAAAAAAGTCAACTCTTTTGAAAAAACCCTCTCAATAAATTCCATGGCATTAGTGTATTGATTTTTGAATTTGGGATAATTTTCTATAGAGTTTTGAAGAATCATTAGTCTTTCTCCTACTCTATCCGTGTAACGTTGTATTGTGTAGGTATTTTAATATAGATTTGATTTCATAAAGCTTTTGATATAATGGCAAGAGTTTAAATTTATTGTCATTATCTACCAACTTTTGATATATGGACAAGTGTTCAAATTCATCGTCATTATCTACAAACTCTTCCTGGTAAAAACTTTCTAGAATGTCTCTGCCTTGCACGTAAAGAACTTCTAATAGTTTTAATGATATAACTGCTAATTTTTGAAGGTTATCAAAAAATTCTTTATTGCCTCCTTCCCATATTGATACATCCATATTAGCAGAAAATACCTTGTCATATAGCATAAAATCAAAGTTATTGTATAAAACGAATTGACCTAATTCCTTTTTTAAAAAGTCCCATTTTCCAAATATTAATGGAAGTTTATCAGGATAATTTGCTGCTATTTTATCCAAATAATCATTCAAAGGTATGTTTTTAACGAATAGTTCTAGTTTGCTTGATGTAATAATAAAACTATGACGAATGTTATCAATACCTACATAATGGTATCTAATTATTGCTATTGTCAACATAATGCCAAATAAAGATAATTCGTATTTACAAGGTTGGTTATCTATATCTTTTCTAACTATTAACATATGAGCCAAATTTGGATTCATTGTTTCGGAATTGAAAATTCTATTATCTTTTTGTGTCTCAATATTTATAACGTTAGTATTCGCCGAATATTCTTCAAGAACTTTTTCAACCTTGTATTTTGATTCACCCATATTTTCGCATATTTGTTCTAGAGTCATTCTGCCGGTTATAGCCATACATTCAATAATTTTTTGTAAAGTCGACAAGGTATTTTCATTTAAGATGTTTTCCATTAGCCAATTCTTAACCAAATTGTCGAAAAATTTGGACTGAAAAAGAAAACTGTTTATGGCAATATGACCTAAATATTTGAATTCAAATAAATGTACAGTATTTTTCAAGTTCATCTAAACTAATTGATTTATCTCCAAGTATACAATACCATATAATGGCACTCCAGAACTCTTGAAGAGATTCATAAGATGAAGGAAGTTCGTTTATAAGCGCAACTAGTCCTTTAGCGGTAAGGCTATAAAACTTTCTACCTTTTATTTTGTACGCTGACGCTCTTCCCGGATTTGTTAAAGAGATTGCGATCATTTTTCTTTTTAAAAGATTATCGATAGCGTTGGACACATCAGAATAATCAGATCCAGTTTCCTTTTCTGCCATTCGTTTTGATAACGGACCTTTTAATCCAATATGATATATAATTTTTATTTGAAGAACAGGTTTTTTTATGCCTTCTTCCTCATACCATTTCTTTTTCTGTATGGGCATTTCCATATAATGGCCACATAATACCCATATTTAAAAATATGAATTTTATATTATTTATTATGCAATATACTTTATCAATCGAATGTAAGGCATGTCGAGATGGAAATCATCTAGAGTGCCATGGAATAAAGAACAAAGAAGATAAAATGGTAATAATAGAATGTACTTGTTTTAGATGTCATAAAGGTGGAGCAAAATAATTTGACATACGAAGAATCTAAGGATGAAGCAATATCTTCATCATTTCAACGTGCAATAGTCAAATATGACAAAGCAGAATCTCAAGTCAAAGAAACAAAGAAACAGATTATTGTTGACCTGGCAAAAGAACTCGAGAAACTACTTCCAATAGATACAATATCTATTGAAATTGCCACACAATTACGTGGTAGAGCATCTTCTAGATTTATACGAGAATGTCTTGATGAAAAAGTACAAACAAAAACATCGTGTAAAAAATGCACGAAAACAAAAGAACAAGAAAATGAGTATCGGGGAATCTGAAAGATTAGCTGTGGTAACAACACCGCTAGAATCAGAAATAGATATGGAAGAGAAAGAAGTAGAAGAAGAGGAAATCAAACAACCAATACTTGTTAATGCAGATGGAAGTGACACTTATTCAAAATCATGACAATGGCGAATCCTACAGAGATACCCAAGATCATACTACAAGTAACTCTTTTAATTCACCTATCTATTATACTCACAAAAAGGAACTATTTTCTCAAAAGAAAGATTATGATAAAAAGATAGACGAGTACTCTTCTGAGGAAACACCATCATCAATAGAAAACCAAAACCTAAATCATGTCCAAGACTTAAATAATACACAAGACGAAGTCAAAGAAAAAATAACATCAGAAAATAAAGATAATATAAATTCAGGTCGTAATATCATAGATTTGAGGTTTTCTATACCATTTGGTGTTATTCGTGAACCTGTGACATTATTTTTTCAAGGTGCACGTAATGATGATCCTGTACGGTTCCATGTTAGACTAGATTCAAATACAAAGGAAGTTATTTTTGCAAGACTTGAAGCGCCCCGACGTCATGAATAACTCGAATAAAAAGATAATAAAAACAAGATGATTTTATGACAATAAAAAATAATTCTTGTAAATATTTTTTAGCAAAAATCTCTGCTCTAAAATATTTGCAACTAGACCTTTGTGACGTTTGATATTTCCATTCATCATATAACCTTTTTAATATTCTTTAAGATCTTTCACGCTGTTTTATACTTTTTAAACAAAAGGTACACAATATTAGTAGTAGAAAAGTGTAGCAGAATCGTTACTGCTACTATATATCTATCGAGATGAATAAAAAATAGAAAATATTCCTTCTGATACAAATATTTCTGACGGTAAAGAAGATTCTAATCAATTTTATGAGATGCCCAGGCCATCTTCTTTCAAGAAAAACTCATTAGAAAAGATAACCGATAACCTAAATCATAATTCTGATAAAGAATCATCAAAAATATCGTACAATAAACAAGAAGATATAGCAGAAAAGGTCGAAGAGGATACCTTCTCTAAAAGCCATAATGACAACAACAGCGTTGTTGTTGTTGAAGATGACACAAGTCTAAATAATAATCACATAGATTATCTTGTTACAAAGAATCCAGCTGAGGAGATGGTTAGAGAGTGGGAAGTTACACATGAAACTATCAAACTTCCACCAAGAATAAGAGAACTAGCCTTATTTGCTGCTTCTATACACTTATATGAGAAAGGAGGCATCACCGTCCGTGACTTAGAAAAGTTAGGAGATACAAAAGACAATGCAGAAAAAAAGATACAAGATGCTAGAAGATCGGGTTTACTCATTCCTCACGAAACTATCAAATCCGGAAAACAGAAACAATATTTTTTATCAAATTATAAACACATAATTGATGATAGAATAAGAAAACGACGAATGTCAAAACTAGAAACTAATGATGAGGATAAATTAACTTCTATGGAGAATGACATAGCTATTAAGTTGCTTCAGCTGCTATCAAATAGAAAATATACCTATCATAATATTCATCTTGAAACTAGTCTTAATTATAAAAAGGATTACGATTCTATTAAATGGTTTATTCCTAGTAATAAGAATAAACAAAAGGTAAAGACATTTAACCTTGGGACATATCATAAATGTAAAATCATTGTTTCACCCAATGGAACAGTCAATATAACCATAGAATGTACACTTGATCCGTATGAACTTCATACTCCAGAAGGACTAATAGAATTCTTTGGTTCTTGTGGTCAAGTATTAAGTGAAATCCAGGCAGCTACAAACAATAGATTACACGTTGTACCGTCTATTTCTGATTGGTTTATCCGTCAGTTTGATTATGGTAAAGACATTCCTGTAACTAGTGATCCTATGATAATAACCTATGCTGCACAGGGAATTTTAAAGATAAAATATCTTGGAGTAGTTTTTCAGATATATCCAAAGGGTCTTCCGGAAGTAGGAAACAATTTAAGAATTGAAGGTCAGTATAATACAAAAGAAAATAAAAAAATAAAAGACTTGATACCGGATATTGTTATGGATAAGAAAGAAAAGAGGTCTCCATTTGTAACTGCAGAAGATTTACTACTACAAAATCATAAAAAGGGTATTTGAATTTATTGCTAAGTATTGTACAATTGGCAGTATGAGATAGTAGATGGTATTAGAAATATGCTTCCATAGTATGATTCTATTATCTTTTTTATCTTATAATAATTCGTCTTAAAATGGTATTACTAATTTAATTAATTTTTATGTTTATATTACGGGGCCGATCGCCAAAGTTTTAATGTGATGTTAATATTTTGTTAATAAACTTTAACTTATATATGATATAAAAATTAATGCTAATAATCAACTCCTAGTTATATGGGGCAGCCCCGCTTGAATGTGATTTATAAATACCTATATTTTTTATTCCACCTTTTATGCCTTATCGGTTCTTCAATAGGAAAAACTTGAAGTATAAAGCATGCCCAACGTATCTCTAAAGTGTCCCGATCTTATTATTATAAAGAAAATAGAGTATCATAAGATATTGATTTCAGTAAGTAGATAGATCTCATGAAAAGTATAAATGTCTTCGGGGACCTTCTCGTTGAAGGTTCTTAAACATACTGATCTATCAAATAACTAAAAGACCAAGTAAGGATATAATCTACCCATTCTTCACATCCAATTTATGAATTTCATTAAATAAATGGAACAAGTTAAAATATAAACGTATATCCTTTTCGGGGGCCGCCCGATCAAGTTCACCACCGTCAATACACGTCACATAAGCACATGTTCACAACAGGTAGTATCTATTTCACTGTCTACATTATTCACACTAACTTCAACCTTGTTTTCTATTATTTAATGAACAAAAATAAGTTAGCCTTTAGATGATATCGTTTGGTTAATAATGGTCTATAAACAAGTTAGCGGTGTTACCGCCGCTAAATCAAAATAATTAACTTGATTCATTCAAGATGTAATAATACCTTGAAGATGCGAAAGACAATGCAGAAAAAAGATCAAAGAATATAAAAAATTGGGACTGCTAATACCTTATCAAACTAATAAATCACGTAAGCATTATCATATTATGTATACTTCTAAAAAATAATATGGAAATTCTTTTGACAGAGATTTCTTTTATTGACATGTTATCAAATTTGAAAATATAATTATTATAACATCCATCTAGAAACTGATCTTAACTTAAGATGATTATGGATCGTGTATATGGAGTATTTTTATAAGGCGATTCGTCCCGTTTTGACAAAATAATAATAATATTTTATAGATATTTGCTAATGAAATCAATATTAAAATGAATGTTAGTAAAATAGCTTGCTAATTATACGGGGCATCCCTGGAATCAAAAGTACCACAATTAGCAGAATTAAAATCTAGCTGTTATTATTCTTATATGCAGAAATAGGATCATACAAATCAATAAAATCTTTTGATTACATATTATAAGGTAACCACAAAAGATATTATAATGTCGAATAACTTAATTGGTGCGTCTCGAAGCAACTATACTTTCATACTTTAAACTGTCTTGTTTATTAATGAAATTGATATTGGATTACGAAGAATGATGATCACATTCGTACAACCCTTTAGTTATTTGACGTGGTATACTTAACATTGAACTGGGGCGCACCGGGCATATCGATCAAGATTGTTTTATTAATGTCCATTTTTAATGGGCAATGTCAAAATCTGTGTAACAATAGTTTACTATATATCAAACGTAGGCGAGCGGCCCCGTAAAAAAATAAATTAACAATTTAAGACAAATCTAAAATTTAATATAAAAAATAGATATCCAAGATAATGATATAGTGCGTCACCACGTAGATTTACTACTCGTTCATTTTTAAAGGTCAGGATCTACCACTACTCGATAATAAATCTTAATTTTTAGAGCACCATGTAACTTAAATAAAAGAGCAAATGTTATAATGAATTATTTATATATAAAATAAGCGATACATCAGATACAATTTAAGTTATAATTCCCCAAACATTAGCTATATCTATATATTTATAAGATTATATATATAGATGTCCGTAAAAGTATATAGTAAACATTAATAGTTAAAATTTGCAGAATTACTGTTCTGTCCAAATTGTGGTCAAAATCATATTGACAGATTTGCGTTCTGTTGAATGTAATATTGATGTTCAAGATACTTACGAGGTCATTATAGGATTAAGAATTAGTGGAAATAATATTACCATATATAATAACCGATTTGGAAATGATATAATAAGTAAAATAAAACTAGATGAAGGAAATCTCTATTTGAGAATATATTTTACAATTTCATAATACCGTATGACATATTTGGATTATGTGATATGATTAAATTTTAGATTTCATTGATAGAGGGCGGCCCAGAAGGAACACCTTTTTATATTTTAGCCAGTTCTCATTATTTAAAGAAACTTTTGAATACAGAGTAAACAGATAGTATCCATATATTACCTTTAAGTTATTTAAAGACGCAATATATTTTAAAGAATCTTATCGGACAATCTGGTATAATCAATTAGTTTTATTTTTACTAATGTCCATTTTTATTGTATACTAAAATTTAAAGATGTTTTACAATGATCAAATTTTCTATGTTTTGTATATCGCTCAGATGCTACTCCAATCCAAATCAAAGATAAACCTTTCTACAATGTGTTAGTGATGTAAAGATGATATTATACTAAAACCATGAGAAATTAATCTGTTAACTCACGTTTGAAAGGTCTGTCTACTCCTATCGTTCTTTCTCTTTTTAGGTCATCTTTTCTTTTAGATAAGCGTTTTATCTTATGTTTGGTATATCTTTTTGTTATTTCTTTTTGGAAATTATCAAACTGTTTCACTGTCAAGCCGGTGAACGATTTGAAAAGTAATGGTTTTTTGGATAACCTCTCGTACAAAAGCAAACAAAGGACAAGAAATTGAAGAGAACCAGATCATATAGCTGTTTATTCTAATTATACAATAGATCTATTACTCATAAAAAGATATTTTTGAATAGGCTCTAAGTTAACAGTCATTATCTCTAAATTACCTTAAGGGTATCGTTATAACCATCCTTTTGTAGTCTATTTATAGTATCAGTAGAATAATCAAACAATTTACTTGAGATATCATTATCATTATTTCTGTACGGTCAATCCGTGTTATATTAATATTAAATTTTTCATACAATAGATCTTGGTATTTTCTATGCTCTCCTGTTCTATGAGTGGTCTTTGCAGGGTGTTTTAATATCGTTTCCAGTTGCTTTTGCAAATTGTTCTTTTTATTTGTGTCATTTACTGCATTTATTGCTTCAATTGCAAGATCTCTTGTTTTTTCTACAAAATCAACATAATCAGAAACAATATTTGCAACTTTTTCATCATAGTCTGTTTTATCGTTTAACAACAGATTAAAATATCTGTCGATGACACCATCATGATCCATTGGAATATCTTTTTTCTTTGCAGGCCACAAATCTACTATATAAACATCCAAGTCTGGAATTTGTGGATCATCTTTTCCTTTTCCATATACATTTAACCAATAATCTTGATGAGATTGTATGAGATCTCTTAAAGGAGTATTGTTTAATACGCCGCCATCCCAAAAATAACGCTCAATGGCTTGAATATTATTACCATTACTATTATTACCATTACTATTTTTTGTATCTGTTACGTTTGCTTGTATCTTTGCATAATCATAATTTATTGCTACAGAACCACTTGCAATAGCAAAATCTGATGTAATACCATGATCATAGTTAATTATATAGTGTTTTCCATCCATACCATCATATTCTGATTTTAGGGTCCCATCTTCTTTTGCATAACTATCAAATGTTACTGTAGCACCTTCTTGTACATCAGCGCTAGTTAACAAAAGCCTAGGTTGATTTTTATCAAAGCTTGTTGCTATAGGAAAATTTGCATAATTCTCTAGGCTATGTTTTAATGGTTGATTATCATATACAGGCCATGGTATGGTTTCATCAAAGAATTTGATATCTGACCTTAGGGTTGGAGGACCAAATACATTTGGAACACCTGTAAATAAAAATTGCTTTGCAGAATAATATCTTCTAGCAGATTCCTCTGAAGCAGCATTTTGATTCATATTGTGTAAGTTAGTCCACCATATACTAAATCCAGGCATATTCTGAACATATGGATCTGTAGACACATGATCCCAGAACTTCTTTAGATTATTTACTGCATGATCCCATCCTTTTTCTATAACATTACTAACAATTATTGCAGCATTCATGGCACCACTGGAGGTACCAGCAACAATGTCAAATAACTGTTCATTATTATGATCATCTTTTTTTAAATTAAATTTATCATATAATGCTTCAAATACTCCTACATTATATGCTCCAAGCGCTCCACCCCCCTGCAGAACTAATGCTCTTTGTTTGGAAGGTATAATCATATGAAGAGACTATCTTTCTTATTATTATTATTTTATCTCTTATTATGTTATGGATCTTTGCTTGATTATTGTATTATTTATATGAGGCATGGTCATAATTCAAATTTATTTTCATATATAACATAATAGTCTAAAGCTAACCTCTGGAATGTTATTTTGATTAATACTGTCCCAAAGATTAGCTCTTGACAGATTAAAGGAATCCATCCTTTTTAACATTCTGTATATTATAGGTTGTATACCATGGCCTACTGCAAAAAGGAAACGTGGCAGACCATATGTATATTCTCCAACGGTAATTCTAAGATGTTTTATAGTAAGGCTGTGGTTTAGATTGGATTCCAATAATGGATTACACACTTTTCTTAATGTGGACTGTCAGTATAACCATAAACTCGCAGTAGCCTGCGGTCTGATAACAATACCTAGTAGGCGTACATTTGATAGAAGACTAAAAACCATTTCTACAGATATAAAAGAAAGAATATCGACAATGGGATACCTGTTTGTTACAGAAAGATTAGTAGACCTTTCTATAACCGCAATAGACAGTACTCTTTTAAAAGCAAAAGGTGCTGTATGGCACAAATCGTCGATGGAAAAAGGAGAAGTACCACGTTCAGGCATTGATACAGATGCAAGATGGGGTTATAGTCATACCAAGAAATGGGTTTTCGGATATAAACTTCATCTTACATCTACGACCGGTGATCTTATATGACCTACTAACAGCTGACGTAACTACTGCAAATGTACAGGATAACCAGATGTATGTTTCTTTAACATCATCATCATCTGTTTTCTCTTTACCATTGACATGTTATATGGTGGCAGATCCAGGTTATGATGCTAAGAACCTTTATGAATATAGCAAGAAGACATTGGGAATAGATCTAGTTTGCCCCCGTTGAACGATACGAAAGTACTTCCAAAAAGAGGCTTGAGCTTGTATGCTTTTATCAATCGAATATTGGTCAGGAAATCTACAGCAGAAGAAGAATATCGATAGAACCACTGATAGAACATATCAAATCAGTCTTTAGAATAGACCAATTGCCCACACGAGGATTTCATAAAGTATCTGCAATTGTACTTTTGTCTGTTTTATTATATCAAATAATGGTGTACTATAACTGCAAAACTGAGAAAATAAATCCAAAATCAATAAAATATATGCTTGGGACTGGCTGATGAAATGGAATTCTGGATAAGGATGAATAATATCAAATTATGACCATGCCTCATATATATCCGTAATTATATCTGGCGATTTTTATACGGGTCGCCCCGAGGATAATTAAATATATTCAAATAAAAGGAGTGACACATGAGATACCATTTTAGCGATAATCACCCAAATATTAGCTATAGTAAGTATATATTAATATAATCTATTTAGATACTTTATAATATATATAGTTAATACTCTGCACCATTAGATTATTATGAGTCTATATGAATTATATTTAAGATCATGATGACTGATTACTTCTTTCGAATAGGAGATCCAAGTTAACTACGGGGGCCATTGTAGTGATAGGATTTCGAAATGACATTATCCTAAATAATAATCCAATTGGAAGGATTGTCTTAAACTATGGAGAGGAAAGAATTTCCATTAGAACACATGTAACCTGCATGATTATTAAAATCCAATATTTTACTATCTGTTTATTAAAATAGATATCATTTTATTATACAATGACGCGTTCAACATCATCTCTTTTATCATATTTTTCAATCTAACAGAGTATACGTACTCACCAAACCTTCTCTTTAAACAAGAAAATACAGTTTCTACAATCCACCTTTGTCCATATTACGCTGTCTTTCCACGCTTGCAAATCATTTTTCTGTGCCAAAACAGATAGATTTCTAAGGATGTTTCCTTTTTTCCATCGGACTCTAGCATTTTTCCTTACTTTAATACAAGGTTGGATTCCGTTATCTGCCAAGAATCTAAAAATGTCATTGCCATCATAAGCACCATCACCGAACAGTTTGCCTATGGATACCATGTTATCTGATTTTATAATTTCATCAATCAATCATAGTAATGCTTTGTTATCATGAACATGTTCATCCGTTACCTTCATCGCAAGAATCTTCTTGGTTTTGACATTAACTACAACATGTATTTTCAAATATCCTTTCTTGTTGTTATTTTTTATATGCCACTTGTCTCTCATCCATTGGCCTCTGTTTGTAACCTTAATGTCAGTACTGTCTACTGCAATGATAATGTATTCATCTTCAAATTCTTTGATATTCGTAGTATAATTTATCTTTACATCTAATTGGTTTATTGTTCTGTTAATTGTCGTAAAATTGGGAATGGAAGGTAACAGTCCTTTAGTATGCCATTGAGTAATACCTTCAGTTTGTCTATATGGCAAATGAAAGTATGCTTTCGCATAACCAAGTAAAAGAAGGAAAGCATTTGGATAGGAAATGGCTCTCCAACCTTGCCTTTATTCATCTCTTTTAATTCAGTATCCCAGTTGTTTATAACGTCAAATCCTAGCAAGATTTAGTCTCCTATAACTATACCAGTTAGCATAAATTGGCTAAAATATCCATAAAGTAATATATGTTAAAAATGCCTATTGGTAGTAGATTTTTTGATAAATATTGTAATATAACGATTTGAAATTGTTTAGCACACATATGCTAATTGGTATAGATATTGGTTGTAGTGGGGACCAGTTCATACAATTTGTTGGTTGATGTTAGCTAAATGTATTTGGAATACTGAATCATGCAACAGAGCATTATATACCAATGTGTAGTGATCATAAATAGAAAAAATAGAAAGAATTTAACATTTCCATAATGTTTATTAGGATATATAAATTTTAAAAATCTATGACTATAGATTTAAAGTTGAGGCGATCTATAGATATAAACGAAAAGTCCGCTGAGTTAGCTGAGCCGCTGCATCAGCTACCACAAATTACATTAAAAAATATTTAGACTCTTCTAGAAATGGAGATCGCCCTGGAGAGGATCCCCGTGTACATATCATACAAGCGTTATACGAAGAAGTTTTAAGAAATACTGAGCAGGCACATGCAAGTATAAAAAAATATCTAGAGGCACATAAACAAGAGATATAAGAATTCGTGAAGGAAGAATAAACATTATACATAGGTAATTTTTTTACTAAATTAAATGATTTCTTCAATGCATTATAATAATATAATTAATAATACCAGTGCAGTAGTAAACTTTACAGCAAGAAAACCAAATATAAATACCTTGCGGATAGATTATTTCAATTCATTAAATGAAATTCAAAAGTACAAATTCTATTTTAATGAAGACTACGAAGAAGTTTTGTTAGTTAATAATATTAAAGATCCATATATTAAATCTTCTTTTATACATTTTACCAATTTGTCTGAACTAAATCATGAGAACTATTTTTCTCAAGCCGAATGTAACACTATAAAGAAATATATTGAATCTTCTATGAAGATAATTGATAAATACTATCCAGAATTAACAAAATCAATACATCGATTAATAGGATGTTGTTTGTTAATGAAACAAAATGGAATAACAACAGGATCCTCTGCAGTTTTGCTTGGTGCGATATTATTGAACCCTTCAGTAACTTGGAAAGAAGTCAATTACTGCGATGCTATTTTGCATGAATCGATGCATCAAAGTATATATCTGGATGACATGGTAAATGGAATTTATGCTAAATCGTTGAATGATATGGCTTCGGTTGAAGGATTAGTAACTAGTTCGATTAGAAAAGTGAAACGATCAATGATCGTTCTTTTCAGGCAGCTTGCGCATCAGCAATATTGATTGATTTTTATAGTAAATTGAAAATATATAAAAAGGTTGATGAATTAAACGATCCATTAAAAGTCACACTGGAAGAATTAAGATCAAAGGATATATTTTTGACAAATTTGGGAAAACATATTCTAAATGAATTGGAAAGTATATCCGAATATGCAAAATTAACAACATAGTTTCACGACAATATATTCTTAATTTTCTTATTCTTGATATGTTTCCATGGTCTGTACTTTAAACCATTTCCATATGGAAACATCTTATTTTTACTATTTTTTAGAAAGATAATGCTTATACAGTGTTTCTAAAGGATAATCCAAGAAAGTATAAACCATATCCAATTATATTTGAGGATGTTCTACTTCTATAGGACATATAATAAATGGTTATTCTAGATCTATAGGTTTTTCCCAAAGGTAACAGTTTTATAATCACCTCGCTAATCATTAATGTAAATTGATTATACTCGTTTAGGTTTGTTAATTTTTATAATTTTAAAGATACATTAAAAAATATAATAACAATTTTATTGTTCAAAACGAATAGTATTAGTTTACAAATGCACATACGATCTTGTTTACACAACTGTTAACTTAAGACATTATTTCTTAATTATTTTCATAGATAAACAATTTGAGTCACGATTTACATGCTTTAGTTTACACTTGCTCATTTTACAAAGAAAATAGTCATCGAAGTATTCAGTTCTATCTTTTATGTATTAGATCTCTTGTATAATTAGAAATAATCTAGACCATCCCTTCTAACTCTATATCGATTTCTAGTTCAGATAATTTGATATTCTGTAGTTCACTAGTCCTGCTACTATATCTGATACTATATCATACTTTCTCAATTTGTTTCTGAAAATGTCGCTCTGTATTCTGTATTTTTTCAGTCTGCAAATAGTATGTTCTATCACTATCCTCTTTGTAGAATGAATTTTATTGTAATCCTTTTCTTCTTGTGACAACTTGATTTTTCTTCTTTTTATAAGGTAAGGCAGATATCTGTTCTGGAAAATCCTTTTCTACTCCTAAATATCCAAGATCATACATATTTAGAACATCTTTTGGGATGATAGGATGATTCTTTTTATAAACATCATAATCGGGACTTCTTCCTTTTTTATGGCCTAATTTATAAACGATATAGCCCTTGTTATTAACCACAAGCTGATTCTTTATCGTATGTCTTTTCTTCTTTCCTGAATAGTATGCTTGACATCTTCTTTTATCTTTAGGTCTTGGTATCTGTTGCTCTGTACAATCTATGAAAGCCATGACCTGGAAAATATTGTGTTCTACTTCCTCCGGAGTTTTTAGCCTGTTGTTTTGCTTTATGTCTTTTGTGAGATGGATATGCATTGCCTTATCAATTCTTCAATCTTTTGAATGTCTCTACAAATATTGCTCTGATCCAGATCAAATAAAAAACCAGCTAACGTGTAAGTAATGTAAATGCGATAATAGACAAGTAGCATTACAAATCTATCTTTTAAATCCAGCTTGAAGTGCCTTTCAGCACCAGATTTTCTTTTTCTATTTTCCTTTCTTTTGTTTGATAAACGTTTTAATTCATATTTTTCATATCTTTTTGTTATTTCTTTTTCATAAATATTATCAAATTCTTGTACTGTAAGGCCGGTAAATGATCTGAAAAGTAATGGTTTTTTGGATAATCGCTCATATGAAAGCAAAGAAAGAACATGTTGATAAGGAACTGATGGTCATAAAGCTGTTTAGGCATAATTATGCAATAGATCTAGTATAGAGCGAGCCCCTTTTTCATTTAGGATAAATGAATCAAAAGAATTTATATCAAGCGTCTTATCGTATTGTGCTATAGCTTTTTCCTTAACTTTAAGAAGTTCTAAATATATAAATAAGTAATATAAACGATAAGACCATACATTTAAAGTCGGAAATGACATGAAAAAAAAGAGAGATAATCGAGCTAACAAGATTAAACGAAATAAGAAGGTTAATAAATTTATAATAATAGGAGTTGTCGTAGTAGTTGCTTTAATTATTGGTTTTGCGGTAGCTAATATTAAATCTTCAACCAAAGCTAACGCCGCGTTACCCATAGACGGAATTAAATGCGAGGCCATGGAGATGAATGGATACCATGTACATGCAAAACTAGCAATATTTATCAATGGTAAGAATCATACCGTTCCAGCTTTGATTGGTATAACAAATTATTGTTTTTATTGGCTACATACTCATGATCAATCTGGAATAATCCATATAGAATCTCCGATACACAGAACTTTTACTCTAGGAAATTTCTTTGATATTTGGAAACAGAAATTAAGCAATAACCAAATACTCAATTACACAGCAACAGCATCAAATCCTTTAACTGTATATATTAATGGAACACAAAGTACCAAAAGGAACTATTTATCGAGATATTCCTCTTCATGCGCATGATGTAATATCATTAGTATATGGTAAGCCTCCGAAAGTAATTCCATCAAAAGCTGATTTTTCAGCAGTTGATATATAATCTTTTTCTAAAACTTTTCTTATTTTTTTAATCTAAAAGATTTTGCTATATAGGTTAAAAAAATAACAGAATAATCTGTTGCTTCTACTATGATTTTATTTATATAAATAATATTGAATTTACAGTGTTAGGAACCTATTCTATTTGATTTCGTATATACATGTGAATTATGGATTTAATATTTTTTCAAAAGACATGACCAAAATCTTATTTTAACCATGACAAACTAATCAATTAGATTTGTTTATTGATTTCTAAATCCTAAGTCAAATGTTAAGAAGATAATTATAATGACATTCCTCGATAAAAAAACATTCTATAATTTCATTTAACAGATTAATAAAATAGTTCTTAACGTCTTAAGTCATAGATCTAGTAATCATTTTTTGTTGTTTAAAATTAAAGGAAATAAAGGTTATAAAATCCATAATTTTAATGTTAGATTTACAATCATTTTATCAGCCTTTGCTATCTTGCTTTTATCTTTATCAAACACCTTTCTTTTTGAGAATATAAAGCAAGCCTGGGCTGATTCAGTAATAGATAACATAATACATGTCGGTACTAGTCCATTTGATATTGTTTATGATTCAGATAATGGTGAGATGTACATTGCTGACGCGGGTTCTAACACTGTCTATGTAATCAATATTTCTACTCACTAGATAATATCTACCATACCTGTTGGAGTTGAACCATTTGGTGTTGCATATGACTCAGGTCATGGCAGGGTGCACGTAGCTAACTCTGGTTCTAACACCGTCTCGGCTATAGATACTTCTACTAACAAAGTGGTTGCTACCATACCTGTTGGAAATTATCCAAAAGGTGTTGCATATGATTCAGGTCATGGCAGGGTGTACATATCTAACGGGGGTTCTAACACCGTCTCGGTAATCAACGCATCTACTAACAAAGTGGTTGCTACCATATCTGTTGGTTGAGGTCCATGGGGTGTTGCTTATGACTCAGGTCATAGTTACATGTATGTAGCTAACTCTGGTTCTAACACCGTCTCTGTAATTGCTACAGCACAACCTCCATCTGATACAACCATAACATCAGCTGTAGATCGGCAACGGTAATCCTGTTCAAAACGGTAGACCCACTCCTTCAATATCTATAACCTGTTTTGTTGCATGATTCCTATTCCCAAATACATTTAGCTAACATCAACCAACAAATATTGTGAACTGGTCTGCCCATAACCAATCTTTAGTTAAAAGAGGCGAAATCTTGTTAGGATTTGATATCATTAACAACTGGGATACCGAATTAAAAGAGATGAGCCAAGGCAAAATAGGTGAGCCATTTCATTATCCAAATACTTTTCTTCTTCTGCTTGGATACGCCAAGATATATTTTCATTTGCCATATAGACAAACCAAGGGAATAACACAAGCTCATGCTAAAAGGAAAGTACATTCTATCCCTAATTACACAACGATAAACAGAAGAATAAACAGATTGGATATTCAGATAAAATATACAACAGATAGTAGCAAAGAATTTGAAGATGAATACATTATCATTGCAGTAGACAGTCACTGACATTAAGGTTACAAACAGAGGCCAATGGATGAGAGACAAGTGGCATATAAAAAATAACAACAAGAAAGGATATTTGAAAATACATGTTGTAGTTAATGTCAAAACCAAGAAGATTCTTGCGATGAAGGTAACGGATGAACATGTTCATGATAGCAAAGCATTACTATGATTGATTGATGAAATTATAAAATCAGATAACATGGTATCCATAGGCAAACTGTTCGGTGATGGAGATTATGAAGGCAATAATATTTTTAGATTCTTGGCAGATAACGGAATCCAACCTTGTATTAAAGTAAGGAAAAATACTAGAGTCCGATGGAAAAAAGGAAACATCCTTAGAAATCTAGCAATGTTAGCGCAGAAAAGTGATTTACAAGGATGGAAGGATAGCATAAGCTATGGACAAAGATGGATTGTAGAAACCGTGTTTTCGTGCATAAAGCGAATGTTTGGAGAGTATGTATACTCGATTAAAATGAAAAATATGATACAGGAAATGATGTTAAAAGCGTCATTGTATAACAAAATGATATCAGTTTAAACAAAATGGATAATAAAATCCGGAGATTATGGGAATCATGCAACAAAGCAGTTACGGATTATACTTGTACTTTCTTGGATTATCATTTAGAAACGCTGCCAAAGCATTATCTTTCTTAAAAATAATAAAAATAAGCCATGATTTATCAATTTGGCACTGGATATAAAAGTACAACCAAAGAGATTTTTTCACAAGAGAGAAATTAAAGAATACATAATTGATGAAACTGTTATAAAAGCAGGTTCTAAATTCATTTGGCTTTGGATAGTTATTGAACCAGTACATAAAGAAATTCTATCATTTTATATATCAAAAAAGCGAAATATATCTGTAGCAAAGCGATTTCTTTCTACGGTTATAAACAAGTATGGAACACATGTAGTTTCAACAGACGGCGGTACTCTGGTATCTCCAGGCATGCCGATTTCTAAAACTAAAACATCACCTTCACTCTTCTTTTGAAAAAAGCATAATTGAAAGGACAATACAATATATAAAAGATAGATCTGAATGTTTTGATGATTAATTTCCTTGCAACAAAGAGAAATGTAAATTAAATCATATAAAACAATAGCTCAAGTTGTTTGTTTATGAGCATAACAAAGAAACAATATCTTAAGTTAACATCCATGAAAATCTTTGACCATAACAAGGCATCCTATTGTTGAATTAAGCCTAATTCTATATATTAAATCATAATATTAAATGTTATCTTTTATAGTATACACTATCTATATACAAATTCCATTCTTATTTCCTATTTTTTTTATCTTATATCTTTTTTAATTGGGCTTAAAGCGGCAAACATCCATCCACCCTCTATGGGGGACTTGTACAGCCGCTTAGGATGTTGGTTCAGTCAGAGCCTCGCTCTCATACGGAGCATGTAAACTTTGAACCTAGCCCCATCCTGGTTCTCTTTGGCAGAGATAAAGATTTTCATGTAGTCAGAGCCGAAACCTTTGATGATTATTTTCCTTGCAGAATAAACTACTGTAAGTTAAAACATGTGCAAAACTGGTTAAACCTGTTTGTAGATTATCACAACAACAAGTAGTCTATGCGTAAGTTAACAGCTGTGTAAATACAAAGGTACGTCCTCTTGTAAAATATTTATGATCGCTTTGCCATGATTTTTATTATAAATATTCTTCCACTTACTAACTGCTTTTCCTATTTCTTGCTGGTCTTTGAATGTAGAATTGTTAATTGCTTGCCTTTGTAACCATGACCATCTAACTTCAATTAAGTTGAGCTCGGGTGATCTTACGGGTAGAAATACTAATTTTATTCTTGGACAATCCTTTGCCAACATTTCCTTTACTTTCTTTGATTTATGTACTGAAAGATTATCAAGTACAAGAAAGATATTTTGGATATTCTTATCGTACCTTTTTTCTACTCTTTTTAGAAAATCGATAAACTGTTTTCCGGTCTTCTTTTGGTAGCAATGTATGTGCATTTTGTCATTTGTATGATCATATGCTCCAAACACATTTAGAATTCCTTTTATCTTTTGAGCCTTCTCGACCTTTACCTGTACGATGACCATGATGAACCACCATGGACCTTTGCGGTTATAGGTCCCTTTTCATCTTGATACAAAAGAATGGAATTAGAAGGTGGATTGTACTTAGTTTTTGGATATACTTTTTTTCAAAGCATATTCTGGATCATTGTTCTTTTATTTGACAAAACGGTTTTAGATTTTCTATACTTTATTTTATACTTTAGAAGAATATTTCTTATTTCGGCATGGCTTATTTTATCAACAATTTTTAGGTCATACATAAGAAAGCCTGCCATGACACGTAATGACCATGTAGAGAACCCTAAACCATAATCTGCTCTTGGATTTGATGATGCTATATCAACTATTTGTTTTTCGATATCATCATCAAACTTGTACTGCTTATGATTATGCTTTTTTGATATAATACCATCAATTCCTTTTTCATTAAAGCGATGTATCCATTTTCGTATGTTATGATCATGATGATTTGTCATCATTCTTATCTGTGGTATTGTATATCCCTCATCTTTGAGCAAGATGATCTTGGCCCTGTAATCAGATTCTCTATCTTCAAGCATTAAGTGTAAAATATTCTTTTCAACATCTGTTAGCATTCTGAGGAAGGTATCCCTCATAGTATTAGTTAAGAGCGGTAAGCTAAAGGTGTTATGATATCTAAACAAACACCATTATTTTACAGGAAAATATAGCGTACACTTTACAGAACTGTTAACAGAGCCTTGTTGTTGTTTATCCACAAGTATCTGTTCTGTCTTTTTTTGAATGCCTCTTTTTCCTCTGGTAGTGCAGTGTTTACAGTACCTTTCTTGGTATCTTTTGCTTAAAGCCCATGTACGAAGGATGCGGTATATGTAAGTATAATGATATTTCATACCACTTTTCTTCATGACTAATTCTTCTATCTGTTTTGTAGTCAAACCGTAAAACTGCTTTCTTTTAGTTCTTTCTTAATCTGCTGCACCACCTCTTCTGATATCTTGGATGGTCTACCGCTTTTCTGTCTGGTTTTTAATCTATCGATACCTTCTTTATCATATCTCTTTAACCAGCCCGAAGCCCAAGATTTACTTCGGTGTAGATCTCTAGCTACCTGTGAGCAGCAGATACCTTCCATTGATAAACCACGTTGAGAATAAGTAGCATTCTTTCCTTTGTTTTAATATCTTGTTCATGTCTATATATCTTTTCAAACGATTCTCTATTGGCAAGAGTCAAATGAATATGACGAACAATGGACTAACTTAGCTATAAGCATTTAACAAAAATATTCAGATGGTAAAATTATAGTTCTAATATTTATGCTATTTGGTATACTTCAACAAGTTATGCTGACCTACTGTATATCATAGCAAAGGAAAGGGATCATCTCTTAGTGTCTGATTATCTTCCGATTTATTTTAAAACTTGAGCGTCATATCCATTACTCTTTTGAGAAATGTATAATTGAAAAAACAAGCAATACGATAATTTGTGTTAGTATTTTTTTCGTTTTCTTTATCCTTCTTACTCATTCTATGAAAAAACAGTCATAAAATAATATTCCACTTTTAAAGTCTTATTATATCTTGTTTCAGTTTGTCTTTCTTTTCACTTTTTCTTACAGTAATTGTCTTATAACTAAAAGCAACATCAAATAGGATACTTTTCGAGGATTGTATCAACAAAAAAATCAAAATTAAAGATATGCTTGTATATATCTTTTATAGAAACTATTTCTGCCTAATATTTATATTAATTTTTACTGTTTATTTCTTATAGGTAACATTTACTTTTCTATTTTAAATAAAAATGATCGTATACTTTATATATCTACAATATTAACCTAATGTTAGCCATGTCTAACATGAATGGTAGTGATTCATTTAATGGTATCACAGTTATATGGATCATTATTACAACGATATCGATTGTATCAACTATTGGAGCATTTGTTTCTATTGTACATCCAGGTTATTCAATTAGTAACGATGAATTATCCAATCAAAGTAATACGGCAAACAGTCACTAATAGTACAATTTCAGTCCAAGCATATGATAAATTAAAAAATTGTGCATTTGATCAACATACTCCTACAAATGGAATTACATATTTGACCCATTTTAGTTGTGGTCATGTTACCATTCTAAAAAATGGTACCACATTAAGACAATTTACTCTCATAGCAAAGGAGAATGTAGTTCTTCCAATTTCAAACACGGGATTGACTTTTTCTGCTTGGACATATAATGGTTCAATTCCTGGTCCCACAATGAGAATGACCGAAGGTGATCATATACAGTTATTGTTTATAAATAGTAAGGACAGTAAACACGATCACTCTATCCATATGCATTCAATTCATGCAGGTGATATGGATGGTATGATGGGTCCAGGTGGAAGTGTGGCACCGGGTAAAAGTTTTACATATGCATTTACTGCTGCACCATTTGGAGTATATCCATATCATTGTCATGTTGAACCTACTGATCAGCATATAAACCAAGGACTATATGGAATGATGATTATAGATCCAAAGGTACCGAGACCTCATATGACTGAAATGGCGATGATGATGAATGGATATGATTTGAATTATACTAAGGAAGGTATAGATAGATTGCCCACGGTAAAAGAGTTAAAGACAGGATTGCCTGATGCTAACCACAATAATGCTGTTTATACGGTTAATGGTGTTGCTTTTGAATACAAAGATCATCCTATTCATCTTGTTACAGGAAAATCATATCGTATTTATCTTGTAAATATGTTAGAGTTTGATCCTGTAAATAATTTCCATTTACACGGTAATCTTTTTGATTATTATTCATCAGGCACTTCTTTTAAACCTGATTATAAGAGCGATATTGTACAATTAATGCAAGGGGATAGAGGAATTGTTGAATTTAAATTTCCATATCCAGGAATGTTCATGTTTCATTCTCATAAAAATGAATTTTCTATGAAGGGATGGGTAGGATTTTTTGATGTAACAAAACCAACAGAACCGGGGATGAAAACAGATACTTCTCTAACAGCTACGACAACGGTTACATCATCAACACAAATACATACTAATAATATGCTCAAAGCAAATACAATATCTAAATCAAGAGATAATAATTTTCAAGGATTGGAGGGAGTATAAAATAGAATAAGATAGCTGCTCCTCTAAGTATAATACCACATCAGCAGGAGTAGGATGCCAATATATTTTTACCTGCTTTTGAATAACTAGGACAGTCAAATTATAAGATAAATGAGTATGGAACTATTATAGCGAGAGAGGAACTATTATAGCGAGAGAAAATGATGTTGGTCTTACTACAAAGCATCTCGCAGATAATATGAATCAGCAAGGGATGAGTGTTTCTATCTCACTTATTTATGAAAATTATCTACATCCATTGATAAAACAAGGAATCATTAATTCTGTTCGAAGTAATATAAATGGCAAGATACTCAGCTATCATTATCTTCAATTTCTATATCAGGACATCCTCTAAATTCTAGCCTGGGATCTAATGAACCAATATCTGACTATGATAAAGGGTGTTCTGACGTTAAACATGGAGACAATCAATATTTACTTCAATCTGGAGCAAAAATGCCTACAAATAATTCTACAGGAGGATACAACGATGGATTTACGTCTTGTTATCAAGATATTAAGATGTGTCCATCGATATCTTATGATGGAAATATTGTCGCATATATGGATAGAATTAATAATAATACTTTTGTTTCATCAGTAGATCACGATGGAACCTTTATCTAAAATAACTAAAATTAATTCTTCCCACAAATACAATCCAGATAATAATTGTTGTTAATAAGAAGGAACTTAATTATCCACTTAATATTTGATAAACTCCAATTTAAAAAAATTTTATAATTTAAAAAAAATACTTGTTGTATTAAAAATAGGATATTTGTACTGCTCTTCTACATAGGAGATAGTTGCCCTCGGATTTCTCCTTTAGGATTTGCTTCTGTATGTACATTTACGTATGTATCTCCACTTTTTATCATGCTTATCAAGTCATTGATTTGTTTTCCTTTCAATGGTCCTTCAAGATTGGTTGCTGTGATAGTACCTTTAGATAAAATTCCATTGGTCGTCGGAGATGGAGTCTTGGTTTCAAATAATGTAACTACTACTGGGCCATTTACACCAGCTTTTCCCTGGTGAATATGTGCCTCTGTTACTTTTTGCATATTTGTAACGTTGATATTATAGCTTATGCTATCAGTTCCTATAACCTTAAAGTCTGCCATTCCTGTTGCTTTAGTATCTGTGGATGGAACTTCATCTTTACCTGTAAGTTTAGCATCAAAATGTTTAGGTTGTGGTTGGGCAAATGCAACAGTAGAATGAGTGCCCATCAAAGACGAAAAGCCAGATGCAATAAAAAAAGTTACAAATGATAGAACTGCTATGATGACAGTTACTTTTAATGTTGTTTTAATTGTCATTACAAATAGTAATTAGAGATAGTATATAATATTTTATACTAATAATATTTCTATACATTATTGTAAAATAATGCTTTGTTCCATGATTCGAAAACCAGTTATAACAACAATTAGCCTGTAACAATAACAATTAGAGTTTAACTATTTTCGTTATAGATTCATCAACAAAACGTTATCAAATGACGAAAAAAATAATCATGCAGTAAAGCAGTTAAAAAGAATATTTAGGGGTTATCTAGTTCAGTGTTCCAGCTGTTGTCATTGCCTTTGATTACATTACCAGCTGTTGCTGTTGCTGAACCAGTGTGTCCTCCGCTGCCACCAATGCCATTTAGGATTCCATTGCCACCATTAGCACTTCCTGTAATAGAAATAGAATTGAGGCTTGGTCATAATTCGATATTACTCATCCTTATCCACAATTCCATTTCATCAGCCAGTTCCAAGCATATACTTTATTGATTTTGGATTTATTTTATTAGTTTTACAGTTATATACCAATTAGCATAAATATGCTAACCCAAAACTTCGGGAATACATATGAAAATTATCAATTATGTTAGCACACATTTGCTAAATGGTATAGTATACCAATTAATTGATATAATAAAACAGACAAAAGTAAAATTGCAGATACCGCATTAAATCCTCTCACTGGCAATGGGTCTATTCTAAAAACTGATTTTATATGTTCTATCAACGGCTCTATGGATGTTCTTCTTTTGCTATAGGTGGTCTGACCTAAATCTGATTGATAAAAACACACAAGCTCAAGTCTCTTTTTGGAAGTACTTTCGTATCTTTCAACAGGACAAACTAAATCTATTCCTAACAACTTCTTACTATATTCATATAGGTTCTTGTCATCATATCCAGGGTCAGCAACCATATAACATGTCAATGGTAAAGAGAAAACAGATGATGATGTTAAAGAAACATACATCTTGTTATCTGGAACATTCGCAGTAGTTACATCGGCTGTTAGAGGTTATACAATATTGCCTGTTGTTGTAGATGTAAGATGTAGTTTATATCCAAATATCCATCCCTTGGTATGACTGTATCCCCATCGTGCATCTGTATCAATGCCAGAACATGGTACTATTTTTTTAATAGATGATTTATGCCCTACTGGACCTTTTGCTTTTATCAGAGTACTGTCTGTTGCCACATCTATAGAAGTGTCTGCCATCATACCTTCTACAACAAACAGGTATCCCATTGTCGATATTCTTTCTTTTATATCTGTAGAAATGGTCTTTAGTCTCCTGTCAAATGTACGCCTGCTGCTAGGTATGGTTATCAGACCACAGGCCAGTGCTAGTTTTCGATTATACTGACAATCTGTATCAAGAAAAATATGCAATTCATTATTGGAATCAAGTCTAAACCATATCCTTACAATAAAGCATCTTAGAATTACTGTTGGAGAATATACGTATGGTCTTCCACGTTTCCTTGGTAGTGCAGTAGGCCATTGTATACAACCTATTAGATACAGAATGTTAAAAAGGATGGAATCCTTTATTCTATCAAGAGCTAATCTTTGAGACAGTTTTAATCAAAATTATATCTCAAGGGTTAGCTTTAAGCTATATGGAATATATGAAAATAGATTGAATTATGACCAAGCCTCAATTAATTTTGCAATACCTTGAAATGTGCTCTCATTGACAGTAAATAACATCTAGGATTATGAATGATATTTTGAACCCACTGTGCATGCTCTCAGTCGTTCTGACATAACATAATAATTATCGTTATAATCAACATACCAAATCTCTATCTGGTGCTGTTTTCCGCTCTTCCATCCTTTCGTAGTCAGATAAAGAAACTGGCCAGGATTTAACAATAATAATAACTATGACTTTCTCTCTATGTCAATGTTGTGAAATTTAACCTAGCCTACAGAGTATGAACACCTGCTGAAAGGTGGTATGAAACATCACTTTGTGATTGAAATGATGTTGACGAATGTCTTATAGAAGGACATCAGAAGATTAATATCAAGCTAATTGAATAGGCACAATGCCGGTAATCTTACATATAATATTGAGAATATAATTGGAGACTAAAATGCAAATCAAAAGAATCGGCTCACAGCCTTCAACTAAAGGTTCGACAGATTATTTTACAGGCACAGTACCGCATTGATCCTTTGTTCCAAACAAGCGATCCAGCAGCACGAGCGGTAGGTGCCAGTGTCACGTTTGAACATTGTGCTCGTACTGCATGGCATACTCATCCACTAGGCCAAACCCTGATTGTAACTGCAGGTTGTGGTCTTGCACAAAGATGGGATGGCCAGATTGAGGAAATTCATCCAGGCGATATAGTTTGGTTTCCACCTGGTGAAAAACACTGGCATGGTGCCACGCCAACTACTGCTATGACCCATATTGCAATTCAGGAGCAGATTGATGGCAAGACTGTTGAGTGGATGGAAAAGGTTAGCGACGAGCAATACCAAGCCAAAGAGAGCACAAAATAAAAGGTAAAAAAACAATGCAAAAACGCAAACTTGGAAATAGTGGTTTGGAAGTTTCAGCTTTGGGGCTTGGTTGTATGAACATGAGCGGCGCATACGGTCCAGCAGTAGATAAGCAACAAGCAATAGATGTTATACACGCAGCCGTAGAAAATGGTATTACATTCTTTGATACAGCCGAAGTCTATGGCTTTCGACATAATGAGGAAATTGTTGGTGAGGCTCTGGCTCCTTATCGTGATGAAGTAATTATCGCCACGAAATTTGGATTTGATATTAGTCCAGATGGTAATGTAAGAGGGACCAACAGTAAGCCTGAGCACATCAACAGGTCGTAGACGCCTCCTTAAAGCGTCTGAAAACTGACCACATCGATCTTCTTTACCAGCATCGTGTAGACCCTAACGTACCAATTGAAAATGTGGCAGAGGCTGTAAAGGATCTTATTAAAGAAGGCAAGGTTAAGCATTTTGGGCTTTCTGAAGCAGGAGTGCAAACAATCCGCCGTGCACACGAAGTACTGCCAGTCACTGCAGTACAAAGTGAATACTCTCTATGGTGGAGGCGCCCTGAAGAAGAATTGTTTTCAACGCTTGAAGAGCTTGGAATTGGCTTTGTTCCATTTAGTCCTCTTGGTAGAGGCTTTCTAACGGGAAATATAGATATAAGTACATCATTTGATAATTCTGATTTTCGCAACACTATTCCTCGATTTACACCAGAGGCTAGAAAAGCCAATATGACAATAGTTGATTTGCTTCGCAATGTTGCAGAAAGAAAGAAGAAGAATAATGTTACAACGACACCCGCTCAGATAGCACTTGCATGGCTGCTTGCACAAAAGCCATGGATTGTTCCAATTCCAGGTGTTCCAATTCCGGTACTCGTAATCTTGAGCGACTAAAAGAGAATATGAGAGCCGATGCGATTGAACTTTCATCTGAAGATTTAATTGAAATTGAAAACGCCATTTCAAAGATTTCAATCCAAGGGGACAGGTATTCAGAAGAAGATGAGAAGGATGATTGGTCTTTGATTTCAAATAATAGTAGTAATGCCTCATAAGAGGAGGTATCATTACCATATTGAACTATAGCAGTGACAATTATTGATTAAATGTCTTTATATCATCTTGCATTTTGACTGTCATGTCAACAACAACGACAACCAATGCACAAATTAATGCTGAATCACATGGTCAGTATAAAGCAAAGGCTTATGCTGCTACAAGTGCGAAATCTCCACTTGCCCCTACGATCATCCCTAGGCGTTATCCGGGTGAAGATGACATTCTGATTGAAATCCTTTTCTGCGGTATTTGTCACTCTGACCTTCACCAAATTCGTAATGAGTGGAGTGAGATGCCTACTGCTTATCCATGCGTTCGAGGAATACAAATTGTAGAGATATGAACTTAATAGAGACTGCTTTGTTGCATGATTCCTCCTTTCCAAAAACATTTAGCTAACATTCTCAAATAAACTCCATGAAATGGTCCATCTACAACCAATCTCTAGTTAGACGTGGTGAAATCTTGCTAGGATTTGACGTTATAAACAACTGGGATACTGAATTAAAAGAGATGAATAAAGGCAAGGTTGGAGAGCCATTTCATTATCCTAACACTTTTCTTCTTCTCTTGGTTATGGCAAGGCATACTTTCATCTGTCGGATAGACAAACCAAAGAAGGGAAAACACAAGGTCATGCTAAAGGGAAAGTAGTACTATCTATACCAGATTTTACAACAATAATCAAAAGGATGAAAAAATTAAATATTCCTATAAATGATAATACATTTTTGAAAGATGAATATTTTATCATTGCAATAGATAGTAATGGTATTAAGATTACTAACAAAGGCCAATGATTACAAGAAAAATGGAAAATAAAAAAGAGTATCTGAAAACACATATAGCAGTTAATGTAAAAACCAAGAAAATTCTTTCAATGAAAGTAACTGACGAACATGTTCATGATAGCAAAGCATTACCTGAGTTGGTCGATAGCATTTTAAAATCTGATAAAAAAATAGCAATAGGCAAACTATTCGGTGATGGTGCTTATGATAGCAATGATATTTTTAGACATTTGTCAGATAATGGGATATTGCCATGTATTAAAGTAAGAAAGAATTCTAAAGTTCGACTGAAAACAGGACATATCCTTAGAAATCTATCTGTTTTGGCACAAAAAAATGATTTGCAAAAGTGGAAGGATAGCGTAATATGGACAAAGGTGGATTGTAGAAACTGTGTTTTCTTGTTTAAAGAGAAGGTTTGGTGGATACGTCTATTCAGTTAGACTAAAGAATATGATACAGGAAATGATGTTAAAGCGTCATTGTATAACAAAATGATATCCGTTTAACCAAATTAGATGACAAAATCAAAGATTATAGGAATCATGCAACAAAGCTTATCGTTTATTATTATTTAGTAACTTATTATAAATATGTAAATAACCCGCACGATGGACTTCAAATCTGACATGTATATATGAACTAGATATTATTACATTCAATCTAACCATTAAATGACGTAATAAATAGAGTAAACGGCCCGATAATATATCAAAAATTAACATGAATGGATGGATACATACCTTATATTCTAAGACTACAAGGTTTATCCTAATTACATAAGCATTGAAAGGAGGGGCCCCCGTATTAAAATACAATACAGATAATCTGTTCGAACAAATTAATTTATCATAGTGTCTGTAGCGTCTGTTTTGATACCATATGTCTGAGAAAAAGGGCCTGATATACCAATAGAACATTTGGAACATTTGGAACATCCGTATATCTATACCCCTTATTTTTATTTTATTCCTGTATTCATGTTCGTTTCTATCTCTCCAAAATTCAAATATAGATAGAGTATTAAAATTCCATGTTCTAAATGTTCTACATTAACAAAAAGATAATATCGTTATAATATTATTAATATTATATGCTATAATGCTACTAATATCTGTAGTTCGTTATTTAACGCATTTGAAGTAACGATAATCGTTATTTGTTGCAGAACATCTATATATGTTCTAGCATGTTCTATTGTTCTATTATCTGAAAAGCATTCATCGATCGGTAATCCTAATTTAATATGTCTTTTATTAAGGTACATTAATGTTGGTTCAGAATATATATCGGGGCGGCTGTGGAGCCGAGATGTGCTCTCACTATATGTCCAAGGAGAGAAACATGTTTGTTACAAAGAAATTCTTATTAGTTTTCAATATCCATGTAACCCATCCTGTTTCTACAGGCAATGGTGTTAATGTTATTCTGAAACCTTGATTTCCAAATGATCTCAATTATTAAATAGATCATTATTTAAATTTATTTTATATACAGAGCCATTGCCAGAAAGTTTAATGTCAATGAGATATTTTGCAGGCAGCTTTTGATCATACATAAAGATTTTGTGATTTAAACCGGGGTGCCCCGTTCAAAGTTCTTTAAATTACAATACACGGTGAGTCTACAAAGTTGATACTTTGTGACAAATCTTGAGTATTCCTGAAGTTAACATGGCCTTGCAGGCAGGCTTCCATAAGAATGAAAACAAAATACTTTTTATTTTTGGTTATATTCACAAAGATTGTTGACATTTTGCCATCAATGCGGACATAACTTACCATTAGGAGTAGAGAAGTTTTGTCCTGGCTGTGGTTTTAATCTTAATGAATATGAAGATAATAGAAATAAAGATAGTTCTATCCAAATCAGCAACAAATCAGGCAATATAATTGGTGGTGTAGTGTCAGGTAAGAATAATAAATTCAGTCAAAATATAGGAAATACTGTAAACAAATCTGTTGTTAAATTTAACCCTTGTATAAGCCAAATCGAACTAGACAAAATTCCTGAAGAGTATTCAAAGGCTTTAACAAATTTTATAAATGATTTAAATGACAAGATAAAAGGAAACCCGGTTCCAGAAGAAAAAATAAAAGAAGTAAAAGACACGATAACAGATTTTGTCGAAGGTGTTCAAGTAACTAAACAAGAAGATGGCGAGAAGGTTGGCGTATCAAATAAAGAAACAATTGGCAATAAATTTAAAAAAATGGTTAAAGTTGCTCTAAAAATACTACCTGCTGCCACAGCAATTGCATCTGTTGTATCTTTTGGTGTTCATTTGGCACCATTTAGCGGATTGATAGGAGAATCCGTCCATAACATAATTGAAAATAATTTTAATAATAAATAATATGGAGTTACAAATTCAGATAATTTTAAATGAAATCAGGGAAGGTCTCCTATAGACAAACGAATAGATATAAAATACTTTTTATCTTTGACTATGGCTATTCAGATTGTTGAAGGTATGCCCTCACTGCCGATATATCCTAGCTTTAGGAGTAGAGAAGGTTTGTCCTGCCTGTGAATGTGAGATAGGATTTAACAATAATGGAAATAGAAATAGGTCTATTCAAATCAGCAACAAATCAGGCAATATATTTGGTGGTGTATGTACCAGGTAAGAATAATAAATTCAGTCAAAATATAGGAAATACTGTAAACAAATTTGTTAATATTATCATTTCAGACAAAATATCAAAGGAAGATATAGAACAAGTACAAAAAATTATTTCTACATCTACACAATTAGAACAACAATCATCTGATAAAAATATTCCAAATTTTCAACCCTCGTTACAAGAAAAAATAGATGAGTTAAGTAAAATGTATGAACAAATCAAAAATGTCTTAGGTAAGGTAAGTGAAGTAGAGAAAGAAGAAGGTACAGAAATTGAAGGATTTGAAGGTGGAAAGCAGTATATATCTAAAAATGAACTTGAATTAAAAGAGATAGTTTTAAAGGGTAATGAATATTTTTATAAAGGGGAATATCAAAAGGCTATTGAATGGTATGACAAAGCCTTAGAATTGGATCATGAAAATCTTAATTTATTGTTTAACAAGGGTTATGCTCTTGGAGAATTAGGCAGGTATAACAAGGCTTTAGAATACTATGACAAGGTTTTAATATTAAATCCCAATTTTACCTTAGCAAAAAATAATAAACAATTAGCACTCGAAAAAATAGAACATAATAAAGATATTAGCAAAATCGACAAGAATAACTCGTCTATTATTACCCAATATAGTTTTATAACAAAATGGGGAACTCGTGGTTCGGGAAATGGTCAATTTATAGAGCCAAGAGGTATTGCAGTTGATTCATCAGGGTATGTATATGTGGCAGATGGCTATAATCACCGTATACAGAAATTTAACAGTGATGGCAACTTTATAACAAAATGGGGAACTCATGGTTCGGGAAGTGGTCAATTTATAGAGCCAAGAGGTATTGCAGTTGATTCATCAGGGTATGTATATGTGGCAGATGGCTATAATCACCGTATACAGAAATTTAACAGTGATGGCAACTTTATAACAAAATGGGGAACTCATGGTTCGGGAAATGGTCAATTTAGAGATCCAGTGGGTATTGCAGTTTATTTATGGTATGTATATGTGACAGATTGGTGGAATCACCGTATACAGAAATTTAACAGTGATGGCAACTTTATAACAAAATGGGGTAATAAACGTTGGGGAAATAGACAAATTAAAGATCCAATAAGTATTGCAGTTGATTCATCAGGGTATGTATATGTGGCAGATTATAATTACCAGATACAGAAATTTAACCGTGATGGCAACTTTATAACAAAATGGGATATTGAAGGTTCGGGAAATGGTCAATTTATGAGGCCAGTAAGTATTGCAGTTGATTCATCAGGGTATGTATATGTGGCAGATTCCGGTAATCACCGTATACAGAAATTTAACAGTGATGGCAACTTTATAACAAAATGGGGAACTCATGGTTCGGGAAATGGTCAATTTATAGAGCCAAGAGGTATTGCAGTTGATTCATCAGGGTATGTATATGTGGCAGATGACTATAATCACCGTATACAGAAATTTGGTTATCAACAGGTTTGAATCTTTAATTCTTATACTTATAGCAAGTATCAATATCAAAATATTTTTTATAAGATTTAAGGCTTCTACATTCGAATTTTCAGCAAATAGATATGGTTAACAAATGTGAAAGTACATGTCTACGGGGCTGCCACGCCAAGTTATTTTATATCTAATACTATTTTACGTTACTTTCAGATGTCTGATTTCTCATAACAAATACTGTAAAATCGATTTATGAAAGACAGGATCGGCGCCATTTCTACCACAGCGATAACAACACCCGTCCGATTTTAAATTATATTTTACCTTGAGGTCCATGTATTCTCAGATCCATTAAAATCTATTGACTTTTAAGCTACGGAGAAGGTATCAATTCGGCATAAGTCTTCGGGGCTGCCCTGATATCTCGTGTTGGCCTAGATTATTTTTTTCTCAAAAAAGATAAAACAAAAAGAATTTATTATTTCGATAAGAAAATATTCATGACTTCTGTCTCTTATTTTGAAAGCATATGTCTTCGGGGCTGTCCTGATAACCTATGAAACCCAGAATTTAATCTTAGTAAATATTCCTAAGACATTACTATAATCTTATTGTAATGCTCTAAAATAGGTTTTCTCTATCTCCTTTTATATTTAATAAATTATTTCAGATTGATTATTGCTTATGACAATGTCATTTCCATTAGTCTAATCCCACAACGACCCCGTAGTTATGTCGATTATTAACAACATACTTTCTCAAAAATAAATCAAGATTTTAAACTCCATTTAAATACATCTAACCGTTCAAGTTTGAATCTACAGTTTACTATATATATATCATAAATTATCTATATATAATTATATTAATATATATTTATTATAGCTAATATTTGGATAATAAATCAGTATTTGTTTATCTATTTAATGAAACCTTTGATGTAGTTAGGATGGATTTAGTTATGGAAAAATGACTCCGGTATCTCCGGTAAGCACAACTTATCTTCGGTAAATGAAAGTTTATCTCCGACTTTACAAGGATTATTTTCTGAGGAAACTGAATATTTGAGCACAAAATCTACTGAAACCGAAGTTACCGGACATAGATATAATTTTGTGATGGAAAACCCTCAAAAGCGACTGTGCGTCTAGATTTCATACTGCTTACAACAAGTAGTAGATCTCTTGCATAATTAGAAACAATCTACACTTTCAAGTATGATATTATATTTAGTTTCTATCAACATTGGTTCATTATTCTATAGTTTACCAGACCTGCAACTATATCTGATACTTTATCATACTTTCTCAATTTGTTCCTAAAGATATCGCTCATTATCCTGTACTTTTTCAATCTGCAGATAGTATGTTCCACTATTATCCTCTTTTTTGAATGAATTTTGTTATACTCTTTTTCTTCTTGTGATAAACATATTGGTTTCTTTTCTTTTTATATGGTAGGGCAGATAGTTGTTCTGGGAAATCCTTTTCTACCCCAAGATATCCAAGATCAACTACATTAACAACTTGTTTTGGAGTGACAGGATGATTCTTTTTATAAATATCATAATCATGTTTTCTTCCTTTTTTATAGCCTATTTTATGAAGGATATAACCACGATTGTTAACCATAATCTGATTCTTTACAGTATGTCTTTTCTTCTTGCCTGAATAGAACATTTTCCTTCTTTCTTTATCTACAGGTCTTGGAATCTGTTGTTCTGTACAATCTATGAAAGCAAGAAAGCCTGGAAAATATTTCTCTACTTCCTCTGGAGTTTTCAGCCTCTTTGTTATTGTGTATATCTTTTGTGGAATTGGTACACATTGTCTTATCAATCTTTCAATCTTTTGAATGTCTCTACAAATGTTGCTCTGATCCAAATCAAATAGAAAGCCAGCTAAAGTGTAAGTTATGTAAAGACGATAGTAGACCAAAAGCATTACAAATCTATCTTTTAAATCCAGCTTGAAATGTCTACCTGCACCAATACTTTCTTTTTCTATTTTCTTTTCTTTTGTGATAACCGCTTGTATCTCATGTTTATCATATCTTTTTGCTATCTCTTTATTGTAAATATCATCAAATTCTTGTACTGTAAGACCGGTAAATGATTTGAAAAGTAATGGTTTTTTGGATAACTCTCGTATGAAAGCAAAGAGAGAACAGGTTGATGAGGAACTAATGGTCATAAAGCTGTTTGCAAGTAATTATGCAAGAGATCTATTATATTTATTATTGGACTAAATATTTGATTATTGTTTGGTTTGAATGTCTGGTTATTTGTATTATTATTTTTGTTACTATTAGAAGTAGTATGTTCTTATTTTAAAGACTTAATATGATTAGTATTGTTATCAACTCGATAAGCATCTTGCCATCCATTATGATATCCGCTACAAAAGTTATCTGAATGTTTACCATTGCAATTTCCATTTCCAACTCCCGATTTGTCGTCGGCTAACCCTACATTAAATTTCTGTATTATAACATGAAAGACCATGTACCTGTATCTAAAGGAGAAATGTCGTGTAAAAGGGATTATAATGTGATAAAGCCCATATATATGAACTTGGATTAATGTTTCATAAACCCAAGCCTCGTATTATAGTAATTTTTATTTATTCCATGGCTACACATATGTAGACCATTCACGAACCCCCAATTATAATTAAAGTCCGAGATACCACTAGCATGTAGATTCGTTTGTAATTTCACAGAGGTGCAACCATCAATGGCCCCAATACTGTACATATTTGATGAAGAAATATTCTTGGAATAGATATCATAGTTATAATCTACTACAGCATAAGATTGTGAAATCAAAGGAATAAAAGATAGAAAAATTAGGCTATTGATCTCTATTGTCGTTATCATTCTCAGAGCTAACCGTTTGTGGGTTTTCTATATAGCAGTTAAAGACACACGAACTCTTAATATTACTTATCTGATTCTGATTTGTCTTTTGAACTGCATCAGTTTTAGAGTTGTCTATATTTCCATTGTCAGAATATGCCTTATTAGTTGTGACGACATCAGGTGAGTTCATACTATAATACTTGTTTTTTGATGCAGTATACCCACCTCTATAATCCTGCGAATGTGTCATGAATGCAGCGTCATGCATAATCTTGTCACAATCATGGACGACATTGCAGTCTTGTGTTGCGTCACCTACTCCTTGCATAAAGGTTTCTGTCGTTGTTGTTGCTGCTATTGTTGGAGGAGGAGGACCACTATTATCATCATCACCATTATCACAACACTCTACATTGTAATGATGATAATGAGGAAAGTAAAAGCCAGAATGAGGACCAAAACCATAGTGGTAGTGATAGCCATAGTCATAATAATAGGCAGACGCCGCCCCGTGTATTCCACTCACAGATATTAAAGCTATTAATGCTGTAATTGCCATTATTATTTTATTATTCATTTTTCATTATCTTTTCTTATTGATCTGGAGCAGTGCTTTGGTGATAGAAGGTGACGATTGGTTGTGACACTGTTTTATCGCCCTCCTGTGTTATACCCACAGTTGTATAATCTGTATATGGAAGGGTCAACTGATATCCAGCATCAACGGCTCCTATAAATCCATTTTTATATGCATCTGTATGTGTATTAAATGCAACACTAAATAGAGTATTCATCAGGGCTTGTTTATCATGTATATAAAATACAGCAGCATTCCACCCCGTATTATATCTCTCAACATTCGTTAATGCCGAAGCGCTTTGTAATGCTACTGTAGATGTGAATCCCATCATGGCAATTATAGCAACCAAGATTGTTATTTTATTCATTTTTTATTATCTAATTATAATTATAAACACTATCTCTTATTCTCGGTAGATGAAATTAAGGAGAATATACGTTGCAGTTTCGTTGCAAAAGTTTAATTCAAAGTTGATTTACTCATAAATAACTTTGTCTGATCCTTGGATAAAACTTGTTGCTAATGTTGTGCCCATTCTTAATGGTAGAGATTCAGGGGGAAACGCTATTTGCTTGGGTCCTCAGGGAACCAAAATTCATAGATACTTGCTAGTTGCCTTTCTTGCTAAATCTACAACAATGTTTAGTTTGTGGGGAAAAGAATTTGATGACTCTGTTTATTTTACTTTATACACTTTGGGGAAAGTAGCAGATTCTTTTAAAAAAACTATGCCATATCACATACCTATTCATTATGATAGAACAAAGGTTGCTATCAGAATATATTCTATGATCTCCAATACAGGTCTAGTAGATATTAGAGAAATAGAAGGTGGAACATATATAACAATTACTGAAAAAGGAGAAGATACTTCTACGAAAGTATTACAGGATCTAATAGCTTACGAAGAGATTACTAACTGTGTAAACAAAAAAGATTTCGATGATGCATTCCAAGTAAGAAAAGGAATAGGGATTGGATATGACCCTTTACAAAAAATAGAAAGAAGATTAACAGACAGAATTTTGGAGATAAATTTGCCATTTGAAGATGAGCTTAAAGAAATAGAAGACTAGTTTTTAGATTAAATGAACAAATAAACATATTTGGTACATAAGATATAAATTGGTATCTAGTAATATATCATTGAGATCTTTTCTTTACCATTTAAGATAGTTCATCATTTATCGTACGGATCTAGCATTAGATAAGGTTTATCGAGATTAAGGGAGTAAATAAGATTTATGGATTGGAGTTTTCAATAACTAAACCATTATCAATGTGCATATTACAATGGGCTAAGGCGGCTTCATATCCTTGATGATACATTTCACTATGATGTTTGGTATAGTTATCGCTAAGCAGATATGAGTTTATTTCAGGAATAGTTTGGTTATTATTACAAACAATAGCACCATCATTCCAACCATGATCATATCTATTAACATCTGGATCATTATGAAGTAGTCGCAATGGTACATGAAAGGGATTGTTATGTTTGGCCATATTACCATTATCCGGATTTTCAATAACTAAACCATTATCAATGTGCATATTACAATGGGCTAAGGCGGCTTCATATCCTTCATGATATAAGTCAGTATGGTTAGTATAATTGTCGCTAACCAGATAACGATTTATTTCTGGAATAGTCCAATTATTATTACAAGAAATAGCACCTTCGTTCCAACCAGAGTTATATCTATTTTCATGTAAAAAATTATTGTTAGGTGGTAGGAATGGTACATGTTTGCGTGGGTTAGACGGGGGTATTGTAGAATTAGTTTGATTTAATTCATGAGTTTTGTTGCTATGTGTACCATGTATAATAGTTGGGGATGATTGGTTAAGATTTTTAGACGGGGGTATTGTAGAATTAGTTTGATTTAATTCATGAGTTTTGTTGCTATGTGTACCATGTATAATAGTTGGGGATGATTGGTTAAGATTTTTAGACGGAGGTATTGTAGAATTAGTTTGATTTAATTCATGAGTTTTGTTGCTATGTGTACCATGTATAATAGTTGGGGATGATTGGTTAAGATTTTTAGACGGAGGTATTGTAGAATTAGTTTGATTTAATTCATGAGTTTTGTTGCTATGTGTACCATGTATAATAGTTGGGGATGATTGGTTAAGATTTTTAGACGGAGGTATTGTAGAATTAGTTTGATTTAATTCATGAGTTTTGTTGCTATGTGTACCATGTATAATAGTTGGGGATGATTGGTTAAGATTTTTAGACGGAGGTATTGTAGAATTAGTTTGATTTAATTCATGAGTTTTGTTGCTATGTGTACCATGTATAATAGTTGGGGATGATTGGTTAAGATTTTTAGACGGAGGTATTGTAGAATTAGTTTGATTTAATTCATGAGTTTTGTTGCTATGTGTACCATATGTATAATAGTTGGGGATTTAGTGTGATCGCTAGATGTGTTTATTATACCCTGAACTGCTTTTGATGGGCTATCTACCTGGCTTAATCCAGAAAAGTTGCTGCTAGGCGTGTTAGGTATAATAGTTGGGGATTTAGTGTGATTGCTAGGTATAATGTTTGTAGCAGTTGAGAAGGGGTTGTGATAAGAGAATAAAGTTAACGAAAATATAGCAACGATAGCTGTGGCTACTGCTAAAACAGCCAAGATTTTGATCTTGCTTTCCAGAATTCCTTTGTGTAATGCCGTTCCATCTATTTTGGTAACAGATTGATGTGCCAAATTATTAGGAATAGATTTTATTGGAGGTATAGATTCTTCAAAAATCGCACCTCTAAAGTCGGCTCCATTCAGATTTGCCTTAGTTAGATTGGTTCCTCTCAAATCTGCTCCGATTAGTTTAGCTTGTTGTAGATCTGCAGAAAATAAGTTGGCGTTGGAAAGATTAGATCGAGTTAAATTGGCGTTGGAAAGATTAGATCGAGTTAAATTGGCGTTGGAAAGATTAGATGATTCAAGTGCCGCATTACTAAAGTTGGTTTTATAAAGATTAGATCCTTCTAAATCTGCTCTAGTTAGATCTGCACTCTGAAAGATTGACACCTTCTAAATCTGCTGCAGAAAGGTTGGTTCTTCTAAGGTTGATTGAAGAAAGATTTGCTCCAGGAACATGTATTCCATGAAGATTCTCCATGGAAAAATCCAGCGGAGAATTCGAAGAATTTTTCTCTCGCATTTTATTAAATTCTTGAACTTTGCCTTCACGAAGGAGATTTAACATAAATGCCTAATTGTCTTCAACTTTTAATGACTTTAATTTAGGATATGATGCTAAAATGATATTTGCAGATCCATCTGCTCTTGTTAATGGTTTTTGCTTTGATCTTTTATTAGCAGGTAAACTCATTATTTTTCTATAAGCATACATTCCCAACGATTCTGGTGTAACATTACCCTCTTTATCGATAGATTGAGGTATTCTCCTTTTAGTCCTTGGAGTATGTAGTTAGTAAACAGGCTATGGTTATCAGTTGTTAATGCAATTGCTTCTTGCAGGGCTTGACTTGCAGATAAAATATATTTTCCTTGTCCTTGTAATTTTTTTGATTGTCTCCTCTATTGTTATTCTTCCTATTTTTGCCGCACTTTCTTCATTACCTTTGCTTAATTTAGCTGAACCGCTATAACAACAATCCAAAATTACAACTACTTTAGTTGACATAGTTCTTTGTATCATCTTGGTAAGCTTTTCAAAAGAAAAACCTTTTCTGTATGGTTCGTTAGGATCTATATCGGATGATGCAAGGTAGATGTCTCCATCGACATCAGGTACTCCGTGCCCAGAATAATAGAAAAGCAATGTATCGTCAAGGTTGCTTTTAGAATCGCTAAAAAAATCATATATGGCATCTTCTACTTTTTCTCCTTTAGCTTCACCAAGTAATTTGTTTTTATCTGAAATCTCATATCCTAATGATTCCAAGACTTTGTACATTTCTGTCCCGTCATTTTTGCAGATGTCTAGAGTTTGAAGATGAGTATAATTACTGATACCAATTATTAACGCCTTTTTTTGAGCATCAGAGATCATCTCTTATATTTATTTCGAATTCATTCTTTTAATTTATATGTATTTGTCGTGCTTTGGTTTATACGAAAAACTATTCCAAATAAAGACCATGATAGTTATTTGTTAAAGTCATCGATATAACGATAAGAGAATGTTCGAATTAAACCAGAATTATAACATAGCAATCTTAAACTCGATTTTTATTACAAAACAGCGATAATAAATAAGACACATGGATGATTTCAGGCGTAATCCCCCAAACATTAGCTATAGAATAATGTAATCTATTTACATACTTTATAATATACATAGTAAATATTAACATTCAGATTTGTAGAATTATTAGAGGAATTTTGTCCAAATTATCTTTCATATTGATTTGTTTCGAGTGAAAGTAATATGGATGTCAAGATACTTACGGACCATTGTAGATGTAGAAGTTAATGGAAATAATATTACTATAGATAATAACACTGTTGTAAATAGATTTTAATATAAATTGAAGATAAAAAAATTCTTATTTTATGATAGATCTTATTTTTCAATAGATCACCGTGGTATATTTGGATAATACATTAGAAAATTAAATATTAAGTTTCATGGATTATCGTGGCTGACCGAGGTTAAGTGACATAATTAGTAGAATTAGGAAAATCTGTGTTATTGTTTTTAAATCGGAAATAACATTATTCATCTCGAATATACATTTGCAACGAAACTGCAACGTATATTCTCCTTAATTTCATCTACCGAGAATAAGAGATAGTGTTTATAATTATAATTAGATAATAAAAAATGAAACAAATATTATTAGCAACAATGATGGTCGCGTTAGTATTGACACTGTCAATAATTAATACGCAGAAAATAGCTTTTGCACAATCAGATTCAGACTCGGATACTGCAGGTCGACAAATATTATGTTATGGTACAGGTTTAGGAATGATTGCTTCTGGTGTTCCACTCCCTGCTGTATTAGGTGCAGGCCAGTTAGCTCATCAAAATGGGATTTGTCCATAATATTGGGTGTAGCGGTCATTGAATAGTAGAATCACACATATAACAACAATAGTAGCAATGGCATCCTTTCTAATCGCAAGTCAATATTATACGAATAGTTCATTTGCAGCTGATGTTAAGTCTCGTCATTTAACACCATTTCAATCAGGCTTTATTGATGGATTTAATAACGGTTCGTCTGGGGGTACTAACACCTTGGGTGCATATCATTCAAAAGAATACTATAGGGGAAATTCAGAAGGATATTACGAAGGATGTACGTATTACAATCATAAAAATATTAATCAATTGTATTTACAAAATTGTGGAGATAAACCAATATTGGATTTTAGATTGGATTCTTATCTTGCAGGATATGTAGATGAAACAGAAAGAGTAACTAGCGTTTTAATACATGAAGTGAATAATCATTCTTCAGGTATGAAAGACTATAGATCAGGATATGATGATGCACAAAATCCGTGTGATGGGGATGATTGTCATAAATAAAGTTTACATATTTGATCATATGTTGGACTCTGGAGATTCTTTTTTAAAGATCGTAGACTTGTCTGTTCTAAAGTTAACAATAAATCTGTAATTCTATGCATAATTCGGAGCCAAAGTCCAATCTTTATAATGGTGTTCAATGTTTTCTTTAATCGAGTATCCCAATGTATAAAAAGTAAATTTAATCACATCATTTATTGAACCTATTTATCTACAGTGTTCAACCCCATTGGACCCATCACTTATATTACATTTATAGAATATCATGAAAACTTTATAATCAGTTGATTATACCATTAATAGGAATCTAATTTTCGAGTGCTAGCACAGCGAATCCCATCGAACCCGCTATTGGTTCTTATTGGCAATTTATAGTAAAATGTATCAGATGATATGTACAGAAAATAGTTAAAGAGAACATGAAAATGTTTTCCTTTGTGGTCGGCCCAGATTGTTTTGTAGATATAATATTCTATTAATTATTCAATATTATTAATTTCTAAAATTATATTATAACTCCGTTCTTACTTTTATATTATTGAAAAAAAAGTATAAAAAATTTTTTATAGATTCATTTAAATTTTTATTTTTTAGTTATAGTTACTGGAAATATTTTAAATGTTAAATCTTTGGATATTTGACCAGGTACGAAGGTAAGATGAGCTATTGTTTGTCCAGTGTGTATTGCTTTAAGTAATGGAGTGCTTAAAATACGACTATCTCCCGGATGTAAAATAATTAGTACAAAGGCACAAATACGTGGAAGTACTTTTGCATTGTTTATTGTGACAGTTAATGAACACATGCCAAAGTGTATATCTTTATTTGAATGATTAGATATTTTTGCACTTATTTTAAAAGTGTCTCCTACATGTACAGGGTTGATAGATTTAGATATATTAGTCATTGTTATGCCACCTATTACTGCAGATGTATTTGATACTACAAGTGTAGATAAAAGTGATACTGCTACAATAATTCCCATTATTGTGTATATGGCTGTCATTGTATAGTATTGATCATACCATCATATTTAAACAAATATATGAAAAGTAGGGTACTGTTAACTTAAGGAAAAACCTATAGATTTAGAATGACCATATCTCATATGTCCACAAGAAATAGAACATCTTCAAACATAATTGGTTATGGATTATATTTGTACTTTCTTGGTTTATCATTTAGAAACACCTCCAAAGCATTATCATTCTTAAAAATAATCAAAACAAGTCATGTATCAATCTGGAAATGGCTTCAAAAGTACAGGCCTTGGAAATATCTAAAGATAAGGAAAATCAAAGATTATATCATTGATGAAACTGCCATAAAAGCAGGGTCTTCTGAATTAATTGGGTTTTGGATTATTATTGAACCAAAGTACAAAGAAATCTTGCTGTTGATAAAAAAACGAAACATGTTTGTTGTTGAAGCGAGTTCTGTCAGAGGTAGTAAACAAGTATGAATTACATTTTTTTCGTCAGATGGCGGTACATGGTATCCGCAAGCTTATAAATTCTTGAATCTTTACATCATCTTCATTCATCTTTTGAAAAAAGCATAATTGAAAGAACAATGCAGCATATAAAAGATAGAACTGAATGTTTTTATGATTACTTTCCTTGTAGATAAAAGATATGTAAATTAAACCATATTAAACAATGGCTCCGGATGTTTATCGATCAACATAATAACGAAATATTGTCTTAAGTTAACATCCATGAAAATCTTTGACCATAAAAGGTTATCCTATTGTTGAATTAAGCCTGATTTTATATACTAAATCATTATATTAAATGTTATCTTTTATAGTATACACTATCTGTATACAAATCCCATTCTTATTTCCTATTTTTTTATTCTTATCTTTTTTTATTTGGGCTTAAAGCGGCAAACATCCATCCACCCTCTCTATGGGGTACTTGTACAGCCGCTTAGGATGTTGGTTCAGTCAGAGCCTCGCTCTCATACGGAGCATGTAAACTTTGAACCTAGCCCAATCATGGTTCTCTTTGGAAGAGATAAAGATTTTCATGTAGTCAGAGCCGAATAATGATATGTTTTTTTGTAAAATTAATTGAGTTTTAGATATAACAATACCTTTAGCTTGCCAATCTAATACTATGAGGAATACATCATCCTAATGCTTAAAGATACAAAATAATCATCTGTCCCTAATGCTTAAAGATACAAAATAATGAAACAAAGCCACAAGGTAATCCTACTCAAAGATGAAGGATATACAGTCCCTGAAATAAGAAAGATAACAACCATCATGATAACAACATAAGAAAATCGATACATGGATTCAATGAAAATTGAATTGATGATTTCACATCGAAAATCATAATTATGAAAAGTGCTTTATTACATGATCATTTTTTTCTAATTATATTTATCTAACGTCTACTAAAATTTGTAGGGACTGGCTATCTATAATGAATATTTAGTTGATGAGTTTAAAATAGAGTATTTGACGATTAGACAGTATTGACGGTTGTTTTTAGATATTTTTCTAAAAGATTTCTCGAGGACATGAATACTTCTGTTTCCTACAAATCAAGATTTAAATTCAAAGCAGATAATAGAGTATTTAGATTATACTGCATAATCAATTTCATTAGTCTTTAATAAATAGGTCCTTGGATAAATAAAGGTACTTTCATTGACCTTTTAGAATACCCAATAGCTTTTTTCCATCAGGACTACCTAATCCAGTACATGCATCCCATCCACTTTGTGCAACATAACCCTTTATTTTAACTGGACCTTCATCCATAACTTTATAGGTTACTCCATTATTGCCTACAGTAATATCACGGAAAGCACCAGCAGGGGCAGCTTTTTTGTATAGTATATTATTGATAAAGCCTACTGGCTTTACAAGATCTTGATTAAAAAGAGCTATCAAACCTGCCCATAGAGGAGCAGCAGCACTAGTTCCACCGACACCACTTATCCTAATTCCACCAGGAACATTATCATCATGGACTCCTTTTGCAAATTCCTTTCCGTCAACTATAATATCTATACCAGGTATTGCAGCAGCATAACCCGCAACATCCGGTATACCTCGCCCTTTACGACCATCCCTATTCAGCGAGTTAGGCAAATTCAAGCCTTTTTGATAAGGTGGAACATCAAAATAGCTGCTTATTCCACCTCCAGTTGCACCACCACCACCGCTTTGTGTGTTCTCATCCCACCAGTTTTCATTCCATACGGTTTCATTTATAATCTCAGTATCAGATGTTTCCAATCTGGTACCTCCACAAGATAATGCATATGGAATCGATCCAGGAAAAGAGACGTGAACTCCATCATCATCAATCTCATAATTATTCCAATCTCCAGGTCGTATACAAGACGAACCATCATCGCCAGATGAAATGCAAATAGTAATACCATGAATACCTGCATTCATACAGGCATCATTGACTTTATCGCGTAGAAATTGAGTCCAATTATGTTCCTCCTCCCATAAGCCATAGCTTATAGAAATAACTGACGGGCGGTTAATCGTATCATGAACTGCCGTAGTTATAGCATTTAAAAGTTCACCTTCGAATTCTTTAAAAAAGTAAACCACGATTTTTGCCTTAGGAGCTATTGCAGCAGCTACTTCGATATCTAATAAAACTTCCATGTCAATCCCCCCTGGTTCTCCTTTATCATTCAATCCTTGAGGTTCATTAATACCAACAGCAGATATATTTGGTAATGGAATTCCGAGCTTGGAAAAATAGGCTTCAAGATCGGATTGACGAAAGCCGCCCGGACCGAACTCTAATATTGCAATACACTGACCCTCACCATTTAAATCATCAGGAAAATTATATAATTTCGCCAGCTCAGTAGGAAGGTAAGATTTCGAGCGACCAACTTCCTCCATGTCATCACCATGTTGTTGTAAAGATCCATCTAAGCGTAAAACTGGTTTTATGACCTTTCGTCTAGATAATCCATAAACACCTTGAACAATGTCACTAAGGGAAGAAGGTATAGATACAGATCCCTCTCGTCCTATGTGATGCCCGCTAGGATCCTTGTGATCTTGTAATGTTATTTTAAATGCTTGATTGACTGATCCTATTGTTCCGGATATTGTTATTTTTCCTGCAGCTAGGTCTACTTCCTCAACTTTTAATCCGTATTCTTTTGCAAAGTCCTTAACCTTTTCTATATCCTCTTCGTTTGCACCATATTTTGACGCAAATTCTTCAGGGCTCATGTATTCACGTTCGGCAGGCAACAGATCAGCCATTTTTTCAAGCAGTCTATTCTTTTCTTCTCTGAATTTATCTTTAAGATATATCTGAAATTGAATCACTTTATTTTCATCAGCCGGTCCTATAACTTCATCGTTCGTATGACGTCTACGTTCGCTGCCAGGAATTTTATGAAATCCTTGATTCTTTTCTACCATAAGTGTTTTTTATTATTGTTGTATAAAAGGGTTCTTATGCCAATTAATGGCATTTTATTGATATATATTATCAAAATTTTCTATTAACGCAATAATAGCCACACAACAATAGATTTTAGCAAATTAGTATGGTTATAGATGGTCTCAGACCCGTTTGGTTCCTCAAATAACGTTATAGACGTATCTAAGATCGTAAAATATAATCAGTCTAACATGTATGGAGATTTTGAGAAAGATATTCCATCAAGTAACCTAAAACTGATATCAAGTGGTTTTACGATGGCTCTTGTAACTTCTATATTAATATCTAATAAAACTCATAGGCTCTGTTCACTTAAGGAAAGCCTATAGCTTGGATATACTCTATTTTTTTTTGATTCACAGAAACAGAACACCCTCAGAATATATTGGTTACGGATTATATTTTTATTTTTCAGGCCTTTCTTTAAGAAAAGCAGCTGAAAGACTATCAGATTGCTTTATCAAAAGAAATCATGTTTCCATCTGGAATTGGATTCAAAAGTATAATCCTCAAAAAATATCCTCAAAGAAAAAGAAAATCAGTACTTTTTAGAGAGACTGTAATTAAAGTTGGACTAGAGTGCATTTGAGTATGGATTGTTATTGAACCTGAAAATAAAGAAATCCTCAGAATGAACATCTTAAAAGAACAAAACATGTTTGTTGCTAATGAACGATTTATTTCAGATGTTGTAAAAGAATATGGAAAACATCTAATTTCCACAGATGGAGGCAGTTGGTATCCTCAAGCATGTAGATTTTTGAAACTAGATCACCATACCCATTCTTCTTTTGAAAAAAGTATAATTGAAAGAACTATGCAATAACAAGGATAGAACTGAATGTTGTTTTGATGATTATTTTCCTTGTAGAAAAAAGAAGTGTAAACTAAAACATGTAATTAATTGGATGAACCTATTTGTAGATTATCATAATAAGGAATTATATCTTAAGTGAACAGAGCCAACCCTGGTTATTAACCACAAGTTGATTCTTGATAGTATATCTTTTCTTCTTGCCCGAATAATACGCCTTACGTCTTCTCTTATCTTTAGGTCTTGGTATTTGCTGTTCTGTACAATCTACTGAAAACAACAAAACTTGGAAAGTATTCCTCTACTTCCTCTGCGTTTTCAACCTCTTGGCTATTTGATATATTTTCTGTGGTATCAGTAAGCATTATCTTATCAAAGATTCAATCTTTTGGATATCTCTACAAACATTGCTTTGATCTAGATCAAAGAGAAAACCAGCTAATGTATAGGTTATGTAAAGACGATAATAAACCAAAATCATTACAAATCTACTATTAAATCAAGTTTGAAATGTCTTCCGGCACTACATCTTTTTCCCGATCTTTACTTTTGGACAAGCGTTGTTTCTCATGTTTAGCATATCTTTTTGTTACCTTTTTTCATAAATGTCATCGAACTCTTCACTGTTAAACCAGTGAAGGATTTGAAAAGCAGTGGTTTTTTAGATAACCTATCATATGAAATCAAAGAAAAGACAAGAAATTGAAGAACTGCTGATCATATAGCTGTTTATTCTAATTATGCATGAGATCTGCTTTGTTGCATGATTCCCATTCCCAAATACATTTAGCTAACATTCACAAACAAATTCTGTGAATTGGCCGACCTACAACCAATCTTTAGTTAAAAGAGGTGAAATCTTGCTAGGCTTTGATGTCATAAACAACTGGGATACAGAGCTAAAAGAGATGAACCAAGGCAAAATAGGTGAGCCATTTCATTATCCAAACACTTTTCTTCTTTTACTTGGTTATGCGAAGGCGTACTTTCATCTGCCATACAGACAAACCGAAGGAATAACACAAGCTCATGCTAAAGGAAAAGTACCTTCAATTCCAAATTACACTACAATAAACAGAAGGATAAACAGATTAAACATCAAAATAAAAGATGATGACAAAAACAAAGAATTTGAAGACGAATACATTGTCATTGCAATAGATAGTACTGGTATCAAGGTTACCAACAGAGGCCAATGGATGAGAGATAAATGGCATATAAAAAATAATAATAAAGGATATTTAAAAATACATGTTGCGGTAAATGTCAAAACCAAGAAGATTCTTGCGATGAAGGTAACGGATGAACATGTTCATGATAGCAAAGCATTACCTGAATTGGTTAATGATGTTATAAAATCAAATAGCATGACAACAACAACGACAACAGCCGCAATAGCAATAGGTAAACTATTTGCTGATGGAGCTTATGATGGTAATGATATATTTGGATATTTAGGAGACAACGGAATCCAACCTTGCATTAAAGTAAGAAAGAATTCTAAAGTCCGATGGAAAAAAGGAAATATACTCAGGAATCTATCGGTGGTAGCTCAGAAAAAAGATTTACAAAAGTGGAAGGATAGCGTAAGCTATGGAAAGAGATGGATTGTAGAGACGTTATTCTCTTGTTTAAAGCGAAGGTTTGGAGAGTACGTATACTCGATTAAAATGAAAAATATGATACAAGAGATGATGTTAAAAGCATCATTGTATAACAAAATGATATCTGTTTAAACAAAATCGGTAGTAAAATCAGAAATTATAAGAATCATGCAACAAAGCACATGAGATCTAGTAAAGATTTTGGAGAATCTAAAAGTTGCAGACATTGATCATTTATCTGCAACTCAGTAAATAAAGAATTTGGCTAATTAACTGAGCCAATTACGATCTCAAATGATGCAGATGTATATTACAAAATACTCATCACGGAATAGATTTTCGAAAATCCATCGGAGGATTCGGCTTTTACTATTTGTACTATTGATGCGTCTCCTTGTGCTGTTTGTTTATTGGCTCTGTTGGACGATTGACTAGTGATTCCGTCATCCTAATATGGCGTTCGATTGAAGCGCCGACGGTATGGAGCATAGTATTGGGACCGGCGGATTTGGTCCTTGGCGTGACTCGCTAACTCGGCAGTAACGGCGGTAGGATTAACCAGTAGTATCCCGTCGTAGAATTCACCAAGATCATCCTTCATTGTTGACCTTGATGAGCGATGATCCTTTGAATCATTGTCCAGATAAATCATATGTCCCGACTGGTAGGTTCGAAAGACAAGGTTTGCCATCACACGTTCTTGGTTCTTTGGATTGCCGAGAGGCATATTTTCTAAATCCAATTTCGTTTGGAAGAAAGGTGTTACAGCATCAAAATATCCAGCTGCACAAAAGACTTTGAGGTATGGGTTTAGCTCCATAGAGGCGGCGAGATCGCCTGCAGTGTATAGCGTTCCTGGTCCGCCCTTTGGCTTCTTGGTTGGATCGACATGGTCAAAATTCCAGTTATTGTACCTTGATCATTAAGGTCCACGAATGGAGACGTCGACTTGTATTTGAGTTCTTCATTTAGATACACGTTCCACATGGCGGTATAAACGCCACCTACAGCAGTTATTGTAGGATCATTTCCTCCAGAATTTGGATCCACTGATCCAGCGATTCCTGCGTCATTTGCAATGACACGACCATCATACGCGCCTATTGCTAGATCCTGGTCCTTCAAAAGTCTGATTAGATAATCCGTTACTGTTACCAGCGAGATCGAGTTTCCAATGCATAAGTACCTCAGTAGGGATCCCGAGAATCTGACTCAGAGATTCAAGTGTTTTTGGATCGACATTTGGATAGATCGCCTTTGCGAACTGCTCACACGTGAATTTCTCAACCGTCTTCATAAAACTATCCAGTTCCTCTAAGGTTGGTAGAGGAGACACTTTTACTTTGTTATGGAACAAAGCGTCCGCGGCAAAAGTTGGAAGTATACCAACAGAACCGTTTGGTTGAGCGTAGTCAAGAATTGAAGATTGCAGAATTATGCCGTTCAGATCCATACCATCTTCATGAAGCAACCAAGTCAGCACGCAGGTTCGCGGTGTCCCATATGATTCTCCGAAAAGGAATTTTGGTGAGTTCCAGCGATCGTCCTTGGTCAGATAGCGCTTTATAAATTGCCTAATCGATTTTGCGTCCTCATCCACACCCCAGAAATCCTTGTTTTTCCCAGGAGATATTGCCGTTGAATATCCAGTCCCCACAGGGTTAATGAAAACAAGGTCCGTGCGGTCGAGCAGACTGTCGGTATTGTCTTCCAGAGAGTAAGGAGATGGAGGAGTAAAATTAGGCATGCTGGTCTTGATACGTCGTGGTCCAAATGATCCCAACAATAGATATACTGAAGATGACCCTGGTCCACCGTTATAAAAGAAAGTTACAGGACGGTTCGACGGCTCGACGTCATTCGTAGTGAACGATACATAAAAAATCTTGGCGGAAGGTAGCCCGCTAGATTCATCATTTGTCACGAGATGGCCTGTGTTCGTTGTATAAGAGATGGATGCCTTATTTATCGTAATGTATTGGTGTGTAATTGCTACGTTCTCAGTCACATCGCTTATTGAATCGTCTGGGCCTGATCCATATATTGTAGGGTCATCAAAGGGTTGGTCTGACCTCTTCGCCTGATCCATGACTGATTCATTCATGTTTGATTCTTCCTTTCCTGAAGAAGATATCGATCATAGTTTGAGCTATTTCTTGTTTTGCACATTATACCCCATTATTAATCAAGGTAGTTGATAAAGTTTATGACCGTATTTATATCAAATCCTTTGTATAACAAGAAAAAATCTACACCATTTAACATAAATCATCAAACATCTCAGTAAATAGTTGAGGCATGGTCATAATTCGATCCTTGTCTTTATCCTGAACCTTTGCCTCTCACCAAGTTCCAAACATATACTTTATTGACTTTGGACTATATTGACATATTATTTTCTCTCCCCTACACACACTTCTCCCTTCTATTTGTGGTCAATGATCGGTGCTACAGTTATAGTGACATACATGGTTGGCTCTGTACTCCTTTTGAATTAGTTACTATAAGCTCAAAAGTAAATTGCATAGTGCTTGAAACAGCAGGTGTTTTAAAAGTAGGATTATTAATGTTACTTGAGCTTAACGTAACTGCAGGTCCAGTTGTTTGAGTCCAAGGATATTTCAATTAAAGTATATCTAAATAGGTAACATATTTGATACATAACAGTTTTTAAACTAGCACAAAAGGCTAAGAAATAGCATCTTTTTTCTCATAAGATATTATAATTGTTATCTATAAGTGATCAAATTAAAAAAATAATGTAGATTGGATTTAGGAGATATTTAGAGTATTATCGCTGTAGCATACCAACCATGTTTTCCTGTTTGAAATGGTGAAGTTTGATAAAATCCTGCTAACAAATAAGTTCCTGATCCTGGTTGTACCCCATTCTTAATTACTGATAGCCAACCCGTATAGTTTTCCCAATCTGCGAGTTTCCCTATTCGCCTAGAGAATTGAATCTCGTTAGTTGTAGAATTAAATGTTCCGATAATTTCATCTCCAAAAACTGTTCCTTTCAATTGTCCTTGATCACCTACAGAAGTTATGTCTAGATCTCCTTCTTTGTTATGTTCACAGATTTTCCATATTCCGGTGGGTAATTGTGTATTAATTAATTTACTCATTATGTTATATTATAACAAGTAATATTTAAATTTATATCATTAAATGACATTTATTTACAATAATATCCATTAATTTACATTAATTCTAATTATTTTCAAGATCTAACGTACAGATTCTGACAATTTGAATGGAATGGTCTAAATGACCATGTTAATTAATACTTCCGATTTATAATGTAAGTCATTCAAGAAAAAACTACTATTCAAACCTTTTACGGATTTATCTGTCAAGCGGTTCGATGAGATCTATTGTAAAGTAGAATCAAAACATACAAAGTATGATAAATTGATTGCCATGCAAAAGATACAGAGAACGCTCTGGAGGTGCAGGCATGTATTTCAAGGTTGATATAAGAGACAGAATTCTTATGCTTTTAGTGTAATATCGTCTATGCATCACTTACACATTAACTGGGTTTCTCTTTGATTTAGATCATGGCAACGTCTGTAGATACATTCAAAAGATTGAAGGAACGTCTAAAGAATGAAAGGTTCGAATAGGATGAAATGATCTTTGTCGAGATAGTGGAATAGAGTACAAAAAAATGTTGTATGAATAAATCAAACGAATATATTAATATTCACAACTCGCAATAGAAACAAAAACGCTTTCAGAACTCTGCCTAATTTGGTTATCTTCTTTTGCTGAGATATTCAAACATTTTGCAATGTTGCTTGGATATTGAATGATTTTAATTTCTAGAATCTGAATCTTTGCATAGTATTTTTTTTACATTATAAATTTTTCGCAGTTACATTTGAAAAGGCCATTATGCCTCTTCAAAAAACGCAATTGTCAATTAAGATGTATTTGTACTCGAGTTTGTATCTCATCTTGTTTTAATTCTGAATCATGTAGATTTCCAAACGGTTTCCATCGAACCCGCTATTGGTTCTTATTGGCAATATATGTTTTATTATATATTTTTGTTATTAGCCAACATTTTATTGATAAATTAAAGACGAAAATAGTTAAAATTAGATTGTTATTATTACAGATTAATTGTTGTTTTAACTGTTTTCAAATCATGCAACAAAACTAATAATAATTTGTAAATTAAACTAGTAATGTCACAAGCTACAAAATATAAAACCAGTAAATCACAAAAATAGTTTAATTTAACAAAAGACTTTATCATAATTATTGAAACTATAAACTTAAGAATTTGGCGGTTGGACAATTTTGACAATTATTTTTACATAGTTTATGGATTCTGCAAAAACAGTTTCTACGTTTTTGGATTATTCAAAATTTATTGAAATAATTACAAGTTATAAGTATGTGTGAAAATCGCATATTATTCAGTATTTTGTGATTATTGGCAATTAAAATTAATATAGCTGCAAAATCAGGCTATTAATTTAAATCAGATGCAAGTATTAAAGAATATGGACGATAAATATCGAATCTTGGATGCAAAAGATTTTGTTAAGCAAGACAAATGGTTTCGTGACAAGCACCGTCGCTTCGTTCTATTCAGAGGTATTAACATTGGATCACGTTCAAAATTATATCCTTATCTCCCAATCTTCCCACTACAAAATACTTTACCCTCGTTAGAAAACTTGATGGAGGAAGTTGAAAAAGTAACTCCTCAAATTGACATTCTAGCATCCCTTGGATTTAATATCGTGCGCTTAGTTGTAATGTGGAAGGCAATAGAACCGCGTCCAAATACAGATCTTGATAATCTTCTACCTGAGGGCAAGCAATACTTAACTTTAGTAAATCATATTATTGACAAGTTATATTCAAAAGGATTGTTCACAATAATTGATTTTCACCAAGATCTTGCTCATGATGTGTATGGCGGAGACGGATTTCCGGACTGGGCGTTGGCAATAGATCCATTACATGGAAAGCCATTAGAACCTTCAACTCTTAAAGATCGTTATTGGAGCATTCAATACAATGTTAATTATTTAGTAAGACACACCTTACAATCGTTTTGGAAAAATGACCTAACAAATATTGAAATGGGACTCGAAAATTATCCTGTACGTACTCACCTTGAAAAGACTATTGGTCAAACTGTAAAATTTTTTAAAACAATCGATGGCACTGATGATCAGCCTGCCATCCTAGGATATTCCCCATTTAATGAACCTCATCAAGTAGGCATTGATAAGAAATTATTTGAAGAAAAATTTCTAAATGAATTTTATACCAATGTATTGGAAGAGATAAAGAAAGTCAACGATAATGCATTTATTTTTATCGAGCCACGTGTAGATTGGACAGTATACCCTGCTAGCGGTAATATATTAAATGAATTTAGCTTTATAAATAATCCCAACCAAATCCAAACATTTCTATTAGATAATTCTCAATTTGTTGAACAATTTGCATCAAAAGGAGTTTTTTCATTTCATTACTATGATCCTTGGACCATTTCTTATGGTTTTTTAAATATATCGGATAACATGGATAATAAGGAAAAGGAATGGCCTTCAATATTTTCCAAATTAAGTGAATCTGCAATTTCTAAAGGTTTGATTCCATTCTTAACAGAATTTGGCGGAAGCCAGGATTGGGAAAAACTATATTCTAGTTTTCCACCCACAAATCTTTATCATAATAAACAGATACGGGCATACATGGATCTCCAATTTGTCCAAATAGAAAAATATTTATTAAATGCAACTTATTGGAATTATGATTTTTACAATACTATAGAAAATAAAGATAATTGGAATTTAGAGAATTTTTCATTATTGGGTCCAGAAAGAACTCCTAGAAATTTGGATATTATCGCACGACCATATCCACTCTATAGTTCTGCAGAACCACAATTTTTATCATTTAACCTGGAGTCTCTATATTCTATCATTATATTAAAGGGTCCAGTTGTAGATGCACCTACTATAATATATATTCCATATAATATACACTATAAACCGCTTTTTAGAATATGGACTACAAATAATAATAATAATGTTGAATGGAATTCAGAACAGCAGCTGTTATACTGGTATCCTGATAAAAATAAGTTAACAAATCAAATTATAATTACCCCATCAGAAGATTTAAATGAATCATTATTGCCTAATCAATCCAAAAATTTTTTAAATAATATAAACTTTAGAGAATTGGGGGATAGATAGGATTTTAATTATTATTTGGGTGATGGCCCTATTTGTCGATAAAATTATCAAATTCGTAATTGCTAAAAAAATTATTAGCATTTGAAAGTTGACTATTCATTTAATTTATTTAGAAAAACTTAAATTTAATTAATGTATTTGGAGTTTAAGGGCAGAATCCAAATTACAAATAGTTAGAATAGTGTCTGGAGCATCGGCTAAAGATGACAAAGCTTTTGCACCTAATCCTATAACTTTACGGACTGGTGAAACAATTACATGGAATAATACAGATATAGAAACACACACTGTAACTGCAGATTTTACAAACAATGATTCTCAAAATAGTAGTGAATTTGATTCAGGACTTTTAGATTCAGGACAAAGTTTTGTACATACTTTCGAAAAAACAGGTCACTATAATTATTCCTGTATGATCCACCCAACAATGAAAGGGACGATCATAGTAGAATCATAATATGCATATGCTTTATTTCATGATTCCACTTTTCTAAATACGTTTAGCTAACTTATGTCAATAAACTATGTGAACTGGCATATCTACTACCAGTCTCTTGGATGAGTTAAAGACAAAGTATTTGACGATTGTATTCATAACATCAAGAATCTGAATTGATACCATAAAGCCTTATAGTTCTAACTGTTAATAAAACAACCGTCTGAACCGTCAAACAGTCCAAAAACTAAAAATCGAGATTTTCCGGATAGAATGTATCCGCAATATTATATCCGCAATAATTTTCTTATTGAGAAATGTCTTCCTGATGATTCTACTCGATATTGATACCATATAAGTAATACTACGGCTACTATCCTTCCTATTAAACTCCAAAATATTGTTGCTGCATTTGGAAAGTTGTGAAAAATCCAAAAATGATCCCAAACCAAATAAGTTCCTGTGGGATTATAATAGTACTTAATCCAGTTGTTAATATTATATGTAAGTTGTTGCTGACTTTGATTTCCTTCAACTCCTTCCCATAAGCTTATACCATGAGCAACCTTTCTTTCAAATCCCCATAATGGCGAATCCATTACAACTGAAGAAATCAGAGCACCGGCAACAAACAGTTCTAGTTTTTTTTCTTTAAATAATAATGCCAAAAATAATCCTGGCAAAAAATGCCCTATAACATTCCAGGGTTGATAGAACATATTACCACCAAATATTTCCCCTATAGAAGTACAAACTTCTTTATTATCTAATGTTTGACAATGAGCTAAAGAATCCAATAAATTGAACCATATGCCATAAATGATAGCAACAACGATAACAATGATTATAGTGGATTTATTCCACGTATTGACGGTATTAATAACACTCAATTCCTCTAATCGTTAGTTAATTTTGAGAATAATAAATGTTTTGGTTTTAATTTACAAATAATGTCATTACAACTCATTTTCTAAATGTTTTAATAAATAGTATTGATGTGCTTTAATGCATAACCAAACCCATTTAGTTAGGATCGAACCAATTAATCGTTTATGATCCACTTGCATTCTTATAACTAGTCTCTTGAAAGACCGGTGAGATACTTTTTACCTATGATTTTCTGAATATATGAAATTCGGATATTGCGAAGATGAATGAAAACAAAAATGGTAAAAATTACAAATTTACTGATTCTTTTATTTTTGTCATTGATCACATCAGAGTATACTTTCACTTGCCTTAATGCAAACCGAAGGAATCATCAAATCAACTGTAGGAAAGAACCTTCCAGTACATCCATACTATTCATAAATATGTAAAAGAATAAACAAACTGGACATTGATATCAATAACAGTATATGAAGGCGCTATCATTATAGCAGCTGACAGTACCGGTATCAATAAAGAGAATGTTTGGAGAATGTATACTCTGAGATTAAAAAACATGATATAAGAATGATGTTGAAAGTGTCGTTATATAACAAAATGAATATCTATTTAACCAAAACCGATAGTAAAATCAAAGATTTTTGGAATTATGCAACAAAGCAAATCGTTTCTAATTGTAGAAGAGATCTAATATGTCATATCTTCAAAAGTTATTCTTTTTCTAATTGATTGGATCACATCTAATTAAAATGATATATGCCAATATTTTTCCTTAACTTTACAGATCCTTGAAGTTAACTCAAACTTTATTAGTAAGTTTAACGCTATTGGGTTATAATGACTATAGATAAAAATATTATGAAAAGAGATAATCTATTTATGGATGGAAAACCGTCCTTAGACGAATCAGTTCAAATTCAACATAGGTTGTCAGACCAACCACTTACCGATAATACACAATATGGTCCTGGTCCAAATGATTCAATAAATGATATGACTGAAAACAAGGCAGTTACATATCATAACTTCAAAATCAACGAAGAAATCATTTCATATGCCGCACATGCAGGTCATCTTGTTATATACGATCAAGATAGTGCACGACCTTGTGCCAAGATCTTTTATATATCGTTCAGCCAGAACGACGCCGTGCCCTCTAGCCGTCCTGTAACTTTCTTTTATAATGGGGGCCCAGGATCATCTTCTGTATACCTACTGCTGGGATCATTTGGACCTAGATGTATAGAGACCGATATGCCTAATTTTACCCATCCCGCACCATATGCTCTGGATGATAATAATGATAGTCTACTTGACCGTACAGACCTTGTTTTTATTAACCCTGTTGGAACAGGATATTCAACAGCAATCACTCCATGGACAAATAAGGATTTCTGGGGCGTAGATGATGATGCAAAATCAATTAAACAATTTATAAAGCGTTATCTGACCGTCTATGGTCGCTGGAACTCGCCGAAATTCTTATTTGGAGAATCATATGGAACACCACGAACCTGCGTACTTACATGGTTGCTTCATGAAGACGGTATAGATCTGAATGGAATAGTTCTTCAATCTTCCATTCTTGATACCTCTCAACCAAATAGTTCTGTGGGCATACTTCCAACTTTTGCCGCGGATGCTTATTATCATAATAAGTTGAAAGTATCTCCTATTCCAACCGATCTATCCAGTTTTATTCAGCAAGTTGAGGAATTCGCATGCGGACCGTTTGCTACCGCTAAGGCTGCATATCCGAATGTCGATTCTGCTACAATTCAAAGACTGAGTCAGTTCATTGGGATCTCGCCTGATGTACTTATGAAATGGAAACTTGATCTTGGTGTTACAAACGACATTGGAAACTTAGTTTATTTGACCAGCCTTTTGCGAGACGATGGTGAAGAATTGGGTATATACGATGGTCGTGTCAAAGCAAATGAAACAGGAATCGCCGGATCGGTGTCTCTGAATTCTGGAGGAAATGATCCTACACTGACGGCTGTAGGAGGTGTTTATACAGCTATGTGGAATGTATACTTAAATGAAGAGCTTAAGTATACAGCAACATCTCCTTTCATGGATCTTAACGATCAGGCTTTTGAAAACTGGGATTGGCACCATGTCGATCCAACAGGAGCGCAAAAGGGTGGATCATTTGGAACTCTTTATACAGCAGGCGATCTAGCCGCATCAATGGAGATAAATCCATGTCTCAAAGTCTTTTGTGCAAATGGTTATTATGATGCTGTTACACCTTTCTTTCAAACCCAGATGGATTTAAAGAATATGCCGATAGGAGACAAAAAGGGCCTCAATAACCTTGAATTTCATAATTATGAGTCTGGACATATGATTTATTTGGATAATTTGAAGAATTCGAGATCAAACATGAAGAAAGACCTTGCTGCATTCTATGATAATACACTTGCTCATCATGCCACACTTGCTATGGCCAAGATATCAAGTAATGCTGAGGGTCGAGCAAGACCGTCCCGATACCGTCGACGCTTTAATCGAACGCCATATTAAAATGAAGGAAGACACTTCTTAGAGAATAACTCAATGTATCTTCGAAGGGACTCGCCTGCACATCTTTCAGCAGAGCCAAGAAATAATACACAGTAGTGGAAGCAAAGATGGCACTATTTTTTTTAAACAATTCAAAACATGATACTGATATTTTATCTATTCCAAATTATCATGATTTGATATTCTTTAGTTTACCAGACTTGTAACAATATTTGATATTTTATATATTTTCTTAATCTGTTCCTAAAAATATCACTCATATCCTGCTTTACTTTTTCAATCTGCTGATAGTATGTTTTATCTTTATTCTCTTTCTTATAGGATGGCTTTTGTTGTGCTCTTTTTCGTTTTCGTTTTCCTTACTTTTACATGAAAATATTTTAATTCTTTGTATTATATTTTTTTGTCATTTCTTTATCTTAAATATTATAAAATTCTTGTACTGAAAGACCTGTAAATGATTTGAAATGAAAATTTTTTGATAATTTATTACATGGGAGCAAAGAAATGGCGAGAAATTGATTATTGCTGGTCTATATCTGCTCAGTTGTTTGTTCTAAATAAAAAGATCTAGCGTATCTACAAAAACTGATTATCTTATTTGTATATAATTATCACAATGAATTAAATTTTAAATGAACATAGTCAAAAACGAAAGTTTATATATTTGTATTATTTTTTATAGTTATTGTATTTCACGATAAAGGGAATAATTACAAATAACATGAATATAGCATTGGATTCACATATTATAAAAGCCTTTGACAAGGAACCAATTTTTGATGTTTTTGGAGACGATCATTTAGGTGATGCAGTAACAAATGATGATGGATCATTCAGGATTGATATTTCAAAAGAAAGTTTTAAAAAACCATTGAATTTTTGGGAAAACCATAAAAAACCAAAAATCTATCTCAAAGTGTTCAATCCTCAAGGAACATTAATTCACGAAACTTCAGTAATAGATATATCTTTGGATCCTTTTACGAATCCAGAGGAATCTATTCAATGTGAAGCCGTTGTAGTGGGGTCTGGTTTTGGAGGCACAATTGTAGCAGCTTCTTTAGTGAACCAATTTTTAGCAGATGATCAGGGATTTTCAGACGTTGATAAAAGGAAATTAATCCTTTTGGAAAGAGGACAGTGGTGGGTCAGTCATGAATTACCTACAACCTTTGGCGGAGATGAGTTTAAAAAGAATAATCCTGATATAGGAATGAGAGAATATCTGGAAGCAAAAGATATTCCATATCAAACTTGGCCATATCCAGATAACATAAATGGATTAGTTCAATTTCTAAACAGTACTCGTATAATTGATAGACGTAGTTTATATGATTATAGAATTTCAAAAAATATTCATACTGTTTCAGGAAGCGGTATAGGAGGTGGTTCCTTAATATATGCAAATGTTATTGAGAAACCTGAGAAAAGGGTAATAGATTCTTGGGATTCCATGATGAATCTAGGTATAAACTATGAAACGCTTAATCCTTATTTTGATATGGCAAGTGCATTTATCGGGGTTAATAAAATTGCAACAAATGCTCCAATGGGAACAAGTAAACTTCTAAAGACCGCCGCCTTTCAACAAGCTGCTAAAAAAATTAAAAATGAAACGCCTACAATTATAAAAAATGAACCTGAATTTGATTCAAATAACCCTGATCAAAAAGATTTAGTTGAAGATATCTTTGCTGCTAATTTGGCCATAACTGATATTCCACATAGAAAGGATGAGAAATCACTATTCCAAAATAAAAATTCCTATTCATCTATTTTGAATTCAATTCAAACAGATCCAACTATGCAAAAAAAATTATCTGCTTTCATAAAAAAATACTCTGCAGAACAAAACACGTGTGAACGACAAGGCCGATGTATAGTCGGTTGCATTCCTGGTGCGCGTCACACTTTCAGCAAAAAGATATTTGACATTATCAAAGATCCAAATAAATCAAAACAATTTGAGGTTAGACCACTTTGTGAAGTTTATGATGTCAAGCCATTGCAAACAAGTTCGACAAATCCATTTAACTATAAAATTTACTATACTGATTATGGTGCTAGAGAGTCGAAACAAGTTAATTTTACTTGGAATCATGCCACTGATTCATATAGTCTTGATCTCAAATTGTTTAGATTAATTGATGATGGAGTTAAAAAAACAATCAAAACAAAAAAACTAGTACTTGCCGCCGGAGCAATAGGAAGCACAGAAATTTTAATAAAATCAGTTAACTCTACTCGAACATCTGGACAAAAATTGGAACTCAGTGATAACCTGGGAAAAGGGTATTCCATTAATGGGGATTTGCTAGGTGTTATTACACCTACAAAAAAAGACATTCAAGCTACAAGAGGTCCAATTGTTACTTCTGCAATAAAATTTGATGAAGGTCTGAATTTAATATACACTATAGAAGATAGTAGCATTCCCAAGATGTTTTCGGGTATAACCAAATTAATATCTCAAGCTGCTTTATTTAGAAAGATTCTTGGTTTCGTAGGTATGGGTTCTATTCAAGAAATAATGAAAATGATGTATCCAGGACAAATCTCAATTCCTTTTTCGAACACATCTATTCCGATACAGATTTCAGACCAAGATATTTCAAAAACAATGTTGTTATCAGGTATGGGAACAGACACATCAGATGGAGAAATAAAACCCTTGGAATCATGGAAAAACGATCCTAATAGAGATATGAATGCCTTAAATATATTAAATGTAGAGTTTGATTCGCGTAAACTAAGCCCTCTATTTGATAAAATGAGGAATTCAATGAAAAGAGTGGCCTTAGAATTAGGGGAAAACGGTGACTCAAGTTTTTCTACTCCATTATGGGATCCTAATAACGTTGAAACAAGCACCTCTATAGTTCTCCATAATTTGGGAGGATGTTCCATGGGAAAAGACAGAGATCACGGAGTGGTAGATAGTTTCGGATCTGTATTCAGAGGTAATGGTACAACGTTAAATGAAATATATCCAGATTTTTATATAGTGGATGGAGGAATTGTTCCATCATCTTTGGGAATTAATTGTTCACTAACTATTGCTGCACTAGCTTTTAGAATAGCAGAAAATCTTGTTGGATTTGCAAATTTGCCTATAGAATCTGTAACCGATGGAGCACGCACCGAATATTTTCCTAAATAAATGATGTAATGATAATGATAATATCCGTTACCTTAACAATATATATCGCTTAAAGGAATCCTAACACGCTTGTGAGCAAACAGAAGAACCTTAAAATAGACTTCCCAGGATAAGTAATTCATAATTCGGTATTACTCGCCTTTATCCTAAATTCCGTTTCATCATCCAGTTCCAAGCATATATTTTATTGATTTTGGATTTACTTTCTAAAGTTTACAGTTAGAATATACAATTAATTGATAAAACAAAACAGACAAAAATACAGTTGCCGATACCGTATGAAATCGTCGTGTTGGCAATACATCTATACCAAATACTGATTTGATATGCTCTATCACCGACTCCATCGATATTCTTCTTCGGTCATAGATTGTCTGACCTATATCCGATTGATAAAAACATACAATCTCAAGCCTCTTTTTGGAATTACTTTCGTATCGTTCAACAAGGCTAACTAGACTTATCCCTAATACCTTTTTGCTATACTCGTACACATTATTGTCATAACCTGGACTCACTACCATATGCAAGGCAGATGGTAAATAGAATACAGGTGAGGATGAGTGTGCGGGAGAGGATAAAGAAGTATATATCCTATTGTCTGGCATATTAGCAACAGTTATGCTTTGTTGCATAATTTCTTCTTTCTAATACATTTAGCTAACGTACATCAACAAATCATATGAATTGTTCTACTTACAACCAATCTCGAGTTAGAGGAGTCGAAAAGCAAGTATTTGACAGTTGGACAAAATTGACGTTGTTTTTATATACTTAAGATTTCAGGAGAGTCTGGATCATTCTGTTTCTCACTGATGTATAAAACAACTGTCCGGACCGTCAAACTGTCTAGAAATTACGAATTTAATGTCTTAATTGTTGTTAATATAACTGTCTTTTAATTTAATTGTGAGTTAACCGTTTTAATAACTAAATCAATTGCGCATTTGAAATAGTAACAAATTTGTAGTTATTCCCATCGAACCAGATATTGGATTTCATTGGCAATTTATAGTAAAAAATAATAATGATTTGTGCAGAAAACGGTTAAAGCATTTGATTAGATCTTTTTATATTATTTATTATTTGAATTATTCAATTATAGATCTCTTGCATAATTAGAAAAAATCTATACTATCTCTTTCGGATTTTAAATCCATCTCCATCAATACTGATTCATTATTCTATAGTTTATCAGTCCTGCAACTATATCTGATATTCCATTATACTTTTTCAATTTGTTTCGAAAAATATCACTCTGTACCCTGTACTTTTTCAATCGACAGATGGTATGTTCTATTACTATCCTCTTTTTGGAATGTAGTTTATTGTAATCTTTTTCTTCTGCAGATAACTCACTGTTTCTCTTCTTTTTATATGGTAAAGCGGATAGTTGTTCTGGGAAGTCCTTTTCTACTCCAAGGTATCCCAAATCATACACATTTAGAACATCTTTGGGAATTGCAGGATGATTCTCTTTATAGATGTCATAGTCATGCCTATGCCCTTTCTTATGATCTGCTTTATGAAAGATGTAACCACGATTGTTAACCACAAGCTGATTCTTTACAGTATGCATTTTCTTCTTACCTGAATAGTACATCTTGCGTCTTATTTTATCTACAGGTCTTGGTATTTGCTGCTCTGTACAATCTGTAAAAGCCATAAATCCAGGAAAATATCGTTCAACTTCTTCTGGAGTTTTCAACCTCTTTGTAACGTGGTATGTCTTTTGTAAAATTGGCAAACATTCTCTTATCAACCTTTCAATCTTTTGAATATCTCTACAAATGTTGCTTTGATCTAAATCAAATAAAAAACCAGCTAAAGTGTAAGTAATGTAAAGGCGATAATAGACAAGTATCATTACAAATCTATCTTTTAAATTCAGTTTGAAATGCCTTCCAGCACCAAAATCTTTCTTTCTCGATTGTTGTTTATTTTAGATAAACGCTTTATTTCGTGTTTATAGTATTTTTTTACTATCTCTTTATTGTAAATATCATCAAATTCTTGTACTGTAAGTCCAGTGAACGATTTGAAAAGTAATGGTTTTCTAGATAACATCTCGTATGAAATCAAAGAGAGAACAGATTAATGAAGAACGTTAGGTCATAAAGCTGTTTATTCTAATTATGCAAGAGATCTAGTATATCTTGTAATTATCTGACAATATTATTGTAAATATTATACGATATATCCATTAAATGGTATTAAATATCTTTTAATCGCAATATCCTTTAATATATGACCTTCCTTATACTTATTGAAGTTATTTGGTAAACACACCAAAAAATTATATTCGTTTAGACAATAGTGAACGACATCCAAGAAAAGATGCAAAAGAAGTAGGTCTTGCTGATCCTAATGAAACTTTAACTGTAAGTATTAGAGTACGCAGACGCAGTGATGCTCCTCCTCTTCCAGATCCTATGCAGATTGCTTCTACTCCAATAGGGGAACGTCATATTTTGTCAAGAGAAGATTTTGCCGCTCAATTTGGAGCATCTCAATCCGATTCTTGACAAGATTGCAAATTTTGGTCAAAGATATGGACTTAAGGTCGTAGAATCAAGCATTCCTCGTCTGGTACTGTAGTATTGTCTGGAACAGTATCTCAGATGAATGAAGCATTTGCTGTTGAATTAAAGCAGTATGAATCTCCAGATGAAAATTATCGAGGTCGTGAAGGACCTATACATATTCCTAATGAACTCCAAAATATTGTAGTAGGTATATTCGGTCTTGACAATAGGAAAATGGCAAGACCTCTCATCAAAAAAGTTGATAACACTACCAGTCCATCTCAAAATACATCTGCACTTACACCTCCTCAGGTTTCAAAACTTTATGGATTTCCAAATGTTCCTAATCTTGCTAATCAAACTATAGCCATTTTTGAATTCGGCGGCGGTTTCAATCATACAGATATAAACACTTACTTTAATGATCTAAATATTCCAGTGCCATCTATTTCAGTAATTAATGTAGATGGACAAGGAAATAATCCTGGTCCTGTCAGTGATGGTTATAGTGTAGAGACAAATCTTGATATCAGTGTTGCAGGTTCCGCTGCACCTGGCGCCAAATTAGCAGTTTATTTTGCACCATGGACAGAACAGGGATGGATTGATGTAGTCACCACATCTATTCATGATGCCGTTAATAAACCATCAGTAATTTCAATAAGTTACGGCTGGCCTGAGTTTGGAACTTTCAATGGGTTGACATGGACTGCTTCAAATATTGAGAATGTCAGTACAACATTTCAAGAAGCAGCGGCAATGGGAGTAACAATTTTAGTCTCGTCAGGTGATAATGGTTCGAGTTGTGGCGTGCCGGGAGGTAAGGCACACGTTCTATATCCTGGTTCAGATCCATATGTTACCTGTGTAGGTGGTACCACCATTTCTAATGTGAATGGCACAACATTTTCCGAAAATACTTGGACTCCTACGGGAGGAGGTATTAGTGATGTTTTCCAACCTCCGCCTCCATGGCAGGCATGGGCTAATGTTCCTCCGTCTGTAAATGACAGACATCGTGGTAGAGGGGTACCGGACGTTGCAGGTAACGCAGATCCTGCAAGTGGATATGTACTTCAGTTCAATGGTCAAAAGATAGGTCCGTATGGTGGCACAAGTGCAGCAGCTCCCATGTTTGCTGCATTAATCTCCATACTCAATGCAGATCTAGGTGAACCATTAGGTTATATTAATCCAAATCTTTATGCATTTGCTGGAAATTATGTATACCGCAACATTGCGGATAATGCCAGTAATGCGAGCGGTGGCGCACCGGGATACAATTCTGTAGCAGGATGGAATGCATGTACTGGTTTTGGCAGTATAGTAGGTATATCTATGGAAAATGCTTTGCGTGGCGTTGGTCTTCCACCAGCTTTAGTCGCATTTGACAACAATCTTTATATGATTTGGAAGGGAGTAGAGCGTGACGATCGCGTTTTCTTTAGCAGTTTCAATGGTAATTCTTGGGTGCCACAAAGACAGGTGCCCGGAATTCTATCAAGCACTGGTGTTGCGTTAGCTATTTTCAATAACAAATTATATATGGCATGGAAGGGCAAACTGGCCGATGAGGGTATTTACTATACATCATTTAACGGTACGACTTGGGCCCCTCAGCAAATCGTAAGTGGTATTGGTAACCAGTACCGGTCCTAGGCTTGCAGTATTTAACAATCAACTTTATATGGGCTGGAAGGGAGTAGAAGGTGATCAGCGCATTTTTTGGTCAAAATTCACTGGTTCTGGCTGGACATCACAAAATCTTATTTCAAATGTTGCTACAAGTGTTGGACCAGCACTTGCAGTTTACAATAATTCGTTGTATATGGTATGGAAAGGAGAATTTGGTGATCAAGGCATATACTATTCATCCTTTAATGGATCTACATGGGCTGCACAGAAGCATATTGCAGGGGTTGCAAGTAGTGAAGGTCCTTCTCTTTCTGTATTTGATAATGCGCTATATGCTGCATGGAAAGGCGAATTTGGTGATCAAGGCATATACTATTCATCCTTTAATGGATCTACATGGGCTGCACAGAAGCATATTGCAGGGGTTGCAAGTAGTGTAGGACCAGGTTTAGCTGTATTTGATAATGCGCTATATGCTGCATGGAAAGGCGAATTAGGTGATCAAGGCATATACTATTCACCCTTTAATGGATCTACATGGGCTGCACAGAAGCATATTGCAGGGGTTGGAACCAGTCCAGATCTGATAACGATGGAAAATGAGTCTATTCTATCCTAGTTGTCTGTTATTAGGATGAGTTATGAAAATTTAAAAAGTAAATCTCATCTGTCTATATACCACCTATTTTTTATTATGAAATTCCTTAACTAATGCCAACTCATTGATAACACCAAATTACTTTATTGCATTATTCACATTCCAAATAAATTTAGATATCATTATCTAACACATTCTATGAAATGGTCCTCATACAACCAATCTCTAGTTGGAAGAGGAGAAATCTTACTAGGCTTTGATATCATTAACAACTGGGATACCGAACTAGAAGAAATGAATAAACATAAAATCGGCGAACCATTTCATTATCTAAATACTTTTCTTTTACCTATATTGGATATAATACTCTGTGCTTAAGATCCGTGTAGATTTCCAAACGGTTTCCATCGAACCCGAAATTGGTTCTTATTGGCAATTTATAGTAAATTTATACAATAGTATTTGTATTTACTTTTAAAAGTTTTTATGAAAACTGAATATAAACAGTTCAAAAATACATAATTTTAATTAATAAGGTTAGGTAAATATTTTTATTCTGTTGAATAATCCTAAAATCAGTTAAAATAAAATTATTTATAACTATAACATTTGAAGTTTAACCTTTTTCGTTGTAGATTTATTAAAAAAGATATTAAACGACGAAAAAATAATCATGCGACAAAGCATAATTATAATACATATATCTAATAATTTTTGATTGTTCTGTTTCTAGCAGTCATACAATCTATGATTGTTCTAAATCTACAGATTTTCTTCTTAAAACACCTTTTACTTTGTATACAATATCAATTTGGTCAGATAAAATACGAAACTTTTGATAGTTGCCTTTAATACCCAATAATAACAAAAACATATATATTATAACAAATATACGAGATTGTGTTAAAAATTAGATATAATCAAAAATGTTTTGTACCTTCCTAGTCCACAAGTTATAAACGAAGCTAAAAAGCTTTTTGAAAACACAAAGATTGGTTGAATTTATTTGTATATTTTCAAAATATAGAATTATTTCTTAAACGAACATAGCCCTAAACGATTATACATAGAATAATTCAAAAGTAAACAATAAAACAACATAATTTATAAACAGAGTATTAAAAAGATGATGTATTTATATAATTTTACACATTTATTAAAAAATGATGAAATATAATGCAAACGAATAAATATATAATACGATATTTTACGTTATATGAAAAAGAAGACAATTAATGCCATGACAGTGACATCCATTATATTTATCTTGATCATATCAATTACAGCATCAAAAATGATGGAAATACAACAAAGTTATGCCACTAATTCTTTATGGGGTAGTATGCATGGAGGCGGCTTCGGTCACGGGCATGGAGGCGGCTTCGGTCACGGGCATGGAGGCGGCTTCGGTCACGGCTGGGGAGGCAGCTGGGGCGATGGAGACAGCTGGGGCGATGGAGACGATGGATCCGACGACGGATCCTAATCTTTCTATATTGAGGTATAAAATATTTACGGTTATATTATATATGAACAGATTCTTAATAGGTTGAATTAATAATTAATTAAATATATCAATTATTTAAAACATGATACATTAATTTTCATAACAATATTTGTATACTATTTATAAATGCTAGTATCAATACTAGTGAAGCTAAACTATACATGTGTATAAATTTAGTAATAATAAATTAAATTCTAAAAATAGTTATAGTATAACGCTTTCTATGAAGAAAAGATTAAATATTCTAGACATGGTCATAATTCAAATTTATTTTCATACTAGTAATATAGATTAAATCTAACCCTTGAGATATTTTTTTATCAATACTGGCACAAAGGCTATCTCTATAGAGTAAAGAAATCTATCTCTCCAATATTCTGTATCGGATAGATTTTATGCTATGGCCATATATATCACGAAAACGCGGTAGACCATATATATATTTCCCCACTCCAATTTTGAGAGACTTTATTGTAAGAATATGGTTTAGAATCGATCCCAACAATGGATTGCATACTTTTCTGGATATGAATTGTCAGTATAACCATAAACTTGTAATAGCCTGTGGCTTTGTATCAATACCTAGCAGGCGTACATTTGACAGGCCATTGAAAATCATTTCTACAGATATTAAGCAAAGGATATCGACAATGGGATACCTGTTTGCTGTAGAAGGATTAATAGACCTCTCGATGATCGTAATAGACATTACTCTTTTAAAAGCAAAGGATCATGTATAGCATAAATCAGCCATAAAAAAAGAATTACCACGTTCTGGCATCGATACAGGTGCAAGGTGAGGTTATCGCCATACAAAGGGATGGATATTTGGATATAAATTACATCTAACATGTATAACAGGTGAGCTTATAGTACCTCTAACAACCAATATAACTACCGCTATTGTATATGATAACAAGATGTACATTACTTTAACCTCGTCATACTCATACTCATCTGTATTTTCTTTACCCGTCTTGTAAATGATACTTGCTCCCGGATACGATGATAATAAACTGTATGAATATAGCAAGAAGGCATTGAGAATGGATCTGATTTATCCACCAGAAAGATACGAAAATATATCCAAAAAAGGCTTGAGCTTGTTTTTATAAATCGACCTTAAGTCAGGCTACATATAGTAGAAGAAGAATATATATAGAGCCGCAGATAGAACATATTAAATCAGTTTTTAGAATAGGCCAATTGCCAGCACACGGATTTCATATCGTATCTGTAATTGTACTTTTGTCGGTTTCACTTTATCAGCTAATGGTATACTATAACTGTAAAACGGAGTAGTTAAATCTAAAATCAATAAAATATATGCTTGGAACTGGCTGATGAAATGGAATTCTGGATAAAGATGAGTAATATGGAATTATGACCACGCTCCAAATATTTAGTGAAAATATTGACAAGAACTAACCAATATCATGAGAATTGAAAAACATATTGATCTATGCGATCTTCGAACCTGGTTTTTATCATTATAAATCTACGCCCCGCTTGACAAAGACATAGTGCATATATACCATTTAGCACAAGCATTCTAAACAATTTATCATCGTTTTTATAATAAGACGATGATTGAGGTGGGATCTAGAATTAGAAGTAAATGAGTCTGTAATATCTTGCGGGATTACTGTGCTGTTGGTGCTGTTGTTGTTTGATTATATGAAGACGTTTGTGACAATGTTGTTGTTTGGTCGTTAAAAGCAATAAGAGAATGTTTTTTAGCATTTAATACATCTGTATTTTTCGGATTTATAGATAAGGCTTTGTCAAAAAGACCAATAGCTTCATTGTGTCTTCCTAAACCATCAAGAGCAAATCCTTTGGAATCCAATGCATCCGTATTTTTCGGATTTATAGATAAGGCTTTGTCAATAAACACAATGCCTTCATTATACTTCCCTAGCTCAGAAAGAGCAAATCCTTTGTGAACCAATGCATCCGTATTTTTCGGATTTATAGATAAGGCTTTGTCAAAAAGACCAATAGCTTCATTGTGTCTTCCTAAACCATCAAGAGCAAATCCTTTGGAATCCAATGCATCCGTATTTTTCGGATTTATAGATAAGGCTTTGTCAATAAACACAATGCCTTCATTATACTTCCCTAGCTCAGAAAGAGCAAATCCTTTATTATTTAGTGCATCAACATCTTTCGGATCTATCGCTAAAACCTTGTCATAATATGATATAGCTCCTGTATGATTACCCAAGTTGTCAAGAGATATACCTTTATTATTTAGTGCATCAACATATTTTGAATTTATAGCTAAAGCCTTGTCATAATATGATATAGCTCCTGTATGATTACCCAAGTGGTCAAGAGCTAGACCTTTGTCATATAGCGCCATAACATATTTTGAATTTATAGCTAAAGCCTTGTCATAATATGATATAGCTCCTGTATGATTACCCAAGTGGTCAAGAGCTAGACCTTTATTATTTAGTGCATCAACATATTTTGAATTTATAGCTAAAGCCTTGTCATAATATGATATAGCTCCTGTATAATTACCGAATCTTTTAAGAGCTACACCTTTGATATTTAGTGTATTAACATCTTTTGAATTTACAGATAAAGCTTTTTTAAGATATTGTATAGATCCTGTATGATTACCCAAGTGGTCAAGAGCTAGACTTTTTCCAATTAGTGCATTAACATTTTTTGAATCTATAGATAAAACTTTATTTAAATTACTGATTGCACCAGTATAATTTCCTTTATTGACAAGAGATATACTTGCATCAACCAAAGCATTTACTAATTTCTTTTGTTGTGATAATAGTTTCTGTTGTTGTAATATTGATTGTTCATATATATTATATACAAATATTGAAATTAAAACTATAGCAATTACTGTAATAGGAACAATAACTTTTAGATGGGATGACCTTTTTGATTTTGCTTGTTGCTTATGCCATATTTTATTAGATTCTTTGATTGGCTCAATCAACCTATCATGTGTTAATTCAAACCATGTCGCACCAAAGCGACTTTCGGCCCTTACGAGATACTTTTTTTCTAATAGTGATACTGCATTATTACTTAATCCACCTGTGGTATTGGACTCCTGATGGATTATGCTACGAGTTCCAGTTGTAGTGATAAGTTTATTTTCGCACCAATTTCTAATTATTTCTTCTTTTATCTTTGTTTGTTTAGATGTATCATGTACTGCTTCTTCATAAAACTCTTTTAGTGCAGCATCAACATCATCTAGCTGATCATGTGTTATTTGTGTTAATCTTTGTGATACTACTTTGTTCCATAATCTTTGACATACTACTTGAAGATGTACTGGTTCAACATATTCTCCTTTAGTTATTATTGAATGATGAAATACATCCTCTACATGAATTTTTGTAAGGTTGTCAACTAGTTCTTCTGCAACGCCTGGTGCAAAGTACACACTCGTATTTTTCAAAGGTTGAGTTATTGTCAGTAAAGCAGCCTCTCGTCTAAGAGGCTCTAATCTATAGCGAGCTCTTAGTCTACCTGGTAGATTATTTGCAAAATGGTCAAGTTGCGCTACATATTCTTCCCGCATAACAAATACTATTCTTAGTGAAGGGTCATCTTCTAGTGCTTTTATAACTTGTATAAAAAAATCATTTTGTTGTTTTTGCCAATCGTTAAGAGGAAAAATATTAAAAAAGTCTTCAAATTGATCAAATACAATCAGTCTAAGATGTGGCTCCCCATCATCATCTCCCATCTCTCCTTCCTTTTCTTCAATATCATCTATCTTTGAAGAAAGTCTGCTGTACTGTTGTTTTTTTATGAATGAAGAAAGATCTTCTTTTTGTATGGACGTAGAATTAACTTTGGAATTAGAGTTAGGAATGAGGCTTTGTAGAGTATTAAATATAAATAAATTTGGTATTTTGTCTATTTCCAAATCTTCAGGAATAGCTCCTCGCACTAGTGCAGTAGGAAATACTTGAAAGCCATACTGTTCTTCTAGCATAGGGTAAATTTTTGCATTAAATATTGATGATTTACCAGAACCTGACGGAGAATAAACTAAAACTATAGGATTAGCTAGTATTAATGATATTATCTCTTGGCTCTCATAGTCTCTTCCAAAGAATACAGCACGATCTTGAGAATTGTTTTTGAATGGACGAGGGCCTACATACGGTACATATTGTTGTTTTTTGCTGCTTATTGATTCTACTTCTGCACAAGTCATCTGAATTTCTCCCACCTTTCTTTCAATTCTCTTGAAAACTCCCTTGCTGTTCCCCAGTATACTTTAACTTTTGGTATTTTTGGAATATTTCCAAAGTATTTTTGCAAGTATCTAATAGTTTTATCCAAACTTGCTTCATTAATAGAATCTGGACGTAGTTGAACTGCTAATGCAGGGTATGAAAGGCTAGCTTCATGCGAGCTTATTATTCCACGTAGTAACACACGAAAATCCCAATCAATAAGACTATAACCAACAAATAATAATGCAGATGCCGATAAAGCAGTCCTAACTACTGCAGGTAAGAGTGATTGCCAATTTTTTACCATGTATATAAGAAAGTCAAGATAATCACTTTCAGTTACTACCATTGATTGTGGAATATTTGTATGGCCATGAAGATGATATACTAGAGGATGTACTGTATTTGGAGAATACTGCATATAATTAATAAACGAGAGAATCAGATTTTCCTATATCTTCAAGATATTGATTCCAAGTGCAAAAATCTGCTCAGGCTCTTTATTATATTTTTCTAGTGCCTGAATCATAAAATTATCATAATTGGTAGTTATGTACATAGAAAGTGGAAGCGAGGCTAAAACTGAATGAGGTTCATCTGATTGAGAAAAGTCAGGAGGAGGTACATCTTGAAACTGATCTATAATTTCTTCTTTCGGAAGCATATCATACTGCTCTATTGCTATAAATTGAGCAACCCTTGGTAAATCATCAGAATCTTTTAAAGGATAATTATATTCTTTGGCCCATTTATTTGCGATATCTCTACCCATTGGCAATATGCCTGCACAAGCCCCAGCACCTATGAAAGGTGTACATTTGCCTTTCTTTATTAGTTTAAGAATGTTAATCCAATCATTTTCTTCTAGCTTGCTTACCTCAGAAGGTACCATCTGTATACCTTTTGCTTATGTTATATAGTATATGAAAATATCGATTATATTTAAAATATTTGGGTTTACTCTGAAATGGGATGATTTTATCCAAAATATATTGATATGAAATTATTAGATCATTCCATAATTAATATAAAGCAGCTATTGATCTGTTTTTTAATTTCTTATACTCCTTTATCAATTTCATATAAAGAATTATCTATGGATATGGCTTTATGATAGTTGAAGCAAAATCAAGAACTTTATGTTGTCCTGAAATAATAGTATTATTGGATCCGTGTAGATTTCTAAACGGTTTCCATCAACCCGATATTGGTTTTTATTGGCAATTTATAGTAAAATTTACGTTATGGTATACACAATTATCGTGAAAGATATAGTTAATACCTATTTAGAATTTGCTCTCGATACTTTTTTCACATTCCAAATCCTCTGAATGATCTGGTCCTTAATTTATAGTTGCAACAGGGACATCTAATCTCATTATGTTGTATAAAAATTTCGCATATGCTACATCTTTTTTGTCCTTCCATGTATCTGTATAAAGAATCAGAGTTCCTTTTTGCTTTGTATCTTTCGCTTATTCCGTTGCATCCCAAAATATATTCCTTTTGAAAATAATTGTTAGAGAAATAAAAGTTTAATTTTTTAATTTTAATTTGTCTTAATTCCTCATACGTTGAGGATTAATAACAGCGTAGCAATAATTTATCTGATTATAGTGGTGTATTAACAATTTAGCGGTGCCACCGCCGCTAAAGTTAGAAGGCAAAGATACAAAAAATCAATAGACATGATGAGTCAATTTGTCTAGAGGTTCGGATAATTTACACAAAATTTTTACGGACCCATCATCTCAATTCTTATGTAGTTATGTTAAATCTTGCGGTCGAGTATAAAGTATGTATCTTCAATCCATGTTATTTTTTGATATATTATCGGGCCGTTTGCCCTAACTTATTGCTGTGAGATGCTTTGTTGAATGATTCGAAAATCAGTTATAATAAAAGTTTATTTTTGACAATAGTAATTGAATTTTCACGTTTTTCGTTTTTATTCTAACAACAAAATCTTAAATGATGAAAAAAACAATCATGCAAAAAAGTAATTAAGGTGTCACTAAGAAGACTATATCTACCGATATTGAAAGTTCTTGTTGCCCTATACTTATAGGCGTTGGTGCTTTTGGAGTTGCAGCAAATGCATGGCTTTCCCTAGTATATGGAATTGGTGTAGGATTATAATTTGATTGAACAATATCAAGAGATTTTATACCTATTATTTTAATCCCTGCTTCAGATGTAAGTGAATCAGCTAAATTCTTTGCATTATTATATGCTTTCTTTACCAAGTTTAGTTTTTCAATTGATTGTTTTAGTGGAGATATATCAAAGTTAACACTATTGACTTTGTTTGCACCATTTGCAACTGCAATATCTATCCATCTTGATATATCATTTTCCTTAAATTTAGTAGTCTTGATTTGAATTGTATTAGAGGCCGTATACGATATAATCTTATCCTGACTACCAGTATAATTGATATTAGGTAAAATATTAAAATCAGTAGTTGTAATTTGGTCTTTATCAAGTCCAGTTTGGTTTACTAATGCATTCATGACTTTTGTCATCTTTTCTGCATTTAGGTTACGTGCAACGTCAGCTTTTAATGCCGTATTTTCAACTGATAAAGATAAAGTGATTTGATCTGGAGATACATTTGAAGAAGATGTACCAGTTACAGATAGAGTGTGTTTCTGTTCGGGGACTGCATTTGTAGTGGTAGTAGTGTTTGTTTGACCTTGCACTTTTTGAATTAATATTGTTGCTTCACTAATAGCTGTATATGTTAAAATCAGAATTACAATAAAAAAGAGGGTTTGTCTAACCATAGAGGCATGAAATATATTCCACTATAAAAAGAAAAGTTATTGTATGTTTATATTACAACATATCTTTAAAATTATTTTCAATCAATAACAAATAGAATGAATAACAACAGACATAACCTAAACATCCATCTTTCATTTCCATAGCCATCAAGTTCATCTTTATTTCTCAGACATACCATATATATAGATACCACAGACACCAAAATTAAAGGTATTATCTGCCATATTGGGGCTCTGTTAACTTAAGGCAATATTTCTTTATTACGTTGATCAATAAATAGATGAAGCCACTGTTTGACATGATTTAAGATACATTTGTTCTCCTTACAAGGAAAGTAATCATCAAAACATTCAGTCCTATCTTTTATATACTACATTGTCCTTTCAATCATGCTTTTTTCAAAAGAAGAGCGAATATGATGCTTTAATTCCAAGAATTTGCAGGCTTGAGGATACCATGTACCACCATCTGACGAAACAGAATGTAATCCGTACTTATTTACTACCTGAGACAGAAATCGCTCTGCAACAAACATGTTTCGTTCTTTGGATATATCAACAGCAAGGATTTCTTTATACTTTGGTTCTATAACTACCCAAAGCCATATTAGTTTAGAACTTACTTTTATTGCAGTTTCATCAATGATGTACTCATTGATTTTTCTTATCCTTTGATATTTCCAAGGCTTGTACTTTTGAATCCAGTTCCAGATTGATACATGAGTTATTTTTGCCACCTTTAAGAATGATAATGCTTTGGAGGTATTTCTGAATGATAAACCAAGAAAGTACAAGTATAATCCATAACCAATTATGTTTGAAGGTGTTCTATTTCTAGTGGACTTATGATATATGGTTGTTTTAAAGCTATAGGTTTTTCCTTAAGTTAACAGGGCCCATATTGGCAATGACCTGTTTATTATCTAGCGACGATAGCGCATATTTGCTGCAAAGAATAGACCGGTATCGGCGTGTCTTACAATCGCAATCCGCATCCGATGAGCATACTAGACCAAACTAAAATCGTCCCAAAAGCACAGAGGCTCTGCGCCCCAGGGACGACTTGTAACTACCGTGCTGTCGCGAATTTAACGACGCCCTTGCCGCCATCGGCCTCGCCATCGAAAATCGTGAAATAGCCATTCATCAGCGGTAGACCGAGGATTGCCAGCCCTGTCTGTCCCACGGTAATCGCCGCGGCCGCGAATCCGACGTTAATAGTGTTGACTTGCCAGTAATTGTTCGGAGTCACATCCAGCTTCACGTCACCCATGTCACCTTCCATCACGAACGAAATCGTGGGCCACTCATCGAGTCTTAGTTTAGACATCGGGACAAGTTGGCCCTGATATATGGATTTCGTGAGCAACAGTTGCTGATCGGGCGAAAATTTCGAGATCATAGCCGATAGCATCTGCGGACTAATGTTCAGGCTATTTGTGCCACTATCGACGATGGAGTTGGACGGCATACCCATCGGCCCTTGAAGACGTGCCGCAACGGGTGATGAGTTTCCAACGACAACTTCCTTTAGGTTGGTTGAATACCAATCGTCCGAAAGAACCTTGACTGTCTGGAATGAACCAGTGTAAAGATCCGTGCTCTCCTCGCCTCCGCCAAGGATCATCCATCCGTTGTTTAGCGGATCGTTCGCTCCGTCGCCTCCGACGTGCACAAACGATCGGTGTGTGTAGAACGACATCTTGTCCGTAACGACCCCCGCGCCGCTCAACTGCGTTAAGTAAGGAACCAGGTTGGTTCTGGTACCAGCGCGAACTTGGTCGGCCGTGTAATGGTGCTGCGACGTATCTTGCGGCATTTGAAAGGCGTCGTCGAGCGGCGCGAAGGCCAAGCCGAGGATGCCATCGTAGCCATCGAACATTTGATCCGACACTTCGAAGGCGACCGAGACATTTCCCTTTGATAATTCGGCGATGTTTGCGCCGGAGCCAACCGTGATAGTTGATTTAATGACCGAACCGGTGAAACTGCTTCCGTCGCCAAAGGCGTCGGTCTGGGCGAGATCGGTAGATTCGTCGCCTCCGGCAAAGTCAGGCGTGTATTTCCTTCCGTCTAGAGCGAGGGCGCTGCTGCCAGTGTCCAAGAGGATATTCATGGGTTTTTGTTCAGGACCCACCATGATTTGGCCCGTGTAATCGCCGCCGGCGAAGATGTTAGTGATTGGAATTTTTACGATATTTGACATAATTATTCACAATATCTCTTGATTTAGTATTTATTAAACATTTTGATGCTAACACGATGCAATATGGAAGGAGACAGATTGCGGAGATTAGATATTGCATAGTTGCTTGGAAACTGGTTTGTGACATGATTCCATTTTTCTAAATACATTTATCTAGCATCTACCAACAAAATATGTGAAATGGTCTGTCTCCAACCAATCTTTAGTTAGGATAGGCGAATTCTATTAGGCTTTGTAATTATTGATAACAGGAATTTAGATCCAAATGAAATGGATAAAGATAATGTCGGTGAACTATTTCATATCTGATATAGTTCATATATACGAGATCACAGGTAATCCCATATTTCATTAGATCTCTTGCATAATAAGAATAAACAGCTATATTATCAGCAGTTCATCAGTTTCTTGTCCTTTCTTTGCTTTCGTACGATAAACTATCCAAAAAACCATTGCTTTTCAAATCATTCACTGGTTTGACAGTGCAAGAGTTCGATGACATTTATGAAAAAAATGTAACAAAAAGATATGCTAAACATGAAATACAACGCTTGTCCAAAAGAAAAGACAATAGAGAAAGACATATAGGTGCAGGCAAACCCTTCAAACTAGATGTAAAAAATAGATTTCTAATGCTTTTAGTGTACTATCGTCTGTACATAACATACACGTTAGCTGGTTTTTTATTTGATCTGGATCAGAGCAACATCTGCAGAGACATTCAAAAGATTGAAGGTTTGATAAGAGAATGCGTACCAATTCCTCAAAAGACATACCCAATAACCAAAAGGTTGAAAACTCCAGAGGAAGTAGAGAAATATTTTCCAGGCTTTCTTGCTTTTACAGATTGTACAGAACAACAGATACCAAGACCTGTTGATAAGAATAGAAGGAAGATATTCTATTCAGGTAAAAAGAAAAGACATACCATAAAGAATCAGATTACGGTTAACAATCGTGGTTATATCCTTCATAAAGTACGCTATAAAAAAGGAAGAAAACATGATTATGATGTCTACAAGAGGAATCATCCTATTGTCATTCCAAAAGAGGTTGTTAATGTAGTTGATCTAGGGTATTTGGGCGTAGAAACGGATTTCCCAGATCAACTATCCGCCTTACCATATAAAAAGAAAAGAAACCAATTTTTATCAGACGATGAAAAAGAATACAACAAGATTCATTCTAAAATGAGAATAATAGTAGAACATACTATCAGCAGATTGAAAAAGTACAGGATAATGAGCGATATATTTAGAAACAAATTGAGAAAATATAACAAGGTGTCAGATATAGTTGCAGGTTTGGTAAATTATGGAATATCAAATCAGCAGAACTAGAAATCCATAAGAATCCAGAAAGAATAGTCTAGATTGTTTCTAATTATGCAAGAGATCTATTATAGATAAGTACAGGAAATTATAGAAAGTTATCTTAATTCTTCTATTTGCATAAAAGTATTTGACAGTTGGACAGTATTGACGGTTGTTTTCATATCCTTTATGTCAATATAATATTAGAACTTTTAAGTATTCAGCAGTTTCATAGAACAACTGTCTAAACCGTCAAACCGTCCAAAAATCACAAATAATATCTTGATTGTTGTTAATATTGCGGAGCCTTTTAATTTAATTGTACATTAACAGTTTTAACAACTAAATGCATTTCATATTTGAATTAGAAACAAATTTGTAGTTATTCCCATCGAACCCGCGTAAAAATATACACACTTATAGTTATTTTGGACTACATGTATTGTTGAAATGCAAGTAATCACATTATCCCCATATCAAAATTTTGTTTATGCTTTAAAATCAAAGGATGTTAAAAGACAGTATCCTGCGATGCTTTCTAGATTCTTAAAAGTTATAAATATGGATGGAGATTCTACGGAAGAGCAATGTGTTTCTTTATGTGAATGCCATAAATCCAGGAAAGTATTTCTCTACTTCTGATGTTTTCAACCTTTTCTTTGTTATTTGATATGTCTTCTGCGGAATTGGTACGCATTTTCTTATTAAACTTTCAATTTTTTGTATGTCTACAAATGGTACTTTGATCAAGGTTAAAGAGGAAACCTGCTAATGTGTATGTAATGTACAAGCGACAGTGACACTAAAAAGCATAAGATATCTATCTTTTAAATTCAGTTTGAAATGTCTACCTATGACACCAATCTTTCTTTCTCTTTTTCTATTCTCTTTTCTATTAGATAAATGCTTTAATTCATGCTTATGATATTTTTTTAATTATATCACTATCATAAATATTATCAAATTCTTGTACTGTAAGGCCGGTAAATGACTTGAAGAGCAATGGCTTTTTGGATAATCTGTCGTATGAGAGCAATACAAGGATAAGAAATTGATGAATCGCTTATAATATCTCAGTTTATCCTAATTATGCGAGACATATACTATCTACACCATCCTACAGATTATGTGTTGGTCCTAGTTATAATAATTCAGATGTTAAACCTAATCTAAATAGATGAAGTTAGACGACCAAATGGGTTAAAATAATTATATAAAGTTATGCATATTAGCAATTGCTACGCTTACATAAAAACTGACATTTCTTTTATTGGAATACAAAGTAAATACAACCGAACTTACTTTGATATATCCGATTTCAGTACTATAAAACTTATATATCTGAAATACTATCTTTTTATCATAAAATTCGATATATTTATCTATAATAAACCATGACGAAAAGAATAAACACGAAATTCATATTACATGTTGACAATAAATATATTACATTTGAAAAAAAGGGTTGATGTAAAAGCCAAAGAAATTACTTCTTTGGCTATTTCTATTGTACTTTTATTAAGTATTATAACTAACGTCCATTTCATAGATAGAAATTGGCATATTGTACAAGCTGAATCAATAAGCACATCAACTTCCAATGGTGTCAATAGCAATAATACTATTAAACAAATACAAGAAAAAGAACAAATACTACTCACAAAACCGAAAACTAGAGAATATACACTTATTGCAAAAGATACAACATTGGAAATAGCACCCGGAATAAGAGTAGATGCCTGGGCCTATAATGGGACTATACCAGGACCCACTTTAAAAGCAACAGAAGGAGACAGAGTCATAATTCATTTTATTAATAAAGGCTCATTACCGCACACAATTCATCTTCATGGTGATCATCCAGGTAAAGAAGACGGTGTATTTGAACAAGTTCAACCAAATGGAACTTATACCTATGATTTTATAGCCGAGCCAGCAGGTGCGCTGATGTACCATTGTCATGTTTCTCCAGTTATGCAACATGTAAGAAATGGTCTGTATGGAGCTTTTATAGTGTACCCTAAAACTCCTTTACCACCAGCAAGAGAATATGTACTTGTAGATGGAGAATATGATACTCAAAACCAACTAAATCCATTACCGGAATATTATTTTTTTAATGGGTATGCCGAACAATATATGAATCATCCACTTCCAGCGAAAACAAATGAAACTGTGAGAATTTATCTCATTAATGCAGGTCTTTCTCCAGCTTATGGAATGCATATTCACGGAACATTGTTTAAAGCATATCCATCAGGGATTTGGGAAAATCCTCCACTTAGAGTACAATCATGGGAAGTAGCATCAGGTAACACCGCAATATTAGAGGCTAAATGGCCATGGGAAGGCAAATTTACATTTCATTTCCACGGCATTCCAGAAGAAAGAGGAGCAATGGGATACTTTAATGTAACAAATGCAAAAGCAGACGCAGCCGATGGAAAAGACGTTGCCATTTCGAAATCAATAGACATGGATAATTGGCAAATGAATTTAACAAAGAGTTTACAAAAAGCAAATCCTAATGGGAAAATAACTGCAACAGAGAATACCGAATCATATTCTACTACTAGTATGAATATGGATAACAAAACTTCAAATAATAAAGAGAATAAAGGTAAAATAAATAGCAATAATGGCAATTCCATAGAGGTTTCAATAGTTAAAGGAGCATCTACCAAAGGGAACAAAGCATTCTCACCAAATCCTCTTAGAATCAAAGTAGGAACAACAGTTACTTGGATAAATAACGATAACAATATTCACACGATTACATCAGGTAAGCCAAATACACCTAATGCAGGCGAATTATTTGATTCAGGATTGACAGCATTGATTATGCCTTCCAAAACATTTTCTTACAAGTTTACAAATACAGGAGAATTTTTCTACTTTTGTAGATTACATCCTACAATGACAGGAACTATTGATGTCATCCCCTAATCGCTATCATGACTTTTTTATAAGGAAGAAATAAGCAAGTTTCTCATTGTGGCATAGGTGGTGAAGCCATTTCTTGCCAAAATCAATGCCATTTCATGGCCAATTCCACTTGAGCTTCCGGTAACTACTGCAACCTTTTGCTTTGAATCCATATGGTTCATGGTTGTAATCATCTACATAAGTCTTCATTACAATAAGGACTATTTTTATTATTTTTAAGGAGGATAATGCTTTGGTAGTGCTTCTAAATGACAATCCCAGAATGTACAAGTATAGACCATAACCTATAATTTGTGAAGATGTTCTATTTCTTGATCATAGAATATATGGTTGTTTTAAATCTAAAGGCTTTTCCTTAAGTTAACAGAGCCCAATAAATTATCTAATTAATGATATCTTATTTATAATCTAGCCATGTTCCGTCACTAATCAACATAAGAATGAGAAGGTTAGAGTTCAGCTTACTTCTTTTATAATGTTCTAGATTAGTAAATGATGTCTAGCGAATCAGTTCTATAGAAAATACAAGGATTCGCCGATACATCATTCTATTATTTCCAGTAGTTATCACCAACAAAACAAAAGTTAAGTTATTTCATTAGGTATTTGCCATCAGCACCACCATTGCCACCATGGCCACCATTAGTGCTTCCCGTTGTAGCAACAGAGTCACCACCATGACCTCCAAATCCACCAGTTGAGGTGGTATTATTCGATGGTGATTGTTGCATAACAAACCAGCTGAATGAAGCATGGGTAAGGTCAACATTGCCTTGGCTATCAACTGCTCTTATCTTTACGGTGTGTGGGCCTGCTGCTAAGTTGTTAAAGGTTATTTCATTCTGGTTGTTGGCATTACAGTTACTAAATGAACCACCATCAAGACTGCACTGGAAGCCTGCTATTGGGTTGGAACCTGCAGTTGTTTTGTACTCTGAAAGTTATGGATGTAGAGAGAGTAAAGCCGCCGTTTGTTATTGGCTGTCCATTACCACCTGCAGCAGAGGTTATGGTTGTACCAGTTGGTGGTACAGTTGTATCAATTACAGAGACGGTATTGGAACCACTGTTAGCTACATACACATAATGATTATCTGAGTTGTAGGCTACACCTTGTGGACTATGCCCAACATTGATGGTAGCAACCACTTGATTGGTAGAGTTGATTACAGAGACGGTGTTAGAAAAACCATTAGTTATATACACATCACCATTACCAGAGTTGTATGCAACACCTTGTGGATTACTTCCAACATTGATGGTAGCAACCACTTGATTGGTAGAGTTGATTACAGAGACGGCGCCATCAGAAAGATTAGCTACATACACATCACCATTACCAGAGTTGTATGCAACACCTTGTGGATTACTTCCAACATTGATGGTAGCAACCACTTGATTGGTAGAGTTGATTACAGAGACGGTGCCATCAGAAAGATTAGCTACATACACATCACCATTACCAGAGTTGTATGCAACACCTTGTGGATTACTTCCAACATTGATGGTAGCAACCACTTGATTGGTAGAGTTGATTACAGAGACGGTGTTAGAAAAACCATTAGTTACATACACATCACCATTACCAGAATCATATGCAATATTATGTGGATTTCCAACATTGATGGTAGCAACCACTTTATTAGTAGAGTTGATTACAGAAACGGTACCAAAATTACCGTTCGTTACATATACATCACCATTACCAGAGTTGAATGCAACACCTTGTGGCTGAGGCCCAGCATTGATGGTAGCAACCACTTTATTAGTAGAGTTGATTACAGAAACGGTGCCATCAGAAAGATTAGTTACATACACATCACCATTACCAGAGTTGTATGCAACACCTTGTGGATTACTTCCAACATTGATGGTACCAATCACAGAATCGGCCCAGACTTGATTTATCACACCAAAAAGAAAGGTACTGCATAAATAGAATAGTAAGATAGCAAATGTTGATGCAATAACAATAAATTGAGCATTAAACCTATTGATTCTATAGTCTTTATTCTCTTTATTTATTAACAATAAAAATGATCGCTAAATCTATAAATTAAGAGATTGAGAACCTAATTTCATTAAAGTCTTGAGTTAAATTATAGCGTGTTTTTCACCTAGGAAAAGCTTAAAGGATATGATAACATAATACAATGTGGCACATCAAGCACTAGATATTATTTTAAATCATATCATGACAACTTACTTCCTAACATTTGATTCTAAGGCATTAACATTGCAACCGGTTAGTAGGCCAAGGTTAGAATTTACTCTAAATAATTACAATCATTTTTTAAAAAATTAATAACTATCTATAGATCCCATATACATGCCAGAACCGAATCCCATCGAACCCGATACCTATTCGAGTAACACATAAACCGATTCACGGAGCAACTCACATATTTAATTAAAGGTTTTCTTTTCCTATTGTAGATTTTGTATACTCGGTATTTTTTAGATCAAATTTTGGCGTATAAAGATATCAAGACATATTACAATATTTTATATTAAAAAGTAAAAAGAATAATGACATATAAAATTATATAATCTAATTGCATAAGGATCTTTTCCAGACTAAAATAAATAAATTTTATTATTATTTGTCGATATTATATAATGTTAAATGAAAGAAACTGAACATCTTGATTATCTTTTATATAAATTAATACATTCTGGAACGGATATAAATGAAAAATTAGCTCAAGACTTTCTTTCTGTGAAAGTTCAAGCACTTGCAACTTTAATTCATATTGTAAAAGGTAAACGTTATTGGCACAGTAAAGATGAAAATGAAAGGATTGCACCTTTGACTGCCATGCATCTTTTATCGGCCACTAAAGAACCTGCCGCTCTTGAAGCAATAATATATGCCATACATAATTATCGGGAGGAGATAAGAGACTGGTTTTCTGTAATATCTTCTTTGCTGGCTAATTTTGGCACACAATCATTTGATAGAATATCTACATTGCTTTTTGAGAATGATTTAGAATATTGGATAAAAGAGCCTATTGCAAAAGCATTGATCATCATTTCCAAATTAGATAATGATGTCACCATTCAAAAGAAGACCATAGATATTTTAAAAAATGCCATTTCTTTGGAAAAAGACCGTACAACCAAAAGCTTTCTAGTAATGCTGCTTACAGATTTAAAAGATAATTCATCCAAAAATTTTATTAAATGTTTATTTGATAATGATGAAATTGATCAAGATATTACCACCTATCAAGAAGTGTTAGATGTTTTTGATGGAAAATATGATGAAAATATCCAAAGGTCCTATTGTATGCAGGATCCTATAGATTATTTTAAAGCAAAGGATTTTTTCTCGTCTGAAATAGAAGAAGATTATCCACAAAGTTATACTTTTTTAAAGGATGATTATGATCCTACAATACAAATTCCAGACTCAGTTAATGAAAATGATGGAAATAATTACAATGATGTAACATCTAAAGAATTAAAGGTTCGAATAGGGCGAAATGATCTTTGTCTATGCGGTAGTGGAAAAAAGTATAAGAAATGTTGCATGAATAAATCAAACAAATATACTAATATCCATAACTCTCAATAGAAACAAAAACGCTTTTAGAATTCTACCTAATTTGGTTATCTTCTGTTGCTGGCGGGTATTCAAACATTTTGCAAATGCTGCTTGGAAGACGTAAATTAGTTTTATATAGATTAAGATTGGTCATTTACTTTAACATTTGATAATATAGGATAAGTTTAAATTCCTAGAATTTGAACCTATGCATAGTAATTCTTTCACATTGTAAATTTTTCATAGTTACAATTATAGCTACATTTGCAGATAAGGCTATAATGCCTCTTCAAAAAACGCAATTGTTAATAAAGATGTATTTGTACTCGAATTTGTATTTCATTTTGTTTTATTTCTGACTCATGTGGATTTCCAAACGGTTTCCATCGAACCCGCTATTCACATGGGTTCAAATATTTTATAATGTAAAATAGTTAAATGAAGGTTGATTCATGCCAACTGTTATCAACAACCCTTAAAAACATTGAAGAAAAGGTTAAGAACTGCTTTGTTGCATGATTCTTAAAATCGATAATTTTACTATCGGATTTGTTTTAAATAGATATCATTTTGTTATACAAGGATGCTTTCAACATCATTTCTTGTATCATATTCTTTAATAGATCTTGCATAATTAGAAACAATCTATTTACCAACCTCGCGAATTTTTGTATTTTAATAATGCGGATTCATAATTCCATAGTTTACCAAACCTGCAACAATATCTGATATTCTATTATATTTTCTTAATCTATTCCTAAATATATCATTCATTATCCTATATTTTTCAATCTGCAAATGGTATGTTCTATCACTATCCTCATTTTAGAGTGAATTTTGTTATACTCTTTTTCTTCTTGTGATAAATCTTGGTTTCTTTTCTTTTTATATGGTAGTGCAGATAGTTGTTCTGGAGTCTTTTTCTACTCCTAAATATCCTAGATCAAATACATTAAGAACCTCTTTTGGAGTAATAGGATGATCCTTCTTATAAATATTATAATCATGTTTTCTTCCTTTCTTATAGGCAACCTTATGAGGGATATAACCACGATTGTTAACCATAAGCTGATTCTTTACGGTATGTCTTTTCTTCTTGCCCGAATAGTACGCCTTGCGTCTTTTATTATCAACAGGTCTTGGTATCTGCTGTTCGGTACAATCGGTAAAAGCCATAAATCCTGGAAAATATTTCTCTACGCCCTCAGCAGTTCGAAGCCTCTTTGTTTTGTTATATAGTTTCTGTGGAATTGGTACGCATTTTCTTATCAAACTTTCAATCTTTTGAATGTCTCTGCATATGTTACTCTGATCTAAATCAAAGAGGAAACCCGCCAGAGTATAAGTGATATAAAGACGGTAGTACACTAAAAGCATAAGAAATCTATCTCTTGTATATAGAGTGAAACGCCTTCCAGCACCTATGTCTCTTTTTCGATATTTTCTTTCAGATAAACGTTGTATCTCATGTTTGACGTATAGTTTTGTTATCTCATCGTAAATCTTATCAAATTCTTTTATTGTTAGTCCAGTAAATGATTTAAAAAGTAATGGTTTTTTGGATAGTCTATCATATGAAAGCAAAGAAAGGACAAAAAAGTGATGAACTTCAGATCATATAGCTGCTTATTCTAATTATACGAGATCTAATTTAACAGAATAAACATATTCTCCGAACGTTCTTTTTATACGAGAAAACAGTTTCTACAATCCATCTCTTTCCATATTACGCTATCCTTCCATTCTCGTAAATCATTTCTTTGTGCCAACACCGATAGATTTCTAAGGACATTTCCTTTTTTCCACCTTACTCTTGCATTCTTTCTTACTTTGATACAATGCAAGATTCCATTGTCTTCTAAGAATCTAAAAATCTCATTACATTCATAAGCGCCATCTTCAGCAATGAGTTTACCAATTGTTATTTTTTTATCTAATTTTATAACGCCGTTGACCAACCCAGGTAGTGCTTTACTATCATGAACATGTTCATCAGTTACTTTAATGGAAAGTATTTTCTTTGTCTTGACATTAACGGCTACATGTATTTTCAAAAACTTTCTTATTTTTTATATGCCATTTATCTCTCATCCATTGACCTCTGTTAGTTACCTTGATGCCTGTACCTGTCTATTGAAATAACAATGTATTCATCTTCAAATTCTTGTTTTTGTTATCATCTTCTTTTATTTTGATGTCCAATCTGTTTATTCTTTTTTTGCAAATAGTGGTAAACTGGAATTGATGGTATTTTTCCTTTAGCGTGTCCTTGTGTTATTCCTTCTTTGGTTTGTCTGTAGGGTAGATGAAAGTATGCCTTGGCATAACCAAGTAAAAGAAGAAATGTGTTAGTTATGAAATGGTTCACCGACTTCATCTTTATTCACCTCTTTTAACTCGGTATCCCAATTGTTAATGACATCAAAACTCGCAAGATTTCGCCTCTTCTAACTAAAGATTGATTGTAGGAGGACCAGTTCACAGAATTTGTTGGTTAATGCTAGCTAAATGTATTTGGAAAAGGGGAATCATGCAACAAAGCACTGGCTACATATCAATATAAACTGATTGTGCTCGTTAGATTTGTTAATTTTCACCCTTTTAAATATATATAAAAAAAATGACAATAATTTTGTTGTTCAAAAGGAGTAGTATTAGTTTACAAATGCACTTACAACCGTCTTTACACACCTGTTAACTAAATGCATTTAGAAAGAAGAAATCATGCCACAAAGCAGATTACAGGCAAAAATGTCCTGCAAACGATCCGCCTACAAAAGATAAATAAAAATCGGACATTTTAAATTCGAATGGATAAATTTGGTTATTAGTTGAATGCCAAAAATTTAATGACTTCAAAGGTTGATGTGGCAAATGGAAATACCACTGTTCAAGAGATTAGTGCCAAGTTATTTGCAGGAGACTTCAATGGTCTACCAATAGTAGATGATAATAATCTTATAGTGGGCATTGTTACTGCTATTGACGTGTTAAAAGTCATACAGAAAGGCAAAGATCTTTACAAGTTTAGAGCCAAAGATATAATGACACCTAATCCCACGGTAGTAAAAAAAGATACATCAATAGATGAAATAATTGATATAATGATTGAAAAAGGAATTATAATGGTTCCGGTTGTAGAAGACAATACTAACAAAATTTTAGGTATTGTTACAAGACTTGATATTATTACAGAAAAGTTGAAAGAAGAGCTGACGCCATAGAAAGATATGGAAATTGTAAAAGTTTAAATTTGTTTTCTTACTGCTTCTATGGTTTTTATTCTTTTTGTGTTTCGGCATTTCCTTTATTTTCCAATTAACTAATGGATATAATATAGAAAACAAAGATTTAGTGAAATCAAATTCATCTTTTTATATCTTTGGAAACAGAAAAACGGATCAAACAAAATTCCTTTGATTGATACAACAGCTAAATATTGATACCAATAAGTAAAGCAATGAGCATTATGTATTTCCATAACTGCAAAGACGTATCTTCAAAATATCCTGCTTTGTCGACATACTCAAGTGGGAGAAGCGGTTCAACTCATTTGAGTTTATACAATCCCACCACAACAAAGAAAAGACGGAAAAAGATAATAACTACTATTACATCTGTCGAATAAAAAAAGAAGAATAACTTGATAACACAATATTCTAAAAGATCCGCAAATCAAAAATCTGTTTAATCTGTTTGCACAATCAGGGCATTTTTTGTCGTAGTCTATTAATATCCATTATAGAAGGTATAGTTGACGCCATCCAAAAACAACTTTCATGCTTAAAAAAATACTTTTTTTAATTAAATCTTAATATATTATATTTGTATTTTAAAATATTTTCTATATTTCTTATAATCAGTAGTAGCAAAAGATATCTGTTATTATGATAAAAATATATATTTATGGATTTTGAAATGGTATTTATACAATGTATATATAGATAAAGGCTCTTAACTTAAGGAAAAAGCCCATAGATTTAAGACAACCATATATCATATGTACACAAGAAATAGAACACCCTCAAACATCATTGGTTATGGATTATACTTGTACTTTCTTGGTTTATCATTTAGAAGTACTGCTAAAGCATTATCATTTTTAAAAATAGCAAAAATAAGCCACGTTTCTATTTGGAACTGGATTCAAAAGTACAAGCCTTGGAAATATCTAAGGAAAAGGAAAATCATACAGTATATCATTGATGAAACTGCCATAAAAGCAGGTTCTTCTGAATTAATCTGGCTTTGAGTTATTATAGAACCAAAGCATAAGAAATCCTTGTTGCTGAGATATCAAAAAAACGAAACATGTTTGTTGCACAGAGCGATTTCTGTCTCAGGTAGTAAACAAGTATGGATTACATTCTATTTCGTCAGATGGTGATACTTGGTATCCACAAGCCGGTAGGTTTCTGAAGATACATCATCATATTCATTCATCTTTCGAGAAAAGCCGGATAGAAAGAACAATACAATATATTAAGGACAGAACAGAAAGCTTTGATGATTACTTTCCTTGTAAGAAGAACAAATGTAAATTACATATATAAGACAATGGCTCAAGTTGTTTGTTTATGAGTATAACAAAGAAATATTGTCTAAAGTTAACAGAGCCTAGATAAAACACCTTTTAATATAATGGATAATTATTTACTATTAATAAAAGGTTTAATCAACAATATAATAGTAATTTTATATTTGTATTTTAAAATATCTGTCGCTCATTAGAATAAAAGGTTTGGCTATTTTAAAAAATATCTATTCGATTTACTTTTTTTAAACAAAAAGACTTAATAATTTTATCAATAATTTTTCCTTCATCTCTTTGGATTTTTCTTTAGTTTATGGTTGTGAATTGAGATTTGTCTTGAGTTTTATTATTTCACTTAATGTTTCACGATCATTTACAATCATAAATAGTATAATAACAACATCATAATAATAATGACAGTTATGCCCGAACAACAGAAAGTAGATGATACAATAGAATCAACATCCTTAACAACAGATAAAAAATTGTCAAAAAAGGTAGAAAACTCATCTACATCTTTAGAAAAAGAAGTAGGAGAAGAGGGAAACTCTACTGCAGAAACAGAATCGGATAATAGTAATATCATTTTAGAATCTGATGCAGAAGATATAAAAGAATTATAATATAGATAAAGTGAATTAGTTTTCGTAGTATAATAGATGTCTTGCATAATTAGCAATCATTCAAACCAGTCTCATGGATTTGCTGTCTGGTTTTATTCCATTTTTATAATTCATTATTCTATAATTTACCAAACCTGTCACTATGTCTGAGATCTTGTTATACTTTTTCAATTTGTTTCTAAATACATCACTCACTACCCAATACTTTTTCAATCTATTGTAATATGTACCACTACTATTCTCTTTTTAGAATAGCTTTTGTTATACTTTTTTTCTTCCTTTGGCAGATTTTGTTTCCTTAGAGATTCCTTCCCGACCAATGTAATCACAAAGAGACTTAATCATGGGCCCCATCTTGAAGATTTGTGGCATTACATCTACATAACAACCATTCTCTTCAAGTGCTTCTCTTGTAGAAGGGCCTACTGCAGCTATGATGACATTTCCGTTCAGTGAATCTTTTAATGAGCTATTCATGTGATGAATATTTGCTATTTTGAAAAGATCTCTGACGGAGGGGGGACTCGTGAAGGTTATGGCGTCGATATTTCCACTAATAACATCCTCTATAAGTTTGACTACCTTATCTTCGTAAGGAACAACGAATTGAAACCCCATTGACCGTAATATTGAGGCCCCATCATTTTGAGTTTCAAAAGAGTATCTATAACTAGAGGCTTCGATGATATTTGAAATCCCTGCCTTGTAAAGTTCCTCTTTTATCTTTGTTGATTGCTCCTCGCCATGCCACAATATTGCAATAGTCTTTCCCGTTATGTCTTTATTCTTGAGTAGATCTAAGATGCCTGTAAGGGTATTTTCTTGCGGTATCAAATCTACTTTAATACCGAATCTTCTCAAGATCATCTGAGGTTTTGTACTTCTTGCGATGACAGTAACTTGCCTCAAAGATGCGAGTAACGCTTCCTCCATTCCGATGCTCCTAGCCAACGTCATAAGAGAAAAAACACCTGGTCCGGTCATGAATATCACATATTCAGCTTCTTGTTTTACAATCCTATTAATGAATTCCATGGTATTCTCATTCGGCTCACCTAAATTTGCTTCAATTCCGACGGTTGGAGCAATATATGACTTGCCCCCGAAATTTTCCACAATCTTGGCTAGCTCTGATGCCCTTCGGCTTCCAGTAATTGCAATAGTTAATCCTCTGAGCGACATAGAGATCATTTATACATTTTCAAAAATTCGTTCGGATCATAGCAAATAGAATAATTTAGCAATACATCTATCACATTGGACATTGTAAATATATGATAATATATAAATTAGTTAAACTGTGGTGCTTTCTTGCATGGTTTGAAAATCCGTTAATACATCAATTTATCTGTAACAATAACAATTATAATTTAACTATTTCAGTTAAAACTCTATTAGCAAAACGTTAGTAAATAACGAAAAAAATAATCATGCAACAAAGCATAATCTATCAGATCTTGCATAATTAGAAACAATCTAGACTCTATAGTGTGAATTTACATCGTTTTAACAATGCTGATTCATTATTCTATAGTTTACCCGACCTGCAACTATATTTGAAAGTCTATTGTACTTTCTCAACCCATTTCTAAATACGTCCCTCATTATCCTGTACTTTTTCAATCGGCAAATGGTGATCTACCATTAGTATCTTGATTCTTATTTTAAAAAAACATTATTGAAAGAACAATACAATATATAAGATAGAACTAACGAAGAATTAGACGATTATTTTTCTTATAGAATAAAAAAGAATTATAAACTGAAACATATTAAGCAATGGTCGAACTTATTCACAGAATACTATAATACCAAAATAATCTTAACTTTACATAGTCGTAGTTCTATTATATTTCCTTTACTTATATTTTTGAGGGTAAACCATCAATAACATGCCAAGTTTCTATCATTTTTCCATTTTGAATCCGATATATGCTTATGCCTCTATAGTTAATTATTTTATTATGGTGAGGAGCATGATGGGGACTTGATTTTGGTTTTAGCGATCCATTCCAATACGTACCTACAAGATCTGTAAGAGTCTGATGCAATCATTGCCTCTATTACATAGGAAAAGTCATCTAATTCATCTAATGAACGCTTTAGATCATTCTTCGCACCAGCAACTTCTTTTCCAGGTGTCCATATAAGCAGGCTGACCATGGTCTATGTAATCTGGGGCCATTATTTCATCAAATATTGTTCATTTTTGGTATCGCATGCTTCAAAGTAACGGTTAATAATTGCATTATTGGTTTCTACTTGTGACATTCTATCATCAATATGAATATTAATTATAAAATAAAACTTTTCCAAATTTGGAAATATAATCAATAGATATCACATAATTAGCACCATTATAAAAATTTTTATAAATATGACTGATATTTAGATTCGTGAGTAGGGACTCAGACTATGAAAGAAAAGCATATGTTCCCTTTTAAGGTTCCTTTGATTTCCCAAGCGTACCAGTAGTGCGAAAGCCGTCTAGTCCTTCGCATTAACCAAATGTTTTCCTAGTGTAGAACGATTTCCGTGTGGTTGCTCACAACCGTTGCGGCCATGGCAGGTCAAGGCAGGTATTTTGGGAATGACATTGATATCTATGCCGATGGTATAGATGTTATAATTGAGGTACTCTACTTTAAGGACGTCACAATGAATTTCTTTACTAGATATTTTTACCAACTGTTCCAATGCACTATATCAGAAACTGGTTTACGAGTACAGACTTGAAATTAATGCCTTTGGTATAACCCACAGGAATCAATGCAGTTTGCATTACTTCATTATATGGAATATCCAAGATTCTTGCTGCCTCTTTTTCATAAAATAGATGTAAGATGGTCCAAGATGTGCCAAGTCCGAAGGAATGAGCTGCAAGCATGAAGCTCCATACTGCTGGAGCAATAGAGTCCCATATTTCACTTTGCATGACAGTGGACATTCCTTCAGTGCGAACTGTTATGCAAGGAATTACAAGAACTGGAACTTCCTGTAAGTGATCTTAGAAATTCAGCAGAGGATATTACCCTTGATTGTGTAGCATTGAGTCTAGGATCTTCAGACTTATTTCTATCTGATTTTGGAACGCTTATATAAGTCTCCCAACCTCTCCGAAATAGTTCTGCAAGAGCATTCTTTTTGATAGGGTCGGTAACTATTACAAAGTGTTGATTTTCTGAATTAGTGGATGTAGGGGCTTGCTGTGCTATAGCTATGCATTTTTCAATTACTTCGCGCTCTACTGGACGAGTAAGGTCAAGTCGTTTGCGTACTGCTCTGGTTGTTGTAAGTAATTCTATAGCAGATATAGAAGGGTGCATATGAATTCTGTATCTCTTTTAATATATGCGTATTTCTTCAATCTTAGTATTGTCAGCAATATATTCCAACTTTTTCATCTGCTATGGTTTGTCGTAGTTGTAAGAAATGTCTGCAACACTCTACCAAATTCGTTTGGATACTGCCACAACGCTCCGTGTCCTCCTCCATGTATCTGCACGAGCCAGGCACCTGGAATTCTTTCTACAAGCGCTAAAGAATTAGGAACAGGTATAGAAGCGTCGTCAGTTCCAACTATTACTAAGGTTGGCGCCTTTATAGTCCCAATCAAATTACACGAGCCTGTCTGCATGAAACTAGGAAAGGATTTGAATGCTTGTTGTTTAATAATTACAGGATTAATAAATTCACCAGGTTTTGGAAGTTTTTCAACATAGTTGGGATTTTCCTGGATCCATTTCTTTGGAAATAGCAAGTCTCCTTGAACCCTTACAATCTGAACATAAGACATATTCTTCGGTATCTCCGGACTTCCCAATATAGCAAAGTCTTTTAAAATTGCTGGTGTGGGAGGTGTAGCATGTTTACCACCGCAACTTGATGCATAGAGTATGAGTTTGTTAACCTTTTCCGGATGTCCAAGAGTAAGCTCTTGGGCAGTCATTGAACCCAAAGAGAATCCTGGAACGTCTACTTTTTTATTAATGTTGAGCGCATCCAGCAAACCCGCAGTATCATTTGCAAACTGACTTATTGCAAATGGTTTGTTTCCCAAGGTGGTGTTTCCTATTCCACGACTATCAAAAACAATTATAGAGTTATTTGCGGACAATTCCTTTAAGAAGTGGGTATCCCAAAAATTCATGTTTTCGCCTGCTCCATTGATGAGTATTATCGTATTGTTACCAGTATCTAAAATCTTGTATGCGACGTCAATATCTCCCACATGCACTTTTTTTTAGCGGTATATTGTAGATGTTTAATGAACCTTCTGTGATACTGGAATTAACTTGATTTGGTTTACTCTACACAAGAATCACCGTAGAAAGATATTTAGAACTAATTATTCTAACTCTGAAATGTTTATAGCTGTTTTGCCTCTTTTTATTATAATCATCTGTCCATCTGTGAAGGTCACAGCTTTACCAATATCATATATTCATTTCTAAAAGTTGAATTATTTATCGCTTGTATGAATATATCCAGTATCCATATCTTAAATTAGGTTTAGTTCATGTGATCGGTTGGCAGAAATATAACAAGATATGATTTACAAACAACATTCGTTTTAAAAAACGATTAGTAATTAATACTATTTCAATATTAAGATACATATAATGAATGCATTGTATATCTTTTAAATCGATTATTGTCTATAATAAGTAAATTAAATATCAATACTATTATTCTATCGTAATTATAATATCTTCACTAGTTGCCAAAGTTTTTTGTTTTTCTTGATGAATTTTATACAATAGGTCAAGCCCTCCATCTTCGGTCACATAAATTTGTCTTTGACCATTATAAGATACAAGCTCACAACTAACCAGATAAAACAAATACTTTTTTAAGGTCTTACATGGAAGTGGCGACATTCCATGTATTTCAATTGGCAACTCATAAATGGATATCCCATTTATACAAAGTAATAGAATTGGTTCTATTATAGATGCTTTTAGTTTGGGTGATCTTTTAGGTACTAAACAAAAAAGTCATTTCCTTTTAGATATAGCAATTTAAACTAGGAATAGAAAATCTATCTATTTTGTTTTCGCAAATGAGACATTCTTTATAAATGGTCGACGAGTTATTATTTACTTTAAGATGATTTAAAGTTGATGCCATCCAAAAACAACTTTGGCAGATTAGAAAGTAGGTTTGTTTTTGTTGTTGTAATTCATCAACAGACTTATAGTTATCAAGATGAGTATATTCTGCTACCAAAACAGATTTTAAAAGGCCGTGGTTGGACTGTATTGTCTTTGTATTCAATTGTAATGGTTAATAATAAGAATTATAAAAGCAGATCCTATAGGTAGGCAATAGTTTATGATACAATCGTAAAACAAGAGGATAATGATATATTTTTTTCTAAATAGCCATAATCAAAAAAACGGTATTTACCAATGATCATCAATTTGATGCCACTTATCAGAAATATTCAATTACAAATACAAACAATAGGACTTTTGAATGTGATATTGTAAAGATAGGTAACATTTGTCACCCCTCCTGCACAATAAACAAAGTGCAAACAATTGATTATTGTACAAGGAGAGGTGTACCTAGAACAATGGTATATAGCCATATTAAAGAATGAACAAGAGTTTGTTAGAAAGCGATATCATGCAATAGCTAGAACTCGGGTTAGTGACACTATTCGAATAACTAGACAGCTAGCAGCAGACATGATCAATAGAAGTAGACGTCAACTGCAGAGAATAGTAAAAAGATACAGAGAAGAAGGCATAAAATGTGAGATTTAAATCCAAAAAGCCATGCAATATCTTAAACAAAACATCAATAGAAATTGAGAGAAGGATAATCCAAGTAAGAAGAGCTACAGGTTTTGACTCTGAACAGCTAGCAAGTATAGTTAATGAGAGTTTGGATATAGAACACAAAAATATTCGGCATATCAGCAAAACCACAGCTTATAACATCCTAGCCAGACATTCACAGGTCGATGCAGAAAAAAAGATAATTAAAGAATACAGATCGTTTGAACGAGATAAGCCTGATGAGTTAGTACAGGTTGACATCAAGATTCAATGGTTTACCAATATTAACTATGGAAGATGATCATTCCAGAAAGTTCTGGGCTGCAAGACCGGAGAATGAAACAGATGACAATGTAGTAGATACTGCATCAAAAGAAGAGAAAGCAGTCTTCAAAAAGGAGCACAAGAATTACTCTCGCAAATCCCAAAAGGATTCACAATAGCAGTACAGGATGAATCAATATTTGTACATGATATAATCGTAAGAAGAAAATTATGGCTACCCAAAGGGATTAGACCAATAGTTACAAGTACAGGTTCGCATCAAAGGACATATGTCTTTGGTACACTTATCTTGGAAGGTAAGCAACTATTTCGGCAGTATGATAAGTTTAACCAAGACACTTTCCAAGATTATTTGATACAAGTAAAGAAAAAAACTAGAAAGAAGGTTGTCATGTTTACAGATAGAGCAAGACCGTATTAATCAAATAAAGTACAAAAATATTAGAAGAGAATAAGAATTCGATAAGAATATTATATTTACCAAAAGATTCACCTGAATTCAATGTTGTAGAAGAATGTTGGAGGCAGGGAAAGTACGATTTGTTGGTATCAAAGTATTATTCGAGATTTGCTGATCTGAAATCATCAATTACTACATATTATAGGACAAGATGCTTCAATCTGGATATAGCAAAATATCTGTTAAGACAGCGAATTAGCGAATTTTATGTTATGTAATATAGATAAAGAGTTATGATTTCTTTTTGCGCTATATCTTTCGCATATCCCATTGCAACTCATATAATATTCGATTTAAAAAATAATTTTTAGAGAAATAAAAGTTTAATTTTCAAACTACGATTCCATATTCTTATTTTCTTTGTACATGTTTTTATAATTTGTAATTTTGTACATGTTCCTGATTGATGTGTGGTATTTTCTCGATATGCATAGAAATGAGACACATAATCCTCAAGGGATTCTACAGCAATGCGATATATTTTATCCGGAATTGCTCCGAAATTATACCCATTCGTTCAAGTTAATAAGTATAGGACATAAGTCATCAGACTTTCTACAACTGGATTGATAAATATACCTCACTTATGAAACGATATCTTGATAAGATTATTCTCAAGGTTTCAACCACAAAGAGGATAGACGAATTATATTTGAAGGTGAAAGGTAACATCAAATACTTGTATGCATAGATGGATATGAAACCTATTTCTGGATTGTTCAGCCGATAGCCGAACCCAAGGAACACTGTAGATATCACATCTTCAAAAGATAAGGAAATAAAGGGTGTAGGTCTAGTGCTTATAATCTACGATGCACAATTTTCACTGCATTTAATCTAAACTCTATACCAATAGATGCCCATAACCAAGCATGTAAATCACTTTCGAATATAGGAGACTAGGTTCTATAAAGTCTCCGTTTGGTATAGGATTCTAGGATGGTTGTAAAAAACCGTCAGGTGGGGAAAATGAATGTTAAAAAATATTAGGTTGATTTTTTATTTAGAGAACGGACAAAAGTATCATAATAATACAGATATGGATTATTATAAAAAGGATTTTTCTTTTGATCTTCATTCCATATCCTCCAAAATTCATCCCAGAATAATTTCATATTATTCATAATCGAAATAAACATATCGCGATTGATATCTAGATATTGTATATAAAGTTTAGCTGAGTTATTATTAATATTCTTTACAGGAATTTTATCAATACTCAATATACGATAATAAAATTGGTCTTTAATAAGTAAATCGACATATAAATAATTTATTCAGAAATGAACTATAAAGATATGTATATATAGCAACGAAATAAAACCCAAAAAAATCAGGGTCCAATGCACTATGTCTTCATTCGCATGTGTATTGTTTATTTTGAAGATGGATATCTCCAAGCAACAAATGTAGGACGACAATTGCACTACTTCGTTGCATGATTCGAAAACCAGTTAAATTACGATCCATCTGTAAAAATAACAATGAATTTTAACGGTTATCGTTTTTAGTTCATAAACAAAAGGCTCTTAACTTAAGGAAAAAGCCCATAGATTTAAGACAACCATATATCATATGTACACAAGAAATAGAACACCCTCAAACATCATTGGTTATGGATTATACTTGTACTTTCTTGGTTTATCATTTAGAAGTACTGCTAAAGCATTATCATTTTTAAAAATAGCAAAAATAAGCCACGTTTCTATTTGGAACTGGATTCAAAAGTACAAGCCTTGGAAATATCTAAGGAAAAGGAAAATCATACAGTATATCATTGATGAAACTGCCATAAAAGCAGGTTCTTCTGAATTAATCTGGCTTTGAGTTATTATAGAACCAAAGCATAAGAAATCCTTGTTGCTGAGATATCAAAAAAACGAAACATGTTTGTTGCACAGAGCGATTTCTGTCTCAGGTAGTAAACAAGTATGGATTACATTCTATTTCGTCAGATGGTGATACTTGGTATCCACAAGCCGGTAGGTTTCTGAAGATACATCATCATATTCATTCATCTTTCGAGAAAAGCCGGATAGAAAGAACAATACAATATATTAAGGACAGAACAGAAAGCTTTGATGATTACTTTCCTTGTAAGAAGAACAAATGTAAATTACATATATAAGACAATGGCTCAAGTTGTTTGTTTATGAGTATAACAAAGAAATATTGTCTAAAGTTAACAGAACCTCCAAAAACTATCTTGGATTGGTACAGTTCTCCTGTTGTATTATCATTTATAGAAAGATAGTTTTTTGATATGTCCTTAGTACAATAATATTAGATATCATTACATACATGGTTGACTATAGAATATTTAACCAGCATCACTAAAAGAAATTACATAGTTGTAACCGAATAAAATGTTTCTAATTATGCAACATATCTATTAACAAGGTATACTATTACTGTAAAAATTGAAAATTTAATTCAAAATTAATAAAGGTTATACTTGGAACTGAGGCATGAAATAAAGAATATAGATAAATGATATGTATTAGGACCATACCTCAATTAACTACTCAAGCCAGACTCTATTTCTTTAACTGCAGTAACGAACATTTCTTCTTGCCGTGTTCTTCCTAAGGAAGCTAAGGAACGTGTTGTGGAATTTATAGCTTGAAATTTTGAGAGAGAATCGGTATCTTCAAACCGACATGGACTAATAATTAGTGACAATACAACGATGCCACCAGCTTTTGCTGCATCTAGCAACGGAGGCAACTCATCGTTAGTAATGAAATCCGAAGCGAGAAAGTTAGCACTTACCAATAGAACCGCAACCTTACATGATCTTATTGCTCGTCTAATCTGTTCTCGCCATTCCGAACCCGGTTTAATCATAGTATCACCCCATCGCGTTATAGTCATGGAACGCTCTAAGGGTTTCAAATGTACTTGTAGCCTCTGTAACCATGTCTTGTCTTTGTGGCTATAACTTATAAAAACTTGATTTCGCAATGTCTGGAAATCCGCGATAGAATTCTGTTTTAAACTACTATACCCCATCCTTTTAAAGAAATCATTTGGGATCTGTTGATCACTATTGCCATTTATGTGCCCTGGACGATACACAGGATTTCTGAGAGGATTAATATCTGAATAGAATTTTTTTCCTATTGATAATCCAGTCAATACCTCGTATGACTCATATTGCTTCATGAAGAGATATCTAGGTTTCAAACTCATTACAATTTCAGGATTCTTTACAGAAACAATATCGCCGGCTCTGTTAACTTAAGGAAAAACCTATAGATTTAAGACAACCATATCTTTTTATGTCTACTAGAAATAGAACGCCTTCACAAATTATCAGTTATGGTTTGTAACTTGTTACTTTCTCGGATTATCATTTAGAAGTACTGTCAAGGCATTATCTTTTTTGCATATTATCAAAATAAGTCACATTTCCATCTGGAAATGGTTACAAAAGTACAGATCAAATTTTCTAGTAAAACGAAAATCAAAGAATATGTCATTGATGAACCTGTCATAAAAGCTGGATCGGAATTAGTATGGATTTGGGTTGTTATTGAACCAACAAAGAAAGAAATTCTTTCATTTTATATATCAAAAGAACGAAACATGTTTGTAGCCGAACGAGTTCTGTCAGAGGTTGTAAACAAGTATGGATTACATTCTGTTTCCTCAGATGGCGGTACCTGGTACCCACAAGCATGTAAATTCTTGAATCTAAACCATCATATCCATTCTTCTTTTGAAAAAAGCATAATTGAAAGAACAATGCAATACATAAAGGATAGAATGGAAATTTTTGATGATTACTATCCTTGTAAAAAGAACAAGTGCAATTTACAACATGTTAAACAATGGTTCAAGTTGTTTGTTTATGAACATATAGAAATTATGTCAAATTAACATGGTCATGTTTTAATAGCCCATGTTCTAGATGGCACAAATAAAATACTATTTAGGAATTAATGCTGTAACAAGGGAAACTTATTATATTATAATTTCATCAGCAAATGCTTTGTCTGTCTAATTTGCATTTTGTTTTTGTCTACTTTTAGCTGCAGTCAAAAAATATCCCAGATTCGTTAAATCAATTGACAATACTTCTAGATCATGTTCTTGAATTTTGTTACTAAGTTGCAATGGCGTATATAATTTAACTCCAGTACGAAATACCGTTTCCCAAAACTTTAATTGCTTTCCCCTACTTGTATTTGGATCAATTTCGAGAATAATTATATGTCCATCTGGCTTTAATACTCGCTTCATTTCCTCTAAAGCCATATCATTATCTGAATAATGATGAAATGAATAACTTGCTACAATTTTATCAAAATAATTGTTAAACAAAGGTATGTTTTCTGCTTTCCCTTCTACAAATTTAATATTGGGTCTATGAGCTTGTCCATACTCTATAATATTATGTTTTGGCTCCAATACAACAACCTCTTTACAATTTTTAGAATAATATTCCATTATCTTGCCGGTATTTCCACCTATATCTAATAATATATCTTCTGATTTAACTTCGATATATTTTGACATGATTTGAACCCTTTTGCTAGCACTATTTGTGTATGATAATTCTTGCAATTTGACAATAAAGTTATTATATAATTTTCTAATATTGAACATTAGGACTATTTTTAAAGTATGATTGATATACTTTGAAGTATCCTAAATCTTGAAATTGAGAAATAAAATATCTTTAAAGTTGTAGGCTTCCTTACGTGCACAGAGCTTCATAGATTTCAATTTCTTTAATCCTATGGATATTAGTGTGTTGGGGTTGTTACTAATCATCTCCATTATGCTACTCGCATATTCTACAAATCCATTCATAATACATTTATTTTCATCGATTAATTCCACAAATAAATTGGTAAATGTTCTGTGACCATTAGATATTATGTTAAATGTTGCTATTTTTTATGTACACTTGTTAAGATTAAAATACATTTTCAATATTTGACGCAGTGAAAATAGATTCATCCTATGTACGAATAACTGCTTCTAATATCTTTAATTAGATCTAGTAAATTCTCAACACCAAAAAGAAAATAAATATTTTATCTATCTAGTCATTGTACATATTCTGTGATTGCCTACCACTATTTGAATCACAAGAACCAAATACTGTTAAACACATGGGATTTTGTAGATTAAATAAATTCTGTGATTGATGATTCAAGTATGTATTATGACCGTTATTGTTGAAACTGTTGAAATTGGAGTTTGCTATTGATGTATTGTGATTGCTAAATCGACCATTATTGAAACTATTGAAGTTGGAGTTAGAGATAGAGTTATCATTTTGAGAGAGTAGAGTAGACAATGATGATAGAGTTACGGTTATTGCTACACTAGAAGGATTACTAGAAACACCTTTGCTGTTTGTTACTATAAGTTGAAAAGTAATCGTCGTATCATCATTTACATCAGGCACCACAAAGGACGGCATTGCAGAGGTTGGATTAGATAATGAAACGGTAGGACCGGATGTTTGAGTCTAATTATAAGTTAATAGGGTAAAGCCACTTGGATCAGTGCTGGCAGAACCATCTAGATTAACGGTTTGAGAGATTTGTACCTGCTGATTAGATCCGGCATTAGCAATAGGCAAATGGAATGATGATGCTATTACAGAGACAGTGTTTGAATTTGAGTTAGTTACATACATATCATTATTAACTGGATCATATGCCACGCCAAATGGGATACCTTCAACATTTATAGTATCTACGGTATTATCGGGTCTAATCACAGAGACGATAGGCGAACCACCGTCAGTTACATTCATAAAATTATTAAATGGATCATATGCCACCCCATACGCACCATCTCCAACAGGTATAGTAGCAACCGCGGAATCCGCCCAAACTCTTTCTAGACGATAAAAAATATTTAAGAATACAATAAGTGAAAAAAGAATTAAAAAACATGTTAATTCATATTTTCTTATCATCATATTTTCTTAGCATCATATTTTACTTTCCAATTATAATAATAAGAAATAATGTACATTATCCAAAATTTTTTACTGCTTGATCAGAATATATAATTATTTTGCTAATTTTTTTCAATTATCTTTACAATAATAATATAATCAATTTGAAATACGTAAGTGTAGAAAATTACTAATGTAATAACTCATTACCAAACATATTTGCTAGCCCAGTTGTGATTGATTGAATGCATACAATATTATTAAAAGATTCAAGCGATGAATAACACTTTATAAAACTTTTCTGAATAATGTTGCAGTTGATCTTCTTATTTTAAAGTATTTGGGGAAGGTTATAGATAAAGGCGATATCATTAACTTTAGGTGTTTTGCTCATGTGTATCTAATAATCTAATGCATATACGTGTTTACCCTTACATCAAAACATTTGCTCAAGATGAACAAATCCAACTGTAGAGTTAGGACTTGAAATGTTAACATTATCCAAATCTAGTCACAAAGTAGAGTTTAATATGAAACCAAGTTTGAAAATGGTTAAATCTTCGCTAAAGACATAAGTTTCAATGTACTATAAAATTTCTAATGGCCATCGCATTCAACCCTACATTAGAACAATTGAGAGAAATATTAGTTATTTGTCAAAAATTATTTAACTACTATGACAAAAAATCTAATGATAGTCATCATGATATTGGACAATTATATGACATATTATTTGGAAATAGTAAAAGTATAGGTCCTCAAGTATATTTAAATTATATTAATTGGTTGACCGATCAAAAAATGATTTCATTTGATGAAAATAATGATCTAATAATGAATAAAGATCAGGCAAGAGTATTGGTAAGCCGCATTGAATGGATGATAAACAACCCTTAGAACGGTAAGACTTGAATTAACTTAATTTTTCAAAATATCTAGATTTGAATATTAACAAGTTATAAATAAAATCCTGTTTATCGTGTCGATATTAGTAGAGCATGTTTCAATAAAGAACAGAGGTGAGCAAAGATACAGTGGTTAACCATTTTGTTATCAAACACATTTCTGATAGTACCAATATCTGATACGATACGCTATGCTCGATCCGTATAGATTTCCAAACGGTTTCCATCGAACCCGATATTGGTTTTTGTTGGCAATTTATGATAATGAAGATATTGTTAACACATTTTATCGATAAGACAATCTGATATTATATGATAAAAAAGGAACATCTTAAAATTGTTGGATGTATTGTTTTTTAACTTACTTTTGGACATTTAAGAACATTGACACACTATTAGTATCAGCTGAACCCTCGATGCCTCAACTACCTGTTATTGACGATGCGGGACCGCTGTGTATACCAAAGCTTCAGTTGCTGCCTGCACCCATGTCATTGTTATCGGAATTATGATCTCTATTAAAATCTGAGCCTCAGTTGCCGCCTGCACCGCCGTAACCGCCATTAGCTGAACCACTTAGCTATTGCATTACCACCGTTGCCTCCATGTCTGCTTGTAGATGAGCCATCATTATTACTACCACTACCTGTTGTTGCAATTGCCGATACAGTATTATCACTATTGTTAGCTACATATACACCACCATTACGTGAATCATATGCAACGCCTTCTGGGCTATGTCCAACGCATATAATAGCAACCACCACATTTTTAGAAGTATATATCGACAATAGGATACCTGTTTGTTACAGATGGCCTAGCAGATCCTTCTATATCTGCAATAGATAGCACTCTAATAAAAGCAAAAGGTAGTGTATGGCATAAATCATCCATAAAGAAAGGTATAGTACCATGTTCTGGCATCGATACAGATGCAAGGTGGGGTTATAGCCATACAAAGGGATGGACATTCGGATATAAACTCCATCTAACATGTACAACAACAGGCAAGATTATAGTACCTTTAACTGCAGATGTAACTACTGCTAATGTACAGGATAACCAGATGTATGTTTCTTTAACATCATCTTCTTCGGTATTCTCTTTACCCCATCTATTATACATGATAGCTGATCCAGGCTATGATGATAAGAAACTGTATGAATATAGTAAAAATACATTGGGAATAGATTTAGTTTGCCCTCTTGAAAGATACGAAAGTACCTCCAAAAAGAGGCTTGAGTTTGTATGCTTTTATGAATCTGAAATAGGACAATGTATCTACAGCCGGAGAAGAATATCGATAGAGCCATTGATAGAACATATCAAATCTGTTTAGAATAGACTCATTACATGCACGTGGATTTCATACGGTATCTGCAATTGTACTTTTGTCTGTTTTATTATATCAAATAATGGTATATTATAACTGTAAAACTAAGAAAATAAATCCAAAATCAATAAAATATATGCTTGGGACCAGCTGATGAAATGGAATTCTAGATAACAATGCAGTATTGATTTATGACCAAGTCTCAGTTTAAACTATAAGGAGGACTATGACTTGATAGACTGGTATATCCCTAGCAAAAATAACAAGCAAAAGGTACACTCGTTCAAGCTTGAGCTGCGAAGAAGTTGTACTTTTACAATCTCTCCCTCGGGACATGTAGCTATTTCAATCCAATGTACTTTGCAGCCTTATGAATTTCATTCTGTTAAAGGTTTGATTTCTTTTTTTGTTATCTGTGGTCAGATCTTGAACCTATTGCGACTTTCAGCGGGAAATAGAACTAACGTTGTACCTCCAGTTGAAGACTGGCATATAATGCAGTTTGACTACAACAAAGATATATCTATAGACAGGTTACCCAAGGTTATAAACTGGATATCCAAAGGCATTCTAAAAGTTGAATACCTTGGCACTATCTTTCAAATCTATAGTAAGAAAATGCCGTTTGACGGCGAGTGCTTAAGATGCGAAGGTCATTTTTCTACCAAGGAAAAAAAGATAAAGATGGAAGACATGATTACAAAGCTTGCTGCGGATGATGAAAACAGACACCCATTTACAACAGTTGAAGAAATGCTCTTAAAACACAACGAAGAAAAAGGTTTATCATAATAATGATGTTAGTTGATATGAGTAAAGGCCTCAGAAAAGAGTGATCATTAATCGTTCCTTATTATCATGACATTCTAGTGATTAAGTGAGTAACCAAGATCTATTTTTAATTTAAAAAAATAAGTTGATGTTTGCAACAGTTTGATAACTTTAGTCTGTAAAGAAGTTAGCGGCACTACCGCCACTAAATTAACATAAGCATAAGAGAAGATTTTCCTACTCGTGTCTTCTAATTACTTCATTTTTATATAAATACCTTTTAAAGAATGCCATAATAACAATTGTTACAAGTATGGAAGACCATCATTTGAAACCAAGCATTGGATTCATCGGCATGGGACACATGGGTAGTCATATGGTCCAGAGATTGCTCAATACCATCAGTTACCCGATAACTGTTTATGATCGTACAAGAGAAAAGGCCCAGGCCATAGAACAACAACATGGAGTGAAGGTTGCCCAGACACCTCGAGATCTCAGCTGCAGGCTGCCAGATTGTGATGGCCTCTGTGACGGATGACAGGGCCCAGGAAGAAGTCATGTTCGGTCCTGATGGAGCACTTGCCGGAGTGCATGGTAATTCCTTGATTATTGATCTGAGTACGGTTTCTCCAGATGCCTCACGTCGCCTCTTCCATGCTGCGAAGGAGAAAAATGTTTCTATGATAGATGCTGCTGTATCTGGCAGCGTGCCACGGGTGGATGAGGGAAGCCTGGTGATCTTTGTCGGAGGAGAGCATACAACCTTTGAACAATGCAAGCCTATTTTGAATGTCTTTAGTAAAGACATATTCTATATGGGTACAACCGGTATGGGAACAACGATGAAGTTAGTAGTCAACACTTTGCTTGGCCTAGGGATGCAAGCACTTGCCGAAGCGATTGCTTTGGGTGAAAAGTCAGGATTAGAGAAAAGATTGCTTCTTAAAGTCCTTGGGGAGACATCCGTAATTACTCCAAGTCAGAAATCTAAGATTGAAAATGTCAAGCAAGAGGAATATCCAATCAACTTTGCCCTCTCCCTCATGCATAAAGATTTTAGTCTTGTGTTGAATCATGCATATGATTTATCCGTGTCCATGCCAGCTACCGCAGCTGCTCAACAAATGCATACGGCAGCCATTGCAAAAGGAATAGAGGGAGATTTTTCCATAATTATTCAGTTTATGAAGGAATTAGCAGGTTTGTCTACTGCTTCCAAAAAACAAAAGAGAAGATAGAGTTTGTTGCGCCATTAACATGGCATTGAAAGTGTGTTACATTATCGGATATACACCACATTAACCACCATCATTACATCAGTCTCATTGAACAGGAACGAATGCAGAACTTTCAATCTTTACTAAAACAACTCGATTTTTCCCTCCTTTATATTCACAAACTACAACTTAAAACCAACATACCCAGAGAGCACTATAATGAATTAGATTTGCCAACTAAGGAGAAAGATAACATTATAAAATATAGGTATGAAAGAATTAATCAAAGTCATGGTAATCCAGATGTAGAGTTTAACATCTATTCAAATGGAACTATAATGATTTACTTATCTTGTAGTAACAACCCTTTTAGATTAATTAATGAAGAGGATGTTTTAATAATCTTTGCATATGTTAACAGTTATGTAAACACATGAATGCTTTCTTCCTATTGTAAACTAATTATGCTTGTTTTGCCTGCATGTTTTTTATTATAATCATATGTCCAGTCCGATACGGCTTTACCAATATCTTGTTCATTTAAAAATGTGGAATTGTTTATGGCTTGTCTATGCATCCACATCCATCTTACCTCTATCAGATTGAGATCAGGTGATCTTATTGTTGGAAGAAATACTAGCTGTATTCTTGGATGATGCTTGGCCAGAGTTTCTTTTACCTTGTTGTTGGATTTGTGTATCGATGCATTATCAAGTATCAAAAATATCTGTTTTACATTGGAATCATACTTTTGGTCCACTCTTTTTATAAAATCAAGGAATTGTTTTCCTTCTGTCTTTTGTTTGTAGGAGTGTGTCCACATCTGGTTGTTTGTATGATCATAAATACCAAACACGTTTAGAAGACCTTTTATCTTTTGAGCCTTAGATACCTTTGATTGTACAAAAGACCACGAAGTGCCGCCATATGTTTTTGCTGCTACTGGCCCCTTCTTTTCATCTCCGTAGAATAGAACTGAGTCAGCAGGCACTGTATCCTATTCTTCAATGCGCTTTTTTTCAAATGATATTCTGGATCTATGCTATCACCCTAGAAGGTTACCTTTGATTGCCTGTACCTTATCCCATGTTTTAGGATTATATTTCTAATCTCAGTGTAACTTATAGAATCTACAAGATTTAGTTCCTTATTGGATATGTATCCTGCAAGAACACGACGTAATGACCATGTTGAAAAGGGTAACTGATAACAATCTTGGATCCTTGACTGCGGCCATCTCAACTTTTTTTTCTCTATATTATCAGATATTTTGATTGGCTTGTGGATGTGTTTTCTGGATATAATTCCTTCAATACCTTTTTCATTGAAACGATGTATCCACTTTCTTATGTTAATATCATGGTGATTGGTTGCCATCCTTATTTCAGGAACTGTATATCCTTCATCTTTAAGCAGGATTATCTTGGCTCGATAACTCGATTCTTTATCATTCCACTCTATCACATCATACAAAATGTTTCTTTGATCATCGGTAATAGATTTGAGGAAAGTATCCCTCATAATGATGATATTTTAAAGGTTAGCTAAAGGTGTTGTGGTATGACATCTAAACAAACACTGTTAGTTTACAGGAAGAAAGCATTCATGTGTTTACATAACTGTTAACAGAGTAGAAGATAGATTAAAATCTCTATTGTATGACACTCGAAACAGCATTGTTCCTCCATCATTATCATGGGTTTTAACAGGTTGCGACGTTAACAAAGACATTCAAATAGATGATAATATGGCACAACTAACAAGTATAAACATCCAAATAAAATCTGCTATCAGAGTCTTTAGAGCATATGTTAAGCCGATCAAGGATAAAGTCTTCTATCGAGTTGAAGAATCCTTGACTCCAAACGAACCAGTATCTACTGCTTTTGAAATCTTGAGAAACAATGTCAAGATAGATGAAGATAGCCTTTCTTTATAATGTTATAATTTTTTGAAATTATGTGTAGTTATCTGAACATTGATAAATGGTAATGGATTGATTGAGCGCTCGATATCTATATAAGATTTGATTGGCAGTTAATCTTATCTTAATAGGCGATTATATCTTTAAGCACATTATAGCTGTTCTAATGCATCTATTCCTTTGGCGGGTTGGAACTCAAGTTAACAAGGGGATTGACTAGAGTGGATATTAGGTTACTAACAGATTATTATATCTCTTTAAATGCTGGACATGCCTATGCTGCTAAAGATAATAATAATATCGTTGCAATCAATCTTCCACCAAAGTATTCGGTTCCATCTCATATGTTGTGGATTGTTACCATGTGACACTTTGGTCAGGATTCACTTACTGAATACAGCGGCGAAAAGTTTGAGATTCAATGGAAAGATGGTTTGCAATTATTCCACATGTATTCGAAACAAATGCCTAGCAATAAAAAAATATCAAAGAAGAAAATAATAATTAGAAAAGAGATTCAAGAATATCCTAACAAATCATTAGAAGATGCATTTAAAGATAATCTAGAGCAGTAACAGAATATGGAGGGAGTGGTCATGGTAATGTTTCTTTATGAATTACTGCGTTACTATATAATTTACACTAACTGAGATCTTTGGTTTTAGTGTTGATGTTACCAACCGATCCCAATCCTTTTAATTTTCTTATATAAAACAACTGTAGTACCTATGGATATAAAAGATATCAAAATTGATGTAACTATCAAAGTGTTTAACAACCTATTATATACCAATTAGCATATGTTTTCTAAAGTGTATTTCGTAGCAAATAGTTTCTCATATTAAGATTGAACCTTTTTGTTCTAAAATATTTGGAAATCTTTTTCTTTAAATCTGTAAATGATGAATAATATTTTAGGATAAGAAGATCTCGTTTTGCAATATTCCATATCTCTTCCATCATCATGAACTCAGGGGATGCTGTGGGAAGGTATACAGGTATGAGTCTCCTTGTTTTCTTCAAAATACTTTAACACCTTTTTTGATTTATGATGCGGCGATGCTTTATCCATGAACAAATAGCATTGTGGGTATTTAGCATGTATTTTCTTTAGATAATCAAGGAATGTATCTCCATTGAATACATCATACTGTCTGAATAATTGCTTTCCTTTCATACTTGTGGCACCAAAAATACATGAATGCTGATGTGAACCTGTTACTCTGATAGTCGGTCTTTTCTTTTTATCAATCCAAACACGTCTTACAAGACAATCATAAAAAAAGAATGATTCGTCCGTAGATACTATGATAAATCCTTCTTTTTTGTTGTTGTTGTTGTTGTTGTTGTTGTTGTTGCACATCCACAAGTATCTGTTCGGTCTTTTTTTGAATGCCTCTTTTTCCTCTGGTGGTGCAGTATTTACATGTACTTTTCTTGGAACATTCTGCTTTAATCCCCATTTTCGAAGGATACGATATATGTGAGTATGGTGATATTTTACTCCACTTTTCTTTATAATTAGTTCTTCAACCTGTTTTGTTGTCCAACCTTGTTTGGAGTTTGATAGTTCTTTCTTTATGCTAAAACTACTATCTTCAGATAGTTCAGGTGGTCTACCGGTTTTTGTTCTATCTTTTAGTCCTTCCAAGCCTTCTTCCTTATCATATCTTTTTAACCAATCAGAAGTCCATGGATTGCTTCTGTGTAATTCTTTTACAACACGAAATGGAATTTCGTTATCTTCTCTTACTTTGATAATTAGTAGCAGCCTTTCCTTAACCTTTGAATCATTTTCTTTTTTGTATAGATTAACCAATGTGGATTTGGTCAATGGTGACATTGAGAATAGATAGTATAATACAAGGAACTAGATAGCTTTTGTGTTTAATAATAATTATCCAGATAAATTATTTAGCATACTTGTGCTAATTGGTATAGTCTAGTGCAGACGCCAAGTAGATTATAGTTGTTTGAGTGTCAGGAATATTCCTTAACAAATCCCACTCCCATGCTATCAAATGTGAATGATTCTGCAACGGATTTGCAATATCATAAGAATTAGGCAGTGAGTTAGATGTTGCGGTTATTAAATAAGTTCCATTAGCTGTTGATACAGGCTTTGCAATACCCTCGTTTCCATTATCAAATGATTCCACATTCTTGATTATCTCTTTTTGATCATCATTTGTAAAGCTGTTGTTCTCAAATTTATTAACATATATTCCTTTAGAATAACCATGCCCTCTAGTTGCAGTAGATAGAGGATCATACAGCACTTTAGATCCATCATCAATGTTTTTAACAAGCAGTAAGAGCTGGGTCTTAGGCCACTCGCCCAAATAATGTTGGAGAAAATAATTATGAGTAAAGTTATTCATATTGATAGTTCCTGCCAAATAAAAACTGATATTTCCATTATCAGAATGTAGTGGAAATGCAACAGAGCTTACTTTGGATGACAAGGTTCTAGCATAATAAAATTCAGTTAGATATTCTGAGTTGCGATCTTTTTTATCATAGAATTCAACACACCAATGATGATCAAGATAAAAACCTTGTCCAAGTTTTTTCTGATTATTGCTTTGTTGCATGATTCGAAATACAGTTAAAACTTTACTTCATCCATAGCAAAACTAACTAAATTATGACTGTTTGCGTTACATCCTTAACATAAAGACGTTAACAAAAAACGATTTAAAATAATCATGTAACAAAGCACTTCCCAGACACAGTTACTAAAAATGGCACCCGCGAGTCTCGTCACATAACAGGCCATTTAAACCCTCTCTCGGGCGTGAAAGCCGGGCGCCTCGTCATACACTTGCATGAAAGCATAGGCAAAATCCCTACTGGTAGTTCGTGGGCAGGTATGTCTGGAGTAGATCTGTTCGCCGAAGATGCCCTTATAGGAGTAGTCCTTGTCGATGCTGATGTAGCACAACCAGAACGGCTCGAACTCTGGGCTCTTCCAGCACATACATTCGCCGATGATCCGCCCTTCCTCCATTGGATATGTTGGAATGGAGGCGAAGGGGGGATGGAACCGTTCGAAGGAGACACCCTCAAGTGAGATGGCTTACTGGGAAGACTCGTTGAGTTAAACAAGCACTGGCAAATTCCTGAGAGTGAAGTAATGGCAAATATCAAAGCGGATCCACATAAAGTATTAGAAAATCAATCTGATGAAAGAAACAAATATTGTTCATAGATATTAAATGAATTAGACGCGTCGAATCCCATAGACGACAGAAAAGCTACTGAATATTATATTAAAAATAGAGCCGTCGAACTGGATGTAATGGATAAGATAACTCATAAAGATAATTGGAACCTTTCAGATCATGAAGATGAATTTCTATATAGTAAAGATAAAGATAAGTAATTCTATGAGTATAAACTATTGATGTTATTGTTAGTTTATCGGAACGTCTTTAATTGTATTAATTTTTAGATATATCAAAAACGATCGTGAAATAAACAATGATCAATAGATTCATGTAATTATTTCAAATGGATTCAAATAGAATATTCTAATATATCTATAGATGTCTTTATAAATAATAATATTTGACTTTGATTACTATGAAAAACTTAGTAATTCCAATTGTAGCACTGGCTTCCGCGATATTTCTTCTAAGCTACATGACGGTAAGTAATGCATATTCACTACCGGCAGTATCCAAACAACCAAACCCAAAATTTAATGATTTTAAACCGCTTGGATCAAGCGTTAAGATAAACAAGGGGACAACTAAATGCTATATAATTAAAAGTGGTAAACTAGTTAGAATTCCATGTCCTGATATAGTAATAATAGGAAAGGCTATTGGCGAAGTAAAGGCTCAATAAATCATCAAATAAAACATCTAAATTTTTTAACACTTTTATATTCAGTTTTGATTGTAGATATCTCAAAATTAAAGAAACAAGCATTATAGAATAATAAATATATGAATATCAAGCTCGAAATATTCAGATTATTCATGGATATCTAACAATTATTTTATAGTTTGTCATTCACGATTATTCTTTTTCTTTCCAATAACGAGCGATTCCTCCAACACCATTTTCAAAGGAATGCCCCATAATATAACTATAAAAAATAGGTATTTAGAAGATCTAGTAATTACTACTAACAAAAGAATAGTTATTTCATCAGATATTTGCCATCAGTACCACCATTGCCACCATGACCACCATTAGTGCTTCCTGTGGTAGCAATAGATTCGCCACCATGACCGCCAAATCCGCCAATGAGTATAGGATTATTATTAGGTGGTGGTTGTGTGGATAAAGTAGTAGATATTACAGAAACAGTATTAGAATGACTATTAGATACATATACCATACCATTACTTGAATCATATGTAACACCTGCTGGAGCTGTTTCAACAGGTATTGTAGCAACTACTGTGTTGGTAGAAGTGTTGATTACTGAAACAGAGTTAGAACCAGAGTTAGCTACATACATCTCATGATTACCTGAATCATATGCAATAGCTAATGGACGAAGCCCAACAGGTATTGTAGCAACTACTGTGTTGGTAGAAGTGTTGATTACTGAAACAGAGTTAGAACCAGAGTTAGATACATATACCATACCATTACCTGAATCATATGCAATACCGAGTGGACCTTTTCCAACAGGTATGTAAGCAACTGCCACATTGAAATTAGTGTTTATCACAGAGACCGTGTTAGAACCAGAGTTAGATACATATACCATACCATTACCTGAATCATATGTAACACCTGCTGGAGCTGTTTCAACAGGTATTCTAGCATCTACTGTGTTTTGAATAGTGCTTATAGTAGAGACAGTGTAAGAACCAGAGTTAGCTACATACATCTCATGATTATCTGAATCATATGCAATAGCTGGCGGGACCTACTAACTCTACAGGATTAGATCTATTTGCATTATATATAGTATATATCACTTTGTTAGTAGAAGTGTTTATCACAGAGACAGTGTTAAAGCGCTCATTAGTTACATACACCGCACTATTTAATGAATCATATGCAACACCAATTGGCGCATCATGTTCTAGATATGTTCCAGTTCCCACAGGTATTGTAGCAACTACAGTATTGGTAGAAGTATTTATCACAGAGACAGTGTCAGAATCGGTGTTAGCTACAAATACCATGCCATTACCTGAATCATATGCAACACCAGTTGGCTCTATTCCAACAGGTATGGAGGCTACCACTGAATCAGCCCAGGCAGGGTTTATATTTTGAAAAAGAAGGGTGTTTGATAGATATAAAAGCAAGATAGCAAAGGTTGATAAGACGAAAAGAGAGTTGACACTAAAACTATGAATTCTATATTCTTTATTCTCTTTATTTATTAACAATAAAAATGATTACTAAATCCTTAACTTAAGAAGTTGAGAACCTATTTTTATTAAAGTCTTGAGATAAACTATAACCTATTTTTTATCAAGGAAAAACTAGAAGGATTTGATAACGGTTTATCATAATACGATTTCATTTGAGAGAATAATAAAATAAAAAATGTTATCACCAGATACTGACAGGATACTAGCCACAACTAGGGGACAACCACGTGCTGGCAAGACAGTCAGGACAGGTATTAGAAAGAATCACCACAACCATTAACAATATCCTCAAAGGAGGACATGGGGACACTCAGAGAATCCACTTGGTGTTTAGATTCTAGGAAAGTATATGAGGTCATCCACTTATGGGTGTATGCTTGAGTTGTTGGGGCGGATAGATGGAACTACAACCATTCCTATAATCTATCCTACAATTTGAGAATATATGATGGTTCACGGATTATAGTATCAATAAAACATGATTCCCTACTTTACGAGAGTTGGATTGTCATCTGGCCAACTCCTACTGGAGTAGTAATTGGAACGGTGACTTGTACTGGTCTGTCAGAGCCGAACATGGTACTTCCAGTGGATGAAAGTACGGTTGGTAGGAAAAGAAGACTAGCTGCTATAATAATTGTAATCACAGGAATTAGGGTCGGTCCCTGGGGGGAGATGCCTTATGATTATGGAACTGCAATTAGAGATCCTATTCCAATTCCAGGTATCGTTATGTCCGAGGTGCCAATATATGTAGCATTGTTTTGTGCACTACATGGACTTGGAATCAAGTTTACATCTGTAACTGACTCACCAGTCTGACCAGGAATGCCACTCACCATAATCTTGACTTTATTATATGTTGGATAGTTTTCTACTGCATATACATTAGTTACAAAACTCAAGCATAAAATTGATATGATGCCCAAGCAAGTTAAGACGCGTATCGAAGAATACAAACAAACTTATCCTGAACGAGTTTTAAACAAGGACAAGGAACAAAAATACTTGATGGTACATTTCCTCTTTCAACTTTCTCCAATTAATGGAGTCAAGTTCAAACCAATCAAGATATATATCCACCAAGGCGTTATCAAGATAGTTGATGATAAGATCTTCTATGACTTTCAATTAAATACCACAGAGTCGGTTATAGTTGGAACAGATAGAGATGATGTTTTAGAGAAAGTTCAAAGAGGATTTGAATCGATATTATCTATGTGACAAGTTAAAAAAAGAATTTCAAGGCAATAGATTATGAAACTTTACAAATATGAAAAAGATTGAAAAGGCATATTACATTTATCAAATTAAAAATACTTCTCCCTCACTATAACATAGCTAATATCATTCTATGAAATTCAATCCGAGGTTGTTACAGATTGATGGCGAGCAATTTCCGTGACAGGAAGGAGGCTCTCCTAATACGGCTTCTGCCCCAAGTAATTGCCTGGCGGGCTGTAGCGGCACACCAGACTGTCGCCGGCGAACCCACAACCTACCTCTTTTGTGTTCTTCCAGACCATCTGCGTGTAATGACCGAACACGAGATAATTGTCCGCAGTCATTATTTCACCGCGATATTTGGGTTTTTCTGCAACCCAATTCTCCGGCGACTCGCCTATCGGGGAATGTGTACAGACCATGTCTGCTCTCGAGGGAAGGTGCCATGTACATTCTCCGTGAAAATAACCTGCAATGCTCTCACCCTCGCCGAGCGTCGCCAGATGCTCGGTGTCGTGGACTATCTGGCCTGTCGTCGCCAGATGCTCGGCCCAAACCTGGGCATCGGCGGCGAGCTTGTCGCTCCATACGAGCGGCGCAACTCCAACAGCATCGCGTTCTCTGTTGTGCACGGCCAGAATGGCATTGACATCCTGTTCTGTTAAATTTCCTGTATTGTTACTTGTTGTAGATGCAGTAGGCAAAGTGGCGCTGTTACCCGTTGACCCACCAGCTGACGAGCCACTGCTTTCAGTTGTAGTAGTAATTCCACCGCCAGTTGTATTTGAGCCACCGTTATCTGTAGTTCCACCGCCAGTTGTATTTGAGCCACCGTTATCTGTAGTTCCACCGCCAGTTGTATTTGAGCCACCGTTATCTGTAGTTCCACCGCCAGTTGTTGACGAGCCACCGTTATCTGTAGTTCCACCGCCAGTTGTTGACGAGCCACCGTTATCTGTAGTTCCACCGCCAGTTGTTGACGAGCCACCGTTATCTGTAGTTCCACCGCCAGTTGTTGACGAGCCACCGTTATCTGTAGAGCCACCATTATCATCAGTTTGTCCCCTAGCATACATAATTGCTGAAGTAGGTAAAAGCATTGAAATTACTATTAAAAATATCAATGAAATAGTTATTCTATACATAGTTACCAGAGCCGTAACGTATATATAAAGCCATTCTACAATGAACAGACCAAAGTAGAGAATGCAAAAATATTAATTCATCAAATTATCAAATACTGATTTTTTTATTTTGGCTACCTAATAGTTCCATTTTCGAATTTGATAAAGTGTTATTATGATGCTATATCCGATGCTCTATTATTATATTATATCATCATATAATGAATGTGCTTCCTAACATTTGATTCTAGGGCGTTAACATCTGGAACCAGATTCAACCGATTAGTTAGCCAAGGTTAAAATTCACTAATTATATATATATTTTAAAGATTAATAATAATTCATAGTTCCCTTATACATGCCAGAACCGAATCCCATAGATCTTTATAATGGTGTATAATATTTCTCCTATCCAGTATCCAAATATATAAATAGTAAAATTTAGCAACATCATTTATTGAGCCCTTTTATCTAGTGTTCAAACCCCCTTGGGCCCATAACGATAATGGTTCTTTTTAAATGGACTACTGTTCATAATCTACCGGCATTACAGACGTTAAATCCACGTAAGAATAAGGGTTATGAATTTCAACTTACTTCTTTTATATGTTTTAAACCATGATCTTGACAATCAAGTCGCAATAGAAATTACAAGGATTTGATGATGTGTTGTCATGTAGCATCATATCCAATTCATCTTAAAAATAGATAAGGTCAGCAATAAAATATAGATGTTGAGTGTATAGAGGCCGCTAAAAAGAATATTTATGGATTATTATCGCGTCCAGTGTTCTATCTGTTGTCGTTGCCGTTGATTACATTACCGCCTGTTGATGTGGCAGAACCAGTGTGTCCTCCATTACCCCCCATGCCATTTAGGATTCCATTACCCCCATTAGCACTTCCAGTGATAGCAATAGAGTTACCCGCATGAACATTAATTTCGCCATTTGACCTGGGAATGGTCTTTGTGTTATTATTGTTATTATCATTATTAGATGGTAGTTGTGTGGATAAAGAAGTAGCAGGTACTACTGAGACGTCGTTAGAACCTTGATTGGTTACATACATCCTACCATGAACTGGATCATATGCAATACCAATTGGACCATTTCCAACATCAAGATTGTCAGTAAATAAAACATTATTAGAAGAATCGATTTCATAGACGCCCGGGTTAACAGGCCCACCACCAGGATGAGTTACATACACAACACCATTGGCTGCAGAATATGCAACACTCCATGGAGTATCAAAAACCTTTATGGTAGCAACCACTTTGTTAGTAGAAGTATCGATTACAGAGACGGTTTTTGAATTAAAGTTAGCCACATACATCCTACCATTGTCTGAATCATATCCAATACCATATGGATTAATTCCAACACCTATGGTAGCAACCACTTTGTTAGTAGAAGTATCGATTACAAAGACAGATAGAACCAAGGTTAGTTACATACATCCTACCATCTTTTGAGTCATATGCAACATCTGATGGATTAAATCCTCCTAAGGTGGCAATCACTCTGTTAGTAGATACATCTATCACCGAGACGGTGCCAGAGCCCGTGTTAGCCACATACATCCTATCATCTTTTGAGTCGTATGCAACACCGGTTGGACCATTTCCAACAGGTATGGTAGTAGGGACCACTGTATTTGTATTAGTATCTATTACAGAGACAGAGTTAGAGCCATAGTTAGTTACATATATCATACCATCTTTTGAGTCATATGCAACACCGTATGGATTAGTACCAACACCTAAGGTAGATATCACAGTATTTGTATTAGTATCGATTACAGAGACAGAGTTAGAATATAGGTTAGCCACATACATCCTACCATCTTTTGAGTCGTATGCAACACCGGTTGGACCATTTCCAACAGGTACAGCCCAGACCTGCTTTATATCATCAAAAAGAAAGGTGTTTGATAGATATAAAAGAAGGATACCAAAGGTTGATAAAATAATGATAAATTGAGCATTAGGACTATCGATTCTATAGTCTTTATTCTCTTTATTTATTAACAATAAAAATGAATGCTAAATCCTTAACTTAAGAAATTCAGAACCTTATTTTATTAAAGTCTTGAGTTGTATAATACCATGTTTTTTATCAAGGAAAAACCAGAAGGATTTGACGAAGTATTATTATGATAGTACGTCAGACACTGATATTATTATACCGCTTGTCAAGACTCTTGTTTACTTGACATTTGATTCTTTATGGAATCTATAAATAAATTCAATCAGTAGTTGTTTATCTCATGACAATGTTATTCTTTTTAAAAGATCTTGGATGTATTTTTTAAAAGATTAATAATAAATCTATAGTGTCTTTTCTTTACAGAAGAAACCGAGATTATCTCATTGTATTGCTTAGAACATCGGCATACTATTAAAATCAGTTGAACCACCTTGTCCGCCACTGCCTGCTGATGATGAGGTAGAACCACTATGTATACCAGAACCTCCCTTGCCTCCTGAACCACCATTAGCGTTGCCACTGTGAGATATTGCAATACCGCCTGTGCCTCCATTGCCACCTGTAGATGTGCCTCCATTGTCACCACTATTAGGTGGAGATTGTTGTGTGACAGTCCAACTGAATGTAGCAGGCGTAGGATCAACATTGCCTTTGGTATCTACTGCTCTTACTTTGAATGTGTGCTGCTGGTCTACCGCCAAATTATTATAAGTTATAGTTTCCATGTTATTGCTAAAAGTACCACTACATGCAGAGAATGGGCCGTTATCAAGGCTACATTGGAAGCCTGTCATTGGGAAGCCTGCAATTGGGTTGGAGCCAGGAGTTGCTTGTACATTGAATATTATAGATGTCGATGTAGTGGAGATACCGTTTTGAACAGGATTACCATTACCATCTACAGCTGAAGTGATAGTAGTGTTAGATGGAGGTTTAACAATAGTCCAGCTGAATGTAGCAGGAGTAAGGTCAACATTGTTTTGAGAGTCAACTGCTACTATCTTTACTGTATGTGGGCCTGCTTCCAAGTTGTTAAAGGTTATAGTACCTGCATTGTTAGTAGCAGTACCACAAGAAGAGAAAGCATTGTTATCAAGGCTGCACTGGAAGCCTGCTATCGGGTTGGTTCCAGCAGTTGCTTGTACGTTGAATGTTATAGATGGGGATAAAGTTGAGCCACCGCTTTGTACTGGATTATTATTACCAGCAGTAGCTGAAGTTATTGCAGTGTGAGATGGATATTGTAATGTGGCAATTACAGAGACGGTGCCGGAATCAAAGTTAGATACGTACATCTCACCATTATCCGAATCATATGCAATACCTTGAGGAAAAGCTCCAACACTTACGGTATCAACCAGAGTGTTAGTCAAAGTATCTATTACAGAGACAGTGCCATGAGTCCCATCAGCATAGTTAACTACGTACATCCTTCCATTATTTGAGTTATATGCAAGAGAGTTTGGTCTAGATTCGCCAGTTATTGGATTTCCTGTCACCTGATGTGTAGAGGCGTTAATTACAGAGACGGTGCTAGAACCTTCGTTAGCTACGTACACATCCTTGTTATAAAGATTATATGCAATACCCATTGGACCAGATCCCACAGTTATTGGATTACCTTCTACCTGATGTGTAGAGGCGTTAATTACAGAGACGGTGCTAGAGAATTGTCCGTTATCTACATAGATCTTGCCACTATCTGAATCATATGCAATACCATGAGGAACTTCTGCAACGCTTCCAACATTTATGGTAGCATCCACCGCATTATTAGAAGTGTTAATTACAAAGACGTCGCCACTACTATTAATATTTCTTAAACCAAAGATGGAGCCGTCTGCAGTTACATACATTTCATGAGTAGATGAATCATATACAATACTCCATGGCGATGATGTAGTTGGTGGATTAGGCGGTGCTGTAATTTGTGGAAGTGATATGGTAGCAACCACCGAGTTAGTAGTAGTATTAATTACAGAGACGGTGCCAGATAATGCGTTGGTTACATACATACCCTTGTTATCCGGATCATAAGCAACACCCGATGGTGCTGGTCCAACAGTTATTGGATTACCTTCTACCTGGTGTGTAGAGGCGTTAATTACAGAGACAGTGTTAGATCCCCAAACAGCGACGTACATCTCTTTATGAGCCGGATCATATGCAACACCATTTGGACGATCTCCAATACCTATGGTAGCAACCACAGCATCTGCCCAAGCCTGCTTTATCTCATCAAAAAGAAAGGCATTTGATAGGTATAAAAGCAAAATAACAAAGGTTGATAAAATAACAATAGAACGAACGTTAAAACTATTAATTCTATAGCCATTATTCTCTTTATCTATTAACAATAAAAATGATTACTAGATTTATAACTTAAGAAGTTCAGAACATTTTTTTATTAATATTTTAAATTAAATTATAGTCTGTTTCCTATCAATAAAATATTACAAAGATTTGATGAAGTATTATTATCATGGTAGTATATCTAATACTTGATATTATTATATTATATCATAGGCATGCTCTTTAATATTTGATTTTAGAATGCAAGAATCGACATATAAATACAACCGATTAGTTAGCCAAGGTTAAAATTTACTGTAAATGGCCAGGGTCTTGTTTCAAAAGATTAATAATAATTGATAAGTCCCATATATGCCAGAATCGAATCCCATCGATTCCTTTTTCATTAAAGCGATGTATCCATTTTCTTATGTTATGATCATGATGATTTGTTATTTTCCTTATCTGTGGTACTGTATATCCCTCATCTTTAAGTAAGATTGTCTTGGCTCTATATCCTGATTTTGCATCTTCAAGCATCAGGTGTAAAATATTTTTCTCATCAATGGTAAGTATTCTGAGGAATGTATCCCTCATAGTATTACTAAAGAGCGGCAAGCTATAGGTATTTTGATATCTAAACAAGCACTATTCATTTTACAGAAAAACATACCATGCCTTTTACACAACTGTTAACTGTTGTGTATAAACAAGTTAGCAGTGTTACCGCCGCTAAAATTAGAAAGTAATATGTAAAATAACGAAATCATTTTTTGTATAAATGTTAAATCCAATAAATAGCAACAAGAAAAATAAAATAAAAAACCATGATATGTATAAACTCTATTGAAATACTCTCATTGGAATCTTGAGATCTAGTATGAATTATTGTAGCATATGAATAAGGCCTTTAACTCTATAGCATATTGTGCATTCTATACGGGCGCTTTCCCCTTTCAAATATTACGCAATTAGGATAAATCTCGTAATTTCATTATGTATGTATTCGATTCATGCGAGATTTTGTATATATAATCGCGCCGTTTGCCCTTTCATATTTTGTTGTTACATACACCTTTCAATAAAATATGAATGTCTGATATATTTCTTCTATCCACATACAACAACTATATTGAAAGGCTTAGTTGAGCGACCGATACCGATTAAATATTAAAACAATTCGGGTCTGTTATTAAAAATTAAATTGACATAAGTGATGTTCTTTAATCAAGTAACAAATTGATAAGGAGCATGCACAAGGTTTCACCATCCGTTTATACGTACAAATATTTTAAAGGTGGATTTATAAATCAATTAATGTATTAATAACTTACAATTTCAATTTAATATTGAAAATGATTAATTAGACGTCATTGCATTGTCACTATATCACGCATATATTACTGCATCTAAAATAAGTAAACAGTTTTAATCTATAAATCTTTGATTTGTTTTGATTAAATTAATTTGTTTTTGTTGATAAAGAAGTAACGCCATAAATAAAGAGTTTGTTCTTGCTATACAGGAATCAGCACCTTTTTCTTTAATATCTGTGTTAATGGATCTATTGTATTGGCTATAACAGTCATTAATCATTTCAAAAAAAATATTTTTATCATCTTTAGTTAAACATTCTACAAACTTTTTCCAATCTAGTATAAATTGATTATTGTTCCTAATTATATTCATTTCATACTGTTTATTTTCTTCAAGTGGTGGTTCTGTTTTTGTTGTGAATGTTTTAAGCATTATTTTTAATGTTTTGAAGGTATAAAACAGGTTAATCATCATTATGGGTTCAAATATAATTGATTTTGATAAATTAGATAGAGAATGACAAAATAATTTCGGAATATAAAACAACATATCAAATCTATCTCTATCTTTTCTATTCAAATACTTTCTAAATGATGACCAATTTGATTTTTCTATATCTATTAATATCCTAAACGAAGGAATAGTACGACCCATTACTTTATCGCGCCCATATTTCTTTCTTTTAATCTAAAACTTATCTGGCATGATTTTGATTTTATTCTCACAATACCATTATTATCTTTTTTAATATGGTTATTCGTAATATCTATTTCTAAAATATTACTAAATTTAGGTATTATGATGTTGTCTAATAATTTGTTAGAGTTGTAGGATAAAATCACAAAATAGGTTTTAGAAATCTGTATTAACTTGTTTATTATTTGTTCCAAAAGTAATAAATTGTAATTGAAATTTAGATTATTATCAATTTTATTATTTGAGTAAGAGGATGTGGATAATGTTGATGGAAAAGTATTCAATAAATCTAAAACAACTATTTGTATTTTATAATTTAATTCATGATTTATTAATTTTGGAATCTCTTTAATAACAATATTTGCAAGTTGATAAAATGTAAATGTTCTAACTATTATTATATTTTTGAAGGTGTTTTCAATATTATAAAGAATATCTGATTGTCGATTGATTATTTCTAAATATATATGACCTAAATTATTTCCTTTACCTGAATCTACAATAAATGTTTTATATTTTTCTTTATTTTCAAAAGAATCGATACATAGATTTGTAATTAGATGATATAAAAAATTACTTTGAGTTGACTTATTAATAATACAAATATTTTTTTTATTCATAAAATCGAGAAATTTGTCAATGTGTGAAAAGTTAAATAAATTTCTGTTCCCTTTATTTAGTTCATCAAATGCATTAACAAAATGAATTGGATATTCTTTTGATTTATTTATTTGGGAGTACAATTTATACCATCTGCTTTTTTGTTATTTATTTGGATAAAACGAGTTTTTTTCATTAGTTGATGTAAATGTAAAAAATAATTAAATTCTTTTATTTCAACAACGTTTTTTCTTTTTTTCATATCTTTTAATATTACACTATGTTAATATGTATTACGCAGTGTAACATTATATTGTATAATAGAAATGTTTTTAAATATAGGAATAGCTCAAAGAGCATTATTATATATATTTTAAATTCTTGATTAGTTATATTTAACAAAATGTCTATTTTTAAAACTATATTGGGATAAAAGCAAGACGAATATTCTCCACAATATTCTATTTCGTCTACAAAATTATTTCCTTTTTAATATAGAAAAAGATGAAAGGAAGTATCCGGTTTAGAATATATTCATATTCACTAATACATCCCATGTACTAAATTGTAATTATGACTGGTATTTTTAGATGGCTAATTTAAAAGATAATACAGATGAATACTCATTCAAAATCAGGATAAACGGGCCGATCGCCCTCATAACAATAATGATGAAGATGACCATATCACCTAAAATTTTAATATGTTTTCCGACAATCAAGATAATACAGAAAACAATATTACAAATCCCATGATAACAAAACAGGCAGTTTTATGACTGCGTTGAACATCCTGAATTTAAAAATATTCATTTAGGAGATCATTTAAAATATTCAAAAGGAGATTCGCAACAGGTCTCTTTCAATTTAATGTGACTTTTTACAACTTTTATTATATTCTTATTGTCAAATAATAAGCATGTACATGTATACGATGCCTGTTTAATCTGAAAGAACATAATAATCTGCTCCTTTATTCAATATTATAAAGGCAGGCGCGCCCGATAAAAAATAACAATTCCATACCTTCACACATCGAATGTCGATAAAGATTAAGGATATATTCTATTTTATCATCATCCTCATAAGATAGTTAGCATCGTTTGATAATATTTTTAATTATGAACCTGGCATAAGATGTCAATTCCGTCACATTATCGTAAATTATAGATACTGTTGTCTATACGGGCTCTTATCATTTGCAATAATAATAGGTGGATCTAATAAAAAAAACAGTGCAAAACTATGCCAACCCGGACATACGCAAACCTGATTATTGATATAATCTTAAAGTGAATAATTAACCGCCCGCTAAATTATATGTTATATTATACAAACTGGACATAGATCAGTAACCTTTTGCATTGTATTCTATAATTTTTACTATGCAATTTATACTGACGTCTTCCTTCTAATGCTTATACAATCAGGTTAAATATTGATTTCTCAAGATATGAATGATACCTTATTTGGTCTATGAATATCTTAATATTTTAAACGTGCCGTTTTGTTGTTAATATGGCTATATCATAATTAATACAATTAACATAACAATTCATGGATAGTGATTAATGTATGTATGTTCTGTTAATGCAGATGGAATTTCTGCACGCCGTAACTATTTCAATTATATACCATTTAGCAAATGTGTGATAAGATGATTGATAATTTTTATATATATTTCCTGTATTATGGGTTAACGTATTTATGCTAATTGGTATAGTATAACTACATTAAAACTAGTGCAATTATATAAAGTAATTATATTTATTAGATGGATGGACTACTACTTGTTACCATTAGAAAAAAATGAAGTAGATCAGTTTGAAGAAGCGTTGAAAGAAATTAATTATGATGTTGATGATAGAGCTTCCGCATGGAGCGAAGAATCTATTGAAGAAATTGTAAACAAAATGACCGAAGAAAATGCACATCAAATTATTATAGACTTTTTGCCAGAGCCAGTTGCCGACAAATTTACAATGTTGTTTAAAGCCAAATAGAATAACAATCAAATTTAATAAAAGCCGAAATTGTTTTAGCAAGTATATGAATATTAACATAAAAATTATTATCTTCACAGGATTTTTAATACAATCAGTTCTAGTTACCATATCAATATCACACATTCAAAATGTATCCGCCTTTACATTGCCCGGACATTTGGAAAAATTTTTTGCAGGTTTATTTCAAAAACATCTAGATAATAAAACAAAGCATATACAGGGTCCACATTTACAACAACATCCAGAATCCAAACCAACCACTATTAATTCATCTTCCTTTTCAGCTTTATCAAGTATGCCTATATCATCAGTTACAAATATGACTATACCTATCGAGTGTCATATTATAGATGAGAGTCTTCCAGATCCAAAGTGCACCCCTGGATCTATAAACCCATCCGTAAATCAAGAAAATATTCAAGATACTATATGTGTTCCAGGATTTAGTAAAACAGTAAGGCCTCCAGTAAGTTATACTAGTCCCTTAAAAATACATCTTATGCATTCATACGGTTTTACCGATTCCAGATCCAATTATGAACTTGATCATTTAGTTTCGCTCGAAATTGGCGGGAATCCAAAAAGTGTAACAAATCTTTGGCCTGAACCAGGATATGGGCAATATAATTTTCACATAAAAGATAGGTTTGAAAATTATCTTCATAAAGCAGTTTGTAGCGGATCTATATCGCTATCTGACGCACAAAAAGAAATAGCAAATAATTGGATAGAAAATTGGAAAAGAGCGGGACAGCCATAATAAATTCTTATCTTGAAATTTTAAGATGCTTTAATTCTGATGTGCATCGACTCTATTTATTGATATAACCAGATTGAAAGATGACGTTCCGATATACCTTTAGTGTAGAATAAAAATAATAGTCTGTCTTATCTATTCACGTAATATACGGCCGTTTTTCCGTCCAATGCGTAGTTTTTGATGAATCTAGTAATCTATCAGTATGTGTGTATATGCACCTACTTCAATCTTTTAACCTATTCTTGTTGATTAAAAATTAAAAAATACAAAATAATATATCATATTGTTTACTATATAATTGAGACCTGGTCATAATTCGATACTCTCATACTTATCAGAAATTCCATTTCATCAGCCAGTTCCAAGCATATATTTTATTGATTTTGGATTTATTTTCTCAGTTTTACAGTTATAGTATATTATAGCTGATATAATAAAACAGACAAAAGTACAGTTGCAGATACCGTATGATATCCTCGTGCATGTGATGAGTCTATCCTAAAGACTGATTTTATATGTTCTATCAATGGCTCTATCGATATTCTTCTTCGGCTGTAGATAGACTGCCCCAAAACCGATTGATAAAAGCATACAAGTTCAAGCCTCTTTTTGGAAGTACTTTCGTATCGTTCAACAACAGGACAAACCAAATCTATTCCTAATACCTTCTTGCTGTATTCATACAGTCCTTATCGTCATAGCCGGGATCAGCTATCATGTATAATAGATGGGGTAAAGAGAATATGGTAGATGCTGAAGTTAAAGAAACGTACATCTGGTTATCCTGTATATTAGCAGTAGTTACATCTCTGCTGTTGGAGGTACTATAATCTTGCCTGTTGTTGTACATGTTAGATGTAGTTTGTATCCAAATATCCATTTCTTGGTATGACTATAACTCCACCGTGCATCCGTGTCAATTCCAGGACATGGTACTATTCCTTTCTTCATGGATGATTTATGCCATACAGGACCTTTTGCTTTTAAAAGAGTACTGTCTACTAATGTTATAGAAGGATCTATTATCATACCTTCTGTAACAAACAGGTATCCCATTGTTGATATCCTTTGTTTGATATCCGTAGACAGGGTCTTCAATCGCCTGTCAAATGTACGCCTGTTAGGTATTGATACAAGACCGCAGGCTATTGCTAGTTTATGGTTATACAAACAATTCATGTTAAGAAAAATATGTAATGCATTGTTGGAATTGATTCTAAACCATATCCTTACAATAAAACATCTTACAATTACAGTTGGAGAATATGCATACGGTCTGCCACGTTTCCTTTTTGCAGTGGGCCAGGGTATGCAACCTATAATATACAGAATGTTAAAGAGTATGGATTCCTTTATTCTATCAGAAGATAATCTTTGAAACAGTTGTTCTCAAAATAATGTCTCAAGGGTTAGCTTTAAGCTATATGACATGTATGAAAATATATTTGAATTATGACCAGGTCTCATAATTATCGGATTAGAGAATATATCGAGAATGATTCAACAGGTATTTTGAAATTAGTTTCAGATATACTAGTTGATGAATTTAATATTGCAATTGATTTTAACTATCTAGAATCTGATTTATTGGATATAAAAAGTCATTATAATAAAAATGATGGTAGTTGTTTTTGAGTAGTAGAGAACAAGAGCGATTCTCCAATAATTGGCACTGTTGCAATACGAAATCTAAAAGGATCTACATCTGATAACTCTTCTGCCGAATTAAAGAGATTATTTTTAGCAAAATCATACAGAGGTTTAGGAATAGGACAGCAAATGATTGATACTGCAATTGATTTTGCAAAAAGAATAGGATACAAAAGAATTCTATTACATAGCTCAAATAAAATGAAAACATCCCGAAATCTATATTTAAAAAATGGTTTTGTAGATATACCTAGCTATAATAAGAATAACCGTAGAGCCGAAATATTTATGGAGAAAAAACTGTAATTTTAAAATGGTTATGGATATAGTTTTTCTACCATTACCATGAAATTTCACCAGTAATGCAATAAAATTTGTTTGATTAATAGTGTTATTTACATTTAGTAGCGTCAGGAACGCTAAATTAATACAGACATACAAATACGTCAAATTATAAAACTTTCAGAAAAGCAATTTAATTCGCCAGGGACATCATATTTGTCAGGTCTTTCTGTAATTTTATTTATACGGGCGCTTCTCGTCCAATACAATGATAAATTTGAAACCTTTTAGTATGCCCATATATTACTTCAATTCATACTGATTTTTTATTAGCATACCCACTCGTTTACCCTTCCATTTGTTACTATTATCAACTCAAAAAAATTGAATGATTTGTATATGAAGGAAATAAATTGGCATATAAAACCATTAAAAATCTTATGGATAAGCGCACGATACTATCAAAAAATTAAGACTATTTCTAATAATTTCTTCCTGAACAATAGAAGGATATTTACAGTGTTTTTTATAGTAAATTGCTGATTAATCCAGAAGGGCTCTATAGCCCGTTAATACGTATAAATGCATACTACTGGGAATTAAGTCTATCAATTCTCCAACCGGTTTAACCCTCTGGAGTTATCTTGTCAAGATATCGCTACAGGATATAATGTATACCCAAAGAAGTCATATTTCATCTTTTTAATCTGATATTATCTATCTTGTCCATTGTACATATTTTGTGATTGTCCACTATTGTTTGCATCACAAGAGCCAAATACCGTTAAGCACATTGGATTTTGGAAATTATATGAATTCTGTGATTGATGATTCAAGTATGTGTTATGACCATTATTGTTGAAACTTTCTACATTAGAGTTTGTAACGGATGTATTGTGATTGCTAAATCGGTCATTGTTAAAACTGCTTATGTTAGAGTTAACTAAAGTACCATTATTTTGATGAGGCGATGGATGCGATGATGATAGAACAAGTATTGTTATAACAACGCTGGAAGGACTGCTGGGTACACCAATGCTATTTGTTACTACAAGTTGAAAAGAAAGAGTTGTATCATCACTTACATTTGGTGCTACAAAAGATGGAGTGGCAGAATTTGGATTAGATAATGAAATGGTGGGACCTGAGGTTTGAGTCCACTGGTAAGTTAAAGGAATAAAACCACTTGGGTCAAAGCTTGCAGAGCCATCCAAATGGACAGTTTGAAGTGGTTGTACTTCTTGATTACGTCCAGCATCGGCAATAGGAGGTACAGGTCGAGATATAATAGTGACTTCAGAAGGACTGCTGGATATACCAATGCTATTTGTTACTACAAGCTGAAAAGTAATGGGGGTATCTTTGTCTGCACGAGGAGCTATAAACGATGGATTGGGAGATATAGGACTTGATAATGAAATGGTGGGACCTGAGGTTTGAGTCCACTGGTAAGTTAAAGGTGTAAAGTTGTATGGATCAAAGCTTGCAGAGCCATCCAAATGGACAGTTTGAAGTGGTTGTACTTCTTGATTACGTCCAGCATCGGCAATAGGAGGTACATGTGGAAATACTGTTATAGTGACTTCAGAAGGATTGCTTTGTTCACCATTTGAATTTGTTACAACCAGTTGGAAAGTCAAAGTAGTATTACTATGTACATCAGGGGCTTCAAAAGTTGGAGTTGCAATCTCTGGACCAGTTATTATTACAGTAGGCCCTGAAGTTTGAGTCCACAGGTAAGTTAAAGGAGATCCGCTTGGGTCAAAGCTTGCGGAGCCATCCAAATGAACTGTTTGAAAGGATTCCGTGCCTTGATTTGGTCCAACTTCGGCAAAAGGATTTTTAGATATGACGGAGACGGCATTAGAACCTAAAATTGATACATACATGTAATGATTGTCAGAATTGTAGGCAATATCTATTGGAGCAGTTCCAACAGGTATGGTACCTACAACAGCATTATTAAAGGTATTAATTACAGAAACGGTGTTGGAACTCGAAATGGTTACATATATCCCCATATTATCGGGATCATAGGCAATACCCTCCGGGTTCTTCCCAACAGGTATCGGATTACCAACTATTAGATTGCTAGAAGTGTTAATTACAGAAACGGTGTTAGAAGCAAAGTTAGATACATACATCTCCTTGTTATTTGGATCATAGGCAATATCCGTTGGAGCAGGTCCAACAGGTATGGTTGCAGCTATCTGATGAGTAATGGTGTGGATTACAGAGACGGTGTTATCACCAGCATTAGTTACATACATCTCCCTGGCATCTGGATAATATGCAATACCTGATGGACTAGTTCCAACGGCTATAGTAGCAACCACCATATTGCTAGAAGCGTTAATTACAGAAACGGTGTTAGAAGCAAAGTTAGATACATACATCTCCTTGTTATTTGGATCATAGGCAATACCAGATGGTTGATTTCCAACAGGTATGGTAAATATCACCTGGTGGTTAGCAGGGTTAATTACAGAAACGGATGCAGAATTTTGATTAGCCACATATATTTCTCCGTTATCTGGACTATAGGCAATATCTTGTGGACCAGCTCCTACAGGTATGGTAAATATCACCTGGTGGTTAGCAGGGTTAATTACAGAAACGGTGTTAGAAGCAAAGTTAGATACATACATCTCCTTGCTAGCCGGATCATATGCAATACCAGATGGATCATTTCCAACAGGTATAGTAGCAATTACAGGATCAGCCCAAACCTTTTCCAGACCATAAAAAGCACTAAAAAGCACAACAAACGAATATAGAATTAAAAAAGACGATATCATATATTTTCTTATCATTATATTTCACTTTCAAATTATGATAATAAGAGATAAGGTCCATTATCCAGAATGTTTTAACTGCTTGACTGGAATTCTTGATAATTTTGTTAATGTTTCACCTATATTTTGAAATGAAAAATATTCTAGAAAATTAATATTATCATTATTCAATATTCAATATATTTGTCAATTCATTTGAATATTTTGATAATTTGTATAATACTAGTTACAGTTTAAAGTAACGAATAATGCTTTAGAATTGGTCTTATCCACATGTTGATATTGTAGGACTGAAGGTTTTATTCCTGAAAGATATGCATCCTATTCATAATTTTATGGGTTTTGCGCCCCTTTAAACTAAACTCTACGGTATGGATGTCCACATTTGTTATCACAGATGGTCAGCACGATCAAATCCATTAGTTATGGCTTATAATAATTCAGTAAATTTCATCATTTTGTAAAATTCAAAATCATTATTACGTATATACATATGTTACCAATGTATTATATATTAGATCTCTTGTATAATTAGACCTGTATCAAAATTTTATAAATTATCAATGATATTTTATAATATTTGCATTGTGATTTGCGGATTACGATTAAGAGGTGTGTCATTCTTGGAAATTTTTCTAAAGGTGCTAATTATGCAAGAGATCTATTAACTAGTGAAATGGTAACACGGCCGATAAAACAGATACAACAGTTAAAATCCATCTTTTTAAATCGATTGATGACCGCAAATAATGATAAGTTTAACGTTAGAAATGAAATTAATGGTCCTTCACCAATAGACATATAGTATACTTCATCACTACATATGTCTAATCATTTATTCAATGACCATTTTTTTAACCATTGTAATAATCCAATCATTGATTCTGTTAATTCTTGACCTTTACTTGTTAATCTATATTCAACTCTAGGCGGAATTTCATTGAATGCTTGTCTGCTTAAAATTCCTCCATTTTCTAACTCTTTTAATCTTTTTGCAAGAGTTTTACTGCTAAATCCATGCATAGATTCTTTAAATTTTTTATAGCGTACAGGGTCGCTGGAACAACATAAAGGTATTAGAATTTCAAGAGTGCCTCTTTTGGTTATCATCTTTCGTAATTGAACAGTTTCTTTCATCAAACTTTCAACGTCAGCTCCTATAAAATTACAATGTTCATTTGATTGAATAACAGGAAGTGCAGATGAATCCTTTTTTGATTTCTTCATTTTATATTGTAAACCTTCTTTTTGTTTCCCTGATTCCACTTACTTTACCTTATTACTCTTACGAATTTAAATAATTTCTTTTGTAAACTTATTGCATGATTGAAATAAAAGAAAAAATTAAAGAAAGATATAGCAAAATTGCATTAGTTGGAAATACAGATTCTTGTTGTATGCCCTCAACTTCATCAAGTTGCTGCAGCAGCGATAGTAATAATAATAGTACAGATATGGATATAAACGAAAATTCTTCTTTGCTATCTTCTTCTGTTAAATCTATTGGTTATGATCCTAAAGATCTAGAATCTATCCCCGAGTCATCCATATTGGGAGTAGGATGCGGTAATCCAATAAAATTTGCCCACGTAAAAGAAGGAGATGTCGTTGTAGATTTTGGATCAGGGGCGGGTATAGATGTTTTTTTGGCTGCAAATATCGTCAAGGAACAAGGAAAAGTAATTGGTATTGATATGACCGATGAAATGTTGCAAAAAGCAAGTGATAATGCCAAAAAATATGGATATAAAAATGTAGAATTTAGAAAAGGTGATATTGAAAATAATATTCCGCTGGAGGATAATAGTATAGATGTAATTACAAGCAATTGTGTTATCAATCTAACATCAAATAAAACAAATGCGTTCAAACAAGCCTATCGAATTTTAAAGCCTAAAGATGGAAGAATGGTAATTTCAGATTTGGTTACAGATAAAGAAATAGATGTAGATTCGATTGATGTAGATAAATGGTGTAGTTGTCTTGATGGTGCTCTAACAAAAGACAATTATATAAAAAGCATGAAAGAAGCAGGCTTTAAAAATATAGAAATACTTGATGAAAAACCATATATGGAATTAGAATCGCCAGAACAAAACCCGAAAGATAATAGAAGAAAAATAACCAGTCTAACAATAATGGCATCCAAGGATTGATTCAAAAATGAATATCCAATCGAATAAAACCAAAATTAAATCTAAAATCATTGTCCTTTTTGTTTGCGTTGAAAATGCAGGACGTAGCCAAATGGCAGAAGCATTTTTTAAAAAATATGCTCCTGATGACGGCCACTATGAAGTGACAAGCGCTGGAACAAAGCATACATCTGAAATCAATCCTATTGCTGTAAAGGCAATGAGTCAAATAGGCATAGACATTAGCAAACAAAAACCAAAGGGATTAAATGAAGATATGATAAAAAATGCAACAAAAATCATTAATATGGGTTGCATGAACAAGGGTTTTTGTCCTACTTTGTTTATCAACAAAGTTGAAGACTTGGGCATCGAAGATCCGAAAGGAAAACCAATAGAAAAGGTTGAAGGGATTCGAAATCAAATTGAAAGTAAGATAAGAGAATTAATAATTCAATTAACACGAGAAAATAAGGAAGAATGAAAACAACTATCATCTAATCGATATAAAAAATTTAAAATAGTGTTAAAAGATTGTTAAAATCAAATACAATTATTAAAACTATAAGGGAAAAATTATCGCCGGATCAAAAAAGGTTTATTGCCGAGGTCATTGGAACCTTTATTGTTGTAGTATTAGCTACAGGTTCGGTAGTTATTGATGCCCGCTTAAATGGAAAATTGGGAATTCCATTTATTGCATTTGCACCGTTTGTAGGTGTTGCTATCGGAGTATATTTATTTGGCAAGATTTCAATGGCTCATTTTAACCCAGCTGTAACCTTGGGATTTCTCATAACAAATCACATAACAAAAAAACTGCTTTTTCTGTACATTTTAGCAGAGATAACAGGGGCGTTACTTGCAAGTTTGTTTGTAAAATATGCTATTGGAACTTCGGCATACCTTGGTGCAAACGCTCCCAACTATTTTTATCCTCTTCCATTGATATTTTCCATAGAAGTTCTGGCCTCCGCTTTATTGATGGGAGTTATTTTGTTTGTTGTATATACAAAAGGACTAAAGGGCTTTGGAGGAATAGCAATTGGAGGCATCGTCGGCCTTGATATCTTCTTTTTGGCTTTTATTTCTGGCGCGTCGATGAATCCTGCTCGCTCATTAGCCCCAGCATTGTTGTCAGGAACCATTGGAAATCTTTGGTTGTATCTTACAGCTACATTTGTTGGAACATCTCTTGTTGCATTTATTTTCAAATATTTCAATAAAAAGTAAGAAAATAAATTGTATGATATTATAACATCTGAAATGATAAAATTTGATTGGATGGCCAATTAGAATTGAAAAGATGATTCTATCATCGCTTTACTATATTGTAATAATAGAACCATTGAATCCAACTTATAGTAGTGTTAAAATAGCAACATAAAAAACATGCATGCCTAATATCCTTATTGATAATTTGAAATTGAAGAGTTACCGGCCCGTTAAATAATTTATCATGTCAACAAGGTTCGGTCAATTGTTATACATAAAGATTTATTCTGTATATCATACGGACTATTCCCTTTCAATGTTCAATTTTCAACGGGTAGTTTCTTACCATAAATTTGTTAATATTTTTATATTTTGTTACTTGAGCATTAGATACATGAAAAATAAAAAAACTATGGTCAAATCCCTAACTATAGTGGGAATTCTAATACTGACTATAATATTAAATACGTCATTTACCAATCAAGTATTCGCTAAGAAAGACAACAGGATATCAAATGAAGACAATGTTGGTCAAGACAGTCCAAATAATCAAGCAAACCATTGTAAAGCTTCTGTGAAATTAAGTGCACAGTGGTATAAACCTTACCGTACACTTATGATAAGAGGTACACTTGCCTGTGGAGATTCAGGATTAAGTGGAAAATCTATAGTGTTAACAAGCACTAAAGTACCCTATGCAGGTAATTTTGCTACTGTGGTGACAGGTCCAGATGGTTCATTTAACACAAACTATAAAACTACTAAACCCCTTACCACTGTATCTGCATGGTACCTTGGTAAACCAGATCAAGGTGGCATAGCAAGCAAGGTAATCAATCTACAGCCTTGTCCATGGTGTAGTACACAGCTACAAAGTATCAATACTGTAAATACGCAGCAGACTAGTAGCAATTCCGGAAATGCACCAAATGAAAATAGCAATACCCAAAATGCAGTAAAGGAAAATAGTAGTGCAGTAAATACACCACAAGAGAACGAGGTTAAAAAGACATGTAGTTTAACGGTAAATGTATCGCCAGATACTCTCAAGGCAAGATCTTATGATGTAACCGGAAAATTAACCTGCGGTGATTCGAAAGTAAGTGGTGCTACCATATCATTCACAACTTTATACTATGGTAAGATAAATGGATTATCAAATGCCATGACTAAATCGGACGGTACATATAGCAAAACCACCAAGGCGTGGACAAATTCAGTACTACCAGGTAGTGTAGTAGCAAGATATGCTGGTGATAACGAGCACATGTCAGCAAACTCGAAGATATTCAAGATAGGACTACCTAATTCTCAAGAATAGAATATAGTAATGCAACGATTGATCAGATTTGCAGATAATTCAAATATTCTAAAATGCCGATAAATGGGCGGGGCATTACTATTATAAATCTAGATTATTTTTTTATGGAGTATAATTAATTTAGAAAATATTTTAATTTCTCTTTTTTTATACCGGTGTTTTTTTTAATGGACATGTAATATTGAATCCATGAATGACAATATAAGAAAAATTGCCATAAAAAAACTATGCCGACCCTGACAACCATGACAGGTATCACATCCAATTATTTGATGAGTCAAAATGAAGGATTAACGGGCCGTTACACCATTATCGTGTTAATATTGTCTATTAGATTCATATACATTCTAAATTTTATTCTGCATATTATTATACGGGCGCCTTCCCTTTTAATGTAGTATAGTTATTATTCATCCTGTAATCTGGAAGTATGGATACATATACCACTTCAATTCTTAATTTTGTATATTATATTCGGGCGGTTTTCCTCGTCCATTTGTTGTTGTTATTGATTTGAGTATTAAAGTGAGTGGTATACATTATACCATATGTTTTCATTTCTAGCAAAATGCAAATTCATTATTACATATACACATATCTGTTACCAATAGATTAAATCAACTAGCAAGGTTAACGCACCCGATAAAACACATACAAACAAGGAAAGAAAAATACTTCATTAATGAATAAGCGGCAAAATATTCCTAATCAGCAAATAATTTAAGATTGTTTCACGTATTAATATTACTTTTATAAAAGATTGTAGGGTTTGGCGGCAGCCAATAAAGGTCTTGAGATAGCTTAACAGATCTCAATTTCAGGACCCAATACCTACAAACGTTATTAAATATTTTATTCTCATTGATTTTTGATTTTTAATTTTGATTGATACTTTTTATAATGTAGATATGTTAAACTCTGATTTGCACTCTCGTATATCTATATTTTATTACACCTCTTGAAATGTAATTATTACTTGCTAAAATTGCCATCGTCAATAATCATATAATTAGCAATTACTAGTTATGCTATACCTATCCAGCTAGTGATATTAATATACAAAATATATACTTGTATACCAAGCATGTATGCATACTCATTCATGACATATCTTATTCCAACACCTATTGGAGCAAATATAATTTAAATTCAAAAGAAAAACTTTAAAGTTTTCTTGTTGTTACTAGAAAGAGATTAACAGGTTCTTCGTATTCTCCTTTTATTTGCAATATTTTAAAACCTTCTGATGATGCTAAATCTCGTATCTCTTTTTCTGTAAAGAATCGTATATGAAATCCGTTAATATCATAAATTCCTTTTTCTACCTCTTGTCCTTTACCATAGAATTTATCATGTTGATTTCGAACAGAAAAAAAGTTCCATTCGGTGGGTTTTACCACCCTTCTTATTTCCGATAATATAAAATGAAGGTTTTCTTCTGAAAAGTGCATGTTAAGAAACATATGTGAATATACTACATCAAAATAGGCATCTGAAAATGGAAGTGGTTTGTTTCTAATATCAAAAATCTGTGACTTTATTGGTAGATTTTTTTCATTTGATATTTTATTTAGTATATTGACAGCTTCAATAGAATAATCAAGTGCTTCTACTGTGATTCCAGATGATGCAAAAAATATTGAATCTCTACCATGACCTGCACCCAACTCCAACATCTTCTTTTTATTAATGATATCACTACTGTTGATGCGGTCTGTTTTTAGATGGTTAAAACTATGTATAGCAAAATTGCTGGGCTCCGCCCCAAAAAAAGAGTTATCTGATCTATAGATTTTATTCCATATTTCTTGTCCCATTTTCCATACTTTTAGTATTTATAATTATACGTAATACTTTAATTTTATTTATTTTTTGATTGATTGATTGCTTGCTTTCCAAGCATTATAACCACCTTCTAAATTTATAGCATTGAATCCTTGTTTGTTTAATTCATCTGCTGCAATGTTGCCTCTATAACCACCATTGCAAAAAGTAACAATTTTTTTATCTTTATATTCATTCAGATCTCCATGTCTAACCTTTTTTATTAACAAACCAAGAGGTATAGTGATTGCATCATCTATCACTCCTTCTTCCAATTCACTACTTTCTCGCACATCTATTATTACATATTTGTCCTTTTCTTTTTGAAGATTTGTTGAGTCGATATTATCTGCCATAAAGATACTAAATTTATACACTATTTAAACAGCAATTAATAAATATAACCATTATCTGCAAGTTCAATCCTGTCAGGTAATATATTCTAGAAATGAAAACACCTTATATCATTTTATCCCTTTCTAATTCTCTATACTACAACTACTAGTTTTGCTACGCATATCCAGTTAGTGATACCAGTATACAAAATGTATACGTGTGATACCATCACATCTATAATTATCCAATAATATACCTACATATAGAAACAGTATATAATAGAGATATTTAGAAAAATTACTGATTTCAAAACCAATATCAAAACACTTGCTTATCGCAGACTATAGTATATTATAGCTGCATCAAGAATAACAATTAATGAGTTTTGATTTATATATCAAATTGCTTTTGTCTTTTAATATGCTCAGACAATAGACGACAATAAGAACATTATAGTATACTTGCAAATTTTGCAGGTTATGATGGAATAATATAAATAAACACGGTTACGCACCCGATTAAACCTATAATCAGATTTTTGAAAGGTTGGAATTATAATAGTTATTCTATAAGGGAATAATCTCTCTTTTTATCCAGAAACTAAATTTTTTTTATGATCCATTAGGATACTCTTAATTCTCTAATTAAATTATCAAATTCTCGTTTTATATTATCTCTTATCCCTTCAGGAACTTCATAATATACAATTATTTGAATAGAGTTGTTTGATAATACATGAGATTGAGAACCATGAGTTTTACCATTATATTTTTTGATCAAATCAGATAATATTTCATATTGTTTTCCTATTGAATTTGCTGAGCCATGCAATATTTCTAAAGAATTATCCATCGGTTGTTTGTTATTAAACTTGGGTGTCCATGATTTTTTATAATTGTAATTAGTAGATTTTCTTTCATTAGTAGTATTATTTTTAGTTGACATGGCTAATGCAGATTTATTATTGTCGCTTAACCTTTTAGGACAAGTATGTTTCTTTTGAGTGAATACTTCCCAATATTCATTAATTGATTTATTCCAGTAAATTCGGGTATTACAACCATAAACACAACTTGTAGGCTTAATAGTAGTAGCAGAACTCATTTTCTTATAATATTATATTTTAATATATAAGTTAATTTTTCTATTCGATTATTTGTTGATATTAACAATCTAAAATATAAATTATGAATTGCTCAATAAATAACAAAAACCAAAACACTGTCAATACAAATTTTTATTTTCAAAAAGAAAATATATTGATAGAACATTGCCTGACGTACTTTTAAACTACTTCAGCCGAACTTCTATACTGCCTTCAACAGAGAATTTAACACTAACCGCTGGCCACGAAGTAGACATGTAAATAATATCCGGCTGCAAGGTGATCATAAAAACAATAAGATGGAAAGAATGAACGGCAAGATTAGGGACAGGGAAAAGACAATGCGAGGCCTAAAGAAGATGGACACGCCCATACTCAATGGATATAAAATCTATCACAACTACATCAGGAAAAATCAAGCACTTAAGGGAAAGACGCCCACTGAATCATGGAATAGAGATAGAAGGGGAAAATAATTGGTTAACGTTTATACAGAATGCAAGGGAGGAAAAAAAGATTAAATATTTTTTTGAATTTTGATATTATCCCATGAAGTAGGGATAACTCTATATGAAATTCTTTGTGAAATGCTATATTGAGGAATATCGTATTTAATACTTAATTCAAATTCCTTGTTTAAAGGAAAAATTAAATCAGGAGCCTAGTAATCGCCTTCATCCCCGGTTTCAGAAGAAATAAAATATAGCGAATCAGATTCTTTGAATGTAAAAACAATAAAACATCTTTACTCGTTCTTATTGGGAAATTTATTATTTCTTTATTTATAGAAAGTTCCCCTGTATAAAAAAATGGCAATCGTTCTGCATACTTGTTTCTTTTATCTTGATCAAGATTTTTAATGGATCCCACATTACATTTGGTTGGAAAATCTTTTGTCTTCCAATATAAAGGACGGTATGCAGCATATTTTGGCAGATTATTATTGATAACATTGAATTCAAAAGTACATTCAGAAATATCCCTTGATAGCTGTAAATTTATTTTTTAGGTATCTTGGTATAATGCGGAATCTTGTGTATAAATGGGATATGATTTATATATTTAAATGGTATATGCAATCCTATTTTATTATCTATATTTTCTAGCTCTAACGACCAAACGAGTATATTAAAAGTTTCTGGATTAAGGCCCACTTCAGATACTGCTAAATCAATTGATCCATATTTTAATCCATATAACTTTATATAAGGTTTTATAATTTTTTTTTTTGATTTTGTGAGTCATATCAATTATTTCAGAAAGTTGATACTCAACGTAATCATTTTTGTTTCTACTTCATAAATGTCATATTTAATTTCTTCTACGGGATTTTCGATCAAATTTTGTAATACTTGAACCCAAGTAGCTATAATCATTTATATTATATCTCATCCATCCGACGAAAGTTTACAAGTTTATAACAACCGTCTATCCGACGGAGACTTTACAGAACCCTGGATAACAATGTTTATAATGTAAAACAGTACGATATTGAACCAAGCTGTTGAAGGATCTGTATAAAAGAATTGAAACCTTCCTGACTATAAAAATCCATAAAAATTATGATGATATAAGATAATGTATTATTATGGATTACATTCACTTTTGAATTACATCCCCATGAGCTCGTTTCACAAATGGATCTATTTATAAAACATTATAGAAACCTTTAAAGATCCGTTTATTGTTCTAATTATAGGAATCCAATTTTTGAGTGCTAGCACAACGAATCCCAACGAACCCGCTATTGGTTTTTATTGGCAATTTATAGTAAAATGTATCAGATGATATGTACAGAAAATAGTTAAAGCACTTGTTTCGATCTAATTATATGCTCTCTGGTGCCAGGTGAAAAATGCCAAATTAATATTATAACTATTGAAACAAATAGAAAAGATATATCTAATATCTGACTGTTTAATGCAAAACCGAATGCTCTTCCATAAGGAATTGGATTGCAGCCATGTTCTCTTAAATCGGGAATCTGCTTTTTCTATCAATCCCCTGGAGTCGTCCTAATAAAAATATATTTCCTCATTTGGATCAGGTCGTTGCTCATTACCTTTGTCATTACATATTCCTCTTTTTATTGACCTTGTTAGAGGGTAAAACCATTCGACACATCTATATTTTACAAGGGCAAATCAATCTTTTAATATTAAAAAAATTTACCAAAAAAAACCAAGATAAATAATTAGAAAAAAGCTACACTTAATTGCTTTTATCGATTAGTAGAGAGTGACAGCATTTCATTCGATATTTTTGTATATTCGTTAGATGGAATTTTCTTTAGGATCCTTGTAATCTCATCTTGACCTAGAGACTGAGACAAAAGTTTGAGTTCATCAGGAGTAAACTTATTTAGAAATTTATCAAGCAAGTCTGAATTAAGACCATTTAGAAATTTATATAGAGAGTCAGAATCCGGATGGGTGATAAGAACATTGCGCTCGTTAGGAGTAAGACCTTGTAGAAGATGTAAAAAATTGTTATTATCGATCCGATCAAATATACCCACAATAAATTCTTCAGATGGTACTATTGATACAATAGAATGAGAAGTGCAAAAATAGCATTTTATATGAGAGTAAGTGCCATATGGAGTTTCGCGGATAGCAACATCTACCGGTTTGATTCCCACTGGGATAGTGGTAACAACCTTATTTGTTGTAGCATTTATTACAGATACGGTGTTTGAGCCTTGGTTAGCTACGTATATTTTGCCAACGCCTTTTGATATTGCGGTAGGTTGAGCATCTACATGGATAGTGGTAACAACCTTATTTGTTGTAGCATTTATTACAGATACTGTGTTTGAGCCTTGGTTAGCTACGTATATATTGTTACCCGAACCAGATTGTTCGTAATATGCATCTACCGGTTTGATACCCACGGGGATAGTGGTAACAACCTTATTTGTTGTAGCATTTATTACAGATACTGTGTTTGAGCCTTGGTTAGCTATATACAAATTAGGATAAACTAAGATAAATCCTTGAGGATGTATACCCACTGGAATAGTGGTAACAACCTTATTTGTTGTAGCATTTATTACAGATACTGTGTTTGAGCCTTGGTTAGCTACGTATATTTTGCCAAGGAATTCCGATATTGCTGTAGGTTGAGCGCCCACATGGATAGTAGTAACAACCTTATTTGTTGCATCATTTATTACAGATACTGTGTTTGAGCCTTGGTTAGCTACGTATATTTTGCCAAGGAATTCCGATATTGCTGTAGGTTGAGCGCCCACATGGATAGTAGTAACAACCTTATTTGTTGTAGCATTTATTACAGATACTGTGTTTGAGCCTTGGTTAGCTACATATAGGATGTCGATAAAATAATCGTATGTCATACTTTTAGGTTGAGATCCTACAGAGACAGTAGCAGTTACTGAAGCTATTTCATAATCTATTACAGATACTGTGTTTGAGCCTTGGTTAGCTATATACAAATTAGGATAAAGTAAGATAAATCCTTGAGGATGTATACCCACTGGGATGGTATTAAATTGTTTATTTATTATATTATTTATTACAGATACTGTGTTTGAGCCTTGGTTAGCTACAAATATGTCAGCTATGTCACTATGAGGTAATGCATTTACATTTGGCAGATAATTTGACATAAAAATTACAAATATGGTAAACATCAGTAAAACTATGAATACTGCGCATCGCTTCAACTTTCTAGCAAGTTGGATCACGGCTTAAGTTGATATTGGGGATATAAATTATCATCTGTAATCCTAATATCCATCTTATGTTTAGAACTACTTTTTTCAATACGTGGATAGCAGTTATAACAGTGGTAATTTACACAAAATTGTAACTATTCATATTACAACTATATACGAAAGTTAAAATTATCTTAAAACAGTGCCATTAACTATAGGAATTGACATATCCAACCTGTTTTTAAGTCAATTAGTATTTTATGACTAAATTTAATATATGGTTGAAATAGAAACAAATTTGTATTTAATCCAATTGAACTCGCTATTGGTTTTTATTGGCTGTAAATATCAATAGACTAATTGTTCAACTACTGGATCAAGTTGTTTGTTTATGAACATAATCAGAAAATAATACCTTAAGTTGAGCATTATTGTCCACATAAAAGGATTATTACTACTAACGATTGATTCATTCTTTTTATAGACTTATCAAAACCAAAACAAGTATAAAACTTAATTTACAAAGACCTATGCTTGAATTTTATTACCATAAGGATATTTTACACCTATATACATCAATCAAAACATTTTTAAAAAATAGGTATAAAGATCTGTAAAATATGACCATGAATAAATAAATCAGCTAAAAAGAATGTTTATTATTTATTATCACTTCCAATGTGTCAGCTGTTGCCATAGATATTGCCTCCGTTACCAGCTGTGGACGTTGCAGAACCTGTGAATCCTCCATTACTACCAGGGTTTTCTAACTTTCCCTGCCCACCATTAGCATTTCTAGTAGTATACCAATTAGCACATATTATCTAAATTACATTTCAAAACAAATAGTTCCTCATATCGAGATTGAATCGTTGTTCTGAAATATCTAGAAATATTATTCTTCAAATCTGCAAATGATGGATAAATTTGTAGAATAAGTAGATCACGTTTGGCTATATTCCAAACCTCCACCATTACCATATACTCTGGTGATGCAGTTGAAAGATATAGTAGAATTAGTGTATCTTTATTTTCATCTAAACACTTTAACACCTTCCTTGATTTGTAATGAGGCGATGCTTTATCCATGAACAAATAGCATTGTGGAAATTTAGTATGTATTTTCTTTATATAATCAAGGAATGTATCGCCATTAATTGTCACTCTGTCTGAATAAATGTTTTCCTTCCACGCTTACGGCACCAAAAATACATGAACGTTGGTGCGAACCTGTTACTCTGACAATCGGTATTTTATTTTCATTAATCCAAACGCGTCTTACAATATTCGTAAAAAAGAATGATTCATCTAGTGATATTATGGCAAATCCATCTTCTTCCTGCTGCTGCTGTATGTCCACAAGTATTTGGGCGATCTTTTGCTGAAAGCCTCTTTTTCCTCTTGAGATGTAGTATTAACATACACTTTTCTTGGAACCTTTTGTTTAAATCCCCATATTTGAAGAATACGGTATATATGAGTATAGCGATATTTTATACCGCTTTTCTTTATGATTAACTCTTCCACCTGTTTTGTTGTCCAACCTTGATTAGAGTTGGATAATTTTTTCTTTATACTAAAACTAACCTCTTCGGACATCTCAGATGGTCTATCGGCTTTTGTTCTATCGTTTAGTCCTTTCAAGCCTTCCTTATCATATCTTTTTAACCAATCAGAAGTCCAAGGATTACTTCTGTAGTGCATCTCTTTTACAACACGAAAAGGAATTTGTTTATCTTCTCGTACTTTGATAATTAAAAGTAGTCTTTTCTTTACTTTTGGATCATTTTCATTTTTTGTATCGATTAACCAATTTGGATTTGGTTGGTGGTGTTGAGAATGGATAGTATAATATAGGATCTAAATAGCTATTGTGTTTTTATGATAATTATCATGATAAATTATTTAGCATACTTGTGCTAATTGGCATAGCAAAAGAGTTACCCCCATGACTGCCAAAATCATAAGTAGTTATATTATTGTGATTAAGAAATCGTCCATTGTTAAAGCTGTTGATATTAGAGTTTGGGATATAGATGCCATTTTGATTTGATGGAGGGATAGGTGATGATGATGGAGTTACGGTTATAGTAACATTAGAAGGATTGCTTTGTACATTCTTTGAATTTGTCACTATTAATTGGAAGGTCAGATCAACATTACTTGCAGTAAGAGGTACTACAAACGACGGATTTGTAGATGTTGAGATAGATAATGAAACGGTAGGACTGGAGGTTTGAGTCCATTGATATGTTAATGGAGTAAAGCCACTTGGATCGGAGCGGGCACCACCGTTTAGTTGAACTGTTTGAAAAGATTGTACTGTTTGATTAGTTCCAGCATTAGCTATGGGCGGAGGTGCTATTACAGAGACGGTGCGATCGAAATTATTATCTACATACACATCCCTATTGTTTGAATTATATGCAACACCAGATGAATGACTTCCAACAGGTATGGTGGCAATCACGGCATTACTAGGATTTATCACGGAGACGGAGTTGCTGCCAAAGTTAGTTTCATACATATCATTATTGTTTGAATCGTAAGCAACGCCAAATAGACCATTTCCAACAGGTATGGTGGCAATCACGGCATTAGTAGGACTAATCACGGAGACGGAGTTTGAATTAGAGTTAGTGACATATATATCATTAATGTTTGAATTGTAAGCAACACCTTGAATTGAAACTATAACCAATCCACCTGAAATAGAAACTAGGTATTTCAATCTTTTAGAAAGTGCTACTAAGGAAATATTACTAATATTTCCAACATTAAATTCCATGCAACGCCAATTCCATATCGGAATTTTTAAAGTATTAAAAAAAAATATTGAACAGCATGGTAAGATAAAGATCAGAATTCTTTTTCCTTATTCCATGTCATCATCATTAATTGAATTACTACAAGAAAAAACAGATCGAGAGCATGAATTAAAAGAAATTAGTATGTATAAAAATAATGTTTCCATAAAAAATATAGAACCATCTATATCGACTAAATCAACTATTATCATAGTAGATAAAAAAGAATCTCTAGTCATAGAGGTAAAAAATGATTTAAAAGAAAAATTCTCAGAATCCATGGGATTTGGTACATATTCTAATAGTGCTGCTACAGTTGGTCCGTATGTTTCAATATTCGAAAGTTTTTGGTCTTATTCTAATATAGTAGAAAAATTAAAAAGATCAGAAGAATTACAAAAAGATTTTGTTCAAATAGCAGTTCACGAACTGAGAACTCCTCTACAACCAATATTAGGATTATCTAGTTTTTTAATGGAAAATAAACCAAAAGATGAGAATGAATTTCAAAATATAATAAAAATTATCAATAGGAGTGGCAAAAAACTAATTCAATTGACAAACGACATCCTGGATGTTACTAAAATTGAAACTAATAATTTGGTTTTAGATAAAGAGGAATTTAATTTATTAGATATGATACAAGATATAATTCAAGATTATAAGGATCAAATTGATAAGGAAAATATAAAACTATCATCCAAATCTATGTATTCAAATAAATAGTATGATAAAGGAGAAATATATGAAAATAAAAACAGATACAATGATATATCGATATTTGCAGACAAAATTAGAATAAATCAAGTAATTTCAAATCTACTAAATAATGCTATTAAGTTCACCGACAAAGGGTTCAATGGTATTACAATAGAAACAAAAGATGACGATGGTGAAAATAAAGTTTTAATTAATGTTAAAGATTCAGGGTTTGGAATAGATCAATCTATAATCCCAAAACTGTTTTCAAAATTTACTACCAAATCAAAAGGAGGAATCGGCCTAGGATTATCTATATCTAAAAAAATTATTGAGGCCCATGGTGGTCAAATATATGCTTATAATAATAAAGATGAAAAAGGTGCAATATTTGGTTTTATATTACCACTTGAACGACTATAAACTAGATTTGGTTAATTTTTATCACGATATTTCTCATTTACAAATTGTTTATTGTTTTGAATAATTTTCGCACAATTTTGTTGATTAACATAGAAACAAATTTTAGTTATTACCATCGATCCAACTATTGGGTTGTATCAGCATTTCATATTAATAGACTAAATTATTTTAAAGTGTCACTCAATTTGTTTGTTTATGAACATATAGAAAGTATGTCATATTAACATGGCCATGTTTTAATAGCATATGTTCTAAATGGCACAAATAAAATACTATTTATGAAATGGCGTCGTAACAAAGGAAACTTATTATGTCATAATTTCATCAGCAAATGCTTTATCTGTCTAATTTGCATTTTGTTTTTGTCAACTTTTAACTGCAGCCAAAAAATATCCCATATTCATTAAATCAATTGACAATATGTAAAAACATATCGCCTCATTCTATCTATTCTATCTAAAAGTTTCATAGAGTAGTTAGAATCGACTAAAACTTAAGTATACTCGATCCCATAAATGCTGAAATATACATTGCTAAAGATGCTACTATGATTAAGTTGATGATTATCTCTATACGCATAATTCATCAATAACATTTTTGAATATAATTACAATACTTTTCCATCTTTATATTCGGACTTCTTTCTGTATCTTAGTATAATAACTCTATCCGAAACAATCCAGGTTTTGTATCCTAAATAGTTAAAATGGTTGTTATAGACAACACTTTTATAATTTATGAATCTAAAGAGGCGTGCAAGCCGACCATTAATTACGGTAGGCATTATATTGACTATTTTAGGAATAGTATTTACACTGCAAAGCAAATCCATTGTAGGACCATCTTCTTCGTTCATGTATAGTAATCCCGGTTGGACAGTTAATGGTTCTATTATTATTGGTATAGGGATATCGATTCTTATATGTGGGAGTCTATTATTCCGGATATCGTCTAAATAATCCACAGCATATATTAATGCAGAATTGAGCGAACATGTCACAGCATAAAATCAAACACCTAATATACAGTAAAATCAAGCATGAAAGAGGACCGGCCCCATTTCTTCATACAAGCAACGCTAAGTAGATTTTTAAATCATATTTCTGTTCTTTGGATTCTAAATTTTTAGATTATGAATGACCATTGACATTTGAGATTAAGTTATCCTTTTTTGCACATCCAACAACACGAGTCGTCCCCGGAGGTAAAGAAATCTAAAATTTAATCTTTGTAATATAACAGTATCAATACAGCCTTATGAAATTATTTATCTGTTCCATAGTAGAGATTTTTTCCACTATGAGTATATGGTCAATAAACGGAGATTTATAATTGCAATATTCAAATTATAAATGAGCAAGTAAATGAAATAGCAAATCCAGCAAAATCCCACAAGATAACATCCTTTCTTTTAAATATTCATAAAAAAATAGAGACAACAGAATGTCATAGCATAAAATTTTGATAACAAATTATTAAAACAATATTATATCACAAATATTCCAATCTCATAATATCAACTTTATATCTTTAAATTTTGAAAATGTCTGAATCAATATATTCTGATCTTTCTTCCATAAAATGTCCAAAATGTCATGGTAATAGCAATATAGATGTTTTAGGAAAACATGTTTTTCCAGGTAGTAATATACCATCATTATATGATTTTGTATGTCTCAAATGTGATGAAATATTTACTCCACGTGTTTCTCCCACTCTTTTAAAGAAAAATGAATTATAATAATGAGTTTCGAGTTCAATGATGGTTTTCTTTTTCTAACACATATTCAACATATCAAGAAAGATTTAATTGTACACCGGTTAGAACAAATTACGAAAATAATTATCAAAACTTGAATGAATAGAATTTTAAACTTTTACTCAAGTTTTAGCCCGATAAATAGATCTCGCATACGTAGATATATCTCAAAATCATAATTATCCACGATATTTTATAATTATATTTTAATTTGATGACGGTGAATAAAGCGCATAATCTTTAGAAATTTTCTAATGGTGCTAATTATGCGTTTTAATGTATTTGACCATGGATACCTTGGTGTAAAGAAGGATTTCCCAGAACAAAAATCATCCACATCAATCAGAAAACAAAGAAATTTAAAGATATTGACAGAATAAGAAAAATAACATAACAAAAATCATTCTAAAAAGAGAATAGTGATAAAGTATACTATTTGCAGCTTGAAAAATATAGAATAATAAATAAAGTATTTAGAAATAGGCTCAGGAAATACAACGGAGTATCAGATGTAGTAACAGGGACTAATAATCACCAACATCATAATAAAATTTATCTGAGTGAATAGGTTAAAAAAATGTTTAATGATTGTTAATACTTCCAATGTGCCAACCGTTGCCTTTGCCACCAATGCCACCTGTGGAGGTTGCAGAACCACTGTGTCCACCAATACCACCATTGCCTCCAAATCCACCATGAGTCGTCGCATTATTATCATCATTTGGTGGGTGTTGTAAGGATGAAGTAGTGGATATTACAGAGACCGAATCATAATAAGTATTATCTACGTATATGTAACCATGAACAGGATCATAGGCTATACCTAGGGGTAAAGTTTTAACAGGTATGGTATCAACAACTAGATTAGTAGAAGTATTTATTGCCGATACAGTATCAGAAGCATAATTAGTTACATATACCCGATCATTACCTGAATTATATGCAAGATTCCATGGAGCGATTCCAACACGTATGGCCGCGACCTCTTTATCAGTAGATGTATCAATCGCCTCAACTTGATGATCGCCACTTGATATATACATCCAACCATTATCTGAATCATACACAATCCCTCGTGGTTTAACTCCAACATCTATGGTAGCAATAACTTTGTTAGTAGAAGTATCTATAGATGATACAGTGCCAGAATCAAAGTTAGTTACATATACCCGATCATTGCCCAGATCATACGCCACATCCAAAGGATAATTTCCAACGTGTATGGTAGCCACTACCTGATTAGTAGAAGTATTTATTGCCGAGACGGTGTTAGATCTGGCGTTAGCTACGTATATACGACCATTGCCTGAGTCATATGCAACCCCTTGTGGTTTAATTCCAGTAGGACCAAGGGATATTTTTGCAATCACTTTGATAGAAGAAGTATTGATTACAGAAATGGAATCAGAAGTAGGATTAGCAATATACATTTTTTCATTGTCAGGGTCATACGCAAGACCTGATGAGTCAATAGGAGCTGAGCTATTCACAACCCCTCGTAGATTAATTTCAGTAGGTATAGTGGCAAGCACTGTTTGGTTAGAGGTATCTATTACCGAAACTGCACCGCCACCAAGGTGAGTTACATACATCCTGCCATGACCGGAATCATAAGCAATACTTTTTGGACTTACAAGAGGTATGATATCTTTTACCGAATCAGCCCAAACCTGTTTTACCATATAAAAAAGAAAGGTGTTTGATAAATAGAAAAGCAAGATAGCAAATGTTGATAAAACAATAACTGATCTGACATTAAAACTATTAATTTTATGGTCTTCATTCTCTTTAATTTTAGACAACAAACAATGAATACTAGATTGATAATTTATGAATTTAAGAACCTCTTTTTATAAAACTTTTAAATTAGCTTTTAACGTGTTTTTTTCAAGTAAACAAATAGGATTCGTCGATATACCGTCAAGTGTTCCCCTAATACTGAACATCATCAAATCCCATCATGATAACCATGCTCCCTAACATTGATTTTAGGATATATAAATCAACAAACAAATTCCACTAGTTAGATAACGCGTAAAATTTGCTCTAAAAGATTATGAATTTTCAGAGAGGAGTTAAATCCGAATTATGATCAATTTGTTGCTAATCAACACGATTAAACAATACGATGAATTATGATATCGATTATCGTATGTCTATTACATAGTTTTGGCGTTCAGGAAAATTATACGCTTACACCTTCAAGTCATTACAATCATACCATAATTTGTCTATGCATATTATGAGAGGAAAAATAACTAAAGTTCAATATATTATAAAACTATTATAGCATTCATCGGTAAATACTACCATGTCTCAACCCTCTGATATACCACAGCCTATTAGGGGAAAAGATGGCTTTGTAGATAAGGACCCTCGTAACGTTTTACTTGACCAACAGAATCCAAATATACTGGTTCCTCCAGTTACAGATAATGGCACTATTCCCAACTTAAAATTTCCATTCTCAATGGCCCATAATAGACTCCAGGATGGGGGTTGGACACGACAAGTGACGCAAAGAGAACTACCTGTTGCAACTGAGATAGCAGGAGTGAATATGTGCTTAAAACCAGGAGGTATTCGTGAGTTGCATTGGCATAAACAAGCTGAATGGGCGTACATGCTATGGGGCAAAGCTCGTATAAGCGGTGTTGACCAAAACGGACAAAATTTTTTAGATGATGTGGGTCCCGGCGATATGTGGAATTTTCCTGCAGGCATTCCACATTCTATTCAAGGACTTGAAGAAGGTTGCGAATTTCTCCTCGTATTTGATGATGGCAACTATTCAGAAGATTCTACATTTCTTATAACTGATTGGTTTAACCGTACTCCAAAAGACGTGTTGGCTAAAAATTTTGGCGTATCTGAAAGCGAGTTCTCCGAATTGCCAATTGATGTTGATCATACTCGCTATATGTTCCAAGGTAAAATACCCGGCCCTCTATCGTCTGACAAAGTTTCTAACCCATTAAAAGAAAGATCATTTAGCTATCATATATCTGACCTTGTACCGACAAAAACTAATGGAGGCACGGTGCAAATCATTGATTCTACAGTATTTCACGCCGCATCCACTATTGCTGTTGGAATTGTGGAAGTTGAGCCCGAGGGATTGAGGGAAATGCATTGGCATCAAAACAATGATGAGTGGCAATACTATCTTGAAGGAAATGCACGTATGACAGTTTTTGCTGCAGAACATAATGCTAGGACATATAATTATACGGCAGGTGATGTTGGTGTTGTACCATTTGCAATGGGTCATTATGTTCAGAATACATCTAATGATGCTCCACTACGCTTTTTAGAAGTATTCAAAAGTCCAGAGTTCCAAGATATATCATTAAATCAGTGGTTAGCATTGATTCCCCCAGAACTTGTAAAGGAACATTTGGATTTAGGTGATAAAGTGATAAAGTCTCTTCGCAAAGATAAACAATCCGTCGTAAAATAAATGAGAAATATATAACAATGGCGAGACGATGTATTGCTCGAAATACAAGATTTAGAAATGGCATAATTCAGTATAAGAATAGACTTTTACCAATGATAGCACAAAAGCGAAAACAGCGATAGACAAATGATCAGAATCTGCCAATTTATTGATCATCAGTATTATATGGCTTGTTGATATTTTTGCTAAAATGATTATAGTATTTTCTGGATATATTGTAGTGTCTTAATGATATGGATGACAAACTTGCAGGTGTAAAAACTCGTGATTCTCTAGTATCAGCGCTCACCTTTGCAGCAGGTTTTATAGATGCTTTGATCTTTCTCATTCTTGGAGGCGTATTCGCCTCATTCATGTCGGCAATACTCTAACCCTAGGACTACGAATTGGTATCGGCAATTTTTCACTAGCATTAAATTCTATGATGGCGGTCTTAGGTTACATAGTAGGAGTTGCTTTGGGTGCAAATATAGGATATCAGACTTTAATCTCAGACAAGGTTTGGCCACAGACTGTAACGAAGATTTTGACGGCAGAATTTCTAATGATTATAATATTTACAAGTTTGGGATTTACCGCAGTACATTTCAGCCCTAATGTCGTATATCTTCTTGTTCTTCTTGCATCCATATCGATGGGAATGCAGTCTACAGCAGTTCGAGTTCTAGGCATCTCAGGAGTATCTACCACATATGTTACAGGGACATGGACTACTTTTATAATAAATCTCGTAACTATTCGACGTTCACATAATGAATCGCAAAGAACAGTCAAACGAAAGCAAGATACAATCTTCCAAGTTGTTACTCTAGTCACATATGTAATGGGTGCTGCTACGGGAGGGCTATTGGTATCCCACTTTTTATTCAAGGCTACAATCATTCCAGTTTGCATCATTGGGTTCGTGCTTATCGTTGCAAGGATTCGATTCCATCAAACAGATTGTTAGTAGACCGTATAATGAGCACTATGAGAGAAATTTCTAAAAAAATGACACTTTAATCTGTAATAACTTGAGTTTTTGATAACAAAACACATTACAAAAAGATACTTTATCTAGATATAGTTACAGAGTTAACAGGTGCTTTCCTTGCAAGTTTATATGTAAATTCAATAATAAAAGGTCGTTTCTTTAGGTGCCAACTCACCTAACTTTACTTATCCTTTGCCACTAATTTTTTGAATAGAAATATGGTCTTAGCTTTACTAATGGAATCTTAATTGTTAACAAATAACAAAAAATAATCATGTATTAAAGCTATCCAAAATAAAGATGAAAAATAAGGATGTAGAACTAGATATTAATTTTTGAAAAGTACAATACATCTTCTAAAAGCATTGTCATACCTGTTATGCACTAGACATACAACATTAGTATTTTATTTAAATTCGAAAACGTGTCTGGTGTTGTGAGCGAGACGGTAGGTATAATTGGTGCAGGAATAGGAGGCCTCAGTATTGCAGCGTTGCTTGCGGAACAAGGTGTGTGTTACAGTGTTTGAAAAGTCATCCAAGCTAGGAGGAAGAACTGCCTCAATGATATATAGAAATCACATTCTTGATAACGGCTTTCATGTTATGCCATTCTATAAAAAATCTGCTATTTATGAAGTTTTAAAAAAGATTGGTATTCAGAATAGATTGAAGTTATCCAAAGTAAGAAATATTGCTTTTTATGCGGGCAATACATTTCATAAATATCCAAAAGGTATTAATGATATACTAAGATTATCACATTCCTTTCCAAAGCAGAATTAAACTACTAAAAATCCTAATACCATTTGCATTTAGTAAACTTGAAAATACTGAAAAATGGGACGATGTCTCGCTAAAACAGATTACAGAGAATCTGGATCTACAGACAAAATATCTTTTTGACGCCATATGCATGCTTGCCTTCGCGGATATATCCGAACATATTTCACTCGGAGAGTTTGCGCGTACGATTATACGTACCAATCCATTCAGAGGCGGTACAAGCGAATATGGATATCCAAAAAGTGGAGGATACGACATTATTTCAAAAATTATTGCAGAGTATGTTGAAAAAACAAGAACAAATTCGAAAATCAAGCTAAACTCAGGTATTAAGAAAATACTTGAAGATGATAAAATAAAAGGTCTTCTAACATTTGATGGACAGTTTATAGAATGTCACTGTGTAGTGGTCTCTTACCCAGCTTATCAGGCCATAAATCAGCTCTTTGAATCAGGAGTATTTGATAACCAAATTATTAATAAAATAAATAGGTTGAATAAAACGACTTCAGTAGTTGAGGTGCATTTTGCACTTTCAGATAGAATAGATAAAAGACAGGTGGTATTTCCAGTAGGAAATCAATTTACTGCAAAGGGAATATTCTTTGTGTCTAATATAACGCAGTCGATATCTCCTTTAGGTGAACACCTCATTCTTGCAGGTAATCCAGTATCATCTCATGATGCCTCAACCCCTCAATCAATAAAAATTATCTCAGATAGAATGAAAGAAGATCTTCAGAAAATTTATCCAAACTTTAGAAAAGTCCTTCTATGGGAACGACCCATGGCTTGGAAATTGGTAGAAAGTGTTGTAAAAGAACCAGGTCTTGTCTGGAAGCAAAAGATGTCACACGAAGTTGATCGGATTGAGGGATTGTTCTTTGTAGGTGATTCAACCGTCAGTTATGGCATAGGTACTGATTCTGCAGATCATAGTGCTTTATTATGTTATCCCAAAATACTCTCATACTTAGCTAAAACAAGATAAGATATTGAAAATACATATTGCAGTTAATGTCAAAGCCAAAAAAATTTTATCAATAAAAGTAACTGATGACACATGTATAATAATAAAGCATTACCCGAATTGAATGATGGTATTTTAAAATCAGATAAATAAAATAACAATTAGCAAACTATTTGTAGATTGAGATTATGATAGCAAAATATTTTTAATTTCTTAGCAGACAACGAAATCTTACCTTCCATCAAAGTAAGAAAAAATGATAGAATCAGATAGAAAAAAGGGAACACCCTTAAAAATCTATCAGCGTTGGTTCAGAAAAATGACATACAAAAGTGGCAATACAGCGTAAGATATGAAAAGATGAATCGTTAGAGCGGTGTTCTCTTATTTAAACATAAGGTTTGATGAGTATGCATACTGAGTTAAACTAAAGAATATGATATAAAAGATGATGTTAAAATGATGTCGGTTTAGGCAAAACATATCGTAAATCAATGGATTTTAATAATCATGTAACAAGACAATTATACAACAAAGATTGATGAAGCAATATGATATTCTGTCTTCTGTTCTTCATCTTAAAGACAATTCTGAAAAATAAAAGTATAAACCATGACAAATTTATTCCAAAGATGATCTTTTGTTTATAGATATTACAAAGAATGTATCTTCAAACTATAGACTTTCCTTAAATGAACAGAGTCTAGCTAATAAGTTGCCAATTGACTAAAAGAATAATTATACAACAAAGCAATACCAAATACATATGTATTATTGATAACATTTAAATCAAAAATATGACAAATACTGTTAAAAGCAAAAAACAAAAACAACAATATCCTTTTGAGAGATTTGCATCAATTAGAAGATATACTGATTTTGATTTTCTTAAAAAAAATAATGACTGGATGGTATACATTTCAGATATAAATGGACAGTTCAATTTATGGAGATATCGTTATATTTTTAATTCTAAGCAAGAACAAGAATGCTCTTCTTCTTATCCATTAACCAATTTTGTCGAAGATTCAGTAAGACGAGTCTTCTCTTCTCCAATAGATAATAGTGTAATATTTTTTGCAGATCATCAAGGGAATGAAAATTTTCAGATATATAAAATAGATGATATCTTTAATTCTTGGCCCGAATCAATAACTTTTAATCCACAAATCCGATATGAGTGGGGGTCAGAATGTTTTAGTCATGATGGAAAATACATTGCATATGGATCAAATGAAAGAGATCCTTCAAATATGCAGATAAATGTAAAAAATATGAAGAGCGATAACAATGATAGTTTCTGTATTACCGACAGAGAAGGTTGGTATATTCCTGGCTATTGGTCGCATAATAATAAAAAATTAAATTGTTCTCAATTAGTTACGTTATCAGAGTATTCCATATGGATTCTAGATGTAGAAAATAGGAATATGGAAAAAATTGATTTAGGAAATAATAAAGAGAAAAGCCGATTTATTGTCGGACCATGGTCTTTGAATAAAAATGGCTTTTACGTTTTATCCGATTTAAAAAGAGAGTTTATAGGCATTGCATTTTATAATATTGAAAAATCAGAACTTGAATGGATACACACTCCTTCTCACGATATAGAGTTAATAGATATTAGTTCAGACGGAAAATTGCTTGTATGGACAGAAAATATAGATGGATATAGCAAATTATATGTTAAAGACATAGAGAATCAAAAGATTACGGAAATTGTTCCTACTATTGCTACTCCAAACAACTCAACCAGCACCTATAATTCTACTACTTATAATAATTCCATCTCTTTCACACATTTAGATGGAGTCATAGAAAATCTGAAATTGTCAACAGATGGAAAAAGGATCGGCGTTATGATGGACTGTCCTACATCTCCAACCAATATTTATATAATAGATCAAAATAAAAGTGAACAAAATAATATTAACAACTGTATAAAAATTGGTACATCTCTTTTTGGTAATTTATCTGACAATGCGTTAATAAAACCACAATTAATAAAATACAAAAGCTTTGATGCGTTAGAAATTTCTGCATTTTTGTATATTCCCAATAATACAAATTTCAAAAAAATCAATGGAAAGACGGATAAGAAATTCGGTGCCGTCTTGTCAATTCATGGAGGTCCAACTGCTCAAGAAAGACCATATTATGATTATTCAGGACTTTATCAATATCTTGCCCACAATGACCTGGTAGTAATTGCACCCAACTTTAGAGGAAGTACAGGGTATGGAAAAAACTTTGAGAAAAAGATATACCATGATTGGGGAGGCAACGAACTTAAAGATTTAGAATATGCAATAAAATGGCTTTTATCTCAGAATTGGATTGATCCAAAGAGAATTGGCGTATTTGGTGGTAGTTTTGGAGGATTTGCAACACTAAGTTGTATAACCCGCTTACCTCAATATGATTGGAAAGCTGCTGTAGATATAGTAGGTCCAAGCAATCTTGTAACTTTTGTTAAAACTGTTCCAAGGCATTGGCAAAACCTTACTTTTGAATTAGTAGGTAACCCGGAAAAGGAAGAAAGGTTTCTTAAAGAGAGATCACCAATTACTTTTGTAGATAATACTAATCCGCAAACTAGCTTGTTGGTAATACAAGGTGCAAATGATCCACGAGTAGCAAAGGATGAGTCTGATCAAATAGTTAAAAGACTAAAAGACAAAGGAATCGATGTAGAATACATGATTTTTGAAGACGAAGGACATGGTTTTACCAAATACGATAACCAAATAAAGGCCTTGAAGAAATCTGCAGAATTTTTAAAAGAAAAAATCTCTCAAAACATCAAGGAAAAAAATGAATAATGTGTATTAGACAGAATTAGATCATATATGGTGGATCTATTTGTTATTTATTAGATCTTGAATAATTAGAAACAATCAAAACTATTGCTTCGGAATTCTTTAGATTTCTAGTTAAGATGATTTAATATTATATAGTTTACTAGTACTGTTACTATATGACTTTTTATAGTACTGAGCCTATCCCAAAATTATCTTTCTATATAAGATAATACAACAAGAGAACTGTATCAATCCAAGATATATCCATATTAAAAACTAAATGTTAAGCACCCTTCACTAACAAAATGTCGAATCAATTCCAACCGATAATCCATCCTTGCTAAACAATGAAATGAGATACACAGTGTTCTTGATATCTTCCAATTGCTGTATAGATATATTCAATGTTATAATAGTAAATTTATAATTTAGTGAGTCATCCAATCTATTAATGGCCAGATTAGTAAAAAAAGAAAATAGAGGACCCCTACAAGTAAAAGTAGGAAATGAAAGTAAATGGATTTGTATGTGTGGATTAAGTAATAATGAACCTTTTTGTGATGGATCACATAAAAAAACAGCAGATGAAGAAGCAGGTAAAGTATATAGATATAATTTAGATGGCACTAGAACTGAAATCCAATAGCATTGGAATCAGAATTTAAAAATGACCACTTAATTGATTTTTGTAAATGTAGATTTTTTAAAATCGGAGTATTTTTAAATGAGTAATATCATAATAAGGCTCTGTTCACTTAATGGAAGTCTATAGATTGGAGACACTCTATTTCATTTGTGATTTTCATAAACAGAACACCTTCAGAGTATATTGGTTATGCATTATACTTGTACTTTTCAAGTCATTCGTTAAGAAGAACAACAGTTGAATGAAACATATGTTGTAGCTGAGCGATTTCTAGCGAATGTTACAAACAAATATAGAATATATTTAGAACTCGTATGATTAGATGTCTATCAAAATTTTATAGATTCTCAATCATATTTTACAATTTTTCTATATTAGTTTGCGGCTCATGATTAGAATATATCAATTTTTTAGAAGTTTTATTCAATGATGCTAATTATGCAGTTATAATCAGTTTAATGACTGCCGAACATAGTATCCATAAGTTGGTCGTTTGTTGAACCAGAGTCATCATCTTCATTCTCATCATGAGAAAAGTATGATAGAAAGAACAATGCAATATGCAAAAAACAGGACGGAAGGACTTGACAAGATTTCTAAATACTACAGCATAGGCTATGAACTACAGCATAGGCTATGAACTACAGCATAGGCTATGAACTACAGCATAGGCTATGAACTACAGCATAGGCTATGAACTACAGCATAGGCTATGAACTACAGCATAGGCTATGAACTACAGCATAGGCTATGAACTACAGCATAGGCTATGAACTACAGCATAGGCTATGAACTACAGCATAGGCTATGAACTACAGCATAGGCTATGAACTACAGCATAGGCTATGAACTACAGCATAGGCTATGAACTACAGCATAGGCTATGAACTACAGCATAGGCTATGAACTACAGCATAGGCTATGAACTACAGCATAGGCTATGAACTACAGCATAGGCTATGAACTACAGCATAGGCTATGAACTACAGCATAGGCTATGAACTACAGCATAGGCTATGAACTACAGCATAGGCTATGAACTACAGCATAATCGCTCGTTCTTTTTAATTACTCTTTACTAGTCAAATGAATGGTAAATAGTTATCTTATAACAGGATCACTATACTTTCTATAATAGAAAGAGTATATATACATTTATATTAGTGTACCTATTCTATGCATGAACTATCATTAAACATTAGTTGTGCATACCAGCCCTCTCCAGCAGGTGATTATTTCTATTCATAACTAAAGATAATTTTATAAAAAGTAAAGTTAGAGAATCAGTGTCATTAAATACAGGATAATAGTAAAAGTCTCATTTAAAATTATAAAATAAAAAGTCCGATCTATTTAAGACACTACAGACACTGATTTTAAAGGAATTATCCATATATATACTATATTTGGTTAGAGTTTATAAATAATATCGATGTACCTCCATTTTTTATAATATTATTGATATGAAAAGCTATAGGTCAAGATATTAGCTATAGGTCAAGATATTTAGCTATAGGTCAAGATATTAGCTATAGGTCAAGATATTAGCTATAGGTCAAGATATTAGCTATAGGTCAAGATATTAGCTATAGGTCAAGATATTAGCTATAGGTCAAGATATTAGTTATAGGTCAAGATATTAGCTATAGGTCAAGATATTAGCTATAGGTCAAGATATTAGCTATAGGTCAAGATATTAGCTATAGGTCAAGATATTAGCTATAGGTCAAGATATTAGCTATAGGTCAAGATATTAGCTATAGGTCAAGATATTAGCTATAGGTCAAGATATTAGCTATAGGTCAAGATATTAGCTATAGGTCAAGATATTAGCTATAGGTCAAGATATTAGCTATAGGTCAAGATATTAGCTATAGGTCAAGATATTAGCTATATAAGATTAAAGATAATATAAATGTTTATAAACTAAATTATGTAAATAAAATAAAAGATATAGAATAACTATTCATGTCATTTAAACATAACAATTAGGAATTAGAAGAATGCTATAAAATAAAACAGATAGAGTAATAAGGTAAATAGGGATAAAAAAAGAAGATACGTGAAAGTTGTGCAGCAATATTTAACAATAGGATAAAGAAGATTGTATATATATTTGTAAACTAGTACTACTCGTTTTGAGCAACAAAATTGTTGCCATATTTTTATTCAGATTCAATATTATAAAAATTAACAAATCTAAACAATTACAATCAGTTTACAATAATCATTAATCGGATATTTACAAAACTACTAACATAGCCCTGAGGGGCCTCAACCATTTGTCTCCCCTATGAGCAAAAGCGTTGCTGCCATTATTATCGTTGTCATCGTTTGATGAACCGTCTGAACCACTTGCATCACCATCAGCGCTGGCATCACCAAATAACCACCATTGCATCATATTGCAGATGCAGATCCTGGTGTCCACCATCATCACCAGAGCATCCCTTGATGTCTGTTGCAATCTTGCCATGTGTTTTACTAACTCATCATCAAAAGGAGATAAAAGCCCTATAACGATTATATCTTACAACAACCTTTGCATTATTATGATCCATATTTCCTATGCGATCATTCGCACGGGTAGATAAGATGGTCGCCTTGAATATTTATTCTCATATAGTAAAAATTAACTATGCCACTTCCAATGCCAAACAAATAATGAGTTATCTGGGATTTGTTGTTATCTGTAATCCATTCCGCTTGATATATGAAAGTCTTTTATAGTTTTCACATCCCAAGAACCTGCATCGATATTGAATTCTATTATAAGTAGTGAAGAATGATTTTTCAAAGAGATGTTGTAGGTGTAGTCTTGCAGATTATCAATCATGATGCAGAAATAATATCCAAAGTAAAAGAAGGCATTGACTTTATCCTCGCTCATTTCGAAGAGAGACAACAACTAATCCCAAGGAAAATGTCAAACTGCTTATAGTAATGGAAGACAATTTACGGTTTATAGTTGAGAACAGATACTAAATGAATGTATCAAATCAAATTTTATAGATTGTAGGATTAACGCTTATCCTGTTTCAGACGAATCTTATCTCCAAGCACCAAATATTATCTTTACAGATCTTGATTTATCGAAAGATTTAACAATCGAAGAAGATATAAAGAGGTTAGAAAAAACAAAAAGAAAAAGCCTCATAACTGCTTTGTTGCATGATTCCTCTTTTCTAAAAACATTTAGCTAGTATTGTCTAAAAAATCAATTGAATTTTTGTGGACAATCAATTCTTGTTAGATATGATGAAATATTGCTAGGTTTTAATGTTATTAATAACTAGGATTCAGAGATAAAAGAAATGAATAAGACAATATTGGTAAATCATTTCCATATCCTAACACTTTTCTTCTACTAGAATATTCCAAAGAGTATTTTCATAGTCCTTATAGCCAACCGAGGAAATAGCAGAATAACTCACTAAGGGAAAAGTATCATCAAATACGAGTACAGTCCAATAAATAGAAGAATAAACAATTTGAAAATCTAAAGTAGAGTTGTTGAAATTCTGGAATTCCGAGACAATACATCATCATTGTAATAGATATAACCGGAGTCAAGGTAGCAAACAGAGGGCAGCGAATGAGAGGTAAGGAGCATATAAAAAATAATAATAAGAAAAAATATTTGAAAATACATTTCGCATTAAACATTAAAATCAAGAAAATTCTTGCAGTGAAGGTAACTTATGAACAAGTATATGACAACAACTCGTTACCCAAATTGGTCAATGATATTATAAAATCAGACTAAAAAATAACAGTTGACAATCTCATTGCTGTTGTAGATGAACCTAGGATAGCAATAATATTTTTAAATATTTGAGAGATAAATGAAACTTGTCATATTTAAAATAAGAAAGATTTTGAGGATTGAATATATAAAATGAATATTCTTAGAACCTGTCAGGTTTGGCACAAAGAATTATTTCAAAAATAGAAAGACCGCGAAAGCTATGGAAAACGATGGATAGTAGAATTAGTGTTTTCTTGTATAAAAAAAAGGTTTGGAGAATATAGATACTCGGTTAAACTAAAGAATATGATTCAGGACACGATGTTAAACGTGTCATGGTATAACAAAATGATAACAGATTAAACAAGCCAAATAGGAAATCAATGATTATAGAAATTATGCAACAAATTATATTAATTTCAATGATTTCTATCCCTTCAATCCCAATATAGATTTAAAGCCATGTAATTCTGAACATACTTTAATTTGAATTTCAACGATTAGGAATCTAGATATATCGTTCTCATTGTAAAGTAATCCTTTTGTTTGTAATTTTATATCCCATCTCTAATTGTAGTATGACTTTTAATGAATCTAGAGGGCTTTGGATGTATTTCTTAAAGAAAGTCCACTAAAAAAGATGTAAAGAATGTAAGATATCTTTGTGTTTTTTTCTTGGCATACCATACACAATAAACATGAAGTCGATATATTTTTCCTTGACTTTACATAACCAAAAATACTGTAGACATGGATTTATTGTCTAGCATAGGAAAGAGTATAGAAATTAAACTATTCTTATTATGGACTGAAGATTACCTTTAGATTGGTAATGATTAAATATTCCAATTTACGTAAATACTTAAACAAACTATTCCACTTTCTTGCAAGATTTGATAATACAACTACAAAAATGAAAGGAAAAACGACGCGTTTATCCACAGAAAATGAGATGTTAAATAATAAAGGTACATATACTGCGATTCTACCATTTTTTCCTTGAAAAAGGAAAGAAAGAAAAATAAACTAAAATATGTAATTCTTTGGTTGAAATTGTTTGTGGATTTTCATAATAAGTAAATAAATGTTGTGAACAGAGCCACTCAATACAATAAAACATTTTCAATGCATAATTGACATACTTTAAAGGTAATCTAATTGTTGAAATCAGAAATGGAAATAGAATTTCTCCAAAGTTGCAAGATTTCCTTAAGTGAACTAAGCCTACCACTCCATAATATCTTTATGCGCATTATTTTTTCTCTAGTGCATTGAGCGTAGCAATTTTTCTATGTTCAAAGGTTTTTTGTATTTGTTTATAAGCATAGCCCTCGAATACCTTTCCTAATATGCCATATGGCAAATCAAATTCAATTGTATCTTCTATTTCCGTTTGTTCTCCATCAAGATCATAGAATTTGTGCGAATGTTTCCATTTTTTAAATGGTCCTGTTAGCATCTCATCCACATATTCAAATGGTCGTGCAAGAGTTATTTTTGAATGCCATGTACTTCTTATTTTTGTAATTATTTTACCACTAATCCATATCTCCTGTCCTATAACAATCCTTTTATTTGTGGCATTAATTATTTTAAGATCTATCTTATCAGGTGTTATTATTTCCAAATGCTTGATGTCTGTATAAAAGTCCCAGACTCTATCTACGGACTCTTTAACAATAAACGAATGTCTAAATGTTCGCAAATATCTGTGATGTGTAGTATCCAAGTATATTAGTTAATATTTGTATTACACTAGTTGAATGCTAATCTATTAGTCGTATTGGATATTATTTCTTAAATAGATAATATAATATAATAATTTAAAGTATCTTTCGATATATTAGATCTATTATATAATTTTGCATGAACGGAGTTATGATCTATAATTCCTGACTTACATATCCTTTCTTTGCTGTCATATGAGATGTTATCCTACCAAGTCACTGTTTTTCAGAATTAGAAATAATGTCGGATATTAACAGTGCCTCAATTTGCATATGAATGCGAATTTAGAGAATATCAATTCGATATTTATAAATTCACATAAATTCAATAAATAAAACCTTTTATTATATTATTTAGAATTTTTTATAAAAAACTATTTTAATTGAAACAAATGATAGAAATAGTTAAAAATTGATAATAATGACGTGTTTAAACGAATCTTTCAGAATTAGTAACAATCAATTAAACGATATTTAATTTAGCAAATTAAATAATAAATCTCCTCTAACACAAATCAAATTATTTAGATGTTCCTTTAATGATTAGTGTTAAATGTACATATGTAATTTTACTTGCTATTTCTCGATGAACAAATAATAGTATTTAAACACGACATACCTATCATTATATCGCTAATTTTGCATCTGTTATAATAAATATTATAAATGTTGCACTATATCTTTATTATCGAATTCGGCTAAATTCGACCACAATTTAGGCCGTTATATCAGAGATCCACCTAGATTATGCCATATCAAATCTGCTTTACCATGCTTCAACAAATCATTTGACAATGTAAAACCATAATTTATGCAGGCAAAACCCTATTACCTAACAAGCAAGTATTACCGACTCAGTTTTCCTAAATAATGATGTCATCAGGATACATCTTACTTTATATATCAAATCTTGGAACGCAATGCCTATTAAATACACATAGCATGGATTTATCATGAGAATTAGATTTCATTTATCTGGAATACTAATGCAACCAAACTGAAATAATATGAATACTAATACAATTGCTCAAAAAAAGTGGCCATTGTCACTGGCGCTTCTAGCGGTATGGGCTTGGGCATCACCCAAGCGTTGCTGCAGCACGGATATCGTGTTATTGCCAACTCGCGCAACATCAGCAAATCAAAAGATTTGAAGTCCTCATCCGACCTCATTCTTGTGGACGGAGACATTGCTAAGATGGATTCAGTCATAGAGGTGGCCGAAGTTGGAATCAAACACTTTGGCCACATTGATCTCTGGGTCAATAGCGCAGGCATCAACATTCCAAAGCCGTTTACCGAGTATACACAGGCAGATTTTGAGCTGATGATTAGTACAAATATTGCAGGTTACTTTTTCATCACGCAAAGGGTAGTCACACAAATGCGTAAACAGAAATCCGGTCATATTGTAGGTATCTCAACGGTTTTAGTAGATCAGCCTCTAGATATAGAGACGATTACATTACAAGTGGTTACAAAGTCCACAATGCCAGCGTTTCACCGCGCATTAGCGATGGAATTCCTGGCGGATGGTATACGGGCGAACACGATTTCGCCAGGTGTTGTTGACACGCCTATGCACGCCAACGATGATCACGAAAGTCTCAAAAAACTCATGCCTATTCCGCGATTAGTTAAAATCTCAGAAATTGTAGACGCTTTACTTTATTTGGAATCAGCTCCCATGGTCAATGGCGAAAACATTCGCATTGATGGAGGATCACATGCAGGCGCCAAGTGGTAATGAGCTGATCTTGATACAGTGTTTACATTCTCATAAGATCTGCAGGTTTTACAATTACCTTAGGTGCAAAACTTCTTCCTTGTTTAATTTGATTACTACATTAACATAACATTTAACATATCCATTGTCGTAAAAGAGAATGCGTACTCATATAGATGTATAAAATTTTTTTACATATTAATTAATAATAAACTAATATCAAAATAATCTTGTTTCATTTTTACCAATACACCGATCATTTTTTTCTCAGATTAATCATTTAGATAGACAACACAGCAGATACATAAATATATATCAACCCCGGATATTTTTTTAATTTAGTACCTTAAGTAAATCTCAATATTACATCTAAAATCCTGATTTTCAAACGTTAGTATAACAGAAACTAACTAACACAACATTGGTTTTTATTGACAATATATCATCATATAAATATAATGATAATTACAGTGAACTGCTTAAATGATTGAGCATTGAATATATGCTAGCATTTATTAGCGTAGAAAACAACTAATACATAAAAGACGTAATTTCGACTTCTTTCCAATATTATAATTTTTATTTTACGGAATTGATATATTGTACAATTGAAAGGCAGTTAGAGACTTTTCGTAAAAAAATAAACAGGACTAATTCGCTAAGATAATCCTAAAAACGTTAATAGAAAAGAATTAAGATATCAAATAGCATAGCGGTTTTGAATATCACTATATCCAAATCATATTCATGAAATAAAAATTATTAAAATTCAATAACAAAAACATCAATAATGGTGTTTTTATCACCATGATTTAATATTCTGCTTATATACAAGTAAATTAAAATTCTATAAATCCTAATGGTTCTTCCAGATAATAAAATACCAGAGTCCGAAAAGACAGAAATATTGATTGGTAATGATAACATCATCAAAAAGACATTAGAGACCTTTGCATGGATTAAGGAAAGTTTGGTTGCCTCAATTGATAAAGATGGTCCTGCTCTTAATGTAATATACGAGCCAATATGGACAGGGTATATATCGCTTAAAAAAAGAGGTATAAAATTAAAAGGTGTAACAGAAGTTACAATAGATAATATCCAATATTGTAAAAAATTGATGGAAGTTAGCGAGCTACGCCATCTAGATGGAGTTAGAACTAATTTTGCAATAGCTGATAGAAAAGCTGTAATGCTTCATGGTGTGTCACAGGAAGCAAATCCATTATCACATGCTATTGTAACTAGCGTAAAAGGGATTGTAGATGCACAACAGTACATGTTTGAAAATCTATGGAACAAAGCAATTCCAGCAATACAAAAAATAATTGAAATAGAGCAAGGAATTAAACCCGATATCATAGAAACTATTACAGATCCCATTAAAATACAGAATCTCTATTTGAATTTGATAAGGTCATCCTTAACTGAAATAATGCTAATTATTCCTACAACTAATGCAATGTACCGTCAAGCAGAAATTGGAATATTACATCTACTAAAAAAAGTAACGACAAACCTTAGCAACATCAACAATAATATAACCATTAGAATTTTGACATCTTCACTGAATGATTATCTTATTGCAGAAAATCAAAAAATAAAGATTTTTCTATCTTCCTTTCATACTCAGATGAGAAGTATAGAAACAGATTCAACAACCAAATCCACTATTATAATAATAGATAGAAAAGAATCTCTAGTTATAGAATTAAAAGATGATTCAAAAGATACTTTTATTGATTCAATAGGATTTGCAACCTATTCTAATAGCAGAGCAACGGTATTATCATATATTTCGGTATTTGAAAGTTTCTGGAAACAATCCGATCTAGTAAAAAAATTAAAAGAATCCGAAGAATTACAAAAAGATTTTGTTCATATAGCAGCTCATGAATTAAAGAACCCCATACAGCCAATATTAGGATTATCTAACATTTTGATGAAGCATAAACCGGATGAAAATGAATATTACAACATAGTAAAAACAATTAATAGAAATGCAAAAAAACTAATCCAATTAACAAATGATATACTGGATGTTACAAAAATCGAAACCAATAATTTGAACCTAAACAAGGAATTATTTTATTTAAATGATTTAATATCAGATATAATTGAAGATTATAAAAATCAACTTGACAATGAAAATGTAAAATTAATATCCAAATTCATATACTCAAATAAACCCGATGAAAAAGAAATAGGAAACGAAAATAAAACCAAATATAATATATCGATATTTGCGGACAAAAACAGAATAAATCAAGTTATTTCTAATTTACTAAATAATGCTATCAAGTTCACAGATAAGGGGTTCATATACATCATAATAGAAAAAAAATATAGAGATAATAAAGTATTTATCGATATTAAAGATGCGGGATATGGAATAGATCAATCTATTTTCCCAAAATTATTTTCAAAATTCACTTCCAAATCGAAAGGAGGAACTGGTTTAGGGTTATTTATTTCTAAAAATATCATTGAGGCTCACGGTGGACAAATGTATGCTTATAATAATAAAGATGAAAAAGGTGCAACATTTGGTTTTAGTTTACCCATAATTATATAATATATTGTAAAAATTTATAAATTTTATAACAAAATCTTAAATATAGTTACCAAAGTAAAAATATTAAAGAATTGATACGACATTAATTTCAATTAGTTTCTCCATTACACAGAAGTAATAAAGATATAACATATTAAATAAAAATCGAAAGCATATAATTAATAAATATCGATAAAAATATTTCAAATAGAAACAAAAATTTTGTAATTATTCCAATCTAATCAGACATTGGTTTTTGTTGACGGAATGTAATAAAGAGATTTTATTCTAAATTTTATCATTTATGTTTACGATTATATAGTAACAAAAAATATAAATTCGATAAATATATATAAATCAAAAAAATGTAAAACAGAGATGAAAGTCATCACACATGTAAAATTACTTATGAATCTCCAACAATATACAGATGACGATTGTAGAATATATTGTTGCTAAGATTAAACTTCGATTTTTCAATAATAATTTTAAATAGTTATGATAATGTCAAAGTGGTTTAAGATACACATATACAAAAACAGGTTTTTTGTTGAAAGTTTTTTTTACTTGTTACGAATGACATTTGCATATATTAATCCAGGAAAATGACATATCGGTGTTATTTATATGCACTTTCTATCGGTGCGCCCAATATAATACACCGGTTGTCAAAGTATTCTGATAGAGAACTTACAATCAAAGAAATAGATTGTAAGAATATGAACATAGTATATAATTACTTACCATATTGAAATTCACTATCCAACCAGTAACTTTCATATTTATATACAATTACTTGATTATAGTTAATCTTGTCAAAGCAATTTCAGATTCCTATTTGTAATTCATGCGAAAGACCCATAATACCTAAAGAAGAAAGTGTAAAGTTCTATTGCCCCAATTGCAGTCATGTTTTAATATGGAGATGTCAAAACTGTCGAGAGTTCGCACGACAGTATGAATGTAATAGATGCAATTTTAAAGGAATTTAAATAGGATTAAAAATATGAGATCGGATAGGCTCGTCTAATTATTTATGATAATAGATGGTAACAGTTCAATTTTCAGCATGTTGTATGAACAGCCAAAGCAGCTAATGTATAATTTACATTTTCTTTTTAAAAACAAAATTCTTCCTGAATAACACACATTGTATCAAATCTACTCATATATCACATCCTAGATATAGCGCTTGAGCAGAAATTACTATTGAAACGCATCGGAGTTCTTACATATTCCCTTCACGCAGAACACAGACAAAAGATATCTAGCACAGTATATAGAAGTTATTCTTGAGATGTTGTATCTACATATACATTGTGATATATGATGAATATATTTCAATAATAATGTGTTTATATCACCAATATGGTTAGGATCTGTCGATCGAATCCTCAAAATATAAATAAGATGATCATAATTGTAAATCCATCATCTTTATCTGACTGCTACTACTATCTTATCAAGTTCCAAGCATATAATTCATGGATTTAAGATTATTTTTATTCCTCTTGTAGATATAGAATATCATTATCAAATAAAGTAAAATAGATAAGCACAATTGCAGATACTTTGAAATCTACGCAGTAGTAATGAACATATGCTATAAAACAGATTTTATATGATTATCAAAGGTTTGATGGATATTTTTTTTTACGATAAATAACCTACTCAATTCAGATTCATAAAAGCGCACAATCTAGAGCACCTTTTTGGAAGCATTTTCACATATTTTATTAGACATACTTGGTTCATTCTAAGTCTTTTTGTCATGTTCATATAGTTTCACAGACATATCCAGGATCGGTCACCATATAGCCTAATTTGGTAAAGAGATAATTAAAAAAGATAATTAAGATGCCAAAGAAACACTCATCTAGTTGTCTTGAGTATTAGCAGTATCTATATCGGCGGTTAAAATACTTTAAGGTTTCATGTTGTACATGTTAAATATAATTTACATCCAAAAAACCATCTTTTGTGAGGCTGTATCCCCTTGTGCATCTGCATCAAGGTCTGGCATGTTTACTCCTTTCGTGTGGATGGATTTGTGTCACACATAACCATTTGTATATAGTAAATCACGGTTTATTACAGTTATTGAAAAAGCAAACATAATCGTTCTACAATCAATAATATTACCTATTAATATTTTGTATTATATGTGGTAGACGGGTTTTTAGTCCTATCAAATGTACATCTTCATGAAATGAATACGACCACAGGCTAATGCTAGTTTAATGTTATACTAACAGACCACGCTAAGAAAATTATGCAATATATTATTAAAATCCAGTTAAATCCACACCCGTACTTTAAAACACTAGAATTGCTGTCGGAAAATATAAACATACTGCCTATCATGTTTCTTTGGCAAATTAGGCAATAGTATACAACCTATCGGAAACTGAATGTCAAATTGGTTAGAATATTCACATTCCACTAGACAATCTTTGGATCATTGTTTATCTAAACAATGTTTCAACGGTTGGAGTTAGGATATTATTGCATATTGAAAATAAATTTGAATTATTCTTATCATACAATTGTTCAAGCATGGAGAACGTTATTTCAAGGTGATAGTATAGATAAGATTATAGAGATTATAGAGACAATTGAGGCATGGAGAATCATCAAATCCGAGCAGCCTTAGATAAACATTGGGCAGCCTCAACAGATGGAGATATAGAAAAGGAACATGACATCTACAATGATGACGTTATATTAGACTATCCCCAATCTATGGAGCGGATAATCAGCAGGCATGATATACAAGATCTCCGTGGACATCACCCATCTAAGCCGGCAGGATTCACGATTAGAAGAATAATTGGAAATGGAGACTTGTGGATCACAGAATATGTGACTATATATGACGGACAACCTGTTCCAACAGTGAGCATTATGGAGTTCCAGGACGGTAAGGTCATCCATGAGACTCAATACTTTGCTGAACCATATGAGCCTCCAGCCTGGCGAGCTCAATGGGTCAAAAAAATGATCTGAACAGTCAAGTGATAACTCTTCTTTTTGTCAGCAGGTAACAAAATATTGTTTAAAAAATATATTCACAGTCATATTAAAATAATATTTCTGGTTTGATATCACAACCCTCAATCACATTAGAATGATGAAACAAATAACCAAAAATGGATTTACGCCCAATCAATTATATGCAACAAAACGCATTAGATGTATGCAAATATGAAAATCATTAAGAAATTATCCTATTAAAAAAAATATCCAATTTTTTAACAGAATTCAAGAAATATTTCCTTCACCTCAAGAAAGTAATAGTTTTGGTATTATCCGTTATTATATGGTATTTTCAAAGATACCTTTTTCAAAATAATATATTTTGGTTTGAAAAAATTATATACATAAGGGTAATAATGATCACAATCTATTGAAACAGAATGAATATCATATTTTTGTATAGTTTTGGATAAATACCACACAATAGCAATCGAGACGTTTAGATATTGCAAGAACAAAAAGAAAGAATTAGTATATCTTTTTATCCATAGGATAATTAGAAATGATCTATACTTTATATAATGAAAACGTATCAGTTTCATTATAACCGAATCTATTTATCACAGACCTAAAAATTGATTAGATATTTAAAAACTATTGACATTATTTTAGAATACAAAAAAAATGGAGTTTCACCCATATTTATAGAAAACATATGGCATCAATATTTGTATGATTTACTATAACAAACAAATACACTTTACTAAAAAAATAGAGACAGGTTTTGTTATTTTGGCATATTTGAAATTGCATTTTTTAAATTATCAAAGTTCATTGCTGGACGTATTTCTACATTAGCTTCAAATCATTGGAACAAAGGCTCTCCAATGACAGGATGGATATCCGTACTAGGCAAATCCAAAATAAAAATCATTTCTGTTTCCACCAAACTCGGTGAAATATGATGCCTCACAATTAAAGCTTTTTATATAGTTCTCAATGTTTTTTAAAAAATTTAAATCTTTAACCATTCGATTGCCTGCAGATGTTGGAATAGTTGCTTTCAATAAAACTCATTTTAAATGTAAATATATTCAAGAAATAATTAAATTTTATTTCGTTAATGTAAAATGTCAAATATAACATAAATCGACATACATGCAGATGATTTTAACATCATAAATATAGCTGTTGCGAATAATAATAACAAGACAGTATTCGAAGATAACATTATTGCATATTTCAAAAAACCATTCATAAATAATTCATATATAAAAATAGTGATCGAATTTTAACTATTTTTACTACGACTTTTCCAATAATATCGAGTGGATAAAGAATAAAATAATGTGATAAAAAATCAATATAATTTAGATTTCTTTTATTTAATCGATATTATCCGATTTAAACTTTCAATGAATTAGTGAAAAATCAGTAGAATCAATTCTAAATAATATTTACATAATAAAATATTCGAATCCAAACGGACAGCGGGTTTGATGAAAAATAATTAGCATTTCACAATAGTATAAAACAAAACAATAGAAAATACTAATAAAGTGAAGAAGAGTTTCATTTAACTAATATGTCCTAGTATTATAACCATATCCGCAAATGTGGTTTGAAAAAGGAACAGCAATACCATGAAAATATACACAATTATTAATGAAAGTATAGAAATTTGGATAGATTTTTTATCATCATAATATCAAAGTAAATTTCAAATGTTACCCCATTTTATCTATATACTATCCGTGATACATATAAGAAATGTACTAAATACTCAGATAGTAAAAAAAAGATAGTAATAATCACGTGATGTTTCTAAAAAGGAAATGTGACTAATAAATAATGTATGTAGATTATTAACGTATGTAGAATCCTGAAAATGATATTTTCGTTTCTATGATTCATCGTAGTTGTAAATGTCTGTATCTGATTTAGCGATGCAACATTTCCTTTATTTTTACCTGTTCTGGATGAACAAAGGTCATTTCTTCCCATTTGAATTAAGCCTTTATACATACATCATAATTCTTTATATCATTTTAAAAATGGAATCTAAATTTGCATAATTTAGAAATAGGTTAAGAAATTACAATAGAATACAAGATATAACATCAGACATGGTAAACGATAGAATAAAAGAATCAGCATATTAAAATAAGATGAATTCATATTAAAATGCAGATTGTTTCTGTTATATAGATAATCCAATTTTTAAAATTTTAAAACTCACCAATTATCAGAGATCTATTAATAAATACAATCAAGAAATAAATCTCATTAATAGAACATAAACTATACATATTTCATTTAATAGAAATAGATCGAGTATAAACTATATTAAACATGCCACGTTTAGGAAAATATTTCTAGAAGTAATTTTTAGAAAATCATATTGAAATAGTAATCGTTAGATCAAATTAATAAACAATTATTTGTTATAAAATATTGTGAAAGGAAATCCATTTAATAAATCAAAATTCCTTTCAAAATATTATATAAAATACTATAATATTATATCATTAAATAAAGATCTCGTACTTTCAGGTATTACAGGCTTTATTACTAATTTAGTTGTTATGCATATATTGATTATCTATTCAAAGAATAGTTTTGCTAATTCGATATTAACTGTGATAATAGGATATATAGTATCGAAAATAGTTTTTGCAATTCTATTTCAAAGAACTTATAAGAACCTGTACACAAATAAAACAACCGGAAAAATAGAATGGCACGTATTAAAAAAAATAATAATGAAAATGTTATTTGCTACTTTTATATTCGATTTTATAGATAATGGTTCAAAATTTATTTTCATGTTTACATTTTTAGATATAGGTTTTATTCCTTTTCAGAGTGTAATTATATCTACAATCATCTCATCATCTTTATCCTATTTATCCATCAATGTTGCAGTAAAATACACACATGTGTTTGAAAAAGAAAATAAGAAATCATAATATTTGATAGATATATCATTGAATCCATATAATTTTATAATATCAAATTATTTACGATATATTTATTTTTACTATTAAATTTCAATCAATCAATAAATCTGGAAATAATTCTAGATCATGATATTCTACTTATTAAAGATTTAATTCAATAGATTTCTAAAAAGAACAAAAACCAAATTTAAAATATGTAGTTAAAACTAGTAACAGGTTATTTTATTAAATACCTGATATATAAGACACTAATTTTGAATGAATTATCCGGCTCTGTTAACAGTTATGTAAATACATTGATAATCTTTATTGTAAACTAATGGTGTTTGTTTAGATTTGTTAATTTTCATAATATTAAATATGAATCAAAAAATATGATAACAATTTTGTCGGTCAAAAAGAGTAGTATTAGTTTACAAATGTGTATACAATCTTATTTACACAACTGTTAACTTAAGACATTATTTCTTTATTATACTCATAAACAAACAACTTGAGCCATTGCCTTATATGATGTAATTTATATTTGTTCTTTTTACAAGGAAAGTAATCATCAAAACATTCAGTTCTATCTTTTATATATTGCATTGTTCTTTCTATCAGGCTTTTCTCGAAAGATGAAATGAATATGATAATACAAGTTCAAAAACCTAAAGGCTTGTGGATACCAAGTACCACCATCTGATGAGACAGAATGTAATCCGTACTTGTTTACTACTTGAGACAGAAATCGCTCTGCAACAAACATGTTTCGTTTTTTTTTTGATATATAAAATGAAAGAATTTCATTATTTGTTGGTTCAATAACAACCCAAAGCCAGATTAAGTTAGAAGAACCTGATTTTATGGAAGTTTCATCAATTATGTACTCTTCGATTTTCCTTTTCCTTTGATATTTCCAAGGCTTGTACTTTTGAATCCATTTCCAGATAGAAATGTGGCTTATTTTTGCTATTTTTAAAAATGATAATGCTTTGGAGGTGTTTCTAAATGACAATCCTAAAAAATACAAATATAATCCATAACCAATTATGTTTGAAGATGTTCTAGTTTTAGTGGACATATAATATATGGTTGTCATAAATCTATAGGTTTTTCCTTAAGTTAACAGAGCCTAAAATTAATATCTAAAAAAAGCAAATAAATATACATTTTATTTCACAAGTTGGACCTTTTATAGAATATTATTGATAATGTACCTATTATTAATATAATATTAATCAATAATATAAAAAAACTCCATTAGGTTTATCAATTTTTGTGAATTAAGATACATTTCATATCTTTTTGATGCCCCCTAAACACGTATGAAATAACAATACTATTGATTTTTGCATAACTTTGCAAAATCTATCTTTTGTTTGATAATTCAAATATAATAGATCCTTTAACAAATCTTGTGTCTCCTTTTGAACAAAAGCAAAAGTCTTCGCCTTATACATTTAATTTGGATTTAACAAAACCCCAATTTTCCAATGCTGCTGGAAGTAGAACCTTTGCAAACGCAGATAACTTTCCAGTACTTAATGAGTGGTCAATGTCGACATATCTTTTGCGTCTTAAGAGAGACGGAGTACGTGAGCCACATTGGCATCCCAATGCAGCTGAACTAGGATATTGTATAAACGGTAGAGCAAAAATGACTATATATAGTTCTAATACGGGTGCAGATTCATTTACTGTAGATTCATTTACAATAGATTCAGGAGAAATATTTTTTATACCTCAAGGCTTTATGCACGATATTGAGAATATTGGCAATAATGAAGCCAAATTTGTTCTTGCATTCAATAATGAACGACCTACAACATTGGGACTATCCGGTTCCGTAGGATCCATGTCTGATCGAATTATGAACAAGACCTTTGGATTAAAATCATCTAATGCATTTTTCAATGAATTCAACAAAAACTCTTCTGAGGATATAATAATAGGATCCAAATCAAATAAAGGACTAGAATCTGAATCAAACATAGCAAAAATTCCTAACTCTCATAAATACAATATTGAAGCTACCCCTCCACAAATTCAAGCAGCAGGTGGAACAGTTGGTAAAGCAAACGCCAATTCTTTTCCTATACTCAGGGAAAGTAAGCTAGCATTTTTTTCTTTAATTATGAAACCTAATGCTATCCGAGAACCACATTGGCATCCTAATGCCTCCGAATTAGGGTATGTTCTTGATGGAACCGCACGATTAATAGTACTAAGTCCTGAGGGCGGGAAAGACACTTTTGAAGTTACACCCGGCGAAATTTACTTTATTCCTGTTGGATTTTTTCATTATATAGAAAACCTAGACAGTAATAAGAATATGCATTTTTTGCTTTTCTTTAGTTCAGATATGCCCGGAGATATCGGCACGTCAGGTATGCTTAGTGCATATTCAAATAATGTTTTAGGATCAACTTTTAATTTAGATCCAGCCTATTTTAATAAATTGCCAAGATTAACAGAGGATGTTTTGATGGTATCAGGTGGGGGATAATAATTAACAATAAAGTTATATGTACATACTACATAATAATTTATTTTATTCTTTTTGTAATCGTATTGAATCTTATTTTAAACTAATTTAAAAATGGATTTACATTAATCATAATTATAATCTATTCTAGGAAAGAATATTTCTTGATTTAGATCTTTCTGTTTTGTAATGACAAATATCATCTTTTTCAACAACCTTAATTTTTTAGGTCTAGATCCCTTTTAGAGACTCTAAAATACATTGCATCTAGTTATTTTACGTTCTAATACATAATATCATTTATTCTACACTTTTTAACCGGATTTCATATTTTTTAGTTATTTGAATTTAATTTTTGATAGAATTGATTGATTTGAAAAATAATCTTTAAACGGAGTTAAGTTATTCAGCATGGCAACGTATATAAAAATGCAAAATAATAATATTCCTCAAAAAAATAACCTTTTTATCAGAAAAATATAACCATTTTCTAAATAGCGATTTCGGCTCACATATCATAAGAATATGAAACATATTTTGTTTCATTAACAAATGATATATAACGTTGTATCCACAAGTACATATCTTTTTTGAAAATAAAAAACTCTTCATTACCTGAAATATCACATACAAAACAATGCAATATAAAAAGATAGAACAAAAAACTTTGATGATCATTATTTTATAAAATTAAAAGAATAACTGAAATTTACACTTGACTTATTTATACAGATTTGTATGATAATGAAATAGCGTTAAATGAGTATGAACAAACCTTTAAAACATCATCATTACATTTTCCAGATACATAATGAATCAATATCGTTTTTAATATGAAATAAAACAATAAAATCTAAATTGAGATTATTTCCAAATAAACATGGAAAAATAATTACAAATCAGGTGATAGAAATATTATTTGTTAATATGGAAATGTTTAATTCTCCCATCTCTAGAAAAATAAAATTAGTTCAGAAAATTTTTTTATAATTTAGCAAATTTGTAATTTTATGATATTTCAATATATGAACATTTTTGACTATTAGTTATAGACATACAAATTAAAAATTTTAAAATATTCCATGTCAGCAAGCAAATAATCGAGAAAATAATAATTAAGGGCTTTTTCAAATTTACCTCCGATATTGACTATTCTAAAATTTAAATAATATTATATTAGATCTTGGTTATAATAGTTTGACAACTATCTTAGCATCATTACAAAATTCAATTCTAGTGTTGGAATCCACCAAGAACGGGTGGAAAACTCAATCTTTAAATCTAAATAATCCAACTTGTTTAGTTTTCGATCCTAGAAATTCTGGCAGAGCATATTGTGGTACTTTTGACAATGGATTATGGAAAACCGATGATAATGGGCAAACTTGGGAAAAAACCTCTTTAAACACTAGTGGATATAATATTACTACTATTTCTGCAAGTCACATAGAAAAAGGAGATCATTTTAGCAAACTATTTGTAGGAATGGAACCAAGTATGATCTTTTCATCCATTGACGGGGGCCAAACCTGGGAAATAATCGATGAATTTAAAAAACTACCTTCGTCATCTACCTGGTCATTTCCTCCTAAACCTACAACTCATCACATTCGTTGGATAGAACCTGATACAAATAATAAAGAGTATATTTTTGTTGCGATAGAAGCAGGAGCACTAATCAAAAGTATAGATGGTGGTAGAACCTGGATTGATAAAGTTGAGACGGGTCCATATGATACGCACATATTGCGAACTCATAAAAAATCCCCACAAAGACTTTATTCTGCTGCAGGTGATGGCTATTTTGAAAGTCAAGATTATGGCGTTACATGGGAAAAATTGGATGACGGACTAGGACAGTATACATATCTATCCGGCATTGGAGTAAATTCTGACAGCCCCCAAAATATAATAATTTCTGCTGCAAAAAATGCATGGAAAGCCCATTCAAGGCAAGATGCAGAATCTTTTATATACAGACGTTTAGATGATATTGACAAAAATGATAAATCGTGGACTTTAATTAATGATGATAATGGTTTACCAGATTCAAAAGGAACTATAATTTCAGTGATAGAATCTAATCCGAAAATCAAAGATGAGTTTTATTGTTTAAATAACAGGGGAATTTATTGTTCCACCGATTCCGGAGTTTGTTGGAATACATTACAAATCTCATGGTCTAAAGAATATACTTTGCAGCATCCTTGGGGACTAGCTGTCTGTGAATAAAACAATTATTGCTAAAATCATATTATAAAGTTAAATTTATTACATATTGAAACGTTCCGGTTAGAAAAATAATTTTCATATTTGATATTTATGATTAGTAATATTGTTTTTTTATATTTAGATCCCATCCCAAATTCGATAGGATTATAGATCTTTTCCTCTTTTGATAAACTGTGACCTGCATCCATAGAATGGATAATGTAAAAGAGAAAAATAAACATCCTACCATACTCAAGATTCCTGATAGATCATGGAATAAGATTAAAAGTATTTTACCAAAGGAGAAACTCCTCAGGACAGTTGGTCGACGAATTGCCCCTACAGAAAAATAATTGATGGAATTCTCTATGTATTAAGAACAGGGTGCCAATGGAAAATACTTCCAAAAGAATATGGATCTGGCTCTACTTGTCATCATAGGTTTCAGAAGTGGAACAGCCTTGACATCTTCAAAAATGGATGGATAAAACTATTGAAAATCTATGATGATCTTATCGATATCAATTGGATTTGGCAATCAGCAGATAGTATATCTATAAAGTCTCCTTTAGTGGGCGATGACAGGAAAGAATCCTACTGATAGAAGCAAACTAGGCACAAAAATATATTTTAACAGATAAAAATGGAATCCCACTATCTGTATTTATTTCTTCAACAAGTACTCATGACATCAAACTAGTAATAGATGTGGTTGATAATAGTTATCAAACGTCAACGTCAACGTCAACTGCCACCCATAAACCTAAACCAGGAACAAGAAGAAGAAGCTGCAACATTTATGTCTTGACAAAGCATACAATTCCAAACCCGAAGAGCAGGAATTAATCAAACGAGACTATGTACTACACATACCATACAAGAAAAAGAAATGAGAGGAAGTTGATGAAGAAAATACAAAAGCGATACCAAATTGTAAAAAACATTCTCCTAAAAGATGGGTTGTAAAGAGAACAAACTCTTGGCATAATAGGTTCAGGAAACTATTAACAAGATATGAAAAGAAGGTCGAGAACTATCTTGGATTGGTACAGTTCTCTTGTTGTATCATTATATATAGAAAGATAATTTTGGGATAGGCTCTTAATAGCAATTATATAATTATGTAAAAAATACAATATTCAAATTTTTATAGTTACAATATCGGTCGCGTCTTTGATACAATTTATAAAAAAATATTTTAGTTTATCATGAGAATATCAAATGATTTTATACACACTTCATCTATGAATTAAAAAATGTTCCCTCTCATTGCACTATTGGACACCCTTTTGAGCACCATCAGACTGGTTTGGCGTATTGAAAGGAGAATAAGCAAGGAAATAAAATGCAGGGTGTAAAGATAAACCCATTATTTTTTCTGGTTTTACTTTTAGAATGATTCTTCTATTTTTTGGTTTTCTATAATAATATTTTCCGAATCCCAAATATTTTATAGCCAATTTGCGAAGATGTTCATCTGCATTTGTGAAAGTTTTTTCAATTACTTTTCCTTTAATTGATATCATATTGTAAGGATTGTATTGTTCCACTACAGAAATCGCAATTCTGGGATCTTTTTCTACATTTATATTCTTGACAGAAGATTCTGCAGTATTAATTAAAATATTATTCTCATCATCTATGTCGGACCATACCGGAGTAACATGGGGTGATCCATCGCTAGACAAGGTAGATACAAATGCCAAATTTCGGCCTTTAAATAAATTAGACAAATTCTCTAAGGAAACAGCAGTACCATTATTTCCATCTTGATCATTTTTTTCATCATTTATTGAGAATTCATCTGCATCTGTTATAGTATCGATTATTTCAACGTGGTCATTTATAATATGATTATCTTTGTCATGCATTAAAGAAAAATGTGTAAAGTTTTATTTAAGGTAATTACTTTGAAACTGATTGATTCATGTAGGATCATTAAAATTTGGTCATTCTTTGTAAAACCGTAGACTTTACGCGTCTTAGTGTTGGATCAGTTTCTAACGTATTTCTGGTTTCCATCATGTATCGATATATATTAATAAGGATATGGTTGGTTAATTATGACTTTTTCCATCAAATAGTGCATAATCAATAGCATATAACTCAAATTTTTATAAATGCATATTTTTATACTTAAAATGTCATGATTTTATCAAAATAGAGATAAAGCATACGATAATCAAGTTAAAGCATTTTAAGAGATCCTTAAGTTACCAGAACTAATAATAGTATTATGCATACAGATATAAACTAGTTAAGTATTATTCAGCAATAAGAATTAGATAATATTTTTTCTTGAGCGGAATTTTGCATAATTATAATGGATGTCCATATTAAGAGGCGGCCATCAATAAACCGTTTCTTTATTCTCGCATGACATTATCCAAAAAACCCATTACTCTAAATCATCCACCGGCATTATACCATTTAGCAAATGTATGCTAACGTAATTTGACATTTTTTCGGTATAATTCTATTCGTTTCACTAGTGATATACTACTTTTCTTCTATTGATGCAGATTTAGTATTCTATAGTTTACTAGACCTGCTACTATATCCAATATTCTATTATATTTTCTTAATCTATTCCTAAATACACCACTCATTATCCAATATTTTTTCAATCGACAAATGGTATGTTCTATCACTATTCTCATTTTAGAATGAATTTGATCATACTCTTTTTCTTCTTGTGATAAATCTTCCTGGTATCGCTTTTTACATGATAGTGCTGATAGTTGTTCTGGGAAATCCTTTTCTACTCTTACGTATCCAAGGTCAAATACATTTAGAACTTGTTTAGGGATAACAGGATGGTTCTTTTTATAAATGTCATAATCATGTTTTCTTCCTCTTTTTTATGTCTTAATTTGTGAAGGATATAACCACGATTGTTAACCATAAGCTGATTCTTCATGGTATGTCTTTTCTCCTTGCCTGAATAGTACGCCTTGCGTCTTTTATTCTTATCAACAGGTCTTGGTATTTGCTGTTCTGTACAATCGGTAAAAGCAAGAAATCCTGGAAAATATTTCTCTACTTCTTCTGGCGTTTTTAGTCTTTTGGTTATTTGATATGTTTTCTGTGAAATTGAAACATTTTCTTACTAATTGTTAAATCTTTTGTATGTCTCTGCATATGTTGCTTTGATCCAAATCAAAGAGAAAACCTGCCAGAGTATAAATAATGTAAATGTGATAATACACTAAAATCATTACAAATCTATCTTTTAAATCCAACTTGAAATGTCTGCCTGCACCTATGTCTCTTTTTCGATATTTTCTTTTAGATAAACGATGTATCTTATGTTTGACATATCTTTTTGTTATCTCCTTGTAAATCTCTTCAAATTCTTGTACTGTAAGACCGGTAAATGATTTGAAGAGCAGTTGCTTTTTGGCTAACATATCGTATGAAAGCAAAGAAAGGACAAGTTGTGATAAACTAATGATCATAAAGCTGTTTAGTTGCAATTATGCAAGAGATCTAATGAACATATAGACACCATAAGAAGATCATTAGAACTTGAACTAGAGGATTTTTAATGGTTTTAAATCATTATTGTCTTTACAGAACATTTACATTTACAGAATTTCTACTTGATTTGGAGAATAGCATTGTTTACACACATTCAAAATATTGGATATCGATAAGAAAATGTGTACAAATTAAAAAAAAATATGAGGCTTGATCAAAAGGCTAAAAACTTCACTTGAAGTTGAAGAGTATTTTTTAGAATTTTTTGCTTTTACTGTTGGTATAGAACAATAACGGATATCAAGATCTTTCGATAAGAGAAAGTGTAAGACATATCATTCGAGTAAGAAGAAAGACGCATAATTGAATATGCAAAAGAGATTGATAAAAATAGATAACAATCATATTTTATCCCATAAGAAAGGAAAAAGACATTATATTATCGATATAAAATATATAACATTTTTCATTCGAGAATGTACATATTTATATCCATAGATATTTTGAAATAGAAAAGTATTTCGCAAAACAACTAATAGTCATACCTAATAGAAATAAAGAAAAAGTGAAAATCGCATAGTAAAGAAAATAACACGATAAAAATTATTTTCAACAAAGTAGTGTTGCAGATACCATTTGTAGATTGGAAAGTGTAAAATAATGACACATGTAACTAGAAACAGCGAATATGAAATAAGATGAAAAATCAGATCGATAAACTATAAAATAATGACTATTATTAAAAAAAATTGATACAAACATATTATAAGTATAGATTGTTTCTAACTTGACGAGATCTATGGTATTCCTATCAATAATACTTTTTTCAAATAGAGCAGGATTTGATGATGTTTTAAATCTACTAGGAATAAGATACCGACATCCTTGGGCTGTAGAAACTTTTGAATCATATTTTTAAATATGAAAAAGGAATCGCTTTAGCAAAGGCATATCTATTTCTTTATTTAAAAGCAACAGTTTTCCTTTTCTGTTTGACATTATAAAATATAATAAAGATAGAGGAATTTTTGCTAACTTAATAGTAGAATATTTCAACGGTGAATAATCTTCATTAATAATATATCTCTTTTAAAATAGGCATTTTGATATGTGAAAATTTTTAAATCCATAAATTGTATTTATCTTATAGTTTGTATGAAGTATTTTTAATTATTTCACTTGCTATTCCCGGTGTTCTATTTTCCATATTTTTCATTCTGTTATTTAAATGGCCACAAAAAATTGTTCCCACTAATAAAAAAAATGGGGCAATAAAAATTGAGGATTTTGTTAATCCAATTAATAAATCAATTACATCTGTTTTAAAAAATAATTTATATGAAAACTCCTCTTTGCAAAAATCTTTGACAGATATTCATCTTTTACTTGAAAAAATGAATTCTGCTTTGATACGGTTTGATGAAAAAAAGGTTGAGAACAATAATGAGATGGAGGTTGAGGCCATAACATCTGTTTTAAAAAATAATTTATATGAAAACTCCTCTTTGCAAAAATCTTTGACAGATATTCATCTTTTACTTGAAAAAATGAATTCTGCTTTGATACGGTTTGATGAAAAAAAGGTTGAGAACAATAATGAGATGGAGGTTGAGGCCATAACATCTGTTTTAAAAAATAATTTATATGAAAACTCCTCTTTGCAAAAATCTTTGACAGATATTCATCTTTTACTTGAAAAAATGAATTCTGCTTTGATACGGTTTGATGAAAAAAAGGTTGAGAACAATAATGAGATGGAGGTTGAGGCCATAACATCTGTTTTAAAAAATAATTTATATGAAAACTCCTCTTTGCAAAAATCTTTGACAGATATTCATCTTTTACTTGAAAAAATGAATTCTGCTTTGATACGGTTTGATGAAAAAAAGGTTGAGAACAATAATGAGATGGAGGTTGAGGCCATAACATCTGTTTTAAAAAATAATTTATATGAAAACTCCTCTTTGCAAAAATCTTTGACAGATATTCATCTTTTACTTGAAAAAATGAATTCTGCTTTGATACGGTTTGATGAAAAAAAGGTTGAGAACAATAATGAGATGGAGGTTGAGGCCATAACATCTGTTTTAAAAAATAATTTATATGAAAACTCCTCTTTGCAAAAATCTTTGACAGATATTCATCTTTTACTTGAAAAAATGAATTCTGCTTTGATACGGTTTGATGAAAAAAAGGTTGAGAACAATAATGAGATGGAGGTTGAGGCCATAACATCTGTTTTAAAAAATAATTTATATGAAAACTCCTCTTTGCAAAAATCTTTGACAGATATTCATCTTTTACTTGAAAAAATGAATTCTGCTTTGATACGGTTTGATGAAAAAAAGGTTGAGAACAATAATATTGATAATAATGATAGAAGCGTCAAAACCAAATCATTATCCAAATCCCCATCTTCTTTTTCTTCGGATGTGTTTTCAACCGTCGATTTACCAAAAACCAAGATTGAGGATACCATGATTTTTAAAGATAAGAAAGATGTCCACAAAAATGCTAAAGATATTGACGAAATTGTTAATTCAACATATGAAAATAATTCTATCGTCGAACTAAGATCTCTAGAAGTAGAGATATTGAATGCATTGAAAAGATTAGAAAAAACTAATTTAGATAAAAATACTGAAAATTAATCTACTTTAAAATATTTGATCCAAAATCATTATCTCAATTTATATTTATTATTGTTAAATATTAGACTGTATAATTAGCACAATAGAAAAAATCATAAAGTTGACATACTTTAATCAATTAACCTTAAAATAAAGATACATACAATATGATATATAATCTGTAAAGTTTTGGTAGGCATTTAATTATGATCTATTATGTAAAAAGAATAAAGTTCTGAGATGGTTTAAGTATGACAAAATTTTATCATATTTGATCAATATTTCGCAAACAGACGAAGACAATACTAAAAATCATGTAAGTAGTCAAATAAATAAAGATGAACAACAACAAACAATTATAAATCTGTATGATTCAGGTATTGCCCTTGAATTTATTGCACTACAATTGGATATAGAATTACCCGAAGTAGAAAGAGTAGTACATAGTGTATATGATGAAAATAACCTAAAATATGCAAAAAATATATCAATCCCTAATCAATCAGAATCCGTTTTTCATCTAGATGCAATTATGGATATCAAAAAAATAATATCTGTTGCTCAATCCAATATGTGGAAAGCACTAAGAACCGATCCTGTGTTTACATCCCCATTTGACGAAACACAAGAGATCCTGAGTAATTATTCTAATACAAAAATCAAATCTATAATTTTACATATTGACATAGTAGAATCAACAAATTTATCTATGACGTTGCCAATTGATAGACTTTCTAAAATCATACAAGCTTTTACTCAGGAAATGACCAAAGTTATCAGATTGTATGGAGGCTATGTTTTAAAATACATAGGTGATGCAATAATAGGTTTTTTCAACATCAATACAGATAACTCCTATCTTCATTGCATTAATGCTATCAATTGCGCAAAAACCATGATAAAAGTGATAAAACAAGGTTTGAATCTCGTTCTAAATCAGTACCGATTATCCCGAAATGGGAGTAAGAATAGGCATAGATTATGGGGAAAATGTTGTTGTAAAATATATACCACTTGAAACTGGCCTTTCAAAAAAAAATAATTCAATAACAATTCAAGATAAAGAAATAACCTGCAATATCAAAAAACCCATTTATGATATTCTCGGATATACAATCAGTATTACCACAAAGATGACAGCTTATGCAAAGGTTGATCATATTGTTGTGGGTCAATTAATCTACGACATTTTATCGACAGAAGAACAAAGCTATTTCAGCGAGGTAGATATAAGACCAGAAAATTGGAATTACATTAGCGATGAGACCGGAACGTTTTATAAACTTTATATCAATAGAACCTGAATATTAAAAAAGAATAGTTGCCTTTGCAATATTTTGTAGTATTAGGTAATTTTATTTCCTTTTGTCTATTTAAATTTAATAGGGTCAGCAAATGGTAAATTAATCATAATTTTCATATAGCCACCACATCATCATACCCTTTTTAATTAATTACTCAAGATAACTTTATTAAAGATATCTAAAGCTCTTTCTCGCGTTCTTTCACCCATTTTAACAATAACCATTCCTTCATTTGGTTGTCCATAAAAAATTGTCCAGTTATCTGGAGCATTCACAAATAAAGGTAAAGCCACAATATCTTCTTCCCCATCTATTATAATTTGTATTTTATCAAAATCTAAGGATATTAATTTCTTAACAATATCGATAACACGTATATTTAACTCTCCAGGTTTGTTTTTACAAAATATTTTATCATCAACACAGTATTTAATAGGATCAGATATCGCGATTCTTTTTTCTTTATTATCAATTATTGACAAATTTGGAATAAATCCAAAATCTAAAAATTTTTTCGTAGTTGTATCCCCGACTGTAACTATTTTTTCCGAATCTTTAATGAATGAAAAAATCTTTTCTTTTGTTATTTCGGAATCAGGAATTAAAATTCCAAAAGGTTCTTTCAATAAATCATTATTGCAAGAATTGATTAACATTAAATATATTATATAGATTTATCGAACATATTTAAGTTGGCTATTGATATTTTTATTTTTGTATGATTTTTTCGTTTTCCCTTTCCTGGTCTTGTAATTCAGATGCTACTACACTTATCCGTCCTGCAGTAATCTTGGCTATCTTGTAAAATGCTTGTGAATATTCTGAATCAGGTTCAGATATTATAACGGATTTACCGTCATCACTTCCTTGCATTATTTGTGAAGATAGAGGCACTTCTCCAATAAACGGAATTTTGAACTGCTCGCTTATCTTTTGACCCCCTCCTTTTCCAAAGATATTTATTTTTTCCTTGCAATTAGGACAAGATAAATAACTCATGTTTTCGATGACCCCTATAATAGGGATATTTAATTTATTGAACATGCCAATAGATTTCACTGCAACATTCATGGCAATATCTTGAGGAGTGGTTACAATTAAAATTCCTGTTATTGGTATTGTTTGTGCCATTGTCAGAGGTGCATCACCCGTACCAGGTGGCAGATCGATTATTAGATAATCCAATTCTTCCCAATTGACATCAGTTATAAACTGTTTTATTATACCGGATATAATTGGACCTCGATATATCCCTGCTTGTTGAGATTGTTCGTAAAAAAAACCCATTGACATAACTTTAACATTTTCGGTTTGTGGAGGTTGGATTTTGCTGTTTATTACTTCTGGAGAGGTTTTTAGCCCGAGCATTAATGGTACACTTGGGCCATAAATATCTGCATCCAGTATTCCAACTTTTGCCCCGGTTTTTGCCAGGGATAAGGCCAAATTAACAGAGACAGTGGTTTTACCTACTCCACCCTTGCCACTAGCTACTGCTATAATATTCTTCACATTGGGCAAAATTTGATCCATTGAAATTGACCTACCTTCCATCACTCTAGCTGTAACTTTTAAATCTAAATCTTTAATTCCCAAACTAGAAACTGAATTTCTGACATCTTGTTCGATTTCACTATTAAATGGGCAAGCAGGAGTAGTTAATTCCAATGTAAAAGCAAGTTTATTTTCATTAATCGATATATCTTTTATCATCCCCATAGAAACAATATCTTTATGTATCTCTGGATCCTTTACATTTTTTAATGCTGTGAGGACTTGATCTACAGTAACCATGATAATATAAAACACGAATAATTATTATTTAAATCAATCTTCTATGTAGTTGCATGATAACCTAAATATGCAAACATAAAGTTCATAAACTAAAAGATTTTGATATGATATATCTTTATTATGTTTGTTATAGCTCATATGACCGATGTGGTGAGAATTCCGCCAAGCAAATTGACAAATTCTTTAAAACTAACTGCGATTGGAATTTTAAAAGAAAAATATGAAAGCATGGTTAATGCAGATTTAGGATATGTTATTCTTATAATTGATGCTGAAGCAAATTCAGTTGGCAAAGTCATTGCTGGCGATGGAGCAACCTTCCATAAAGTCACCTTTACCGCTCTGACGTTTTTTCCAAAACTTCATGAAGTAGTAGAGGGGGAAGTAGTTGAAATAACAGATTTTGGAGCTTTTGTACGTATTGGACCAACCGACGCACTATTACATTTATCTCAAATTACCGACGATTATTTAAAGAGCGATGTTAAACAAGGCTTAATTTTATCAAATCAATCAGAAAAAACCTTGCGTATTGGCTCAAAAATACGAGCAAGAATTACCGCAATAAGTTTAGGAAAAAGTGCATCCATGGGAAAAATTGGTATCACCTGCAGACAACCATTTCTAGGTGCTTTGGAATGGGTAGAAAAAGAAATAAATCGTGCACAACATACACATTCTGAAGGAGAAGATGCATCCAGTAACTCAAAAAAAACTCTTTCATCCAATATTATGTCTTCCAATACTAAAAAAGATAAGAAATAAAAATTACAATTCTTATAAGTATATTATTGGCAAAAGAATTTGCATGTAAAAAGTGTAAGGCATTAACTACAGGCAAAATGTGCCCCGTTTGTAAATCCACCGAATTATCAAAGGACTGGTCTGGGATATTGTTGATTTTTGATACAAGATCCAAAATTGCAGCTACACTGGAAATTCCCAAATCTCATAAATATGCATTAAAGGTAACCTAACAATAAATTGAAAAATAGCGATCTTTATTATAATAATTCCATTTTATTTTTCGATGAAATAAAATTACGATCGATTTTAGTTAATTTTTTAAATGAAGATATTGGTGTTGGCGATATAACTAGTGATTTATTAATTGATGATAATATTCACGCAGATGCTCAAATTATTTGCAAAAATGATGGCGAAATTATTGTAAGTGGATTGCAGGAAGCTAAAACAATTTTCAATATTTGCAATTGTGATTCAAAACTGCTAGTAAACGATGGAGATATCTTGAAAAAGGGAACAACAGTTATGAATATTGCGGGTCCAGCAAAATCAATACTAAAGGCTGAAAGGACTGCTCTGAATTTAATTATGCATATGAGCGGAATTTCAACCAAAACATTTCAGTTTGTTAAAAAATTAGGTGACTTTTCTAAATCGGTAAGAATAGCATCCACTAGAAAAACTTCTCCAGGATTACGATATTTTGATAAAAAAGCAGTGATATTAGGAGGAGGCATATCACACAGATCAGGTCTTGACAAAATGATACTAATAAAGGATAATCATATAGCAATAGCCGGTTCTGTTAAAAATGCCGTTAACCAAATTAAATCAAAATACGGCACATATAAAAAAATTGAATGCGAAGTAACGGATTATGAAGGACTAATTGACGCAATACATGCTCAAGCAGACATTATAATGTTGGATAATTTTACTCCCGAAGCAGTTCAAAACGCTTTAGAAAAAATTACCCATCTTGGAATACGAAACAAAATAACAATTGAAGTATCTGGAGGCATCACATTAGATAATATCTATAGATATGCATCTTCAATGCCCGATGTGATATCGATTGGTGCACTAACACATTCATTTCAGTCAATAGATTTTAGTTTACAAATTCAAGCAAATCAATAATTAAATGAATCGATTTAATTTTTTACAGATTTTCTTTTTTTACGCCGTTACTGACAGCATCCTATAGATAGGTATTTTTGCTTTAGCTGCTATTGTAGAAGGAACTTTAATTTCAAAGGTTTCAGTCAACAGCGAATTATATACTTTTTCCAATGTTATCTTCTTCATATATTTACACACGGCATCTTTTTTTATAGGTATAAAGTCCTTTTGAGGATTTTCCATTTTCATCCTATGTAACATCCCTGTTTCTGTTGCAACAATGAATTGATTATTAGTAGAAGATCTTGCTTCACGCATCATCCCTTCTGTAGATAATATTTTACTTTCTTTATTTATATCTCCTTTTGAAATATGATATAAAGTAGATGAAGTACAGCTACATTCAGGATGAATCAAAAATTCAGCATTCCTATATTTTTTCAACATTAAATTAATATCTTCAGATCGTATTCCTGCATGAACATGACATTCACCTGGCCATATTTTTATATTTTTTCTTTTTGTAGTCTCAGCCACGTATGCTCCTAAAAACATATCAGGTAAAAACAAAATTGTTTTTTCCGCTGGGATATTTTCTACTATTTTTACGGCGTTAGCTGATGTACAGCAATAATCGGATAGTGCTTTTATTTCTGCAGATGTATTGACATAACTTACAACTACTGCTTCTGGATTTTGTTTTTTCCACTCTAATAGTTCATCAGAATTAATGGATGATGCAAGAGAGCACCCTGCATCCAAATCGGGTATTAGTAACTTTTTTGTCAGGGCTTATTATTGATGCAGTTTCTGCCATAAAGTGTACTCCACAAAAAACGATAATTGATGCATCAGTTTTGGAAGCCATATTTGACAGTTTTAAAGAATCTCCAATAAAGTCTGCAATATCTTGAACTTCTGGGATTTGGTAGTTGTGTGCAAGAATAATTGCATTTTTTTCTTTTTTTAATTTTTGTATTTCCTTAGTAAAATCGATATTTACTACAGACATTTATCTAAATATTAATTATGCAATTGTCCAATTTAAATAATAATAATTTAGTATATATTGCCATTACTCTATCGTTGTTGGTAATTGTTGCCTCTATAACATCAAATATCCTTTTTATGTATGTATTAAATATCGGTAGCGTTATTATTGTTTTGTGCCAACTCACGGATCGTTAACTAAAGCTGGAAAAGTTAGAGGTCAAACTCCGAAAATCCAAGCTCGTGAAAGAACAAGTCCTGTATCAAAGGTTAGAAATAAAGATAATTTTCGAAAAAGATTTGAAAAAAGAATTTCACCAGGTCAAAAGAAACCTGAAAGAATGGGTAGACGAAGGTAGACAAAGAAACTAATTTTCTTTTTATTTTTTTAGATTTCCAAATAAAAATATTAATGGGTAAAACTAATCTTTCTGTATGTATCACCACATCGCAGAGACTTGGAAATCAATGTTAAAAACACGATCACAACATCTCAAAGATAAAGCATATTTATGGAGAAGGGAACCTACAATACACAGAATTGATACACCTAGCCGTTTAGACAGAGCAAGGACGTTAGGGTACAAAGCAAAACAGGGAATAATTGTTGTAAGAATTCGGGTAGGTAGAGGAGGAATGAGAAAACAACGACCAGTATCTGGCAGAAGACCAAAACATTTGGGTGTTGTCCATATAAAACAGAGTATTAGTATGAAATTAGTTGCTCAAAGACGTGTAGGTGAGAGATTTCTTAACCTTAAAGTCATAGGATCATATTTTCTATATAAAGATGGATTATACTCTTGGTTCGAAGTCATTCTTATAGATCCAAATCATCCAGCCATAATTAAAGACAAAGAAATAAGAAGTAAATTTAATTTCAATTAATTTATTGCTTTATTTTTTCTTTTATTTTTGTCAAAATCTCGCTTATCTCAGGTAGCGTTGTTTCCTTATTTAATGTAATGTAGTAAAAAATATCTTGATCAATATCTGGAATTAATAAGAAAGTTACGTTTTCGTTTTTTTCAATAGTAAATATTGATTTTCCTATTGAAATTTCCAAGGATTTCCTCAGTTGACGCCTCGCAGCTTCTATATACCGTTCATCTCTAGCTTGTTCAGGAGTTAATATGGGTTGGATACCATTTTGTAGCTTCCCTGTCAATGTTCTTCCAAATTTATTGATTATTCCCACATACCTAATTTTTTCAGAAATTTTTAAAATTGTTAAGCACTTTTCTTTATCAAATGTATCTTTTTTTTCCATCAAATTGCATCCAATACTAAGATAGATATTGATATTATTTTACTCTTGTTTTATTGATTAATTTTATTTTTTATTGTCAATTGTTTTTTATTCTTTTTTAATAAATATGAAAAGGATTTCATAAATCTTGTTCTCTAAGACATAATGAATGCGTTATTTCATTTAAATGGCTCTTAACTTAAGGAAAAACCTTTAGATTTAAAACAACCATATATTCTATAGGTCAAGAAATAAAACATCTTCACAAATTATTGGTTATGGTTTATACTTGTACTTGCTTGGATTATCATTTAGAAATACTGCCAAAGCATTATTATTTTTAAAAATAAAAATAAGTCACGTATCAATCTGGAAATGGCTTAAAGTACAGACTAAAGAAATTTTCTAGCAAAACTATAATTAAAGAATATGTTATCGATGAAACTGGGATAAAAGATATCTGAATTAATATGGCTTTGGGTCGTTATTGAACCAATAAATAAAGAAATTCTTTCTTTCCACATCTCCAAAGAATGAAATATGTTTGTTGCTGACAGATTTCTGTGCAAAATTGAAGAATATGGAGAACATTCAGTTTCCACAGATGGCGGTACATTGTATCTACAAGCATGCAAATTCTTGAAACTACATTATCATATTCATTCTTTTTATGAAAAAAGCCTTATTGAAAGAACAATTCAATACATAAAATACAGAATAGAAATCTTTGAGGATTACTTTCCTTGTAAAAAGAACAAATGTATCTTAAATCATGTCAAACAGTGGCTTCATCTATTTATTGATCAACATAATAAAGAAATAATGTCTTAAGTTAGCAGCGCCTATTTAATAGATTGATTACTTTATAAAATATAATAATTAAAATATAAAAACGAATAGCACAAAATTGATGCCCAATATTGAATTGTTATTCAATTAAAAAATACACGCGAATTTAATAAATAATATATTTTTACTTATTAAGGATTTTTCTTTGTACATGATGGCATTCACATTGACAATCAATCATTTTATTATCAAAGGAGCAATCTTCACCTGATTCGCATACTTCATTAACAGGCCATTTAATAGGACAATCCACATGTCTTTCCCGTTTACAAAAAAAAGTTATAAACATATTTTATAAATACTACAAATCAATATTAAATAATTGCGGTGCATATATAGAACCTTCTCTCACTCTTTTAACTTTGGCAACGGATAAATAATGAGGCCATAGGGTTATCATTATCGCCCCTTCTGGGACGTTCTCTGGAGATTCTATGATTATTAAATCCTTTAAATGCACCCCATGATTTTGTAACGTTATTTTGCTTTTTTGTATCAAATCCTCAGGCATTCCGCTACTATAAAGATAAACACTATCTGTATATTCGATATTTCGAGACACTATTCATAATACTTTTTTGAAATAGAAAAACGTACCGATATTCTTAATTGACAATAGATTAATGATTATTGTTTTTATAATCAATCATTCATTTTATAATTCATCTATTTTATATTTAGTTGTACAACCTGTACATTCATAAATTTCGCTTCCGACTTGTCCGGATACATTAAACCGGACTATTGTTTTACATTTAGGACACCGCCCATCCGTTGATTTCGTTTTTTTCATTGGTCTTGCTGTTTTCCTTTTTCTACTTCCCATACTATCTTCAATTGTAGGTGTTTTTTATAAAGTAATTTATTCTATGGTAATATTAACAAGATATTATTTTTTTATGATGACAATCAATAAATGAATGGATTAGTCCATTGAGTCCAATTAACTTGAGAAAAAAACCTATAGATTTAGTATAACCATTTCATTTGAGATCAAGAAACAGAACGCCTTCATAAATTATAGATTACGAATTGTAATTATACTTTTTTTAGGATTATCATTTAGAAACGCTGCAAAAGCATTTCTTTTTTACACCTTTAAAAATAAGTCATGTATTAATTTGGAATGTATATAAGTACAAACCAGAGATTTTCTCATAAGAGAGGCAACAATATCTTAAGATAACATCTGTGTAAAATACTTGTTATAGATTATTGTAAAATAATTATGTTCGATTTGTATCAGGTCAAACAAAACTACTAATTAGCAGAAAAATATCTATAACAAAAAATCAAAATAAAGATATCATAAATATTTTACAATAGTATGTATTACCTTTGTATAGGTAGAACGATTAAAAGAGCAATCAATTGGATAGTATACCTGTTACATTTATTCTTTTTACAAGGAAAATTATCGATTTATTTTTTTATAATTTTAATAATTTATTAAAATAAAGATCTAATTTAGAAATATAATTTGATTAATCAATTTTAAAATAAAATAAAAAATATATTGTTTTTCAATATTTTTTAAGGTGTTATCGTCTAACGGAAGCCTTGATCGTTTACTGCTGCATTTCCGCCAAAGTTAGCGTTTACACAGGTAACTACGTTATTGTGTGAGAGTGCTCCACCTTGTCCATGGCCTGGATTACCGTCGAAGCCGCCACCGAAGCCGCCAGATCGTGTTGGTTGGATACATCCTTGGTCAATGCTTTGGTGAGTGTGATGGAATGCTGGACCGAAGCCGCCATCAAAGCCACCGCAACATTGGTCAAATCCACCGAAGCCACCGCAACATTGGTCAAATCCACCGAAGCCACAGGAGGAACATGGATTAAAGCTCCATCCGCATCCGCCGCATCCGCCACCGCATCCGTCGCCGCATCCGCCGCATCCGCCGCATCCGCCACCACAGCTGAAGCCGCATCCGCCGCCGCATCCGCCACCGAAGCCGCCGTGACAAGCATAAACGCTACGAATATTTGTTGCTAAAGAAGCTGTCATCATTATTGCTGCAAAAGTTACTATGAGTAATGCTATTGAAGCATTTTTTTTAGTTGCTGTAACCATTTTATTCAAAATCCTATTAATAATAAGTTATATTACGCTTGCTTAACCTAAACATGCTATATCGTTATATTAGTAAAATACATATGAATTTTAAAGTATAAGTTTTTAGTACTACTTTTTCTATAATTTTTACTTTTAATAAAGATGAATATAAAATAGCAAATAAACTTTTTTGATGGATTTATACATAATTAAGCAAATAATTTGCAGTTAAACTGCACCATATTTATTTTGGATAAATCTGAAAATATATATTTATATGACAATTGATAAAAATGAATCGATTGATCCCATAAATCAGACTAGCACTAAATCACTTATAGAAGTAACCGTAGTAGGCAAAGATAAAAAAGGAATCGTTGCAGACATTACTAAATTTATTTTTAAGAATGGAGGGAATATCGAAAAAATAAATCAGAATGTTATAAAAGGTTTGTTTGGCATGCACCTAGAAGCATCTTTTCAAAATTCAAATGTAACTCAAATAAAAAAAGAATTGAATGATTTAGCAAACACATTAGAAATGGAAATAAAAGTGCATTTTCATGAAGTAAATAAAATAAAAAATGTTGCATTGCTTGTAAGTAAAGAAGATCATTGTTTATTGAAAATTTTAGACGCGATGTCAAAAGGAGATATAGTTGCAAATATATCACTCATAATTGGATCAGAAGAAAAATTAAAACACATTGCAGATTCACATTCTATCCCTTTTTTTCATGTTCAACATAATACTCAGATCGAAGCAGAAACAAATATTTTACAATTAATCGAACAATTTGATATTGATCTCATTGTTTTAGCACGATACATGAGAATATTGACACCAAATTTTGTATGGCGGTATCCAAATAGGATAATTAATATCCACCCCTCCTTGTTACCTGCATTTCCTGGCGCATTAGCATATGTACAAGCATATGAACGAGGGGCAAGAATAATTGGTTGTACAGCTCATTTCGTTACGGAAGATTTAGATCAGGGCCCCATAATAATACAAGAATCATTTAAGGTTTTACATGACGATACATTGGAAACTATAAAACAGAAAGGTAGAGTAGCTGAGTCTACGGCGTTATTAGAAGCAGTAAAACTCTTTTTAAATGATAAGTTAGAAGTTTATTGGGGAAAAGTCAATTATAAATTATAATTCATCTTATATTTATATTCTGAAACGTTAATTTTTATCTAGTTTTAAAATTGAGTGAATTAAAAAATTTAAATCAGAATGTTTTTTCTAACATGATTACCACTAAGAGATTTGACACCGCCATAATCCCACTAGGTTCATTGGAACAACATGGTCATCATTTACCATTCTCGACAGACACCGTAATAGTAGAACATATTTCTAAAATCATCTCTCAAAAAATTGATGTTTTTTTGGTACCACCTATTTATTTTGGAGTTTCATTTGAACATGAACCTTTTTTCAACATATCCATCAATCATGATATTTTGTTAAATTTTATTTCAGATATCTGTGTATCTTTGTTTAAACAAGGAATAAATCGCATATTTGTTATTAATGGACATCACGGTAATATTGGCATCTTACAATACATAGGACAACATCTATCGATACAACGAGCGATAAAAGAGAAATTTTTTTACTTTATTAATTATTGGGAATTACTTGATAGTACATTTGACCACGCTGGAGAAGTTGAAACATCTCTTATGTTATCCATACGCCCAGATTTAGTTAAAATGGATTTATTAAAGAAAGGATTAGAGTTGTCAGATAATAAAAATATCAAATTGATCAAAAATGGAATGAATATGTCTATAAATAACCCCGGAGGATTTATCAAATTTACAAAAAATGGTATTTGGGGAAATCCATTTAACTCATCTTCAGATGATGGCAAAAATCTGACACTAAACATAATCGAAAAAATTATTAGTTTAATTTCTGACACAAATTACAAATAAACCAATTTTTCAAATTAAAAAGTAACTTTATAATAGAGCATTCATTGATAAACAATAGGTTAGATAGAAGTTGTCTGTAGATATGGCCGTAAAGGTTCTAGATGAGAGCCTTGGTAAGGATGTATTAATTAAGTTAAAAGGAGGCAAAGTTATTAGAGGTAACTTGCAAGGATTTGATCAACACATGAATTTGCTGTTAGAAAGTTCTGTTGAAATTTTAGAAGACGGTAAATCTGATGACATAGGTAACATTGTTGTAAGAGGAGATAACGTAGTAATTATTTCCCCACCTCAATTTAAATAAAAAATAATAATTAAATAGGTGTGATCAAGTGACAAAAGGTACTACATCAATGGGTAAATTTACCCGAAAAAAAACTCACATACGTTGTAGACGTTGCGGACATAATTCTTTTCACAAGCGCGGTAAAACGTGTTCTAAATGCGGGTATCCCGATCCAAAGATTAGAAAATATAAATGGATTAAAAGGCGAGTTAGGTAATCGTTTTTCAATCTCATAAAAATCGATCTTTTTTAACAATTACATGTAAATGATGATAGGCTTTTTTTTGATTTTTAGTTCTATTTTATCAGGGACTATTTGTTCCATATATTTACATCGAATACTGGTTTCCAAAAAAGAGCGCAAATTAAAAGATTCCAATGACATCAAATTAGAATTGAATAATCTTTTATTTGAAAAATCCATAGCGCTTGATGCAATAAATAAAATAAATCAAAACTATAATGAAAAAAAAATAGACATCTATGAAAAAGATAGATTGCTATTAAAATATAGCAACCTGTTAAAGAATTTTGACGAACATATATTAAAAATACAACCCAATGTCGAATTGCAAGACCTTCGCATATACAGAAATCAGTTGTACTCCATAATAACAGACTCAATAAATAAACTAGATAAAAAATTAGATAATTTTTCCAAGGTCACAAATTACGATGGTCAAAATAATATCATAGAAAATAATAATGATCAGAATAAAAGCGAAAATATTGCAAAAGAAATTGATTTGCAATCTAATAGAACAAATCAAAAAATTGCAAAAGATAATTCATTACAAGCTATTGAAAATAAAAATAATATTTTGTCGAATGAAGATTTACCAATAAAAAAAGATTTAAACAATATAGATGTCAAATCCACAGAGATAAGCGTGCTTACCGAGACAAGCCGTCATTATCCAAATATTCCCATGGATAAAGTTCAAAATAATGATCAGAACAATCATAGAAAAAAAGGGGAAAATTTTATATCAGATTCGGAAAAAGAAGTTTTTAATGATTTCGGTATAGATGAAATAAATAAAATTCAAAAAGATGTTTTAAAAATATTGCAAAGACTAGAAAATGGTACACCTTAAGATTGATTTATTATGATAGAATCCTTTCGTATACTGTAAATATTCTTTCAAAGCATAATTTAAAAGAAATAACATGTCAAATCCATCAAACAATTCTTCAGATTATTATCTTGAGAGGAGTTTTGAAAAAATTGCAAAAGATATACTAAATAATCATTTCAATACCGATAAATTACTAATCGGATTAGGTAGTGGACGAGCAGTATCCAAAGTTGTCAACAGTATGACAGACTTTGTAATTAAGAAGTGCGATTTCATTTGCACATCCATGCAAATTAAAATAGATGCCGAAAAAAAAGGATTAACCATTCTTGATGAATCCAATATTCCGTACATAGATTTAGTTATCGATGGTGCAGATCAAATTGATAAAAACTATTTTATGATTAAAGGCGGAGGCGGTGCATTATTAAGAGAAAAAATACTGTTTAATTCAGCTAGAAAAACAATTATTGTAGGAGATTTTTCAAAATTTGTTAATACTTTTTCAAGATCGCTTCCGATAGAAGTGCTTCCTTTTGGTCTGTACTGCAGTAGCACCATTTTTAAAGGAATTAGGAGGTAAACCAATACTTAGAACTTTAGAAAAAGGATATCCATATTTTACGGAGAATGGAAATATTATTTTGGATACCATTTTTGATAATTATGACAAAATATTAGAAATTGAACAACGAATACGAAAAATACCCGGAGTATTAGAAACAGGATTATTTAATAAACCTGCTTCAATATACTATAAAGCATTAGAAAACGGAGATTTTCAAAAAATCGATACAGAACATCATATACTGCAATAGATTAATTGGTATCGCAATTAAAATTTATACGAGATCATTAAAATGCAAAATTCATGCGACCTTTTAATAACGGATGCAAATGTGGTATTACCTAAAATTGGTGTTGTAAATACAAATATTCTAATTGAGAATGAAAAAATCAAAGATATTACAAAGTCTATTGATAACATATCATATTCAAGGAAGATAAATGCTAACGGAAAATATGTTTTGCCAGGTCTAATTGATCCACATGTTCATTACGGAGTTTTTTCTCCTATAGAACAATCTTCCAAAACCGAATCTAAATCTGCAACCGTCGGAGGAGTAACCACCATTATACGCATGTTACGATCAAATGAATCCTATGAACAAAATATAGCAAAACAACTCAAAGCAAGTGAAAAAAACCATTATATTGATTATGCAATACATGCTTCAATTTTAAATCCAAATCAAATTGCAGATATTCCATATCTATGCAAGATAGGCATAAATTCTTTCAAATTGTATATGAATTTAGGATCCAAAGATAATCGAATATTGATGGATATGGAACCAGGGGTAAATGAATTGATACCTGAATATATTCAGGTATCAGATGACCTTTGCTCGGATGTGTTAAGCACATCATCATCTTCATGCACTAATTCCACCGTCCTGATACATGCAGAAGATCATATCATGTGCTCAAATCTAATTGAAAAAAATCGAACCATGTATTCCACAACTAACCTAGATAATTCTAACGATTTCAACAGTCTAGATCTCTGGTCAAAGACTAGGCCTTCAGAAAGCGAAATAATTGCAATAAAAAAAATATTCCATCTTGGAAGAAAATTTCAGTCAAACTTATATTTTGTACATATAGGTTCTAGCGCTTCTCTAGATACTATTCTAATGGAAAAACAAATTGGTGGCTGTAATGCTTACATAGAAACATGTCCTCATTATTTGACCCACTCGATAGATTATAATGATATTAAGGGAAAAGTTGTTCCACCTTTAAGATCGAAAAACGATATTGCAAGTTTATGGGTAGCTTTAAGAAATGGGGTAATTGACACTATCGGAACAGATCACGTTGCGAATGTTTTAAATTTAAAATACGGTACACAAAAAGACATCTGGACAGCATTAGCCGGTTTTCCAGGAGTTGCCACCATGCTACCAGTTCTTTTACACTATGGAGTCAATTTAGGTCAAATTTCGATAGAGAAATTAGTAGAATTGACAAGTTATAATACGTCCAAAATTTTTGGCATGTATCCACAAAAAGGTACCATACAAAAAAATTCAGACGCAGATCTTGTTATAGTGGATTTAGATTTAATTAAAAAGGTAAGCCCAGATATTTTACAATCTTATTCAGACTATACCATTTATGACAATCAGGTCCTACGAGGATGGCCTTTATTTACAATATCAAGAGGAGAAATACTCATGGAAAATGGGATAGTAAATGAGGATAAATCAGGACATGGAAAATTTATTAAACGCACTAACACACGAGATAAAACAGACTTTATAGAATAAAATAAATTTATGGGAAAGGTATTCTATCACTTCCTTTGTTAATATTTGTAAATTGATCTGCAAAATTTGAATTGAATGGTATAGTATATGTTGGCTCATCAAAAATGCTATTAAATTTTGTATAACTATTATCGTGTCTATTGTTATGGCTTCCCCTGTTTTTACCATCATTATCGTGTCTATTGTTATGGTTTTCCCTGTTTTTACCATCATTATCGTGTCCATTGTTATGGTTTTCCCTGTTTTTACCATCATTATCGTGTCCATTGTTATGGGTTCCTAAGGAATTGCCAAAGTTGTTTCCGAAAAAATTGCCAAAATGGTTTAAGGAATTGCCAAAGTTGTTTCCAGGAGAATTGCCAAAATGGTTTAAGGAATTGCCAAAGTTGTTTCCAGGAGAATTGCCAAAATGGTTTAAGGAATTGCCAAAGTTGTTTCCAGGAGAATTGCCAAAATGGTTTCCGAAAAAATTGTTTGTTGAAAAAGATGCATAAACAATATTATAATGACTTACAAAGAAGATTGTAATAGATATAATGACGCAAAAAGTACAATATAATATAAGTCGTCTATTCATCTTTGTATAATTTCTTCGACAAATTTATATATAAATGGATTATGATAAATACTTCTATATCTTTAATTATTTTTATGTTCCATAACTAATTATTAGAAATAAATGTTACATTAGAAATATGTGGAGATGTATTATTCTCATCTTTGATCGTTTTGTATGGCGGTATAAGTAATGGAATAACCTTTCCATCAAGATTAACATAAATTTGTGAGAAAGATTGATTTAAACTGATGTTTAGAATAATTATTAATATAATACAAAAAGATAAGAATGTTATAAAATAATTTTTCATAATATTGTTTGATTATATGCGATTTTCACATATTTAAGGCTTTAATTAGTTGATACGACTCTGAAAGTAAGATATTATTTTCTTTATTGTAATAGTCACCAAATAGAGAAGCATTGTTAAACGATTTAATTTATATTTCTTTTTTCTAACGAAAAGAATTATCAAATCCCTCCATTTTATCTTTGATATTGCATCATTCTTTCATTAACATTTTCTTCCCAAGAATGAAGATGATGTTTCAATTTCAAAAACCGACAATCTTGTTGGATATCAAGTACTGTCATCTGTGGAAACTGGATGTTGGCCATATTCTTTTATAATTTCAGATAGAAAATGCGCTTTAACAACGAACATATTTCGTTCTTTGGGTAATATTTATTGCAAGAATATTTTTAGTTTCAAATTCATTAGTAGCAGCCCCGAGTCATACATATTCAAAGCCAATCTGTATTTGAGTTTCATCAACTATAAATTCAAAAACACTTATCCTTCAAAAAACAATATTCCAGGAGGATATTCTTGTATCCAACATCTAATTGCAGTATAACTTATTTGAACAAATCAAGATATTACTTTGGATATGCTCCTTAGAAAGACCAAGAAAATAAAGATGTAAAAAGTATACCTGTTTTAAGTTTTGTTCTCTCTAAATTGATATAACATAAAAGAAGCAATGTATTAACATATAGATTTTTCCTTAACTTTATAGAACCATTTATACGATATAGTAAATACGATTTAGATTAATTAAATTTTGATATTTCTTTATTAATTAAATGAAAATAATAATTTCAATTTGAAAATCCATTATATATTTGATTAGTCTTATTATTTTAATTTGTGAAAATGAATTTTGTTTTGTTTTTAAATAGACATCAATAACGAATAGCATTTGTAAAAAAAACAACTAATAACTAATATCAAACAACATTTTTATCTAAAACATAATAAACGATTGATAGCAATTTGAATATCAAATAAATATTATCGTATTAAATTATTAGGGTAATAAGATATTCTAATCGTTAGATAAACTACAATTGATTAAAATTATATCATTTTAAGTATTCATCTTTTTCAATTTCACCATCTTTTAGATAGATAATTCTATCGGACTTCAAAGCTAAATCATAATTATGAGTTACCATTATAATAGTCGTATGATGTTTGGAAGAAAGCATTTCAAGCAGTTCAAAAACTTCATTCCCAGTTTTGGTATCCAGATTTCCAGTAGGTTCATCGGCAAGAACGATAGAAGGATTGGTCATCAACGCCCTTCCTATTGCCACTCTTTGTTGCTGCCCACCACTCAAATAGTGCGGTTTATAATTTGATTTATCAGCTATTCCCAACATATTCATTATTTTTACCGCCCGAGATAATCGCTCCTTTTTTCTTTCGCCCGAAATAATGCAAGGTAGTTCTAAGTTTTGTAACACAGAGGCACGATTAATTAAATTATACGATTGAAAAATGAATCCTATTTTTTTATTTCTTAAAAATGCAAGATCATGATCATTTAATGAAAAAACATCTATATCATTTATGAAAATTTTACCATCAGAAGGCCGATCCAACGTGCCAATGATGTTTAATAAAGTTGATTTTCCACTACCAGAGGGTCCAACAATACAAACAAATTCTCCCAAACTAATCTTAAAGTTTATTTTTTTTAAAACTTCATTTTCACGTATAGATGTAAAGTAACTCTTATGTAAATCAGTTACCTCAAGAACAATTTCTTTAGACATATCACTTAAGTTATAAATTAGAAAGAATTTTCAACCACATTCTATAAACAAGCAAACAACAAGAAGTAAATTTGCAATTTTTTGATGAAAGAAACTTGACGATAAAAATACACAATACAACAAATTAAACAATAAATAAAATATTCTAATCTGAAAGCTATAATCCATGCACGTTAAACCAAATAAATAACTTGCATAGACAAATTTATAATTTCTTAAATTTACTAAACACATCTATCATTCATTAGATCATATAAACATAGAAATTCAAATTAACAATGATTAATCATAATTAAATTTTACTATAAAGCAAATTTATTAAAATAACATATAAAAGATTTTTATACTGTAAAGATATGATGGCGGGGAAAGCAAAGTATAATTTGAAAATAAAATAAATAATATAGAATAAATATTCAAAGAATATTTTATAATAATCCATAACCTTAAATGCAATTATCTAAATAATAAAAACAATAACATAATTAACATTTATATAGATTACGTAATTAATGGGCACCAATTTAAAAATGTATAGATTTAAAATAAACCAATATTTGATATAGATATAAAAAATTCACGAAAATTCTTGACCTTCTGTTGTGATTTCTTATACCATTATTTAGTACAATAGATATTCTTTTTTACATATAGTAAAATATAATGTTTCCAACCAAATAGATTCAAAAGTATAAACTAAAAATAATTTTGTAGTAAAAATAAAAAAGATGTATAATCGATGAAGATACTATAAAAATAAATATTGAATTACTAGGGTTTTAGAAATATTTAGAACATATATATAAATAAATTCTTTCACACCAATTCAAAAGAGCAAAACATCAATTTATAAAGATAAAATATAAAAACTTGTATTTTCATTGAATGGGCAAAAATGCAAAATCCTAAAATGTTTTTTAACAAACCAATGAATGTGATATATTTTATAAATATAAACACAGTATTGAAAAAGATTTAATTCGCGCAAAGCATATTATATTAAACATAGAATCCATAGATTTTGCATTGTATTTTGATTGTACATTGGAATAAATTTATATTTAAAAGGAAAAAAAAATACAAATACATCAAAAGTTCCATTTGCAAATTATTCTTTCAATAAAAACAGACAAATTTGATGAATAATAATATAAATAATTTAATTAACAAATCAAAAAAGATTAAAAATAAAGATATAATCTGTTTTTTTATAAATGATAACAATTTTAGCTGGAGGAACAGGTTCAGTGAAATTAGTTAGGGGAATATATAAAATATACAAAGATATTTCAATAATATCCAATGTTGCAGATAATTTTTGGTATTATGGATTATACATTTGCCCAGATATAGATACAATAATTTATGGACTAAGTAATATACTAGATACAAAAAAGGGTTGGGGGATTAATGGAGATACGTTCAATTTATTAAATTATATGAAAGACTTGGGCGAAGAATCATGGTTTGGTTTAGGTGATAAAGATTTAACTACTCATATTTTAAGAACAAAAATGCTCAAAGAGGGTAAAAAATTATCGGAAATTACGGACTATTTTGTAAAAAAATATAAACTACCCATTAAAATTATTCCAGCATCTAATGACCATTATGAAACCCGCATAATATCAGAGTCCAAAATAAATATGCATTTGCAAGATTTCTGGATAAAATATAAAGGCTCGACAGTAATTTCAGATATTATATATAAAGATATTGAAAAGGCAAAAATGACAGAGGGTTTAAATCAAATTTTAGAAAAATCCAATCTTATATTATTTGCCCCTGGAAATCCTATTACAAGTATTGGTTCAATAATTAACTTAGAATCATTTAATAAAGTAATAAAAACATTTAAAGAAAAAGTAGTGATTATCTCACCATTTATTTCTAACAAATTCATAAGTGGACCAAGTGACATATATATGAAAGCAAAAAATATAGAACCTACATTAATCGGATTGATCAATTATTATTCAGAATATACAAATAATATGGTATTTGCATACCACGATGAAAAAGAGATTAGAGAAAAATTAAGTGATAAATATCCCAACATTAAATTTCATTTTACAGATATTTTAATGAATACAGCAAATAAAGAAGTTGATTTTGCAAAATATATAATTTCTAATTTTAAATTTTAAATTGATAAATTATTCGAATTTGTCCAAGACGGCGATAATAATTCCAATTAAAAGATTCGATAAAAGCAAAACAAGATTAAGTCCCATTTTAGATGTTAACCAAAGAAAAGAATTAACAGAATTACTTATTTTAGATATGTTAGAAAAAATGTATTATTTAAACAATTCTCAAATAATTTTAGTTTCAGGAGAAAAATTAAAACTAAATGATAAATTTAATGATGTGATAATTATTAATGATAATAACTGTTCTGGCGTAAATGAAGCGATAGAACTAGCTGATAAATATATTGAAATCAATGAATTTGATGAATCATTAATTATTCCAATAGATTTGCCGTTATTCACTATCAAAGATATAAAAAAAATATTAAAATTTTCAAAAGATTTTAAAAGGGGAATTTGTATTGTCCCATCCCAAAGAATGGACGGAACCAATCTTTTATTGAGGAAACCTAATTCGATAATTAATACTTATTATGATAACAATAGCTTTTATAACCATATAAAAGCTGCAACTAATTCTAATAACACCATTAAAATATTTACTTTGGAAAGATTAATGATAGACTTGGATACTATGGAAGACATTATAACCTTGACGAATATTTATAATAAGATATATAGAAAAAATGGAACAAAAAAGAAATTTAAAGAAAGTAAATCTATTAAATTTCTAAATGAGATAATTTGTAATAATTTACTAAATATATAGACTATTATTATTGATATTATTGAAGATTTTTATTTCAAATCATATTTATTATAATTATTGCTTAACAACATTATTGCCATCATTGTGATATCATTCATAGCAGTAGGCGCCTTGTGGGGAATTGGTAATTTGTTGCACCCTCCAAACCAAAATAAAATAGAAAAATCTCAAGGTTCATTATTGTTAGTAGCACAAAATAACGCATTCAATGAAACCAATCCGACTTTATATGTAAAAGAAAATAAACCAACCAAATTAATAATATTGAATAAAGATTTTGTCAAACATGATTTTATTTCCAATAATTTAGGAATAAACACGGCATATTTGACAACAGAACAAGATTTTGTTACGGCAATTGCTGGACATAAGCCTGGCGAATATACATATTATTGTTCTTTTCACCCACAAATGAAAGGAAAAATAATAATTACCAAGTAAACCATTAAAACTTTTACGATTTTATATGTATATTCCTTCAGATGATACATTTTTTATTGCAGATATGATTAGAGACTATAAAGGAGATTATGCTTTAGAGATAGGAATTGGATCAGGATATTTAACGAATATTTTATGTAAAAATTTTAAATTTGTAATAGGTACAGACATAGATTTTACATCCACAAAACATAGTAAAGATCAATTGAAGCAATTCAATAACAAATTCTTATTGTGTTGCAATATTTGCGAACCAATAAATTTATCCTTTGATATTATTGTAAGCAACCCACCATATTTACCATTTGATAACAAATACAACACCGATAAAAAAATTTACGGTGGAATTAAAGGAGTTGAAATGACCTTAAATATCTTAAAGTTATTTAAATTTAATTTAAAAGATTTCGGAAAAATCATATTCATAGTTTCCTCCCTATCAAATAATACTCAACTAGAAGAATTTATAATACTTAACAATTTAAATAAAAAAATTCTGGCAAAAAAGAAATTATTTTACGAGACTTTAGAAATATGGGAAATTACAATATAAAAACGGCTTTGTTAATAAGGAAAAACATATAGATTTAAGACAATTATATATTGTATGTCCCTAGAAATAGAACACTCTCAAATATCATGGGTTATAAAGTATATTTGTACTTTCTGAGGCATAATTTAGAAATACCTCCAAAGTGTTATTTTTAAAAATAAAAATAAGCCACATTTCTATCTGGAATTTGATTCAAAAGTACAAAATTAGGAAAGATCTAAGGAAAAGGAAAATCAAAGATATATTTTTGATAAAACTACAATAAGAATAGACTCATAATTAATCTAGTTTGGGGTTATTATTGAACCTTTAGAGAAAAGCCTGATAGAAAGAACAATGCAATATATAAAATATAGAATGGAAATCTTTAATGATTACTTTCCTTATAAGAAGAACAAATGTAAATTACTTCACATAAGACAATTTCTCAAGTTGTTTGTCTATAAGCATAATAAAGAAATAACTTCTGAAGTTAACAGAGTAGAAATTATGCTCATTTTTTTAAGAATGATGCAGATTTTTCTGCGATAGATTCAGTCATTTTAGATAGAGAGGCAGTTCCACCCAAATCATAGGTTACAAAGTCGTTTTCATTTATCACCTGCTCAGTTCCTTTAAAAATTGCATCTGAAATATCTTTTTCTCCCAAATATTCAACCATCCATGCTCCAGACAATATAGTAGCCACAGGGTTGACTTTATTTTGTCCAGTATATTTTGGAGCACTACCATGTGCAGGTTCAAACATTGCATAAGAATCACCATAGTTTCCGGAATAAACATTACCTATCGAACCCACATGTCCCGAAGCGCATTCGGAAATTATATCCATAAAAAGATTCGTACTCAGTAAGATACTATTATTAAAGCGTTCAGCATTTTTAACAAGCTGTTGCGCCATATTGTCAATATAATATTCTTCAACTCCAATTTCAGGAAACATTTTTTGAGTTTCAATAACAGCATTCCAAAAAATACCATCCGTTTCTTTAAGAATATTTCTTTTAGTAATTGCAAATACTTTTGAAAATCCCTTTTGCTGAGCTATTTCAAAGGCCTTTTTAACAACTCTCCTACATCCTTTACCAGTTGTTTTTCTCACAGCGATTGCAGAGTCATCGCTAGTCTTGAATTCAATACCTGCGTACATTCCTTCAGTTGCTTCTCGGACGCAGATAAAATTAAGTTGCAATTTAGATGTTTTATAGGTCTTTATGGGTCGAATATTTGCATATAATTCATACTTTTGTCTAATGGTAACTGCAACGCTTCGGGGAGCATTAGGATTTGGTACAGTAGTTGTAGGTCCTTTAAAACAAGCATTAGATGTAGAAAGTAAGTCCCATACTTCATTTGAAATATAAGAATTACTTTTACCGCCGCTTTTTTCCCACCATTCAGAACCGGCATCACATTTAATTAACTCAATATTAGAATTACAGGCCTTTAACACATTAATCATAGAATTTACCAATTCAGGGCCTGTACCATCTCCATTTATTATGACTGCTTTTTTATTGCTCAACTAAAATCAAAAAATGTTTTTGTGTATTTAAATTTATTTTAAATCATTTTGAAATTAGATCTATCCGCCCTAGAAAATTGTTTGAAAAAGGTGGAAGATTATTTGTGTCATTTACTTTTGCAAAGTTCCCTTTAACTGTATAATAAGAATATTGAGTATCATATTTTGAGAGATCCACTGTTTTATTCAGATATTTTCCAGTTGAATTGTCAACCACATTAACTAATTTATTTTCAGGAGAATAGATTTTCATTAAATCAGGCATTGTTAATTTTATTGGTCGGATATATTGAACATGCAACATATTTCCAACATAATCCGCTCTAATTACATGCAAACATTCTTTACCATTTTCAACAGTTTTACCAAACGTATCCGGAAAATAATATTGCTTATGATCTATAAATAATTGTACTCTTGGATAAGCATTATAAGGATCTAAATCTCGGTCTTTTAAACATACGTTTAATACATTAGGCGGAGGAAAAAAATGAGTGATTATAAAACCAACAGAGACAGCGATCATTATTACTGCTGGAAGAATAATAATATCCTTTAGAGTCATTTTCTTACGTGGAACTGCCTCTTTTACTTTTCTCTTAGGCATAAACCCAATAACATTGTAATTATATAATATTCTTTATAAATTAAAAAAGATAAGATAAAAATTTAATTGGCATGATAATCAGATGTTCAGATATTGCTAGAAGTAAACATAGATGGAGCAAGCAGAGGTAATCCCGGTTTATCAGCAATTGGCGTTATAATAAAAAGAGATAATGCCATATTAAAAGAACACTCAGAGTTCTTAGGCTTCAGAACTAATAATCAAGCAGAATATGAAGCTTTAAAAAGAGCATTAGAACTTTGCATAGGTTTAGATAAAGAAATGATTGTATTATCAGATAGCGAACTACTTATCAACCAAAGAAACCTCAAATATAGAGTAAGAAATCAACAATTAAAAACCATTTCGAGGGAAATTGCAATTTTAGAAAAAAACTTTCAAACGATACAATATCTACACATTCCAAGGGAAAAAAATAACAAAGCAGATAAACTTGCTAACAAGGCATTAGATGAACATATTTCAGAAAAAAATATCCATTAGAAAGGCAAGCATATAATTTTACTGTTCTCTTTCATTTATTTCCGCCATATTATCACAATGAACCTAGATCAACTATATTTGAATGAAATAAAATATTATATGTAAACCGCCATATGATTTAATTTAAATATCAATAAAAGATTAGACATAAATGATAATTTAAAAAATAAAAATTTATTATGTCTTTTAACTCATAGTTTTAAGTCTATAATCCAATGCAGCGATGAAGAATCAGAGTTATAACGTAATAAAAATGACGAAAAGGCATTTGACTGAGCTGTCTATTGGGTATAAATACACTTTTTTGAATTTTAAAGTGCATTAATTTTTCTTACAATGGTTAAAACATCTTCATCCACAACAGTGTGGTCTAAACCAACTTTTTGACCCTCAAATTTTACACTCTTTCCCCAAATTTGAGCAAACTTAAAATCTCTTACCATATTTCTATGTATTTTTCCACAAATATTAAATACTGTACTACCCCTAGGCATAATTAATGGTTCTACAAAATCAGCCTCTTTCCCTTTGGGTTTCATATAAATCCGGATAAAATCGAGTTTATTGTAGAGTGATTTTTTTAACAATTCTATGTTTTTATTTGTATCTGCAGAGATAGGTACAAATGGAACATTCAATTTCGATGTAGCACTCTTCAAATATTCAGGATCAACTAGATCTATTTTATTAACTACCACTATAAATGGAATATATACACGATTTCCGGACAACACATCTATTAGTTGTTCAATTGTAAGACCCTTTTCCCTTATTGTAATTCTACCATTATGATATCCATTTATTCTCGCCACATTTCGAATAAAATTTTCATCAACTTCTGTTGGTACTTGTATGCTGACGGACATACCCCCAGTAGAGGTTTTTTCCACAATTACATCAGGGGGCCTTTCATTAACCTTTACACCTATTTCAAAAAGCTCTTTTTTCAAAATTTCTAAATGATGGATTTGAAATACATCCAAAACCATCAAAACTAAGTTTGCATTTCTGGCAACCGATAATACTCTTTTCCCAAGCCCTTTTCCGGTAGCTGCACCTTCTATAATACCCGGAAGATCTAGAATTTGGATTTGTGAACCATTATAATCCAACATTCCAGGCACCGCAGTAAGAGTAGTGAAAGAATATGCACCGGTTTTTGATTTAGCATTAGTTAATGCATTAAGTAAAGTAGACTTCCCGACACTTGGAAACCCGATTAGAACGACAGTTGCATCACCCGCCTTTCTAACATCAAAACCTACACTACCCCCACCAGTTGAAACAGTTTTTCCATGAGTATTCTCATCAAGCTCTCTCTTTAATTTTGCGATCTTTGCTTTTAGCAGTCCAATATGAAATTCAGTAGCTTTATTTATTTGCGTTTTATGTATTTCATCCTGAATGGCTTTGATTTTCTCTGGAATTCCCATTAGATTTAGTAATATACAGAGATTTTATAATAAAAATTTTGTTAATTTATTTTAAAAATTTATTTATTTAAGAATCATAAAAAACTTTAAACCATATATTATCCCAACAAAGCAAACAAACCCAATCATACCTTTCCATGGCATTGCAGGTATTTTAGGGGATTTAAGTTCGATATGATGATTATCTACAATATTTGTGATATAATCTTTAACATATGAATGCCATAATTGATATTCTATCCTATGTTTTTTTAATATGGTCTCAATTTCATAAACTACAGGTACGCGTACAGATTTTATATGTTGAAAGTAATTTCGCGATATTTCTACTTCGGCGTGAATCCCTATTAATCCTTGTTCAAAATCCAGTAACCGCACATGCATTTCCCAAGGTTTAGACAATTTTTTAGAAAATCCACTACCTATTTGAAAGGGTTTTTTATTTTCAAACTTTACTACTTTAAATCCCTCTAGATCAAGAGTCTTGATTATTTCATCTTTTTTTATTTTAACCATCAAAAATAATTGATCTAATTCAACTTCTTCTCTTTTAATCAGATTTTGAATACCTTGTAAAAGATTGATTCGTCTGGGATATGAAGTAGAAAATCCATTCATATGTATTTATCTCCAATCAATTTTGTTATACTATCAATATATTATTTATAATTTAAATAATTGCTTACCTTTTTTTATTTTATGGGATTAAAAGATAATCCTCTTAGATAGATATCAAATTTGCTTTCTATGCCCATAGAATCTTGAGACATTTTTTTATCACTTCTTACAAGATCGGACCCTCTGATCAGAATCACCGGAGTGGATCTATCTGATTCCCCCATCATCATTACACCCAAAGATGCAAAACCATCCGCCAAATTTTGGGATGTAAATTTTAAGATATTTCCAAACAAATCAGTAGTACCTCTTAGATCATTAATTGGTTGAAAACCGGTGCAAGCAAGAGCTACGCCGACCGTACCTATACGCATAGGTAGTATTCTACTATCTGACAAAATAATATATAGATGTATCCCAAAATCTACATAGAATTTATTCCTCAAACTTTCAATAGATCCAAAAGGATCTTTTGGATATAGTACAACACGATCTAATTCGATATTGGATTTATCTATCCCTGCATTTGGAGCCATTATGCCATGAGTCGATGTTAGTACAAAACCATACAGACCACCAAAAATTTCATCAGACTCCCTTATAATTAATTCCATCATTTTTGGATTAATATGATATAATTTGGAATAATATATAGAATCCCTGCTAGGTTTAACACCTTCTAATTTCTTTATTCTACCTTCGCTAATGGATAAATATTTGCTGGAGATTACCAATAAATCATTATTTTGGAATTTCACATTGTGTTTATTATAAATTATTTTTTTATAAATGTCAAAACTCCCCGATTCCCTATCCAAATATATAGGAATAATTTCCAATTTAATAGAAATATCAATAATAGGTTAAATTATATGTATAAAATTCGTTTAATATTTGATATAATATATAAAATCATAATAAAGTATATATTATAAAAAAGTAGTGAAAAATATTCTAGTTTTTAAATTTTAGATAACCTTGATTATTCCAACTTTTAAAATCTTGTCTGATTTTTTAGACGAAATAGTTTTTGTTGTTGTAAGATTATTTTAATAAGAATATTTTAACACTATTTTAAAGTAAACAGTTAAAATGTATCCGGTATCTTTTTTTCTTTCATATATTTCAATAATGATGCACTATTTTTCTAAAAATTTATATAAAGTTAGAATTGTTTGCGCTCACAGTATATGATTTTTTTTGAAATTGGATCGAAGAAAGTCTTTGACTAGATTAAAATATTTTAGTTTCGAGATTATAGATATATTAAATTTAATCATTTTTATATGAATCAGATATGATTACATTTGTTTTTCGAATCATAACTAATCATAAAGAAGTATTTAAAATAAATTGAATTTTGAAATACAAATCATAAAGTTGTTTGAATACAATAGATTAAAGAATAAAAACATAATTAGTGCTCAATATATTTGATGGAAAATAAAATAAAAAGTAAATTGAATAAACATCATATACAATAATTCAGTATTTTAATAAATTATATGTAATCGCTACAGCATAATTGATTAATTTGATCAATCATGTGCAGGAATAGAAATTATGACGAGGTATAAAAATTAACTACAATATATAGAATGCTTTTATAATTCAAAAAGTATTAATCTTTACCAGATAGAATAAGATTATTATATGGGAATGACAATTACGGAGAAAATATTATCTCGAGCATCAAGATCTGAAAAATTAACACCTGGTGATATTATTTTTGCAAATGTGGATAAAGTCATGATGCATGACGTTTCAGGACCAGGAGTAATCAAAGTTTTCAAAGAGTTAGAAAAAAAAGGTAAACCCATTGGAAAGATCTGGAATCCAGACAAAGTATGGATTTCAGAAGATCATTTCGTTCCTGCATCAGATAAAATATCTGCAGATAACGTATTACAACTAACAAAATGGGCCCAAAGAAATGGAATAAAAAAACATTTCAAATATGGTCTAGGCCAATATGGCATTTGTCACACTTTATCCCATGAAGAAGGACTGATTTTACCGGGCGAAGTGTATGTAGGAGGAGATTCCCATACTAATACAACTGGCGCATTAGGAGTATTTGCAGCAGGATTAGGACATACAGATATTGCATATGTATTGACACATGGAAAAATATGGTTTAAAGTTCCAGAGACTCAATTATTTAAAATAACAGGGAAAAAACCAGATCACGTAATGGCCAAAGATATCATATTGAACATTATTTCAGACATAGGGACAGACGGAGCAAATTATAATGCGATGCAGTTTACAGGGGATATTATTTCCGAAATGGAAATGGAAGAAAGATTAACTTTAACCAATATGACCACAGAAGCGGGAGCTAAAAATGGCATAATTGAACCAGATAACGTAACTGTAGAATATCTAAAACAAAGAACTGACTCAAGTTTTGAAATGATCAAATCGGATACAGATGCAGAATTCAAAGAGATATTTGAATATGAAGGAGAAAAAATGGAACCATCAGTTGCAAAACCTTTTTCTCCTGAAAATGTTGTACCAGCAAGGGAAATACAAAATACAGAGATTGATAAAGCATATATCGGATCATGTACTGGAGCTAAATTATCCGACTTGAGAACGGCAGCTAAAATACTTAAAGGAAAAAAAGTTAAAATTAGAACTGAAGTCCTTCCAGCAGCTCAATCGATTTATATGAAAGCCATTAAAGAAGGACTTGTATCAACTTTTATTGAATCAGGAGCCGTAGTAGGGCCGCCTACTTGTGGTGCATGTTGTGGCGCCCATATGGGAGTATTAGGAAAAGGGGAAATTTGTATAAGTACGACAAATAGAAACTTTCCTGGAAGAATGGGACATGTTGAATCGGAAACTTATTTGGCATCACCTATGGTGGTTGCAGCGTCAGCATTAACAGGAAAAATAACTGATCCGAGGGACATTTAAAATTGAAAGGAATAGTTCACAAATATAATAAACCAAATATTGATACCGATGTTATAATTCCAGGGCCTTATCTAAAAATTCATGATCATGACGAACTTGCAACTCATGCTATGGAAGGTATAGATGCAGGATTTACGAAAAAAGTATCCGATGGAGATTTTTTATTAGTAGGTCATAATTTTGGATGCGGTTCAAGTAGAGAACATGCACCAATAGCACTATCAAAATGCGGTATAAAGGCAATACTATCACCCTCTTATGCAAGAATATTTTATAGAAATGCGGTTGATGGGGGATATTTATTACCAATTGAAATTGAAGAAGAAGTACTAAACAATATTGATGATAAAGACAAACTAGAAATAGATATTGGAAATAATATAATAAAAAATATTACAAAAAACAATGAAACGTATAGAATTAAACCCTTTAGCAAAATTATCGCAGAAATTGTCAAAGCAGGCGGCTTATTCAATTACAAAAATTAAATGTAAACGAATAGATTCACTCGTATTTCTTTGTCTATTTATAAGATGTCAATAATCCGGTTCCTCGTCTTCCCCTAGAGAATTCACATCACAAGTTACCAAGTATAGAGTTCTGATTTCGGATAGAATGTTTAATTTTATAGTTACACCATATTATTAACGAAAGAACAAAAATTACGAGTATAAATATAGGCACTCCATGAATACCTCATGCAGGTAACGGGTTTATTTTAAGCACGGATCTGACATATTCTATCAAAGGTTAGATAAATATTGTTGTTTGATAATAGCCATCCAAGGCTAAAACCGGCTCTATTAATTTAAGACTAAAAAATTTTTTATGAGTATGAATTAAACTGATCCATGTTATATAGGACAATTTTAAATCTCGTTGTATCTATTAATAATTTTTAAAATTTTAATATTTATTTAATTATGTAAGAAATCTAATGAATTTGTCTGTCGAATATTCTAATAATTATGCATGATTTTTCTAAAAATTTTTATAAAGATAGAATTGTTTGTGCTCACAGTATATGATTTTTTTTGAAATTGAATTGAAGAAAGTCTTTGACTAGATTAAATTATTCTATACTCTCAAGCCTACAGATCCCTGGGGCATAATATTTATCAATATCACATGTCATGGGTAGATGCACATAGTCTTAAAAGTATCAAAAGATAATTTGAATTATGACCAAGTCGCATCTATTTATATTTTGGCAGATGTAGATTTAATTGTAGATATAGACTACATCAATTTCTTATTGAAGAAGATCCTTGATGCTTTTATGGATTACATATTTTGCATCTTTCGATATATTATAGCATTCCAGTATTTTTTCAGGGTTTTTAATCAAACGCTTTCTGAATTCAGGTTCACTGGCAGCCTTTAACAAAATTTCGCTAATTACTTCCACCTCCATATTTTTAGAATTCAAGTAATTCCTCAAAAGAATTTATAATATAAATACCTAACCGATTATTTTATATATTATAGATTAAAAGTGAAATATTTTACAATATTTAGTTATATAATACTGCTTTGTTGCATGATTATTTTTTTCGTTATTTACTAACGTTTTGTGGATAGAATAATAACGAAAACAGTTAAAATTTCATAGTGATTGTTACTGATAAATTATATTTTTAATGGATATTCGAATCATGGAACAAAGCAATATAATACTAATACCTGTATAATATTCTTATAAATTAATTAGTAATTTTATAAAATATAATAACACTTAATATATTATTTGAACATATTAAAAATATTAATATTAATTGAAAAATACTCCGCTATCAACTTTAAAATCTCAAAAAAAATGGACATCTGACGGTACATCAAGAATACAACCGGTTGAAAAAACGTTAGATAAAGTAAATCCAATGATCACTGAATTAGGAATTAGTAGATTAGCAGATATAACCGACATGGATAGATTAAGAATTCCAAATTATTCGGCAGTATTACCAGGAACTGAAGACTATATATGGGTATACAGTGGCAAAGGACCCACTAAGAACCATGCAAAGGCAAGCGCAATAATGGAAAGTATAGAAAGATATTCAGCTTTGCAAAGAAATTACACGAGTAAACTAATACAAGGAAGTTATGAAGAGTTATCCAAAAGTTACAATATTTTAAAATATGATGAAGTAATAGAACCATTATCTTTTTCTTTAGATCCTAAAATGACAATGGATTATTGTATGGGATATGACCTTTTAAATAACAAAGATATATTGGTTCCGGCATCTTTGGCTATATTTAGATTTGTCCCCAAACCACCATCGGTAAATCCTTATGCTTTTTATCACACAAATGGATTAGCATCAGGAAATGTAATGGAAGAAGCAATATGCCATGCTTTATGTGAAGTAATTGAAAGAGATTCTACAAGCATTGCAGAACTGGTTACAAGTGCATTTCAATTTCACATATTAAAAACAATGGAAAATTCTTTTATTCAGAATGGAGTAAAGGTTAAAACAATTGAATCAAAAAAATTTATTGATGATAACGGCATATTTCCAGATGTTGACTTAATAGATCTGACAAATGAACATATCAAAGATCTTTTAAATAGATTTAACGAATGTCAAATAGGCCTAAATATAAAAAATATTACATCCAATCTTGAAATTCCAACATTCGTTGCAAGTAGTGTAGAGTGGGTAAATCATGATTATGGATATTTAGTAGAAGGTCATGGAACCCATCCAGACTCAAGAATTGCCCTTATAAGGGCAATTACAGAAGTAGCCCAATCAAGGGCAGCAAATATTCAAGGTTCAAGAGATGATTTACGGAAAATGAAATATGATTTTGAAGACAGTGATGATAAACGATCATGGCAATTTATGAAATCCACATTTAATGTAAAATTTTCAGAGATAAAATCATTTTATAATGAAGATATTTTGGATGATATAAAACTTATTTTGAGAGTATTTAAAGAAAAAGGTTTGGCAAAATCAATAGTAGTTAACCTTACCAATCCAAAGTTCAACATTCCAGTTGTCAGAGCAATAGTACCAGGTTTAGAAACATTCAAGATTAACAAGTCGATAATAGGAGATAGAGCAAAGGAGAGTTTTAAAAGATGTCTAAGCCAGTAGTTTTCCTTGGCCCTACAATGCCGATTGAAAAGGCAAAAGAAATACTTGACGCTGAATATAAATCACCTGCCAAAAAAGGAGATTTTTTACGACTAATAACAAGCAATATCAGAATCGTCGGGTTGATCGACGGATATTTCTTGCAGGATTATCCACCAACCCCAATAGAAGTTTATAATTTGTTGCGAAAAAAAGGTGTTACAGTTTATGGATCTTCAAGCTTGGGCGCTCTCAGGGCAGTAGAACTAAAAAATTTTGGAATGATCGGGATTGGAAAAATATTTGAATTATTTTCAAATGGAGTAATTGATTCAGATGACGAAGTAGCAGTTACATTCACCGATTATCTACAATATAAATCAGAGGCTCTAATCGACATAAGATATAACTTATTTTTGGCTCGAAAGAAAAATATAATTGACAATCAAACAAAAAAAAATATATTATATATGGCAAAAAAAACTTATTTTCCATATAGAACCTATGATAATATAATAGATCAATCAATGAGAACCTTTCCTTTAAATAAGAAACAAATTGAAAATTTTCAGGAGTATATTAAAAAAAATAAAAAAAGCTTGAAAGAAAAGGATGCGATAAAACTTCTTCTCACCATAAAGAAATCAATAGAATATACTACAGAAAAATGAAAAAGGTAATTTTATATCATTTACATTTTAAAAATATGCATGAATAAATCTATTTACAATCTTTTTATAAATATAGAATCTCGTAAAATCTATATAATTATTTTTTATTTCTCTGCATTTATGATGCTGTATATAACTTCTTATGGAATGTATTGGAGTTGGTCAGATTATAAAAATACTGGAAAAATAAGCGTTGGTGAAATAATTGTAAAAAATGATTTATTTTTTAAAGGAAGCGGTAAACTTGTTACATATTTATCTATTTTTTCAGTATTATCATGGTTTTGTGTTACAAAGATAGGATCTAAAGAGGTTGAGAGGATTCCAAAAATAGTCAAAGCTATACTAAGCACAATAGTGGTAATACTGATTGTTGTATCGGCATATGAATTTGTATATAATTTTACAGTTTGGGGATCTCTTATAACCGTCAATATGTTACAAAAGTCCTCTAATCCAGATGAAATAGCAATAAAATATCCTAATCCCGACACTCCATGGAATTTAGACTTTGCTACTAAAATGACTCTTGCAGCATTAATAATTTCTTGTCATTCTTTTTATGTTATACATAAATCTTATAAACCGATAAAAAGCGTTTAAAGTTGGCCAATCAATTCAACATCTTTCTTGTTGTAAAGTATTTTGATATTATTCATTTGATATAGAATGTGTAAATAAAGTAAAATTTTACTAAAAAGGATCTTTTTTGCATGATCCCAGATAATATATAAAAGATATTTGCAAACATATTCATGAATCAAAATCATATGGAAAACTCAAAGACTGACGGCTATTTTTGTTTTAAATGTGGAGCTATATTGACAACATTAGAAAATAAAAAACAGCACGAATTAATCGAGTCAAGTAAAAAAACCGATCTGGATGACGATGATCAATAGATATTTAATACATATGGAGCATAGAATAAATAATTAAACATCATTATGTTCAAATTTATGCAATTCAATTGTCACTTTATCTCCGACTTTTATTTTTAATTCATCATATTCTTTCATTGTGACTTTAAAAGTTGGAGAATCACTTAAAGCAGCAGCACCACCAAACATATTAGTAATATTAGACATTGCTTTAGGCAAGTTTTTCATTAGATCTTCTGGTGAAGTAAATGCCATTACGTTAGGACCAAAAGGATTACTTTGTTTTTCGCCAGGTTTATAGTATTCATTCTGATCTTTAAATGTCACGTAAATGTACGGGGAACCATCTGTTGAAGCTTCAACTTTGGCAACTATAAAATCTTTTTTCATTTATATTAAATAGCATGTATCAATATAATAAATATTTAATTTGTTATTTCATGAACGTTAATTAATTTAACACTTATCACTAATTCTTTATACTATATATATTATATAAATTGACAAAATATAATATAAAAGATCTTATTCCTTGTAAAATCATCAACATATATATGACACTTAAAATTCACGAAAAGAATTTACTAGCAAGACATACTGATCAAAATAATATATCATAGTTTTTAATAATCAATAAACCATCTAGGACAATCTTATTATGAAAAATACAAATAGATTCAACCAATTCCTTGCACATTTTAGATTAAATTTCTCTTTACATAGGAAATAACATAAAGCATTCTTGTAGTTCAATCATTCATATTGTATGATTATTTCAATAACATATTTGTTATTAAGTGAATGAATGTAATCATTCATCTTCAAGAACTTACATTATTGTAGGATGTCATTTACAACCATCTGTATAAACTGTACATTGACAATATTCATCTACAGCATATGACACAGCGTACTCTACCACAATCACATTTCTATTTCGATATATTATTCGGAGTGCTTTGTTGCATGATTCCTATAATCTTTGATTGTACTGTCTATTTTGTCTAATCAGATATCAATTTGTTATAGTATATCAGTCATGAGTCGTATCTATACTTTTCAGGATAGTCCCTATGAGTGGCATCTGAAATACTCACTTTTCTTGTCAAGCGTAATCAAGTATCAATCTGAAAATAGATACAAAAATAAGCCTCAAAAGATATCAGTAGAGAAAAAAGATTTCCTAATATATCATAGATAAAACTCAACTCAAGATTAGTTCTGAATTAATATGGTTATGGGTTGCTGCTTTGTTGCATGATTCCTTCTTTCTAAATACATTTAGCTAACATTAACCAACAAATATTGTGAATTGGTCTGTCTATAACCAATCTCTTGTCAGAAGAGGCGAAATATTGCTAGGATTTGACGTTATTGACAACTGGGATTCAGAGCTAAAAGAGATGAATAAAGACAAGGTTGGAGAGCCATTTCATTATCCAAATACTTTTCTTCTTTTACTTGGATATGCTAAAGTGTACTTTCATTTACCATATAGATAAACCGAAGGAATCGCACAAAGTCATGCTAAAGGAAAAGTACCTTCCATCCCGCATTTTACAACAATTTGTAAAAAAAGAATAAACAGACTAAATATAGAAATAAAAGATGATGGTAAAAACAAGGAATTTGAAGATGAATACATTATCATTGCAATAGATAGTACCGGCATTAAGGTAACAAACAGAGGACAATGGATGAGAGACAAGTGGCATACAAGCAAAAACAACAAGAAAGTTTTTAAAAATACATGTTGCTGTAAATGTAAAAACCAAGAAAATTCTTTCAATGAAGGTAACTGATGAGCATGTTCATGATAATAAGGCATTACCAGAGTTGATTGATAATGTTATAGAATCAGATAAACAAATAACAATTGGTAACCTATTTGCCGAAGATGGCGCTTATGATGGTAATGAAATTTTTAAATGTTTGTCAGATAATGGATATGCCATGTATCAAAGTAAGAAAGAATCCTAGAGTTAAATGGAAAAAAGGAAACATTCTAAGAAACCTGTCAGTCTTGGCACAAAGAAATGATTTACGAGAATGGAAGAATAGCGTAAGATATGGACAAAGATGGACTGTAGAAACTGTTTTCTCTTGTTTGAAGAGAAGGTTTGGAGAGTACGTATACTAGGTTAAACTGAAAAATATGATACAAGAAATGATGTTGAAAGCGTCATTATATAACAAAATGATATCTGTTTAACCAAATTAGATGACAAAATCAAAGATTATAGGAATCATGCAACAAAGCAATGGGTTGCTATAGAATCAAAAAACAAACGAATTCTGATATTAAGTATATCTAAAAAGAGAAACATGTTTGTCGCTGAAAGATTTATGTCAAGATTGATTAAGATTCATAGTAATCACCCCGTTTCAACAAACGGTGGTACATAGTACCCCAATCATGCAAATTTTGAACCTACATCATCATCTACTTTCTTCTTACGAGAAAAGCCGGATTGAAAAGACTATAATACACAAAAGACAGAATTGAATCTTTGATGATTACTTTTTATGCAGAAGAAAAAAATAAGTTAAAGCACATATCAACCGGTTGAATATGTTTGTAGACTATCATAATATGGAAATAAACATTAAGTGAACAGAGCCTTTCTTTTGATAGAGCAATCGGAAACCATATAGGGGGCTATCCTTAAAGACAAACCTAAAATAAATTAAAAATATATACTGTAACCAACATACCTCATAAATGTTCTGTTTTTTGAAACCATTTATAAAATGGAATTTTACTTAAGTTAAGTCGATCAATACACACCTTACTCAAATATATGATACAAACAAAATTCAATATCAATTAAGAAAATTTATCCATAGTATTATTTTTAAAATATATTATTTTATTTCATATCAGAAGTTAAAAATAACTATTTTTTAGAATAATATTATATGTATTTTTTCAAAACATTCAAAAATTTTTAATATATTGTCGATTTAATTCAAGCAAATTGAATATAATTTCTTTTCTTTCCATAAGATTATAAACAGGCTATATCGCAAATGATATTATTGATACTAGTATCCTCAAAATACGTATTAATTTTGCTAACTGTAGCCATTTTTGGAGGTATTGTTAATCCGATTTTTGCCGTACAAATGGAAGCATCGGTTTCAACTCCACTTAATGCAGCATCAATTACTTATGGCGGAGATAAAATTCTTACTTTAAAATATCCTATAGGTAGTCCAATGTCTAAATTATTGAATGGTAAAAAAGATGTGGTATCATTTTCATTAAGTTCTACGGATCCCAATAATGGAGTACAGCCTATTCTAACGTCAGTAAATAATATATTATCGAACCAAAAAAGTCAAGCACATTTTGTAAATGCCACTTTAGACTATAAAGCAACAATTAACGGTGGACCCGATTTGGCTACAATATCATATAATGTTCAGCTAAAACCTTATTTGACAGGATTAGTAACTTCTACCAAAGGTAGTACTTCAGACACCGTTAGTTTAGACTGGAGAAGCTTTTCAATAAACACACCTTTGTATGTCACCACACCCAAATATGGTAAAATTGACATAAATCACCCTTCAGGGGCACTAGATAAATTGATTCCAGGCCTAGCATCAAAACTTTCTAATCCATCATTTGCAGAATTTTTGAATCAACCTATACTAGATTTTAGTGCTTTTGGAGCATCAATGGATAACTGGCACTTTTTATTTGATGCAACAGGTTCACAAGCTGGTGCAGCTGGATTTGGCTTTAGTGTTGGAAAAGGAGGCTCAAAAATCATATCTATTTATTCACTTGGTGAAAGCAGTTTTAGAGAAGGATCATATTCAGCAAAAGAGGGCGACACTTCCGCTACCGTAGATGGTGTAAATGTGGGCATGCATACTTTAACTCCACCACCTAGTGGACAGATACAGGTAGGAGGATTCTCTAAAATCCAAAAAATCGGCGATACTCAATATTTAATAGTCTCAGCCGTTGCCCCACAAGGAATAGTAACATCATCTGGTGGCTTTCCTATTTTCGTACTGCTTGTGTTTGGAGGCATGATGGGCGGAGTAGCCATCATAGTCCTTATAAAGGCTAGAAAATAGATACTTTTTTTATTTTTTGGACGTATTTAATATAGATTAAACAATTATCTAATTAATGAAAAAAGGTCAATAAGGTAATTTAATCGATTTTTGCAAATTCCAGATGGGATTTTAATGCGTTTTAACAGATTTACATAGAGACAAAAGATCATTATTGAATCATTAACAAGATTTCACTAACATTTTAGTAAATACCAGTTAAAAGTCCGCCATATTATCGTTTTAGTACAATAGATATGCATAATTAGCATCATTAGAAAAACTTCCAAAAAGTTGACACATTTTAATTATGATCCGCAAACTAAAATGGAAAAATTATAAAATATGATTGAGAATCTAAAATTTTGATAGGCATCTAATTATGCAAGTTCTAATATATGGTTGTATTCAATCAAGATTTTTAAGTTAACAGGGACCCTAGGTTGCCATAGAACCAACAAATAAAGAAATTCTTTCGTTTCAATTCAAAAAATAGATTTTTGTTAGAGTAATATCTGTTTCTCGTTTTAGATAACAATGAAAAATTGAAGCATAATCCTGCAAAGTCCTGAACCAATATCATAAACTTCATTTTTTTTGAAAAAAGCATTAGTGAAAGAACAATACAGTACTATGTGAAGGATATAACCAATATTTGATGATTATTTTCATTGTAAAAAGAGCAATGCAAATAATAAAAATGTTAAACAAAAAATTAACAAATTCATAGATTAAAATAATATAGAAATGTCATGTTAATAGCACAATATTTGCAATATGTTATTCGGTTAAAACTCATTTTGACAAATAAAAATCATTTTCAGATTTTAAATAATATGTACCAATATCCTGAATGTTGTCCACAGTAACTTTATCAAATTGAGTTATCAATCCGTCATTAAATCTGGATCGCCCTATCCCTATTACCTCTTTTTTTTGATTCAGCATAATTAATATCTGATTTTCTTTAATATCTTTGAAATAAGATACAATAGAGTTTCCCATAATATCCCTACCATAAGTTGCTAAATTAGTTCCATTACTATCCAACATTATATATGGATAGTTTAGTTCAAAGTTGTATTTTACAACCATCTCTGCAAAAATAATATTCGGCAAAAATTTTTTATTTAACACTCTCCCCATCATGATTCCCGAACTAATTGGTTGAAATTTAATAGCAAATTCTTTTTGTTGTTTATTTGAGCAAAAATATACTTCAAAATCGGATCTTTTGGTTAATTTTACTTTATCAACATTCTCCTTGTTTTTTTGAAGTCGTGGGTTATTCATATCATTATTTGACGGCATTATTTTTTCCACAGGTTTTACAATCATATCCAAATTTTCATATATATGAAATATTCCCCATTGATCAAATGCTCTTTTTAATATAGTTATTTCTTCTCTAGATGATATGATTTTAAACATCTTTTACTACTTCATATTTTTCGCAATTTTGCAATGAAAAACCCATTGGTATTGTGGATATGAGGAAAAAGTCTTTTGGTCTTGGATAATTGTCTTTCAAATTTATACCCACCGTATTCAGTCAATCCATCTATTCCATATTTTACAGGAATAATTTCGATAGATGATTCTTTAAAATTTTTTAAAATATCATCAATAACCATCTCATTTTCCTCTGGAGCAAACGAACATGTACAATAAATCATTACTCCGTTTGGCTTCAAAACTTTCATGGCAGAATGGATAAGTTTTTTTTGCTTAATACTACATATATGAATATCATCTAAACTTCTACTTTTTTTCCTTGTTTTATCTTTTATAATTATACCCTCACAAGAACATGGTGCATCTAGTAATATTCTATCAAATTTTAAATTTAATTTTTCTATATTTTCTCCCGAGATATTGAAAATCGATGTATTTGTTACATTACATCTAGATAAATTAAACATTAAAGATGGAATTCGGTCAGTATTCGGCTCACATGCAATAATATTTCCATTATTCTTCATTTTTTGGGCAATAAAAGTTGTTTTACCTCCTGGTGAAGCTGCCATATCCAATACAATATTATTTTCATTTTCGTCAAGTTCTAATTCCCCTACAGCCAAACAGGAACTTAGATCCTGAATGTAATAATAACCTTTTAAATATTCAATGGTGGATCCAATACTGGGTAATTTTGTTTTTGATCGATCATGTTCATTAGTTCGTTCTATTTGGAATACCTCATTTAAAATTGTATCTCTTAAAATATACCCTTTTTTTGTTAATCGTTCTTTTAGTTCTGTTGTATTTATTTTTAAATTATTTGATCGTATATATTCAAAATCTAAAGATTTATCAGTTAAAATATTATCTATATATTCCAAAAGTATTTCCGTATCCGGAATAAAATTTAAGAATCTGGATATCATCCAATCATTGTAACCATATTTATCAGCCAATTTTTTAGAATATTCAGTTGAAATAAGATTAGAATATTCCATTTTATGCGTCATTCTATGTACATTTATAAAGTTTTAATTAAATAGTTTTTTTGCATTTGTATATAGGTTTTCAATTTACATTAATTTATATTTTATTTTTCAGATTTTTAATTGGATCTTATTTTAAAAATTAAACAAATTTCAATATTTTTATCAAATTTGAATTAAATTTGAAAATAGATATCTTGCTATGATCCTAGCAATATTTTCTTTAACTAGGATCATAGTTACCGTGTGCTAGTAGTAACCCTCCTTTTGTTTTAAGCAAGATTTAGCTAAGCAGCCTACCTGAGTAAGTATACGGATTGAAAACTCTGTTTGGCCTTTCTCGACCTGGGACGACAGTTTCATTTCAGGTTAAAATCACTCAGATTATTAATCATCATTGCCTTTGATTTTTCTGAATACTTTTCTATTTCGTTGCCAGAAGTCTCCTTCTAATTATCATTAATTCAGGTCTCCGTAATGAGGGAGGAGTTTCCTCTTCTTTGAATGGAAGTGACTTGCGCGCTAGCTCACAAAGACAAAATGTTAAGTATATTTAATTAACTTTTATATTATTGCTTGAATCCAAATTTGGAAAGTATTCTTTTTCTATTTCTAGTATCCTTTGTTGTTCGGTCGTATTAGAATAATCTTCCAAAATATTAAAATTTAGTTCAATAAACGTGTGGCCCCATTTGAATTTATTCATGATTTCCCAAGCTTGTTCTTTATAACCGGTTATGTACAAAGCTGCAGATATTGCTTCAGATGTTGATAATATATCCATCTTTGCATAATTTACAGGATTTCCTGCGAGTAATGCCGGAAGTTTTCTATTATTTAGAAACGTTCTCTTGGATAGCTTAAAAGTTTTTATAGCCAATTTCCATGAACAATCGATAGCACAAATTCCATGCATATTTAATATATCTTTTTGTGTAATGATCAACTTCGCAAAAGGATCCAATATAATAAAATTAAATGGAATCTTTTTCACCTCTTTTGCTAGACTAAACTTTACAAGTTTTGCCGCAGTACATTTTACCGGATCGTCTTGCCTATGCATCAATATTGAAATTTTGACTTTTGCTTGGGTTACATCATTCATCTTTTACGGGTTCTTCTTCTTTTTTATTACCTCTTACAAACGATACTACCAATAACCCTGCAATTATTGCCATCAAGATATAATTTACTGGGGGTTTTAATAGAGTAGGTATCAATCCAACTTGCGGGATCGTAAGTATCACTTTTCCAATATAATTTTGCTTTGTAATTGGAACATCTATTAGAGGAATAGAACAATTGTTTGCATCCCCCTTTGTCATTATTATTCTATCCGAAGCTACTTTAGGCATTATCATTGGATCGCACAAATTATTGAATGAACTGTTTCCAGCCAATGTATCACCTTTTTGAAATATATGAGCTACCCTATGAACAATTGTTCTATTGTTTTCGGTGGGGTCCACCGCCTTAAATACAATTATGTCATGTACTTTTGCATTATCAAACGAATAATCACTACCCTTTCCCCAGACTACTATTAAATCATTGATATTTAAAACTGGGATCATACTCCCACTAGCTACCACATAAAAAGGATTGGTATCAACTAAAACTACTCTTAAAACAATAAAAGCAATTACAAAAATTATCGATATTACTATGATAACTTTAATATCTTTTTTTTTATTATCTTTGGTTTTCTCTGACAATCTTATATTGATTGGTTAAAAAAAACCTTACATAAACATTCTGATTATTATTTTTGTTATTTCATATCTGTTGTTTAAGCAAGAAAAGAGATTAATATGCTTTAGCAAAATATGAAATTTTTTCCGCGCTATTATCACAGTATATACATTTTTTTATCGGATGATTTAATTCATTTTGATTAAATGGTATTACTCGTATATCTGCTCCAGTTTCTTCTTTGATTTTTAATTCACATTCTTCACTTCCACACCAGCCACACAAAATAAATCCCTCTGAATCGACCATTATTTTTTTAAATTCTCCGTAGTCAGCAACTTTTTTAATTTGATCTTTCAAGTTTTTTTCCGCACTAATATACAAGTCTTTTTGAATATTTTCAAACATCTTTTCTATACTAACTTTTAATTCACTTTGCAATACAATCTGCTTTTGTTTATTATCCCTTCTTACTACCTCCATTGTTTTATTTGTGATATCTCTTTGCCCAATACTTATTCTTACAGGTACACCTTTAATTTCCCATTCATTATATTTCCATCCAGCAGTATACTCATTTCTCTCATCTATAGATACTCGGTATCCTAGTTGATCAAGTTCTTTTTTTAACAAACGAGCTTTTTCTTTCACTATTTTCTCATTTTCGTTTTTGTATATTGGAATTATAATTATTTGAATTGGGGCAATTGCAGGCGGTAGAACTAAACCTTGCCCATCGCCATGCACCATTATTAAAGCTCCAATTAATCTCCAAGATAATCCCCAAGATGTCTGCCATGCATGTTCTTCGTTATTTTCCCGGGTAAGAAATTTAATTTCAAAAGGTATGGAAAAATTTCGCCCCAAGTTATGAGATGTTCCCATTTGTAACGCTTTTCCATCTGGCATCATGCCTTCCAATGTTGTAGTATAATCTGCTCCGACAAATTTTTCTTTGTTGCTTTTATATCCAGATATCACCGGAATAGATAAAACATCCTCAATGAGGGCTTCATAAATCTTCAAGATCATCATCACCTGATCTTCTGCTTCTTCCTTTGAAGAATGAACTGTGTGACCTTCTTGCCATAAAAACTCTGAATTTCTAATAAAAGGTTTGGTAGATTTTATTTCCGCTCTTAATGCAGTATTCCAAAAATTAACTTTGACTGGCAAGTCTCTATAACTTGATATCCATTTTGGAAATATAGAATATAATAATGCCTCTGATGTAGGCCTTAATGCCAATTTTTCATTCAATTCGGAGTTACCGGAATGGGTTACCCAAAATACTTCGGGATTAAATCCTTTAAAATGATCTTCTTCCTTATTCAAAATGCTTTCAGGAATTAAACAAGGTAAAAAACCGTTTGAATGACCAGTTTCTTTTAATTTTTTATCAAGATTCCCCCTTAAAGATTCCCAAATTGAATATCCATATGGTTTTAAAATGATAAATCCTTTTGCAGAAATATAATCCGCTAAACCAGCTTTTTCAACAACCTGTGTATACCATCCACTAAAATCGTCGTTTTTACTTACAGTAATTCCTATTTCTTTTTTATTAAGTGTATTTGGGGTTGTTGTCTTTTCTTTCAATTAATGTTAGATTAGATTAGATTTCTATTTATGTAGTTTTTGTATTTATAATGGATCGCCCTTACAATACACTATTCCACTGATTCTACTATGAAAGTTTGAACAAACATAGCATTGAATAAAACCGATTTCTTTTTCAAGCACTGGGCAATCCACAGATTCTAACTTCATTCTTTTTAACATTTTGGGACTAACTCCTTTTAATTTTAACTTACCTTTATCATCCATCATTCCAGTATTTTTCAGCTCCTTCTTTGCTTCATCAGTAATTTTTATTGTTTTTTCCACTTGTTTAATAGGGACTTCGTATTTTGTCTCTGTTTCAGGAGATGTACTCATCTACGTAGTTGTACTTGATATATTATTATAAAAATTTTCATATTTCAATTATGAACGATTTGAAATTCACATAACTTTATTATATATAAATTGATTAATTATTTGTTTGAAAACCTATGTTATTTCAAAAAGGGAAACTGAAAAAGTTATCAATATTTTGAATAAAAATTGGAAAAATATATCTATTCCCAAAATTAAAAATATTAAAGTTTTCGAAATTGAAAATGATAAAAGTATAGTCGTTATTGACTCAATCATAGGTGTTCATATAAATAATGATATAGTCGTTCCATTCCTAGGAAAGATAGAGATTTTAAAAGACTTTCCGTCCATTACTGTTGATTCGGGTTCAATAAAATTTATTTGCAATGGGGCAAAGGTGCTACGTCCAGGAATTGTTAAATTTGAAAATTTTAATAAAAATGATATTGTTGTAATAAAAGATGAAAAATTTGGAAAATATCTTGCGGTAGGATTAGCTTTAGAGGACAGTCTTTCGGCGGAAAAATTAGAGAAAGGATATGTAATAGATAATCTCCATTTTGTCGGCGACAAGTTTTGGAATGCGTTTAAAGAAATTTCATTTCGTTTGTGACTTTTGAGATTAAACGGGAAATTTATATATGCCAATTATTGTTTCAATAATATGTCTTACATTGGAAAAATGACCGCCGTATGGCTATCTGTAATAACTATGATTGGATGCTTGGCAGTTCCTCTGTTGATAATTTATTTTCATTCTATCCATCCATATTATCTATCTCATCCAAACGTACCGCACTTTTTATTGGGATTTACACCGTTTTTCCCAGACTTATCATTAAGTAGCCTGTTTGGCAACATTTTAAATTGAGATAAATTTTTCAAATATCTCTTCTTTTTTGTCTAATTATCTTTATCCATTTATCAATTTTCTCTACGTGTACATTAAATAACTATTTTTTGAGGATTTTTAATATTGTCATTAGAATTAAAAGTACATGCTTCTTTTTTTAGAGAATTTGCCACAAAGACTTGGACTTCACCATATGAAATTCTAAGGGAATTGATTGAAAATGCATTTGATGAAGATGCCACCACGGTAATTGTAAGCATATTAAGTAATGGCAACGTTGTAATTGAAGACAATGCAGGTATGAATTTGGAATCAATCAAAAAATTTTTGATCTTAGGATCTCCTCATAAATCTAATGAATCCATATCCCCAAAACTAAAAAGAATTCGTACCGGAAGATATGGTACAGGACGACTTTCATTTTTAACTTCTTTTGACAATATGAAAATTAAAACAAAACTGCATGAATTTAATAAAGCTTTTATAATAGATCCTGAAACAGTAGACGGTCTTGCAAATGGACATGCAAAATTAAAAGAATTATCAGAATATCCTTTAAATAGAAATGGAACAGAGATTTTTTTAAATAATTCAAAAATTTATATCGATTCCATAAAACTATTAAAGGAATTAAAAAAACTTTCCATACTAAAATATCCTCTTTTTGAAGTTTATTTAAAAAATTCCGAAGATTTTAAAGAATGGGATTTGAATGACGCCCAAATAATCAAGTCCCCCGACGTTCAAGGTTATAAAATATCAGTAAACATTTTCAATCCCGATATATCCGGTGAAATAATAATTGCAAAGAGACCATTAAGTCAGGATGAAAAAGGTATTGCAATAATGGTTGGAAATCACATGGTTCTTCGCAGTACTTTTGGATTTGATAATAAACTAAATAGAGTTACAGGTTTCGTTAAATGTGACCAATTAACATCAAGATTTGCCGATAAATCTGCTCTGATTGAAAATGATCTTTATTTTAAGTTTAATCAATCCATGAAGGATTATATAATAGATAAAGTTTTTCCCAGCTTAACAGAATACGAAGATGTTTTAATTACAAGAGAAGAATCAAAAATTTACAAAGAAATAGACAAAGTTATGGGACAAGCAGTTATGGAAATGCTTCAAATCGATGAAGAGGTTCAAGGTTTCGAATCTGTAGAAATCATAGGTATTGAAGAGGATAAAGTTAACGTATATAAAGATGATCAGAAACTGCAACTACAACAACAACAACAACAAACAAAAGAAAAACAACAAGAAGTAATAGAAGCACATACTATAGAAAATATTGCTTCAAGTGTAAAAGAACAAAAACAAATTTCAAATTCACAAAATTTTGAAAAATCAGATACGGTAAATGATAACCAGTATCACCAAACGTCGAAATATAAAACAGAGCAATCATGTATAAAATCAGATATTAATGCTAGAGACGAACATTCGATAAATAATGATTATAAGGATACTATAACGAGAATTAACTGGAATAATCAAACTGCAAATAATAATAATAATAACGATGAAAATATTGATGCATATACTAATAACAATAAAAACTACAATAGTAATCGCGACTCTAATTTTATTAAACCCACAAACGAAGTCAAGAAAGAAGATAATACTTCAACTTTAGACACAGATGAGTACAATTATTTTATAAAAAATGGCAATGATAATAAAATAGATGACAGAGATTATGACAATACTTCACCAATTGTTAGTTCATCCATAGATACAGATGACATTAATAAAAAAATGCCCAGTCAAAAAAATATTGAATCACGTGATCACAACCATAATCCACATATTCACGAATATCCCTCAACTACTTTTTTGCAAAATACACCAACTCGTGAAACAGAAAGATTTTTTGCAGAAAATGTACATGATATAGATAAATTAGACAATCAATCTGCTACTGCGACGGTAAATACAATTGTATATAATAACACAACTAATGGTGCCATCAATACTACAATTGCTATGACAACGACAACTAATACTAATTCCAGTTATTCAGATAAATTATCTAATCAAGCAGATTTTATAAAAAAGACCATTAGAAAACCAGTTTTAAAAAAAACATTTGCTCTTAAAAAAATAGGATATAAAGTAATTCCATATGAGGACGAAACTGATTCCAGATATAGCTTTACCAACGATAATATTGTTTTTATAAATAAAGCTCATTCCACTTACAAGGTCGAAAGTGAAAGAGGCGATGAATTCCTTTTTAGACATATTACAAATATTGTAGCAGAAGTGGTTGTAGGATCCAAATATCCCGAAGCTAGAGATATACTGGAAATTCAAAATAAACTAATATCAGAAGCTATTAAAATCCACGATTATTCTCTCCTAAAAAAGTAATGATAGAAACGACTAAATCTAACTCTTTTTTAAAAATAATAAATGGCTTTTCAATTTATGCCTGGAGCAACGGCAGTTGGTATTACTTATAATAATGGTGTATTATTAGCTTCTGAAAAAAGAATTTCGTATGGTAATTTTGTAGTTAATAAAAATACTAAAAAAACATTTTCAGTTACCGACCATGTTGGTGCTGCATGTGCGGGTATGGTTGCAGATATGCAAGTTTTGGTTAGACAAGTTAGAGCATTATCTAAAATTAGAAGATTAGAGACTAGAAGAGACGTCCAACCAAATTCTGTTGCTAAATTAATGTCAGTAATCATGTTTGAGAGAAGATATTTTCCTTTGTTAACTCAGGTAATAGTTGGAGGCATTACTACTCAACCTGAGATTTACACTTTGGATCCATTAGGATCTGTTTTGCCAGATACATATGCAGCTGTTGGAACTGGTGCAGAAATGGCCTTAGGAGTTATGGATGCAGATTTTTCTGCAAATATGGATGAAGAAACTGCTACAAAGCTTGCATTACGAGCCATTAAATCATCAATTCAAAGAGATGCAGCCAGTGGTGATGGAATTGATATATTGATCATCAATAAAGATGGTAAAAGAGAGCTCACACATAGTGCAGTTTAAAATCCATTTCTAACTTTATTTTTAATATTAATTGTTGATTTAAAATTAGCGTTGTGATAGGTTTGTTTCAAAACATTCTACTCTAGTGGATAAGAATGATTAAAATTCATTTTCCATACAAATAAACAATATTTAAAAATCAAAAATACAGCCTATTTTAGCATTATTAGTAATTTTATTACATGTTATTCAAGTACATATTAAAGTTATTATTGAAGGGTGATAGAGAATTAAACATCAACGAACTAATGTTTAACTCAACTTTTTCATATTAGAGCATAATTGATTTTATATTGATGTGATACAAAAAAATAGAAGTTGATTACAAGATAATTTGAATTGGGCTCGTAGCGCAGACCTTTATTAGAAGGGCGCAAAATGGATAGCGCGGACGCCTCCTAAGCGTCAGGTCGAGGGTTCAAATCCCTCCGGGCCCGCTTAAATATGAACTTTATATGGTCAATATATTATATGTATCAATGACGATATAGAAAATCCAAGAATAATGTTAATCACCATATAATCGATTTCTATATATGCTTAAAAGCCCCTGAATCCAAAAGACAATATCCTAAAAGACTTGCAGAATTTCTTTAACTTTCTTAGACCTTAAAGGAGATATAAAAGAACAGGCTCTAAACTTTACAAATTGTTATAAACATCAAGCCAAGGATGGAGAAAGGCTCCAAGAATCATTGATTGCATTTGAAAATATTTCAAAAAGAAAGTGCCAGTAGAAAAGAAATATCACGAATCTACAGTCCCAAACTATTATAAACCAGTCAAATTGTTTTGTCAGACGAATGGTCTTTCCAAGAATATCAAGTGGAAAATTGTCCAGGGGCTATGCCCCGAGGATTAAACGCGGCTAATGATAGAGCACCTACACTAGAGGAAATCCAAAAGTTACTGGAATTTCCCGACTGACGAATAGAACCTCTAGTATTAACTCTAGCATCTTCAGGAATACGAATAGGGGCATTTGAAACCTCAAATGGAAACACATTACACAATTCATGACCAAAAACAACAACAGCGACAACCTGATGACAGCAACAATAGCATAATACAAGCAGCTAAAATTCTTGTTTATCCTGGAGATGAGGCAATATTATTCATTTCTTACACCTGAAGCCTATACTGCAGTAAAAGACTGGATGGAGTATCGTTCTTCATGTGGTGAGAAGATAACAAAGGAAAGTCTGATTATGAGAGATATATGGCAAAATGGCGATAAAGAAGGAACTGCTAATCCCAAACCTTTGAATTCATTCGCTATAACCAGACTATTAAATAGAGCATGGCAAGCCCAAAAGGTAAGGCCCCAACTGCAGAAAGGACAAAAAAGACATGAATTCAAAACTGCGCATGGATTTCGCAAATACTTTAAAACTCAAGCAGAGCAGGCTAGAATTCCATCCATAAAAATAGAACTTTTGATGGGGCATAGCCTTGGAGTAACTGATTCTTATATTCGATTTTCAGAAGAGCAAATGTTAGAAGATTATATACAAGGTATAGAACATCTTACTGTAAATCAAAACATCGTTCTTATCAACAAAAGCATAAAGCAACAGAGTCAATATATGCAACAATCATTAAAAGAAATGGAAGAAAAACATAAGAAGGAAATAGAATCGCTCAAGGAAAAATTTAGAGATAATCTCATCAAGATTAATCAGGACATATCAATAGCTATGAGAAATCAGGATGAGACCACAAGCAGTTGAACGAGCTCAAATCTAGAGAAAAATTACTTCAAGAAACAACTACAGAGAAATTCATAGATATAATAAATTTCCTTCGAAAAAATTTTGTTGCTACGAACAATTTCAATAAAGTTTTATTATCCATGAAAGAGTTTGTAGAAACTCATCCAGAACATGATGAAACTATTGGAGATCTGCTTCTTAAAAGTGGAGTGGATCTGCATTCGTTAGAAGATACAAAGTTTGAAGACCATCAAGTAAAAAATCAATAAATTCAACTAGAAATGATAGGTTATTGTAATTCCATTTATTTCGGGGCATGAAATTAGAAAGAATAACATTCGAAAGATACGTAAGATTGTTTAGGCAGATTATGTGACCACATGGTCTTTTCATCATTCATATTCTGACAGAGAATTCGATATTCTATGATGGTGAACTAGAATATGAATAAAAGAATTCGTTATAAGCTATTTATAGATTTAGGTTATCTATAGGATTCTGACCATCTTCCAGAATATGCACAAGAAGAAGGTTAGAGGGCCTATGAATTCCAAACAAGACACCAGGTATATCAGGAAAAGAATGAATAATAAATTAAAAAACAAGATTCTAGAATACAATGGAATATCTGTAGAATCACTAAAAAAACAAAACCCATCTGTTTCAAATTGCCCCAGGTGTGCACTTGTAAATCAAATAGAAAATAAATATTGTTCACCATGCAGTTATCCTCTTTCTCCTCAAGCATATGAAGAAATAAAACAAAACGAAGAAAAAAGGTTCATAGAACTGGAGGAAAAATATATGAACAAAATAACGAATTTAGAGAATAAATTTAATAGAATAATACTCAGCGTATTTGAAGAACTTGATGTAGTTTCAAAATTCGGTAAATACTGTTTATACTAGTAATATTTCTAATTGGAAATCTATTAGTGAATGATTTTTAGATTGGTTATTAAGTTTTCTATATAAACTTCCAATACAACATTAAATTTGAAAAGAATGTTATTAGTATATCACTATAAGACCCACTTTCCTTAATATAAAGGTTATGAGAGAATAAATATCATAATAATATATAAAGATTATGACAGCCAATTATTATTAAACTTTTCCCTAATAATAACATAAAAATCAAGTTTCTCAAAAAGGGCGTTCCATAGTGTTAATAATATACTTTTCATCTAGTTATACTGGTGAAAATCTAAAATAAAATCACCATAAATCAACACAAGTCAGATAAAATCGAAAACCAAGATTCACAACAAAGATCATACAAAAATTCAAATAGTTATAATAAAATCAAAGTGGTTATAGCCAATTTAGAAAAGGATATTTCATCATTTTCAAAGATTTCATATATTCGATCAGTTTTGTGATATATAGCAAGAGTTCGTATCAAGGTTTTAATGACAGGAAGTTTGCTGATGAAAGTTTGACCGCTCAAATCAGCAAACCTCAAGTTCACTAGGATGGTTACCTGATGAACCCAAATAATTACACAAAATTGAAGAATATAAAGTCTGTCTTGCAAGAGACTGTAAAAATGAGGCCAGTTATCAGCTAAAAATACTTTTTGCCAAAAAACCAGGATGGTTCTGTGATTCTTGTATGAAATATTTTCAAAAAGGAGACTTGATTGAACAAATCATTGATGAAAAAGTAGAAAATGGGGATGAACACCAAGTTGGAAAATTATAATGGAAATCATAATTCAAAGATTGACAAACTATTTGAAGATGCGAGAGAAAAACTCGAAGATATAGAACTAGAAGCAATAGATAAAATTGAAGAGATAAAAATAGAAGCGAAAGGAAAAAAGAAACAAATTGTTGTTGCATTAGCAAAAAATCTAGAAGGAACGATTCCCTCAAATTCTATATGCAATACAATTGTCATTCGACTGAAAGGTAAAGTAGATGGTCGATTCATCCGTGGAATTCTTCCTGAAAAGGTACAAACAAGAATATCGTTCAAACAATGGGAAAATGCAAAAGAAAATTAAGGAACTTGAGAAGTTAGCAGGGGTAACACCGCTAAAATCGAATACAGAAGCGAAAAAGCAGCAAGATGAAGACAAGAAAAGATTACAACCAATACTACTTGTTAATACGGATGGTATAGTACAACCACTCAAAATTATGATGATACTGAATCAAGCATAGTTACAGAAATTCTTAATACAAATAATTCTGAATCTTCTACCATCCAGCAATCTTCGCGGTATCAGCAACAACAACAACAATCTTTCCAAGAAAAGAATTATGATGAAGAAAAGATGCAAGAATATTCAAATTCCAAAGACTCCCCGTCATTAAAAAATCAAAAATTGAATGAACTGAATCAACTAGTTTTTGATGAAAATTATGGGACATTAGAAAACAAAATCAATACAACTGCAAACAATAATATATTGAATTTCGAGTTTTTTGTCCAATCTGGACCATCCGCGAACATATAGAGTCATTAAATCCAAAGTTAAATGACAATGATCCCATTTGGTTTGAAGGTGAATTACATAAAATAACAAGAAAGGTCGTTTGCAAATTTAGGACGGAAAGATAATAAGCAAAATGGTATCAAGGTTAGTCAGAAAATCTCTAATTTGTCATCTATCAACATTTTTAATCCAATTGAATTAAAACTAGACATGTATACAATAGATTGTATAATTAATACTATTTCAAAAAAATATTGCTAGCATTAACCTCATCTTTATTCCAGAGAAAAGATGATAGAAAATATGTTTAATGATGAAAAGTCATTCTATGTTTACATCAATAAATTTAATAAAATTATCCTTGACGCCTTCTAGAATCCTACTTTTCCTTTTATTGATGTATCTATTAACATATTCAAATCCAAGATGTTTTCTAACATCCTTTAAACTAGTTAGATTTTCAATACGATGTCTTGTATTCAGTTCACTCATTATATCTTGTGTAATTATCAATGTGTCATTCTTCCCTTCCAATAAGAATGGAATAAGATTATTAGATATACAATAGGTCAACTTATCTGTTATCTTGTAATCTTGAGAGAATGCTAGAGGATCAGATCTGATATGCCTTGAAAATCCATCATTAATTTTGTTTATAAGAAAGGCTCTCAGATCAAACATTGCGTTATCAGAGCTTTCCTTCTATAGCATCTCTTTGTTCTTCAAGTAAATATATCCATTCAGATGCCGCTATATCTGCCAGCTGGTAAAACTTTTCAAGTATCTCTGTTGCAATATTATTCCAATCTTTATCTAATAAAATAGAAGGATTATGTTGGATATACGAAGCTGCAAAGTCTCCCGAAGATGCAAAAAGATTTCCTGGCCCCCTCAAATTGTATTTTGAACTCATCTTGTTCCTCTTGTTCTTTTTTCTCTTCCTCTGTAAAATGAAGAGATATAAATCGCCTATTGTGAGCCCCATCACTTGGTGGAGAAAAGTTTGATGTAAATATCATTGGGCTTAATGCAAGGATATCTTGATGATGCTTGCCGTCATTGAATTTGCCTCTGCATACAGAACTTTCTATAGAATGTTTGATAAGTTCAGAGATTGAAGCACTTCGTCCATATTTGTTGTTTGTAGATAATGCTCCAACCTCATTTACCAAGATGGGATATGTATCTTTACTTATTTGATGACCAAATCTTGCTACGGAATCGATATTATTGAACCCGATAGACTTGGATTTGCTATTTAGGTTCCACATTTGTAAAATTAAAAGTCCTAGTGTAGTCTTTCCAGTTTGTCCACAACCATATAATTGAAGCCAAGGAATCCATTTTTCTGAATTAAATTTTACACTGAAACTAAATGGTGCAACTATTCCCCACTTTAGGACAGTTGGAAAGATATTCTTGTTTTTCCAACCATTATTTGCCAGAAAGTCAAGAAGATTTATAACCTGCTTTATTTTTTCCGTGTCAAATTCATTTGGTATGTTTTGAAGATTGCCGACTACTTTTACATTGCCGTTTAATAAATAGTAACCTGCGGTTGCTAATCCATCCAAATATTCTACCATTTTATTTTCCTTATGGGCATTGATAATGCAGGAGAGGGATTCATCAGCTTGTCTTTTTATGGATGACAAGGTGTCTGTGTTCTAATTCTCTAATTATTGCATCCATGTTATCATGCGGTCCTACTTCTAATAATTTCTCGTATGTAGCTGATTCAAAGATTATTTTAATTCGCTCGAGGCTTTTTTCCAATAATGGGTTATTATCATATACATAAATCCTTTTTGGGACTGCATCGATTATGATATTTGAAAATATTGTTTTCTCCTTCTTTTGTCCAGTTTCTTTATCATCCATTATAACAATTTTAAAGCGGCCAATCTTTTTCTCCATCTTGTCTGCATAATAATAGACTTCGGGATTATCATTGATTTTTTTGGTTATGTATCTTTTATTTTCTAATATGCTTTCAGTAGAGATGTTGGTAATGGCGGTAGTGATGAATTTGAGTGCAGATTTCCACTGTCTATCAACTTCCTTATCTTCTAATGATGGTTGGCAATGTATTTGATTCCAGTCACGCCCTATTTTTTTTATCTCATCTAGATCAAGATCCTCTTTATATCTCTGAATATATGATTCCATTATACGTAATAGATCTGAATGCCTGCTTCCTTCATGGGAAACATAATCCTCTTTTAAAAGATTGGAAATGGGTGTTAAACCATTATTGTCTTTTGTTTCTGTCTCTCCATATTTTTTATAAATTTTGTTAATATTTTCTTGGAGTTGTTCGGATTGCTTCCAATCTAGAACCATGGGCGCCTTTGTGCCTATGATCTCGTATCTATAACCGTTTTTGTGAACTGATGGATAACAAATAACAAACGATTTCCCCTCAGATTTAATTTCTATTATAGGGTTAGAATCATCATTTCTATTAGCACCATTAATGCTGCCTCTATTTGTCAAGGGCTTTTCAACAATAAAATAAACATGAGTCTTTTCTCTATTATCCGAGTGTTGTTCTACAATAGTTTGTCGTGAAAGCCCCTCGAGTGTTTTTAGATTGGGAAAGCAATGTTCAATAAATTCATCAATACCCTTTTTATTATCCAGATCAATGACTACAAGATGTTTATCTGTATGTATTCCACGCCAGACTTTGCCTGCTAGAGTCTGCAATTCCATTATTGTAATCACCACTTTTCTTTTTTAATTCATGTTGTTTATCAGAAATAGGGGCATTCTGATAATCTTTCCATTTAAAGAATGTTCTTTTGTTTTCGGAGTCAACGGGGATTACATTGGCACCTATATCATAATGCCAATAATCTGATTCTTTGTTAATTTCTAGAGTATTGTTATTATCCTGTTTATTATTTGGATAATAGGTTGGCCTAGTAGATAATGAAGAGTTTACTTTTAAATGATTAGATAGTATACTATCTGTAGGAGCAGGTGTTGTCATCCTTAATACTCTGCCCCCAATTTCATTTCCTCTTTCCCTAAAAAGGAACTACAATTTTTTGCGGCCTGATTATTATCTATATGATGAGATTTTTTTATGAAAACCGTGGACTTGCATCTAGAGCAGTTTGCACAATAAATGTTTGAGCCTTTGTATGTCCAGATGTTGCTGCAGCGTTTGCATTCTAAAATTACCAACTATATATTTTACATACTTATATAAACAGTTGATGTTTATAACCAATTATATTATAATTCCTTTCATATGACATTTTGCCAGAGGGATTCAGCGCATATCAGTAGATGTGTATAGAACATTAGAACATGGTAGAACATTTGAGTATGTTCTACAACAACTGACTAATATCGTTGTTTTATATGATAATAATAACGAATATATCTAATAATATAATTGTTATAGTATATGTTGTATATAATATAATTATATTCATCTTTTTAATAATATAGAACATTTAGAACATGAAATTTATTATACTATAAGAAATTTTGACAAGCCGATATATAATAGTATTCCAATAGATGAATGAAAAATATAGGGTGCATTATATACAGATGTTCTAATGTTCTAATGTTCTATCGGTTGGTGTCTACGTTTTAGCGGCGGTAACACCGCTAAATTGAGCGGCAAACAATGACGAACGACAATAGTGAATTAACTAGATCTCCACAACACGTGTAAATATATTCAAATGGTTCAATAATAGTTGCTAATGTAAAACGTCCTTCTAGCAACAACAGTGATAATAATAATCCAAGTCAGGGCAACAAAAAAGGCGATTATAATTTGACTACGGGTTCTGATGATCAACAACCTAATTCTGTACCATGTAATGCATCTTCGGATCTATTGACAAACGATATATAATAAAAAGATGAATTATTACTTTCAGTTTACAGATCTTAACTTTAGGATAAATCGATAGAATTAAAAGAATCATATATAATGTATCTCGAAAAAAAGTCTACAGAAAGTATAGGTTATGGATCATATCCTTATATCAACAAGATTTGATGCTTTCATTTAACGGTTGTAAAGTATTAACAGCTGTTTTTACACATATCAAATTGGGATACAAGTATACAAAATGTATACGAGTGATACAAATTATGTTATAATTTCCCATAATATATCTATGTTGAACTCAGCTATAAAGTAAAGACATGGCATATATTTAATTAATTAATTTTTTTACATACACGTTTACATCAATTATCGTTAATGTCAAAAACCTAACAAGATTTTAAGTCTAACTAGGTTATTGTATGCAGATCATTTCTCAGTAATTGTCAGATAATGTCATCTAGATGTATTAGAAATACGGAATTATACAACAAAACAGTTTGTTCATTCATAGTTTGTATACTTGTTATACTAATGTCACAATATACCATTTTCTAATCTTAATTATTAATGACTATTCATACTAATTTCATTAATCTGTGTTTGCTGACCTATTAGTATGGACATTAACAGTGCAATATTTAGTTCATAATCAGAATTTCCATGAGCCTTGATAGATTTCTGATATTTGAAGTAGTATTTACGCATGATTTCAAGTAATAGTTGTCTATCATCATCAGGTAAACTATCAATAAATTTATTCCAATTGTCAGTTATTTTATGATATGTAATATCCTCTTCATGTAAGGCCGGATCAATGAAATCAAACAAGTCCATCATAAATCCACTATATACTACTAGTTATCGATTTTCCTTCCGGTTTTTTTATTATAGATTATATAAGGTTAAAAATTATAATAAATTTTCTCTTGCTAATGACTTTCGGCCAGTAGTACTATTTCCTAATGCGATGCTATATAGAAAGAAAGTTTTGAGATCAAATTAATATTTATATGATTGTATTTAGTAAATACTCTGGATCTCAAAAAAGTACTACCCAAAATACTTTTGAGACCCAAAGTAATCGTTCAAAGGTTGATGCCAAGGCAATATGGTCACGAGATTTTGCACGTCAGCATTTGCAACTGTTGTAGTGGATATGCAATTATATTATATATATTATAATAGTTAAACGTTCTTTATGTAATAATTATACTTTATAATTTTAAAAATCTAAAAAATATTTACATTTTAATTTATATTTGTAAATTCTATAAGTAAAATATTATAAAAATCAATATAATAATATGACGATTTATCCAAAAACATGCAATTTAATATAGATAATTTCAAAGTCTACGTATAAAATTATCGTAAAAGTTATTGTACAAATCAAAACAATAAAAAATTAAAAATAATTTCTTTTGATTATCTCATCATACTTCTGCATTCTTGTGCACATTTTCTACATGCATCTGCACATTGTTTGCAAACATCCATTTTGTTTGCCATCTTATCACATTCTGTAGCACATGCTTCACACATGTCTGCACACATATTACATATTTGTTTAACATTTTCACTTCCTCTGCACATCATCATACAAGCCATTCTGCACATATCTGCACAATCTCTACACATCATCATACATCTTGAAACAGATGTTTGGTTTTGAGTTGATGTCATATTCATACATTCAGTACAACAACATTCGCAAGCAATCATACATTCATTGCAACTTTCAATGCAAGTAGCATATTGTTGATTTTTTAAAATAGAAGTGGTATTCATCAATTTAGTTTGTTATAAAAACTATATAAACATAGCTAAAAAATATGAAAAAAATGTAATATATATGCAAAATTTGCATATATATTTATTAACACATATGTAATTTTTATAAAGTATATGCTATTTAAGCGCAGAAAATATCAATAAAAAGAATGTTAGAACTATTATTCAGATAGCAAACAGTATTGCATTCAATGATCACGTGATCATGTTTATAAAACGGAGAAAATTGCTTTTCATCTTTTTTGTAGAATATTAATCTGGCTTGATATATCATAATTTAATTATAAAGTAATACTAACGGAGATTTCAAAACATAGATATTAAATTTTAATAGGAACAAACTAATCTTTGTAATTTATATGTTCCTATAAGGTTTCAGTCACGATTTCTACAACCGCTGCAGCAAAGAATAACGACATGGTATATACAGTTAGTATTATTGAGGATTTGATAAATATGCAATCCTCATCGTTGCTATGCCTTGGCATATAAAATATAATCATGATTCCAACAAGAGCTATGCTGGCGCTTATAACATAAAATGCATCAGGAACATTATTTTCAAATAAATATCCCCCTAATATGACCATAACAATAAAGATTCCACCATATGCTGTATATATCCGACGGAAATGAGATTGTTGAAACCTTGGAATTATGCCATACAAGAATAAAACAAAACCTCCCGCAACTCCTAATATCCAACTCCAATCATCCCTTAACCATAGCCAGACTAAATATCCACCACCGATTTCACATACTCCAGCCAGAAAAAAGTATAATAAACTTATAAAAATGTGCACGAGTTTTATGTTCAAGGGGTAAGGATAAATTGGAAAAGGAAGATATAAGAATCCTGAAGGAAATGGTTCATAAAGTGTAACCCTTGTTATTCTATCATGATTAATTGTAATTTATAAATTCTTGATTTTATGATAATATATTGCTCAGTTTTCTCCTTACCTACATGATTTGATGGTTAACATATATATCAAATTTACAGTTACCATATATACGCCAGATCCGAAACCCATGAATCTAGGGTATCAAGTATAAGCATAGTTATGCAGTAGAATCTAGTTTATATCTATGCTAAAACGTTCAAGTATATTAAAAAATGAACATTTGAATACAGATACGTTATGTCATGACCAACTGCCAACGCTGAATATCTGCCACAATTCTGCAAGTTTTTTGCCATCTGATGTAATCCTAAATAGATCAAATCCGTTGATAGTTGTGAAATCATCACTAGGAGGTATACCGAACATTTCTTTTTCAAGGATTCCGGAAAATGTCCATCTAATCAATACCTTGTCTCCTTTGGATATTGTTTCATGATGCATAATTCGAAATTCGGATGTGTTGTCAGCTATCAATGATGCAAATTTCTTTACACCTTTTGGACCATGAGTAAACTCTGAAGGAAGCATGGGATTTCTCAAAATAAAATCAGAAGTCAGGATTTCATCTGCTACATCCATTTTTCTTTTTTGAAATATATCCCTATGGAAGCGGTGAGCCAAGACTTCATTCTCTTCCTCATTTGTTGTCGGCATAAATGCTAAAACTTACTGATAAAAGATGTATAAAGTATTTGTTTTTCAATGTCTTTTCTTTCCATTTCTTTAGGTTTTTTTACAGTATAGAAAAAATCTGGGTGGATTATATGGTCTATAATATCTTATGTATACAAGGGGTTGAATTTGATCTAACTAATGGTTATATGTTTGTCACCAGCCAAGGTTCTAATACTGTCTGTATGATTTCCATCATTCCTATTGCCAATGCTGGTATTCATCAAACAGTATGATCATTTTAAATTGTTCATCTAAACAGTTCTATAAGTTATGATTCACGGTATCCTATAATTACTTGTAATTGGACAAATTAGATCCCTGTTTCATCATCAATCCAAACTGCAAATCCATAGTTTGCTACACCTAATGTAAATAAAGGAACTAAACTTTCTTTTCGAATAGTAGTGACAAATTCAGTAGTATACAGTAATTCATCAAGGTACAATAGCTGTTGAACTTCATCAAATAATGGTGGTGGTAATGGATGCGCATCCATAGGCGAACACATCTAATCAGACGGCAATACAATAGATCACAGTAAAAATGCTAATGGAGGCTCAGGAGGCAACGGCGTTATAATCACAAATATTTTTAATTTGAGGGATTCGCTTGATCTAAGATCATAACTATACTGATGATTGCTGAGACGTATAATACAAAAGTACAAAAGATCTGCTTTGTTGCATGATTCCTATAATCTTTGATTTTACTATCTGTTTTGTCTAAATAGATATCATCTTATTATATAATGATGCTTTTAACATCATTTCCTGTATCATATTCTTTAGTTTAACCGAATATACATATTCTCCAAACATTCTTTTTATACAAGAAAATACTGTTTCAACAATCCATCTTTGTCCATAGCTTACGCTATCCTTCCACTTTTGTAAATCATTTCTTTGTGCCAACACTGATAGATTTCTAAGGATGTTTCCCTTTTTCCATCTGACTTTAGCATTCTTTCTTACTTTAATGCAAGGCAAGATTCCCTTGTCTGCCAGATATCTAAAAATATCATTACCTTCATAAGCACCATCACCGAATAGTTTGCCTATTGCTGCAGCGGCGGTCATGTTATCTGATTTTATAATATTTTCAACCAACTCAGGTAACACCTTGCTATCATGAACATGCTCATCAGTAACCTTCATTGAAAGGATTTTCTTGGTCTTTGACATTAACTGCTACATGTATTTTTAAATATCCTTTCTTATTTTTTACATGCCATTTCTCTCTCATCCATTGACCTCTGTTTGTAACCTTAATACCAGTACTATCTATCGCAATGACGATATATTCGTCTTCAAAATCCTTGTTTTTATTATCCACATCTTTTATCTTGATATTTAGTCTGTTTATTCTTCGGTTTATCGTTGTATAATTTGGAATAGAAGGTACTTTTCCTTCAGCATGTCCTTGTGCAATACCTTCTGTTTGTCTATAAGGAAGATGAAAGTATACTTTAGCATAGCCGAGTAAAATGAAGAAAGGTATTTGGATAATGAAATGGTTCACCTATTTTGCCTTGGTTCATCTCTTTTAATTCAGTATCCCAGTTGTTTATAACGTCAAATCCTAGCAATATTTCACCACGTCTAACTAGAGATTGGTTGTAGATGGACCATTTCATGGAGTTTATTTGAGAAGGTTAACTAAATGTTTTTGGAAAGGAGGAATCATGCAACAAAGCACAAACGATCATATCGGTATAATCATACATGGGTCAACCTTACGGAAAGACCAGACTTCCATCAGATTGGCAACGCAATTTCCTTCACAGTATTACAAGTTTAAATCTGCAGCAACTCAAAATATCTACCGGTATAAGAATAGGCATTTTTATAACTACATTGCTAGCAATAGGACTAATCTCTAATCATATCAGAGAATCGGTTATTGTCATTTTGGGAACAATAAATGTGTCATTACTAGAGGTTCAACGACCTAAATGGACAATAATGGTTCACACTCTTATTCTTGTATCTATAATTAATGCATCGCTATTTACAATCGGATCTCTAATAGGAGCAACTGATATTCATATTGGAGTCCTATTATTTGCTATTGGATTATTTATAATCTCATATATGGGAGTATATCCTAATGCTGCTGCCCGTAGCATAGTAATTATATCATCTGTTATATTTTCTGTTGGTGTTGCCCTTCCGGGTCTCAACGCTATACCCGCTAGTGAGCGATTCTCGCTAATACTTTTGGGTGGATTGTGGGGAACACTTGGTACTGTGGTCATTGTCCCAATCATAAATTTAAAAGGGTCATCTACATTAATAGAAGAATAAGAAGAAGAAGGAAAAAAAGCAATATCATCTCCTATACAGAAGCATCAGCATTCTTCTTCTTTATTTTCATTTCTACATTCAAGAATCAGTCTTCAACTATTCAAACCATTAATAAGCAATATATCTCCAAGATCAGGACATTTTCAATTTTCTTTAGCTTTTGCTGTAACTGGTGCAATAGGATTGCTTATTGCACAAAGTTTGGGCATAATGAGAGGATATTGGGTTTTGATAACCATATGTGTTCTACTTTTGCGTTCTGACATCACCGTTACATTCAGCTTCACATTTATGAGAATTATTGGTACTGTTATTGGTGCTATAGTGGGTATGATAATAATTGCAAATGTTGTACCCAACATATGGTCATTATCTTTTATTCTATTTGCATTGTCTAGTACCTACTTTGCACTAAGAACTGTTAACTATGCTCTGGGAACTTTATTCCTAACGCCATTTATATTAGTTTTACTTGATATTTTGGTTCCAGGCCAAACAATATTTGCACAAGTAAGAATACTAGATACTCTAATCGGTGCAGGACTTGTATTGCTTGGAGTATTTATTATGTGGACCTTGTCTTATTTGAAGAAATAAGCAATACCAACAAGTTCTTTGTTGTATATCCGCAATCATATTTTAATTCAATGACCATTTTTTCATCCATTGTAATATATTAATAATGGATTCTGTTAACTCCTGGCCCTTTTTTGTCAACTGATATTCAACTCTAGGCGGAATTTCATTATATGCTTGCCTATTCAAAATTCCACCCTTTTCAAGTTCTTTTAATCTTTGCAAGAGTTTTGCTGCTAAAGCCTTTCATAGAATTTTTAAATTTTAGATATCGTAATGGATCAGTCGTGCAACATAAAGGTATAAGAATTTCAAAAGTTCCTCTTTTAGTAAATAGTTTTCTCAAACCAGTAGTATCTTTCATAAGATTTCAACATTACATCCTTGAAAATTGCATGATTCTTTCTGCAGATTTATTGGTAATTCAGAAAATTTAATGATTTTGTCCTTTTCTAAATTTGTGACATCCTTTTGTTTCCCTTGCTTCACTTACTTTACCTAATTACTCTTGTCAATTTAAATAGTTTCTTTTGTAAACTAAACTATTGATATGAATAACGATTTACAAATAAAAGAAAAAATTAAAGAACAATATGGCAAAATAGCATTAATTGGTAATGTGGATTCTTGTTGTATACCTACATCAGAATGTAGTTGCTCTACAGAAGTAGAAAATATTGATTTTCAAATTAACGCCGCTGCAAAATTAATTGGTTATCAATCCCATGAACTAGGCTCTATTCCTCCATCATCCATTTTGGGAGTAGGCTGTGGTAATCCCATAAAATTTTCTCACATAAAAGAAGGAGACACCGTTGTAGACTTTGGTTCAGGGGCCGGTATAGATGTTTTTTTGGCTGCAAACATTGTCAAGGAACAAGGAAAAGTGATTGGGATCGATATGACAAACGACATGCTGCAAAAGGCAAGAGACAATGCCCAAAAACATGGCTACACAAATGTGGAATTCAGACAAGGCGATATTGAAAACAAGGTTCCAGTAGAAGATAATAGCATAGATGTAGTTACAAGCAATTGTGTCATAAATCTTACATCCAATAAAATAAATGCATTCAAAGAGGTTTACAGAATTTTAAAACCTAAAGTTGGAAGAATGGTTATCTCAGATTTGGTCACCGATAAGGAAGTTAATTTCAATTCAATAGATGTAGAGAGGTGGTGCAGATGCATTGATGGAGCTCTAACAAAAGATAATTATATGAAAAGCATGAGAGAAGCAGGATTCAAAAATATAAAAATACTTGATGAAAAATCATATTTGGAAGTAGAATCACAGGAACAAAATCAGGAAGATAGTAAAAGTACCGATAACAAGCCTAACAATAATGGCTATCAAGGACTGATACTAGAATGAAGTTCTCTTTTCTGAATAGAACCAAAACTAAGGCCAAACACACAGTTCTTTTTGTTTGTGTTGAGAATGCAGGGCGCAGTCAAATGGCCGAAGCATTTTTTAGAAAATATGCTCCTGATGACTATGATGCAGCAAGTGCTGGAACAAAACATATTTCTGAAATCAATCCTGTTGCTATAAGGGTAATGAGTCACATAGGCATCGACATCAGCAAGCAAAAACCAAAGGAGTTAAGTGAAGATATGATAAGAAATGCAACAAAAATAGTCAACATGGGATGTATGGACAAGGGCTTTTGTCCTACTATGTTTATCAACAAAGTTGAAGACTGGGGTATTGAAGATCCCAAAGGAAAACCTCTAGAAAAGGTTGAAGAGATTCGAAATGAGATTGAAAATAAGATTAGAGAGCTGATAATTGGATTAAGCCGTGAAAACAAATAAGAATAATAACAACAGCTATCAATCAGATTGAAAAAATAAATTTAAAATGATGGAGAAAAAGATGCTAAAATCCAAAGTCATTAAAACTATAAATGAAAACCTCTCGACAAATCAAAAAAGGTTTGCTGCCGAAGTCATTGGAACATTTATCATAGTGGTATTGGCTACGGGCTCAGTGGTCATTGATGCTCGTTTGCATGGATCATTAGGCATCCCATTTATTGCATTTGCTCCATTTGTAGGCGTTGCTATTGGAGTATACCTATTTGGCAAGATTTCAATGGCTCATTTTAATCCTGCAGTAACTTTGGGTTTTCTAATAACAAAACACATAACGAAAAGAGATTTGGTTTTTTACATAGTTGCAGAAATAACAGGTGCATTATTAGGGAGCCTTTTTGTAAAATATGCAATAGGAACACAAGCATTTCTGGGTGCCAATGCTCCAAATTATGCTTATCCATTGCCATTAATATTTGCAGTAGAAATGGTAACATCTGCTTTACTGATGACAGTAATTTTAATAGTAGTATATTCTAAAGGCTTGAAAGGTTTTGGTGGACTAGCAATAGGTGGTATAGTTGGCCTGGACATCTTCTTTTTAGCTTTTATATCAGGAGCATCAATGAATCCTGCTCGTTCATTAGCACCTGCTTTATTGTCAGGAGTATTGGGAAATCTATGGATTTATTGGACTGCTACATTTATTGGAACGTCTTTAATTGCATTTATTTTTAGGAGGCATTTTTAAAAATAATAAGCTACCTTGGAGCATAAAAGATTATTGAAGCGCCAAAAAGAACAACAAGTCCGCCAATAATTTCATATTTATCCGGTCTTTTTTTATCCACTAAAAAACCCCAGATAATTGCCATTACTACAAATATTCCACCATATGCAGCATACACTCTGCCAAAATTAGAAGGCTGAAACGTTGGAACAATTCCATATAGAAATAGGATGAAACCGCCCAACAATCCAAATGTTATTTTTCTTTTTTCTCTCAACCATTGCCAGACAAGATAGCCTCCACCTATTTCTGCGATTGCGGCTACTACAAATAACAAGAATGTGACAAAAATTAATGCGAAATGAGTCATTTGGTCGTAGAGGATGTAATTCCAACTTTACTTTCATCCTTTCTAGGATAATAGAATATTATGATAACTCCAATAGATGTGATTATTGTCCCCGCTAAATCATATATATCTGGAATTATTTTTTCAAAAAAGAAACCCCAGATAATTGCCATTACTACAAATATTCCACCATATGCAGCATACGCTCGTCCAAAATTAGAGGGCTGAAACGTTGGGACAATTCCATATAGAAAGAGTACAAGTCCACCGAATGCACCAGCAAACCATCCATAACCTTCTCTCAACCATAACCATACAAGATAACCTCCACCTATTTCACATAAACCTGCAAGAAAAAAAAATAGTAAAGAATACAATATTGGCTTTAAGTTCATTATTATTTGTGTACCATCGCAATAGTTTAATGGCTACCATTACAAAATTATTTTTATTGATGTAAATTTGTTTATAGAATATATCATTACTGCTTTTATATGCGATTCAGAATCGATTATAACCATGTAGCACCATATAGAAGTAATGTTTGATTTGTAATATTGTGCTTTATAATATTGGAGCATTAAGTCGAATGTTTCATGTAATATAAATATTTTGGCCAATACTAAAAGTATACGAGAGATACAAAACTAGTCATAATTATCCATATAATATCTATTAGGGACTTACCCTATAAGAGCAAAAAGATGCAATTCGGAATTGTTATTCTATTTATTTAAATTTAAATGATATTTTCATTTTAGATTAGGAATAATTCTTATAACTTAATATTCAAAAATTTAATAGATTTGTCATTATAGGTTTTCTCACGGTATAAAGAGTCTATCGTAAAATTATCGGTCGGCTAAACTATAGAATAATAAACCATTATCATTATTAAAATATAAAAATATAGATTGTTTCTAATGATGCAAGATCTTGAATATTCAACCGACTTTTCACAGTACCGTAGCAATATCGTTGGAACCAAAAACTCAGATAATAGTAGGAGATTATGGCATAAAATCTAAATTATTTACTTTGCATACTAGCACGTGCAGTAAGTTTTGCTATTCTAATCGGCTCTGGAATAGAACCCTGAAGTGTAAAGCTATTAACGATCGTCGATGCTTCCTTTGAACTTATTCCCCAGTATCTTATAAATAGAAACTTACCAGTATTTAATAGAATTTTATCTCGTTGTCCCAGTTTACGATATTGTTCTAATTTAATCTGGAAATCATTGGAAAAGTGGTGTTGTATAGTGCCTTCTAGTCCTTCCGAGTCTTTGAACGTTATCGCTATAACTGGGACATTGGTGTTTTCTCTAAGTTCTTCACCGTCTATTATGTTGTACATGCTAATAATGAGACCATCAAGCATTATGCAATTAATATCGTCTCTATTTAATGACCCATACATGGACAAAATATTTTGTGTAGAATCATTACCTTCAATCATGGCATTCCCAAAAACCATGCCATCAATTATCAGATCTTTGCGCATTACTATTCCTGCAAGCGTGGAACGAGTACTAGTTTTTTTGAAGCTTTCAGCTATTCCTAATACACTAATACCTCTTTTCTCAGTGTGAAATCTCATTCTATTTCGCCTTCTTATTTTTAGAAATGAGACAATGCTTGTAACTGATATTCATATATCTATTATCGAACCCTTTGTAAAAATATCTAACTCTAAACTTTCCATAAGTGAAGTTCCCGGTGCCTCCGTAAAGATTAAACATTCTAGTAAAGTATATTCAAAACTAAAAGAACAGTTTGTCACAGAGAATATCAGAAACCATATCTAATGTTTTGATTAGGGACAATATACCCAATTTTCATATTGTATTTAATAGAGTTATATGTCAACCATTAGCCTAGAACTAGGCATATAAATCACAATATGATCACTAACAAGAGTGTAGTAATCTTTTATCATTCAAGATCTGAAAAATATTACAACACGAATCAATAAAGTATATTTCAAAAGTTCTATTTCCATAAGACAACGTCCATTTGAATATTAAATATTTTCAATAATTGTATACTTTATAGAATTTTATAAAATATTAGTGAAGACTTAATTAAATTATATACAATTAACAAGGCAATTTTATCAAGAATTTTTTAATGATTTTTTGTTATTGAATGCAGATATGTGAATTTTGTAATTGGTAAATGAAAGTAATGAAAATAATCATCAAGTTTCCAATAACAATATTATTCACCATTATGTTGATAAATATATTTTCATCAAATGGATATTTACAACCAATACAAGACAAACTCTAAACGCCGGAGGATCTCTCAATTTTGTAATAAATCAAACACCTACTGTAATCCAAGGACCTACAGGTGCAAAGGGTACAGCCTGGTTTCGGGGTCCACAAGGCCCAAGGACCGCGGAAGAATGGTAGATGGGCTACAAGGCAAGGGTCGGGACAGGTCCTCAAGGTTTAACTGGAAAGGTCCACAAGGTATGCAAGGCCCAAGGTCGGACCTCGAGGAGTAGAAGGGCCACAAGGTGATCAAGGGCCTGCGGGACAGAATGGGCTTAATGGACTACAAGGACCAAAAGGTGATACAGGTGCAACAGGACCTCAAGGGTCACCTGGCGTCAATGGAACTAATGGAATACAAGGACCAGCTGGACCTCTAGGTCCACCAGGAGCACCATGTCCTCACACTTCTCCGTTACATGAGTATGGAGGTGAGAGTTATGAGGGTACACCAAATAATCCACCTGTTAAAACAGATGCCGTATTTCCAGATACTAACACCAGTTCTCCTGTATGTATCCCCTAATCCAACAAATTCACTTTTTATTTGCCGACACAATTTTTAATTGAATTTTTATAATCGCATAAGATCGTCACATCGTTTCAACCAAATTGAGAACTACAACATATTTGACAATACAAAATATTATATAAATCGGTTACCGCTAATCAGATTCTGATTATTTAATAGGAATTATAAATCGAGAACACTAATTATATGATATCAATATTTTAAAAAGAAGTTACTGGAATTAGGCCACATGTTTTGATTAGTGCTGGCGTGTCGAACTTTCACACAGTATTCAACAGAACTTTATTCAAACAAATGGCCAAGAACAAGACATGTGAACCACATCAGGATGCAAAGTGACCATAATAACAACAAGATGGAGAGAATGAATGAAAATATTAGGACAGAGAAAACTATGCGTGGATTGAAGAAGATTGATACACCTATACTGAAAGGTTATAAGATCTTTCATAACTACATTAGGAAACATCAAGCACTAAAGAGGAGACGCCTGTAGTCGGTCATTACACGCAGATAATCTGGAAGGCCACAGACATGGTCGGTTGCGCGACCGCTATTGGTAATGGACATGACATTCTAGTTTGCAGTTACTTCCCGCCATGCAACATTAATGGACAGTCACCTTTAGAGGGCGGACTTCCAAGTTGGTTGCACTAAACTGGATGAACAAGTCAAGTTTAAAGGATGCAACTAGACCTCAAGAAGTAAAAGGAACAAAAGATGATCAAGTTCCTGTAGAATAATGATACTAACGGACAATAAGGATTTTAGTGTCCAAAGGTGATTATGTCCGACATCGTCACCAGGACACCTTGTAATCATACTTCATTATAATTTCTAAAAATTTATAATTGTATATCCCAATATAAAAAAAATCAAGTTTCAATCTTGCTACCATGTAATTTTGCTTATCCATTTTACTCCTGTAGACCTGCAAGCATACGTGTGATTTTATACGTGGTAATCCAATCTTTTGTATCAAGGTCATTTGCAATTGCTGCAATAAACTTGTCTCTTATGATGTTAGCAAATGGAAGGGGAGCATGAACATCAGACGACGTTTGCAGTATAAGTTGAACATCCTTGAAAGCTGTTGGGAGGGCAAAGCCTACGTTATCAAAATCTCTATTTCTGATTCTGTTGGTATATTGTTTTAATCCTGGATATGCAAATATCGTGTCTATTATCTCATTCATAATCTGTAAATCTATTTTACTCTTTTCAGCCAGTGAATATGTTTGTCCTACAAGTTCAAGCAGCGTCAACAAGATATAATTTGCAGCAAGTTTTAGTGTGTTGGATTTGGCATGTTCCTTACCTACATTGATAACTTTTTGCGAATAACTATTAAACAATTTATCACATAGATTAATAGCTGTAGGATCACCTGCTACAAATGTAGTAAGATTGCCTGCTTGAGCTGCAATAGGATTTCCTAATACTGGAGCAGCTAAATATATGCAATCATTAGTAGTGGCATGCATCTCAGCTAACTGAATAGACAAAGAAGGAGAAATGGTTGATGTACCTATATGTATTGCATTTGGCCTCAAACCTGACAATATTCCTTCTTTCCCGCTAACTACATCCAGGACTGCATGATCGTCTAGCAAGCTAGTTATCACAACGTCTGATTTCATCGCTACCTCTTTAGGAGTATTGACATTTATTGCTCCAACATCTACCAAAGCACTCGCCTTTTCCGTAGTCCTATTATAGACTACAAGGTTAAAACCCGATTTGAGAATATTGCTAGCGATGGCGGATCCCATTCGTCCTAATCCAATAACTCCAATATTTTTAATGGTTGATAATGTCATATGCTTTATTTATTAATAATCTTTTTAAGGATGGATAGATTTTAACGACGTTGAATGCATAGATGGAAATACATCTATGGTGGTAGTCCTTTGTTGAATTTCATAATGGCATGGCAAACTGAAAGGAGTTGTACTAATGATATATTTCCAACTAAACAAAGAACAATAGAACAAGGCGCTAAAGTATAGGAATAATCTAATGGACGATGAAACCCGTTTCTTGATTATTCAAGTAACCGAGATCAAAACATCGCAGTCATTACACCATTATTCTCAAATGGTAGAGTTTGTTGGAACTAGACTTAACGTTTTGATTAGTGCTGGCGAGTCGAACTTTTATACTGCATTCAATAGAGAACTTTACAAAGCACTTCACAGAACTACGCATATCAACCTTATGCGGTTGCAAGGTGGCCATGACAACAACAAAATGGAATGGATAAAAGGCGTGATTATGTATAGAAAGAAACCTAGAGATTTGAAGATAGCATTTTTCCCGAAAGACTACATTCACTTTTGAATTACATCCCTTTCGGTTAATTGATGTAATATCTATGATTTTACCATTTATGTAAATAATAACAATCCTTCTTCAATTGATTTTCTAGGTTCAGTTATGGAACTAGTATACCCGATTGTATCTGACATAAACTGTTACGGAAACTCAAATCTGCAGGCTTATAGGATTTTCAGATTTTCAGACCTAATTATACTATTAAATTTTCTACTATACTTTTCATTTTAAAAAACAACTATTGTAAATATATCTGAAAAATTATAAAACAATTAAAGATTTCAATCAACCAGTTAAATCGTCCCTTATTATGAATCTTATCTGTTATTATTATGATAGAAAAGGAAGATATAATGATAAAAAAATATACATCATATTTTTTAATTCTATTTTCAATTATTGTATTTTTGAATGCTTTTTATAGTCTAGAAAGGGTTTGGGCTGATACTGTGGTTGCAACAATACCTGTTGGAAGTTATCTAAGGGGTATTGCATACGATCCAGATAACCAGGAGATGTATGTGGGTAACGATGGTTCTCACGCTGCCTCTGTAATAAATGCTATCAACAACCAAGTAGTAGGCAGTCCAATATCCGATTTGGCTATACCATGGAGTATTGCATACGATCCCGATAACCAGGAGATGTATGTGGTTAACGATGGTTCTAAATCGGTCTCTGTAATCGACACTACCACCAACCAAGTAGTAGGCAGTCCAATATCAGTTGGAAGTGGACCAGCAGGTATTGCATATGATCCCGATAATCAGTACATGTATGTAACTAACACTGGTTCTAGCTCTGTCTCTGTAATTGATACTACCACCAACCAAGTAGTAGGCAGTCCAATATCAGTTGGAAGTGAACCAATCGATATTGCCTATAATCCAGATAACCAGGACATGTATGTAACTAACTATGATTCTGGTACTGTCTCTGTAATTGATACTACCACCAACCAAGTAGTAGGCAGTCCAATATCGGGTGTAGGTACCCCATGGGGTATTGCATACAATCCATATAACCAGGAGATGTATGTAGCTAACCATAGTTCTAACAACGTCTACGTAATCGATACTACCACCAACCAAGTAGTAGGTAGTCCAATATCAGTTGGAAATGAACCAGAAGGTATTGCATACGATCCAGATAACCAGGACATGTATGTAACTAACTATTATTCTGGCACTGTCTCTGTAATCAATGCTATCAACAACCAAGTAGTAGGCAGTCCAATATCAGTTGGAAGCGGACCAACCGATATTGCATATGATTCAGAAAACCAGGAGATGTATGTAACTAACTATAATTCTGGCACTGTCTCTGTAATTGCTACAACTATACCTCCATCTCATACAACCATTACGTCAGCTACAGATGGACTGAGATTACCAGTACATAATCATGGTACATCTTTATTTTCCTCTATAACATTCCATGTACGAGCCACTGCAGGTACAAACCCTATCTCAGGCTTTCAATGCAGCCTTGATAATAGTCCTTTCTCTTTCTATGGTACTGCTAGTAACAATGCAGGTACTATAACTTATAACAATCTAGCAGCCTTAAAACAACATGTATTCAAAGTAAGAGCAGTAGACAGCCAAGGCTATGTAGATCCTACACCAGCCGCATTTACTTGGACTGTTTTACTACCTATAAGATGAATACAAATCATCTCTACAATTTAAAACATATATTATATCTATCTGCTGCCGCTGCCGCTGCCCTGTCGTCAGTATAACAGGCCTTGATATCACGAGGTATAGCCATAATACACCATCATCAAATAACACAACTGCTTGTCTTGCCATGACTGTTTTCTTGTAAGTATCATACATATTAGATTACAGGACAAATTCACACTAACAAGCAGCTGATCTAATATGGACAAGCAAAAGATGATATTGAGAATTATGAGATTGTATCTAATAAGATAAATAGTTAAGGATTCTTTAGGTCTACTTGATAGTGCATCACTCTTTCAGTAAATTTATAACACTAATTCAAATCATCTATTTATATAATTCTCAAAAAGATTACATTCACTTTTGAATTACATCCCCACGGGCCCGTCAATCATACGGGTTCAAATATTTTATCAAATAAATTAAAAGGAGAAGTAAGATATCATGTCTAATAAATTATCTACCACCATAAAAAACATGGAAAAAAAGGTATACAACATTATTAACAGACCTAATAACAGAGTACTATAATTATTTAGCAAGCATTGATACTTCTGAATCTTATCAAAACGGACTCTTAAAAGTCATCATAAGATATGCCGAATATCTTGGACCTGAAACCACATTCTATCATATAATAAATAAAGAACAGATAATAAAAATTCTAAATCTAAAAAGAAAAACAGAAGAATACGTGACTTATCTTTACTAAAAGTAAGAAAGATAATGCTTTAGCAGTATTTCTAAATGATAAACCTAAAAAGTACAAGTATAAACCATAACCAACAATATTTGAAGGTGGTCTATCTCTAACAGACATAAAATATATGTTGCATTAAAGCTATAGGTTTTTCCTTAAGTTAACAAAGCCTACCCAAGCGTTATGGCCATTACTTCGTATTTGAATCATTTGGAAATATCACTCGCCTAATGAAACTTATAATAATGTATGCTAGACACCAATTACCTATAACTGGACCGACAAATATACTTGAGGAAAGATACTAGATAAATAGTCACCCTATTTTTATTTTCTATTATATTTTTCATGTCAAAATAAACTATTGCAAATTTAGTGAAAAGATTAACGAAACAACAATAGATTTTAATTATGCAGTTAAAACACCTCAGATAATGGACCTTACCTCTTATTATTATAATTGAAAAGTAAAATATAGTGTCAAGAAAGTACGTATTAACATATACTTTTATTCTATTTTCATTTGTTACGTTCTTTAGTGTTTTTTATAGTCTTGAAAAGGCTTGGGCGGATTCTTTAATAGGGAGCATAAGTGACGGAAAGAAACCATTTGGAGTAGACTATGATTCAAATAACAAAGATAACTATGCAGATAACTCTCATTCAAGTTCTAATATCTCACCATCACCAGTTATTGATACAAGTAATAGGAATCCACCTATGGATACTATGAACGGTGGTTCTTTTCCAGGGCAAGGAGCCTATGATTCAAATAACAAAGATAACTATGCAGATAACTCTCATTCAAGTTCTAATATCTCACCATCACCAGTTATTGATACAAGTAATAGGAATCCACCTATGGATACTATGAACGGTGGTTCTTTTCCAGGGCAAGGAGCCTATGATTCAAATAACAAAGATAACTATGCAGATAACTCTCATTCAAGTTCTAATATCTCACCATCACCAGTTATTGATACAAGTAATAGGAATCCACCTATGGATACTATGAACGGTGGTTCTTTTCCAGGGCAAGGAGCCTATGATTCAAATAACAAAGATAACTATGCAGATAACTCTCATTCAAGTTCTAATATCTCACCATCACCAGTTATTGATACAAGTAATAGGAATCCACCTATGGATACTATGAACGGTGGTTCTTTTCCAGGGCAAGGAGCCTATGATTCAAATAACAAAGATAACTATGCAGATAACTCTCATTCAAGTTCTAATATCTCACCATCACCAGTTATTGATACAAGTAATAGGAATCCACCTATGGATACTATGAACGGTGGTTCTTTTCCAGGGCAAGGAGCCTATGATTCAAATAACAAAGATAACTATGCAGATAACTCTCATTCAAGTTCTAATATCTCACCATCACCACGGGATAAACTACGGATAGGATTTGTTGAACCAACATTTACTGATGCAGCTTATAATAATAAATTTTATGTATTCTATAAAAAGTATGCTAACGCCCCGTCTAATACAAATATAACTACTGATCTGAATTTATTAAACAGTAAATTATCTTTATATCAACACGGTACTATATACAATGCTTTTGCTCTAACACATTTGATACCTGAGATTAGAAAGAATTTTAATCAAGCTTATATCAATGTTCTAACTGATACTGATGTAAATAATGGAAAAATATTTGATAATCGCCAATTAAATTTGTTTGACGCATTGGTTTTAGGTCACCAAGAATATGTTACACAAAAAGAATATGATAATCTTAAACAGTTTGTAACAAATGGAGGAACTTTAATTCTGTTAGATGGAAATGTATTTTATGCCGAAGTTAAATATTTTAGTAATAATGATACAATTTCTTTGGTTAAGGGGCATGGTTGGGCCTTTAATGGTAAAACCGCCTGGAAAAGTGTTGGAGAAAGATGGAAATCTGAAACTCAAAAATGGGTAGGTAGTAATTATCTAAGTGAGCATATCAAAACCTTCAGGAATAATCCATTTGGCTATTTGCCTCATGAGGAGAATTATATTACAAATCCTAAAGATGTGGTTTTGATTAACTATAATCCTGTAACATTACCTAGTGCTCCAAAATCCAATGTAGCAATTGGTATGTATGAATTAAATTATGGAAAAGGTAAAGTTATTGCATTTGGAATTTATTCTGATGATGTAATACAAAATGCAAATCTTAACAAGATATTTACAAAAATATTTGAATATTATGTGTAACGGTAATTTTTAATAAATTGTTATAGATCTATGTCTTCAATTCATCGAATTAATTCTCCTTTTCTTTATAATCTTTAACTTTATTCCTTTTATTTAAATAATTTTTTATCAAAGAATAGTGTAAAAATTGCTTTGTTGTATGATATGAAAATCAGTTAAAAATATAACTTATCTGTAATAATTACAATGGAATTTTTACTATTTTCGTTTTTATTTTATCAACAAAACGCTAGTAAAAAACGAAAAAAATAATCATGCAAAAAAGCATGTAAAAATATCATCTTTTTTTATTTATATGCTTTGCTTTGTTGCATAAATATCAAATTAAAATAGAAGAATAAGTCAGGTTAACAGCAGCGGAGCCATTTCATTATCTGAACACTTTTTCTCTTGCCTATCTATGCTAGTTTAAATATGTTTTATATTTCATATTCCGAGTTGATATTCGAAATTAAAGGAGGTATTCATCTGTGCAAAATAAAGTATTTGACTGTTGGACAGTATTGACGGTTGTTTCAACGCATTATTTAAAAAAACTTTTAATTGATAACAATGAAGCACTACGTAGTTCCACTGTTTTATAAAAAAGCCGTCCAAACCGTCAAACCGTCCAAGAACTTATAGATATAATTAGTAAATCTAGTACCTTATCTGTAGCATATAACATCGTATATGTTCCATTATCTTTAAATAAGTGTTTACTCTAACGAGTAATGGAATTCTACTTATAGGACCGATATCAGCACTAAGCCCTCTGAGCCCGCTTCAATAATGAACGCTTTGCAAATAGGTAAGCAAAGATATGGTTGACTAACCATTTCATTATCTAAACCCATTTCTACTTTTACTAGTATATGACACGATACGGTGCTCAAGATCCTTTTAGAATTCCAAACGGTTTCCATAGAACCCGTAAAGAATTACACAATATCAACATAATTTTAGATTATAATAGTTAGAAAAGATGAAAGTATATGATTATCGTTATATATTACCATATAATAATCGATAAAATTGTTTTATATATTTTTATCAATTATTGTATATTTATATCCTCTTTCTGTCAAGAAAAGTTGTCTTTTAGATGCATATTCCTGATCTATGGTGTCCTTTGAAACAATTGTATAAAAATATGCTTGTTTATCTGATTTCTTAGGTCTCATAATCCGTCCAAGCCTCTGGGCTTCTTCCTGTCTGGATCCAAAAGTACCCGGAGACTTGTATTGCAACACTTGCATCCGGAAGATCTATGGCATAATTTGCTACTTTGGAAACAATCAAAAGATTGATTTCGCCATTTCTAAATAATGAGTAAAGCCTTTCTCTTTCAGAATTAGGAGTTTTTCCAGTAATAATGGGTGCATTAATTAGTAAAGATATTTGATTCAATTGATCTATATAATCGCCTATTACAATAATGCTGTCCTTTCCTTCGTGCTCTAAAATAAGTCGTTTAACAACATCAATCTTTCTTGGATTTTCTGCGGCTATTCGATACTTTGTTCGCTGTGGAGAAATAGCATATTTCATTCGATAATCATAATCCATGCCTATTCTGATTTCATAGCATGAAGCTTCGGCAATCCAACCCTGTTTTTCAAGCTCTTTCCAAGGCGAGTCAAATTTTTTTGGACCTACTAATGAAAAAACATCATCTTCCATACCATCTTCTCTAACGAGAGTTGCAGTCAAACCCAGTCGGCGTTTGGCTTGAATATCTGCAGTTATTCGAAATACAGGTGCAGGAAGCAAATGAACTTCGTCGTATATTATCAAACCCCAATTCTTTGCTTTGAAGATTTCAAGGTGTGGATAAATCTTTTCCCGGAGTTCATTGCTATTGTTATTGTTTCTATTGTTTGCATCATTATTCTCGATGACGTCTAAATTATCATTTAAAACTTTGTTACTGTAATCTATATTGCTTCTTTTTCTAAATATATTTAAATTTTCTTGCTCTTTTTTATATTTAGTCTTTGTATTGCAATATGTAAGACACTGATATGTAGTCACAGTTATAGGCCTTATTTCTTTTAAATCTCCCGTATACTCACCGATCATTTTCCTATCTATGAATGATTTTTCCACAAGTTCTCTTATCCACTGTCTAACCCCAACTGTACTACTACCAATGATGAGGGTTTCTTGAGATATTTTTGATATTATATCAATTCCCACTATCGTTTTACCTGCTCCACATGGCATGACAACCACACCGCTTCCCCCTCTTTCAGATCCAGATGCATAAAATGCTTCAGAAGCATCATTTTGATAATGTCGAAGATAGAATTTCTCTCCCGTAAATGCAGTATTGTCTCTAAGTTTTATTGGAAGAGGATCCCCTGGAATATATCCTACTAAATCTTCAACAGGATATCCTATTTTTATTAAAGCATTTTTTATTTGTCCCCTATAACCGGCATTGATTAAAAGACTTTTAGAATCGAGATTATATATCACGTATTTGTTAATGCTCTTGTTATTGTAAATTTCTGTTATCAATATCTCATCAAAAGAACTTAGTATAAGTAAATTTACATTTGAATAAGAATTAATTAAATTTATAGGAATTTTAATATCAATTGATTGATCCCATTCTCTCTTCTTATCCTCTATCTTTTCGAGTTTGAGCTTTCCATATCTTGAGAACCAATCTTGTATATCTGCTACAATGTTTTGTGGAATCGGGTACTTGCTGTATTTTAAAAGAATTTCCAAAATTTTTTGACTTTTTAATCCGGATGCTGCAGCATTCCAAATGGCAATAGGTGTTATCTTGTACGTATGTATATGTTCTGGAGTTTTTACAAGTTCAGCAAATCTTGAAAGCCATTCTCTACATTCAGAATAAGAATCACTATCAACTTCAAGTAGGATAGTACCATCACCTTGTATAATCATTGGTTTTGATGGCATCGTGACTGTTATCATATATTATGTTAAAATTTAAGTTGTTTTCGGTAATTCATCAAAAGATAATAAAAATATGGTAATTATTTTGGTATAAAAAATGCTAGATATGTATTAAAAATATTAATAGTGAATAAACTGTATGACTACCCGTAAATTACTTTAAAAGTATTAAATCCAATTACTCGTAGTCATATAGTCTGAAATATTTTGTTTTAAGCAATGTTTAATGTTCTCTTTGAGATACTATGTTTTAATAAAATATCCTATTTTATCACATCTTGCTAAAATCTTTGATTTGGTACCAGGTTTGATCTCGATTACAGTATCCCCTATTTTGGATATTATTTGCTTTTTAATAACGGGATCATTCATAAGACCTGCAGTAATAAGTTCATCTTTGCAATCTAATACTTCAATCGTCCGTATCTTTACTTCACCATATCTTTCACCCCAGATCCTTAATTCATGTTTGACATTATCTGGAATATCTAAGGGAAAAGCAGCATTCGAAAGTAAAGACATAATCTTTTGCCAAGTATAGTTTTCCGTTCTAAAAGATCTAATTACGCTTGTCTTTGTGAGTTTAAAGATTTGTATTGGATCAGAATTAAGATCCGATTTACTGTGCAAATCACAAAACTCCCTTAGATGAAATATGAGAGCTCTGCCTTCTGGCGATTGGGATTGTAAAATAATCTCAAAGTTTGATGTCACCATAATAAGATTATTATTAGTGTTTCTATTAGGTCGTAAAGTGTTTGATTTGGCATCAATATCAATAGATGAATGTCCCCATCTTCCAAGCATCACTAACTTTTTATCCGCATTATTTGTTTCCAGTATTCCCAAAAGACAAAGTGGAAATACAACCATGGTAGAAATAAACTCTCTTAAAATTTCATCGTCGATTAATATACCATTTGGTCCAAAAATATTCAAGCCATATTCATTTGTGAAAAGTTTTCCTTCCGATTCAATCTCGCATTTATCTATCAAAGAGTGTAAATTATACCATATTCCAGGTTTCATCTCATTCTTTATTTGCTTATAAAGCAATTGTCTGGCAACAATTTCGTCAGATTTTAATCTTCGTATACCTTGATCAAAATCAAATACTTTAGATTTGAACAAAAAAGGCGAGATACTATTTTTTCCTTGTGACCACCATTCCAGAAAAGTTTCAACAAGTAGTTTATCTGATGACAATATCTTACTCACATTGGATGATATGATTTCCATTCTTTCGGTATTTCCTTCACTACTGTTTGATCTTTTTATTAGTCTTTTATCATATGCAAAGGCTACAAGCAACTCATTAAAATCATTCCAATTAAAGTAATCGGAATAATCAATTTTCTTATAAGCCTCAGATTTGGCTACATATTGTTTAAATATCGGTAGAAAGATATTTTTTGGAACGAGACCTAGCTTTGGAGTTGGCTTTGGATGTTTTAAAGATATATCATCAAATAATGCTTGCATAATCTGCATCAGCTGTGGCGCTTGGATAGCAGATGGTACGTCTTCATTTTTATCATAATTTAGTTGAATAACATCTAATTTAAGCGACCTTGTATCAAAATATTCTCTTGCCTCTTTAGGTATTATGAAATAGGAGTGAGACTTTTTAGATTCTTTTTTGTTACCAAGATTGTCCGAGTAGAGAGGTTTTGTAAATCCAAATAATGGTAACAAGGATTTTGATACTCCATGAGAGTAAGAAGGCAAAAGAAAAAGGTTATCCTCATCCTCATCCTCATCCTCATCATCATCAATATCTTGTAATTTAATATTTTTTTCATTATTCCATCCATTCTGTTGTGGTAGTTGTTTATTTAATGAATTAGATGATTTTCTCAATATTCTAGACTCAATTTTCATTCGGGCATTGACTTCCCATACTGACATACAACCGCCAGCAGAAACAACGATTTCACATAATAAACGATTCTTAGAGTTTAATTTATTGACAAGTATGGGCAAAACTTTTGGAATTTCGATAGATAGGAAATTTGTTAAATCCTCCTTTGTAAGGTTTGTTTGTTTATTGTGTAAACCTGCAAGTCTTGCCAGAGAAAGTAATTCTGTCTTATTTTCATCATTTAAAAAATATCTATAGTCTAGGTTCCCAGGATCAACTATGATACCAAAGATGTCTTGGAACATCGCTTATTGATTTAGAATATGATGTGCTTTTTCAATATATCTAAATTTTGATAACTAAACACCATTGCAGATAATTGTCTATATAATTCAAAGAGATCTATAGCTTTTAAAATTTTATAATCTAATAATAATTGCTTTGTTGCATGATTCGAAAAACAGTTAAAAAAATGATTTATGTATAACAATAACAATTGAATATTAACTATTTTCGTTATAACTTTGTCATCAAGACGTTAACAAATAACGAATAAAATAATCATGCAACAAAGCAAAATGGTGCGGTTATAGCAGCAAAGATAATTGTTTACGCAGGCGAAAGAGAAGAATATTATTCATTCATAAGTCCAGAAGCATACCATGAACTAGAAAAATGGATCGAATATAGAATACATGCAGGTGAGTTAATAAATAAAGAAAGCTGGATTATGCGCAATATATGGTTAACCAATTTGGATTTGGTTGGTAATGGCATTGAGAATATAGAGAATAACACAAGAATCTAGATAGCTTTTGTGTTTTATGACAATTATCAGGGTAAATATTTTAGCATACTTGTGCTAATTGGTATAGATTTTCTTTAAATGAACAGGCCTATTTATCAAATATATTATGCAAAGCAAGTATTATTTTACATAGGCAATAAAATGTTAATACCCTGTAAATTCTTCAACCATTATTCTTTCCTTTGGAATTTTCAATTCTTCTTGGATTAAAGATTTCATAGCTTTTATCATAGGCAGTGGACCACATATATAAAAGAGTGAATCTTTAAAGCCCGAAGCATCAACATGTCTTAGAATCATCTCTTTATTTATTCTACCATATTCGCCTTTCCAAATATTCATAGATGTTGATGACTGTACCTTTGAAGGATTTTCTTCTTCAGTGACAGTGTAAATAATCTTTATATTTTTGTTAATATTTGACCATTCATCAAACTCTTGTTTAAATAAAATACTTTCTTTATTTTTATTCGAATCAAACATTATTATTTTAATTGACAATTGCTTATCTGTCACATATTTAATCATACTTCTAAATGGAGTGACACCTATACCTCCAGAAAGAAATACTATAGTTTTTGAATTATCTTCCTCATCTAATACAAATTTTCCTTCAGGACCTCTAACCTTGACTTTTGTACCTTCCTCTAACGATTTTAGTCTTTTTTTATAAGGTGAATCTCGGATTCTAGTACTTAGCATTATAAAATTCTCAGTTGGAGATGATGAAATAGTAAAATGTCTGACAGGACCTTTAGAATCATTATAAACTCCGCCTATATCAAAAAAGGCAAACTGGCCTGCCGGGTAATCAAAAGATAGTTGTGAAGTATTACTAATATTATCTAAAGTATCTTCTTTTCCTCCTGTGTTTTCTTTCTTAAATTTAAATGACATTACATCTGTACCATCAACTTTTATCTTTTCCAAAAGTGTCAATTCAATTTGTGGATCTTTTCTTTTTCCTTGTTTTTTAACTAAGATTTGATTACCCTCTACTTTTATTTCATATGATAGTTCAGGTTCACTTGCGGGCGGATTTGTTACCTCTCCGGTTCTTACATCAAATTTGGAGCCATGCCAAGGACATTCCACTTCAAAATCGTGAAGAGTGCCATTTGCTAAAGGGCCACCCTCATGAGTACAGATATTTCCAATAGCATAATATTTTTCTTTTATGTTTGCTATTAAAATTTTTTGACCTTCGACTTCCACTTCTTTCATCTGTGAAGACTTTATTTCATTTATATCAGCAACATTCACAAAATCTTCTTGACTACTCAATAATTATAACCAACTTAATTATGCTTTTAAAGTGTATATGATTTTCTATTAAAATTCAAATTATTTGTGCATAACTAGATGAGTCATAATTCTGGATTCCTTATTTATTTTATTGCTATGTCATTAAGTAAGTATTTGAGACTTGGTCCTAATTTGATATCATCTTTATTCACAATTCCATTTCATCAGCTGGTCCCAAGCATATATTTTATTGATTTTGGATTTATTTTCTTAGTTTTACAGTTATAGTACACCATTATTTGATATAATAAAACAGACAAAAGTACAATTGCAGATACTTTATGAAATCCACGTGCTGGTAATGGGTCTATTCTAAACAGATTTGATATGTTCTATCAACGGCTCTATCGATATTCTCCTTCTGCTGTAGATAGCCTGACCAAAACCGATTGATAAAAGCATACAATCTCAAGCCTCTTTTTAGAGGTATTTTTGTATCTTTCAACAGGGCAAAGCAGATCTATCTCTAATACCTTCTTGCTATACTCATACAGGTTCTTATCATCATAGCCTGGATCTGCTACCATATACAAGGAAGATGGTAAAGAGAATACCAAGGATGAGGATGAGGATGAGGATGGGGATGTTAAAGGAACATACATCTTGTTAGTCCTGTAACATTTGCAGTAGTTACATCTGCAGTTAGAGGTACTATAATCTTGCCTGTTGTTGTACATGTTAAATGTAGTTTGTATCCGAAAAACCCATCCTTTGGTATGACTATAGCCCCATCTTGCATCCGTGTCAATGCCAGGACGTGGTACTTCTCCTTTTTCCATCGATGATTTATGCCATACAGGACCTTTTGTTTTTATCAGAGTACTGTCTATTGCTGTTATAGAAGCGTCTACTAATCCTTCTGTAACAAACAAGCGCCCCATTGTCGATATTCTTTGTTTAATATCTATAGAAATAGTCTTTAGCCTTCTATCAAATGTACGTTGCTACTAGGTATTTTTATCAGGTCACATGCTAATGCTAGTTTGTGGGTATACTGACAATCCATATCAAGAAAAGCATGCAATCCATTGTTTGAATCGACTCTAGACCATAACCTTACAATAAAACATCTTACAATTACTGTTGGAGAATATACATATGGTCTGCCACGTTTCTTTGATATGGTAGGCCATGGTATACAGCCTATCAGATACAGAATGTTAAAGAGGATGGATTCTGCTTTGTTTTATGATTCCTATAATCTTTGATTTTACTAGCTGTTTTGACTAAATAGATATCATCTTATTATATAATGATGCTTTTAACATCATTTCCTGTATCATATTCTTTAGTTTAACCGAGTATACATATTCTCCAAACCTTCGCTTTATACAAGAGAATACTGTTTCTACAATCCATCTTTGTCCATAGCTTACGCTATCCTTCCACTTTTGTATATCATTTCTTTGTGCCAACACGGATAGATTTCTAAGGATGTTTCCCTTTTTCCATCTGACTTTAGCATTCTTTCGTACTTTAATGCAAGGCTGGATTCCCTTGTCTGCCAGATATCTATTAATATCATTACCTTCATAAGCACCATCACCGAATAGTTTGCCTATTGCTACTGCAGCGGCGGTCATGTTATCTGATTTTGTAATATTTTCAACCAACTCAGGTAACACCTTGCTATCATGTACATGCTCATCAGTAACCTTCATTGAAAGGATTTTCTTGGTTTTGACATTAACTGCTACATGTATTTTTAAATATCCTTTCTTTTTTACATGCCATTTCTCTCTCATCCATTGACCTCTGTTTGTAACCTTAATACCAGTACTATCTATCGCAATGACGATATATTCGTCTTCAAAATCCTTGTTTTTATTATCCACATCTTTTATCTTGATATTTAGTCGGTTTATTCTTCGGTTTATCGTTGTATAATTTGGAATGGAAGGTACTTTTCCTTCAGCATGTCCTTGTGCAATACCTTCAGTTTGTCTATAAGGAAGATGAAAGTATACTTTAGCATAGCCGAGTAAAAGAAGAAAGGTGTTTGGATAATGAAATGGTTCACCTATTTTGCCTTGGTTCATCTCTTTTAATTTGGTATCCCAGTTGTTTATAACGTCAAATCCTAGCAATATTTCACCACGTCTAACTAGAGATTGGTTGTAGATGGACCATTTCATGGAGTTTATTTGAGAAGGTTAGCTAAATGTTTTTGGAAAGGAGGAATCATGCAACAAAGCAGATGGATTCCTTTAATCTATCGAGCTAATCTTTGGGACAGTATTAATCAAAATAATATTCCAGAGGTTAGCTTTAAGCTGTTATAAAAAATATCAAAAGATAATTTGAATTATGACCATGCCTCAACTAAATATTGGTGGTAGACAGGTTAATTCACAGAATTTGTTGGTGGATGTAGATAAATATATTTAAAAACAGATGGTTAACAACAAAGCCGATTGTTTATAATTGTGCAAGATAATGACTTAATCTATTTGTTGGTATACACAATATAGAAAGAATATTATAAGTTAATAGGAATAGAACCACAATATTTAATATCATGAACCGGAAATAATGCTGCAAAAAAAGTAATTAGTTATAAAACCTCTTTAAACCTGCTATCCCTTACATATGGATAATTTTATTATATATATAAATTTTAGACTAAATTTTAATCGAGAATATTTTAGATGTAGCTTTGATATTGTAAAACATTATCGAGTATTTGGATTATAATTATACTTTATTTAGTAGGTCTTTTAATGGCAAACTAAAACCAAATATTGCACCACTTTTACCATCGGCATTATTATTTTTAGCCCAAATAGTCCCCCCATGGGCCTCAATTATATTTTTTGAAAGATATAATCCTAAACCCGAGCCTTGGAAAGATTTAGAGGAAAATTTTGTAAATAATTTTGGCAACATGTCCAAATCAATCCCACTACCAGTATCTTCTATATGAACGATCACTGTTTTTTGTGAATTATCAATACTGTTTTTTTTCTTTTCCGTGGTTATATATATAATGCCTTCTTCTTTTTTTTCTGAAATAAACTTGACGGAATTTTCAATCAAATTTGAAATAACTTGACTTATTCTGTTTTTATCCGCATTTACGATAATAGTTTCTGAAGATAAACTACACATAAATTTAATGGCCTTTTTATTTACTATATCTTTATAATCATTAATAATGTCTAAAATTATCGCATTGATATCAAAATTCTGTTTATTTAAATTCAAAGAATGACTTTCGATTTTTGTTACATCTAAAATATCTTCAGATAATTTTTTTAATCTCTTTGTACTGCTAATTATGATATCAAGCAATTCCTTTTGATGTGGATTATCTTTAATTTCCTCTCTAACAATTTCTGCTAAACCCAATATTGGTTGTAAAGGAGTTCTTAATTCATGAGCGGCAATATTAATAAACTCTTTTTGCATTTTGGTCTGTAATTGTAGTTGTTCATACATTTCCGCCTGTTTCCAAAGACTATCAAATATTGCAGCATAAGATGATGCCATAGATTTGCCATCAATAAATATTGCCAAACCAAATGCATCGATAAAATTATCTTTAGCATCATCCTTTATTTCCAATATCATTGTTTTTGATCTATCAAGGATTGTAATTCTATTAATGGTCTGCAGGATATAGTGCAAACCTCTAAATTCAATATGATCATATCTTGATTTTATTTTATCCCAGTTATCTTGGTTTATGAAATCCAGTGGACTCAAAACTTTAATTTTCAATCCTTTGGATCCTAATTCATTTAAAGTTTTAAAACCATCTGATTTTTCTGTACGATAAAATCCATTTAAAGATGGAAGAATTATCAAAACCTCGTATTTAACAAAGTCAAATAATTTAGATAATAATTTTAATGATTCTTTTGAGCTAGGTATAATTTCTATATTAATAGAGTAACAATTCTCGATTTCGTTTATGTGATCTATAGCATCGACTCCTGCTTTCCATTGTTCTTCAAAAATTGCATTATAATGATCAAGATATAATGAATCGCTACTGAATAATAGGCTAGTGATCATCTTATCCTCTTTCACCTTTTTTTCTACTGCAGAAGCAAAGGAGTTATTATTTATTACAAAGTTAACAAAAGGTTTAGTATAAATATGTCTCACTCGTATTCCTTTATTCAAAAGGATTTTGACCAATTCCGCATCTTTATTATCATTTATTGAGGTAATCCATCTTATATCCATATATTTTTCATTTTGTCGTTTTTCCAAAATCTTTTCAATAACACAAAAAAAATTAAAATGACTAAATTGCATGTCACCGACAATGCATGAGCAAATACATAGACGTTCAGATTTATTTATTATCTGATCTATTCTTTTTGAAATTTCCTTGTCATTCTCTACTATCTCGGTTTTTTTTGTCTTTAGCCTTTTTCTAATATTTCTTATTCTTTGTTCGTAAGGCATTATAAGAGCCTCAAAGAAATAATCAAACAATCTCAATGGATACATTATTCAAAAGCATTTTCTGCAATCTTCTTGCTTTGAACAGATAATTGATAAATAAACCCAAATGGATGAAAAAATTTAGAATTATCCTGTATTGATCTTTCTAATCCATTAGATATATCTAATGCAAAAATTTTATAAATTTTCTCTATCCGCATTAATATTTTACTTTACTGAAAAAGATAAATGTTTCCTGTATTGTTATTTACAATTGATAATATTATAATAGATCTCTTGTATAATTAGAAACATTCTATTCGTTTCACTAATGATATACTACTTTTCTTCTATTAATGTAGGTTCATTGTTCTATAGTTTACTAGACCTACAACTATATCTGACACCTTGTTATATTTTCTCAACTTATTTCTGAATACGTCGCTCATTATTCTGTACTTTTTCAATCTGCAAATGGTATGCTCTATCCCTATTCTCATTCTAGAATGATTTTTGTTATATTCTTTTTCATCATCTGATATCTCCGGTTGGTTTCTTTTCTTTTTATATGGTAGTGCAGATAGTTGTTCTGGGAAATCCTTTTCTACACCAAGATATCCAAGGTCAAATATATTTAAAACTTCTTTTGGAATGATTGGATGGTTCTTTTTATAAACATTATAATCATGTCTTTTTCCTTTTTTATAGGCAATCTTATGAATGATATAACCACGATTGTTAACTGTTGTAATTCCACACATGGTTGACAAAACAATGTACCAACATGATTGACACCTTTTGTCTTGTTTTAGTGTATCAATATCGGTTGTTTTAAACATTTCATGAACTTCTCTGATGGCGTCATTCCGTTTATTCCACCATGTTCTCTTTCATAGTTATATGAATTGACAAATGATTCGTATTTCTCTATTCCATCTTTCATATCAATTAATTCTTCTACTTGTAAAAATTCAGCTATGAATATTTTGTTGTACGCTTCTACTTTACCTTGTTCTTGTGGATAACCTTTGGGTATCTGCTTATCCTTTATTTCTCCGAGAACAAGATAATTTTTGAATTTATTAGATGTAAATTCTCTACCACCATCATGCAATACTTCACAGGTTTACCGTGGAGTTCAATCTTCTTTGAGAACCGATAGCGCTTCTTCGCTAGTTCTTTTATTACACCATTTGCTAACTACTCTTCTTGAGGGGCAATCATCTATAACATGAATAAAATAGTGTTTGTTTCGTGAGCCTTTTAGATAAAATGGCCCTTTGGTATCCATCTGAACTAACTCGTTTGGATATTTCATTTCAAAGTTTGTATTTTCTTTTTATTTTGATATATAGTACATTGAGATCGTGTCTCTTTAAAAGATTGTAAATGGTTTTTGTGCCCAAGCTAACTCCATATTTTCTTTTTAATCTGAACCTAATTCTCATTGGACCAAACCTATTATTTAGTCTCAATTCAAGGATAATCTTTTCTAGCTCTTTGGTAACCTTGACATTTTTAATAGTATGAGGTCTTCTAGATTGATTTTTTAATCCATCTAGGCCAGATGTATTATAGCGTCTCTTCCATTTGTACCAAGTTTGTCTCGAAACTCCAAACGCAATACAAATATCAGATATTATTCTACCTGAACGTTCTGATTCAATTATCATTTTATACCTATTTTCAATTATATCCATTTTTTGTTACACTCAAGACTAGAGTGTCAACTATGTTAGGAAGCTAAAATGTCAATCATGTATGGAAGTAGTATAGTTAACCATCAATTGCGTCTTAACAGTATGTCTTTTCTTCTTACCAGAATAGTACATCTTTCTTTTATTCTTGTCAACAGGTCTTGGAATCTGCTGCTCTGTACAATCGGTAAAAGCCATAAATCCAGGAAAGTATTGTTCAACTTCTTCAGGTGTTTTTAGCCTCTTTGTTATGTTGTATATCTTCTGTGGAATTGGTACGCATTTTCTAATCAACTCTAATCTTTTGAATATCTCTACAAATGTTGCTTTGATCCAAATCAAACAGAAAACCTGCTAATGTGTAGGTTATGTACAGACGATGGTAAACCAAAAGCATAAGAAATCTATCTTTTAAATCCAGCTTGAAATGCCTGCCTGCACCAATCTTTCTTTTTCTATTATCTTTTCTATTAGATAAACGCTTTAATTCATGCTTATGATATTTTTTTATTATATAGTTATCATAAATATTATCAAATTCTTGAACTGTAACGCCGGTAAATGACTTGAAGAGCAATGGCTTTTTGGATAATCCATAGTAGGAAAGCAACGAATTAACAGGTTGATGATAAACTAATGGTCATAAAGCTGTTTAGTTGCAATTATAGAGATCTAATGATTTCGTTTAACACTTGTTAAATAAATGATTAGTGTTTAAAAACTATAAAGGCCCTGTTAACAGCTGTGTACACACAAGGATACATCTTCTTGTAAAATATTTATGATCGCTTTGCCATGATTTTTATTATAAATATCCTTCCACTTACTAACGGCTCTTCCTATTTCTTGTTTGTCTTTAAATATAGAATTGTTAATTGTCTGCCTCTGCAACCATAACCATCTTACTTCAATCAAGTTGAGCTCAGGTGATCTTACCGGTAGAAAAACTAATTTTATTCGCGGACAATCCTTTGCTAATACTTTTTTTGCCAACTTTGATTTATGTGCAGATAGATCATCCAGTACAACAAAGATTCTTTTGATATTCTTGTTATATCTTCTGTCTATTATTTTTAGAAAATCACTAAACTGTTTTCCTGTTTTATTTCTATAACAATGTACATGCATCTTATCGTTTGTGTGGTCATATGCCCCAAACACATTTAACAGTCCATTTATCTTTTGAGCTTTCTCAACCTTTACCTGTGTCGATGACCATGATGTACCACCATGAGTTTTTGCTGCTACGGGCCCTTTCTCATCTACATATGGTAATACAGAATTAGATGAAGCATTGTACCTTAGCTGTTCAATGTACTTTTTTTCAAAGTGTACTCTGGGTCATTGCTTCTTTTATCTGATAGAACTGTTTTAGATATTCCATTTTATTTGATGCTTCAAAAGAATATTTCTTATTTCTACAGAATGGCTAATTTTATTTACTAATTTTATCTCGTACATAAGAAAACCAGCAAGTACACGTAATGACCATGTGGAAAATCCCAAATCAAAAGATCTTGGATTTGCAGATGTTATATCCACTATTTGGTTCTCTATATCATTATCAAACTTGTACTGTTTATGACTGTGTTTTCTTGATATGATACCATCGGTTCCTTTTTCATTAAAGCGATGTATCCATTTTCTTATGTTATGATCATGATGATTTGTTATTTTCCTTATCTGTGGTACTGTATATCCCTCATCTTTAAGTAGGATTATCTTGCTTTGTTGCATAACTCAATTTTTTCGTAATTGTATGCTACATTCAACTCAAGTCTATGAAATATCGATTCGAATTTCGTAATATGATACATAGATCAATCATTAAAAAACGAATTTCAGAGTTATGCAACAAAGCAGGATTATCTTGGTTCTATATCCTGATTTTGCATCTTCAAGCATCAGGTGTAAAATATTTTTCTCATCAATGGTAAGTATTCTGAGGAATGTATCCCTCATAGTATTACTAAAGAGCGGCAAGCATAGGTATTTTGATATCTAAACAAGCACTATTCATTTTACAGAAAAACATACCATGCCTTTTACACAACTGTTAACTTAAGACATTATTTCTTGATTATGTTTGTCAACATACAACTTGAGCCATTGTTTTATATGATTTAATCTACACTTGTTCTTTCTGCAAGGAAAATAATTATCAAAACATTCAGTTCTATCTTTTATGTACTGCATTGTCATTTCAATTACGCTTTTTTCAAAAGATGAGTGTATATGATGCTCCAGTTTTAGAAATAGACATGCTTGAGGATACCAAGTACCGCCATTTGATGAAACAGAGTATAATCCATACTTGTTTACTACATGAGACAGAAATCGTTTGGCAATAGATATGTTTCGCTTTTTTGATATATAAAATGAAAGGATTTCTTTATGCTTTGGTTATATAATAACCCAAAGCCAGATTAGTTCAGAAGAGCCTGCTTTGATTGCAGTTTCATATATAATATATTCTCTGATTTTTATATTCTTGAGATATTTCCGTGTTTTGTAATTTTGAATCCATTTACAATTAGAAACATGACTTATTCATTATTTTTACGAAATATAATGCTTTAGCAATGTTTCTAATTGATACCCAAGAAAGTACAAATATAATCCATAACCAATGATGTTTAAAGATGTCTATTTCTAGTAGACATATAACATATGATCACGGTAAATCTATAAGTTTTTCCGTAAGTTAACAGGGCCTTTTTCCCAACTTTAGAGCAGCATCGGCTACGAACTACAGCATCGGCTACGAACTACAGCATCGGCTACGAACTACAGCATCGGCTACGAACTACAGCATCGGCTACGAACTACAGCATCGGCTACGAACTACAGCATCGGCTACGAACTACAGCATCGGCTACGAACTACAGCATCGGCTACGAACTACAGCATCGGCTACGAACTACAGCATCGGCTACGAACTACAGCATCGGCTACGAACTACAGCATCGGCTACGAACTACAGCATCGGCTACGAACTACAGCATAAGCCAATCTTGCTCTTTTCAAATACTTTATTAATTCTAACGAATAACGAGTAGTTACCCTATAATAGAATCACTATAATATCTATGATAGAAAGAGTATATAAACATTTATATTACTGAATATATATAGCGAGAAAATCATTCTCAAACGTTGTTGAGGTTATACCCTTTATCCCCTCAGAAGCGCAGGAATGCTCACCTCTCACAATAAACAATGACTATTGAAAAATAAATTTAAGAATCTCGGGTTATTATATAAGTATAAACACCCTATAGTATATATATGGAAAATTCATTTAAAGTTGGTGTCTCTAGAGACACTTTTACGCGTATGGATACATAACAGACCATAAAGTTGCTCTATAAGTATAATAATCAATAATAGGGTTTCATATCAATAGATATCAAGGAGTAAAACTGATTTCTGAGGGTATTTTATAGAGGTTGACATAAGACTAGTATAACAAGATGAGAACTTTTTTATCAATTACACTACTTTCTAATCTAGATACGCTCCTTGTATGTTACCCTGTAAGATATCCTGAGACGATAGACAGAATTATTTGAGATGGAAAACCCATGATCGATCTTGGTCGTGGTCCTCCAGACCATTTGTGTATAACGAGCACGTACCTTATCGCCAGGTCATTGAAACGGATGAACACGATAACTATTCTTTTCGTTGACCCAGCCCTTGAGTATCGGGTCGACGATATGGCACCGGGGCTTCCACCGTCGGATCTGAATAAAAAGTTTTTATCATAACCCTTTTCTTGACGAGTGATAGAGTATGCCGAGCTAATGTCAGGTGCTCGCTCATCTTATCCCATTACGATATTTATGACTATATCTAGATTCCACCAATAAAAGATGTAAGGTAACAAATCATTGATAAAATTAATTAAACTAAAGTTACAGAATATGACATATGATCTCTATGTATATGCTCTAAAGTCGACAGTAAGCAGGATAAAACAGTAATCTCGAGTTATAACCAATCTTATTAGTGATCATGTTGGAGTTTCGTTTACTATTTTTCATTGATATAGTACTCAATGGTTATAGGAGAAGTTGACCATTAAATTGACCGGGTTGACCATTAAATTGACCACTGTATAAAATAATTGACCCTATGAAAGTTGAAAATGACCAATCCATAATAACAAATATATTCACATTGGAACAGAATGTCAATGACAGTCATAAATCAAATAGAAAATAAATTAACATTCAGAAAATATCATAAAATATGTTATTCGAGATGTTTTCTAAATTTTTTAACCTGATCTTACTTATTTTTTACATTCCAATCATTTCATAACCACTAGTATGTTTGTAACATTTATTTCCGTGTGATCTATTGCTACGATAGGGTATTTATTTAGGGCTCTATTATTATTTATTCTTCTTGTTGTTGTAAAACTGGAATAAAGGGTAATTTCTCTAACGTATTCTTGTGTATCACATTCGGTATGTCAGCATGACAAATGAAAGTATATCATAGCATTTCCAAGTAAATGAAGACAGGTATTAGGATAATGAAATGGTTATCTAATTTTGTCATTGTTCAGATCTTTTAATTCAACATCCCATTTATCAACAACATCAAAACTAGGAGAAATCCATCACGTCTAACAAGGCATTGAGAGTAGATTGACAATTTCATACAAACTTGTTGGTTAATTTTAGATAAATGTAGGTAGAAAAAGGAAATTATGCAAAAAAACACATATTATTACATTATGATAACATTTCAGGATAACATACCATAAAGGGCCATAAAAGATAGGAAAATATAAAAAGAACGATAGAGAATCCTAATCTTCGCTCTATTTCAATTAGACAACAAACATATAAACAAAAAAATATATTGCCTTTTTACTTTTTTGATGAATTTCTAACCAGAATTATATTTTATATCCTATGAGTAATGCAATTTCAAGCCATTTCCAATAACAATCTACATCCACAAAACCAATCTCTCTAAACCATTGAAGTTGTTTTTCCACTGATAGCAACTTATTTGTATAGTCTTCTTTTTTATTAGTATGACTGATAGCTTTAAGGAATCGAGTATGTTGACCAATTGAAGGCGAGGAAACGTGTTCCAAATTACAAAACACGCCGGAAGGGTTAAGTATGCCATATATTTCCTCATAAAGAGCGAATTTTCGTTTATGAGTTAAATGATGTATCGCAAGCCCTGATGTTATTGCATCAAAATAACCCATTTCGGGCAAAGGATTTGAAAGATCATGCTCTATAACTTCAACAGTAGGATCATTTGAAAAATTTTCTTTAACAGCTTTAATCATGACTGGCGATATATCTATTGCTACTACTTTTTCTATGGAAGGTAATTGAGATTTGATTAATTTAATCAATCTTCCATTCCCGGTACCTATATCTAGAATTCTTCTAGTGTTTGATGGAATATGAGACAATAAAATTGATTCACCTTCCTTCCTAAAAGACATGGAAGAATCTACAGAATTCAAGTAATTTGAAACATGTTGAGGATCAGACCACTCTTCTTTTGATGTTGATGAGGATGATGTCGATGTCGTAAAAGGTTGAGATGTCATATTTTCTACCTAAGATTAAATATCTCGATAATAAATAATTATTTTTTTATTTGTTTAATATATGATTAAAATTATTTCTTCCAAAGATCTATTCAAAAATAAAGCACCAATTCACATCCATAAAGATATTCTATAAACTTACAATTATACCTCGTGATAATCATTTAATTGAACTATCAAGCAAGTAATATTTAATATCTTTCAGTATTCCAATAATATCAAATTTTTCGATCGTTATTTTTCAGTTTTTACAGTGCGTCTCAAATTATAAAATGATAATATACAATATCCCAGAATCCAAATTGATAATGAACTTTGAGTTTTTATAGCCAGCTAATTCACAACGACATTATAATTTCGAGTTTTTTAAGAAAACATACCAATTTTTACATATTAAATTATCTCGAATCCAAATGCCAGAATCCATAACGTATCTGTTTTCTTAACTTTATATACTCAAAAGACCATAACATTTTACAAATTTCAAATTACATCTCAATAATATACAACGTAACTACGAGTAAATCTTTGTGATGTTATCGTCTTTCAAAAAACGCCTGTAAAAAAAAGCATTAATCTCAAAATTTCATTTGATTTCAAATCAATAAAAGACATCAAATGGATTAAATATATACTTGAGTCCTAAAAATCATATTATAAATATCAAATTAAATGATCGCATTTCTAAGTATAAGGACGGTCATAGTCAATTATTGTTACTGAATGTTCTGCTTTTATGTTTAACATTATTTATATTAAGATGTAACGCAAATTAGAGATTCATAAAGCTTCACAATAATACCCCAGGTAATTTATACAATGAAAAGTGAAAAATATTCAGAATCAAATTATGTTCATAAATTTATTTTTAAAAAATTTACCATATATTTCACAACATTATGAGTAGAACAATATTATGATATAAAAATTACTTTGAAAATATACGAGCAAACTATTTTTTATCTATTTGGAAATATAAATATAAATTTCATATAGATATTATTTAACTAGGCAAGTAACTATCATTTCTATACCATAGTAAAACTCAACATACCAATTCCACCAACGAAATAAAAAATAACACTAGATTCAGGCCTTACCCAAAGGAGATAAAATACAAATTAATCCCCATTTGAGTATTTAAATTATATAATTTTATTCATATCAATAAATAAAGGAACGTTACTTTTATAATAATGAATTTTATATTACATGAAGTTATGTTTATATTTTATATAACTCTTTTGCAAAATTTTGAGAAATCATAACTTGATTACTAAATTTATTTTTAAGAATAATGAAACAAATTATATTGAAGATATAGATGATCTTGATGAAGAAAGAACTAATTCTCATGCATAAAATTCAATATTGATATTGCAGTATAATATATAACCAAGGCAATGTTTTAAATCGGTTCTGTTAACAGCTGTGTAAACGGTGGCCTAGACATATTTGTAAAATAATTGTGATTGTTTTCAGGAAACAAAATAACTAAGATATGATTTATTTGATGACAATTGTGTTATAATATCTCAAGTAAAACAACTACAAATATTTTACAATAACCACCATCTATGTATTTACATCCATGAAAATCTCGTTGTATGTTGGTACTCTTTTATATCCTATTTAGCCATCTTTAAATATATTTTTCATTCTAATAAAATTTTCTGAGCATAGCTATCGCTAGGAATATGTATAGGCAGCAGCAGATACTGGCTTTTTGTTTATCGATGTTCTAATTTCTGCAGTTTTCGTTCATATCTTTGCTTGTCCATGTATCTATAGAGTTCGTTTCTGGTTAGCATGTACCATATAATAACAAGTAATTCTTTTGCTGTTGCAACTATGGCTGTAGCATGACCTCTCCTATTTTTTATTCTATCATAAAATATTCTCAAATGAGCATCATATCTTATTGCGACAAGTGCACATTGAACGAGTATCCATCGTAGCCATGGTGGGCCTTGTTTTGTTATTTTTCCTGTTTTCGTTTTTCCTGATGATTCTCTTGTACTAGGAGCTAAACCCGCATAACTTACTAGTTTCCAGGGTGTGGAAAACCGTCTTACATCGACTATTTCTGTGGATATGAGCATTGCAGAGAATATATCTATTCCAGTTATGCTAAGGAGAATCTTAACGTCCTTATTATCCAATGATGCATACTTTGATATCTCTTTTGATACTATGTCTATCTGTTGGTTAATTGCTTCTATGGACACTATCGATGAATCCAAGATAATTCTATCCACTGGTGTAACCAGAGGAGATAACGATTTCAGCCACTCGATGCCTGATTTGCTAAATATATCGGTTAATTCTGTTCTGTAATCATATTTGTCAAGGATTGAATGTACTTTATTTACCAGTTTTGTTTTGGTTCTTGACAGCGTTATTCTGTGTCTAACAAGACTCCTTCTGTCTCTATCCTCATGTTTTGGTACATACGATTCATATATCAAATCTGTTCGCAATAGATCAGATAATATTCTGGCATCAAGTTTATCTGACTTTATTCTGGCTTCTGCAATTATCCTTGTCTTGTATGGATTGGCAAGTTTCGTATCTATTCCATTCTCTTCAAGTGTGTCATGAATTCTCATCCACATGTTTCCTGTGGATTCTAATACTGCTCGGGTAGAACATTTTCCGCATGATTGTATTCTTGAGAGTAGATTTTGTATCCCATCTCCATCATTACCAAAGAAGAATTCATCCAATACATTTCCTTTGTCATCTTTAATTGCTGCTCTACATTTTCTCTTTCCTACATCTATTCCAAGATGATTCATATCTTTTTCATTTCCTTTTTTTAAGTTGGCTTTACAGGCGGCATACATCCATCCACCCTTTTTGGGTACTATGACAGCCGCTTGAGATATGGTTCAGTCACAACTTCGCTCTCATACGGGGCATGTAAACTTTGAACCTAGCCAACATACAAACTAGAAGATACTACAAGATTTTCATGTCGTCACAACTGTTAACTTAAGGATTTTTTAAAATATTTTTAATCTATTCTAAGACTTTTTTCAATTCGATTTCAATAAAATCATAATACCTTGAGCACGCATAATCATATCTTTATCAAAAATTTTAGTTAAAATGTGCACTATTATTGAAATGCTCAATAAAAAATCTGAAGTTAAGAACTATAAAACATATGTAAAATTAATACAGAATTATCTAGATGACCAACTTTGTTACGAATGTTGTATGATTATATATAGATGCAAATTTATAAAATAATCTGCAACAAAAAATAAAAATATAATTACATATTCATATATTCATAGATAATAAATTTTGCATATTTTTTATAAATTTGACCACATAACGGTACAGTTATCTTAAGATGCCATCTCCATTATGATAATCAATGAATAGACTTGTTCATTATTTTACATGGTCTAATCTACATTTGTTTCGTTTATGAGGAAAACAATCATCAAAGATTCAGTTCTATCTTTTATGTATTGAATTGTTCTTTCAATAAGGCTTTCTTCCAAGAAGAATAGATCTCTTGCATAATTAGAAACAATCCAGAATATTCTTTCTGGATTCTTTGGATTTCTAGTTCTGCTGATTTGATATTCTATAATTTACCAAACCTGCAACTATATCTGACACCTTGTTATATTTTCTCAATTTGTTTCTGAAAATATCGCTCATTATTCTGTACTTTTTCAATCTGCTAATAGTATGCTCTACTATTATTCTCATTTTAGAATGAATCTTGTTGTATTCTTTTTCATCGTCTGATAAAAATTGGTTTCTTTTCTTTTTATATGGTAAGGCGGATAGTTGATCTGGGAAATTCGTTTCTACGCCCAAATACCCTAGATCAAATACATTAACAACCTCTTTTGGAATGACAATAGGATGATTCCTCTTGTAGACATCATAATCATGTTTTCTTCCTTTTTTATAGTGTACTTTATGAAGGGTATAACCACGATTGTTAACCGTAATCTGATTCTTTATGGTATGTTTTTTCTTTTTACCTGAATAGAATATCTTCCTTCTATTCTTATCAACAGGTCTTGCTATCTGTTGTTCTGTACAATCTGTAAAAGCAAGAAAGCCTGGAAAATATTTCTCTACTTCCTCTGGAGTTTTCAACCTTTTGGTTATTGGGTATGTCTTTTGAGGAATTGGTACGCATTCTCGTATCAAACCTTCAATCTTTTGAATGTCTCTGCAGATGTTGCTCTGATCCAGATCAAATAAAAAACCAGCTAACGTGTATGTTATGTACAGACGATAGTACACTAAAAGCATTAGAAATCTATTTTTAACATCTAGTTTGAAGGGTTTGCCTGCACCTATACGTCTTTCTCTATCTTTTTTTCTTTTGGACAAGCGTCGTATTTCATGTTTAGCATATCTTTTTGTTTACATTTTTTTCATAAATGTCATTGAACTCTTGCACTGTCAAACCAGTGAATGATTTGAAAAGTAATGGTTTTTTGGATAGTTTATCGTACGAAAGCAAAGAAAGGACAAGAAACTAATGAACTGCTGAGAATATAGCTGTTTATTCTTATTACGCAAGAGATCTAATGTAGATGATAATGTAGGTTCAAAAATGCGCATACTCGTGGATACCAAATACCGCCATCTTACGAAACAAAATGTATTCCATATCGGTATACCGCTTGAAACAGAAATCGTTCAGCAACAAACGTGTTTCGTTCTTTGGATATGCGAAAAGAAAGAATTTATTTGTTTATTGGATCCATTGATCCTCTAAGCCATATTAATTCAGACCCTACTTTTATCCCTATTTCATCAATTACGAATTCTTTGATTCCGCTATTGTGAGAAAATTTTTTTGGTTTGTACTTTTGTATCCATTTGCATATGGAAACGTGATTTATTTTGATAATATGTAAAAGAGAGAATGCTTTAACAGTATTTCTAAATAATAACCCTAAAAAGTACAAGTATAATCCATAGTCAATTATTTTTGTAGATAGACTATTTCTAATGACATACGAAAGATATAGTTGTCTTAAAGTACTTTGTTTCATGATTCGAAAAACAATTAAAACAACAATTTATCTGTAACAATAACAATTACATTTTAACTCATTTCGTTGTAAATCATTCAGCAAAAGGTTAACAAATAACGAACAAAAATAATCATGCAACAAAGCAGTCTTAAAGATACAGGTTTTTCCCCAGGTTAATAGAGCCGTAAAAACAATTAATAAAATAAATACATAGAGAATTAACGTTTTACTAAAAATATTACCTCATATAGACACTATGATAAACAGTACTACAAGTGGAATTGTACAAGAGATAGCATTAGTAAGAAATGGGTTAATATGTATGTTACTATGCGCATTATCTAAAAAAGTAACAATTTAAATTTAATCATAAAAAAAGATAATTTACATTTAAAAATATTACCATTGGACGTTACTGACGAAATATTGATCAACAAGGCGATTCAGCCAATAATAACTGAATAAAAAGAACAAATATTTTCAATGGTATGATTTTCAGAGAAATCATTAGATCCTAATTCATCGTATTTACATATTATGCAAAAAATTAATTCATCCTTTGAACATAGGATAAAAGATGACGCATCCATTAATGAGGTGACAAAATTAATATTAAAGATAATTTCAAGTGAAAATCCAGTTATAAAATATTTTGTTGGAAAAGACATGGAAAAATGGTTGAAAGATAAAAAAGTATGTTGGAGTGAAATTTTATAAAATTATGAAATAAAATTTCATAAATTAAATATAATTTGTAATTAAGAATATTTTGATTCTTAAAAATATATCATTTTATTTGAATGGTAGTTAAAATTAACTATCTTAAAATATAAACTGTGTTTTTAATATAACTATCAAACATACTATGCATTTACTAGTCATATTTTGCTATTGGCCTCTACGTGTTTTTATTGCATGACAATTAGGACATAATGCTTGACAATTGCTTTCTTTATTATCCGATCTATTGCCGTTTTTATGATCCCAATCAATAACATTCAATAGTTTTTTGCAATGTGCGCATTTGTGATCTTGTTTCCTTATAATATTTTCTTTAACATATTGTGGAAAATATTTTCTTTCATTAGGTTTATTCTTATTATGTAATTTTAAAGCAGTTACGCCAGACATAAATAAAATTAAAAGTATTAAAACGGATAAAGCAGAATCAAAAGAAAGATTTTGATAAGAGAATAAATCGTTGATATGTTCAATGTTTTTACCGCTATGCTCTATTGGTATATTATTAGCCATATTATTATTCTTGTTAATGGCGTCATTATCTCTCATAATAATACAATTCGTTATTGCATCCTGATATCCCAATTTATAAAAATCACTATGACCCAGATATTCAGAAGTTTGTTGATATTTATGGGCTGTATCTTGTCCTCTGATACAATCTGCATTACCCGCACTAAATCCAGACTCATATCTATCTTGATCCGTCAATTTACGCGCAAATACTTGATTTGGATTATCTTTAGAAATAATTAGTGAAGTTGATAATAGTATTATAATTAACCATGTAAATCGAAATATAACATTAACATCTAAAGGATAAGCGATATTCATGATTTTATGAAAGTACATTATTATAATGAAAGATAATACAGATTATAACGATAATATGTACATTTTATGGTAATTATATATTACTAAAATCAAATAGAATAATATACAATATCAAATAGAATAATATACAATATCAAATAATATCAATCATCAATATTCAAATGGTATATAAAAAAATAACCTATTTAGAGTTTTAATTTTTTAAATAATATTGTATCTAATAGATAGGTTTAACTTCCATAATTTATTAATGAACTCGCCTAATTACCTACAAACAGAATAACGAGCAGCATTATTAAAATCCAGTAAAAAATCAAAGCATAAAGTAAGGTTGTTTCTAATTATACAAAAGATTTAGCATATAAAATATATATTAAATCACACATTTTCAAATTTAACAAATTCAATATCTATAAAATAAGAATTAAAAAATGGTTTTAAAATTTATAATTTTTAAAAATATTTATCAATTCATAGTTAAAGAAGTAAAGTATAACCATATTTACTATAGAATATCTTTTTTTATTTATACTACACCATATTTCGATAATTAAAAAATAAAAGATACAAATTGATAAAAGCATAATATCCTATTTTAAAAGAAAACCTAAATGTAAGGTGGCAACCAATTTAAATGTACAAATATAAAAATCGGCACTGTTAACAAGGATTTTTCTAATGCTTTTAACATAAACCGAGATATTTGATTTAAATCAATTATAATAAAATCATGGTATTTGAGCACAAAATTTCTACTATCGTTCCTAAGGTTATAGGACTATTATATATGAATGCGGTAATACTCATTAATAAAATTCCTTAAGAGTTGTGTAAAGAAGATTGTATATGCATTTGTAAACTAATACTACTCGTATTGAACGACAAAATTGTTATCATATTTTTTGATTCATATTTAATATTATGAAAATTAACAAATCTAAACGAACCCCATTAGTTTACAATAAAAATTATCAATGTATTTACATAACTCTTAAGCTAGCAGGACCTAAAAATCTATAATAATTTTTTACATATTGGCGCGAGGAATCTTTGAAAAAATTATTATAGTATATAAATTATTTAAAATTTCTTTTATTGAAATTACACAAATTTTAGATATTTTATATGAAATATCATGAAAGAAAAGTAATTGTAACACATATTTCAAATATAATAAGGGCGAGAACTTTTTATTCTAATAGCGTAATTGAATTTTGGCTATTAAGAAATGGAGATAACCCTATTATAATACAGTTAGACAATTACAAATATAAAAAAATGATAATCAGAACGAAATAGAAACGAATGGATTCTTAATTTAAATAAAATGAAAAAAAATCGATAAGAAATGAAAATAATTAAAATAAAGTATTTTTGATCGTTCAGGAAAAATGCCTTTTAAAAATAATGGTAAAACCAACATTTTATACATTATCAAAAAATATGTCAATATAAATAAAGATCTGGAATTCATCAGTTTGTACAGGATTTATTTTTAGATTTAACAAAAAAAATATTAACAAAACATAATTAAAAAAATTTTATCAAAAGCTTGGTCAAATACATATTTAATCCAAAAGATAACATCCACATAATTCTATAAAATATATATTATATTTTCATGGAATATTATTGTATATATTTGCATACCTCAATACCTTTAGCTTGTCGCTATTACTATGACAAACAATCAGCAAGGGGATAAATATATATAATAAAAATTATGGCAAAGCGATCACAAATATTTTACAAGAATATACCTTTGTGTTTACACATTTGTTAACTAATGACAAAGATTACGAGATCAAAGCATAAAAGAACAAGTTATAAAAACATATGAAAAGTTTGCGGCAATAACCTTTTCACATCAATCAAATTTAAAGAAGCATATATCGATTTGTTAATTTACAAAAATACAATTAAAAAGGTTAGAAAAATAATTAGATGACCGTCATCAATTATATAACGTAATCCCAGGTTTTTAACGATAAACATCAACATGTGAGATAAAACAAAACTCAAAAATGAAAAAGTATTGTTGATTATTTTTAATATTCTTTTACAAATAATATATAAAATAAGAATTACAAATGAATTAAATTGTTGAATTTTTATGTCTTCATATTTGAAATATAACAATTTGATCTTAGAATTCATTTAATTTTTTTACAGTAAAATTAGGATACCCGAACTATCGTAAAAAGACATAGATAAATAATTTTGAATATAATAAAGGATTTTTGTCATATAACAAATGGTCATAAAGGTGTTGATATTAAATACACAGGAAGCCGAATGAATTCGAAAATAAAAGGTCTTCTTTTAACTATTGTTTTGCCAACCCTACTTGGAACAATGACGATGCATCTGAACCAATCTGTATCTGCAGATCACGATCATCATCACGATCATGGGGATAAGCACAAAAGCCATGATAAGCACAAAAGCCATGATAAGCACAAAAGCCATGATAAGCACAAAAGCCATGATAAGCACAAAAGCCAGGATAAGCACAAAAGCCATGATAAGCACAAAAGCCATGATAAGCACAAAAGCCATGATAAGCACAAAAGCCATGATAAGCACAAAAGCCATGATAAGCACAATAAAAATCCAGCATCAAACAACAACAGTACTATTAATAATGCAGAACAACTCAATTTGATTAATAAAACAGGTAATTTCAACGGAAGTATATTTGGTCACAGAAATAGTAACTCCAACATTACAGTACCAATTAACAACTTTAATAGTGCACCAACAAATATCTCAAACGCTCACGAAATTTACAACCCAATTACTCCGAACTCAGCAATCCACTTTAATAATGCACCAATAAATACACAGAGCAATCACGAAATTTACAACCCAATTACTCCGAGCTCAGCAATCCACTTTAATAATGCACCAATAAATACACAGAGCACAAATAAAATTTATAATCCTATTAACATCCATACACACACTTAATTTTTATACCACAAAACGTTCACGTAAAAATATTTATTTTTATTTCGCTTCAATAATTTCAATCATAATATCGTACCAATTATAATTTGCGAAATAGATTCGAATTAAAATATAGAATCATAGAAAACAGTTAGCAATCAATTAATTAAATTAAAATTAAAGGTACCCGAAACAAAAGTAATAATTTTAATGAATTTCATTTATTTATAATTTATAGTTTAATTATGCATTGTTGCATGATTGTTTTATTCTTCATTTGTTAACGTTTTGTGGATATAATTACAACGAAAACAGTCAAAATTTAATTGTTATTGTAATACTAAAATTACTTTCTTAAATGAATTTCAAATTATACAAAAGCAGTTTAATTATACTATTAGATCCACTCAAAACCTATAAATTTTATATCCTTTGTATTTAATGTTTTAAATTAAAACATATTAAATTAAAATATATATCAGCAGTATTACAAATATGAAAAGATTATAGTAATTATTAAAAATAAAAGAGTAATCCAGATGTTATAAAGATCATCATCCACAGCATGTAATACAATCAATTTTCTTTACAAATACATAACCTAATGTAATAAGATTCATTTGCATTTTAAAACAACTCTAAACAAAGAAACAACATATACGTAATTATAATTACGTGTCAAGTGATTAAAATAAACATATACGTAATTAGTATCAGAAATAATAAAATCACGTAATTAACATAAATAATTTAACGGATAGAATATTACAAAATTAAATTTAATCTCCAGTCTATTGGAGTATGGCATAATATAAAAATATCAATGAATGAGAATTAAAAAAAATAAATATGAAATACTAAATTTTAAATATAAAAAGTGCTTATTGCGGTTGAATTTCTCTCACGCTGAAATCTTTTATATCCACATCAGTAGCCTCATCCCATCTGAATATAGCTAATGGTCCCCCCCAAGTTATAATCTGATCAGGTTTACCACCACATTCTTGGCCTGCATCTCCCCATCCACCAGAATCCACGAATTTATATATTTTATGCCAGCTATTATCATTATTAGGATCGACCCAAATCTCCAAGTTTACCACAGTTTTTCCATCTTGCAGTTTTACATTGTACATAATTGCTTTAAAACCAATGAATTTTCCCAAACTAATGGCTGGTGAAGAATGATAATCGGTAGAGATTATATGTGCATGCCACTGTTCTTTCTCCCATCTTACATCACCTGTATCCCACAGTATATGTGCATTATATGACGTGCCATAACAAACATCTGGAGGAATATCGCCTACATGTCTTGCACCCCTTGCTTCCCATGTCCATCCACCATTAGTAGAAGCAAAGTTTGATCCAGTAGTAGATATTAACTTTGCATATCCAGTCATTTCTACATTTTTCCAATCATTATGGGATTGCATATAACCCCTTTTTTCCAGCTTTTGTTCATTTATAGTAATTTTACTGGTATTATATCCTGACGACGTAAGCACACTATATCTGACCTCATCCTGACAACAATTTCCACTACTTTGAACCGGAATAATTTGTTGTTGATTACCATTATCATTGAAAGATATTTTCCAGGATCCATCAGTATTTCGAGTCATTGGAGGATTCTTAAAAGTACGAGGATCATCATTAGGATTATCCATATTCATAAACCATTCTTCACCTCCATGTTTAGAAGGATAAATCTCCCGAATTCCAAACTTATCATATCCAATAAAAACCACAGATTTTGGGATCAGAAACACACTAACCAGATAATAAATTATTATAAAAGCAAAGATCAAAATAATACCAAGCAATAATAAATTGTTGTTCATCACCTATGTTCCTAAATATAAAGGATATAAATAAATTCGATATATAATTGCAATTTAAGATTTGCAAAAAAAAAATATTACTAGCCTGCTCACATGGCAACAGCTCATTGAAAATGTCCAATTCCATTATGATTAATATAAATAGAACATTTCCAGAGTTATCTATTATAGTATATATTTGTACCTTACAAAATCATCTAGCAGACTCGCTTTCTTTATCGTGAAACCACGCATTAATCTGGAACTGTGTATAAAAGTAAAGCCTCAATATCAAGCAAAGAGAAAAAGGATATCAAAATATATTATGAATGAAATTCAAGATTGAATCATAATACATCAAATTATAGGCGGTCTTTAATGAAAAAAATAAGTGAAAATTTCACATCAAGTATATCCAAAGAGACATGGGTTTGACTAAAAAATTTATGCCAGTCTGAACGAAATGTATATTTTTTAAATGTCAAGATTTTTAGATATCCATTCAGGATATCCATACGAATTTTCAACCTCAAATTTAAGTAATAGATCTTGTATACTATGATCTTTTATCATAACCTCGAACAATGTTTTATCTTCACCTTTGAAGATATCAAAACCAACACTCCACCATATTTGATTTTTAATTTTTAATTCAGTTACCTCCAATGCACAATCAAAATCACATTGATCACAATGAATTTCTTCTAATATACTATCCTTTACAATAAATTTTTTCTGGGATCTTTTTTTATCTACTTTAATTAAAGGAGAATCAGTATGAATATCCATAAATTTTATTATATCATTATAAGAAGTCCCATCAACCCATTCCCATCTTACCCAAGATTCAATATTTCCCGATATATTTTGATTAAATAATTTAATTATATCATATCTATTCTGTCGCCATTTAATTTCCAACCTTTTATCCCTTAATTTAATACCTAAATTATTACAATTTTTAAGTTCAAGATAATAATCAGTTCTATACTCAATTTTACATTTGAATGACAAATTGCAAAATTTTGTAACATTTTTAGGTATTACGCCTTTAAAAAACCACCTTAATTCAATAGATTTTAACATCATTGAAACCTTTTCGTATTAGTAATATATACAAAAATAATCAAATTCATTATTATTATCAAGCTATATCAATAAATAATAATAATAACAATAACAATTCTTTAATTATATACATAAACTGCAAAAAGTGGAGTATTGGATAATCACATAACTATGCCGATTTTTATTTTTTAAAAACATGTTTGAATTTAGCAATAGTATTATTGTTCTTATACAAAAATTTTAGACTCCATTTGGTATATGAAATATTAAATAAATCAAATTATACATTCTTTGATTTTATTTTTATGGTATATATTAATTAAAAAGACATAAAATTTGTAATATACAGGCACTAATTATTACAAATCCTACTCGTCAAACAGAATATCATTTCGACGATTATTGATTTTTGAAATTGAAAGAATAGTTACTAATACAAAAGATTTCAGGAAGAAGGAAAAAATCAAATGACTTTCTGCTATTTCATAGCATTACTTATCCGTATTTTTGGCTGTACCATTAAACAAATTTTCATATATAATCATTAAAACAAGTTTATTTCAAACCACGTAATTTTAAACATTATATAATAATATTTTTTAGACAGATATTAAAAACACAGAATGATGACAGTAAGAATATATTCATTTTCATATAATAGATTATATCATAAATTTTAATTAATTTACAGTATTCAGATATATGAGAAATAAAATAAAAACTGGATTTTATTGCAATCACAATATTACATGTAACAAGTATAATTTATTAACAATATATATTTTAAAAATTTTATGAAATCCAATTACCATTACTTTTTTAAGCTCAAGTTAAGATTATTTTATGCTGCAATAATAATTTCCCTATTATTATTCATCCCTGAAAATGCACCTCTGCAAGCTTTTTTACACATCAAGAAATTAAATCCAATCCCTAATGTAGTAATTGATAATCAAAAAATTAAAAACACTTGTCTATCAATAACGAATTCATTTGTAAAAGATATTATTAATCGTATTAAAAATGGTGGCCCATTCTACTACAAACACGACGGAATTCTGTTTCACAACTTTGAAAAAAAATTGCCTGCACAATTATCATCTCCCAGCATATATCTTGAATATACAGTAGGCCCGCCCGATATGGCAAATAGAGGAGTAGAAAGAATCATCACAGATAATATACATATGCATTGGTTTTATACACAAGATCACTATATGTCATTTTTAGAAATTAAAAATTGTTAGAACAAATAGACAATCTTTCCAAATTATTTACTAGAATTAAACCTGAAGTTTATATCATAAAAGAAATTAAACCACATGAAATAGAATATTTAAAAAAAGACCCTAGAATTGCAATATTCGATATAGATGGAAGTAAAATAATAAATTTAAATTCTTTTTTTAAAATTTTTGCAAATGATCTCAACTTTCCATACGCGTGTACAAATTTAGATTCATTTTATGATTGGTTAATAGATTTATCATGGTTTAAAAAAGAGAAATTCGTCATAATTTTTAGTCATCATGAGAATCTAAAAACGAATGATAAAGACATATTTGCAAAAATTACCGAAATTTTTAGATATGCTATAGACGAGTGGATTAGAACTGGACGCAGTGGATATATTCTATTGAGTTGAATAAAGTGTAATTCAATCAACAGTATTAAAAAATGTCCAGCTAGAACGCAATAGATAGAAAAATCCTTTACTTTTAAATAATTTTTATCCCTATTTAAAAATATATAATAAAAAATGGCTAATTAGGGTAGGCCTGATTTGATTTAAAAGATATAGTCTTTGTGACAATATTAGAGAGAGGTTTAGATTTGACTAAATCGGTTAAAACAACCGCATATTTTAAATTCAATAAAGATTTGTCCGCAAATGATGTTGCAAATTGGACCATACCAGATTTATTTATTACAAATCCATTTGGAAATGAAGAAGTTTTAATTAAAGTTCCATTGGAGAAATAAATTTGCATGACTCCATTAAGTTTTGTGTTTACAAGAGAAATATCATTAACCTGATAATTAACAATTACCTTTAATTGATTATATGTAAAGTTTGTTAATGGTAAGAATTGGGCAGATTTGGCGGTTATAGTAATTTTATTTAAAGACGGCTGAGCAAATGCTTTATTAGATAAACTATAAAGTGCATTGTCATTTTTATCCGAGTTAAAATTTATATTATATGTTACTATAGTAGCAATGGTAATAAGAGGGATCAATAACAAGATAAAATCTCTGCATTTTTTAGTTACTAAAACATTAGTTGACATCATATAAAGCCTAATGTTAGAATATAAAAACCATATGTTAAAAATATAAAAATAAAACTTTTTTCTTAATCTCGTTGAATGAAATATTTAGACACGATAAATATAATTTTTCGTTCTTGGATAAAGTCATGTTTATCCAAATTATTTGATATATAAGTGTAGTCACATGTCGGTTAGAAGGATATTTGAAATTCATAAAATATTAAAGTAAATATACAATTATTTTTCTTTATGTTACTGATAAACCTAAAATATAAGATTTTACTTTTAAATTAGTCAAGTAATATAAAAATAAATGACCACAAAACCCATTTTTGTATTAGTACATGGTTCCTGTCATGGCGGATGGTGTTGGAAAAAAATAAAACTAATACTTGAAACCAAAGGAAACAAAGTTTATACTCCAACTCTTACAGGGCTGGGTGAAAGGAGTCACCTGGTACAAGAGAACACTAATTTAAATACACATATACAAGACATTGTTCAAGAATTCATTTACGAAGATCTTAGGGATGTCATTCTTGTAGGTCATAGTTATGGAGGTATGGTGATTGGAGGGGTTGCAGAAATAATTCCTAAAAAAATAAAACATTTAGTATATCTTGACGCATATATTCCAGAAGACAATAAAAGTGGATTCGATCTGGTTCCAGGTTTAATCGATATTTATAAAAAAAGAACACTGAAAGATCAAGGTAAAGAATGGTTAGTAGCATCCTACGAACCACAGGATTGGGGAGTGAACGACCCAAATGACATTATGTGGATGAAAAGCCGTTTGAACCCTATGCCATGGCATACACATGATCAAAAATTAAGAATTCAAAACATACAATCAAAGGAATTGGAAAAAAGTTATATTATATGTACTGAATTTGGAGATACTTTTTTAAAAAGGATCAAACAAGACCATAATTGGCATTTTTATGAGTGCAAAACAGGTCACGATTCTATGATTATTTCCCCTAATGAATTAGCACAAATATTGATTAAAATTGCATCATCGTAAGAGAATAATAACCTATCTACCAATATCTTGAATTAATGAAACCGATCATGTTCGTTTGTTAAAGTAATCATGATAAAAATTAAAAAATAAAACAGCAATGGTTTTTACACATCATATTTTTTAAATACCTAATGTAAAAGTTTTAGATCCCAATACAATTAATATATTTATTCACACAAATCTTTCAAACAGAGAGCAAAGCGAATAGAAAACATTATTCATTCACCAGAAATTAATGAATTATTAACACATAACAATTAATTTAAAATTACCTCAAGTTAAACAATTTTATACGATTTATTTATAATTTTGACATGTATCTAGATTTACAGTTTATTCACTACAATCATAGATAATAAATTCCAGAAAAAGACTTTAACAAGCTAAAAATAATTACACCATAATAATGATAATAATAATAATGTCAACAATAAAATTATTGATTAATTTATACAAGACAAACTAAAACCAAATGTAGCACCTTTGTCTTCTTTGTTATTCATAGCCCACATTTGTTCACCGTGAGATTTTATAATACTTTTTGAAATAAATAATCCTAATCCGGTTCCTCCTTTTGATTTGGTCGAAAATTTTGAAAATAATTTTGGAAAAATATCTTTATCTATCCCTAATCCATTGTCTCTAACATTTATGGATATTTTGTTATGAATGTTTTTTTCTACCAGAATATCAATATTACCTTTAATAGTAAACTTTACTGCATTGTTTATTAAATTAGAAATTACCTGATTTATTCGAGTTTTGTCTGCAAGTATCATTATTTTTTCATTATTCGTATTGTTTTCCTCATTATGATTATTTAAATTTACAAATTTAACTTTAAGTTTGACGTAATTTGGATCTAATTGATTCTGATGATCCTGGATTATTTCAGACAATAAATCTTGTAAATCAAATATTTCCCTATTCAAATTCAAATTATTAGAGTCTATTTTAGTAACGTCCAAAATATCGTTCATTAATTGTATTAATTTTTTTGCATTCCTATTAATGATATTCAACATATTATCCAGTTCTTTTCCACAAGGTTTAACTTTAATTAAAAGTTTTGAGATACCCAAAATTGGTTGAATTGGATTTTTAAGTTCATGTGCAGCAATATGGATAAAATCCTTTTGTAGTTCCTCAGACTCTTTTAACTTATTTAATATATCAGATTGATTCCAAAAACTTTCAAAAACAGAAACATAAGATAATACGGTCGGTCGACTATTAGAATAAGTTGCAAAACCAATTGCTTCAATGAATGTATTTTTTGCATCATTCTTTAGCTCTATTACAAGGGATTCTTTATTATCTCTAATAATTATGGATGATTTTATTGTTGAATCTGTTTCAATTTTTCTAATTTGAATGTCAAAAGGAAAATTCATACTCTTTATTTTTTGTTCTAAGTAATGGCAATTAGCATTTGAAGTTATCAGAATCCTAACATTAATATTATTTTTTAAAAACTTCTCTGCTTTTTTTAATTGATCTAATATTCCGATATCAAGATGTCGATATATTGCATGGATTATGGGAATAATCAGCATTATTTCATTCGAAGAAGAGCATATCAAATTTAAATAAAGATTTTGTATTATTAGCGGATCTGTGATAGTTTCTATAATATCCGGTTTGACACCTTCCTCTATTTCTTTAACCTTATAGTCTCCAGGAATGGCTTTATTCCAAAGATTTTCAAACATGTATTGTTGAGCATCCACTATACCCTTTACATTAGTTAAAATAGCATGGGATAACGGATTTGTTTCTTGTGAAATACCATGAAGTAATACTTCTTGACCGTCAGCTATCCCAAAATTTGTTCTTATGCCGTCTAAATGACGAATCTCTATAAATTCCATCAACTTTTTACAATAAAATATGTTATCTAATGTGATTTCAGTAACAGATCTTAATTTTACGCCTTTTTCTTTTAGCGAAATTAATCCACCCCATACAGGTGGATATAATACATGTATGGCGGGCCCATTTCGGTCAAAAGAAGCTTCCATACTTTTTTTTGTCCTAGAAAACGTTTCCAAGGTTTTTTTAATTATAGTATCATTCCCAATTAGTACTTCAGTCTTGTTGGGTTCTATTGTTTCTTTACCTGAAAAAACCATTAGAGATTATAGATATCCAAAGTAGTCATATATAAGCACATTCATAAAATATTTTGTATTCTGATAATACAATATATGCAGGTTAAAAACATTTTTTCTCGTTTGTGGAAAAAATATAAATATCTATAAATATCAATTATATTGGTTTTTGTATTTTTTAGACCCGGTTATATACCAATTAATATAAATATCCGAACTACACTTTTGTAATCTATTTATTTTCTTGATAAATGCTTTTAGTGAAGTAATCCATTATCATCCTATATCCATTTGACTCTTACTAAAGAATCGTTTGAAAAAAAATACAGACATGAACAAAATATAAAAACAAAGGAAAGAATGTTACTTGTTCTCAATGTGGTTTATCAAGGGAAGGTATCTACTACTGCTCAAATAGCCAGAGATCATCGAAGTAAATCTTGGGCTTCAGACTGGTTAAAAAGATACGACAAAGAAGGTATAAACGGATTAAAAGACAGAACAAAAAATGGTAGACCATCCAAGATATCAAAAGAAATCAGTTATCAGATTAAGAAAGAACTAAAAGAAAGCAATTATGGTTGGACCACAAAACAGGTTGAAGAATTAATCATAAAGAAAAGTGGTATCAAATATCATTTTATCCATATATACCGTATCCTTCGAAAATGGGGCTTTAAGCAGAAGGTACCACGAAAAGTACATGTAAACACTGCATCCAACGAGGAAAAAGAGGCTTTCAAAAAAAGACAGAACAGATACTTGTGGACATACAACAGCAACAGCAACAGCAACATAAAGAGAAAAAAGACTTTACTATAGTATCCACAGATGAATCATTCTTCTTTTATGAATCTTGTAAGACGTGTTTGGATTAATAAGGATAAAAGACCCATAGTAAGAGTGACAGGCTCGCACCAACTTTCATGCATTTTTGGAGCATTAAGTATGGAAGGAAAACAACTATTTAGACAGTACGATGTATTCAACGGAGATACATTTCTTGATTATTTAAAGAAAATTCACTCCAAATTTCCAATGTGCTATCTGTTTATGGATAAGGCATCGCAGCACTACAAATCAAAGAAGGTGTTAAAGTATTTTGAAGAAAACAAGGATACTCTAATTCCTGTATATGTTCCAACTGCATCACCTGAATTTATGGTAATGGAAGAGATTTGGAATATAGCCAAACAGGATTTGCTCGTATTGAAATATTATTCATCATTTGCAGATTTGAAGAACAAGGCATCCAAATATTTCAGGACAAAAAGATTCAATCTTAATATGGGAAACTATCTATTAATGGAGGTTCGATAACTTATGCTAAATGGTATAGAGATAAATAAATTACCATTTCGTATATATTGTAAAAAAAATTTTGTTTCTATATGCAGAACTATTTTTTTAAATACATTTAGCTATCACTTGCTAATTAAAATATTTATGAATATTTCGTAACAGTTATTGACAAACATTGTATACATCTAAACATGGCATCAAACAATGATAATTGGCCTCAACTTCCATTATCAAAGTGGAAGGATAGTTATGAAACTTTACACAGATGGACACAAATAGTAGGTAAAATTCGACTTGCACTCGCACCTCTCGAAAATCATTGGTGGAACACTACTTTGTATATCAATTCAAGAGGTTTGACAACATCTGCTATGTCATATAATAATATACTATTGCAAATAGATTTTGATTTTCTAGATCATATTTTGCTCATTCATACAAGTTTAGGAGATAAAAAAACAATTATTCTAGAACCTAAAACAGTTTCAGAATTTTATAAAGAAATAATGTATATTTTAGCAGAATTAGATATTTACATACCTGTTTGGAGTACTCCTGTAGAGATACAAGATCGCACTCCTTTCGAAGAAGACGTTAAACATGCATCATATGATTCAGAACAAGTACACAATTTCTGGAAAATTTTATCCCAAACAAGTAGAATATTCACAGAATTCCGTTCTCAATATATGGGTAAAGCTAGTCCAGTCCATTTTTTCTGGGGAGCATTTGATTTAGCCGTTACCCGATTTTCAGGCAGAACTGCACCGATACATCAAGGAGCGCAAAACATGGCACGTTTTATAGCAATCGAAGCCTATTCACAAGAAGTAAGTAGTTGTGGTTTTTGGCCAGGAGGAGGCCCCATAGACGAGCCTATTTTCTATTCCTATGCTTATCCAGAACCTGATGGATATAAAGAGTATCAAATTCAACCTACAGAAGCAAAATATAGCAAAGAATTAAATGAATTCATATTACCTTATGATATTGTTAGAACATCAGAGTTCCCTGATCAAGTATTAATGACTTTTCTACAGAGTACCTATAATGCTGCTGCAAATCTTGCGAAATGGAATAGAAATTCATTAGAGCGAAATGCAAATCCAATTATTTAATAAAGTAGTATCTCTTGATACTACAGATATAATATTAAAACGTATTAATTAATTTAAAAGACTCACCTAAGATTTAATTCCACGGTATGAGAATCCATAAATAGTTTTAATCACTTGATGACATACTTTAACTCGCAGTTCTTTCTTTTGTATGAAAAATAACTATCAAAACATTCGGTCCTATCCTTAATATACAGCATTGTTCTTTTCATCAAGCTTTTTTCAGGAGGAATTGGGATGCGATGTTGTAGTTTTACAAACTAACACCTCGATGATATTCAGGGTATTCATCAGTTGAAAATGGAAGTTTACCAAATTCTTTTACAAGTCGAGATAGAAAACGTTCGGCTATAATCATATTTCTTTCCTTTGATATATTACATTCAAAGATTTTCTTGCTCATCGTATCAATAGTATCCAAAGCCATATTAAATCAGTACCAACTTTAATAAGCGTTTCATCAACAATAAATTCCTCAATTCTTCTTTTAGTTGAAAATAGTTTTTTTATCAATATTTCTGAAACTAATTCCATAGATAGACATGATTTCATTTTTATAAAACAAGATGAAAGTATATCAACTATTTTTCTTAATGATAACCCCAAAAAAATAAAAATATAGAACATAATCCAGGTACTTTGCAGTCATCCTGTTTCTAAAGGTCAATGAAATAGAGCATCTTCAAATTATAGATTTTTTGTTAAATGAATATAGCCATTTAAAATAGCAAAAACTTTTTTAGTTTATTCAAAATCAATATTAAATAAAAAAAACCCAGTTTAACATGAATATCTGGATAATTTAAAAAAATTGTTTTTGATTTTTATTAAATGGTATCTAATAAAAGTTATGATTTATCAGATAAATAAGTATCGAACTCAGCTAATTTTTCCAATAACACATCCACATTAGGTAACGAATTTAATACAGCCAAATTTATTAAATTGCTACATCCCTTACTTCCAGACAATGCATTAAGATCATCATAAACCACACCTTCAGGCAAAATAAGCGATGCAATACCACTTAATATTTCACCATCTATGGTGCATTTTATGGTTTGTAATCCCAGATGATTAGGACTTCCATTCTGATTTATAAGTTGATTACATAAAAAGTGTAATGATTTTTGAATGGAATTACAGATCTTAGTAAAACCAAGACTATTAGAACCAGATTTAGGTTTAATATCGTTTGAGGAAGATGTAACCTCAACCAAATTACTAAATACTCCGGTTATTCCATTAGGGTAATGAAGATGTGCATATAAAATATAATTACCAGAAGTCAAATTAGATGGAGTAATAAAGCTATTATCTTTATTTCCCACATCAGTTGCAGCTCCTAATGTCATTTGATCTGAATCTTCAGGGTCTGCATCTTGTAATTTAGTATCTGGAGCAACAAAAAGAATAGGTGCCAACTTTACTGAAATAGTACTGTATTTTATATCTTCATCATTTGCCGGATTTATAGTATATTTTTGTCCTTGAATCATTTTTAGAAATGGAGGATTTAGTGAAAAATCAGGATTTTGTACTTCCAATGGACTTTTTGTATTATTTCCAACTAAAAGAAATTCATAGTCAAGTGGAATATTTTGGTTTTTATTATCAGTTACATTTACATCTGGAAAAGTAATGGCATTGTCAAAAGTTTGAGCATAAGTAGGTACATGTTTAATATAAGGTAAAAATACTATCAGAGTTCCAAAGACTATTAGAATAGATAATGTAATTATAAATTTTACCATATGATTCAATTAGATATTATACATATCCTATTTATATTCACGTTGAAAATGATAAGAAAATTTAAACAATCATGTACAAAATAAATTCAAGTAAATTAAATGAGTTGTTTAGACCCAATAATCTAATTCAAACAAGCAATACTAAATAAATTAAAAAGAATAAAACGAATCATTATAATGAAGATTATGGAAAGTAGAAAAGGAGCGAATATACAAAAATCATCTAATATTTTAATTCTACACACGAATAAAAAAGAAATTGTTATTTAGGTATAAAAAAGGTTCTTTTAAAGTAAAAAGTGCTTAGTGGACACCATTACCTTGAGAACCCTGTGCGGCATTCATAAATTTGGATACTATATCAGTAGGATTGAAAAGATTAGTTCCAGGAGTGAAGAAGTTTGAAGCAAGACCAGAGTTACCATTGACTTGAGGTAGACCAGAGTTACCATTGACTTGAGGTAGACCAGAGTTACCATTGACTTGAGGTAGACCAGAGTTACCAGATGCAGGGCTGGCGTTGTTAGCAGGGCTGGCGTTGTTGTTAGCAGGGCTGGCGTTGTTGTTAGCAGGGCTGGCGTTGTTGTTAGCAGGGCTGGCGTTGTTGTTAGCAGGGCTGGCGTTGTTGTTAGCAGGGCTGGCGTTGTTGTTAGCAGGGCTGGCGTGTTGTTAGCAGGGCTGGCGTTGTTGTTATCTGGATTAGCGTTGTTGTTTAAGCCACCATTGTTTGCAGGGCTGGCGTTGTTGTTATCTGGACTGGCAACACTATGGAATCCACCATTGTTGTTAGGTACTGCATTATTATGGAATCCACCAATGTTTGCATTGGGGTTACCATTGTTGTCAGGGTTGCCATTGAATCCACCATTGTTTGCATTGGGGTTACCATTGTTGTCAGGGTTACCATTGAATCCACCATTGTTTGCATTGGGGTTACCATTGTTGTCAGGGTTACCATTGAATCCACCATTGTTGCATCAGGGTTACCATTGAATCCACCATTGTTGTCAGGGTTGCCATTGAATCCACCATTGTTGTCAGGGTTGCCATTGAATCCACCATTGTTTGCATTGGGTTACCATTGAATCCACCATTGTTTGTCATTGGGTTACCATTGAATCCACCATTGTTGTCAGGGTTACCGAAGTTCCCATTATCCCCATCAGGACCAAAGAAAGAATCGTCAGGGTTGCCATTGAATCCACGGAAATGACCACCATGACCAAAATGATGGCCACCGTGATGGCCACCGTGATGGCCCCGATCTGCGTAAATATCTTTTGTTATGGACGTAGTCATTGTCACTATTACTGCTGTTAAAACCACAATTAAAAACAGGTTTCTTGTCTTTACATTCATCATAGATTAACATAATACTATATACATAAAGGGGACTCTGTAAAGTTTAAGGAAAAAGACAGCGTTTTATTTTATGTTCTTTAGATCAGAGAATTCGTACAAAATGTAATACATAATCTAAAATCCGAATTTATAAAAAGTATTCTTATTATGTTCCAATTTATATGGCGCATTATACATCTTTATCTTATTAGTTAATTATATGGTATAGAGAACAGTAATAAAATACATCATTACTAAAATAGACTGACGTATAAACAATGGTTTTAATCGGCCCTGTTAACTTAAAGAAAAACCTATATCTTGAATACAACCATATATTATATGTACTAGAAATAGAACATCTTCACAAATTATTGGTTATAGATTTATACTTATACTTTCTTGGTTTATCATTTAGAAGCACATACTACCAAAGCATTATCTTTCTTAAAAATAGTAAAAATAAGTCATGTATCAATCTGGAACTGGTTACAAAAGTACAGACCATGGAAATATTTCAAGAAAAGAAAAATCAAAGAATATGTCATCGATGAAACTGGTGATAAGATCTGGTTCTCAATTAATATGGCTTTGGATTGTTATTGAACCGATAGATAAAGAAATTTTTTCTTTTCACATATCAAAAGAACAAAACATGTTTGTTGCCGAACGAGTTCTGTCTGAGGTTGTAGAAATGTATCGAAAACATCAAGTTTCATCGGATGGTGGTACCTGGTACCCACAAGTTTGCAAGTTTTTGGACCTATATCATCACCTTCACTCCTCTTTTGAAAAAAGCATAATTGAAAGGACAGTGCATTATAAAAGATAGAACAGAATGTTTTGATGTTTACTTTCCTTGTAGAAAGAACAAGCATAGATTAAACCATATTAAACAATGGTTCAAGTTGTTTGTCTATGAGCATAATAAAGAAAGAATATCTTAAGTTAACAGCTGTGTAAACATAAAGGTACACCCTTCTGTAAAATATTTGTGATCGCTTTGCCATGATTTTTATTATATATATTTGTCCACTATCTGATTATTTGCCATAGTGAGAATAACAATCTAAAGGTATTACAGTATCAAAAACAAACACAACTATTTTACAATAAGATATAGCGCATCTTTTACACAGCTGTTAACAGAGCCTTTTAATCATCATAAAACTATAAAAATAACCGAAAATTAAAAAATGATAAATACAGATTAAAATTTTTATAAAAAATTTCGAATAACATGCAATATTGAAGTCTTGATAACCATATAATGTAGCACCAGCAAAAGATAAAAAAAGTCAAAGATCAAGAAAATCAGAAATAACACTAAATCCAGATACATATTTTCAAAAAGTTGGATGAAAAAATGGATTACAGCAACAATTAATTATTATTTGTTCCACATAGTATTGAATACATAAAAAAACCAAATAAGATTGAAAGGAAATATAATACTACAAACATAATCAAAATTAATTTGTCGATTTCAGAGCACATACATCATAAATGATTAACTGATTCATTTAACAAATAATTTATAGATAACCAAAATCTATGTATTAACATTTACTAATTTGATCTTTTTGACAACCTTACGAAATAAACCTGTTCACCTCCACTCTTTTTTAACAATAAAATATTATAGACATAGATAATAAAAAAAATAATTTCTACCGAGATTCAATAATGAAAAACAAGAAATATGGTTATAAAATTTGTTGTATTTTAGAATATTTCAAAGATAATATTACAACTAAATCAAGATACAGATGAATTAATTAATTATAGATTTAATGATATAGTTATTTTGATCACAGTAAAAAATTACATAAATGGTAACAACATTCCAGGTGCACTGTTAGAATTACCCATGTTACCAGCGTTATCGTTAATAGGGTTATAACCAGTTCTAGTCGGAGACAAATTGGATTTTGTTACATTGTTTTGATCACTATTACCAGATACAGTCTGCCCGCTTAATTCATTAAAAATATCAGAGGTTTTATGTTTAGAAGAATGTATTTTGTGAGTTTTCTCGAGTCCATTTAGGTTTAAAGTATGTTTTTCAGAGGTGGTACTGGATCCAGATATAACATTATTCTGGACAGGTGTAGTAGGATGAGTAGAGGTAAGGTTAGTGGCATTCACTATACCACCAATTTCATTTTTAATTTCTGCAGGCGCGTTATTATGAATAGATGTAAGATTGTTCTGGATAGGTGTAGTAGGATGAGTAGAGGTAAGGTTGTTCTGGATAGGTGTAGTAGGATGAGTAGAGGTAAGGTTAGTGGCATTCACTATACCACCAACTTCATTTTTAATTTCTGCAGGCGCGTTATTATGAATAGAGGTAAGATTGTTCTGGACAGGTGTAGTAGGATGAGTAGAGGTAAGATTTGCTACAGTAGAAGCATTACTATTATTACTAGTTTTATCAGAGTGATCTTTTTGACTATGATGATGATTATGGTGATCTTTTTGACTATGATGATGATTATGGTGATCTTTTTGACTATGATGATGATTATGGTGATCTTTTTGACTATGATGATGATCACGATCAGCAGACACATATTTTGTTACGGACATTGTCATCGTCACTATTACTGCAGTAAAAACTACAATTAAAAATAGATTATTTATTTTCGTTTTCATTATAAGTTAATACTAAAACAATGTACATAAGAGAGACTGTGCAAAGTAAAAGGAAAATAACATAGTTTTTTTTAATTTCACTAAAATGTATAATTGATGTATTATATAATGAAATACAACAAATACATTAGTAAATTTTCTATAATAAATAATAAATAGGGATTTTTAAAGTAGAGATTAATAAATTATAACATATAGAAAAAAATATATAAATTTTAAATGACATGTGTTTTATAATTTATTATTTAATGTATTAAATGTATAAGACATAAATTGAAATTTAAATAGACAAATACGATAATTTAAATTATTTAATATAATCATGCATAAATTGTACTTAAATATGCTCTTTTCATTAACAATGATAGTTGCAATTGCAACATTATTGAGTTTTATTGTTACATACAATTTTACAAATATATCTGGCATCATGATCATGCATGTACCACACTTAAAATTAGACACATCTAAAATGAATTTATCGAATATTAAAGAATATAATGGTAACGGAATATTTGATTTAAAAACTCACCTTTTAAATTCAATATTTAATTTCACAGAAAAATCAATAGTACAAATAACTAGAAAATCACCAGTATCAACCCCATTGTTCCATTACCCATTTCCCCCATCACCATCTCCTGATCCTGAAGAGAAACAAAATATGACTGTATTAGGCTCAGGATTCGTTTATGACAAACAAGGTCACATTATTACAAATTATCATGTTGTAGATAATGCCAAATTCGTAGACATCACGTTTATAGATGGAAATAAATATACTGCAGCGGTACTTGGCAAAGATCCGCTCAGCGATTTAGCAGTATTGAAAATAATCGAAAAGCTAAATGAACCACTTAGACCACTTGCAATTTCTAACTCAACATCAATAAACATTGGCGATGCAGCAATCGCAATTGGAAATCCCTATGGTTTGGACAACACTATGACAGCAGGTATAATCAGTCAAGTAAATCGTTTGATAGAAGAGCCTTCAGGTATTTCAATTACTGACATGATTCAAACAGACGCAGCGATAAACCCTGGTAATTCAGGTGGACCATTATTAAACATAAAAGGCCAGGTTATCGGGATAAACACAGCCAAAGGAGCTGAAGGGGAAGGATTTGCAGTTTCTTCCAATACAATTTTAAAAGAAGTTCCAATTTTAATTCAAAAAATCAACTTTACTCATTCTTATTTAGGATTAAATGGAACTACAATGACACCAGATTTAGCGAAGCAATTTAAAAACGTACCAAAAAATATAAAAGGAGTATATGTTAACGTGCTCGCCAAGGGTGGACCCGCAGATAAAGCAGGCATAAAAGGAATAACAACAGATTATTATGGACAAAATCACGGCGGAGATATAATTACTGCAGCAGATAATAAAAGTATCACAGGTATGGATAATTTAGTAACTTATATAGATCAACACACCAGACCAGGAGATACAACAGTTTTAACAATTTTTAGAAATAATCACTATATAAAATTAGATGTAAATATATCTACAAGACCAACATCCTTGATCATAATGCCAATATAAGCAGAAATATATCAATATCTAAGTTAAAAAATACTCTAATATAGGATGTATAGTATATTTCAGCCAAATTCATTAATACTTTACAATAAATCAACATTATCGATAAAAAGAAATACAAACTAGATCAAAATAAATTCAGTCCCGTTTTGGTTCAGTATTTGTCACAGATGATTTATCTTTGTATCGATCAGACAGTTTCCAGCCTAATTTTATTAAATACGGAGAAAGAAAAGTTGAGATTATTGTTATTGTACCTACTATTGGCAAAATAAAATGGCTTGCAACTCCGATATCTATTCCACCCTTTGCTACAATTAGAGACATTTCTCCACCTCTTGATGAAGATAAATTTACACCAGTTTGAAACGCATTATATTTACTGAATTTCTGAGATCGAGATACCAGAAAAACTATGATGAATTTTACTAACGAGGTAATAGCAATTAAAATTAGTGATGGTATTATGAAAGCAGGTATCACACCTATGTTCATTAATGCGCCAACAGATACAAAGAATAACGCTACAAACATATCCCTGATTGGAGTTGTAAGAATACTGGTAACCGAATGGGATTTTGATTCGGCAATTAATACGCCTGCAAAAAATGCTCCTACTGCGACAGAAATTCCCATAATATTAGAGATATATGCGAATCCAAAAGCTAACCCCAACACAGTAACAACCAAGACATCGCTCTGATTGGTCCTTGCTACAAAGTCTACCAATTTTGGTATAATTTTTGAACCCACTATTAAAACTGCAGCAATAAAAGCAACAGTTAAACCAATAGGCAATATAATTTCGGTCAATGAAAATGTACCAGAAACACTTGTCGATTGCAAAATCGCAAATACCGATAATATCAAAATATCTTCAATTATCAATACTCCAAGTGTTAGATATGACGATTCCTCTCTTAGTATCTTTAATTCTTCCAATATTTTCATCAAAATTACAGGTACTAGAAACAGACATTGCAACGGAAATAAATAAACTATTATAAAACGAAAATCCTAATTCACGAGCTACAAAGAATCCAACTACAAGGGTCCCAATTTGCTCAATTACTGTAATAATGGCGGCTTTTCTTCCGATGTTTTTAAGTTTTTCAATGGGAAATTCCATCCCGACTGTGAATAACAACAAAATAATTCCGATTTCTGCAAAAAGATTTAACACATCAGTATTGCTTATAAGATTAAAGGGCGGAGTATGAGGACCAATTATTATTCCCGCTCCGATATATCCAAGAATTAGTGGCTGTTTTAATTTATAAGAAATTAGCGTCATAAATGCTGCAACTATCATTATTATCGCAAAATCTTGTAAAATATTAACAATTTCTATAGCCACAATAAAATTTCAATATGACATTATTTAAATTATTGGCGATACAAAAGTTTGATAAATAAAGTACATATTATTTGCCTATGCTGACTTACCATTTCAAATAAACAATTTGAGTTATTTTATCATGAATACATCAGAGCATATTAAAAAATAAAAGTTTATACAGCAAATTAATTTACATGGTAAAATACTCATCAAAGATAAGTAAAATTATATAATAAAATAACATTAATTTATAATCCCATTTGTTTTTTTTAACACATCATTATAAAAATTAGTAACAAGACAATAAACGCGATTTTATAACCCCATCAACAATTAATTTCACTTCAATTGAATTCAGTTTCTAATTAGTAAATCTTCACATAATCAAAAAAATATCAATGATAATGTTTTATGTATGCCTATCAAATTCACTTATACTATCCAGTTTGTTTAAATTGAGAATATTATAGCAGACGATGATGTTTTTAAAATCAATTTCTTGTAGCATATTTTTTAGTCTAACTGAATATGATATTCTATGAATCTTCGTTATTGAAGAAAAATACAGTTTCCAGAATTCACTTCTTTCCATAGCTGACGCCATTCCCCACTTTTGCAAATCTTTTTCCTATGAAATAACCGAAGGTTTCCAAAGATATCGTCTTTTTCATCCAACTTTAGCATTATTTCGTACTTTAATGCAGGACGATTTTTTGTCTTCCAGAACTCTAATAATATTATTGCGGTTAGAATCAACACCTGCAAATAGTTTACCAATTGTTATTTTTTTATTCGATACCACATCATGACTAACCAATTCTGATGATATCTTATTGTAGTAATATAGTCATCACTAACCTTTATCGAGAAAATTGTGCGGTCTTGACTTTACCTGTTATACATATTTCCAAATATTATTTCTATTTTATTTTCAGCCACCTATCTTATATATTTACAACTAATGATAACCTTTATTCCCAATCTATCTATTGCAATTGTGATATACTTATCTTAATCTTTTTGTTTTTGTAGCATTCTTTAATTTCGATATTTAATCTGTTTATTTTTCTATGTAATGCCTGTAATCAAGATTATCACGTACTTTGAATTAGCATATCTTTGCAATTTCCTCGGTATGTCGGCAGAGAAGATAAAAATGTCTTGCAGGGTCAAATAATAAAAAGGCGCGAGGTTAATGAAACGGCTGGCACGTTTTATCTTTGATCAATTCATTTAGATTTGTAATTCAATTGTTGATAATATCGAAGCCTAGCAATAGGTTATATCTTAACTAGATATTTGGCAGACCAACTAATTCACAATATTTGTCGAGGCTTGATATCTATATGTTTTTGGAAAAGGAGTAGTGCAATAAAGTAAAGAGGATCTATAAATTAAATGCATTTGAAATTGAAGGAAAATATATTACTTTGAGTTGAGAATAACTAATATGAATAATAAAATAATTTTTTCTTCTATAATCTTTATTGCATTTTGTTTGATTTCATCTTCCACCATTTTATCCTATTTTATTCCTAAAATAAAAGCTCAGACAAATGCCGAGGTAATTGCAAATATATCTATGTCGGCAAATAACACAAAAATTACAAACGAAAATCCAGGTTTAAATGCAAATCAATCTACTGACGGATTAACGGTAAAAAAAGATATAAAATATTTTAATGGGGCATCAGGGTATTTAGTCTATCCGTCTGATTTAGCTGACAAATCATCACATAAAAAAGTCCCCGCGGTTATAATGATTCATGAATGGTGGGGAATAAACGATAACATCCGGACTATGGCAAACACATTGTCCAAACAAGGAGGATATGTAGTGTTAGCTGTAGATCTATTTAACGGGAAATCGACAGAAGATCCGAATCAAGCAATGCAATTTGTAAATAATGCCAAAAATAATCCCCAGATAATTATTTCGAATCTAAAAAGTGCAGTTAATTATTTAAGCTCTTTACCGTTTGTAAATAGTTCTAAAATAGCTTCTATAGGTTGGTGTTTTGGCGGTGGACAATCACTTCAATTAGCATTACATAGCGAAGATCATCCGCTTGTTGCTACAATACTTTATTATGGAACTCCTTTAGTTACTAATAAAACTGATTTGACAAAGATTAAATGGCCAATTTTAGGAATATTTGGAGATCAGGATAAATCTATTCCTTTATCCAAGATAAAGTCATTTGAATCCGCTTTAAGTCAAGAAGGAATAGTACATCAGGTTTATGTTTATAAAGGATTAGGACATGCATTTGCTAATCCATCTGGAGCAAACTATGCCTCAAAGCAAACATCTGATGCATGGGAAAAGACGATAATCTTTCTTAAAAAATATTTTGAATAAATTAGAATATTTTTCTCTTTTTTATAGAAAACAAATTTTAGATCCAAGTGAATATAAATTATTGATTAATATTGGATGGTTTCACATATGTAGCATTTTTATTTTTTAGTAAATAATTTGTGAATACAATATATATTAAAGTGCTTTGTTGCGTATTATGAAAATCAATAGAAATATAATTTTAGTTTTATAATAATAATTAAACTCTGACTATTTCCGTTATAATTCTATAAATAAAACGTTAGCAAATGACGGGAAAAATAATATGCAGTAAAACACAAAGAATTAAATCTTAAATTTTGCATTTTTCATGAATTATTTATTAACATAGCGAATTACAGGACAATGTTGTATCGTCGAAATACTAAATGAATGACGATTTTCAGTTCATGTTTAAAGATGAAGTTTAATATTAATACTTTAAACGAAATTACTGATTGAGTAATATATACTACATTATTGTTATATTTTTAGTGAGTATACTCAATATCTAATTTTAAATAAAATGATATTTATCAATATTATACTAAATTAATTCAATAGAAATATTCTATATGAATTAATAAAGCATATTATTTATTAACTACTATTGCTTTATTTAAATATATTTTACCATAGCTAAAATATGGTAAATAAAATAGATATAATAGAGCATATATATCAAATATATAATTTATACATAATATATTTCCTAATTTTAATATAGAAGTATGTAACTAAATCGATTTAAGAAATTATATGTTAAAAGATTACATACATATATGAACAAGGCATTATTGTTTAATACTATTCTACTAATGATTATTACATCTGTAATATTTTTCTCCAGTAGTTATCATCAAACTTTTGCCTTAAATAATAGTCATAATAATGCCACTATTACTGATCTAACTTTTTCTTTGCCATTTAATTCTCATTTTGCGGATCAAGCTATTCATCAAAAAGATATTTCCATTAATTCTATTCCTTTCCCTTAATGATTTTATAAAAAATTATATATTGATTAATATCCTTTAGTTTATTTCTATTTTACTATCAGAAAATCTTGAAATTTCATTTCAACAACAATAATTTGTGTTAATATATAAATTATATATGTAGAATAATCAATTTTTTATCGAATTCAATTAATAATACGACTTTTATTTATTACTTTCTATGTAAATAGATAAGAACATAGTTAGCAATAACTAGTTAAACACTATATTGAAATATAAAAATTTTTTAAAGTTATCTAATATATTTTGAGTGATCTTTTATGTGCCATATTTTATTCATTTTACAATCCAATATCAATTAATGCATAAATGTGAATATGGACATATAATTTTAGTTAAAAGAAAACTATAGTTTGAATTGATCTTTTAGAATTCAATTATCCTAATGGCATTTGTATTAGTATAAATAAAAAATGTAATATCATTAATAGATATTTTTTTATGGTATTCTGATTCTACATATCCAGAAAATCCTTCAAAACAGTGATGATGTCCTCTTTTCTAACTATCTTATGGCATCTTTGACCCATAAGAATTATATCATTTTCCTATGGGATGTTCTCTTTTTGTGAATGTACCTTCAGATCCGAAAATGAATGTATCAACCATAATATCAAACTTTGTTACAACTATAATGAATATTGCAGTAGTTGTTTAAAATCCGCTATTTTAAAGATAGAAAGAATATGGAAACAGTATTCTTTTTGTGCTTAATAGTAAGTAGGTATTTTAACTTGTATGTTAGTAAAGGTTATGTCAATCACTTTTCAAATTTTTTATATATTTTACCACGATTAACAAAACTAAACATATATGCATCGATATTTGATAACAATTATTTTTTTGTTGTATGAAACCTTTAGACGGCTCTGTTCATTTAAGGAAAGTCTATAGCTTGAAGGTGTTCTATTTCATTTGTGATTTGCAGAAACAGAACACCCTTAGAATATATTGGTTATGGTTTATATTTCTATTTTTTAGGTCTTTCTTTAAGAAAAGCAGTTGATAGACTATCTGATTGCTTTATCAAAAGAAATCATGTTTCCATCTGGAATTGGATTCAAAAGTATATCCTCAAAAAATATCCTCAAAGAAAAAGAAAATCTCCGAGTACATTATAGATGAGACTATAATTAAAGTTGGACAAGAGCACATTTGGATATGGGTCTCTATAGAACCTGAAAATAAAGAAATCCTTGGAATAAGCATATCAAAAGAACAAAACATGTTTGTAGCTGAACGGTTTATTTCAGATGTTGTAGAAGAATATGGAAAACATCCAATTTCCACAGATGGTGGAACATGGTACCCACAGACATGTAGATTCCTGAAACTAACTCATCATATTCATTCCTCTTACGAGAAAAGCCTGATTGAAAGAACAATGCAATATATAAAAGATAGAACTGAATGTTTTGATGATTATTTTCCTTGTAGAAAGAAGAAATGTAAATTAAAACATGTAAAGAATTGGCTGAATCTATTTGTAGATTTCATAATAAGGAATTATTCCTTAAGTGAACAGAGCCCTTTAGACTCTACCGAATAAATGAAATAATAAATTTATTAATGAACGGTATTTATATGTAAAAAAATTATATTTAGAGTGAAAATAATGAAAATACTTTTATTTTCAATTTTTGCAGCTACTATTACTACTATCCTGTTTTCTAGTGCTTTAATACCATCTTTTTCATTTTATTCTGTATTTGGAATGGGCCATATAACATTGCAACCCTCCCAACAAAGTGGTGTTAATAGTACTAAAGTTGTAATACTTGCTTTTGATGATTCCCCCGAGAGTCAATTTACTTTAGCAAAACCCATATTAGATAAATACGGATTTAAAGGTAGTTTCTTTACTGTATGTAATTTCGTATCTGGAACCAAAGATCATCATGATAAAACTCGTATGACGTGGAATAATATCAAGACATTGCAGAAGCAAGGACATGATATAGAATCACATACTATGACCCATACAAATTTGAATATGAAATCCCAAAAAGATTTGATATATGAAATAGGTGGTTCAAAACAATGTCTTTTAGCCCATGGAATCAATTCAACAGTTTTTGCATATCCTGCAAGTACGGGTCATGAAAATGCTACAGTAGTTAACGTTGTTGCCAAATATTATGATCTTGCAAGGACAGGTGATGCACCAATGTCATTCTTTCATTGCGATGGTTATAAAATAGAAAATAATTGCACACCATTTAACAGCAAAAATCATGTAAAATACGAAAATAGATATGATATAATGAACTGGAGTGACCGTCCCAAGTCTGATACTCCAGGTCAACTTGCAATTCCTCTGGATAACTCTCAGATGTATTCCCAATTTATTCAAGAGGTAAATATTCAAGACAAATTTAATAAAAATGGATGTATAAATGCCATCCCAATACTAGTATATCATGACTTTATTAAAGACAAAAATTATACTTATTTACCAAATAAATCGTTTACGGATATAGGATTATTTTCAAAGGAGATGAAATATTTACATGATCATGGATTCAAAGTTTTAAAAATGTCAGATCTCGGATATAACACTCAATCTAAATTCATCTACATCAAAGGTCAGACCAATGCGCTCATGAAAAATTGCTAGGATAATATTTTGATGTTTATTATTACTTTTGTTGACTAATACAGTAATCCCATTTTAAAATTTTAATCTTTCTTTCCTTTAATCTAGATATATAATATTATAAAGAATATCATTATGTAAAATTTAAGTACCTGTTATTATTTTTCCATTTATCGTTATTTTTATTATCATGCATTTATTTGATGGATACTTATTCGCCTTAAATCCGTTTAATTTTTTTATTCACAAATATATTCAAAATTTTGAAAAGCGATGATGAGGATGCCTTTTTACATCTAAAATTACTTGACCAATACAAGCCGCAGATACAATTCCGATAAAAATTACAGGTAATAAAAATATAGGATTATTCAAAAAAATACCCATGATCAAAACTCCTAATCCTGTGCTTATACTATATATTCCTGCGGAATATTTTTTTACTCTGTTTAATTTTGTTGCATCCATTATTGATAAAGTGCCAGTCATTATAGATGTTATTTGTATTATACCTAATGAAAATAAACAGAGAAAAGCAGAAAAACTTAAAAGCAATCTAACGGAATCAGATAGAACATTATATTGATTACTTAAAACGACTTGCTCCACACTTACCCCGATCGCAGTAAATCCAATTATTAATGGAAAATGTATGTACAGCCATATAAGATATATATTTATACGTTTATTTTTTTGTAAATCTTTTATTTCTGATCCGTCAACAGAATCAAAGTATATCCACCATAGGCTAAAAGCAATCCCTAGCCCAAGGCCAGAAGACAATATTGAATATAAAGTCCAATTATGAGGCGCTATGCCATTAACTACACCAAGAATAGATATACCTAAAACAATGATAGTGAATGATCCAAAGCGTTCGGGTAAATGCTGTACATGTGGTGTAAAATGTAAAGTGGTATTTCTAGTAAATATTAAAGGAGTACCAACATCAATTGTCAATCCGATCATCCATAAAATAAATCTAATCTGAGGCGGCATAATGGCAGATATTATCCATATTACTGCAGATATCGAAAATCCGATAGCATATCTTGTAGTAAGATTATTTGCAGAGGGAACATGTCTTCTCGTTCTCAGGTATTCTATTACTAGTATTATTCGTATTAGTGCGTATGACAATGCAAACCATTCAGAATTTTTTCCTAAACCATCAGGTACGCTTACCGCCATGAAAACAGATGCAGTAATTTGCAATAACATGAAAAGTCGATGTATCAAATCATCGGTTTCAAATCGTGTAGAATAAAAAGTTACACCTATCCAAGACCACCACACTGGAATAAATAATATAATAAAACTTAGGACTCCATGAATTGATACATCTTGTGTGAGATTTCTACTTATCTGATATACAACAATGGATACACTCAAGTCATAAAAATTTTCTAACCATGTTACGTGTCGCTCTTTGAAACTCTCCAATTATTATATCATTTTATTATTTTTTTATTTTTATGTTTTTAAAAGATAGACTTGGATATATAGATAAGATGAGAAATTAATGTAATTAATAATCTCGTATGACATTTTATTTGATTGTTAAATTCCTAAAAAAAATGTATTTCATTTAGTATCTAAGAATGTATTTAATTACGAAATTTACTAATTTGAAAAGATGTAAATTTTTAATCCTTATTTATACTTTTATCGACGATAAATTTACTCTTTATGCACTAAGTTGTTTTCAATTATTATTAGGTGTTTTATTTTTTCCATTTGTTTAGTGATACATAATCATATGGTTTTGTTCGATTTACAGAAATTTATTTATCTGTAATATCTTTAAAATCAACTGAAAATTAAAATTACAATTTTATTGTTTATTAACTTTATTAACCCATTTAACAAAAAATTTTCCATCAATATAATAGTAAAAAGCTTTGTTGTATGATCAAATTTTTTCAAATAAATTATGAATAAAATTATATAGAAATTATAGAAGTAACCAGATCAGACAAGCAAAGGAAGACCGCTGGTCATGTAATAATTTTAATAATATAACAAAGCAGTAAATTAATATAAAAAATTTTTGTAATTATTATATTTTATAATGCTCAATCGTTGTGTCATTAGAAGTGAATAAATAGATTTAAATTATTAGAATATTATAAAAATTTTTGTCAGAGTCATTTTTATTATATGAGATGTTAAAGTTTTAAAAAGAATGCGAATAGGATATCCTTGTATTAATACATCATTAAAAAATCCTAATTCTTCTACGTTTCGTTTAAAATCATACTCTGAAAAAAGATTTAACGAAACTGTAAAAAATAATCTTGATCATTTATTAAGAATACTTCATTTTAATAAAAAAAATAATATTTTCTTTTTTAGACTTGGTTCGGATATAATTCCTTTTGCCAGTCATCAGATTTGCCAATTAAATTGGAAAAAGAAATTCAAAACCGAATTAAATGAAATTGGCGATTTTATATTAAAGAATAATATGCGTATTTCAATGCATCCTGATCAGTTTGTTATTCTGAATTCTTCCAATGAAGAAGTGGTTGAAAATAGTATTAAAGAGTTAGACTATCATTCCAATCTACTACAAAACATGAATCTACCAAATGATGCTAAAATTCAAATTCACGTAGGTGGGGTTTATGGAGATAAAAACGCATCAAAAAATAAATTTATCAATAGATTCACAAAAATCCACGAATGTTTAAAAAGTAGACTGGTAATAGAAAATGATGACAGATCCTATTCATTAAAAGATTGTTTGGATATTAACAAAGAGACAGGTATTCCAATTGTATTTGATGTTTTTCATCATGAATGTTTGAATGATTATGAATTTTTTAAAGATGCTTTAAACTCTTTCTCAAAAACATGGAATTATTCTTCAGATGGCAATCCTATTGTGGATTATAGTAGTCAAAGCATCGGGGATAGAAGAGGTAAGCATGCAAAAACTTTGGACTATACGCATTTTGTTTTTTATTATAAAGAGTTAAAAAGCTTCTCTAGTGAGAAGTCTGTTGATTTTGATATAATGTTGGAAATAAAAGATAAAGAATATAGTGTAATTCGTGCATTAAATTTAATTAAATTTGGATCTTGATTTTGTTCCAATAGATTGCATCGATATTCTCGTAAAATTGATTTTGAACTGGTAATTTTGTTTATTGTTATTGTATTAAATTTGAATTATTAAGTTGTTATTTTATATTATAATAAATTTCCAAATATTCTATAAAATGTTCTTTTTTTAGATTATTTTTTTTTACTGACCTCTTTATTGCACAATTTCAAGATCTGTATTGCTGCAATGTTTAAAGGATCCCATACCGGCGATGTTGGTGGAACATAACATGATTCATAATTTATTAAATCATCTATAGTAGATTTTTTTAATAATGCCAGGGAAATAAGATCAATTCTTCCTTTTACTCCTTCTCCACCAACTATTTGTGCTCCAAGTATTAATTTTGTCTTTCTATCGGCTACAAGCTTTATCCATATCTTTTTGTTATTTGGATAATAACTTGCTCTCGTTATGTCTTCTATTTTATTTTCAATTGGATCAAATCCATTTTCTACTGCCCCTTGTTTATTCAAGCCTACTTTTCCTGCAAATAGATCAAATGTTTTTGTTATCGCACTACCCGCGATTCCATTAAATTTTATTTTGTTCTTTAAACTTGCAGCATTTTCTCCCGCTATTTTTCCTTGTTTATTCGCGGTTGTACCTAATGGCAAATAATCATCTTTATCCGTGACATAATTTTTGGCAATTGCACAATCCCCTGCAGCAAATATGTTTTGCATATTGGTTCTCATATACTCATCTGTTTTTATCGCATCTCTATATCCCGTTTCTATACCAGCATTACGTGCAAGTTCTGAATTAGGTTTAACACCTAACCCAAGTAAAATACAATCTGCATAAATTTTTCTATTATTAGTTCTGATTCCAATGGCATTAGTTCGGATAACTTGATCATTTCCCGAACTTAAAATAATTTCCTCGATATTTTCATTTAATATAATATTTATTTTATTCCTTACTAATTCTTCTTCAATCATTTTTGACATATCTTTGTCCAAAATACGTGCAAGTAAATGATCTCCTCTTTCTACTAACGTTGTATCGATCCCTCTTTTTTTGAATGATTCCACCATTTCAATACCTATCAATCCAGAACCTATGATAATAGATGATTTCACTTTTTTCAAATTATTTTGTATGTTTATACCGTCTTCAAAATTCCTTAAAAAAAATACATTTTTGATATTATTTTTATTATTTGGATCTAATCCCTTTATTTTAGGAATGTATGCTCTAGCGCCGGTGGTTATAATTAATGAATCATATTTGAATACCATTTCGTTTTTACTTTTCAGGTCTTTTGCTATTACTTGATTTTTGACCGGATCTATTTTTGTTGCTAATGTATTAGATAAAATATCTATATTGTATTTGTTTTTGAATTCGTCAGCAGAACGTGCAATCAATTTGTCAAAATTATCGATTAATCCTTCTATCACATATGGTATTCCGCATGCACCATAGGATACCACAGATTCATCTTGTATTATTTTAATATCTGCATGGGGATCGATTCGTCTTGCTTTTGAAGCAGCACTTGTTCCTGCCGCTACGCCACCAATGATTAAAATCTTTTTCGGATTATTAATATTATTCAATAAATATTTTATATAAATTATTCATTATAACCTCAACTGTATATGCAATATGATTATTGAGCATACAAAATAAATATTTTAAATAATATCTGTATCAATATTTAGTTTTAAACGACATTTTAGATAATAATCCATACCCGATCAAAATTTATATTTATTTTAGTAAATGAGGTTAAAATAATAAAATATCACTAAACAGATTCTCTTTATTGAAAAACCCATGTTTTAGGCTTAATAAATATTTTATCGTGGTTTGAATTACAATACCAATTAACATAAATATCCGAACTACACTTTCATCATCCATTTATTTTCTTGATAAATCCTTTTAGCTAAGTTAATCCATTATCATCCTCTCTGTATCATTTGACTACTACCTGAGAATCGTTTGAAAAGATATACAGACGTGAACAGGATATAAAAACAAAAGAAAGGATGTTACTGGTTCTCAATGTAGTTTATCAAGGGAAGGTAGCTGCTGCTCAGGTAGCCAGAGATATTCATCGAAATAAATCTTGGGCTTCTGATGGGTTAAAAAGATATGATAAAGAAGGTATAGATGGATTAAAAACCAGACCTAAAAGCGACAAGGCCGACTGAGATATCTGAAGATCGGATACCAGATTAGGAAAGAACTATCTAACTCCAAACAAGGTTGGACCACAAAACAGGTGGAAGAGTTAATAATAAGGAAAAGTGGGATAAAATATCATTTTATTCACATATACCGTATCCTTCGTAAATGAATTTAAACAGAAGGTACCACAAAAGGTACATGTAAACTGCATCTAACGAAGAAAAGGGTGCTTTCAAAAAAAAACAGAACAGATACTTGTGGACATACAGCAGCAGCAGCAGCAGCAGCAGCAGCAGCATAAAGATGAGGAGAAAAAAGGCTTCTTTACCATAGTATCCATTGATGAATCATTCTTCTTTTATAAATCTTGTAAGACGCGTTTGGATTGATGAGGATAAAAGACCCATAATAAGAGTAACAGGCTCACATCAACATTCGTGTATTTTTGGAGCATTAAGCATAGAAGAAGGAAAACAATTATTCAGACAGTATGATGTATTCAACGGAGATACATTTCTTGATTATGTAAAGAAAATTCATGCTAAATTTCCAATGTGCTATCTGTTTATGGATAAGGCATCTCCTCATTATAAATCAAAAAAGGTGTTAAAGTATTCTGAAAAAAATAAAGATACTCTAATCCCCATATATCTTCCAACTGCATCACCAGAGTTTATGATTATGGAAGAGGTATGGAATATATCCAAACAGGATTTGCTCGTATTGAAATATTATTCATCCTTCACAGATTTGAAGAAAAAGATATCTAATTATTTCAGAACAAAAAGATTCAATCTTAATATGAGAAACTATTTGCTAAGGGAAGTTCGATAACATATGTTAATTGGTATAATAATCGTTTTTGATATTTATTTTATCAGTTACAAAAAAGAGTGATTAATACGTTTTGATTTTAAGTATTTTTTTAAAAAAATTTTAATTTACATTATTAGATAAAGTTTTCGAAATTGAGAATTAGCTAGTTTAATAGACTCGGACTTTTAAGAGGATTTTGTTGTTTATAATACATTTTTCTGTTATTTCCACATTCCTGCTACTGAACAAAATGTGTTTACCAGCAATTAAAATTTAATTTTCAGATATTTTTAAAAACGATTTAACGGAACTTTCATCAATTTGATTTTATAGGTTATCCTTACATAATATTTTACAAAATATTGCAAGTTCAATTTAATAAACGAGTACTACAAATTAGATGGTGGTTATCATATGATATGTTTAAATGAGGATCATTTTATGGGTTTATTTGAAGTGTTAATTCTATGTATTTGGAAAAAATAATCATTCAATAAAGCACCAAAATAAAACAAAAATAAAAACAAAATTTATGTGGAATCGCCTAATTTGGCTCTGCTAACCTAAGAATTTTTTAAAATATTTTTAATTTAGTCAAGATTTTCTCCAATTCAATTTCAATAAAATCTAGTACTTTAAGCACAACAAAGATAATTTACAAAAAATTTTTAAATTTTTGTGTATAATTATTGGAATATTCAACAGACAAATTCCTTAAGATGACAGAGCCCCTAATTTTGTTTGTTCAAAATAAATAGTAAATGTAAAAATCCTTACTGCAGCATAATAAGATTGTATTAACAATCGGAGTTATTTTATCATTTAAATGCATAGTTATCGTTTAAACTATATGAACTAAAATATCAAGGTTTTGAACAGAAATTATATAAAATATGTTGAAATAGTTTTAGTTTTTGAAAATGCAAAAAACTAAATTCCGAAATTATTTTGTAATGTTTTTCCCCGATATATTACTTTCCAAACTTATAGTAGGTTTAGAAATAGTAGTTGGTTTTGATATAGGATTTTTATTAATCAACATCACATGATCAGAAGCTAAACGGATTGTAGTATTTTGTGTAGATTCCAATGAATATATAGCAACTAGTACAAATACAAGTAATAAAATAGGCAAAATCCAAGTTACGGATTTCATTTAAATTTTAAATAAGTTGCAATATAAAAACAGATCATTTCTTTTACATTTATAACCATAATTTGGATTATACGATTAGATTTTTTTTGCAGCATTGTTTAATTCATTATATTTTTCTGTAAGATAAATAGAATGAAAAACGATGTAATTCATGGAAAGAATGAACGGACATAGGGATTTGGACTATTTTTCTTGTGTTCATCCATCACATCAATCTATGAATTTCATATCCAAAAATACATATGAAAAAATGGTTTTTGCCATCTCTAACTGTTCTATAATAGTAAGACAAGCCACCCATCAGATATTTGCTAACCAAATGGAAGATAAATAGATTGAATTAGGCTATTAAGTAACATATTGATAAAAATAAATATTTTAAAGGTTAATCAACACCGTTAACAATAACTGACTATGGCACAACCTAAAAATATCATGACCATTATACTGTCAACCACGATATTTTCAGCAATATTTATTGCTGCTATCGTATTGAGTTTGAATGCATATCCATTACATTTTACCTTAGCAGTAGCTGAACAAACAACAAGTAATCATACTACAATTGCTAACACTATATCTTCATCTAATTCTACTACATCAAGTACAATTAATTTATCTACAAAGGAAGTAACAGATGGTAACATAATATAAATGGATAAATGTTAGTAATGCGGCAAAAAATCCAACGATAAAAGTTTTCAAAAATACTAATAATGTTATAAAGATTCAAAATCCTACAGATACGAAACATGAGTTAATTATAGATACGGGTGCAGATGTACTTCCATCGTCTGGCGATATATTACCAAATAGTTCAGGCAACCTGATTTTTAACCCAACAATGACGGGAACATTCACGTACCATTGCGCATATCATCCATATATGATGAAGGGAACAATTGAAATAGTCAATAAATAATACCAAACTTTCTTTTAATTTAATTAGTTTAATACTGAAGTCTATCTTTTATTTTACGGTGGCATATTCTCTATTCTACAGTTTATCCGGACTATCAGTATATATAATATCTCATCATATTTTCTCAATTTGTTTCTAAATACCTTACGGAGTATCCATATATTTTTCAATCCAAATGTTACTCGAATTTAGTCCAAAAAGAAAACTCAATGTGTAAAAGATAAGCATACAATAAAAAATTGGAAGTACAAAAAGATCAATTATCTAGGATCAATTTTGAATATTCTTCCAACACCTATACCGCTTTCACGATCTTTTGTTGTTTTGAATAATTGCGGTATTTCATGTTTGACATATTTGAGATATTTCTCCTTTACATCACTTACACAATATCTCGATTTTAGTTTAAAATGATTAGAGCAGCTTTGACATATAATTATAAATTTAATAAAGATATAATTTTGTATTTCAAAATCAATTAAATTTTGACTATTTCCGTTATAACGTTAAGGATAAAGCGTTAACGTATGACTATTAAACTAATAAAATAACATATAACAAAGAAATTTATAAAATTAAAGAGTAGTGTACTATTGACAAAGATATTGTGTTAAACTATTCTGTTCACTAAAGAGGATGGATTGAAAGACAGCACCTGTTAACTTGAAGAAAAAACTATAGAGCGAAAATGATCATTTTATTTTAGATCTAGAAACAGAACATCTTAACAAATTTAAGAATGCATTATATCGGCATTTATTAGGTTGCCAAGTAGAAACACGGTGAACGTTTATCTTTTATACGAGTAATAACAATAAGCTTTTGTGATATCTAAAAATAGTTACAAAAATAAAAAGATGTCAAAAGAAAAGGAAAATTAATGAATTTGTAATTGATGAGACTGTAATAAAAGCTGGTTCTACTGAACTAATATTTCTATAAGTCATTACCGAATCAATATTCAAAGAAATTCTTTCTTTCATGCATCAAAAGAACGAAATATGTATACCAAATAACGATTTCCTTATAGTAGGAAGAATAAAGAAAGCATATTATTTCAACAGAAGATGGTGCTTGGTATCCGCAAGTCTATCGTTTCTTGAACTTTTATCATATTCACTAATCTTTTGGAAAGAAAATTCATTAATAGAACAACATGGTATATAAGGATAGATAGAAAACTTTGATGATTGCCTTTCTTGGGGGACGGGGAAAAAATAAATGCAAATTAAAGTATTTGAAATAATTGTTCAACCTATTATTGATCAATATAATAGAATTAATATCTCAAGTAAATAGAATCCACCAAAGGTAAATGGAGGTTTGTAAGACAAAATTTCTTTTTATGATAAACATTAAATGTCTTCAGAATATAATTTACTTATGGCATCAGGTAAATATTTTAATAAAGGTGTTAAAACTCTTGACAATCCCAACATAGGTTTTGTAGCAAGAGAAGCTCCAGATAAAATAGTGGTATTTGGAGAGAAAAATGAAAGATATGATGTACCAATTTCCGAGATACAGCAAGTAGGTGCAAATGTTTTACTAAATTTAAATACATCAGATTTGATGAAATATTCCGTTTCAAGATCATCCCCGTTACCAACAAGTAGAAGAGATCCATGGGAAAAAGATAATCTAGTTGTCGATTTAGCAAGTTATGAAGGTAAATATCCAAACTCATTATTTAATAAAGGAGTAAGGGCAAAAAATGAAGATGACATAGGTCATGTAATGAAAGAAACACAAGATAAAATAGTGGTATTTGGCACATCCAATAATAGATATGACATTCCCAAATCTGAAATATATCAAGTGGGTATGAATATAATACTAAAAATTGATTTTCCTCAGATATTTAATTACCAAGTTGAAAAAGATAATCCTTTACCATCTGGAGGACACATATCTGAAATCGATAAAGAAGCATCCTAATGATCATTACGGCCCACGTGAATTTTAATTAATTTTTAACCAAATTAGTTAAAATTTAAATTAATAATTTGTTCATATTATTGTATTGAATTTTTTAGATCGGAAGACATATTTAAAAAGAATTTACAAAAAACATACAGACCAGCTGTCAACATTCTTTTTTAAAAGAATTAACTAGAATTATATGATGTTATCATTATTAGGAATAATACTCAAACTATTGTATTTTTGTATGTCATGGCATCAATAACATTTCAGAATAATTGATATGCATATAATTTTGAATTCTTTTTGAAATATTTCTTTATCTTATTTCATAATATGCAAGAAAACTAGTTCCAAGTAGATATAATTAGATATACTATAAAGGACACTTTATGCCGACAATTACTTTATAAACTTTTTAGTTAACCATCTTGCCCATATGTTGAGTTTTTAGATATAGAAGAACACTGTTCCTATTTTGAATATAATATTATTGCAAATGATTCTCTTAAAATTTTCTCAATTTTTTGTTTTTATATGATTTGGACAGAGCTATCCCCAGACTTTTCAAAACATTCGGATGTTATATGACAAATTGGGAATAGTTTGAACCAAGCTTAAGTATCCATGAGATATAACGATTTGTCTATCTGACGATTTAACGTATTATTACATACATTTATAGCATCAAAAATTCGGATCTTTTTTGGAATAAATGATTTCATTTACCCCAAAGATCATAATCGGAATTTGTTTGATAGTATTTGGCGTAATAAGTGCTATTTATGGTCTAATTATATACAGCAATCAGGTGCAGAATATTCAGTTATGCAACGCTCTTCCTGGGGCGTTCAATCAGGCGATTACCAATGCTTGCAACAGGATCCCGGATTACTTAACCCTAGGCATATCATTTATAGCTGTTGGTACACTATTAATTATAATTGGAATAATGTTACTATCATCAGAATTAAAACATAGAAGTAAAATATAATATAAAAATTTATTAGTATAAATAAAAATACTGAAAAATAATATATAGATTATTTTATACAACTACCACTAATTATATTAAATCTACTGATTTAACTTCCTAAGATTCTATTGAAATAGAGACAAAAAATTTGCTATTTATTTATCTTCACATATTCCTTTTCGTTATTTTTATCATATACAAGCACAGCAAATTCAAAGATTTGTTAAAAAACCACCAATAATTATCTGTGAAAGAAACATAGAAAAGCTCTGCAAAGTTAAGGAAAAAGTTATAAACTTCCTAATTATTTATTATATAGGACATAACAAGTTAGAGAAAGAACAGAACCTATGGATATTGTATATTCTTCATACCTTTACTTCACCGATCTTTCATTACGGATATGTCCAAAGCCATATCTCGATTTATCAAAATAAGTAATACGGCAATTATAGAGTAGATACTAAAATAAACCAGAAAGATTATTTTATATCAAGAAAAAGCATCTGTTTATAATTGATGAAACTATAATAAAAGCTGTCTCTAAATTAAGATGGCTTTGATGAATTGCTATTATAAGATCTGAAACTAAGAACCTAACCCAAAATTATTTTTCTATAGATGATCATACAACATAATAATTTTACCAATCCAAGATAATTCTCCACCTTCTTCTCATACCTGGTAAACAGTTTCCTGAACTTATTATGCCATGAATTTGTTCGCTCTACAACCCATCTTTTTGCAGAGTATTTTTTACGATTTGGAAAATGTTGTTATAAGCTTGATCTCCTTTTGTTCTTCTTTTTCATCTCTTTTTCTCTTTTGAGGAATATGCAGTACATATCCTCGTTTGATTAGTTCTTGTTCTTCTTGTTCAGAATTGTATGCTTCATCAAGACATAGATGTTGAAGTTTTCTTTTTCCTGTTTTTTTAGTTTTAAATGAGGCATTTTTATAACTGCGCTATCAACCACATCTGTTACCAGTTTAATATCATGAGCATTAGCAGATGATATTACAACAGATAAAGGAATTCCATTTTTATCTGTTAAAATATGTCTTTTTGTGTCTAGTTTGCTTCTATCCGTAGGATTCTTTCCTGTCATCGCCCCACCACTAAAGACGACTTTATGGATATACTATCGATGGATTGCCAGGTACAGTTGATACCGATGCAGTCGTCATAGATTTTCAATAGTTTTATCCATCCCTTTTTGAATATATCAAGACTATTTCACTTCTGAAACCTTCGATGACAAGTAGAACCAGATCTGTATTCTTTGGGTAACAGCTTCCATTGACATCCTCATGTTCCTAATATATAGAGAATTCCATCAATTACTTTTCTGTATGGTACAATTGGTCGGCTGTCAACTGTTCTTAGAGGTTTCTCCTTTGGGAAAATATTTTTAATCTTATCCCATAATTCATCTGGAACCTTGAGTATGGTAGAATGTTTATTTTTATCCTTTACACTGTCCATTCTTTGGATGCAGGTCACAGTTATCAAAAGAGGGAAAAGAGCTATAATCTTATCGAATTTTGAGACAGGCTCTAAGAATAGTCTTGCAATAAATATATCAAAAGAACGAAATATGTTTGTACTAATCGTTTTCTTTCCAATGTTATAAAAGATTATGGAAAGTATCCAGTTTTGACAGATAGAGGTACATGGTATCCACTAGCATACATGTTCTTGAAGATAACCATCATATTCATTCTTCTTTGGAGAAGAGTATCATTGAAAGAACTGTCCAATATATTAAATACAGAACAGAAGTTTCGATGATTATTTTCCTTGTAAAAAAAAGAAATACAAATTGAAGCATGTGAAACAATGGCTCAATCTATTTGCGGGCCATTACAATAAAGAAATAATATTCCAGATTTACAAGGCAGTAGAATAAATGCCCTATACTATAATAATAGCATTATCTTGTTCTAATTTAGAAAATGAGTCGGTATCATTACAATAGAGATGTATCATATAATAGACGTATTGTAAATAGTCAAAAAATTAAAATAAAAAGTATTATTAACATTAATTGAAATGCGTTACTTTTATATAGTATTAGGAAAAGAGTTTGGCAAAATCTTAAGTAATACAACACACATATTAAAAATTGAAAAACATAATGGTTATTCAATTAACTTTAAATTTTACGCATATTAAATCAAATTCTAGATATAATAAAAAATTTCTTACAATAACCATAATTATAATTATCTTTCTCACATCAGAATTTATATCATGCACATCAACAGCCTTTTCACAAACTTCATCACAAGTTCAAAAAGGATACAAAATTTTTTTAAAAGGCCAGCCAAGCTTGTATGAAAAGGTAATTTCAGCACTGCAATCCTTTATACAAACCATTCAGCATTTAGTAAAATAATAATGACATCATATCTCTCAATTGTTTTTAACACAACTACTGCAGAATTGAACCAATATAATTTTTATTGGAGTTTAATAAAAATATAGTTTAACAATATATTTTATAGGATATTAGACATTTACTAATCACATATAACTCATCTGTCATCAAACTAATAGCATATTACAACAACATATAACAAATAATTAAAATAAGATATCCAAATACAGCCGATATTTAACTTGACAAATCAATTGACAAAATATCAATCAAAATACAATACACCACAAGATAAAAATCGTTCAGATATTAAAATAATTAGAAGTTGACAAACAAATACGCTTATTATCATATCAAATATTCACCCACAATCAAATATATCCACATCATCAACCCAATTGACAAAAAGTAAATTTGAGTATATTCGCTTTGATAACAAATATTGAGGGTTTTGCTATTATATCCCATGATTAGAATATGGCACAGTTCACTCAAGGAAAAAACTACGAATCGAATTAGGATATTTCAATTGTTGACTCCAAAAACGGAAACATTTTCAAGGTATGTTGGACATGGCTCTGTTCATTTAAGGAAAGTCTATAGCTTGAAGGTGTTCTATTTCATTTGTGATTTTCAGAAACAGAACACCCTTAGAATATATTGGTTATGGTTTATATTTCTATTTTTTAGGTCTTTCTTTAAGAAAAGCAGTTGATAGACTATCTGATTGCTTTATCAAAAGAAATCATGTTTCCATCTGGAATTGGATTCAAAAGTATATCCTCAAAAAATATCCTCAAAGAAAAAGAAAATCTCCGAGTACATTATAGATGAGACTATAATTAAAGTTGGACAAGAGCACATTTGGATATGGGTCTCTATAGAACCTGAAAATAAAGAAATTGTCGGAATAAGTATATCGAAAGAACAAAACATGTTTGTAGCTAAAGAACGATTTATTTCGGATGTTGTAGAAGAACATAGAAAACATCCAATTTCCACAGATGGCGGTACATGATATCCTCAAGCATGCAAATTCTTGAACTGCCATCATCTTATCTATCATCTTTTAAGAAAAGCATCCTCGAACTAACCATCCAGTATTTAAAAGATAAGAATTAATGCTTTGACGATTATTTCATTGAAGAGAAAATATAAATTGAAATGTGTACAGAATTAGTATAATTTATTTACAGATTTACATAATAAAGAATTATGCCTCAAATGAATTATGTAATTATCATCAATTTAAATAAATATTTACAGCAATAATTTTTAGATTTGAATTTAAAGATTAAAAATTGCATGATCACTTCTTTAAAAGAACTGAGAATATTTATAAGGATATCATAATTAAGATGAAATAGCATTTTGTTCTTACTCCATATAACTACAACATAATCAGGTAAGCCACGCCAATCTTGATACATATTGAAGAAATCGATGATTTAAGAATGATCGGATGTTTCATTCACAATTACAGATTTGTAACTTAAAGCATACTTATCATTGGGATTTATATCCAAAGATTGATCGAAAAATTTCATAGCTCCTGTATGGTTACCCAAATTGTACAAAGATACGCCTTTGTTGTCCAATACGTTTGTATTATAAGAATCGATTTCCAAAGCTTTATCATAATAAATTATAGCTCCTGTATGGTTACCCAATTTATCAAGAGATACGCCTTTGTTGTCCAAGGCATTTATATAATTAGGGTTAAGTGCTAATGCTTTATCATAATAAATTATAGCTCCTGTATGGTTACCCAATTTATCAAGAGATACGCCTTTGTTGTCCAAGGCATTTATATAATTAGGGTTAAGTGCTAATGCTTTATCATAATAAATTATAGCTCCTGTATGGTTACCCAAATCGTCAAGATAAGACCCTTTTTTATAGAAATCATAAATAGAATTTGGAGCCTGACCAAAGACGGTAGAAGTAAATAATACAAATGTAATAAATGATGCAAGATACAAAAAAACAAATATATTTGTCAAGTAATAGGTATTTAATGCGATTTTAACATATGAACCAAATATTTTCATCAAAAAGTAAAATACAATTACTAAATATTTAACCATCCGTCTTTTTTAGTAATGGTAATTTTTTATAAGATTTCCGACTATAATTATGAATTATTATTTATAAAGTATATTATAAATATCTAATAGATTGTAACTAATTAACCATAACTTTGAAATTTATTTAATTTTATCTTAAGAATCAAAAGATTTTTCTTGTCACATAATCATTCAGATTTTATCGTCTATAGATTATAAATCAACTAAATAATATAATTTCGATAGTTTATTATATTTTGAATTTAATTTAAACACATTTATAGATGTGAAAGATATTATCTACAAACAAACTTAAGTTATTCCCTAGATACCAAAATTATAGTCTTTGTTTTTTAAAAAAATAAAATAGATTTTAAAACTTGATTAAACCTGACCATTAATTCCGGCGAGTGTAAAAGTCTTGCTTCCATCCATAGAATTATCATTGGGAGATAACACGGCACTCATATCTTCAGCACGCATATAGTTTGAATTTTTAATAGTAACAGGTTCAAATACTTGTATTCTGTTATTGCCCCAATCAGTAACGTAGACTTTTCCCGAATGATCTATTGCAATACTACCCGATCCAATAAATTGACCATTTCCTTTACCGTATGTACCAAATGCGGTAATAAATTTACCATTGCTATCAAATTTTTGTACACCATTATAATCTGAAACATATACATTTCCTGACGAATCTATTTCAACATCCTCAGGATTATTCACTTTCCATTTAGTGATAAATTTACCATTGCTATCAAATTTTATAATATCGTTACCATTGTAATTAGTAATATACACATTATCCGAAGGATCGACAGCTATACCTCCAGGACTAGCAGATAATCCACGTCCAGAATCTTTGAATGCCCATTTAGTGATAAATTTACCATTGCTATCAAATTTTTGTATACGGTTGTTCCCATTATCAGATACGTATATATCACCTGACGAATCTACAGCTATGCCTTCAGGATTATTAAATTGACTATTTCCCTTGCCATTAGAACCCCATTTTAATAGGGTCTTACCATTCATGTCAAGCTTTTGTATAGTGGCCGAATAATTATCATTGATATAAACATTGCCTGACGAATCTATACCGATGCCTTCAGGGCGAACAATTTGTCCAGCATCAGAACTAACCAAGTCCCATTTAGTGATAAATTTACCATTGCTATCAAATTTTTGTATACGACTATTTCCATCATCAGTAACGTAAATATTACCAATGGTGTCAATTACGATACCATTAGGATTTAAGAATTGTCCAAAATCAGAACCTTTCCCACCCCATTGTTTAATAAAATGATAAGTAGACGAAGTAGTGTGTGATGACACTATTGACTGTGCAACAACGATATTTTGAAAAGAAAAGACGGTTATAAGACACATTAATGTAACCGATATAGAGAAAACGTAAATTAAAAAATATTGTTGTTCACTTTGCATATTATGTTATATAGAAAACTCACTTTTAAAGTTCTATATAACTTTGTTATATAATAATATATAAATAATTATTATATAGATCAATCTTCTTTATTTTTTCTGATGTTAAGTTTTAAAATGCTGTTTATTACATTCGTAGTAATTTCATCAATCACAAGCATAGCATTATACCTTCAATCAAATGTATATGGCATAGACCCGTTTTCTAAATTTTCATCTACATCATTACCATCACCAACGACTTTAAATAAAGGGATCACGCCCACAAATTCGTTCGTAAACAACGGTAATCACTTTTTGACTAATCCATCCAATTCAAACTCAAAAATAAATACCTTCCCATCTACATCATTACCATCACCAACGACTTTAAATAAAGGGATCACGCCCACAAATTCGTTCGTAAACAACGGTAATCACTTTTTGACTAATCCATCTAATTCAATATTAAAAAATAATTTATCTAATTCAACTTCACTTAATCAAGGTAATAAATACCTGCAAAATACAAATAACGACTCACTTCTATCAAATTTGTTTAATCTAACCACAAAATCGGTAGTAAAAGTAACAGCATTTAATAATAATAATCATTCAATATTTAAAATTGGAACAGGGTTTGTTTACAGCAGCAATGGTAAACCTGCCATAGTTACTGAAAGCAACCTTGTACTTGGAAAAAACATAGTAATAACATTACCAGATGGATCGGCATATAATAGCACATTGTTGGGGTATGATCCCCTTACAACACTTGCCATAATATCGACTAAAAACATACCACAGAATAAATTAATTCCATTAAAGATCGGAACGTCAACAAGCTTGGAACCGGGACAACCAATAGTAACTATAGCAAATACAATAGATTTCACAAATATAATAAGTAACGGCTTAATAAGCGGCATTGAAAAATCCATTCCGACATTCGGACAGAATTTATCTGGACCCACCCCGAAAATCCCTAATGGCATTATCACAAATTTTAACCTAGCTTCAGGATACGGAGGCAGTCCATTGTTGAACAATAAAGGTGAAGTTATAGGAATGAATACAGAAAACTTTACATCTAATTCAAATAATTTAAAATATACAGGAATATCTTTCGCAATTCCCGCGGATGTACTAACCAAAATTATAAACTCATTATTAACTAAAGGATATTATTCTCATCCTTGGCTCGGAGCGTATGGAGTTAATGTAGATTTAGATATTGCAAAAGCATTGCATTTAAACGAAACTAAAGGGTTTTTGGTCATCCAGGTAGCCAGTTCAAGTCCGGCTAAAAAAGCAGGAATACTAGGTGGAGATAATACAACAGAGATTGATGGTCGAAAAATAACCATAGGAGGAGATATAATATTAAAAGTAGACAACAAAAATATACAAAATATTCAGGAAATTTCAAATTATATAGAAAATAAAAAAAATATTGGAGACGATATGACAGTTACTCTGCTTAGAAATGGAATAATACAACTTATCCATGTCAGACTAGAAGCAAATCCAAATTATTTTCTTCCAATAAAATAATATTATTTTCCAGAAAGTGAACATGACATCAACAAATTTCTTACTAAATACTAATTTATTACAACCAAAATTCAAAGATCGCATTTCCCATTTTCTTAAAAGAACATAAATAAAAAATCAGAATAAATAATTGATTATTACGACAAAATAATTTAAAAGAAAAAGTTATACATTTTACAATCATGTTTATGTATTTGATTAATTAAGCGATAAATACAAAACATCATACTTTGAATGTATTTAAAAGCAAAGAAATTTGAAAAGATAAACATTATAACAGTAATAAAGTTGCATTAAAAAAGAAAATACAATATTTTGGTGATAAGTATAAAGAAGATTACTAGCATTGAATAAATCTAGCCACCAAATAATGTACAAAATTTCATCAAACCGAGAAAACAAATATCCAACATTATATTAAGAACTTTTACAAAATTTAATAGTAAGAATAATTGTCATGAGAAATAGCAATAATATTAAGTGGATAAGGATATTAATTTTCACCGTTTTCACATTATCAATATCTTTTATATATTCAAATACAACCACAAATAATCACGTAGTAAATGCTTTAACTAGTCATCAGCCTTCAAATCAACAATTAGTTAATACAACCATATTTGATTTACAAAGTAAATTACTCAATTCTATTTTTAATCAAGTAGAAAATTCAGTGGTGCAAATTACAAGCAAAATACCCCAATCTTCGACCCTTAATTCAACAAATCCAAATAATGGACAAAATGTAACTGCGCTAGGTTCAGGATTTATATACGATACAAAAGGACATATAATAACCAACAATCACGTAGTAGGAAATAGCAAAATTGTAGATGTTACTTTTATTGATGGGAACCGATATACTGCAAAGATTATAGCAAAAGATCCTTTTAGCGACATAGCAGTTTTAAAAATAGTTGAAAATTTAACAAAACCTATAATCCCTTTAAAAATAACTAATTCATCAATCCTAAAGGTTGGTGATCCAGTAATTGCCATTGGAAATCCATATGGACTAGATAACACAATGACAACTGGGATCATAAGTCAGACAGGCAGAGTGATTTCAGAATCAAGTAATTCCATACCAGACGCAATTCAAACAGATGCTCCAATCAATCCAGGCAACTCAGGAGGTCCATTATTAAATATAAAAGGACAGGTAATAGGAATAAATACTGCAGGTATGGCCAATGGAGTAGGATTTGCAATTTCATCAAACATAATAAATAAAGAATTACCAATATTGATTAAAAATGGTAATTATACCCATTCATACTTGGGTTTAAGTGGTTCAACTTTAACCTCTGATCTTACATCACATTTTAAAAATATATCCAAGTCTTTCAGGGGAGTATTTATTAGTACAATTGTAAAAAATGCATCTGCAGATAAGGCAGGATTACGAGGCATGACAATAGATTACTATGGTCAAAAACATGGAGGAGACATAATAACTTCGATTAATAATCAGAACATGACAAAGATTGACCAATTAATTACATATATAGATCAGCATACCAAACCTGGAGATACGATCACCTTAACGGTATACAGAGATGGGCATTACTTGCATTTAAAAACGAAGGTAATGACCAGACCGGATTCACAAGCAACACATAATGTTGTAAATCAGAAACATCCATAATCATTTGTAAAATAATAATAAGTTTTATTTTCAAATTTAATTATTTTTCATCATCAAAAGAATTAAACCACATACTAGTAATCGTAAAGTTTGAAGTATAATATTATAAATAATTGATCTTGTTTTAATTGTAAACCTAAACCGAGAATAGATTTCGATATCATACCAATATAAAAAAAATTACAAAATTCTTACCTATATACATGACAGATTTAAAAGTAAAGAAAATTACACCTAAAAATAAAACAGTTGCAGTATTGACCACGTAAGACGATCGTACAGTAACAGTAATGCTGGAGAGTAAATATTTATTGTCTCCGCAGACTATGATGCGGAGTAATATACAACGCGCATAAACATCATTACCATTAAGTCATTCACCATCACCAATCAAACAATACAGTTATAATCGATCCAACAATACAGGATTTTTACAGATTATGATAGACGAATGTAACATGTAAAGATTTTTATTTTATTTTATTAAAGTACAAATTTTGATCCGTTTTACATAATATAAGTTAAAAATTAAATCCACCGTCAAAAAATTCATGAATATATGTAAAATTCAATTTAAGAAAATATTTTATCTATCAAACATCTTAGATACGGATTAGCAATCGAACAAAACTAAAGTTATAGTCTTCGCTATGGCTGTAGTTGCAGCAGTATTAATATTTGCAGAACAAATAGCAGATCAGACAAGACAGTACAGAGATAGAACAAGATATGTAATTTCTGTAATCATTATGACCATCATAATTTTTTCTTCATATATCAACATATAGGCGGCTATGCATGTCATCCACTAGTATTCAATCATTTTCAGCATAGATTATTTCACCATCATCTTTATTGCTTTATAAAATAAATATGATGGCTAATTAGATTTCAAGAAAATATTCTATATTTATTTGAATCTTTTTTAAACTATTCCTAATTCATAGAACCAAAAATATCAACAGGTTTGTTCGGTTTATAATATTTATATGAAATAAATTTGTTTTGTTGTTTATACTTAATATGTTACTCCTACAAGATAGTTAAAAGAAAATATTTTCAATATAACCACTACATTAGCTAAACTAACTGAGACATGGTCATAATTCAAATTATCTTATAAACTTTATAACAGCTCATAGCTAACCCTTGAGCCATTATTTTGACAAATACTGTTCCAAAGGTTATCTCGATAGGATAAAGGAATCCATCCTCCTAAACATTTTGTATTTGATAGTTGCATACCATGGCCCTACCTACCACCACGAAAAGGCGGCAGACCGTATGTATATACTCAAGTAGTAATTCCAAGATGTTTTAGTAAAGATAGGGTTTAGAGTCGATTCAAACATGGATGCATACCTTTCTTTATATGGATTGTCAATAACCGTAAACTTGTACTGGCTTGTAGCCTGATAAAAATACCTAGTAGAAGTATATTTGAGGCAATGATTGAAGACCACGTCTACATATTAAAAAATGAATATCTACAATGGGATATCAATTTGTTGCAATAGATAAGATCTCTTGCATAATTAGATGCCTATCAAAATTTTATAGAGTCTCCATCATATTTTGTAATATTTTTATCTTGGTTTGCGGATCATGATTAAAATGTATCAACTTTTTAGAAGTTTTTCTAATGGTCCTAATTATGCAAGAGATCTATAGATTAGTAGACCTTTCCATAACCGCAATAGACAGCATTGATAAAAGCAAAAGGTTCTGTAGGACATACATCATCCATGGAAAAAGGAATGGTACCACGTTCTGGCATCGATACAGGTGCAAGGTGGAGATACAGTCGTGCAAAAGAATGGATGTGGGGATACAAACTACATCTAACATCTACAACAGAAAAGAGTGTAGTACCACTAGCAGCAGAGATGCAACTACTGCTAATATACAGGACAACATGCTTGGGACTGGCTAAAATGGAATTCTGGATAAAGATGTGATATCGAATTATGACCAAGACTCAACTAACATAATTAGGACAATTTTTTTCCAAAGTTTAGATATTTACTATCACATAAATAATTCAACTTGATAAAGTGAAGAAATTCTAACCAATTACGTAATGATATAGAGCAAATTATAAACTCATTTGCAAAATTTAGTTTTTATTTTAAACATCTATATGAATTTATCTTTATTGTAGATATAGAGTATTACATATAATCATATAGAAAAATATACATTAAGAAAATATAATAGCTATTAAATACTCAATTGTTGAAAAGTGTTTACAGGTTATATATATGAATAAAATACAGAAAGTTACAGTCTTTGCTATGGCTGTAGTTGCAGCAACAATGTTTGCAGGGCAAATAGCAATGAACTCAGATAATTCAGCTTATGCATTCGTTCGTTTCCACGATGGCTTCCACGGCGGCTTCCACCACTTCCACCACTTCCATCCATTCTTCCACCACCACTTCTTCCACCACCACTTCTTCCATCCATTCTTCCACCACCACTTCTTCCATCACTTCCATCACTTCCACGGCGGCTTCCATCACTTCCATCGCTTCTAAGGTAAGAGTTCAAAACAATGTTAATGTGTGAATAACGCATTAACAAATTTTTTTTTGATATTACAATTTTTAAAATAAGAAAAGAATATAGATAGTTCAAAATACATTAAAATTGTCTTTTTTTATGAAACATAATATTTTCCCTAGAAGAAAAATGCAGGCATAGAAAATATACTATAAACAGTTTGCAGAATTTTCAACTACTATTATAGATGAATGTACTCTAAGAAAGTGCAATATCTATTAAATATGCTATTCGAAGTACATTTATTTACAGATTAAATATGAATAAAAACCAAAAAGTTACAGTCTTCGCTATGGCTGTATTTGCAGCAATTATGTTTGCAGGACAAATAGCAATGAACTCAGATAATTCAGCTTATGCATTCGTTCGTTTCCACGGTGGCTTCCATCACGGCTTCCATCACGGCTTCCACGGCCACTTCCATCACGGCTTCCACGGCCACTTCCATCACGGCTTCCACGGCCACTTCCATCACGGCTTCCACGGCCACTTCCATCACGGCCACTTCCGTCACTTCCATCGCTAAGGGAAGAGTTCAAAACAATGTTAATGTGTGAATAACGCATTAACAAATTTTTTTTTGATATTACAATTTTAAATTACAGAATACAAGTATATTCAGATAGATCGAATTAGTTTATTTGACATATAAATACACGATCTAAAGTAACGATAAAATTTGACCTATCAATCCTTATTTCATTTATAATTCTTTTTTCATAGAATAGATCTTGTATAATTAGAAACAATCTACATATACCATTCCAATGGATTTTTGTATTTTAATAATTATAACAGTTCATTATTCTATAATTTATCAGACCTGTAACTATATTTAATATTCTATTGTACTTTTTTAGCCTGTTTCTAATATATCACTCATTATCCTATACTTTTTCAATCTACAAATGGTATGCTCTATAATTATTCTCTTTCTAGAATGATCTTTGTTATGTTCTTTTTCTACTTGTGACAGTTCCAGATTTCTCTTATTTCTATTTGGTAAGACAGACGGTTGTTCTGGGAAATCCTTTTCTACACCGAGGTATCCTAGATCAAATACATTAACAACTTGTTTTGGAGTTACAGGGTGATTCTCCTTATAGATATCATAATCATGTCTTCTTCCTTTCTTATATCTTAATTTATGAATAGTAATACCATGATTATTAACCATAATTTGATTCTTGACAGTATGTCTTTTCTTCTTACCGGAGTAGAATGTCTTTCTTCTTTCTTTATCATCAGGTCTTGGCATCTGTTGCTCTGTGGAATCTACGAAAGCAAGAAAGTTGGGAAAATATATCTACTTCCTCTAGAGTTTTTAGCACCTTTGTTTTGTTGCACATCTTTGAGGAATTGGTATATTTTCTTACTAATTGTTCAATCTTTTGAATGTCTCTGCAAATGTTGCTTTGATCTGCTTTGGTGTATGATTTAGTAAATTGTTTTTTATTAACGTTTTAGAGGTAAGAATGCGACACAAATAGTCATAATTTCATTGGTTTTGTTATGAATGAAGTATATCTTTAACTGAATTTCAAATCATGCAACAGTGACATCTAGAGTAAGTAAAAAGCCATCTAACGTATAAGTAATGTAAAGGCGATATTACACTAAAAGCATTACATATCTTCTTTTAAATCCAGCTTGAAATGCCTTCCAGCACCAGTTTTTCTTTTTCTATTTTTCTTTTGTTTGATAAACGTTTTAATTCATATTTTTCATATTTTTTTGCTATTTCTTTATAAAAAATGTCATCAAACTGTTGTACTGTAAGACCAGTGAATGATTTGAAAAGCAGTGGTTTTTGGGATAACCTCTCGTATGAAATCAAAGAAGAACAAGGTGGTGGATAAACTAATGGTCATAAAGCTGTTTGGAAGTAATTATGCAAGATCTATTGATCAAGTAAAAATGTATACTATTTTTCAATGAAAAACTATCCGTATAGAAAATGTTTACAATTATACGAAATGAAAAACCGCTTGATCATTTATTAGATCTCGAATTGAACACAACCGACCATATATTGCACCCTATAACACGATTGATTTATTTTAATTATTGAAAAGATATCTGCTACATATATTGTTTGCTTTGCAAACATAAGTTCTTTTAATAATTGAAGGTTAATATCCTCAATAAAACCAGAAAAAAGTAATTAGAAATCATTGTAATTGCATTTTAGATATTCTGCTGTAAATCGCGATTAAAATAACATATAACACAATATTTTATTAAATAAGCACATCATTAATGAAAATGAAAAGCATTTTGTATATAGAATTATATAGATGTAAAACAATTGTATAGAAAAATCATCGTTTAGAATTTACAATAAGTATTAAATACTAAATCCACATAGATTAATGTAAGGTAATATTATATGAATAAAACACAAAAAGTTACAGTAGTTGCATTAGCAATAGTTGCAGCAGCAATGTTTGCAGGAATTTCAGCAGTTGATTCAGGTTCTCACTCTGCATCTGCATTCCATGGCGGATTCGGTTTCCACCATGGCTTCGGTCACGGCTTTGGCTTCGGTCACGGCTGGGGCTGGGGCGGCGGCTGGGGCGGCGGCTGGGGCGGCGGCTGCTGTGGCGGCTGTGGCTGGTAAACACCTAGCCATTAGTGTATAAAAAACACCAATTTTTTTTTACAAATTTTAATAATCATTATAAATCAAAAGATAGATAATATAAAAATATTGTATTTTGAATAATTATAACAAATTAACTAATTTCCATTTTTTACCTATGATCTCTTGCATAATTAGAAACAGTCTATTCGTTTCACTAATAATATACTACTTTTCTTCTATTAATGCAGGTTCATTATCCTATAGTTACTAGACCTGTAACTATGTCTGAAACCTTGTCATATTTTCTTAACCTATTTCTAAATACATCTGAAAGTATCCTGTACTTTTTCAATCTGCAAATGGTATGCTCTATCACTATTTGCATTCTAGAATGATTTTTGTTATGTTCTTTTTCTTCTTGCGACATGTCTTGATTTCTTTGCTTTCTATTTGGTAAGACAGATAGTTGTTCTGGGAAATCCTTTTCTACACCGAGGTATCCAAGGTCAAGTACATTAACAACCTTTTTAGGAGTTACAGGGTGATTCTCCTTATAGATATCATAATCATGTCTTCTTCCTTTCTTATATCTTAATTTATGAATAGTAATACCATGATTATTAACCAAAAGTTGTGTCTTTATAGTATGTCTTTTCTTCTTTCTTTATCAACAGGTCTTGGCATCTGTTGCTCTGTGGAATCTACGAAAGCAAGAAAACCTGGAAAGTATTTCTCTACTTCTTCAAGTGTTTTTAGCCTCTTTGTTATGTTGTATATCTTCTGTGGAATTGGTATGCATTTTCTAATCAAACAATCTATCTTTTGTATATCTACAAATGTTGCTTTAACCCAAATCAAATAGATAGCCCGCTAATGTGTAAGTAATGTACAGACGGTAGTACACCAAAAGCATAAGAAATCTATCTCTTGTATCTAGTGTGAAAGGTCTGCCCGCATCTATGCCTCTTTTTCGATATTTTCTTTTAGATAATTGTTGTATCTCATGTTTGACATATCTTTTTGTTATCTCTTCGTAAATCATCAAATTCTTGTACTGTAAGGCCAGTAAATGATTTGAAAAGCAGTGGTTTTTGGGATAACCTCGTATGAAAGCAAAGAAAGGACAAGAAATTGATAAGGACCGGATCATATAGCTGTTTATTCTAATTATACAAGAGAACTATTATGTAGACAATAAATTAAAATTCATTTTATGATCATAAAGCATTTGTTGTTGTAAGGCCTATAAAAATCGTGATACACCCATCAAATAAATTAAATTCGAAAAATATCAATCACAATTTATAGAGTCAATTAATAATTTCTTTTATCATTTAATAACATGAAAATAGTTTCACGATATTATATACAATAAATATTTGTTGCACGATTATTATAATTTTGTTTTATATAAAAAGATAGGCTTTTATTATGCATAAGCTTTTAATATATTTTTCATTAAATTTTTTAACATTACAGAATAAACATATTCACCAAACATACTCTATAGATTAAAAACAGTTTCTATAAATTATCTTTGTCCATGGACTACTCAAGATAATAAAACGTTTCATCGATTTTGTCCTTATCCATTCATTTTAACTCTATCGATTATATATCCTAGTTATCAATAATATCTAAATTTATCCGTATTTTACCACATCTAACTAGAGATCGGTTGTAGACAACCGTTTCATAGATTTTACTGTTAATGTAACCTAAAAATATTTGGAAAGAGGAATCATACAAAGCACATAATAAATAAAATATTTAACATAACATATCAAAAAAGAACAGATTATAAAAGACTAATTTTTGCATAATCACAATTTATGTCCATAAAATGTGGTTAGTTAAAAAAAATGAAAGTAACATATTTAATACAAATTTAAATAAAAAAAAACTAGATAAAGGCAGAAATAATTTTATAGACAAATATATATTTTTATAAAAATTACAATAATTATTATATAATCCCGTTAGATATGCAAATGAATACTCATTTTATCAAATAAAAAAGTTATAAAATTATTAAATAGATAGAATTATAATGATGTAAAATAATTGTATAGAAAAATCATCGTTTCGAATTTACAATAATTATTAAATACTGAATCTTCATACATTAATGTAAGGTAATATTATATGAATAAAACCCAAAAAGTTACAGTAGTTGCATTAGCAATTTTTGCAGCAGCAATGTTTGCAGGAATTACAGCAGTTGATTCAGGTTCCCACTCTGCATCTGCATTCCGTGGCGGATTCGGTTTCCACCATGGCTTCGGTCACGGCTTTGGCTTCGGTCACGGCTGGGGCTGGGGCGGCGGCTGGGGCGGCGGCTGGGGCGGCGGCTGCTGTGGCGGCTGCGGCTGCTGTGGCTGGTAAACACCTAGCCATTAGTGTATAAAAAACACATCAATTTTTTTTTACAAATTTTAATAATCATTTTAACTTAAAAGATAAACAATACAAATTTAAATAAAAAAAAACTAGATAAAGGCAGAAATAATTTTATAGACAAATATATATTTTTATAAAAATTACAATAATTATTATATAATCCCGTTAGATATGCAAATGAATACTCATTTTATCAAATAAAAAAGTTATAAAATTATTAAATAGATAGAATTATAATGATGTAAAATAATTGTATAGAAAAATCATCGTTTCGAATTTACAATAATTATTAAATACTGAATCTTCATACATTAATGTAAGGTAATATTATATGAATAAAACCCAAAAAGTTACAGTAGTTGCATTAGCAATTTTTGCAGCAGCAATGTTTGCAGGAATTACAGCAGTTGATTCAGGTTCCCACTCTGCATCTGCATTCCGTGGCGGATTCGGTTTCCACCATGGCTTCGGTCACGGCTTTGGCTTCGGTCACGGCTGGGGCTGGGGCGGCGGCTGGGGCGGCGGCTGGGGCGGCGGCTGCTGTGGCGGCTGCGGCTGCTGTGGCTGGTAAACACCTAGCCATTAGTGTATAAAAAACACATCAATTTTTTTTTACAAATTTTAATAATCATTTTAACTTAAAAGATAAACAATACAAATTTAAATAAAAAAAAACTAGATAAAGGCAGAAATAATTTTATAGACAAATATATATTTTTATAAAAATTACAATAATTATTATATAATCCCGTTAGATATGCAAATGAATACTCATTTTATCAAATAAAAAAGTTATAAAATTATTAAATAGATAGAATTATAATGATGTAAAATAATTGTATAGAAAAATCATCGTTTCGAATTTACAATAATTATTAAATACTGAATCTTCATACATTAATGTAAGGTAATATTATATGAATAAAACCCAAAAAGTTACAGTAGTTGCATTAGCAATTTTTGCAGCAGCAATGTTTGCAGGAATTACAGCAGTTGATTCAGGTTCCCACTCTGCATCTGCATTCCGTGGCGGATTCGGTTTCCACCATGGCTTCGGTCACGGCTTTGGCTTCGGTCACGGCTGGGGCTGGGGCGGCGGCTGGGGCGGCGGCTGGGGCGGCGGCTGCTGTGGCGGCTGCGGCTGCTGTGGCTGGTAAACACCTAGCCATTAGTGTATAAAAAACACATCAATTTTTTTTTACAAATTTTAATGAATAGTTTGTGTCCGATAATTTGACCATTCAGTTTTTGCAATACTAAATGTCGCCTTGCTACATGATTATTTTATGCAGTATTTGGTAACTATATCATGTTAAAGTCACAACGAAAATAGTCAGTTTAATTACCATAATATAAATTTACGTTTTTACCTAATGTTCGAATCATATAAAAGAGTTATGTGTTATGAAAAAAAGTGATTCATAAATATAAGAAGCGTCAAAAATCGTTCAAAATTTTAGTATTTTATTTAAAATATTCTTTAAAAGAAATAACAAAAATCAAAATACGTAGATAATAGATTCCACTAATGTATAGATCACCCATATGCGAAAAGAATAGCAAGATCAAAGCCATTATAATAAAGCAATTCCTTAAATATTAAAGAAAAGTAATAGTGTGATAATGATAAAGAATACTTGGCTTAAATTTGGAATATTCTTAATAGCTGTACCACTTTTTATTATTTTTATTACTTCTGCATTAATGATTTCAACATCTGTTCATAAAGCCTTAGCAAAAGATACATTTGCTACAACAACTAGTTTAGACAAAAAAGCGGATGGTCTATATGATGGAGGCAATTATACAGGATCTCTGTTTTATTATACTAAAGCATTAACCATAAATCCGAATGATACTGATGCTCTAAATGGTAAGGGATATGCTTTGTCTAATTTAGATAATTCTACGGGTGCAATTCATTTCTTTGATAAAGCTTTAAGTATAAATTCAAACGATACTAATGCTCTTGATGGGAAAGGTTTTGCCCTCGATGATTTAGGGAACACCACACAAGCAATCAAATTATATGATAAATCGTTATCAATAGATCCAAAAGATACTGATGCATTACAAGCAAAAAGCGATGATTTGAAACCGGCAAACCAATAAAAACCAAATCATTGTACGTAAGTAGAAAATAGTCATCTAGACTAGTTTTATTAAATTTTTATTAAACCATTAATGTTAAGTCTATAAATAAAGAATATTATTGAAATTCCAAGAATTGGTTTAAAAAGATGGTTTCCATAAAGATGTCAGCTATTACATATTACTTTTCATAAATCATAACAAAATTAAATTAAAAATTTTTTTAATTAGGAGATTTAAGATTTTAGACGAAACTAAAATTTAGAAGCCGATACCATTATTTTGATTTTGAATAATAATTACTAATTTCTAAACTTTTAGTTAATATTTGTTTAAATTGTAATGTTTATATATAATTTATCTAAACTTCAATTATTTAACTATAGTTTGTTAGATTTTTTGGGTTGTAATATATAGAATTTGAATAATTATTATTATAAAAACACAGTTGTTGGTGATCATATAAAGATAATCATTATGCAATTACAAATATATTGATAATGTTCAAACAGATTTAAACTTTTTTTATCTACAATAAGTTTTAAAAAATCAAAATCACATTTATACAAAATTTAATATTTTATGATAATGACAAATTAATTTACAATATTAAAAACATCATACTTAATTCTTGATCATTTATCTTGAAACTTTCCCTATTCATCCGACCCGTTTATCGATATCTTAAGAAATGCTTCTGTTCAGCAAGTTATTCAAATTTATCCTTAACATTCTATTCATATTTGGCGCCATCCAAAGTCATAATTATTTATGCAGATTTATAGCAATAACTCCATTACAATAACATTTTTTATCTGCAAGTTTAAAAAATACAAATATAGCCTATAAAAACGGCTTTGTTCACTTAAGATATAATCTTATCAAGAAAATCTGCAAATAAATCTAACCAATTAATTATATGCTTTAACTTACATTTCTTCTTTCTACAAGGAAAATAATCGTCAAAACATTCGGTTCTATCCTTAAAGTACTGCATTGTCCTTTCAATTATGTTTTTTTCATAAAAAGAAAGAATATGATACTTTAGTTTTAGGAATTTACATACATGTGTATACTAAGGCCTACGTCTGTAGAAACAGGATGTTTACCATGTTTTACCACAACCTTTGAAATAAACCGTTCTGCTACAAATATGTTTTATTCTTTTGATATGCCTATTCCGAGGATTTCTTTGTTTTCAGGTTCTATAGAGACCCATATCCAAATGTAATCTGATCCAACTTTAAAAATTGTCTCGTCTATACCAATTTGCATAAGTTCGCTAAAATAAATATTTATAATATAATTGTAATATAAAATAAATACTCTAGCAATAGGCTTTCTTGTTGCATATATAAAGCAATTCGGAATTGTTTAGCATATTTTTGCTAAATGGTATAGCAATAGGCTTTCTTGTTGCATATAGTACTAAAGCAATTCGGAATTGTTTAGCATATTTTTGCTAAATGGTATACAATATATTAGGAGATTTTCTTTTTCCTCGAAGATATTATTTGAGGATGATATTTTTGTATCCAGTTCCAGATGAAAACATGATTTCGCTTAATAAAATAATAGTATAGTCTTTCAGATGATCTTCTTAAAGAAAGACCTGAAAAATAGAAATATATACTGCATCCTATGTATTCTGAAAGTGTTCCATTTCTTCGATTCATAATGCAATAGAACGTCTTCAATCTATAGATTTATCGTTAAGGGAACAGAACCATAAAAATACATGAACATGTGTTCTGAATCTTTTGTTTATAATAATAGAGATACGATCATCTTCAACTAAGAATTTTAAGTTAATAATCCATCAACATATTTTTATATTCAATTGAAATGTTTCAATATCATCATATAATTTTTTGATTTAAAATAAGATATACAAATAGCAACAATTCAGATCATTGTTATAGATTTGGTATCTTTTTTAGAGTATTTGATAATACATAGTTTTCAAACCTGTAACTATATCTGATACTGGTCACATTTTTTCAATTTATTTCTAAATACACTACAGACACCTATTGTTTAATCTAAAAATATTACTCCAGCATTATTCGTTTTCTAAAATAATTTTTATTATAGAACTTACTTCTTGTAAAAATTTCAGAGTATATTTCTTTCTATTTAGTAGTGCGCATAGTTGTTCAATCCCTTTTCCATTCTTAAATACCCATGTACTAAATACTAACAAACTCCAAGAGATAAGACGATTCTTCAATTGAATATCAGAATTACGTCTTTTTCATTTAAATGAATTGTTTTATGAATTATGATGATAAAGATATTAACCGTTAACTATCTGTTTACAACAGCAACAAACATTTCGTTTTCTTTCTTAAAAATTATTCTAAAGTCTTTTAGTATTTACTGATTTTTATTTACTATTGTTCTTTTATAAAACATATAGAGAAATCTAAGAAAATAACTCTTCATCTTGGATGATACATCAATCTTTTGGCCAATTTATATATTTTCTTCAAAATTGCTAAATGTTTTCCGATTTTATTTTCACCATATATAAATGTAACCCATATCAAAGACAGATAATGAAAAAAGGTATAATCGATGTAAATACAATAGTAAATCAATATTTTAATGACTTATACGTAACATCTAGTTTGAAATACTATATATAGATCACGCCAAATTCTTTCAGCCATAATTTTGCACCCCATATCCCGGTATCTTTTCATTATATTTTATAGAGAATTTTATACGCCCGTACAATCAAACCTATGAATGACTTGAAAAGTAATTGGTGTATTAGATAATCTCTAGTATGAAAGCAAGGAAACGACAAGGAATCGATGACCCATTATCTATAACTATTTTATTTTAATTATACGAGTTAGATAATTTACTTTTAGAATATAAAAAATTAATATCATTTAATTATTATAATTTCAATATCCTTTTCGTCATCGCCTTTTAATTTTATTTGATACATAAATAATATGAAATTTAATAATTATCTATATTAAACATTAATTTTGAATAACTATCGGAAGAGTAATAGAGAATTAATAGTATTGATTGCCTCTATAGAGACTATGTATTAGAAAATGCTTTATATTATTAAAAGTTAGATTACGTAATGAGTATATGAAAAACTATCAGAAAATAACTTTTATTACCGCCATAATTGGACTGAGTTTATCCGTTATAGGATTCTTTTTATATTTTTATATCAACCACATAATAGGTATCCCCATTTTAGGATTAGTGATTGGAGGAGCTCTTCTTATTATGTTTTTAATAGCAGCGGTAAATATAGCTGCATTAATATCTGCATTTAAAATAAAAAATCCTAAAACCTCTGGCATCTTGTTAATAGGTTGTGGCGTTGCACTATTTTTGGTAGTACACATCTTTGCAATTCCTGGACTCGTTCTTTTTGTGATTTCAGGAATCTTGGCTTTGAGAGAAAGAAATTCCACCTTAAAAAAGATTAATTAGTCTTTATAATTGATTTAAAGACACTAAAAATATAAACCATTTTGACGCGTCAATCAATATTTTTGAATATATTCATTTTCATATAGTGATAGATATGATTAAAGTAAACGGTTTATTAGTTGACAGGATATTTATTTTATCCATATTTTGTAATTTCCCCAAAATGATACGACTATTTTTTTTATTTTTTATATTGTAAATATACGACATGACATCTTATTTTTTATTTGCTATAGCATTATTTTATAATAATTAAAGAAAAATAAATCGACTTATTTAGTATTGTGCCAACCCAGTCAATACACATATTTGTTGAAAAATAATCAATAAGAATTCATGCGAGTTAATTCTCGGTTATATTATTATATTCGATATATAAAAAGCGAATTTTTACTTGTTCTTTTGTTATATATCATTCTTAATATCCGATGATATAGATTTAAATCACATTTTACAAAATTTTCATCAAGAATTTTATTTGCTATAATAATACGCTAAATATAAAAAATTAATTATTCTAAAAAATGATTCTAAAAATGAGATTTACATGTTTTAATGATTTATTAGAGGTATTTTAATATGTTTACTATACGTCATATAAGTATTAAATTAATTATCAAAATAATGTGTTTTTGAAGGTACATCTAATTTTAATCTGGATGATATTGTTAATTATTTTCTTGCATATTTAACATAAACATCTAAATATCATAAGTTTAAGAATACTAATCTTATTGCAAACAACTATTTTTTATAATCGTAATAATATCGAAGAAAATAAGAATAAACCCATTATTAAAGATAAATTTAATTTATGGTTAGATATTGTTGATCCTACACCTAAAGAGATATCAGATATTCAAAAAGAATTTGGATTGGATGGGGAAACCCTTAAAGTAGTTGAACGCCAAACAAAAAGACCTCAAATACGTATTCATGAGAATTATAACTTCACCATACTTCTGGATATTAAATATGGAAAACTAGATAGATTATCCGTAAAGGCCATTTATATTTTTAGCGAGAATAATTGGTTGATAACAATACATACATCTGAAGTTGACTTGCTAACTCCAATTCGTCATTTAATTTATCAAAAAAATAAAAAAATCATAGAATCCAACATAGACGCTCTTTATTACAGTATGATTACAGAGATCATTAATAAATATGAACAATTATTAACTTCTATAGAATTAACAATTAGCGGAATTGAACAAAAATCCATTTATTCAGATTCTTCCAAAAAAATATTAAATTACCTTGATGTTGTTACAAGAGAAATAATAATAATACGAAGACATTTAGGGTATACCCGAGATGTAGTAAATTTTCTCATTCATATGGAAAAAGGTAGCGATGATATAAAATATTTAAAAATTGCATATGATAACATTAATCAGTTAATAGAACTGGTTAAATCTTATAGAGATACAATTAATTCATCTCGCGAATTGTTTATTGCTAATGTTGCAATGCAAACTACCGATGCTATTAGAATACTTACGGTGATTAATACATTGCTTTTACCACTAACTGTGATTACAGGAGTTTATGGAATTTTTGGAATCGATATGACTAAAATTAAGGAGTTTCCACAAGGATTATACGCCGTAGTAATAATTATGATAATCATCACATTTACTACTCTATGGTTTTTTAAGAAAAAAAGATGGCTATTTAATGCGAGTGTTGATTTAAAAAATGAAAAATAAAATTTTTGATGTTTACATATCCAAGTCATTTTACTAAACAGAGAAAGGTATATGGTTAAAATTAATTTTATTTCAGTATAAAAAAATTTGATATATTACCTAGTTGGATATCATTTCCAAATTGGCACAGATTTTATTGTTAAATAAAATAAGCTGTCTAAATTACACGTTTATAATGCAATAGTTCTTTTGCATAATTATCCATAAATAGATATGACCATCAGTTTATACATCAATTTGTTCTCTTTTTTGGTCTTATAGGATAGATTATCTAAAAAAAATCCTATTTAAATTATATACATGTCTAACAGTAAGAGTTTGATGATATATCAGACAAATAGATAGTATAAAGATATGTAAAAATATGAAATGCCATGGTTATCAAAAGGAAAAGAAGATAGTTAAAGAGAACTAGAAGATGGAAGACCTTTCAAACTCGCTATAAAAAATAGATTTCTCATGTTTTTGGTTTACCATCATCTTTACATAACTTACACATTAGTAGATTTTCCACTTTGACTTAGATCAAAGTACTATTGTAAATACATTCAAAAAATTGAATGTCTTAATAGAAAATACTTAGTAATCGGGAAGATGTGTACAATTGCTTTGTTGCATGATTATTTTAAATCGTTTTTTGTCAACGTCTTGGATCTACTCACTTAAGGAAATTTCCTAATGAGAATTACGGCATTAATACAAAAAATAGCCTTACAAACTTAGAAAAGATGGATATATTGTACTCAAATACCATATTTTATCACAATTGAGTTAAAACAAATTTCGGGGTTAAATTAAAAACATTGGAAAATTAAGTTAACAGAGCCATTATAATATTACATAGTGTATAAGTTAGTTTTTATCTATAATTTATTTCCACACATGTTACAAAATACCGCATCAATAACATTGGATTGATCGCACTTTTTACAAATGATTATCTTTTGTAATTTTTGACCACATTTAATACAATATTTGGATGTCAAGCTATTTTTTTTGTTACAAGTATCACAGATTATCTCTTCTATATTTATTGGTATATTGTTTCCATCGTTTTTTAGTTCTTTTACATCATCTTTAATGTGTTGAATTTTTATCTCATCGGTTCCTCCATCTGTTGAAAAATTACATTGTTTTCTGGTTATTTCCAGTAGATCTTTTATTTTAATAGGATTTCTCATATTTGCAAAAACTATGGCTAGTTTTGAGGTTGATATTATTTCTATATCACCTATTTCATCAGAATTTGAGTTAAAATCTGTTTTAATATTATTTGGAGGATTATTTTTATTAGAATTTTCATCTATTTTAAAATCTGAAATCTCCTGAAGATTATTTATTTTTGTATCTTTAATCTCATTTATCAAGATAAATTTTCCTTTGTGATTTGTATAATCGTATTGGAATACTCTATAGGTAGTAATTATATCCAATAATTTTATTTTATCTTTATTCTTAATACTTTTGGTTGTAATAATATTTTTCCAAACTATTTCCTCATTTTGAAATAGAAATGGAGACATAGGACCAATTTTAATCGAATTTGATTTGCCTGGTGTTATTTTAAAAATTAACGTCTTTGTAATCTTTAAAGAATCATTAAGCAAATTATTTTGTATAATTCTCAAATAATTTAAAAATTCATCAATTTGTCCATCATTTATAACTATCTTTATAATTTTTTTTTCATTGTTTTTATTGTCAAAGGATATTTCTACTATGCGTTCCTGTTTCTTCCTTAAAATTCCTTTATTTTCAGATACTATTTTAACATCTGAAATGGTAGATATTGGTAATAAAGGACCCTCCTTGCTTTTATGGTTATAAAATAGTATTGATGAATCCAATTCGACTGGGCGAATCTCCATAGTATCTAGATTGTTATAAGATTTATCATTTGTACCAAAAACAAATTCTATTTTGTAATTTGGTATTTCTAATAACGATGGTTTTATCATAGGTTTGATATGAAAGTCTGGTTCCGCAATAGATTTACCATTGTCTTGAGTGTGTGATTCTTTAGACGAAACCATTATTAGTAATTGAATTATCAATAGCTATTTTATTTTTATGATGTATTTTATAAAATACATGAAAATGATTTATGGTATTAAAATATTAATTGTCGTATTAAACACCCTGTTATAATCCATTAATAATAATATAAAATGCAGATATACGAGTATTCAAATATTAGCAAACCTAAAAATTTTAACATTTATTAGAAATACATCTTAAAAACCCAAGATGTGTAAAGATTATACAACATTCTTTTATAAACTAATATTACTTGTTTTATCAACAGATTTATTATTTATAATAGATTTTTAAAATATATCAAGTTTTAGAAAATTAAAGATCTTGATAACATGAGCTATTCTCAAGAATTAAGTTTTTAAATAACCACTAACTTAAATTTCATCTTTTATTGTATTGAATAAATGACGAATCAAATTATCATATTACATCATTTAATTTACACTTGTTATTTTTACAATAAAGTAATCATCAAAATTTGATGATTCAACTATATATACCAGTTCTTTTGATAATTTTTTCAGACTTCTAGCAATCCGATTCTAAGAATTTATCTGTTTACAAGTATCAATTACATTCGTAAGTAAAAACTAGATGTCACGACACCGTTATACAATCCACAACAGAAAACGTTCTATCAAAATTGTATTCAGTTCTTTCGATACCCTAATTCTAAGTATTTCTTTACTCACTAGTTGATAGTAACCAATATCCAAACATCCTCGGGTCTCATTTTGATAATCATTAGATATAATATATTCATTTTCTTTTTCTTTAATGATATTCTTTGAAACTGCACTTTTACATTTATCATAATAGATAATAATATATCTCCATTAGACATAGGAAAATTTGATAACGTTTCTAAATGGTAAATCTAAAAAATAGTATAATCAATATCCAATAATCCATAATGGTATTATATTTACAGATTAAAGATATGATTGTTTAAGATATTAACTTTTTCCTTAAATTAACAGCGATGTATTCTGAAGCTTTACATTAAAAAATTTATTTGCTTGATCTTACAAAATTTTTATTGCTCGTGCATTTAATCGCCAGGATTTAATTCATGATTTATGATATTATGTGAAAAGATTTTTCAAAGAATTTAAATTAATTTCATCAATCTTATCTTTTAATCATCTATTTGCATTTTATATATTAATTGCATTTATAATTTATTTATCGCATATTCATATTAACGACCCACTACTTCTTTTATTTTATATTTTTCTAAACTTTTTCGCATCATTTCTCGTTCTTCCTTATTTGGCTTTATCATAGATTCAAGCAACCAGTATTTTCCATCATGATATACTAGTGGTTGTTTTTCAGAATGACTTGCTTCTATTACTTCCCCTATAAACATTATATGATCACCAAAAATTATTTCTTTATATAAAGTACATTCTATATTTAATGCAGCATCTTTAACCATCAAAGTTTTAATTTTATTTGCCTTTACGAAACCAAAACCCAATTCCCTTATTGCATTTATTTTATCATATTCGCTTCCGCTATATCCCCCTGCAATACTGGAAATAATTGATTGATCAATAGAACATATACTAATACCAAATTCTTTAGACTGTCTTATGTTTTCAACGGTTGCCTTTGTATGACCTAGACTAACTGCTACTAGTCCAGGATTATACGAAATATGATGAGTCCATTCGCAGGCCATTATGTTAGGACCATTTGTACCTTCGGATGTGATCAATCCCACGGTTGTTGCAAATTTATTCGATCGAGGATCGTTCCACGGTAATTCCATGATCAATAATATACAAGTTCATTAAAAAATTTAGCTTTATACAATATTGTTTTATCATAATCATATTTTAATTCAATTCGAATTTTAAATTGATAATGTTTTTTTAATCTTTAAAATAGAATTATGTTTACACAATATATATATATTAATAATAATAAAGAGTTATCAAAACCTGTATCATTTTACTTTAAATTAATATACCAATATATACTTTCGAATCTAATCTTAATTCAAATTTTTACATGCTTGAACTTAACATATTATTATTAATTTTTTGTAACCATATCATAAATGTGTCGTATTATTAAAACTATCCATTGTTTATTGATTTTATCTATATATTTGAGATTTTTTATTGCCCCAATTATTTATATTTTATAGGATATTTTTTTTATTTAATAAATATCCAATTAATAACTATTTTAATAATTAAATATTTTTTGAACTTTCGATTATATAATGCATGGTCACCTGTTTTATGACTCTATTTACCTCAACTAATGCCGCATTATATAAATCGATAAATAAATTCAACCAATAAATCATATGTATTAATTTACATTTTTTCTTCAAGTATAGAAAATAATCATCAGACTATGGACTTTCCATTATAGTGTATTGTTATTATACGCTTTTCTCATGACATGAATAAAGATGATATTTTAATTTTATGAATTTACCTATTGGAGAAAGTACCATCACGTATGGAAAAGAATGTTTATCATATTATTTTAGAACGTCAGAAATAAACCGCTCTTTAAAAGCCATGGTTATTTTTAATAAGATTATTTTGTGTATTCCGTTCTCCAGTCGATAGCAATCCATGCCAAATTGATACTAACCAAACTTTAATTATAGTTCCACCCATAACACACTAAAGATTTTCTTTTTCCTTGAGAATATTTTCAGACATATTTTTGTATCCATCCAGACGAAAAAGAATTTATTTGACAAAATGCGATGACAATTCATCAGATATCTATCTTATAGATAGAATTAAATAAAAATATAAACTGTAATTAAGATACTACAAAGATTGTTTATTTCTTGAAATCACAAATGAAAGAGATCTGAAATACATGATTTTCCCTACTTGAAAAGAATAGTTTTATGTTTATAAAGAATAAAGCATAATTTACAAAAAATGTAAAGTAGCATATCAAGATCCTTTTCGTTATCATTTTACTTTACTGTTGATCCAAAGTTATGACCCATTTCAAACTTTTTTCCACATTTAATAATAAAATGGGTACTATGTTAAAGATATCCATAGTTAATACATTTTAATGCTTCCGTTTAAGAGTGAAAAGATTAATGTATTATATTTACCTCAAATAACTTCTGATGATGGCTCTATTGTTCTTTTCTTTTGAATCATTTTTTTTGCTTTTTTACCATCTGATTCTACCTCTGCATCCATAACGGTTTTAGATGGATTTAGCTTTGCAACTTTTGGTATTGCCATTACAAATTGAATATGAAAGCACATGAATGATTCACACAATGAACAAAAAAGCTTATTATTATTTAGATGAATTTCTGCAGTTTTGTTTTCTTTAAAATCTTTGATATATATAGTGTCCCTACTACATCCGTCTTCGGATAAAAATGGAGCATAGTGTTTCAAAAATTCATCCTTTTCCAATAAATCATGAAGCAAATCATTGACAAAACCTCCGAAATGTTCATTGACAAATGGAGATTTTTTTTTCTCTTCAATCCATTTTATCTTTAGTTCTTTAACTAGATCCACTCTCAATGTAATCAATTCAGAACGTTTTGATCTGGGCATATCAGTATTAATTATATACAGTTAAGTATTTATAATTATTATATATAAATGAATATTTTATATAACATTTTTCCATATTTCTGAAATCACCGATAGATATTTCATTTTATGTTAGAAATCAAAAGATCATATATAATATTAATTATGATCAAGGAATATTTATTTTTATATAGATAAAAGTAATGTAAAATAAAGATACAAATTTGATTTAATTATCCAAATATGTATAATAATGTGATACAGATAGTCTTGTTGAATTGCCCCGGAATACATTGAATGTTTTGAACAAATTTTATTCTTTTATATAAATTATATATATTTCTTATTATATCATTCCTGTTACTACTTACACTAACAGATACATGATTTTTTTGTTTTTCTTAATTTGTGACTCCCAAACGTCAACATTTTAGTTGTGATTTGAAAATAAAATATATTCAAAATATAATGGAAAATCACATTTTACTTCGACGCGTTCTGAAAAGACAACTTGAAGATAAGTATTTAGAATCTGTGTGGATATAGATAGTACAAGAATAAACATTTTCATATTAATGAAAAAATTAATAGTATTTTTTCAAAAAAACTAACAGATTTAGGAGATCTGGTTTTGATATGAAAGTTATTAAAAATGTAATGAGAACTATTAAATTAAGAAACTTATTTTAATTTTATCCAAATAAATTACATTCTAAATATAAGTAAATATGTATTCCATTTTATATAATGCAAAATTTGATATTTTTGTAAAATTTTGAATTTAAATTACTTTTTTTATTCTTTTATTAAAAAAGTTACATTAGGAGTATTATCATGTAAAATGCAAAAATGAAAGTTTTGAATGTTGTTTCCATATTGACAACAATAAATCACAGCCATAATATGACGATCCCGATGGAACAGAATTTTATATGATTTGATGTCTACGATTTTTATAAATGATACATTGTGGGATTTTTAAATATTCTAAATTCTATCATGCTAATTAATAATGAGTTATTTTAAATGGCATATAAAAATTAGTTTAAATAATTGAAATAATGATTGTGATTAAAATATAGATAATAGAATTGTTATATAAGTATTCATATCACTATAATACAATATTACACTGCGTAATACATATAAACACTGTGTATTAATGAAAACTATGAAAAAAATTAAAAAAATAATAGAATTAAAAGCGATCGATTATTCCATATACTTTCGGTTAAAGAAAAAACCCAAATTACGTTAACAGTCATGTAAAGAAGATCGTATATGCATTTGTAAACTAATACTATTCGTTTTGAGCGACAAAATTATTGTCATATTTTTTTGATGCATCTTCAAAATTATAAAAATTAACAAATCTAAACAAGCACAACCAGTTTACAATAACAAATATCAAGGTATTTACACAACTGTTAACAGAGCCATTAAAAGATATATCCATACATATACATATTACGTTTTATACGTTTGTCCTTTCTTCTTTCATTGATTTTATATATAAATTCTCACGTATGTTATATAAGGCTCATTATAACATAGACGATGTCTTTTGTGTCTGCTTTGTTGCATAATTCTATAATGGATGGTTTTGTTATTTGATTATATGGATAGATATTGTTTTGTTATACAATGATGCTTTCAACATCCTTTATTGTATCGTATTCTTGAGTCTGAAAGAATAATGGCTCTGTTAACAGTTGTGTAAATACCTTGATATTTGTTATTGTAAACTGGTTGTGCTTGTTTAGATTTGTTAATTTTTATAATTTTGAAGATGCATCAAAAAAATATGACAATAATTTTGTCGCTCAAAACGAATAGTATTAGTTTACAAATGCATATACGATCTTCTTTACATGACTGTTAACTAATTCCACAATAAAAACAAATAGTACTTATAATTTATAATATTAACAATATTTTTAAAATTTATGAACTTTTAAAACATTATAACAAAATACTCAAATTTGAGTTAATGTTTGGCCAATCAAATTGCTAGGTAACATTAATTTTTATCAGATTTGTTGAAAACTTTTGTATAGATTTTTCTACCTATTTGCTTTTGCTCAAATTTCCCACATTTCATCCAAGAAACTGACTAATGAGTGTACTCTAACTCTATAACATATTGTCATATTATTTCTATTTTGAAAGATGTATAAATTCATATGATTTGTTTTGAGTATCAAATAGTATTATTTTTCCAACATCTTCAAATGATTTTGAAATGCTATTGCTTTTTCTATGTGAAGAACCCGGATTCAATACAAATGTTTTTGAATTTGCAGTATGTTGTATTTTGCCGGCATACTGCGGTTCTTGTTGATGAGTATGTCCGCATATTAATATATCATATTTTTGACTTTTGATCATGTTTTCCTTTATCCCCATCCTAGTTCCATGATATATTCCAAATTTTATTTCATCAATTTCTATTTCTCCTATTTCTCCCTTTAATTCCCCGTTTATTTCTTTGAAAGATTTGGATATTCCGTTTATCTCTCCATCATTATTACCTAAAACGCCAATTAATTTTGCCTTTGATTTTTCAAATTCTTTTATTATTCCAGGAAAAATATAATCACCGGCATGAATTACATATTCGACTTCATTCCTGTTAAATATGCTTATCGATTCTTGAACATTTTCTATATCATCATGACTATCAGATATTATTCCAATCTTCATCCTAAAAATATAGAATACAATTTATTTATTTTATTTGGCTCGATTCACTATATTTTGTGTATAATTAGAATACACAGATATGATTAATAATTCATATTTTGTTGTCCTCATCCTTCTCGTGGAATAGTTATCCAAAAAAACAATTACTTTTCAAATTATTTGCAGGCTTGTCAGTTCAAGAATTTGATAACATTTGTGATATAAATATAACAAAAAGATATGGATAAAGGGAAAGGAAATATGTATTAAAAAAAGAAAGAATATCGAAATTGATAAGTGCGGTAGGAAGACCATACGAATTAGACATGGAATAGATTTTTCACGCTTTTGGTGCAATATCATTTTTACATAAATTTTATTTTGGCAGATTTTATATTTTACACCCATCAAAAGGAAGTCTGCATGATATATAATAGATTAAAAGTTTAATCAAAACGTGTTCGCAAAATCCAAAGACACATAAAATAAAGAGGTCATTTTTGAGGATGTTGAACAAAACTTTTCTGATTCGTACAGACCATATTTCACAAAATAACAATAACAAATTCCAAGATTTGCGGAAACAAAAAAATGTATGGCATAATATTTAGGCACTAAGAAAAGGCATTTAGTGTAAAAATAAATTGTGGCCATACTTATGTATACATATCAATCATAAAACTGATTACAACAATGGACTTGGTAATTATGATATCTGTAATGAATCATCCTGACAATCTCAAGGTTGTAGTAAATGTTCTTGATATTTGGTATTCAATCATAGAGAAGTATTACCAGGATAATATTCTATTACCATATAAAAAGAGAAATAGAGAAACACATATAGAAAAATAAGAAAAACAATATAACAACAAAAATACTCCAAAGAGAGTAACGATGGAGCATATTATTCATAGATTGAAAAAGTAAAGGATTTTTGCAGATATATTTAGAAATAGATTAAAAAAGTAGAGTATCAGATGTAGTAGCGGATCTGATAAACTACAGAATAACGAACCACATTATTAAAATCTAGTATGAAATCACATTATAAAGTATAAACGGTGCATAATTATGCGATCCATATTCCAAAATAAAACCGCTTAAATTAATAAATTCGACCAAGATAATCAATGTTTATACACATTATAATACAATGTATCGCTAAGTACATTAGTAATCAAAAAACAGACAATTTGATTTTATATAAATATATATAAATTTCCCTATAATGCCAACCTTTGAATTAAATCCCGATAATTTATTATTTGATAATTTTCCTTTTTTAGTTGATTAACCATATCTAATTGCTGATTTAATGCGTCGTGTGGGTCCCTTGGATGCAGTGCAATTCTTATAATAGCAGGTTTTTCTTTTAATAATTTATCAAATCTTTTTCGGTCTATTTCTATATTTACTAAATTCCTTTCAGCAAACCCTGTTGAATCCCAATTGAATACTTTTGGTGTGACTAATTTCTTAAATTCTGTTTTATCTATTTTTATAAATTTTTCTTGAATTTCAGCTAATCTGAATCCTGTTTTTTCTAATCCTCGGATCGATCCTTCATTAAGTTTCCAAGCAGGAGGAATAAATACATTCGTATGAATCCCAATTTCGGAAAATATTTCTAGTCCTGCTCGAATTTCTTCTTCAGCTTCCCCTTTCACTATTGTATGAAAATTATCAAATTGACCATTACTTTTTTCATGATATAGTCCATGAAGGGTAATTTCTGCTTTACATGATTTCATTGAATTAACAAAATCTGGAAAACTAGGAAGATCTTCTTCCTCCTTAAAAAAAGGAATTAAGGCTATATTGTATTTTATATCAACATTCTCTAAACTTTTAGCAGCTTCAAGAATTCTTGATTCAAATCTTGGACATGCATCGTGTATTGTCACTAATGCAATTTTTTTATCAGGTATATTAATTTCGCTCACATCAAAAGGTGCAATCAATTCAGTATCAGGATTTAACATATATGTAATAATGATTCCGTATATTATTATATAATACTTTTATTTAGATATACTAATCTGAAGGCTCAGTTAACAGTTGTGTTAAGAATTACCTGGCGACATTTATAAAATAATTGTGATTGTTTTCACAAAACAAGATTATTAAAATACAATTTATTTGATAAGATTATGTAAAAACATCTCAAGCAAAACAACTACAAATATTTTACATTAAACATTACCGTTGTATTTACACAACTGTTAACCTAAGGCATTATTTCTTGATTATATGGATAAATAAACAACTTGAGCCATTGTTTATCATGATTTTTGTGATATACAGTAAGAAAGAATCTCTTTATTTTCATATTCAATGACTACCCAAAGTCATATTAATTTAGATGACTTTTATCGCAGATTCATCGATTATATATTCTTTAATTTTCTTTTTCTTTTTATATCTTTTTGATTGTACCTTTGTATCCAGTGTCAGAAGGATATATGAATTGTTTTACTCTTTTTGAGAAAGACAATGCTTTAACAGTGCTTCTAAAAGACAATCCAAGTATAAGTATAGCCCATGATCTGCTTTGTTGCATGATTATTTTTTTCGTTTTTTACCAACGTTTTATTGATATAATAAAAACGAAAACAGTAAAAATTCCATTATAATTGTCACGGATAAGTTATATTTTTAAATGATTTTCGAATCATGCAACAAAGCACCCATGATCTATAATTTGCGAAGGCGTTCTTTTTCTAGCAAATATAAAAGATATGGTGGAATTCAAGATATAGGTTTTTCCTTAACTTTACTGAGCCAATCTGAAATGTATATTTTTAAAATAACCATATTTATATATCAAAAAATATAAGAATGTCATAAATTATCGGTGACGTAATGATTTTGGATTTTCTCAGATATTCATTTAGAAACACCATCAGTTTATACTGCCTAACATAAATTCATACCACAGTAAAATAATTTTACTTAACATATTTAGATTAGTTATTCTTTATAATATCATATCTCAGTGGTTTCGTCTGAACAGTTAAACTATGCTTATAAAAAAAGATAGATTTGGATGTAAAAAAGGATTCTATTTGTTAGGGGTTAGAATTGATGATCAAGAGGCATTCAAAGTGGCAGAAAGAGAATTACATAGGTTAAGTGGTGGGCGTATAAATGGTTAGACAGATTTGATAAACTAGGGTTAGAAGGATTAAAAGACCATCCACGAAGCGATAGACCCCCACTGATCTCGCACAAAAAGATGATAAAGGTAAAACAAGAGATATCTGAAAACCTATCTGGTTGGCAAGCCAAACAAGTAAATGAATATTATCTATGAAAAGACCGGTATCAGGTAACACGAAGTACACATTTATAGACTACTTCACAGATGAGGCTTTTCACAGAATGTTCTGTAGAAGAGATTTATTAATATTGCATCAAAAGAAGAGAAAGAGGCATTCAAAAAAAATGGATACTAGGATTAATATCGCAAATCCCAAAAGGATTTACAATAGCAGTACAAGATGAATTTATATTTGTACATGATACACTCGTAAGAAGAAAATTATGGCTTCCCAGGGATTAGACCGATAGTTACATCTGTAGATTCACATCAAAAGATATGTGTTTTTTGGTACCCTTACCTTGGAAGATAAGCAATTATTTCGTCAGTAGGATAAGTTTAACCAAGACACTTTCCGTGATTATTTGAAACAACTAAAGAAAAATATGGGAAAGGTTGTCATGTTTACAGATAGAACGACACCGCATCAATTAAGAGCCTATCCCAAAATTCGATAAGATTATAGCTCTTTTCCCTCTTTTGATAACTGTGACCTGCATCCGGAGAATGGACAGTGTAAATAAGAATAATAAACACCCTACCATACTCAAGGTTCCAGATGAATTATGGGATAAGATTAAAAATATTTTTCCAAAGGAGAAACCACTCAAGACGGTTGGTCGACCAATTATACCATACAGAAAAGTGATTGATGGAATTCTTTATGTATTAAGAACATAAGGATGTCAATGGAAGATGCTGTCCAAAGAATATGGATCTGGTTCCACTTGTCACCGTAGGTTTCAGAAGTGAAATAGTCTCGACATCTTCAAAAAGCTATGGATAAAACTATTGAAAATCTATGATGATCTTGTCGGCATCAACTGTACCTGGTGGCAATCCATCGATAGTACATCTATAAAGTTGCCTTTAGGGGGGCGATGACCGTAGGACATAATCCTATTGATAGAAGCAAACTAGGCACAAAAAGACATATTTTAACAGATGAAAAAGGAATCCCTCTATCTGTTGTAATATCTTCAGCAAGCACTCATGATATCAAAATAGTAACAGATGTGGTGGATAACTCTGTTATCAAACGTCAACGTCAACTGTCCTCTCCTAAACCTAAACGTGGAACAAGAAAAAGGTTGCAACATTTATGTCTTGACAAAGCATACGATTCCGAACCTGAAGAACAGGAATTAATCCGACGAGGCTATGTACTGCACATACCATACAAGAAAAAGAAAGGGAAAGAAGTTGATAATGAAAAGATGATAACGATGCCAAATCGTAAAAAACATTCTCCTAAAAGATGGGTTGTAGAAAGAACAAACTCTTGGCATAATAGGTTCAGGAAACTGTTTACTCGATATGAAAAGAAGGTAGAGAACTATCTTGGATTGGTACAGTTATCTTGTTACATAATCATATATAGAAAGATAATTTTGGGATAGACTCTAAATAAAATAAAGAATATTTGAAGAATAAGAACTCAGTAAGAATACTATATTTGTCAAAAGGTTCGCCGGAATTCAATGCAGTTGAAGAATGTTGGAAACAAGGAAAATACGATTTATTGGTATCGAAATATTATCCGAGATTTACAGATTTGAAATTATCTATTACTACATATTATAGGACAAGGCACTTTAACCTAAACATAGTAAAGTATCTACTAAGGAAAGTGAATTAGCGTATTAATGTAAGGCAGTATTTATAATTTATAAGCATAAAGAAGATATAATTTTGTATGGACAAATAAGAAAATAAAGACTTTACAATGAAAGAAAAAATTCCCGATACATAATTGATGTGATTGCTATAAAGACAGATCTAGTGCTTTAGTGTATATTATTTTATTTGTTATTTGTTGACGTTTTACTGAAAGTTAAGGAAATTAGTCAATTTTTGTTATTATTATATATAAATCATATTTTTAACTGATTTTTGAAATACATAGTGCAGCAATTTAGATGTATAAAAATTTAAACGACTTGAAATTGTTAAAATAATAATTGATAACGTATTACTATAAATATTATCACAATATATTAATAAATATGAATTATCATACAATGGATGGTAATCAAAAGAGATATTCTTTATTCGCTGATGTAGATTGCTTTTTAGATCATATAGAATACAACGACATAAAATAGATCAACTCCAAAATAAAAAAATTCTTCTAGTGAAAAATGTAAAATATCAAATGACTGAATACAAAATCAATCAATTTTAAATACGATCCAATGTCCTACCAACATAAAGTATGCAAAAACCTGTGCAAAATTCAAAACACCTACGAAACTCTGAAGATACGCAAATGGAGAGACGAATATCATAGGTGGTGTCAAGAATGCGAAATTCTATTCATAAATTGCGATAACCCTCTTTGCATTTGCTGCGGTAAAAAATTAAAATATAAAATAGGAACTGCACTCGAAATTCAAAAAGAAAAGACTAAAAGGAATTATACGAAACAAAAAGAATGGAGAGATAAAAATAACCATGGTAAACAGATCTCTTAAGCTTGCAGGTACAAAAAGCGAACGTTATTAACCCACGTTAAAGTTAAATTACAAATTCTAAAAATATTAGATTATCATAATAAGTTAAAATGTCATCAATAGATAATCGTAGAATTCGACCTATTACATGAGCAGTAAGATGAAAAATTTTGCTTTGGTGTATATTATTTTATTTGTTATTTGTTGACGTTTTACTGAAAGTTAAGGAAATTAGTCAATTTTTGTTATTATTATATATAAATCATATTTTTAACTGATTTTTGAAATACATACTGCAGCAAAAAATTTCTATCATCAGCTATAGATTATACAACACAGTATTTAAGGAATGGCATAGTTCTTATCAGAATTCAATGGAAAAAATATATCAGAATGAATTGTTTTTATATTTCATAATTTAAATTTGAATATCCAAATGATCATAACCATTTAAAACCGATAATTTTTAGGTTTTTTATTATTAGATCAGAAAATATATAGGTTTAAAGATATAGTGTTACCAAGATAATTTAGTCAAACAAAAATATATTTTTAATGCAATGATAATAAAAATTAAAATTCATTTTTTAATAAAGTCAGATTTAGCTAAATAATGAGAAATTACAGGTTTAGGACCATCTTTCAGAAGATGTGTTATTTTATTTTCCAAAGATTGAACATTTTTGGTGACCCTTTCATGGTGACGCATATGATCTGTCCAAGTATCAGCAATTCGGATCTCCACGTAGTGACTAACGTCTGCCGGATCTTGAAATAATTCCCAATATGCTAACCCTTCACTTCTAAGAAGTCTACCTAATTCATATACAGTTTGTTCAAATTCTACGAATAGTCTTGTATCAATTCTATATTCGATAGTGATAAGAGTTTGAGAACCGCTATTTGAAGGTTCGACTACCAAATGAGAGGGCAGGGACCAATGATCATTACTGGTAGGTGTAAAATCTAATTTGTTTATAAAATCAGGTACTATAATACCTTCTGGCGATAATGGTAGCACCCAAAAATAAAGATGCGATTGATAAAGTGAATGGAATACCAATAATATTAGCAGTTGTACCCCATATTACACTCCCAACCGCCAATCCACCATTCAGTACAAGCAAATAAACTGCCAATACTCGTGAACCTATCCAGCTTGGAGCAGATTTCATTCCAACAGTATATAATTTTGATAATATAGTGACATAAGAGATACCACCAATACCCATTATTGCACAAAGAATAACAAAATCTCGAATAAATCCAACTGAAAACATTACTAAAGACAATACGCCAATAGAAATAGTAAGAAAAGATTCTATTGAAAACCTCCCAGATAATTTAGGTAATACTACTATGCCACCAAATATTGCACCTAATCCAAAAGATCCTAAGAGTAAACCAAAACCTGCCGAATCAATATGCATTTCATGTTTTGCTAAAAGGGGTAAAAGAGACAATAACGGACTGCTACAAAATGTAAATAAAATTGAACGAACTATTAACGTAACAGCTGCCTGAGAATATCGCACATAGCGTAATTGAGCCCTAATGGCACCAAATATATTCTCAGGAGGTAAAGCACTTGATTTGGACTTTTTAGGTAACCGAATAATAACACCCATCATAAAAATGAAGGATAATGAATTAAGAAAAAATGCAGCCCAAGGAGCAAATAAAGTAACAACCAAACCCCCAATTGTAGGACCAACTGCTCGGCCTATATTACTAGCTACTGCACTAAGAGTTAAAGCAGATGGCAGATCATATTTTGATACTAATGCACTCATCGCAGGAAGTATAGGAGTTCTAATCATAGTTATGCCAGCCCCTAATGCAAATGTAAATAATAATAACAAAAATGGAGTAGTTATACCTAAAAGTGTAAATATTCCAAGTATTAAAGATACAACAAACATATATCCACATGTAATAAGAAGTATTTTGCGTCTATCAAAAATATCAGATACTGCACCAGATGGCACCGCAAAAAGGAATATTGGTAAAGTACTTGTTGTAGTAATTAGAGAGACCAGTAATGGATTAGGAGCAATAGAAGCCATCAGCCAAGATGCTCCGACTTCGTACATAGCCGAACCAATGTATGAAAAAACTGTTGCAAACCATAATAAACGGTATAAAGAGTCTCTAAAAGGACGTAATCCAGATAATAAATAATGTTCTTTTTTTTCCGATTTTCCCTCCTCAGTCATTAAAAATAAATAAATCATCAAGGGTATACATTTTTCGGAAAGTAGTCAAAACGTTTTTTTATATACGTCTATTTCCTTAAGAAAAAAAATAGATAAGAACATGGTTCAAACGAATTATGAAGCAAATATTATCAGAACATATCAAATGGCTAAATCATACTATTTCAAATATTTATTGAAGATTATCAAACTAAAATTAAATTAGTTTTGTCAATTCAGACGATAAGAATGAAAACGATTTGTAAGTAAAACACAATTATTTTGATAACAGACAAATACAGAATGCATCGTCATAAAAGATAGTTATAGAATCGAAGAACAAAAATAATTGCAGTAGCAATTTTTTATCATTAATAAAAGTAAACATATTCTTATCTTATATCAATAAATATCAGTAAAGTAAAACTGAATAACACATTTACCAATTAATCAAGTTTTATATAAACAAGTATATCATTTCTGGATGTGGAAGAAGATATGCAATTTGCTGTAGATTATCATATAAAAACCAAACATTCTGTGAATAGCATAATGAATTCACAGTACAAGATAGATTGGAATGATCGCCCCATCTCATTTAAAACATACACAAATGAACTACCCACCAAAATACTTCCGACACATTTTTCCACACCCAATATGAATGCAATTTTATCGGTTAATAGAATACATCCTCAAAATGTAGAAAGCAATGAGAACGACAAAGAGATCTCATTAGATTATTCAAATAATAATAATAAAATTGAAAGTAAAAAATTAACATTACAAGATTTATCCATGATCCTTTTCTTTATAGGCGGAATTACAAGAATAATCAAAAATAATAATAACATATACTATATGCGTGCCGCACCAGCAACAGGAGCGTTGTATCCAATAGAAATTTATATAATTTGTAAAAATTTTTCATCAGATCTAAATACAGGAATTTATCATTTTAATCCGATAGAATTTAGCCTTAAAAAAATTCGTGAAGGGGATTATATAAAAGAAGTATCAAAAGCCACAACAGATAAATCAGAAATACAAAATTCATCTCTATTATTAATATTTACATCTATAGCATGGAGAAATGCATGGAAATATCAAGATCGGTCCTATCGACATTGGTTTTGGGATGCAGGAGTTATCACTGCAAATCTTCTTGCTACAAATATATCAAGCAATATTGATAGTAAAATATTTTTAGGATTTATAGATGATAAAATAGATCAAATATTAGGATTGGAAAAAGAAAAAGAGGCAACGATTGCAATAGTATCCTTTAATACAAAACAGATACCCATTATAAATGATAAATCGAATTTAGAATCAAATCCAGGAATTAATTTAACCTCTATGCGTACAAATCCTATTTCAAAAGTAGAAAAATCTTATCCGCTTATATGGAAAACCCATCAAAGCTCAAAGCTTTTCAATGGAAAGGAGGTTTTTGAATGGATAAATGCAGGATTATCCCAGACAGCAGGATTTAAAGATAGAGAATTTCAGCCCATACAGAATGGTCAAATATTAAAAAGACAAAATTTTCCCAATGAGTGTAAAATTTCGACCTTTCCGAGTTTGGGTGAAACAATACTAAAGCGCGGATCTACAAGAAAGTTTTCCAGATCTCCAATATCTTCTTCAATTCTTTCAAACATCTTATTTAATTCAACAAGAGGAATACCCATGGATTTTAAGAAAGACATACAAACATTAGTAGACATTTATTTGATCATAAATGACGTTAGTGGTATAGATAGAGGCGGATATCATTATAATCAATATGAACATTCACTAAATTTAATAAATTACAAGACATCCAGAGATTTATCAGGTCATGTATGTTTGGATCAGCCTCTTTTTAGTGATGCAAGTGTAGTTTTATTTTTAATGTCAAACTTAAACAAAATCATCCAAACATTAGGCAATAGAGGATACAGAGCAGCACAGTATGAAGCAGGAATAATTGCAGGAAAGATATATCTTTTATCCTACGCACATTCCATAGGTGCATCTGGATCAACATTTTACGATGATATAGTAACTGATATTTTTTTACCCCATTCAAATGATAAAAATACAATGATAGCTATAGGTATAGGTAATCCCTCATATAGATCTAGGACGGGCAAAATATTACCGTTACTAAAAAACAAAAAGGATATAAATTGACATACATAACAAGGACAAATCTTTTCTTATAGCACATATTACTGCGTTGTCATCTAACTCAACCTATTTAGCTTTGATAGATTAACAGTGGTGTAAAGAATTACCTAAGTTGTATTTGTAAAATAATTGTTTTTTTCCAAAACAAGATAATTAAAATACAATTTATTTGATAAGATTATGTAAAAACATCTCAAGCAAAACAACTACAAATATTTTACATTAAACATTACCGTTGTATTTACACAACTGTTAACAAATAATTGTGGTTGACCATTGATCTTCTAAACCGCTCATTAATAGACATGATGAAATCATCTTCTAATATGATTTTCTTGATATCTGCTTTGTCGCCTAATTCCTTATCCTTTATCCATATCTTTTCTTGGCCCTCCATATTCTCCTAAACAAATTATAGAGGGATATTTTTATCATCACCTCATTTACCAATTTGAAACCTGGTAGCAGATACATATATTCGCCAAACATTCTCTATAGTTGAAAAGGCTGTTTTGACAATCCATCTGTATCCATACTTTTTTTTCATCTTCCATTTCAGCAAGTCATCTTTGGTTTGTAGTCTTACTTCTCTGTTCCCTAACCGATTATTTTTAATGGAAATAATGGAATTCTTTCTTACCTTTATTCTTAGAGTGATTCCTTTCTTCTCACGATGCCTGAAGTTCCTGTTTGTAACACAGGTCCAATCATAGGAAGGACCGATTCAATCTTTTTATCCGATATCTAAAGCATGATTGATCAATTTCCTTAGTATTCTGCTGTCATGTACTTTCTCATCAGTTACCTCTAGAGTCAGGATTTCCTTTGTCTTTATAGGTTTATTGCTACATGGATCTTGCGATAAACTCTTTTCCTGTTCTGCACATTCAATTTCTCATCTATCCACTGGTCCTCCCTATTGGTTACCTTAATTCCTGTGCTATCTGCTGCAATTATGATATAATCATTACCATCCTTTCTATCATGGTCATTGATATTGACATTCAACTTGTTGATTCTTTTGCAGATATGGCCATAACTTAGTATTAACAGGTAAACTTTTTCCAGTAGTCTTGATAATTCCTTCTGTCTGTCTGTAAGGAAGATGAAAGAAGTAACGTATGTAACCAATGACTAGAATGAATGAATTTGGAAAGACCAATGGCTTATTACCCTTCTTGTTTTTATTCATTAGTTCTAGATTGGAATCTCAGATATCTGCTTTGTTGCATAACTCAATTTTATCATAACTACACGACACAGTTAATCCAAGTTTAGGAGACATCTATTCGTAATTTGTTTTATGAAAAAACGAATTTCAGAGTTATGCAACAAAGCAGAAATTCACTGTTTGTGTTTTTTTGTCTACATAATATACGCCTGACCTTGTTTACTTTTTCGCGATCTATGAGAATATTGTCAAATTCGGATATGATAAATCAGTGAGGGCTAGAGAGGCAAAGGCTACGAGGCTAGAGAGGCAAGTACGAGGCTAGAGAGGCAAAGGCTACGAGGCTAGAGAGGCAAAGGCTACGAGGCTAGAGAGGCAAAGGCTACGAGGCTAGAGAGGCAAAGGCTACGAGGCTAGAGAGGCAAAGGCTACGAGGCTAGAGAGGCAAAGGCTACGAGGCTAGAGAGGCAAAGGCTACGAGGCTAGAGAGGCAGGGGGAGAGGCAAAGGCTACGAGGCTAGAGAGGCAAAGGCTACGAGGCTAGAGAGGCAAAGGCTACGAGGCTAGAGAGGCAAAGGCTACGAGGCTAGAGAGGCAAAAGGCTACGAGGCTAGAGAGGCAAAGGCTACGAGGCTAGAGAGGCAAAGGCTACGAGGCTAGAGAGGCAAAGGCTACGAGTAAGAGGCAAAGGCTACGAGGCTAGTGATCTAATCACAGCATATTATACACATATAAGTTTATAAACATTTATATATAGTATTTTTTCATGCTTACAAATAGAATTTCAAAAAAACATTCTTCTTATTATTTAAAAGGGTAATCCCCTAATAGAATATTATATGGGTAATTATAACTAGTTTGGTATCTCCTGTATCAATTGTTTATACATGTATATACTTGCGTGTGAATGGTAAATCATCTGTTTATAATTTGGTCTTCATATTGACTTTCTAATAATTAGATATAATTTATAACATACTGTATATATCTACCACATACTGTATACCTAGAAAATATACCATGTATTGGTTATTGCAATTAATTGCCATATTCGAATTTACAAATATAAAGGACCTTAAACCAATTGTAATTATTTTACCCTTAGTTTTTTTATTATTAGTAGTCTTCCAAAAGGCATTGCTTTGCCGCCTAGCTCAATCTATTTAGCTGGCTTGAACTACTTTATCATTCTTGATTGATTGGCATTCTTACAACCGCTCATTAGTCCGACGTGACAAGATACTATTTTCATACGATTTCCTTGATATCTGAGATTCCAATCTAGAACTAATGAATAAAAACAAGAATGGTAATAAGCCATTGGTCTTTCCAAATTCATTCATTCTAGTCATTGGTTACATACGTTACTTCTTTCATCTTCCTTACAGACAGACAGAAGGAATTATCAAGACTACTGGAAAAAGTTTACCTGTTAATACTGAGCCTATCCCAAAATTCGATAAGATTATAGCTCTTTTCCCTCTTTTGATAACTGTGACCTGCATCCGGAGAATGGACAGTGTAAATAAGAATAATAAACACCCTACCATACTCAAGGTTCCAGATGAATTATGGGATAAGATTAAAAATATTTTTCCAAAGGAGAAACCACTCAAGACGGTTGGTCGACCAATTATACCATACAGAAAAGTGATTGATGGAATTCTTTATGTATTAAGAACATAAGGATGTCAATGGAAGATGCTGTCCAAAGAATATGGATCTGGTTCCACTTGTCACCGTAGGTTTCAGAAGTGAAATAGTCTCGACATCTTCAAAAAGCTATGGATAAAACTATTGAAAATCTATGATGATCTTGTCGGCATCAACTGTACCTGGTGGCAATCCATCGATAGTACATCTATAAAGTTGCCTTTAGGGGGGCGATGACCGTAGGACATAATCCTATTGATAGAAGCAAACTAGGCACAAAAAGACATATTTTAACAGATGAAAAAGGAATCCCTCTATCTGTTGTAATATCTTCAGCAAGCACTCATGATATCAAAATAGTAACAGATGTGGTGGATAACTCTGTTATCAAACGTCAACGTCAACTGTCCTCTCCTAAACCTAAACGTGGAACAAGAAAAAGGTTGCAACATTTATGTCTTGACAAAGCATACGATTCCGAACCTGAAGAACAGGAATTAATCCGACGAGGCTATGTACTGCACATACCATACAAGAAAAAGAAAGGGAAAGAAGTTGATAATGAAAAGATGATAACGATGCCAAATCGTAAAAAACATTCTCCTAAAAGATGGGTTGTAGAAAGAACAAACTCTTGGCATAATAGGTTCAGGAAACTGTTTACTCGATATGAAAAGAAGGTAGAGAACTATCTTGGATTGGTACAGTTATCTTGTTACATAATCATATATAGAAAGATAATTTTGGGATAGACTCTAAGTTATGGCCATATCTGCAAAAGAATCAACAAGTTGAATGTCAATATCAATGACCATGATAGAAAGGATGGTAATGATTATATCATAATTGCAGCAGATAGCACAGGAATTAAGGTAACCAATAGGGAGGACCAGTGGATAGATGAGAAATTGAATGTGCAGAACAGGAAAAGAGTTTATCGCAAGATCCATGTAGCAATAAACCTATAAAGACAAAGGAAATCCTGACTCTAGAGGTAACTGATGAGAAAGTACATGACAGCAGAATACTAAGGAAATTGATCAATCATGCTTTAGATATCGGATAAAAAGATTGAATCGGTCCTTCCTATGATTGGACCTGTGTTACAAACAGGAACTTCAGGCATCGTGAGAAGAAAGGAATCACTCTAAGAATAAAGGTAAGAAAGAATTCCATTATTTCCATTAAAAATAATCGGTTAGGGAACAGAGAAGTAAGACTACAAACCAAAGATGACTTGCTGAAATGGAAGATGAAAAAAAAGTATGGATACAGATGGATTGTCAAAACAGCCTTTTCAACTATAGAGAATGTTTGGCGAATATATGTATCTGCTACCAGGTTTCAAATTGGTAAATGAGGTGATGATAAAAATATCCCTCTATAATTTGTTTAGGAGAATATGGAGGGCCAAGAAAAGATATGGATAAAGGATAAGGAATTAGGCGACAAAGCATATACATTATAGAAAAATGCATATTTGAAATAATTTTAAAACGAATATACTTATAAAAATAAAACAAACTGGAGATTAAGATAATTAATGTAATAAATAAGGAAAAAAAATTTTATTTTTGTTTTTCGACATCATATTGATTATATGTAAATCTCCGTATAATACCAAATGGTTTGAATTGTCGGCCATTGCCATGGTAAAATTTTGAGAAAAACTCCACATAAATTAACCTAGCTCCCTGAATTCCCGGTTCAAATACACCTAATACTATATTGAATATATGACCTATAAAGAAGATCGCTATTCCCATAATAATATACAATATGGTATGATGCAATGTTTTAATGAAGATAAAATCAATTACATCAGCAAGTATAACCGAAGCAAGTAGTATACCAACAATCCTAGTATATGACAATATATGACTAATTATGGATGGCAGCTCCATCATGGCTCTTACGCCTTCCCCATAAAACATAAGACCTATTCCGCCTAAAATCAATACAAAATATCCAGCACCGGTAACTTGTTGGGTTGGATTAATATTTTGATGATGTAACAGTGCTAAACCTAACAAAACAATACCCCAACCGAACAAAAGCCAGCCAATTTTACTAATTACATGTTTCTTTTCGCCATCTCTAAGACTATTTATAATTCCTAGTACGAGTCCAAAAGAAACCATACCTATTCCAACGTAACCACTCATTAGTAATAGTTTACGCAAGCCAAAAGTTCCGATAGGATCAAGTAGTGCACCATCTGTTGGCAAATGAAATCCATAGTGATTTAGGAAAGAGAATAAATAGCCATTTAAATGGAATCCAAAATACAGATTAAAGCAGAATCCAAGTACTATAGCAATAATACATCCAGGCGTCATTGCTTTGGCAAGTTTTACCATTTGTACAGGCTGTAAAATCGTCATAGCAAATTTTCGAAGAAACGTAGGCATTATGTTTAAATCTCGTTTTTTGCCTTCAACTCGCCTTATCACCCATCTTGATACTAAAAGTATAACTAACCCGTATCCAACATCACCCAACATTAATCCATAGAAAATAGGAAATATTATACCAAATATTACAGTGGGATCAAATTCATTTCCAGATGGCAGTGAATAAAATCTTACAAAAGATTCAAAATTCTTTAATCTTTTTGGATTTTCAAGAAGCGTTGGAGGGGTTTCTTTTGTATTCAGTTGATATAGCATAGTTGTACCTTCATCATATTTTTGAAAAGCAGATTTTATGGAATCGATTTTAGATTTAGGAATCCATCCTTCTAATGCAAAAGTATCTTTAGTAACACCCAAACCCTTTATTACATCCAATCTTTTGTTTTCAATATCAAGTTGCTCCTCTACCCCTTTTAAATAAGTATAATGCAATTTTGAAATCTCAGTCAATTGATTATTGATTTTACTCAATTGTCCAGATAAATCATCATGAATTTTTTTCTGATTTTCTACAGAGACAGAAGGTTTTCCCTTTAGATCTGGAACCGCTTCCAGATGAACATTGTACAAATTGACGATTGAAGCCAATGCATTAGATGGAAAATTATGCATGATGACTAAAACAAAAAGTGTTGTTTTAGTACCACCATTAGAATACAAAATAACATCCTCATCATTTAATTCTAGTTTTTTCTTAAATTCTTGGAATTTTTCGGCATCTATACGTCCAAAAAAAGATCTGCCAGAATTAAGATGTAAAACATTAAGATCCTCCGGAAAAAAAGAGTATTCTTCTAATAGTTTAACATTATTTTCGGTTTCTTTCATTTCAGTAAGAATATTATCCTTTTGTTTTTCCAAAGAAGAAATTGTACTATCGATATTCAATGACTTAAATTTCTCCATCATTTCATTAATTGATACATATCTAACCTTTCCAGTAATCTGAGTAGAAGGAAGAGAATTAATTAATCCCCTTATTTTAAGTAAATTATCAGATATCTGTCTATGCAGATCTGTTTCATGTTCAGTTTTTAAATAAGATTCAGTATCTTTAGAAAAAGGCTCTAATTGAACTGCATTCATTTCTTGCAAAATGGAAACTATTTTTTCTCGGTATTTTTTCAAACCCAATACCGCAATTCTTGCCATTGAAACTGGCTTTAAAATTGTACTCATAATAACAACTCCCCGATCTAAATAATCAAATTCCAGAAAAAATAATATCCATAATCTGTTTTTTCATTTGACCATCTAGATTAAAAGATATAGATTTAGATTTATTTTTTGCGTCAGAAATAATTTTATCAGATTCTACAGATGCTTTCTTTTTTGAATCTTCGATGCTTTTTTCTACTTGTTGTTTGCCACCCTGTTTAGCAAGATCAATGGACGTTACAAGATCAAGTTGCAATGTTTTGATTTCTTTTTCAATAGCATTTCTAAAATTTTCAATTTCTGTCTGTACTTTTTCTTCAGTTTCTTTAATTTGTCTTAATGAGTCAATATATTCCTCTTGAGAAGAGGATGATGAATTTGAAGTTTTATTCATATTTATATCCCTAATAAAGATTTTCCAATGAAGGCGACTAAAACAGCAGTCCCTACAATATTTCCAATTTTAATTCCACGAGTAATCATATAAAATTTTTTTTGAGAATTGTTTGAGAAACGATTATTATACATATTGATTATCATACACCTTTATCTTTAGCATGTAATTGTACTTGTTCTTCATTTTCTCTTTCTTCCATCTTTCGTTTTACAGCTTTAAGCATAATAAAAGTATCACGCTCCATTTCAGCAAGCCTAAAGGTAATAAATTTAACTGCAAATGCAAGTTTGGGTATAAACACATTTTCTATAGCATTAGATTTGCGCTTGGTTTTCTCAATTTCGTATAATAGCTTCCTTAGAGCAGTTTCTTTTTCTGCGACATCTAGTACAATTTTATGAATATTTTGGAAAGATCTCAACGCCTCATTAATAGATGTGGGCAATTCCAACAAATATTCCTCCATTATATCTCTTTGACCTCCAACAAGTTTTGGAATATGAACCCCCATAATACTTTTTGACATAACTTGCAAGCTTTCCATTTCAGGAATTTTCATAGATTCGTTTTCTAATCTAATAGATCCAGATAGCATTTCCGCCATTCGAATAGCCTCATAACCTTTTTGCAATTCAGATTGTAAATTACTTCTTAATGCAGATGCAGTTTTGTTTGTATTAAAAAACTCTAGAATCAATGCTTGTCGCTTTAATTTCAATAGTTTCAAACCCTTTTGGGCAATAACGATTCTACGCTTCGTACGGATATACTCTAAACGAGTAGGTCTAATATTTGAAGATAAAGACATAACTAGGCATTACCCTCAGAACTTTCTACAGATTTATTAACCCCATATTTTGCAATAAATTCAGGTTTTATACGTTTTAATTCAGATTCCGGTATTTCGCTCAGCAAATCCCATCCAATATTCAGTGTTTGTTCTATTGACCTATTTTCATCTGGACCTTGATTAACAAATTTTCGTTCAAAATTATTTGCAATTTTCAAGTATTTTCTATCAATATCACTTAATGCTTCTTCACCTACAATTGCAGATAGAGATCTTGCATCTTTACCTTGAGCATAAGTTGCATACAATTGATCTGCAAGATTTCTATGGTCTTCTCTAGTTTGGCCTTTACCTATACCCTGATTCATCAGTCTTGAAAGACTAGTTAAAACATCTACTGGAGGATGTATATTTAATCGGTGTAACTCTCTACTCATAACTATTTGTCCCTCTGTAATGTAACCAGTAAGATCAGGAATTGGATGAGTTATATCATCAGCAGGCATTGCAAGTATAGGAATCTGAGTTACAGAGCCTTTTCGACCTTTTATTTTTCCAGCTCTTTCATAAAGCGAAGCAAGATCTGTATACATGTAACCAGGATATCCACGCCTACCTGGGACCTCCTCTCTTGCCGCAGCTATTTCCCTTAAAGCCTCACAATAATTTGTCATATCAGTCATTATTACCAACACATGCATTTCACGCTCATATGCAAGGAATTCAGCGGTTGTCAAAGCAAGTCTTGGAGTTAATATACGCTCCATAGAAGGATCAGATGATAAATTTAGAAACAGAACACTTCTACCAAGGGCACCACTTTCTTCGAACTGTTTTACGAAAAAATTAGATTCTTCGCTTGTGATCCCAATAGCAGCAAATACTACAGAAAAATTCTCAGACGACCCAAGAACACGAGCTTGTCTGGCAATTTGGGAAGCAAGTAAATTATGAGGTAAACCTGAACCTGAAAATATCGGAAGCTTTTGGCCTCTTACCAAAGTATTCATACCATCGATATTGGACATACCCGTTTGGATAAACTCAGATGGTTCTTCTCTAGAATAAGGATTAATACCTGAACCCACCAAATCAAATTTTTCTTTTGAGACAATGCTAGGACCGTTATCTCGAGGTTGTCCTAATCCATTAAATGTCCTACCAAGCATTTCATCAGATACAGACATGGTAGCAGTATGACCTAGGAATTTTGTTAAGGTACCACTTGTTCCAAGTCCAATTGTTGATCCAAAAACTTGTACTACGGCCAAGCCTTCACCAGTATCAAGTACTTGTCCTTGGCGTATTTCACCATTAGCAAGCTTAATTTCAACCATTTCACCATAAGCAGCATTTTTCACACCTTCAACAAATATTAAAGGCCCAGCGATTTTTGAAAGAGTTTTAAAGGAAACTTTAGACATTTTAACTATTTACCTCCACTAATAATTTTTCAAATTGCTTTGTCATATTTATCTTGATTTCATTGACCAATTTTTCTACTTCTTCTTCTTTGGTCCACTTCATCTTAGATATAAGCTTTCTCGCATCCAATGCACCTATCTTTGACGAGATTACACCTTTTTTTATTGCATCAGATTCTAATCGACCAAATTCTAAGATGGTGGATAACATAAGATATTGTTTTTTAATTGAGGTATAAGTATCAACATCATCATATGCACTCTGTTGTAAATAATCCTCTCTAATTGATCTAGCAGTATCCAAGACCCCTTTTTCAGGTTCAGGTAATGCATCATATCCTATCAATTGAACAATTTCTTGCAATTCAGATTCTCTTTGTAAAATTTCTAAAGCTTCTTGCCTGAGCGGAATCCATTCTGGAGATATATTGGTTTTATACCAATCAAACATATCGTCTGCATATAAGGAGTAACTTGTAAGCCAATTAATTGAGGGGAAATGTCTTCTAGAGGCCAAATTGGCGTCAAGGGCCCAGAAAACCCTTGTAACTCTCAATGTATTTTGAGATACAGGTTCAGAAAAATCACCTCCAGGTGGAGATACGGCACCCACAAGAGTTAATGAACCCACTCTTTCCTCGGGGGATACCACAACAGCCTTTCCACCACGCTCATAGAATTCTGCCAGACGTCGTCCAAGATATGCAGGATATCCCTCCTCACCAGGCATTTCTTCCAACCGGCCAGATATTTCTCTTAATGCTTCTGCCCACCTGGAAGTACTATCAGCCATTAGGGCAACATCATATCCCATATCTCTATAATATTCACCCATAGTAATACCAGTGTATATGCTCGCCTCTCTAGCTGCTACAGGCATGTTTGAAGTATTAGCTACAAGAATAGTTCTCTCCATCAAAGGTCTTTTAGATTTAGGATCTTCTAGCTGAGGAAAAGTTGTAAGAATTTCAGTCATTTCATTACCTCTTTCCCCACAACCAATGTAAACAATGACTTTACTATCAGCCCATTTTGCAAGTTGCTGCTGTGTTACAGTTTTCCCACTTCCGAACGGTCCTGGAATAGCAGCAGTACCACCCTTTGCAACAGGGAAAAAAGTATCAAGGACACGCTGACCAGTAAGTAAAGGAGATGCAGGAGGAAGTTTACTCAAAACAGGTCTTGGAACTCGCACCACCCACCAGTTTGACAATCCAACATCAACAGTATTGCTATTTGTTTTAACTTTAGCAACATCGTCATTTACAGTATATTTACCTTCTTTAATATCTGCAAGTTGACCATTTACTCCAAACGGAACCATAATCTTATGACTAATTAATGGAGTTTCCTGAACTTCCCCTATAATTTCACCGGCGGTAACATTTTCACCATTTTTCTTTACCGGAATAAAATCCCATTTTTTCTGTTCATCAAGTGCAGGAATAAATATTCCTCTACTAATAAAATCACCGCTTTTTTCCCTCAAAATATTAAGTGGACGTTGGATTCCATCATAAATAGATGTTAATAACCCAGGTCCAAGTTGTATAGATAACGGTCTTTTTGTATTAATAACCTTCTCGCCAGGGCGCAAACCAGTTGTATCCTCATATACCTGAATTGTGGCTTTATTACCTTCAAGACGAATTATTTCGCCGAGTAAACCTAATTCACCTATACGTACAACATCAAACATTTGCGCATTTTCTACATCTGTTGCTACTACAACTGATCCAGAAATACGTGAAATTACTGACTGTAATAATCCATTTTTTAACACATTCATCAACTCCTATTAAACAGTTATTCCAAGTACTCGTCTTGCTAATGAAGATATGGACTCTTCATGTATATCACCTTTTAAAGACGGCATAAACAAAACTAGTGGATTAATAGATGCCTCCACCTTTTGTCTGAATAGCATAGGAAGAGAATCGCGTATAAAGTGACTTGCAATTATCATTGCAAATTTATGAGAAGTAAATAACTTTTCCATTGTTTTATAAGGATCTTCACCTCCTTCGCTAACTAAATATGTTTCACCTATACCCAATAGTCTATAGCCAATAACAAGTTCTCGTTCGCCTATTACAGCGATTTGACCTTTTAAATCAGAATTTTGTTTAGATGACATAATAAACACACTCACTCAAAAAGCAACATAGATTTTATGCGCTCAACAGGTATACCATAGCGTTTTCCATAAGCAATTCTTTTTATATTATCCCATTCAAATTCTGCGAGTATAATAAAATGGAATATATAACCAATGGATAGTGAAATATTCTTTAATCGTTGTACATATTTTGTACTTATGAATTGATCTAGAGATATTTCAAAGTCAATAAGACTATGGGTTTTCCTATAAGTTTCCAATAGATCGCCCATGATAAGCCGCTCCTCAATCCTATTCACAAATTCTTCAACATTTTTCGCTCCAAACATTTCAAGCAATTCATTTAATGCAATATGGCCTCCCTCTATAAGATGTTTATTAACTATTTCACGATCTAAATTAGAATTTTTGGCTTTTAACAAACTTAAAATATTCTTTTTATCAATTTGCATTCGTCCTACATCCCTAATTACACCCTCATCTCCTTGAAAAAATTTGAGAGATTCGATCAAATTAGTAAAATAATACGCCATAAGATCAATCATTAAAGGACTAAGATCACCAGTCTTTTGAATAGTATCAAGATGTTTCATGATGATAGTACCATATTTGTATTTTACAAGGTAATTCACTACACCGTCAACCCCGGTCTGAGATAAAATAATTTTCATTTCATCATGAGATATATTTCCTGCAGTAATCCCTGCAGGAAAATTTCTACTAGAAACCAAAAAAGGTTCCGTTTCAGTAATAGTACGTCCAATAATTTTTGCAGATAAAATCAGTTCGATATTATAAATATCCCATTTTAACAAATAAGATCGGATTGCAGCTTTTCCACTATAAGGCGCCGTTTCCAAAACAATTCTATTAACATCTACAAGATGTCTATTTAATGCCACTTCCAAAAGTTCCGGAGGAGAATACATTGAGGATGCCCGCTCTATCTCCGGACCATACCAAGTGGAATCCAGAATTCGCCTCATTTCTGCCAAATCTTCAGATTTAACCAAACTTTGAATAGTATCTTTTGAAAGAAAATTTACAGATAACGCCTGTAGCCTCCCAAAAGAAGATGAATATGATGATGAGGTCATTTATCTAGCAAAACGTTCGACAAGAAAACTTTTTATATCGTCTTCTTTTGTCCTTAAGAGCTCTTCAAATGTAAGATCTAGTTCTCGAGTGCCTTCCTTATTTTCAGCCAAGATACCACCCAAAGTATTATTTAAAGTGGTACCCTACAGAAATATTCATTTCTTTTATTATTGGAGTATCCTTGACGCGACAGTGTACGGTTATCTCATTACCCAATATGCTTTTTGCATAGTTAATCATTTTCTTTACTAAAGTTTTATATTCAGGTTTTTGAGCATAACCTTCCATTTCATGTTCGATAACTCCAAAAGTAGAGTCCATATTTGTGTGAATCGTCTCAAAAAGTATTTTTTTAGCGTTTAGTTTAGATGCCTCGACTATTCTAGCAAATTCCTTTTGAGATTTTGTTTTTGCTTCAATTTCATATTGCTCACATAGTTTTTTGATAGTAGTTTCTTTTTTTTGCGCAATCTCAGTTTTTTTTTCAGCCAAGGTATTCTCTAAGAGTCGTATTTCTTTCTCTTTTCTATTTTCAATCTCTTGAATAAAAATATCTAGGCGGGCCATTACAATATCTGCCGATTATAATATTCCCAATAACAATATGATTCCAAGTACGAAACCAATAATCCAAAGAGTTTCAGGAATAACGAAGAAGAATAAAACCTGTCCAAACTTTTCAGGTTTTTCTGCAATTATACCCATACCAGCAGCACCAATACCCTGTTGTGCATTTCCAGTACCAATAAGTCCTCCAGCAATTGCTATTGCTGCAGCTATTGCCAACAATGGTTTAGTAAGACCACTCGCACTCGAAGATGAAGTGGTGGTTGTTGCTGCATAAGCTTGTGTAAAAAACAAAGCAAAAATAGCCAATGCAAATCCAGCAATCATAGTAATAACAAACAATTTTGATTTAGGATGATATATCATTTAGACGAAATTTATAAATATGTTATATAATAAGAGTTTTTCTTAAAAATAACATTTTTACTATAAATTATGATATACATCTTAGAGATAATTTGCAGTAAAAATTACAACTACTCATCTGTACCAGGTAACAATTATGTTACTGCAATAACATAAAATAAAAATACTTTAAAATCAATTTTTTATTGAATCAAGTACATTCCTGTTTTATGAAATAAAATAAACGTCAATACATATTAATTCTATATTTATTGCGCTATTAATACATCTTATTACTTTATCAAATTGATCGATAAATAGATTAAGTCTTAAAATATATTTTGTATTTGTTCTTTTTACAAGGAAAGCGATTTCAAACCTTCATCATGTCCTTGATATATTGCATTATTCTTTCAATAACTCTTTTCAAAATAGCAATGAAGATTATATTTAGATTCAAGAATTAACAAATAGTAAGTAATACTTCATTATTCTGTTAAAACAGGATATTTTAACAGAATTACACAAAATAGGGGCAGAAATCGCAATTGACCAAACAATTCATTCTTTTGAATTGAAAATAAAGAATTTCTTTATATACTCAGTCACTAATAATCCAAACCTACATTAATTATGGTCGACTTTTTATCGCAGTTTCAAAATTATACATGTTCAATTTTATTATTACTACGAAATTTTATTTTGTGCATATCTTAAATTTATCCAGATGTACATTATTTATTTTTACTAAAGATAAAAAATATGCTATAGTAGCGTTTCTAAATGATTATTCAAAAGGAAAGTTACAAGTCGACAGATAATTTTGTAATTATGAAACTTTCAGATCATGTAATATATTGTAGCCATAAAGACATGGATTTTTTCTCAAGTACCATCGTTGGGATGATCATAATAGGAGTGCAATTAAAAAGAATAGACACCTAATTAAATACATCAAGTCAAATTAGATAGAAAAGATCTGTCTTAAATTAAGTTACCAAGATGATGAATTAAATAAAGTAGATTTTGAGAATCCTTTGCTATAAAGAATTGTATTAAATATGCTCAAATATCGATGTTTTCTATTTATAGAAAATATCAATATAATTATGATATAATTTAGCATGGATTAAATGTTTCAATATCATGATCAAAAATTACATGATGTATCAATCAAATATTTTTTAGTCATATTATTTTACTAAAAATTATTTAAAATAATACGTTATACCAACAGTAACCTAATTCAACATATCAAAATCAAATCATCATTAAAAAAGTCGCTCTGAATTTAATATGTTTAATAATGGCAATAAAATATATAAAGAAAGATTATAAGTACTTTTTCAAACATATTTAACTAACACATATTAAAATGCATAAGTAAAACAATTAATCATATGATTTTTATAATTTTTACTATTTAGAATTAAAAAAATACTTGAAGCAAGTTATAATAAAATGAAAAAGATAAAAAGTGTATATTGTAGACGTTAATTTAAATCCAATAAAAAAAATCTAATATCATTTAAAACTAAAAATCACCTTGTAAATCCTTGTATACTGATTTCATGTTTGCCTTGTGGAATAAATAAATCGACATTAATAGTACTATTATTGTCAAGGATCTTTGATTCGTATTTTTTTCCATCCAATAATACAAATAAAGGACTTTTTTGCATCGACATAAATTGTAAAGACAAAGTTGCCGGAGGAGGATATACATTATTTACACCTAGTCTAAATTGATTAGTAGAGTAATCATAAACTATAGAATCGATTGTCATAAAACCGGAAAATTTATAGCCTAATGTCTTACCAGAATTTAAATTGATCATTTTATAAGAGTTAAAATTTTGCAAATCCCCACCAACACAACTATAGATAAAGACAGAACTCCGTATAATTTTGTTAGGAATCAAACTAAAACTTACTGTTTTTTGCGAAGGTATTATAGGAATTAACGTTTTTACGGAATCTAGTTGCGTTCCATTTTTTGCGTGAACAATAGCATACAAAATTAAGTTTTTGATGACGTTCGGCGAAGTATTAGTAACATTCCCATGTAGTTCTTTAAATGGACCTAGATTAGATTCATCATATGCTAGTCTAAAAGTATTAACATCGGTAGATTGTTTGTCAGCATGTTCAATTTTGTATACATATGGAACAGAATCCAGATTAACATGGTATTTAGTAGTATCAATTTCGAATTTGAATGGAAGTGGCTCATCAATATTATATATAACATCTTTAAATGGGGGTTCAGTAATTATTTCAGATTTTTTGGAAAAAATATTATATGCATTTAATCCAAGTGTAACTATTATTGGGGATGTAATAGACAAATTGTGCGGAGAAGCAATTGAACCAACAATTATAAGTTTATTATCAGATACAGGGTATTTTAAAAAACTTGAAATATAAACATTATTATGTACAATATGCAGAACTGATAAGTTATCAAAAGGTTTTGCGTAAACAGTGCCATAACTTTGTGTAATAAACACTATTATTATAATTAGAAAAAAAAACCTTAAGATATTAACCGTATTGAACATATAATAGATTATATAAATCGCGGTTATCTTATATAAATTTTTTAGATACACATATTTTAAATTAGTAACCAAATGTATAAAAAAATCAGTAACTAAACATCATAATATAATATTTATTAAAATATCCTGATCCATCATGCAATTCCAAAGTCATCCATATTATATAATGGGGTTAATAAAAAGTATAATCATTACACAGGATTTGAGGGACATTATAACACAGGTTGGATCAGAAAATCCTGTAATAAAAAATTTTGATATTATCGCTGAAGATATAGCAATAACACCTGTATTCATAGATACCCATAGTCATATAGGAATGGCAAGAGCAAGGCGAACCAGAAAATGAAGAAGAATCAAACGAGCATACGGACAATATTCCACAGGTTAATTCATTACATAATATTATATGGATGATGCATCAGTTAAACACCCATTGAAAATGGTATTTTATACACAGTAGTATTACCGGGAAGTGGAAATATTTTAGACGGAAAGGCAGTATTTATACAAAATTTTTTAAACAACATTGAAAAGGCACACGTAAAAGACGCGGGCATAAAATTACCATTAGGATAAAAACTATAAAGCACAATTGAATGGAAAGGAGAAGGACCTTCAACTGGAATGGGAGCTATCGCAATTCTTCGAAATAATTTAATAAAACCAAAAAAACAAGAAGTTTGATCAATAAACATAAAAAAAAGATATTGATGATGTAGAACCTACTACAGAAGTTTTCATGAATATACTATCTAAAAAGCATCACTTAGCACATCTTCACAAAGAAGATGATGTAATGTTATTGGTGCAATTATCTAAAGAATTTGAATTGAAAGTAATTGCCAATCATTTATGCATGTACCCCGTGAAGATGTTTTTTATTATTTACATTCAAATAATATACCAATTATTTATGGTCTACTAGTTTCATCTCCATATAAAAGTTGAACTCAAACATGAAAGATAGAGAAATTTTAACCATTAATTAAATTAAAGTCAAAATTTTCATTAATGAGCGATCATTCTGTCATCCTTCTGAGAAACTTGTTTTATACTTACGCCACCTATTACGATATGGTTTGTCTAAATCAGACCATATCGAATATCACTAAGGAATCAGCAGATATGATTGGAATTAATTAATTCGGCCAAATTACTCAGGATTCAAAGCTTCGCTAATAATTTGAAATGGTGACATGTTTTCATTAATTAGTTATTCAATCACCATAATAACAGAAGAAAAAATTATATATCGAGAATAAAAGAATAAACTTTGTATCATCAATTTTTTCCAATATCAAAAACGATCAAACAATTATTTGAATATAACGAATACATAGTTTCTTCACAAATATTTTAATTTCAAATATATTAAAAGAAACAAACTTGAAATGTATTATCTGTTATTTTTTTGAAAATAAAGAACCATAGATCATCTTAATTTAATAAATATTTACATTTCATTATAATAACACATAAAATCGATAAATTTTATTTTCTCTAAATCGATTTATAGAATAAATAAAAATGATAAAAATTTATACCCAAAACAAACCATCAAATAAACATTTCAAATATGAGAAAACACATTATTTTCCATATCCAAGTAGCGTGCAAAATCATAAGCGCGAAAATATGAGATAAAATCAATTATAAAGTTAAATCAATTGTATATTTTATTTCGCAAATTTCATATAATTGAGATTCAATATCATGTAAAGATTGTTTTAATCGTTGTTCAGATTGAATATATATATTGTTAAATTCGGTTTTTCTCAATATCTCATTTTGAATATTTTTATTATTTTCATCTATAATTTTTTCAATTTCTTTAACTTTTTTCAAGTCCGAGTCAATATTTTTATTTTTCAAAGAAATTATTTTCAAATTAATTTCTTCCATATCACTACTGAATTTGGGTAAAGCATCTTTAAGTAATTCACAGCATTGCACAATCTTTGCCCCATCTTTTAATATAATTTTTTTTTTATCAACAGAATCCTTCAGGTTATTCAAAAATTCTATGTAAGGCTCGACTTCTTTATCATTTAGTATATTCATTGGATCGTTTGTAAGAGTATTTATCAATTCTTTTGTTCCCTTTGAGGTACCATAAGAATATTTATGAAAAGCCTTTGACATTTGAGTAGAAATATCTAGAATTTTTTGAATCAAGTCCTTTTGATTAACTTTTAATTCATTGAGATTTTTCAAATAATCCAAACTTTTATTATAAGAAGGTAATTGTTTGATATGAATAATTTCTTTTTCTTTTGTGTCATTTTCTGATTTTTTGTCTTGTATACTATTATTTATAGAATCAATAATACTTTTATTAGTTTTATTATCCTTAAAAATATCCTTAACATCTTTTATTTTATTTCTACATTCCAGAATTATTTTTCTATATTTTATAATAGATTCGAAATGATTATTTAATTTTTCAGAATTCTCTGTAATTTTTTTTAATTCATTACGTAAACTATTACCATGTTTTTTCATAAAATTATTTATTACTACACTATGGGAACTTGTAACCCCTCCAAATCGTTTAATGGATGAATCAATCGTTTCCTTAAATTTTACCAAGTCCTCATATGTTTCAGGGATTTGTAATTCATTTGATGATTCCCTTTTCAACGATTTAACAATAATATTTTTTGTATTATTAATCAAAGGAGTTAATTTTTCTACTTCTTCATCCACCTTCTCCATTTCAATTTTTTCAGCAATATTATTAATAATTTCAAATGACTGGATCAAATCTTTGCAAATTTTTTGTAATTTATCAAGTCGGATTCTTAATATATCATCTTCCTTTTTTTGAATTTCATCTAACGCAGAATCAATAGTAATAATGGTACCAATACTATTATCTGGTGGCTTAGAAGTTTCAATATTCTCGTTAAGTTTAGAAATACTTTTTTCTTTTTTTTTAAAAAAACCAAAAGGAGACATATCGACAATAATTTTACTGTAATATTTGTATATAATAGTATATATGGAAAATAAAAAAGTTATTAATTATATAACCCAGGTTATGTCACCTATGAATTTACAATTGCTATCAATGTAAGATATAAAGTTTTTAAAAGACAAACGGTTTCGCGAATTATAAAATCATTAAATGGAATCAATATGGATTTAAAAAAATATAGAAATAGTATTTGAATTTTAAATCAATTGGTAAACATAATAAAGACAAATCAGGGCTCTAAAGTTAAGACCAAAAATACATTTTGTAAAACATTTAAATTGTAATTATCCACTAATATTTTCTTTGCTTATAGAAATTTAGATTCATTTTGTCAAAATTATTTTTTAATGGTCTTTTTAACCAAAACTCCAATTAAAATTAAAAATCAATTCCTTAACTTTACAAAGCCCAAATCAGGAAACTATGAGACAAAGTATGAAATATAAGCAATAAGCAAATTTCTTTATAGAATAATTTAAATATTTTATATTATATAAAATAAAACATGGGAAAAAGCTTTACTTGTTCTGATGTCGGCGTTAATTGTAATTGGTCAGCATCATCTGAAGACAAAGAAGAACTTTTGAATAAGATCAAAGAACATGCGAAAAATGAACATAATTTTGAAGAGATTCCTCCAGAGTTGCTTGAAAAAGTAAAGAATGCGATAAAATAATAATATTGTAATCCGCTATAGGAATTATCGAAATATTTTTTGATAATCAATTTATTCTATTTCCTATGAACAATTTTAAAATCCATTAAATTGATTCTATCTGATAAACATTTATCAATATACCCCTACAATTTAAAAATGAATTTTAACCACCATTATATCGATTTAAATTTATAATTTTAATATGTTCAGAGTAAATTTGACCATAATTAAATTAATTTAATATAAAACAATCACAATATAAACTACAATTACAGAAAAGATTAAAGATATTCTATAATAGGCTCACTTTACAATACATTATAATTTAGCATGTCTATCGATTACGATCAGTTCAATAACGCAAAATATATAAATCTTGAAACATATCGAAAAAGTGGAACGGCAGTTAGAACACCCGTATGGTTCATAAATGAAGGTAAGACCTTTTTCGTTGTAACCCGGGCGAATACAGGAAAAATTAAAAGATTACGAAATAATACATCAGTTAGAATAATTCCATGCGATTTTAGGGGCAATTTAAAAGGAAAATGGCTAAACGGTATTATAGACTTTATAAATCCAACAGAACATTCAAAAATTTTAAAATTAAGAGATAAAAAGTATGGAATACAATCAAAAATTATATCATTATTTACGATGGGAAAAGGCAAATACATAATTATATCCATAAAGATTATATGATTGGAACAAACAAAAGAGAAATCCATTATATCGATATGAACGATTTGTCTAAATTAAATTGGCAGAGCAAAAACGAAACTTTTTGGACGTTTATCATTCGATAACACATTTTTAATTTTACAGATTATTTTCAATAGATTACTTAAATAATTATTCGCAAACAGATTTGACTACCATATTTTCATAAACTTGTTCTCTCTTTGTTGCGTTCGTAATGGAGATTATCCAAAAAACTAATCTTTCAAATCATCCATCGGTCTTATAGTATAATAAATCGACACCATTTACAAGAGATATTAAAAAAAATACAATAAATATTGGATTCAATGCTCATCTAAAAGTAAATATGGTAAAAATAGTGAACGAAAATTTGGTGCGATTGAAAGATCTTTTAAACGAGATGTAAAAATAGATCTTGTGTTTTTAGTTTATTATTACATTACATAATTTATACTTACACGATTTCACTTTGATTTAGATGACTTTTGTAAAGACGTTCAAAATATTGAACATTTGATTAGAAGATATGGTTGCGCGTGCATATGCATGTGTACCTATTTCACAAAAAACAGACAGAATAACAAGGGCTACAAACGCCTGAAGAAATAGATAATACTTTCCAGGATTTCTTGTTTTTACCGATTCCATTTATCATCATATTCCCAGAGTAGCATATAATAAAAGGAGGTATAACGATATTGGATCGAATAAAATATTACTTACAATGTCAATTAAATTAATATACTAAACCTATGACATAATCAGATATATATATCAAAATTTTAGTAATTATATACTATAATTTCTAATATTTACATCGTAAATTTCGGATTGTGAAGAATATATGGTCCATTCTCAAGTTTCTCAATTGGTACTAATAGCGCAAAAAGTTTACTGCATGATTTTATCTAAAGTACAGATAGAATAAAGAGGATAGAAATCAAGAAGGCTGATCAAATAAGGATCACTTTTTTTTAAGCCACTAGTTAAAATTTCGACAGAGTAAAACATATAACAACTCAATAAAATCCAACTAGGATACTGCAAATATTTGAAAAAACAAAATAACATTCAAAATTAATTTTAATAAAATATGGTAATAATTTATATAGGTTCAATTTCATAGATTTACTATAATCGAAATAAATAATGAAGATGAAAACTCCTTTGGCGATATGCTGAAGAAATTGGATGAAGATGATGTTAAAATCATTGTCCAATTAGATGTGATAAAAAGAGGCAAAAGGGTTACAACGATTAAGGGATTCACAAATGCTGAACAAATTGAGTCCTTAGGTCATCAGCTAAAAAAAACTATTGGGACTGGCGGAACAACTAAGAACGGTGTAATAGTATTGCAAGGAGATCACAGATCAAAGGTTACAGAGTTTCTTGAATCAAAAGGTTTTCAAAAGGACTCTATAGAAGTAATTTAAGAAAGCTAACATGTTTTAGACATTTTAAAATTCGTTTTAATATCATTCTTTAAAATAGAAAAATTAGACTTGAGTAGAATAATGATATATGCGGTTTTTTAGCCAAATCAAATATTCAAGATAGATGATTGCTTTTCCCATTCCAAATAAAAAGTTACAAAAGTATGTAACAATTTCCCAATATATTGATCAATCAATTTTAAACATATAATAAAAAAATCCGATGTCAAATTATATCTATAACAGATATAAATCACAAGACATTAAAAGGCAACAATCAAAGTTTCAATCGATTCAAAATAAAATAAAATAATAATTTTGAAATTACGGCAATATTCTCAACAATATCGCTATCAAATTTAAAAATATCAAAATTATAATATACCATCATCAAAACATTAAATCTATTCGCAAAAAAAATAAAATAAAAAAATAAAAATAAAAGTCTAATAATTTGGAATAAACTAAATCAAGTAACTTTCTGAGTATTAGAATGTCTTATCAATTCAAGAACCCTATAATATCTTCCTATTAACAATCCAGCCCCCAAAGCAATAAGAGAATCCGTCAGAATTAGGGACAATATCTTTGTCTTCAATCCGATATGTATTATCGGATGGCTTATTGTAATTATCTTTCCAAATTCATTAAGATGAACTTCCTGAAAACCTACGAAAAATAAATTTATAATAATTCTTGTAATTAGTGCAAAGAGATATATAAAATATATTAGCATTCCCCCTTTTACATAAAGATCTTTTTTCTCATTCTTCCAAAATACAAAATTTCTTTTTGAATACAAATATGCATAAAAACCACTTAAAACGATAATCATAATATATGGTATAACATATGGATATGGAACTCCAGCATTAAATGAATTATAAATTAAATAAGAAACTATCAATAAATAATAAATCAAGAATATAGTAGATCTTCGTATGCTAATTCGGGTTCCTTTTAGGTTTTTTTTAACCTGAATAGCAATTACAATAAACGTAATCACCAAAGAAACAACAAAAGCAAAAATATAGATATTTGTAATATTCCCTTCCTGAAATGTCAATCTTAAAAATAAGAGACAATAAAATCTATATTACTGTATCTAAGATAAAGTTATAAATAAACGAACACTTTGCAATTTAATAATTGTAAAATAACCAATCGCTACCCGAATATAATTTTAAATGCAGAAAATATATAATTGTATTCAGATTTTCCAAACACAAAATTACTTTTCTGGATTTTTAATCATCATATTCAAATTATTACTAATAGAATAAAAAACTAATCCATTTTTGAGTAATACGAATTTGTTAAAAACAAAATAGCAGAGTAATTAAAATAGCATGGATTAAATCGACATAAGATTGTTAACTACTTTGACATTTATTTAAAGAGTATCCAATCAATTGTAAATATAATATACAACTTCCTCCAGACATTAAACTATTTGTTCATATACAAATTTTTTATTTTTATAAATATTAAAATAAATATAGATTGAGCATTCATGGTTTTCGTTCTTTTTAAAAAAATTTTCAGTGAATATATCAATCATCAACTACTAGATATCATTAGACGGATTAAAATTAGATCCTTAAAAAATTAAAAACAAATTAATAAAAAAATTCTTTCTTAAAATTACTGTAATAATAGAAAATTTAATAACAATACAATTTAATGAATGTCATAGTACAAATAAAATCTATTAGACATCTACTGAATACTACTAGATCAAAATAAAAAAAAGATTTTAGACGATTTTAATTAAAGAAACCTGAAATAGGTATTAAATTCCCTTTTTAATTAATACCGCAATCAATGAAATATATTAATGATTTTATAGAAACCCTCCATGAGATAAAGCAATAGATTAACAAATATTTTCCAATACCGGATGATACAAAAGTGCAATGATATATTAACATGGTATAATCCTATCTCATAATATGCTTATTTATAGTAACTACAAATTATTTAACTGTACTTTTTTCTAGTACACAAAATAAGATCCATATGTTTTTAAAATTATAAATTTTTACAAATTTTGATTTTAACTAATATCTATTTCACAATCTAATTACAAAACTATCTATTATATACTAGTAAATAATACGATAACACAAATAGGACATTAAATATCAAAATATTAGATACCTATTAACAAAACATAAGTAAAATTGCACATAAACGTATATAACATGCGATCGTTATAAAAAATATAACACAATTCAAGGAAATAAATCTATTGAAAATTATACCTTTGAATTTTAACAAAAACTTTCCAAATCACCTAACTCATATAAATTAATACATCAATAGCAATCAAAATTATTTTAAGAAATAATATTTAGTAAAATAAAAAAAAGAATGTAAAAATATTGATTCTATACCCACTATATCGCTCTGTAGAAAAAACGTCAAAGAAAAAAAAGTGAATCAAAATCAAATAGCTGTAGAACTATCAACAGTAATATGATTAACTTTCGTTTTTGGTATAACAGTCGTCAGTACCTTTCCAACAGTGATGATGTCCAACTTCTGTATAATATCCTTTAGTCCCTTTACATCCGTGTGGGTTACAGGTTTTTGCAGATGCGTCTTGAGATTCAATAATGGAAGTTGCTGCTATTATACCGAATGCCATTAAAACAAAGGCAATAACTGTGATGGATGTTTTACTATTCATCTTGATAATATTAGAAAAGCCTATATATAAGTCATGTGAACATGATATTGAATGGGTTTTATCACCAATTACATAAAACTCTTATAGAATTTAAACAGATGAAAAAAGCTATGAAAAAAGTTACTCGTGAATTTTATATTTCTTGGGCAAAATTATATAAAAAATCAATTATCGTTACTTGTATAAAAAAAGATATTATTAGATTACAAATAATTTTAATAACGATATTTGGACGATTACTATTTAAAAATGGTATTAGTAAAGCCTATATATAACGTATTGTATCTAATTCTCACTATCTCGCATTTATATTCGTGAAAAAATTCAAAAAATGACATTCAATAATATTAAAAATATTTACAATACAAGACATATATTACCAATAGATAACAATTCCATATTTATAATCAATATTCATAAAGATATCTTATAATTAACATAATAACACTTTGTAGCAGACACCATTATGGATATTGACGTTTTACTAGAAATATGAAATAATTAATTAAATAAAAAAAGGTAAAAATATTATGAGATAATATTTGATATTATAATACATAAATTCAAACTTTTAAATTAAAATGCAGTAAACGAATGAGTCATAACCCATTAATTTAAATAAAGAATCCTATTCCAACTAGCAAGTTAATTTAAGATGCTAAAAGTCCATTAAAGATATATATTATAGCAGAGATGAAGGAGAAAAACGTATTTCATATTTGTTAAAATATAATATTAAAAAAATCACTAGTGATACTACATGAAAAACCATTAGTAATAAAATAATAATAAAAATTAAAATCATTATCACATATTTTCTTAAAGACCACAAGATAGTCATATTAATCACGCAAACAATATAAAGTCCTAATTTAGGATTTCTCGTCATATCATAGAGAAATTTCCTCTTACATTTTAGAACATACCAAAATACTTTTAGAATATTGAAAAATAAATACAAATACTAAAAAGTAGAAAATATTTAATATAATATAGATGTCAAAAAAATTTAAGAAAGAAAAATAATGAATATAATATCCCAAATTGGTAATACAGAAGTTACTATTAAATAGTTAATATATAGAACAATGATAGCGAATGATTCCAGTAACATATTTAATATTCTATAATTATATTTGTTTAATGAAGCAAATAAAATTTTATTATTTTAACAAAAATAACTATCTTTTACTATATTCATGTAAAATAACTGGTATAAACTAGTCTACATCATGATAATAAAATGTAAAACATTTGCATTCATAATGAAATAACAAAAAATTATACAAAATAATTAAAAGGATAATGCATATGTATAATGAATGATCTTAAAGCTCAATTTCACAAGATAAAATGTAATATAAGTGTTAAAAAAAATAAAAAATCTTTGGAATGAACATTTATGTAATTTTAAATAAAGATTGGTAGTAAAAAATATTTAATATGATACTAGGAAAGATTGATAGTAAAAAATATTTAATATGATACTAGGAAAGATTGATAGTAAAAAATATTTAATATTTTAAATAAATCCTTTACCAAGTATAATAATATGAAGCATGGCAAGTCTTTCATAGTTACAGTCACAATTTTAACTGTTTTTTTAACAGTAGTATCAATCTATTTTACAGATAACTCAAGGGTATTCGCCCAAAGTAGTTTATTTGGTAATGACAATGGAGGATTAGTTGGTAACATGTTTAGAAATTTTGGTAGTGTTGTAGGCAACTTAGGCATAAATAATCTAAATCCTCCAAGTACTACAACTATTCCAAATACTACACCATCAACTCCAAGTACTACAACTATTCCAAATACTTCACCATCAACTCCAAGTGTTTCAAGTCAGCCATTGACAGGATTATTTGGTAACACTCCAACTGGGACTACAAATATTTCACCGGACGATAAAAATAGAATTTTAAGTAGTTTATTTGGTATTCCAGCCGCAGCACCAGCTGTCGCACCTGCAGCTGCACCTCATACCGACAACGATAATAACGGACAACACATTATTGATAAACCATGTCATCCTGGAAAATGTCTAGGAACACCAGGATGGTATACAGTAGAAGGACATCATCATTGCTACGAGGGAACAAGAGACTGCATACATACAAGTCATTTCCATGACGAACACTACTAATAAATAAAAACATAAATAAACATTTCACGTCCCTCTCCTTTTTTAAACCAAAATTACAAATATTTTAATACAATTACATCTTTTATTTACGATTATTTAGAGATGTCCACCTTTTAACAATTTTTATTACAAGACAGTCCAAAATAAATCCTGCCCATATGCACCATATTAATTACAATTCTTAATGTCGACTCGCAATATTTTTGCAAATTACATAACTCAACAATTTAAACTAATAAGATATCAAAACTAATTACATGTTATACAATTAACAACACTTTAACACTAGATTTGTTATTATATTATTTTAATTATCATTTGTCAACATTTCGAAGAGGGTTGCAATGCGAATATTAAAATTTCATACAATTGTCTTTAATAAAATTTGTCTTTAATAAAATATATCTTTAACTGTTTTTTTTAGAATTGTGTAAAAGTACTGTGTAAAAACAAGATTTAATCAAATCTATAAATGCATTAACACATTATAAAAACAAACATTAAAAAAATATTTTTATGGGATACCGATAAACTAAAGTATGGATTTTATTAATAACCAAAAAAGGTTTAACCCATTCTTTAACAATGAATCTTATTCTGAAAGATTTCCTAAAATACAAACAACTGAGGTAGAAAAATTATATAATAATTTATTTAATTCAACTCAATCAAATGCAGAAAATAAAGTAAATGAATTTGGTGATCAAGAGACATTTAAAAGATTATTTAACCAAACACATGGTCATGACATATCTAATATAACGGATTTAACAAAAGATTTTGAAAGAAAAACAAAAAGAGATTTTTGAGTAGTATTTGTGTAGATATCATAGAATTTTTCTTATAATATATGCCTTTTTTCAATTAAATAAGTTATAGCATCTAAAAATAGATTCAAGTAAATAATATGTTGACATTTCAAATACACAATTTTAATTTTAATTTTAATTTAAATTTTACCAATTAAATTTAATTTCCAATTTGAGTTTCACAACCTCTATTCATGAAATTAATAGTTTCATCAGCAATTTCATGTAAAAAACGATTTTTACAATTCGTGCAAAAATACAAGTATTTACTTATCAAAATTTTACTCATTTTTGTGAAATATTATAAACATTATACTAAATAACAAAAATCATTTAGTAATTACATTTACAAAACAAGCATACCATATAAAGCATTTTTTGAGAAATGGATCACAAATAAATAGAACAAAAGATCGCCGACTGACAAAAATAATTCATCAGACCAAAGTACTATTATAACTTTTTATTCAATTAAATTTAAAACATATAATCATTTTCGACAAATAATACATAAAAATATGTACAATATTTTATTCTTATCCCATATTTATTTTGCAGGTTAATCCCCATTATCGAAAATGTTAGTCAAAATAATACTCTTGTTTAAAATTGAAAATATCGATGTCAGACTAAAATGAAACATTCATCATTATTTAAACTACATTTAACAAATGTTGATTTAAATAAAATATTGACCAAGATATATGACAATATTGAAAAAACTAATGACAATAAACTAAAAAATATTTATCAAATTTTAGATAAATATCGAATTTCAATGTCTTTTTCCGATTCAATTAAAATTGAATCATCTACAGAAATAAAACTTAATTACAATCAATGGTTAAAAGTTATAAATTGTTGTCGCTCTAATGAAAAACTATCAGAATATTTGGAAAATAAAATAAATTATTTAAAAAATTATCCCAGAAATCAATTCATTAATTAAAATATTAAAATGATTTAAAACTAAAACAAAACAGATGAATCAAAAACACAATTTTGAGATCAATTCAAGTAATAAGCAATAGACGTGTAAAAAATAAATATCTGGATCTTTTGATCTCACTCTTGACCTTTTTTACTAAAAATTTTCTCTAATTCTTGATATAGTTCTTTTGATGCCTCCGCCTTAGAGATATCTGCCTGCCATTGTTTTGACATAGATTGTACTATTGCATCTGAAGTTTTATCCAAAGTACTTCCCCATTGAGATTCTATTTTTTTCTTTATTTTTTCTACCTGAACCTCCATTAACGCTTTAAAAAAGGCTTTTTCCAGCATATATTTGGTAGTAGATACTGGATCTGAACAGCTATGTCCATGATCTGTTGAGCTACAACAACTCGATTTTGTGCTACAGCTTTCTTCGTTACAATCACATGATGACATTTTTTCATCAGAATCATTACAACCACATGAGTTTTCATTCATACTAATAATCTTCAAGGTAACTATAATAAAGTAAGTATATAAACTAGTAAGTTAAGAATTAGTTATTAGGTATTGGAATGGTAAGTTGAAAGATAATCCATCTAAATTTATGTTAGAAGAAATATCTTGCAAGTCATGTCCGGTTAACAACACATTTAACATAATTGGAAAAAAATTTGCTATATTAATACTACGAAATATGATAATATTAAAACAGAAACGTTTTAATGAATTTCTCGAAGCGATTGAAAAGATTAATCCGAAAACATTATCAATTAGACTAAAAGAAATGGAAAAAGATGGTTTAATTAAAAGAGATGTATATAATGAAAAACCTGTTAGAATTGAATATTCTTTAACTAGTAAAGGCGAAGCTTTGAAACCAATTCTAGAACAAATGGCAATATTTTCTATGAAATATTGTCGGGACCAAATATTTGATAACCCACAATCATTACAATTAGAGAACATCGAATTAGATCCACTTCAAAAATACAAAATACGAATATAATAGCATAAAATAACTCATATTAACAATCCTTAAATAAATTTACTAATATAGACTTTAACTAACTAAAAAGGCCCTAATCATACTACATCATTTTTATACTAAAATTAATAAATGAAATAGAACAACTGAAAGGCTTTATATATTAGTAAAAAGCAATAAGTTTGCATAATTAGTATAAAAATACTTTATATTATTCGAAAAGCAGCTAAAAATATAATTTTTGTTTAATAGTAATAAAAATGACTATTTTCGTTATAACCCAATTAATACACGTTAGCAAATAACGATTAAAATTTCTTATGCTATAAAGCATTTAAGCATATAAATAAGATGGATGCTCTGTTAACATAAGGATTTCAAATTTGTTATTTAATCTTGAAAGTAGATTTAATTTAATTATAATAAAAACAGAATATTTGAGCACCAAATATCTATCTATACGATAATTTGCAGGCCTCAAGTTGTATTATTACTACAATACGCATTAAGAAGATTTCCTAAGTTAAGAGCCAAACAGATATTTTTTTTCAATAACTAAAATATATCCAGTTCATAGTTTAAAATTAACTACACGTAACATTTTAGATACTAGGCAAAAAAATAATCAAAGCATTAAATAATGCCTATAACCATATTTATTTTTATTTTCAATATCCCAAATAAAAGATTTCGATTGTATAACAATTTATTTAAATTAAGTTTAAACTAATTCAATTTAACTTTTCTACTATTATTTAATTATCATTACGGGACAATGAGAGTAAGTCATGATCCCCGACGCAGTACTTCCTAAAAGTAGTTTCTTAAATGCAGATCTACCTCTTGAACCTACAAATATAACATCTACTCCCTCTTTTTCAGAGTAACTCACTATTGCTTCAACTATTGAAATAGCGGTAATTACAGCTTCAGTTTTAACCTGCAGATTTGCAGCATCACATTTTTCTTGAATTTTTTCAAACCATTTTTTAGCTTCCTCTTTTCCTTGATCTACCAACTCCTTTATAGAACTTGGAGTAATCAACCCAGTAACAGTTTCACTATAAAACGCAAAACCAATTTTAGAGTATAAAACATGCAGTGCAATTAATTCAGAATTGTATGTTTTAGCTATGTTTATTGCATAGTCTGCAGCGTTCATAGATTGAGGAGAACCATCTACAGTGATCAGTATTTTTTTGAATTTATCCAATTTGTATAAGTTAGAAGAATCTAAAATAAACTTTTTTAACTTCACTTTAATTTGACAATAAAGATAATGAATGCATTAATTCAATAAAAAATGTGAAAGAAATCCAATATATAAAATATGCGCAGTGATCTTATAATTTGATTATACAATAAACATTCAACTTGAGCCATTGTTTAATATAATTTAATTTGCGTATATTCTTCTTTAATAGAAAACAATCGTCAAAGGAAGTAACCCCATCTTTTCTGCATTGTGTTATCATCTCAACTATGCTTTTCTCAAAATGAGAGTGAAGTAGATAGAGAAATTTTAAAAAGTAAACATTCATGAATATCATGTACCATCCTCTGTGAAAACAGAATGTAATCGTATTTGTCTAATACATGAGAAAGAAATCATTTTCTACAAGCAGATATCACTATTTAGACATGCAAAAAGAAAGGATTTATTTATCTAAGGGTCCTATATCACCTAAATCTATATTAATTCAGAACGTATTTTTATTGCAGTTTCGCGACGATATATTCTTGGACCCCAATTCTTAAGACATTTTAGATGTATATTTTTGAATCTAGTGTCAAATTGATTCATCACGCATTATTATTATAGTTAAAAGATAATGCTTCAAACTGTTTCTAAAGGATAATCTAATAAAGAATTAACATAAACAATATCAAACAATATTTGATTCTATTTTTAGCCACATTCAAACCATAATCATTCTAAAGATATAGATTTTTCCTTGATCTAAAAACCATTAAATAGAAAGTTATGATTTAAATATAATAAAAAACTTTTCAGTATTAAAAAATTAGACTTTTTTATTTTTCAAATAAACAACAGAAAAACCATCTGAATTACTTATTTTATCATTACAAGTTAATTGCAATTAAATAAAGAAATTTAATTAGTTAGACCTGTAACTGGACTTTATCGAGAATATTACAGAATTAAAATATGACTCAATTTTCTTAAATTCATATTATTTATACTTAAAATACTATTTACTATTAGGGGATTAAAGCATATGACAGTCAAGTTAAAAACATTTTAGAAGATCCTACGTTAACAAAGCAATTAATTAATCAATTAACGCAATTTTAAAAGCATATGAACATTTAAACTCCAAAGAATATTTTTGTTAATAATATCATAGATATCAAAGTTATAGTAATCAAACTAAACATAATTAATGGAATTTTATTGATTAGTTCCTTTGGAGCATTGATCTTGATTAAAATTAATCTCATCTTTCCACCGGATGCAATATTATAAAATACAAATAAGGATATAATCCCAGATAATACGATTACATTGCCCCATGTTGTATAAAATAACATGTAATATTGAAAATTAGTATTAACACCAAATAAAATAAATCCCGATGTGAGAGAAACTATTGATGTATAAAATACTATTTTTTGGAATTTCGGTAAAAGTATAGACAGATTTCCATTTTTATTTAACGGTTTGATAATCAATATTACTACGAACATGAGGTTCCACCAAATAAATGAAGAAATTAAATGAACAATATTAAAAAGTATTTGTAAAGGATAGATTAACATGGATTGAACTTAAGACGTAGATAAATTTAATTTTGTTTATCAAAGCATTTGAGATAAATAAATATCTAAAAGTTTATGATTTTATCCATCAATTCAGTTTTTGAAATAAATATTTGATTATTTTATCATGCAGTAAATTTTTACAAGAATTATTTAGAATTATTCAATTTCTTTATATTAAAAGACGACCCGATTTGAGTCTAGAAATTAAATATAAAATTTCGCATAATTGTAAAAATAAAAATAATAATTGATATTTATTAATCACTATATATTATTAAGATTAATATATTTTAAAATATAAATTTGTAATACTAAATCAAAATTTGAATAAAAATTATTAAAAACTACAACAATAATACATAAATAATACTCTTAACATATATATTATGTTGTAAGATGAGCTCATATTCAAAAATATCAAATGGACAATCAAGTAGTTTTTTTGAAAAACACAAGAATAAAATTATAATAATTGTAATTGTAGCCGCGATTGCAGTGGCAGGCTTCTTACTAAGCGGTGGAACCATTCCAAATAGTAACATAGGTTACAAAGCTTTACCAGTCTATAAAACAGGAATGGGTGCGATCAATGGATATATTACAGGTCCATTGGGCTTGCCTGCAGTTGGAGCTACCATTATTGCTGCACAACAAGGTGGCCAAGGTGTTGCACAAAATGCAGTTATTTCCATAGATGGAAAATACGTATTTAGTAATCTACCTCCAGGTCAATACATCTTGATGGTAGCTTTCCCGGATGGGGCCAATAGAGTATTAAATAACGTAAATGTAGATACAGGTTCGATACAATCAATTAATTTCAAATATTAAGTATTTTAAAATATTTGAAATTAAACATTTTTAAATTAAAATAAATAGTTTTTTAAAAACGAGTATAATTGAAATATTTGTTCAACAGGTAGTTGCCCTAATTTTTTGTCTTTATATTTATCAATATCAAAATATTCATCATTTTTTTGTAATTGTTTATTAAAATATTTCAATAAAAAAGAAATATTTTTTTTTCTAAAAGAAAACAAAAACTGTATATCATCTATTGTTTTTTTTGATAAAGGAGAGAGTTTTGGAGAAATTTCAATTAGAACAGAATTAACACGAGGAATGGGAGAAAATGAAGAAACGGGTACATCTAATAAAATATCAATCGAAAATCGATGCTGACATAGTACTGAAATGGCTCGATAATTTTTTTTCCCGGGAGTAGATAAGAGCTTATCTACAAATTCTTTTTGTAATAATAGTATACCTTTTTTAAAATTTTTTTGAAATAACCAATTAAAAGCATTACGACTTTCATAATATGGAAGGCTAGAGAAAAAAACATCAAAATTTTTAGAATCATCATTAAACCCATCTGAATTAATTAAAATTAGATTAGATAATGACAAATTTTTTTTACAATAATGATAACAAATTGGATCTATTTCATATGAATAAACTAATTTGGAAATATTACAAAGTTCTTTTGTCAATATCCCGTTTCCGGTTCCAACTTCATAAACAATACTATTTGCATCAATTTTGGACAGATAAATAATCCTTTTAACAATATTTGGATCTACCAGAAAATGTTGACCCAGATATTTTTTGTTTTTAATTTTTTTTCCTAACAATTATATCTACAATTTTAAAATTCAACAACTATGACTAGAAAATACCAACTATACTGTAAATAACATAAATAGATTATATGGTATTTTCGCTATTTTCTTACAAAAATATTCATGCGAGTTTCTCCTGAAAGTTCATCATAGATTCGTTTGGCTAGGTGTTTTGACACATCCCTTAATCCGGTTCGGTCATGAAGATCCGTAAATGATGAAAACTTTTTTTTATCTCGTTCTGTTAATATAGATTTCATATAGGTCTTTCCTATTCCAGGAATAAGTTCCAACGAATGAACCCTAGGAGTCATAGGTTGAGCAGAATTAAAATAATCTATAAAACGGGCTTCATTTTCACTGACTATTTTTTCAACCACGGTTTCCAATTCATTCTTTGCAGTAGAAGTTAGATGTCCATAGTCGATTCTACCCAAGACGCTAATTATTTTTGAGCGTCCTTCTTTACCAATATATACTCTTTCGCCTATACTAAATTCTTCACTGTTTATACCCAATAATTCAAGAGTAGTTAAATGTTCTTCACCTATTGCTTGAACTATCACTCCTTCCCTCATACGAACAATAGAAGAGTTGCCATTTTGGATAAAATCTAATATATAAGCATATTCTTCAAACTTTCTGGTTGCCGTATAAGATGGCCTATTCCTATTATAATTATCCCTATTTGATGAAAATTTTGACAAATTAATTCTTTATTAATCCAATTATAACATTTACATTTTAATTAACTTTCAATATTAGAATCACCATCATGATTATCAGTTTTTGAGTTTGATAATAATATAGCCTTTATTTTTTCTAATTTCTCAGTTACTATCAATTTTTTCCATCCAAACGTGAATGCACGCAATTCTTCCAAAGATTTAGGCATTACATTTACCAATTCTACAGATTCCTCCATAGTGAGTTCACCCTCTTTAACAAGTCTATCAATTGTAATCTTTGAATTATCATATTCAGATTTAGCAAATTTCTTAGAATAATCATATGTCCAATGCTGAATTTGATCCATTTCATCAAGTGGAATAGACTCTAAAATTTTTTTTACTTCAGCTAGAGAAATTATATCACGTTTTAGTATTTCGGTCAATATATAGTACCTATCCTAAAATTATTCAGTTTTCGTCAATTGTCTAATATGATTAAATTTAGTTTGTAAATACTTTGGTTTATTTCCAAACATTACCATCACTTTCATAGTACGTCTTCCAATATTTTCAATAGTACCTACACGGCCTTGAAAACGTCTATGAGGCATCGTCGTATGTTCGCTTGGATCTATATTAATCACAACTTTATCTCCAGCTTTATAGTTAATTAATAAATATGAAATACCAGTAATTTTATTGGATTTTGTTAAAACCGATCGAGATTTTCTTCTAGTCCCATGAGATGAAGGCATAAAATATGCTAAATGCAACCCTAATAAAAATTATATATAAATACAATAAAAAAAATCTTATTTTAAACTCTAGCATATATGATGACATTAGTTCTCTAACAATGAACATATAGCACAATAACACGAAGAATAACCAAATTATAAAAATATTGAAGAATTTAGTTTTAATATTTCGAAAAACATAATGGATAAATTATTATCCAAACAGGAAATGTACAAGATAATAGATCTCGCATAATTGGATTACACTTTTATATACTGTAATACATCTATTTTAGGTCATTGCGTTGGATCATATAACAGGTTATCTAAAAAGCGAATAATTTTCAAATCATTTATTAGATTGACACTACGAATTGAGGATATTTATGGCAAAAAGATAACAAAGATGTAAAAGACAGCAGATCTAGCATACGTCTAACCGAAGAGACAATGATGGACATAGCGACATCAGACCATTTAAACTTGACCTGGAAAATGAGTTTTTATGTTTTTATGGCATTATCGACTTTACACAACTTTTATTTTGACAATCGGATTTAGATGAATAATATATTAAATGGCATTTAAAGGATAGAAAGATAGATTAGAAAATGCAACCAATCAATAGAAAATTTAGATAATAATAAAGATGATATAAAAGTCATAGATGGTAAAGAAGTATTTTCTATGTTATATGGCTTTCATGTTTCATAAAAGAACAAAAGACACCAAGTTCTGCTGACAAGAAGAAATGAAAGGTATGTTATCCAAGCAAGAAGAATAAACTTACTGTTGTAAATATAGATTATAGTTAACAATCAAGGTATTTTTAGTCATAAAACAAATCATAAGAAAGGAAAAAAACATGATTACGATATCCATAAAAGAAATCATCCTATCATGTTCAAATAGGTTGTTAATGTTTATGATTTAAGATATTTAGAAGCGGAAAAAGATTATTCAGAACAACGATTATCCACACCTAATAAAAAGATGAGATCAGGATAAGAAGAAGAAAAACATAACAAAAGTAATTCTAAAAAAAGAATGTCGACAGAGCATATAATATATACAGATTAAAAAAATATAGGTATAATGAGCGATGCAATTAGAAACAGGCTCAAGAATTACAACAAAGTATAACATGTATTAGTCAATGTTATAAACTGTAGGAATAAAGAACAATATTGTTAAAAACCAATACAAAATCACGTTATAAAGTATCAATTATAATAAATACGCTACCAAAAGCCGAAAATATGGATAAAAATCAACAACTATGCTACACGTATTTGCTAAATAATATAACATGGATTGTATATAATTATACTGGCTTTAATAAATTAATTTTATCGACATATGTAAAGACACAACAATAATAATTAATTTAAAGTGTAGAATAAAAATGCTAAAAATACATTTTCACCTCATCCTTAAATTAAAAAAGTAAGATTACGATTTTGGTGGATCAGATATTCCATCATCACCAATAGTAAAAACTATTTCACTTTCAGGATGATAGGGAGAATCAACCATTCTGGCAATCCTATTTCTCCCAGATTTACGTAAAAATATTCTATAAGTACTTGAATGTGCAACAATATTTCCACCGGCCGCTTTGTATTGAAAGCCAACGAAAGAGTCAGGTGTCGACTGAACTTGGTTTGTCAGTAGCACAGCAATTTCAAATGTTTCAGCTATTCGCATAACATTGTGAATTAGTTTATTTAATCGCTGCTGTCTTTCAGAGAGAGCAGATAGCCCTATATATTCAGATCTATAAAGCGAAATAATAGAATCAATAACCATTAATTTAATATTATTTGAATCTATAATTTTACCAGATTCTGATAATATCAATTCGTGATGAGAGCTACTGTAAGCTTTTGCTACAATAATATTGTCCAAAATTTTAAATGATTCAAGATTTTTACATCTTGATATAGACTCGATTCTTTCAGGTCTAAAAGTATTCTCAGTATCGATGTATAATGCATTTCCTTTTAACCCACCATGTGAGTAATCTTGTTGTACGGTTACACAAGCAGTATGGCATAACTGAGTTTTACCTGTTCCATATTCACCACATACCTCTGTAATTGATTTTGTTTCAATACCCCCTCCCAAAAGTTGGTCAAAATTCTTTGAACCGGTAGTAATTTTACCAATATTTTTACGTTTATAATAAAGGGAAGTTGCAGAAACAAATGATTTATCAATTATACCAACGTCTTCCAAAATTGCAAGTGCCTGATTATAAATTATATAAGATTCGTCAATGTCAACACCAGATAAAGAGGATACCTCCATTGGTCCGCTAACTATCAAATCTTTTATAGAAAGGAAACCGGATTTTTTCAAAAGAGAAACAGTATTGAAAGATATGTCTTTCAAACTATCAATAGAAAAAGGATTATCAAAATTAAATGTCAAATTATAAATCAAATTAATAAAATCGGATATTTCAATAATACTAATCCTTTGTTTTTGAACAAAACATTAATTTTATTTAAATGCAATTAAACAAAAATAACATATCTTCGTGTAAAAAACAACATTCTACTGCAATATTTGTCACATTTTCCATATTGGACATCATTTAATTGACAAATTGAACACAATAAAATTACATGTTATACAGAATCAAACACAAGTAGCAAAATATAGAAATTCATCCCATCAAATCCAATAAGATAAGTTTATAATATTCACGCCCGAAGAAATAAAAAATACGATTTCATTCAAAAATATAATAAAATAAATTGAAAAGAAACTGTTTATCTGCAGAATATAAAACATTGTTTATCTTTTTTGAGAAACTTAAAATTTAAACTTTGTACAAACACAGCTAAAACTTTTAAAAATAATCGGTAAAATAACAAATAATGCTAAAATGAATATTTCACAAATAAAATACATATAAGATATCAAGTTAAGAAATCATCCACACTAATGGTATAAATTATTAAAAGAAAAGATAGAAAATATAATAAAAAATATATAAATTTTAACATTCATATATGAAATGTACATAATATTAAACATATATGGTCTATTCAAGTAAATAACAGTTAAAGTGAATAATTGATTGATTATGGATTTAGATTTAACAGATAAAAATATTTTAATCGTTGGAGGAGGCGATCAGGGTTCAAAAAAAGTCAGATCACTTTTAAATTATAAATGTAATATAACAATAATAAGTAAAGGTTTTAATAGAGATATTCTAAATAAAGAAAAACTATCTAGACTAAAAATAATTTATAAAGATCTTGACAATATAAATATCTTAGAGGAATTCAGGAATTTTTTTATTATTTTTGCAACAACAAATAACAAAGATCTCAATGACAAAATTATAAAATGGGCAAAAGATGCAAAAATTTTATCATATTCCACAGACAATCCTGAAAAAAGCGATTTCTCATTACTGTCAATAATAAACATAGAAGAAATAATCCAAATAGCGGTATCTACATCGGGAAAAAGTCCCATAATGAACAAAATAATAAAAGGTAAGATCGAAAATCCTATAAAAAATATAATAGGGAAGCATTACATAGACAATATAAAAATCCAAGAATTTGCCAGACTGTGGGCCAAAAAATATATAGAAAACCCCAAGGAAAGGAAAGATTTTTTGTATAGTTTAATTAATAATTCAGAAATTCAAAAATTAGTCGACGAAGATAAAATTGACATTGCCAAAGAAAGAATTATTAACATAACAGGTAAACTGGAGGATAACAAGGGCAGATGACGGCACATTTAACTCTACAATCATCACAATTTGTAAATTTACGCGTAACCTTTAAAAATTCACCAATACATGTTTTAGAAAAATTTACTTTCAAAGACATCCATAAAGCACATACAGCATTTAATGAATCAGGAGAGATAGAAGAATGCATTATTTTACAAACATGCAATAGAGTGGAAATTTATGGAGTAGGAAACAATCCGCAGACAGATAAGATTATAGAGTTATGGTCAAATCTAATATACGTACCAATTGATGAAGTAAAATCAAATACCATAATAGATGTTGGTGAAGAAGCAATAAAACATCTTGCTAAACTAACTTCAGGTCTAGATTCACTAGTAGTTGGAGAAGATCAAATACTTGGACAAGTAAAAAGATCTTTAGAATTCTCTAGAAAAAACAAATTTTCAGGACAAAATTTAAACGTTCTTTTTGACAGAACAATAAGAATAGGAAGTAAGGTAAGAACAGATACAGGAATAAACAAAGGAAGTATATCCGTAGGATCCATGGCAGTAAATCTAGCATTAGAATATTTTGATGAAATAAATGAAAAGGAAATTTTATTGATTGGTTCAGGCGAAGGAGCTACTTTAATTGCTAAAGCATTAAAACGAAGAGATATTAAATTCTTTATTAGCAGTAGAACATTTAATAGAGCAAGATCTTTCTCAGAAACAGTCGGAGGATTACCAATTCCATTTGAAGAAGCATTGGAAAGACTACAAAAAAATACAGACATGGTATTCATTTCAACAGTTGCTCCATATTATTTGCTAACATATGAAAGAATGAAAGACATTATGCAACACAGAGACAAAGGATTAATGATATTTGATTTATCCAATCCCAGAACGGTAGAAGACAAAATTGCAGAGTTAAACAAAATCAAATTAGTAAATATTGATCAAATTTCAGAAATAGTAGAAAAAAACGTAAAAAAAAGAAAGAAAGAAATTCAGTTTGCAGAGAAAATAATTGAACAGGAGATTTTTCTAATTAGGGAAACATTGAAGAGAAAAAGTTCAGAGCCAGTCATAGTAACAATATTTAAAGATGCAGACTCAATTAGAGAAAAAGAATTTAGAAAAGCTTTATCAATGATAGGAGATAGAATAAAAGAAAAAGATATTAAAATCTTAGAACAATTTTCATATGCACTAGTAGAAGGAATACTTGCCACACCTATGAACAATTTAAGAAAAGAATTTTCTCAAAAAAGCGTTGATAATAACGAATTAATAAATTTGGCATCAAAGCTATTTAATTATGAAAAATTATAAATCATCAGAAAAAGATACGATAGAATACGATAAAATTAATTCTACCCATTTTAGAGTTTTAACAAATAATGAAAGCAATACAAATTATAATATGTTTCCAAAAATGAGGCTAAGAAGGCTAAGAAAAACAGAAGCGATCAGAGATTTGTTGCAAGAAACACACCTATCAGTCAAAGATCTGGTGGTTCCACTATTTGTACAAGAGGGAATATCTAAACAGATAGAAATTGAATCCATGCCAGGTATTTTTAGATTCCCCATTAACTCGATAATTCAAGAAGTAGAAGAAATTCTATCGTTAGGAATTAAAGCAATAATCCTTTTTGGCATCCCCAAACAAAAAAACGAATTTGGAAATAGCTCATTTAATGAAACTGGGGCAGTACAACAATCTATAAAAATGATCAAAGATACGTTTGGAGACAAGATTGCAGTCATTTCAGATGTATGTCTTTGTCAATATACATCTCATGGGCACTGCGGAGTGATCAAAGATAAAAAAATTGACAATGATATGAGCCTGAATATTTTAGCAAAAACAGCATTAAGTCATGCAAAATCAGGAGCAGATATAGTAGCACCATCAGCCATGATGGATGGCCAGGTAAAAACAATAAGAGACATTTTAGATGAGAATAATTATCAAGATACATTAATTATGGGTTATTCAGCTAAACAGGCATCATCTTTCTTTTCCCCATTTAGAGATGCTGCACACTCATCACCATCATTCAGTAATAGACATACATATCAAATGCCATTTAACAATTCAAGGGAAGCCCATAGAGAGATAAAATCAGATATTGAAGAGGGAGCAGATATAATAATGATAAAGCCAGCAATTCCGAATTTGGATTTAATTTATTCTGCACGACAGACCTGCTTTCATCCAATTGCGGCGTATAGTGTATCAGGAGAATATTCAATGATTAAAGCAGCTTCTATAAATAACTGGATAGATGAAAATTCGGCAATTACAGAATTATTAACATCAATCAAAAGATCAGGGGCAGATATAATAATAACATACCATTCAAAAAAAATGGCAGAAATACTTAAAGATAATAATAACATAAATAAATGACATTATCACGTACCCGATACAGTTATAAATTTTTTAGAGTTTATTTGTTTATTCGATGTTTGACAAATCCAAGGCATTATACGATAGAGCATGTAAAATAGTTCCTGGTGGAGTTAATAGCCCGGTCAGATATTTTCAACCTTATCCATTTTTCGTAGAATCAGGAAATGGTAGCAAAATTTTTACAACAGAAGGTAAATCTTTAATTGATTATTGTATAGGATATGGTGCAGTTTTTTTAGGTCATAATAATAATGATATTGCTTTAGAGGTCAAAGATCAAATAGACAAAGGAACACTATTTTGTATTCCAACAGAGAAAGAAGTAGAATTAGCAGAACTTTGTATTAAAATTTTACCAGGTGCAGAAATGGTAAGAATCACCAACACAGGAGCAGAAGCGAATATGCATGCGATTAGACTTGCAAAGGCTTTTACAAAAAAAACACAAATAATAAAATTTGATGGAGCATATCATGGTGCCTTTGATGAAGTATTGAATAAAGCAGGTTCAGGAGCATTTAACTTGAATGATTCAAATAAAGACCAGACAAATAATAACATCATACAAAATACTATTACAATTCCATTTAACGACATAGAAGCAGTAGAATCAACAATTAAAAAACACAAAGATACCATAGCTTGTTTAATAATGGAACCTGTTATGGCCAATTCAGGCTTGATACTTCCTGAAAAAAACTATTTAAACAAAATAAGAGATATTACCAAATCCAACGAGATAATACTTATTTTTGATGAAATAGTAACGGGTTTTAGACTTGCAATTGGAGGAGCCAGTGAATTTTTTGGAATAAAAGCTGATTTAACAACATTTGCAAAGGCTTTGGGAAACGGATACCCTATCTCTCTAATAACAGGAAAAAAAGATATAGTATCCCAACTTGCACCAAACGGAAATGTGTACCAAGCCAGCACGTTTGCAGGAAATCCGCTTTCAGTTACAGCTGCACTAAAAACATTAGAAATATTAAGCAAGGAAAAAACAAACATTTATCCAAAAGTAAATAGAACTTGCGATAGAGTAGTAAATGGAATAAAAGATATTGTAAGAGATAAAAAAATAGAAATGACTATAAATTCAATAGGATCGATGTACCAGACATTCTTTACAAAAGAAATTGTTAAGAAGTATAGTGATGCAAAAGCATCAAATATTACAAGATTTAACAAATTATTCGAGTCTCTTTTATATAATAACGGAATATTTATCCCACCTTCTCAATATGAAACTTGTTTCATATCCAATAGCCATAGCGAGGAAGATGTTGAAAAAACAATCGAAGCTTATGATCAAGCATTTAAAAGGTGAAAAACCTTTAGAGAAATAGTAATTGCAACTAGAGCAAGCAAGTTAGCTATTCATCAAACAAATTTAATAATAACGCTATTAAAAAAAGAAAAGATTGAAATAGAATTCATAGTGAATACCGTTACAACAAAAGGAGACAAAGATAAACGTCCATTTTTTGTCATGAATCAGACAGGAGTATTTGAAAAAGAAGTAAATGATTCATTGTTACAATATAAAGCAGATGTTGCTGTTCATAGCCTTAAAGATTTGCATGGAGGATTTTCAGACAAATTAATGATAGCAAGTATACCAAAAAGAGAAAAACCTAATGACATTTTTATAAACAATATCAATAATAATAAAATTAAACAATTAAAACCAGAATCAATAATAGGAACAAGCAGTATTAGACGAGCAATACAAATTAAAACCAAATATCCACATCTAAAAATTAAATCAATTAGAGGAAATATTGAAAATAGAATTTCAAGGTCGATAGAAAACAACTATTCAGGCATAATATTGGCCGAGGCAGGACTCAAGAGGTTAGGGATAGACAAAAATATAACTCAAAGATTAAATATACTAGATTTTACACCTGCACCAGGTCAAGGATCTCTTGCCATTGTATGTAGGAAAGACGATAAAGATATTATAAAAATTTTAAAAAGTATTGAACATGACATATCTAGAAAGGAGATAGAAGCCGAAAGGACATTAATAAAAAATATTGGGGCAGGGTGCACTGTTCCTATGGGAGCACTAGGAAAGATAAATAAGCAAGACAACAAAATGTCGCTTATTGTATCAATTTATTCTTTAGATGGAAAAAAATCATTAAAGCATAAAGAATATGGAGATCCCAAATATCCTAAACAATTAGGAAAAAAAGTAGGCGAATACCTCATTTCGAAAGGAGCAAAAGAAATGACAAAAGAATGGGGTGAAAATATAAATAATAAAAATAACGATATTTTAAAAGGAATGATAGTTGATTGAATAACACAAATAATGAAACCGACATATACAAAATTAACAATTTAGGAAAGGTGTTTATATGCGGAGCTGGTCCTGGCGATCCAAAACTATTGACAATAAGAGCTCTAGATCTGATAAATGAATCTGAAGTAATTTTATACGATAGATTAATAGGAAAAGATATTATCAAATTATTTCCAGAGCAAGTAGAAAAAGTATATGTAGGCAGAGGCATTGGAGATCCCACTACACATCAAAATAAAACTAACGATCTTATGTTAGAGTATTCAAAAAAAGGAAAAAAAATTTTAAGATTAAAAGGTGGCGATCCATTCATTTTTGGCAGAGGAGGAGAGGAAGCTGAATTTTTAAAATCTAATAATATTCCTTTTGAAATCATTCCCGGTATAACATCAGGAATAGGCGCTGCCATATATTCAGGAATACCGTTAACTCATAGAAATCACAGCTCATCAGTCATTTTTGTTACGGGGCACGAGGATCCAGAGAAAAAAACACCTGTAGTAAACTGGGAGAAATTATTTGATGCAGCAAATACAGTGGTAATTTACATGGGCACCGAAAAATTGGAATTAATAATAGATAAAATAAGAAAAGGAAGTAATGTAAAAGATGTAACAAAGGTTGCAATTATTGAGAACGGCACATTAGAAAATCAAAGAATCATTATAGATAAATTAGATAATATTGTAAACAAAGCTAAACAAGAAGATATCAAACCGCCTTCAATTGTAATAATAGGCGATACAGTGAATTTGAATGAAACAATCAAATGGTATAAACAAAACAGTTCACCATCAATAAACGATAAATCAAAATTCATATGAATAAAATAAATATCGCCATCACAAAAGAAGACATAGATATCAAAAACGATACTTTTTTGCAAAGTTCATATTGCATAGGTAAAAAAATAAATTTGATTTCACTACCCACTATTATTACTGTACCCCTCTATACAGAGGAAATAAAAAAATCATTGAAAAAAATAGAAGAAGGTTTTTATGATTATTATATTTATCTGAGCGTAAATGCAGTAAACATTTTTTTTAATATAATAAAAGAAGAAAAAACATATTCAAAAATAATAGAAAAGATTCAAAGAATTAATAAAGATAATTTTGACAGCAGCATTATTGCAATAGGACCCAAAACAAAAAAAGAAATAGAAAAGTATGGATTAAAAGCTAATCTTGCAGAATTTAGCAATATTCAAAAAAAAGAAAAAGAGGGTTATAAAGAAATAGATACATATAAAAAAGAAGTTCTCCAAAAAAAACCAGACTATTCTTCAAAAAGTATCATAGAGTTTTTAGATAATCTAAATAATAATATAAAAGAAGGAATTAAAATCAAAATATTAATACCCAGAAGTTCAGAATCACAACAATCGAATAACATCATTACAAAAAAATATGACAATATAATTTTAGATCAAATATTTTATTATAAAACTTTAGAATATAACAATATCAAAGATTCGATTCAATGGAATATATTTAAAGAATTAACTGAAAAGAAGGAATTAAAATACATTTTATTTACGAGTCCATCAACAATAAGAGCATTCTTTAAAATAATATCAAATAATCTTTATAATGAAAATAAAAATGATTTTGGAAAAAAATTGCAGCAGTTTCTATTAGAACAAAAAAATGATCAGGAAATCCTTAATTTTCTAGGAATTAAATTAATAATTTCGATAGGGCCTAAAACATCAGAGGAATTAAAAAAAAGAGAAATAGCATACACAGAATCAACAGAACATACAGTTGATGGATCTTTAAAGCATTTATTTAAAACAATAGATCTTGCATAATTAGGTGTCAATCAAAATTTTATAGATTCTCCACTATATTTTGCAATATTTCTATTTTAGTTTGCGGATCATGATTAAAATATATCAACTTTTTAGAAGTTTTCCCAATGGTGCTAATTATGCAAGAGATCTATTATATATAGATTGATAACTATTACAATTAGCTGCACTTAACAACACTTCCACATCATGAAAATTTACAAACAATCGAAACTAAGTAATTACATGTTTTAATTTACATCTTTTTCGTCTGCAAAGAAAATAATAAAAGGTTTCGATTCTATCCTTGATATATTATATGTTCTTTCTTACTATTCACTTAAGGAAAATCACATTACTTGAGAGTATAATACTTTATTTATGATTTTGATATTCATTCATCTTTCAAGAAAAGCCTAATAGAAAGAACAATACAATATTAAGAACAGAATTGAAAGCTTTGATGATTAGTTTCCTTGCAGAAAGAAAAGTGTAACTTAAATCGTATAAGACAATGGCTCAAGTTGTTTGTTTATCAACATAATAAAGAAAGAATATCTTAAGTTAATAGAGCCGTTTAGTGTTATATTTATTCTGTTAGACTGAAAAATATAATACATGAAATAATATCGAAAGTATCAGGGTATAATAAAATGCGCCATTTAAACAAAAACAGCTAGTAAAATAATGGATTATAATAATCATGCAACGGAGCAGATCCAAATCCATTTATATAAAATATGTTACGAAGATTACAAAATCATCATAAAAATATGTTCATTATAAATTACCTTGCAACCATTACCGGACAATGAGCGTGTTTTAATACATTATTTACAACACTTCCTAGTAAAAATTTCTCTATTTTTGTTTTCCCAGTAGCTCCGATAACTATTAAATCAATTGCTTTATCTTTGGCATAATACAATATTGCTTCTGCAATTGACAATACATTAACCAGAATATCTGTTTGTGTGTTAGAAACACCTTCATGCCCAGCCATTTTGATTATCCGATTAAACCAAATACCCGATTTATTTTTCATATTGTCGAAATATTGTTCAACAGCTGTCCCAGATATAGAAGGAATATCATGTACATACTCGTAAGGTAATTATGCTATTACAAAAATAATCACTATTTGAGCATTCTGAAGTTTGGCAATTTCAATAGCATACTTTGCTGCCCTCATGGAATTACTCGAACCATTTATAGGAACAAGAATCTATTTTACATGTATTTCCATTTCACTTATTTGTGATTCGATTATTGATGGATCCAAGCCATTATATCCAAATTTAACAAAATTATAAAGATATCTCGATATATGATAAAATAATACACGATGTAAAAAGATTTCTTTTAAATTTAAAGTAACCTCTCAGATTTTGATATTTATTTTGTACATTCCTAACAAGAAATCGAAAACCATCTTTGGTTTATACTTTTGTAACCATTTTTAGATATAAACATAACTTATTTAAGATAAAAGTAAAAGAAATAATATCTTATCAGTATTTCTGAACATAACCCAATAAAGTACAAGTCATATCCAATAATTTAGAGGATCCTATTCTTGTTTATAAATATGGTTATTTCAAATTACATGTTTTCTTTAAATTATGAGCAATATTTTCAAAAAACTATGGAATATCATCAGATTAGGACGTTGTAAAAATAAGACAGTTTAAAAAATGTGAATCTTTTTATTTCAAAAAGTTATTATATATAAATATTGACAAATATCTCTTTTGATACAACAAATAAAAAAATTAACAATATCCTTGTTGCAATAGACGGCTCAGAACATTCTTTTAGAGCTGCAGAATTCGCAATAGATTTTGCAAAATTTTATAAAGCAAATCTATATGCAATTACAGTTACATATATTCCAGAATCAAAACAGATTACACAAAAAGAGGTAATAAGTAAATCATTAACTGAAGATAATATTGATAACGATGCTGTAAAAAATGCAGAGGATTGGTTTGACAGATTTGTAAATAAAGTCAAAGAAAATAATATACAATTAAAAACAGAATTAATCAATAGTGTAAGACCAGTTGACTATGTTATAATAGAATATGCAGAAGAAGAAAAAATTGATTTGATTATAGTTGGAACTAAGGGGAGAACAGGTTTCAAAAAGTTATTCTTAGGAAGCATAGCATCTTCGATAATAACATATGCACATTGTCCAGTAATGGTTATAAAATAAAAAGACTGTTTAGACGGCTCTGTAAAGTTAAGGAGTTATTTCTTTATTGTGATACTCGATAAACAGATTCATCCATTGTTGAACATGTTTCAATTTACATTTTTTCTTTTTGCATGGAAAGTAATCGTCGAAGCACTCGGTTCTATCTTTAATATACTGCATAGTTCTTTCAATAATACTTTTCTCATAAGAGGAATGCAAATGATGCTTTAGTTTCAAAAACTTGCAGGCCTGTGGGTACCATGTACCGCCATCTGTTGAAACGGGATGTGGGCCAAATTCATTTACAATATCAGAAAGAAACCGTTCAGCAACAAACATGTTTCGCTCTTTGGATATGCTTATTGCAAGAATATTCTTAGTTTGAGATTCGATAGCGACCCATAACCATATGATTTCAGAACCTACTTTAAGTTGAGTTTCATCGATTATAAATTCAGATATCTTGGTCTTGCTGTAAGATAGTCTTTCAGGTTTGTACTTTTGTATCCAATCTCTAATTGCAGTGTGACTTCTTGTAACAAATCTTGATATTGCTTTAGAAGTATTTCTTAATGAAAGACCAAGAAAATAAAGATGTAAAGAATATACTATATCTTTAAGGGCTGTTCTTTTTCTTATTTGTTGTATCATATATAATAAACAATGATAAAACCTATAGCTTTTTCCTTAACTTTACAGAGCCGTTTAGACCATTCATTTAATGAAAATCAATATCTTTGATGTGCTTTAGTTCAATTAAGACAATAAGAAACAGGACGTATTCGAAATATTTAATTCTACTTGTAATTTCTTATCCACATTAAAAAGAAAATCTAAAAGGTTATCACCATATTTTATCGAACGAATTCCCGTTTTGACTGGAACCGCATACCAAAGTACAAACCTCATTAATTATATTCAAAGCAAAAGAAAATCCTCGCATTTATAATTGATGAAACTGTCAGGATAATTCTGAAATCAATATGATAGATGAGGTTAAACAATTCATATATAAAGAAATTCTTTTCACATATCCAAAGAACAAAACACGTTCATCACTTGATAGCAAATTATTTTAGGAGTCGTACAAAAATATGGATTGCATTCTATTTTAACAGATAGAAATATCAGGTATACTCAAACATAAAGATTTTTGAAATATATATTATTTTCATCATCATTATGAAAAAAAGATAATTAAAAAGAACATACAATATAAAGAATAAAACTAAAGTATTTGATTGTGTTCCATGTAAGTAGAAAAATGTAAATTAAAACATATCATGAATTAGATTAATCTTCTTATATGTTAGTATAACAAGGAATTATTTCCTCAAGTAAATAGAGCCGTTAATTAATGTGGATATAAGTAGTATATAATGAGTAACGCAGCATAAAGATGACAAAATAACAAATGTATTTAGATAGAACATATAAATGGATAATAGATAGTCACCTAGCCATCATGAATTCTATTTCTAATACTTTGTCGTCCATCAAGCAATTTATTATTAAGCAAATTGAGAAATGGATTACAGAATTACGAAAATAAATGTATTCAAAAGAACAACGAAGTTTCTCATATCTGCCATACGTTCCAGATGTTGTTCACAATACGATACCAAATAATTAAATCACTTTTTATTTTATTCACTAAAATTTCCAGAACCATTACATTTATTTATATATAAAAATAAAGTCAGTTTTATTGTCATCTAACAAGAAGTACTGTACAATGAGAATATTGTATTATTCCGCTCGCAACGCTGTCTATAACAACTTTTTGAAGTCCTGTTCTCCCTCTAGTTCCTGCAACGATTAAATCAATAGAATTATTTGTAGCATAATTAACTATTGTATCAATAGTGGACCAAACATCTTGAAAAACTTCTGTTTTTATATTTTTTACATCTTCTTTTTCCGCCATTTGAATAACTTCATTAAACCATCTTTTATATTGGTTCTCAATGTCTTGTAAATATTGTTCAATACAAGAACCACCAAATGCATAACCAAAAGGTATTGTATTTACTACGTGTATACAAATTATTTGAGCTTTTTAAAGTCGGGTAATTTCAATAGCATACTTTGCTGCCCTCATTGAATAGACTGATCCATCTATTGGAACAAGAATTCTTTTAATGGATATATCTTCTATTTTTTCTACGGGTATCGACAATAGTAAATCCCTTTAATTGTAACTATGAATATATCATTATAAAGATGTCTTTTTGTATTATATTTAAAGACATCCATGAAACATTAGAAGGATGTTTAAAAGATCCATTTTTTTCGATCCCATAAAATTGAGATATTGTTTCACCACTATAGCGATATGCAAATTAGGTTAACAGTTGTGTAAATACATAGATAGTGTTTATTGTAAAATATTTGTAGTTGTTTTGGTGGAGATATTGTAACACAGTTGTCATCAAATAAATCATATTTTAATTATTTTGTCTTGTGAAAACAATCACAATTATTTTACAAATACATCTAGGCCACCGTTTACACAGCTGTTAACTTAAGACATTATTTCTTTATTATGCGCATAAACAAACAACTTGAGCCATTGTCTTATATGATGTAATTTACATTTGTTCTTTCTTCAAGGAAAGTAATCATCAAAGATGTCTATTCTGTCTTTTACGTATTGCATTGTTCTTTCAATAAGGCTTTTCTCGAAAGATGAATGAATATGATGATACAATACCATTTAGTATAAGTTATCGAACCTCCCTTAATAGATAGTTTCCCATATTAAGATTGAATCTTTTTGTTCTGAAATAATTAGATATCTTTTTCCTCAAATCTGCAAATGATGAATAATATTTCAATACGAGCAAATCCTGTTTGGCTATATTCCAGATCTCTTCCATTACCATAAATTCAGGTGATGTAGTTGGAACATATACAGGGATTAGAGTATCCTTGTTTTCTTCAAAATACTTTAACACCTTCTTTGATTTGTAGTGCTGCGATGCCTTATCCATAAACAAATAACATTTTTGAAATTTGGCATGTATTTTCTTTAGATAATCAAGAAATGTATCTCCGTTGTATACATCGTAGTGTCTGAATAGTTGCTTTCCTTCCATGCTTAATGCTCCAAAAATACATGAATGTTGGTGCGAGCCTGTCACTCTTACTATGGGTCTTTTTTCTTTATCAATCCAAACGCGCCTTGCAAGATAATCATAAAAGAAAAATGATTCATCTGTGGATACTATAGTAAATCTATCTTGCTGTTGCTGTTGCTGTTGCTGTTGCTTGTCCACAAGTATCTGTTCTGTCTTTTTTTGAAAGCCTCTTTTTCCTCGTTGGATGCAGTATTAACGTGTACCTTTCTTGGTACCTTTTGTTTGAAACCCCATTTACGAAGTATACGGTATATGTGAGTGTGGTGATATTTTTTACCACTTTTCTTTATAATTAATTTTTTAACCTTTTTTGTTGTCCAACCTTGTTTGGAGATGGATAGTTCTTTTTTAATTTGGTAACTTATTTTTTTCAGATAGTTCAGGCGGTCTACCGGTTTTTATTCAATCGTTTAGCCCTTACAAGCCTTCTATATCATATCTTTTTAACCAATCAAAAGCCCATGGATTGCTTCTGTGTAATTCTTTTACAACACAAAAAGGTATCTTTTTATCTTCTCTTACCTTGATAATTAGAAGTAGTTTTTCTTTTACTTTTGAATCATTTTCTTTTTTGTATAGATTAACCAATTTGGATGTGGGCAATGATGCCATTGAATATATATAGAATAATACAAGGATCTAGATAGCTTTTGTGTTTTATGATATTATTAATGATAAACTGTTTAGCATATTTATGCTAATTGGTATAGTATATCCAAAAACTCCATTACCTCCAGCAAGAGAATATGTTTTTGTTGATGGCGAATATGATACTCAAAACCAATTAAACCCTTTACCTGAATAGTATTTTTTTAACGGGTATGCAGAACAATATATGAATCATCCACTTTCTGTAAAAACAAATGAGACTGTAAGAATATATCTTATAAATGCAGGTCTTTCTCCCTGCTTATGGAATGCATATCCATGGAACTTTGTTTAAAGTATATCCATCTGGGATTTGGGTAAATCCTCCACTTAGAGTACAATCACGGGAGTTAGCATCGGGTAATACCGCAATATTAGAAGCTAAATGGCCATGGGAAGGTAAATACACTTTTCATTTCCATGGCATATCTGAAGAAAGAGGTGCAATAGGATACTTTAATGTAACAAATGCTAAAGCAGGTACAGTTGATGGAAGGGATATATCCATCTCAAAAACAATAAACATGAATAATTGGCAAATGAATTTAACAAAAAGTTTGCAGAAAGCAGATCCCAATGGAAAGATAACTGTAACAGAGAATACCAAATCATATTCTACTAATACGAATTTAGGTAATAAAACTACAAATAATGAAGAAAATAAAGGTAAAATAAATAGTAATAATGGCAATTCTATAGAGGTTTCAATTGTTAAAGATGCATCCGCTAAAGGTGATAAAGCATTCTCTCCAAATCCAATTAAAATTAAAGTTGGAACCACGGTTACCTGGACAAACAACGATAATAATATTCACACTATTACCTCTGGAAAGCCTAATACCCCAAATGCAGGAGAATTATTTGACTCTGGACTGACAACGCTAATTATGCCATCAAAGACGTTTTCATACAAGTTTGCAAATTCTGGAGATTTTTCTTACTTTTGCAGATTACATCCGACAATGACAGGCACAATAGATGTGATACCTTAAATACGAACTAAAATAATCAAATTTAGTCCATCTTTTAGTAGATTTAAATTTTACACCCCATTTCATTTTCTTTTTATTAATCTTATTTATTATTCAATATTCTACATGAAATTACCTTTTTTATTAATACGAAATTAATTTAATTTACATTAAAGTTCTTCAATACAATAATGAAGAATAATATTAGTATAAGTAAATTTACAGCTGCATCGAATACTCATATAAAATTAAGCAAAAGGGATACTAAATTCTCAGATGAATATTATAAAAATGAAGATAAAGATTTATTAAAAAATAAATTTGCAGGTCAAATGTCTAATTTGCAATATAAGCTTTTTGCAAATAAAAAAAAAGCTTTGTTAATAATTCTCCAAGGTATGGATGCATCAGGAAAAGATAGTACAATAAGACATGTAATGAGTTTTTTCAATCCACAAAGTTGCGACGTTGTTTCATTTAAAAAACCTACTGAGGAAGATACATCCCATGATTATTTATGGCGAATGCATAAATATATGCCAGCAAAAGGTGAAATTACAATATTTAATCGATCTTATTACGAAGAAGTATTAACAGTTAAAGTACACAAATTGATCACTGAAGAAATTTGTGCTAAAAGATATAACCAAATTAATAACTTTGAAAAATATTTATTCGAAAACGAAATCTCAATTATCAAATTATTTTTACATATTAGCAAAGATGAACAAAAAAAAAGATTGCAGAAACGGTTAAATGATCCATCTAAACAATGGAAATTTTCAGAAAGTGATATAGTCGAGCGTAAATTGTGGGATACATATATCCTTGCATATGAAGAAATGTTATCTAAATGTAGTACTAAAAACATACCTTGGTATATAATTCCCGCAGATAATAAATGGTTTAGAGATTTTATAGTTGCTCAAATTATTGTTAATACATTAGATAATATGAAGTTAGAATTTCCTAAAGCAAAAATAGATTTGTCAAAAGCTTTATTATAGGATTAATAAGACGTAAGTGATTTTGAATGATTATAGATGAAAAATAACCCATAAGAAGTATTTTGACACAAAAATATTAAAATTATTTATTAATGCTAGTCCACTCAAAATACGAGCAATTGAAAAATTACAAACTATTTCAAATTAAATTATAAAACAGCAAAGTCAATAAAATATATTAGATCTTGCATAATTAGACTCGTATAAAAATTTTATAGATTATCAATGATATTTTATAATATTTGTATTTCGATCTGTGGATTATGTTTGAGGCTCTTCATTCTTAGACATTTTTCTAAAGGCGCTAATTATGCAAGAGATCTATTATTAATATCAATTTATCAGGTCTGTCGAATAACTATTTGGTTACCACTAATTAGACTAGGATTGCATCATGCAATCATATTATTCATAAACAAGTTATATATCAATACCTTTAATATCATCTCATTTACAATATTATTCCACTTTACAGTTGACACATGTACACCAAATGTTCTCTTTATAGATGAGAATGCAGATTCAGTAATCCAGCGCATTCTATATCCATACATTTTTTCCCATGGTTTTAGAACATCAAGTTGCGGTATCACAAGTAGTTTTCGTGGAATGTATTCGTTGTTCTTAACCGATAAGTTTTTCTTTACTTTTATGACTGGAGTTATTTTTAGTTCGTCAAGATACCTGACGTTATCTTTAGAATCATAGCTCCATCTACCAGTAATTTTTGATATAATAGTTCTTGGAAACTTCATTTACTATCTCTTTTAACATCTTTCCATCATGAACTTTTTCTTTTATTACTATCATTGACACTATTTTTTCGTCTTTATGTTTACTGCAACATGTATTTTGATCAAACCTTTTCTCTTTCTTTTATTTTTCCATTTATCGTATCCATTCATCTGTATTTGTAACCTTGTTGCCTGTGCTGTCAACGGCTATTACTATGTCATCTTTTTCTAGGTTTATTTTTGAGTCTATGTTTATCTTCAGCCTTGCTACTATCCACCAGATTATGGTTATGAAATCTGGCACTACCTTTTTGAGTTTCTTGATGTGTGCGGACATCATTCTTAGAAAGCCTTCTAATTGACTGTATAGAAATTATGTGTATGCATGTACGGTGGTAAGCATCAGTAATATCAAGGCATTCTGATATCGATAATGAGGACTTACTTTCCTTTGTTCATATTCTTTAGATCTGCCTAAGAATTCTGTAAAAAACAGAAACAAACAACAATTCGCATCTTCAACAAGAGAGTTGTTACATTTACTCCAGTTTATTTTTCTCTTTGGTTTTATCTTGTTCTTGTCCTTCTCGGAGTTATCAGACAGTATATATTCCAATAAAAGGAAGTAAATAGATTGTTTGAAAAGTATTATTCAACAAACACAATTTATCAATCAATTAAGCAGACGTGACAGTATAGGCTATGAACGACAGTATAGGCTATGAACGACAGTATAGGCTATGAACGACAGTATAGGCTATGAACGACAGTATAGGCTATGAACGACAGTATAGGCTATGAACGACAGTATAGGCTATGAACGACAGTATAGGCTATGAACGACAGTATAGGCTATGAACGACAGTATAGGCTATGAACGACAGTATAGGCTATGAACGACAGTATAGGCTATGAACGACAGTATAGGCTATGAACGACAGTATAGGCTATGAACGACAGTATAGGCTATGAACGACAGTATAGGCTATTCACATTAATTCATCGTTCTTTTCAATTACTTCTTACTTATCTAAAATAATGGCAAATAATTATCTTATAACAGTATCACTAATTCTATATATAATAGAATGAATATATAAACATTTATATTAGTGTGTATAAATCGTGTTGAAGATATCTTAAAATGTTAGTTAAGTATACCTTGCACTTTACAGGCATGCGAGTATGCTCCCGCTTATAATAGATAATCACTATTAAAAAGTAAAGCTAAAGAACCTCAGATTATCATTAAATACTAAGTAATGACAATTAAATTCAAGTTAAAATTATAAAATAAAAAGTCATTCATAATTCTTTAAGACACTAGAGACACTGATTTTAAAGGAATCACCCTTAAATATACTATAGGGACATAGTGTTTATAAATAAAATGAATTCACTCATCACTATTTTTACAATATAGGCAATGGATTAGATATATAGGCAATGGATTAGATATATAGGCAATGGATTAGATATATAGGCAATGGATTAGATATATAGGCAATGGATTAGATATATAGGCAATGGATTAGATATATAGGCAATGGATTAGATATATAGGCAATGGATTAGATATATAGGCAATGGATTAGATATATAGGCAATGGATTAGATATATAGGCAATGGATTAGATATATAGGCAATGGATTAGATATATAGGCAATGGATTAGATATATAGGCAATGGATTAGATATATAGGCAATGGATAGATATATAGGCAATGGATTAGATATATAGGCAATGGATTAGATATATAGATATAAACAGTAATATATATGTTTATAAATTAAATCTTCTATATATAGTGAATTAACAGCTATGTAAACACGAATACTTTCTGCTGTATACTAATTATGTGAGGCATGGTCATAATTCAAAATCCATTATGTTTATCCTTCTCCATGTCAGCCAGTCCCAAGCATATATTTTATTGATTTTGGATTTATTTTATCGGTTTTACAGTTATAGTATACCATTATTTGATAAAGTAAAACAGACAAAGGTACAATTGCAGATACCGTAGAAAGTTCTCGTGATGGCAATGGGCCTATTCTAAATATTGATTTGATATGTTTTATTAACGGTTCTATAGATATTCTTCTACGACTGTAGATAGATTGCCCTATTTCAGATTCATAAAAGCATATCAGATCAAGCCTCTTTTTAGAAGTACTTTCGTATCTTTCAACAGCAGGACAAATCAGATCTATTCCCAATGTATTTTTACTATATTCATACAGTTTTTTATCATCATATCCAGGGTCAGCTACCATTTACAATACAGATAGTAAGGAGAATACCGAGGATTAGGTGGACGTTAAAGGAACATACATCTGATTATCCTGTATATTATACCAAATAGCATAATTAAACAAACAATTATTTTTGATATGTTTATAGCTAGGCATGTACATTAACATCCTGTATAGTCCTTGTCACACCAAAACATCATTTGAAAAGATCTATAGGGATGAAGAGGATGCAAAGACAAAGGAAAGGATGTTACTTGTTCTTAGTGTACTTTATCAAGGCAAGAGATCTGCTGCTCATGTAGCCACAGATCTTCATAGAAATAGAGCATGGGCTTGTGTTTGGTTAAAAAGATATGAGAAAGAAGGTTTAGAAGGATTAAAGAATAAGCCCAGAACAGGTAGACCATCAGTTATCCGAAGAAGATATCTGCAGCCTAAAAACAACGCTAAAAGAAAGCAATCAAGGTTGGACCACAAAACAAGTAGAAGAATTAATCGTAGAGAAAAGCGGAATAAAATATCATTATACTCATATATATCACATACTTCGTAAATGGGGCTTTAAACAAAAGGTACCAAAAAAAGTACATGTTAATACTGCGTCTAAAGAAGAGAAAGAGATTTTCAAAAAAAGACCGAACTGATACTTGTGGGTAAGCAAGAGCAGCAGCAGCAGCATCAGCAGCAAGAACAAGAACAAGAAAGTTTTACTATTATCTATAGACGAATCATTCTTTTTTTATGATTCCCTTGTAAGACGTGTTTGGATAGATGAAAGCAAAAGACCAATAGTAAGAGTGACTGGTTCACATAAACATTCATGCATCTTTGGTGCCATAAGCATTGATGGCAAACAGTTATTCAGACAGTATGACAATTTATGGTGATACATTCCTTGATTATCTAAAGAAAATACATATCAATTTCTCAAAATGCTATCTGTTTATGGATAAAGTATCTCCTCATCATAAATCAAATAATGTTAAAGCATACTTTGAAGAAAAAAGGGTAGGATAATACCAATATATCTTCCAACTGCATCGCCTGAGTTTATGGTTATGGAGGAAGTTTGGAACATAGCCAAACAGGATTTGCTCGTATTGAAATATTATCATCATTTATAGATTCGAAGAATAAGATATCGAAATATTTCAGAACAAAAAGATTCAATCTAAATGTAAGGAACTATCTGTTAAGAGATGTTTAATAACTTATGCTAATTGGTATAGATAGACCATTTTACAGATTTGTTTTTTGATATTAAATAAATGTATTTAGAAAGGAGATGTATGTAACAAAGCAGGAAAAAAAGCAGATTAATATAAAAATAAAAAAAATAATTATTATTGTTATCCTAGATAATGTAACGAAGTTAATCTCCAGTAACCATCGTACTCTTTAATTGTCCCATAGATTTAGGAAGAACCAAAATTTGGCCAACCATATTTGGCATATGCAAGTGACATGTATAGTTTATTATCCCTGGACTCACAGGTATAAAAGATACAGTATGTATTTGGCCTCTTAGAAGAGGAAATGTATCAACTCCATCCACAGTGATTAGATGATGTGCACCTTGAACACCTATAAAGTGCAAAATTACTTTATCGCCTTGATTAACTACGATTTGATCAGGACCGAATGTAAAAGATCTGAAATCCCAAGCGCCAACCTTATTAGGAGTAGTAACCACAAATCCGCCACCAGTTGGGATACTTGAACTTAAAGGAGGTTTCTCCGCTGGATGTGTAGGAGTATTTTGATTACAAGTATCACATTTTGTGCCGGCATTAATATTTGTCATCCCATCCAAATGTACTGTATTTATCCAAAATTCCTTAGTGGTAGAGTTGCTAGGATTAAGTTGTACTACAGGGGTAGAATTTGCAGATCCAGTCAATTTATTCTTGTATTCAGAATTGGAATCTGTTTGTAATTGTGGTTGTCCTTTTACTTGTTGATTATTTTGGCCAGTAGTACCAACCAATATTAAAGAAGACAATATTGTGACTACTATTACCATAAATTTTACAGATGTTTTTAATTTTGTATTCATTATCCTTACTTTTTATTCGTATTTATTTTCGTATAAACAAGGATACAAATTCCATCTCTAAATTTCATCTTTGGAATTTAGAGATCTATTTTTTAATATCCATAACCATTACAAAATATTGTCATATAGTAGTGGTGATCTAATCTAAAAAATGCTGCAAATCCAACATTACTATAGCTTTATTGAATCATTAGCATATTTTATTGCAGCCATAATACCCATTTATTTTATAATAAAATCTGGAAAAACCTACAATAATCGCAATAAAAAGATTCTTGTAAAAATCTCAATAATACTCGTTGGTTTTATCATTATGCAAGGAATTTATCACGCATTACAAATTATAGGATTTAAAATACTGGCAAAAACAATTTTAGAACCAATATCAATTGTCATTTTACTTTTATTTGGATTAATCTTTTTATGGTATGCAACTAGAAAAAATACTTCAAAATTTAAAACCATGATATAAATGATAGAAAATAGTATTGAAGTAAATCATAGTGTTTTATATACGATCGGCAATGTAACTACAATTCTCATAATTATACCATTGACCATATTCGCATGGTTATCCATAAAATCTAAAAATATCAAAAGCTTTCAATTTCAAATATTTATATTTATTTTAATGTATATTATAGGACAAGTAATAGAGAACAACAATAATCAAATTACCATTTTTTCAATCGTGATGCCAGATTTGGGATCTCAAATTCATGTTATTGCTGCAATATTTTTCACCATCATGATCTGGATAAGGTTCGCTCATTCAGAACCAAAAAAAGAAATATAGGTTAAATAAAATATAACAATTTCAATAAATTACAAAATGTTTTTCATTCTCATTCCAAAGAGTAGAATCTAGCCATTTTTTTTTCAATGATATCATAGTTTTGCTCAGCTTCTATCACAACACCTTTATGTTCATATTTAACAGTGATTGATTTTAATACACTATGAAACAAACTATATTTTTTCCCTTCTGGAGTAATTATAATTTTATCTATTATAAGCAGTCCTTCTTTTAGTAGCCAGTTAGTTTTTCGATAACATGTTGTATGAGCAATATTATTCTCCCGTATAATATCATTAATAGATTTTGAATAAACCATTACAGTATCCAATATTTTTGTCATATCTTCATCTGCCAAAGCAGCCAATATCGCCCTCTTTGCTCTTTGGCTTTGGATTATCATAAATATTTATTTCCTTTTATCTGCCTATTCTTACAATATATTTTATATAAATATTAGGTAATGAAATAAATAATTCAAATACAAATTTTGAAAATAACTTGTATTTTTTGTATGAAAAGCAAGATAGAACAAGATTCAGTTCATTTTGTTTTGCATGTTTATTTGTTCAATCCTCAACATATATTGTATATTATTTGAATCATCTTGCCTCATTTTCATTATCATCGATTTATAATTAAACACCATAATCAAATAAAAAGTAAATAAAGTAGGATTTTAATAAATTTGTACAAAATATAGCCGCAATAATAATAAACTTCAGATGAATTTACAGGTATAACATTAAAATTTTAATAGAGAACATACATAACCATATCATATTATATAATATTCTAAATTTAGTAATATTTTTAAAAATAAAATAGATGAATAAAATACTTGAGGATCGATTAATAAAATATTTCAAATTTGCAAATTTATGCAAAATAGTCATCCGTTAAAAACTATTTTATTATAGCATCATTATAATAAAATAAATAGCTTATTTTTTTCTTTTTTAATTTTATAAATTTCTAATGGATCTTCAGCTGGTAAATTAAGAGGATCACCGGATTTCATATCAAATGAAGAAAGGTGTAAAGGACAGGTAACAGTTTTTTCAGATTCATTTAAAATTCCACTTGTTAAATCCACATATGCGTGAGTACATATTCTATCAGAAGCATAAAAGGTGCCATTAATATTCATAATCATTATTTTTCTATCATTATAATCAAAATCAATCATTTCGCCTTTTTTTAAACTTAAAAAATTTGAAATATCAACCCAATTTTCAGAACTCATGTTCAATATTTTTTCCTTTCATTATTTAATATTTATTAAAATAAAAAGTAGATCTATTCTAAGATCATCGATATTTGTAATGTTTTTCGAAAATATCAGCAGTTTCCTTATATCGAGATTTTTCAACCTCCAAAATCCCTTCCATAACTTCATCAGTCTTTAATAGTAAAGGTTTACCAGTCCATTTATTTTCAAATAAATAACTTATCCATGCACGAACAAAAGGATCCATTTTTCTAGATAATGGTTCCACAAAACCATGAACTATTTCTCTTTTAGCACTCTCCCTATCCAAACCTCTACACATTAAATAAAATATTTGCTCCTCATCAATTTGAGAAACGGATGCCGCATGGGTAGCTCTCACCTCATTAGTTTCGATTTCCAATCCAGGAATTGCATCAGAATGAGCACCTTTATTCAACAAAATTGCATGCCCGGTCAAATAAGATTCAGAAGCTTTAGCATTTTTTCGAATTTTAATCATGCCCTTGAAAAGTGATTTGGATTCATCTTTCATTACAGATTTAACCATCACCCGGCCTCGTGTACTAAACCCACTATGATCCAAATTTGAAGATACATCAAAAAACTGTTTTTCAGTTCCAAAAATAATCTCCACATCTTCAGATATAGCACCTTGTCCCTTCATAACACTATCAACCTTGTAGCGACATAATTTAGTACCAAACATCCCAGAATACCAAGACATTTTCCCATCTTGCTCAACAAATCCTTTTCTACTAGAGATATTAACAGTAGATAAATCCATAGCTTGTAAAGTAATAAATTCAAGTTGGGCAGTAGGCTTTACTCCACATTCTAAAACTTCAAAATAGCATTGCTGATTATCATTTTTACTAGTATTTTTTTCTAAACATGCATCAATTTCTTGTACATTACCAGATTTAGACTCTGTAGAAGAAGAATACAATTCTTGTACTATTGTAGCTTTTGATCCTACATCAGAAATTACAATATTTCTACAAATTGAAGACATGTTATCATCTTTCAAAGAATAAACTATTCGAATAGGTTCCTTAATTATCAAATTTTTAGGAATATAAATAAAAAATCCAGATTGAAAAGAAGATAAACCCAAAGCAAGAAAGCGATCTTCCCCATAATTATCAGCATTATTTTCAAAATGTCTTTTTAAAATCTCAGAATGATTTTTGAATGCATCTTGAATACTAGAAATAATTAAACCAGATTTAGCCAAATGTTCAGGTATATTAATATGTATAATAGATGAGCCATACATGATTAAACATGGATCAGACTTTACCTCTTCCATTCTAACCTTTAAATCATTAGACAAAGTGTTTGATTCAGTACTAGTAAAGAATATTTTCTCGGGTTCTAACAGTGTCAAGCCAGTATACTTTGAATATAAAGGAGACATTTCAGACGGCATGGCATTAAATTGAGAAATTGCCTTTTTTCTCATATCAGATATCCAATCAGGTTCATCACCATGGCGAGATATTATCTCATTATAATTTTCTTTTGAAATAAGGGATAAAGAAAGCATGAAAATGACCTTATGTTAAATGTCGAAAAAAGAGAAAGAGAAAATCCATTAACCTACTGAACCTTCCATTTCCATTTTTACAAGTCGATTTAGTTCAACTGCATATTCCATTGGTAGTTCTTTAGTAAATGGCTCCATAAAGCCACCAACAATCAGACTTAATGCATCAGATTCTGAGAATCCCCTACTCATCAAATAAAAGATTTGTTCATCACCAATCTTCCCCACAGTTGCTTCATGAGTAATTGTAGCATCGTCTTGATCGACTTCTACGTATGGATATGTATCAGTTCTAGAAAATTCATCAAGTAATAAGGCATCACAACGGACGTTGGATTTGACACCATTTGCACCCTTTGCAACATGTAATAATCCTCTATAAGTAGTTCTACCAGAATCCTTGCTTACAGATTTACTAACTATTCTTGAGGATGTATGTGGAGCTAGATGAACAGCCTTAGCACCGGCATCTTGATGTTGGTCTTTACCCGCAAAGGCAATAGAAATGATTTCTGCATGGGCATTTCTTCCCATCATATACACTCCAGGATATTTCATAGTCAACTTACTTCCAAGATTGCCATCAATCCATTCAACAGTAGCGTTTTCATATGCATAAGCTCTTTTAGTAACTAGATTATAAACATCTTTACTCCAATTTTGAATAGTAGTATATCGTATTTTTGCACCCCTCTTTGCAACTAATTCAACGACAGCAGAATGCAAAGATTCGGAAGAATATACAGGTGCCGTACAACCTTCGATATAATGAACTTCAGCACCTTCATCTGCAATAATCAAAGTTCTTTCAAATTGTCCAATATTTTCAGCATTTATTCTAAAATAAGCCTGCAAAGGTAACTCGACTTTTACATTTGGTGGAATATAAATAAAGGAACCACCAGACCAAACTGCACTATTTAAAGCAGCAAATTTATTATCTTCAGGAGGAATAATTTTTCCGAAATGTTTTCTGAGAATATCAGGGTATTTTTTTACGGCAGTATCAGTATCGACAAAAATTACACCTTGTTTCTCTAATTCTTCATTTAAGTGATGATAAACAGTTTCAGATTCATACTGTGCACCAACTCCTGCCAAGAATTTTCGTTCAGCCTCTGGAATACCTAATTTCTCAAACGTATTCCTCACAGATTCTGGGACATCTTCCCAGCTCTGGCTTTGCTTACCAGCAGCCTTAGCATAATAATATATATTTTGAAAATCAATATGTCCAAGATCTCCACCCCAATTTGGCATGGGTTTACTCATGAATACATCATAAGATCTTAATCGAAAATCAAGCATCCAATCTGGCTCGCCTTTCATTTTACTTATTTCTTCAACTGTACCCCTCGTAAGGCCCTTTTTACTCAAATAGGCATAAACTTCGGTAGAATCCTTGAAATCATATTTACTGTAATCCATATCCAGTTCTTTAGTTGCCATAATATTCATAACACTGTTATACATTATAAATATTTTCATTTATGGTTCTGTCAACTCTTCGTTTGTTATTCATCTACCAGAAGTTTGTAAAAACTCGTTTGGTAGTTGAATAATAAAATTATAGTTTAATATATTAAAATATCTCATATTTTTAAAAATAAGCACTAATGGAAATAAATAAAGTTGAAGATAGTATTTCAAAAGTTATAGAATCTGAAGGATGGACGGTACATGATGTCGAAAATAATTCAGATTCAATTCGTAAACAGATAATTCTAAACAATAGGGAAAATCTAGAATTAATGATAGAAAAAAATCATGAACGAATAACTATTAGAAAAACAATCAACATTTCTAAAGAATTTGGAAATAGAATTTCAGGTGAATTGAAGTCTAGATTCACATATGAATTTAAAGATTTTCTATTGTCAATGAATATTTATATACAAGTATATTCTGAACCTGATGTTCCAGACCTTATACAATCAATGTATTATATCGTCTATATCTTGATGAATTTTCTAAAAATAAATTTTATCATATGATGTATAAAATGGGCGAAATTCAGCGTTTATTCGATACAAAACAAGAAGATTTTATTTCCTCTTATCCAAAGAATTCCTAGGAAACGCAGCTAATAAATCAGATGGCGGATATAATAGCCATTCTCTCATCATTTCATCAAAACTGTCGGTAGGAGGATTATTATATTTATATGATTTCTTTTTATCTGACAATGAGTTTATATATAAACTCTTAGCTATTAACATTTATATTATTATTCACCAACCTAACTCGGTTCAATTATTACTTTTTTATCCTCTTGAACAACAAACTTAATCCTTTTCGGATTATCTAATAGATCTATAATCGGCTTTGGAATGGAGCTAGAATAACCTCTTTTTTCCACGTAATTTACTCCTACTTCAAACTCTTTGGCATCCTTTTTCCATTTAGTCATTAAGTATAATAACAACCACCTAAATATTTATAGTTTCTACGTAGTTAACAATAACTTTTTATCTACGTAGTTATTTTATATACGTAGATATAAGCAAACATCCTCCGGTTAATAGAGAAGAATTGGGTAGACTGCTTCAGAATAATGTTAAGAGAATTAATGATAAGAATTATCAGGTTAAGTCTCTTGTTCGTAATGAAGTCTACAAGATTCTCATAACATCTATCGGTTGGGTTTGCTCATGTGCTGACCATATGTTTCGAGGTGTCAAGTGTAAGCACATTTACGCTGTTGAATTTAGCCTCGAATTAAGAAAGACCGTTGAAGTTCGAAGGATTGAGTCAATCACAACTACAGGCTGTAAATATTGTAAGTCCGACAATCTCATTCGTTACGGATTACGACACAACAAGCATGGCGATATTCAGAAGTTTGAGTGTAAAGATTGTAAGCGATACTTCACTATCAACGTAGGCTTTGAAAAGATGAAACACAATCCTCAAGGCGTCACTACAGCAATGCAGTTATATTTTAGTGGTGAATCGTTAAGGAACGTTGCTCATTCTCTTAAACTAATAGGCATGGATGTTTCACATCAAACTATCTACAACTGGATTGATAAATACACAGGATTGATGGAAAAATATCTAGATAAGATAACTCCCAAGGTTTCAACTGCTTGGAGAACCGACGAGTTGTATTTAAAAGTTCGGGGTAATACCAAGTATCTTTACGCTTTGATGGATGATGAAACTCGTTTCTGGATTGCTCAACAGGTGGCCAAGACTAAAAACACTGCTGATATAACTCCTTTGTTTAATAAGGGTAAAGAGGTTGCTGGAACTAGGCCGAACACACTCATAAGTGATGGTGCACCCAACTTCCATACTGCGTTCAATAGAGAGTTGTATACTAACAGGTGGCCTAGAACTCGACATATAAACCACATCAGATTACAAGGCGACCATAATAACAATAAGATGGAGAGGATGAATGGTGAAGTCAGAGATAGGGAAAAGACTATGAGAGGGTTGAAGAAAATGGATACCCCTATCTTGAAAGGCTATAAGATATTTCATAATTATATAAGAGGGCATCAAGCACTCAAGGGAAAGACGCCCGCTGAGGCTTGTGGAATTCTGATAGACGGCGAGAATAAGTGGTTAACGCTTATTCAGAATGCTAGCGAGGAAAAATAGCCATAAGATTCATAAATCTATTATTACATCCTTCATTACCACAATTAACTTTTCTGCACATCATTTTATTGTTATTTATTATATCTTTATATAAATCATTTATAGATATAAAAAATTCGGTTCTTTTATCGTTGGTATAGAAATCATCACTTTCTCTATTATATTCTGCTACTAAATATTTTAATTCACAATCTGTTATCAATGAATTAATAATTCTTTCAAATACCTCAAATTTTCTTCCAGGATAAATATATTGTGTACTCAACAAGATTTTATGTTTATCTGGTTCATAATATGCATATAATATAGTAGTATCACCATTAACTCGAGGTAATAATCTTCTACTTTCATTGTTCATATTATTTTGTATTTCGCTGAAAATTTCGATATATACATCTTCATAAAACAAGATAGAAGAATCTGTTCCTTTTAATAATTCTCGAATTCTTGACGGAAAATTTCGATTAATGATGGTATTTATTAAATTTAAACGATCTCTAGAAATTTCCATTACACTATTTTTTAATTTCCACAATTCTGGATAGTCTTTTTCTAGATGTTTTTTTGCGATTCCTATATCCTCAATTTCAGGTTCCTTGGGATAAATAATATCGAAAACATCAACTGAACCTAAAATTTGCTGATTGCCATATCCATCTTTAAGAGTTTTTACAATATCCTTTGAATGTTTTTTATATTTGATAAAAAATTTCGACGTTTCTCCACAAAGGCAAAAATAGATGTAGCTATGGTAGTAAAAATACCGAGATATTTTAAAAACGCCACGTTGGGAATGATTACGGGTAAAATATAATAGAATATAATTCCTCCAATGAATACAAATATTTCTAATCCCTCTTTTCGATTCATTATTTAAATACTTTGACTTTGACCATTTATCAGGCATATAAAGCTTTATATATTAACGATTAACTTAGCTAAATCCTTTATGGTTATCAAACGAGTTTTTACAAATATTTTAGATCTGAATACCAAACGACAACTTGACAGAACCTCATTTATGGTTCTGTCAAATTACGTTTGATAAATTAATTCAGACAAATTGTAAAAAATCGTTTATTATGATTAAGTTAATCTAAATACTTTACTGTGAAATTAAAAATATATCAATAGAAACAAGATATATAACAATTCTAGAATAGATTGAAATTATCCACAAAACTACGCCAAAAGAACAAGGTATAGATATTGCAAACAAAATATACCCCACTAAAATCAACCACTACTAACATACTAAACGAAAAGTAGAAATGTTATAAGAACTTCCTTCCCTTTCTCAAAAACGTATTATAATAATCACTTTTGAGTGATTAATTCAAATGACAATAGAAAATCAAGGTATGTATATCATGTTTTAGTATGTATATAGAGTTGCAACTTTTTTAAGGTAGACATTAAAAAACAATTCGAAGAACAAAATGATTTCACTAATAAATGTGTTAAAAAATCATATTTAAATTTGAAAAATTAAGAGAAGGCGTCTTTTACTTTTTCTTTTGCCTTGTTCAACGTCTCTGAACTTGGCTTTCCCTCTGCATGATCTTCCGTAGTTTTTGCTTTTGCTCTAGCATCTTGTTCTGCATTTTTTACTTTCTTTGCTGCATCATCTATAACATCGGTCATAACTATATACCATATAACATACTTTATAACATTCATACGAGGAAAGTCTACAACTTTAACAAAAAGGTGTGTCCTAGAGAAAATGCAAAACCAGGAATGAGGATCTAAAATTGTCGTCGAACAAATACCTACACTAATCTTATTAAAAATATGCAGATAAAGATATTAACGGCATTATTCAAAAACGATGTACATCAATATAATACATAAATATATCAAATTGACTGAAAATATCTTTTAACTTTTCTTTATAATTAGCAAGAAGTTGAACATTCCGAACATTTTTTTCGCAGACTATTTGATATGGTCTTAGCTTATCATCCATAGGTTCATTTGTTTGAGGATTTACCCATCTGCCACTTAAAAGACTATTATCATCTACTGAACAACCACCAAAAAAGCTACTCAATTCTTCATATATAATTAGAAACTGTTCTTTATCGATATCAGTTTTATCGTTATATTGTAATGGTATAAATATATCACATTTTATTGATATTACCAACCGCGTTATTTTCTGAGATTACATCATAATTTATTTGTCTTGATTTCAGTAAATCGCCTTGTTCATCGTTAATAACATATTCATGTTCTCTAATAGTCCTAATAATAGATCTGGCAACCAATAATGCATAAAAACCTTCAATTTCATCCTTCCTTGTCTTGAATTTTATTATTTTTGGTTCAAAAGATAATGCCATACTTTTAGTATTATTTTATTACGTTTATACATTAATAAATTTTATTCGTTGAGTTTGAATTTACAAATGAATTGACAAATAAATAAGATCAATGGAAAAATCCATATCCCATCGAAAGTTTCAAACGCGTGGAGAATGGATAAATGATATTTAAAAAACCCCATTGTAAAAGGTCTGCAAAAAGATCGCGCTATCACTTATACAGCCCATTTGAATAATATAACTGAGACCTGGTCATAATTCAAATATATTTTCATACATGTCATATAGCTTAAAGCTAACCCTTGAGACATTATTTTGAGAACAACTGTTTCAAAGATTATCTTCTGATAGAATAAAGGAATCCATTCTTTTTAACATTCTATATCTGATAGGTTGTATAACATGGCCTACTGCAAAAAGGAAACGCGGTAGATCGTACGTATATTCTCCCACTGTAATTTTGAGATGCTTTATTGTAAGAATATAGTTTAGAATCGATTCCAACAATGCATTACATACTTTTCTTAACATGGACTATCAGTATAACCATAAACTCGTATTAGCCTGTGGTCTTGTGTCAATACCTAGTAGACGTACATTTGACAGGCGATTGAAAACCATTTCTACAGATATAAAAGAAAGGATATCGGCAATGGGATACCTGTTTGTTACAGAAGATATTATAGACCGCTCTATAACCGCAATAGACAGTACTCTTTTAAAAGCAAAAGGTCCTGTATGGCATACATCATCCATGAAAAAAGGAGTAGTACCATGTCCTGGAATTGACACGGATGCACGGTGGAGTTATAGTCATACAAAAGGATGGATATTTGGATACAAACTACATCTAACATGTACAACAGGCAAGATTATAGTACCTCTAACAGCAGAGATGTAACTACTGCTAATATACAGGATAACCAGATGTACGTTTCTTTAACTTCAGCATCTACCATATTCTCTTTACCCCATCTATTATACATGATAGCTGATCCCGGCTATGACGATAAGAAATTGTATGAATACAGCAAGAAGGTATTAGGAATAGATTTGGTTTGCCCTGTTGAACGATACGAAAGTACTTCCAAAAAGAGGCTTGAACTTGTATGCTTTTATCAATCGGTTTTGGGGCAGTCTATCTACAGCCGAAGAAGAATATTGATAGATCCATTGATAGAACATATAAAATCAGTCTTTAGGATAGATCCATTACATGCACGAGGATATCATACGGTATCTGCAACTGTACTTTTGTCTGTTTTATTATATCAAATAATGATATACTATAACTGTAAAACTGAGAAAATAAATCCAAAATCAATAAAATATACGCTTGGAACTGGCTGATGAAATGGAATTTCTGATAAGTATGAGTATCGAATTATGACCAAGCCTCATATAACTAATAAAAGATATAAACAAGATAATGTCGATTTGCAAAATATCCCATATTAATATACCCTAATTTCCGGCTTAAAATTTAACTTGACCTTTATTACACCCATCAAATTTTTCAGAGCCTAACATTTCTATTATAATTTGTCCACCTGCATTCTACAATAGACATGTTAATCCTGCTCCGTCAATAAGTTGGCAAAAGTTATAAAAACGTTTATATATAACATAATGTTCAATATAAATGTATCGTCAGTGTCGAAATCAATAGATATAGTTCATGCATGGCAAACTAGAAAAGGAGGACCCACAGTGATAGTTATTCCCAAACTTATTAGAGAAGAATTAGGAATAGATTCAGGAGATAAACTTTTTGTTAAAATTGACGGGTCAAGCATTGTTTACACAAAAAGATAATTACTCTTCAACATATCTTTTCAACAATCCTTGAATTACATTGTTTTTCTTTCTTTAGCTATGTTTTTCAATGAACTTAACACTAAAGGTCGTGACAATTGAATTATAATTATTTTTCCATATTTACTGCAACTAAAATCATCTAATAATAATAAAGCGCATATCAAACAATTTCAAATAAATTTAACCTTTTTACACGTAGACGATAAGAGATAGTTTATTGTATGACAATAAAATCAATCAATAGATTTGAATAATTTTAACTCATTTTAGTGTAAAACATGTATTAGAAGTAAATTTGAACATTTACTTTTCAAACTGTATTTTTTAATTGAGTGACAAGGTGTTTAAAAGTGGTCGTGTTCCAGTACACTACAATTATAATTATGATGTGCTTTGTTGCATGATTATTTTTTTCGTTATTTACTAACGTTTTGTTGAAAGAATAAAAACGAAAACAGTTAAAATTTCATTGTGATTATTACAGATAAAATATATTTTTAACTGATTTTCGAATCATGCAACAAAGCAATTATGATGTTTTATTTTCACCAGTAGCAAATTCTAGTACAATATATTTTGTTTTTTATTATTGTCATTACATTCTTATTTTCAATAATAATCTGTTGGCCAACCTCGTCAAACATTAATAATATATAAATTACATAAAGAATATTTCATAGATCAAAATCAAATTTTACCGGCTCATGATATGCCAACTCTTCCATAGTCTTTCTTTCACCTTGTTCTATTAGTTTTTTTATTGTTTTAGTGGAAAAATCTGCATTCTTTAACATAGTAGGCGATTCCAATTCACTTCTAATAATTCTTGTAACAGATTTTATTTCCGCGCCATATTTGTCTATAAGATTATCATATTCTTCTTTTATATGGTTCAATTCCTGTGTACTGATTTTGGATTTATCAGAGTATTTTTCAAATGCATCATATAATTTTTCTATGAGATTTATATGACGAGTTATCAATTTTGACATTTGTATATTGTACATATCTTTATCACAAAATAAAATATCCTTATATCGATTAATGACTTCAATCATATTTGTAGGAAGTCTATCTATTTTCTGGGGATAATTTTCGACAATGAAAATATTTTTATCATTTCTTGGCGACACATAAATAACTTCTCTAATAGGTGTATTACTAAGTAAACTTCCATCCCAACCAAACACATTTTCTTCGATCTCAACCCAAGGAAATCCATAGATCGGATAACCTGAACTTGCTAGAATATGTTTTGCCTTGATTTCCATTTGAGTATTATCAAAAACAAGAGGCTTTCCCGTCATAACATTTACTGCCGTTATAATAAGTCGAAGAACACCGGGTTTTTCTTCCTCTGTAGCAGCAAGATTTAATTTTTTATAATCGATGTATTTATCGAGTATTTTTTCAAGTGGAGAATGATCGTATAAATAGGTCCAGTTTTTTGGATTAAAATAACTTTCTTTATCCATTTCTTTTATTGGACCGGAACTATTCCACCACTGCCACCGAGGAACAAACATTTTTGGAACTCCAAAAAATGCAGCATTTATAGAAGCAGATGAAAGTTTTTTGGTCAAATATTCTTTATTATATGTATCCCATTCGTATATCCATAAATCAGGAATAATTTGCATATTACTTTCACTTAATTCAAGCCAAAAGTTTTCGAGATCTTTTTCCGGTTGATCGCTTTTACTACCTGCAATAATGGCAGCATTTACAGCACCAATAGAAGTGCCTGCAACTATATCTATTCTTATATTTTGTTTTACTAGTGCCTTAAATACTCCACAGGTAAAAGATCCCAGAGAACCACCACCTTGCATAATAAGAACATTTTCTACATCTCTTGATTTTTTATGTGATTGAGGTACTTTCTGTTTTAATTTATAACTCATATTATAGGGCCTTTTTTAATACTAAAAATTTTTTCATATTTATTGTTACCATTAACATAGTTTATCTAATTAAAAAACAACGTCCAGAGTTTTGTTGCATGATTCAGATAAACTTATTATATTATCAGCTTTATTTAAATAGATTGTTATTTTATGAATTTTCTGCGAAAATAGTCGTATTTTCTAACTAATTATTCTATTTTTTGTATTGCAAATAATAATCATAAAAATTAGAGGTAAAGCCAATCAAAGCACAGAGAATACAGACAAGAATATTCTAAACGCATAAAGTCCATTCTCCAGTTTGAGCTCCAACAGTATCACGCATCTGAATTTTTTTTCAGTAATCTATTTGATAGTTGTTGTACTGTATATTGATATATCTTTTCAATATTTCTTTATTGTAAATATCAAATCCATCTACCGAAAGATCGGTAATAGATTTGAAATGAATGATTTTATATAGAATTGTAAGAAAATTTGAAGAAAAACGAATAATGATAATTAATGATATTTACAGATTAATACACTCTATGACACATTATTTAAATTTGACACATTTTGGTATGCGTTGCAAGAAATTGTGTTGTTTTACAATCAAGTCGTTATTTTTTACATTTTACTGATAACTAAATAAATATAAATAATGTGAGGTAAATTTAATCTTTTTATTTATATTTTATCATAACACAATAGATCTGTATTTATATTATGTTAGTTATAATTTTAATCATGAACAAATTAAAGAAATTGTCTTTAATTTCCATTTCAATTACTTTTGTCATGTCAATATTGTCAATAGTAACGTTAAATGGTTTCTTTATTTTTGGCGGGATAGCCAGTTTTGCATTGGCACTATTCTATATATACCTGATTAAAGCTAGAAAGACTTTTAACAAAGATTTGGTAGAAAACTTGAAATAGTTGCAACATAAATCCTTTTTTATTGTAGTTTAATACACCCCAATTATATTAATACGCCTATTATGAACTGTTGTGGTACTATGTAGATGAAGTTCCAGATCTTTGTAAACAGTATTTTGAATATTTGATTTAATTTTAATTATATAAATAGATTACATAATTATTTGCAAGCATTTTATGACTTTTGATATTCAGATGATGGTTATTATTATAATCATATGATACCGTTGTAATATTATGTCAGAAGATGTTATTTGAAGATTTTATACATAAAATCAAAGGTTTTATCCCCCATCTTTTGTCCAGACAAATAAAAATAAGAATTTATAGCATCTTCGTATAGGGCTCAATTTATACGTGTGTAAAAATATCTATATTTAATGTACATTCCTTTTCTGTTACATGTTAAAAATAGTTATTGAATCGCTGTAATTTAATGAATAATATATATATATGCATTATTTGTAGAACATAAAATATAGCATGAATTATAAAATAATTGCCTTAGTTGGCATAGTACTAATGATAATTGGAATTGTAGGTGCAATATTTACTGGCATGGTTGTCGTAAAAGCATATACCGCACAAACAGAATTCCAGCCTGCTACAACCAATAGTTATGGAAATGGTATGCCCTTTGTAGAAATTGGATTTATTGCCTTGGCAATTATAGGACTAGCTTTATTAACACATGGTATTGTGAACGATCCTAAAAAAGAACTAAGATCTCAATCTAGACTTCGATAGACCGCTAAAAATTAATTTAGCACCTTTATTTTATTTGAACAATTTTTACATTCAAGATTAGATATATAAGAAAAAACCGTTAATTGATATCTGAAAAACAAACTACTATTCTATTACAATGTCAATTTTTTTTGTTGTCGATCGAAGACCATAAATTATTTTAACATCCGTTGATTTTACTTTGAAAAAGGCAGAAATTTTTTTTATTACTTCTTTATTTGCATTTCCATTTATTGGAGGATTTTATAGACAATTCGATTTCTTTATGTACATCATCCAAAACAAATCTATCAAAAGAATTAAATTTAATTCTAACTATATAGATCAATTTATGTAACAAATCATCCCTATATATAATTCAAAAGTATTAAAATAGGATCATGAATTGAAGTTGGAATCGCCTAGACAGCCAATTTTGTTAACCAATATTATTTCTATTTCTCGACTTTTCCCATTAAGTTTCAATTCAATATTCATTATCCCGTATTTTTAGGTTAATCGATCAAATAATATTACTAAAAAAAATTAAAGACAAAATAATAATTTTGATAGATTATTGATGGATGTCATCTTTTGTTATTATTTTTTGTATTATTTTTTCTGCAATTACGGTAGAGGCTAATTCTTGAGCTTCTTTAGTTTGTGCTGCCATATGAGGGGTACAAATTAAATTTGATAAATTTAATAAGTCATTATTTGTAGGAGGTTCTGTTTCAAAAACATCTAACGCCGCGCCTGCTATTTTATTATTTTTTAATGCTTCTATCAACGCGACTTCTTCTATTATTTCTCCTCTGGATGTATTAATAATAAATGCACTATTTTTCATATTTGAAATCGTTTGTTTGTTTATTAGGTATTTTGTTTGTTCAGTAAGTGGGACATGACATGTTATAAAATCGGAGCTTTCTAATAGGGTTTTTAAATCCGTAGTAATTAAAGATACTTCTTGTACAAAACTTTTGTCAATTGGAATAATATCATATCCTATTAAATTCATTCTTAATCCTTTCGCCAATCTTGCTACATTTCTTCCAATTTTTCCTAACCCTATTATACCCAAGTATTTTCCTTTTAATTCTGTACCCATCAAACTTTTTTTTATCCAATTTCCTTTTTTTGTCTCATTGTTTGCTGTAGGTATATTCCTACAAAGTGATAGCATTAAACCTATAACTAACTCCGATACAGCAGAAATGGATGCTTCTCCAGCATTTATAACATCAATATTTTGTCTTGCAGCCTCATTAGTATCAATATTATCTAATCCAACTCCCACTCTTGCAATTATTTTTGTATTTTTTGCATTTTGAATAACGTCTTTTGTAATTTTAGTTCTACTTCTTACAACGATTACATCATAATTTGATACTTTTGAAAGTAGATCTTGTGCAGATATATCTGGAATATAATCCACTGTTAAACCCGAATTTTTTAAGCTTTTTATTCCTGTTTCATCGATGGCATCACAAATTATTACTTTACCTTTAATGTTCATATTTTGCAATTTTTTTAAACTAAATATATTGATTTCCTCCAATATCAATAATTTTCTGAAACATGAATATATTGATTCATCTTATTTCAAAATTCTGCCAACAATAAAATACAAATGAGACACAATATTTATATGATGTTTATTTTATGCCTTTAATTCGGTAAAATCCGAGACAATATGTCTTTTGTAATAGAATGCAATAGAGGTTTACAATAACATGTTTATAATTGAAATTATTCGATATTCTAAAAATATCCAATAGTAGAATTGATTATTAATTTATATAGTTAAACACAAACTTACTTTATATGACTTCAGAAAATAATGAAACTGTTAAAGATGCAAATAATGATTTTGAAGAACTTGTGAATAGTAATAAAGAGGCGATGACTAAATTTACTGTTGATCTTATTAATGGAAGTTTCGAAGCTTTTAGAATCTGGACCCAACCTTGGATGAAACAAATGATGGTTGATTACTTTAAAAACATAAAAAAAGATTTTTAACAAGATAAATACATTACCATTGAATATTTTTTGATAAATAAATTAACAATTAATATCCTCATTTATAACGTGGTTTAATAGTGATCTTTTAATATTGCTATGAAATCTACAACAAAGGCTGCTGTTGCACCTGCTATGGAAAATATTAATGCTAAAATCCAAGGATTTGTTTCCATATGAAATGTTATTACTATTGTTTCATGAATGAATAACACTACGAAGATTATTATTGGTGTAAATTTTGTCACATTGAATACATCATTCATCCTTTTTGAGAATGGTTCATGAAAAAATTCTACATCAGCATTAAAAACTTTATCAACATAGTTTTTAAAATGTTGTTCATCTTCTTTATGAAAAACCATTGCTTTGCATTCTAATATGTTTTTATGGTTTTCAACAGGTCGCATTTCAGCATGTTCAAATATTATTTCTTTAATTGGAGGTTCTGCTGAAAGGGTACAATGATGTGAATATAATTTTTCTTTCTTTGATTCAAATTCCTTAGGAGTACATTCTACTTCAAAATTTATAATCCAATTCATTAATTTGAAAAATGATATTGTCTTGATATTTTATATTTATTTAGTAAAAACACATCTTACCGATGTAACCCCTTTGATGTCGGATATCTTTTTTGAGAATTCTTCTATATCATTTTCATATCCTTTTAAATTTATTATAACAGATATTCCGGATTTATCAGTCGTTTTATAGGATTTAGTGTTTAGCTTGCTTTTCTTTGCTTTATCTAGTACTGTTTTGGAAACATCACCAAGACATTGAACATATAGTACACTGGAAAATATTACATCACTCAATATATGGTTGACCCCATTTTTTCAATGTATATAATATATTCATCAGTCTAAAATTTATACTTTCACCTTGATCATGGATAATTACATATTTTTATGTGATTTTACCAATTATTTTAACATTTAGTTGGGAAAAACAAAGGGATATCGACTAGAAATTTGTAAATATAACTATTTATGTATAACCGATTTAGTAATCAGTTAAAAATAAAATTCAAAATTTTATGCTGATTTTACATTTTTTTATACATAAATAAATTCAAACAATCAATTTTAAATAATCGTTGAATTTTAGATTTAAGAGGCAGTGTTTCCCACCTTTACAGTTATGACCGGAATCTATTAAGAAATCAAATATAGACGTCCATTATCAAATTATAGCAGAATCGAATTGTCATTAATTGATTTAAATAAAAAAGTGCTTTGTCATATGATTACTATACCTTGATATTAACGAACGCAACCAACAAAATAAGTAGAATGATGACTACGACTGATCTCGAGGTAACCTTTGAAATATAGTGTTGATATCAGCACTAAACTCCACGGATCTACTAATTCATACAATCTCTGATCATCATCACCATAGGAATATAACAATGAGAGCAACAGAACAAGTTCAGTGAAACGTTCAACAAACGTAAATTACACAGATATAATACCAAACAAGATAAATCATGTTCTCATTGAAGAATTTAGTCTATGAAAGATTCTTGAAATTTTAAAAAATATCAAAATAACCATCGGTTTTTGAATTCTGTTGTTCATCTAAACACCAGAAGTCAATCATTATCAATATTAGAAAAAACAGTTTACTAATCAGAGTATTGCACTTGATAGTTTTTTTAAAAATAGAGGACTTGCTTTAGTTGTTTTTCTATTGGAGAAATAGTTGCAATTATTTAGATCCACGTTGTTTTATTATATTATTCAAGAAATCAATGGAAAAGATCAACGAATATGGAATCAAATATTTAAAACTATTTGGAGGATAAAAATATCATTTGGTCATTATCCAGCGTTATAAGAAGCAATAAAAGTATTTAATAGAAACACTAGATATCATAGCCTAAATAAACGTGTGTAAAATATTCTAAACGTATTTCATTATGCATTAATATATCAAACAAAGGTTTTAAAAGACAATGAATGGAATATACTATTTCGATCAATTGACATGATTTAAAGAAGAAATAATATTGGAATGTGTAAGTCTTAATAGGAGTACGTTTGGATTCAGAGTTAAGATTTTGCGAATAATGAAATACTTTTAAAACAACACAGAGATAATATACATATTTATCAAGATATCTAATTATATTTTTATTTATTATAATTATCTTGAATTACATGTTCATATTATCCGCCAATGGTGTGCATCACATTTAATGTTGGTTTCAACAAATTTAGTCTTATTATACTAATTATACCTTCAGGTTTTTTCTTTATATTTTCTATAATATATTCACCAATTTCTTCATCAGACTTTCTCTCTTGCAATAACCTCTTCAAGTCATAACCTATTTTATCGAATAAGCATGTATAAAATTTGCCCTCTGAAGTTATTCTTATTCTATCACAATATTGACAAAATGGTTCCGTTATAGAAGGAATAAATCCAACAATACCTTTCTCATCATTAAAAGAATAAAGCCTTGCAGGGTCAGAAATATCATTAAATAAAGGTACTAGTTTTTTTATTTTTGTATTTATCAATTGAATCATTTCTTTTTTACTAAAAACAAGATTATGGGTCCATATACCAGTTCCATCTAAAGGCATAAATTCTATAAATTTAACTATGGTCCCTGTTTCCCTCGAAAATTGGACAAATTTAATAATTTCATCCTCATTCCATCCTCTCATTACCACTACATTTATTTTTACTTGCAATCCAGCAGTTTTGGCTGCATCAATTGAATCTAATACTTTGGATAGCCCCCCATCTATTCCTGTAATTGATTTAAATCGTTCTGGATTGAAGGTATCTAGACTAATGGTAATACTCTGTAATCCTGACTCTCTAAGTAGCTCAATTTTATCCTTTAATAACAATCCATTTGTTGTCATACTAATTGATTTTATACCCTCAATATGTGATAAAGATCTTACGAGATGTTCTATTTTAGGACGCACTGTAGGCTCTCCACCCGTTATTTTAATTTTTTCGATTCCAAATTTCGCGAAAATAATGGCAAGGCGATTAATTTGTTCGTAACTTAAAAGAGTATCTTGTTTAAGCCAAGATGTATTGTTATATGGCATACAATATATGCAACGCATATTGCATCGGTCTGTAACTGAAATCCTAAGCTTTTTTGCAGTTCTCCCAAAGTTATCTTCCATATTTTTTTTAAATATGGAATTGCTATCCATGAAATAATATAAACAAGATATTATATTTAGGTATGTAGAATTTAATAGTTTTAATTATGATTTTAATTATCTGTTATGTTTATTGATATCCATTCATGTAATAATTTATCTGAATAATTTATATCAGAATCCATAAAACTAGAATAAGAAAGGAAAAAGGCATAATTATATATCAAATATATAAAAAGAATTCTGATTATTTCCTAAAAAAAGGTTGATACAGCAATAATCCATGATATTATAACATAGAAAAGGATTTTGTAGAAAAGCTTTGAATACTACATGTAAAAAGAGGAAACTCAAATATCATTTGAGGTAGAAAAGAGTATAAAAAGGGTCATTTAAAAAGATAGATCATTAAAACATACAACCATTTGTTCGATTAAAAATTTATGATAATGATAGATGGTTAAAAATAGGAAAGAAGGAATATCAATTAGGTTCATGATTAAAAAAAACGTAATAATGAATCAATTTAATTATTAGTATACAAAATCCATTAATAGTAATATAGATTTTTCATTTATTTGGAACGTATTTAATATTTTTATTTAAAAATAACAATACTATATCTTTTAAAAAACAATAACAAATTAAATGTTAATTGGAATTCTCAAAAAAAAAGAGTATAGATGCAACATAATCAAAACTTTTTTAATTTAGATGTCCTAAATGTATACAAATATCTTCTTCTCTCATATCTCATTAGGATTACAATTCCTATTACCATGATGACTTCTAAAGCTTTGTCAATTATACCAGATAAGTCTACATCCTCCGGTCTAGAATTTGGTGAAAGAGGAGGTGGAAAAGTTATCGAATAGACATATAATAAAATCAAAACAAGTGATCCTATAAGACCAAATAAATTAAGAATAACGGATTTTTTATAATATTGCTTTGTTACTAATAATTTATCAGATTTTTTAAGACGATTATCAACCACATTATCTTCAGTAGAAATCAACAAAATATACATAATTCCATAAGCCAATTGTATACCAGAAGCTGAAAGTAAAAAAATACTATATTCAATCCTCAGAGCACCATGCTCAGGATACACAGCAAGATGTACTACAGATGCACCCAATGCAAATATTAGTACAAAATATTTTAAAGAGTCATATTTTGAAGTATCAGAGAATAATGGATTTTTTCTTCTACTCCAATACATCCAGATTAAAACTGTACCTAAAACAGAAACTGTTCCAAAAAGTGCTACATAAAGCATTATTATAAAAATTGAACCAAATGTATTAGATACTGCTACATTAAATACACCTCTTTCACAATTACAACCAGTATCATCATTCAACAATAGTCTAGGCGGAGGAATAGTATTAACCAACTTACTAGTACTTGCACCATCATTCAATACGCTAGTTACAACTTGAAACATACCAGGTTTTGGAAAAATAAACGGAACGCTAAAATCGCCAGAATCAAGTTTAGTCCAAGGAAATACAGCCAATCGTGTGCCATTTGAAGCATAAACTTCAACCAAAGCAGTAATATTGTGTACGTCTAATCCATTTCTATCCTGTATACTAAATTGAATTTGTGCGAGTTGATTTGGTATAGGCTCTTCAGGATCTGTTTGTTCATTTACATAATATTTTTCGCTAATTCCAAAACCTCCAGCATTAATATGAGCAAGGTGGGAAAAATGTGCATCCACAAAATTAAAGTTAGATAAAGACAAAGTAAATAAAAAAAATAAAGAGCAAATTAATATCAAAAAAAAGGCAGGTGCAGACAAAGTATAAGATTTTTTATCAAATTTTTTTGAATTAGAATAAGACATTGAAATTCACTACAGTTTAAATTTATTGCGAGAAAATTTTACTGAAGACGATTTACTACTGGTAGCAGAAGAAGGAGATGATAATGTTGATGCAGATAGAGAAGACATCTTTAGTTGAGTATTTGTATAAAAAGTATTTATTACAACATAGATAAGGCTGCTATACAATATCAAACCAAGTCCCAAATGTGCAGTAACTAAAAGAGCGTGCAGTTTTTCAGTAATTACTACACCACCTAAAAATATTTGCCCAAATACAGCACATGTTGCAATTATTGAAAACAATTTAGTAGATTCTAGAACATCTTTGCCTCTAAGTATGAAAACCATATTAAGAAGCACCAGTAAACCGGTAGAAGCGGCAATTGTTCTATGAGTATATTCAATAAGAAATTCAGGAGAAGGTATCAATCCATGAGGACATAGTGGCCATTTTGGACAAGAGAGACCTACACCACTAGAACTAACATAGCCACCCATAAACATCAAACCAAATAAAACACCTAATGTTATTAGAGAAAAAATTTGGAGAAATTTATTGTAGTTCATTATACTATCATTTAACGATCTTATTAATCAATAATACAAATATAAATTTAAAAAAAAAGAAAATTTACTTTACGGTAAGTTTCCCAGTCATGTAGGGATGCACAGTACAATGGAATGGATAATCACCAGGTGCCAAATTGGCTGTATTAATTTTTGCAGATTTTCCAGGCATTATAAGACTGGTATCAAATGATTTACCATTCTTTGGATCAGTAGCGCTAGTTCCACTTGTGACAGTATGTGGAGCACTATCAGTATTAGTCACCGTAACAACATCTCCTTTTTTTACAACTAAGTCAGCAGGCATAAACGACGGATTCCCTTGTACCGATGCGCCGGCTGGAATTGTCAAAGTACCTGGTTTTTGAGTTGCAGAACCAACGTGAGGTGAGCCTGTAGCTGCAGAATTTGGAGTAGTTTTTGGTACTGATACCATTGGAGGAAAACTAGATGTAAAGTGCCAAAGTGTAATACTTAAAAATATTGTAATAATGGCAGGGATTGCAACAAATAGCAGTCCCTTTCCCATACGTGTTGGCGATGTTCGAGTAATATCATCATGTGTAGCCATTTTAATATACCTCTTTCATTTTTGTACCATTATTTTAATGGTGTGGATTTCGCCTTGCGTAATCATAGTAATATTCTTTTCCGGTTTGTAATTGGAATGGGTCTTTTGTATCAGCCAATTTACCAAACATAGATGATTTTATCATATTAATTGCGAATAGCACATATGAAGATCCAATTATCCAAGCTCCAGCAGTTGCTATCTGGTTCATTATTATCAATTGAGTTAATGGGAGATAGTCTACTACTCTCCTTGGCATACCATATAATCCTTCAAGGTGCATGACTCCAAACACCATACATATTCCAACCATTGCCAGAACAAAGTGTACTTTTGCCAGCGAATGATTATACATACGCCCAGTGATCAGCGGGAATAAGTAGTAAACCATTCCAGTGAATGTCAAAGATATAGTTCCCATCAAGATAAGATGGAAATGGCCTACAACCCAATAGCTATCATGAGTAACGAAGTCCAAAGGAATAGCAGTATTCACGACACCTCCTGCACCAGAGGCATAAAATAGAGCAATACCACCTACACCAAATAACATCGGCGCAGCAAACTTTATTCTACCACCCCACATCGTAGCCATGAAATTAAAGACGTGCATGGCCGAAGGAGGAACCGCCGCCAGCGTGCCGACCATAAATACAGTCTTTTCCGTAAACGTCATACCCGTAGCAAACATGTGATGCGCCCAGGATCCAAACCCAATAATCGCTACAACCACCAGAGCTATTACCCCGGAATAATAACTAAAGATAGGCTTTCTAGAGAATGTAGGAATGATCTCATATAGCATACCAATAGACGGTAAGAAGAATATGTAAACTTCAGGATGGAACGTAAACCAGAACAAATGCTGGTATGCGATCGGATCTCCACCCATATCAGGATTGAAGAATCCAGTAACACCTAATCTATCAGTATACATCATGATTAATGCAGAATCAAATGTTGGCATAGATGTAATAATCATTGCAGAAGTGCTTATCACAGCCCAACAAAATAGCGGCATCTTCATCAACGGTAAATCAGGATGCTTCATTTTTAGAATAGTAACTATAAAGTTCACAGAGCCCAAGATAGAAGATATTCCAAGGATTTTAAGAGCAAAAATCCACATATCAGCAGCGGGTCCAGCTGCTTTCAATATAGAATATGGCGGATAAGCATTCCAAGACATATCGGAGAATCCCACCCATATCAGAACAAAACATGGAGGTATCATCCAATATGCAATTGCATTTAGCTTTGGCCACGCCATATCTTTATACCTTACCATAATAGGAACTAGATAATTACCAACTCCTGCTGCGAATGGTACTGCCCATAAGAATAACATAGTAGTTCCATGAACAGTAAAAAATCTTGCAAAATCTGCCTGTCCTGAAAAAATTTGTAACCCAGGCAAAAATAGCTCTGTTCTTATAGCCATGGCTAATGCTCCACCTGCAGCAAATGCTGTAAGCGAAGTTATCAAATATAATAAGCCTATATCAGTATGATGGGTAGAAAAAATAATTTCCCATAATGGTCTTGGCTTTTTTAATTCTAATACCATTTTTTAATATAACAACCCCTATGATCCCTATTTTCAAGTAAAGTCTATAAAAGTATTTGGTTTACCATTAAAATAAAAACACAATTAAACAAAAAATAGAAAATATTTATATAATATTCAATTTTATTCCTTTTTTTATAATACTCAAATATAATATTTGATACTTTTACGGAAAAAACACCATTTTTTAATATACTCTTTATACAAATTAAAATTCAATTCATGTTAATGTTACTGTTCATGTCATATTAGATAGATAAAATAATATAGATATTTTTCATAAAAATAATTTTTTTAAATGAACAAAAGTCATAAAAAAAAATAACCAAATTATTAATATACATGCTATTAATCAAAATTCGAGAAAGTAATGATTAATAAGGCGAAAACAAGCAAATATAATTAAATGGCAACCATTTTGTAAATTCGCAAAACCAAATATAGAAAGATATTGATAAATTTTATAATAGCTTATTTAATATTTAGAATATAAAACATACTTAATTATAATTTTTAAAAATGTCTAGCATATAATAAAATCAGTTTAATCGACTAAATTTAAAAGATTGTACAAAGAACATAATAAATTATGTTTTTAAACATATGGTCGATATACAGAAACATAATATTTTATTATATTTTATTCTGTAAAATGTATTAAAAAAAAGGAAATGATTATGCTTTTACAGTGAGTTTTCCACTCATGTATGGGTGTACAGTACAATGGAAGGGATAATCACCAGGTGCCAAATTGGCTGTATTAATTTTTGCAGTTTTTCCAGGCATTATAATACTACTATCAAATAATTTCCCACTTTGAGGGTCAGTAGCACTGGCACCATTAGTTACAGTATGGGGAGCATTATCATTATTTGTCACAGTAATTACATCTCCTTTCTTAACAGTAAGTGTTGCGGGATCATATGAAGGGTTACCTTGTGTTGAAGCACCAGAAGGTATTGATAGTGCGACAGATGGACCGCCACCACCACCAGAGCTAGATGCATTGGTTGATGCAACGCTTGCATTTGATGCTGTTGATGATGCTGAAGATGCATTAGGTGTTACCTCACCAGGTTTAACCAATCTTTCTACACCCGTTCCTTGAGATACAGATTCATTAGTATCCGGATGTACAATATTGATTAAGCCTGTACCTTGAGACAACGGAGAAACGCCTAAAGTCTTTGGACCTGCTGCAGCAGTTGCGTTATCGCCAGGTTCAATGAATAACTTGGCCCTCATTTGCTGATGCCCTTGGCCACAATATTCTCTACACTCGATAAGATATTCACCAGGCTTATCAAATACATTCCATATTGAATTTACCCTTCCCGGTACGACATCCATAAGAATAGCGAAATCAGGAACGGCAAAATCATGTATGACATCATTAGAGACCAATTCAAATCTATAAGGAACATTTGCTTTGAGATGCAACTCATTTACCTCCTGAGTAACCGTCTGCATGCTGGAAAGACCAGAACCACTGTTGACCAATTACACGAACTGTTTCAGAATTTGGAGGTGCAAATTCAAGAGTATGTTCTACACGCCAAGATTCTGCACCCACCCAAATTAATAATGCGATAACTACGAGTACAAAGGCCCACTCAGATGTACTATGACCCATTACTTATAGCCCCCAGATTTTGCAGTGTTACTATGTGTTGTAGTATCTGAAGTATTGTATCTTTTATTAGATTCTCTAAATCGCCAGGTTACATAAAGCCAAAAGCCATGAACGGCTGCACCTACCATAAAAGCAGCAATCATCAATCTATAAAATAAAGCCCAGATTTCCACTCTTCGAAGAACAGATACACCTGTATCTTGGGCATAAACTACTTGAAGAATGCTTTGGATACCAATAGCAGCCATGGAACCCACAATAAAAATCATCAATACTTTACGATTGGAAAAAGTCATGTGCTGTATTTTCACTCTATGGGGTTGATAAATTCATATGTAATTTAAGGCTTTTGTTATCTATAATACACCTATTTTTGGCGCGATCATTACTTAACTTATGAAATAATTCAATAATCAGTTAGGCATCGACGAATATCCATCATATTTAAGCAACACATTGAAATCGTATCATCATGGCTCTTAAAAATATTTAAAGAAGCATTAGGTACGTGTATATTATATACCAAAGATGGTTTTATATCCAATATTAAAGATATCGCGGCTTTAATAGGATCAAGATGAGAAATTAAAAGGACATTTTCATTACGATGTTTTATAACTACTTCTTGTAATAATTCAGATATTCTTTTTTTCACTGAACCAAATGATTCAACTTCGAAATCAACGAGAGAATTATCATTATCATTATCACCATAGAACTTTACAAAAAGATTACCATGAGTGTTAATCAAGTCTTCATAATACATTCCCACTAACTTCCCAAGTTCAATTTCAAACAGCCGTTCATCTTCTTCAAAAGGCATATTTAAAATATTAGAAACTATTTCTGCTGTTTCCACGGTTCTAATAACTGGACTAGCGTATATTTTATCAATAGCAATTGTTGACAACATTTGACCACTTTGTTTGACTTGTTCTCTGCCTAGATCAGTCAAATGAGATTCCAGATTTCGCCCTACCAGCAATTTTTTAACGTTATTATAAGCCTGACCGTGTCTCATGAATATAATGAGCGACATAATTTTACAAGAATGTATTAATTTTATATCAATATTAAACGATCGAAAAATATAATTTTAAAATAAACTTACTGGTTATTGAAAATTTCTACAATACAAGACTAATCATTAAAGTCTATTTTATTTTGCTCACGATGTAAATCCTATTGTAACGTTCATTCAGAACAACCATATAAAGAAAGTAAGGGTCATAGAAGATCGTTAATTTCAATAATAGTTATTTGTAACTTGTTATAACAAATCAATTTTCAAGAGGCAAACAACATATTCTATTAAGAATAATATCGATTTAGGCGATACTGTTTTAATATTTAAATATACAAGGTATTTAATTTAGTATCACATCATTTAATTATTAAAAAAGGTATCGTATTTGATTGTATATTTTTATTTTCAATTTTTACCCCACCAAATCAAGTTATAAAATAAAGAACATAAATAGTATCATAATTAGTGTAATTAAACTATTTTCTAATTTATTGACAATATGATCAACAATATTCAAAATTTGAGACCCGTTTTAGATATATCATCAAATAATATTTGTAGTTTAAATATATTTAAAACCTACGCAATAAAGACACGAATATTATGAAAATTGGAATTATTGGTGGAACAGGAGGTATGGGAGAAGGGTTTGCACAAAGATGGTGTATAAATCATGATGTTCTAATAGGATCTAGAGACAAACTAAAGGCAGAAGCATCAGCCTTGAGCAATCTTAACAGTGTAAAAAATAGTACAGAAAAAATTAATGGCTCAATTTCAGGGAATGACAACATTACAATTTCTAAAGAAAGCGATGTATTAATTTTATCTATCCCGTATGAGAATATAGTTAACACATGTAAAGATATTATAAATATTATCGGTGATAGCTGTATAGTAATTTCACCGATAGTACCTATGGGAAAAAATGAAAAGGGGTTTTACTACATACCCTTAGAGGAAGGTAAAAAATCTGCTGCAATGGTTGTTGCAGAAAATCTTCCAAACTGTTCTAACATAGTATCAGCATTTCATACAATTTCAGAAGTAAAATTAAAGAATATAAAAAACCCACTAGATGCAGATACTTTTATTTGTACCGACAATAAAGAAGCGTTATCAACTGTCACCAACCTTATAAAAGAAATTAATGGACTTAGACCGATATACCTTGGTCCTCTATCTTTGTCTTATCAGGCAGAAGTAATGACACCAATGATACTTAATGCATCAAAACAAAACAAACTCAAACACCCAGGCATAAAACTTGTTTAATATCATTTATTAAAAATAACAATCAAATGGACTTTGATAAAATAGACAGAAAAATAAGAAATAGACGAAAGGAATGGATGTTCCCATTAGGTATTCTATTTCTTATTATGGCCGCGATTATTTTTTTCAGAAATCTGATAGTTATATCTACAGAACTAGGAACAGAGTTTTTTATAGACAATTTCACCAACTCGACCATAACAAATGAAAAATTTGTGATAGTAATGGTGATCATAGGTGCAGTTCTCATATATTTCGGAAAAATAAAAAGGAAAGACTATCCAACAGATATTTAAAGTATATATCAAGTCATAATTTTATTTTTCATAAAGAGTTCAATTTTATCCATTGCTTCGTGTAATATATCTTCATTCGGAAGGTAAACAATTCTAAAGTGGTTAGAACCACTGTCTCCAAATCCAGAACCATGTACAGTTAGAACACCTGTAGAGTATAACATATCAATCACGAAATCTAAATCGCTTTTCCACCTATTCCGGAGATCGATTTCAGGAAATACATAAAATGCCCCTCTAGGTTTCTTACAGTAAACACCATCTAATTCATTAAGACGTTTAAATACAATATTTCTTCTTTTTTGTAATTTTATCACCATCTCACGTATGTGATCCTGTGGTCCGTTTAATGCAGCATTTGCAGCGATTTGTACAGGGAAATTAGAAGCAATCCTCACCCTCGCTAATTTAAAAATACTTTGCCTAATAGAATCAAGTTGCCGTGACTTATTATTTATACACAGATAACCACACCTTAAACCAGTCATAGAATAAGTTTTAGAGAAACCATTGAGAAGTATGACTGGTGCATCATTAGCTACCCTTCCAATTCCATAAAACTTATCCTCAAAAACAATTTCATCATAAATTTCATCACAAATGAGTAATAGATTATTTTCTGCTGCGATATCGACTATAGACTGTAAGCTCTTTAAATCAAAAGCTTCTCCAGTAGGATTGCTTGGATTTATTAGACAAATAGCTTTTGATTTACTGGTTATCTGTTTTCGTATATTATCTACATCAGGTGTGCCATCAGAAAATATCTTAAATTCATTAATATTTGCTCCATAAAACTTTGCATATGAAGAATAAGGCGGATAATAAGGACCAGGTAATAATATCTCATCTTTTTCTTCTATTACCGACCCCATAATCATATCTATCCCCTCAGAAACACCGTTTGTTACCAAGACATCAGATAGAGTTAAATCCAATCCCTTTTTGTTAAATTCTTTTTCAACAATAGATTGTCGTAATTCAGGCCAACCCTCGGAATCTGTATAATAATCACTGTCATTTAATAATGCGTCAATTAAAGCATTTTTTATATGTAAAGGAGTTTTGAAATCAAAAGATACAGGGTCACCAATATTCAAATAAAGTAATTTTTTTCCAGTCTTTTCGTATTCTCTAGCGTGTAATATGATGTCCCTTATAGCATATTCTACTCTACCAAGCCTCTCAGATATTTCGATCAATTATTTTGTTCTAATTAAATATAATAAATAATTGATATTTGTATTTTATCAAGTCCAAAATAAAGAATTATTATAAATTTTAAAAGATTCTATGCTTAGTCTATAATTTTCTGTTTAAAGGACTTGGATCGCAATTATAAAAAAACAAGGCTCTGTAAAGATAGAATATAATTTCAATGTTATAATAATTTGTAAATAAGGTTAATCATTGACAACATATTTCAGATTACAAATCTTTGCCTACAAGGAAATTAATCATATAAACATGTTAGTTTTATCTTTGATGTATTGAATGGATATTTCAATAATACGTATTTTCATAGAAGAATAAAATATATGTTTCTTTCATAAATCCACCCGCTTGATGATGGTTTCATGTATCGAGCTTTTAGAATTAGAATGTGCATATTCATCTAAAATACCAGTCATAAAACTTTCGACTACAAACACATATCCCTTCTTTAGATAAAATTATTGAAATAATTTCTTTATTTTTTTTGATTCGATATAACCTAAAACCATTTAGATTCAGAACCAAGATTTATAATGGTTCATCAACTAAAGATTCCAAAATATCTGTGTACTGACAAACCAATCTTGATTTTTAATTTTGTATTTAAACTATTATAAAAATCCGACTTTAATGAGCAAATCCGTATTGTTATTGTAGTAATCCTTAATCAAAGGCAGTAGAAATAAAGATATAAAATGTATTTTTTTGTTTAAAACTATAAATAATAAGAAAAATGAGGATTTCTAACTATAGTGCCAAAAATAATATTAATAAATTTATATATCAGATATTTAAATTTTCGATAATTAAAATCATAAACAAGTTCCAAATCAAACAGAGGATAATATTATAATTATATAAAAGTATTAAAGAACTTCGGGTTTTTTCAAATCCGTATAGGTAATCTCCTCTAAAATAATGAACGTTTCAATCATACTTCTATAAATTATTTCAATTATAAAAGGATCAAAATTAAGATCCTTTGCGTATGTGGTCACTTTTTCTATAATTTGCTCCAATCTTTTAGAATCCCTTACATCAGATACATCTTTTTTATAACGCGCTGCCTGCTTTACAAATTCGCCACGTCTACATAATAAAAGTACGATTTCTTTATCTAATTTATCAATATTTACTCTAACTTCATTTAATGAAGAAAATTCGCAAGTATCCATTTTACAATATTATTTTTAATAATTATCAAATATTTTAATTTTCAAAATGTTCAAAATTATTTAATCATATATAAACTAATCTATAAATTACAAAAGTATTAATAGCGAATAGATCCATCTAATAAAACATATAACAAAATTTTATCAATTAATAAAAGTTATTATAATTTAATTAATTTGATTAGTGAAATACGACCAAGATTGATATATTTTTATTAAAAAATAGGCTAACAATATTAATTAGAAGATCCAATACAAAATAAAAAGATAAAATTCAGAAATCTTTCCAATAATTATCAAAAATCCATATTTAGGTGAAATATAAATATATAGTTTGTTATATAATATAAAATATGATACAGGAACAATCAACTATAAAAAATTTGATTTACAAATGTTTGTATGAAGAAAATACAAATAGTAAAATAAAACTATTTTTTAAAATAAATTCACTACTACCCAAAGAGCTAAAAATAAATACATCATCATTTATAACAAATGACTATATCAATAAAACCCTCTATAAATTAGAAGAAATACATTCTTTTAAAAAAATACCAGGACAGATAAAAAAAACAACTAGCAAATAGAATAACTTTTTTTTTAAAAATTCTCTTTATATTAACAAAATTTTGATAATTTGAATATTTTCGTTTTGTTTATATATTTAAATATAAAGTATAAAATGTGAATATTATTTGAATTTTGATGATCATTGAATTGACTTATTCATTGTTTAACAGTATCTAGTCTACACTTATCAGTTTTACAAGGAAATCATTTGCCGAATCCTTCAACATCTTTAATATATTGTACATGTCGATAATAGAATTCCTAAGAAAAAGAAGATGATGTAGTTTCAAGAATGTATATGATTTTTGATACTTCTTATCACCATCTATGGGAACAGAATGTAACCCTGTTTCCAATAAATCATAGTTCTATTTGTTTTTGAATCAGGTGACAAAACGTTATAAATCGATTGTAGATTTTTCTTCAAGGACGATATAATACTTCCAAACCCTTCTCTTTTATATGATATGCATGTTTTCGACCATCATATCTAATCAAGTCATAATCAGTCAAATAAAAGGTATTGTTTTAAAGCAGAATATGGGAATGGAAATAATCCTTGAATTTCAAATGAAAGTTCAAAGATAGAAGATTCGTCAAAACGATTCAAGTAAAAAATTTAGATCGATAAAATTAATATTTTTCATACAATTTAATAAAGTTATTCATTGGAATATGCAAAGTTTCACACATAATTTTAACCAATAATTCATCTATTTCTTCATAATATGCACGTAAATTAAAAATATCGCCTTTAGGACTCCTATAAAACCGAATATCCGCATCAACCGGCAAAATTTCTTCAAATTTTAAGAATAATAAAACTTTTCGGATTTTCAACCAAGTAAATGAATTATGAATAATTTTAGATATTCTGATATGTATAAAAATTTAATTGTCATATTTGATCGAAAACTGTATTTTTTTTTCACACCATGTATCTTTGGAGCCGATCTCAGGTCTATCAATATTTAATATACATGCTATTTCTGGAGGATTATTTGGGGAAATTTTATCATGAGTATTCATTTCGTAACACCTTTTAAGGATCTTTTCCTTTTCTAAAGGAAAAGTTACAAAAAAAGTATCAAGATCAATTTTCAATTGGAAAATCAAATCATCCAATAGATTAGACTGACTTGCGAGAAAAGGAAATTCACGAAAAAAACCAACTATTTTACCAGAATTACCCTGTTTATATCTCAAAATAAGATCTATTTTCAAATAGTGCTATATTTTATTAATTTAATAGCTAATTATTATTTTTGTTTTTATTACTAAAAAATATTCATCTGCTAATTGTACGCAATAATTGATGAGTTTAATCTTGAAATAATTAAATAAGTGCCATAAAAGTCAAAGGTAAAAAAAATATAATAACGAATACATCTTGTTCCATTATCTCAAATAACGAAGTAAATCAAAAATTGCCTATTCTAGTAGATGTGGGTCAAGGAATAGTTAATAGTATTGAAAAAGGAGCCGCCACCATAGGATTTGAAACATCATCACTACAACATTTGCCAAATGCAATTTTGATAAATCATTCTCACAATGATCATATTAATGAACTTCCACTCATCATAGAGAAAGCAGAAAGTATTTCCAAAAAAAAGGAAATATTTTGTACTAAAGAATGCTATGATCAAATTCTTGAAAAATTTCCTCAGATTTCTAGATATACAAGAACAAATACAAATATTTTATTCAATATTATACAACCGTTTAACACTTTTACCATAGAACATTTTTCCATTATGCCAATTCCAGTAAATCATGGAGACAATTACCCACTTAATGGTTCTGTCATTTATATAATAAAAATAATTGATAAAAAAATAATTATTGGATAGGACTTTTTATCATTACCAAATGTAGATGATAATTTATTTTGGAATCCAGGTCTTTTAATACTGGGCACTCAAAATTATAATCATCACCCAGAAACCGGTTTAATATCGGTTACAGATGCATACCCATTAATTAGAAGATGGAATGCAAAAGAATGCTATATTGTGCATTACAGTGGCTTAGAAGATTTAGAAGAGGCAAGAAATCAATGGTTTAGAGGACCTATAAAACTCATGACAAGCGAGCAGTTGCAAAAAACAATAGATCCGAATATTCCAAAACCAGGTGGAATAGACACGTTTAAAATAATAGTGGCAAAAGAAGGAATGACATGGATATCGGATTTAAAAGAAGAACAAATACAACAATACAATAATAATCCAATAGGTGACGAAATTTTAATCGAAGGTCTTGATTCATATCTTTTAAAATTTGAAAAAGATAAAATAAATAATAAACTAAAATTCATGGTAGAAGATAGAATCAAAAGATTTGATTTTTCATTTGATCGACCAAAAAAGGATACTACTCGTAATGATATATTGTATGCAGAAGGAGAAAAAGAGATGTTGTCCAAAGGTCCAAATTTTAGTCTACAAGTTATTGATAATGTAGACTCAAATTGAAACCCATCCATAGCAAGTATAAACGCTTTTAAAGGAAGTAAACCTATTTTTAGACAAAATATTCAAATAAATAAACATGACGCTCAAAAATTGAAAAAATATAATTTAGAAAACTTTTAGTAGCCCTCTATCACTTTTTATACATTTTTGGATTTGTTGAGTATAATTCTTAGGAAAAATGTGTTTATAAAACACAAAGATGTAATAAATTTAAAATTTTAAATTATTTTTTCAATTATTTGTTTATTTTTTAATAAAAATATATTGTTAGATTATTGGAAAAAAGATGATATATTCTATATAAGTAAAAGAACAACATCTCAATAAAAAAATTTTAAAATTATTTATGAAAAATTACAAGCAATACAATAAAAATGCTTTATAGTATAATATTTTATTCGTGTTTTGATAACGTTTTGTAGATAAAGCTGTGATGAAAATAGTGATAATACATTGATGGTTGTAGTTGTTGTTGTTGTTACAAATGAACCATTGTTTTAATTGATTTTGAATCATCCAACAAAACATAAAAGAAACATGAATTATATGTTTAATTTGAATTCAGAATAATATTTATCCTGTATTTATTATTTATATATACTCAACAACATTATTTCGAAGACCTAAACAAATATTTTTTGATATCCAAATTGTAACGTCTTGTTCTATAATAGTGGTATATTACTTGCTTAATGTGTAAGAAATTAGAGTAATAATTTGATAATATGTTGTACTTGCCTTGTCTCCAACATTCTTCAACTGCGTTGAACTCTGGCTAACCAATAGGAAAATATTCAATTTTTATTGCCTCCATCATGTTTCTCCGTAAATACTCTTTTACTATCTTCGATCTGTGCTGTGTTGCTCTATCTACAAACATGATAAATTTATTAAATTTCTTTCTAATCTCCTCAATGTATGCAATAAAAGATTGACTATCAAATCTTTTGTATTGTCTAAATAATTATTTACCATCTAAAGATAGTACGCCATAAATGATTGTCTTGTAATGAGCACCTCTAACTGTAACTACTGCCGGTCTTTTCTCTTTAATAATCCTCCATCTTCTTTTCTTGGCCAAAAAAGAATCATAGACAAAGATTGATTCATCCTCTACAAGCACATTCCAGTCATATTTAAGCGTGATTAATACTATTTGTACTCTTTTTTAAACTTCTTTTTCTCTTTTAGAGTTGCTGTTCTTACGAATTTCCTTTGAGGTACTTTTGGTGAAAAACCCCACTTATGAAGTAGTCTGCGGATGTGTTCTTTATGATATTTAACACCTGTTTTCTGATGGATTAGATCCATAACTTGTTTTATGTTCCATCCTATATTGCTATCTGATAGTTCATGTCTTATTTTTTCCATTGTTTCTTTTGGTATGGTAGATGGTTTTCCACTTCTTCTTGGTCTGTCCCTTAGACCTTCTAAACCTTCATCGTGGTATCTCTTGTACCATTTAAGCCCATGATCTTGCTCGATATAGTTCTTGATACTGATTCGACGGGTTGTTTATCTGATGATATCCTAATTATGAGTAGCAATCTTTCCTTTATGTTTACATCGCATTCACTCTTGTATGCTTTGAATAATGAGGCAGAGTTCAACTAGTATAATATTTCATAATAAAAGGTCAGCTAAAAGATTATCCTTGAATTTAGGTGGTTGAGTATATTTCAATATGAAATAAACAAGTCGAATGCAAATAATTCTTTATTTGATACTTAATAAATCATCATTCTGTCCTTTAACAATCTTTATAATGAAATATTGAGTTCATAAGTTAGATTTATCGTTACTAACGTGCAAACATAATTTTATTGAAACTATGGGTTTTTAAAGATATTTTTGATCTAATGAAACATCAATAAATACATATATAATTCACAAATATATAAGATATTTTAAAATAATTAATAATTTTAACAGTGGAATTTAAAATAAATATAATATTATAATAATTTATTCATTTAAATATTCTTATAAATACATATAACAATTTTATGTATGTTATATAATAACTAATTTAAAATATGGGAATAGATTAAGTAAAAATAATTTAAAAATTAAATTTGCAATTGGAATAACAATTACAACATTATTAATGATTATAAATATAACTTCTATAGCACATGCATTGTTTCAATACGAAAAGGTATCACCATGGCTTGGCTGACAGATGTAACATGTACGATGAACGATTCAATAGATACGATCAATTCCATTCTCATAATAGTTTCTACAATCACGAACATTATTTACCAGATTATATGAATAGTCATGATCATGGAACAATCGATTGCGGATCTAAAGAGATTCCCAAAAATATGGAACAAAGTCAGAACGCAAATAATACAATGAATATAAAAAATAATTTAATCAAACTGCAAACAACATTACTGCAAACAACATTACTGCAAACAACATTACTGCAAACAATAATACCATTACAAAACCATCTCTTCATAATCTAGGACAGATAAATAATCAAAAAGTTATATGCATAGTAACAATTGGAACATGCAACGTAACAAGCGGTCAATTACAATCAAAATAAAATATTTTAATTCCATTACCACAATTTTAAAAATACGAGAATCTCTAAAACTAACTCCTATTTTTAACCATAAAACTAGATTAAGCATATTTGAATATAATACGTCCAAAGTATTTCAAATGTATTTATATGGATAATCTTCAGCCCATAATAAAAAAGCAGATCACATTACTTAATAAAATTAATGTTAAAGATAAAATAATGCCTTTTAAACTATCAACAATTATAAAAAATATTTGAATTAAAAACATACACCATATTGAATAGATCATATGTATGACGTTCTTATAAAAAAGTATGTTTATATCATATATAATGATAAAATTTCTTTAATATTTTAGCCAACAACAGTTTAATAAACAATAGTCAAGTTAACTTAACGTTATATCAACTCAATAAATATAATAAAAACATTTCTACTAATTAATCAAATGCAACATAGTCTAAATAAGTTTTATTCATCCTTTAGATGAATATAAGAGAAAATCAGACATTTTAATGCAAAGTCGAACTAAGATTAATTTATCGAAATTAAAATTTAATAATAAAAAATTAGTATTATTAATATAGGTTATTTAACATATAAATAATTGGTTTTATTATCAAAACCAAGATCTGAGAAAGTTAGTACTTTATATCCATTATCGTGTAAATATTTCATTTCCTCATTAAATAAACTAAGAGTACCTAGCTGAGGGTTCATCAGTATCCCGAGCATCAGAAATTGGTACTATATCATGATATCCAATTATAGGAATTGCAGTAATTGTTCCATTTTTGTTGTACTTATTTTGGCTATCAAGCTCATCTACGAATCTATTAAACATTTGTGAGCTGCTATATGAATGTCCATGCGCAGTGTGTTGCATACTCCACTCTCTAATAGAATATTTGTTTGCAAAAGTAAGCTTGCCATCTTTAGAAAAAGTTCGACAATCAGTCTGATTTGAATCATGTTTCCATTGATCGCAATGTAAAAACATTAGATTAGCATGACCGTTGATTGCCATATCATAATGTTTAGCAATTGCATTTACCACTGTAGCATTATCCGAAGCAATGTTTTTCGGTACCGCAAAAAGTGTAGTATGTATACCATGATTCAAAAGACATTGTTTAGATTGGCCTACTTCATATTCTAAATCTTTAGCAGACAATTGATTAAGATCTTTATTCTCCATTGCATGAGTTCCATATGACATCGTTTTAGAACCTATAATATTACCTTCTTTGTATAATTGAACTAACTGAGGCCAAGTTAGTTTGTCACTTTGACCCACCCGATTACAGGTTACAAAGAAATTACCCTTGAATCCATATTTATCCAAAACAGGTTTACCAAAAGTAAATTGACTTTGATATCCATCTCCAAATGTTATAAGCACAACTTTAGAAGTTTTCAGATGATTATGGATTGAAGTTTGATTTGATTGAGAAGTATTGAGTAGTGGTGCTGTAGGGATTGAAGTTTGATTTGATTGAGAAGTATTGAGTAGTGGTGCTGTAGGGATTGAAGTTTGATTTGATTGAGAAGTATTGAGTAGTGGTGCTGTAGGGATTGAAGTTTGATTTGATTGAGAAGTATTGAGTAGTGGTGCTGTAGGAATGGCGGCATGTTTTGCATAAGATAATAAACGATCATCAGTATGGTGGTGATGATGGTGATGATGATCCCTATGTGAATGATGAAACAAAAAACTAGAAGAAACAGCTTCTGATGATTTTAAAGTTGGATTATACATTAAATTAATCGTACAAATAATTAATATAGTAGAAACGGTTAACATGCCAATACTTTTTTGCATCTAATATATAAAAAAAATACATACTTAATAAAATCGATTAATTCTTCCATTCAAGTATTATATAAAAATCATCATACATTAATGATTCATCCAAATAAACTTACTACAATTACAAAAAAAGCATACATTGGGGCAGAATTTGAATTTGCTAAGATAGATTATAAACATTCATCGAATTTATAAAATACATAAAGAAAAAGATGAAAATAATGATTCGTCAAAATATTCAATATAATGTAATCATATGAAACGGTAAAAATATATTATTAAATTTTAATAGCGAAATCGTATAATAAGACGTTAAAATTAAAATATTAATTTACAATCATTCCATTAGTCTGTTATACGTTAAAAATCTATTATATTTATACAAAAAAACCCTTAAACAAATGATTCTATAACTAATTTTCAGTTTTATGTAGTTATAATATAATATCTGATTCAATTTGTTAACGTTTTTTAGATTTAAATGCAAATAACGATAACAATATTTCTCAAGATTTTTGTTAATTAGACTTTTGTAACAACTAATTAGATTTATTAAAGTGGACTGTCGAAAATCAAGTTGAGCTGTTTTATAGAATGATTATTTTATTAGTTATTTACTAACGTTTTGATGACAATGTTACATAAGAACAGTCAAATTCATTTGTTATGTCAACATAATTTGTTGTTTTAAAGGATTTTAGAATATATAGCAAAATAAAGAGACAATTATAACATTAAAAATTTTAAATATATAAAAATATATTTAAATACTTTTATATATAAATTTTATTGATGATTAATACAAATACAAAACTACATCAAATAGATGTAAAAACAAAAAGATATGTAAAAAATATGTCCTTATTTATTATCCCAGTCGGTATTATTTTGTTATTAGCAGCTGGTTTAACAACTGTTAATGTGATATATGCAGCAACAAATTCCGCACAATCATCGAATAAACACGGATCTATTACAAGTGTTCAAAATGGCAAAGATGGCAAACCAGAATGGAATCTTGCAGGTACTTGGACCTCTACAGGTCTGGATTCAAAAACACCTACATTTAATGCACACTTTAGCATGGCTAAATTAGATGGATCCGCCAAACATAGTCACACTATATCTAATTTTAAAAGTACCGGATCACCAGTCAACGATAAAACAGGCATGACATTGAAGGGAACTACTACTGTAACTATGAAGGAAAAACCAGTAGACAATGTTCCAACTACTGTAGTGATATCATCAAATGGCGATATAAGCATAACTCTTGATCCTCATTTAACAAGCGATCATTTTGGGAATACACCGATTAAAGGCAAATCTGTATAATCTACAAAAAAAAGTTATAGCAGAAAAAACAATTTATCAAACATTTTTTATTTTCTTTATAATTATTCATTCCATCACTAGAAAAACATTTTGACCATACTGATATACAAATAAGATTCGTATTACATAATGAATCATTTTCTCAATTTTATTTAAAAAAATAACCATTCAAAAACGTTTAAACACTAGTATAAAAATTTCGAGATACATAAATTATATAAGTGTATAAAAAAGAGTATTTAAAATAGGGGCCCGTAGCGTAGTCAGGACATCGCGGCGGTCTTCGGAACCGCAAACCGTGGGATCGAAGCCCTCCGGGCCCGTTATTCATACGGGTTCAAATATTTTATCAAATAAAGTAATAGGAGAAGTAAGATAGATGCCTGCTAAATTATCCACTACTCTTAAAAATATAGAATAAAAGGTAAAGAACAATGTCAACAGCAACCTAATAGAGTTCTATAATTATTTAGCAAGCATTGATACATCTGAATCTTATCAAAATGGACTCTTAAAAGTCATCATAAGATATGCGGAATATCTTGGACCTGAAACCACATTCTATCAGATAATAAATAAAGAACAGATAATAAAATTTCTAGATCTTAAGAGAAAAACAGAAGATGCTGATCCGGATAAAAAATGGATAACCACTTGGAATGATTATCTGTGGAGAATAAAATATTTTTACGGATGGCTATATAACGCTAAAGAAAAAGGCATAGATATAAAATCAATTGATAGATGGACTAGACCATCTTTCATCAATATCAAAATGAAAAGAACAAAAAGATTAAGCCCCTACCTTGAGACAGAAATCTGGGATAAAGATGAATTATTTTCCATAATAAAATATGAACAACATAAACGAAATAAAACAGCATTAGCACTACTATGGGACTTGGATGCCCGGCCACACGAAATAGCATTGCTTCAACTCAAACACATCAGATTAAATGAAAGATATGGAGAGGGCGAGATTCCTCACGAAGATAAAACAGGCAGTGGGCCGATACTCCTTGCATCTTCCTTTCCATATGTGAGAGACGGACTTAATGAACATCAATATAAAAAAGAACTACAGGCAAGATTAATTTGTAGTATCTTAGATGGCGCTCCAATCAAAGCAGATCAAATTAATGAAGTTATGAAACAACTTAGAAAAAGAATTGAGCGTTTACTGAAAAATGGAGAGATTACCGACAAAATTGAAAAAGAAAACATTCCTATGCTAGTAAAAATTAATTATTTTTTATAGATTTTTATTTAGATTTATAATGAATGCTTTGAATATATTACTTAAGGATCATAGTTTTAATTAATTCTATTAAAAATAATATTGTTACCATCCACGTCCCATTTTTTTAATTTTCTTGTATAGAATGATGGTAGCCCCTATCGATGTAAACAATATTAAAATCGATACAACTATCAAAATATTCAACAACCTTTTATAGTCTAGCGCAGATGCCAAGTAGATAATAGTTGTTTGAGTGTCAGGAATATGTCATCAAAATCCATTCCCATGCTATAAGATGTGAATGATTCTGCAAGGGATTTGCAATTTCATAAGAATTAGGTAGTGAATTAGATGTAGCAGTTATCAAATAAGTTCCATTATTGGTTGATACAGGCTTTGCAACAGTGCCACCACTACCATCATTTCCCCTATCAAATGACTCGATATTCTTGATTATCTCTTTTTGATCATCGTCTGTAAAGCTGTTATTCTCAAATTTATTAACATATACACCTTTAGAATAAGCATGTCCTCTAGTTGCAGTAGCTAGAGGATCATACAGTGTTTTGGATCCATCATTAAGGTTTGTAACAAGAAGTAAAAGCTGGGTCTTAGGCCATTCACCTAGATTATGTTGGAGAAAATAACTGTGCGTAAAGTTATAGACATCGAATGTTCCCGCCACGTAAAAACTGACATTCCCCGCATCAGAATTTAATGGAAACATAACAGAGCTTATTTTAGAAGACAAGGTATTCGCATAATATAATTAGGATTGGTATTCGGAATTGCGGTCTTTCCTATCTTATAATTCAACACACCATGGATGATCAGGATAAATGCCACGCACAAGTTTTTTCTGATTAGAATAAGGTTCCATGATATACAGACCACAATTATCCGTTGCAATAAATGAATAGACTAGATCTCTTCCAGGGTTTTTATCTTTAAACTCCTTGATTATTTCATCAAGTATTTCTCTTTTATGCTGTTCTACACCTTTAGGAAGACCATATGGATCATCTATAGTTTTTTTCCTGAATCTATTAATTTAGCCTTGTCAATCGAAGATGATGACATATTATAGAGATCACTATTGGATTGGTTGTTGATTACACTTGAGATAATATTATCAAGGGATTTAAATAAAGGGTAAAGTTCTCCAGTATAATTACTTAAAATATTTTCATCTGTTGAAACAATGTTTTTGCCATATGGTTCTATTTGTTGACTAATGTTAATTTCTGAAGATAAAGTTTCAAAAATATAATAACATAACAAGATAGTTGATACAATCAAAGTTGCAAAGATTATCACCGTCAAGTTTCTTGATGAAATTATCATAAGTAGCGGTTTTAACAGGGTTTTGATTTTAGTTATAAATATTCTGAATTTATTTTACTATGTGGAAATCAAGAACGAGTTAATAATAACGAATAGATGAAATCATTTGGTTAAGTCAGATATTTACGAAGTTAGCGGTGTTGTCACCGCCGCTAAATCCATAATGTCGTCATTACTCCAACTCACATTATTCCATCAAGCCTCCAAATCAACATAGGATCAAGTTACAGAATCCGAATCGGTAACTACTGATGATTGTATTTTAGGCCATAACTTTGCTAACATTTCAGGCGAGTTGGTCTTTATCCATTCAACCATGTTTTGTTCATCTTTTAAATTTAGAGATAAAGACTCTACTGCATTTTGAAATCCTTTCATCATTCGTGCTTTCTCTATCAACATAAGATAACATGCAACTTCTGCGTTTTCTATAATCAGATCGTGTTCCGCCTTTTTTAACTCCCACTCATGTTTTGTCATTGAATTTTTCATCATCTTCATTATTATATCAGGGTATGATGGTAATGGCAATCCAACTTTCATTTGAGTCGGCTCTTCACCTATTGAAGTTATTATATTTTGTAGCCTTTTTTGATGTTCTAAACTTTCTTGTAAATGTTGTTGCATTTGTTGTTTTAATTCGGATATACTAATTTCTTCTATTCTAGTTTGAAGTCGCTCAATGCCTGCGTTCTCAAATGCTAGGGCTTCATTTAATTCTAAAACGAATTTTTTGGTCATATTATCCATGGGGTTTGATTTATACATGTTATGTTATCAATAACAAGATTTATTACGAATAATTATTTCTGATATTCAAATATCAATGGCAGAAAAAGCATTGAGGTCGTATAAAACAGATAAACGATAAAGCCTTCTATCGTGATGATGGTTTAAGTAAATGTCGTTGCATATGATTAAATTAAAAATCGAAAAAAATGGTATGGTCGGTATCAACAATACTACATATAAGAACATTAATAAACTTTACTAAAGATCTAATGATAAGGAATAACATTAGAATTATCAAAAGATATTGAAAAAGAGACCATCATCAATGAAATTAAATATACACGTTATCAAGAAAAAATCTAAAAAGAACATTGTCTAAAGATTATGAAAACAGCGTTATGAATATATCAGTCGAGGCTGAAATTTGGTATCCATGGATAACCATAACTAAAATCAAATCAAAAAGAATAGATAATATTGATAAAAATTTTATCTGAATGGTATATAAAGATCAAAAAACATCCTATCTATAGTAAAGTATAAAATATGTCGTAAAATGTTTAAATATTATAAATCTGTTTATAAAATTTTTAAAAATTTGTTAAATGAAGAGACACAAGAGACACCGATTTTAAAGGAATTACCCATATATATACTATATATTGTTGCAGATATAAAATGAATAAGTTATATTAATTCAAAAGAAAAATAATAAATTATTGATAAATGATAACTTGGTTATTCATTGATTTCATCTATTTAGCGTTGCTTTTTAAACGTATTATAAAGATTTTACAAAGAAATAGAAAGGATGTCATATATCACTACCATTTGTTATACCCTCCATCGAAAAGGAGTATATCTTTAAAACTTGATCATATTTCTATTAATTGAACATTTGATAATAAACTAATATGGTTTTAAAGAATTAAAATATTAAGAAATTAATTTATTATAAAAAACAAAGATGTTTTTCTTACAGTTATTAATGAATTTCAATGGATAAGTCATCCATACAGGATATTGAATTAAACTTCTTAGTAAAAAGTTTATGGTAAGTTCTATCATCAAATTTTAGCGGCCTGTAATAAAGATCTCAAAAAACAATAAAGATGGATATTAAACGATATCATCTATCAAATCCATTGTGCATATTTTGTAATGTATCGCTGTTTGCATCACAAGAACCAATACAGTCAAACACATGGGAGTTTGTAAATTATATGAATTTTGTGATTGATGATTCAAGTATGTATTATGACCATTGTTGTTAAAACTGTTGAAATTGGAGTTTGCAACGGATGTATTGTGTTTTAGAGGTCTATCATGTTTGAAACTGTTAAAGTTGGAGTTAATGCTGGTTGTAATATTGGTATTGAAATCATGTTGATGATGGTTTTTGGAACTATGTAGATTATTTGTTTGGGTATAGCCTTCATTAAATATAAAAGAAGATGATATTACTAGTACAGTATTTGAGCCACCATAGGCTGTCGCATACATACTATTATTATTTGAATCATAGGTGATTATCCCTGGACTCCAACGTTTATGGTACCTATAACATTGTTGTTAAAATCATTAATAACGGAGACGGTATTGGAGTACATGTTAGCCACATAAATATTACCGTTATTGGAATCATAGGCTAGGCTAGATATACTAGGTCCAACGTTTATGGTACCTATTACAGTGTTGGTAGACTCACTAATAACAGAGACGATATTGGAGGCTTGGTTAGCTACGTAAATCTCTATTATTTGAATTGTATGCTACTGCAATAGGACTAGTTTGAACAGGTATGGTAGCTTTTATAGAATCCACCCAAACTTGTTTTATATTCTCAAAAAGAATAGTATTTGATAAATATAAAAGCAAGATAATAAAGTTGATAAAATGACGAGTTAACATTCCAACGATGAATTCTATAGTCTTTATTCTCTATTAATTAACAATAAAAATGATTACTAGATCCTTAACTTAAGAAGTTAAGAACACTATTTTATTAAACATTTGAGATAAACTATAACCTACTTTTTATCGAGGAAAAACCATGTGTTTAATGATGAGTTGTTGTAATGAAATTTTGGAATAACATGGATTATTTTCTTTAATCAAATGCTTGATGCTGTTTATACTTTCGTATTGTGTTTTCAAAATTATTACTCATTCTGGTGGAATTACTGAATATCTCTTTTGTTAAATTCATCCATAACAAAGAATAATTCTGCCACATACTAACGCTTCTCACAAATGGATCAAAAAATCCGGTATTTTTATTACTATCTAATTCAAAATTTTTACTTTCCTCTTGTAAATAGGAATCGTTTGTTGTATTTATTATCTGCCTTGATTGTTTTATCTTCTCTGCTTCCTGCTTGGCTTTATCTTCAGCCTGTTGAGTTATTTCTATAGTTCGTCGTTCTGCTTCCTGCTTGGCTTTATCTTCAGCCTGTTGAGTTATTTCTATAGTTCGTCGTTCTGCTTCCTGCTTGGCTTTATCTTCAGCCTGTTGAGTTATTTCTATAGTTCGTCGTTCTGCTTCCTGCTTGGCTTTATCTTCAGCCTGTTGAGTTATTTCTATAGTTCGTCGTTCTGCTTCCTGCTTGGCTTTATCTTCAGCCTGTTGAGTTATTTCTATAGTTCGTCGTTCTGCTTCCTGCTTGGCTTTATCTTCAGCCTGTTGAGTTATTTCTATAGTTCGTCGTTCTGCTTCCTGCTTGGCTTTATCTTCAGCCTGTTGAGTTATTTCTATAGTTCGTCGTTCTGCTTCCTGCTTGGCTTTATCTTCAGCCTGTTGAGTTATTGACTGTGCTTTCCGTTCTGCTTCCATCTTGGCTTTATCTTGTATTGACTGTGCTTTCCGTTCTGCTTCCATCTTGGCTTTATCTTCAGCTTCTCGTTTGATTTCTTCTTCTTCATTTATTTTAGATTTTTTATTTTGTAATTTATTAGAATTCGACATAAAATAACAATATCTATAGTATATAATACATTTAATAGCTGAAAGTTTTTAAAACAAAATCTTTAGGTAAAAACAATCTTTCCTATCATAATGTTGCAAAAACAATGATAAATGCATCAGATCTTATTCAATTCACTGTGCCATATGGTTTACATATGGGAAATTCATTTGAAACTGGTGTCTTCGGTAATCCCCATTTTAACAAACTTTTAAAAACATAAAAAAAGATGTTTAATAATTAAATATTAATAAGAATATTAGAATAATTAAATATTTTTATAATTTATTCTGTATTTTACAATATATGATATCTTCAATCTTGATAGATTATTCAAATAAAATTTTTATCAATATTATCTATACTTTTTAATTTTCAAATAGATTGATTTTTCAATTGTTTTTAAATCTCTTTCTTTATGATGGGGAATATGATCTATCACATCTTCATTATGAATATTCTCAAATTTAGGATGTCATTTGCAGTAGTAGAATGGTGCTCTATATCCGATCAATTCATCCATATTTGAACTTGTTTCTTTTGAATTATGTTCGTTGTTTCCTTTCTTATCTTGTAATATATCAGATTTCTCTCCGTTGTCTCCATTATCTCCGAGTTCATTCAATTTCGTGCTCAATACTTCTGTTTCTACCGGAGATACAGTATCAGAACCCGGAGACAAACCTTCCAAATACGGAGATAAACTTTCATTTACCGAAGATAAGTTGTGCTCACAGGAGATACCAGAGTCATTTTTATCTATATTTATTTGCAAAGTAAAATCTTTGGTTGGACAGTATTGACGGTTGTTTTCACACCATTTTTGAAAAATTTTAATCTAATTAAATAAAACTTCTTTCAGATATCATTTTATAAAAGAACTGTAAAGATCGTCAAACAGATTCATTATGTCTTCCCAGTCTATCAAAAGATAAACCCTTGTTAATGCATTAACATTATTAGGATCTATATCTAAAGCTTTATTTAAATTCTTAATTGCTCCAACATAGTTTCCAAGATATCATAGTATTTGTTGTGTCATTTATAACAGAAATCAACTTGTGGGCACGACTACTTACATATATTATATTAGTTAATGGATTTACAGATATAGCACTAGGATGAGGATCCACTGGAATAGTAATTGTTACTCTATTAGTTTTGCCATCAATAACAGAAATTATGTTATCGTAATAGTTGGCTACATATACCATATTAGTTGATGGATTTACAGGTACGAAATTAGGACCGTTACCACTTTGCTGGAACCTCAGAACAAAATCTATATTGTCTAGTTCATATTTTGCCATTGTCTTTTTGTAATCAATTAATTCTAACTCGTCTTTTATTTTGGCATATTGCTTTTGAATCTCTGGAATCGTGTATGGAATGCGGCGAACGTGTTAATTGGAGTCCAAGGCCGAAGTTACAAAATAATATTCCAACGACGATGCCGACATATACAAAGAAGAAATGTCCTAGATGCGAAACCTATAATTCTAATACTATATTCTGTCCAAATGAAAATGAAAGGGTTTATCAAGGATAGCTTGCGTCTTCCATAATAGGAAAAAGTAAAAAAGCTACCCAGTGCTATTCAGCGTTATTGCTTTTGCAAATGTATCTCCATTATCATTACTTGCTCTGAATACAGGCATAACAGTTCCGCTCTTGTTTGTCCACCATGTAACATAGACGTTACTTCCTGATGCTGAAATTTGCGTATTCAGATCAACTGTGGGTCCTTTGTTAGGCTCGCTTATCATCATTGTCTTTAAAGTCTTGCCTCCATCTGTGCTTTTTGCGAAGAATACATTGAAGTGTCCTGTTTCATTGTTTTCCCAGGCCATATACACGTTGTTTCCTGACGTAGACTATTGGAACGTTCAGAGGGTGAGGGACAAATTGCTTGCCTACGTGAACGTCTGCATTGACTGATTGCGCATGCGTTCCCAAGAGCACTGCAAAAACAAGTAGTGCTATTGGGAGAACCCATAGTTTCCTTACAGATTTGTGATTTGACATATTTCTGGATAAGGCAGCATTTATTTAAGGAAATCTTTCGTATTTGATGACTCCAGAGCCCGTATTAGACTTTCTATAAGAGATGTTATTATAAAGAGCAACAATAAAAAAGGTATTAGATAGATTTTAGTCTGATCCTAATGTAACGCTCTTAGTAAAGACAATGATATAGACATTCGATAACATGGCCTAACAGTCAAAGAAGATAGGCAAAGTTGCAAGAAGATGATGCTCTAAACAATCTTAGATAATGTCTTGAGCGAACTTTACTACCCCAAAGGGAAGGAAAATCATAGACATCTACAATACAGTAAAATGGCCTCAGACAACTCTAACCACAGGAATCAATTTCTTGTTGTTGTTGGTTATGATTCTTAAGTCCATGAACAAACCCCGAATTATATCGATCTTCGTTTGTCAAACCGTATGCAACAGGTAATGAAGTAGATAAGTTGATGGAACTGATATTGATTATATGGATGATAAAAACAACAGATATAATAATTTTGATAGGAAAATTAAAACTTGATTTTTTATAAAAAGTCATATAACGCGCCCTAAAATTATGGAGAATATATATCTTTGACACATATTTTCTTTTGATATTAGGCTGATATTCCCGTGAGTTTCGAACTTCTCTTTGCTATATCTTAAAAGAGCCATCACAATACTATATAATAACACCATAGCATATGAGAATGAATTAAATTAAGGAAATATCTAAAAGTTATAGCTGTTTATAGTATCATCATTTGAAAAGAAATAGTAATCTTTGTGATCTTTGAAATGTGTCTTCTACCAGTTGAAGTTATTTGCTATTTGATAATGACTAGAGTGTCAGTATTAATAGATGTATTAAGACAAGATAAGATAAAACTAACTATAGCCATCTTATGGATAGGGGTTTTAATGGCTCTGTTAACTTAAGATATTATTTCTTGATTATGTTGATAAACAAACAACTTGAGCCATTGTTTAATATGGTTTAATCTACACTTGTTCTTTCTGCAAGGAAAGTAATCATCAAAACATTCAGTTCTATCTTTTATGTACTGCATAGTCCTTTCAATTATGCTTTTTTCATAAGAAGAATGAAGGTGATGAGATAGTCTTAGAAATCTACATGCTTGTAGGTACCAAGTACCACCATCAGATGAAACTTGATGTTTTCCATACATGTTTACAACCTCAGACATAATTCGTTCGGCTACAAACATGTTTCGTTCTTTCGATATACAAAATGAAAGAATTTCTTTATTTTCAGATTCAATAACGACCCAAAGCCAGATTAATTCAGAACCTGATTTTATCGCTGTTTCATCAATGATGTACTCTTTGATTTTCCTTTTCTTGAAATATTTCCAAGGCTTGTACTTTTGTAACCAATTCCAGATAGAAACATGGCTTATTTTTACTATTTTTAAAAAAGATAATGCTTTGGAGGTGTTTCTAAATGATAAACCAAGAAAATACAAATATAATCCATAACCAATGATATTTGAGGGTGTTCTATTTTTAGTGGACATATAATATATGGTTGTCTTAAATCTATAGGTTTTTCCTTAAGTTAACAGAGCCGGTATTAATAGTGAGATACTTTAAATCGATACCACATAGTATGGTATCTTTATCTTTCAGATCTTTATTACTGCCACTAAAACTTCAATAGAGTGACCATAAACCTTTTACCGAGAATTTTATCCTCCTGTAATATATAAACAGACTATATATTGTAAAGGAGTTGAAGGAATCTCAAAACTCTTGCTTTTGACGACGAATTATTTTTAATATTTTAAATCTTCATCAAGGTTATATTAAATGGTATCAAGCATAGTCTATTTTATAATCTTGTTATTTTTTTCCAATAATTAACACATCAGATAACTGTAGACATATGATATTTACTTCTTATTGTTTCGGGATAAAATCCGATATAATATATATTAAAAAAACCCATTATTGAATCCACGAATTAGTAAATGAGTTATATTTACAAATAAATTTATTATTTTTCTTGTTGATTGATAAAATTATTTATTTTATATCTGCAACAATATATAGTATATATATAGGTAATTCCTTTAAAATCAGTAGATCTTTTGCATAATTAGAAACATTCTATTCGTTTCACTAATGATATACTACTTTTCTTCTATTAATGTAGGTTCATTATTCTATAGTTTACTAGACCTACAACTATATCTGACATCTTGTTATATTTTCTCAACTTATTTCTAAATACATCACTCATTATCCTGTACTTTTTCAATCTGCAAATGGATTTTTATCACTATTCTTCGGTTTTGATTCATTTTTATTGTTTACTTTTTACCCCGTATAACTGCTGTAAATTTTTTTCTATCATATATGGATATAACTATCCTGGAAAATACTTTTCCGGGTCATAATGCATTTTACATGAATGGCGGAAGAAACCTGCTTTATTTTGTTGAAAGGTCTACCAAATTTCCTCTCATATTTTATTTCCATCTACATAATAACCATCTAATCGCATATTTTTCATCTCCTTTTACTATCCCTAAATATTATCAAATTTAGGGTACTGCAAGTCTGGAAATGGGATGCTAGAGGCAAGGCTACGATGCTAGAGGCAAGGCTACGATGCTAGAGGCAAGGCTACGATGCTAGAGGCAAGGCTACGATGCTAGAGGCAAGGCTACGATGCTAGAGGCAAGGCTACGATGCTAGAGGCAAGGCTACGATGCTAGAGGCAAGGCTACGATGCTAGAGGCAAGGCTACGATGCTAGAGGCAAGGCTACGATGCTAGAGGCAAGGCTACGATGCTAGAGGCAAGGCTACGATGCTAGAGGCAAGGCTACGATGCTAGAGGCAAGGCTACGATGCTAGAGGCAAGGCTACGATGCTAGAGGCAAGGCTACGATGCTAGAGGCAAGGCTACGATGCTAGAGGCAAGGCTACGATGCTAGAGGCAAGGCTACGATGCTAGAGGCAAGGCTACGATGCTAGAGGCAAGGCTACGATGCTAGAGGCAAGGCTACGATGCTAGAGGCAAGGCTACGATGCTAGAGGCAAGGCTACGATGCTAGAGGCATCACAATATATTAATACATAAACGAGTTTATAAACACTTATATCATAGTGTCTTTTCATGTTTACAGATAGGATTTCAAAAGTATAATGTTTTTTATATATAAGGGGTAAGACCCTAATAGATATTATATGGGTAATTATGACTAGTTTGGTGTCTCTTGTATCAATTATTTATATACGTATACATACTAGTGACGATAAGATTTATTCAAATTTATAATTTGGTTCTAATACTGACTTTTGGGTGATAAAATATACAGAGTATACACAATATACATGGCTTTGCAAAGTTAGCAAAAAGATACAGATTTCGTTATTACTTTTTATATGCTAAAAAAGCGCTATTACTTAATTATTTTAATCCAATCATGCACTTTTTTAACTTTAATCTAATAAAATTATAATATTTTAAACACAAAAAACAAGTTTTGCAAAATTTGTAGTAATTATCTTTTATCACCTAAAATATTAAATAGAAAAATTCCTTGAGTTAACATGGCAGTAAAATAACATAATTACTTGATAAGATAACCATAATATGCAAGGTAGTTTGGATAGCCTAGAACACTATTGAACGGCAGTGTTCTCTAGTTACCTGTTGTGAGTACACATCTGAACCGTGCTTTACCACTCATCATTTTATCATAAGCTTCTGCAGCACGTTCTAGTGGAAAAACTTCGCTCATAGACCTTACACCAGAGAGGACACTAAATGATAAGGTATCTTGTGAATCAATGGAGGTACCAGCAGGCCAGCCAACCAGCGATCGACGTCCTAGGATAAATAAATTCGGAGGCACCTGAATTAGCTCATCAGATGCACCGATCACTACAATCTTACCATTGACTGCAAGACCTTCAAGAATTTCACTCATGGCTTTTCCACTTGGTACTGTTGCAAGTATAACTTTAGCTCCGCCCAATTTGTTGAGTTCTTCTACAGCATTTTGTGAACGGTTATCAATGTATTGCCTTGCACCCAGCTTCTTTACCAGTTCTTCTTCCTCCTTTCCTCTTGCAATAGCAATAGTATTAAAACCCATTTTGGAAGCAAATTGAACACCCAGATGTCCAAGTCCCCCTATTCCAAGAATAGCGACTACATCACCTGCATAGGCTCCGCTGTTTCTAAGAGCATTGTAAGTTGTGATACCAGCACACATAAGGGGTGCAGCATCTATTGCCGACAGCCCATCAGGAATAATTGCAAGCGCTTCAGTTGGAACTATTACATAATCAGAATAGCCACCATCGTATGATATACCTGGTATTTGTGCGTAGCGACAAGTAACAAAATCACCACGACGACAGGATTCACAATGGCGACAATGACCACCATGCCAGCCAACAGCTACTCTCTGTCCGGCTTTCCATTCGGTATCAGTAACACCTTTGCCCACCGCATCAATAATCCCTGCAATTTCATGGCCGGGAACCCGGGGATATTGTATACCAGGAAATAATCCATCTTTGGTAAATGTATCACTGTGACAAATACCACAGGCTTGTACCTTGATACGTATTTGCATAGGACCAGGCTCTGGAATATCTCGCTCCACTATTTCAAAAGGCCCTTTAGGCTTGGAAACCTGTACTGAACGCATGCATTATTATGCCATTCTTGCTATTTATCCATACCGTCTAATCTATGCACAGAGATTACAAATCCCATATACCAGTCGGTAGTACCGTGAAATAACACTCTCAATCGTTCGATCTTGATAAAAGACATGCAAACAATCAAGTATTTTCTTGTAAAATATTTATGATTACTTGTTATTTTTTAATACAGGTATTTTTCCATCCGATAGTAATTTTAATCTTCTGTAATTCATCGTCTTCTCTCATCATGTTCCACCTCTTTCTGAGAATCCTAAACCTTAGGATCATATTATCAATAAATTTTTGTAGATCGTGGATCTCGATAAGATCCATTGTTTTTTTCTTCATCAGAAATTTTAACCTACGAGTTTCTCTTTTTCATTGAATTTTTGTTATTGTTGTTGACTTTGAGTTTTAGATCAAGATATATGTATTTTCAGTGCATAGATTGCCAAAAATATATCATTTTCATATTGTATATCCAATTTTGTTGATCGAGGAAAATTTTTTGCATCGATATTATTGTTATATAGATACATGATTATTTTTTAGAAATTATATTTTATAAAGATATAACATGAATGAAAAAAGATCCGTTTCTATCCTTACATTTAGATAAAAGAAATATCGATTACACCATATAAAAGTATTAGTCAGTGCACGACGATAGCTCTGGTAATATTGATACTAGTCAGTCTCATTTAGCAACAGATTGTCATACCAATGCCCATTAGCGAAGTAACGATGTAATGTATAAACTCCGTGATTGTAGTACCCCTTAGAAGGATACCCCTTAAATGGAACTCCAGGTCCTTGAGAATTTGCCATTATCGGGGTACTGATCAGTAATAACACTATTGCAACACCCATAAAACTTAAAATGCCTGTTCTTGGATTCATAACAAATTCTTTTTTATATTTATAATTAAAGTTTTCGGTTTTTAAGATTTGATCTGTCAGTCAGTTAATAGGTCGAGATATAGTAAATTATGTGCATCAAAAATAATGCAAACCATCCGATAAAATACAAGTATAATAGATGACGGTTTGATAAAATTCCATAGATCATAAATAACTGTGATCATCTTACTTTAGGTTTAGGGTCAAAGTCGTTGTCAAGGTTATAAAAAATAACACATTATTTCTACGCCCCATATAGAACCGATAATCTTTCCCAGTATAGCCTTACGTATTATTTCTTTGAACGCTGATCATATAATCAATTTCTATCTAGAATAGATGAAATGTTGTAAGACTATATAAGTAACAACTTGAATACAAACCTAAAAGATATAATAAGACAAGATGGATCAACAATTATTATTATTATTATTATCTCACAATTTACATCTATTTCTCGACTATACCAAAACATATTTTCATATTTCATGTAATAGATAAGAAAATAAAGATACATATTTTATATCAAAATAGTTGACAGTTAGAAGATTATGTAACTATTTTATCAGATTTTTGCAAAACCTTAACCAGGATAAAGGAGCATCTGCACTCTATATCAGATCATAAAAAGCGACGAATGTCAATTCATCCATAAATTAAAGTAAAAGAAGTTTAATATTTTAATTACTTAAGGAATATCACCAAGTACCAATATCTAATATTCCATATCAAAACAAGATACGAAATCTATCGGGACCCATATCAAAAGTTCATCGTACCCTTTATAATATTACTCATATATTCCATAAAACAGGTAAAGCAGAAAGTTGAAAATGAAAATGAAAATGAAAATACCATGATCATTGTAATCTTATATGATAAAAATATCTATACCAATATTCTTCGAAAAGAGATTTAAACATAATATGCAAAGAAAGGTGCATAATAACTTCGTATTTCAACGAGAAAAAGGTTTTAAAAATAAGACTGAACAGATATTTGCAGATAAACGATAGTAGCGGCAGCAACAGCAAAATAATATGGAAAAAAGGATTTGCAATAGTATCTCCAATGAATCATTCTTCTTTTACAGTTATCTTGCAAGAAAGGTTTGAATTAAAGAATAAAATACTTATAATCAGAGTTTTTTGCCCATGTATAAAGTGTCATCCATTATAAATTGAAGTAAATAATTCAATATTTTGAAGAAAACAAGAATACTCTAATCCTGGTATATCTTCATACTGTATCGCCTGAGTTTACAGTGATGAATAGAGATAGAAAATAGATGAACAAGATCTATTTATTCTACAATATTAACAATCATTTGCAGATTAGAAAACAAGATATCCACCTGAATCAAAACAAAAATATTCAAAATAAATAAGATGTTTTTGCTATAAGATGTAATTTGATAATATATGCTAATTATTATATTACAATCAAAATAATCAGAAATGATAAATTTTTTTAATATTAAATGAAATGCAATACAAATAAAAAAAGAAAAGAAATTTGTTAATTTAATGAAAAAAATTTTATTTACAATTATTCACACTAATAATGGAGACAAAAAATATTCAAAATATTGATCACCATAAAAGAGAACAATATTTACAATCATATAAAGGAAATCAACAAAATATCTGATCAATATTTTTTTTAAGCAATTCGAAAGAGATATCAATTTGGGATATCCATTATTTTTTCTAATACTTATTCCGCAAAAGATCTTTTGCAAAACAATGCAATGAAATTCAATAGGCAATTTTAAGATACATAATTACTAATTGTTTATTAAACAGTTTATAAATGGCTATCTTATCTATTATTTTTTTAAATGACATGTTAAGTGTCATGATCAAAAGCGTTACCTTCTAGATATTACGAATGATGGTGCAAAGTAGAGTTTGTTAGCTTTTTCCCATATTACTTTTATTTAACTATAATGGATTATACAGCATTAGATGTAAATGAAGGAACTAAAATAACACAATTAAAAGTTATGACAATTATAATTTCAAGGAATAAAATAAATTGTAATTCATGACATTATAAGGATTTTGTCAATCTCATATATCAATATATAATTATTTTTTTAAGATACATAGTTAATTCAAATCCACGTTTCTAGTATCAGGGTTTATTCTAAAACCTATCAATAATATTATTGAACCTATGGATACATTCAATGCAAGAGCATATGGAATAAGAGTTGGAGACAAATATCTAGTATTTAAAAGAGTTATAGCGACAAGTGGAGCCCGAGCCAAATATCAATCCTCCGTTATAAACAAGTCCTGATGCAGTATTTCTTACTTCAGTAGGAAATCTTTCTGATAGAAATGCACTCATAGGTCCAAATGCTGTAGAGGATAAAAATACAGTAATACAAGTATAAAATATTTTTTCAAAAATATTTGTCGAAATAAATAAACCATAAAGAAGAGGAGCGGATAAAATTATAGAAGTTGATGCAAAAATGGTCAATGGTTTCATTCTCCCTATGTATTGACTTATGAATCCAGTGAATATGGTACCTATTAGGGCTGAAATTGTTGCTACAATCATTGTTTTAGCAACATCACTTTTATTCATCTTTACAAAACTTTCCAAAAATACTGGCATAAAACCTATGGAAGTATAATGAGAATACATTATACCGATTAGCACAAATATGCTAAACAGTTTATCATAATAATATCATAAAACACAAAAGTCTATCTAGATCCTTGTATTATTCTATCTAATCCAAATGTCATCATTGACCAAATCCAAATTGGTTAATCTATACAAAAAAGAAAATGATTCAAAAGTTAAGGAAAGATTAATGCTAATTATCAAAGTACGAGAAGATAAACAAATTCCTTTTCATGTTGTAAAAGAAATGCATAGAAGCAATCCCTGGGCTTCTGATTGGTTAAAAAGATATGATATAGAAGGCTTGGAAGGACTAAAAGATAGAATAAAAACCGGTAGACCACCTGAACTATCCGAAGAAACAAGTTACCAAATTAAAAAAGAACTATCCAACTCCAAACAAGGTTGGACAACAAAGCAGGTTGAAGAATTAATTATAAAGAAAAGTGGTATCAAATATCATTATACTCACATTTATCGCATCCTTCACAAATGGGGATTCAAACAAAAGGTTCCAAGAAAGGTACATGTAAATACTGCATCTTTGGAAGAGAAAGATGCTTTCAAAAAAAGACAGAACAAATATTTATGGATATACAGCAGAAGCAGCAGAAGCAGCAGAAGCAAGATGGATTTACCATAGTATCTACGGATGAATCATTCTTTTTTTATGATTATCTTGTAAGACGCGTTTGGATTAAACAAGATAAAAGACCGGTTGTCAGAGTAACAGGTTCGCACCAACATTCATGTATTTTTGGTGCCATTAGCCTTGAGGGGGGAAAGCAACTATTCAGACAGTATGATAAATTCAATGGCACCACCTTTCTTGATTATCTAAAGAAAATACATATCAAATTTGAAAAATGTTATTTGTTTATGGATAAAGCATCACAACATTACAAATCAAAGAAGGTGTTAAAGTATTTTGAAGAAAACAAAGATACTCTAATTCCTGTATATCTTCCAACTGCGTCACCGGAGTTTATGATGATGGAAGAAGTTTGGAATATAGCCAAAGGAGATCTATTTGTTTTGAAATATTATTCATCCTTTGCAGATCTAAAAAATAAGATTTCTATATATTTCAGAACAAAACGATTCGATCTTGAAATGAGAAACTATTTGCTACGGGATGTAGTTTAGAAAATATATGCTAATTGGTATAGACCCATCATAATTATTAATGCGAGAAAGATTCGTTTTCTTTGTACTTTGTCAGACATAAGAGTCTTTATAGAGGATTTATATACCATTTTATTTTTGATATCATTTTTAATAACAATCTGTCGTTGTTTAGATTCTACCCATATTTTTGATTCAGTAATCTTTACCCGGATAATTAAGGCTACCAATCCAGGCAACAATGCAGTAAAAAATAAAAATCTCCAGCCTATATCAATAAACTCTTGACCTGGAAAAATATTAAGCATTAATGTATATACCACAGATGCAATTACAAATCCAAAAGAATATCCACTAAGAACAAATCCTGAGAAAAACCCTCTAACCTTTTTTGGTACTGTCTCCATTGTAATCACAGAACCACTTGCCCATTCTCCCCCTGCAAACAATCCTTGAACAAGTCTTAGAATGATGATACTGGAGCAAATATTCCAACTGTTTGCCAAGTTGGAAGTAAACCAGTCGTAAATGTAGCTATTGAAAATCCCATTATTGTTATTATCAATGGTTTTTTTCTTCCATAATTGTCCCCAAAGTGTCCGAATAACACCCCTCCAACTGGCCTAATGATAAGTGTTATCACATATGTTGCAAATATAGCTAACAGACTTAAATTGATTGTCAGATAAAAAGAAAAGATGTTTTACAGTAGATATAACAAATAGCATTAGAACAAGGTCATAACCGTCAAGAGCCCATCCAAACCAAGATCCAAAAATAACAGATTTTTGCTGAGATGATAATTTATTACGGTTTTGCGACAATAGTTTATTATTGTCATCATCTTAGACTATAACCTTACCATCGATTATCAGTAAAAATAATTTGGGATTATTTTTTCTAACCCACAGTAAAGTATACAAATAAAAGATATAACACATTTCATCTTTTGCAATTGACAACATGTATGGTTCAGTTAAAAAAGTGTTTTTATAGAAATATCAATAAATTGAATACAAAATGAAATGATGTAAAATCATTTTTTATTTATTAGTAAGAATGAAATATATAATTTTTTATAGACCGTCAAAATGAAATTTAAAAGATCTAATTTTATTATAAAACATATGCAAGAAGTATATTTACAATCAATACAACACACTTTTTTAAAATAAATGAATTCTATATACTTAAATTATATTTAACAATTATCAATACAAATTCATTGAAAGTTACAATAACCATTATAACATTACTTGTCTTCTCAATATCATGTACAATTCTTTTAAACCATTATACTGCGTCAGTAAACGGTCAAACTTCAAATACAATTGATCTTCAGAAACTCACTTCAATAACTGTTCAAAATACTTCGTTATCTGTACCCGCTTCAAGTGCAAAAATTAATAATCAATCTATGCCTCATGCCATAGTTGTTGCTTTGCCAATAAGAGAAGATGGGAAGCTCTGGATTGGAAGTGTTACATATACCGCAAGTAAACCTATTGAAGTGGAAGTACTTCACAAATATCATCCAATTGTAAAGCCTGATGCAGAACATGGTGAACCGTCCAATGCAAAATGGTATGATGGAACCCCTATTGCCGTATCCACTATGACAATGTTCTCAAATACCCCGGTTACTATTACAGATAAACCTTATAGTGTTGGTTCATTTTCTTTTATTGGGACAGCATTATTATTCCACAAGACTAATGGTCAACCATTTACAGTAACATATTCTTTGAATGCTATTGCAAAAAACGTGACAAAATAATAACATAATTAAAATAATTTATTTTTTAATTTTTAGATGTACCAATTAATGTTTAATACAATAAGATAGAAATACATACAAAAGCAGAATTTTTGAATGAAAGAAGGATTAAAGATATATCATGAGTTTCTCAATAAGAAGATATTGAAAATATCCCTTTCTAAAACTACCACACCCCATCGATATTCTACGTATGAAAAATCAAGGAACAAAATAACATTACAAGATGGGAATATATAATCCAAAGTTTTGACGGCATATACTTTTTTTACAGAAATAATAATCGAGATAAAAATGTAATCAACAGGTTAAAACCATTTTTGGATTTTCATTACAAGGAATTAATATTAAATCGAGTTACAAAATCTGTAAAAAAGATTAAAGGCGATTGTTATCACTCAGTTGTTACATGGATTACTGGATCCGATAATAAACATACAAACAAAAAGATAAGGCAAAAATAAATATTCCATACAACTATAGATATACAGAGTCTCATAGAGACATTAACCACCACCAGATACGATTAGAACATCTTCGGTTACTCGAGGTAGTTTATCAAAATAAGAAGGGTTGAGATTAAAAGTTGCTCCCAAAACCTCATTAGAATAGGCTCCCAGCGATCCCGAAATACCAATATCTCCAGGCTTATCAGAGCTAAAAAAGATAGCAAAATGCATATTTTTGTCGCTATTAAGATTTTCGATATAATGAAAAAATCCTGTAGGAACAAAATAAATTTGACCAGGTCTAACTTCAAATGTATCAATAGCACCTGCAGGATTTAATATTATTAGACGTCCCACACCATCTAATACATAGCCTAATTCAGAGGCATTAGGATGCCAATGAGGTTCTCGAATGCCGTTTGGCTTCACAATTAATGAAAAAAAAGCCAAATTACTTCCGCTAAGTATAGGAAAAGAATTTGTGTTTGCTTTAGCGACTGTGCCTCCAGGTGTTTGAATCTGTGGCGGAATTCCATCAACATCAAATTTGTAAGAATTAGGCATATTTAGAAAAGAGGAACTCGATTCGAACATACTGATATCAGACAGTTTGGAACCTATTACAACATCTTTAGACGAGTTATGGTTGAATCCATTGAAAAATGTTTTAGTGAGATTGATTCCAAATGTTTTGTTCATAACACGATTAGGCATTGATCCAACTGAACCTGAAATTCCCATGGTTGTAGGTTGTTCGTTATTGTATACAATAACAAATTTTACTTCTTCATTACCAATATTTTCAATATCATGTAAAAATCCTTGAGGAACAAAAACTAATTCGCCAGTCTCTACCGTAAATGTATCTACGGTAAAAGAATCGGCATCAGCATTAGAAGGATATAGAGTCATTTTTGCTCTACCGCTAATGCAATAACCCAATTCAGCAGAGTTAGGGTGCCAATGAGGTTCAAGTACTCCTCCTTTTTTAAGCTTAACCAAGAATATTGCCATTGCCCAGCTTCCAAGTATCGGAAAGTTATCAGCTGCTGCAATAGTCTGGCTTCCTACAGAATTGGAAAATTGCGGTATAATATAATCAAGATTAAATGTATGAACAGAGAAAGCATCAGCAGATTGAGTAGAAGAGTGAGAACGAATATTGGTTTGATTAGAATTATTTAATGCATTTACACTTTGAGCCAAAATTTTAAAAGGTAAACAAGATAGCCCGATTATCGCACCAGTGGCGCCCACATATTTTAAAAAATCCTTACGCGAGATTTTACTATCCTCAGAATTGGATTTATCCTGATTGGATTTATACATATGCAAAATAAAGTTGACTACATTATTAAGGATTGTACATGGATTAAAACTAATTTATTTGATTATTAATATTCCTCTTTTATACTACAAACAAATAATCAGGTTAATTGATGATTATCAACTATTCATGCCAATCATTATAATAATTAAGAAACATTTCAAATGATACTCAAAATTTTACAGAAAAAAGATTGAATTGATTTAAAATTACAGACTAGGTTAAACCAACATGATAAAAATTAATTGAATATTTTGATAAATATTTTAATTATTATAACACCGTTTTTATAACAGATAATGTTTTCTATCCACTATTTCACTTTATGTTCTCATATGTATTAAAAAAACTGTTTAAAGGATTTTCATTATTTACAGCATTACCGAAATTAGTTATACCCGCATTTCGATTATTATTATTATAATTGCTATTGCTATTTTCATTTATCAAGGGTTTTAACGGATTAATTGACAAATGATTGATAAATGTAGGATTAGCAAAGTTCCCACCATTCGTATTGCTATTCCAATGTGTTTGTAGATATACATCCGTACTACATCCAAGACCCTTAAGTATTGATGTTGCTTGTTGTTTTAGTTCTAAAGCCTGAGCATCAGATAATTGACCGCTGATTTGAAATACATCTACTTCTTTAATAAACGAGTTAAAGATATTACAATTTGCTGAATTATGGTTTAGATGATCATTTATTTGTCTTTGGTTTTGATACAATGTAGCTTCAAGGCTGGTTTTTATTGCAAAGTTGAGGTTCATTTTATCTATTACCTGTAAAAGAGTGCCAGGTGATTGATTTGGAGGTGATTGATTTGGAGGTGATTGATTTGGAGGTGATTGATTTGGAGGTGATTGATTTGGAGGTGATTGATTTGAAGGTGATTGCATGGTCGAAGTTAAAGATATTACTGAAACGGTGCTGGAACGAAGGTTAGCTACGTACATGTTATAATTTGAGGGATCGTATGCTATACCACTTGGACCGTTTCCAACATTAATTGTAGATACAACAGTATTTGTGGAGCTATCAATTACAGAGACGGTGTTTGAATTAGAATTAGTGACATATATGTTATGATTCTGTGGATTGTATACGATATTTACAGGATTGGTTCCAACCCTAATTGTAGATACAACAGTATTTGTGGAGCTATCAATTACAGAGACGGTGCTTGAACCCTCATTAACTATATATATATTATGATTGGCGGGATCGTATGCTATACCAACTGGCTTGTTTCCAACATTAATTGTAGATACAACAGTATTTGTGGAGCTATCAATTACAGAGACGGTGTTTGAATTAGAATTAGTGACATATATGTTATGATTCTGTGGATTGTATGCTATACCACTTGGACCGTTTCCAACATTAATTGTAGATACAACAGTATTTGTGGAGCTATCAATTACAGAGACGGTGTTTGAATTAGAATTAGTGACATATATGTTATGATTCTGTGGATTGTATGCTATACCACTTGGACCGTTTCCAACATTAATTGTAGATACAACAGTATTTGTGGAGCTATCAATTACAGAGACGTTATGTAAATTTTGGTTTGATACATATATGTTATTGTTAAAAGGATTATATGCCATACCTAGTCGGCCAATCTCAAAGTTTATTACAGACTTGACAGTATTTGTGGAGCTATCAATTACAGAGACGGTGTTTGAATTAAAACTTGATACATATACATTGTTATTATCTGGATTATATACAACATTGAATGGAACCCTTTCAACAGATATAGTATCTACTAAGGAATCAGCCCAAACTTTTTTATGTATTAAATATGAACAAGATAAAGCAAGTGTTATAAATAGTATAATAACTAGATAACAAGAAAAGGCATGTTTTTTTATCATTAAATCTTACTTTCATATTTTCAAATTAAGGAATAAGTTGGATCATACTATGTTTTTTGAATTGAAGTTTAATATATAATATTTTTTTACACAATTATAGAGAATTATTATAACATATTTTTAAACAGGTCTTTAATATAGCATTATTTTAATATAATACTAATCCGTGCAGATTAAGGAAAATATACAAATTTAAAACAACTGTAACCTACAGAGTCTCAAGAAATAGGACATTTACAAAGATTATCGAGCATATCATACTTTTTATGCCCTTAGTTTAGAACACGACCAAAGCAGTTACGAACAAAACAAGGATGACAATTCATCACAGTAAGATAATTAGAAAAGATACAAAAGCGAGAATAGTATATTTAGCCATATTAGGTCATTGAACTTTTTATATATATAATGAAAAAGTTCTTTAGACAAGAAATAAGAATAGGTATTTCAATATCACTTTGGAAATAAATATGAAATTATTATATGGGATGGAAAATAATATTTCATATTGAATATTTGTTTTCGATGTAGGTATTCTAGGATAATGATGAGAGGTACAGCAATGAAAAAATTTAAAAATATTAAAATTATAAAAAATACTCAAACAATCGATTACACGTTTATTAATAAAAAAAATATAGAGAACTTTAAATACTCGACTTCAAATGAAGAAAATAAAACAGAGAACAATGGAGCGCCAATAAGCGACAAACATATAACAGATAAAAAGAAAAAAGCTATGAGCAAGTATCAAATTAACAATGATAAAGGATTAAAATTTATGGCGCAGTCTCAAAGAAATCATTCATCAATATACGAATGATTTCACAACATAACAAAAGTTTATTATTTTAATTAATTAGATACTACTATTTGAATGCAAAATAAAACTATTCTAATTCGATGTACACATCAAAATACACTCAATTAATATGATATTAACAAGTTGGAGATTATTTTTGAGGATCCAGCGTTAGAAAAATTATATAATTATATAACATCCGAAGTCCAAGTCGTTGGAAGGAATGAATAAATAAAAAGGTCCTTTTAGAGCAGTTAAGAAAATGCTGTTATTCTCAATACATTATAAATTCAAAAAAACAAAGAATTTGGAATTGCATCAGAAAAAATAGCTTTGATGGGCACATCAGCTTGGGCAGATATCTTAGTCGAGTCGATGCTTTAAACTCTATTTCTTCACATATTCCAGATAATAGAGTTTATGATATAGATGACGGTCTTTCCAAGTGTCTCAAAATCACAGGCAATAAAAAGTAAACAAGGAAATTCAGAAATTATTGATTCTATTATAAGCAGTCAGATGAATCTGATTCAAATTTGCGTTTTAATTTAAAACATGGATCATGGTTATTAAGAACGAATTTATCTTGATTTTTCCATAGTTTGCAGAAATATATAGCACAAAAAAAATATTCTAAAAGTATCAAACGTTCTACTTTGATTCTTGACGTGGAATATGATGATTTTTTCCATAACAATTTAAAAAGGTCGAGGTAAATTATTATTATAATCAATCTCAAAAAAAACGAACTATTTACTGTTTTAAGTACTAATTTGATTTTATACCGATCATAAATTTAAAAAAATGTTGTAAAAACACTAGTTATAAATTAATTCTGAAAATATAGTAGTACAAAGAACAATAAAATATGAAAATATTCTTCTAATAATAGGATATTTTTTATTTTAATTAAGACGAAGAAAAAAGAAAAATAAATGGTTGTTTATTATAAAATAGGTTATAAATATGATATTCACGCTTGATATAGCAGGGTCAGAATGGTTCATAATACTGTTAGCTGCAATAATAATTTTTATTCCGAGTAAAATAACCAGCATATCAAAAACTCTTGGAAAATTTATTGGTGAGTTTGAAAAGACAAAGAATAGTTTAATGAATGAAAAAAATGGTTTTTTACAACAACCACCCGTGAATACGCAAGATTATGTAGGTCCTCCAGTACATAGACCAATAGCATCTGAACGAGAAAAATTGGAAATTATTGCAAAATCACTTGATTTAGATATAGAAAATAAAACAGATGACGAGATCCGAAAATTGATTTCGTCAAGTTTAAAATAATATAACACAGTTAGACTATCTCCATAATTTATAGAAATTTTAACAGAGTAATCAAAAACATATTTTAATCCAGACTAAGAAATAGTTTTTACCTAAAATAACAATAACAGGTAAAATATTATTAGATTTTAATAAATAAACAACATTTAATAATAAACCACAGATTTTGTATATAAAGAGTGTACTTAATCTTCATGCAATAAATATATGAAAAAGTTTTATTTTCAGTAACAAACATCACAATTATTACTTGTCTTGTTGAGATGTATTCTATGTATATGTTGTACTATTCAGTATAAGCAACCCAAAAGAAGATGTTTTTAAAAATTGATCCTTAATTTAATCATATAACATAAATTAATTTACATATTCACTTTAAAATTTTTATATTATATAATTTATAATTCATAGAAAATTAAAATAAATATAGGTACATGAAATCATTAAAAAATTAGGTTTTCAATTAGATATTCTTTAGATATTAAAACCATTTCATTAATTAAACTAGAAAGAAAGTAATAATTAAATAGGAAAATGGATTTGCAAATTATATTTTACTAATGTAGTTTAAATGAAGCAGGATCAAAATTGGATGAGAGGTAAATTGAATTTGCAATTCCATCCCGATACGCGTTTAACATTTCAGAGCTTTGTTCTATTCTTCTATCTTTACCACCTGAAGGACCTTCGTTCCAAATACTAAGAATTTTTATTTTAGGGAATTTATTATTTGCTAAAGCATCCAAAGTTTTTTTTGTATCATCTGGAGAACCAATACCCCACTCTTCTATTCCTAAAGGTTTTGTGTGAGAAATTGAGACTAATTGATGATAGGATTTATTTAAAATACCCAAACATCCAATATCATCATCCTCACCATATGCACTAGCAAGAATCCAATCGACATACTTGTCTCCGGGATACCATTTTTTCATATCATTTACATTCGTACCCATATCTGGATGATATACAAAATAAACATTTGAGACGTTTTGTTGTCTAAAAATATCCACAACATGTCTATATGCAGCGATATATTTTGATGGACCTTCCTTGCCCCATGGAAAATAGTCAGCATTTGGTTCATAACCAAAATCAACTAATATTGGAGAGCTAAAGGCTTTTGCCGCCTTTGCCCATTTTATCAATGCTTTATCATGCAAACCAGCCGAAATATTAGATACAGAATAAGGACCGGCATCAGAAAGGTTTTGTCCATTATTAATCCATGGAGCCATCCTAATTATTGGGACAGCATTATTTTTTTTTATAATATTTGCTTTTAAGGTGGGAAAGAAAATTCCATCATACCAATCGTTCGAAAATACTACTAGTGCAAGGTTCTTTCCTGAGGCATTTTCAAATTTCTTTATAGATTTTTGATCTACTTGTTCATCTCCGGATTCATCCACCATTGCAGATTGCCAAATACCTTTTTTAGATAATGACGAGTCAACAGGCATTATATCATATGAATTAAATTTACTAGATGGTATAATAGAATTAATTCCATGATTATAATACACAGATGAACTGAATGATGCAACACTTTGTGACATAATTTTTTCACTATTATCATAAATTTGTTCAACACCAATTAAATATAAAAAAATGATAATGAAACCTATTAACAATGTTGTAACTGGAAGAATTTCAATCGGCGGCGTTTTAAGCGACAACATATTTCAATGCATAAGCAAAGGATAAAACAGTTACATAAATCGTCTTGGTAAGTTCAATTATTTACGAATTTATGATAGTTCAATGTAATTCAACGATGAATACAGATTTTTTGACGGCCCATTATGGAGAATTTTTCACAAATATTTTTAAGAGCATTAATAAGGAATAAATAATTCTGTTTTTTTTTTGTCAATTTTAACCTATTTATTTGAAATTCATATTTGATAATACATAAACATAGATCAAGTATTATTTACATAGATCTAATAAATATGTCATAAAATTCTTACACAATTACCCGTACCAAGATTCTAGTCCATAATATAATTAGTAATTTTTACATTTTAATTTGCAGATTACAATCAAGATAGGTTAACTTTTAAGTTTTTCCAATATCGCTAATCACGAGAGATCTGGTATCATGATAATATAAAAATATGAATTGCAATCATTAAAATGTATTAAATGAAACATAATAGTTCAAAAATTATAAAGATCAAAATTAATTCATGGTCAGTATTCAATATATGAATCCAATGGAAATTCAGATATGACAATAAGAATACGCAAAGACCATGAATTCACCGATCTGCTGCAGAAAAATCTCAAATCTAGATACGAAAGAAGAAGAAGAAGCGTAGAAGACAATGTACATGTATCGGACATATTGCCATCAACATGTATCAGAAAACAATACTTTGGAAGAAAATATCCAGAACTTGATGAGATTTCCAATGAATCAGTACAACATTTTATACGAGGAGAATCAAGCGAAGCTGCAATAACAAACCTTGCAGATATGGGAGTATCACAAATGGATTTGGAAATGGACGGATTGATTGCCCATCCAGATATTATGAATAAAGATCAAATTGTAGAGCTTAAAGATACATTAAGTAACAAGAGGCTAGATATTAATGATCATCAATTCAAATCATATGTAAGGCAACTTTTGTATTATCTAGTAATTACAAATATAGAAAAGGGAATAATATCTATAAGATATAATAACCGAGAGCTCAGATGGATAAAGACAGATTCTGATGGTAATGACTTTTTCATAAGACCAAAAAATTCAAGATCACCAGAGATAGAGAGTTGGTCAGTATTCCTTCCCAAGGATGATATTGCAAGAGAATTGCTTAAGAACGAAATGATTAGAAGAAAAAACTTATTTCAAAAATCGTTACAAGAAAATAATGTGAAAATACTTCCGAGATTAAAAGAGAATTTACGGAGCAGTAAATGTCCCTGGTGTAAATTCTATGACTTGTGCATGGATAAAAAAAATGATGAAACTCGAAGTGCCAAAGAAATGATAAATGAAATTGATCTGCTTGATATTAGTGGTTTTATCGACTTTAAACCACATGATTAATTTGAGTAAAATACGCAGAATCAAGAAGTAAGACAATAATTAGATCATAAATAACAAAGCAATAAAAAACAATATCTGAAATTTTGTATATTTTTTTATATAGCATTAAAAGAACATACATTATTCAAAAACACACTAAATCATGCAATATATTTTAGTAACATATTTATAATTAAAAAAATTATCGCTAAATAAAGATTATTTTAGAAATTATCATTTTCACCATTTGATTATGAAATTCTAAAAAAATATTGTTATTCAGATATAAAAAAATTTGTATACACTTTATGAATAATTATAATATTAAAGATGCAGGGTTTCATCTTGTTGAAATTCAATGTTTGTGATATGATAAAAGTGTAACATTAAAAATGAAAGAATATAAAAAGATTGAGCATTTTGAAGTATCACGATTTTTGATTGTATATATTTAAAGATATCAAAGATAAAGATGGACAAAATCAATCAAATCAAATAACCATGCAAAGAATCAGACAAATATATTAAAAAAATTTATACCATTATTTTCTTTTTTCTAATTTCATTAACATTCCGTATTTGGGACGTAATGTAATTAAAGGTTTTAATTCTACTTTATGATTTGTAACATGATGCATAGTCCATTTTTGATACAAAGTTGCAATTAATAATATTCCCTCCATCCATGCAAAAGGTTCACCAATGCATCCTCTTATGCCACCACCAAATGGAAAATAAGCGAATCGAGGTAAGTGGATTTTTAACTCTTTTGTCCATCTATCAGGGTTAAATCGCTCTGGATCAGGAAAATAAAGTGGATTTCGGTGCATTACATATTGACTCATCAAAATAATTGAGCCGGGCGGTACCACATATTCACCAAGATGGTAGGTTCCCATAACTTGACGTCCCAAAGTCCAAGCCGGAGGATAAAGCCGCATAGATTCTCTCAACACTTTTTCGGTATATTCCAGGTAAGGTATATCTTTTACAGTTGGAATCCTATGTATGATATCACCATTCTCTTTTTTTTCACCAATTTCACTACCAAGAACTCTATTGATTTCATCATATAATTTAGATTCTATGTCAGGATTTTGGGACAGTAAATAGAATGTCCAAGTTAAAGCATTAGCTGTTGTTTCATGGCCAGCTAGAAAAATAGTCATAACTTCATCCCTCAATTGAGAATCACTCATTCGATCTATTCCTGATTCTGTATCTTGTGCATTTAATAAAGTATATAATAAATCAAAAGACTGTTTTAAGTCCGTCATCTTCTCATTAGCTCTATGTTCCTTTATCATATTGTAAACTATAGCATCTAATTTACCTTTGGCATTCTGGAAATTTTTATTAATTCGTAATATAGGTATCCTTCCAATCAATCCTCCAAGTGGAGTCAATAATCGATTAAAGTACTCTGCACAAATTAAAAGAGAATCTCCAACTTCGTCACCCTCTGCAGTATTTATATCCGATCCAAGAACGGCTTTACTAATTATCTCAGATGTAACTTTAATCATCTCTCTATGTACATCAACTGTACTTCCATCAACCCAATTTTGAGACATATCATTAGCAAACGTAGTCATTATTTCCCCGTATTTTTTTATTAAATTTGGATGAAATGCAGGTTGTATTATTTTTCTTTGACGATCATGGTAATCCCCTTCACTAGTAACAAGGCCATTCCCTAAAAGACGTTTTGAAACTCGCAACCCTCTGCTTTTTTTAAAATTCTTGTAATTTTTGATTAATATATCTTCTATATATTCAGGATTATTTACCAAGTATACATGTTGTCTTCCAAAATAAAAATGGGATACATCTCCAAAAGTATATGCAGTACGCATCAACATTTTGATTGGATCTCGCATAAATTCACGCAATGTTTTATTAGGAAAAATCGAACGAGGTCCTGGAGGATATTTGGAAATATGAGAAGATATTGCCATGATATGCATAATAATATTCATTAAAATATATAAAGAAAATAAAATAGATCAATAGATCTTAATAAGAATAAACAGTTATTCAATGGCTCAATTTCTTTCCCCCTCATTGCTCGTATATAACACCTATTCAAAAACCATGTCCCAAATAAACCACATAAAGATTGTGTTACACATGATTTACAAGATTCAAAAGTTCAAAATACTATACATATCAATGAATTAGAGAAAATATTAAAATGTCCAATATAATTACACACTTTAGACAAGATATAGAATACTAAATCATCAAAGCTAAATACAGAAATAGAAGGGATAATAAAAATAATTATTTTAAATTTAAAGAACTAAAAGGGTATTATAACAATAAAATATCAATTTAGAGATATTATTACAAATAATTATCTACAAATTAAATTAAAAAGATTATATTATTTTCTTAACACTTAAACAGAGAATGTCATTTTTTTTATAAATTTCCCCTATAACATCAAAGGAGTTACCCTTTTTTAGCAAATGTCTCGACCCCAAATAATCAAAATAATTTAATGAAGCAAACCATTTTCCATTTATTAAAACTATTGCTTTTCCAATTAATATTTTTTCCACAAAAATTGAATATTTTTTTCCAGAAATATTTTTTATAGAATCAATTATAGAAATGGTATTTTTATTAATCCATTTAATTTTTTTTAATTTTTCAAGATTTTTTATTGCATTTGATATTATAGATTGATCGTATCCAATTTCTTCACTCAATTCGGATATATTCAAGCCTTTTCCAGACTTGACTAGTAATTCGTAAATTTTTCTTTGTGCTTTATATATTAATTTTTGATTATCTAATGCCAAAGATGCGTTATACAAATGTTCCATATCACTCCCAGATACAGGATAACCAGGGGTATTAATTCTACTAGTTCTATAAGACAAATTTTTTATAAAATATTTAATTTTCTTATTCGAGTTAGAACTAATGGCATTCACGATGGGATTAAAAAAATCGTTCTCGTTGCTATTTAACAAATAATTTTCATCTTGTTTTTCATCAACCTCTACTATCTTTTTGTTTTCTGCATCAAGAGCATCTATTTCATTAGGATCCATTTCATTGGTAACTTGAAATAATTTTTTGTCATATTTATTGAAATCAAGATGAATCTTCTTCAATGTTTGTTTCATTTTTGAAATTTTTCTCTGCACAATAGAAAGATATTTTGAATCTATAGAATCATTAGTGATCAAAACAATAACTTTACCATTAGAAAATCGCCCAGTCCTACCTTTTCTTTGGATGAAACGGATCTCACTTACCACAGGCTCATAAAATATAACTAAATCAACGTTAGGAATGTCCAGACCTTCTTCCGCTACAGATGTAGCTGCCAAAACATGGAATTTTCCTTTTTTAAAGTCTGACAAAATAGATAGTTGTTCATCTTGGCTAAAGCCTTTCTGATTTTTTTTGTTAGCGTGTCCATAAAATCCTCTACATTTAATACCATTTTGATTTAAAAAAATAACAATTTCATCTAAAGTATCACGATATTGTGAAAAAATTAAAACTTTCTTTACAATTTTATTGTCAGAATCAGTATCAATACCACCATTGGATCTCATCTGTTCAGTTTCATATGATTTGATATCTTTGGACAAAGAATTAGCATCATCTTTGAAGATGTTTTTATCACCAAAAAGAAAGTCTTTAACTATTAAAAGTGTATTTGAAATTTTAGGATGAGAAAATAAAGAATTATCATATTTTAATATATCAATAATTTCTTTCATACGAGAATCAGAAAGCAAATCTTGATAAGATTTGAGTTGAGATTCATCACCATTGAATTGATCTAAAAATTTCTTTAATGCAAAATTACCCTGAGATTCAACCAAATCCCGACAATATAACAAAATCATTGACATAGTTTGATACCTTAGTGCGGCATATAGAAGAAAATTTGTATGATTTGATTGAGATATTGCAATTTTAAGGTTCTCAGATAAATTCAATAAATCCTTTCGGTAGACATTAATTATCCGTTTCTTTTTGATAAATTTATTATCTAATAACCATTTTATCTTTTCATTAATCAAGGATTGAAGAATAGAAGAAATATTTTTATGTTCCTCATCTAGCTCAACATAATTATGTATCACTTCAATATTATAAACATAAGGTAATACATCAGCATCATCTTCAGACTTTACAATTATTTGTTCCATAAATAAATTTGTACAGATTTCCTGAATTTTTTCTTCATTAGATCCAGGACTAGCAGATAAAGCCAAAAACATTGGAAAGGAATTTGAATTTTCACTTTTGTAGAATTTTCTTGAAATACCAGTATAACTATAATTCTTAACTGCCCTATGAGCTTCATCAAAAATAACCAAAAAAAACTCATCCATTTTCAAATAATTATCATCGAGATCGTTTTTTACTAGTTCAGGAGTAGCAAAGTACATTCTAATGGAAGAAGATTCCCAAATAGTTTTACGAATAACAGGAGAAATCTTTCCTGTAAGAGCAAAACAAAGATTCCCTATTTTTGAGAAACGTTTAAACAAATCTAAATGCTGATTTACCAATGGCCGAGTAGGAGAAAGAAACAGTATTTTTGATTTTTTCCATTTAAACAAAATATCAATACAAATTAGTAAAGCGATAATTGTTTTTCCCAAAGATGTCGGAACAACGATTAATGAATTCGTATAGAAAGTTTTCTGTACCACAACATTCTGATATTGCCTAAATAAAACAGAATTCGCTTTTAATAAAGGATGAGAAAAATATCGTGGATGTAAAGACATATCTAGTATAACGTGATAAAGACTAACAAATTAGGATGTAACAATCATATTTCAAATACATCAGCTGATTCATTTTTCACATATGACTTTCGCTCTGGATTAATTTCATCTATCGACTTAGCTAAAAGAGAAACCTTCGAATTAGTAATTAATTCCATAATCGAATTTAGTTCATCAGAGGATTTAATAACAATGCCTCTTTTTTTTGAAGGAGATCCATTTGCATTCAATGGATTAATTTCAATGGCAAGTGAAGCAGGTCGACCACGATATTCAGGCAATTTAAATAAAAAAACACCAGGTATGTTAGTCGGTTTGCGCTCCCAATCTTTACCGTCTTCTAGGAATTGACCTAATCTTTCTCCGCTTGACATTTTTTTACTAACAAGTCAAATAGTCAATCACCATTATAATTTTATCTATAAAAATTCTATAAACAGAGTATGAAAATAGATTTAAATAAAATAATTATATATGTTTAAAACATAGACTATAAATCACTCGAACTAAAATACGAAAAAGGAACAATATTAATAAATGGAAATAAAGAGTTCCCACATTCGATTTACGATCACAGAGTAGGCATGAGCAGAGCCCTAGGAAAACATTATCAAGATATAATCAATTTTCTTAAAAAAAATAATTTGGAATATACAGACAATGTTAAAGATTTTATCGAATTTCCAAGCGAACTCCATTTTGATGAAATAAATATTTTAAGAGATTATCAAATGGAAGCACTTGAAAAATGGAATGCACATGATAAAAGAGGATGTATTGTCTTACCTACTGGAGCAGGTAAAACAATAATAGCTCTAAAAGCTATTACGGAAGTTAACTCATCGACTTTGATCATAGTACCCACTTTAAATTTGATGGAACAATGGTTTGAAGCAATAAACAAAATAATAAACGATAAAAATCTAGTAGGCATGTTTGGTGGAGGATATAAAAATATAAAAACGATAACAGTAACAACTTATGATTCAGCATACCTTAAATCACCGTTTCTTGGAAATAAATTTAGATTTTTGATTTTTGATGAAGTCCATCATTTGGCTTCTGAAAAATATTCTACAATAGGTGAACATTTTATATCACCATATAGATTAGGTTTGACAGCAACTATCGAAAGAGAAGATAACAGACATGTAATTCTCACAGATTTAGTTGGAGATAATATATACCAAAAAAAATTTCATGAGTTAATGAAACAAAATTATTTATCCAATTTCATCTTAAAAAAAAGAATAATAAATATGTTACCTGATGAAATATTACAATATAACAATAAAAGTTCAGAATATAAAAAAATAATAAAAGATTGCAAAATATTTTATCCATTAAAATTAAAGAAATTAATAATTCTTTCAACGAATAATAGTAAATTAAGGAAAGCATTATTACTAAGAAATGAAATGATTGAAATCGCTTTTAATAGTAAAGCAAAAATTTTAGAATTAGAAAAAATAATAAAAGAAAAAGATCTAGAAAAAAGTAAAATAATAATTTTTACAATTCATACCAAATTAGCGTACTCAATATCAGATAGATTTCTAATTCCAGTAATAACCCACAAAACAATAAATGAAGAAAGAAACGAAATAATAGAAGGATTTAAAAAAGGAATTTATAAAATAATTTCTACAACAAGAGTATTAGATGAGGGGACTGATATTCCGGATGCAAATATTGGCATCATATTGAGTGGAACTGGAAGTAAGAGAGAATTTATTCAGAGATTAGGTAGACTACTAAGACCAAAGACAAATGAGAATGAATTATCAGAACTTATAGAAATAATTTCATCAGGAACAAGTGAAACATATACAAGTAACAAAAGGAACAAGAGTATTGAAAAGTAAATTAGCAGTAACAACATTTATAACAAGTATGAATATACTTTCATACAAAATCATTCAGATTACTAGAAATTTAAATTCACAATCTCAAAACATACTATGATAACCTCCGATTTATTAAGATATAAAATTGATTACACCAATAATAGAATACAGCCTATTTTGTGTTCAGTTAAAGAGAATAGTATGGAATACAAATTAGCTAAAAATATAATTGAGATTATTGATGAGTGTTTCAAAAACCAATATAACAAAAAAGAGATGAATGAAAAAATTAAAATTTTAGAAACTACACAAAATGAATACAAATTAATTAGAGGAATATATTCCATCATAGAAAAACAGTGTACATTTAAATCAATATTGGATAATATGCATGATCCATTAGATCAGAACTCAAAATTAACAAAAATAAAACTCGATCCAAAGTATTTACGAAGAATGATATTCCAAGAATCTGCTTTAAATGGCATAGCAATCACTACAGACAAGAGAAATAATATTTTAGAAAATATCTCAAAAAAAGTTAATACGGACATTGAAACGATTAACAGAGCGATGTGGTCAGATTTGGAAGAAAATACAATAATTGATAGATACACATCTCCAGATCCTCAAATAATTTTATATCAATATAATATATCATTAATTCAAACGCTACTTTTCAATTGCATTAAAATGGAAATCAAGATAGGTTCTGTAAAAAACATAGGTTTGATATGGAAAAACATTTTGAGGAATATAAAACGATTGGGTCTTATGTATTGGTTGGATATGGATTCTTCAAATAATTCAGGTCAAGAAGATTTGATATGCACAATAGATGGTGCCACAAATATAATTAAACTTACAGAAAGATACGGTAATTCTATAGCAAAACTTGTTCCACTAATATTTAGAGCAAGAAATTGGAATCTTAAGGCAGATATTTTAAGAACATCAATCAATGGAAATAAAAAAATATATAAATTTGAAATTACAGAAGAGTCATTTTTAGATGCAATATATAAAAACAATGAAAACACCCCCCAATACAAACATGAAATTCAAAGTATTGAAAAAACTGAAATTGAAGATAGATTTACATCTAATTTAAAAATTTTAAATAAGTTAGAGAATAATATCAGCACAGATATATTATTTGACAGCAAAATTGAAAAAACTTTTTCAGACAAATTTAACTTTCAGGAATCGAAATGGACTCTAGAAAGAGAACCAGAACCCTTAATAACCAAATCAAAGACAGCTTTTATTTCAGATTTTCTATTATCTAAACATCAAAGCAAAATATTTGTTGAAATAATTGGATTTTGGACTAGAGAATACCTAGAAAGAAAATTACAGAAGATATTGCAAATCATACAAAATTATAATGATGAGAATTTTCATATGATCTTAATAATTAATTTTGAAAATTTGATGACCTATGAAACTGATCATAGACAATTATTTTTTAATATCAAAGATAAAGATAATATTTTGATTATCTCATATAAAAACGAAAATATTCGATTTAAAGAAATTATTGATTTTTTAAAAAAAATAGAAAGAAAAATAATTGACCAAAAATTTGAAAATGAAACGGAGAAATTGAATATCATGGATGACATTACAGAAGCATTAAATAAATTCAAACAATCAAATAATACTTTCATAACTTTTGAAGATGTAAACAAAACAATAAAAAAAAAATTAGATGTATTTGACACTTTTAATTTGATAGAAGCAAAGGAAAACAATAAAGATTTCAAATTCAAATTAGAAAAAAAAATAATTGAAAATCAATTTACTTTAATCAAAGACTTTATTTTTAAAGATCATATCATTAGAGAAATCCATGACGAATTATTACAAAAAGAAATAGATAATTTAAATATTGCATGTGAATTCCTTACATCAAAAAACATTCCTGAAAAAATCCATATCGATATTTTAACACAAATGGGCGGCTTAATAACTTGGAATGGACTGGATTACTCAAAGTCAGCAATAAAATGGAGGAAAAAATAATAAAATGGTTAAACAAGAAACAGTTTTAAAATAAGAGATGCATAAATAAAAGGAATGTCAGGTGGAGGAAAAAATGCACATGTATCAAAAGATCCAAGAAACGAGGATAACACTACAACTAGTATAAAAAATAATGACAAAAAGGAAAAATGGTTAAAAAACATCAGAGATAATTGGAGAAATGTCCTGTGTGTTTGTGGTAGTAGTTTTCATTTTAATGGAGATATAGATAAGCTTTTTGAATGGGAAAATATTCATTTGCGACATTTTGCATCAGATTCAGATAATCATTCTATAATATCTTTTTATCCTACAGATATGATAATTTATTATCATTCAAAATCAGGATATGTAATTGAAAGAAGAAAACACAAAACTCATGAAATAGATGAAATAAACCAATCATTATTTAATGGCAAAGTAACATTGACAGGAGTTTAGTATTTAGAATTTTGCAAAGACAGTATCAATGCAAAAATACAGACATTGTTATCATAGGCGGCGGAATTTTAGGTACAGTATTATCATATATAATCTCCTCATTCTCAAATTCAAAAATTATATTAATAGAGCAAGAAAAAATTGTAGGATATCATACTAGTTCTAGAAATACAGGAAAGATTCACGCACCATTTATTTATAATCCCGAAAAAAAATGGAGCATAGCAAAAGCAGCGCTATATGGATATGATTTTTGGAAAGATTATTGTAGAGTTAAAAGAATTGAATTTAAAGAAGATGGCATTATAGAAGTATCAATTAAAGAAAAAGATGTCAACACTATTTATAAGCATTTAGAATGGGGAATTAAGAATGGATTAGAAAAGCAAAATCTTCGAGTTTTAGATTCCGAAGAAATAAAAAATATTGAGCCTAATGTGATATGCAAAAATGCACTATTATGCAAAAGAGATGCATCAGTAGATTTTGGAAAAATTACAAGGAATTTGGCAATGGATGCAATTAGAAACAACGTAGAAATATTAACATGCTCAAAGGTCAACAAAATTGAATATAATCAAAAGGTTAATAAGATTATTTTAAAATTTAAACAACAAATCCACCACGGAAAGGAAATAACAATTCAATGCAACTACATAATAAATGCATCAGGAGGATCTGCACTGGAATTAGCAAAAATGATGAATCCAAGTCTTAAATACAAAAACATTTATTTTAGAGGCGAATATTGGAAAGCCCCCACAAAATATAAACATCTTACTAATCACAGCATTTACTCGGTTCCAGAATTTCAAGAGTTTCCATTTTTAGATCCCCATTGGATAATTAGATCTAATGGAAACAGAGAAATAGGGCCTAACGCTTGCCCTGTTTCTTCACAATATGGGTACGACATAAAAACAAATTTAAAACAATTTTTACCGAATACATATAACTTTATAAAAGATTCTGAAATAAAAGGAATAAAAAATTTAATATTGAATAAAGAATATTTACAACTAATAATTAAAGAATTATCTAGTAGTATATCTAAAAGACATATGATTAATAGAGTTAAAAAATTTTTACCCTTGTTAAAATCAAATGACTTTTCAATCAAAGGTATATCAGGAATTAGATCTAATTTGATTAACAAGGATGGTAATTTTTTATTAAATCCAATATTTATAAAAAATAACAACGCTATACATGTATTAAACTATAATTCACCAGGAGCTACCGGAGCTTTTTCAATTGGAGTTAGTTTAACATTCAATCTTTTAGAAAGTAGAATAATTAAAGAGAAAAATATACACCCAGGATTCTATAAAGAAAAATTGATTGAAGAGTGTATAAAAGAAGTAAAGATTGATTGGTCGAATTTATAAATTAGCATTACCAAAATAATGTAGATTATACACAATCATATAAAATCAAAATAAATATTTCATTAGATCTATTACACAAGTAAAATAATTCAGATTTTTATTATCTATTCTATTTCTGAAGCTAGTTCTGATGATTCACTGTTCTAGTTTATCAAGCATGCTACTATATGGATATTTCATCATATTTTCTTAGTGTATTCCTAAAAATATCAAAGGTATTCTGCTATTTCAATCGACAAATTATAATGTATTCATAATATACTCTTTTTAAAACGAAATTGTTGCTCTGTGATATGGTATTTATTTGGCGTTTATGGACGTTTTGTTATGCCCTATTGTATGATTCTTAAAACCTTTATATTTTCTATTTTATCTAAATAGATGTCAACTTATTATACAGTGTTGCTTTTAACATTATTTTCTGTATCATATTCTTTAGTTTAATCAAATAAACATATTCACTAAACCTTCTTTTCATACAAGAAAATACAATTTCAAAAATCCATCTTTAGTCACATCTAGCACTATCTTTCCACATTTGTAAATCATTTGTTTGTGCCAACACGGATAGATTTCTAAGGATGTTTCCTTTTTTCAATTTAATTCGAATTCTTTCCTACATTTATACAAAACAGGATTCCATTGTCTGACAAATATCTAAAAATACTACTCCTTTCGTAAGCACCATCTTCAGCAAATAGGTTGCCGATTGCTGATGAGGTCATGTTATCTGGTATGACACCATCAACTAACTCTTGTAATGCCTTACTATTATGAACATGCTCATCCGTTACCTTCATTGAAAGAATTTTTTTTGGTTTTATTATTATTAACTGCTACATGTATTTTTAAACATCCTTTCTTATTTTTTATATGCCATTTATCTCTCATCCATTGGCCTCTTGGTAATCTTGACACCGGTACAGTCTATTGCAAAGACAATATAATCATCTTTAAAGACAGCATAACCAAGTAAAAGAAGAAAAGTATTAGGATAATGAAATGGTTCGCCTATTTTGCCTTTATTCATCTCTATTAGATCTGTATCTCAGTTCAATGACATCAAAACCTAGCAAGATTGATTCCCCTTTTCTGATAAAGGATTGGTTATAGATAGACCAATTCACAGAATTTATTGAATAATGTTAGCTTAATGTATTTGGCAATCAGGAATCATGCAATAAAGCATATTGAAATAACGTCTTTATAACGAGAATACCTGTTAACGTAAATTTGTGTTTTTAGGATAATGATTGTAAAAACGTTGAAAAATAACTAATATGCAAATGAAAAATTGTATTGAATATATAACTATAAATAGCCCGGCCCAGATTCGAACTGGGGTCAAAGGCTCCAAAGGCCTCTATGCTTGTCCGCTACATTCGGTATTTTTAAATTCTACCGGGCTTTCCGGGTATTTTGTAATAAAATTATCCACCATATATTTTTACGCATTAATCTTTTCCAATTAAAAAATTTGACTTCATTTTGTTTTATTCATGGTTTACAAATCCAAACAAATTCTTCGTTGACTGTTAAATATAATTACAGTTTTTTATCTTGTAGTAATATTCTAGTCGTGATCTGAAATTATATTTATTTTAAAGGTTATTTTGAGAATTACTCTTTAAATTAATGCATATAAATTCTGATGTGTATTTGCAGTATGTATTTCTATATTATCCTGTAAGGTTTTGTATTGTTTCGCTATTTTCCGCTATGTTTGCAGAAATTACTCAGTTTGAATCTAATCATCTTTTAATATAAAATGTGTTTTTATTACAGGTCTAAATATCATTCATTTTTTATACCATTACTATTAATGGATATCTATCATTACTATTATTTTATTTAAATACAGATAGATTATACTTTTGAATCTGTAAATATTGAAACAGGTTTATTGATAATATGCTCTATATAATAGATCTCCTGCATAATTAGGTGACTATCAAAATTTTATAAATTCTCAATCATATTTTATAATTTTTCCATTTTAGTATATGAATCATATTTAAAATGTATCTACTTTTTAGAAGTTTTTCTAATGATGCTAATTATGCAAGAGATCTAATATCCATATATTTTTTCATTTAGAACCTTTTCAAGTTTAAAATATATAAAATTTTGAATAAATTGTATTTCTCAAACTCTAAAAATGCCTAGTAGTGATTATCGTAATTCATTGAGGATAAAATGTTAAATTTTATCTATAATAACATAGTAAAAAATGGTTGATTATTTAGGTTTGTTAAATTGTTTTGGTTTTTTTAATTTTATGTTTCTTAATAAATTTTTTTTTGAAGTGTTTTTATTATTGTTGTCCATTGAATACGAATGAGGTATTACAGATATCCTTTCAATAGAAGGAAATTTTGAATTAATTACATTTTGAATCTCAATAGATATTTCTTCTACTTCTGATATCGATTCTTCTCCGTCTATCTCTATGTGAATTTCTGCTTGATCGATCATTCCTGAAGATCGAAGTAATACCTCTCGTACATGGATTTTTTCATCAAGAAATTGATTAGATATAACATTTTTTATTAGACCGGTCAACTTTGGATTCTGCCATGAGTCTACTAGTATAAGAGATGATTTTTTTAACGTTATGTAAGAAACTGAGAAGATGTAAAAGGCAATAATCATACCGCCTATTGCATCCATTTGAGTGAACCCAAATTGAACTGAAATTAGAATACTGCAAAAGCCTACTATAGAAGCTGAACCATCCTTGATCGAATTTTTTGCATCTGTCTTGAGTGAAAGTAAATTGTATTTATTGGCTATATTACGCATCTGAAATGCTCGGTATAAAGATAGGGCACTAGCTCCTGCAAGTACTGCCATGGTAATATAATGATGATTTATTTCATGATTATGTATTAAAGATTGATATGAATTATATAAAATAATTACTCCGATTATTACCATGCCTATTGCTGCCATCAAGGCTGCAAAACTTTCTACTTTGTGATAGCCAAAATGAAACTTCCTGTCAGCAGGTTTGATGGCAATTCTTAGTCCTATTAAAACCATGAAAGAAATTATTGCGTCAGATATTGAATCAATGCCATCTGCAGTTGCTACATTGCTACCACTATAATAACCTGCAACAATTTCAACTATTCCAATACTTATTAAAGTGATAACCGAAATTTTAGCTATTTTTTGACCTGCTAAAATTCCTTCTTGAATTAGCTCGGTTGATACAATGGGATCATCATTTTCATTTGATTTTTTTTCATTTGAAGATTTTTTAAAATGGTTGATTACTCTAGATGTTTTATAATTTGTATAAACTTTTTTAAATAACTCATCCATTTGTTAAATTACTTTTAATATGCAGATGATGATATTTAACACTTATGCAAAGCAAATTATTCGGATATTGTATAGGCAGTATTAAAATACGTCGAGAATATATTTTACAACATCAAATATTTCCAATAGTGTTCTTGAAATTGTATATATACTTTATATTAAAATACTTGAGAATTATAATATAGTCCTGTATATCATAAGGTTAGTTAAGAGCTGTGTAAAAGATACGCTATATCTTATTGTAAAATAGTTGTGTTTGTTTTGATACTGTAATACCTTTAGATTGTTATTCTCACTATGGCAAATAATCAGCTAGTGGACAAATATATATAATAAAAATCATGGCAAAGCGATCACAAATATTTTACAGAAGGGTGTACCTTTATGTTTACACAGCTGTTAAGGAATAGATGTATTGAAAATTGACTTCAACGATGTAAACAGGAAGTTATTTTTATAAAAAATAATGTTGTTGAATTGGTAATGAAAAAAACTCTAATTAACATTATTCTGGATTTTATTTAATAGATCTTGTATAATTAGAAACATTCTATTCGTTTCACTAACGATATACTATTTTTCTTCTATTAATGCAGGTTCATTATTCTATAGTTTACTAGACCTACAACTATATCTGACATCTTGTTATATTTTCTCAACTTATTTCTAAATACATCACTCATTATCCTGTACTTTTTCAATCTGCAAATGGTATGTTCTATCACTATTCTTTTTTAGAATGATTCATGTTGTACTCTTTTTCTTCTTGACAATTCTTGATTTCTCTTCTTTCTATTTGGTAAGACAGATAGTTGTCCTGTGAAATCCATTTCTACGCCTAAATATCCAAGGTCAAATATATTAACAACCTCTTTTGGAGTACTAGGCTGATTCTCTTTTTAGATATCGTAGTCATGTTTTCTCCCTTTCCTATATCTTAATTTATGAAGGATAAAACCATGATTGTTAACCGTCAATTGCATCTTTACAGTATGTCTTTTCTTTTTACCTGAGTAGAATACCTTGCGTCTTTTATTATTTATAGGCCTCGGTATCTGTTGTTCTGTACAATCGGTAAAAGCAAGAAAGCCTGGAATATATTTCTCTACCTCTTCAGTGGTTCGAAGCCTCTTTGTTTTGTTATATATTTTTTGAGGAATTGGTACGCATTTTCTAATCAAACTTTCAATCTTTTGAATATCTCTACAGATGTTGCTCTGAGCCAGATCAAACAGAAAACCTGCTAATGTGTAGGTTATGTACAGGCGATAATATATCAAAAGCATAAGAAACCTATTTTTTATATCTAGTTCAAAATGTCTTCCGGCACCTATTCCTCTTTCTCTGTTTTTTCTTTTAGATAATCGTGGTATTTCATGTTTAGCATATCGTTTTGCTATTTCTTTATCGAAAATGTTATCAAACTATTGTACTGTAAGACCAGTGAACGATTTGAAAAGTAATGGCTTTTTAGATAACCTCTCGTATGAAAACATTTAGAGAGAACACAATAATGATGAACTTTAGATCATAAAGCTGTTTGGACGCAATTATGCAAGAGATCTAATAAATCAATCAAAATGAAAATTAAGAATGATCTTCATAAAACAGATCATAATGAAGGTTGTATGTCTTATTATGATATTTATGAGGTATCATTTTACAGCTTCAAAATAGATTGTAAAGGATTGTGACACTAGTATTTTTATTAGAAAAGGATTTACCATGACAAATATTCTCGCTACCTTGCAGAAATAAAAGAAAATAAATCTATTTCGAAGAAAAAAAGGATCAACAATAGTCATTTGGAGAAGAAAATGAGTTTAAAGTATACTATTTGCAGATTGAAAAGTACAGATACTTTGAGCATTGAGGACCCACAAGAAAAAGTATGATATAATATCCAATAAAGTTACAGTTTTATGGGTCATGGAAGGCCAAATTAGCAAAACTAAATATAGAAATAGTGTAGGTAATAATCGCATGAATTATTTATAATTATATGAGATCCAATCATATTATAAATAATTTACAATTAATCATTCAAAAAATATTAACTACATCCTATTTACTGTATAGTGAAAATTATTATATTTTGGTGAAAATATAATAAAATTTTCTAAAAATTTTGAAATCAATCGATTATTTAAAATTAAACATATTATTTATAACAAGTAAAATGGGATCATAGTCTAGCTTGGCATGATGCCAGCCTCGGGCGCTGGAGACCGCCGGTTCAAATCCGGCTGATCCCAATATTAAAGGGTAATCAAAAAAATGTTATAGGATATGATATACTTCCGGTCAATCTACAAAATTTCAACATAATTTCAAAAATTAAGTGAATTAAGATTAAATACATAGATGTTAAAAATGTATGTAAGATAAGATATTTCAATATAATTTCTTGAATCATGGATAAAAAATATTGAAGGCATATTTGTAAAAAAGAATTGTATTTATTTGAATATATTAAAAAGACGTTATAAAATTAACTTCTTGTTCTCAATTACCTTAATACGTAAATCAGGGCAACTATCGCTTAAAATTTATTTTACAGTTCTTCTTCTAATTGATAGTAATTACCAAATCCGTCAGTTGTGTATTTTATAGATCTTGCATGATTAGAATAAACAGTTTTATGATCAATGATTTATCCATAGTATGTAATTTCAGTGCTCTCGTATAACATTATCCAAAGATTTTACTTTTCAAATAATTTCCGGACTTGACAGTACGAATTTGATATTGTTTATGATAGTAAGATATCAAAAAGATATATCAAACATAATCTAGACTATCTACCTTTCAAAAGATGAGGTTGAAAAAAGAAGGTGGTATTGGTAGGAAGTTCAAATTTTATATAAAGAAAGGACTTCTAAATGCTTTTGGTTTAATATTGCCTCTACCTAACCTACATGTTAGCTGGTTTTCTCTGATTTGGATGTAATATTTATAGAGACATCCAATAGATTGAGTTTGAAAAGTCAAATTAAACATCAATTAATAAAATATATAAATCTGCAATGAAACTATGAATGTCTTAGTAAATTAAACAACATTTTCCAGTCTTTTTGCTTTCAAAGATATAGACCTGCAAATACTAAGACCGGTTTATAAAAAGAAAAATTTACTATTCGGTAAGAAGAGAACATCTGTTGTAAAATCTTCATAGAAAGAACATTACCACATTCTATACCGTTTAACATAAATACGCTAATTCACTCACATTAACAGATACTTTACCATGTTCAGGTTAGTGTCTTGTTCTATAATATTTAGCAATAGATAATTTCAAATCGATAAATCTCGGGTAATATTTTGATACCAATAAATCATATTTTCCCTGCCTCCAACATTCTTCAATAGTATTGAATTCAGGTGAACCTTTTGGCAAATATAGTATTCTTTACTGAATTCTTGTTCTTCTTCAAATATTCCTTTATTTTATTGATTGATGCTGTCTTGCTTTATCTGTAAGCATGACAACTTTTTTCCAATCTTTTTTTACTTATCAAATAATCAAGGAAAGTATTTTGGTTAAACTTATCATACTGACGAAATAATTGTTTATCTTCCTTTCAAGATAAGTGTACCAAAAACACATGTCTTTTGGTGTGAACCTGTAATTGTAACTACTTGTCTAATCCCTTTGGGAAGCCATAATTTTCTTCTTACGAGTATATCATGTACAAATATAGATTCATCCTGTACTGCTATTATTGTGAATCCTTTTGAGATTTGCGAAGTAATTATTGTACCCCTTTTTGAATGTCTTTCTCTTCTTTTGACGCAGTATTAACAAATCTCGTCCATGGAATCTTTGGTGAGAATCCCCATTTGTGAAATAGTCTGTAAATATGTACTTCGTGGTACCTGACGCTGGTCTTTTTATAGATGATATCCATTACTTGTTTGGCTTACCAACCAGACGAATTGTTGCATATCTCTTGCTTTATCTTTAACATCTTTTTTGCGAGATTAATGGCGGTCTACTACCGCTTCGTGGATGATCTTTTAATCCTTCTAGCCCGTGTTTATCGAATCTATATAACCATTTGTATGCCCACCATCTTGATTTGTACAATTCTTTTTCTGTGACTTTGGATGCTTCTTTCTGACCATCAATTCTAACATGTCTAACAAGTAGGATCCTTTCTTTTACATCCGAATCTATTTCATTTTTATATGCATTGTTTAACTGTTCTGAAGAAACATCACCAAGAGGCAATGATGTTGGATAAATATAACTAATCTAAATATATTAGGAGTAAAATTATTTTACTATAGATGAATTTATGTTAGGCAGTATAGATATAAAATAAAAATTACTATTTTCCCTATAAAAGAAAGAAATATAAAATTAAACCACGTTTAAAGGTGAATAATATATCTAGTGATCTATATAATAAAGAAATAATTTTAATCTAGAACAGCGCCTTATACATCATTTTGTTTAAATAGTAATAAAAACAGTTCATATTCTAACTATAAATATCACTAATGAACATATCCATTACTAATCAAGATTCAATACTTTAAAATTGATCAGTATTTAGAATTAAGGTAAATAGAACAGATTGTTTCTCAAATAGCGATGCTCGAATAAAATATAAAATAATTTTTATTTATGAATCTAGTTACATTTAAAATGATAATTCAAAAGACAATAGCAATAGACTTGGATTCAGTTCTTGCAGATGTCATGGATACTTGGTTAGACGAGTACAATCTTATTTATGACACTGCTGTTGTAAAACAAGACATAGTAGAATGGGATATATACAAAATCTTACATTTATCTGAAAAATGTATTAATGACATCTTTATCAGAGTATGGAAACACAGATGGATGGATATACCACCAACTAGTGAGGATATATCAGTGGTTACAAAATTATTGAAAAATTCTGGATATCGTATTTCAATCATTACAAAGAGAGATCGTGATACAATAAGTTATGTATCTTTTTGGCTAGAATTATATAACATTTATTTTGATGAGATTGTTTTCATATTTGATAATGCTCCAAAATCTTGCCATCCTTTTTTTCTCCTTATTGACGACTCCCCTCTCAATGCAATAGAAATTGTTTACCCTAGAAGGATAGTCATTTTTGATCAGCCATGGAACAAAAATTTGATAAATTATCCTCGCATTAAAAAATTAAATGAATTATTGGGTTTAATCCAATATAATTTTAATTCACATCATTTTTTATTTCTATAATTGCTCGATTAAGTAAGGACAGTAATCCATTATAATTACAAATAAAATTATAACACTCATCAAATTTTTCCCTTTCTTTAGTGGGTTTTCCTAAATAATCTAATTCGATCGCTCCGTAATTTGTATTTACATATATTACAATATGTAAATTTCCTTCACCGTTAATATTGTTTATCTTATACTCTCTTAATTCTATTTTTTTTATAATAATTTCTTCAATTGGAAAATCTTTTTCTATAATTATTTTTTTCCGAGATAATGACAATAATATTACGATATATTCAAGTTTTAATATTAATATAGTTTTAATCTAATTATTAGTAGTCCAAAAATCTTATCCATTCCGGGAACCATAATTGGCTTTCAGGTATCCCTATTCCTTTTGATAAAACCTCTGAAGAATTGAAGAATATCTGATCTGCACCTAATTCTGTTGCAATCTTGGAATTTAACTCATTCATATTCGTTACATTTCCTATATATTTTCTTGCAATTAAATCTCTATGCTGAGTGTAGAGACCTACTTGCCTTCCATCGATTGTAGGTACGCAACTAACAATTATGCTAATCCTTTTTGCGCCGGATCTCTTTAAGTAAAATATTGTTTCAATGATAGTACCTCCGGTCTGAATCGTTCCTTGTATAGATGCAATATTTTTGTTTTTTGTAAGTGGTTCTATTATAAATTTAAGGGTTTTTCCATTTGATAATAATTTATTTTTACTGACTTGCTCGGAGTAATCTATCATATGATCAAAATCATCATACCTATCTTTAATAATGCCTTCAAATATTTCGACATTATAGTCGTTTTTGTCTCTCCACTCTATATTGAATCCTAAGGCCATTGGTCTAGTATAATCAGGTTCTGCATAGATCATTTCAATATCAATATTTTTACCTGAAAGAAATTTTGCTTGAGATCTTCCAATGTTTTTCCTTATGGAATAAATACTTTTATCATTAAAGATACTTGATACATGAGATTCCCTTATAAATTCAAATGGATCCATAAGAATTCTATTCCTGTCTAACTGTGTAAGAATTTTTATGCCATCTCTTGGATTGATGCTAATTAATTGTCCAGGATTAAATTCTCTTAATTTCAAATCATTAAAAAAATTTTCAACATAATTTTCAGGTATAATTATATAAAACTGTCTTTTTTTTTCTTCGCCAATAAATAAAGGTTTGAATCCAGTGCTATTTCTAAATATGTATAATGTATTGTTTAAACAAATTATCATGTTTCCTCTTAAATGCCGGTCTAAAAATTCAGCTGCTTTATAGGGATCATCCTTTTCTAATAATAGTTCTTTAAAAATAAAATAAATTTGGTAAATAGGCTCTATACTTTTATTATTTTTAATTAATGGATGAGTATTTAATTTGTCCATATCTATAAAAAATCCGTCTGCTGCAAAATTGGTGATCGGTGATCTATGATTAGGTTTTTTTTTTGACAGAAAACCAATTGATACATCCAATATATGACTATATTGCTTTTTTATTTCATCTTGTAACGAATTAAATGTCGGCAAAGCCCCATATCCATCTATATAAAATTTTCCTGAATTTATTTTCCAAAATGCTTTACCACGATGCTGAAGCAATTGCATGTTTCTAAATATATCATAAATTAATTTTGTTTTTTCATTATTCTCATAAATATTACTTATTGCAATTATTCCCGCCACATAAATCAACTATGTTTTGTTTATTGTTTGATAAAAATTATGATGTTATTTACTTTTGCTTGATCTATATTAATATTCCATGAATAATTGAAATATCATTATCTTTTCTAAGAGATATTATTATACTATTTTGTATCCATATTTGGAATCATATTTTAGGTGCTGATCAATAAATATCACTATAAGTTAGTAACCATGATAAAGAGTTTGTAATCATAAATATCCAAAAGCAGGATCAGTTGATCTTCTTTTTTCGACCAGAAAATTTAATATATTCTTTTCCTCTTCGTTTAATTTATAATTAAATCGTCCAAGGAGCATTTTAGCTTGTCTGCTATTCAAATAAGTATAAAAAATATCCCCTTCATTTAACTGTCGTCCGATTTGAGGACCATTAATTGATACTGCCACTTGCATACCCTTAGTAGCTTCGTCAATGGTCTTTCCCTTATCTTGTATTTGATGAATTATACCAATTTTTTTTCCTTCGACATTCATTAATGTCATTTTTTGCTTCATTTTACCTACAAGAATTTCTGAACCAAATACTGCGGGATCGCTTCTTCTAAAAATATAACCTTTCATAAACTCAAATTTACAAATTGGCGGTATCTCATTAAACAAAATAGAATCTTCATGTTCCTTTTGATATGAAACCCAATCAACATAATTTCTTACTAGATTATAAATGATTTTCTCGTTGAAAATCTTTATATTTCTTTCAACTGATTCTTTTTCTGCATCTTCCAAAACTTTTACATTAAAACCAAGAATTACACCCAAATATCGATCCTTGTCTTTAACTGCAGATGCAGCCATTACATCCCTTCTGCTTATTTGACCAATATCAGACGATCTAACAGGTATTTTATCTTTTTTTAACATTTCGGAAATAGCTTCTATAGATCCGATTGTATCACATCTCAAAATAATCCCATTTAAATCATTATCAGTTATGACGGATTTTACCTCGGATTCTACAATTTTTTTTATGTTATTTTCATCATCTTTCGTTGCAAGTCCATATAGAGGACTCCCTGCAATAACGCCATCTAAATCAGGCGATGTAATTTTTAAACCTGCTGCAGATACCACCATATCCACATTTCTAAACTTGTCCCTAGGATCGCGCATTTCATCAAGAGGTTTTGGCAATAGTAACGATTTGACTTTAGTGACAACGGCTGATTCTCGTTTTGCGACAACTATCATATCACCCTGTTTTATAATTCCATCAAGTAGAATCACATTGGCAGATGGACCTAAACCTATCTCTTCTTGAACTTCTAATATAATTCCTCTAGCTGTGCCATCGTGTCTTTCTAATTTACGAGTCATATATTGTTGCGTTAAACCAACCAAAACTGTAAGCAATTCGGGAATACCCACACCATTAGATGCACTCACTGGGACCAATGCTACTTCCTTTGCAAAATCTTTGACCCTCCAAAAAGCTTCTGAATTAAAGCCTAATTCGGACAAAGAGCCTAAAACGTTATAAATTTTCTTATCAAGGTCAAGTTGAACTTCTTTTGATTGAATTTTTATTTCTTCTGTAATGAAATCGTTAGATCCTTTTTTCCATCCTGTTATGCGATCAACCTTGTTTATTGCAACGACAAACGGGACTTTTCTATTTTTCAAAATATGTATACTTTCAATAGTTTGGGGTTCAAATCCCTTATTGACATCAACTACCACTATTGCAATATCTGCAGCAGATCCTCCACGGATTCTTAAATTAGCAAATATTTCATGTCCAGGTGTATCAATTACTAATAAGCCTGGTATAGAATGAGCATGGGATGAAATCTTTTTAAATAAAGGTCCGGTAAAACTCTGAATAACATCTATTGGGAAAAAACTAGCCCCTATGTGCTGTGTGATACCACCAGCTTCGTGAGACTGCACAAACGTTCCACGGATTTTATCCAGTAAGGAAGTTTTACCGGAGTCTACGTGACCTAAAACTACTACTACTGGTTGGCGCAGATGCACTTATGGAAATACTACATTAGACTCTTTTATGAAGCTTTCATATGAATCAGAGGCATGAATAATATTATCAGTAATTCCTAACCCATAGTCGCCCCTGATAGTTCCAGGCAGTGCGTCAAATGATTTTGTTAACCCTATCATAATCCTAACGGTGCTAATTGCATTGTTACCCTCTAAAATACATGCAACTACAGTTCCAGAGCATACAAAAGAAACTAAGTCTTCAAAAAAAGGTTTACTTTGGTGTACTGAATAAAACTCCTTTGCAGCATCTATATTAAAATTATAAGTTTTTAATTGTTTTATATCAAATCCTTTTTCTTCAAAACGTTGTAAAATCTTTCCAACCAGTTTCCGCTTAAATGCATCAGGTTTTATCAATATCAAAGTATTTTCATTAGCCATTTACTTTCGCTTCTTTATTCCACCTTTTATGTACTTTTCAGTCCATTTGAAAACTCTTGGATCTCTCTTTAATTCACGAAGGTTTTTTTTACATTTTGCAGAACATGTCCATTGTATAGTACCATCATTTTTAACTAGCATTACCCCTTTTCCAGTGTCAACGTGTTTTCCACAAAAGAAACACTTCCTCATAGATATGACGTTTTTACTCATTAGTATATCACCCTAACTTGAAAGAATGTGTACATTATTTTATCTTCCTTGCCTCTCGCTCGGTTTCTCTAAGCATTAGAATATCGTTCATTCTAACTGGACCCTTTACATTTCTTGTAAGAATTCTCCCTTTATCTTTACCTTCAGAGATTCTCACACGTACCTGTATTACTTCACCAGCTATCCCGGTTCTCCCCACAATCTGAATTACTTCTGCAGGAATTACTTTTTCCTCAGCTTTACTCATTTAAATAAACACATCCAAATATTTTTTTTAGATTTACTTTAAATTGTCAATAGTGCTTGTTATTTGATCTAAAATTTGTTGTGATTCCCCGGCGTCAATAATTGTGGCAGCTGCAGAACCTACTTCTATCCCTAGGGCATTCCCTAAATCTTTTTTACTAGGTACAAAAACATATTTAGCGGTCCTCTCCTCACATAGTATGGGTAGGTGTGCAACTACTTCTGGAGGTTCAACATCTTCCGCGATTACAACTAATTTACTAATTCCTCTTTCTATCGCTTTTGTAGTTTCATTAGTACCCTTCCTAATTATACCACTTTGTTTTGCTAATCTTACAGCTTCATATATAGCGTTAACCAAATCTTTTGGTGTTTCATATTTTACATAATATGGCTTACTCATAACTCATAATCACCCATTGGGATCATTTCCTTCCTTACATATCATAAAAAAGAGTATTAAAAACGTTGTCATAAAGGAATTAAAGAGATTTTCTAATTAATTCAGTGTATTCTCTTACTTTTGAATCAAGTAAATATTTATCATCTGATTCTGCATAAATTCTCAATAATGGCTCAGTACCACTAGGCCTAAACATTATCCATGAATCATCATCAAACCAAATTTTAATTCCATCTATTTCTTCAATTTTTTTTATAGAACCATGATTTCTACACAGATTTAGAATATTTGAATAATCATTAAGATTAGATAATTTTATACTAGATTTATGCTGAAAAGTGGTGTCTATAAATTCATATAGTTTTGATAAGGTAATGCGGTCATTATCTTTACGATTTTTAGATATAGAATTTACATTCAAAGGATGTAATTTATAATAACTAAGCATTTCTAAAATTAACGCCGTAGTCACTGCACCGTCACGAACATTATTAAGAAGGCCATAAAAAAACCCTCCATTTTCTTCAAATCCAATTTTTGATCCAGTGTGATTCATAGTTTGAGTAACTTCGATGCTCCCTACTTTGGTAAAAATTACTTTAGCATCTATTTCTTTACAAATTTTGGATATTACTACTGAAGAATTAATCGGGCATACTACAGAAGTTAGAAGTTTTTTAACCTTGATTAAATAATACGCTAGTAGAGGACCTGTTTTGTCCCCCCAATGAATGATTCCATTTTCATCGCAAAATATGCTACGATCTCCATCCCCATCAAAAGCTACTCCAAAATCAGCATTAGATTTCTTAACAAAATTTATAAGATTAGATAAATTCTCCATTTTCGGTTCAGATCCACGTGCAGAAAACTCCCCATCGATATCCCCATTAATAATCAAAACTTCGCAATTTAGTTCTTTTGCCATTATCGGAGCAACTAAAGATTGCATGCCATTACCCATATCCATGACAATTTTAAATTTATGTTGTTTTATAGATTCGACATCTATTAAAGAAAACACTTTTACAATATATTTTTTTAAAGCATCACCTAGACAGAACAAATCCCCAAATCCATTATCTGGAATCTCCAAATATTTTTTATTAAAATATGCATCTTCTATCAAAATTTCTTCAGACCTAGATAATTCCATTCCGTTGTCTGAAACAGGTTTCAAACCGTTAAATTCACTGGGATTATGAGAAGCTGTTATCATTATTCCACCTGAAAAATTAGAGTCTTTAACTGTGAATTGCAGACACGGAGTAGGAGTCAATCCCATATTATATACATCAATACCCATGGACATCAAAACAGACGATACAATCTTTGAAATTGCAAAACTCGATGAACGACCATCAAAACCTAGAACTAAAGGACCATGATTGAAAAAAGTACCAATAGAATATGATAAATCAATCAAAAAAGGTATTGAAAGAGACTCACCAAAGATGCCTCTCACTCCATTAGTTCCAAATAATTTATTATTTGAAATGCTCAAAGTAAATTATATTCCTTATTATGCATATTTTTAGTTATTCAGATATTATCGATAAATATTTTCAAAATGAATTATTTGTTGTTGTTAATTTCATCTGATAAAATTAAGAAATCATCAATACATGGTTTTTATCCAATTTATAAATATAATAGTAATATTTTACTAAGATACGAGTTTTTATAATTTCTGGACTAATAAGAAGTAATCTAAAGTTATTTTTTTTCGATTTGTGCATATTTTAACTTCCTCCAATATAGATCAGGTATAGAAATATAATACCTAGAGTCTATTCCAAAATTCGATATGATTATAGCTCTTTTCCGCTTTTGAAAAACTGTGGCCTTCAGCCAGAAGAAAGAGAAAAAAGCATTCCATCATGCTAAAGATTCCGATGAATTATGAAATAATCTTAAAAGTATTTTCCCAAAGCAGAAACCACTTAGAACAGTTGGCGGCCGACCTATTGTCCTTTACAGACAAATGATTGATGGAATTCTCTAGGTATTAAGAACAGGATACCAATGGAAAACGCTACCCAAAGAATACGGATCGGGCTCTACTTGTCATCGAGGTTTCAGAAGTGAAATAGCCTTGATATAATCAATAAGGCACAGATTAGAATATTGAAAATCTATGACTACAGCATTGACATCTACTGGACGACAATCCATCGATAGTATATCCATAAAGTCGCCGTTAGGGAGTGGCGATGACCGGGCATAATCCTACTGATAGAAGCAAGATGGGTACAAGGACATATTTTAACAGATAAAAAAGAAATCATCCTATCTATAGTTATATCTTCAGCAAATACACATGACATCAAACTGGTAACAGATGTGGTTGATAATGTAGTCACCAAACGACCACCACCATATAAAACTAAAACAAGAGGAAGAGGAAGAGGAAGAAAACTTCAACATTTATGTTTAGAAAAGCATATAATTCTGAACCTGAAGAACAAGTAATAATCAAACAAGAATATGTAATACATATTCCTTATGAATGAAAATTCTCTTTCGCAGTATTTTCGGTTGGATAACCATTGGATCTCGTGTTTAGCACATCTTTTTGCGATCATTTCTTCATAAATATTATCAAAATCGTAATATCAATAAATGATTTGAAAAATGGGTTTTGTGAATAAAAGTTATATGATAGCAAAGAAAAAACAATTTAAGGATAAATCATTAACCATAAAGATGTTTATTCTAATCAAAGTAGTATGCTATTCATCGATTACCAGAATATAGCAATAATATCTTTTGAACAGTACCAACCATATTATATAACCCTTATAAACCGTTATGGTATCCTTAAAATTCAAATAATCATTACAACGATTTTTTATATAACAAACAATATCATAAATGTAAATAGAGACAGATTAATGGAATAAGTATCAACTTACTTGTAATAGATTTTCTAACCCGCTTTCCCCTACTGCACCCACAGCTCGATTTACTGGTTGTCCACTCTTAAACATTATAAAAGTTGGTATAGCATATACATCAAAGCGCATAGCGATCGATTGATTATCATCCACATTTAATCGTCCAAATCTTACTTTATCACCATATTTTTTAAATAGTTTATCAAAAATAGGTAACATAAATTGACATGGCCCACACCACGTAGCCCAAAAATCAACTAAAACATATTCATTATCAGATAAAATATTATCAAAGTTTTTTTCAGATAACTCGACAATAGAAGATGGAGTAGATTCATCAGTCATTTTAACGGATAACCTATATTAACATTTGATATATAAGACTTTTTAAATCAAACTAAATAAAATAGAAACTATAAAACTATAAATCGATTATATATTCAATAATAAACATATCATCATAACGATCTTTAATTATCCTCATTTCATGATAAGTTATGCCTTTTATTTCGACTTTGAGTTCATGTAGTTCATCATTAATTAATTCACCTTCACCATAACCTTTTATATAATAATTGTTTAATTCTTTATTAAAATGAATTATAATATGAAATTCAGTTAAAAGAATTTTATTTATCAGTATAATTAATAATACTTTTTCTAACCAATCAAATAACAAATTTTCCAAATCAAATCCTTCTGCTGTAATAGGAATTGTCAATTTTTTTTCCACATGATTTACATCATACATCATATTTACGAGTCCTTTCGCAGCGAATTGAAAGGCATCGGTCAAAGTTTTTCCTTTACAACGTAAATAACCATCTGTCATATGATCTAAATATTCGATATTATCCAAAATCACATACATAAAGAATTATTAGATATTATAATCAACCGGAAAATCTAAATTAAAAAAAACTGATCGTTCAATAATAATGAAATTTGATTTGCCGAGAGGGATGAGAGATATCGAATCAGAAGAATATGAAAATATCAATACAATTAAAAATGCCTTTTATGATTCAGTAAGAATTTTTAATTTTAAAATTATGGAACCATCACCGTTGGAGTTACTTTCCACATTAGAATCAAAATCGGGACCAAGTATAATCAATGAAATATATAGTTTCATCGATAAAGGTAACAGAAAAGTAGCCCTAAGATTTGATTTGACTATAGGATTAACAAGATATTTTGTTTCTAGAAGAGATTTAAAGATTCCTGCAAAAATTGCATCCTTCGGAGGGGTTTGGAGATACGACGAACCACAATCAGGGAGATATCGATTTTTTCACCAATGGGATATTGAAATTTACGGCTCCAATAGCCTTGAATCTGACACGGAAATAATAGAATTTACTTCAGTTTTTCTCAAAAAATTGGGGTTAAATGGGATTATCATCGATATAAGCAGTAGAGAACTACTAGAAGAATATATTAAAAAGAATTTGGATATATCAGATGAAGAAACGTTATTTGAAATATTTAGGGCGATAGATAAAGTATCTAAGAAAGGTAAGGTTGGAGTTAAAGAAGAATACAAAGAAAAGATTAAAGAGGAAATATTAGAAAAAGCTCTCATATTTGCAGAAAAAAAAGGAAATTATGAGGAATTAAAACATTTTATGGAACCACTGGATTTAACATCATGGGAAACCATTAAGAAAGTTATTCTGTCTTTATCAAACAGAAAAGTAAATAATATCCGAATTAATTTGGGAATTGTTAGAGGTTTAGATTATTATTCTGGAATTGTTTTTGAGGCAATAGATCCAGAAAATAATTTTGGATCTCTAGTGGGCGGGGGAAGATATAATAAACTTACAGAGACATTTGGTAGGAAAGATATTGGAGCCACTGGCGCAGCAGGAGGTATTGAGAGAATAATAATTGCAATGAAAAAAAGAAAGGAAATTCAAAAAAACGATATCAATAAGCTGATCTGTATAGTATACGATTCTCCAGAAATGATAAGCTGGGTAGAAAAATTGGGATCGTCACTAAGAAGAGGAAATAAGTCTGTAGAATATGATTTGATAGGTAGATCTCTTTCTAAACAAATTTCTGACGCAGAAAACAAAAATGCTAAAAATATAATCATTTTTAATTTAAATGAAATGAAAGTTAATGGTAATATAATATTAAGAACAAAAGGAGAAATAGCAGAGAAGAAATTAAAGGTGGATGAAAATTTTGACGAAATAAATAAAGTATTAGACGAAGTAATCAGCTAGCTTGGTTCATTTTGTTATCATATGTACAAAATTAATCGAGATTAAACATTATATATATTCGATGTACAAAAGATGTATATAGACGAATATTAATGAACATTTTGTCATATTATTTCAATTTAATATTCAAGTTTTATTGTTTTTATACTTTTCATCTTAGTAAAACCTCTTGAAGTCTTACCATAAACTTTTCTTATTACCAAATCCGGAGGCTCGTAACTAATATATAAATCACCTTCATTTAATTCTTGAATATTATAATTAATTTCAACCAAGCTATTATCAATACCATTTTCTTTTAATAACGACTTTGCCTTTTCGATTAACTCATAATCAGAAGTATTGGGAGCGAAAAAAATTTTTCCAATAAAATTAAAATCAATCATTAACATCAATTTCAAGTACAATGATTAATAACTATTTAAACTACATATGAATAATGATTTTCCTCGTCATAACATCTAAAATTTAATTTCATTATTTCAGAATATCAATAAATTAATATCAAGAATTTACCAAAATTTAAAACATAAAAATGATTTAGAGTTTATTATTACTAAAAAAATTAAAAGTACTATTTACCAAATTTATCAATTTTCCAAGTCAATTAATTGTCGATACATAAATATTTTTGGTATAAAATTGCTACACTATTTATGAAAAATACTTCACTTTTTATACTATACTTATTTGCATTATTCATATAATTTCTGAATTTGTGATGGATCTTATCTAAACAGATATCATTTTGTTATACAACGATCTTTTCAACACCATTCCCTGTATTAGATTATTTAATCCAATAGAATAAACAAAATCTCTAAACGTTCTTTTTATTGATGAGAATACTGTTTCTACATTTCGTCTTTGTCCATATCTAACGCTACCACATGTCACTTTTGCAATTCTTTTTTCTGCGAAATAACTGGGATGGTTCTTAAAATATATCGTATTTTCAGTTGAAATCTAAAATTCTTTCTTACTTTGATATGATGAGGTCATTATATATAAACATCTAAAAATATTATTGCGATCATATGCTCCATTAGCAAATAATTTGCCTATTGTTATTGTGATTATGTCATATGATTTATAACATCATCAACTAATTCGGGTACATCTTGGTATCATGAACATGTTCATCAGTAATCTCGATAGAAAGAATTTTCTTCGTCTTTACGTTTACTACTATATGTATTTTCAAATATCCTTTCTTACTGTTGTTATTCCTCGATTTCCATTTTTCTCGTATCCATGACCTCGAGTAACCTTTACAAGTACTGTCTGTTGCAATTGTAATATATCCATCTTCAAATTCATTAATTTTATTATCAATTTCCACTTAAGTCTAATTTGTTTATCTTCTGCTTATTGTAATTTAATTAGGGATAAAAGGTAATTTCCATATAGTATGTCCTTGTGCAATGCCTTCAGTTTGTCGGGATGCAAATGAAAATATGTGTTGTCATAGCCTAATAAAAGAAGAAAATATCAGGATAATGAAATGGCTCGCATACTTTATCTTTGTACATCTTTTAACTCTGTATCCCAGTTATCAATAACACCAAATCCTAGCAAGATTTCGCCACGTCCAACTAGATTGTTTATAGACTGTCAGTTCATACAATTTTTTCGTTGACGTTATTAAATGTATTTGGAAATAATAAACCATGTAACAAAGCATCTATTAGATATAGGTTTCGCAATTTAGGTTTGAATTAATATTTATGACAATAATTAACAAGATATGAGGATATACATGAATTTCATATTTTTTAGTTTGAAAAAATACAAATCATAATTTCCATTTGTATATGATATTTCTTCAAATTATGCTTAAATAAGATCTAATCGAGATGCATAGTAGATAGTTTTATATTTGTTATATAAAAGGTAAAATATATCAACCGTTGATTATTGAAATGATTGATAATAGGTTTACTGGGTAAAGCTAATGTGGGTAAATCCACATTCTTTAATTCTGCAACAGATTCATTTGCTCAAATTGCCAATTTTCCGTTTACTACAATTGAATCTAACGTGGGCATTGCATTTGTGAGAGTTAATTGTGTTTGTAGAGAAATAGGAGTAACAGATAATCCCATTAATTCTAAATGTATTAATGGTTCCCGATTTATTCCAGTAAAATTAATAGATATTGCTGGCTTAGTCCCTGGTGCCCATTCTGGAAGAGGATTAGGAAATAAATTTTTAGATGATGCAAGACAAGCTGATGCGATTATTCATGTTGTAGATATATCTGGTTCTACTGATGAAGAAGGAAAACCAGTAGCAACAGGTATTAGAAATCCCTTATTAGACATAGAATTTGTAGAAAATGAATTCGATTTATGGATACAATCCCTGATCCTAAAAGATTGGGATAAAATTGTGAAAGAAAGTGAAAATTTTAAACAAAGAATAGAATTTACCATATCAAAAAGGCTTTCGGGTTTGTCTATTAATGAAAAAGTCATTCATGATGCTATGAAGTTTAATGGTTTAAACAAAAAACCAATTGAATGGAATAAAGACGAGTTGTTTATATTGTGCAAACAAATAAGACTATTATCTAAACCAATAATCATAGCAGCTAATAAAGCTGATCTAACTCATTCAGATCAAAATGTCCATAAACTAAAAACTTTGAATCGGTTATTTTTTACAAGTATTTCTGAAGCAGAATTATTATTAAAAAGAGCATCACAAAAGAATTTAATTTATTATCTCCCGGGTGATTCTGATTTTGAAGTAAAAAATCCTAACATTCTTACATCAAAACAAACTGAAGCATTAAACAAGGTTGAGGAAATCTTAAAAAAATTTAATTCTACAGGAGTTCAAAAAATCATAAATTATATCTGTTTTAATGCATTAAATAATATTGTAGTATATCCTGTAGAAGATGAATTCAGATTCACTGACAAAAAAAACAATGTCCTCCCTGATGCACGAATTGTGTCCAAAGACACTACAGCCAAAGAATTAGCAAATCTTATCCATAAAGATTTAGGTAAAGGATTCCTATATGCTATTGACATAAGAACAAAACAAAGAATAGGGGCTGATCACGCCTTAAAAAACAATGATATAATTAAAATAGTTTCGACCACAAGTAGAAATTAAATTATGCTTTGTTTAGGGATAGAAAGCACTGCCCACACTTTTAGCTGTTCTATAATAGATAGCAATAAGAAAGATATGATACTATCGGAAGTTCGGGATATTTATAAAGCACCTGCAGGTTGGGGAATTAATCCTAAAGATGCATCCAAACATCATGCTCGAAATGCACCAAAAATTCTTAAAAAATGTCTTGACGATTCGAGTGTAGATATTAAAAATATAGATCTAATTTCATATTCTGCTGGACCTGGACTAGGACCATGCTTACGAATTGGTGCCGTAATGGCACGATCATTATCATCATTTTTTAATATACCCTTAATTCCTGTCAATCATGCTATTGGACATATAGAATTAGGAATAAAACTTGCTAGTTTAAACAATCCGCTTACATTATTGGTTTCAGGAGGACACAATATGATTCTAGTGTTTCACAAAAATAGATGGAGAATTTTTGGAGAAACATTGGACATCACAATTGGTCAACTTTTCGATCAAGTGGGAAGAAATATGGGATTTTCATCCCCATGTGGTGGTAAAATAGAAGAATTATCTAATTTGTCGGATAAACGCTATTTACATCCTTTACCGTATGTTATTAAAGGCAATGATGTTTCATTTTCTGGGCTGTTGACAGCAGTCAAAAAGATAATCCGAAAGAAAGAATATGATTTACCCGAAATATGTTTCTCTTTAGAGGAAACCGCCTTCTCCATAATTGTGGAAGCAGTAGAAAGGGCCTTGTCTTTTACTGAAAAAAAAGAATTTTTAGTGGTTGGTGGAGTATCTGCCAATAATAGATTATCCCATATGTTAAAAATGGCTTGCGATTATCATGGTGCAATTTTTAAGTCTTGTCCATTACGATTTTGTGGAGATAACGGCACACAAATCGCATGGACAGGGTTACAAGCATACATGAATTCTAAAGCCTCAATTGTCGATCCAGAAAAAGCATTTATATCTCAATCTTGGAGGCTAGACTCTGTAGATATAGAATGGAGATAGAGTTTCATTAGATTACAACATCATCATTTTTATTAATTTGTAACCGAATTTCTTTTACCCATTTACCGGGACTTAGAACTCCAAATTTGTAAATTTTATCATCATGTAACAATATAACTAATTTTTTAATAATTATCCCTTCTGATTTATATTTTGATATTTGATCAAACTCTATTTCTAACTTTTCTGAGAGCAGCTTCTTTGTAAGAGTCACCATTCGACCTTTAGTTTTTTCAAAAAATATTTTTTTAGTCGTAAGTGTAAGAATACCATTTTTTAAATTATCTTCTGAGCAATCTTCTTGTAAAATAATTTTTTTATTATTTGAATGTTGTTTTTCAGATTTTTCAACCATGTTTTTAATGTATGATGAATTACTAAATTTATCTATTGTTGAAAAATAAAATGTTATTAAAAAAAGGCGCTGAATCTGAATTACATTTACTTGATTGGTATGGTCAACCTGCTGTTTCGAAGATTCGTGTATGTAAAAAATATAGACATATGAATCTAGATTTGACGTTAAGAAAACATCGGACATTGCATGAATCGCGTATAATGTCATTTGCAAAAATTATTGGTGTTAGAACCCCTTTCATTTATTTTCTTAATATAAAGAACTTTGAAATAATAATGGAATATATACATGGCAACGTATTAAAGAATATTTTTTCCCCGAACTTATGTTTTGATTTGGGAATGATTGCGGCCAATCTTCATATCAACAATATCATTCATGGAGATTTAACCACTTCGAATTTTATTTTGACTTCCAAAAATTGTTTGACAGTGATTGATTTTGGTTTGTCCTTTTATTCTGAAAGAATAGAAGATAAAGCATCCGATATAAGATTATTCAAAGAAATATTAAATAGTGTTCATGTTGATTTATTTGAACCATCATTTGAGAATTTTACTTTAGGCTATAATAAAATTTATGGCAAAAAATCTGTGAAAATATTTGATATTGTCAACGAAATTGAACAAAGAGGCAGATATTCAAGATAATTATTTTTGTGAGTAATATATTAACCGGTCATATTTTTTTACATGATCCTTTTTCTTTATGCTGCATAAAATGATCTTGACAAAAATCCATATCACAATCATAACAATGCCATCCACATAAAGTATAACATATATTACATTTCGAAATTGGTTTGTTATAATCAAATTCTTTTGATTGTTTAATTAATCGTGGTTTTTGTATCTTTTTTTGTGATTGTTGTCTCATTATATTTATCCTCTATTAATATATAAAACATCAAATTGATGTTTGAGAAGTATCCTCCAATTATATATTTTGATCAACCTGATTCATAAAATCATAGCGTTATTTAAGCTTTTAAGGGAATCAAACCGGTTTAAATACATATGCGGGGAGTGGGATTCGAACCCACGAATCCCTAAGGAACAGGGTTGTAGGGCATCCAAGCTCTTTCTAAGCATCGCACTTTTTGAGACCTGCGCCGTTGACCGGGCTTGGCAACCCCCGCATTGTTTAATATTATAACTAGCCAAATTTATCTATTGTTAATTTAAATTTGGAGAGACTTGTTAATTAGCAAAAAATACAAAAATACTTGATACGCCTCACCAAATTTGCTAAATTGCCTAATCCATAATATATTATCGATATGATAGCCAATGAGTTTTTAGATAAAAGGTAAATTCAGGTAAATTACTCTTTATCTATTTAAAAATGACATCAAAATTAGTTTGTAATATTCAATCAATTTAACTATATGGAATAGTGTGCAAATTACTTCACGGCACAACAGAGATCCTTTTTCGAAATTATGGGCGGGTTATTTAAAGTTCATAATGTTCTTAATCCTTATAAGACAGGTTTGATGCGATTCCCATTATCCTGTAACATGGAAGCCATTCTATTATTAAATAATTAACGGTATAATATTCCTCTTTTTTAGAACATTATTCGAATTGTTTTTTCGAAATCTAGATGTTTATAGAAATCATGTTTTCAAAACACTCTTAACTTAAGGCATTCTTTCATCGTAATGTTAATTAATTTGAATAAATTAAATTATTGTTTGATATTATTAATTTAAGCCGATAAAGTCAAGAAAAAAGATATTGAATTCCTTGTTATTTATTTACATATATCACAACAAATTAGAAAAAAACAGTTTAAAAATAGGGTATATTCGATAATTCTTTATTTTCCGAGTCTATCGTTAAGAAATATATCTAAATCATAGGCTTTGTTAACAGTTGTGTAAACATGTAAATACTATCTTTATGTAAACTAACAGTGTTTGTTTAGCAATCATAATGCATTAAAAATACTCTTCTATAATTTATTGTTATGAGTGATACTTTCCTCAGAATCCTCAGGAATAAGAAAAAGATATTCTTTATCCGGTGATGCTTTACGATAAAGAAACAGGATATAGAGTTAAGATCATCTTACTCAAAGCCGATGGATATACAGTTCTCGAAATAAGAAGAGCAACTAACCATCATGATGTCAATATCCAAAAATGGATACATCTTTTTAAGGAGAAAGGATTAGAAGGAATGGTCTTAAAAATACATTTTCACAAGCCAATCAAAATAACCAGTGATATGAAAAAAAGATTATTGAAATTAATGACCAAAAATCCAAGAATGGATTATGGACTACCATTTCCAACATGGTCATTACGGATGTTGGCTGGATTTATTACAAAGAAGATAAATATGGTTGAAAGTATAATCATATCAAATTAGAAACATCATTCTAAAGTAGGATTTCAAATTGAATTTCTAAAATAACATTAAGAACCAGCTTGGGCCATGAATATCAGTCGAAAAAAAGAGAATTGAAGGATAAGATATAGCATACCCGCGAATTCAATCCTAGTTTATGAAGATGAAAAGGGACCTATAGCTGCAAAAACATATGGGATCCTCGTGATCATCAATATAATCCAAAATATCTAATATCAAAAGATAAGAGGAATTTTGAATGTATTGGAGGGTTTATGATTATACTATACCAATTAGCACAAGTATGCTAAACAATATACCATGATATTTATTATAAAACACAAAAGCTATCTAGATCCTTCTATTATACTACTATTATCAATGTCGCCGTTGACCAAATCCAAATTGGTTAATCTATATAAAAAGAGAATGATCCAAAAGTAAAGGAAAGATTGATACTAATTATCAAAGTAAGAGAAGATAAACAAATTCCATTTCGTGTTGTAAAGAATTACACCGAAGCAATTTATGGGCTTTTGATTGGTTAAAAAGATATGATAAAGAAGGTTTGAAAGGACTAAAAGATAGAACAAAAGCCGGTAGACCACCTGAACTATCTAAAGATATGGTTTATCAAATTAAAAAGGAACTATCCAACTCTAAACAAGGTTGGACAACAAAACAGGTTGAAGAGTTAATCATAAAGAAAAGTGGTATAAAATATCACTATACCCACATATATCGTATACTTCGAAAATGGGGATTTAAACAGAAGGTTCCAAGAAAAGTACATGTAAACACAGCATCTTTGGAAGAGAAAGAGGCTTTCAAAAAAAGACAGAACAGATACTTGTGAATATACAGCAGCAGCAGCAGCAGCAGCAGCAGAAAGATGGATTTGCCATAGTATCACTGGATGAATCATTCTTTTTTTACGATTCTTTGGTAAGACGTGTTTGGATTAAACAAGATAAAAAGAAAAGACCAATTATCAGAGTAACAGGTTCACATCAACATTCATGTATTTTTGGTGCCACAAGTATGAAAGGAAAACAATTATTCAGACAGTATGACAAATTCAATGGAGATACATTCCTTGATTATCTAAAGAAAATACATGCTAAATTTCCACAATGCTATTTGTTCATGGATAAAGCATCACCTCATTACAAATCAAAGAGAGTTATGGCATATTTTAAAGAAAACAAAGATTCTCGGATACCGATATACCTTCCCACAGCATCTCCCGAGTTCATGGTAATGGAAGAGATATGGAATATAGCCAAACGAGATCTGCTTGTTTTGCAATATTATTCATCCTTTACAGATTTGAAGAAAAAGATATCTTTCTACTTTAGAACAAAAAGATTCAATCTTGATATGAGGAACTATTTGCTACGAAATACGATTTAGAAAACATATGCTAATTGGTATAATAACAATATGTTAACTCTTCATCAAAAAGAAAACAGGAAAACAGTTTTTAGATTTTATAGAGGACAGACCAAAAATATGATTCCAGTGTAAAACAGATATTTTTGGTATTAAATAACGTATCGATACACAAATCCAACAAGGTAAAAAAACTCTAGTTAAATATCACAAGAACATAGTTAATATTTCTTCCAACAACAAGATCGGCGAAACTCAATCGGATAGAAGTCAGAAGGTTATGGATGCATAGACAAGCCATAAACAATTCCACATTTTTAAATGACAAGATATTGGTAATGCAATATCTGATTGGGCATGCATCTATAACAAAAAACATGCAGGTAGAACAAACAACATTAGTTTACAAGAGGAAGTATCAATGTGTTTACACAACTGTTAACAGAGCCAAATCATATCTCAATTTATTAATAAGTTATATTGAAATGAGATATGATATAAAAATAAAATTGAAAGGTTATTTCACAAAAAGAAAAAACATCTGAATTTATAATTGATAAAATAACTCAAAAAAGGTTCAGAAGTAATATGGATATGGATCGCCATCATTGAATCTGAAACTAAGAATATTTATCTTCATCGCTTGGACTGGTGTTGTTTCATGTTCAGTATATCTTTTTACTATCGAATCAAAAATCTTCAAACTGTTATTGTAAAACTAATGATGATTTGAAAAACATGTTTTTAGATTAATGTCATTAGATCAAGGAAAGGACATGTTATTAGAAAATAATGTCATAAATCTGTTTTTCAACTATTCAAAAGATATAATGTAAAAAAGATCATGATTGATAGTTATTATATATCAGATTGTATGATAATTTGTTATCAAAGGTTATAAAGGATTTATTATTGGAATATATGTATAATTAAATGAGATAAAATATTTGACCGAGACTCTTTCATACGATATTATTATAGTTGGTTCTGGACTAGCTGGTCTACGGGCTGCGATATCTGCTGCATCAAAAAATAAAAATCTGAGAATTGCGGTAATTTCTAAAGTTCAAGTAATGCGTTCTCATTCTGTATCTGCAGAGGGAGGCACTGCTGCGGTTCTTTATAAAGACGAAGGGGATAATTTGGAATCTCATATTTATGATACCATTAAGGGAAGTGACTTTTTGGCGGATCAGAATGTAGCAGAACTATTAGTTAAACGGATACCATACGAAATTATTCAATTGGATAGATGGGGGATGCCATGGTCAAGAAAAGAAAATGGTAGAATCGATCAAAGAAAATTTGGAGGTTATTCATTCCCTAGAGCTACCTATGCTCAAGATAAAGTTGGTTTTTACGAAATGCAGACACTATACGATACTTGTCTTAAGTACGAAAATATTGTTTTCTTTAACGAATGGTTCTGTACTTCCATAATCCACAATAAAAAGTCATTTCAGGGCTTTACTTGTATAGAGATTAAAAATGGTCATTTTGCAAATATTGTTGCTCCGTCTGGAATAATTTGTACTGGTGGCGCTGGAAGGATTTTTAGCTTCTCTACTTATGCATACTCTTCTACTCCGGATGGATTAGATATGGCCTATAGAGCGGGACTGGCTTTAAAAGATATGGAATTTGTTCAATTCCATCCTACTGGAATTTTACCATCTGGAATTTTGATTACAGAGGGTGCACGTGGAGAAGGAGGATATCTAATTAATTCTAAAGGGGAGCGATTTATGAAAACATATGCGAAAGATAAATTAGAATTGGCCTCTAGAGATGTCGTGTCTAGAGCAATGATTACTGAAATACAATCGGGTAGAGGATTTAAACATGCTACAGGATCCGATTGTCTTAAATTGGATTTGACCCATCTTGGAGAAGAAAAAATTAAAGAAAAACTGTCAGGAATAAGAGAAATAGGCATAAAATTTTCTGGAGTAGATATTATTGATGAACCCATTGAAGTAAGGCCTGTTTGTCATTATATGATGGGCGGAATCCATTCAAATGTAGATGGAGCCACAGAATTAGATGGACTTTGGGTTGCAGGAGAAGCCGCTTGTAACAGTTTGCACGGAGCAAATAGACTAGGTGCGAATTCTACATCCGAATGTTTAGTTTGGGGTACAATTACTGGCGAATTAGCTGCAAATTATTCACTTAGATATAAAAATAACGTGAATAATATTGATAATCAACAGATTATCAAAGAAGAGAAAAGAATATTTGATGGAATATTTCGTGGAAAAGGTGATGTGAATCCCTATGAAATTAGAAAAGAGCTTACGGACACAATGGATGAAAAAGCATATGTGTATAGAACCGAAACGGATCTAATCGATGGACTAAAAAAAATAAAATATCTTAAATCTTTATATTGGAAACACGTTGATGATAAAGCAGAAGAATATAATACCAATTTTCTTAACGTCATGGAAATTGATTCCATGTTAAGGGTTGCTGAAGTTGTTTTATTGGGCGCTTTGAATCGACGAGAATCTAGAGGAGCACATTCTAGAATAGATTATAAAACACGTGATGATTATAACTTTTTAAAACATACTCTTGCTTATTATAATTATGATGGTGAACCGAATATGAGTTGGCATCCAGTTATTTTCACACGGTATGTTCCTGCGGAGAGACGCTATTAGATGGATAATTTTTCTAATAAAGATGTTATTTCTTCTGATCACGGACGTGAAGGTATAAAAGGATGGCTCAATCCGACCCGATATGGTTGGGAAAGAGTATCTTATTGGCTACAACGTTTAACGGGATTAGGCCTCTTAATTTATTTTATAGGACATGTTTATGAAACTAGCTCTCTTACCAATGGTATTAATGCATGGAATAGTATGTTAGAACTTACTCAAACACTTGGTGGTCATCTTTTCTTATTGTTTGTCATAGGTGCAAGTACTTTTCACTCCGTTAATGGTTTGCGACTTATATTTACCGAGTCGGGTAAAGGTATAGGAAAACCTGGGAGACCAGACTATCCATATCATGCAGCATCTTTAAACTATACTCAAAAATCTGGTATCTGGATTGCAATATTGCTTGCCTGTGTCGCTATGTTATATGGAGGAATGGTTTTATTTGGCAATGGCAAATAAAGACAATGATGGTGTGGTACGTGTGTATTTCCACTTAATTAAATTACAAAATTCTATCTGGAGAAAACTTTGATGACATCATTAAGATTACGTGAGAGTCAAATAATGAAAATTCATTATTTGACTGGGATTGTATCCTTGTTTGTAGTTGCTATTCATATATTATTTAGACTTATAATGCCTTTTGATCAAAGTTTGGCATATCAAAATGTGATATCCAACTATCATGATATATTCTATGCTATTCTTTTGGAGTCAATTTTGGTTCTAATATCCATACATGGTTTTAATGGATTAAGAATCATATTAATGGAGATAAGACAATCACCGCGATGGGACTCCATAATAACTATATTAGTGTTAATATCGATGATTGGTATAATATCTTATGGTACGAGAACAATTGTTATTGCAAGCGGATTATAGTCATAAAAAGTTATGTCAACATTTAGACGAAATATAGTCGATGAATATGATAATTTTTGGTGATTAATATGAGTGATGAAAACAAAAAGATAATATTAAAAATATATAGAACTAATTATAATAAAAAAGAATCATCCTATTATGACGAATTTGAAGTGCCCGTTAATCGATGGACCACTGTTTTAGAAGCATTGTTGTATGTAAAAAATAAGGTAGATAGTACCATAGCTATTCGCTATTCTTGTAGAATGGCATCCTGCGGATCTTGCGGCATGAAAATAAATGGCAGACCAAGTTTAGCATGCTATACAAAAATTTCTGAACTAAATAAAGATGTAATAGTATGCGAACCTTTATCCAACTTTCCAAGGGTTCGTGATTTAGTAACCGATTTCTCTCAATTTTTTGATCATCATAAAAAAATTGAACCATTTATTCATAATAGTCAAGTTTCACTGGAGGTTAAGGATAAAGATGATCTTGTTGAATTTGAGCAAACTCCTGAAAATTTGGATAATTATTTACAATTTTCATATTGCATAAAATGCGGTCTTTGTTATTCTGCATGTCCAACTGTTGCAACAGATAATAGTTTTCCTGGACCTCAATCTCTATCCCAAGCATATAGATATCTTGCAGACAATAGAGATGATGATAAATCTAATAGATTTAATATACTTGATGAAAGACATGGAATTTGGAGATGTCATTTTGCGGGTTCGTGTAGCGCAGTATGTCCAAAAGGCGTTGATCCTGCTTTAGGTATTCAGCTACTCAAAGGCCATATGTTAGGCGTATCAAAAAATGATAAAAAAATTACTACTTTGCGGAAAAAAAGTGAAGAATGATCATTAATTAAATAAAAATATTGTTTTAAAATATCTACAAATTAAAAAACTTAATGGAGTGAAATTTCAAAAATATTTTTATTGTGAATCATTATCAGCGGTTTTTGGTGATTGGCTGGGTTTGCTTTCATTAACTTGTTTATTTATGGCCTCGGCCATGAAATGATTACTTACATTTACCTTTACTTCTTGTATCCCTTCTACCTTGTGTATGTTGTCTTTTACGTCTTGGGCTATTTTGAATCCAAATACTGCGGGACAAAAAGGACTGGTTAAGTGCAAATCTACATTTACTTTTCCATTATCAATATCCACCTTGTCTATCAACTCTAATTCCATAATCGAAACACCTATTTCTGGATCTACTATTTTTGTTAATTCTTCAAATATGTGACGCCTTGTAAGTTGTAAATCTTGAGACATGCTTGTATATTGTTATCTTAGTATTTATTAATTATTTTTGTCTTGTTGCATGATTCTTAAAATCTTGTTTTACTAACTGTTTTGTCTAAATAGATGAGACTTGGTCACAATTCAATACTGCATTGTTATCTAAAATTCCATTTCATCAGCCAGTCCCAAGCATATATTTTATTGATTTTGGATTTATTTTCTTAGTTTTACAGTTATAATATACCATTATTTGATAAAGTAAAACAGACAAAAGTACAATTGCAATATTTTATGAAATCCACGTGATGGCAATGAGTCTATACTAAACTGATTTGATATGTTCTATCAATGGTTCGATGGATATCCTTCTCCGGCTGTAGATACATGGTCCTATTTCAGATTCATAAAAGCATACTAACGCAAGCCTCTTTTTGGAGGTACTTTCATATCTTTCAAGAGGGCAAACTAAATCTATTCCCAATGTATTTTGCCTTGATTCTGCTTTGTTGCATGATTCCCCTTTTCCAAATACATCCAGCTAACATCAACCAACATATTCTATGAAATGGTCCTCGTATAACCAATCTAATTAGACGTGGAGAAATCTTGCTAGTTTTGATGTCATAAACAACTGGGATAAGTTAGAAGAGATGAACCAATGCAAAATAGGTGAACCATTTCATTATCCAAACACTTTTCTTCTTTTACTTTGTTATGCCAAGGCATACTTTCATCTACCCTACAGACAAACCAAAGAAGGAATAACACAAGGACACGCTAAAGGAAAAATACCATCAATTCCAGTTTACAACTATTTGCAAAAAAAGAATAAACAGATTGGACATCAAAATAAAAGAAGATGATAACAAAAACAAGAATTTGAAGATGAATACATTGTTATTTCAATAGACAGTACCTGGCATCAAGGTTACCAATAGAAGTCAATGGATGAGAGATAAATGGCATATAAAAAATAAGAAAGTTTTTGAAAATACATGTAGCCGTTAATGTCAAGACAAAGAAAATACTTTCCATTAAAGTAACTGGTGAACATGTTCATGATAGCAAGACATTACCTGAGTTGGTTGAAAATATCATAGAATGTGATAAAAAAATAACAATTGGTAACCTATTTGCTGAAGATGGAGCTTATGATGGTAATGAGATTTTCAGGTATCTATGGGACAATGGAATCTTGCCTTGTATTAAAGTAAGAAAGAATTCTAGAATGAGATGGAAAAAAGGAAACATTCTAAGAAATCTAACAGTGTTGGCACAAAAAAATGATTTGCAAAAATGGAAAGATATTACAAAAATTATGAACAAAGATGGATTGTAGAAACAGTGTTCTCTTGTTTAAAGAGAATGTTTGGTGAATATGTTTACTCAGTTAAACTAAGGAATATTATACAGGAAATGATATTGAAAGCATCATTGTATAACAAAATGATATCTATTTAGGCAAAATAGATGATAAACTCAAATTATAGGAATCATGCAACAAAGCACCTTGGTTCATCTCTTTTAGTTCGGTATCCCAGTTGTTTATGATATCAAATCCTAGCAAGACTTCGCCTCTTCTAACTAAAGATTGATTGTAGGAGGACCAGTTCACAGAATTTGTTAATAGATGTTAGCTAAATGTATTTGGAAAAGGGGAATCATGCAACAAAGCAATTATTTTTAAAACTAATTAATAGTTAGATTATTTACTTTTTTATGTATAGATCAAGACCTGGAGGTAATTTAGATGAGTTTACTCTTTCCTTTTTATCATCCATAAAAGAAGATCAGGATCTACTTAATTATGACATTCTAGGTAGCCAAGCACATGTATTAATGCTATATGAAATTGGCATATTATCTAAAAGTGAATTACAAAAAATATTAAAAAGTACTAGTAGTTTGTTAATAGATGGTTCTTTATTAAGAAAATTTGGAAATTCAAGTTCTGAGGATATACATGAATTAGTAGAATCCTGTATCATTAAAATGACTGATATGGATTCTGGAGGTAAAATGCATACTGCTCGATCTAGAAATGATCAAGTCATACTAGATATACGAATGAAGTTACGAGATGATATAAATGATATTTGTCTATGTTTGCTCGAGTTGGTTAGTTCTATGATCATTGCAGCTAAAGAAAATATAGACTCTATAATGCCGATGTATACCCATTTACAGCATGCACAATTAGGTGTTTTTTCTCATTATTTGTTATCTTACGCTTATTCATTACTACGCGATTTTGATCGATTTTTTAACTTGTACGATCGTATTAATTGTTCCCCCTTAGGATCTTGTGCAATTGGCGGTAGTAGTATCAATATCGATAGGGACAGAATTTCCTATCTGTTAGGATTTTCTGATCTGGTATATAATAGCATTGATGCAACTAGTTCACGGGATTCTTTGATTGAATTTGCATCAAATTCATTGGTATGTATGTTAAATTTGTGTAAAATATCAGAAGATTTCATTATTTGGTCTACCTCTGAATTCGGTTTCATGGTACTAGACGATAAGTTTAGTTCTTCTTCTTCAGTCATGCCTCAAAAAAAAAATCCTGATCCACTCGAAATAATACGCGGAAAAACAGGATTATCAACTGGAATTTTCCAATCTCTTTCTTCAATTGTAAAAGGACTTCCATCAGGATATAGTAGAGATTTGCAAGAAATGAAACCCCTATTATGGAAAATATCGTCGATAGTTAAAGATTCATTGATAATCACAAATGGAATCATTAAGACCATTGTTATAGATAAAAAAAGAATGTATAAAATTTCATCAGAAAGTTATGCGATATCCCTTGATATTGCTGAACAGTTAATAAAGAGAAAAAAAATATCATTTAGAGCTTCACATAAATTAATTGGAGGACTTGTTAATTATGCCATGAAATGTAATAATATTCCACTCAAATTACTAAGCCGGAGTGATATATATCAAGTCTTAACTACTACTGATTCTTTAAAATATGAACTCACTGCAGATGAAATTCATTCAATAATTGGCGATATCACACCAGAAAATTCTATCAATTACCGAATTACAAAGGGCTCTCCAAATACGAATGAACAGATGACTATGATATCAAATATAAATACAACTGTAAAAGAATATACTGAAAAAACTAATCTGCGTATCAATGAACTTAAAAATAGATTGAATGATCTAAAATCGATAGTTAAAAAATATATAGATGAAGTTTTATAAGTCATATTTTTAAAAAAATAATTTATTTAAAATTCTTAGATTTAAATTATCCTATTATATTAATTGTATTGATGTCAGAAGTACAATCACAACCTAATCATCAAAATAAGGAAAATAATCCTACACGCGACTCAATATATATTGGAAAAAAACCTTTGATGGCATATGTGACTTCAACACTAATACAACTAGCAAATCAACCTTCTGTAACTATTAAAGCAAGGGGTCTGAGCATTGGTCGAGCTGTGGATGTATCTCAAATAATATTAAAAAGGATGGAAAATGCGGGTTATTCAATCGGTGATATCATAATTGGTTCAGAAACTGTCCAAGCTGAAGATGGCAGAACAAGAAATGTTTCAACGATAGAGATACAGATCAAGAGACGCGCTTAAATATTCAAAAGTTTTTAATTTATACCAATTTTGTATTATGGAAAAATGTATAAATAAAAAGAGCACTGCTGCTATTTTTCTAGCTCATTTGAATCCTTTAACTCTGTCACATGAGAAAATAATACAAAATTTATTAAAAAATTATAAAGTATATGTTTTTCCAGTTAGATTCTTAAAAGACAAGGAAGAAATTAATACAAGAAGTTTTCCTTTTTCGTTTGAAATTCGAAAACATATGATCTTAGAATCTTTTAACTATGATCAAAATGTTTATATTATGGATAATTATACCTTTTTATCCCCTTATATAAATTATTTGCCTCCGTTCATATCTTTATCATCTCAAAGATTAAAAAATAATATAATTTCCAGTATTGGAAATTCTAATTTTATTACTTATACTGGCGATAGAATTGAGGGACTCTTACTAAAATTATTTGGATTTAAACCTATCCAAGCAAAACGACAAAGTATCTCCTCAACAAATGTAAAAAAACTTCTGTATCAATCTGCATTATCCGATAAAAATCTGTCTGATAAATATAATATGAATTGGAATAATTTTGTTTCCTCAAAAGTAAGTAATGTAATTAGAAATAACTGGAATGTCGTTGAGAATTTCTCAAAAATTCCTGATCATACAACTCATATTTTTGGAATGAAATTTCCGAAGAATGGTTTTATTAATTAATATAACACTTTTATATTCGTAAAAAACTTGCAAATCTATGAAAACTAAAACTGCGGATTTTATTTGTTTTGACGGAGAATTTAAGTCTTGGGAATCTGTCACAGTTCCTATAACAACTCATGCATTACATTATGGAACTTCTGTTTTTGAAGGCATAAGAGGCTATTTTAATGGAAATAATCTATATGTTTTTAGACTTAAAGATCACATAAAAAGGTTAATCCAGTCTGCAGAGATTTATTCTATTGATTCAAAATATTCTGTAGATACAATATGTAATTATGTGGTTGAATTATTGAGAAAAAACAAGATTAAACAAGATTGTTATATCCGACCTTTGCTTTTTGTAGGTCTGCATGGAATTGATCTTAATGTGACCAAAAATTCTCCAACCCATCTCGCCATAATTGCATTTCCCATTAGTCGTTATTTTCCTGAAGATGGTATAAAAACTTGTGTTTCTTCATGGAGACGAATTAACGGAAATTCTACCCCTCCAATGGCAAAAGCTGGTGGTAACTATATAAATTCTGTACTTGCTACTCAAGAATGTAAACGAAATGGGTATGACGAATCTATCATGTTAGATTACAATGGGCATGTAAGTGAAGCACCTGGAGAAAATATTTTTTTAATACGAAAAAATAGTATATATACACCACCAATTTCAGATTCTGTTCTCGATGGAATTACACGAGATTCTGCTATTACCATAGCGCGTACTCTTGGATACAAAGTCTATGAATCTTCTATCACTCGTTCCGAATTATACACCTCAGATGAAATATTCGTAACAGGCACAGTTGCAGAAATAACACCCATTATAAGTGTAGATAATCATGTTGTTGGAAGCGGATTAATGGGCAATCTCACAAAACAAATTTCAGAATATTATAACAAAGTGGTATTTTCTCAAACTAAAGATCATAAAGAATGGCTTACAGCCGTATGGTGATTATGTTTATTGATTATTTAGAATTGTGAGTAGATTAAAATGCACAACTATAATTTAAAACTTGCCGTAATAGGGACTGGAGGTTGGGGGAAAAACCATGTTCGCGTACTAAATGATTTAGGTGTTTTATGTGCCGTATGCGATTCTGATATCAACAGACTTGATACTATTTCAAAAAAATATAGTGTTAGTTGTTATACAAGTCTAGATGACTTGCTCAACCAACAAAGTCTTGATGCATGTTTGGTTTGTACTCCTACTACAACACATTTTCCAATTGCACAAAAAATCATGAAACATAAAATAAATATTTTTGTTGAAAAACCGTTATCTTTTTCATCAATAGAATGTGAACAGCTAACTCAGTTGTCAAAACAAAACGGGATAATATTAACAACCGGTTACATCGAAAGATTCAATCCCGCAATTCAAGATCTTAAACGCATAATAGAAGAAAATACTTACGGTGATTTGCTAATGATGGAATTTCATCGTGAAAACAGGATGCCTCTGCATATAAAAGATGTGGGCATAATTTATGACACATCGGTACATGATATCGATACCGCATTGTTTGTTTTTAATTCTAAACCATCAGTAGTTTTTGCACGATCAGGAAAGAAGTTTCATTCTTCTGAAGATTTTGCCACGATTATGTTAGGATTTCAAAACCAAAAAGTGGCAATAATCGCATCCAACTGGGTCACCCCAAAAAAAGTTAGACGATTTAGTGCCGTTTGTTCAGAAGGGATAATTACTGGAGATTTTATAACTCAGGAAATAAGAATAGATGATGAAAATAATACTATTATTCCGCGAAGAAAATTTGAAGAACCTTTGACTCTTGAGATCGAAAACTTTCTTATGGCATTATCGGGTAGAAAAACTAGATTTTTAGTAACTCCGGAGGAATCCAGTGCAGTAACAAAAATAGCAGAAGCTTCACTAATATCTAGCAACACGGGAGCTCCAGTTTACCTTACTTATTAAGACAGAATAGTTCAGTATCCTTTTTTGTTTCTCTTCAACGTGGTCTATGATACTACATACCCAATAATCAAATTCCACGGTATTCTAAATTTATTTTTAATATCTTTTTTCTAAACTTAGGAAAATCTTGTATCTCAGTTATGTTCCATCTTAATTTCAAGAAATAAAAATATATCAATAATATATTGACCATACGCTATACGTGCTTTTTTTGGATTTACCATGCCTACAAAGTTAAGATATCATTTCTTTGTTGTAATAGTCAGCAATTAGGTTGAGCCATTGTCGAACATGCTTTAATTTACACTTATTTCTGCAGGGATAATAATCATCAAATCCTTCAGATCTATCCTTTATGTATTATATTGTCCTTTCAACAATACTTTTTTCAAAAGAGGAATGAATATGGTGTTTTAATTTTAAGAAGCGACAAGATTGCGGATACCACGTACCATCGCCTGTTAAAAAAGAATAGATCTCTTGTATAATTAGAAACATTTCATTTAGTTTACTACGATGTACCATCTTTTCTTTTAGTAATACTAGTTCATTATTCTATAGTTTACCAGACCCGTAACTGTATCCGATATTCTATTGTACTTTCTTAGCCTACTTCTGAATATCTGATTCATTATTATCCTGTACTTTTTCAAACTGCAAATAAGTATGCTCTGCAATTATTCTTTCTTTTGAATGACTTTTGCTGTATTCTTTTATCTGATTGGTATACATAATTGATATTCTGAAAAGTCTTTTTCCACGCCTAAATATCCCAGGTCAAACACATTAACAACTTCTTTGAGTTATAGACTGATTCTCTTTATGGATATCACAATTATGTATTTTTCCTTTCTTATATCTTATTTTATGAATAATAAAACTATAGTTGATAACTATCAGTTATGTTTTTATAGTATGTCTTTTCTTCTCACCCGAAAAGAAAATCCTTCTTCTGTTGTTGTATACTAGTCTTGAAATCTGTTGTTCTGTACAATCTACAAAAGATTTAACACCTATAAAATATTTCTCTATTTCCTCTAATGTTTTCAACCTTTTTGTTAAGCAATATGTCTTTTGAAGAATTGGTAAGCATTTTCTAATCAATTCTTCTATCTTTTGGATATCTATGTAGATAGTACTCTGATTTAGATCAAATAGAAAACCTGCTAATGTGTAAGTTATGTACAGGCGATAATAAGCCAAAAGCATTATAAATCTATTATTAGATAAAGTTTGAAAGGTCACCCTGCAGCACCTACATCTCTTTCTTGGTTATTTTTTCTTTTTGATAATATTTGTATTTCATATTTAGCATATATTTTTGTTATCTATCAAAAATATCATCAAACTCTTGTATTGTCGTCTGTGAATGATTTGAAAAGTAATGGTTTCTTGATAACCTCTCGCATGAAAATAATGAAGTAACTTTTTCTAACTTGTTGTATCATATATATTAAACAATGATGAATTCCATAGCTTTTTACTTAACTTTACAGAGCCATTACCAGATTGAATTCAAGATAATCTTTCTGCTTAAAAGAAATATTGTTTGTATATGAAACTACTGTAATAGTATGATCTAGAATTATCAGGAAGAAATATCGAATAAAGTGTGCATATATCAAAACAATAGTGAGATACGAATAGACATGTTATACTCTATACCAACTGACATACATACCCGAACTGCCCTATTATCACCTATGTATTATCTATAGATACTTAGAGCCTATCCCAAAAATCGATAGGATTATAGCTCTTTTCCCCTTTTGATAAACTGTAACCTTCATCCAGAAGAAGAAGGAAAATAAGCATTCTACCATACTCAAGGTTTCAGATGGGTATGGGATGAGATTAAGAGCAGTTTACCAAAGGAAAAACCACTCAATACAGTTGGTCGGACAATTATACCATACAGAAAAGTGATCGATGGAATTCTCTATGTATTAAGAACAGGATGTCAATGGAAGATATTGCCAAAAGAATACGGATCTGGTTCTACCTGTCATCGTAGGTTTCAGAAGTGGAAGAGCCTTGGATGTATTCAAAAAGGTATGGATAAAACTATTGAAAATCTATGGTGACTATGTAGGCATCAACTGGACATGGCAATCCATTGATAGTAGGTATACGAGGCATGGTCATAATTCAAATTATCTTTTGATACCTTTCATAAGCTTAAAGCTAACCTTTGGAATATGATTTTGAGAACAACTGTTTCAAAGATTATCTTGATAGATTAAAGGAATCCATCCTTTTTAACATTCTGCATCTAATAGGTTGTATACCATGGCCTACTGTAAAAAGGAAACGTGGCAAACCATATGTATATTCTCCAACTGTAATTTTGAGATGCTTTATTGTAAGGATATGGTTTAGAATTGATTCCAACAATGCATTACATATTTTTCTTAACATGGACTGCTATCAGTATAATTATAAACTAGCATTAGCATGTAGTCTTGCAAAAATACCTAGCAGACGTACATTTGACAGGCGATTGAAAACCATTTCTACAGATATAAAAGAAAGGATATCGACAATAGGATACCTGTTTGTTGCAGAAGATATTATAGACCTCTCTATAACCGCAATAGACAGTACTCTTTTAAAAACAAAAGGTAGTGTATGGCATACATCATCCATGAAAAAAGGAGTAGTACCATGTCCTGGAATTGACACGGATGCACGGTGGAGTTATAGTCATACAAAGGGATGGATATTTGGATACAAACTACATCTAACATGTACAACAACAGGCAAGATTATAGTACCTTTAACTGCAGATGTAACATTGCTAATGTACAGAATAACCAGCTGTATGTTTCTTTAACATCATCTTCTTCGGTATTCTCTTTACCATATGTATTGTACATGATAGCTGATCCAGGCTATGATGATAAGAAACTGTATGAATATAGTAAAAATACATTGGGAATAGATTTAGTTTGCCCTCTTGAAAGATACGAAAGTACTTGCAAAAAGAGGCTTGAGTTTGTATGCTTTTATGAATCAAATAGGACAATGTATCTACAGTCGTAGAAGAATATCGATAGAGCCATTGATAGAACATATCAAATCTGTTTAGAATAGACTCATTGCCATCACGTGGATTTCATACGGTATCTGCAATTGTACTTTTGTCTGTTTTAATATATCAAATAATGGTATATTATAACTGTAAAACTAAGAAAATAAATCCAAAATCAATAAAATATATGCTTGGGACTGGCTGATGAAATGGAATTGTGGATAACAATGCAGTATTGAATTATGACCAAGTCTCAGGTATATAAAGTCGTCTTTATGGGGGCTATGACAGGACATAATCCTACTGATAGAAGCAAACTCGGCACAAAAAGACATATTTTAACAGATAAAAACGGAATCCCTCTATCTGTTGTAATATCATCTGCTAATACTTATGACATCAAATTGGTAACAGATCTGTTGATGATGCAATCATCAAAAGACTATCAAGTAAAACTAAAAAAAACAGGAAGGAGAGGAATAAGCAAACTTCAACATTTATCTTGATAAAGCATATAATTCCGAACCTGAAGAACAAGAGCTGATCAAACGAGGATATGTACTGCATATTCTCAATAAAAGATAGAGAGAGGAAAAAGAGGCTATAACACAACATTGTTCAAATCGGAAAAAACATTCTACAACAAAATGGCTTGTAGAAAGAACGATTTCGGGCACAACATATTCAGGAAACTGTTCGTCAGGTATAAGAAGATAGAAAATTATCAGGGATTGGTACGGTTATCGTGTTGTATGATCATATTTAGAAAGATAATTTTGGTATATGCTCAGATTAATCCATTATTACTATTCTCATTCGCTTATCCAAGGAACTATTGAAAAGACCCACAGATTTAAACAGGATGCAAAAAACAAAGGAAGAATATTACTTGTTTTTACCATAGTTTAATACACAAGTGTAATTGTACAAATGACATCAAAGTAAAGTATGAGCCTACAAATGGCTAAAAAGATAAGGTAAAAAATAAAGACTACAAGATAGAAGAGCCCACGATTTATCAGGAGATCAAATATCAGATTAAGAAAAAAATCAAATGAATCAAAAGTATGACAACTAGAATCTCAAAAATAAGAAAGGTAGAATACATTATTAATAAAACTGCCTTAAAATCGGCATCAATACTGATATGATCGGGCAATCATAGGACCAATGAACAATCAAATTTTTTCGTTCCAAATAGAAAGAACTAAATATATATCATCTGAAGTACGATATCTAACTAAAGTTGTAGAAGAATATAGATTGTATTTTGTTTCTCCATATTATGACGCCTAGTATATACAAGTCTACAGACTCTTGAAAATGAAAATATCATCTTCATTTCTATTTTGAAAAAAATATTAATGAAATAACAACATAATATATAATAAAAAAAATAGAATAGAAGGATTTGACAATTATTTTCATTATAAGAGGAAAGATGCGAATTAAACCACATAAAACAAGGGTTTGGTTGCTTGTCGATCAGCATAATAAAGAAATAATATCAAGTTAACAGGAATATTTATAATAATAAGCATGGAAGAAATTAGCTATTCAGGTAATATGTTATTAAATTTCACGATGTTATTTGTTCAAGGATTAAGCATTATCACACAACTAATTAAAGAAGTTGATCAAGTATTTAAGAAAACAATGATACACCATACCAATAATATTTCAACTTCATAATAAGAGTTGAAAATTATGGAAGAGGTAAAAATTATCACTAAATGAAATCTATTTTGCGAGAGTGATATCAACCATATACATATTTCAAGAATAAAATATCCATTATTTCAGAAAAGAAAAACTACACGAGAAACTATTTGTTATGTAGGTTTGCCATCAGTTCTGTAAATACAAAGGTACATCCACTTGTAGAATATTTGTATTATGTGATCATAATTTTTTATAATAGATATTTTTCCGCATACTAACAGATCTATTTATGAATAGAGTAAAAAGAACGCATATTTTACAACAAAATAGGACATATCTTTTGCACAGCTGATAATACATACTAATTGATATATTATCCATATAGTTTGCTTCTTTTCATCAGCAATAGAATAATTAGTTCTGTCAAATGGATGATTTAGAGTAATAATTTAGATACCGTATATTTTATATTAGTTTTATATTGAAAATAAGATGATAAGTTACTATGACATATTCAACTAATTCTATAACTAATTTCATTTCCCCAAGTGCTCAAATAGGCAAAAATGTAAAGATTTGGCACTTTGCCTACATCGGAGATAATACAGTTATAGGCGACAATGTTATGATCGGATCTCTTACCCATATCGACTATGACGTTAAAATCGGTAACAATTGTAGAATAGAAGGCTCCGTATACATCCCTCCCTTAACGGAGATAGGAAATGATGTATTTATTGGTCCAGGTACCGTATTTACAAACGATCCTTATCCGATGAGTAAGAAAATGATTGGAGTAATCATTAAAGATGGTGTTATTATAGGAGGTCGTTCTGTTTTTAAACCCGGGGTGACAGTACATAAGAATAGCGTTGTTGGTATGGCTTCAGTAGTTACTAAAGATGTTCCTCCTAATACTGTTGTGATGGGACATCCTGCAATAGTAAAATATTCTCGAGAAGAATATAATATAAAAAAATCTAGATGGAACTCTTAAATTTTGTATATGTCATAGTTTATTAATTATTATGATTCCGTGAATTATATTTCAATTGTATTAAAAAATGTATTGGCTGAAATAATTATTATCTTGTGATTATGGTGATGATTCTTGTTTATTTTTAATAATGCTTTTTTATGATCCTCGCTAGAACATACAATTATGATATTTGTTATTATATTTGGAACGAAATTTTCAATATCTTGTATTTCTACTTCTGCGATATAATCAGTCATTTTTGATTTTAATAATTCGCGCATTAAAATTTTATCACCCCTAATTTCATTTTTATCTATTGTCCAAAAGATGGTAACTTTTGTTCTACTGGCTTTGATCTCTCTTTCTTTCAATTGAAGTCTTAATTCATCTACAAGACTTTTTATAAATCCTTCAATAGATCTAATTGTACCATTTACGACATATCCTAATGCAGAAGAGTTTGTTAACGAAAGACTCAAAATCCTTAAATCAAATAATCCGTCTACTATTTCGTCCAAATAAATTGAATTTATGTCATTTTGAAATACTTCGATCTTTATTTCTTGGATCTTAGTAAGCTTTGCAATTTCATTAATCGATGAAAGATTAGAATATCTTTTTACAATATTAATTGTGTATAATATTTCAGCAGAGGATATGTTTACTGTTTTTAATTCATATACATTTTTATGATAAATTAAATTTATAATGTTATTAAAATATTGATCTTCTTTTTGTTGAAATCTTCCCAGGATTATTTTATCTGATCTATTTTTATTAATAGGATTATAATAATAATATATCTCTGTTTCCATATTATAACCTGACAAATGTTCTATTAGTGAAATTATTTCAGTATTTCCACCTATACCTAAAGGTATATTAAAAACAATGGATGTATTACTCTTCAAATTAGAAATAATTTCCTTGAATTTCGGGATAATATCATTCTTGACTTCATAATTAATTTTTCTGATCCTAGGAGCAAAAAAAATTATTGGTGCATTGTTTATGGATTTGTCAAACGGTTCTAAGTTTAATAATGGTTCTTCCTCGATAAGGGAGGTAATGCTAGGAAATTCTTTTACTATTTTGTTAGTTAAAGATAATCCTAACTTTGAATTTTCATCTATTATTATAACTTTTGTATGATGTTGTAATATTCTTTTTGCTATTTCGTAGCCTTCAGTACTTAATCCATAGATAACAATAGTCTTATCTCGGGCATTATTTATCACAAACCTTTCTTTTTTAATGTAATTTATATTTAATTTATTAATATTGTCATTATTTTCAATTAATTTATTCTAATTCGCCCAATGTATACCAGCCTTTAGTTTTAGTAATTGAAAACTCCAAATAAAATAAAATTCGACTTCTATCAGTTTTAATAAATTGATGAAATATTTTTAAAAAGATAAAACTAATTTGGATATAATCGAAATGAGGTAAAATCTAAGCACAATTATTTTGCAAATCTGTTTCAATATCAAACGAAATTATACTTTTAACAAAGCTTGCTCAATAAAATAAATACTTTGAATATGAATATACTGTAACCCCGGTCTGGCAATATATCTATTTTAAAGGTTATTTTAAGAATTGTGCTATAATTCCATTCATATATAAAGTGTATTATTATTACCGTTGTCTAAATATTTCTAATCTCTCTTCTGCAGTCTGGTATCAATAATTATTTAACATCATTGATTCATTTAAACACAGCGAGACTATGCTTTTGAATCTATAAATATTGAGAGATTCATTGATAAATATGACTATAATATTTGAATATTATGATTTATAATTATATCAAGTATAATATATAAAAAATTTTGAATAGAGTATTTCCAAATCTCAAATATCAATATGGATTTAGCCCTAATTTATTGAGGTAAGATTTTTATAATTACTACATCCTGTATCCATAATTACTTTTTGACAAATTATTCTATTTGTTAGAAATACAAATTAATTCCTATTTATTTGCTCTTTTGCATAACTAGTTTTCCTCAAATTATTTTCATTCATTTTATACAATTCTTCTAAACAGGTTGTACACCAATACCTTCATTGTCATCTCTATTACCAATTTTAAACCAGATAGCAGATGTGTATTCACCAAACATCCGCTTTATAGAAAAAAATGCTGTTTGTTTAGCCATCCCCACCTACTTCCGTACTTTCTTTTCTTTTTCCATTTGTGATAATCTTATTTGAAATTTAACTTCTCTATTACGTATCTTATTATTCTTGAATGAAATGATGGTTCCTTTTTACTTTGAAGGTGTGGGGTAAATCCTTTTTTCCTTCAAATATTTGAAATTCTCATTACTATAGTAGGCTCCATCACCTAGAAATGATTTGATCTTGATATTATGGGGATTATTCAGCACACCTTCCACCAAATTCTTTAGTACTTTACTATCATGTACTTTCTCATCCGTAACTTCAAGTGCAAGAATTTGTTTGGTCTTTATGTTTACATCTACATGTATCTTTAGATAGCCTTTCTTGTTTTTTACTTCCCACTTATATTGCATCCATTGGCCTCTGTTTGTAACCTTGATACCGGTACTGTCCTCTGTTATGATAACAACATCATTATCATCTATACTACTATTGGTATCGACGTCCAGTTTGTTTGTTCTTCTGCAGGTCTGTAAAAAACTCAGGTTGTTTATCTTGAGGTGTGTTCTTACCTATAGTTGCTTTGATAAGTTCTTCTGTTTGTCTATATGAGAGATGAAGGTATATCCTGATATGACCAATGATAAGAATGAAGGAATCAGGGATTGTATTTTTTTGCCATCCTTATTTTCATTCATCCTTAAGATCTTCATCCCAAATATCAAGAAAATCATATGAAAAAAGTATCTCACCTTGTCTTATAAGGGATTGATTATAAGAAGGCCAATGAGTCACAGATAATGGATTATTCTATCCCCAACTAAAAATTTTAGTTATGCAACAAAACACTATTTATTCAAATAGTATTTAGAAAAATAGAATATGTGACATAAAATGAAAAATATTTTAATGCTGTTTGTTTATAAACAATGCTATTGAAGATCTGGTTTGATATTTTGACCCCTAAACAGATTATGTTTTTTAAACCTGTTATTGATATTTTAAAAAAACAAAATAATGAGATTTTATGTACTTCACGAAATTATCGTGAGGCCAATGAATTATCTACGATAAAGAAACTGGAGCTATTAATTATTGGTAATCATGGCGGCGCAGATCTGTACAATAAAATTGTAGAAAGTACTAATAGGATAAAAGATTTATTAAAAATAATTCAAAAATTTTCTCCAGATTTGGTAATTAGTTTTTCATCCCCAGAAGCTGCCAGAATTTCCTTTGGGCTGAGAATTGATCATATTGGTTTTAATGATTCACCGCATGCAGAAGCAGTAGCTAGATTATCTTTACCTCTTCTAACTAAATTATTTTCTCCATCTTTAATTCCGTTATCATCTTGGACAAAATATGGAATTTCTCCAGATAATATTATTCAATATAATGGATTAGATCCAGTTGCTTGGCTAATGCCTCATCATAATGATATATATCACAAACAGAATAAAAACAACAATAATATATTTGATAAATTAAAAATTGATCGGTCAAAGAAATCTATATTGATAAGACTAGAGGAATCACAAGCTGCTTATATACATAATCACAAGTTAATTGTAGAACCAAATTCTCTTGTTGAATCAGTTGTAAACCGTTTTCATTCTGATTATAATGTCTTAATTTTATGCAGATATTCTGATCAAATTACAGAGTTATCCAAACGATTTAAAAATAAAGCTATTGTTCTAAATGAAGTAGTAGATGGTATCAATCTATTAAAAAATATCGATATTTTTATTGGGGCAGGAGGTACAATGACCGCTGAATCTGCGCTATTAGGTATCCCAACAGTATCTATTGCACCAGTTCGGTTCTACATAGACGATTATTTACAAAAAATAGGCTTAATAAAGAGATCATTTGAAGCATCTAGTTTGTTATCCGATGTAGAGTTTTTCTTAAAGAATGATAATGATTGTTTATTATTGGCAAAAAAGACTAATAAGATTTTAAGAGAAATGGAAAACCCTTTAGATAAACTTCTTGCATATATAAATTCCAATCACATAAAGAATATAACTAGATAATTAAATAAGAAAATTCTTAACTAGGTTCGTAAATATTTAGATCCAAATATCGCATCATTCATATTATGCATAGCTTACCTTATGCAAGCAATATTATTATACATAAATTTTATTCGCACATCACCATATTGTCTAACATAAATTCATACCATAGTAAAATAGTTTTACTCGTAATACATTTAGCTTAGTTATTAGATCTCTTGCATAATTAGAATAAACAGCTATATGAGGCATGGTCATAATTCAAATTATCTTTTGATACTTTTCATAAGCTTAAAGCTAACCCTTGAAATATAATTTTGAGAACAACTGTCCCAAAGATTAGCTCGTAATAGATTAAAAGAATCCATCCTCTTTAACATTCTGCATCTAATAGGCTGTATACCATGGCCTACCATATCAAAGAAACGTGGCAGACCATATGTATATTCTCCAACAGTAATTGTAAGATGTTTTATTGTAAGGTTATGGTTTAGAGTCGATTCAAACAATGGATTGCATGCTTTTCTTGATATGGATTGTCAGTATACCCACAAACTAGCATTAGCATGTGACCTGATAAAAATACCTAGTAGACGTACATTTGATAGAAGGTTAAAGACTATTTCTATAGATATTAAACAAAGAATATCGACAATGGGGCGCTTGTTTGTTACAGAAGGATTAGTAGACGCTTCTATAACAGCAATAGACAGTAATCTGATAAAAACAAAAGGTCCTGTATGGCATAAATCATCGATGGAAAAAGGAGAAGTACCACGTCCTAGCATTGACACGGATGCAAGATGGGACTATAGTCATACCAAAGGATGGGTATTCGGATACAAACTACATTTAACATGTACAACAACAGGCAAGATTATAGTACCCCTAACTGCAGGTGTAACTACTGCAAATGTACAGGATAACCAGATGTACGTTTCTTTAACATCCTCATCCTCATCCTCATCCTCATCCGTGGTATTCTCTTTACCATCTTCCTTGTATATGGTAGCAGATCCAGGCTATGATGATAAGAACCTGTATGAGTATAGTAAGAAGGTATTAGAGATAGATCTAGTTTGCCCTGTTGAAAGATACAAAAATATCTCTAAAAAGAGGCTTGAGATTGTATGCTTTTATCAATCGACTTTAGGACAGGCTATCTACAGCAGAAGGAGAATATCGATAGAGCCGTTGACAGAACATATCAAATCTGTTTAGAATAGACCCATTGCCAGTACGTGGATTTCATAAAGTATCTGCAATTGTACTTTTGTCTGTTTTAATATATCAAATAATGTGGTGTACTATAATTGTAAAACTAAGAAAATAAATCCAAAATCAATAAAATATATGCTTGGAACCAGCTGATGCAATGGAATTGTGAATAAAGATGATATCAAATTATGACCAAGTCTCAGCTATACGATTAACTATGCATCATTTTCTTGTCCTTTCTTTGCTTTCATATAATAGACTGTTCAAAAAACCATTACTTTTCAAATCATTTACTGGACTGACAATAAAAGAATTTGATGAGATTTACGATAAGATAACAAAAAGATATGTTAAACAGGAGTTACAACGATTATCTAAAAAGAAAATATCGAAAAAGAGACATAGGTGCCGTAGGCAGACCTTTCACACTTATACAAGAAATAGATTTCTTATGCTTTTAGTATACTATCGTCTTTACATAACTTACACGTTAGCTGGCTTTCTCTTTAATTTAGATCAGAGTAACATCTGTAGAGATATACAAAAGATTGAAAATTTGGTAAGAGAGTGTGTACCCATCCCACAGAAAACATATAACAAAACAAAAAGGCTTCGAACTGTTGAAGAGGTAGAGAAATATTTTCCAGGCTTTCTTGCTTTTACCGATTGTACAGAACAACAACAGATACCAAGACCCATTGATAATAAAAGACGTAAGGTATTCTATTCAGGCAAGAAGAAAAAACATACTGTTGTAAAGACACAGCTTATGGTTAACAACCGTGATTTTATCCTTCATAAATTAAGATATAAGAAAGGAAGAAGGCATGACTATGATATCTATAAAGAGAATTATCCTAATACTCCTAAAATGGTTGTTAATGTATTTGACCTTGGATATTTAGGTGTAGAAACTGATTTCTTAGAACAACTATCGTCCATACCAAATAGAAAGAAAAGAAATCTGAAACTGTCACAAGTAGAAGAAGAACGTAACAAAGATCATTCTAAAAAAAGAATAGTGATAGAGCATATCATTTGCAGATTAAAAAGTACAGGATAATGAGCGACGTATTCAGAAATAGATTAAGAAAATACAACAAAATGTCAGATATAGTTACTGGCTTAGTAAATTATAGAACAATGAATAATTATCATTATTAAAATACAAAAATCATGATAACATTATAGATTGTTTCTAATTATGCAAGAGATCTATAGCATACCCGCGAATTCAATCCTAGTTTATGAAGATGAAAAGGGACCTATAGCTGCAAAAACATATGAGCCTCGTGATCATCAATACAATCCAAAATATCTAATCTCAAAAGATAAGAGGAATTTTGAATGTATTTGGTATTTATGATTACAATAATAACAAGGTGTGGACTCATGGTTACAAAAAGAAAACAGGAAAACAGTTTTTAGATTTTATAGAGGACAGACCAAAAATATGATTCCAGTGTAAAACAGATATTTTTGGTATTAAATAACGTATCGATACACAAATCCAACAAGGTAAAAAAACTCTAGTTAAATATCACAAGAACATAGTTAATATTTCTTCCAACAACAAGATCGGCGAAACTCAATCGGATAGAAGTCAGAAGGTTATGGATGCATAGACAAGCCATAAACAATTCCACATTTTTAAATGACAAGATATTGGTAATGCAATATCTGATTGGGCATGCATCTATAACAAAAAACATGCAGGTAGAACAAACAACATTAGTTTACAAGAGGAAGTATCAATGTGTTTACACAACTGTTAACCATCAACTGTGTTGATATAGTATGCCATTTCTTTTTAACTGAATAGAAGTTTTCTTTAATATATTACTAGGGGTTGCATCCACCTGCTCTTTTGAAAAATAAGAAAGCAAGAAATCTTAGAAAATATTTCTCTACAGCATGGAGTTTACAATCTCTATAATTTTGTAAGTTTTCTGCGTAGTTGGACGCATTCTCTAATTAAACATGATATCTTTTGCATATTGTGCAAACGTTACACCGATCCAGTTCAAATAAAACGCCAGCTGACATTTATGTGATGCAAAGGCGACAAGATACTAAAAGTATGAGAAATCTATTCATTAGATCAATTTTAAAAGATCTTTCAGTAGCACCCATATCTCTTTTCCATCTTTTATTCTGAATAAACACCGTATTTCATATTTAGTATATCTTTTTGTTATTTCTTTATCGAAATTGTCATCAAATCCTTGAACTGATAGACAGTAAACAATTTGAAAAATAAAGGCTTTTATATAACCGCTCGTCGAAAGCAATGAAAAGATTAGAAACAAGATACATAACTAATCATATTACGGTTTATTCAAATTATACTATAGATCGAGATTTTTAGATGATCTTACTATACTTTATTGCTAGATGAAATCCAAGATTTATACAAAATATAGAAGGATTCGGATTATAGGCCATACAATCTGACAAATTACACATAGAATGGACAATTCCAAGGAGTATATAAATCAAGAACATAGATATACAACAGTACAAAACATACTACAATAAAAAATTAGAAGGATTAGGATAAACCAAGAAGTATAATACTATCTTTGGCAGACTATGATTAGACAATAAAAATAAGAAAGCAATTAAATGATAACAAACTAGGTTGGAATTTCAGATTGCATGAATATTATTCAAATCGAACTAGTATCAAGTATAATGAAGTACATCTCTAGATTGCGATTTAGATAAAGATTTGTAAAGATATCATTATTTATATAAACTGCAATCTCCAGTAGAAAGAGGCGTAAAAAATGGGTGCAAACCATCTTATTTACCTTAAAATTGGATCCTTGTTGAATATTTTTGGAAGAAAGAAGTTTATCATATTTATTTATACAGCGACACGACATAGATCGAAGTTAGTAGAAATATCCGCAGAGATTAATATAATAAAAAGAGAGAATATTATTCTGGTGGTTCACCCGAATTCATCACCGTTGAAGAATTCTAGAAAAAGAGAAAGTATATTGTATTATTAAAGTATTATCCAGATTTTCAATAACAGATACATAATTTATCAGCATTATAGAACAAGACGATTTGATCGAGCATTCAAAAAGTATATAATATGGTTTACCAATATATAATATCAAGTATGAAGAATTTAAGTACACATAATTCTTAGACTGTAAAAAGAAGACTAGATGAAGTAATTAACTATTTGTTATTAGAGTTCACTGGTTGTTCAAACGGTTAAAGAAGAATTTATGTATCAAAAAAGTTATTAAAATATATGTCATATAATTTAAACGATAGTCCGTCTCATTTTATAATACTGAGATCCATTTTTAAAAAACTACGATACATTAGACAAAATTATCAGATTTACAAAATTAGAAAAAGAGAAAGTAATTATTTTAATGGAGGAATTGATAGTGCAAAAACTAATAGGTCAGAATGAAAAAAAAATTTATAAGTTAACAGAAACGGGTTCAAAAATACTCAATGCAAAAAATCAAGAACTAAAAGAAAAAATGGTACTCCCAAGAAGATCAAAAGCATATTCAATCATTTATTAAAGGAAATAGGGAATGGCTACCATTAATGATTGTGTCTGGAATTATGGATATGATATTTTTTACATCTCTAATGTCACTTGCAGGAATTTCCCTCAATCCCATGGAAAGTTTTTTATTCAGTAATAACACAACGGGAACTTCCGATAATTCAGACATAGACAATAATATTTCAGACACAGATATAGCAACAGGTGATTCGAATGGTTATGATTTTGGTGGCGGAGGATTCGATAGCTTCTAATATTATTTCCAACAAATCAACATGTCAGTTAAATTAAATAAACAATTTTGAAAAATTATTGCGATATTCATCTTTATATATATAATTTATATCAATTGTAAATTATCAACAATCAAACTTCCATGTAAGGAATCACAAGTTAAAATTAGATTATTTATTTTGACCATCAAATAAAATTAAATCAGAAAGATCTCTATCATAAAGATAGAATCAAAATGGGTTAAAATATTAATTAAAAAATATATATGTGAATTGGTCACATTTTTATCGTATTTACACAACATATATTTCCATACCAGCAAATAATTAAACTCAATATTTTTAAATTCATAATGAATAAAATAACAATATATATAATGAAAAAAACTGAGGTCTTGAAAATTTTTTGCATGGCATTGATCATTGGCAATATAATGGGAGTTATATTAATACAAATTTTTCGCAATCTGACAATAAAAAACGTTATAATCATGGAGATTGTTTTAACAATTATTATCATAATCCTATTCATTATTACTAAAATATGGAATGATAAGCAATCTGGAATGAGAAAAAAATAGATTGAAAATATAACAATATATATTATGGATATAATAGTTACGGCATCGTTAACGCATATTACTTCTGTATTGCGTTAATCAATGAGTAATATAACTTATGTTTAACACTATTAATTTACATCTTTCAATTACTCAGGAAATAGTCGAAGTATCCTATCCGTTCTTGACGTAATCACATTATTCCTTCAATAATATTTTTTTCAAAATAGAAATGAAGATGATATTCATTTCAAGAATTTACAGGTCTACATATACCATATATCTTCATCTATTGAAATATCCTGTTTTTGTATTATTATCTAGAACATAAGACAGAAATCACACAAAAGATAATTCGTTATTTTGAATTTAAAGAAAAGAATTTCTTTATTCATCGGTTAGATAACTACCAAAACCATATTTATTCAAAGCGTATTATTATCGCAGTTTTAAGTCTGCATTAACTTTCTTATTCCGAAGAAATCTCCGATTGTACTTTTGAGCCCACATAGATTGATACATGACATGTTTTTATCATATGCAAAAACGATAACGCCTTTATGATATTTCTAAAATACAATCCAAGCAAGTACAACTATAAAATATGACCAATTATTTGAGTGTAAGATCCATATCCAATTGACATATAATATATGATTATTTAAAAGATATAAATTTTTTCTAGGATTATAGAGCCAAAATAAATATGAAATCCCGTAGCTATTATATGAATTAATTTTGAGGTAGTTTAAAACAAAAGGTAGCACCTTTATCAGAATTATTAAATGCCCAAATTTCTCCACAATGAGATTTAATAATACTTTTAGAAATAAATAATCCCAGGCCAGTACCCTCAAAAGATTTAGAAACAAATTTGTTAAACAACCTTGGTAAAATCTCAGGATCAATTCCTTGTCCAGAATCAGATATACTAATAATTACAAAGTTCTTACCATTTACATCATCTTTTTCAAAAGATACACCAATACTTATGTCACCATTTTCAGTAAATTTAAGAGAATTACTCAATAAATTGAACATGACCTGAGTTATCCGATTTTTATCTGCAATAACGAATATGTTTTTTGGATCATATATAAAATGTAAATTATCAAGTTGTTCTGAATTACTACTTGCTATCTGAGCTTTAATATCCCTTATTGAAGATAGAATAATATCTGAAATATTAAATTCTTCTTTATTTAATTTTAAAGATTGACTTTCTATTTTAGTTATATCCAAAATATCAGAGGCGAGTCTTTTCAAACGCTTAGCATTTCGAATGATAGAACTAACTTGTTCTTTATCTATCATAACTTCATTTTTTCCTGCATCAAATTGTTTCTCCAAAAATATGGCATCACCTAAAATAGGCATGATTGGAGTTCTTAATTCATGTGCAGCAATATTTATAAACTCTTTTTGCATCTTATCATGAATACTTAATTTTTTGTTTGCTAATTCTAATAATTTATTATTATCTTTTAAAGAATCATTTGCCTCTTTCAATTCTATTGTTCTTGAATTAACTGCTGATTCCAATTGTTTATTCCAAGAAAGAATTAAAAAGGCAATTGCTAAAGCTACCGCCCCTATTGTTAGTACCATAGATGTACTAAAGTTTTTTTGATTGTTAATCAAAATTCCTACCTCTGTAGCAAGTTGGTGGGGAGCGCTTACAAATAAAGTCCACAAATATTTACCCCCTATATAAACTGGCTGATAAGATATTGTAGTTTTGTTTCCGCCCATTAATAAAAGATCGTCCGCTCCTGAAGATCCTCGAAGTGATTTCTCAAGTATAGAATTATAAGGTTCTTTAATTTCTTTCGGAATCAAAGATTGAAATCTAGAATCCAAATAATTCTTCCCGATTAGAACAGGATTTCGAGAATATATTATTACACCATTTTTATCCATTAAACCCACATTACTTGCAACCTGAGGAGTTAGCTCGCTCTGCAAAAAATTTCCCAATTCATGGATTTTTATAGATGAAACCACTACACCCTTGAATATATTTTTAGAAGAATTTAACTTTTCCAATATTGGGAACGATATATATAACCTAGGAATTTTGTCTATAGATTCTATAGCACTACTATAATATTTTGACATAGTATCTTTTGGAATTACAAAATATTCTCGATTACTCAAGTCAATAGAATCAAAAGAATGGATTTTATTGGGATTAACATTACTTATAGATACAATTTTTCCTTTTTCATCAATCCAATAATAACCTTCTGTCATATTTTTAGTAGAATTCTGGATACTATCTATTAATGCTTGTGTCTGATCTATATTACTAGAATTTACCAATTTAGACAAGATTTCTAAATTTGTCGATACAGGATCGATTATATGAAGAAGAGTTCTTGATAAACCATCTGTTTCAATAATTGCATTAGAACGAATATCATTAGAAGCTACATTAGCTATTTGATCTGCAATTATTCCAGAATAATGATAAGAAAGAAATGATAACGACATACCAACTCCAATGACAAGAATCAATAAAAAAATATTGTTTCTAGATAATATTATGCCAATCATTATTAATTACGAATATAATAAACAAATTTCAACTTTTCAAAATACACCGAATTAAGATTACATTTATATCGAAAGCATCGATCTTATTTTAAATATCAGATCGTCCATGTCTATAGGTTTTATAATAAAATCTTTTACTTCAATGGAAGGTAGTACTTTAATAAATTCATCTTTGTTTATTTCAAATGCAGTAATAAAGGCAATTTTTGTACTAGGATTCATCTCCTTTAACTGTCTATATAATTCAAAACCATTCATACGAGGCATTCTAATATCTGTGATAATTACATCGTAATATCCCAATTCGTGATTTTTAAAAGATGACAAAGCATCTACACCGCTAGAAAAAATTTCTACTTGGAATTCGTTTGTACTTTCCAAATCTCTTTTGATTATTCGGAGTATATCTTTTTCATCATCAACGACCATAACTCTGAACAATTTATTATTTTTAAAATAATTATTAATTTCTACTTCGGTGGCCATAGATAATCTTTCTACACTATGATCTATTTAATAAAATATATTAATTAGCGTTTCTAATTATATAATACTATAATTGACTACAATTAAATATAAATAAAAAATTACACTAGTTTTTTGATAAAATGATAATAGTCATTTGTGAAGTTTAAATTATAATAATAGAGTTATATACACATGCAATTTAATCTACGACTATTAAAAGAAGATGATTTTTTAAATGGATTTTTTGATACATTATCAAATCTTTCGGAAATTGGAGATATAAATAAGAACTCAGAAAGAATAAAAGAGATCTTTAAAGAATTAAGTTACAATAAAAATTTCAAAATAATTGTGGCTGAAGATAAAGAAAATCATAAGATAATAGGTACTGCGACCCTATTCATAGAACAAAAATTTATTCATGACGGAGGAAAGGTAGGTCATATAGAAGACGTCGCAATAAAAAAAGGGTTTCAAAATAAAGGCTTAGGAAAAGAAATAATAAAAGAATTAATTGAAATTGCTAGAGAAGAAAAGTGTTATAAAGTAATACTTGACTGTGATGAAAAAGTATCAAGATTTTATGAAAAAATAGGATTCAAGAGGCATTCCATCATGATGAGAATCAACATTTAACGCCATATATGGCGTAATGGTTTTATATAGAATCAAAGTAGAAATATAATGGATCAAATTGAAATAAATCATTTAAAAAACAGACCTTTTGAAAGAATATTCCAAAATAATATTTCTAGAATTTTAGATTTTTTTATATTCAATCAAAACTTTAATTTTTCTACTTCAGAGATTAGTGATCTAAGTGATGTACCATTACGAACTGTTCAAAGAATTATACCACATTTAGTTAAGAAAGAAATTATAAAAGAAATTAGAATAAGCACAAAAAATAGAGTTTATGAATTAAATAAAAATTCAGAGTTAGTAGAAATACTACATAAGTATTCAATTGCTACAATGAATTCTTTCATCAAAAATACACAAACTACAGACATTAATAAAAATATTATAAAAATTATTGACACAGTGGATAATTATACAAAGAAATAACAATTGCCTAAATAATTAAAAAACAGAATAAATTTAATCTACGATATATAACAATCTTGACAACTATAAAAATAAGAATGACAATTATAAAATTAATGTAAATGATTATAAATGATCAAAAGGTAGAACCAACACGTAAAATGATTTAATCAAATAATAACAATAGCAAAAAGATCAGCAATCAAAAATTAATTAAACTTAACGACAAAACAAAATGGAACCGTAGAATCAAACGATCGAACAATAAAAATAAAAATATCATCATTTCATACAACTAAAATAAGAGAGTCAAATTATATCAATAATATAATTTAATACAATAATAATATTATTCTTTACGCACAAAATAAAGTTATTATTTTTTTCATAATAGAAATAATAGAAATTAGAGTAATCGAACAAATGCATTCAATTGTATTAAAGTGTACAAAAGTAGAGATAATAGCATAATAATCATAGATGCATAAATATATTTTGAATATAACTTCGTATATAGATATACGTTAAATGCTATACACATGGAAGCACAAATACTTGGTTACACACACACATAACATTAATAATATAATATTATTTACCTCAAATCTTTTTCGGGTGCGTTGGGCTATTGGTGATGGCAGGCTGAATATCTCGCTCGAAAGCTTGATACGTACACCTCCATTCCATCAACGCCATCTTCTATGGCCGCCCTTCTCCTTACGGAAGGTTGTCTTGTCTCGGGAAAGGCTTCCTCCTTAGATGCTTTCAGGAGTTATCCTAAACAGCTTAGCTGCTCAGCCTGCCCTGTCGGACAACTGATAAACCAGAGGCTGCGCTGCCCTGTTCCTCTCGTACTAGGGGCAACTTCCCCTCAGACAACCACGCCCCTGTCAGGCAGAGACCGACCTGTCTCACGACGGTCTAAACCCAGCTCACGTTCCCCTTTAATGGGCGAGCAGCCCCACCCTTGGCTCCTGCTGCAGAACCAGGATGGGAAGAGCCGACATCGAGGTACCAAACCGCGGGGTCGATGGGAGCTCTCGCCCGCGACGAGCCTGTTATCCCTAGGGTAACTTTTCTGTCACCACCAGCCCCCAATAGTGAGGACATGATGGATCGCTAAGCCCGGCTTTCGCCTCTGAATCCCGTATCATTGGGAATCCAGTCAGACTGGCTTTTGGCTTTGCCCTCACCGGCGGAGTTCTGTCCCGCCTGAGCCAATCTTTGGGCCCCCTCGATACATTTTCAAGGGGGTGCCGCCCCAGCCGAACTGCCCACCTGCCGATGTCCCTGTAAAGACAGGTTAGCGATACGGTAACAAATGGCTGGTGTTACACGATTGCCTAAATCAATCCCGGAGAATTGACTGTAACGGCTCCCAGCTACTCTCTGCATTTGCAACCATATCGCAACAACAGGCTGCAGTAAAGCTCCACAGGGTCTTCTCTCCCCGACAGAGGTTCGTGGACTGTTCGTCCACGTTATGTGGCTTCACCGGGTTGTAGGCAGGGACAGCGGGGCCCTCGTTGTTCCATTCATGCACGTCGGAACTTACCCGACAAGGCATTTGGCTACCTTAAGAGAGTCAGAGTTACTCCCGGCGTTTAGCGGCCCTTAGCCCGGTTGAACCCAGGTTTTAGGTACCGCCACTGGCCAGGATACAGAGGCCATACACATCCTTTCGGACTAGCGACCACCTGTGTTTTTATTAAACAGTCGGGACCCCCTAGTCACTGCGACCTGCAGTCCCTACTCCTCGTAAAAACTGCAGGCACTCCTTATACCATAGGTACGGAGCTATTTTGCCGAGTTCCCTTGCCATACGGTATACCCGATAGACCTTAGACTTCTCATCCAGGGCACCAGTGTCGGATCTCGGTACGGACTTGAAAGAATCTCCCAATTTCTGCTTTCATTGTCTCCCGGATTCAAACGAACCCTCCTTGCGAAAGGCCATTCGCATCTCGCTTTAATTCTCGCCATTACGGCACTCCTTAAAGCTAGAATACTTAGACAGAAAGACGTTTCTGCTCATCCTATCCGGAAGCGACAGAAAAGGTATTAACGATCTCCCAAGGCACTGGAATATTAACCAGTTTCCCATTCAAACAATTCTGTTGAGGTTGTTTTTAGGACCGGCTAACTCCCGGCTGATGACGCATTGCCGGGAAACCCTTACCCATGCGGTCGCCGAGATTCTCACCCGGCTATGCTGTTACTACCACCAGGATCTGCACTAGTAGTTCGGTCCACTGGACTTTACAGCCCAGCTTCTACCCAAACACTACGCCCACCTACCACGCACCAACATCGTTGGTGGTCTAAAGTATCGGTAGTCTACTTAAGCCCCGTACATTTTCGGGGCTTTCGAGCTCGGCAGGTGAGCTGTTACGCACTCTTTGAAGAATGGCTGCTTCTGAGCCTACCTTCCTGCTGTCTCTGCTCGAAAACACCCTTTGGTTTGACACTTAGTAGACATTTGGGGACCTTAACTTTAGTCTGGGTTGTCCCCCTCTCGGTTATGAGGCTTACCCCACATAAACCCGCCTCCTAGCTTCTTCGACGCCCGTATATTCGGAGTTCGAATGGATGGCGAGCTCTTTCGAACCCTTACCATCCGATCGGTGCTCTACAATACAAGCAATCTCAGCTAAGGCAGGACTGCGATCCACTTCGGTGGGAACTAGCGATCACCGGACTAGATTGGTTTTTGACCCCTAATCCCAGATCAGAGGACCGATTTGCACGTCAGGACCCCTTCAGACCTCCAGCGAGCTTTCGCTCACCTTCGTCTTGTCCAGGACTAGATCGTCCGGTTTCTAGCCTTACTGCCATGACTGTAGACCCTTTCAGATCCATTGCCTCTTTTTTCAGATGAAAAAATGCGCAAATTTGGTTTCCCTTTGCCTTCCCTTTGTTAAAGGTTAAGCTCGCCATGACAGCAATCTCCCTGGCCCGTGTTTCTAGACGGAACGTATGACTCTAGATTGAATCCTTTCGAGCCATACACGTCTGTAACCGATTGGTTTCAGGCGCTTTTAACCCCCCTTCCGGGTACTTTTCAACTTTCCCTCACGGTACTAGTTTTCTATCGGTCTTGATGAATATTTAGCCTTGGATACTACTTTTACCCACATTCACTGGCCACTGCCAAGGCCAGTTACTCTGATTATAACAGAATCCCTCCTCCATTTGCCTACGGGGGTATCACCCTCTGTTCCGGTACATTCCAGTACACTTTAGCTCCAAAGAAAGGATCCTATGCGCCATAATCGAACACCACATCTCTACTATGTTACCATAACAGATTCAGTTTGGGCTGCTCCGCTTTCGCTCGCCGCTACTAACGGAATCTCTATTGATTTTTTTTCCTCGTCCTACTCAGATGCTTCACTTCGGACGGTTCGCTCTCCCAAGCTTTAAGGAAGGGAGTGTAAAGAGAGACCTCATTCGGACATCCTGGGATCGACGGTCGCGTGCACCTACCCCAGGCTTATCGCAGCTTGCCACGTCCTTCTTCGCTTATCAAGCCGAGTCATCCACCAATCGGCGTCTTTGCACCAGTTGATTTTTTCTTAAAAATCATAAAATTAAATTTAGTTCCAGTGATAACAACAACATATACCTGCAAACTTGTAACTATACAAGTACTACACATATGACAATATACTATTTCGCTCTACTGCCTACAACTTTAACATCATACCAATATTCGATTCACTTTATTATCCTCATTTTTATCATCAAGAAAAAATAATAACAAAATACTTTGTTATTACGCGAATATATTATTTTTTTATATTATTTTAATTATTTATCAATATTGATTTGTTGTCTTTTATTATTAGCGGTGAATATAATATTTTTTTATTATTCGATGGTTTGATCCTATACATAACGATCATTGTATTTTACTACTACGTTAACTTCATTCTTTGTCTTATACTCCACAGTATTTCAAACAAAGAATTGCATACATTTTTCTTATGTTGCTGATGTCTTAGTGCTGATGAATAAAATGATCAGATAAGATATCCAACTAAAAATATCATTATATGTTAATGCATTATGTGAAGATAGACATAGAATTTACACAAATATTAACCATTATCTAAATCCTTCAATCTTTCTTTTCGACACTACTATTATTATAGTCGTTTCGTAGCAAGATGAAAACTAAGGAGGTGATCCGGCCGCAGGTTCCCCTACGGCCACCTTGTTACGACTTCTCCCTCGTTGCTGACCCCAGGTTCGATAGTACCAATTAGGCATCACCTCGCCAAGAACCAACTTCGATGAAGCGACGGGCGGTGTGTGCAAGGAGCAGGGACGTATTCACCGCGCGATAGTGACACGCGGTTACTAGGGATTCCATATTCATGAGGGCGAGTTTCAGCCCTCAATCATAACTGTGGTAAGGTTTAGAGATTGCCTCCTCCTTTCGGAATTGAAACTCATTGTCCTTACCATTGCAGCCCGCGTGTGGCCCGAGGGTTTCGGGGCATACTGACCTGCCGTAGCCCCCTCCTTCCTCCGTCTCAGCGACGGCAGTCCCTCTAATTAGCTCCGCGACTCCTGAGAATAACGGTAGCAACTAGAGGCAGGGGTCTCGCTCGTTACCTGACTTAACAGGACACCTCACGGCACGAGCTGGCGACGGCCATGCACCTCCTCTCAGCTTGTCTGGTAAAGTCTTCAGCTTGACCTTCATTCTGCTGTCGCCCCCGGTAAGATTTCCGGCGTTGACTCCAATTGAACCGCAGGCTTCACCCCTTGTGGTGCTCCCCCGCCAATTCCTTTAAGTTTCAGTCTTGCGACCGTACTCCCCAGGCGGCAAACTTAACGGCTTCCCTGCGGCACTGAGTTGGCAAGAAGCCAACTCATCACCGAGTCTGCATCGTTTACAGCTGGGACTACCCGGGTATCTAATCCGGTTTGCTCCCCCAGCTTTCATCCCTCACCGTCGAGCGCGTTCTGGCAAGCCGCCTTCGCCACTGGTGGTCTTCAATGGATCAACGGATTTTACCCCTACCCATCGAGTACCCGCTTGCCTCTCCCGCCTCCTAGCTCTATAGTATCTTCCGCAGCCCATCTGTTAAGCAGGTGGATTTAACGGAAGACTTGTAGAACCGGCTACGGATGCTTTAGGCCCAATAAACGTCCCGACCACTCGGGGTGCTGGTATTACCGCGGCGGCTGACACCAGACTTGCCCACCCCTTATTCTGCACCATTTTTAGAGGTGCCAAAAGATCTCCTTAACGGAAATCACTCAGAGTAACCCTGTCAGGCTTTCGCCTATTGCAGAGGTTTCGCGCCTGCTGCGCCCCATAGGGCCTGGGCCCTTGTCTCAGTGCCCATCTCCGGGCTCCTCCTCTCAGAGCCCGTACCGGTTACAGGTTTGGTGGGCCATTACCTCACCAACAGCCTGATCGGCCGCAGTCCAATCCAGGGGCCATGTAGATTTTAGTCATTACCCATTCCAGAAGTAGTGACTTATCGCGGTTTATCCTCAGTTTCCCGAGGTTATCCACGTCCCCTGGGCATGTTGACTACGTGTTACTGAGCCGTATGCCACATATTGCTATGTTGACTCGCATGGCTTAGTCCCACTCTGATAGCAGTCGGGTCCGGCAGGATCAACCGGAGTCAAAAAATAATATACTAGTTAGAAAAAGTGCTTTTCTAATACTAGTATATTAGTATTTTTTGTTTTTGTGGTTGATTCTTGCTTACGTTTAATACGTTACTTCCCTTTTTACGAGAAAGGAACGTTTATTGAGTCTTTTTTTCTCCCTCACTTCACCACTATATATCTATACAATGATGGAATGAGCGAGATTGAGAGTACGATCGAAAAGAAAAATTGACTGAATTATTTTCTTTATTTTATTAAAGAAAATATTATTACATTTATAGATAATCATTAATATTTTTTATGTATCTAGCTATCTATATATCATAGTTATAAATATAATTTATACTTTTAAACTATATAATTATTGTACTTTATCATCATTATAGTTAAATATCTTATCTGATCATTTCCCATGTCAGATTCAATCGATCGGGTCAGCACCGATATATATAGATCGAATCCCCATTAATTATAGTTATTATTATATTTTTTTTAATATATAATGTAACGAGCGCATCTGGAGGTCAGTAAATCACATTATGGCATAAGCCAACTTCATTACCGACGCCGCCTTTTGTCTTGGACGCGTTCTACAACAATTAGTAATAGTATTAATATAAATCTTGTTTTTTAAAAACAAATACAATGGATTTTTCAAAGCAGTGAATTTTCAAATTAATTATTTTATTAATTTACCTCAACTTTAAAATGAATAAAATTTTATAATAATCCTAACACGGAGATAAATGAATATCGATTAATCTTAAAATATGTCGTTGCATGAATCTTAAAATCTTGTTTTACTAACTGTTTTGTCTAAATAGATATCAACTTATTATACAATGATGCTTTCAATATCATTTCCTGTATCATATTTTTCAATCTAATAGAATAAACGTACTCTCCAAACATTCGCTTTAAACAAGAGAACACCGTTTCTACAATCCACCGTTTCCCATAGCTTACGCTGTCTTTCCACTTTTGCAAATTATTTTTCTGTGTCAATACTGCCAGATTTCTAAGGATGTTGCCTTTTTTCCACCTAATTCTAGCGTTTTTTCTTACTTTAATGCAAGGTTGAATTCCATTGTCTCCTAAATATCTAAAAATATCATTGTTATCATAAGCACCATCAGCAAATAGTTTGCCTATTGCTGCAGTGGCTGTCATGCTATCTGATTTTATAATATTTTCAACCAATTCAGGTAACGCTTTGCTATCATGAACATGCTCATCAGTAACTTTATAGAAAGTATTTTCTTGCTCTTGACATTAACGGCTACATGTATTTTCAAAAACTTTCTTTTTTATATGCCATTTTTCTCTCATCCATTGACCTCTATTGGTAACCTTGATACCAGTACTGTCTATTACAATGACAATGTATTCATCTTCAAATTCTTTGCTATCATCCGTCGTATCTTTTATTTTGATGTTTAACCTGTTTATCCTTTTTTTGCAAATAGTTGTAAAATCTGGAATTGACGGTACTTTTCCTTTAGCGTGTCCTTGTGTTATTCCTTCTTTGGTTTGCCTGTAAGGCAGATGAAAATACACTTTAGCATAGCCAAGTAAAAGAAGAAATGTGTTAGTTATGAAATGGCTCACCTATTTTGCCTTGGTTCATCTCTTTTAATTCAATATCCCAGTTGTTTATGATATCAAAGCCTAGTAAGATTTCGCCGCGTCTAACTAGAGATTGGTTGTAGGAGGGCCAGTTCACATATTTTGTTTGTGAATGTTAGCTAAATGTATTTGGAAAAAGGAATCATGCAACAAAGCATTAAAATACATAATATAACTAGATAAGCATAATTGGATAAAAATGAAATTTAAATAAATTCGCTTAAATAATAAAATATACAAAATTTCATATAATTCAAATTCCTATATTGTAACAAAAATTGGTCCAGCAATAACTATATACTATATAATGCTTTGAGATGTTATGTGACAAAAAATCTCAAATTAAACGGTACTATTCCAGGTATAACGCTATCCGTAATAGAAGAGTTTGATCCAGGTAAAAATACTTTTGTGATAGATGGAAACATAAAATCTTCTGTTATAGGTAAACCAGTTATAAATATAACAGATAGAGTATTAAACATAGAACAAAAGAATTCTCCTTTAATTCCAAAGATTGGAGATATTGTTGTTGGTTATATAGATATGTTATTTGGAAATATGATATCAGTCCGTGTTGTCTACATTAATGATAAATATTCTAAATCAGGATTTTCTGCAATTGCATCTACACGTATATCAAATGCAGGCAATAGTTTTAATTCAGGTTGGAGAGAAAGAAATTATAAAGGAAAACTTATTTTTAAAGTAGGCGATATAATTCGCGGAAAAGTTTTCAGTTTGTTAAATTCATCAATTCATATAACACTTGATGAAAAGGATCTAGGACTAGTTTATACGATATGCTTTTCATGTGGGAATAATGATCTACTAAAAATGTCTGGCGGACTAAAATGTCCAGCATGCGGCAATTTTGAGGAAAGAAAAATATCCATTAATTATGGCAAAGAGAACTTTACATCATTATATGACAAACAACATATGTTAAAATGAATGATACCGTTAAAATAGGATTTCAAGGTGAAAAAGGTTCCTATAGTGAAACTGCAGCTATTGCTTTTTTTTCAAATCAAGGATTTAGTTTTAAACCGTTTAGATCATTTCAAGATTTATTTGATAGTGTTGAAAAATCATTTATTGATGATGCAGTAGTTCCAATTGAGAATTCTATAGAAGGTAGTGTAAATGAGGTCTATGACTTGTTGGTCGAGAAAAATTTATTCGTCATCGGCGAAATTTATCAACGAATAAGACATTGTTTAATAGTTAATAAAGTACATACTGAAATCAAGACTGTTTTTTCACATCCCCAAGCATTAGCCCAATGTAGAAATTATATTAGAAATAAATTTTTAGAACCTGTCTCTTTATATGATACTGCGGGTTCTGTAAAATATATAAAGGAACATAGCATGAGTGATGCATCAGCTATTGCAAGCAAGAGATCTGCAGAAATCTATGATATGAACATTATTGATGAAGGTATTGAAGATAATGATAAAAATTATACAAGATTTTTAATAATATCAAAATTACCTAATTCTCAAAATAATATTGATAAAACATCCATTATTTTTTCCATTGCTCATACGCCTGGATCTTTATATACAATTTTAAAGGAATTTGCAACTAGAAATATCAATCTGACTAGGATTGAGTCAAGGCCAACCAAGAACACACCATGGGAATATTATTTTTTCGTGGATCTAGAAGGCAACGTAAAAGAAGATCCGGTTAAAGATTCTTTTACAAAAATAAAAAATCAAACACTATCATTTAAAGTACTTGGATCATATAAAAAGGCAGAGAACTTCTAGATATCTTGTTTTCCCATTCTTAATCCAAGCCCAATTATAATTATACCAGTTATTATCAACATCATTTGACCACTAAAAGCTATCTGGGACGCCTTTGAAAATGCACCTAGTTGCAAATTTAGATTTGTTTTCCCAATGTTAGCGATTTGAATTTTGTATTTTCCATCTTTGTTAGATTTAATTGTTTCATTAAATAAGCCTTGAATATGAGTCTTGTTTAAAATGACAGTATTCATAGGATCTTTTACAAGTACTTTCAGCTTGCGAATTATCAAAAAAAATGTTTGCAATATTACCGATATTCATATCAGGTGTAAAAATTCCCGTTTGATTAGGCTTTATTATTTCAGAAATTTTTACAAATCTAGGAGTATTTGAATCAATTATTGAAGCTATACCTATACCAATAAATATACTACCGGCAACGAAAAAAATTATCAAAGAAGTTTTTTTTGAAATACTCACCATATATTGCAATTTATCTGAACATAATTATAATAATCTTTACAATTACATAAATTAGATATTCAAAATGAATAAAACTTTGACGATATCCACAATTAGTATATGTTAATGCCCTGATGTATGACTACCATAATTTCTGAATTCATAATGGATTTTTGTACAGAGAGATTATTTTGTTACATAAGTAGATTTTAACCTCGTTATTGTATCATATTCTTTTGCATATTAAAATAAATATATTAACCAAAAATCAACTTTCTTGATAGAATATTATTTCAACAATTAATCTTTGTCCATAGATTTCTGCTATCTTTCTACTCTTGTAAATCATCTCTGCACTATAGCTAATAGATTTTTAGAACCGTATCCGATTTTTAAACTAGTTCCAGTATTTTCTTGGCTCTGTTAACTTAAGACATTATTTCTTTATTATGGTGATACACAAACATCTTGAACCATTGTTTAATATGATTTAATCTACACTTGTTCTTTCTGCAAGGAAAGTAATCATCAAAACGTTCAGTTCTATCTTGTATATTGCATTGTCCTTTCAATTTTGTTTTTTTTCATAAGAATGAAGGTGATGATATAGGTCCAGGAAATTGCAAGCTTGTGGGTACCAGGTACCACCATCTGATGAAACTCGATGTTTTCTATACATGTTTACAGTATGATATAGAATTCGTTCTTTAGCATAACATATTTCGTTATTTCGATATAAAAATGAAAGAATTTCTTTATTTTCAGATTCAATAACGACTCAAGGCCATAATAATTCAGAACCTGCTTTTATCATAATTTCATCGATAACATATTCTTTAATTTTCTTATTCTTGAAATATTTCCAAGGCTTGTACTTTTGAATCCAGTTCCAGATTGATACATGACTTATTTTTGCCATTTTTAAAAATGATAATGCTTTGGCAGTATTTCTAAATAACAATCCAATAAAGTAAAAGTATAATCCATAGTCTATAATTTGTGAAGATGTTCTATTTCTTGATCTCATATAATATATGGTAGTCTTAAAGCTATAGGTTTTTCCTAAGTTAACAGAGCCCATTTTCTTACTTTACATGATGATTCCTTTATCCCACAAACATCTAAAAATATTATAACATTCACAAACACAATCACTAAATAGTTTAGCCTTTATTCTAATTGATACTACAATATATTCAACGGATTATCGTAACAACTGAATATCATAAACATGTTCATCTTCGGTAATCATTATAGAAAGAATTTTCTTATAATTGTTACACCCGATAGATATTTGTTTGTTACTTTGATATGGTACCATCCACTGTATTAACTATGCATTCAACTAAAAATTTCTTGTTTTTGTTATCATTATTTATCTTGATATCCAGCTGTTTATTCTTCTACTGAACTTACTATAACCAGAGATGAGAGGTACTTCCATTTAACATGCCCTCATATAAAACCTTCCATCTGTAAATGGGAAACATGAAATTGCTCTGTTACACACAAATAAAAGAAGAAATGTTTTAGATATGAAACGACAGTATTCTATACTTGTCATGGTTCATCTCTTTTAATTCAGTGGTTTAACGGTTTATGACATAAAAGCCTAGTAAGATTTCGCCTCTTCTAACTAGGGTGGTTTTAGATGGACATTTCGCAGAATTTTTTGGTCAATGTTAGCAAAGTGTATTTGGAATAAAGAATCATGATACAAAGAATATGTTAAAAATTAATCATGAATTAATTTTATAAATTTTCGACATCAATGAATAATACTAAGTTTTCATCATGTTTATCAAGGATGCTATTTCTTTAAAAAATACATTTCTTAATTTATTATTATATATAGTTGCAGCAGGATGATAAGTAATAAAGAACTTTAGATCATCACGAATAATTACTTTTCCATGATATCTTCCCACCTCTTTTAAATTCAAAACAGATTGCAAAGCTGTAGCACCTAAAATACAAATAAAATTTGGAGAAATTATTTGTATTTCTTGTTTTAAATATTGGAAGCATGTAAGAACCTCAGAGATCTCTGGAACACGATTGTTTGGAGGTCTACACTTTACGACGTTCGTGACATAGATATCACTTCTTTTGATCCCCCCTTTTTCTAAAGCATCATCTAATATTTTTCCAGCATTACCAATAAATGGCAAACCATTTATATCTTCATTTTTTCCAGGAGCCTCCCCTACAAACAATATTTTTGAATTAAGATTACCAAATCCAGGAACAGCATTAATTCTGTCTCGACAAAGATTGCATAACTTGCAGTTAATGACTCTAGTTTTAACATGATCGATTGATTTTATTTTTTCATCCAAATCAACATTTAAGATTCACAATAGAACCAATTTATGCGTTATTATACACAATTAAATTGCATTTCGCAAAATAAATCTAAAATAGAATCTAAAAAGACTAAATTTAATACTATTGATAATGATACAAAATATAAATAAAATAACTTTCAAATTACACAGTAGATCTCTTGCATAATTAGAAACAATCTAGACCATTCCTTAATTCTTTAGATTTCTAATTCTGCTGATTTAGTATTCTATAGTTTACCAAGCCTGCCACTATATCTGACATTTTATTGTATTTTCTTAACCTATTTCTGAACATATCACTCATTATACCAGTTAGCATAATTAAGCATACTGTAAATCTCTAGAACATAGAGAAAATTAACCCATAAAGTTCAGATACATAAGCTAAATGGTATATCCTGTACTTTTTCAATCTACAGATGGTATGTTCTACTATTATTCTCATTTTTGAATGAATAATGTTGTAATCTTTTTCATCTTGTGATAAACTGGTTTATTTTCTTTTTATATGGTAGTACAGATAGTTGTTCTGGGAAATCCGTTTCTATACCCATATACCCTAGATCAACTACATTAACAACCTGTTTTGGAATGACAGTAGGATGATTCTCTTTGTAAATATCATAATTATGCTTTTTTCCTTTCTTATAACCAAACTTATGAAGGATGTAACCGCGATTGTTAACCGTAATCTGGTTCTTTATAGTATGTCTTTTCTTCTTACCGGAGTAGAATATCTTTTTTCTTTCTCCATCTACCGGTCTTGGAATCTGTTGCTCTGTACAATCTGTAAAAGCAAGAAAGCCTGGAAAGTATTTCTCAACTTCCTCTGGCGTTTGTAGCCTCTTTGTTTTGTAGTATGTTTTCTGTGGAATTGATAAACATTTTCTTATCAAATTTTCAATCTTTTTTATCTCTGCAAATAGTACTTTGATCAAGGTCAAAGAGAAAACCTGCTAATGTGTAGGTTATGTACAGACGATAGTAAACCAAAAGCATTAAAAACCTATTTTTTATATCAAGTTTGAACGGTCTTCCTGCGCCTGCTTTTCTTTCTCTATCTTCTTTAATTTTAGATAAACGTAGCATCTCATATTTGCCATATCTTTTTGTTATTTCTTTATCGAAAATGTTATCAAATTCTTGGACCATCAATCCAGTGAATGATTTGAAAAGTAGTGGTTTTCTGGATAACCTCTCGTATGAAAACATCTAGAGAGTAGGTAAGAGAGAAACTTTAGGTCATAAAGCTGTTTGGACGCAATTATGCAAGAGATTTAGTTTATTTTACTGCTTTGTTGCATGATTATTTTTTTCGTTTTTTACTAGCGTTTTGTTGATGAAATAAAAACGAAAATAGTAAAAATTCCATTGTAATTGTTACAGATAAGTTATATTTTTAACTGATTTTCGAATCATGCAACAAGGCATATTTTACTTCAAAGATCCCGTTAGCACTGAATAAAGTGGCCATAACTAACATATTCGATCCTATTCACCTAAGAAAGAGCATATAACTCGTATATTTCAAAGGTAATAAGAAATATTATCAAAGCATAATAGTCGCACAAAACTTTCATTACGCAGAACATTCGAAGTATTATTTTTATTTATTAGAAGAAATCATGTTTCTACCATGCTATATATAAAAAGTACAAACCTAAAAAACATTAACAAATAAATAAATCCTTGAATATATTTTTGCTAAACATTAAAGCTGGGTTAGATCTCATCTTGGATATTTATGAACCAAATAATAAGCAAGTCCTTTCATTTCAATTTATAACAACAAAATATGTTTTGCTAAAGAGTAATTTTTATCATTATGATAAACAACAATGGAAAACCTTCTATTTTATCAGATGACGGCACTAGTATCCTCAAATCGGTAAGTTTTTGAAACTAAATCAAACATTTATTCAATTATGAAAAAAACATTGTTAAAAGAATAATTCAATATAAAAGATAGAACTACAGAATGTTTAGATTGTTATTTTCTTTCTTGATTAAAAAGAAAAAAGAAATATAAATCAAAGCATCAATTAATTATTTCAAATATTTGTAAATTTTCATAATGATGATAGGAGCATTAAGTAAAGAATCTCATATTTTATGATATTAAAAATATTAACAAATTAATTAATACAATAACCCATTTAATATGTAATATATCTCACGGATAATTATTTTAAAAACTAAGAGACAAAAAATAGAGGATTTAATAGTAATTTAGATAGAAGAGAAGAACTCAACAATAGAAGTCATCAATTTATTTACTATCAGATTATCAAAATCATCAATGGTTGGATCTAGAGTAAAAATTAAAAGATATTCTAACCTATTGTTTTTAGTTATAGGAATAGTTATTCTTAAAATCTTTTCATATAATGAACAAGTATAATATAATTTTCCCAAAGCATTTTGCCAACGTAACCTGGTATATTGTCTAGTAGACGCAGTTATAGCATATTGCTCCGTTTCCTCATCATTTAATAGAGGTACTATCCCATTTCTTTCAGATTTAGTAATTATTAAACCATGTTTGTCGGCTATTCCAATATATCTAATTCTAGAATCTGTAATAATAATATTATCACATAAATTTTTAAATCCAGCAACATTTTTTTCCATAATTTATTATTAAATATGTTTCGGGTTATAAAATTTTAATATTGATGATATATTATTAAATAAACATTTTGATATAATTTGTAATTTCCATATTGTTATTTAAGATATATATTAAATTCAAACAAGAAATTATGAATTTTAAATATATCAATAATATCTATCACATGTCCAAAAATATAGTGTGCACGATATATCATATAAATATACAATGCTTATAAAATTGGTCAAATTTTTAAAATTTATTAAATAAAGATATCATATAAAATATTAACTACTAAATATTATATAAATATGAAAAAAATCTAGAATGATACAAATTGATGATGATAAAATATTTCAGATAATAGAACGTAATAAACCTATATCTGTAGCACTAAATGGACCAGAACCATTACTCCCTAAAATTCAAAAAGTTTCAGAAACTATTGAAAAAAAATACAATATTACTTCTTATATAATTGGGGAACGAAGTTGGGGATCATGTGATTTAAATACACAAGCAGCTGAAATGTTAAATGTAGATATACTATTTAACATAGGACATACAATTGCCTTAGAAAAATTTGGTGATAAGATCTTTATGATCAACGCTTTTGATGATATAAGTTTTGATAAAGTTGCTATCAAATGCGCCGACGCCCTAAAATTTAAATTTAAAAATATCTCGCTTGTTACAGATAGTCAACACATACCTCAAATATCAAAGGTGAAAAAAATATTTGAAAAAAATGGCTTTTCTGTAATGATCGGAAAAGGCAAAGGACAGTTAACCGATGCTCAAGTATTTGGGTGCGAATTCTATCCTGTACATAACATTGCAAATGAAATTGAGGCATTCATTTTCCTAGGACAAAGCAGATTTCACTCTATAGGAGTCGCACTATCTACTGAAAAACCAACTTATATGCTTGATCCATATTTTGAAGAATTTACATTAATTAATGAAGAGGCAGAAATGATTAAAAAAAAATCTATATTATCTATATATAAATCATTAGATGCTAAAAAAATTGGTATAATAATAGGCTTGAAAGAGGGACAATTTGCAAAAATCAAAGCATTAGAAATTAGAAAAGAGATAAATAAATTAGGGATAGAGACACAGTTGATTGCTTTTAATGAAATTTCAGACGAAAAATTACAAAATTTAAAAGAGATTGACGCGTTTATACAAGTTGCTTGTCCAAGACTTGGTACAGATAATCATTTTTCAAAGCCCGTGTTATCTACACCACAATCTATGGCATTAATTAAATTATTAAAAAAAGAACCTATTGAAGAATACTTTAAAGTTCAACATTGGTTATAAAGACTCTACTCAAGAAAAATGCTATATATAGAAACATCTATAAAAGATATTGGAATCAAGATAAATAATCAAATCAAAATTTATTGCTTATTTATTATACAATTACTTTCATGGTCTTCCATATAAGAATGCTTCCAAAGTCTTAAAGATCTATCCAAGTCAGGATTTTATTTATAAGGGCTTAAATAATCCTAAGAAAATATTTTCAAATAAAATGGCAATACAAGAGTTTAGTATGGACCAAATTAATCGAGGGTTCTCAGTATGTTTGGTCAGCTTGCAATCAAGATAAAAATTGACAAATCCTTCAGATCAATATATCATATGAATTAAATCAAGATTATTAAACAATGGAATAGCCCGTTATAACAATGAAAAATTTTTAATAATATTAACTTGAAGAGTTTATAACACTTATCATATTCATCGCTAAGCGCGTTTCTTTCACATTATGAGTTCGTATTAAAGATACACCATTCAATATACAATGAATTTCTGCAATTATTGAAGGTATCAATCTTTCATCTTCACTTAATTCAAATAATGAGCCTATAAACGATTTTCTAGAAATAGAAATACAAATTGGATGATCAAGAGATTTAATCAACCTGATATTAGAAATAATATCAATATCTCTAATATACCAATCTAATCCGTTTATCTTTGAAGTAAATGAACTAATATCATTTCTTCTAAAAAACCCAATGGAGGGATCAATAATTATTTTATCATGATCTATACCAAACATTTTAGCACTTTTGATACTTTCAGACAGTATATTAATAGTGTCGTAAATATCACCGGTTGTTAGATATGAATTAGAAAAAATTCTTGAAGCTCCAATAATGACAGGTAATTTAGATTCAGAAACTACAACAGGCATTTCTTTATCATATTTTAATCCGCTAATATCGTTTATCGCATTAATATCATAACTTAGTAAAGCTTTTAATACATTCGATCTTACACTATCTATAGAAATAGGAATATCACTAATCTGACGAATTATAGATATCGCATTTTTTAACCTTTCAATTTCTAATTCTACAGGAATAAGAGTTTTTAAATAAGGGGCAGTAGACATTCCCCCGATATCAATTATGTTTGCACCATAACGTTGCATTTCTAAAACGGTATTCTGAATTTCTTTAGAATTTAGTTTTATAGATCCCTTATAAAACGATTCAGGACTTGTATTAATAATTCCCATTATTTTTGGGCAATGATCATGATCTATGTATACATTACCTATTTTTGTCAACATTGCATGAATATAAAAAAAGATTTAAAAATATTATGAGGTCCAATAAATAAGATAAAAGATATTTCATAAAATATGAGATGAATTTAATATACAATTACACTATTCACTCCATACAGACATTTTAAAAATGACCATATCAGCCCAAATCACCATTAATCAAATATTTAATTAAATAACACATGAAATATTACAGAACATAACACATATTCATTTGCTCGATTTATCAGAATATAAAATTAAATCCAAATAATTTGAAAAAGTAGAAAATAAAATATATAAATCATAAATATCTTCACACCGGGATCATATTTTTGGTCAATCCTTACTTTTGATAAAATCTATAAACCGTTGTCCTGTTTTCCTTTGATAACCGAGCGTACAAATTTGATTTATCATAATGATCGTAAATACCAAATACATTCAAAATATCTGGATCTTGAGATTTGAATATCTTGATTATATATGAACCTATTCCAAAATTATCTTTATATATATAATGATGCAACAAGAGAACTATACCAATCCAAGATAGTTCTCGACCTTCTTTTCATATCGAGTAAATAGATCCCATTTATAAATTCAATTTTAGTATTAGTTGATAACATTAATTCATACTGAAAATAAGATTTTTATATACAATATTAATTAGTATCGAATATCTAATAAAAGATTATTCTATCGGAAGAGTTGATATATTGCCCCATTCTCCCCAAGACCCCAAATACATCTTTACATTATAGTATCCAAGGTTCTTTAAAACAAGATACGTATTTGCAGCCCTATATCCACCTTGACAATATGTAACAATTTCTGTTTTTTTAGAAATAAAAGAGTATAATTTATTGAGTTCATCATATCTTTTAAATTTTTCATTTTCCAGATTATAAATCCAATCAATATTAACTGCATGAGGAATATGACCACCTCTTGATGCTCTAACAATTAAACCAGAATATTCCATCTCGGATCTGCAATCAAGTATAACAATATCAGTTGCATTTTTTTCAACATTTTTTTTTAAATAATCTACGTCGGCTAATACTTGATCATTAATAGTAAACTCTCTTTCAGCCTTTATAAATGGATTAGTTTTTTTTTCAATAGGTAATTGTTTATTTACCCAGTTTTTAAAACCTCCATTCAACATATAAGTATTGTCAAATGAAAAATAATTAGACATCCAAATACCTCTTGATGCAGAAGATCCTGATATATCATCATAAAATATTATGAATTTTTGTGAATCAATCCCAATGTTATTTAATAATATTTTCATCTGTTTATTAAATTGAGTCACTCCATCTTTTGATGTGTCATGCCAATGGAAATTCATCAAATCCAAATTAATTGCTCCAGGTATATGTCCATTAATGTAATCGATAAATGGTCTAGAATCAATTATAAGCAGATCATCAGTTTTATCAATTAACTGATGTAGATAATCACTATCTATGATTGTATCCAAAAGTAATATCAATATATATATAATGAATACATAGATAATGCTTTCGAATATTAGAATAATGATATAAAAAAGGTTTTAATAAAAAGTGATAAAATAACTCAAGTATATCAAATGGTAAGAAAAGCGGCAAAATCAAAATCTAATGAAAATGGCCTTCCCGAATGGGCAGAAAATGAAATCAAATTTGCAAACTTCAAAGAATATGACACGATTAACAGAACAGGCTATTTTTTAGACATAAACGAGGAGAAAAAAAAAGCAGATATTCAACTATATGAACCACTTCCAGATGACAGAACCATCATAGAAGAAATTGAATTATCTGAAAAAATAAGTATAAAAGATCTTCTCAAAGGCTTTGTATATGAATATAACATAAAGATATCAAAGGCATTACTAAGCGAACAAGTGGTAGAATTATTAAAGACCAAATTCCAACTAGACATGCAAGAAATTTATAAATTTGATCTGGAAGATGCACAAATGATGAACATTGAATCAGATTTATCAGAAAATACAATGGAAGAAGAGGAAGAATGAAAAAGATTTGATATGGTATTGTAACCATATAAAATATGTACGATTCGAATAATTTTTTGATGATTTAAGTTTTATGATTAAATAAACATATGAACATATAAAAAAGTCAACAAATGATCAATAAGACAAGTTTAATAATAAATATAATTAACTGAAGATTCCGTTAATAATACGTAAATATCTGAAATAAATAATGTAAACTAATAATGCTTATCTAGATCAGATAATTTTTATAATTTTAAATATACATTAAAAAATATCCAAATAATTTTGTTGTTTAAAACAAGCAGTATTAGTTTAAAAATCACATACGATCCTCCATACAAGGGGTATCAAAGCTAATTTGAACCCAAGGATTCAAGAGTCAAAGTAGAATTTTTAACCATCTGAAACTTTGGAGTGGGAAGAAGATTTGTAACCTTTTCCTACAGCTAATTTCATTAATGCCAGCCACATAATAATTAATGGAATATGATAAGAAGCTATTCTCCAAGCGATTATTACATTTAATTGATTATCAGTAAGAATATGACCAAGCTGAGAAAAATCATTCAAATGTGTAATATAGCTCCAAAGTCCCAACTCAGCCAATCCGGATCCGCCTATAGTGACAGGCAAAGTTCCTAAAATAGTAGAGGAAGAAGTAGCCATAAAAGAAACGAACAAATCAACATGACTTTCTACAGAGTGAGTCAAAACAAGGAAAGACAGACCATGGAATAAAAATGCCAACAAAGTGATTGCTATTCCAATCGAAAAAATTTTGACAGATTCAAATGATCTAAAATTTTCTCTACTCATCATACATAAATCATCTAATGCATGATTTACAGAATTAATACCGCGTAAGGCTTTTTCCTCTGATATAAACTTTTTAGCTAAATTTAATGAGAATGATGGTAATCTAATATTTTTCTTTGAGGAATAAATCAATATAAAAAACCAAAAACCAAAAGTTGGAAGAGCAATTAAAATTAACAATATACCAATAAAAGTAGCACCAATTAATAGCGCATTAAATCCAGCAATGAATGCCAATATCGTACCAACAAAAACATCTGCAATAATTTCCATCGTGGTGACCCAAGCAGCTTTTCCAGGTGAAACGTTATTTTTGGTCAAAAAAGCAATCCTCACTAATTCGCCACCTATATAAGAAGGCGTAGTTTGGGTTACAAATTCTCCAGCAAGTCTTGCAAAAGCTATTTTCCAAAAAGAGCTCACATTATTTCCGATGAATTTCCTAATAAAATAGTAAAATCTAATGGCTTGTAAAAAGATCTTTGTCATGGTGGCTAAGAATGATAATATAAATGGAAATATACCTACCGAAAAAATATTATGTAGAGATACAGGAGTAAATACGAACATAAGTATTATAGGTATTATACTAGCAAAGATGGAAAGTAACCGCCAATTCAACTTATAACAGATATTTCAAATAAAGGAATATAATAATGATACAAATCTAACAATAAAATTAGATATGATTTAATGTTGCTTAAATGCACACCATTTTTATTACAGGAACTGCAGGTTCTGGAAAATCACTATTAACATCTAATCTTTTAGAATGGTATAACAGTAATGACACTATGCCGATATCAATAAATCTAGATCCCGGTGTCACCAATTTACCCTATATCCCAGATATAGATGTAAGGGATTTTATTGATATTTATTCCATCATGGATAATTACAACTTAGGTCCAAATGGTTCACTAATATTAGCAAATGATTTGATATCCACAAAATTAACCGAGATACAAGATCAAGTGGAAGAATTAAATCCAGAATATGTCATTGTAGATACACCAGGTCAAATAGAATTGTTTGTTTATAGATCCAGTGGACCATATTTTATATCCAATTTTCGCTCGGATAACAAAGTAATCCTTTTTACGATCGACGGAACTATAGCAAAATCACCTATCGATTATATATCGTTAATGTTTTTATCCCAATCAGTTAAATTACGTTTAAACTTGTCCCAAATAAACGTACCTACCAAAAGGGACAAAATAATAGATAATTTAAATGAAGTACTGGAATGGTCTAATTCCATAATTTCATTAGAAAATTCTTTAAATAGAGAAAAAAATTATGAACAATCGCTACTTAGCAAGGATTTAATCAAAACACTTTTCAAAAGCGGGAATACCACAAGCCCTATTGCCATATCAAACACTACAATGAACGGATTGATAAATTTATCTGCATCTATTTCTAGAATATTCACCCAAGGAGAATAAAGAGAAAGTACTAGTTCGATGGACAGATAACTATGAGCAAATTAAATAACAAAAAATACGAAATATGCATAGTTAGTGCACCGTCATCAACAGCAAATTTGGGTCCAGGGTATGATGTTTTTGGTTTGGGATTAAATGCATTAGAAGATATTGTTACCTTAAAAGTAGTAAAAAAAGAGAATGATTCAAACAACATAATAATAAAAATAAACGGAGAAGGAAGTAAAAATATTCCAACTGATCCTGAACTGAATTCTTCAGGAAAAGTAGCAAAAAAAATCATTTCAGATTATGATTTATTTGATTATGATTGCATAATTGATATAAAAAAGAATGTCCCTGCAGGGTATGGAATGGGTAGTAGTGCTGCCTCAGCGGTAGCAACAGCCATCGCTTTTAATAAAATCTTTGAATTAAATATTAAAGAGATTCCCCTCTTAAATTATGCTGCTGAGGGAGAATTAGCTAGTGCAGGTGTAAAACATTATGACAACATTGGAGGATCCTATTTCGGAGATTTTATAATAGTTAGAAATGAGCCAGAATTAGAATTTATAAGAATCAAACCACCAAAGGATTTAACCATGGTAGTATGTGTTCCACTGATAGAAGTTCCGAGGAAGAAAACAGAGGTTGCTAGAAAGGTATTGCCAGAAGAGGTACCTCTAAAAAAAATTGTACAGAATACTTCAAATGCATGCACTATTGTTGCAGGATTTTTTAAAAACGATATACAAATGATATGCAAAGGAATAGACGATTGTATAATCGAACCTGCAAGGCAAAACCTGATCCCCGGTTACAAACAAGTCAAGGAAGAATCCATAATGGCAGGAGCTTTAGCATTTACTATTAGCGGCGCAGGTCCTTCCACAATTGCATTTTTAGATTCGAAAATAAAAGCAAACCAAGTTTCACACGCTATGATAGAAGCTTATAAAAAATTAGACATAAAATGCAAAACTTTTATTTGTAATTCCAGTGAAGGAGCAAAAGTGATTTCATTAAAATAGCATAATACTATTTCTTGCTTTTATTTAGAAATTGAGACATAAGTTTACGTCTATCTTCATGTGCAAAACATAACGACCAACCATAAATCTCTAGCCTTAATCCCGTGTCAATATCTGCATCCATACCCTTATTAATTAGCATTTTGCTAACCTTAATTGCATTAAAGCTATTTTTAGCAATTTCTTTTGCAACAGACATACAATGATCTAAAAGTTTATTGTTTAGGACTTTAGATAATGCCGCATTTTTTTCCTTTGCATTAGTATGATCTATAGATGGATCTAATTTTGAAACGTCTTCATCTGAAATGGAAATAACGGTATTAACAAGACCTATACTATTAGCTTCATAAGCAGAGATCATTTTTCCAGTATAAATCATCTCTTTAGCTTTTGCAGGTCCAATAATTCTCAATAATCTTTGAGTTCCGCCCCACCCTGGAGGAATACCTATTGTAACTTCAGGCTGACCAATTTTTGCATTTTCAGAAGCTATTCTTAGGTCGCAAACCAATGAAAGCTCACAACCTCCACCCAGAGCAAAACCATTAATAGCAGCAATCACAGGTTTTTCCATTTTTTCAATCTTGTTTAACATAGACTGTGCTAAGGAAGCATATTGTTCGGCAGCAACTGGATCGATATTAACCATATAGGAAATATCTGCTCCGGCACAAAAAGAACGTTCCCCTGATCCAGTAATAATCAAAACTTTTATCCCTTGATCAACAGAAATAAAATCAATTGCCCTATTCAAGTCAGAAATAACATCCAAGTTCATTGCATTAAGAGATTCAGGTCGATTTATTTTGAGAATAGCAACCTCACCTTGTAAATCAATCTGTACATATTTCATAAAAGACATGTTAAAATTTCATACAGCCCTTTAAATTAAATCTTATCAAAAAAGCTAATTATTACCTATACAAAATGTATCATTCTGCAATTTCCTTAAAAGCTCAAATAAATGGATATAGCTTGTCGAATCAACACTATTAGGATTAGTATAATTTTCCTTTACATTTACTACCACTTTTTTTAAGGTATCATAAACAAATGTATCCTGAATCATTCTAATAAAAATATCTTTTTCAAATGGTTTTTGGAGGATTTCTATAAAACATTTTAAGGTTTTTATATATTCATTAAATATTTTCTGTGGCCATGCAGATGCAAAAATTATTCTTTGATTTTTATTGAGACTTAGTACTTCTCTTGCAACATTTAATCCATTTTTAGTTTTATTAGAAGAGGATTGAGAAAGATCATAATCTATAATAACTAAATCAAAATTTAAATTAGATGGATTTTGTAATGATTCACCATACTTGAACAATCCATCCTCAACACTTTTAGCAATAACATAATGATAATTATATTCTTGAATCCAAATAGCATATAACTGACATATATCAGCATCATCTTCGAAGATTAATACATTCATACAATGCACTATAAATAACTAATAATAAAATTTTCCCATATTCAAAGAAATTAATCATAAAATTTAAATTTTCACATTAATTTTGATATAATAGATATATAAATAATTAATTTTAGAACAATTTATACAAATTTTATTTATCATTATGGCATACCTTAAATTGATCAGTTTTATCTGTCGTTTTATAATCAAAATCAGTAAACTTTACAAACAAATCATATTTTAGAATATAGTCTAAATCTGATGTGGAATTTTTACTACAAATTTTAATCCCCTACTACACATTCTATTTTTTACAGTAATATTGCCCCCATGTAATTCAAATAGTTTTTTTGAAATGAATAATCCCAAACCAGTACCTCCACTCGTTTTGGCAAAAAATTTTGTAAACATGTGCCCTAAATCTTTTTCGGGTATACTATATCCTTGATCTTCAATAGTTATGGTAACAAAAGAATCGTCATCTTGTAACAATCTAATTATTATTTCATTTCCTTGATTATTTTTTGTAAAATAATATGAATTATTCAATAAATTACATAATGCATGTGATATTATAGACTTATCACCTTTAATAACTACATTAGGTTTACCATAATAAAATAATTTAACATTAACAGCGTCCCTAAGTGTGATATTCCTATATTCAGAAATAATGTTATTTAATATTAAATCAATATCAAAATAATCGCTGTTAATTTTCAAAGAATTAGTCTCTATTCTAGAAATATCCAACATATCATTCGCAATATCCTTTAGTTTTTCACCATTTCTAACAATTATATCCAAATAATCTAAAAATATTGAATCTTTTATTTTGGATTTAAGAATTTTAGAGAATCCCACAATAGGTAAAATAGGATTCCGTAATTGATGTGATGCCATATCTATAAAATCTTGTTGAAACAGATTATGTTTTTCCAATAATGTATTTTTTTCCATAGTGTTCCACATAGAATCATACATTGAATTAAAAATACATGCAAATTCATCAAAAATGACTCTATATAAAGTACAACTTAATTCATTTTTGGAAGTATCGTAGAATATATTAAAAAAAAATAAAGTTTTTTTATCGATAGCAAGGGTTATAATATTTTCTTCTGGCTCCCAAGAGCTTAAAATGTGATTAAAGGTAACATTTTTTATAGATGAAAAAAAATTATGAACAGATTCGAATTTAATCCTCTCGCATATTGCTATAACTCTAATTCGACAAGAATTGCTATCGGCCACGGATTTTAAAGTACAATGAAATGAATCATTTTTTAAGAATAGAAATGAAGAATATGAGCTTATATATAGATCAATAATATTTGGTTCGAATGTTTTAAATAAAACATCAAAACCAAAGAAATCGATTTTATTAATCTTTATAGGCATTAAAGCAGTTATTTATTTTATTTTTTTTTATACACATCATCTAACATTACATCCAAATCATCTTCAAATTTCTTTAATATTCTTCTTAAGCTTTGTTCTAATTCTTTAACACGTTTCTCTGTCTCTAATTTAAAAATATCTCTAGAAATTGAAGAATATACATGGAAATGTCCACCTTCTTTCAAAGTTCTACTCTCTTTAACACATATTCCCAACCCAGTTAGTTTTTGCAAGGATCTGAAAACGGTGCTTTTATCCCTATTTACAGCTTTGGATAAATCTTCCAATGTCATTTGTTTATCGTTAAATTTAATGAGAGTTAGTAACAGGTCCATATCTAATGGAGATAGATCATAAATGTAAATAAAAAGATCCTTAAGAGTTGCACTCATTCTTGTAATTGCGTTTATTGATGATGACGGCATTTTTACAACGTACAATTAGTTTTCGTGCTATTTAAAATTATCTACAAAAACATATTAAGAATTAAATAGAAAAAAATTAGCTGGAAATATTAGATTAAAATTTTTAGGCGCTATGCTCCAGCCATATTATTTCTAAGTTCAACACCACGGTGATCTTCAGATGCCTCTGCAGCAGCTCTATGCATTTCAGACATAGCACATCCCATTTGAGCTTCAGGTTTCCCTTTTCTCATTAAACCACGATATAAACCAGCTTCTAACGTTTGTCCATGTTCTTTTTCCCAGTCTTCAACAGGAATACTATATTTCTTTTGTATCCTATCACGATACCATTCAGGGATTACATTAAATGCGCAAAATGGAACTATACGTAAATCAGGAGTTAAATAATGAATATCACATCTTTGTAATCGCTCTAAATCTTCGTTATACTTATCTTGGAAATGCATCATTCCAAGGAATAACGAACGTACATGCCATGAACCTACTGAATCAAAGTTTTGTTTAAGCAAGATGCTTGAAAACATTCTACCCAAATCTAAACCATGAGGTTGTTTAGATCTATCAACAAATTGATTTAGTTTTCGTATAACTTCCAACATGGTCCAATATCTATTAGATCCAGATTTTATTTCCTCAGTTTTTTCCTCGAAGTATTCAAGAAGTCCCTTTATATCTACAAAAGAGGTTAGAGGAGTTAGCTTTTTAGTTTGGGTATCTTCAAATACATACGTTCCAGCACCGCAAGCAAAATGAATAGATAATTCATATTTTGGTTTTTTGCTAAATGCCTCAATTACATTAGTTAATGGCATACAAGATGGGACAGGGAACCAACCATCTTTAGATATTTCACCATTTGTTTGTTCTTCAATTCTTTCAATACAGTCAGGAATAGTGATTCGATATTTCTCTCGTTCTTTTTTTCCCATTCTACCAGTAAGAGAAACAGGCTGAAAGTTAACTGCATGAACAACATCCATATTCTTTTGAGCAAAACGAATAATTCCACCTAATTCATGATCATTAATAGATTTAATAACTGTCGGTACAAAGACAACAGTCATTCCACATTTTCTTGCAGATTCTAAAGTATATGGAATTTCCCAATGATTTTTAGGATTAGTTCTAGGACTAACACCATCAAAAGAAAGATACAGGTTGCTCACTCCAGCCATTCTAACTTGTCTCATTGTTTCAGGAGATAAAGCCAATTTAATACCATTAGTATTAAGTTGTACATGATCTACTCCCTCTTCTTTCATAATCTTAATTAGAGAAGTTATATCATCTCTCAACATAGGTTCTCCACCGGTAATTTGGATAGAATTACCAGGAATAGGCCTTTCAGCTTTCAAAGTTTTCATCATTGCTCTAACTTGTTCATGAGAAGGCTCGTAAAGATATGCACCTTCTAAACCTTTTTTAACATAAAAAAAGCAATACCAGCATGTAAGATCACATCTATTGGTTACAATAATGTTTGCCAATCCTGAATGAGATAGATGGTTAGTACATAATCCACAATTTGTTGGACAGGCACATTTATCTACCATTACATTAGGAGAATGAGCACCCTTTCCGTCAACCCAATAGGTACTAAACTTTTTATACATCTCGTACGAACCGTAATAAAGTTCTTCACATTCACCATGGCTTGGACAGGTTTTTGTCATAAAGACTTTACCATCCCTTTCAAAGACTTCTGCATCCAGAATCATATTACAATCTGGACAAATACTTTGAGTATACCTAATAGTACGTTTAGAACCAATAGTTTTACTAGTTAAATTAGAAATATGTATTAAATCCATAATAGGCCTTGAATACTATTTTAAATAAGCCTTATAAACTTGATCTAACAAATACTACGGTGTTTAGTCAGAAAACAATAACGTAAAAAGACAAAGATTTAATATGTTTGTTAATTTAGTCACATCAAGCAATGGAAATTAGTGACAAGGCAAAAAAATCAATGGAGAGCCTTGGATTAACAAATTATGAAATAAGAGTTTATACTTCATTATTATTTTCTGGTTCTACCACTGCTGCAGAGATCAGTAAGAAATCAGGAGTGCCTTATTCAAAGATTTATGATGTTTTAAATAGCTTGTATGAAAGAGGTTGGACATATTCAGATAATTTAAGACCTCAAAATTTTTTTCCCAAGTCACCTTCTACAGCAGTAGAAGCAGTGATGATAGAAATGGAAAATAGTATGAGAAGTTATAAAAGTATTTTGATAAATGAATTAATGCCCATTTATGAAAAAACAGGATTAAAAGAAAAACCGGACATATGGGTGGTAAGTGGCCTTTACAACATTGCTACAAAAGTTACTGAAATAATCCAATCTACAAAAGAAGAGCTCTTAATTGCAATTCCAAAAATTCCCGAGAAAGTAATTAAAACAATACAACCCTTTCTTCGAGAATTATTTGAAAAGGGGGTAAAGATCATTATTTTGGCATCAGAAGAAACAAGCGAAGAAATAATAAAATCAATGTCAAGAGTAGCCGAAATTCGATTAAAAAATAATATGTTCGGTGGTGGAGTAATAGGAGATTCGAAACAAGTCCTCATATTATTAGCAGAAAATAAAAATAATAATAATAATAATAATAATTATGATATAATTGCCATTTGGGCAGAACATATAGGGCTAGCAAGTTTTGCAAAAGATTATTTCAAATATTTATGGGAAGACGGAAAAAAAATAAGAGAACATTAAAGTTTAATAATAGAAGTCCGTAAGAAAATCGGACAAACAATGAATTGAAATGCCCTACTGATAGGATGAAGTAGATCTTGAGTAAGGAGTTTGTCCTTAGATGTGAAATAACATCTATTCCTGTTTAAAATTGGATAAAAGATTAAGAATATAAAATATTAACTAAATTGCAGTTTTGACTAGTAAAAAGATCAATATTTTATTTGATCCATATTCATAACGTTTTAGTAAGATTGAAAAATCAATCTATTGTTTTTAATGTTTAAAAAGGATGTTTAGATCAGAAATTTCTTTAATAACCAATCTATGTTCAATCAATAATGAAATAAAAGATATAAAGAATATTATAAATGGACAAAGATACGCCATCCCAGAATGAATGCATCAGTTCAGTAAATAAAGCTCTGGACACTAACTTTGCATATTCAAAACAATAATTACATAAGCGGGTAATTGGAAGAAATAAAGTGAAATATAAAACAAGTTTTATAATCCAATATTGTTTTTTAGATCAAAATTAGATACAATATGAAAGTAATTAAAATAAAAGATTCAGAAAATAGATTAACAATCATACCTGAAGAACCAGATGATCTTTTTAAATTAAGAAGAATCATTGAAAAAGAAGATAATATTATTGCAGATACTACTAGAGTAATTAAATTAGATAAAGAATTTGCAAGACCGGACAAAGGAGAAAGAATAAAAGTCAGAATAAATTTAGAAGTTGAGAAAATAAGTTTTGACAATACAATAGACAGATTAAAAATATCAGGGATTATAATTGCATCAAATAATGACAATATTCCTAAAGGACTATATCATTCGATAGGAATAAAAATTAATGATAACATAATTTTAGAAAAAGAAAAATGGAATCCAGATTATATAAAACTAATAAGTTCATCTTCAGAATCAAAATACCTTTTGATCTCCATGGATTCTGAAGAAACATCAATAGCTCTATTAAATGGAACAAATTTAAAACCCAGTCCTAACATATATTCAGGAAAAAGCGGAAAGAGATATTTAAATCAGAAAAATGATATTGTTATGAAGATTTATTTTGAAAGCATCAAAAATTCTTTAGAAACTTATAATGAAGAAACTGAAACAAAGGTCATAATTTTTGGTCCAGGAGAAACAAAAAGAAAATTTATCAATTACTTGAAGGAAAAACGTGAACCATATGAGAAAAATATTACAATAATCGAAGGAATAGAAACTTCAGGAGAAGATGGATTTTATACATTTTTACGATCAGATACAATGAAAGAAATTCTATCAAATAGCAAAATTGCAATGGTTTCAACAATATTAGACAACGTAATGTCTCAGATCAACAAAGGTGAAAAAAAATATGCAATTGGAATCAATGAAATCAAATATGCGGATTCACTAAATGCTATTGACATGCTAGTTTATTCAGACAAAGTTTTTTTGGAAATAAAAGAAGATGAGTTTATTAAGATGTTAAATGATATTGAAAGTAAAAAAAATGTGAGAACATTTGCAACAGATTCATCCACAGATATAGGGTTAAGAATATCAGCACTGGGAGGAATTATCGCATTATTACGTTTTCAAGTTAGCTAAATTTACACCATTTAATGAGTATTATTGTACATCCATTGCAAATAATCTTGTGAAACATCATTCATCTTAATTATTACTATTTCCGGTATGTCATAAGGATGATTATTTCGTATCTCACTCTTTAACTGGTCTACATGATCTCCAGTAGTTTTAAAAAAAGCAAGTAATTCATCTTCTTTATGATAATTTGATTTCCACTCATAAATAGATTTTATAAGAGTATAATTTACACATGCACAAATTCTTTTTTCTAATACTACAATTTTTGATAAATTATTTAATGATTCTTCATCTGGAAATGTTGAAATTAATAGTATACCTTCTTTAGAGTCATCATGCATCATTATCAATAATTGTTCTTTACATATATATTAGAAGATCCATTTAAATAAAGATTACAAAGATTTTCTTGTATTGACAATATAATATTTCAAATACCTGGCATAGTTTAAACTTTAACTAGAATAGTGCAAACAAATACAGGATTTTATACCATGCAATTATAATCTAGATGATAATAAAGAGTATTACACATTAAAAGTTTGTACCATATTCTAATAGATAGAATACATATTGAACACTAGTAAAAAAAACTAATATTTATACGTTTATCGGGAAAGTTATCAATACTTAGAAAGCAAATATATTTATAATGAAAAATAATACTCAAATGGAAAAATACAAATAATATTAATAATACAATACTATTTTTAACTACATTTAATTAATAACGGGTAAACAATATAACGTTATCATTAATTATTGTCATATAAATAAATAAATTCAATAAACTCAATATTAAAACACAATTTAATTAAACAGGATATAATCATATTTAAAATTTTATTTTTATCATCATCAATGATCACTTGCCCTTCTATATAACAGACGATATTAAATAATGATTCATAATTAAGTAATATTAATAATATTATTAAATATACAACTTAAAGATTTTTCCTGCTTCAAACTCATTTCCATAAAATAACGCTCTAATATTTCATCAATTTGTTAATCTGTTTATAATTATAGGAAGAAATTTGAATTAATAGAGCGATTGCAATAAATGAATTAAAAAGGATTTTCATGAAGAAGCGCAGATAAAAGAGCAGATCGTAATTCCTTGCCATATGAAGCTTGCTTGAAATAAACGGCATTTACAGTATTATCAATAGTTTGAGATATTTCATCAACTCTAGGTAATGGATGTAAAATTATAACATCTGATTTGGCATTTTTTAATGTGTTTTCATCAATAGTATATAATCCCTGAATTTTTTTATATTCTTGTAAATCAGGAAATCGTTCTTTTTGTATTCGAGTAACGTATATAACATCCAATTTTTTTAACAAATCTTCAGTTAGTTCAGTATGATAAAAAATTTTTAAATTATTTGAAAGATCATATATGGATTCACTTCTAATTTTCAAAATTGGAGGAGAAACTAAATGTACATCTAAATTATAAGAAGACAATCCATACAATAAAGAATATACAGTACGACCGTATTTTAGATCACCAATAATTCCCATAGATAAACCATTTATTCTTTTTTTCTCTTTAAAAATTGTATAAATATCCAACATTGCTTGCGTGGGATGTTCCTCGCTTCCGCTACCACCATTTATGACAGGTTTATTTGATATTTCGCTTGCATATCTACTAGATCCATCAGATGGATGACGTATCAGTATTACATCAGAGTACAAAGATATTGTTTTTATGGTATCAGCATAGCTTTCACCTTTCATAATAGAAGAAGAATCGATATCAGATATTCCCAATGATCTGCCACCAATAGATGCCATAGCAGATTCAAAACTTAACCGAGTCCGTGTACTGTGTTCATAAAAAATATATCCTAGTATTAAACCCTTTGCAATTTCCCCGCGTTCCTTTGATGTCAACGTTTGTATTTTATCAGTAAGATCAAACAGATAAGTAAAATCATCCACTGTAAAATCCCTAATCGAAATAATATTTCGATTAAAAAATTTGTTAACCGGCATATCTATCAAAACAATAAAAATACGCCAAATTTTATGCTTTTTTTAAATCAATTATGAAATTAACCGGAAGCACAGCTACTAAACCCACATTCAATACACATATTACAACCTTCAGTAATTATAAGAAAGTTTTTACAATTAGGACACAACTCTTTATTATCAGAAATAGAATCGATATATGAATCGGAGGTTTTTATTGAAATTGGATTAACTTCATAATCCATATGAACAGATTTAAGGCTTGATACAGAGTCACCAACATCTAGCACATGATTTTTATCATCAGGGTAACTTTCAAAAATATGAGTAATTTGATCAAGAACATATTTCTCTTTGATATTATTAGAAATATAAGATCGTAAGTATGTACTTGGTCTCACATGGAATTTCTTATCTTTTTCGTCACCAGTAATGTGTAACACCTGTTCATTCCTTGAACCGTCTCTATAAATTGTAACTCCTTTCAAACCTAATTCATGTGCAAGCAAATATACGCATTTTACATCCTCAACAGTAACATCACCTGGCATATTTATTGTTTTTGCTATTGCATTACCAATCCATTTTTGCCATACACCCTGTGCCATTAAATGATCAGCCCAGTGGATATCAATAGCAGTAACAAAAATATCTTGTATCCACGGAGGAATTTCATCTAAACCTCTAACAGAACCATAATTATTAGCAATTTTTCCTAAAAGTTCATCACTATACAAGCCATTTTCTTTAAGAATATTTTCAAATATTTTGCTAGTATAAAAGAATCTACCCACAGTAACTCGTTTTTCAAATACTAGAGCAAAAACAGGTTCCACACCGTTTGACACATCAGCAATCATAGACAGTGTTCCAGTAGGTGCAATAGTAGTAGTCCAAGAATTCCTTATACCGAAATTTTTAATTTTTCCTATCAAAGAATCCCAATCATAGTTATGTAAATCTTTAGAAATTTCATAATATCCTGATAATGGAATGACACCATTTTTATAATCAGTTTCAGGAAATAATGGAAACGAGCCCCTATATTTTGAAAGTACTATACTTTCATCCATACTGATGTATGATAATGTTTCTGCAAGTTTGTTCATAAGGTCGCAACCATCCTTAGAATTATATGGAATTTGTAAAAGAAATAGCAAATCTGCAATACCCATAATGCCTAATCCTATCCGTCTTGTTAGTTTTGTATTTGTATCAATTTCATCCACTGGATATTTGTTAGTATCTATAACATTATCTAAGAATCTTGTTGCTATCCTAATAGATTGTTCATATTTTTGCCAATCAAACTCATATAATCCATCTGCTTTCCTTTTTACAAATTTTGATAGATTTATAGACCCCAAATTACAGGATTCATATGGATATAAAGATTGTTCGCCACAAGGATTAGTAGCCTTAAGTGGACCACCTTTTGCATTTATACATGGATTATATTTATTTATATTGTCAAAGAATATAACACCAGGTTCAGCACTTTTCCAAGCGCTTAAAGCAATTAATTCCATTAATTGGTGAGAATCAATGTTTTTTACATGTGCTTTAGTGCGAGGATTTCTTAAAGAATATTTATGATCACCTTCATTAATTAAAGAATTCCAAAAATCAGACCAAACTCCAACACTAACATTAAAATTCTCATAAAAACCAGGTTTGGTTTTCATAGTAATAAATTTTTCAATATCAGGATGCCAAGTTTCCAAAATTCCCATATTAGCACCACGTCTTTTTCCCCCTTGTTTAACGACATCAGTGACGGTATCTATAATTTGCATGAAAGATGCAGGTCCCGATGCAACCCCGCTAGTAGAAGCAACAATATCACCTTCAGGTCTCAATGATGAATAATTAATCCCAACACCCCCACCTGATTTGAAAATCATGGCAGCATCAGTAGAAGATTTCATTATAGAATACATGTCATCAGGCATATCAAGAACAAAACATGCAGATAATTGTCCCAATCTAGCACCGGCATTCATAAGAGTAGGAGTATTTGGAAGGAACTCCCCTGATACCATAAGATTATAATATTCAAAGATTTTATCACCATAACTAGATAGTTTTCCTTCAGCTATCATCCGAAGCAATGCTTTAAAATTTATTTTAATTTTCCCGAGTTTAGCCTCGTTAACATAAGTTCTAATTAAAGATTCAAAATGAAATTTATTCAAATAATAATTTCCAATACGAAGTTTATTATCAAAATCGTTTAATTTCTCATAATATTTTTCTGCATCAACTATAGATTGATTGTGATTACCATGTAAATCAAAGATAGATGGATCATGAATTATATCGGATATAGTCACTAAAATTGCAACACGTTCAAAAAGCTGTTTTGGGCCTTCGTTAATTTCGTTATTTGTTCCACCTCTAAGCAAATAACGAGAAGACAATACTTTAAGAGAATTGATATCTAAAGATTTGTCTACCTCGTCAAGATCTTTTTTATTCAATATCTTCATCTTCATTTCTCGAATCTTTCTCCTTTCATGCCTATACAAGATGTAAGATTTTGCAGTTTCTGCCAACCCTTCTTCGATTAAAATAGATTCAACCATGTCTTGAACATCCTCTACACTAAGAGCATGATCGGTATTAGCAGACCCCAAGTATCCGCTTTTATCAACCTTTTTAACTAATTTAATGGCGAGTAATTCGGCTAGTTTTCGATCAGATTTACCAGTTGCAACTAATGCTTTATAAATTGCATTAGATATTTTAGATTGTTCAAAATTTACGACTTTACCATTTCTTTTCTTAATATAAAAAACAGATTTATTTTCTGATTTACGGAGATCAGTTTCAGCCATACAGTTTACAATAAAATAATTATTTCGTTTAATAAAAATTTTTATTATATTAGTTAAGTTAAAGTTATCAAATTAGCATAATTACATCGATAGCAAATATCTTTGGACGTCATCTTGGATCCACAAATATTACAAACAAGTTGTTTATTGACAATATCAAAATAAGGAATTAAATCTATAGATTTAGAAATAAAATCTATAGAGTCATGTATGTCCAAATTACTAACATCTAATTTGACAGAAAATCCACCAGGAAGTAAAGCATCAAGTAAAGATAAATTGGTTATTAATAAATTTTCATTCAGATCCCTTGGAGTAATCACTAAACCCTGAGAATAAGAACCAATAGTATGTGATATTTTACCAAATTTTTTTGAATCCAATTCCACAAATCGCTTGGAACTGTTATCATTAATTATTGAAATTCCAAAATTATGTTTTGTTTTATCAAATTGTGCTACCACATCATTAGCAGTTTTAAGAACCTTTTCTATTATTTCAAAGTCTTCATTTTTATCAGCATAGCCTAAAATATCAAAAATGGATTCATTTAATCCGGTTAAATTAATTATCATATTGGTAGTACCGGATGATGGATAATCAAGATAAGATGATAATGCCGGTAATATTCCTTTTTTAATATTGTCAAATATCAAATCTCTTTTAACTATCAAAGCGTTTAGTGAAGGTTTCAATAATAAGGCCAATTTCGTTCTGAAATATGTCTCATCTTTATTTGATTGATAAGCCAAATGAGGAAGATTTAATGACAGAGAATGTAAAGCTATTACAGGTAAACTATAACCATCATTTAGTTTATTAAGACCCTTACTACTTCGGATGGATTTACGCGATAAAAATATCTGTCCACCAATATTAGTTATCTTTGAAATTAAATTTAAAATTTCATTTGATGGAGGACTAGAAAATACAATATAAATTCCAAATATAGGTATAGAAACTCTACCAAGATATAATAAATATCCATTTAATAAACTTGATAAAACATCATTATTGTCCTTTAATGGAAAAACAAAAGTTATGAATGGAGAATCAAAAGTCCTTACAGAAAATGAAGAAAATAACAATGTATTTGCAAAAGTCTTGGAAATCTCTTCCAATGAATAATTATCAAATAGTTTTATAACATTTTCAATAACTATTTCTTTTGAAACTTGTTTTTGGAAAATAGAAGTCAAAAGGGCCAAAACAATACTAGGGTTATCACCTTTTGAAACTCTAGGCAAATATGGAAATTGATTATTATTAAAAGCATCTTTTTTCATCAAGATTTCAATATCAATAAAAATGGTATCAGGACACATTCCCCAGCTACCAATATCATCAAGATGAATTTCACCATTAAAATGCATATCCAAAATATCCTTTGGAAAAATGGATTTGAAATAATCAGAAAATATGGTTCTTGAAATATCTGTGACTATATCATTAATACCATTAATTAACGATCCATCAGTATTATTTAGCTTTTTATTTAAATCATATATAGGAATACCAATTCTTATTAACTTATTTAAGTGGTCTTCTAAACCATGCTCCATTAATACATTATTAACACAATCTCGTATGAAAGAAGAAGTTAGATAAGAAACATGGGATTTATATATTTTATTTTCCACCTCATCAGTAATTTTGGCAGATTGTTCTAGAGACATATTAGATTCTCTTACCAAACATTGAATTATTTTATGGGGATTGAATTCTTCAATTGTTTGAGTACTGGTTCTAACATACAATTTTCCACTTTCGATTATAGACTTTTCTTCTATTTGACGTGCCAAACTTAAAACCAGTTTTCCTAAATTAGTAATAGCATATCGTCTTTCTGCCTTATTTAGTCCAACTAATGATTGTCTCAATAATTTTCTTAAATGATAAGCAAATTTTCCGGATTCTTTTTTAGATTTGAAGCCTGCCAAAGATTTTAATTCAGAATAAGTCATGGGACCTTTAGAATTCAGAATACGCAAAATATCAATTCTGTTAGGACTAGCCATTACCGAAAAAATCATTCTAACCCGCTTAGAAGTAGATTCTAAAATACCTCGTTTAGTTTCAGATGCAGGTAAATATTCAGTCCTCAATTATAAAAAGCAGTCAGTTATTGATATATAAATAAAACTAATAAAAATAAAGGTTAAAAATTTAGATCTAAGTTTCTAACAAAATCTGACCACTATTTAGTATATCATCTTTTAAATTAATGTTAGGTCGTCTAGAAATAATTGATTCTGGAACCTCCGGCAACTTTTCTTTTGCTTCATCCTCAAGACTATTTTGTACGTCACTTAATATGGATAATGCTTCTTTATCGACTACAGTACTAATTTTACTATCGGTATTAATAGTAGAATTAATCAATACCTCGCTAGACAAAGAGTGAACTTGAGATAAAACATCAGTAGCAGATGGGACAGCCTTTGAAAGATCCTTTTGAATATCAGTTAACATTTCAATTGTTGGATTTATAGTATCCATCATTGTAGAAAATTCAGTTAAAGTTGTAAAACGTATACCTACAACCTCTAAAGCCAAACTAACATTTTGAGTATTTTTCCTGAGTCTTCTGACTGCAGACAACTCATTAGCTATTACATTAGCCTTGGCATTATTTCCTAGTTTTATACTTTCAGCAATTTTTGAACTAAAGTTTGAATCCATATTAGAAAACTTTGTATCCATAGAGTGTAATTGAGAAATTTGTGTATTTATTACAGAAATAGCAGCATTAACATCAGTATAGAATTGACCGCTTTTTTCCATTCATTAGTTTTTAAAAAAAAATATGTTAAAAATGATTGTTAAATACTATATACAAAAAAGAAAATTAAATTTAGCTAATAGAATTATTAGACAGCAGATTTTTCCAAGACCAATCCATGCTTAACGTCAAAATCAACTACTTTGATTGATGTTCCTAAGGGTAAATCATTAGGAGATGAAATTTTAGGTAAAAATCCAGACACATTAAGATCACTTTCATCTAATTTGAATACTACCCATGCATAAGATTCAACATCTTCAAAACCTTCAGGTACTACAGATTGTATGGTATAAGTAATAACTTTTCCATTACCATTAAAAGCGACTTGGGTAAAAGAATTATTAAAACATTTATCACAGAAATATATTGTTTCCAAATTTAGGTTATTACATTTTGTACATTGATTGATCAGTATTTTACCATTTTTTGCATAATCCACAAACTGATCTCTTGAACTTTCTTTTTCAGTTTTTACTTTAGACAATTCAACTATCTCCGTAGATGTAATTATTCCACTTTTCTAAAAATATGGACAGAAGCACTTGCACCTGTTGCACCAAAATTATGAGTCATTGCAATATTGGCATTTTTAACAGTCCTTTCACCAGCATTATTTGTAAATTGATCGAATACTTCTACTACTTGCCCTATACCTGTTGCCCCAATTGGGTGACCTTTAGATTTTAAACCACCAGATGGATTTACAGGAATATCGCCTTTTAATGTTGTTCGTCCCTCTCTAACAGCTTGTGCGCCAGCACCTTTCGGAAAGAATCCCAAATCCTCTATATCAATGAGTTCAGCTATAGTGAAGCAATCATGAACTTCTACAAAATCGATATCTTTTGGAGATACATTAGCCATTTTATATGCTTGTTGTGCAGCATTGACAGTGCTTGGTATTGTTGTTATATCTTTTCTAGATTGAACGGCTGCAGGGGAAGCGCCTCTACCAGATCCTATAACTTCAACATAAGGTTTTCCAATTTTTTTAGCAAACTCTTCATTACATAAAATAACTGCAGATGCGCCATCAGAAAATGGACAACAATCATATAATTTTAAGGGAGAGGCAACTACTGGAGACTTTAACACATCATCTATAGTAATTTTTTTTCTAATGTGAGCCTTAGGATTAAGGTAGCCATTTTCATGGTTTTTGACGGCAATCCTTGCTAGATCTTCTTCAGTTGCTTTATGAGTTGCAAGATATGCTCTAGCCATAGAACCAAAAAGTCCAGGAAAAGATGCACCATTTCCCCCCTCATAAAAAAAATCAGAACAATATGAAAACAATGTAGTACTCTCCACAGTTCCTGTGTGAGTTATTTTTTCTACACCTATTGCAATAATACAATCATAAAAACCTGCAGCGATATTTGCATAAGCTTCTCGAAACATAACCGATCCAGATCCACAGGCAGATTCAATAGTTAGCCCCGGAACTTCAGGTATTCCCAGATTACTCATAATTACAGGAGCCATATGTACTTGTTTGTCAGTCACACCAAAAACGTTTGAGATATAACCAGCTTTTATATCACGAGGAGATATTCCAGCTGAATTAATAGCATCTTTCGAAGCATTAAGGGCTATTTCAACAATACTTTCATTTAATTTACCGTATTTTGTGCTACCAGCCCCAAGTACACAGACTTTTTCACCCATATTTAATAAATGACCTAAACATAATAAAAATCAAACGGGGACCTTAATAGATAATTATTTTTAAAAATAATTACATGTAACCAATAAAAAGACTAAATTGACTTAAAGTCAATTATAGTATAAATTAATTTTATAAAATAAATTAATCAAGGATAACTGTTCGCTTAACATATCATAGAGCTTATTGAAATTTATAAAACATGATCAATGGATAACAAGTTTTAATTTATACCTATTTTACTTATAAATAGCATTTCGAGCATAATCGATTTTTAATGTAATTCATTGTCCTTTTAGGATATTTCTGATATGCATTAATAGATATTTTAATTTTGAGATATGTACCTAAATATGTTATGTATTTAGCATCTTTTGTAACAAAATATAAAATAATTGTCGTTACCCAATAGAAATTACTTTAAAACAAACAAATTTTGTCTGCATCATTAGAACAGATTTTCTTAATAAGTAAACACAAAACCAAACAAATTTTGAGACAATAATAATAGTTTTTACCCAATTACATACTAGATTTCATTTTTTAGACAAGTATTTTTAAATCCAAGTATATAGAAATATTAATTCTTTTGATAAATCAAGATTTTAATCTTAAACATTATTCTTGAAGACTAAAAGCACTATAAAATATAATCACCATATTTGGAAGAAGTCTATTTTTTGAATCCACATGAAACTTTATATATTTATCGACAGTTTTATCATGAAATGTAAGACTAGACATGTCAAATAATACATATTGTTATTTTAAATCATACAAATCAGTTCGTCTATGATTTAACAAAGGAAGATCATTTCTAACTATAGTTATTCTTTCCATATCTAAATTAACAATATCCATTCCTTCTTTATTACCCATATCTAAAATCACTATTCCAAATGGATCCACTACTAAACTGCGACCACAAAAAATATTCCCAACTTGATTTGGAGCTATTATATAAACTCCATTTTCAATAGATCGAGCTTTGCACATAGTTAACCAATGATCTTCTTTCATTGTTCCCTGTACCCATCCAGATGGAGATATTAATGCAAGAGATCCCTCAAGTGTCATCAATCTACTTAATTCAGGAAATCTTAAATCGTAGCATACTAATACTCCCATTTTACCCAAAGGAGAGTCAACCGGTGTAAAAATTTCATTACCTGATAAGAGCTTTTTTGATTCTTGAAAATTAAGAGCATCATACAAATGGATTTTTCTGTATTTAGATTTAATCAATCCTTTGTTATTTATATATACAACCGTATCATAAACATGGAATTTATTATCCATATTTTTATCTTTTAATAATTCGGATAAATTAGGATCTAAAAATTCTCTTTCATATATCGTTCCTAATATAGATATATTATTTTTTTTTGCACTATTACATAATGCTTTAATAAAATCACCTTCAATTGTTTCTGAAATAGAGAACAATTCTTTTGAAGTTTGAGAAGATGGAGAAAAAGCCATTTGGAATTCAGGGAAACAAATCATTTCGGCATTTTTCCTCCCAGCTTCCTCAACCAGATCTAAAGAATAGACCAAATTTTCATCTTTATTCACAGAGGACTTCATTTGAACTATTGAAATTTTCACCATTTATTTATCAAATATATTAAAAAGTAGATATAAAAATTAGCAGATTAGAAAATATAATAATTACGGCAGAAATTATAACATCTACATAAAACGGAGTGAGCCAAATTCAAATTATATCATATTTTTTATTTTATATTTTTAATAAATCTCAAGATATTGTTTTGATGTACACTATCCCAAAATAAATTATAAGCTAAATCCTCATTTTTAATATTCTGTATCCACAGGTTATATACCATGGCATATCGTACTACCAATTAAACGGCTCTTATCTTAAGGAAAAACATGTATCTTAAAGACAACCATATCTCATATGTATACTAGAAATAGAACACCTTCAAATATCACAGGTTGTGGATTATACTTGTACTTTCTTGGTTTATTATTTAGAAATACCTCCAAATCATTATCATTTTTAAAAATAGCAAAAATAAGCGACATTTCTATCTTGAACTGGATTCAAAAATACAAGTCCTGGAAACATTTCAAGGAAAGGAAATCAAAGAATATACCATAGATGAAACTGCCATAAAAGCAGGTTCTGAATTAATCTGGCTTTGGGTTAGTGTGGAACCAAAGTATAAAGAAATCCTTGCTGTTGATATATCCAAAGAACGAAATATGTTTGTTGCAGAGCGATTTCTGTCTCAGGTAGTAAACAAGTACGGATTACATTCTGTTTCGTCAGATGGCGGTACATGGTATCCACAAGCATGCAGGTTTTTGAACTTGTCATCATCTTCATTCTTTATTTGAAAAAGGCCTGATAGAAAGAACAATGCAATAGATCTCTTGCATAATTAGAATAAACAGATTTATGATCCGTAATTCATCAATTTCTTGTCCTTTCTTTGCTTTCATCTGATATCTTAGTCAAAAGACCACTGTTTTTCAAATCATTTACTGGCATCACAGAGTTTTGTTGCATGATTTCCAATATATAAAAGATAAAACTATCAAACGATTTAATGATTATTTTCCTTGCAGAAATAAGAAATGTAAATCAAATCATATAAGACAATGGCTCAAGTTGTTTGTTTATGATCATATTAAAGAAATAATATCTTAGGTTAACAGTTGTGTAAACGGTGGCCTAGATATATTTGTAAAATATTTGTGATTGTTTTCAGAAAACAAAATAATTAAGATATGATTTATTTGATGATGATTGTGTTATAGTATCTCAAGTAAAACAACTACAAATATTTTACAATAAACTCTATCTATGTATTTACACAACCGTTAACAGAGTCAAAAAAATAAATATACATTTTATCTCTAACAAATCTGATTAAATTTTGACTATTTATATTGCAAATCACCTATTTCAAAACGTAAACAAATGATGAGTAAAATAATCATGGAAGGTTATCAAAATCATATGACAAAAATATTTATCTTATTTTATCAATAATATATATTATGAACGAAATTTCAGAGTTAAATAATTGGAAGGAAAAGGACGGCAAATTATATAAAGAATTTAGATTTTCAAATTTTATTGAATCGTTTGGCTTTGTTACAAGAATTGCATTGGAATCAGAAAAGAAAAATCATCATCCAGATATTACAATTTCTTATGACAAGGTAAGTATAGAATTGATAACTCATGACATTAATAAAATTAGTGAAAAAGATATAGATTTGGCTAAAAGTATAGATAAATTAAATAAATCCGGTACATAAAAAAATGTAAATATATTCGTAATGAATAAAAAAATCTATGAGTGTAGAAGAAATTTACAATAAAATTGTCAAAGAAGAACCCGGAATAAAACTATTAGGTATTTTAAATGAAGGTAACATGAATTCGGTACCTGATTCAAGTGAAATTTTTGATGAAAATGTAGCAAAATTAAGTTTCATTCAAACTCCTCATATACTAGAAATAGCTGAAAGATTTTCTAACGAGTTAGGGAAATTAGAATATATTTCTTATGAATATGATAATTTAAAATTATTTGATTTGCATACTAATAATAAAATAGTAACGGTGGTAGCAACTAAAGATGTAGACGATAAAAAAATCATAACAGCATTAAATAGTTTTGAAGATGGTATAAAAGAAATTGATGGAGAACAATTAAACCGGAAAAACTATTATGATGATTTTTTGGAAAAAAATATGTTAAACTATATAGAATTTATGAAAGAACTTGCAATAACTACGATACATACAAATGAAAAGATGTTAAAATCTTTTTGGAAAAAATTTGGAAAATAAAGCCTTCCACAATTTTTAAAAGATCACTAATACAAGTTTATTATAACGATAGACTTTTCCAATCTGGAAGTAGATAAAAATTTATCACATAGTCCCCCAAAATAATCGAATTCGGGTTGACATTACTTAATATTTTTGGTGTAACCAAAGACAAAATAGGAAAACTATTTTTTATTTTTTTAGACATATTAACGAGATTAACTATCTCATATCCATGTATTTTAGGTATTTTAGTAGTCGACTTTATTTGAATTAGCCAAAATATATTATTTTTTATCGCTACAACGTCAGATGGTCCCCTACTACCTTTAGAAAAATAAATATTCCAATTTTTAGATTTTAAATATAAACCGACCATATATTCGGCATCTCGTCCAAATTCACTAAACGAATAATACAGAATTTAACTATAGATGCTACGCATATAAGTTTTTTACATTATAAACAAACATAATATTAATAGTAAATAATATTTCGTCATATATTTAATTGGAAAACTCAAAAATATTGAAAAGAGGTCTTTTTGTCGGGAGATTTCAGCCGTTACACAAGGGTCATATAAATTCAATAAAATATTGTTTAGATAAAGTAGAAGAATTAATAGTTGTAATAGGCAGTTCAGATAAAAGCTTCGAGTCTAAAAATCCCTTTACAGCTGGAGAGAGAATAGAAATTATAAGAGAAGCAATTTCTAGTGAGATCAATAAAGAAACGTTGCAAAAAATTTTTATCATACCAGTTCCCGATATTGGAATTCACAGACTATGGACATATAATATGGAAATATTGGTTCCAAAATATAATATTGTATTCACCAATGATCAATTTACATCTTTATTGTTCAGAGAGAGAGGAATTCAAATAGATCATCCAGAATTAATCGAGAGAGAAATACTTTCAGCAACAGAAGTTAGATCAAGAATTATAAATAATAAAAACTGGAAAGAATTAGTTTCTATCACTACTGTCAATATAATTGAAGAAATTAAAGGTATTGAAAGAATAAAGACGATTAATAAAATAAATACAGATCATCATTAACAACAAAAAGGTAAAAAGATAATAAATTAATTGATATCAAATAAAATTAACCAGTGATAATAATAGATGGCTCTAGTGGCGAGGGTGGAGGTCAAATACTTAGAAGCGCATTAACGATTTCAATTATTGTTAAAAAATCGATACAAGTTATAAACATAAGAAAAAAAAGAAATAACCCAGGATTAAGACCTCAACACGTTGCAACAATAATTACTTTATCCGAATTATTTAATTTTTATACAGAGAACGTAGTAGTAGGGGCAGAATGGGTTAAAATAGTATTTGATAAAGAATATGGAAAAAAAATAGAATTCGATCAACACAAACACGTTATAAACATAGGAACGGCAGGAAGTATTCCATTATTACTTCAAGCATTAATCCCAAGTATTTCAATTTCCCAAAAAAGTATTGACCTCGAATTGATAGGTGGTACAGATGTAAAATACAGCCCAACAATTGATTATATAAAATATGTTATGAAAGAGGCATTTAATAAAATAGGAATTTTTTTTAACATTGATATTATAAAGAGAGGATTTTATCCTAGAGGTAATGGAGTCGTTAATGTAAGCATCAAGAAATCAGATGTTTTAAACCCAATAGACTTTTGTAATTTTAGGGAAACAAATCCAAATATAATTAGCATCGTTGGTAAACTACCAAAACATATAGCTGATAGACAGATTAGTAGCGCTCTATTAAATTTAGAAAAAAATGGAATTAAATGTGAAAAATATAAATCCATAATAGAAACTTCAGAAAGTCCTGGCTCATCTATTTTGATATACAGTACATCAGAATCAAATATATATCTTGGAGCGGATTCAATAGGTGAAAAAAATATAAGGTCAGAGACTATAGGTAAAAATGTATCAAAAAAATTTCTGGAAGAATACAAAATTCGTTCTTGTATTGATTGTAATTTAGCAGATATGTTAGTACTACCATTAAGTTTCGTAAAAGAAAAATCAAGATACAAGATATCAAAAATTTCCAAACACTTACTAACCAACCTAGAAACAATTAAACAGATAAATGGTATGGAGTATCAAATAGAAACCTTTTCAGAAAAAGAATATATAATAACAATAAAAGGATCCGAATCTATTTAAAATACTTTTTTGTTTCTCCTAATGTAACCATATTAATTGGATCGATTTTTACTATCATAGGAAGATTAGAAACGACTTTACCTATAGATAAACAACTACGATAAGATAGTGTTTTAACTAACGATTTTATTGTAGAACTATCAAGTAATGACACTTTTGATATTTTTTCAAGATCTACATCATTAGTAAAGTTAAATAAAAAAATATTATCAACCTGTCTATAAATAGTATCACTAAGAGCATCAGGTTGATTAGTAATAAACGTAGTATATATCCCAAAATGTCTCATCCTCGTTATTAAATCTTCCCAATAAGTGTCACGAATGTACAGATGAGCCTCTTCTGCGAAAATGAATATAGGAGGAATTAACGATTTTTCCAATAAATCAATCAATTTATTCATAACCAATTCTACAATCATCCTCCTCACAACAGGGGATATTTTACTCATATTAATTATCATACCAGCACCTTTTTTTTTATTTTTGATTAATTCCTCAAATTGAAAACCTTTTTCATTAGATCCTTTGAGAGAGAATAGAAGAGAAGAATTAATTAAATGAAATCTAGACATCAAGGCATCGCGTACCAATTCATTAATATTCCATGTATTAATTGCATGACCCAATTCATCTAATCCCAACATTTTTTTGTTTTCGAGAGAATCCCAGATTCTGAAAAATTCTCTTAAAGAGGCAGCAGGCATATCAAGAGCATTTCTCAACATATTTGAAATAGAAGGTTTACCACAATACTTTAGATCAAACTTTAATCCTTTGCCAGGTTCTAATAAAAGCAATTTTTGGTTAATCGATGAAGGCTTACCTTCCTTATCTAACATTAATCCGCTATACTCATTATTTAAATCGAAAACAACAACATATGCACCATATTGAATTAAAAAATTAATCAAGATTTTTGATAGATGAGATTTTCCAGTCTCTTTTTTTCCCGTAATAACATTTAATTTACCATCTAAATCCTCAGCATATATCTCAAAGGGTTGACCATCAGAGCCAGATTTGCCAATTGCAATTGGATAATTCATGTTTTTCTTTATTAAAGATTTGATCTCACCATAACTCATCTTAACAATTTTAGAATTTATTCTCGAAGGCACCCAATCAACATCAGCAGTTAAGTTATCATATTTGTCTATAGAACCTCTGATCTTTGTCCTAAAGAGTCTCAGATCTCTCATTATTTGAGACAAATTATTAATTTCTAATGGATCAAATATATTCTCTGAGCTATATTTACTAATAACCTCATCTTTTATTATTTCCTCTGCAAGTGATTGAGAAGAAAAATATTCCTCATCATAAATTTGTACTAGGAGTTTTTTACAAATAACAAGATCTTCTATAATAAAATAATCGCCTTTATTTGCAAAATCATTTGTTACGGTGAGTAGTATTATTTCGTCACCATTCTTTGATAAGATTCTCATTTCCACATCGATCCAAGTATTGAACTTCTAATATTTTCTGGATATACCTCTCTGACATAATAATTAGATTTTATAAAACTTTGAATACTGGACAAATCAGTATTTGAAAAAGTTGAAACATGATGAGATAATTGTAATGTACTTGGATATCCGTTGGTAATAAATTCATTATATAGAAGTGTTCCCAATGAGGAAGGAAGATCGTTGTTATATGTAACTACATCAGCTCTCAAAATGCTGGCAAATTTATCCACATCAAATTTTACTAAAATATGTTCACCGTAAGTGCGTTTAATTAGACTTCTAATAATTGAATTTATATTTATAAATGAAGGATCTTTGGATTTTAATAAAGGATATGAAAAATATTTCAAAACCTTTATCTTAGTATTCTTGCTGACTCCAATTAAAAGATTTTTATTAATAACAGAGTTTTCAATAATATTAGAAATAGAGTAAAATGAATTTTCAAATACTGACTGTTTAATAGAACCGTCAACAAGTATTATAGAATTGGTAACTAATTTTGATAACCAAAATTGAATATATCTCTCTAAATTAATTCTCAAAAATTTCTTTGCATAATCGTCATTAAATAAAGTTAATTTTAAAACATTTTGATCAATTTTAAAATTTTTTAATATTTCATCATTTAAATAAAATATGAAAGGACCGATTTTAAGATGAGTTATAGGTGTCCCTTTATACGAAACACATGTAGAACCTTTCACAGCATATAAACCACCATCCTCAACCTCAGCGACTTTTATACAACTAGAATCAATACCGAAAACAAATTTTTCTTTTTTAACTAAATTAATTTTATTAACATTAATTTGATCATATTTTTCTGAGCGCATTCCCCAGTTTTGAATTGGGATTCCATCATCATCATTTACAAAAACCAATTTCTTATTTTTTAATAATTCTTTATAATCTTTACAGAAAAAAGAATTAGTGAAATTGCTAAATAGAGATTTTTTTATATCATCTATATTGTATCCTTGATTATGGAAATTTAATTGATTGCTCATCTTGTTCAACATAGGCTTTTATATTAATAAATGTTGTTCATGATGCACAACATGCGCACCAATAACTTTATCAAAGAGAACCACATACAATAAAAAGATGAATGAGGCGATGTCGAAACTCTCAATTGAAGCTAAAATAAAACTAAAATATAACGATTGGGAGGTAGAGATTACATGTGCCGAAGATAAAGTAAAACAAGTTGTTGAGAATGTACTTTCAGGAATAGATATAGCCTCATTCTCAAGTACAAAAATAAACCAAGATATTGAAATTATGAGAAACGAAATTAATTTTTTAAAATCAAAATATGAAAATGATAGTATTAGGAATAATATTCACAATAAAAAATTAAACAGTATTTCATTAAAAGAATTAACAAAGAATGGAAATACATGCAGAAGCTTGATAGAAAAAATTTTTTATGACAAATATTTTGAAAATGAAAGGCTATTAGGTGAGGTACATGAAGAATTGTCAAAAATGGGATACAACTATGATAGAACAGCCGTATCACATTCTTTAACAGATATGGTTAGAGAAGGAATATTAACCAGAATAGGGACACTCAGGAATTACAGATATATACAGAAAAAGCCAATATTTGAAAAATAATCATTTTATATTAATTTTCTTTGTTATTATATTATTTAGCCAAGCAATACCAACTGTAGTAATCCCATAAACTACTAACTCCAATTGATTTTCTTTAACCGTATTTCTATTCACATAACCTGCTTTAACTAATTCAGATAATCTAGAGCTTATAGATTTAGGATTAAGATTGGTGGATGATTGTATTTCAGCAATTGGAGATGATTTATCTGGAGTTTTACCCAATTCAAAAGATATCTTTGAGCCAATTAAAAACAACATAACTATCTCCTTATCAGAAAATTTTTTATTCAAAATATCACCATTATTTGGTATAATTTTTGGACCTTCAGGAGTAATCTTAATTATAGGCGAATAAAGATCTATTAATTCTGAAACAGAGTAATTTAATGAAATTTTTTTAGCCAAACTTAATTCGGGTACATTTTTTGAAAGGAAATTCATGACAGAAGATACAACATTTTCAGGTTCTCCACTGTATTGTACCTTTATATCGCCAAATTGGATAGATACATAAATAGTTTCAGGTTTTGTTGAATCTTTGTAAGTCATATAAATATATCAATGAAGTCATAAATACACATAAACTTATGAATGTATATTTATTAACTTACAATATCAAACAACATTATTTCAATATCAAAGGAGATACGTGAAAAATACATTAATGGAGAAATATCAAAACATCTTGAAGGATAATTGTAAAAATGTTAAATAATGATAATAAAAATAATTTTATAAAGACAGGTTTTACAAAATTATTAAAGCCATTTGAAGATTCAATAAAAGATATTGAAAAAATTACAAAAGCCTTTGGTTTAGCTATTAAAATACATAATGAAAATATTAGAAAATATCAATTTGATGAAGCCGAACCATCAATAAATCATTCCTTAAGAGTAGCTCTAATATTAGTAGAAGAAATAAAAATAATAGAATCAGATCTCAGCTAGTTCTGCATTACTTCATGACATATTTAATAAAGAAAATATAACTCAAGAGGTAAAGGACTATATAAAAACAGATATAAGTGAAAAAGTATTCAAAACAATTTCATTTTTTAATAAAAAAACAAAAAATAATGATAAAACATCACCACCTCCCATCGAAATACAAATTTCAAAGATAAAAAAATCAGATATGTATATTAAATGCATTTTTCTCGCAGAAAGGTTGGATGATACAAGATCTTTAAAAAATTCTAGAAAAAAAGATAAAATTTCAAGGTTTAAAGATGAAACACAAAAATATTTCCTCCCCTTAGCCGAGCAAACTAATGAAAAAATTTTATTAAAATTGATAATATCTCTTTATGAATTAAAGTAGCGAGATCAGATTGTACATTTACCATCCCTTTTTTTATGATTTCTCCAATGTTGAAAGCATCCGACAATAAAATGCTCAGTACAACCACAAATTACACATTTTTTTATTTTCTTCACAAATACTATAAATGAAATTAGAGATAAAGATTTATCTTCTAGGAGCAGATATTCCGGTTACAATATAATTTACGGAATCTGCAATATAACAAGAATGATCTGAAATTCTTTCCAAATATTTTAAAATTAAGGCAGACGAAATATTGCAACGATTATCCGAGTATTCAGTTTGAGTGACGGCAATAGTAGCAAATTCACGCAAGCTTTTTTTGTATAATATATCGACATAATTCTCCATCTCATATATTTTTTGAGATAAAGAATTATCAAGTAATCTCAAGGCAGAGACACCCGTATTCATCATATCTAAAACAATTTCAGCCATTGCAATTACATGAGATTTATTACAAAGGTTTAGGGGTCCAAATATTTCTAGAACCGTAATAATATCATAAGCATAACGACCAAACCTAGAGAATCCATAAGAAATTTCCATACAAGATTTTATAAATCGTAAATCGGATGCAACTGGTTGAAATCTGGCGATTAATTCGATAGTTAACTCCGAAACTTCATCTTGAAGAAAACGCAATTTAGATGATGAATCAAAAATTTCTTTTGTTGTATCCACATTGTCATCTTTATATGATGCAATAGCCTTCACAACGGTTTTTTCAGCAATAGTAGCCATATTCAGGATAATATTACCTAATTGTGTTAGCCCTAAATCGATCAATCGGGGCATATATTAAAATAAGTAGAGAAAATATGGTTACCCAAATTTTCCAGAAATATATCTTTCAGTTAATTCTTTGGAGGGATTTTTAAATATTTGAGCAGTTGAACCATATTCAATTAATTCCCCCAAGTACATAAAAGCAGTATAATCAGAAACTCTTGCTGCTTGTTGCATATTATGAGTCACAATTATTACCGTAAGGTGTTTTTTTAGACTATTAATCAATTCTTCTATTTTAGATGAGGCTGTTGGATCCAATGCAGAAGTAGGCTCATCCATTAAAAGTATTTCAGGTTGCATTGCTAATGCTCGTGCGATACAAAGTCTTTGTTGCTGGCCACCAGATAAACTTATTCCAGGTTTACCTAAATCATTTTTAACTTCATCCCACAATCCAGCACCTTCAAGACTTTCTTGCACAATTTCTTTTATCAAAGACTTGTTTTTTATACCATTGAGCTTTAATCCTGATGCAACATTATCATATATACTCATGGTAGGAAATGGGTTTGGTTTTTGAAAAACCATACCCATACGACGTTTAATAACAACAGGATCAGCAATTTTTTCATGAATATCCAAATCATCAAGCACAATTTTTCCTTTAACAGAGGCACTGGGCGTCATTTCATGCATCCTATTTAAGCACCTAAGCAAAGTAGTCTTTCCACATCCAGAGGGACCTATTAATGCAGTTATACAGTTTTGTTTAAATTCGATATTAATATTTTTTAATGCATGTTTATCGCCAAACCATGCATTCAATGAAGAAACAGATAGTTTTTGTTTTTCGTTACCAAATGGTTTTAATGAATTTTTTTCAAAATTAGCCAAATCAGATTGTATAGGGTTTTTTTCAAAATTAGCCAAATCAGATTGTATAGGGTTTTTTTCAAAATTAGCCAAATCAGATGGCATATTGTTTTTATTGTTAGCAGGTCTTAAAATGTTTTTCAAAAAAATCACGCGTGATTAGAATAAATAAATCAAGATAAATTATATACATTTACTATATGAAATATATAGAGTTATATAGAAATATAATTTTATGTAGTTGTTTTCATCTGAAATCCTCTCTTTTGAGAAATCATTCTCAACACTATGCTTAAAGACAATACAATTAATATAAGAAGCAAAGCAGCACCCCAACCCTGCTGATGTGCTGAAGCATATGGTTGTGAAGCAAGTCTCCATATTCTTAATGGCAATGCATCGATAGGAGTATTAAAACCGCCAAAAAACAAACTAGTGCCTAAAATAGTCATTATCAAAGGAGCAGTTTCACCAGCTATTCTAGATATTCCTAGTATAATCCCAGTAAATATACCGCTTTTAGAACCCTTTACAACTATATGCCATACAACTTTCCATTTAGAAATACCAAGAGCGTAACCTGCTTCTCTTAATGAATTTGGAATTAACTTTAATGTTTCCTCAGATACCCTTGCGACAATTGGAATCATTATAATAGATAAGACAAAAGCCCCCGCAATAATTGAAAAAGAACCCAATGCTAAAACTATGGAAATATATCCAACTATCCCTATTACGACAGAAGGAATACCAGTCATTACATCATTAAACAATCTTAGAAAATAGGTAAATCTTTTACTAGATGAAGAATAGTCCGAAAGATAAACTCCAACCAAAACACCCACTGGAGCACCAATCAGAGTGGCAAAACCAATAATCATAAGAGTTCCCTGAATAGCAGGACCAATTCCACCATCACTAGAACCTATTGCCCCAGGAGGATTGAATAGAAAAGTAAAACTAAATGCAGAAACACCATTTTGAAAAACATCCACCAAAATACTGACTAGAGGTATAATTGCGACAATCACACAACAGAACAATGCAACAGTTATTAAATTATTAACATGTTTTCTCTTTCTAGAATTTTTTAGAACTTGGTCATTAATTAGAGATCTGTAATTTTTATTTCCTGTACTCATTTTTATTCCCTCATGTTAGTATTAGATTTTGTAACTTTTGATACTATAAAAATTGCAATTACGTTGATAAAAAGTGTAATAATAAACAATACCAGTCCCAATCCTATTAATGCAGCAAGATGTAAATCACCTGAGGCTTCATTGAATTCGTTAGCTATAATACTAGATAAAGTTTGACTCGGAGAGAACAAAGATGTTGGGATTGCAGACAAGCCTACTGCATTTCCAATAATCATAGTAACCAAGATTGTTTCACCTATAGCCCTACCCAAGCCTAGGAAGGATGCACCTAAAAGACCAGATTTGCTGTATGGAAGAATTGCGGTTTTGACCATTTCCCATCGGGTTGCACCAAGTGCATAAGCAGCCTCTTTTTGGGATCCAGGTACGGCTTTAATAACCTCTCTAGATACAGCAGAAATTATAGGAATAATCATTATTGCAAGAACTATACCAGCAGTAAATACATCTAGTCCAAATGGAGTTGAACCAAAAATAGATAAATTATTTCCAAAGGCATTATGGATAGGCATTTCAATATAATCTCTTAACCAAAATCTAAATACAAATAATGCCCACAATCCGTATACTATACTGGGAACAGCTGCGAGTAATTCGACTACAAAAGATAAAATAGTGCCGATTTTACCCGGAACAAGTTCATTAACAAAAATTGCGATTCCGATACTTATAGGAACAGCAATAGCCATTGCAATAGCCGAGCTGACCAATGTACCTATAATATAAGGAAGTGCACCATACGCTTCTCTTCCTTCTACAGGGTTCCAATCAGTGCTAATAATAAAATGATAACCTTCTTTTAAGAAAATAGGAAGAGAACCCTGAGTTAAAGCATAAAAAACTAACGCAACCATTAATAAAGCATAAATTGACGCTCCAATTACAAGAGCCTTGAAAATTTTATCACCTGTTATAGATCTAGAAGATTTAGACTTTGAATGGATCAGATTAACAACTTCTGATCGATTATCCCTATCATTCAATAATATATATTTAAAAAAATTCTTAATATGGATTACATATACAATCAATATAGAATAATGAAACTATATAGAAAAAAATTATTTTAATGGAATTGGTTTACCATCAAAGGTTAATGAATTTAAGGAATCTTGATCTATTTTCACTACAGAACTAGGTAATGGAACATATCCCAAAGGTTTTGAAAACTTTTGTCCGTCCGTGATTGCCCAAGTGAGGAATTTAGAAATATCTTTGGCTTTTTCTACGTTAATTGATGGATTTTTACTCAAATCTTTGTATAAGATAATATATGTGAAACTGGCAATTGGATAAGAGTTTTTGCCTGGAGCATTAGTAAGGGATACATTTGTCCATGGTTCAGTGCCTTTGGGTAAGGCTGAAGAAGATGCAGAAACAGCAGCCATGGTAGAATCAATAGAAGGTACAACAAAATTACCGTCCTTATTTTGAAGAGTAGCATAAGTCATCTTAGCGGTCAATGCATATGCAAGTTCAACATAACCGATAGAATACGGAGATCCAGTTATTGATGCAGACACTCCTTCATTACCTGGAGCACCTATACCAGTAGGCCATTGTACAGATTTTGAAGATCCGACTTTGCTAGTCCATTCTGTACTAACCTTAGAAAGATAATTTGTAAACACAAATGTTGTACCAGAGCCATCAGAACGATGAACAACAGTTATAGGATTTGAGGGTAAAGAAACATTTGGATTTAATTGTTTAATTTTAGAATCATCCCATTTGGTAATTTTTCCTAAATATATATCGGCAACAACAGGTCCAGATAATTTAATAGGTGTAGTTATTCCAGGCAAATTGTATGAAAGTACAACTGATCCAATTGTTTCAGGGATGTGAACTGGATTTACAGCTTTATTGAAATCTTCCATACTCAATGGTGCATCTGTAGCTCCAAAATCAACAGTTTTTTCTAAAAATTGTTTAATACCACCACCACTGCCAATAGAAGCATAATTAATATTTACATCAGGATTAACTTTCTGATATTGCACTCTCCAAGTATCGATTAAGGGAAACGGGAAGGTAGCTCCAGCACCATTAATCGTTATTTTTTGCTGTGCATGAACAGAATTAATCGCTAATGGAAGTAAGAGAGATAGCGCTAATAATGACATACCAAATTTCAGATTATTTACATTAGTCATGTAAAAGTATTATATTAGATAATTATTAATTAATTGTCTATATGAAGATTATAAACTATATACATGTAATTAATTAATTAATAAAATAATTGAATATTTCTACATAATAATGTAAAGGACAAAAAATACTAAAAAAATTTTATAATATTTTAAAATATCATTATGAAATAAATTTATCAGGAAACTACTTTATAATACCGTTTGCTAATATATCTAACATAATATTAACTTCCTGACGAATTTTATTATATGCAGTGATATCAGCGGCGTAGTTACCGGATAATCTTGCAACAGCTTCGGATTTTGTAAGAGACAAATGATCGTCCAGCATTTTAATTAATGAAACTTTTGGCCAATTAGGATTAGCACTACTAAGGAATTTTGCTATTTGTTCTGCGTTTACAAACCATTTCTTTTCATCAATAGCAACTTGAGATTTATTTTTTGTTTTTGCCGCATTTAAAAGATCTACTGCTCCCAAAATATGAGCCTTGAGCAAACTTGTTAATTTATTTCCGGCATCATCTCCATAAAATGGTTTTATTGCATTTCCAATTTCTTCTTGGTTTAAAAGTAGTCTTTGTGCAACATATTTTATATCAGGTAAATTAGCAACAGAGCTTATAATATAATTTCTAGTCCACTCTGTATGCGGTCCACAAATCCCTAAGAGTCAGATAAAGGTTTAATGTTTTTTCATTAGATACCGAATTTGTAGTCGTATTTGATGGGTGATCAGCAGATAGCATATTGGGGTTTATTTTGGTAGACGTTTTATAATAGTCATCATCTTTTACAGAATATGCGACCTGGTTATTGTGTATATTAAAAATACATCCTAAAATAAAAAAATACCCATTGCAATCATTGTATGAATAAATAGTTTTTTTGATTTTGTAATCCTATTTAGCATATCTTTTACACATTATCAATCACATATATACTTTATTTACTATTAAGTATATATAATGTTTAATTGATTAAAAATACTATATATATAACAAAGACAAAATAAAATAATAAATAATAAATGTTCAGTTTCAATAAGGAACATCGACAACTTTCAGGAAATACTAAACAAAGAATTTTAGAAATATTGCTTGATGGTCCAATGTCTTTAGGAGAGATCACAAATAAATTACAAATACAAAAAAGTGCTGTAAGAGTTCATTTAGAATCATTACAAATAGAGGATTCAGTAGAATCGAGTTTTAAAATTGAACGGTTAGGTAGACCGCGCAAAATATATACGTTAACACAAAAGGGGCGAGAATTATTTCCACGAAAATATGATTTATTGCTCTCACTTCTTTTAAAAAATATTACCGAAACAAACGGAAAAGATAAGGTAAAAAAAATTATGGAATCAATAGCAGAGGAAATAGCACTAAACATAAGACACGAGATTAAAAAAAATGGTTATGTCAACAATCTCGAAGAATCTTTAAAAATATTCGATTCTTTTTCAAATGAATTAGGATTTGAATCATCCGTTACTAAAGAAAATGGACAGAGTTTTGCAATTACCAGTAAAAACTGTATACTACATAAAGTAGCATTACAACATCAAGAAATCATTTGTCATGGACTTCATGATAGAATAATACAGAAATCCATAGATGAAGACAAACAACAAAATATAAGAATTGAACTAAAAGAATGTATTGCATTAGGAGATAATTTTTCAAAACATATTGTTGTAAAAAAACAGAACAAATAGATAATTACATTACAAATTAAATTCCCTTTCTGCCTCAGATAAAGTGTACATTTACCCATCTAAAATAAAAGATAAATCATGTAACCGATTAAGCATATAAATAGCTGAAAAATATTATAACGAGTTTAAATTATATAAAGCATATTTTTTTATAAAAGTAATTTATACCAAAAGGATTTAAATTATAAACATTTTCAAAAAAATTTGGTTTATTTTTTTATTCTTAGCTATTTAAGCATTAATACTAGCATTAATGTTAGTATTAGAATCCTTAACTGATTCTTTTATGTGATGTTCAAATGCTTTTGCTGTATTAATATTTTGATTAAATATATGTCTAGAATTATCTCTTACTTGTTGTAAACCTGATTTCCATGAATCTAAGTTTGAGAATATAATATTATTTGAAAGTCTCACTGCAGATACAGCATTATCTGCGAAATTACCAACATATTTACTATATGCTTTTACAAATGATTCTGGAGAATTCCATTGGTTAACAAATCCTACAAAGCTTTCATTATAAGGTTTCCATGCAGATTGTATTGAATTGATTATTGCTTTTTGAGATTCTATATATTCATCGGATATTTCTTTAGCAGTTTGTAATGCTTGTTCATGATATTTGTTAACAATGTTATTATAATGAGGGATTTGATTTTTTGATTCATCAAGTGATCGGTTAATAGTGTTTTTTGTTTCATCAAGTGATCTGTTGACTGTTTCTTTAAAATCATGAATATTGTTGTTTATATTATTTATCTCTTGTTTGGTATTTGTGGTATTTTTTGACATTAATTTTTAATAGATATCATACTATTTAAATATTGGTAATTTGTGGGATTTACTACCGTAAAAAACCTTAATGTTAAGATTATGGATAATATGAAACATTTTTTTATTTAGAATTTGAAAAAGGATATATAAATTATAGAATAACGTTCAAAATGCTTAATTTCACTAAAGATGTGCATGGAAAAAGTAATATCGTTTTCTAATAAATCATTGTCTATCGCTTGCATGATTATCACATACATATGAAGGAACGAACTCTACATTGTTCCTATAACCATATAGTATAGTAGTCTGAACAAGAGGCGGCCGGATTGCCCTCGGGTTCTATGGTATTGATCTACCTCATGCTCGTTAATTCATTAATGCTTGATAGTCCTTGACCGACTATACTATACCATTTAGCAAATGTATGCTAACGTAATCCGATATTTTTTCTCCATATTTGTGAAGTTTTAGGTTAGCGTATTTATGATAACTGGTATATAAGATTCTTTATAGCCTATTTGAACAGTTAAACCACAAAGATCAACCTATTGATGCAACAGTCTCAAGGACGGCGGCGGGAATATCATGTTCTTGTTCTTCCACTATGAGATGCGGGATTAATGAATATCCATAAGGAAAGAGAATGATTAGTAAGGATAAAATTAATTAACAATTAATCCTATATCTTTTGTACCAAAAGTCTCATTTTTTATTGGACTGGATTGTAGAATAATAAAAAAGTTTTCAAATGCCGTATTTTGCCCCTAAATATTCAAATTTGTATTTACTGTGTATACACGTAGCACCAAATTAGAATTAATTACTCATATATACTATGTATGATCCGTGTTTATATATAGAATATTGTTACAATCTAGTTTTTTTATTAAATTTTCTATCATAATGTTTGGTTATATGTGTGAGGATTAGCCGCCTCGCGTATGCTGTGAATTAGCGTATACTGTGGATTATCAAATTGTTGAAATAGGATTTCCAATCATTTAGAATTAAGTATTTCTTTTATTGGGTAACTATATCTTCTTTCATTTCGACCACTAATTTAAGGATAAATCTAAATCTTTAAAACAACTATACATTTTATGAGATCAAGAAATATTACACCTTCATAGATTATTGGCTATGGTTTATACTTGTACTTTCTTGGTCTACTATTTAGAAATACCTAGAAAGTATTATCATTTTTACTTTTAGTAAAGATAATTCAAGTTTCTATCAGGAATTGGATTCAAATATACAAATCAAAAAAAATTCAAGAAAAAGAAAATTATTAAAGATATCATAGATGAAACTGTAATAAAAACCGCTTTGTGAATTAACATGACTTTGGATAGGCATTTGAACTACAGATAGAGATTTTATTATTTCACATATCCAAATAACGGATCACATATCTGTTAGAGAACAAATTGTGTAAAAGGTATTACAAAAATATGGTTACATTAGATCTTTTGTATAATTGAATAAATATTTACATGATCTAAAAGTCATCGATTTCTTGTCCTTTCTTTGCTATGCTATATTGGTTGTTCCGTAAACTGTTGCTGTTTAAATCATTCGATAGTTTGACTGTACAAGAATTTGAAGATAATTATGATAAAAAGTAATAGAAATATGATATATATGGAGTATAAAGGTTACCTAAAAGAAGGTGAAAAAAACATGGGGTTAAAGAGATATATCCAACTTGATATAGATAAAAAGTTTTTAATGTTTTTAGAATTGCCATCATCATGTCACTTACAATAGCCGGTCCTCTTTTTGGTTTAAATCTAGGTAACATATACGAAAATATATAAAAGATTGGAATACAAGAAAGAAAATATGTACCTATTCCTTAAAACATATGACATAGCCAAAAAAGGTAAAAACGTCCGATGGACTTGATGGAGATTTTCCTGTCTTTTGGATTTTCGTTTTTCAGAGAACCATAATGAGTTAACCTATAGATAATAGAAAACATGAGGAATGTTATTCAGATAAGAAGAAAAACATATTGGAAATACAATTTATAGTTGAAAACTATGACATCATAATTCATTACGTAGAATATAAGAAAGGTAGAATATATGATTATGACATTTGTAAAAAGAGTCATACTTTAACATGTTCTAAATGTGTTTGACATTCGATATCAGTATAGGTAAGGATTTCCTTGATTATCTATTGCCCGTACCAAATAAAAAGCGAAAATATAATGTCATCTTCAGAAGAAAAAACATTTGAATTTGTATTTATAAATTATCAAAGAATTGAATCGTTTTTATCAGCCCTATCCAAAGAATGGTATTCCTTCAGATTCAAGATTATGTCTAACTTGAGCTAAAATTCTTGATGATATATCGCCATTGTTTCCATTATCGCCATTGTTTCCATTATCGCCATTGTTTCCATTATCGCCATTGTTTCCATTATCGCCATTGTTTCCATTATCGCCATTGTTTCCATTATCTCTACTATTATCTCTAGTCTTTTTGTCTATGTTATCTCTACTATTATCTCTAGTCTTTTTGTCTATGTTATCTCTACTATTATCTCTAGTCTTTTTGTCTATGTTATCTCTACTATTATCTCTAGTCTTTTTGTCTACGTGTTTACTGTGTTTGTGTTTGCTGTGTTTTAAAACTTTTTTATCATTATGAGAATGTTTCGAGTGTTTTACATCATGTGAAGTAGTAGTAGTAGTAGGAGCAGAAGCAGAAGCTGAAGGTGTACTGCTTTTGTTACTTTGATTAGCACTACTAATAGATTTTGTAGTAGTACTTATACTGTTTTTGATGCTCGGCGATGGATTGATTGATATGGGAGTTATTTTTTGAGCCTGAATTGTAGTATTTAATTTATTACCTATAAATAAAGGATTATTTCGAGCATTTTCTTTTATTTTTTGGATTTGCTCAGCAATTGGATGTGGATTAGTTGAAATATTTGCACGGGTATTTTTTGTTGTAGCAGTTGAAGTGGTGACGGAACTATATTTTTTAAGTTGCTCTGGTGAAAAGTTCATCCCTGTTACATTTATGGAATAATACAAATTTTGTGGGGTATTGAGACAACTTGATTTAGATGTGATTTTATTTGGTCCGGTTACAAGATGAGTATAATTTTTTAACAAAACATATTGCCAAGAGGTATAATCTTCTTTACCCGCAATGTTCATAGGCTGTACGGGTTGATATGGTTTAACACTATTAATTATTATGTAAACTTTACAATTTGATGTTGAATTGTCTTTGGATATTCCTTTAACTATAAATGGAGTATTTGAATTAATAGGTACAAGACTGCCCCTTTCAGGAGAAATGATTTTTAACCCACCAAAGCTTTTAGAAACAGTTGAAGCGATACTTGAATATATAGGGTGTTGTGCAAACGCTTCAACGTTATTAATATGGCTTGTATTAGAAAATAATAACAATAATAACGTAAATATACCTACAAAAATTACGCTATGGGTATTTATCATGCATTTACTGGGCAAATATTGATATATTAAAGTTTAATTAAATTATTCTGTCATATTAACTTTAATGAAATATTTTAAAATATCCATATCAATAATACTCAATTTTGCATCCTAAATAATTCTGAATTAATTTACCATAAACTTTAACAATTCGAAAGAAATATACTCGCTATGGGAGAATTTATAGATAATCAAGATAATAAAACACTGTTAACTTTTTCAAATATCAAATATTTGGTTGAGGGATTAGACGTACTACTTCATACTAATTTAGATGGTGATAAAAGATCTAATGTGATAAAATTGCGGGATGAACTCACAGACTATGTAAACAATGTTTTTAATGATTATTCATAAATATGCTTGATGGATAAACAATTTAAGGTTATTTTTTAAAGTAAAATTTACTGTGCGAATCGTAATTTGTGGAACTCCGGGTGTAGGAAAACATACCATTTCTACAGAGATCTCAAAAATGTTAAATGGTATGCCAATTATAGATATAAACAAAATAATTTTATCTAATCATTATTTTATTCCTTCAAATTCTGATGAGGTAGACCTGCTAAAAACATTTAACATGATAAAGATAATCTTATCTGAAAAAAAATATAAAGATGCGATAATGGTTGGTCATCTAGCACCTTATGTTTTGGATTCATCGTTGACTGATTTTATAATAGTTCTTAGACGTCATCCTAATGAACTAAAAAAAATATATGAAATGCGAACTTATTCTGAATCTAAAACTAGCGATAATTTGATGTCAGAAATATTAGGAATTATATCATATGATGCTTTATTAAAATTTGGCAAATTTAACATAGCAGAAATAGAAATAAAAGAAAATATTTTACCAATGGTATATGCACAAAAAATTATCGACATGTATAAAAACAAATTTTTGAGAGAATTTGGAGTGATTGATTGGCTATCTACCATACAAAAAGATCCTCAAATGATTAAATTTTATTATAATGAAGACTAATTTTATATATATGTCTAATGACATTATCCATTTGGACCATGGCGGCTATAATTTCAAGAAAATTTGCTGAAGAGAGTATACAATTTCTGGGAAAAAAGGTTTCTATAGAAACCTCGGATAATAAAAATTATTCTGGTGTCTTAGTTGGACTCAGTGAAAAATTTGATTTGATTCTAAATGACGTTGATTCTCAAATTCAAAAGTTAATGATAAATGGTTCATTTGTAAAGGAAATAAAATTATTGGAAAGGCCATTTGACCTTAAGGCATTATCGGATAGACTTTCACGTGTATTCCCTGGTTTGGTTAAAATTCGAGAAGACATAGGTGCAATAATAGTTATGGATAAAATCAAGGTCACAGAGTCAGGTTTAGAGGAGGGTTCTGGATTATCAGCTTCTAGAGTGAAAGCCATTTATGATGAGTTTATGAAGGAGTCAAAGAATTAATCTTGTTATTTGAGGTGAAATGTACAGATTTAGCAGCCCGAATTGGAAAGTTAACTACTCCTCATGGCTCTTTCGAAACCCCATCTTTTATACCTGTTGTTCACCCAATTAGACAACAAATAAGGCCTAATTTTTTAAAAAATCTTGGATTTGAATGTATAATTACTAATGCATACATAACCTTTAAAAAAAATCAAGAAAGAGCTAGAAAATATGGTATTCACAACATAGTAAATTTTGACGGATCCATAATGACAGATTCTGGAGGATACCAGGTCTTAGAGTATGGCTCTGTCGATGTGACCCCTTCAGCTATGGCTCAATTTGAGATTGATATCGGTAGTGATATCCCTATTCCGTTGGATAAACCTACAGGATATGGATTGCCGTATTCGACAGCAAGATCTTATGTCGATGAAACCATTTTAAATATAGAGGAAACTCTTAAAATTATTAAAAAAAATAATACTTGTATAAATTTCAATTCTATCTCCTCAAAAGGTGAAATATGGATGGGAACTATCCAGGGTGCTGAACATTATGAACTAGTTCATCACTCTGCATCAATTTTAGATAGGATGGGATTTCAATTTTTTGCTATAGGTAGTCCAGTAGAGCTTATGGAGTCGTATAATTTTTCCATACTATCACAACTTATTAAAACAACAAAATTGGCCATACCTAACAAACCAATTCATTTGTTTGGTGCAGGCCATCCTTTGACTATTCCTTTGGCAGTTGCTCTCGGCTGTGATACTTTTGATTCTGCATCATACATTTTATACGCAAAGGATAATCGATATATGTACTCTCATGGAACTCTGAGATTAGAAGATATGTTTTATTTTCCATGTTGTTGCCCCGTTTGTTCCTATTATACGGTTAAAGAATTGCAAAATGAAGAGAAAGAAACCAGAATCATTAACCTGGCAAAACATAATTTGTTTGTTCTAAAACAAGAGGTATCATTTGTAAAACAATCTATTTATGATGGAAGACTATGGGAATATGTATTACAAAAAGCAAGATCGCATCCCAAGTTAATGGATGCTATACATACAATAAAAAATTTTGAATATTTGCAAAATACTACTTCATTATTTAAAAACAAAGCAATATATTTATTCGAACCTATTGATCAGTACAGACCTGAATTAAAAAACTTTCGACACTTTTTAACAAACAATTATTCTTCTTTTTATAATGACGAATTGTTACTTTATCCTGATCAAAATTCGGGTCCATTTTATTTGTCTGCAATTTTTAAAAATTTAAAAAATATGTACTCTACATCCCAAATTTGTTTATATAATCCTTATTTTGGACTGATTCCTGTCGAGGTATCAGATGTATATCCTGCATCTCACAACATTTTTTCTAAACATTCGAATGATTTTGAACCAGGAGATTATAGTGAATTTATAAATCTTTTTAACTCATTTATAAAAAACAATTGTTTTAAAACAATCCACATAATTGCAGATTCCTTTATGAAAAGAATGTTACCTTTATTAGAATTTCCACATGATGTTGAATTAAAAGTTGAGGATTATGTAAGATAAGAAAACAATTAATTTTTAACCAATCGTAAGTTTAATTAAAATTTTGCACCTACGCCATCTTTTTCTTCTTTAGTTAGTTCTCTATATCCATTTTTATCTATGATTACAGCATTAATGCTGTCTCCGGTACCTGCATTTCTTCTAATCGCGGCAGCAATGGATTGGATAGCAATTTTATATGCATCGTTGACACTTATTCCTTCTTTATATTCAGATTCTAAATATCCATAAGCAACAGGAGAACCACTACCTGTAGAAATAAACTTTTCAGTAGTCATCGAACCAAACAAGTCAATATTGTAAATCTTGCCCTCTTTTTCTCTAAAATCAAATCCTGCCATAATAATTTGAACATAGTATGGAAAATACCTTTGATTAAATAGTATGTTCGAACAAACTCTTGCGGCAGAAGCCACTGGAAGTGGTTCTCTTCTTGATAATCTGTAAATGTTGGAGTTATATCTCATGGTATCAACAAGATTTTGTGCATCGGCAACGCCGCCTGCAATTGTCATGCCTAAATGATTATCTACCTTCTGTATTTTCATGACATGTCTATCGGCAATAAAGAAACCCGCACTAGCGCGAGTATCTGCAGCCAAAACTACTCCATCATTACATGTAAGGGCACAGGTAGTGGTACCTTTTTTAATCTGATCCAAAATATGCTGAGGATAACGATTATCATTAATCTGCATATATAGCAAGATGATCATTAACTACATTTAAGCATTATTGATATCATTCAATTATAAAATAAATATTGTACTTCATTATATAATATTTAGTATTTGCAAAAAACGATTTATGATAAAATTTGGGATAATCATTTAGTGTATACTCGAGGTAATGAATATCCATCGTTAATTTATATAGATAGACATTTTATACACGAGGTTACATCTCCACAAGCTTTCGATGGACTCAAGATAAATCATAGAAAGGTGAGAAAACCGAACCTTACTTTTGCTACAGTAGATCATAATGTTCCTACCACAAATAGATCCTTGCCATTAATTGATGAGATATCGTCTATACAAATTAAAACTTTGCAAAAAAATTGTCAAGATTTTGGAATTACTCTTTTTGATATTGAAGATGAATATCAAGGTATAGTTCACGTAATTGGTCCTGAGTTAGGTTTAACACTTCCAGGTAGTACTATTGTTTGTGGGGATAGTCACACGTCTACACATGGTGCTTTTGGCGCATTAGCATTTGGAATTGGAACTAGCGAGGTAGAACATGTATTAGCAACACAATGTTTATGGATGAAAAAATCTAAAAACTTTGAAATTATTTTGAATAATAATTTAAGAAATAATATCTCTATTTCTGCTAAAGATGTCATATTATCGATTATAAAGAATATTGGTACTTCTGGAGGTGCGGGTTATGTTATTGAATACAAAGGAAATTTTATTTCAAATATATCTATGGAAAAAAGAATGACTATTTGTAATATGTCAATCGAAGCTGGTGCTAGAGCCGGTCTTGTATCTCCTGATTATACAACCTTTAACTATCTTCGAGATAGACGATTCTCCCCAAAGAATGAATTGTTTGAAAAAATGCTTGATGAATGGAAAACTGGTGGATCTGATTCCAATGTAAAATATGATAAATCTTTTACCTTGGATGTAGATAGTATTGTTCCTCAAGTTACCTGGGGTATTAATCCGGCGATGACTATTGACGTTACATCCAATATACCTTATCCTGAAGAATATGCAAAAGGTAATGAAGAAGAGAAAAAATCCGCTATACGCGCATTAGAATATATGGATTTACGTCCAGGATTGCCAATTACTGATATATCAATTGACAGAGTTTTCATAGGATCATGTACCAATGCAAGATTAGAGGATCTGATAGAAGCATCCATAATAATAAAAGGTAGAAAAGTCTCACCCAAGGTTGCTGCGATGGTTGTGCCTGGATCTCAACAAGTAAAAATGTCTGCTGAAAAGTTGGGAATTGACAAAGCATTTATAGATGCAGGATTTGAATGGCGCGAATCAGGTTGTAGTATGTGTCTTGGAATGAACCCTGACATATTATCGCCTGGTGAGCGATGCGCTAGTACATCTAATAGAAATTTTGAAGGTCGACAGGGTACGGGCGGAAGAACCCATCTTGTTAGTCCAGTGATGGCGGCGGCAGCAGCAATAGCAGGAAAGTTTGTTGATGTTAGAGAATGGGTTTAAATTAATAGGAATTCGTATAAATTGATATGGAGCCCTTTAGTTTTTTAAAAAGTAAAACAGTACCGCTTGATATAGCTAATGTTGATACTGACCAAATTATACCTAAACAATTTCTTAAACTCTTGGGAAAAACTGGCTATGAACAATATTTATTCTATAACTGGCGCTACGATAAAGATGGTAACAATGTATCTGATTTTATTTTAAATATGCCAAAATTTTCAGGAAGAAAAATCCTTTTAACGAGGGAGAACTTTGGAATAGGTAGCTCACGAGAACATGCGGTGTGGGCAATCAAAGATTTTGGATTTAAAGCAATTCTCGGGGTTTCTTTTGCAGATATATTTTATAATAATTGTTTTAAAAATGGTATTTTGGTTATTAAATTAGATAAAGAAAAGATCAATTATTTGTTTACACAAAAAGCAGAGGAAGATGTGGAAATTGATTTATCCAATCAAACAATAAAAGTGAGTTCTGAGATATATGAATTTGGTATTGATACTACATTAAAAACTCATTTATTGGAAGGCATAGATGAGATTTCTAATACTTTGAATTTTGAGGACGATATACACAAATATGAACTTGATCATAACTATATTATATTTAACTGAATCATATTTTTGAGATAATATTGTACTAAATTTTAACTACAAATCCTAACTATAAATTATTATATAAATGTATGATTAGATTTATTATTATACTAATTGAAGGTTTTCTTATTAAAGATAAAAATATCATAATCCAGTATATGAAAAAAATAACCATTTTATCAATAATATTGATTACAGCGATAAGTACCTCTGTTTTTAGTTTATCACAATTTGTATTAGCAAGAACCAATTTAGAAAATCCATCAAATTCAAATCACTTTACTACAACTGCATATAATTTTATTCCTAGCAATAATAATCTAAAAGTTTCCCATAATTCCTTTTTACAACCAATTTCAGCATCTGGATTCACCACTGAATTAACTTCTAGTTTTTCCAACATTATTAGCACTCAGATATATACTGGATTAAATAGATGATAAAATGAAATATTTATTCAACTACTTATTAAACCCAAAATATAATTTATTTAACATACTATAAAATATACAAAATCGAATTATATTCGATATGCTTTGTTGCATGATTCCTAAAATCTTTGATTTACTACCGGTTTCGTCTAAACAGATATCAACTCATTATACAATGATGCTTTAAGCATCATTTCCTGTATAATATTTTTCAGCTTAACAGAATATACATACTCTCCAAACCTTCTCTTTAATGACGAAAATACTGTTTCCATTATTCACCTTTGACCATAGCTTGCGCATATTTCCACCTTTGTAAATCATTTTTCGAGGCTAAGATTGACAAGCTTCTAAGGATGTTTCCTTTTTTCCATCCAACTCAAGTATTTTTTCTTACTTTAATATATGGCAGAATTCATTGTTGTCTGCTAAGAATCTAAAAATCTCATTGTCATCATAGAGTACCAGCTTCAGAGAATAATAGTTTGCCAATTGCTATTTTTTTATCTGGTTTTATAACATTATTGACCAATCGGGTAACGCATTACTGTCATGAACATGTTCATCAGTTACCTCCATTGAAAGAATTTTCTTGGTTTTTACATTTACAGCAACATGTATTTTTAAATAACCTTTCTTGTTGTTTTTGCTTGTATGCCACTTGTCTCTCATCCATTGTCCTCTGTTTGTTACCTTAATGCCGGTAATATCTATTGCAATGATAATGTATTCATCTTTGAATTCCTTATTTTTGCCATCATCTTTTATTTCTATATTTAGTCTGTTTATTCTTTTGTTAATAGTTGTAAAATCCGGATGGAAGGTACTTTTCCTTTAGCGTGCCCTTGTGCAATTCCTTCGGTTTGTCTATATGGTAAATGAAAGTACGCTTTAGCATATCCAAGTAAAAGAAGAAAAGATATTTGGATAATGAAATGGCTCACCTATTTTTCCTTGGTTCATCTCTTTTAGCTCTGAATCCCAGTTGTCAATAACGTCAAATCCTAGCAATATTTCGCCTCTTCTGACAAGAGATTGGTTATAGACAGACCAATTCACAATATTTGTTGGTTGATGTTAGCTAAATGTATTTAGAAAGAGGGAATCATGCAACAAAGCACATTCCATTTCTCATACATCTACTAGTCCCTGTTTGTTACTTTGATACCGGTACTATCTATTGCGATGACAATGTATTCATCTTTGAATTCCTTACCTTTGTTTTCTATTTTCATATCCATCCTGTTTATTCTTTTTTGCAAATAGTTGTAAATAGGAATAGAAGGTACTTTCCTTTGGCATGTTCATGTGCTATTCCTCTGTTTGTCTATATGGAAGATGAAATTACACTTTAGTATATTCACATAAGAGAAGTATATTTGTGCTTTGTTGCATGATTCGAAATACAGTTAAAACTTTACTTCATCCATAGCAAAACTAACTAAATTATGACTGTTTGCGTTACATCCTTAACATAAAGACGTTAACAAAAAACGATTTAAAATAATCATGCAACAAAGCATATATTTGGATAATGAAATGGCTCACCGGTCTTGTGTTTATTCATCTCTTTTAGATCTGAATCCCAGTTGTTTATTACATCAAATCCTACCAAGATTTCTCCCCTTCTAACTAAAGATTGTTGTAGATGGACCAATTCACATATTTTGGATAGATATTAGCTAAATGTATTTGGAGAGGGAATCATGCAACAAAGCATATTTGATGAACTAAAGATTATTGTTTTGTTTAAAAATTTATGATATCTTATTCTGGTAGTATCGATAAAAATAACCTATAACTTTTCTACTTATATTGCATTGCATCTTTATTTAAGATTCATCATATTTCTCAACATTTCCATCTTTAGTTTAATATTCGAAAGTTTTCTAACATGAATTTTAATATTGGAATATATTTCTCAAATGTATTTTGTTCTGCCAATAATGAAAATATATAAATTTTGTTATTAACTAAGGAAAAAACCTGTTCTGTTTTGAAATTTAATCCAAAATTATTAAAACTATACTCAATGCTCTTTCCAGTTTGATTTTGGCCTACAACAATATTTGAAATATTTTCAAGTTTAAAATCCTTATTATTATTTGCAAGTTTGTCAATAATTGATTGTATTTGAAAACTATTATTATCATTTCCATATTTGTTCATTTTTTTTATACTTATCACTATATTCTCTTGAAACCTATCTTCAGAATTTTCTTTAGGTGACCTAAATATCGTGATTGACTCATTTTGAGCCCCTCCTGTAGTTTTACTTTTTATAATTGCCCAATTTTTTGGGATCATCGTAGTATAATTCTGCATCTTGTCGGTATAAGAAATCCATTTATTGTCATAAATATGATGATCTACCAAACTTGTTGTTTTTATTTGCGGATCTAGTGCAAATATTGAAATATTGAAATATTTAATCAAGAAGAAATTATAAAATATGAAAACATAAAGTAACAATAATGAGAATGATAGAACATTTTTTTTTATTATCATGATACTGATTTAAATAGAAAATTAATGTAATATTATTTTACATTTTGCATTTTTACTTCTCTTTTTTAACCAATAAGTTCATATGATAAAAATACTTGTTGTAGACTATTTGGGTATTTTTAGATATGATTTATACAAGAGTCCTAGCGTCGGTATATTTGCTAAATGTAATGATAATATAGTATTACTTCCATATGGTTATGCCGAAACAAAAAGTAAAAAATTAATAGAATATTTAGAAGTAGATCCGATTTTTGTTTCCATAGCTGGGAATAGAATAATTGGACCAATGGTGGTTTTAAATAACAATGGAATGATATTGCCCTCGCTCGCCTCAGATGACGAAATAGCATATCTTAAGCAACTTACTGGACTAAATGTTGAACGATTAGATTCAAAACTAACTGCAATAGGGAATCTAATATCTGCAAACGATCATGGAGCAATTATATCACCATTATTTAAAGGTGAATTTGATAAACAAATAGAAGATGTTCTGGGAACAGATGTTCATACAATGTCTGTTGCAGATTTTAATCAGACTGGGTCGATGATTGTATCAAATAATAATGGTGCTGCAGTTCATCCCAAAGCATCTGAAAAAGAGATCGAAATAATATCATCTATTTTAAAAGTGGATGTAGAACCCCTTACAATTAATGGCGGAATACCCTATCTTTCATCTGGCATAATTTGCAATTCCAAATCTTTAGTCGTAGGTAGTTTAACAACAGGTCCAGAATTGATTATGTTAAGTAGAGGTTTTAAAATGTAATGTAATTGTATAAATTTCTAACAAAATGTGACAAAATATTAGAATAGCCTTATAATAAACCCCTAATAAAAATATAATAAAAATAAGATATATATTTAATATTAAGTTATTTAGAATTATTTGTGACAGAACCACTTTGTAATAGCATTTATCTTATTAATCTGGATACTTTTTTGAATAATTATATACATAATATTCACAAAGTAGATAATCGATTAAATGAATATATACTAGATCAAAATGAGAAGAATATCCATGATATAAGAACATCTATCAGAAGACTGGAGGCGGCATATACAGCAAGTCCAAAAAAGATGCGAAAGAAGAAGATAAAAGAATATGTAATGAAAAGCAAAAGTCTTTTCAAAATAAATAGTCAAATAAGAGATTTTGATATCATCTCGTTAAAATTATCTCATGATGGACATTTATCTGATCAACAAATTAAATCATTTGAAGATCTGATTAAAAAAAATAGAGGCATAAAACTTTCATTTGCATTATCCGTTGCTCATGATTTACGCCTTATGACCGTCCCTCGATTAAATAAATACATAGATCATTATAATTTTGAATTGCTTCAAAAAAAATTAATAAAAAGATATACAAAACTTATTACAAATTACACGAGTAAAATTGAAAAGTATATTTCTATCGTTATCATGGACAGTAAAAAATCGAAAGAATTACACGACCTGAGAAAGAATGCAAAAAAGTTAAGATATATATTGGAATTAAATTTGTCTCATGCGACTAAAAATAATGAAATTAAAAAGGATAATTTGATAGATAATCAAAATGTTGTAAATAAGATCGAAAAACTAAAAAGAATGCAAGATATGCTAGGCAGTATACATGATTATGATATAACGATGGCATATTTGAAATACTTTGATAAAAATGGTACTTGCGATACCAGAAACATTGCTACGCAAAGGAGTGATATGTATAATCAATTTGTAAAATATTATAATAGCAACTTATCTTCTACATAAAACATCCATTAATTATTAAATGATTTTACACAATATTTCACAATTCATAAACAAAATTTATTAAAGTCGTATGTTTTCTAACCATTATAACTTCTAATTATAGTTATCTATATAAAAAAATTATAAACAATATAGATCATCGTTGATGGTAAAATCTATTAATAACCTTTAGTAAAAGGATTAATGCATTTTGTTGTTTAACCCATCTGTGAACGAAAGAGATTTTCTCCATAGTTTATGTAATAGCGCATTGAACATAGACAAGTCAATAAAATTTGCAGCTATAATGGACTATGAAGGGAAATTAATTGTTGGATTAACAAATCAAAATACTCTTCAACAAAACAAAATTCCACATACTAGTTTCTTTAAATCTATATTGAATAGTGCACATTTTGTCTATTCTAACGATAAAAATAAATTAAATTCCTTAATTAACAAAAAAAGATATTTATCCGATAATTCACCTGATGAATTTGATTTTCAGGTTTTAAATGTCGATAATAAATTTTCTATTGCTTTTGCCCCTATAACTGAAAATCAAGAAAAATATCTTTGTATATACGTTGAATCAACAAATTCATTACATGAAACGTATACGAAATTAAATACTATATTCGAATATACAGAACAGAATAATTAATTATGTTAATGTAATTGTATAGAAATATTGAATTTTGTCCATTTCTTCATTCCACGTAAAAATTATATTTGAAATATTACTTTCCTCTTTTAGAGCTTGTTTCTTCGTCCATATCATCTGCTCCTTTCTCTGTTACGGTGAATTTTGTGTCAGAATATGGATGGTATGGTGAGTCAATCATTTTTGCAGATCTATTTTCTCCAGATTTCCTAAGGTAAATTCTATATGTTGAAGCATGTCCTAAAATATTTCCGCCTGCCGCTTTTGTCGGATCACCAAAAAAGGTATCTGGTGATGCTTGAACTTGATTGGTTATTACTACAGATATATTGTAAATTTCAGCTAGTCTAATTATTTTATGTAACATGGTATTGAGTCTCTGCTGTCGATCAGATAAGGTCCCCCTTCCTGCAAATTCTGCCCTATGTAAAGATATTATACTGTCAACTATAACTAATCGAGCTTTAAAATCTGTGATATATTTTCCTAAATCTTTTACAATTAGTTCAAGATGAGAACTATTATAAACTTTACATACTGCAATACTTTTTAAAACAATTGTAGGATCCAATCCTCTTGCAGCAGCTATTTGTTCGACACGTTCAGGCCTAAAAGTTCCTTCAGTGTCAATATATATCGAACCGCTTCCAAATCCTCCATTTTCAATTGATTGATTTGACATAACACAAAGTGTGTGACATATTTGAGATTTCCCAGAACCAAATTCTCCATAAAATTCTGTAATAGCTTGAGTTTCAATTCCACCTAAAAGAAGTTTATCTAATGCCTTTGAACCTGTTGTACAACGCAATAGAGATTTTCTTTTTTCAAGTGCTACATCAGCTGTGACGAATTCTTTATCTAATATATTAGAATCTCGAAGTAATTGTTGTGCTGCAATAATAAATGCGGCTGCGCTTTCCTTAGACGAATTTATTTCCACAGATAACTCTTCTGAACTGGCGACGGCCAGATCCATAACCGTGAGTATTCCGCCATCGCGAAGTTTTTTTGCCGTTGTTGGACCAATACCTGGGACATCCTGGATATCTAAATCCTCTATAATTGTAGGTATAGTTTTTGAATCAGAATTATTAGGTGAAATTTCTATATTTTCGTTTGATAAATTAATAGAATCATCATCTTTAGATCGGTCTGAATTTTTTTTATCGGCCATAATTAATAATAATAAAATTCTGGTATATTAAATAATAGAATTTTTAGTAATTAATTTTGCAGGGAATTATAGTTGGATACCAAAAGCTCATCATTCTTAAAGTTCTTAAAAGTTGTAGTTATCCCATAAATCGGATTATTAAATAATAAATTATTTATATTTTGATTTAATATATTTATATTAATAGTGTTGATTCTGTAAAGTTTTATTTTTATTTGTAATCTGGGATCAATTAAATGATTGTCTATTTTAATATTGGTATATCCAAATATTGTAGTACTTTTATACGGGTTTAAAATAGTCGACATATTACTTTTGAAATTGCTTAATTCGATAAAATGTTTTTCCAACCCCTCAGTCGAAACTAATTTAAAAGTACCTAAAAAAATTTATCATATTGCCATGAGTAACATTCAAACTCCATATTCCAGAAATTAATTTTGGAAATTCATACAAAGATGTGTTTAATGGATTTTCGTTTTTGTTAATATTTTTAGATAATGCTATGGATGATAAATTATTATTCGATATTGTATGATAATTTGGAAATAAAACAGATGATAACACACCTTTTGTATAAAACGTATTAGAGTCGTTTATAGGTGGAGTAGTATCGTAAACAGTTTGAGCTTTAATTGGAGTATTTAAATTAAGTAATATATAGTCAAGAATCTTGTTTACATGATTGCTGCATAATTTCGTCTTATTTTCTAAGCAATTGACATGAAAAAACAAGTTAACAAAGTATGAAAAACAAAATAGTAAAAAAAATATGCTAATGTAAAATTTAAACAAGTTCATTTTTTATTAGGTGTTTAAATATATAAAAAGTCCAATTAATTATTATAATATTTTTACTAGTGATTTTCCCTTTTCGAGAACCTGTTTGCAAAATCTTAATAAACGTATTTTTTTAATTTATGTGAATTAGTTTGAAGATCAAAATAATATTTGGATAATTGTTGCCTCAGATCACATATAAAAAATTTATTTTGGTGGCATCATCATCGAAGTCATATTCATGGCGGTTCCCATCGATTTAGATCCTGTTTTTGATGGCATAAGTGTAAAACTCATTTCTCCTTTATCGGATGCATTATTTGGTTTATATTTACCTGCTATTTGTAAAACGATGGGTTTGGTAAGCATAAAATGAGCTACATCTTTTGTTTTGTTGGAACCATCTACTACCAAGTATTTGCTGACATCTTGTCCATTAGTAAGTCCTTTATAACTGCCTGTTGATGTAAAAACACTTGGTTTTGGAAGATCTACCTCTTGGTGAACGTATACATTATTGTCAGAAGCGTTAAGTCTGGTCATGTTGTAGGTAAATGGCATATTAAAAGAAATTGCATTAGTTTTAGGTACATATGTAATGTTACCTACTTCATCATAATATCCTAATATGCTTACTGGAACTGGTTTACCATTAATATCAAAATCTTTGTGATGATATGCTCCGATGCTAAGCCATCCATCAAATTTGGGTTGTTGGGCATCAGGTAAAATTGTTGTAGAATAATCCACCGTAACAATTCTTACAATAAAATGATACAGTCCACCTTGTGAAAATATCGGTCCAGTAGCAACTACATTGCTAGCTCCTTGACTGGTATATGCATTTAAAATGGGATCAAGATCACCTTCGACTTGAATTTGACTAGTATTCCTTGGTTCCATTTGAATTTTTAAATCCCCATTGGCATCATAAAACCAATTGGAGAGTAATTGTTTACCATTTTTTTCAATAGTAATATAATATGTAACCGATTTAAAATTTTGATTAGTATTAGAATCAAATAGTTTGAATTCTATTACAGGCTTTTGACCCTGTTGTTCTAATGCAGTAGTTACAACAGGGGGACTCATTTTTATTAATAAATCCGCTTTACGGTCACCCAGAGATGCCGATAACTGTTCCATAAATAAACCATCTCCATAAACCTTGCGATAAGTAAATGAATAGCTAATGGAGAGTACGAGAAGCATAAAAAATACATAAAAAGGAATAACCTTATTCATATTAGGAGAATTATGTATTGAACTATTTATTGCTTTTTCTATAAATATAATATTAACAAGAAATATTGTATAATATGCGATATTATTATCTAGTCGTTTTTGTAATAGCTGTACTGTTTATTCAACTAGGAATATTGAATATAGCACTTAAATTTAATATATGGCAATATATTTTACCTGTCGCTTTAGCTCAAAGTATTCCAGATAAATCCAATACTCACACCATAGATTATTATGCTCGATTTAATTGTGGAACTATTGATAATGAAAATGGACCATTAAGACCGGGAAAATATGATTCTGATATCACCATATTCAATAAACAAAATTTTCCTCTAACAGTTATTTGGAAGCCAATAGAAATAAATCAAGTAAATAAAAATAATTTTCAAGCATTAACTATTCAACCACAAAGCATTGTAAATATTAACTGTGCAAAAATATTTCCATATTCTTCTTTAGAAAATTCTTCTTTAAATAAAGCATTTACAGAAGGAGTGGCATTAATAAGAATAAGTACAGATAATGGCCAATTAATGAATAATTTTTTAAATAATCAGGGTACATCGGTTCTCATAAGTAATCAGGAATTAGGAGATTTGGTTAATGTTGATGTGTTACAAACGGTGAATACCTTGAATGAATTAAAAAAAGAATCTCTATACCTTAAAGTCGATTTTTCAATTAATAGTTTGGCGAATAAAACAAATGTTGAAAATGGGCATAATTTGACAATAGTTTTTCCTATAGAGTCAAATAAAATAATCAATCCACTAAATATCATAAAGCAAACTTTTGATAATGGTACAAAAAAATCTCAAACAGATTAGTCTACCTATCAATTATTCGTCAATTAAAATAATAAAGACAGAAATGGTTCCTAACAATCCTACAGATAATCACGCACTAACTTTTCAAAAAATTGCACCTATCATAACTAACAATACATCACCTTGATCATCAGATATGTTAATCAATGATGATAATCTTCAAATAATATTCAAACAACCATTTTTTTAATATAATATTATATATTCATTTATAAATAGAATAAATATTATAATAAATAACAATATAACTTACAAATATTATATTGCCTATCTTATATATTATAAACTAACAGTTAATATGAAGACATATGGCACAGATGCCCGCTTTAATTCCAAAAGAAGTAGAGATTCAAAGATTAAAAAAGATCTACATAATGGTCATTATGTTAGGTTCAATTGCTGCATCAGTAGAAGTTGATAACTTTGTTGATGGATCATTGCACCAAACAGCCATTAGAGATAGTGCATTTACACCAGCTCACTGGTGGTTATACAGCCACTTTATTGCACTCCCATTAGGTTGGGGATTTGTTGCAATGTATGATAGAAGAGTTCCAGCACTAAGAGGTCCAAACAATACAATGAATACTGGATTGAAGATAACCATTATCGGTTATTTAGCAACAATGTTCACAATCGGTATCAATGAATTGTGGCACTTTTGGTTCGTAGAAGAAATATTCTCAGTACCAAACCACTGGATGTTCAACATGGGTGTAGTAGTAGCCTTTATGGGTGCACTCGCTTATGTAGTTAGAGTATATGCACGTTTGGTAGAATTGGGAGCAGAAACACCAGCAAGGAACCCATACGTAGCAGAAATGTACAAATTAGCACTAGAGGGAAAACTCTACAGCAGATCTATCCCATAAATTTTTTTTGTTTTAAATAAAAATAATATAAATAAATGATTATTCTATTCGTTGTTGAATTCTAAAAATAATGATCTACTTTGATTCGACGATTAGTTAGAAAGCAATACAAAATCAAGAAAAATATTCTTTAAAACATAATAAAAGTACTTGAAATAATTGATGTTTTAATAAAGCAAATTTAATTATTTACTCTGTTTTTTTAATTCCTCCTATTTTAAACATTTTTGTACTACAAACACTACATGTGCCTTGTGTTGCAGGTCTCCCATTTTTCATGGTTACTTGTTTTTCATCCTTCATTTCTCTTTTTGCTTTACATTTAACACAATATCCTTCCATCAAACTAACCTTATGTCATGGTAGGTAAAATAGATGTGGTATAAAGTTTTTGTTATAAAGATCAACAATATGACATTCAGATTTAAAAGATTAAAATAATTTATTACGATATATTAAATAGTTGTAATTTTAACAATTTATATTGGAAGCCAAAGTATCATATGATAGCGTTTTAAAGCTATTAAAAGAACATCATGATTGGTTCAATAGTTCAATTCCACTAATAGCTAGTGAGAATATACCTAGCCCTGCGGTAAGAGAGGCTGTTGCATCAGATTTTGCAAACAGATATGCAGAGGGATGGCCAGGTGAAAGAGTTTATGCAGGTTGTACTTATATAGATCAGGTAGAAAATATTTGTAACGATTTAGCTAATAAAGTATTTAAATCAGAATTTGCTGATTGCAGAGCTACATCTGGAGTAGTTGCAAATTTGGCTATTTATTCTGCATTTTCAAATCCTGGCGATCATATGATAGCATCATCAATTCCCAGCGGTGGGCATATTTCACACGGGAAAAAGGAACATTCAGGAACTGCAGGTTTAGTACATGGCCTATTGATTGAACACTTTCCATTCTCAAAAGATGAAATGACTATAGATGTTGATATGACAAAGAAGAAAATTGAAACAATGGCTACTGAAGGAAAAACTCCTAAAATTGCAATGTTTGGCGGTAGTCTCTTCTTATTTCCAACTCCTGTAAAAGAGTTATCCGATTTTTTGCATAATTATGACGTTCATATAAATTATGACGGGGCACATGTAGCGGGTTTAATTGCGGGTAAACAATTCCAAGATCCTTTAAGAGAAGGCGCGGATTCGATGACTATGAGTTCTCATAAAACATTATGGGGACCTCAAGGTGGTATAATAGTATCATACGAGAAATATGCCGAATCTATCAAGAAGGCAATATTTCCTGGAAATACAAGTAGTCATCATTTACACCATGTTGCAGGAAAAGCTATTGCATTAGCAGAAATGGTGGAATTTGGGGAAGAATATGCAAAGCAAGTTATTAAAAATGCAAAAATGCTAGCTTATTCTCTAGCAAATTTTGGGTTTAATGTATTGGGTGAAAAAAGAGGTTATACAGAATCTCATCAATTAGCTGTAAATGTCTCCAAGTACGGGGATGGCGGAACTATTGAAAAAGATCTTGAAAAATGCAATATAATATTGAATAGACAGCTTCTTCCTGGCGATATAAAAGAGGGTAGAAATTATTTACATCCTAGTGGAATAAGAATTGGAGTTCCTGAAGTAACAAGGCTAGGTATGAAAGAAAATGAAATGCAAGACATTGCTACGTTTATTAAAAGAATAGTTATTGATAACCAAGATAAAAATAAAGTTTTACAAGATGTAATCAATTTCAAGAAAGATTTTCAAAAGGTTCAGTATGCATTTGATAATGAAACCACTGCATATCAGTATATAAGTTTAGTGAATATCAAAAAATAGTATATAAAGCAATCATTATTTTTTTTTTGGATCTGTTCACTTGACCATTTTTTTCCTTATCGTAAAATTCTAAAAACAAATTCAAATTACTATATATATTTGAAGTACGTGTCCATCGGCTCTGTTAACTTAAGATATTATTTCTTGATTATGTTGATCAATATACAGATGAAGCCATTGTTTTACATGATCTAATTTACACTTGTTCTTTTTACAAGGAAAGTGATTATCAAACGATTCTACTCTATCTTTTATAATGCATCGTCCTTTCAGTTATGCTCTTTTCGAAAGAGGAGTGAAGATGATGATGTAGTTTCAAGAATTTGCATGCTTGAGGATACCATGTACCACCATCTGACGAAACTGAATGTATTCCATACATCTCTATAGCTGTAGAAAGAAATCAGTCAGCAACAAACACGTTTCGTTCTTTGGAATTGAAAAGAGAGAATTTCTTTATCTAATGGTTCAATAACAACCCAAAGCCATATTAGTTCAGAGCCGACTTTTAACGCTGTTTCATCAATTATATATTCTTTAATTATTGATTTGTTAGAAAATTTTTTTGGTTTGTATTTTTGAATCCAGTTCCAGATAGACACGTGACTTATTTTTACTATTTTTAAGAAGGATAATGCTTTGGCAGTATTTCTAAATGACAATCCAAGAAAGTACAAGTATAATCCATAACCAATAATTTGTGAAGATGTTCTGTTTCTTGCTCATAGAATATATGGTTGTTTTAAAGCTAAAGGTTTTTCCTTAAGTTAACAGAGCCTGTCCATCATTGGCATGAAAATAATATAAAATTATTTTAATTTTATCCTTTATGTTTTGAATTGTTCTTTCAATAATATTATTTTCACAAGGGAATAAAAATACTGATTTAATTTTAAAAACTTGAATCTAAAAATACTATGTTTCTGTATTTGATGATGCAGAGTGAATTCTAAATTTTCAAACATATTTCGTTCTTATGATGTACGATATATGATATATGATATATCTTTATTTTTTGGTTCTATTATTGTCCGAAACAAGCATAATCAAATCCAATTTAAAGTGCAGATTCATCTATTATAATTCATGGATTTTCTTTTTATTTCAATATAGTAGATCTCTTGCATAATTAGAAACAATCTATAATATTATCATGATATTTGTATTTTAATAATGATTCATTATTCTATAATTTATTAAGCCTGTAACTATATCTGACATTTTGTTGTACTTTTTTAATCTATTTCTGAATACGTCGCTTATTATCCTGTACTTTTCAATCTACAAATAGTATGCTCTATCACCATTCTTTCTTTTGAATGATTTATGTGCTTTGTTGCATGATTCGAAATACAGTTAAAACTTTACTTCATCCATAGCAAAACTAACTAAATTATGACTGTTTGCGTTACATCCTTAACATAAAGACGTTAACAAAAAACGATTTAAAATAATCATGCAACAAAGCATGATTTATGTTGTACTCTTTCTCTTCTTGCGATAAATCCCGATTTCTTTGCTTTCTATTTGGTATGGAAGATAGTTGTTCGTGAAAATCAGTTTCTACACCAAGATAGCCAAGGTCAAATACATTTACGAACTTTTTAGGAGTAATAGGATGATTCTCTTTATAGATATCATAATCATGTCTTCTTCCTTTCTTATATCTTATTATGAATGATAAAACCACGGTTGTTAACCATAAGCTGTGTCTTTATAATAGTATGTCTTTTCTTCTTGCCTGAATAGAATACCTTGCGTCTTTTATTATCGATGGGTCTTGGTATCTGTTGTTCGGTAGAATATGAAAGCAAGGAAGCCTGGAAAATATTGTTCAACTTCTTCAGTGGTTCGAAGCCTTTTTGTTTTGTTATATAATTTCTGTGGAATTGGTATGCATTTTCTAATCAATCTTTCTATCTTTTGTATGTCTCTGCAAATATTACTCTGATCTAAATCAAAGAGAAAGCCAGCTAGTGTGTAAGTGATATAAAGACGATAATACACTAAAAGCATGAGAAATCTATTTTTTAGATCCCGTTTGAATGGCCTTCTAGCACCTGTTTCTCTTTCTCGATGTTTTTTGAACAAACGTTGAATTTCATATCTGTCATATCTTTTTGTTATTTCTTTATCATAAATATTGTCAAACTGTTGTACGGTAAGACCAGTGAATGATTTGAAAAGCAGTGGTTTTTTGAACAATCTATCATATGAAAGCAAAGAAAGAACAAGAAAATGATGAATTATTGATAATATAGCTGTTTATTCTAATTATGCAAGAGATCTAGTTTATTTGATTTGCACTTTTGTATTCAGTTCTAGAAGAGGCGTTTTATTTTAAAAATAATAATAACTATATATCTATTATCTTGAGAATGTCTGAAAAATATACTATGACAAGTTTATATATTTTGAATCTAATCTGTTTTAAGAAATCATAAAGTAAATAGATGTAATCTGTATCGGTCATAAGTAAATAAATCTGTTTTATTATATGATCATCTTGATCGTTATTTGTTAACGTTTTGATGATAAAATTCAACACAAACAGTCAATTTAATTAATCTTACAATGGATATGGCATGATCCTTGGTGTTTTTTCGAATCATATAGTATATTTTATCATGTTTATGCTTTACATTTAAAGCCTCTATTTCAATAATAATACCCTAAATTATTACGAAAATGGAGAAAAAGGAATATTGTTGATATTAAAATAATAATCTTGAAAAGCAGCATCAGTTTTCAATCGGATTAATTAATTTTAATAATCAAAAAAAAACTAGTACATATAATAAATAAATGCGAGTTTATTTTAATATTTTTTTTACACATGATTTATATATTATATAAGATCAATTACCTCTGCGAAAAAATATGCCAATAGATCCAGATTTTCCGAAGAATCATAATGTAATTGGGCAAATAAAACACTCCGATGGAGAACATTTTCACTATCTCTGGGGGCCAGGCAAAGTAGGTGAAGCCGCAGAAAATGCAGAAGTTAAGGAAGCTTTTCAAGCAAAAGGCGAAGCATTAGAACCAATAGGCGTTAGTGGCACTATGGTAGCTGTTGACTGGGATTCATGTGTAGCAGACGGAGCTTGTATAGAAGCATGCCCAGTACAGGTATTCCAGTGGTATAGAACAGAACATGATGTTCCAGGCAAAGATGCAGTAAATTACGAATTTGCAGGCGAAGGCTCATCAGTTAAAGAAGAAAGAAAAGATTATACAGATAAGGCAGATCCAGTCAGAGAACATGATTGTATATGGTGTATGGCATGCGTTTCTGTTTGTCCGCCTCAAGCAATCAAAGTTGATCAAGCTGCTCAAGAATATCATGAAAGAGCAGAAGGAACATTTAATGAATCATTATCAAAAGGTAGTGCACCCCCACCGCATGCACACTAAAATATTTTTTTAAAAAATTTTTTACAAATAATAACAATTTTAGTTGATAATATAAAATATGCATATCTGTATTGCGGATGAAAAAACAATTTTGAATACAAATATAAATAATTATTAAAAATTAAAATATTTTAATATAATTAAGCTTTGTATCATGTTAATAATATTTCATAATTCGTTTTGATTGGTTTATTCCTAAAAAATTTCAATTTAAAAGATATAGATATTTACTTTTTTTGTTTATTTATTCCATTATTTCGCTATTATAATCTGCAAACAGGATACATTATTTTAAGTTTTAGTTTGCAATTCTTCTTTTATTGCAAGGAAAATAATCGTCATTGTTTCATTAGTTCCATACAGCATGTATTGCAATTTTATTTCAATGTTGTTACTTTAAAAGAGGATGGGTGCAAAGGCACCTCCTAACTTTAAATGCGTGATAAGAATACCATTCTCTTCAGTCTGTATACAGAATATAGATCATATTCTAAAATAAAGATACTACTTTGCAAAGACAGATTTCTTTCTTAATTTGAATAAAAGATTTTTTTTATCTTTTGGTTTAATAATAGATTATAGTCATAAATTCAGTTAACCTTAATTAATAAGTTAAAATATAATTTTAATTTTATTTTTTACAAATACTTTTTGGTTCATTTTTGAATTCCGTCTTATTGTAAACATAATTTTTCTAAATAAATCTCTAGCACCTTTAATTTTCTTAACAAAATACCTTTGATATAGATTTAAATTAAATGATGTATAATACTTTTTTGCTTTTTTATTTCTTTTTGTTTGATGTCATAAATAATAATGATAAAGGAAGGCGAACTTTTGCTTATTTATAATAGTCATATTTACCATATCATCCATGATTCCATAGACATTGTAAAAGATTGCAATATCTTTTGTGATTTTTTAGATAGTATTAATTCATTTTCTTTGATTACTTTGTCAATACAGTCGATAAATAATATGAGTGGAGAATAAAAAGACTCTAGATTTGTCCAATTGTTGTTACAGTCACTCACTATTGTTTCAACTTTTTTATTATAATAACTAGATATTAAATTAATGATGCTATCAGACTCAGAGAAAGGTACCGAATAATTATTTAAAAAAGATTTTAGAGTATTAGAATTAACATGTAATGAATCATGATAATGACAATATATCGATTTGGGTTTGCGAGTCATTTTTAAGATTCGCTTTTAATCTTTGATTCTATTCTTCTTTTCAAATATTCGTTAATTTTATATCCATCAACTTTTCCTCTTAATATCTGCATACTTTTGCCCATTAGAGCACCTATTGAATTATTTCCTTTTTCTTTGATGAGTTTATCATTATCTTCTATTATTTTATCTAAAATAATACTCATTTCTTTCATAGTTATTTCATTCAAATTTAATAATTCTAGTGCATCTTTTACAGATTTAGATTCTTTTTTCATAATTTGTTCGAATATTATATTCACTGATTCTTTAGCTGATTGTACCCTTATCCAGTTTTTCAAATATCTCTAGAATCATATCATCTGTAAGTAGAGATTTATCAAGATTATTGCGTAATAAACTAATCATATCATCTGTGAGCTTTGAAGCAATAAAAATTGGAGTAACATTTTTTGAAGATTTCGCAATTTTTTCAAATAAGTTGTAATAAGGGGAATCAAAAATCTGTTCAGATAGTTTCTTATTTAAACCATATTTATGTACCAATTGATTAATCATTTCAGTCCATGATAAAGGAATTTCTAGTTTGAGATCGTGTAGTATTTTGGGAGATATGGGAATTGGTAGCACATCAGTTTCAGGGTACATTCTTGATGAACCTGGTCTTGGTCTAGAAAAAATAGTGGAGCCATCCAAATTTGCTGCACGTGTTTCTGCGATTACACCATGTTTAAAATTGCATATCCTTTGTATTAGGGGGCCTATTACATTTCTTATTTTGTTTTTATCACCTCCGATTATTAAAAAAGCGTCGTCAGACGAGATTTCAAGTGTGTCTATAACTTTCTCAATATCTTTAGATGTGATTCCATAATTTGGTAATTCATCCGAATGAAAAATGCCTCCTAATCCAAAAAATCTGACGAATTCACCTAATTCTTTGCCTAAACGAATACCTGGAATAGGCTCATAACCTATTAAACTCTTCAAACCTCTAAGACTAATGGATAGAAGGATAGAATCGTTATTTTTTAAAATTTTCTTTATAACATTGGATGTAGAATTTTTAAATATGTTAGTAACGTCTTGTATTTTATCTCCTATATTTTCATCCTTGATATCTCTTTTTTTGAATTCTTCTGCAATTATGATCAAACCAAATTGCCTTTTTGTCTCATAGTCTATTACTTTGACTAGTTGTGATAATTGCTGTACGCCTTTTACCTCGACTACTTGTCCACCATTAACAGAAATATTTACATCTTGTCGTATACTGCCTAGTCCTCTAGATACGCGCTTACTAGTACGTAGCAGCCTGCCAAGAGTTAATGCCACATTGACAATATCATCTGGTTTACCGGTTATAGGTTCTAAAGCTATTTCTACTAAAGGAATTCCAAGTCTATCTAAACCATATTCCTTATACGAATCTGAACGAGGAAGTAATTTTGCGGCATCCTCTTCTAAACAAATACTTTGTATACCAACATTTTTAAAATTATCAACGTGTAAATAACCTCCGGAAGCAACTAACATAGTTCGTTGAAATCCGCTAGCGTTTGATCCATCTATGACTAATTTTCTCATAACATGAATTTCATCGACAATATTGGAGTTAAGTGCGAGAGAAAATAATAAAACTGTATTTAATGCATCTTTATTTATATTATGAGGAGGCTCTTCATCTGCATCTACCAAACAGCTTAGTCCAATTTTTGAATGATATTTTATTGTGCTCATTTTTGCATGTTCAAATAATGCCGCATTATCAAAATTACCAAGTTCGCTTTTGGCAGGTCTTAGAATACGTATAAAATGATAATCATAATTTCCATTTGCGTCGTCACATTCACAATTGCAAAAAAGCTTGTTAATTGTATCCAATTGTTGGTGAATTTCAAGTCCTACTTTTACATTTAGATCTTTGATATCAAGGTTCATTGGTATTCATTCCGCATTACAATCAAGGAATAAGAAGTGATGTATTAGAAACTTCATTAGATATATTTGATCTCATTAATTCTATAAAATTATCTCGACTTAAACTATTACCTAATGCCCACATAGCCTTGACTACCGCAGTTTCAGAGCTCATATCAGACAATGGAATAACGCCTAAATCCAAAAGATCTCTTCCAGTATCGTAAACGGTCATTTGTACTCTTCCATATATACATTGAGAAGTCATGAATATAATAATACCAGAACTTATCAATTTTTTAATATAATGAAAACAATTTTTATTAATATGTCCAAGTCCGGTCCCCTCCAATATAATAATCTTGAAATTTAAATTTAAAAAACAGTCCAAAAATGAAGGATCAAAACCCGTGTAGAATTTTAATAAAAATACTCTATCATCAAAGGATGTTTTTGAAATAAAGTTTTTTATATTATTGTTTCTTTGTGTAATTTTATTTATGGGCACATTAAAGATAATATTGGAATTATCTATTAACGCAAAAGGGATTGAATCTAAAGATTGAAAAGCATTGCGTTTGCTCGTATGGTTTTTTCGTAATCTAGTGCCAAGGTGACATGCAATAACATTGTCTGATGAAGTATGATGCATACATACAAAAACACCTGAAAATTTTGTCTCTGAAATAAATTTAATCGCTCCCATTAAATTAGTGAATGCGTCGGATGAGGGGCGATCCGATGACCTTTGAGATCCCACAAAAACGACTGGGATTGGTAGATTTTGTAGTGCAAAACTAATTGCAGAAGAAGTGTAGTGCATGGTATCGGTTCCATGAGATATTATGATTCCATGATAATTTTCATGTAAAATAGCATGAGTAATTCTTTCCGATAATTTGGACCAATGTTGTGGAGTTATATTTTCACTGTATTCATTAAACAAATATTCGGGAAAAATTAAAGCGAATTTTGAAATTTCTGGAAAAATAGAATATATCTCAGAAGCAGTTAAAAGTGATGTAACACCTCCTGTTCTGTAATCGATTTTACTGGCAATTGTTCCCCCAGTACTAATTAGCAAGATCCTTGGTAACGATTTAGATTCAATTGAATCGCGTATAACTTCATCTTCTTTTGATTGAGATAATGTAGAATCTTTATATCCTATTAAAATTTGTGAACCATCATTAGATGGATGGGTATTTTCATCTTTTGTTATTGATAAAATATGCTCGATTAAAATTCCCATGTTGTAACCACTTTTCAATTTGATTACAATATGATTGTCATTAAATGACTCATACCTTGGCATAATTATTCCATAGAAATTGCCTTTATTTGATGTTATTTTGACATTATCGCCAATATTAACCTTGTATTTTTCCAATATTTGTTTAGATTTAATGACATATTCATCCTTTTTATCATGAGAATTTAAATCGGATGTATATTTTTTTTCCAAATCCAAGAATTATAATATTATATAAACCATATATTTAGATATAATAAAATAATATATTTTTTATGTTATATACTCAATATTTACTGCAATAGGCTCTGTGGACTTGAAGAAAAAATCTATAGATTTAAAACAACCATATATTTTATGTCTACTAGAAACAGAACGTATTCACAAATTATAGGATGTGGCTTATATTCGTACTTTCTTAGATTATCATTTAAAAGCCCGCTAAATCACTATCATTCTTAAAAATAATAAAAATAAGCCATGTTCTATCTGGAATTGGATTCAAAAGTACAAAACAAATAAAATTCATATGAAAAAGAATATTGTTGAATATATAATTGATGAAACTGTGATAAAAGCTATTTGAAATAGATGGCTTTGGATAGTTGTTGAACCTGAAAATAAACAAATTCTTTCTTTTCACACATCTAAAGAACGAAACATGTTTGTAGCTGAGCGACTTCTATTTCAAATGGTAATGAAGTATGGAAAACATCAAGTACCGTCTGATAGTGGTACTTGGTATCCACAAGCATGTAAATTCTTGAATCTACATCATTACCTTCGATCTGCTTTTGAAAACCACATCATAGAAATAACAATGGATTACAAAAATAAAACTGAATAAGGATTATTTTCCTTGTAAAAAGAACAAATGTAAATTAAATCATATAAGACAATGGCTCAAGTTGTTTATTTATCAATATAATAAAGAAACAAGGTCAAGTTAACAGAGCCTCGGCCCTTTCTCACATTCTATAATATTGTCGAATTAGAAAGTGTGTTATATGTTTTTGAATATGCTTTTTTCAACGTGTATTCTGATCATGTATTGTTATTTTTATTTGGTAAATCGATATAGATGTTCCATTTTGTTCATACTCAAAGATATTTCTTAATTTTGGATGACTAATTCTATCTATAATTTTTAGGTCATAGATAAAGTTTGCTAGTACACTAGAATACCAGAGAGAATCCCAAACCATAAGATCGGATTTGATAATGCTATATATTTACTATTTTTCTCCATTTCATTATCAAACTTATTTTGTGATTAGTATAATGGTATAATGGTATAATATTGCCTTGAATTGTGTATGCATTTTCTTATATTTTGATCATGATAACTATTCGTTTTTCATTTCAGGAATTATATAGCCATGATCATGATGATAGCCATAGTTATATATTCGATCATTATTCAAATACCCAATGTAATGTTTTTTCATTACCGAATATTCTTCTGAGGAAATTATTCTTCATAGTGTTAGTAAATGCCAGTCCAAAGACATTATGATGACAGAATAAATATCCATATTTTACATGAAAAAATATCGTAGATAACTACAGAACTATTAATCTTATTTACATGTTATTAACAATGAAATAATATCAACTTGACTGAGTCAAATATTGTAATATTATAGTTTATTAGTAAGTATATAGTAGTTAATAAATCTCGTGGTGAAAAGTCTGGAACTAGAAAACAAATGGAAATTGATTACAAAATATCATGACGCAGGATTTGATCCATTGCGGTGGTTACCAGTATGTTCTAACGAGATCAAATTAGATCAATTACAAATTTTATCAGGACAACTAAAAAGAAATAATTTAAGATTTGGTCCAAGCTATTACAGCTACTTTCATCATCCTGAAAAAAAAAATTTAGAGATAATAAGAAGAATATACAGAACAAACGAAGAAATAAAGCCTGAAGATCTTAAAACAAAAAAGGCTCTTTCTATATTCAAATGGGATAAAAAAATAGTTTGTAATGATGACTTAGTACTTCAAAAAATAAAAAAAGTTTCCGAACAATTGAAAGCAAAAATAGAATTAGAAAAGGTATTAATGATACCAACAAACACTAGTGAAGATTATCAATTTACATTATTTGACCATATAAAAATCCCAAGAGGTAATATCACAGGATATAGTATTGCGACTAACTCCAGTACTCAAGTAACGGATATTGGTCAAGATATAGATTCATCTATACATATGGAAATAGCCTTAACAGAATCAATAAATTTATTAAACTTGTTGGGATGTTCAAATAATGTAAATCTATTTCCTATTTATGATGCACCTACCGAGGAAATTCTCGATAAAATTAGAAAGGATATCGATAAATTTACTGTAAAATATAATTATTGTTTTGAAGACTATAGCTCTTTAAAGTTAAACGGGCTTTTTTTTGCCACTACTGCAACCGGGAATAGTCATAAAGAGATACCGAATAAATATGATTTAGTGGATGAAAATATGCAAATAGTATGTACAGATAAATTTGGACTGCTAGCATGTTTTTGTTTATGTATACTCACTACAATAAGCGAAAAATTATCTGAAAAACTATATAACTACGGTATCAGTGAAAATAGATTAAAGGAATTAAAGGAATTAGCCATCAAAAACTTGACTGAACCCAAGATATCATTGGGGAAAATTATTGCCAAGTTTTTGCCGGAATTTGAGAATAAATTTGACTTTAATTCCCACATAATAGTTACACATCCAATTTCAAAAAATGGGATAAATGGGTTATATGAATTATCCAAATTAATAAATAAAGAAGTAATTATTGATGATATCCCGTCTATTGATCAAGATGTTACAAATTTTATCTCTAAAGAATACCTTGTATCCAATAATACTGCATCTACATCTAATACTAATATAATAATAATATCCAAAGATCTCTCCTCAATCCTTTTGGACGAATTATCTAAAAATAAATTTGAACCAAAAATCATTGGAAAAATAGGAAAAAGCGGATCAAGTAGAGTAATCTTTAACAATAAAAAATAGTCTGATAATTTGTTAAAATTATTCCCAGGTTGTTCCTTTTAATTTACAGAATTTTAGAAATGCTTTACTCTTATCCAAACCGGTAGTATTAGCATCGATTAAATTTGCCTCTACGAATATTGTTTTGTTTAAATAACTTTCGCGCAGATCAGATCTTTGTAAATCGCCACCCATAAAGTTAGTATTTTCTAGATTACTTTTAGTCAAAGTGGAGTTTTTTAGATCGGTAAGCATCATTATTGCATTTGAAAGGTTTGCACCCGTAAAATTAGAATTTGGCATATTTGATTGAACAAAATTTGTATTTTTAATTATAGAATTTGAAAAGTCACAATTGATGAAAGTAAGTCCATTTAATAACGCATTAGATATATCTCTATTAGAAAAATCAATTCCATCACAAGATAGTTTAACGGTTAGATTTTTTAATCTCCATTCGTTAAATTCAGTGATGTGTTCGCTTTGAAGCAACATTAAACCTTCAGTTTGATCTGAATCGGACATAATAATAGAACTAATATAATAGATATTAATTTGTTGATTAATTCCTAATATTAGATATATCTAATAGAATTTATTAGCCGCCAGTCAATTTTGTAAATTTATTACTTCTATTTACATGGGAAATATAATCTAAATTAGCAAGAGCAACTAATGCCGATTCACGTACTTCTTCATTTTTGTCATTTAATACCTGTTGTAATGTATGTCTAGATAACTCTGATCCAATAACTCCCAAAGCTATTGCTGCTTCATGTCTTACGAAAAAACTTGAATCTAATAAAACTGCCTTTGAAAGAAGGTCTATCCCACTAGTGTATCCTAATTGACCAAGTGAAAATGCGGCTTCATGTCTTACTAGATGATCTACATCATTTAATAAGACAGCTCCAATTGGTTCAACTGCTTTTTCGCCTGCAATATCTGCAAGTATACAAACGGCTCTTGTTCGTATAACATAATCTTCATGCTTTAATAATTTTTCAAAAAACAAATGATCTTGTAAATCAAAATGTTTTTCCATATCAACCAATAATTGTATTCTGTTATCCAAATAGTTTAAGGAGATGAAGATTCACTTATAACGGTTTGCTATAAACATTTCAAATAGTAAATATATCTAATTATTTATAAAAATATAATGCGTGTAAGATATTGGAGACTTAATTTTGACGATATGAAAAATGGTAGCTATCCTATTGAAAATGTAAATCACTGGGAAATAAAATGCCTACAGGGCGAATATCAGCATTTTGGAGTATTTTGGTACAAGTATGGTATCCATTTGATAAAGAACCTGTGAATGGAATATGTTTTTATTACAACGAGATACCTGTAGATACAGTTAAAGATATTGCAGAATTTCTTAAATCAAAATATGGTGGAAATATCGCGTATAGACAAACAAGAGCGTTTTTACAAGGATCAAAAGAATTTGCGGATAAACAATCTATATTAAATTTGGCAGAAGAGTTAAGTTCAAAATATACTGCACCTGTTGAAATGACCATTGAATTTGAAAAGATGGATAAAGATGGTCATGAAAAAGTAATAACTTTTCCACCCAACAAGGCATTGGCAATTGTAGGGCCAGACTAAAAACAATGTTTTATAAATGTTATAAAAAAATAGATCTGATTATAATAAACAACGAATTAAAAAATCTATTTTTATAAAAATATTTTATGTACAAGAAGATACTTATATATTATTTAATTTTATCTTTTAACGTACCTAAATCATGGAAAAAAATAGTAATTTGATTGAAAAAAAGTTAAGAGGATCAGGAGGTTACGTTTTTGCTAAAATAAATGACAATGAGCAAAAGATGGCAAATTTAGGCGGTCCTGAATTATTTCTAGCTGGAATAGGTAGGTTAGAAACGGATAGATTTGTTAAATACTATTGCAATAAATGTGAAAAAGGATATGAAGGAAACCCAAATATACAATATGAAAATCCGAATGAAGATTTAGGTGAAAATATAATACTAATTGAAAAAGGGGAATATAAATGCAAAATATGTGATTATACTCTAGCACAATATCGAAGATTTAATGATGTAAAAGAGGATAAAGATTATACAGCAAATACTGATGGTAAAGAAGAAAATACAATAGTCGAAAAAAAAGATTTGGATGATAAAGAAGGCTTTCATTACAATGTAGCCACACATCAAATTACTTCGAGTGAATTAAAATCGGATTATAATCCTGTTGAAAAAATAATTAATATGCTAGCTTATGATGATAATGCACAATTCATTGGTAAGGTGAGCGAAATAGGTTTGAGAAAAACTATTACCGGTAAACCACATTTTAGTTTCAAAATAACCAAATATGACGGGGAAATTATAGAGATTGATTGGGACCATATCAATAAAATTGGAGATATAATTATACTACACAGTCAAAACTCTCAAAATAACAATTATGTTCGCAATGGTAAAAAAGATGATAATAATAATGATACTAAGAATCCAAATCCAAGGGATATATGTATAAATTGTTCTTATAAAAATGATATTGATGCTGTATTTTGTGAAGAGTGTGGAAAAAAATTATTATAGTAAATTAATTAATTGCTATTCTGACATCTACTACTCTAGAACCTTTTCCTTCTTCTAAAACTAAAAGTGGATTTATATCAAATTCAATAATTTCTGGAAAATCGATTATGAGTTGTGATAATCGTAATAAACAATCAACTATGGATTGGATATCAGAATGTTTTTCACCTCTTGCACCTTTTAATAAACCAATTGTTTTTATAGATCCTATCATATTTTTTGCATCTGATTCTGATATGGGTGCCAATCGAAATATTACATCTTTTAATATTTCTACATAAATACCTCCTAATCCAAATAACACTAAAGGTCCAAATAATTTATCTTGTTTAGCACCAAGAATTACTTCTCTTGATTGAGATATCATCTCTTGCACAAGGATACCTTTAATATTTGCATCAGGATGTCGTGATTTTACGTTTGATATAATTGAATTAAAGGCGTCTTTTACCTCTTCGTCATTTTTTAAATTCACTTTAACTCCTCCTGAATCTGATTTATGGACAACATCTTTGGAAGATATTTTCATAACGACAGGATAACCAATTTTGTTTGCTGCAGTCCTAGCGCTATTTTCATCATTTACAAGAATGCTTTTAGGTACTGGAAATCCATATGCCTCTAGTACTTCATATCCTTCGTTTTCCAAAAGATTTGAACGTCCTTGTTGTTTTACATCTGTTAAAATACCTTTAACTTTATCTTTATCAACAGAAAAGGATTTTATGGGTTCATTCTTAAAATCTAACCATTTGCTAAATCTATACATAGATTCCAGTGTTCTTATGGCTGGCTCGGCATACATAAAATGAGGTACATTTCCTTCTGACAGTATTTTTTTATTTTCTACTCCTTCCGCTAGACCCATTAAAGCGGCTAACATCGTTTTTTCTGAATTTTTAGATAACCTAGTAATAGTTCTGGCAAGTTCATCATAATCTAATGTAGCAGATGGAGTACACATTGTAACCACCGATCCAACATTAGAGTTTGATAATATTTCTTCAAGAACCTTTTCAAAACGATGAAAGTCTGCATCTCCTACAATATCTACGGGATTTTTTGAAGAACCATGAGGGGGTATGACTTTTGATATAAACTCTTTTGAATTGGAAATATCAGCCATCTGTATTTGATATTTAGAGCACACATCAGTTGAAATAATCGCGGGGCCGCCTGCATTAGATACAATAACTACACCTCTATCACTAGTAGGCAGTGGTTGTTTTGAAAAGGCAGTTGCCAGTTCAAATAATTCTTGCATGGTATCAACTCTTATTACCCCAGATTGTTTGAAAACAGATTCATATATTTCATCAGATCCCATTAGCGCACCCGTATGAGACATGGCAGCTTTGGCACCTTCAGGGGTTCTACCTGCTTTCAAAACGATAATTGGTTTTCTTTTTTCAAAAGTAATCCTTTTAGCAATATCCATAAATCTTCGACCATCGTGAATATCTTCTAAATACATAATTATCACTTTTGTAAATGGATCGTTTTCAAGCATCTCAAGAATATCATTTTCGTCCATATCGACTTTATTACCCATACTAATGACTTTAGAAAAACCAATACCTTGTGCCATTGCATCTTCTACAGTAGCAGCACAAATGGCACCGCTTTGAGAAACCAGAGCAATTTCCCCATATTTAGGAGTTATTTTTAAAAAAGTAAGATTTACGAGATTCTGTTCCGCCAAACTCATTATTCCTAGGCAGTTTGGACCTATTATTCGAATTCCGTATTTTTTGCCAATTTCTTCAACCATTCGTTCTAATTTAGCACCAGATTCATCTACTTCTTTAAAACCTGCAGAAACAATTATGGATGCTCTAATTTTCTTTTTTCCTATTTCTTCCATAACTGTTGGAACTATTTTACTTGGGGTTGCCACGACCGCAAGATCTATGTCTTGATCTACATCAAGAACACTTTTGTAAGCTTTTATTCCAAATACAGAGGAACTAGTTGGAGTAATTGGAAAGATTTTACCTTTATAACCATTTAATATATTTGAAAAAATGGCTTTTCCTACTCCAGGTTTTTCTGAAGCTCCTACAATTGCAATAGATGTTGGTGAAAGAAAGACATCCTTTAAGTTTGAATTACTCAATAAAAAGTTTAAGAATATATAGCTATAAAAATATAATTAAAAATTTAGTATTTATATTTACAAATAAATATCAATCATGTTAAATGATTATAGAAGATATAAGCTCAAAAATCGATATTGGAGGAATGATGAAGGATCTCCAAAGACTTATCAAAATTCCAAGTGTATCTGCAAAAAACCAATACCTTGAAAAATGTGCTGAAGAAATTGTAAAAATTATGAAAGAAAGTGGGATTAGTTCAGAACTACTATACTTGGATAAAGAATGTGCAAACGCTCCACCAATAGTTTATGGAGAAATAAAATCAAAATCCAATCCTCTAGGAAAAACAATATTATTTTATAATCATTATGATGTTCAACCAGAAGAACCAATAGATTTATGGGAATATGATCCATTTGAAGGCATTATAGAAGATAATAAAATCTTTGGCAGGGGTTCTTCAGATGATAAAGGAGAATTAATAACAAGGATAAATGCCGTTAAGCATTTATTAAAGCATACAGAAGATGTTCCTCTTAATATAAAATTTTTAATAGAAGGTGAAGAAGAGATTGGTAGTAATAATATTTCAAATTATTTGAATAAATTTAAAGACAAATTTAAAAATGATTTAGTCATATGGGAATTCGGATATATCAACCAAAAAAAATATCCAATAATTAGTTTGGGTATGAAGGGGCTTTTATATATTGAAATGACGGCTACAGGCCCTTCAAAGGATGTTCATTCAAGTTTGGCAGTATTAATTGAAAATCCAGTATGGACATTAATTCGAGCGATATCTACAATGACTGATAAATATGGAAAAATCTTGATCGAAGATTGGTATAAGGAAACCATACCCCTAACAGATGAAGAGTCAAAATTAATTGAAAATGAAGTATTTGATGAAGACAGTTTTAAAAAAGAATATGGAATTGATAATCTTCTTAATAATATAACTATTAAAGATGCCAAGGAGGCTCTAGTGAATGAACCTACCTGTAATATATCAGGAATTATTTCAGGATATACGGGAAACGGGGCAAAGACAATACTTCCATCAAAAGCATCGGTCAAAATTGACTTTCGACTGGTACCAGGTATGGATCCAAATATTCAATTTGAAAGATTAAAAATACATATGCTAAAAAATGGTTTTGGAGATATCAAAATCACATGTATAAATGGGGAAGCGGCAGGAAGAACCGAAATAAATAATCCCTATGTAAAATTAGTACAAGAATCTGCAAATAAAGTTTTTGGAAATTCGATTATTTCTATATCTTCTGCAGGAACTGGCCCAATGCATGCATTTATAGATATACTAAAAGCTCCATGTATATCAATTGGTGGAACTTATGTTTATTCCAGAATTCACTCACCAAATGAATATGCTTTGATTGATCTACTGGAAAAAACTACCGAGTGTATGATAACAATAATTAATACTGTTTCAAGAAATTAATTATTTTTATAAATATGAAATGAATATTTTACTTATATTGGATTTTGCTAATCACCATGATTATCTAATAGATTGGAATGAGAATGTTGTAACAAAGATAAATGAAAAAGAAGATATAAAAGAAATTTCTGAATATGTTCTTCACATCGCACGAATTGTCAATTATCCCGATCTTTGTATTAAAAAGTATCTGAAACAAATTGAAGAACTAGGTGAAGAATTAAAATTAAAAATAGATTTCAAAAATATGAGACCTACTTATATCATCGAAAAATTTAATGAGTTTTTTTACGAGGAGAAAGGATTTCTTCCAAACAAAAACGATTATTATAATCCGAATAATAATTATTTAAACATAGTATTAGAGAAGAAAGTTGGAATTCCAATAACGTTATCTTTAATTTATATCCATCTCGCAAGCTATTTGAATTTTGAACTTGAGCCGGTTAATTTTCCTTCGCATTTCTTAGTAAAATATACGCTTGATAAGGAATCTAACGAGTTTATTATAATTGATCCATTTAATAAAGGCAGAATAATGGATGATCAAGTACTTCAAGGTTTATTAAATAAAATAAATCCTACATTGAAGGTTTTAATAACAAAAAACAACCTAGAAAAAGCAAATACATCAAAAATTTTGATTAGAATTCTAAATAATTTAAAAAATGGATATATGGAAGTAGATGATCTAAATAAAATTAAAATCATTAATGAAATGATTTTATTGTTAGATAAATTTAATCCAGATGCAATAAGAGATAGTGGAATAATGTTATATAGGGGGAAAAAATTTAAACAAGCCCTGGAGAGATTTTATGAATATGTAGAATTAAATCCTGAGGCAATAGATATAGATAAAATTTTAGATTTTATTAGACAGATAAGAAATATGATAAAAGATTGATGTTATACAATGTATTTTTCATATTTGCAGAACGTTTTAATATTAAATTTTGAATTATTACGTCTGTTCATAAAAGTCAATATATAATTTACAATATCTAAACAAAAAGTGATTCTTTTACAATAATGATTTCACAATTTCTTATCGCATTATATTTTATTATACATTATATGAAATAGTGTTTATATTTAATGTAAATCTATATTTGCTTAATATATTCAACATGATTTTATTATAGTGATTGTAATGTAGTGGAGTTTTTAATTCTTATTTTCACATAAAATGACTTTTACTTGCATTGATTTTATGTGATTTCTTTGTATGGTTGTATTGAATATCTATTCCAACTATCTATTCCATATCATGTATAAAATCTAGTTTTTGATAAACAATATAGCAATATATCTTGTGGAAAAAAAAGATGATTTTATAGGGAAGATCTATTTAATCTGCCTTTAATTTGTGTATTTTATATGCTTTATTACATAATGGAATAATTCGTCATATAATGATCAGTTTGTTATTTCATCCACTGCAATCTTAATATTATTCATCCTTTATTTGAAAATATTTTAGTTATGGAACAACCATATTTTATATAATTTTTGTTGAAAGACGTAAAATCTTATCGTTCTGTCTGTAAGATATTGCGAACAATTTCCATTGCATATAATCTCGATCAATTCCATATTTGCTAATATTTATACGGGATATGTCTTATTACAAAAGAAATGATCCCTATAAACAAGCCTTGGATGGGTGATGAGGAAAAACAAGAGATATTGGACATATTGGAAGAAAATATGTTAACTTCTCCTGCAAATAAAGGAGGAAAAAGAGTTCAGGAATTTGAAAATATTTTAAAATCCTATCTCGATATAAAACATGTAATACTAGTTAATTCGGGAACATCCGCGTTACATGCCTCCTTATTGTCTGTTGGTATAAAACCCGGAGATGAAGTTATTTTACCTTCATTTACTTTTGTTGCTACGGCTAATTCTGTTATAGCTGCGGGAGCAAAACCAATTTTTGCAGATATCAGTATGAAAGATTATACTATAGATGTAGAAGATATAAAAAGAAAGATCAATGAGAATACCAAAGCAATAATTCCGGTTCATCTATATGGTCATCCCTCCAACATGCTCGAGATAAATTCGCTTGCAAAGGAGAATTCTTTATTTGTTATAGAAGATGCTTGCCAATCGTTGGGATCAACTTATTTACAAAAACAAACAGGAACTCTTGGTGATATCGGGTGTTTTAGTTTTTATGCAAGTAAAGTTATTACAACTGGGGAAGGCGGTGCTATTGCTACAAATAATGACGAATTTGCAGAAAAATTAAGGATGATTCGAAATCATGGTATGATACAGGGATATGATACTACAATATTTGGTCTAAATTTAAGATTGCCAGAACTAAATGCAGGAATTGGAAAAATTCAAATGAAAAAATTGGATAAGTTGTTAAAAATTAGACGAAAAAATGCTAATATATTATATGATGGATTAAAAAAATTTGAATCATCTGATTCTATTTTAGATTTGCCTAATGAGACGAATGATAAAATATATAATTGGTATTTATTTACTGTCCGATTCAAAGATATAAAAACACGGGAACTTGTAAAAAAACATCTAATATCCAATGAAATAGGTGCTGTAGTATATTACGATCCACCGGTGCATAAAACTCCTTATTATCAAGATCTTTATCCATTACCTGAAAATGCTTTACCCAATACTATATCGAATTGGCAACGAGTATTATCTCTGCCGGTTCATCCTTTAGTAACAGAAAATGATTTGTACAAAATAATAAATAGTTTTGAAAATTCCATCATTTCAAAAATGTAAAGTTTTCAAAAATAGTCTTATATATGTGCCATTTTAACGATTTTGTATAATGGTTCTGACCATCGAAAAGGATGAATTACTTTCCAGACGATTTTATCTTATAGTTTTTTATATTTGTGCATTTGTTATGGCCATAATTACATTTTATTCTATTTATGTTAGTTTAATGGAATATATGAGTACTGGAAAGGTGATAATAGGTGAAGTTTTGGTCAATACAGAATTTCCTTTTAAAGGACTTTCGAAATTAGTAACATATCTAATGATTGTAACTGTTGTAGGCTGGTACTGTGTTACTAAACTGGGGGGCAATAAGATAAAAGATATTCCAAAGAGCGTAAAATCCTTACTTCAATTAATTGTTCTAGTCATTGTCATAATTTCGATTTATGAGTTTTTCTATAATTTTATTGTCTGGAATGCTTTAATTACAACGGATCTGCTTCATGGAGAATTGCAATTAGATAAACTGTACATGCCTTATCCAAATCCTCATACTCCATGGAATTTAGTTTTTGCTACAAAAATGTCATTAGCAGCATTAATTATTTCTTGTCATGGGTTTTATATTATTTCAAAAAGGAATCCATAAACAATATATAATTTCTATGGCGCATCGATTTTCCTAATCTTTCTATAATAAACGAATTGAAAGGATATATGTTAATTTTTATATATTAAATAAATATGGTAAATATAAAAGCCAGTGAATCTAGATTAAGGCTCTGAAAGTAAACTATTATTTTACTATGATCTACAAGTTTGTTAATTACTGCTTACATGTTTCAGTTTACAATTCTTTTTTTGTTGCAAGGAAAATGGTCATCAATCTTTCACTAGATCCACATCATATGTATTGCAATCCTATTTTAAAAAAAGATAGGTGCGATGATGTTTCAGATTAAATCTACATGTTTGATAACAATACCATTCTCTTCAGTCTGTATACAGAACATGGATCATATTCCAAAATATGAAAGATACTACTTTGCAAAGACAGATTTCTTTCTTAATTTGAATAAAAGATTTTTTTTATCTTTTGGTTTAATAATAGATTATAGTCATAAATTCAGTTAACCTTAATTAAAAAGTTAAAATATATTTTTATTTTTATTTTTTTACAATACTTTTTAGATAATTTTTGAATCTCAAGTTTTATATCAGTTTAATTTTTTTACGAACCTAATATTTTTGGATGTATTTATTAAAAGACCTTTGATTTAGATTTAAATTAAATGATATATAGTACTTTTTTGCTTTTCTATTTCTTTTTGTTTGATGTCATAAATAATAATAATAATGATAAAGGAAGGCGAACTTTTGCTTAATTATAATAGTCAAATATTTAAAAATAATTTTATTTCACAGATTTAAAAATCATTTGTAATAATAGTTATATGTTTTATATACACTTTTAGTGATATGTTAAATGAAGATCAAAAAATTACTAATAATATTTCTTCTGTAAATTTTGATGCACTAGAATCAAAAAATGCTAAAGATATTTTATCATGGTCGATGGAAAAGTTTTCACCTAAAATTGCATTTGCGTCCAGCTTTGGTGCTGAAGATGTAGTTGTTATTGATTTGATGACCAAGATAAATAAGAATACGACTCGTATTTTTACTTTAGATACGGGCAGACTAAATCCTGAAACCTATGATGTGATAGACAGAATACAAAAAAAATATCAAATATCCATAGAATTTATGTTCCCTGACTATTTGGAGGTTGAGAAAATGGTATTTGAAAATGGCATAAATTTGATGTATGATAGCATACCAAATAGAAAATTGTGTTGCGGTATTCGCAAGGTCAATCCTTTAAGGAGAATGCTTAAAACCCTAGATGCATGGATAACTGGTTTAAGAAGAGATCAAACAATTTCAAGAGCAGATGTAAAAAAAATCGAGATAGATTCATCCAATAATAATATAATTAAAATAAATCCATTGGTAGATTGGACAAATGATATGATTTGGGATCATATAAAAAAGAATGATATTCCATATAATAAATTGCATGATATGGGTTATCCTAGCATAGGTTGCGCGCCTTGTACTAGAGCAGTTATGCCAGGAAATGATTTACGATCAGGTCGATGGTGGTGGGAAAATGATGTATACAAGGAGTGTGGATTACATTGGAATAAAACCAGTCTAATACTCGAAAAAAAGAAATAACCTCTATTATATTTTAAACATAATGCCTAAGCCACACGGTGGTGTACTTGTAAATAACTTTATTGATTCGTCCAAAATTGACGATGATTTATTTGATTTATCTGTAGATCTAGGGTTAAAAAAGGAAATTGAAAACATTTCTTTTGGTGTTTTTAGTCCTTTGAAAGGTTTTATAAACGAAGAAGATTTTCATAGCGTAGTAAAAAATGGACGCCTCAGTAACGGATTACCATGGACTATTCCAATAATTTTTGACATGGATCATAATGATGCCAAAAAAATTAAAGATGAATCCGAGGTTACTTTGAGTAACAATGGTAAAATTTTTGGTGTCATGTATGTTCATGATCTTTATAAGATTGATAAAATGCAAGCTGCAGAGTCAATTTTTCAAACTGATGACAACTCTCATCCTGGTGTCTACAATTATCTTACAATGAAAGATACTTTAGTAGATGGAGAGGTTAAAATAATTAGCCCTCTTAATATAGATGAAAAAAGATTAACGCCTTCAAAGGTAAGAGAGGAAATTGAAAATCATGGATGGAAAAATACAGTAGCGTTTCAAACTAGAAACGTTCCACACGTAGCACATGAAATGTTGCAGAAGGCAGTATTGAACATCTACGATGGACTATTCATAAACCCTTTGATAGGGAAAAAAAAATCAGGAGATTTTAGAGACGAAGTCATTTTAGAAGCATATCAATCATTAATAAATAATTATTATCCCAATTCAAAAGTTATTTTTTCCACTTTGCATACTCAAATGAGATATGCAGGACCAAAAGAGGCAATTCATCATGCCATTATGCGTAAAAATTTTGGATGCTCTCATATCGTAATAGGCAGAGATCATGCGGGCGTAGGCAATCATTATGATCCATTTGCATCTCATCATATCTTCACAGAATATCCTGATCTTGAGATAAATCCGATCTTTTTTCCTGCTTTTTATTATTGTAAGAAATGTTTACATTTTGCAAATGAAAAGATATGCCCGCATGATTCAAATCTCAGAGACGAATTAAGCGGAACTAAAATGAGGAAAATGTTTTTATCAGGTGTAACTCCACCCCCTCATCTTATGCGACCTGAAATCTCTCAAGTCATATCTTCTTATCAAAACCCGTTTGTAGAATAACAATCAAATTTATTTGAATATTTTACAAATATATGTCCTCGAAAAGAAAAATTAATATGGCTATACCTAAACAAGCTTATTTTCTTTGCTCAATGTTCTTATTTTTATTTTTAATCTTTAATGTGATATATAACCCTACTTTAATATTCTCACAATCAAATGATGTACCTAAATTACAAGTTTTAAAAAAAAACCAGGACGACAGAATCACATTTTCTTATAATGCCTCCAATCATGACCGAAAGAACCCATCAGTATTTGCCTTTAAGCACCCCATACTAAATGATTGGAATATTTTTATTAACAATAATATTACTTATTCAAATAGTCCAGAGGCCAAGACAGTTGTACAATTAAAAGAACCGTATCCAAGTGAAAAGTTTATTGAATTAACAATGTTTGGCGATAAATCTAAAAAATTTTCTGTTGCAGTAAATACTAATGAGAGCGGGCGGCTAGAATTGTATCGGAATCCATTTAATGGATGGTCTCTAGATAATCCCATTGTCATAAGCAGCGGTGTTGATCAAGGGATATCAGTCACTGATGGAAAAAGAATAATTGTAGATAAACTATCTATAAATGGATTTAATCTCGGTTCAATCAATGTGTTCGGCAAAGATGAATCATCTTTACCAAATAGTTCAACAAAAGGATCCATTCAATTTGAAGCTATATATGGACATCCATCTAAATCTTTAATATATTATATGCCATTATTGGTGATGATTGGAGTTGGAGGAATATTATTTTATTTAATCAAAGTCAAAAAAAGAGATCCACAATAATTTGAGTTTGTTTTTTAAACTTTAACTTTTTCTTTAAAATATTTACAATTTTTTGCTAGTGTACACCGATTACATCGAGGTTTTATTGGAAGACAAACATTTTGACCATACCTAACGACAACAGAGTTTAATTTTATCCAATAATTTTTATCTAAACTCTTTGAAAGCATTTCTTCTGTATTGAGTGGATCTTTGGTTTTAAATATTCCAATTCGATTAAAAATCCTATGCACATGTGTATCTACTGGAATGGCAGGGATCTTAAACCCATAAACTGGTACACAATTAGCAGTTTTTCTGCCAACTCCAGGTAGTTCAAGTAATTCTTCAATATTGTTTGGTGTTTTACCTTTATGCTGCCTATTTATGATATCTGAAACTTGTTTTATTCTCTGTGCTTTAACGTTGTAAAAACCTACGGACGAAATTGCCTCTTTAATATCTTCTATATCCGCTTTTGCAATCTCTTTGGAATTGTTATATTTTGAAAATAATTTTGTTACTGCAGCCGTGGTCTGTTCATCTCTTGTTCTAGATGAAAGAATGGTTCCAATCAATATCTTAAACGGTTCTCCATTCTCTTGTTCTTGTAATTGATCTAACGCAGTAGATCTCGTAAACTCATTACTTTTTAAGGTATCCTCCATAATTTTAATTATTTCAACAATATCTAAAATCATCTAAAAAAAAAGTTGATTTATTCTCTTTTTTTAATCCTTGCCCTACCTGTTTTTCGCGGGGATATATTACCTACTTTTGCTCCAGGTGGTGTATTTCTTCCTACTGATGATGGATGTCCAATATGTTGGTGTCTTCCACCTCCGTGTGGGTGATATACAGCTGCTTGTGCTATTCCTCTAACTACTGGATACAGCCTTCCTCTTGATTGCATATATTTTGCTTTATTTCCAGCTTTGAGGAATGGTTTCTCCATTTTACCGCCTCCTGAAACAATCCCAATCATTGCACGACAATTAGGATTCATATTCAATATACGTCCAGAAGGAAACTTTATTTTTACACTATCTATCGAATGAGAAAATACTATTGCAGAGCAACCTGCTGCTTTGATAAGCTTTCCTCCATCCCCAATATTTTTTTCTATATTACAAACGAGTGTCCCATCAGGAATAGATCCTAGACTAAGGATGTTTTTAGATGATGGATTTGCATCTTTTCCTACCTCTATTTTGCTACCAACTATCGTACCTTCTGGTGCTGGAACATATGAATAAATTCCATTATCAAATTTAATTTTAGCTAATGGTGCATCCCTTCCACGTTCATGAATAATGTCCATTACAACACCTGAATGAAGTTCATCGTCCTTAAATTTAGGGTATTTAGAAGGGGCAATTTTTCCAACGATAATAGCTCTAAATTGCTTTCCTCCTCTTCCTCTTCTTCGTACTAATGTCCTCTTGCCCAATTAAATCCGAATAATATTTTAATAGAGCCCGCTTTTAAATTTATTCTATTTGATTTACATGACTAATTTTTATGCTTCAAATGGTCGAGATTTTAATAAATAACGACTCAATAAATAATTTAATTCAAATAGTAAAAACTATTTTAAAAAATAAATGATTAATATTTAAAGAATATTTAAATTATTACAAAAATATTTTAGAATATTTTTTCATTCAATTTTTTTGATAATAAAGTTATAAAGAGTCGTATTGTACTAATTTCTGTGAGCCTGAACACCATAAATCTAAAGGTGCTTGAAGCTTATACAAGAGATGTAGGGCGTGGAGTTGCTAGAATTGATTATGATTCTATGGATTCATTGAGTGCATCAACTGGTGATGTTGTTGAAATAAAAGGAAAGCGTAAAACTGTTGCAAAATGTTTACCCCTATATCCATCAGATGAAGGTAAAGGTATAATTCGAGTTGATGGTTTGGTAAGGAACAATGCCGGTATAGCTATTGGTGATACAGTTCTTGTCAGAAAGATTAAAGCTGTTCCTGCAGAAAAAGTTGTTGTTGCACCTTTGGAAGCTATTCCGCCAATTGATGAAAGATATCTTGCAGATGCCCTTGAAAGCGTACCATTAATTAAAGGAGATAACGTTATGGTGCCTTATTTTGGTGGCAGACTTACATTTCAAGTTATAGGGGTTACACCGGGACCTGGTGTTGATGCTGTTTTAGTTACACAAAAAACTGTTTTTCACATAGCAGAACGTGGCGAGACTTTACGTGGTGTACCTCAAGTAACATATGAGGACATTGGAGGATTAAAAGAAGAAATTCAAAAAGTGCGTGAAATGATTGAATTGCCATTACGCCATCCTGAAATATTTGAGAAATTAGGTATAGAAGCACCAAAGGGTGTATTATTGTATGGTCCACCAGGTACTGGAAAAACATTGGTCGCTAAAGCAGTTGCTAACGAAAGTAATGCTCATTTCATTAGTATTTCAGGGCCAGAAATTATGAGTAAATTCTATGGTGAATCAGAGGCAAGACTTCGAGAAATATTCAAAGAAACAAAAGAAAAAGCTCCTTCTATAATGTTTATAGATGAAATAGATTCCATAACACCAAAAAGAGAAGAAGTAACCGGAGAAGTTGAACGAAGAGTTGTATCGCAGTTATTGTCTTTGATGGATGGTCTTGAAGCTCGTGGCAAAGTTATTGTTATTGCTGCAACAAATAGACCCAATGCTATTGATCCTGCACTTAGAAGACCAGGTAGATTTGATAGAGAGATAGAAATCAAAGTACCTGATAAACGTGGTAGACTTGAAATCCTTCAAATACATGCGAGAAATATGCCTCTGGATCCTGATGTTAATCAAGAGAAGGTTGCATCTGTTTCTCATGGTTTTGTTGGCGCAGATCTAGAATACCTATGCAAAGAAGCAGCAATGAAATGTTTACGTCGATTATTGCCTGAGCTTAATTTAGAAGATGAAAAAATCAACCCAGAGGTATTAAATAAATTAATTGTAACCATGGACGATTTTGATAATGCATTAAAAGAAGTAATGCCATCTGCAATGAGGGAAGTCTATTTGGAATCACCTGATGTAAAGTGGAGTGATATTGGAGGACTAGATGAAGTTAAACGTGAATTACAAGAAGCTGTAGAATGGCCATTACGATATCCTGATCTCTATACAAAACTTGGTCATTCTATACCCAAAGGAATTTTGATGCATGGTCCATCAGGTACAGGAAAAACTATGCTTGCCAAAGCAGTAGCAACTGAATCAGAAGCTAATTTCATTAGTGTAAAAGGTCCAGAGCTTCTTTCAAAATGGGTTGGCGAATCTGAAAGAGGTGTTAGAGAAATATTTAGACGTGCCAGACAAACCGCCCCTTGTGTAGTTTTCTTTGATGAAGTGGATTCTATTGCACCAATTAGAGGACTTGGCGGTGATAGCATGGTGACAGAGCGCGTTGTTTCACAATTACTGACAGAGATGGATGGGATCAGTGCGTTAACAGATGTAATTGTGATAGCTGCTACAAACAGATCGGATATGATTGATCCAGCTCTTTTGAGACCCGGAAGATTTGATAGAATAGTATATGTACCATTACCCGACAAAGTCACAAGAAAGAAAATCATAGAAATTCATTCTTTAGATAAACCGTTATCACAAAATATTGATTTTGATAAGATAGCTGCACTTACAGAAGGGTTTAGCGGAGCAGATGTACGTTCTGTTGTGAATAATGCAGTATCAATGGTTTTACATGAGTATCTTCAACAATATATTAATTTGGAAGACGCTGCAAAACAAACATTACAAACTAATGTTACAATGCATCATTTTGAAGAGGCAGTTAAAAAGATTAAAGGACAAAAAGATACTCGCACTGGTGAAAAAGTAACCGTCCCATATTATAGATAATTCAATTTTTTATTAGTAAAATCATTTTATTAGTTAATTATACATAATATATTTAATTTAATAAGATACAAAATAAAAAAATTTTAAAAGGCAATGTTTTTAAGTTTAATCTATATGAATAAATTTCACAAAAAGAATGGTAGAAAATGTGATACAAGTTTTACAAAATAAAGTAACGTTACCTCAGACAAAACGTTTTCTGTCAAATGAAGAAATAAACATATTGACGGAAAAATATGGCACGCCATTATATTTAATTGATGAAAAAACATTACATGATAAATTATTAGAACTCCACCTTGCATATAAAAAATTTAATGGTGAAGTAAAAATAGCTTATTCTGTTAAGGCCAACTTCAATCCCGCAGTTCTAAAAACTTTTATGATGGATGGTGTGACTTTTGATTTAACTTCTTTAGGCGAACTATATTTTATAAAAAAATTGAATGCAAGTCCAGAAAATATTATTTATACTAGTGTTACTGAAGAGTTAGAAGAATATATAGATATATTAAAAAATGGCATTAAAAGAATTGTTGTTAGTTCATATCAGGGATTTTCAAATGTATCAAAAGCAGCAAGCATAACAAACATACGTCCAAAAATCATGGTACGCATAAATCCTGAAGTAGGAGTTAAAGCAGAAGTTCGTGCATCGTATAAAAATGGAAAATTTGGTGTTCCACTTAATGGTACAAAAATGGATTCTGCTTATTATATTATAAAATCAATATTTAATAACCCCTTAATGGATTTTGAAGGATTTCACTTTCATCTTGGCTCTCAAATAACTAATTTTGCGTGTTATGTAAATGCATTAGATAGACTTAATTCTCTCATAAATAAATTAAAAAAAGAAATTACCAATTTTTATATAAATACTTTAGATATTGGCGGTGGAACTCCTGTCTTCTATAACGTACCCGTCCCTCCGCCCGAAGAAATTGCATCGATTTATATGGAAAAACTTAATACTTTGATTGCATCTCATGGGAATTTTACTTTGATGATTGAAAGTGGTAGATTCCTTGTTGCAGAATCTTCGATAATGGTATCAAAAATTGTAAACACCAAAGAATATAATGATCATAAAATTGTTATTTTGGATACTGGTTATCATTTGTTATTGGATGCAGCGTTACTTAAACAAGAATATCCACAAGAAATAATATCTTATGAAAGCGATACATATAAAATTAATTCGGAATTTAGAAGTAAATTATCTACGGTAAAAAATATCCATCTGGTAGGAAGATTATGTGATACCTTAGATGTATTTCCAATTTCTAAAGTATCCGATCTAACCCATGCAAATGTTGGGAATTATGTATTATTTTATAACATCGGGGCTTATTCCATAGTATTTAACATGCCATTTCATTGTCAAACAAAACCTCCAATTTTAATGAAAACTATGGATAACGCTTTCAAATTGATTAGAAAAGGCACATCTTATGAGGAATTGTTTATAGAAGAAGGCGGTCATATATCATAATATTAGTAATATTGAATATTTGTGATAAATATTGACAGAGTATCTTCGACTACATGTTTTTATTTCTGGAAAAGTCCAAGGCGTTTATTTTAGACAAAACACTGCAACTCAGGCACAGGAATTGAATGTTTCAGGATGGGTCAGAAATCTTAAAGATGGCAGAGTAGAAACAATATTTGAAGGGGAGAAACCTGGTGTAAATAAATTGCTAGACTGGTGTTACTCCGGTCCAAAAAACGCTATTGTAAGCAATATTGAAATTGTGAATGAAAATTTTAAAAATGAATATTCAAGTTTTGAAATATTAGATACCAAATAAACACAATATAATTTTAGGTTACTTAAAGAAGTTCATTTATATAAAAAAGGAATCTTTAAAATGAAACACATGAGATTCTAAAAATATCTTTTATGAATATCATAAAAATAAAAGCATGTTAATTAAGATCTTATTTGAATTTTGTTTTTTAACAGATATTCTTTAACATCATGCAATCTTGCTTTTCCAAAATGAAAAAGAGATGCCGCCAAAGCTGCATCAACTTGAGTTTCTTTGAAAACATTCAAAATATCCTTTTGTGATCCGCATCCTCCTGATGCTATAACGGGAATGTTAATTTCTTTGCAAATAGCATTATTCAATTCAATATCATAGCCATTCTCAGTACCATCCATATCAATACTAGTTAATAAGATCTCGCCTGCTCCAAGTTTCTCAACTTTCTTCGCCCATTCGATGGCATCAATTTTTGTTGATCTTTTACCCCCATAAGTTTTAATTTCAAACCAATAGTTTTTTCCAGCTCTAGTAAAATAATTTTCTCCTTCTTTGTCATAATTTCTTTTAACATCTAAAGCAACAACAATACATTGTCTACCAAATATAGTCATCAATTCTTGAATCAATTCAGGATTTATTACAGCTGCAGTATTTATCGATACCCTATCTGCACCACTTAGTAAAATATTTCTCGCATCATCCAAATTTTTTATCCCACCACCTACTGTAAATGGGATATTGATTACACTAGCAACATTTTTCACTATATTCTTCATAATTTCTCTATGTTCTTCTGCAGCAGTAATATCTAGAAATACTAGCTCATCCGCACCTTCATCGCTATATCTTTTTGCTAATTCTACCGGATTCCCCGCATCCTTTAATTCTAAGAAATTTACACCTTTTACAACTCGGCCTTTATTAACGTCAAGACATGGAATAATTCGTTTTGCAAGAGGCATATTCAAATCACTTTTTGTACTTGATCTATCGTTATTTGATTGTCATACAAAGCCTTCCCAAGTATTACCGCTTCACAATTAGTATTTCTTAATTTTATAATATCTATAATACTACTTATTCCACCGCTGGATATAATATTAATATCCTTATAATTGTTACTTATTTTAATTAGCGTATCTATATCCGGTCCTTCCAAAGTACCATCCTTGTCGATGTTTGTCAATAAAAAATTATCAATACTTAATTTTCGAAATAACTCAATCGCATCAAAAAGTTTTAGACCAGAATATTCTTTCCATCCAGATATCATTATATTTCCATTATTATGATCGATAGCAACTATTGTTCGAAGAAGTTTTTTTTTAGATATTTTTTTAAGTATATCTGGATCTTTAAATGCTATTGTACCTAAAACTACCCGAGTTAAACTATTTTTATCCAAAATTTTATTTATGGTATTTATTGCTCTAATTCCACCAGCAACTTGTACAGGTATATTAATTGCGTCTATAATTTTGAAAATCAAATTGGTATTATTTTTTCCAGTATTTAACGCCAAATCTAAATCTACTACGTGTAACGCATCCACACCCTGAGATTCCCATTTTTTTGCAGTTTCTATTGGATCATTACTATAAACTGTCTTATTTTCAATTTTACCTTTTACAAGTCTTACTACTTGGCTATCTATTAGATCAATTGCGGCAATACTTTTCATTTTGAGTGTGAACAAATTTTGATAAAATTTTTAATCATTTTTTCTCCAACTAAGCTTGATTTTTCTGGATGAAACTGTGTACAAAAAATATTATTCTTTTCAAGAGACGCTGGAATAGATATCCCATAGTTTGTTTTTGTTGTTATTATGCTTTCATCTTCGGGTAAAGTGTAATATGAATGAACAAAATATACCCAAGAGTTATTTGGGATCCCAGCGAATAGTTCGCTTTCTTTCTTAATGATATTTATATTATTCCACCCAATATGAGGGATTTTTACAATTATGGGAAGGGCTTTCACTTCACCGTCAAAAACTTTTAATCCCTCTAAGTGACCTTCTTCACTTTTTTCAAATAGCATTTCCATACCTAAGCATATTCCTAATATAGGAACATTTTTGTCAAGACCTTTTAAAAATTTTGTTTTACATTTATTTATAGATTTTAAAGCAGGATCAAAATTTCCTACTCCAGGCAAAATTAGTCCATCATAATCTTCCATATTATCAATGTCATCTATTACTGATACCTTTGCACCATTTCTTTGTAATGAAGATTCCAAGCTGAATATATTCCCTGCACCATAATCAAATATAGATATTCTAGTCATATTTTACATCATACCTTTCGTAGTAGGTATTTCTTCATTACTTGGATTTGTCTCCATAGCGTTTCTTAATGCAATTGCGAATGCTTTCATGGCAGATTCAATTTTATGATGATCGTTTTCCCCATATTCTACAACAACATGTATGCAACAATTTAAATTTGAAATAATTGATTGAAAGAAATGTATTATATCTTCCTTTGAAATATTTTCAATAAATTCTCTTTCCAATTTTAAATCTATGTGATAATACTGCCTTTTTATTAGATCTATAGTAACTTTTGTAACTGATTCATCCATAGGAATTAAAGAATCTCCAAATCGGTTTATTTTCTCTCTTTTTCCTAAGGCATCATTTAACGATTGACCCAAAATTATGCCCACATCTTCAATTAAATGATGTTTGATCTGATCTTCACTTTTTGCTATCAAATTTATATCAACCTTACTATATCTCGCAAAAGTGTTTATCATATGATCTAAAAATGGCATGTTTGTATTTATTCTTGATTTTCCTGTTCCGTCGATATTAACATTAATTTCTATTGCTACCTCTTTTGTTCTTCTTTCCAGACTAGCTATGCGTTCATTAGCATCTCTTACCAACAAAGCTTTTATTTTTTTATATTATTTAATATATTTGGTATATCATTTACAGTTTCAACCATGAAATCTGCTCCCTTTATTTCAAATAATTTTTTTAACGATTCTGAGGAATGCATATTTTTTCCACATATTCCACAAAAAATAATTTTCTCATCTCTTGTTTCTTTAAATTTTTTTACCATTAAAAGATCTTCTACAGAATCCCCAACATATACAGCGCTTTTCAAGTTCAAGTAATTAAAGACTTTATATATTGCATAAGGATTTGGTTTGGAATATTCCCTTTTTTCATCCTCTAAAAAAATACATGCATCTTTTATAAAATAATCTAAAATGTTATTTAAAGTAAAATATGCAGATATCTTACTTCTACCCGAAATTAAAATCAGATTTCCATTGAATTTTTCAAATAGATATTTTATAGTACTTTCTAAGACTATTAATTTATCATTTTTTATTAAAGGTTCGTCAAAATAATATTTTGACTCCTTTTTGAATTGCATTTTAAAAAGTTCTGGACCATAAAAAATTTCATTAAATATTGTAGAAATTATATTATCTTCTTTAGGGTAACCCAATTTTATTTTAACGTTTTCGATATTACCATATTTTTCTAACTCTTTTTCAACAGAAATTATTCCTTTATCATCTAATTTATCTAATAATTCTATAAAAAAACCATATATTTCATTTATTTCATTTATTTCTATTAACTTGCAATATACAATAGTTAGAATAATTGAATATGCAGTATCAATATCATTGTTAAATCCACCAGTATGTCTAAATTTGGATATTAGTTGTTCTATTGGAAAATCAGCTAAACTAATATTAAAATGATTATGTAATATATACCCGATTGTCTTTGCAATTGTTTGATTATATGAGTTAATTACATCAATTAAAACTCCATCTATATCAAAAATTATTGCATCGTATCCATTATACATAAATTTTTTTTCCATATAACAACATATAGATCATTAAAAATCTACGATATATCTAATATCTATTTCTATGTAAATAAGAATAGCCGTTAAAGAAAATAGATTACATAAAATTACTTTTATTTCAAATAATGATAAAGTAAATAGATGGATGATAACATCAGAACTGGTAGATAGACTCTGTTCACTTAAGGAAAGCATATAGCTTGAAGGTGTCTATTTCATTTATGATTTTTAGAAACAGAATACCATCAGAGTATATTGGCTATGCAATATTCTTGTAATTTTCATTTCTCATCAAGAAGGACAGCGGCCAGGTTATCTGATTGCTTTATCAAAAGAAATCATATTTCAATCTAAAACTGGATACAAAAGTACAAACCTAAAAAAATATCCTAAAAGAAAAAGAAAATTAGAATATGTAATAGATGAGACCATAATTAAAGGTGGACCGTAATACATCTGGCTATGAGTTGTTATTGAACCAAAAGACAAAGAAATTCTTTCTATTCGTATATCTAAAGAACGAAATATGTTTGTAGCAGAGCGGTTTATTTCTGAGATCGTGGAAGAACACGACCAAACATCCTGTTTCAACAGATGGCAGTACATGGTGTACTCGAGTAGAAATTCTTGAATATAAATCATCATATTCATTCTGCAATTGAAAAAAGTATCTTTGAAAGAACGATGCAATATATAAAATATAGGAAGGAATGTTTTGATGATTATTTTTCATATAGAAAAAAGAAATGTAAACTAAAGCATATAATTAATTGGTTGAATCTGTTTATAGAATGTCATAATAAGGAAATAGAACAGGTGAGCAGCACTTGTAGACACATAGCAAACATTTAAAAATCATAACAGAATTTAAAGATTCGCAAAACAATTCATTGTGTATACATAAATTTTAGATGTTTGTACAATCATTTATCAAAAGCTAATATTATTGACATTAACGTTTATTATAGTACAATAAACAATACAAGTTATATAATACTTTCTTCTATATCTATGTATGAAATATCGCAATAGGCCTGAAATAATATCTAACATCTTATATGCAGCTAATGGAAGTGCGTCTAAAACAAAAATCATGTACAAAGCTTTTTTATCATATGCTCAAATTAAAGAATATCTGCCTATGCTTTTAGAGAATAATCTACTTGAAATTGAAGATGGAGGCAAGTATCGAACTACCGATAAAGGTATACGTTATTTAAAAATGAATGAAGAAATCCAGGATTTGATAGAATCAAAATAATTCAACTTTTAAATTTTCTCAACAGGAATATTTTTTAAAAATTACATTTTTACTTTTTTTTATAAAAAGCATTATATTGTTTTAATGTATTAATCTATCTGAACATACCGGTGGCTTTGTATGTACTTTTCATGACTTTGTTTGTTTTTTATATTCTCAGTAATATTTTTTTATCCTCTGATATACAAAAAATCATTTATTTTTCTTTCGCACAAAATTCTACCAATTCTACACATATATTAAATGACACTGAACACGCTTTACATAATAATAAGCACTATTTCATTAAAGCAGGTCAAGGCAATTCATCAGTTTCTTACAATAATTATTATCCATCAACAATCGAAATTACCAAAGGTGACAGTATTACCTGGTATAATGGAATGGATGTCCCTTTACCTCACACCGTTACTTTCTTACAAGGATTAGACAATATGGAAAAAATTGGCATTCCTTTTTATGTTAAAAATACAACCAAATTTGAATCAGTCATAGATAATACGGGTGAACCTTTAACAGAACCAAGTAAAAATGGAACCCAAATTGTGATGCTATTGAATTCTAGGGCTATGAATCCTACTGTAATTACTAATGAATCAAAAGTTTTACATTTAGGGATAGACACTACATACATTTTCAATGGTAATGAAAGATTTGTAAATTCGGGACCCTTATTATCGTTAGATGAAAAACAAAACTTTGATTATTCTTTTAGCAATTTTTTTACTATAATATTCAATAAACCAGGATTATATGAATATAGCTGTTTATTTCATCCTTGGATGATTGGCAAGATTTTAGTGAAGCCAAAATAAACAGTTTTATTATCAGAATTTTTATAGTTTTTAATCTACATCAAAATTATATAACTCGAGAATTAGCCCATTACCATATTTAATTCATTGAATCTAATTTATACAGTTTTAAACTGCTCTGTTGCATAATTAGTTTTCCTTAAATTATTTTCATTAGTTTTATACAATTCTTCTAAATAGGTTGTACAATGATACCTTTATTGTCACTTCTTTTATCATGTTTTGAAAACTGATAGCTGATGTGTATTCGCCAAACATCCGCTTTATAGATGAAAATACTGTTTCAACCATCCACCTGCTTCCATACTTTCTTTTCTTTTTCCATTTATTATAATCCTTTATCTGAAGTTCAACTTCTCTATTCCTTACATTGCTATTCCCCGATGAAAGATAGAGTTTCTTTTTACTTTGATGATAGGTTGAATCCTTTTCTCCTTCAAGTATTTGAAATTCTCATTACTATCATAGGCTCCATCTCCTAGAAATTATTTGATTCTGATATTATGGTTATTATTCAACACACATTCCACCAAATTCTTCATAACCTTTCCATCATGCACCTTCTCATCTGTAACTATCAGTGCAAGAATCTCTTTGGTCTTGATATTTACAGCTACATGTGTCTTTAGATAGCCTTTCTTGTTTTTTACATTCCACTTATCTTGCATCCATTGACCTCTGTTTGTAACCTTGATACCGGTACTGTCTGCTGCTATGATAACGTCGTTATTATTATTATTATCATCGATATTCGTCCTATTGTTGGGGATATCCAATTTGTTTACTCTTTGACATATTTGTGAATAGCATTGATGGTCTAGAAGATTCTTTCCTATAGTTGCTTTTATGATTCCTTCGGTTTGTCTGTAAGGTAAGTGAAAATATACTCTGATGTGACCAATGACAAAAATAAAAGAATCAGGAAATTTGTACTTTTTACCGTTTTTATTTTCATTCATCCTTACAAGATCAGCATCCCATCCATCCAGAAAATCATAGGAAAAAAGTATCTCACCTTGTCTTACAAGAGACTTGTTATAAGAAGGCCAGTGGATCACAAATGATTAATTGGTTCGATCCTAGCTAAAGAGGCTTGGTTATGCAACAAAGCAGTTTTAAACTAGTATTTATTTATCAACATAATTGGCTCTGTTAACTTAAGATATTATTCTTTATTGTGTTCATAAACAAACAACTTGAGCCGTTGTTCTACAGAATTCAATTTACACTTGTTCCTTTTACAAGGAAAATAATCAAAGTATTCAGTTCTATCTTTTACATATTGCACTGTTCTTTCACTTATACTTTTTTCAAAAGAAGAGTGAAGATGATGTTTTAGTTTCAAGAATTTGCATTCTTGTGGGTACCAAGTATCGCCATCTGAGGATACAGAATGTAATCCATATTTGTTTATAACCTCTAACAGAACTCGTTCGGCAACAAACATGTTTCAATCTTTTGATATATAAAATGAAAGAATTTCTTTATTTGCTGGTTCAATAACAAACCCAAATCCATATTAATTCCGATCCAGCTTTTATGGCAGTTTCATATATGATATATTCTTTGGTTTTTCTTTTCTTGAAATATTTCCATGTCTGTACTTTTGAATCCATTTCCAGATTGAAACGTGACTCATTTTTGTTATTTTTAAGAAGGATAATGCTTTGGTAGTTCTTCTAATGACAATCCAAGAAAGTACAAGTATAAACCATAACCAATAATTTGTGAAGATGTTCTATTTCTAGTACTCATATAATATATGGTTGTATTCAAGCTATAGGTTTTTCTTTAAGTTAACAGGGCCATTTTAGGACTCGAACATATATAAATTCTTTATTTTTACTTGTATTTGTTTTTGATTTATATGCTGAACCTTTTCTAGATGGTATATCCATCTTTACAATCCAAGAATGTATAGAGTGTAGAAAATACCAAGAAGTATATGATACAGTATCTTCTGTCTGGATTATGTTGTACAGTTAATTTATGTCTGCTTTAACTTTCTGTATCTACAAATTTGTATTCTTATTTAGTTTTTTTGGATTATAAATTTGCCTGAAAAATAATGCCTTACTTTTTTTAAATTATGATAGTTCTTGATTGAGACATAAATTGTAAAATCCAATTATTATATCATTCCTATCAATAAGCAAACATAACCATAAATGGGAAATAAAATAATACACAATATACAATCAAATATTTTTATTTATTTTCATATACAATTCTTTGGCATTTTTTCTAGCTTCTTCCGTAATTTCTTCATTGAAAATAGTGTTACTTAAAGAGTCCAAAATTATTTGCCATTCTTTTGTACTCAATAAAATACTTTTTTTATCATTATTATCCATAATAAAATTTTTTTTCTACTGTAATAAAATTCTATTTATAAATTATATTTAGCAATATTTGATTAAAAACAAATCCTATAATACATTATTTATCTCAATCAATCATAAATATACTTTTCAACATTATTGAAACATATTAAAATATAATAATGGGAAATATCAAGTAATCATAGTGCAGATGTGGCAGAGTGGTCATCCCATATTAATATAAACGGGACCGCAATATTGCGTCGGCCTTGAGTTATCACCAAGGTTGATTAAAGTAAGCCGATTCGCCTTCGGGCGAGCAGGAGTTCAAATCTCCTCATCTGCGCTAATTGTCTTAGTCTTTGTCTTATTTTCAACATTTTTAGAATGTATTTCTGTGATCTGTCTTTCTAATTTTTCAATTACTAGTTTAAAGGCTTTGAGGGGATCATAATCATCTGCGTGTGTATGTATGACCTGGTTTTTGGTAATTAGTCTTGTTCTAATTGAGCAGAGTGTTTTATGTTTTTCAAAATAGATTACAACAGATTGTATATTATCAATCATTCCTTCTATTTTTTTAATATATTTTTCCATTTTATGAGCAATTTCATTCCGAATATTCTCATCATCAAAATTTGCGGTGTATATTATAGAATCAGTTTTTTTAGAGATGGTTGCTTCTAATATGTCCTTAGAAGTAATTATTCCAACAGGCTTATCATTGGAAATTACTATTAATTCATCGTTATTTTTAAAATTATCAATAACTGTTTTAATAATTGATCCACTTTCCACAGTTGGAGCATTCTTCATTACATCTTTTATCAAAACCGATCCAGATTTTTCTTTAGATCCTTGATCTATAGAATGAGAATCTTTTTCATTTGGGATTGAAGTAATTTTTAATATATCAAGTAATGTAATAATTCCTATAACCAGATGCTTGTTAGTTACAACAGGCAATCTAGAAATATTATTTTTTCTCATCAAGTTTAGTGCATTGTCTAGATCTGAGTTTTCGTCTATGACTATTGGATTTGACATTACATCATTAACTTTTATGTGGTTTAACTCCACATTAAGTACAAGATCTTTATCAATGACCAAACCAATAAATACTTCCTTATCCACCACGGGAAGCCCGGTTTTTCCCGTATTAATCATATAATTAATGCAACTTTGTAAATCATCATGGGGTTTTAAAATATGTGCGCCATTGGACATAAAGTGTCTAATTTTCGATGAAGGTTGAAAATGGGTATTGATAAAATCCTTATAATAAACAATTCCACAATACTTATTATTTAAATCAATTACGGGAATTTGTTTAATGGAATGAATATACATTAAATTAATAGCCTTAGAAACAGAATCTTCTAAAGATAGAGAAGGTACCTCTTTTCGTATTAAATTTACATTATTAGTCATTACAAATAGTATTTTATAATAACTTAAAATCCTTTTGTAATTTATAAAAGATTATGAAAAAAATTACGGCTGTGTTGATAGGGATTGCGATAATAGCAATAAGCATAATAACAATTAAAAATTCCCCATCAGAGACTACGATTCTGTTGCCAACACCTTTTTTGGAAAAAAAAGATGTTCCTATAAAGGTATTAAATGACCACCTTGATTTTCCTACTAACATTGATATTTTACCCGATGGGAAAATGATAATATCGGAACAAAAAGGTATACTATTATTCCTTAATAAAAATGGGACGATTTTAAATAAATACAATCTAACTGATAATTATTATAATGAAAGTACAGGTCTTTTAGGTTTGGCTATTTCGCCTAAATTTATCCATGACAATTACATTTACATTTATTACACTTATAAAAATAAAGATAATTTATTTAATAAAATAGTAAAATTACAAGATAAAAATAATACGATAACAGACAACAAAATAATAATGGATAAAATTCCAGCTTCCAATATACATAATGGAGGGATTATAAAATTTGGCCCGGATGGAAAATTATATGCAATAGTGGGGGACAACGCAATTCCTGAGGCGGCTCAAAACTTATCTAGTCTAAGAGGTAAAATTCTAAGAATTAATGATAATGGTACAATACCTTCTGATAATCCATTCAAAGATTCTGCAATTTATTCCTATGGTCATAGAAATGGGGATGGTTTAGCATGGGATTTTAATAATAAAGTACTGTATGAAAGCGAAGATGGTGCTACGGGTAATGATGAAATTAATATTATCAAGCCTGCACAAAACTATGGATGGCCAATTGAACAATGTGGAGGAATAGAAAAAAGCTATCATACACAACCAGAATTTTGTTTTACTCCTTCAATCAGCCCTGCAGGCATGGTTGTCAGCAATTCTACCAAATTGGATTATGATGGTAAATTAATAGTTGCAGCTCTAAAAGGAGAACATTTGAGATTACTTGATCCTAAATCAAAAGATCAATCTATTATATTAACAGGATTTGGAAAATTAAAAGATGTCACAGAAGATAAAAATGGTTCATTATATGTAATAACAAACAATAAAGATTTTTATCAAACTTCAGGTTCAGATAAACTTTTGAAAATTTTGAAATGATTGATTTGAACGAAAAGAAAATAAGGGATATGAATCATCAAGAAAGACTTGATTTTATTAAAAATAGAGCAGATCTTGATGATAATGAGATTTCTTTATTTAAGGATAATTCAATTTTAAAATTTGAAGATGTAAACAATATGGTGGAAAATGCGGTAGGAACCTTTCAAATTCCGTTGGGAATTGCAAACAACTTTGTAATAAATGATAAAGAATATTTGATACCGATGGCAATAGAAGAACCTTCTGTAATAGCCGCATCAAGCAATGCTGCAAAAATAGTCAAGGATTCAGGAGGTTTCATGGCAAAATCAAGCAATTCTATTATGATAGGTCAAATTCAGTTAGTTTCTATTGATGACCATTTTAAAGATGTAGATAAATCAATAAAGATCATTATTGAAAACAAAACCGAATTAATAAACTTAGCAAATACTAAGAGCAAATTTGCACGTTGCATTGATCTCCAAACGAGAAAAATAAAAGATGAAACTATCAACAATTTTGGAACTATGGTGATAGTAGAGATCTTTGTAGATACAAAGGATGCAATGGGTGCAAATGTTGTTAATACTATGTGTGAATCTATCGCTCCAAAAATAGAATCTTTAACTAAAGAACAAATAATATTAAAAATTTTATCAAATTACGCAACAAAACGTTTGGTCCAATGTAAAGGTGTTTTTCCTAAATCTTTAATAGGAGGAGATCAAATGGTGAAGAGAATTTTATTTTCATATGCTTTTGCTTATTCTGATGTGTACCGAGCCGTAACTCACAATAAAGGAATAATGAATGGGATCGATAGTGTAGCGATAGCTACTGGGCAAGATTTTAGAGCAATTGAATCTGGATGTCATGCATATGCATGTAAAGATGGTCATTACAGATCGTTAACTAAATGGTATAAAGATTCTAATGGTGATTTAGTAGGCGAAATAGAGATACCTCTTGCAGTTGGAATAGTTGGAGGAATTACTAATATACATCCACTAGTTAAAACTTGTCTAAAGATTTTAAAAATTAAAAGTGCACAAGAACTTTCAATGGTAATAGCTGCCGTAGGATTAGCACAAAATTTTTCAGCAATTCGAGCACTTGCGAATGAGGGAATTCAAAAAGGACATATGAAACTCCATTCTAAAAATATTGCAAAAATAGCAGGGGCATCATTAGATCAAATAGAAAAAATTTCCCAACAAATGATTGATGAGGGAAATATTTCTGTTTCAATGGCAAAGGAAATAATGGATCATCGATAAAACAAATAAACAACACAATAATTACATTATTTAAACTAGGTAACAAATATGGGTATTGTAAAATTTGTGGTGCCCAAAGGCACTATGGAAGAGGCAACTTTTAAAATAATTGAACAAGCTTGGCAAGGTAAAGTTAGCGGAAGAGGGAGAATATATAGAGTTAAAATCTCTGATCCAGATATAGATGTAAAAATACTAAGACCGCAAGAAATTCCAACATATGTCCAAGAAAATTTCTATGATGTCGGAATAACAGGAAAAGATTGGATAAAGGAAACCGATGCAGATATCAAAGTATTACTTGATTTGGAATATGGAAAAGTCAAACAAGTAATTGCAATTCCAGAAAACTTTGAATTTGATAATCTTGATGATTTAATAGAACATTTTGCAAAGAATAATAAATTATTACGATTTTCAACTGAATATCTCAAATCAGCTTCAAAATATATAAAATCTAAACAAAGTTATAAAAAATATTATGGTGATTTGGAACCTACTATCATTACTCCATGGTTTAGGTTGGGAGATAATAAAAATGTAGAAATATTTTTATCATTTGGAGCAACAGAAGCCAAACCCCCAGAAGATGTAGAGGCAATTTTTGATATTACTGAAACAGGTACGACTCTAATTCAAAATAATCTAAAGATTATAGACCAGGTTATGGAGTCTACCGCAGTACTTATTGCGAATAAGGATGCATTGCAAGATCCATTTAAAAAGGAAAAAATTTCTGATATGATTGTACTCTTAAGGGGCGTAGTAGAAGCAAGGAAAAAATTACACATATTTGTAAATGTTAAAAAGGAAAATCTTGAGGAATTATTAAAAATCCTTCCATCATTAAAAGGCCCAACTGTAAGCAATTTAAGTGAAGAAGGATGGTACGGCGTTAATACAATTATAAATAAACAAGATTACATCAGATTACTTCCAAATATTAGAAAAATTGCACAAGGATTGGTCACAGTTGAGCCAAGTCAAATTTTATCTCTTGAGAATATTATTATAGACGACGAAGATAAAAATTGATCAATATTTTTACCAGCAAAGAGCCAATAAAGGAGGCATATGAATTAAAAGAAAGATCATGGAACAAAGATATAGTAACCCCTACTAATAATGTGGTCTCAATTATTGATGAAATCAAAAAAAATGGCGAAGAATCCTTATTAAAATTTGCAGAGAAATTTGATAACGTAAAACTTGATTCAATAATTGTTTCAAAGGATGAAATAAAGGAGGCATATGAAAACGTAACATCAGAACAGATACGAACTATAGAATATATGAAATCAAAATTGGAAAAAAGCGAACAATCTCTAATAAATAACCTTGGCAATATAGAAATAAATTCTGATGGTGTAAAAATAAATAAAAAAATAATACCGCTTTCAAGAGTAGGATGTTATATTCCGGGTGGGAAGGCTAGGTATCCAAGTACAGTTGTTATGTGTGTCATACCTGCAAAAGTTGCCGGAGTCAAACAGGTTGTAGCTATATCGCCACCTATGAAAAATGGCAAAATTGATCCATACACACTAGTTGCTGCAGATATTTGTAATGTTGATGAATTTTATAAAATTGGCGGGGCTCATGGAATAGCAGCATTGGCATATGGTACAAAAACTATTAAAAAAGTCGATAAAATTGTGGGTCCAGGTGGCCTTTACGTTTCTTTAGCAAAATCAATAGTTTCAAAAGATGTATCTATTGATATGATTGCGGGTCCAACAGAACTATTAATATATGCAAATGAACAATCCAATCCTCAAATTGTTGCATTAGATCTAATTTCTCAGGCAGAGCATAGCGAAGATACATTATGTGGAGTAATAACAAATTCTTATGATCTTGCAAAAAAAATAAAAGAACAAGTGTATAAAATTATTGATTTCGGTAATATATCGAGAAGAGAAATTGCAAAAAAAAGTTTGGAAAATAATGGGTTTATTGCAGTATGCGAAGACAAAGAAAAAATAATCGATTTCATTAATGAATTTGCCCCTGAACACTTGGAGATACTTGATGATAATGAATTAGAAATTATAGAAAAAGTAATTAATGCGGGTTTAGTGTTGTTAGGGCACAATACGCCGTCTTCTGCATCTGATTATTGTTTAGGTTCAAATCATGTTTTACCTACTTATAAATTTGCTAAATCAAGATCATCTTTATCTGTTTTAGATTTTATCAAAATAAATAATACGATAGAAATGGATAAAAAATCACTTGAACAAATTTTACCAATGTTAAAAGAAATTACAATGATGGAAGGATTATCTAATCACTATGAGGCAGCTAGAGGAAGAATGGAGAATGACTTGGATAAATAAAGAATTATCTAGACTTAAAAATTATGGTCATTATAAAAGACCACTTAAACGACTAGACTATTATAAATTGGATTCAAATGAAAATATAGTATTAGAAAAAAAATTTACCAAAGCTATAGCATTAAAATCTATAAATGACAATGATTTTAGAGAATATCCATTAGAGCACTTTGAAACACTATATAATAAAATAGCAAAATATGTCAACCTAAGTACAAAAAAATATAGGAATAGGTAGCGGATCGGATCAAATAATGGATTTAATATTGTCTACTATTTGTAAAGGCAAGAGTGCAATAACAATCAATCCAACATTCTCATATTTTATCGATAGATGCAATATGCATAATATATCTACTACATTAATTAATCTGTCAGAATTAGACAACTCATTAGACTTTGAATTATTTAACAGGGAATCAAAAAATAAAGACATAATTTATCTTACATCTCCAAACAATCCTACTGGCAATCAATTCAAAATTGAAGATATACGCAATTTGATTGAAATTTCAAATGATAAACTGATAATTATAGATGAAGCATATGTTGAATTTTCCGATCATTCTTTATCAAATCTTGCAACTAAATATAATCATATAGTAATAATGCGGACTTTTTCAAAGGCGTTCGGTTTAGCCGGGGCAAGAGTTGGATATATATTAGCAAACGAAGAACTCATTGATGTCTTTAACCAATATATACAACTACCATATCCTTTGAGTAGTTTTTCCATGCAACTGGCAATAGAGGCTTTAGAAAATTTTGAAATAATTAAAAGAAGTATTGATAGTATAAAAAGAGAGAGAAGTATAACATATGATAAGTTAAATTCTATTAAAGAGATCAAAGTATATGATTCTGATGCAAATTTTTTGTTCTTCCAAACATTTAGTCATTTTAATAAAATAAAAGATATGTTATTCAAAGAGAAAGTGTTAATCAAAGATTTTGGAAATATTGGAAATTATAAAGGTGCAATGAGGGCAACTATAGGAACAATAGAAATGAATGATATCTTGGTAACGACTATAGAAAAAGCGACTAAATAATTTTCGATAAGATGTAAAGTATATAGATTCAATGATCCAATTCAAGATCTTTAATGTCGTTATTTAAATTTGCAGTTAATCTTGTTTGAGAGTGAGTAATTAGATCATTTGAAATATGTGTGTCTAAAATTCTTCTAATTTTTTCAGCTCTACTATTGCCTAGACCGGGTACCCTTGATAGATCTGCTATAGATGCATTTAAAACATTTTTAGGAGACTGGAATCTGTCTAATAACCGAGTAGCTAATTTTGTACCTACTCCAGGTAATGAAGAAATTACATACAATTGCTGTATATAGAAAGGGTTAGATTTTTTTATTTTTTTTAAGAGAGGACCTTCATTTTTTTCTATATGAGAATTAGATGCTAAAAATATCAATAATTCTGCAGTATAGTAAATAGATGGTGTGTATAAAATAGGTATATGGAAATCAAGTGCTATTTTTATGAAAGTGTCATATGCCAGGCGTATTTTATCTACAATTAATTTAGATTGTGGATCTATTCTCCCCCTCTTGTCCAGATCTATAAGATTTCCTTCTATAATTATAAAAGGTTTAGAGTAATGTGTCGCCAGATCTGAGCATTGGATAAAAAGACGGCCATCATAAACAGAATTAATTAAATCATTAACAGTTTTTCTTTCAATAGCAGTTTCGGTAGTTACAACATAGTCTCCAACAATAAGTTGTTCGTAATCAACAAAGACTCCCAAGTTTTTGAGTAACATAGGTACTCGACTGTTTTTCTCTCTCTCATCAACAACAATACGAATTGTCAAGGGTACGCCAATGTAAACTATGTTGGATCTAAAAAATTAAAATATTATCAAAAATTGTTGTATTATGTTACTTAGGTGGGGGCAGATTGAATGTATTGTTGTTATTCGATGATCCAGATTGTGCCATTTGCATCATTTGATTTATCTTACTTTCGACTTCCTTTAAATTTTCTTTTACTCTTGTTTCTTGTTTTCCTAATACAATGACTCTGGTGTTAGATAATTCTTTCTTTTCATCCAATTCTTTTAATAATTCATCTCGATTTGATTCTATTAACAATGGTCCAGCAAATTTGTAAATTGCATCATCAGGCACAGTTTTCTTCAATTCATCTAACGCTCTTTCTGTTTCAGCTTTTTCAATTTCGACTTGTTGTTTTTGCATCATGATTGCTTGAAGATTCTGTTGTAATTGTTGTAATCTTGATAGTTGTTCTTTTAACCATGGTGGAAGCTCTTGTTCGCTCATTGTATATACAAATAATAATAAATACTAGGATAAAAATGGTTGTGATAAAACTTTTCTTGTTTTATCACCTTCATTTCGTTTTTAATCTATATTATTATTTTCTTAATATGTTACATGTATTAGATTTATTCGTCGTTCTTTTATGATTTATCTAATGGATTAGTATGATGTTTATTCCAAATACTGAAAAGTTCTTTTTATCGTCTTGTATATTTATTAATAAAAACTATTTGAACAGAAAAGCAACTTTACCTATGCAGTAGAATGTTTTATTATAACCATATTTTTTGATTATTAGTTAGTGTAACAATTTAGACAACTAGATAAAAATTAAATAAATAAATAAATTGTTGTATAGATCAAGTCTATTAATTTTAATAAAGATATTATAGTAGCGCGGAATTTAGATAAATCATCACCAGAAACGTCTAAAATTATGTGGTTATCTTTTTTAGAAATCCGGATTATGGTGTCAAAGTTCGGAGAACAATCTATATCGCCTTTTAATGCAACATATATGGTATTTAATAATTTTTTAAAATGGTTTTTGTCATTGGAAATATTAGTAGTATCAAGATTCTTTTCAATGTCGTCAAAAAAAATACAAAAATTAGATTTGTAACTTTTTAAGGTTGATGTCATAAGCTCCTCCTGCAACTTTAAAATCGCATTTATTACATTTCCATATTCCGATTGCTTCTCTTCGAAATTTTAATGAAGTGCAACTTGGACATCTTCTTTTTAGTTTTAGTGTTCTATACACTTTACCGTATCTTTTTCGTACTGTAGCACCGAATTTTACACCAAGACCTTTTAATGCAGTTGAGCTTTTCCTTCTATTAGCCAGTTTCATTCAACTCCTTTATCTTAGAACGTATTTCCTTTCCTTTATTTCTTGCTATTTCTACAGCTTGAAGTACTTGATCCATTGAGAAAGGACCTGTGAATCCTTTTTGCATGGCCACCAAATCTCTCTCAGATTGTGTGGTAACAGTTATTCTTGCATCCATACATGCTTCTTCTTCCACGGTTGGATCAAGTAAAATGGAATCACCTATTCTGACGGCGGTAACCGAAATAGGAATAGTTGTTATAGGTGGAGGCATAATTTTGCCTGTATCTACTACTTTTTCATTCTCAACCGCAAATACAGGTAACTTGCAAGTTAACAAAGCCGATACGACGGCATATGAAGTTGCGTCTAAAAGGTTGCCATCGCTATTAATAATACTACAATCTACAAAAATGGTGTAAACAATTTTTCCAGGAATCAATGCCAATTTATCTAAATCAAGCATTTTAGATTCTCTAACTCCTCTATCTACTACTCTCGATAATTCTATTGCTTCTTCATCAGGAGGTCCGGGCTCAACATGTGATGAAGCAGTCGGTAATACTTCTGCAGACATTATTAATGCGCCTTTATTTTCTAATCCTTCAAATGGTTCTCCTGTTTCCACTTTAACTCCGGCTATTACTTCGGTATTGCCTAATTTTACTTTGGCAGAACCATTTGCCTTGTCGATAATGCCCACCTCGATATTTAGGTCCCTATAAGTCTCAAAATTACGTCCGTCTAATCGAGTTCCTCTTGATAGAGCTTCTAGCATTTGTTGTTTACGTAATTGTTCAACTATGATTGTAGAACGTTTTGATGAACTCATGCCTCTTCTTTCAACTCCAACTCATTACCAAAATATTTTTTCATTAATGCTTCTTTTTGTATTTCATAAACTAATTTACAACCCTGTATTGCTTTATTCAGACATTCGCTAAATTGAGATGAGGATAATCTTCCATCTAATTGAAGAAGAGTAATTTGATCCGAGTTAGGTAAATAGGCTACGGGCATATCTGCATCACCCTCTTTATCTTCCAAGTCATTGATATCTAGCACAATATTATCCCCTAATCTTCCAGCTGCACAAGCCGATACTAAATCCCTCATATTAATTCCGGCATCTGCAAGAGCTACCGATGCAGCATTTATACCTGCGCATCTTGATCCGCCATCTGCCTGTAAGACTTCTACAAAAACATCGATAACTGCTCTAGGATAATCACTTAGTATTAGTGAGGGCTCCAAAGATTCTCTAATTACTTTAGATATTTCTACTTCTCGTCTGGAAGGTGCAGGATTTTTTCGAGTATCTGTTGAAAATGGCGACATATGGTATCTACATCTCAATACACAACGATCTGGGAGAGCCATATGTTTTGGATGTACTTCTCGTGGTCCATATACTGCAACAATTATTTTGTTTTTGCCAAATTCTATAAACGCGGATCCATCTGCATTTTTAATAACACCTACGGTTATCTTAATTGGTCGAAGATCATCAATTCCCCTATCATCAGATCTTCGCCCATTTTCATTTATTAATATTGATTCTTTCAACTTCTACACATCTTCATCCATTGATTCTGCTTTTTTTTCTTTTTGTTCCACACTATTTGAACTATTTGTTACATTATTTTCAGGCAATTCGGTAATTTTAGAAGTATTTTCTCCATTTGTAGATGGTATTTCAGATTTTGATTCAATAGGCTGTGATGAAGGATTGCTATCTGTTGATATGGTATCAGATACAGGAGATGATGCAGTATTTTCCTCATTTGTAGTAGTTGTAGTTGTTATTTCAGATTGTTGTGATGGTATTTCAATTTCAGATTTTGATTCAATAGGCTGTGATGAAGGATTGCTATCTGTTGATATGGTATCAGATACAGGAGATGATGCAGTATTTTCCTCATTTGTAGTAGTTGTAGTTGTTATTTCAGATTGTTGTGATGGTATTTCAATTTCAGATTTTGATTCAATAGGCTGTGATGAAGGATTGCTATCTGTTGATATGGTATCAGATACAGGAGATGATGCAGTATTTTCCTCATTTGTAGTAGTTGTAGTTGTTATTTCAGATTGTTGTGATGGTATTTCAATTTCAGATTTTGATTCAATAGGCTGTGATGAAGGATTGCTATCTGTTGATATGGTATCAGATACAGGAGATGATGCAGTATTTTCCTCATTTGTAGTAGTTGTAGTTGTTATTTCAGATTGTTGTGATGGTATTTCAATTTCAGATTTTGATTCAATAGGCTGTGATGAAGGATTGCTATCTGTTGATATGGTATCAGATACAGGAGATGATGCAGTATTTTCCTCATTTGTAGTAGTTGTAGTTGTTATTTCAGATTGTTGTGATGGTATTTCAATTTCAGATTTTGATTCAATAGGCTGTGATGAAGGATTGCTATCTGTTGATATGGTATCAGATACAGGAGATGATGCAGTATTTTCCTCATTTGTAGTAGTTGTAGTTGTTATTTCAGATTGTTGTGATTCAGACGGATCTTCAACGTTCAATAGTGCTTTAACTCTTTGAGTAAGGTTTGTAGTATGAGATTCTTCTTCTACCATTTTGATGGCTTTAACTGCTAAACTGAGTCCATCAGGATCTCTACCTGTAACAACCACTATACCATTTTGGCCTATTATTACCCTTGTTAGTGTTGCTTGTTCAATCGTTTGAATCATTGAACCTCGTTTTCCAATAAGCCTTGGTACTCGGGTAGGTGAAATTTTTATGAATTCGCCATATGGTATTTTTCCAAGATCCTTATCTTGAACCGTTAACATTGGATCTCTCGTTCGATCAAAAGAAACTATTCTGGCAATGATCAAATCACCGATGCTTAACTGCCTTCCCATATCATCCCTAGCAGGTGAGAAATCTCTTCCAAATACATCTTGTGCAGGAAGATGAGCAAAAAAACATGAATTAATATCTACATCCCAAGATAAAGAAGAACGATCAATAACTTTTCCAATCACTAAATCATTAACTCTAGGAATATAAACTCCAGATAAAGGTATTACTTTTACACCATCTTTTCCGGCTTCTGCAATTCCTACTCTTGTAGAGATCAAATAATCGCCGCTCCTTACAACATTCATCAAGGGCTTGAAATTACCTTCTATAATTTTATCTCCAGGTATAACATATCTTCTTTTAATTTCTTGCATATTAAAAACTGACTACCTCCAATAACGTAAAATATACATAATATAATGAACTCATATGTCTATTCATTTATTTAGGACCTGTTCTATAATATAATCTGTAAGATATTATTCTTTAATTTGGGCAGAACCTTTAGTTAAAGAACCTAGGCGATCGATGAAATTACCTTTAATACCTGCATTTATTTCTAGTTTTATTTTTAATGAGCCATCCGAAAGCCAATCTTCAGATATCATGGATCCGGAAGATTTTAAAAATCCAATGCTATTAGATGCAAAAGATCTTGGTACAACGATGGTTAAATTTACTGTTTCGGATGCTAATGGTAAAACCTTTCTTAAGGAGTCTACAACTACCTTTACCTGATCTTCTGCCTTTTTAAAAGGATCGATAACTACCCGTATATCATCTAACCCATTTTCTATCCTTGGAATAGGATGGGGTAATTTTGTTTTTGGATCTACATAATTTTTATTTATATACTGTATAATCTGTTTTCGTTTCTCTTCAACCATTTTTCTCCTTTGATCCGTTGTAAGGTTTAATTCTCCTCTAATCAAAATTTGTTGAATGACATCTGAAACATCAGTAGTCTTGAAATGCTTTTTTAATTTATCGGTGCTTACTCTAGAACCTTTATTTGCATCTGAATATATCTCATCCGAAATTAAAACAGAAGAAATTTCGCTTCTCTTCCCAAGTTTATATTGAAGCGCAGGATCTGGTTTTACCAGTATTTCAAATTTATCATTGCCTATGATTAATTTAACAATAGTAGTTTTAGAATCGCCCATAACATAGAAATTTAATGGTAATATATTAATATAAAAATAGTTATTTATTCCATTACATTTTTAATATACTAAAGATTAAAATTTTCTGATTTGATCTCAATAGATTTAAAGGTTATTGAGAAACAAGATGAAAAAATAACCATCAAATTTAATAATGTACCTCGACACTATGTCAATGCATTAAGAAGATTATCTATAAGTGAAGTTCCGACATTTGCAATTGATGATGTGGTTATTTTAGAAAATTCATCCGTGATGCATGATGAGGCTGTAGCTCACAGGTTGGGCCTTATCCCTTTAAGAACAGATTTAAAAAGATTTAATTTGCCTAAAGAATGCAATTGTAACAGTACATTAGGATGTACAAATTGTAGAGTGTTATTACAACTTGATGCAGAAGCTAAAGATAAGACTGTATTGATTACCACATCTGAAATAGTGTCAGAAGACGAATTTGTAAAACCTGTAAATCAGAACATTCCTTTAATATCCCTTGCTCCAGGACAAAAAATTAAATTTGAAGCATATGCACGATTGGGAATAGGTAAAGATCATGCTAAATGGCAAGCGGCTACAGTATCTGTAGTAAAATATGATGACGATCAGAAGGAGATTTATTTAACAATTGAATCTAATGGAGCACTTACTGCGGAAGAAATTGTAATAGCTGCAGCAGATAAACTTAATTCAAATATTAAAACATTTTCTGAATCTATGCATGCTTTAAGCAATAACTAACTAGGTAAATTTATTTGGTACTGTATACATTTTTAATTAGAATAGCGTATAATGATTGACGATACTTTAATAGATAATACCATTTGGATTCTGCGTAAAGCCTTTAAAAATAATAAAGTAAAAATTTGGAAAGCACTGGAGAAAGAGTTTTCAAAATCCAGATCAAATAGGAGACTGGTTAATATTCAAAAATTAAATAAAATTACAAATAATGGGGATACTATAATTATACCTGGAAAAATATTAGGAAACGGAATATTGAAGCACAAATTAACTGTTTGTGCATATTCATATTCGGAAACCGCATTAAATAAATTAAATGAATCAGGTATAGAAATACTTTCATTACAATCATTAATAAATAGATATCCTGATGGTAAAGGTGTAAAAATAATTGGATAAAAAAATGCAATCACAACAACAACAGCAGCAGGCACAGGTAAACTCTAATAAACACATTATAGTTGATGGTTCTAACTGCATATCTGGAAGACTATGTTCTAAAGTATCAAAGTTATTGTTGCAAGGAAACAGAGTTTCTGTAGTCAATGCAGAAAAAGTCATGGTTTCAGGTAACAAATATGAGGTAATCGAAAGTTATAAAAAACGATTGGAAGTATCTTCGGTGACTAATCCTATTAATGGACCTTTTCACCCTAGAAGACCTGATACTATAATTACCAAGATGATTAGAGGTATGGTTCCAAAAAGAAAATCTAGCGGTATAGAATCTTTTAAAAGATTAAGAGTTTATATAGGTGTTCCAAATGAATTGAAAAATTCAACAATGAAGATATTTGATGATACTAAAATTACACGACAAGAATCATTTTATATATCTATGAGTGATGTGGCAAAACAGATTGGATGGAAAGGAGTAGTACAATAAAATGAATAAAATAGATCTTTATCCAGGACAAAGAAAAACATGTAGGGCTGTAGCTACTATAGTAAAAGGTAATGGAAAAATACGAATAAACAATATCCCTGCAGAGGTTATTGAACCAGAAGTTGCAAAAGAATTAATTTTGACTCCGGCTCATTTAATTGGCGAACTAAGAGATAAGGTGGATATAAGCGTGCATGTAAATGGTGGGGGATTTATGGGACAAGCATTTGCAAGTGCAGTTGCTATTTCACGAGCCTTTACAGGTGAAACAAAAGGATCAAAAGATCCTAAGGATCATCCTTTTTCTAAAAATGTAAGAGAGGAAATAAAAAGTAAGATCATTGAATTTGATAGACATTTGTTGGCCGGAGATCCCAGGCAAACTGAGTCAAAGAAATTTGGTGGTCCGGGAGCAAGAAGAAGAAAACAGAAATCATATCGTTAAATTTAATATTTATTCTAATATTAAATAACTTTATGCCAACTACTGGTGTAGATATTGATCAATACATACTATTAATTTTATATCCGAGTATTGTATTTTTTTTAGTTGGGTATGTTGCCAAAAAAAGAGGCATAAAAAAACCACTTTTATATTTAATACAATCTATAGTTTGTTTTGTTTTTTCTATATCTTATTATCTATATGTACCTCAAAATGGTGCTTTTGGTCTTGCCCTAATATTAGGATTATTTGGAATATTACTCTTGGTTTTAGCCAGAAAAGAAAAAATTAACCCGTCCGAAGAAAATGAAAAGGAAAAGGAAGAGAAAAAAGAACAATGAGGGAGGGGCAATTTTATAAATTCGTGTAATATTCACTAGCTATTTTTAATTTTATTATAACAATAGCCTGATTTTGTTATTTCAATTGGTTTATTTGATAAAATAAAGTAGTTTATTAACATCTATTTAAAAAAGGAATTAATAAATCATAAAAATTGATATATCAAAGATAATATAAATATTTTATTCCTAGCAGTGAATAGTCTTTATATATCTTTTTTTCCGCATATCTCAAATGCAAAAGCGATATATCCGATATGTAAACCATCCTTTCGAACAGGGTAAAAGTTATTGGTGTTCTTTGGCATTAAAGCTTGTTTTAACGAAATAATATCATTTGGGGGTAATTCCATTTTCAATAAATCATTTCCTAATATTATTTCCCAAATAGAGTTATCTAAATCATTTATTATCGCAACAAAAGAAACTATTCTATTTGTGTTTAATTTGTCAACTATAATAAAATAATCAAGATTGTCCCTTATTGGAAAAGGATCGGGTGCAGTAAAAGAATCTATTTTAATATATGTAGTAATTTTTTTTTTGAATTCATAAGACATGAAAGACATGAGTGAAAAATCTAAAATTGACAAATCTTTAACATTTATTGCAAGTTCATTAGGATTTTTTGCCAGCATAAGAGTAATAAAGTGGTATAATATTAATTTATTTTGTTAGTTGTTTACTCAAATGTATACATTTTATTATTCAAGATAATTTTAAATGGGTTAAAAAAAATAACATAAGTTTAAAAAGATATTATAATGAATTAAAAGTGCTCGTGCCGGGGTACCCAAGCTAGGTAAGCAACTAGCAAATAATTGCCCTAAAAGGGGTCAGCCTCGAGATCATACAAATAAGATAGCTGATGTCTACCCAGACTCGTGGGTTCAAGTCCCACTCCCGGCGCCTCAAACGAGGATTCTTCCAACATCATTATATATTTTAAAAGCGAAAATTGCAATAGTTGCATCACCGTAATGACTCTAATAGCATATCATCATACAAGACTGAAAATGAAGAATATGTTGACAGTTTGAAAAGAAAAATAGATTCAATTACAAAGTCACTTTCCAAACCTTATTTTAATAAGATATTAAAGGATCTTACAAAGACAAGTCCAAGCAACGCCTTAACAATTTATGGTTCTATTATTGTGGAACAAACAGAATTATATTAAAGATTCAATATTTATGGATAATTCATTTCAAATTGGTGTCTTTTGTGGATTTCCTGGATCTGAAAATTGATATTTAAAATATAAAATATGGATTTTTGTTTTGACATAGAATGTAACAGTTTTGTGGTTCTACCATCCATATCTCTATCTATCTAATCAAAGATATCTCATGATCACTTTTCTAAGGGAGCAATTACAGACTCATGATCACTTTGATGATTAAAGGCATAGTAGAATGGAAGTAAAGTCATTATTTGTTTACTTGAAACACAAACTTGATAATTACCGCCTATTGGAAAAGAATCATCAGGCAAGTTCAATGTCACCATTCCTGAAGTAACTCCTGTTTTTATACTAGTCCAATTATACCAATAACCTTGATTATATCCATCTGGTCCTCAGATGTTTATATAGGCACCATTGTCGCCAAATGGTTTATTCGTCACCGTAGCATCCAATGTAAAAGCAAGTGCTTTTTCCACTAGAGAGGGAGCCAAAACAATATTGTGCTTGTTATACAAATTAAATATATCCAATTTTTCAACTTATGCTTTACATGTTTACTTCAATGGTCTTTCGCTAAGAAATACATCCAAAGCATCATCTCGATTTATTCAAAGAAGTCATACTGCAATAGTGATGGATACAAAATACAGGCCTGAAAAGTTGTTTTACATAAAGATAAAGATCTATCAATTCATAATTGACAAAACTCATGAAAGATGACTCAATCTAAAATGTGGAATTAACAATCATGCTATTTGAGTATTTGATTTAGCACTATCTGCGTATTTATATCCTAATTTTGTGTGAAGGTAAAGATAAAACACGCGAAATAAAAGATATCAAAACTACTAACTTACAGATATGGGCATAGATAAAGACAGACAATATAACCGCTACTCTAAAAGCAGTTAAGTATCTCACCAAGGTGTTAGTTTTAAATTGATAATATATTACAATGTAAAGATCATTCCACGATAGATCTTAAATAACCCATGAGGACATTGGCATTATATGAATATTATACCTCTTCCTGAGGAGAGGCTAAATCCTTTTAAATTTTATTCTACAATGAGAAATAATAACCCTGTAGTATATGATGAAAAGATAGATGCATGGGGAGTCTTCCGCTATTATGACGTACAGTCGATTCTAGGAAATTATACAAACTTTTCCTCAGATCCCCAAAGATCAAAGCCATTGCAGAGTGAAGACAACAGTCCTGTCACAGGTACAAGCTTGCTTAAATCCGATCCTCCATATCATAGAACATTAAGGGGCGTGATTGCGTCTGCTTTTACTCCAATGGCAATAGAAAAGCTAGAACCGAGAATTGAAAATATCGCTCATCGCTTAATAAATCAAGTAATTGAGAAAGGCAATATGGATCTCATAAATGATTTGGCCTATACATTACCAGTCACAGTTATTGCTGAGCTTTTAGGCGTTCCAGCTGAAGATCACAGTGTTTTTCACAAGTGGTTTGGCCGATATTTTTCACAAGTGGTTTGGCTTTCTGAGGGAGTTGGGATTAACGAGGATGAACATGCTTTGACTGAACATCTTTATCAATTAAGAAGTGAAATCGATAATTACTTTAATGCCATTTTAGATAAGAGAACTACATCACCGCAGCAAGACCTTATAAGTGGACTAATAAAAGCTAAAGCCGATGGTCATGCTTTATCTAGAGAAGAAATCCTTTCCTTTTGTGGTCTTCTATTCATAGCAGGTCACATCACAACAGCTAATTTAATGGGAAATACAATCCTTTCATTGTTACAAAATCCACAGCAATTAAAGCTATTACAATCTAATACCTCATCGTTGGTTTCGCCCACCATAGAAGAAACATTACGTTATCGCTCTCCTATTCAAGCAACTATTCGAGCAGTTATAAGAGATGTGAATATTGGAGAACAAAAAATACAATCGGGATCAAAGGTATATGTATGGCTTGGATCAGCCAACCATGATGAATTCGTCTTTCCTGAATCAGAAAGATTTGATATATCTCGTACTCCTCATGGTCATGCTCATGTAGGTTTTGGTCATGGAATTCATTTTTGTCTGGGTGCTCCATTGGCTAGGCTGGAGTCACGTATAGTGTTGAAAATACTTCTCAGTAGATTGCAGAATTTGGAATTAGACCAAGACAGAATTGAAAGTATCAAACCAATTCCTAGTCTTATCTTGCATGGTGTATCTCACTTACCATTGCGATTTAAACCCGGTATTCCAATTGACCTAAAAGAAGATCAATCAACAATTGAAGAATATTTACCAAATAACTCTGATTTGACATCCTAGATTAAATGGTGGAAATCAATAGTTTAAACACAATATTTTTACTATCTTTTTATAACCTATCGTAAAAATCTTAAAAGTTGGCAATATTAATAAAATGGTTTAATAGGATTCTTTTAGTAGTTTTTTCCTATGAATTCCAGATATGCCAATTCTGTTGTTAAAAAATGAAATTAGTGAATTCTAATAGAAAATCAAAGATAACAATATTATTTGCTATAGCACTATTAACTGGATTTATATCCATTGCATTTAAGCAATATGCATGTGCATTTTCAATTGATTTTAGTGGACTTCCAGGATTTGGTGGGAATGGAGGACTAGATTTTTTAAAAGATTCTAAATGTGATAAAGGGAATACAGGGCCCCAAGGACCGTCTGGACTACAAGGAAAACAATGACCGACAGGACCTAAAGGCGATGCAGAATCTCAAGGACTTAAAGGTGATAAGGGAGACAAGGGGGATGCAGGGCCTCAAGGCGAACAATGACTAGCAGGAGATAGGGAGACAAAGGTGACAATGGCTATTATAAGAAAGATGCCTTTATCCATTGATGCAGAAGAGAGATGATATTTATTCTTTGAAGGTTGAAGGATAAAAACATTGGATAGTACAACTACTACTATATGGTATTACAGCATCCAAGCAAAAATCTAGACATACCTTTATCCATTCTTGATCTTGTAATGGTAAACATCGATGGTTCCCCAAGCCAATCAATGCAAAACAGTTTGGATTTGGCCAGTCATGTAGAGGGATGGGGTTACAAGCGCTACTGGTTAGCAGAACATCACAATATCAAAGGTGTAGCCAGTACCGCAACATCGGTATTAATCGGCTTTATAGCCTCAGGCACCTCTACCATTCGGGTGGGCTCTGGAGGAGTAATGCTTCCTAACCATAGCCCTCTTGTTATAGCAGAACAGTTTGGAACTTTAGAGTCCCTGTATCCAGGTAGGATTGACCTAGGCTTGGGCCGTGCACCGGGAACTGACATAAGGACTGCCATGGCTTTAAGACGGAATCTGGATGATTCCGAAGAAGATTTTCCTAATAGCGTCATAGAATTAATGGACTATCTTGGGACGCCAAAATCAAAAACGATTTGTTGTAAAGATGCTAAATGCTCTTTTAGAAAAAAACTGAAGAAAATGCCTTAATTATTTGTGATTATATAATGCCCGAGCAAAATGAAATTAATATAAAGGAATCCACCAAGGGAGGGAAAACTAAAGTTTTAGTTGACTTATTAAAATTTTTAAATTATAAAAATCTAAATAATGTAAATAAAAATGATTTATTGTTTTATCTAAACAAATTTAGAAAAAAGAAGAAGATACTACTCATAGATGGATAGGAACCTGGAATAACAGACACATGATATTGTTAAAATTTTTTATATGGTTAAATGCCTCAAATAATCCTTCCTATTTTCTTGAACTAATATCTGCTCTTTTTTTTATGTTACTGAAATATTCAATTGTATTAATGTATTATAATATTCAAATTGAAGGAAAATATAAATATCAATTCTACGATTTCATGTGACATCTCCATATAATGTAATCAATGGTCAGTTTAACAAATCTAGTATAGTATCTATTCCAAATCCATAAAATTCTCGTTATTAAGAGTATTGTTTTATAGGTGAATCCATATAAAAAAATAAATGACAAACACAAGCCATAGTCAACGACAAAATCCATCAGGTCAAAATGAAGAACCCGTATATAATGAGAATACACCGCAAAATGTCATTGCTAACGCAGCTCGATTTAACCGTCAATTTATTGATAAACAAATAGGCGGTAATCCTATTACTGTAAGTTTAGGTAAATTGTTAACTGTAATGGGGGAGCAGGATAACACTATCAGAGTATTATCAAAGGCTTTAGGACAAAATCATAATGATAAGCAACTACATGATATGCATAATTCATTATTCGGAGGTCTAGTGGCTGGATCTGGTTCCACTAAAGAAGGAATGGACCTAGGCTCCATATTGACACAGATAACTTTATTCATAAATCAACAAAATCAGCAGATCCAGACACTTATTGCGACAATTACACAAGACATACAGCAACTTACTAGCAAAGTACAATCATCTTCGTCCAATACTAATTAATAATATTTTTTATTCTACGATGAATTGAGTATACAGGAATACGTTTTGAAATCTAGAATTATTTAAATACATAAAAAAATATCGATTAAATTAAAATATATTCTTGTAATTTGAGATGTCCTAACTTTTTTGCATCTTTTTAATTTTTTTTCAAGATATTCCTTCAGCGCTATTGCATTGTTATATTTTTTATCTTTTGTGCCATATAGCAAGGTTATCGATCCTTCAGTTGCTTTACCAAGGATCATATTAACAGATTCATTATTTATTTCTAATTCTTTAAAATATTTAGTTTTGAATTCATTCCATTTATTTTCATCATGTGAAAACCATTTCCTTAACAAATTACTGGGTGCAATATCTTTTAACCACAAATCAATCTTTACTTTGTCTTTGCTTAATCCCCGAGGCCAAAGCCTATCTATCAATATTCTAAAACTGTCTTCGTTATCTCCTTTAGGATTATTGTATATTCTTTCAACTTTTCTTATCAATACCTACTAGACCGACCCTTAGTTTTAATCCGTGTATTATATTTAAAAGATAGTTAATCTTGAAATGAAATAACTTATTTTTACTTACTTTTATTAGATATCTTTCGGTACCGACATTTTTACTTTTTAATTTATTGTTTTTTTATATATTTTTTCAATATCTATTCTATATACTACTAAAAGGGAGTTAAACATAAATTGTATAAAACTAGTAATTATGTATAGTATATAGCCAAAGATACAGATTCCTAAACCTTTAAAATTAATTTGGCTTTTCATTTTAAAAATAATATTTGAATGAAAACAATAAAATTCAATCTTGTCATTACTTTTGCTGCTTGGATAGAATCTTTAATATGATCTATTGGGCTATTTTACTGAATTAAACGTAATTATATTGTTTTTCTAATTCATATTAAATACCACTTAAAATAGCATTTCGTTAATTGTACAAAGCATAAAAAAGATTAATCCATTGTTTTTGACAGTTCATCGTGAACTTTTAAATTGGCTTCATCCACCTTTATTGATTGAGTGGGACATACTGTTACACACGCCATGCACCATATACAATCTCGTTCTCTTATAGGATCAGATTTATCTGTATAATCTTTTTTTCCGTCTCTATTCCTATCTTCACCTGTTCCTTCACTTGTAGCATTAGTCATTTCTATCGCAGGGACATCCTGTTCAGATCTATACCATTGGTATACTTGAACTGGACATGCTTCAATACATGATCCATCAGCAATACAGGAATCCCAATCTAATGCGACAAATGTTCCATGTACCCCTAAGCCCACATATTGTTCATTTCTTTCTGTATATGCAGACTGGACTGCTGTATTTTCAGAAGATTCTGCATCTGCTCTTCCAGGTCCCCAAACAAAATGAAACCGCCCATCAGCATTCTTGTGTTTTCCGATTATTTTATGATTTTTTGGAAATTCTGGATCTATAGGCATTTAGCTATTATTTGAAAAGATCATATACAATGCTTTGTTGCATAACTAATTTTCCTCAAATTATTTTCATCCATTTAATGCAATTCTTCTAAACAGGTTGTACAGCGATACCTTCATTGTCATCTCTTTTACCATGTTTTGAAACCTGATAGCGGATGTGTATTCGCCAAACATCCGCTTTATAGAAGAAAATGCTGTTTCAACCATCCATCGTTGTCCGTACTTTCTTTTCTTTTTCTTTTTCCATTTGTGATAATCCTTTGTTTGTAATAGCACTTCCCTATTCCTTACATTGCTATTCTTGGATGAAACGATAGAATTTCTTTTTACTTTGATGATAGGTTGAATCCTTTTATCCTCCAAGTTTTTAAAATTCTCATTGCTATCATAGGCCCCATCACCTAGAAATGATTTCATCTTGATATTACGGTTACTATTCAACACGCCTTCCACCAAATTCTTCATAACCTTTCCATCATGCACCTTCTCATCTGTAACTTCCAATGCAAGAATTTCTTTGGTCTTTATATTTACAGCTACATGTATCTTTAGATAGCCTTTCTTGTTTTTTATATCCCACTTATCTTGCATCCACCGAGACCTATGTTTGTAATCTTGATACCGGTACTGTCCGCTGCGATGATGATAACGACATCATCATCATCATCTATACTGTTATTGATATCAATGTCCAGTTTGTTTACTCTTCACCATATTTGTGAATAGACATGGATGGTCTGCTGGAAGATTCTTTCCTACAGTTGCTTTCATGGATGGTCTGCTGGAAGATTCTTTCCTACAGTTGCTTTCATGATTCCTTCGGTTTGCCTGTAAGGTAAGTGAAAGTATACTCTGATGTGACCAATTATAAGAATAAAAGAATATGGAAATTTGTACTTTTTACCATTCTTATTTTCATTCATCCTTGCAAGATCAACATCCCAGTTATCCAGAAAATCATAGGAAAAAAGTATCTCACCTCGTCTTACAAGAGATTGGTTATAAGAAGGCCAGTGGATCACAAATGATTAATCGGTTTGATCCTAGCTAAATAGGTTTAGTTATGCAACAAAGCACATATACAATACTTATAAGGATATTTATAGTGTAGTAATATTGTTAAACAAATATTTGTTATAATTTTTCTATCACTTATAATTTAGATAACTTGAATCTGCTTTTAATGCAAGAGGAAATACAATTTGTTCTTCTTCTGAAAAGTGATTTCTGAGATTTGCAATAAATTCATTAATTTCTTTTTTTACTTTTTCTTGTAGTTGTTGTTGTTGCTGCTGCTGAGGATATTGTTGATGAATATCATTATCAGTGTTTTGTAATTTGTGCTTTAGAAAATCAACGACCCAGTTATGTTCCTGCATAATCTTGATAGAATCTGAAGATTCTTCTTTTGCTTTTTGCATTATAACACGCATTAATCTTGCTTCTTCTTCTACTGCATGTTTGATTATTAATTCACTCATATTATGCAGAGTTACTAGTGCCTCTTTGATCTTGTTTTCATCAATATACTCTGATATTATTTTTAAAGTTGATTCAAAATCTATATGTTCCTGCTTTAATCTTTCAATCATTTGATGTATTGGTTCATCAAAATTAATTTTGTAATCCATGGTATTATATTTTTGAATATAGATTAATAAAACTATAATCCAATTGGATTTAGGAATATTACTTGTTAGGATATTTTGATATTACTAGTTATCTAAATTGCCAGATTTTTTTTAGCTGAAATTCCTATTCTTTTTAGCAAAATCTTCACATACTTCATAATAAAAATCATTAATTTAATTTATTCAAAAACATTTGGTGTATCCTATTCTAAATAAAATGCAATAAATTCTAAAGTATAATAAATTATAATTAATAATAAAATGAATTTCTCAGATATTACTACAATAATTACTGTTGGAATACTTGCATCTTTACTAGGTTTATCACTATTGCAATTTTCATCAGTAAAGAAAAGTATGCGTATACAAAGTGAGCAGCAGATATATGCTAGGATAATAGAATCAAGGATGAAACTTGAAAACACTGAAGCATTTACCAAAATGGCAAAAGAAAATCCGCTATTTGCAGAACGGTTGGCTTTAGTAGATAGCCCTGATGAATATTATACTATAGTATCATATCTCGATTTAATTGAGTTTCTATTTCATCAATATAATACCAAAATGATGGATACAAAACTTTGGCCTCGATGGAAAGCTCTTGCGGAAACACTTATGAGCATGCCAAAATTTAAAAAGGTATGGGATAAGACAAAAAATGCTCATAATTCTGATTTTGTCAAATTTATGGATTCATTGTGATACGAATGACTGTTAATGTGTTATTTGATTTTAACAATTTGGTTTTATGCTGATTTTGAATTATTATATTATCTTCAAAAAGTTTTTATCAAATTATATAAACAATAAAGGAAAAAATAAGGATAATACAATAATTGTAGCAGCTTTGATTATATTAGGACTTCATGTAAATAGAGATGAATTGAAATAACTACATATTAAAAAGAAATAGTTTTATGAATTGTTGTAATCACAATAATAATGACTATTGTTCTATCTAGCAATATCAATTATGAAATATTAAAAATCAAAATATTATCTATCAAAAATGTCATTTTGGTTTTATTTTATACCAATAATTAACCTTTAATACCATTTAATACTGTATTTAAATAGTATATATACTGCTATAGGCCCTGTTAACTTAAGGAAAAACCTATAGATCTAGAATAACCATTTATTATATGTCCTATAGAAATAGAACATCTTCAAACATCATTGGATATGGTTTGTACTTGTTATTTTTTAGGTTTATCCTTCAGAAATACTGCCAAAGCATTATCTTTTTTAAAAATAACAAAAATAAGTCATGTTTCCATCTGGAAATGGATTCAAAAGTACAGACCCTGGAAACATCTAAAGAATAAGAAAATTCAAGAATATATAATTGATGAAACTGCGATAAAAGCTGGCTCCGAATTAATATGGATTTGGGTTGTTATTGAACCAACAATTAAAGAAATTCTTTTATTTTATATATCAAAAGAGCGAAACATGTTTGTTGCCGAACGAGTTCTGTCGGAGGTTGTAAACAAGTATGGATTACATTCAGTTTCATCAGACGGTGGTACTTGGTACCCACAAGCATGCAAATTCTTGAAACTAAAACATCGTATTCATTCTTTTTATGAAAAAAACATCATTGAAAGAACGATGCAGTATGTAAAGGATAGAACTGAATGTTTTGATGATTACTTTCCTTGTAAAAAGAACAAGTGTAAATTAAATCATATTAAACAATGGTTCAAGTTGTTTATTTATGAATATAATAAAGAAATAATATCTTAAGTTAACAGAGCCCTGCTATATAATAATGTCAAAGAAAATCGAAAGTCCAGAAATTAATTCAAATCATATAGAACTATCATATAATACCAATAATCAAAATAATCATGATTTTAAAGAATCGATTAACAGGCCGCTTGATGAATCAAATAACCAAATTCTACTCTATGCTTTGACTACTGATTCTAGAGATACAAAGATTGTAACTATTCCATTATAGATTTCTCTATATGGTTTATATGCAAATTTAAGTGAATTAATTAAGATTTCTAAAAAAGACATTATTTCATAATTGACGGCAATTAAGACTTTGAAAATTTTTTATCTGTATACTTTTTTGAACTCTTTTAAGTAATCATATCTGCCATTAATCTTCTATGGTCAGCTGCTTGATGGATTTTTAAATGAATTATATAACACTGTTAATTTAAATCTGTACCTAAATTTTATAGATTTAAAAAATCAATGTTTTATTCTGATGGACAGTATCTATTACTTTGTAAAGTGCATAGTGCGAGGCAATAGTATACTTTATGCTCCTTTTATTCCTTGAGCAACAAGTATGGAATAACAACCTAATCCACATTTTTCACACATAGGTTTTAACGCCTTGCTATCAGAGACTTCCTATACAACAAGGTTGTTTTATTTTCCCTTTGTGATCCAAAGATAGTATTGCCCATGATGGACAGTCAACAGGAGTAGTCTTGATTCCTCCCCAGTTACCTTTCATCAATTCCAATTGTTTTTCTGTATTCATAATAAAATTGGGATGTTTTTTTCTTAATTGTATTATATTATCAATTACACCATTTCTTGTATCTCCATAGGGTAACCATAATGGATCATTATCTGCAAAAGGTGTGTGAAATTGGAATCCTATTTTATTAATTATTTCTTTCCATTCATGTATTAAAGCATCTATTGCATCATGATTTAAAGAATTTATCGTCATAGTTATCCAAATATCCTTCCATGCAGGTTTACCATTCCGATTAGGACCTTTAATGTAGTCTAAAATATTTTTTTTAGTTTTAGCATATGCACCCTCTCCTCTAATACTATCATGTACTTTTTCTGTTCCATCAAGTGAAATCCAGTAAAAGTAAAGGTTATCAAATCTTATTAAAGGATAAGTTCCATTTGTAACTACACATACTCTTCTTGGCATCTCATCACAAAAAACCTTGATAATGTCTTGACGCATCATTGGTTCGCCACCAACTAAAGTCACTACATATACATGATGGTTTTTAAAAGTATCTTGGATTATTTTTCTCCAATCTTTGATACTTAGCTCATCTAATTCATTTCTTCAGGTTTTCCACCAATAGCAATGTGAACAATGTAAATTCCATACATTAATAATATCTGCAGAGCCGTAGATAAATGGTTTTGATTTAAGAAATCTAATAGAAAAATATTTTGCAAGTATGCTAAAAATTGCTGGAGTATCCTTTAGAATATCTGTTATCCCCATACCATAGATAAGATCAACCAAATATGATCGGCATTTAGTTAAAGTAGTGGATCTATTAAGGATTTGTTATCAATTAAATTAAATTGTAGTATTAAAAAGAAAAACATGAAGAATTAATTTTTTTCAAAAATATATGTGGAATTTATTATGCTATGTTTATGTATGCAGGTATAGGAGTCAAATCCCATTCCTTACATGATTTCAAAATTATTCTAAATATGACAACCAAAAACGAAATATAATATCAATACTTACCTAAAATTAATAGATGAATCCATGAGTATAGGGTATGTATTCAAGTCCCACTCCCGGCGCCTCAAATGAGGGTTCTTGCAATATCGTTAAATATTAAAAAAATAAAATTGTAATAATTGAATCATCTTATTGACCTTGAGAACGGATCAAGTAAAATTAATAGCATTAAATTTATTATAGATTTTGAGAAAAAAAAATTGATTCAATTACAAAATCATTGTCTAGACCTTATTTCAATACCATATTAAAAAAATTATTAAAATATAATTCAAATAACGCCATAACGATTTATGATTACATTATTGCAGAACAAACTGAATTGAACATTAAAGACTCTACAAAAGAGGGCAAAATTAAAGTTCTTGTTTGGCTTTCAAACTTTCATGAAAATAAATCTTTTAGAGATGACAAAACAAGATATACTTGCTTATTTAAATAATCTTCGTAAATCATCTACTGAAGACCCATCCAATAGCTGGGTTTGGACATACAATGGCAGACAAATGATATTATTAAAGTTCTTTAAATGGTTATATCATCCTGATGAAGATTATAAAAATAGGTTAACTCCTCCATGTATGGTAGGGATAAGAAAACTTTCAAGGAAAGAAAAAACATTTTACAAGCCTTCTGATATTTGGGAAGCAAGAGAACATGCAATTTTTTTAAAATATTGTCCATTTAAAAGAGATAGATGCTATCATGCACTGGCCAATGACATGTCAACACGACCTCATGAAATACTTAATTTAAAAGTAAAAGATATAAAATTTAATATCACTGATGAAGGAATTCATTACGCAGAAGCAAGAATTATCCAAGGAAAAACTGGGCCACGAACTGTTCCATTAGTAGACTCATTACCATACCTAAAGGAGTGGATAGAAGAACATCAAGCTGGTCATATTAAGGATTCTTTCATATTTATATCACAAGGAAATAATCATGGTTCTAAATTAACATTAGATGGACTTTCTAGTCATTATGATTATTATAAAACTAAATATTTTCCAAAATTAATTGACGATCCAACTATTTCTGAATATGATAAATCAATGATAAGAAATATGTTAACCAAACCATGGAATTTGTATGTTTTTAGACATAGTGCTCTTACTGAAAAAAGTCAAATATTATCTGAATCCGTACTCAAAGATCATGCGGGCTGGACATCGTCAAGCAAAATGACTCAAACTTATGTACATCTAAGTGGAGAACCGACAAAAATTTTATTACAAAAACGAGGAGTAATCAATAAAAATGATGTTGAAGAAAACGCGATTCTAAAATCAAAACCATGTCCAAATTGTCTTGAACCAAATAAACCGGAATCTCAATTCTGTATTAAATGTAGAATAGTATTATCTTTAGAATCTTATAACGATGTCCTAAAACGTCAAAAGGAAAAAGATTTGGAAATTAAACAATTAGTAGATAATCAATCAAATGAAATAAAAAAGATAAGAGAAGATATGGAAAATAAATTTCAACAATTGTTTTTAAAGATCAATGTTGAAAAACTACTGACGACGGATACAACCAACTCTTTAAAATATCAAAACAGAGAAAATAAGAACATCCAATTGAAAGATGCATCCTATGTAGAAATATCCGATAGACAGCAACAACAACAACAAATAGAAAGAGATGAAGTAAAAGAAAAAATTCTTTTAATTTGTAAAAATCAAAAGGATTATATAAAAAAAATATTACATAGCCTTTTAGAGAATTCTGAAGACAATGCATCAATCATATGCGATTATATAATCTGAACAAAATGAGATAAACATAAAAGAATCAACTAAAGAAGGAAAAATTAAAGTTCTATTTGATCTGTTGAAATTTTTAAATTATAAAAACCTGAGTGCAATAACCAAAAACGACTTAATACTATATTTGAATAAATATCGAAAAACCGATGATGAAGATCCTACACATAAATGGATAGGAACTTGGAATAACAGGCACATGATTCTCTTAAAATTTTTCGGATGGTTATTTGATTTTGATAACCCTAATATAAAAAATAGAAAGACGTCCCAATGCATGCTCGGAGTAAAAAGATTAACTAGAAGAGATTTCCAGATATAGGCCATCAGATTTGTGGACAGCCAGAGAATATGAAGATTTTTTTAGAACATTGTCCATCTAAATGTGATAGAGCATTTATATCAATGGCTATGGATACATCATGTCGCCCACATAAACTATTAAACTTGAAGATAGAAGATATTCGATTTAAAAGATCATCAGATGGTTTAAAACAATATGCCGAAACTACGATTAACGGTAAAACAGGACAAAGAACCGTTCCGTTAATTAATTCAATACCATATATTAAAGAATGGTTACTAGATCACCCATTTGGAAAAAACAAAAAATATTGGATATTCATATCACAAGGCAAAACCTCATTTGGAAAAAAGCTAACAAGAGATGGTCTTTTAAAACATTTTCGAGAATATTATAGATAAATATTACCCTCAATTGACATTAAATGAAAAGATATCAGAAGGGGATAAAGCCCATATAAAGAAACTATTAACAAAGCCGTGGAATTTATATATTTTTAGACATACTGCATTAACAGAAAAATCGAAAATATTGAGTGAGCAGATGTTATGAAATCATGCAGGTTGGAGTACCACAAGCAAAATGCCTCAAGTATACATTCATCATCTAGGAGGCGCATCATGAAAGCATCTATTACAAGCATTCGGTTTGGAAAAACCATATGATATAGATTGAGAGATAAGTTAAACGGTAAAATAAGCAAAATTGTTTTAAAGTAAAATGTGATTCGGTATATGGTTTATCAATTTCATTAATCTTTATTTTCAAAATTTATTCAGATATTTTATATCTGAAGTTGTTTCTGAATCAAAGACAAATAACATGAAAGGTGTCCTATCAGAAAGTAACAGATTCTATGAAGCTGATGTATTATTTTATCATCTTGGTCAAATTATTCAAAATTAAATTGCTGTCCAACCCGGTTGTGAATTGCATGAAGGATATGTAAAGGTGGATAAAAAACAACAAACTACAGTTTCAAATGTTTATGCTGTAGGCGACCTAGATACGGACAGGCATTATGCCATATTATCTTTTGCGAGTGGGAAATTGGCAGCAATATCTATTTATGAAGATTTATCAAAAGACGTAATCAAAATAAATAAAAAAGAAAAACAAGATTAAATTAGATTCATATAAGATAGAGTATGATGATATACCTGCAATATTATCATATATTGATAATAATAAATAATATATTAGTATTTTAAGCACAGCTTTATATACAAATTAACTGAAACTACATCTCTGAAATCCCAGTAGACCAAAGAAATGGTTTATCCTATAGATAGAAATTTTCCTCTTTGATCACACTTCAATTCCGTTGCCATTTTTTACAATAAATGCACAACTCATTTCAGGTTCCAATCTTCCTTTCAGCAACAAGCATCTATGCGAATACATATAGTATTTACAATCTTTGCATTTGAAACCTTCTGCAGCTTCATTTATAACGCGACCTATATGATAATCTAATTTTTCTCCAGTTCTTTTGACAAAATCCCAGGCAATATCACCAGGTAACATGCCATAACCTTTTGGAGAAAAATATTTTGAAATCCCTTTCTCATTATTAATGCTACCTTCTACAATATGGCATAGCTGTTCAGCAGGCAAATTAAATTTACACTTATCACAGGATTGTTTCCAATCTTTTTGATCATGTTTTTTGTGTTGTTGCTCTCTATAATTGGCTTCGGTCTTTGGAACCTTCTTTCCTGTACTCAGGTAATCATATAGCAATTGATCTGCTGCTTTTATATCCGCTTCAGTTTGATCTCCTATTGATTTAGCGATACCTGATTCTTTAGCCATTTCTAATGATAGTAAGATATGTTTGTTATTAAAATAAATTTGCAAATTATTTTCATACTAGAGGTTATCTAGAAAACCCTGCTTTTCAAGTATTCACTGGCCTTACAGTACGAGTTTGATGATATTTACGATAATGTGATAATCCAAAATAAACAGGCAGAAAAATAGAAACATGGCAGAAAAGCCTTTCAAACTAGATATTAGATCTTGCATAATTAACACCATCAGAAAAACTTCTAAAAAGTTGATACATTTTAATCATGATCTACAAACTAAAATAGAAAAATTATAAAATATGATTAAGAATCTATAAAATTTTGATAGGCATCTAATTATGCAAGAGATCTATTATATCTATTTGTCTAGTGAATATATTATTTGGCTCTGTTAACAGCTGTGTACACACAAGGATACATCTTCTTGTAAAATATTTATGATCGCTTTGCCATGATTTTTATTATAAATATCCTTCCACTTACTAACGGCTCTTCCTATTTCTTGTTCGTCTTTAAATATAGAATTGTTAATTGTCTGCCTCTGCAACCATAACCATCTTACTTCAATCAAGTTGAGCTCAGGTGATCTTACCGGTAGAAAAACTAATTTTATTCGCGGACAATCCTTTGCTAATACTTTTTTTGCCAACTTTGATTTATGTGCAGATAGATTATCCAGTACAACAAAGATTCTTTGGATATTCTTGTTATATCTTCTGTCTATTATTTTTAAAAAGTCAACAAACTGTTTTCCTGTTTTATTTCTATGACAATGTACATGCATCTTATCGTTTGTGTGGTCATATGCCCCAAACACATTTAACAGTCCATTTATCTTTTGAGCTTTCTCAACCTTTACCTGTGTCGATGACCATGATGTACCACCATGAGTTTTTGCTGCTACGGCCCCTTTCTCATCTACATATAGTAATACAGAATTAGATGAAGCATTGTACCTTCAGCTGTTCAATGTACTTTTTTTCAAAGTGTACTCTGGGTCATTGCTTCTTTTATCTGATAGAACTGTTTTAGATTTTCTCCATTTTATTTGATGCTTCAAAAGAATATTTCTTATTTCTACAGAATGGCTAATTTTATTTACTAATTTTATCTCATACATAAGAAAACCAGCAAGTACACGTAATGACCATGTGGAAAATCCCAAATCAAAAGATCTTGGATTTGCAGATGTTATATCCACTATTTGGTTCTCTATATCATTATCAAACTTGTACTGTTTATGACTGTGTTTTCTTGATATGATACCATCGGTTCCTTTTTCATTAAAGCGATGTATCCATTTTCTTATGTTATGATCATGATGATTTGTTATTTTCCTTATCTGTGGTACTGTATATCCCTCATATTTAAGTAGGATTATCTTGGCTCTATATCCTGATTTTGCATCTTCAAGCATCAGGTGTAAAATATTTTTCTCATTGCTTTGTTGCATGATTCCTCTTTTCTAAATACATTTCACTAACATCTATCAATAAAATATATGAACTGGCCTGTCTACAACCAATCTTTAGTTAGAAGAGGCGAAATCTTGCTAGGATTTGATGTCATTAACAATTGGGATACCGAGTTAAAAGAGATGAATAAAGACAAGGTCGGTGAACCATTTCATAACTAACACATTTCTTCTTCTCTTGGGTTATGCCAAAGCATACTTTCATCTTCCTTATAGACAAACAGAAGGCATTACACAAGGACATGCAAAAGGAAAAATACCATCAATCCCTAATTACACTACAATAAACAGAAGAATAAATAAATTAAATATTTAAATAGATGCTGATAAACATAAGGTCTCTAAAGATGAATATCTTATCATTGCAATAGACACTACTGGTATCAAGGTTACCAACAGAGGCCAATGGATGAGAGATAAATGGCATATAAAAAATAAGAAAGGATATTTAAAAATACATATAGCAGTCAATATCAAAACCAAGGAAATTCTTTCAATGAAGGTAACTGATGAGCATGTACATGATCGTAAGGCATTACCAGAGTTGATTGATAATGTTATAGAATCAGATAAACAAATAACAATTGGTAAACTCCTTGCTGAAGATGGTGCTTATGACAATAATGAGATTTTTAAATGTTTGTCAGATAATGGATATGCCATGTATCAAAGTAAGAAAGAATTCTAGAATTAAATGGAAAAGAGGTAATATTCTAAGAAACCTGTCAGTCTTGGCACAAAGAAATGATAAACAAAAGTGGAAAGATAGCGTTAGCTATGGACAAAGATGGATTGTAGAAACTGTTTTCTCTTGTTTAAAGAGAATGTTTGGTGAATATGTTTATTCGGTTAAACTAAAGAATATGATACAGGAAATGATGTTAAAAGCGTCATTGTATAACAAAATGACATCCGTTTAACCAAATTAGATGGCAAAATCAAAGATTATAGGAATCATGCAACAAAGCATATCAAATGTATCAGGAATATTGTTTTCAAATATGTATCCCCATAAAAGAGCCATTACAATAAAGATTCCATATATGCTGCGTATATCCGATGGAAATGAGATTGTTGAAAGGTTGGAATTATACCATACAAGAATAAAACAAAACCTCCAGCAACACCCAATATCCAACTTAAGTTATCTCTTAACCATAACCAAACCAAATATCCGCCGCCGATTTCACATATACTGGCAAGGAAAAAGTAGAATAAACATCAAAATGTTTTTGTTGTTTGTATTCAATGATGATAGTAAATTGGAAAAGGGATGAATATAAAAATCTGAGGAATATTACATCCACGTAAAGATAAACACAGAATATATGAATCCTAATCACCATAACGTTAGAAAATTGCGGAGGTCATATGCTAATATGATAGGAGAAAAACTTTGTATGAATATATATACTATTAATACGACTGTTTTATAATTACTATCATATTCTATGATTGTAGTAGCCAACATTTAAAGAACCAACAACTTTAAGATTGGTTTTTTATTGGCAACAATATCGAATATAATATTTGGAACCCTCGTTTGAAAGGCAAGACTTCAAGTCCCACTGCCGGCGCCATAGGAGCGGATTCATTAAAAGATTTTGTTAGTTAATAAATCAAAATGATATTGTCAAAAGTTTACAAAAGCTACTAAATGAAATAAATTCAATTCAGATCATTTTTCAAAATCACAATAGAAATGGAAAAAATTTTACGAGAGTATGCTCAAGGATACCGATCTTGTCTTCTGTAAGGATTCTAAAATATCAGATTATATTTCACAACATTTCTAACACCTAAGAAACATGGAATTGCTTGCCAGTTGGTAACCCTGGTTAATCTAGTTCATGTAAGATAGGAGCTACCCGAGAACCTATTAATTCAGTAGCTCGCATAAGCTTTTCATGAGATAAAGATGCAGGATTCATCATGAAAGTAATTCGAGATATCCCACCGAGTGCTTTGCTATGTCTAATAATTTTTTCTGCAACTTCTTCCGGATTGCCTATCAACAATGCGCCATTAGGTCCTCGTTGAGATTCAAAATCTCTACGAGTAATAGGAGGCCAACCACGCTCCTTACCGATTTCATTCATGTTATGTGCATAACCTGGAAAAAAGTCATCAACAGCCTCTTTGGTACTCTCTGCTACATAACCCAGTGAATGTATGCCGACCTTAAGTTGATGGGACAGATAGCGAGTACTTTTTCCTGCCTTCCTGTAGAGATCTATTAATGGTTTAAAACTATGTATTTCGCCACCTATGATTGCAACCATAAGTGGTAATCCCAATAAGCCAGCTCTAACAAAAGATTCTGGAGTGCCGCCAACGCCTATCCATATAGGCAGAGGATTCTGCAAAGGCCTTGGATAGATTCCCTGTCCAGTTAGAGCCGGTCGAAATTTACCAGACCAATGAACATGCTCATTCTCACGAATCTTTAACAACAATTCGAGCTTTTCTGAAAAAAGTGAATCGTAGTCATCTAATCTCAGGCCAAATAATGGAAATGCCTCAATGAAAGAGCCACGACCCACAACCATCTCAACCCTACCTTGAGATAAAAGATCCAAAGTTGCAAATTCTTGGAATATTCTTACGGGATCGGCTGCACTCAATACAGTTACTGCACTAGTAAGGCGTATATGTTTAGTTCGTGCTACGGCTGCCCCTAGGATGACAGATGGTGCAGAATCAAGGAATCCATGACGGTGATGTTCGCCTACTCCAAATATATCCAATCCAATTTGATCTGCATATTCGATTTGTCCAACTAATCTCTGCAAGTGTTCGGATGAGCTTGCTGATTTCTGGACATCATCATGAAAAGCTGCAAAACTGTCAATTCCCACTTGCATCTAATATATCAAATACGAATATTATTTAAATAAATTAGTAATAAATCTCCTTAAGTATGGATTATTATATTTGTCTAATTACTGCTAGACTATTCATCTGTTTGTTCTCTTTTTGTTATTTTCATACAAGAGGTTTTCTCAAAAAGATCATATTCCAAATCGTTCACAGGTCTTACAGTATGATCTTGCTGATATTTACGATAAAGAGATAACAAAAAGACACGAAAAATATGAATTTATTTTGGTAGTTTAAAATATGGAATGTTATATATTTATATACATACTATAGCCTAATACCTTTTTAGCTAGTTGATAATCTTCATCTAGACTATAAATCAACTTCATTGTATTAACCAAAGAGTTCTGTGTGTTTCTGGAGATTCTTTATAAATACCAATTTTATTATTCAGAAATGATAGTTTTTCACTATTTGTACTATTAAACAAAACTATTCCTTCAAAAGTATAACCTTGGTTCTTGAATGTTCCTATATCAGAAGATATCCATTTGATCATTTGACTATCTTTAGTTTTAATTACACCTTTTCCATTAGCTTGAATTGAGCCATCAGGGAAATAGGTATTAATAAAAGTCATATTATTGGTTACATTTCCTATGTTTTTCATAACCCCTTTTTCAAAGACAAGTTCTTTTGTAACGGTATATGGTTTGGATGATATGTGATAACTGGTTAAAAATGAAGATGTAATGGCTTGATATACAGGTTTAGATAAATTTAAAGAATTGGTAGGCACTTTTATATCAATACCTCTGCTGCTATTCGATTGAGATGTTTGACTAAATGATAGTCCAATATTTTCAATAATCACTAAATTAATCCCCAGAACAAGTATAACAATATAAAATAGTTTTATTTGAATCATATCTGAAAGTTATAAATTATTCATTCATTTATATTCTGTCGTCATTTGTTTATGCTAGAACCTATCCCAAAGTTATATTTCTATAAATGATGATACTACACTATAATTGTACCAAACTTATAATTCTCGATCTTCTTTTCATATCTTTTATACAGTTCTCTAATTCGGCTATGTCATAAGTTTGTCCTCTCTATAATCAATCATCTTTTACCTTTAGATGAGGAATATCTTTTTGGTATGATGTTATAGAGTCTAGATGCAAATTATTTTAATAGTAATACTAATATCAATTTACAAATTTAAAAATAGATTAAATATTTTTGTCATTGAAGTTTTCTATTATTTTTCTTTATCGATGATAAGTAGTAGTTGGATTTTTGTTAATTTTTTTTCTTGATATCGTGCCTGCCATAATGACAGAAATAAATGACATTAACATTGCTGTAATGAATATCAAATTGTATGCGTTCGAATTTGGATATAATTCTTGGATACCTGGGACCGTACCTTGATTCATTTGTTGAAATACTCCTGCAATAGATGGTCCTACAGACATGCCAATCAAATTTAGTAACATTGTCATTCCAAGAGCAATTCCTGTAACTTGTAATGGAACAGAAACAAGTATTACGTTAAACACTCCTGCAATAGAAAGTGCTAATCCACATGAAATTATTACTAGTCCAATTGTAACCATATTTTCTGTGGAATGCAATGCAATCAAACTAAAGAAACCAATTGTGCTTATTATTGTACCTAATAATAGTAATCGTATATTGCCTACTCTATTTAGTAGAAATCCTGACAGGATTGTCCCTATAAATAGTACAATCATGAAAGGAACCTGTACACTTGCCGAATCCATAGTGTCTCCTCCAAACCCCAAGGGCTGTGGACTCCTTACCATTACAGGAATTGACTGATACACCATGAAAATGGACATGGATATTAGCATAAGTATAATCACAGGAGAAATGAAAAACTTGCTAGTCATTAATTTTAAATCAAGCAATGGTATTTTTGACCTCTTCTCAATTAGGATAAATATCGCGAGTGAAAATAACGATATTGAAAAAAGAACTATTAGGTTGATATTAACATTAATGTCTTTACTTTCCATTATAGTTATTCCAGAAAGAAAGGAGACAATGGTAATGATCAAAGCAAATATTCCTTTTAAATCCATTTTTTGAATAATTGATCGTTCCTCATTCTTTTTGTACTTTGTGAGATGATCATTATTATTTTTATTATTACTAATATTGTTCAAATCTGTTGGTAATTCTTTATTTCCAATATGTACAAATCTCCATATAATTATCCATAATGCAACAGCTACAGGAAATATAGAAAAAAATGTAAATTGCCATCCAAAATTTTGAATGATGGTTGCACCAACTACAATTCCAATAACAGCTCCGCCTGAAAATGTAGAGCCAAATATTGTCTGGCCCATTGCAAGCTTTTTATCTGGAAGGATTTCTCTAATGATGCCAAAAGCTATTGGAAACATTGACAAACCAACGCCTTGAAATATTCTTGAGATGATCATTAAATCAATATTGTGTGAAAATCTTCCAGAAAGTATACCTGCCGCATAAAATGCCATTATTATAAGCAGTATTTTTTTCTTACCGTATATATCAGCTAGCTTGCCTGCTATGGGAGTCATCACAGCTCCTGCAATTATATATGCAGATAGTATCCATGTAGCCGTACTGTATGAAATTTTAAAATCCTTGATAAAATCTGGAATTGCAGGTAATATCATTGTCTCATCGAACATTACAATTAGGCCAAGGCAACTTAAAATTATAAGTATGGTTTTCCAACTCGAGTTATTCAATTGTACTTTCTTTATGTCATTCCTATCCACTTTTCATTACACTTATGCATAAAACATTTATTCTTAATAAAATCGATATCTTCAAAGGTAGAATAATATGAAATTCATGAATTAGAAAATGTTATTATCCTTTATCGTAAATTTTCATTTATTGCATTTTTGTTAGTATCTTTTGAAGATTAAAACCAATATAGATAAAAACACGTCGATCATATATTAATAAACAAAAACGAGAATTTTTGATGGTTTTAAAATGTTATTTAGATTATGATATAATGCTACATCTTTCAAATAAGGCAATAATAACTAACCAAGTAATAAATTGCTACTATATCCAAATATAAATTTGATGTAATAACCATTGAAAGAATAAACATGGAATTAAATATTAAACATCTTACTTTATCTTCATCTTCTACAGATGAACTCATTAGAATACCTCAATCAGTACTAAAAGTAAATAAAGATAACAACATCGTCCAAGAAAGCAAACAACGTCATGTCTCGAAAATAATCGATAGTTTGGAAACCAAAGAAGGTAAAGGATTTATGATACATAGACCATTTTTATCTCATTCTATTTCGGATTTTGATCCATTTTTACTACTTGACGAAACTGGTCCTATGGATCTAAAACCAAAAGAAGCAAATGGTGCTCCTGACCATCCCCATAGAGGCTTTGAAACAGTAACATACGCGATACCTGGAAAGATTGAACACAAAGATTCTCAAAATCATTCTGGAAAATTAAGTCCTGGAGATGTTCGATGGATGACTACGGGTTCAAGAGTAATTCACTCTGAAATGCCTACAAAAGAATTTGTAGACAAAAGTGGAAGGCTGCACGGATTTCAATTATGGGTAAATCTTTCAAAAAATGACAAGATGACTAAATATTCCTATCAGGATATTCCTTCATTAAATATACCCATCATAAAAATTACCGATGAAAAAGGTGTCGTAAGAGTTATTGCAGGTCAAGCTTTTGATAGCAATTCAATAATAAAAACAAGAATACCCATTCTATATTTACATATGATATTGGATCCAGATTCCAAAGAAGTATTAAGACAGTTCCAAAAGAGTATAATGTTTTTGCATACGTTATCTCAGGTAAAGGTCTTTGGAAAAGATGAAAAAATATGCTAAATGTAAACAAATGGTGATATTTCGAAGATAGTATTAGTGAAGAAATCACTTTTAAACCGGCGAACTATTCAAAGAATGACTTAAATGTTCTTACTACAGGTGGAACTTCAATAAATGAACCTATATCGAGGTATTGTCCATTTGTTATGAATATTAAAGATGAAATATATCAATCCATTAAAGATTATAAAAGTGGAAGACTAGGAACAACTAGTCAAAGTAAAAAAGTCATAATTGGAAGTAACATTGGATTTGTTTCTCTTTCGTTCTATTTTTTTGGAATATGTTAATAAATATTGCATGTTTAGATATAGTTTATCTTGATGATATCTAATTAAAATAATATTATATTAAATGTTATATTTTTACCTTATTTATTTTTTTAAGCAAGTTTGTTATTGTTATTATATTCTTTATTTTCAAAATAATGGTTCTGTTAACAAGAATTTTCTAAAATGTTTTTGGTAGTCCACATCAGCTTTAGTTCAATACCAATAGAATTACTTTTAAAATACAAAATCTAAATTACAAAAATTTGTAGAATTTCTTTATTATTACATAATGGATTGAAAAATTCAAAGTTAAAAGAGTCAACCTTGATGTAAATCTAATACGAAGAACCAAAAATATTAATTTTAATAGTGTAAAAATAATGATTATTACCAAATCACATCGAAAGAATCACAACTATTGAAAGCCAAACCTTTAGTATTTGTACAAAAAAGTGTTATTTTATATTGACATTATAATCGATTTTATTTAGTATACCATCAATAAATTTTTATTTATTTATTTTTTATCCCCTGTGCGACAAGTATAGAGTAACAACCTAAACCACACTTTTCACATATGGGTTTTAATGCTTTGGCATCTGAGCTTCCAATACAACAAGGTCGTTTTACTTTTCCCTTGTGATCAAGCGATAGTATTGCCCATGTTGGACAATTTATGGGAGAAGTTTTTATCCCTCCCCAGTTTCCTCTCATCAATTCAAGTTGTTCTTTGGTATTCATAACGAAATTAGGATATTTTTTTCCCAGTTCCAATATGTTGTCAACGATTTTATTTCTAGATTCTCCATAAGGGATCCATAATGGATCATTATCTGTAAATGGTGTATGAAATTGGAACCCTATTTTATTTACTATGCCATTCCATTCTTGTACCAAATCCTCAATTGTAGCATAATTTAAAGAGTTTATGGTCATGCTAATCCAGATGTCTTTCCATGCTGGTTTACCATTTCGTTTGGGTCCTTTGATATATTCCATTATATTTTTTTTAGTTTTTGAGTATGTTCCCTGTCCTCTTATTGTATCATGAACTTTTTCCGTTCCATCAAGCGATATCCAATAAAAATATAGATTGTCAAATCGAGTTAATGGATACGTTCCATTGGTTACAACACAAACTCTTCTTGGCATCTTATCACAAAATACTTTGATAACATCTTGGCGTAGCATTGGCTCTCCTCCTACAAGAGTAACAATATAAACATGATGTTTTTTAAATGTTTTATCTATGATTTCATTCCAAGCATCTGCAGTTAGATCGTCATTCTCATTTCTTCTGGTCTTCCACCAATAACAATGTGAGCAGTGAAGATTACATACATTGATTATATCAACAGAACCATAAATGAATGGTTTTCTATTTAATAGTTTGATTGAACCGTATTTTGTAAGCATTCTAAATAGAATAGGAAACTCTCGCAAAATGTCAGTAATACCCATACCATATATTAGGTCTACCAAAAATTAATCAATAGTATATATACGCGAGTGTATATAGGTATTTTACTTAATATTTAGTTTTCGAATGTTTGTTTTTTTAGTAACAATCAAGAACCTTTAGAACTCGATTGTAGTTATTAAACCCCTTGTATAATTGAAACAATTCAAGCAACCATTATTTATTCTACATATGAGAGAGGCTTGTTCATATTACATATCTCTTGTCTGTATAGAATCTTTATCAGCAAGTACCATGCATGTATTTTATTGATTTTGGATGATTTTTTAATTCTACATCTCGTATATTATAAGCTAATATAACAAATTAGATAAAATTATAATTGCAAATATTGTAGAAAATCGCATGTTACAATGAATCTATTCTTTATACTGATTTGATCTGTTCTATCAATGGTTCAATAGATATTCTCCGGTTATGGATAGTCTTACATTGTGTAATGCTCTCGGTTTGCACGTATTTTAAAGGAAATTACTTTGCATGACCAGCAAAAAAAGATATATAATAGCTAACAACTTTATCTTGATTCATTTCTTTTATCTCTGTGTAGTTGCTAATAACGTCAACTCTAAACGTATCTCCCCTCTTCTAACAAAAGATTGGTTGTAATGGACCATCTCACAGAATTTATTGATAGATGTTAGCTAAATTTATTTGAAATGTGAAATTATAAAACAAAACACTTTTTAGATCATTTACTAGTCATTGTACAAGAATTTAATGATATTTACAAAATGAATAATATACAGATGATATACAAGCAAAATATTATATTGCCTAAAAAAATATGAAGAAACTAATCGAATATTAAATATATCTTATATTATGTTCTTGTATTATATTCTATTTTCAGGGGTTCAAATTTTATCAATGTTGAAAATCATAAGCATTTAATTTGGCTTTCATTATAACGCCTACTAATTTCTTTATCAATTTCTTCCTGTTTTATCACTTCTCCTCGACGGCCAGGAGTTCTCATCATCTGCTGTCTAACTTTCTTACTTTCATCCTCTAACTCGTTATACCCTTGATATTTATCATGTATTCTCTGTTTCTTACTCTTTAATTCCAGAGAATATCTTTCACGGAATGATTTTTCTTTTTCTTCATTTGATTCGCCAAAAATAGATATTTTATTATATGTTTCTTTAATAACAGGTTCAACAATAAATGGATCAAAATTCTTTATTTGGGGTCTAAAAGATTTTTCTACTGACATATTTATATATATACACGATTACTATTAAGCATACTATAAAATTTATAGTTAGTATATAGAATTTATTCGCCCTATTATAATAATAAACGAATGATACCGTATAAAGAAGCGTTAAACACTCAAATAAATATGATTTATGATAGAGTCACAAAGTTATTTGCATATTAGTTTACAATTTCTATTGTTGAGAAATATTTTTTAATATCCGTTAAATAGTGCATATTTTGTAAATGTCTTTAAGAATATTATTAAAAAGTACAAATAGATCATAATTAATATACTTTGAAGATGTCATGTTTCTAATAATCACAAATGAAGTGGGTAACTTCAATTTATATGATTCAAGTAGAAAGTGCCAAATAATGGATTCTATATTACAATGTTTTCTGATGTTCTTGAAAATAATAATTAAAAACAAAATATAATAATTCCATATTTAGAAAAATTCTATTTCGATAGTTATTGTAAAGATAGATGAATTTTTTCAAGGATATAAATCTGGATATTGTGATATGTATTTGTTTATAGTATTGAGGGTAATATGAAATAAAAAGTTGCTCCTGTTCCGTCACTATTATTTTCTGCCCATATTTTTCCACTGTGAGATTCAATAATACTTTTTGATATGAATAATCCTAAGCCAATACCTGAATCTGATTTTGTAGCAAACTTGGTAAATAATCTTGGCATTATATCTGAATCTATGCCAATTCCGTCGTCCTTGATTGTTATAAGGATTTTATTTTCATGACCAATTTTGCTATTCTGGACCGTTGTATTGATAGATATATTTCCGCCTATCTCTTTGCTAAATTTAATCGCGTTATTTATTATATTTGAAATTACTTGAATTAATCTTTCTTTATCTGCCTCTATTACTATGGGAATATTGGAATTATATAATAATTTTATATTAATTTTTTTCCTCTGAATATCGTTTTCAAAATCCTTTAAAACAGTGGATATAAGATCTGTTAAATCAAATTGTTCTTTATGCAAGGTTAATGTTTGACTTTCAATTTTTGTTACATCTAAAATATCATTTGTAAGTCTATGCAATCGTTTGGCATTTCTTGATATGCCTTCATAAATCTGATCCCTTTTCTCAGGATGTTTTAGTAATAGGCTAGAAAAACCAAGAAGGGCTTGAGTAGGTGTTTTTATTTCATGACTGGCAATATTAATAAATTCCTTTTGCATTTTATCATGCACTTTTAAAAGTTCATTTGCCGCCTTTAACTCTGATGTTCGTTTATCTACTATTATTTTCAACCTTTTATTCCATAAAATCACTAATAATGCAATACCAAATGCAACTGTTGCAATTATAATTATAATTATCGTACTAAAATTCTTTTGTTGATTGATTAATTTGCCTACATCGCTTGCAAGATTATGCGGTGAAATAACATATAATGTTAAAAAATATTTGCCATTAATTTTTACAGGTTCATATGATATGGTATTTGTTATACCATTTATAGAAATATAGCCTGATCCTCTTTTTCCATGTAATGAATCATTCATTAACTTATTCATTGAATCTTTAGATTCTTTAGACAGCAAAAATGAAAGCATGGATTGCGCATATTTTCCAAATATATCATTACCAATAAACGATGAATTACTCCAATAGAGTATTACGCCTTTTCTATCCACTAATCCTACTGTACTATTAAATTGAGGAAGTAATTGATGTTGTAACACAGTTCCCAGCGTGGTTGCCCTCATTGAAGCAACTACCGTCCCAGTAAATAACCCCTGTGGATCTTTGTAAGTATTGTTGATTACTGGATATGAAATATACAGTCTGGGAATCTTGTCATTTGATTCTAATAAGCTACTATAATATGCACTATGTGTAAATTTCGGAATATAAAAATACGGTTTATATCTTAGATCTATATCTTGATATTTTTGATATTGGCTTTGGTTAATGTTACTTATCCAGTTCATTTTGCCGTTTTTATCAATCCACATATAAAAATCTGTTAGCTCTTTCGAATGTTGTTGTCTTGTATTGATAACAATATCTGCTCTTTTGAATTCATTATTATGTATAGCTGGAGATTCTGCAAGTGTTTGTAATAAGTTGCTTATACTTTCAAATTTATTTGATAATGTTTGCGATAAATCATGTGCTTGTATTTGAGAATTAGTATCCATTTCATGTGATGCAATATCATATATTTTAGTAGAGGTATATGCATAATACTGAGATGATAAAGTCGACAAAGCTATAGCAACTACCGCTATTCCAATTAGAATAATTATATTTGTTTTCGATATAAAGTCAGTAGCAATATTTAACAAATGATAGTTAACTGATTCTCTATCGAAATCCCAATAAATAAGCTTTAAGATTAAAAAGTCGATATTTTGTTTAAACTAATGTGAAATTTATGGAATTACTAAAGGTTATATGATTATACAATTTATTGCAAATTACAATTCAAGGATTTCTTTGATAGATGCTACGAACACTCTTGTTTTGTTATGGTCGATACTAAATATGAATATCAAATTGGGTGTCAATTCCATTTTTTAAATCAAATATTAGCAATTATTCTTTTGATTAAAAGAATGATAAAGATGATATTTAATAAAATATGACAATAAAATATAAACTCATTTAACAGCCTTTGTTATTGAGAGGATATAAAAAAAGAATATCTTGTTTTATATATAAAGATATAATAACATATAGACAATTGTTGAAATAATTTATTGATTTATAAATTGAGACTTTCAGGATTTGGATAGAACCCTGATTTTTGGATCGTTCCTATAATCTTCATTAGTATATACATCGGTGTACAAGACTTCATCATCAGGAATTTTATCCTCCCTTACAGTTACTATGACAGATGATAAATCTATGATGTATTTCTTATTACAATTTAGAACATATAGAGAAGAATATTCAAAATCACCAGTTTTTTCGAAAATTATTTCATGACCATGAATATCGGTATTCCTCTTATTCAGAATATCGCATAATTTTAAATTTAATCCATCGATTAATGTTGTCATTTTTAATTTTTTGCCTAAAGAATAATCTTTATATGAATTATTATCTTATACCAATATAGTTATAATAGTCAAAAATGAAATATATATTTATAAATGATCATATTAGATAAGAAAAGAAATTGATAGAGTATCTAATATGTTTCTTCTAATATCTCCATAAAGATAATACACATGCCTATTAATTATGGACAGATTTGTTTACGTTTTAACTTACATTAATAATATTATAAAAAATAGTATCTGATGACTCCTATTGATATACATAAATTCGATCACCCATAAGAATAATATATCGAATGATTCAAGTTACCATTAATATGTTATAACATATTTTTTATCTTTGTGACCCGACTTTTCCAAATATATGTAGAAATCTTGGGCATATCAAATAAATCGCCATTATTTATGACATAAAGATAAAAAAAAGGTATGATATAAACAAATTATATATATTTAATATTGTCTATATAGATAATGGATATATTGTAACGTTTATAAGAAATACATGTGCGTGTCACAAATATCGCAATTGACGTGGATGGTTCACCACTAGGCTATATTTCTTGGCATAATCATCTGTATAATAAGAGTAAAATTAGAGTTTTAAAACCTGCAATAAAGAATGAAAAATTCGGAGTTCAAAGAATGGAAATACTCGCAGTTTATTTTGCAATTCTAGATAATTTAAAAGTATTTAAAAAATTCAAAAGAAGAAAAAAAACTATAATCGTCAGAAGTGACTCAAAATCTACAATAGAGTTATTAAATAATAAAACCGGAATAAGAGATGACATAATTAGACGAGTGTACAATTCCATAATACGAATATTAAAAAAAGTTCATTGTAATTTGATCTTTGATCATCTTGACAGAACACAAAATACTGCAGGCAAAATTTTGGAACACTTGAGGAAGGAAACTGTATATTTGAAGGAAACATCCATCATAAGAGTAAAATCCACTGATCGAATTCAATAAGAAGAAAAGAATTACAAACATTAGTAAAATATTTACTACATCTGGTCAAAAATATCAAAAAATAATAGTAATTATCGAAATCCATAGAATGCAATTGTTACAAAATATATTAGATATTTTATAATTGAAATTTTATTATATTGGATATATAGAAACAATATATTATTTTTATGGCTCTTTTAACTAAATTATTTTTATTTCAATATTTAGTTTATAATATAATATGTTTAGATTAAAACATATCAAGTCACAGATTATTAACAAATATAACATAAATCATAATTTCATTTATAAAAATAAGGATCACATACAATATGTATATGGACTCTTGTATTTTTTGTAAAATAATACATGGAAAAATTAACTCTAGAAAAATATATGAAACTGCACACTCCATGGTAATTCTTGATGCATTTCCTCTAAAAGAAGGTCATACTTTAATAATTTCTAAGAATCATAAAAGTAAAATCCAAGAATTAAGTATAGAAGAAAATAAAGATATTTTTTCAACATTACATTTCATAGTTGATTCTGTAGAAAAAATAGTTGAAGGTAATTCTACCTTAGTGGCCATACATAATGGAGAGAATGCAGGACAAGAAATCCCCCATCTTCACATACATATAATTCCAGTCAAAAAAACAGAAAAGCAAGATGCAATACATTCGATGTTTACAAAAAAGAAATTTTCTGATGACAAACTGGATATAATTTGGAAAAATCTAACAAATAAGTTACAAAAATAAAATCAAAATATGGATGATAATATGCTTGGCAATTCAGATAAAGATGAGATGGCAAATAAAGGCTGCTCATTTTTATTTATAGGTTCTTGAACCCGATATATAGAATTTAAAGTTCTAATAGTTTTAAGTCCGAGTTGATTAGCAGGATATATGTCTATATCTAATCTATCTCCAACCATCACACAATATTCTTTAGAAATACAAGAAAATTCTAGAGCTTTATTGAAAATCAAAGGATCTGGCTTCTTAACACCGAAATTTTGAGATAAATATATTATCTCAAAATATTTGTTAAGATTATTTTTTGTTAATAGGTCTGCAGAACCTGATGAATTATTACTTATAATACCCAAAGAATAATCATCAGATAATATTGGAATAATTCGTGGGACTTCATCATATAATTTTATCAATTTTTTTTTATTTACCAATAGATTATTCATTATTTTATCAAATACTATTTTATCATAGCCTTTTGGAAGAATTAATTGTGAGATCAATCTCACGATATCCAATAAACCAGATGTCCCAAAACTCCTATTAAATATAATATTATTTCTTAATGTAATATAACTTCTATAATCTATTTTGGCCCCGTATCCATTCAATGTTTCATACAACAAATTATCAAAATAAGTGATATAATCCCATTCATCTATTAAGGTTTGACCAAGATCAAAAAAGATGAAAGGTTTCACTATTTTTAATATTCAATACTAATAATTTATCGTTTTCATGATCATCACATATGTTAATCAATGATGATAATCTTCAAATAATATTCAAACAACCATTTTTTTAATATAATATTATATATTCATTTATAAATAGAATAAATATTATAATAAATAACAATATAACTTACAAATATTATATTGCCTATCTTATATATTATAAACTAACAGTTAATATGAAGACATATGGCACAGATGCCCGCTTTAATTCCAAAAGAAGTAGAGATTCAAAGATTAAAAAAGATCTACATAATGGTCATTATGTTAGGTTCAATTGCTGCATCAGTAGAAGTTGATAACTTTGTTGATGGATCATTGCACCAAACAGCCATTAGAGATAGTGCATTTACACCAGCTCACTGGTGGTTATACAGCCACTTTATTGCACTCCCATTAGGTTGGGGATTTGTTGCAATGTATGATAGAAGAGTTCCAGCACTAAGAGGTCCAAACAATACAATGAATACTGGATTGAAGATAACCATTATCGGTTATTTAGCAACAATGTTCACAATCGGTATCAATGAATTGTGGCACTTTTGGTTCGTAGAAGAAATATTCTCAGTACCAAACCACTGGATGTTCAACATGGGTGTAGTAGTAGCCTTTATGGGTGCACTCGCTTATGTAGTTAGAGTATATGCACGTTTGGTAGAATTGGGAGCAGAAACACCAGCAAGGAACCCATACGTAGCAGAAATGTACAAATTAGCACTAGAGGGAAAACTCTACAGCAGATCTATCCCATAAATTTTTTTTGTTTTAAATAAAAATAAATATTAATTTATCGCAGTTAGTCTTTTTTATCGAATTCATTAGATTGTTTTAGTTTATCAGAAAAACTAATTGTTTTTCCATGATCAGAAATAGAAATATTTGTATTAATTCTAATGCTGAATCCTATAGATCTATAAATACTCAATAAATCACCACCAGATATTCTTGATACCTCACCATATCGAATTAATTCATTTAACCTTTTAACAAGAATTTTAGTCTGGAAAGGAAATTGCTGTTCAGCAAGTTGCAAAACTTCGCTTCCCCTATCATATAAATGCCTTAAAAGGAAATTTCTTTCGGATATGTTTTCATTCTCCGTAGAACCTATTTTTTTTTGATTTACTTCATTTTGTTCAATAGTCTTTCGCTCCTTTTCTTTAAATTCAAATTGTTCTTTTAATGCCTTCATTTTTCTAGCTTTTATTAATTCAAGATCAGGATCATCCTTTACAGAGTTTTCATCATTAATCAATTTAGCCCTTAATCACTCCTAATGGTACTAATCTCACTGCTTTTGTAGCTATGCCCACATTGTGAGATACGTCTGCAACCATATCTACATCTTTATAAGCATCAGGTGTTTCTTCAATTAAGCCGTTTTTTGTCATGGATTTCACATAAATACCTTTAGATATCAGATTATTTTTCACATCGTCAAGTGTATGAATCCTCTTAGCATGAGATCTTGACATGGTCCTACCTGCGCCATGAGCTGTCGATCCAAAACTCAAATCCATCGAATTATCATTTCCAATCAATACCCAACTGGCGGTACCCATAGATCCCGGGATAATTACGGGTTGACCTATAGAACGATATTTATAAGGTAATTGTTCCATGCCTGCAGGAAATGCACGAGTTGCACCTTTCCTATGAACAACTAAATCCCGTGTTTGTTCACCATCTACCTTGTGGCGTTCAACTTTTGCAATATTGTGTGACACATCATATACTAGATCCATATCTAAATCTTGTTCGCTCATTTTTAGGACTCGTTGAAAAGTCATTCTTGTCCAGTGTGTTATCATTTGTCGATTAGCCCATGCAAAATTTAAAGCTGAAAACATTGATTTTTTATAACTTTCACCCTCAGGTGAATTATTAGGAACGCAAGCTAATTCTCTATCCACAATATTTAAATTATATTTTTTTGCAGCTTGTTCTGATAATCGCAAATAATCACTACAAACCTGATGGCCAAATCCTCTAGAACCACAATGGATTAAAATTTGTATCTGGCCCTCTTTTGTTATTCCCATCACTTTTGCTGCATTTTCATCATATATTTTATCGACTTTTTGAATTTCAAGAAAATGATTACCCGATCCTAAACTCCCAAGTTGAAGCGAACCCCTTTTTCGCGCATTATTAGAAATATCCATAGGATCAGCACCTTCAATTTTTCCTGATTCTTCGCAAGATTCAAGATCGCTATTAATTCCATATCCTTTTTCTACCGACCATTTTGCACCTTCAACAAGTAATTCATTTAAATCAGATGAACTAAGCTTAACTTGGCCTTCGCTTCCTACACCAGTTGGAATAGATAGAAATAATTCATCCACAAGTGTCTTTAATTTTCCTTTTATATCCGATTCTACAAGATTGGTTTTAATTAATCTCACTCCACAATTAATATCATATCCTACCCCTCCTGGACTAATTATTCCTGCTTCAAGGTCAGATGCCGCAACACCGCCTACTGGAAAACCATAGCCTTCATGTCCATCAGGTAAAACTACCATATGTTTTTTGACGCCAGGTAGTGTAGTTACATTTACCGCTTGGTCAAGAGTACGATCCTCGATCATCTTGGAAATCAAAAAATCATTTGCAAATATTGTAACTGGAACATTCATTCCCTTAGAATTGTCCTGAAATATTTGGAATTTAAAATCTGAAATTTTATTAACTTGATGTTTTCCTCTTTTTGTTACTAACAAACTAGACATTATTACCTATGTGATAAATAATTTCAAATCACTAAATATTAATCATCCTAATGATATATTAACTTAAATAAATTTTTTATTTATACATTCGATAATAATAAAAAAAATATATATTAAATAAAATCAACTATTTAATCTAAAATAATATATATAATACTAATTATATCGTATTTTAGATTATTATATAGAAATATGAGATCAAAGATATAAACATACAAATAAAAGAAAATACCCATTTATTTATAAAATAAATGGTAGTCCATAATCTATTCTTGGATTTTTGGTCATAAGTTAACAATCTTTTTTTCTATATCATTAGGTTATTTTGATTGGCGTGTGATAATATATTTTTGAGAATATCCCTTCTAATCCTTTCTCATTAAAATGATGAATCCATTTTCTAATATTACTGGAATGACGATTAGTTGCTTCCCTTATTTCAGGAACCACACATCCATCGGTTTTGAGTAAGATAATCTTGGCTCCATACCCAGCTTCTTTATCAAATATCAACTGATAAAGAATATCTTTTTCCTTATCCGTAAACATTCTGAGGAAAGTATCCCTCATAGGAATAAATTAGAGAAAAGTAATCTAAATGCATTATGATTGCTAAATAAGCATAAGTAGTTTACAATAGGAAGTAGTTATATGTTAAATACACAACTGTTAACAGAGTCAATTTTCCTGATAAAACATCAGATATTACTTTATTCATTAATATACTATCAATTAATGTATTAATAAATTGAATATTAACTAATTTTATCAATAGTGAAGTCAATAAATTTTCATACCATCATGTTTGATCTATAATAAATAAAAAATGACGAAAATGATAATAATATGACAGGTTTTTGAATGAGTTGACAGCGATATGTTCTGGTATTATATTATAATGTATAAAAGGATAATTATGGATATGTTATATCACTAGTGAAAAAAGAATACCTCGATATCGCTAAAGATAAAATCGCTCAAATTCTTGATGATATCAAGTAAAAGAAGAAATATATCTAAATAATGAAATAATTCTTAATCCAACAGTAGCTTGTCCATTTCTTTTAATTCAGTTACCTAGGTATGAACAGCATCAAAGTCTATGGTTATTTCGCCACGTTTAACTAGACATGGATTATAGTAAATCATTTCATATATATTATTAAAAGATGTAGCTAGATATGTTTAGAAATGAAGAATCGTACCATAATAAAGTATAAAACTTCCTGTCTTATGTGCCTAATCATTTAAAATTACAAAATATCTGTTCATATATTATTCATTTAGAGACACCGGAGACACCAATTTTAAAGGAATTACCCATATATATACTATAGATACAACAGATTTATAAATAATATTGTAATGCATTTACTCATTATTTTTACAAAAGGTCAAGATATTAGCCATAGGTCAAGATATTAGCCATAGGTCAAGATATTAGCCATAGGTCAAGATATTAGCCATAGGTCAAGATATTAGCCATAGGTCAAGATATTAGCCATAGGTCAAGATATTAGCCATAGGTCAAGATATTAGCCATGTAAAAATGAATAGTAATTTAAATGTTTTTAACTTAAATCGTCTATATAAATAATGAAAAATATAAGATAATAATCTCATTTTATCAAAACAATTGAAAAGTAGTAAAATAATATCATATAAGTAAAGGGGACAAGGATTACTTTATGCGGTAAACAGAAATGAAATAAAAAAGTATTTAAAAATACATGTAACAGTAAACATCAAGACCAAGGAAATTCTTTCAATGAAAATCTAACAAATACGTTCATGATGAGAGTTGTTACTGAAATTGGTCAATAGTATTATAAAATCGGATAACATGACAACAACAATTAGCAAACTATTTGGTGATGGCACCTATGAAAATAATGATATCTTTAGTAACTATCCGACAAAGTAATCGTATCTTGCATTAAATTAAGAAAGAATAGACGAGTTGAATGGAAAAAGGTAATATTCTTAGAAACATAGTGATTTAATACAAGGAAATGATTTGCAAAAATGGAGGGAAGATATTCTCTGGACAACGATGGATGGATGAAATGACTCTAGTTACTTAAGATATTTTTTCTTGATTATGTTTATAAACAAACAACTTGAGCCATCGTTTAGCATGTTTTACTTTATACTCGTTCTACTTACAAGGTATGTAATCGTCAATGCATTCGGTTCTATCTTTTATATCATCATATGTTAACTTTTATTGATAATCTCATAAGGATATAGTGAAAGTTTAATCGTTTTTATGATACAAAATTACATTTTTAAAGGATTTTCGAATCACATAACAAAGTATATTTTAATAAATAAACCTAAATAATAAATTAGATGTCAAAATTATTTTAAATTGATTAATGCCTATTTTACCTATCGATAGTGGAAGATATGGAAGCAAAGAGATGAAGGAAATATTTGAGGAATCTCAGAAATTAAAGTATGAACTAAAATTTGAGGCGGCAGTAGCATCAGCACAAGCAGATATAGATATTATTCCTAAATATGCAGCATTAGAAATTGCAGAGATAATTCGATCAGATAAAATAAATTTAGACAGAATTAAAGAATTAGAAAAGGTTAGTGACCATGATACTGCAGCTATAATAGAAGCAATTAGCGAACTTTGTTCAAATGATATAAAACCATGGATTCATTATGGATTAACCAGTAATGATGTCGTTGATACAAGTACATCAATGCAAATGAAAAACGCCTTTTTAATTATAGAATCAAAAATCAAGAATCTTATAAAAGAATTACTGGAGAAAGCAAAAGAAAATCAAGATTTACCCGCAGTAGGTAGAACGCATGGTCAACATGCCAGTATTATTGCCTTTGGTCTCAAATTTGCAATATGGTCAAATGAATTGTTAGATCATTTAACAAGGATCAGTGAAGGTAAAAAAAGGTTTTTATTATGTAAAACCTTGGGAGTAGTCGGAACAGGATCTATAATGCGGGAAAATGCATTACAAGTACAAAAAAATAGTTTCTGAAAAACTTGACCTCATTCCAACAGATGCAGCAACTCAAGTTATCCCAAGAGAAAGATACGCAGAAATGATTTTCATAATTGCATTAATTGGTTCAACCTTAGATAAAATAGCAGTAGAAATAAGAAATCTTCAAAGAACTGAAATTGGCGAAGTCCAAGAATCTTTTAAAAAGGGGCAAATGGGAAGTAGCGCAGTACCTGTAAAGAAAAATCCGATAAAGAGTGAAAGAGTATCATCTCTCTCAAAAATTCTTAAATCAAATGTATCCACATCTTTAGAAAATATATCTTTATGGCATGAAAGAGATTTATCTAATTCAGCTAATGAGCGTTTTATAATTCCTACATCAGCTATTTTGATAGATGATATGCTTGATACGATGATAAAAATAATTTCAGGATTATATATAAATAAAGAAAAAATTCTAAAAAATATTGAAATTACAAATGGGCAAATTTTTGCAGAGTTTGTTCTTCAGCTTTTGATATCAAAAGGTGTTCCAAGATTTGAAGCATACAGAAATATACAGAATATCGCATTTAAAGCAACAGAATCTAAAGAGCATTTCTTAACCCTATTAACCAAAGACGACAGTATCATCAAAATTGTGAGTGTAGATGAGTTAAACTCGATTTTTAATCCGCAAAACCAATTGTCTGCATCGGTAAACATTATTAACAATATAATAAACAAAGCACAAAAAATGAAAATATTCGAATAACAACTTATAAGAAGAATATGCATAAAAAGAATAGGTCATCACGTGAAAAAACTAAAAAAGCCCAGTTTAGTTAATAATGGCGAATTCTTCAAGCCTAATTTCAAATGGGCTTTTAATTTAATATTTTATGATTTAGCGAAAGGTTTTTTCATCATCTTATCGTTTATTTCCATGATAACCACAGGCTTTTTTGGCATTCCTTTAATTACAAATTTTTTTTTAAACACTAAACCACATTTGATTTATTTTTTATTTGCTTTATTTAGCTTATTAAATTGTATTTGGGGGTTGATGGCATATAATCAATTCGACAAAGTTATAAAATTAGTCAAAAAAACCAAATCATTATCCAAAAAATTGGATCCTATGATAGGAGATTATAAGTTTAATACTTTTAATCCTGAAACAAAAGAATTGGAAGAGGGTTATACTCATTATGGTAATGTAGATTTTTGGGATAACGATAATGACGTACCACAATGGATGGATAAAGCAAAATATTGGAAAATATTTATAGAGTTGCAGCGAATAAACAAAAATACTATATTACAAATTTCTAAAGATAAAAATCCTTATCTTAGTAGTGGGAAAAAGATTTTGGCAGTAACAATAAAATCAAATGAAAGAAGTATGGCAATGAAAGATAAAAAGAGATCCAAAGCCAAATATAGAGTTATACTTCCACAATGGGTCGTATTAAATACAGAATATAAAAAATTTAACTCAAATTTTCAATCAGAAATAAATAATATTACAAATACAATTGCAGAGATTAACAAAAATATACCTAATTTAATAGATGAAATAATTAATAGAGAAAAAATAATAATGAATCAACCATGGAATTTGTTGATATCATTAGTAACTTATTTGAACATCAGTCTTCCTATTAGAATAATTTATAGTAAAATAAAAAGCCTAACACCAGGAGCAAAGAATCGCAGGATTCAATATATTAATGACAATCTCTCAGGGGTTCCAATAAATGTATTAATCGATGCAATAATTTTAAAAGCAAGAAAGATAGGAGTAGATGAGAAGTCATGCAGCAAATTATTATCCTTAATTAAATTCTTAAAAAATGAATATGAAAAGGTGGGATTGGGTGAAGGGGCAAGTGAGTACCATAACCTTCATCATTCCTTAGAAGTTGCATACATGAGCTTAAATATGCTACCTAAAGAGATTCATGGATATAATTTTGAAAATAAAGATTACGAAATAATGGTTATTGCGGCCTTGTTGCACGATTATGATCCTATGCATGATAGAAGAACGCGCAAATCTTATTCAAGGATACCCAGAGTTCCGAATACATTAGACGAAATAAGAAAAAAAAGAATTCATGATGCATATTTTATGTTTTCTAATGAAGATTTGATAAAATTTTTTAGAAAAAATGATTCCCCGTACTTACCAACTCAAGAATTTGTATCCACACATCCAGAATATTTGAAAAATAAAGAAAGTAAAATAGAAAGTAAAATAGTAGAGGCACTAATTTGGAGAACGGACTTTCCATTCGATATGTCTTCTCAGAACAATTTTAAGAATTTATTACACGAGATAAACGATAAAAGTGGCTACACTTTTGAAAAAATCAATTTAATCGCAGAAATATTATCATTGTCTGATTTATCTGTAACTTATTTAAGCTCTGATCCACTATTAGCATGGAATAGAGTCGTAAGGTTATATCAAGAATTAGATCTACCCGTAATTGAAGCAATTTCAGGAACAGACAGATTTCTCTCCCTTTTTGCAGAGGGATCATTATTTAAGGAAATTATTTCAAGGAAAAACTTTCCAGTATCATTTAAACAGAAATGGGAGAATGTATACACGTTCTTTCATGAAGGAAATCCTTCTAATCATATCAACAAAATCATTCTTGATGCAAGAACAAGATATAAAAAAATTAACATGGAAATCAATATGAATGATTGTGATTTTTTGATAAGCAGTGCTACTACATTTATAAATGAATTTTTCATAGGTATTGGAAAAAATAAAGAGACCATGATACATGCACAATCAAAATTAAAAATGTTTAATCTAGAAAATTTAATGGTTTATCCTGGAAATATTGAGAAATTATTACCTTTTGTAAAAGATAAATCAATTGATAATTTTATAGTAAATCTGTATGTTGAAAAAAATACGGATATTGACAATACTCGATTATTAAACGATTTATTATATTCATATAATATTAAACTAGTTTTAAACGGCACTATAAAAATAATATTTAATAAGAATCAAAACAGTAGTGAAATAGAACTATTAATACCAAAAGACAAATTTAAGATATTAAATGAATCTATTAATACAATACCGAAAAATATTATTAATAAAAATTTAATTGATTTTGAATATTTAAAAAACATTAAGATTATTACAGTAATAAAGAAATAAATAGTGCAAAAATAATAAGCAACTTTAATGTATATATCATAAGCCCATTTGGTATATATCAAAAAATTAGAAATTTTTGGATTCAAATCGTTCGGATCAAGGAATATAACCCTAAATTTCCAAAGAGGATTAATTGCAGTTACTGGACCAAATGGTTCAGGAAAAAGTAATATTCTTGACGCAATTTTATTCGCCTTGGGAGAAAATAGCCCAAAGGCCCTTAGAGTAGACAGATTCCAATCTTTGTTCCACGATAACACTATTCCTAATACGAATTCTAATAAAATTGTAAGAGTAAGCTTGACTTTTGATAATATCGATAGGGGCATTCCAGTAGATAAAGATAACGTTACCATTAGTAGAGAAATGTCTGGAGCAAATAGTGGCGAAAGTCAGTATCAGATGAATGGAAAAAAAGTTTCGAGAAATAACATCATGGAATTATTAGAAATAGTGGTTGCGTCACCAAATAAATTGAATATAGTACAACAAGGAATGATTACTAGAATTTCGGAATTAAATTCTGAAGAACGTCGAAAAATAATAGAAGATATTATTGGGCTTTCATATTTTGATGAAAAGAAAAACCAAGCATTGAAACAATTGGAAGAATCAGATAGAAGATTAGAAATCGCTTTATCTAAAATGAATGATGTTAAAAATAGAATCGATGATTTAGAATTGGAAAGAAATGATCAACATAGATTTTTTCATTTAGAATTACAAATTAAAAGACTAAAAGCTATTCGAATTTCTGGAAAATTTCAGAAAACGATAGAAGATATAGAAAATTTTAATAAAAAAAATAATACTTTAGAAGACGATATAAAGACGATTTCAGACAGAATAAATAATCTAAATCAACAAATGGAAAATCTAAATAAAGAGAAGGAACAGTTTTTAAACATATCAAATGAATCCAATAAAGAGAAAAAAGAATTAGAAACGAAACTTTCATCCGTGGTCTATAAATATGAACGAAATAATGTATTAGTAAAGGAATTACAATATTATATTAATCAAACATATCAAAAGGAAAAGAAAAATTTAATAGAACAACAACAAAATCATAGGAAATTAAATGAAATCGATGACCAATTAAATTCAATCAAAATTAAAATTGAGATCGAGGAAAAAGAAATTAAAGAAATCGATAGTCACTTGAAAGAAATTAATCAAGAAATAGAAAAGATTAATGATTTTGTATTAGATGCAATAGAAAAAAAGAATTATTTAGAAACAAGATTAAAAAAATTGGAAAAAGTTAAAAGTGATATTATAATTAATATTGTTAGAAATGAAGAAAAAATTAAAAACTTATCTGATAAAATAATTAGAAACGATCAATTAATAATAGGATTATTTACAGAAAATAAAGAATATGATAAAAGAATCTCAATTTATAATACAGATATAAAAAACGCTAATATAAAAATTACAAATTTGCACAATAGTATTAACAATAGTGACATCAATATTACAAAAATGGCTAAGGAATTAGAAATATCAGAAAAAACAATCTATAATGTAGACAAGGCAATTCTAAAATATGATGAAAAAATGAATTTGGCAAAAAACATTTTGGCGGAAGATTATGCTATTGCATCTTTACTAAAGGATTTTAAAAATTTAGATATCGTAGGATATGTATTTGATCTATTAAAATGGAATGCAAAATATCAAAAAGCCATCATTGCATCTGGAAATGAATGGATGAAATCAATTGTAGTAAAAGATGTTAAAAGTATGGTAACTCTTGCAGAATATTCAAAAAATAATGGAATTCCATTTTTAAAGATAATTCCAATTGAATTACTTGATGGTGAAAAAATCAGAAAAATTCCGGATGATCCTTCAATACTAGGAGTATTATCAGATTTTATATATTGCAATATTAAAAACCTACCAGAATTTTTATTTGGTAATACAATCCTTACTAAAAATCCTTTAACTGCCTATATATTATCTAAACATGGTCACAAAGCAGTATCAGTTACTGGAGAAATTTTTTTTCCTCATTTATCAGTGATGCAATTTGATTATGGTTCAAAAATTTCTGATCTTACCAAGGATATTTTGTTATCCGATTCTGTAGAAAGTTTAAAAAATAATATAGAGAAATTAAAAACTCTAACAAAATTAAGAAGATCAGAACTCAATACAATTATGGAAGAAAAAATAATAAATAAAAACCTTTTAAATTCCCAAAATATGTTTATTTCTGAATCAAATAACAAAACATCAGAATTACAAAACAGATTGAACAAAAATCAACATGAATTTAACAAAATAATTGTGGATAATTTAAAATTTAGTTCAGAACTAGATAACATAACAAAAATATATAATAAATACAAGTCAAGGCTTGTAACCACTGAAAAAACTATTTACAATAAAAAGATAGAGATAGAAAAAATAGAGAAAGAAAATGAGATAGAGAAATTAAATAATTTGAATTTTACCAAAAAAAATTATAATAACAATTTTGAAATAAAAAATAATAAATTAAGACAATTAATACTAAATCAATCACTTTTAAGAAACAATTTTGAGAATACCAATTTACAGTACCAAAAAATAATTGCTGAAAATGAGATAATTGGATCAGAAAAAAAGACAAAGGAAACCGATTTGCAAAATTCAAAAATTGAATTAGGTGAAGTGGAGGTGGAACTCAAAAAATTGAGAGAAAAAGAAAATGAAATAATACAATCTGCAAGTTTCACGTATGAAAGGTTACAAGAGTATGAACGCGTTTATAAAACCTTGACCGAAAATGAAAGGAAGGCAATTAAAGAATTAAATACACTTGAAAAAGAAATCGCAATAAACAATAAAGACATTATAGATGCAGAATCTCAAAAAAATAATCACTCAAATGATTTACATGAATTAGGATATAGAGAACCTTTAGAAAGCTATGATATTGAAGATATATTACAAGATTTAAAAAATGAATATAATGACATAAGAGAAAGAGTGAATCATAGAGCTGATGAAACTTATTTAGAATTAATAGATGGATATCGAGGTATGTCGGACAAAAAAAATCAATTAGAAGAAGAAAGAAACTCCATAGTTAAGTTTATAGAAGAAACTGGAAAACAGAAGGAGAATGTTTTTAATAACGCATTTAGAAAAGTAGATGAAGATATCAGAAAGACCTTTTCTGAAATTACTGGAGGTAATGCTTGGCTCGATTTAGAAGATCCAGAGAACATATTTTCAGGAGGAATTTTATTAATGGTACAATTTCCAGGAAAACCTGGAAGAGAATCTACCAGTCTATCAGGTGGAGAGAAGACAATGGCAGCGATCGTTTTTCTATTAGCGCTACAATCACTTAAACCATCGCCATTTTATTTAATGGATGAAGTTGATGCTCACTTAGATGCACAAAATACTGAAAGATTATCAAAGATTTTGATGCTCAGATCAGGAAATAACCAAATAATAATGGTTACGTTAAAAGATTCTACCGTAGCTAAATCGGACCTCATATTCGGAGTATATCCTAAAAATGGAATTTCTCAGGTAGTAAAATATAATCATCCAAGTAAAGTTAAAATAATTGAATAAAAATTAAAGGATTTTTATATCTGTCTATCCTTATAATGAAAACACGATACAAAATGATCTTTTGTAACCTTGTATTCAATAGGATTACTAGTACATTCGTTAAAAGCTAGTTTGCATCTATTATAAAATTTACAACCATTAACAGGTATATCAAATAGTTTTATTTTATCATACTTTTTATAATATACATCAGAACCTTCAAAAGAAAATTTTACGGCATCTAATAACATCCAAGTATAAGGATGAAGCGGGTTTGATAAAACTGTATCAATTTCTCCGAATTCTATTAAATTACCTGCAAACATTATACCAATTTTATCCCCTATTAATCTCGAAGTGGCTAAATCATGTGTTATATAAATAATGGATACATTTAAACTATTTCTCAAATCATTTAATAAAGATAAAATTTCGCCTCTTATGGAAACATCCAACATCGATACAGGTTCATCAGCTATTATTAGACGAGGATTACTAACAATGGATCTAGCAATTGAAACACGTTGTCTTTGACCTCCAGAAAGCATTCCAGGGTATTTATCTAAATAATCTTCAACAGGTTCTAATTTAGTTTTAATCAAAGCATCTTTAACCTTTTTTTCTTTTTCAGCATCACTAAGTCCTTTACTATGAATTTTTAATGGTTCCATAACAATATCTTTGATTCGAAGATAAGGATTGATAGAGCTATAAGGATCTTGATGAATCATGTGAATTAAAGAGTAAAACGTTTTATTTTTTTTTAAAGAATTTATATCTTTATCCATAAAATAAATACTACCTGAATCAGGGCTTATTGATCCCAGGATAAGTTTTGCTAATGTTGTTTTTCCTGAACCGGATTCTCCAGCCAGTACCTAAAACCTCGCCTTCATGTAGTTCAAAAGATATGTCATCAATAACTTTTTTTATGGTGGCGGAGGAGGATGAAAATTTAAAAGTATTCTGTTTAATGTTATAATATTTTTTTACATTTTTTAATTGAAGTAGAGGCATGTTCTTATTAAAAAGTTATTATATAAACATGTTCTGCAAAAATATTTTGAATTTGGATAGATTAACACATTATTTTATTAGTAATAGGTTCATTTTTTATCAGATTAATTTTTATGATTGGTATAAGAAACATTATTAGACACGAATTATGGAGCGAAGTGCTTTGTTGCATGATTCTAAAATCAGTCAAAAATATAACTTACCTGTAACAATTACAATGGAATTTTTACTGTTCTCGTTTTTATTCTATCAACAAAACGTTAGTAAATAACGAAAAAAATAATCATGCAACCAAGCAGGAGCGAAGTACTAATAATGACGACGAATTTGTGGTCGAGCACCATATCAAAGATAATGAAAATGCTTTTGAAATAAAACTTGTTATAAAAAAATCAGTATTTAAACAGGGAAAATAGAATAATCGACTATTTACTTAATGCCTTCTTTTATATACCATTTAGCAAATGTATGCTAACGTAATCCGATATTTTTTCTCTATATTTGTGAAGTTTTAGTAGCGTATTTATGATAACTGGTATAGTAGCCTACAAAAAGGTTAAACTAATTAATCATTTGCTATAATTCATACTTGTTCTTTTTACAAGGAAAATTGTCATTGAAGCATTCAATTTTATCTTTAATATCTTTACATCCTTTCAATGATACTTTTCCAAGATTAACGAATACGATACTTTAGTTTCAAAAACTTGCATGTTTATGGGTACAACTTCCATTATCTGTTAAAACTGGATCTGATATATTCATCAACTATATTAGACATATATAGTTCTGCAACCAACATGTTTCATTTTTTGATACATTGATTTCAAAGATTTTCTTATTCTAATCTTTATCGATCCTAAATCATATTAAATGAGCTAATCCTGAAAATTGTTTTTTCCATACCGTTTAGATTATGTACTGAACTATATGGCTTAATTTTCTATATATTCTAAAGATTTATAGTACGCTTAATTATGTTAATTGGTATATTACCCCTTAACTATTTTCTTTGACAATATTCTTTGAAGGCTATTTTTGAATCCAGTTCCAAACAGGAACACGATTTCGTCGGATAAAATAAGATATAGTTTTCAAATAAGCTAAAGAAAGACCTGAAAAACAAAAATATAGGATAACCCATATGTATTTGATATAAAATTTGTTTCTAGCATTCAGAAGAGACAAGATATATAATCTACAAATTTATTATTAAACGAGCCGAGTAATATCTCATGATTGAATTAAAATATATTAAAAAAATATAAATCAACTAGGTTATTACTATTTAAAAGATATTGGTATATCTTAATGGAAAACAACCAAATTTGCACATATCAATAAACAGTAAATCATGCAGATTAAAGTATTATATGTATTTAGATCGTCTTTGTTTTTAAAAGTTTACTAAATACTTTTGTAATCACAACGCTCAAGATTAGAAATAAAATAGATTCGACATGATGATTAATTTTGCAAATTTTACATATCGGCTTTGTTTTAGATAAATCGGGTACTAAATTTTGGTTATATTTAAATAGCTGTTTTAATGCTTTGTAAAATTTAAGATATAGTGTATTGATTATTTCAAGATTATCAGAAATGATAGTATCAAAAATGACATTATCTAAAAATAATCCTTTTAAAGTAGATCGATAATATTTTACTAATGTTCCTTTTACTTCTTTAGTTTTAGTTATCTTTACCAAACCGTTTTTTTTTAAAACATTAATATGATGTCGTAATGTGGTCATTGCTATTTTAAAATTGGATTTTTTTAATTGTATCATTATTCCATTTACAGAGAGATCTCTGTGGTAAAGCAGATCCAAAATTTTTATTCTATGAGGATCGCTTAATCCCTTTGCTATTGTCAAATTTAAAGGAATCGTAACAAATAATTTCTCATCAATCGAAATATTATTCACTAATCTATTTTTAAAAGTTCGCTTTATTAAGATATTATTAATTTTAATAAATAGATCTCGCATAATTAGCACCATTAGAAAAATTCATAAAAAATTGACATATTTTAATCGCGGTTCGGGATTAAAATAAAAATATTACAAAATATGATGGAGAATATATAAACTTTTGATAGGAGTATAATTATGTGATCTAATGGGCATTATGAAAAATATTTTCTGATTTTAACATTTTTATAATTAATTAATATTCAAAAATAATATCAAAGGATTTTTTACAAATAAATAAGAACATACATTATAAATCGAAAAATAGGATGTAATATAATTAATAGTGGTTCTTAATTAAAGGAAAATATATATTTAAAACACCATATTTTGAACAAGATCAAATAGAGAATCTCAATAATTAGTTAGAGAATAAATTGTATTTTTTAGACACCATTCGGAAAAATCAAAGTATTATTTTATACATTCAATAAAAAAGTACAAACCAAAGAAATTTCATGATAAGATAAAAGGAGCATATAATTGATGAAACAAATAAATCAGGTTATAAAATAATTTGGCTTTGAATAGTGTTAGAACTTTAATAATACCCAACATATAAAAGAACGAAATATGACAAGTCAAGCGAGTTCTGCCTCAGATAGTAGATAAGTACACATTTTATTTCATCATGAAAAGATGGAACATGATATATATTAGAATGTAAAATTATTAAACCTACATAAAAAATAATATTTTATAAATTATTGAATATTTCATTTTTAAATAGAAAACAAATTTGGATAATTTGCTTTGTTACATATTTTTATAGAAAAAGTAAAATAACAATTTATGTATACAATAACAATTGAAATTTCACTATTTTTGTCATGGATTTATCAGCAAAACGTTAACAAATAACGAATAAAATAATCAGGTAACAAAACAAATTTAATTTATTAAATCAATATATATTTTTATTAGTTCTATATAAAATATATTAACTATATTATATTCCCTTTTAATTTATAATTATGTAAATAAATATGTGGATCAAAACCGTTTAATTTATAAAAATAATTTCTCATTTAAACAATTTAAAAAAAAATTATCTGTTAATAGTAATCAATATCTGAAAAAATCTACAATAAAAGTATTAATTTTGGGTAGTGGCTTTGCAGGTATTGAAGTTTTGAAACAGTTACAACGAATGGGCAAAAACTTTGATGTAGAGATCATTTTAGTAAGTAAAGACAATTTTTTTCTATTTACCCCAATGCTTCCTGAAGTGGTTTCAGGGATGATTGAAATAAGACATATAGTCACACCAGTTAGAACTTTTTGTAAAAATGCTAGATTTTATGAGGCGGATATAAAATCCATAGATTTGAAAAATAAGAACGTTGTCATATCAACCGACATTGGTCGTGCGTCTAATCCGATTTACAGAGATACTCGTACATTATCATATAATTATCTTGTTATTGCATTAGGAAGTGAAACTAACTTCTTTCATATGAACGATATTGAAAGGTATGCTTTAAAAATAAAAACAATAGAAGATGCAATAATTTTGAGAAACCATATTATAAGCATGCTTGAACAAGCAAGTATAGAACAAGATAAGGTAGAGTTAAGAAAATGTTTATTAACCTTTGTTGTTGTCGGAGGAGGTTTCAGTGGTATCGAAATTGCAGGTGTATTAAATGACTTTATAAAAGAAACCGTTAAAAGATTTTATAAAAACATCTCCACGGATGAAATAAACATAATACTTGTGAATGGACAAGATAAAATCCTCCCCGAAGTATCAGAAGAATTAGGCGAATATGCAATGAAAAAACTAATGATTAAAGGAGTAAAGTTCATTATGAAGACTCATGTTGTAGGAGCGACCGTAGATACGGTAAAATTAAGAGAGGACTATGTAATACCAACTTTTACATTAATATGGACTGCAGGTATCATCCCTTCCAATCATGATATAATAACAAATCTTCAGTGTAATCACAACAAAGATGGAAAGTTAGTAACTAATCGATATTTACAAATTCCTGAATATTCTAATGTTTATGCTCTTGGTGATTGTGCATCGATACCTGATCCACACACAGGTAAGGACTATCCACCCACGGCTCAAAACGCAATAGAAGAAGGCAAATTAGCTGCGAAGAATATTATATACTCAATTAAAGAAAAAAGCTATTGTAAAAAAGAATTTAGATATAACAGTAAAGGCATGATGGCTCAAATAGGGAGCAGAACAGGAGTGGCACAATTATTCGGCCATAATTTTCATGGTTTTGCAGCATGGTGGTTATGGCGTACATTTTATTTATACAACTTGCCTACAATAGATAAGAAATTAAAAGTTACTGGTGATTGGACTGCTGATTTATTTTTCAAACCAGATATGACCATGATAAAAAACGGCCCTCTGGATAAAAAATATGATAGAGATCTAACAGACATTATAAAAAACACGAATAATTAAAAATGTATTTATTGAGCATATAATTTACGACTTTATAGTTCACATAATCTATATAGAAATCTGATATATAATAATATTATTATTCTATTGTGAATGAGTAAAGGATTTTTATCATGGTTAAGATCAAACGATAAAGTCATTATTAATTTACTAGAACAACAATCCGAATTAGTTTTAGACGCGACATCAAAGCTTCTTGAACTTGCAAAAGCAACAGAACTTGTTGATACTGCTAAACAATATCAATCTCAAATTAGAAATCTTGAGCACGACGGAGATCAGATTACTCGCAAGCTTTTTAATATTATTGATGACACATTTGTAACACCTCTAGATAGAGAAGATATTTCTAGATTAAGCACCTTCATAGAAAAAATACTCAATCATATTAAAAAAATTGCCGACAGGTTTGTATTGTTTGGTATTGGAAAACCGTCTCAGCAAATATTGGAATTAATAGAAGTATTAATTGGTGCATCCAAAGAAGTATCGTTATCAATTTCTCAGATTAAAAATTTAAAGAATGCCACAATTATAATGGAACATAGTAATAATGTGTCAAAATTCTTTGAACAAGCAGATCTAATATATGGAAAAGCAATTTCTGATTTATTCAAGACTAATGATCCAATAGAAATTCTTAGATCAAAGGAAATATATGATTACCTTCAACGTGCTATTAATCGTTGTGTAGATTTAACTGAATTGCTGGAAGATATGGCATTGAAATATGCCTAATTATTGGATTTGGAAGTAGGGAACAGATATGTTTGATGTTGAAATTGTCGTTTATTCTGCAATAGTCACCGCACTATTCTTTGATTTTGTGAATGGATTTCACGATTCGGCTAATTCGATAGCCACAGTAGTCGGTACAAAAGTCCTAAAGCCACTTCATGCTGTTGGAATGGCAGCAGTTGCTAACGTTGCGGGACCCTTTATATTCGGTACTGCAGTAGCTGAAACAGTAGGAAAAGGAATCATACAACCAGAATTCTCCACAGTATTAGCGGTTTTTACAGGATTAATTGGGGCTATTACTTGGAATTTGATAACATGGTATCTTGGCCTTCCATCATCAAGTAGTCATGCTTTAGTGGGTGGACTTGTTGGAGCAGGTTTAGCAGAAGGAGGAATACATGCTCTAGTGTTTGGAGGGATTGGGAAAACTGTGTTATTTATGGTAGTATCACCAGCTCTTGGTTTAGTAGTCGCATTCACTATCACATTTGCATTAATGTATTTTTTGAAGAAGAAAAAACTTGAAAAGGTTAATAACGTATTTGGCAGGTTACAGATAGCATCTTCCGCATTTTTTTCAGTTACTCATGGTGCAAATGACGGTCAAAAAACAATGGGAGTAATCACTGCATTATTGCTTGCAGGACACATAATTCATCCATCTCATACTTTTACTGTACCTATCCAAGTAATACTCGCTGCGGCAACAGCAATTGGTTTAGGTACATTTTTTGGAGGATGGAGAATTGTAAAAACAATGGCATTTAGATTGACCCCTCTAAAACCATATCAAGGATTTTGCGCGGAAACAGGCGGAGGTGTTATTTTATCATCGATGGCATTTCTAGGAATACCTGTAAATACAACTCACGCCATAGCTGGCGGCATCATGGGAACGGGTGCTAGTAGAAGATTTTCTGCTGTAAGGTGGTCTATGGGAAAAAAGATTGTATATGCATGGATAATAACTATCCCTGCTAGTGCCGCAGTAGCTGGCACCATTCTTTTTATTGTAAAGGCAATAACACATATGAGTTGAAAGTCTTTACAGTGTTCTGTAGACCCCGTTAACTTAATCTTTAGATTTAAGACAACCATATCTTTTATACCACTAGAAATAGAAAATCTTCAAATATCATAGGTTATGGATTATACTTGTACTTTCTTGGTTCATCATTTAGAAATACCTCCAAAGTATCATCATTTTTAAAAATAGTAAAAATAAGCCAAGTTTCTATCTGGAACTGGATTCAAAAGTACAAGCCTTGGAAATATCTAAGGAAAAGGAAAACAATGAGTATATCATTATTGAAACTGCCACAAAAGCAGGTTCTTCGGACTTAATCCGGCTTTGGGTTATTATAGAGCCAAAGTACAAAGAAGTCCTTGTTGCGGAGATATCAAAAAAACGAAACATGTTTGTTGCGGAACGATTATTGTCTCAGGCAGTAAACAAGTTCGGATTACATTCTGTTTCGTCAGACGGTAGTGGTACTTGGTATTCAACTAGCATGCAGTTTTTGAACTTGTATCACCATATTTATTCATCTTTCGAGAAAAGCCTGATAGAAAGAACAATGCAGTATATAAAAGTTAGAACTGAAAGCTTTGATGATTACTTTCCTCGTAAGAAGCACAAATGTAAATTGCATCATAAAAGACAATGGCTCAAGCTGTTTGTTTATGAGCACAACAAAGAAATAATGTCTTAAGTTAACAGCTGTGTAAACATAAAGGTACGTCCTCTTGTAAAATATTTGTGATCGCTCTGACATGATTTTTGTTATAGATATTTGCCCACTTGCTGTGATTGTTTGTCATTGTAAGAGTGACGATCTAAAGTTATTACGGTATCTAAACAAACACAAATATTTTACATGAAAATATACTATGTCTTTTACAGAACTGTTAACAGAGCCGATTTAACTTATTTTTCAAATTACTATTTTATTACCATGATTGGACAAGTTGATTTTGAAATGATACCAGATGTAACACTACCCATAAATAAATTCTTAAGATGAGAATTTTTACCTCTACCTATAACAATTAGATCAAAATCTTTTGTATTTGCATAATCCAGTATTGATTTTACAACGGGTTTATCAGTTATGACTATATCGGTCGTTAACTGGACAAAGTTTTTATTTGCCTTTTCCTTAGCTTCGTTAAACCATTGATCAATTTCCTTTTTAGTTTTTTCAGGTATTTCAAAATTGGCATTGGTACCTGATAATTTTGCTACAAATTCGATAGAAGATTCTTCTCTAAAAAAAAGTATATACAAAGCAACTATTTGAACTGGTTCTTCCCCCCTAGCGATAGCAATAGCATAATCCACTGAACGCATGGATGACTCAGAACCATCTATAGGAATTAATATTCTTGAGAATTTTATAGAGGACAATTGCTAAGGTGTATTTTATGGAATAGAATAAATGTCTATTCTCCATATTTTACTGTCTTCATATAGATCTTTTTCCTTCCTTAAAACAAATCTTATTCAATTATACAAATTTAAAAAATACTTTTAAAACTATTTTCTATTGAACATGAAAAATAATACAGAATACTATACCATTGCTAAAATTTTTGTATTACAGTGATACTTCATCCAATAGATCCACCGATATTTCCTCTTTATTTGACTCTATCTTACTATCACAATATTTCATCCGTGAATATGAAAGCGAGATACTTTGAAAAGTTCGAATGACAGAAGAGATTGTTTGTCGATAATATTACTGCCTCTCATATATCAGTAAAAAACGTTTATAATCTTTAGTGGAAAGATTCTTCAAGAAAACTTTGTCTTCGCTTCAGATCATCTTTTATGAATCTAATTATGTTTCTTATGCTTTGTTGCATGATTGTTTTTTCCGTTTTTTACTAGCGTTTTGTTGATATAATAAAAACGAAAACAGTAAAAATTCCATTGTAATTGTTACATATGAGTTGTATTTTTAACTGATTTTCAAATCATGCAGCAAAGTATGTTTCTTATAGTTTTATCATTTTCTTTAATTTGAGATCTTTTATGAACCCAATGCACCAAATAAATAGAAAAATAATTATTACAGAAAACAGAATCGTTTCTCCTATAAGGTAATGCCATGCAACTGTCATAAATATATGAGATGATGTAAATAATTTTTCTTTTTTTAAAAGGGTTTTAATTGATTTAAAATACTCATCCAATATTCATTATCTTGTTTATTGTGCTTTACAATCTTATAGTTTGTTTCAGCAATTTTGATTTGCATTGATTATTATGAGGTTTCACTCGAAGTATACGTCCGCAACATGGACATTTTGTTCCATCCCATTTCAAAAATACTTCACATTCCATACATCTTTTGTGACCTTCAGAATAATATCCTTTGGACTGTTCAGTTTTTCGGGCCTTATAAAATTTACAAACGCCTTTACAAAATTTTCCCAATTTATTAAATTCCGGTTTATATAAATAAATGAATTAAATTATGCTAAGATGGAGTATTTTTAACATCTATAGCCTGTTTGCACATTTCAGCAAATTGTATTTGTTTACTTCTCATTTCTTCATGCATTTTTTTGGCCGAACGTGTTATTTGGTTTTCTGGGTCTCCCTTTTTTAATAGCTTTAATGCATTGTTACTATTACTAATATCTTGCAATATTTGTTTAGCTTTTTCTAGTTTTTTTACGATATCTATTTTATTTTTATTGTATGAGGTAGAAATTTCACTATTCTGTTTGTCGTTATTTAATGATATATTAAGAATGAATTGCAATTTTTCTAATTTTTTTTGCAATTTAATTATTTTTTTTAATACTATATTTTCATCATTTATATTATTTGATGCGATTATATGGATTTGTTTTTCTATCGCCTTGGTTAATTTGTAAATAGTTTGTACTATTTTTTTGGTTTTTTTTGAAACTAAACTATTGATAAATTTATCATTGAATGGAGGGATTTTAATATAATGTAGTTCAAACAAAATTTTATTTGATTTTGCCATCTGATTTTGTTTTATAACTTTAAGATAAGTCTCAAAGTTTTTTATTGATTCTTGATTAATATTAATTGTTTTATCTTTAGATATTTCCTGATGGATTATATTATGAGCTCCAAGTTTTTTATCTATTTTATCTATGTCAAGAAATGCATTTTTGATATGTTTAAAATTTTTTTCATTTCTGATTTTCTTTGGAAAAACAATTTGATTATAATACATTTTTTTTAATATCTCTATGATCTCAGAAAAATCTTTTTCATTGTTGTTTTTCAAATAGTTTTTACTTTTATCATTTATAGCACTTAAATCTTGATTATAGGCATGGATGACATTTTTAATTGTATTTTCATTTGAAATTACAGTGCTTTGGCTCATTAATATATTAATTATATAGATATATTTAGGTATATAGATCATTTTTTAACATATAAACTATATACGATATGTTTAAATAAACATGCAATAATTAGGTCACATCTAATGTTTTTTAATCAAAATAATTCCAAGCAAGGTTTTCAATCCTTGATATCCTTTAAATTAAAGACAATAATATAAGATGTGTAATTATTCGATTTACGCTATTAACTTTAGATAGTATTCTTTATTGCGTTATACAATAAAGACACATTATTTAACATGGTTGTTTGTATTTGCTCATTTTAAAAGGAAAATAATCATCAGTAATCGGTTCCATGCTTAATATACAGACGATTCTTTAAATGACGATTTTCTTGTAAGAAGAATAAAGATGGTAAACAAGTTTTAGAATAACATGCTCATTTGTATAGAGAGAGAAATCGCACCAGACACATTTTATCCTTTTGAGTTGAAATGAAAGAAGTAATGTATTTGTACGTTCAATAATTATCTAAATTCAAATTAATTTAGAGTCTAATTTTATCTTCATTAATTATGTACTCTGATGACCATTTTATAAATAAATCTATTTGGATGTATTTTTGAGTTCCATTCCATATGGATGCACGTTTATTAAAGTGTAAATAATAATATTTTGACAGCGTTTTTGAATGATAAACCTAAAAAGTACAAGGATAGATGATAACAGATAATTTTTGAGGACGCTCTATTTTTGGTATACATGTAATATAGTTGATAAAAACCAGATTTTTCCTTTAATTAAGTGTCATTCGCCTATAAGGGGTTCTAAAAGATACAACAATAAAAAGTCTTCATAAAGTTAAGAAGTTTCACACAACAATTAGTTAAAAAAATTATTAAATTAAAATAAAATATAATATTTATTTTATTTTATGTTTTTGTAAATCAAGTTCAAATTCATCTAATTTTTTAGAAGGTTTTCTCCAAGATTCATGAGATCTTGATGCCGCAAAAAATTTACCAATAATCTTTTTAGAAGTAACTTGGATTCTCATAAATCCATGGCGATTATCACAATAATTCTCTAAAATAAGATCTTCCCTATCCGGAACTTTATATGGAACCTCTATGGCAGTATCATCCTGATGTTTTTGCATATAGTTTAAATCCCAGTGACCACCCATCCCCGCAACTAAATATGGTATTTCCCTACCATCAAAAGTCCGAGTGAATCTTTGATAATTATGTACATGGCCTGCAAATATTATATCAGGTATCCTATCTGAAATTCGAAATGCAGAATCTAAACGATTTAAAATGTATTCGCTACCACTTCTTTTATCATCTACTGCAAATGGAGTATGATGTACACAAACAATTAGTGCCTTATCTGTTGGAGCATTCTTTAATTCATCTACAAACCAATTGAATTGAGGATCCCTTATTTCACCACCATCAGGTACATTAGAATACAATCCAACAATATTTAAAAACGGCGCCTCGAGTGTCCAATATACATTTGGTTGCATCATTGTAGATCTGTTAACATCTTCAGCATCAGGGCCAATATATTGTGTTTTAGTACAAAAATTATCCATAAATGCTTTCAAAGATGGTACTTTGTAAGATTCTATTTTATTATTAGTATCTGGGTTACCTGGTATAGATTTATTGTTGTTACTATTTTTGCCATTATTTTTAGATTTGTCAGACAGTGTTTTATTTGTAGTGGATGTATTAACTGTAGCAAGATTAGCAGGATTGGATATAGATTTATTGTTGTTATCGTTGGTATGAGTTTTGCCATTATTTTTAGATTTGTCATGATCTAAAACAACATTTGATCCTGATTTTCTAATAGAACCATCTTTATTTCCAGGTATTGCAAATATTGGAGCCGGGTAATACTGATATGGCTCATAAAATTGTGAGTAATATTGACTCGCTTCTCCGAATTTGTATATAACATCACCGAGATGATAAAAAAATGAAGGAATCTTTGTTTTATCTTTATGTTTAAAATCATATTCCATGGCCATTTCTACTATCTTTTGATTTTCAGGTTTCTTTGTTCCACCTGTATCACCCACAATATGAAAAGATATTGCGCCACTTTCATGTATTCTATTAATTTCCTCAGTAGTCAATATTTGGGAAAGAGACAAATGATAAGGTGGTTTACCCACTGGTGTTGGAAGATCCTCAAACTGGATATTAGGATTAACGATATCTGGAGTAGATATCGATGATGCTATGGTTCCTAAACTATTAGGACGTTTTCTATACATCTCATTCATATGTAATATTAATTATATACTATTAGATAAGAATTATATACAAAATATGTCTTTGTAAACCAATAACATGAAAGTGCATGGTCTATGACAACATTATACAATTACCTATCAATTCAATATTATTTTTAATATAATTTATCCGTATCATATTTACAAAATTTTAATCATTAATTGAAATAGTAATAGAGTCATCAAAATTATAAAATTTATCTCAAGATCAATCAAGAATAATAAAAGGACCAAACCAATGAAATAAAATATTTACACTGAAAAATATAATACTTGTTTGGTTTACGAATGTTTTAATAAATCATAATATCAATATTGCAGCGCTGATGACTGTAGTCCATAACCCATCTTTATGACCTTCTGCAGACTGGGTGATGTTTTGTGTTTTGTAAATTTTTTCTGAAAGTCTCCATTGTTCTTCTCTTTGATCCCATGTAAGCGAGGGATCGTTAGATAAACCTAAAGTCGTAGCTAACATCTCCATCGCCATATCCTCAGCATAATCTCCGGCTTTTTGTGCAGTCTCTCCAAAAGAATGATGTTCAGATAGATACCCATAACGAGAATCATCCATTGGTCTTGCTAAGCCAATAGATGAAGCAATGAGTCTGTTCGGTTCATTGGTGGAGGCACGAGCTATCACTGCAAAAACGATTTGGCCAGGCATCAAATATTTTCTACCTTCTTGTCTTGAGACTATTTTACAATGAGGAGGCTTTATACTAGATACAGAAACCAAGTTCAAATCAGCTATTTCTGCTTCACGTAAAGCCAACTCAAAGCTTGTAAGATAATCTTTATGAACACCTTTCCCTTTTGTTAAGAACATTATCTTTGGAACATATAACGACGGATCAATTTTTAATGATTTTAAAGTTTCTCCCATTTGAAATATTAAATATAGTAATATTATGAATTTATCTATTGTTTATCAGAATATTTTTTCAATAAAAAGATATAGACAAAAATATCATGCTCAATATCTCTAATTCTAGATATTATATAAGTAAAACAATAGATATAATGTAGATAAAAAAATTATTTATTAAAAGAAATTTTATGATAATAAACATTATCATAATTAACTATATATCATCTTTTTTTGTTAGTGGATAATAGTTAAGTATTTTAAGTTGTTATTGTATGCATGGAAATTTTGATTGTTTCTAACCTATTATTACAATATATTAAAGTAGATAATATGGAAGGAAGTAGATCAAAACAAAAAATAGAATGTATTCGTTGTGGTTCTAAAATGGGTGAAATTACTGTTTGTCAACTAAAATGTTTTAAATGCGGTTCAGAACTAATATGTTCAGAATAATTTTAAAAACTATGAATGGATTCAATATATAGATATGTATTGAAAAATCTATTGCAATTTAATACTAATATTCAACAAAAAATATAAAGAAAATAATTTTTAGCCCATTCCATAGTAACAATACTTTAGTATCGATATACATTTCAACAGCATAGCCGGAATTTACGATAATGAAAGAGGCACAGAACATAACCAAACAAGACATAATTGTTTTAAAGCATTGAACAACATCTACAGATTTGAAATAAAAGATATCCATTTATTTCAGAACAACAAAATTCGATCTTAATAAAAGGAACTATTTGTTAATAGAAGTTCAATAACATATGCTAATTGAATGTATTTTATAATAAATATTAGATAAAAAATTAGATGTATTTTATCTATATATATCCATATAATATGAACTTATTTCATTTAATTAATATTTGAATATATTTAAATGTTGTAATAAATGATACTACAAAAAGTATAAATGTTATATAATACATTGTCTTTGTGAATAACCCTGAATTGTTTTGAAAAAGTAAATTCCAAAAAAGATTGTGAGACACCAAAGACATCAAACAATCTTTATTTAGATACTGACAATAATAGTTATAAAAGTCTCGGAAATAATCTGTACTCCATCTATAAACAAATAATTCAAGATGTAGAAAATATAAAAGATGATTTTATATTACATGATAAAAAAATTGAAAATGAAAAAAGCCGTGACAATCTTTTATGCTATCTTGCATTAAGAAAAAATGATATAGAAGATATTCAAATAGGTTTGGCTGAGAATGGGCTTTCATCACTGGGACGTTCGGAAGAGAACATTTTACTTGGAATAGAACAAGTTTTAAGGCATTTTAGACATTTAAAGGATTTTAATACAAATATAAAAAGAACCACATACAACGATGCAAAAAATATTTTATTACAAAGAAGTAAAACGTTGTTAGGTCGTCCGAGGGCAGGAAGATTTACAAGAATAATGGTCACATTAGATATTGATATTGCGCATCAACCACTATTACTAGAAGAACTCCTTAAGAATGGAATGGATATTGCAAGGATTAACTGTGCATATTACACAAAAGTTGAATGGAAAATGATAATAGATGCCATTAGAAATGCAGAAAAACGGCTCATGCAAAGAGGTCAAGATATTGGAAGAAAATGCAGAGTAGTCATGGATCTGGGCGGACCTAAAATTAGGATAAATAGTATGGAATTAAAAAGCAGGCCTTTAAAAATTAAGGTTCCTAAAGATTCTCACGGAAGACCAATAAGAGTGGTAGAAGGATTGCTTGATTGTGATGCAAAATATACAGAGAGGATAAACTTAACCGGAGTTGAGTATGACTTTGTTATTTCAATAGCAAAAAGAAAAGAGGAATTAAGTACATTAAAAGTTGGAGATAAAATAGTCTTTCTTGATTTTCGAGAAAGAATACGTTCGATGAGAATACTTGAAATAATAAGTAAAAACAAAATTCGTGTTGGTATAGAGAAAACCATACTTATTCAAGAAGGGATAAAACTCTATAATGAAAAAGATTTTAATAAAATATTGCGTTTTGAAGAAAAGATCGATCAAGATATAACCAAACAACAAGTTGAGGTAGATCAAATTGATTTTGAGATTGGACCTATACGCCCCCGTCCAATGGATATCGAAGTAAAGGCCGGAGATAAACTATGGTTGTATAGAAAAAATATAAAAGGACATCCTCACTCATCAGATAAACCGGCAGGCATAAGCTGTGGCGTACCTGAAATATTAAACAATGTACTACCAGGACACCGAGTATTAATGGATGATGGAAAAATAGGCTCGATAGTTAGTTCAGTAAATGATGAATACCTAGAGTTAAAAATAATTTATCCGTCCGATATTATTGGTAGTATCAAATCTCATAAAGGACTAAATTTTCCAGACTCAAATCTAAATTTATCAGCAATAACTTCTGAAGATATAGAGAATCTGAAATTCATAGTAAAATATGCAGATACGGTTGCAATATCATTTGCTCATTCGCCTGAGGATATAGCATTATTAACTAAAGAATTACAAAACCTAGGCCATCAAGATTTTGGGATAATAGCAAAAATAGAAACCCGCGTATCAATTCATAATTTGGCCCGAATTTTATTATCCGGACTTAATGTTACCAAATTTGGTGTATTGATTGCCAGAGGAGATCTTGCAGTAGAAATAGGATATGAGAATTTATCACAAATCCAAGAAGATATACTATGTTTATGCAATGCAGCACACATACCAGTAATACTTGCAACACAAATTCTAGAAACATTATCTAAAAGCGGTCTACCTACAAGATCTGAAATTATTGATGCGGCACGAGGACAAAGAGCAGAATGTGTCATGTTAAATAAAGGCAAATATGTCAATGAGTCTGTCAAAATACTCTCGATATTACTAATGACAGAAGAAAGACACAATATTAAAAAACGACAGATATTTAAGGAATTTATTGAACAAAAGGGTATATTTTAATTAATTAAATAAATTATATAATATTCTAATCAAATAATACATTAATTGCTTTGTTGCATGATTCAAAGATCAGGTAAAACAACAATATATGTATGACAATAACAATTGAATTTTCACTATTTCTGTTATGATTTATCAGCAAAACGTTAACAAATAACTAATAAAATAATCATGTAACAAAGCAATTAATTAATTTACAATTTATTTCCAACAACATTTTCATTGAAATTCTTTAAAAATAGAAATATAAAATGAATGATTATAAAATAGGGTTCTATTAACTTAAGATGTTATTTCTTTATTATGTCGATAAATAAACAACTTGAGCCATTGTTTAATATGATTTAATCTACACTTGTTCTTTTTGCAAGGAAAATAATCATCAAAGGTTTCTATTCTATTCTTTACGTATTGTATCATATTTCAATTGGGCTTTTTTCATAATGAGAACGAAGGCGATGATGTGGCTTTAAGAATTTGTATGCTTGTGGATACAATATACCGCCATCCGGCTAAACTGAATGTATTTCGTATTCTTCTACAACTTTAGACAGAAATCGCTCAACAACTTACATGTTTCGCTATATTGAATTGAAAAGAAAGAATTTCTTTGACTATTGGTTATATAACTAGCCAAAGCCATAATAATTCAGAACCAACTTTATTGTAGTTTCATCAATTACATATTCTTCAATTATCGTTTTGCTAGATAATATATTTAGTCTGTACTTTTGTAACCATTTCCAGATTGATACATAACTTATTTTTTGCTATTTTTAAGAAATATAATGCTTTAGCAGTATTTCTAAATGATAATCAAGTACAAGTATAAACCATAACTGATAATTTGTGAAGGAGTTCTCGTTATAATAAACATAAATGATGTGGTTGTCTTAAATCTATAGGCTTTCCCCTAAGTTAACAGATCTTAAAATATATAATTTGATAATAGATTATTATAAATTCAGATTAAATGTAGGTTTAATATCATTCTTTGGTTAAAAACCATTCAAATTATTATTACATTATCAAACAACAATTAAAACAAACAAGAAATCATTCATTAAGACAATTATAAAAATTTGTTAGTTATCTTAAGTACCACCTCCTCCGCCACCGCCGCCTGCACCGCCGCCTGCACCGCCGCCTGCACTACCAGCACCAGAACCGCTACCGCCGCCTGCACTACCAGCACCAGCACCAGCACCAGAACTACTACTGCTACTACTACCGCTACCGGAGCCTGGATGTGTATTACCATGGATTGCAGCTACACCTGCACCTCCTGGATGAGTTACAAGTGGAACACTATGTAATGATTGTCTTCCAATATCATTGGAAAGTGCGTGTAATGCTTTGTTGGATATTGCATTTGGTAAGCTGATTACATTGTCAGAAACTGCGTGTGGAACTTTGATTGCATCTGCAAGTGCTGTTTGAGCAGATACGGGCAAGATTTCAACACCTATTCTTTTAACTAAGGTGGTTGGTAATCCTACTTGGTTGTTAAAGCTCAATGATATGAATATTGGCTCTACTGTTCCACCAGCATAAAAGCTTGGGACTGCAGTTATATCAAGTTCTGCTGTACCATTAATTGGTAAGTAGCCAACTTGTTTTGATTGACTTCCAATTAATACTAGAGGTTCAACTGCATTTTGCTGTACAACATTTGGAATGTTTACAGTTGATGGAACTACTGTAGCCGCTATTGCAGATTCATCTCTAACAGTTGGAGCAACGTTCAAGTTGTAAATTGGTGCATCACCTGTATTTCTAACCAATACTTTAATTGGTGTTGGAACACCTGGTGGCAATAATGCCAAGATTGGTGTAAGTGGAATTGCAGCGTCAGGACCCGCACCTACAATTACACTAAAGAGTTCTTGTCCTGTAATTGCAAATTGAACAGGCAATACTTGGTTTACAAAGTCATATGGATGAACTCCTTCATCTACTGCATTAAAGTTTCTATTCAAAGCAGTATTGCTGTTGAATGTTGCTGTACTTGTACCATTTTTAACAACAAGTGAGTTTGCAAATTGGTCTTGTTGGTTTGCAGTCAAGCTGTGTGTATCAAATTGTTTGTCTTCTCTGAGAAAGTGTATTGCAAGTGGTACTTGATATGGTACTCTTACTCCTACATTACCAATTATAGTTATTGGGAAGTAAAGTACGATACCTTGTCCTGGATAAATATGACCTCTATAATTAGAGAATGCAATATCATATCTATGTTGATCATGGATTAATGGAAGATTAGAAACAAATCCTGGTGGTAATTTTATAGCAGCTGTAATACCAGTTAATTGTACTACTCCTTCATACTGTAATTCAATAGCTAAAGTGGTTGGTCCAAAACCATTGTCTGTTTCAATTGGAATGTTTGAAACATGAGATGAAGCACCCAAGTATGTAGTGTTGGCAGAAGTTCCTACATCAATTGCTCTTGTAATTTCACTCGTAGTCCAGTATGAATTTATGAATTTAAAGTTGTCAGGACCTACTACATGGAATCTGGTGTGAGTGTGACCTGAGGTGAGTGTCTTGCCATTTGTTAATGTTTTAGTGAATGTATAAGTTGGATCCCATACTACATGTTTAGGATCACAGTATGTGGAGCTTAGGCTTGTCATATTATTACTCTTTATTGTAGAACAAAGGGAGCTTTGATAATTGGAGCTTCCTGATAAGGATGCAGGAATAACATTTGAAAATGATTTGCCACCACTAAATGGGATACCTAATGAAGAAGAATCAATTCCGATAGAATGTAATCCGTTATTTAATAAAGATGATGCTGGATTTGAATTTTGAGATTGTCCAGCAATGTTTGGATTAGAATTAAATACCGAATTACCAGTACCTTGGTTTTGATTATTTCCAAAGCTACTTCTTGTAAAACCTTGGTTCGGATTTTGATTTTGATTTTGATTATTTCCTAAATTAAAAACATCATGTCGGTTACTACTTTGTGCATATGATTTTTGATCTAAAGTAAAACCTGGTATAGAAACTATATTTCCTACCAAAAACATTACCCCCAATAAAGCAGGTAAAATCATTTTGATAGATTTTCTTTTCTCTCCAAGAGATTTTTTATTAATAAAATCCACGATGTTTTTAGAATTTCTATGAATATATAAGGCTCGAAGTAATTAATTTAAGGATTTTAGAAGATATGATTACCATCCGTTTATTCTGAATGAGGATATATTACGAAATATGCATAACTATATACAGTATGCGATTATTTGGATAGACCTTAGCAATTACATCCAATCTAGATACTATAGGCAATCTTGTGATAGTATATGTATATACAATCTATATAAACCTTTTATTTCATATAGCAAAAGGTTAAAAGGTTACAATTGCTACAAATAGGTAATCCTTAAATATAAATTATGGATTTTTCAATCTCTAATTTTATTTCTTTTGCTAAGAACATTTCTATTTAAATTAAATGGTATATATCTAAATAATTTAACGCCAACTATAGATAAAAAATACTAGATACAATTTTAGATATCATTAATTTTGTTGACATAAAGTGATAATTAAATATAATAAAATTTTTTTCAACTTTTGATCGATATATATTTGAATTCGTAGATCTCTAGTTTTGAGTAGAAATAATTTAGGTTCAAAAATAAATATATTATTATTTTAACTGCCGCATTACTTTATCATTTAAATTATCTTTTCCTCTGGTGCTACCAATTCAATAAATTTAATTTTTTTAATAAAAATTACAATATAGATGTTAAAAACATTAATTTTTTATTATCAAAATGAATACTACACATACTTTAGATGGGTAATTGATTAAATAAGACTATTTTCGTATTTCTATGCAAAAATTGCGCATATTATTTCAAAACTGCATATATGAAATTAATTATATTACTAAAAGCATATTACAAGATGGCATTCATGTACATGGACAATTTTCCAGTAATTGATACTTTAGCCCAGTATTTTAAATATTATTTAAAATGTAATTCTTGCTCATGGGAAACGACCTTTTATGAATCTGCAGGAAGTATTTACCTTGATGACAAGAAAATAAAGTGTCCTATATGCAAAAGAAAAACAGTAAAATCAACGGTAAAAAACCCTTTGGATGAATAAATACCCATGAAAATAAAGTAAATGGTAATTTATACCTTAACTATTCACTCAGAAAAAATATATATTGTGCACATAGTAACAAACTCAAATTACAAATATCGTTAGAAATTAACTGAAATAAGAAATGTGTAAAATATGTTATAAATAAATTAATAATTTCTCTCCGTCTTAGACAAAAATATCCGTAATTTATTTTGCTAGTTGATATAGAGCCTAAAGTTTTTGAAATATGATATGAACCGAATCAATTGGCATCTTAAATCAAAATAACAGATTGATTATTATAAATAAAAACTACTCTTAATAAAAATTTAGAATTATTGCACATCTTAAAATTTTAGAAGTAAAACATGTAAAAAAGACATTAGGTTAGAAAAATATATATATTGTAATATGTATTACATATAGTAGGAGATAATTACAAATGAGTAATAAAGATATAGATAATTATGATTTATTCAAGCGATTTTTTGGCGGTTTCGGTAGAGGATTTGGTGGTAGAGACAGTAGAGATTTAAGCAACAGAGGAATGGACCTATTTGGCAGGGATTTCTTTAGAGAATTTGATAATGTTCAAGAAGAAATGTCAAAAATGTTCAATGCCTTTAATGACATTTCAACAAATGCACCAAAAGAACTAGTAAGAGAGTATGAAACATCAGAAGGTGGAAAAGTAAGAGAAGTTGGACCAATAGTATATGGTTATTCAATGACTGTTGGACCTGATGGAAAACCGAATATAAGAGAATTTGGAAATGTTAAACCAGCACATAGCAAAGGTAGATTTTCAGGAATTGATATTGATAAACCAGAGATAACAGCAGAAAGAGAACCATTGGCAGATGTAAATTCAACAGATAATGAAGTTAAAGTAGTGCTTGAAATGCCAGGTTTATCAAAACAAGATATAAAGGTAAATGCGTTTGATGAGACAGTTGAGGTCATTGCAAGTAACAATCAAAGAAAATATCACAAGACTCTAGAGTTGCCTAAAGAAGCAGATATTGAAACAGCAAGGTCTACGTATAACAATGGAATATTGGAAGTAACATTTGATAAAAAGAAAAACGTAAAGCCAAAAGGTAAGGAAATCAAAATAGACTAGTATTTTTTATTTGTTTAGATAAAGAAACTTTTAATTAATTATAAAAATAAAAAAAAATATGAATTTAAAAGGGAAGGTAACTATTATTACGGGTGCTAGCGGCGGAATAGGCAGCGTAACATCAAAAAAGTTACTAGATGAAGGCAGTAAAATTGTACCTGTAGGAAGAAATAAAGATAAGTTAAAAAGTACATTGGAGGAACTTGATGACGATAATAATACCTTATCCGTAACTGCAGATGTTGCACATGAATCTGAAGTACTTAACGTGGTGGAGCAAACTATATCTGCTTTTGATAAAATAGATATTCTCATAAATTGTGCCGCAACAATAAATGATCCAATACCTTTCCATTTAATGACAGAAGATCAATGGACAAATTTAGTTAATGTAAATTTAAAAGGAACATTTCAACCTATAAAATCTGTAATCCCCATTATGATGGAGCAGAAATCAGGGAATATTATAAACATATCTTCAATGTTAGGCTTGAGAGCAATACCTAAGGTTCCATTTTCAGTTTATGGCGTAACAAAATCTGGAATAATTATGTTAACAAAAGCTATAGCCGTGGAATATGGTCAATATAATATCAGATGTAATTGTGTAGCCCCATCAACAATTAGAAGTCCGTTGTTGGAACCATATCTACAAGACGAAGGAGCAAAAAAGGTTTTAGAATCATCATTCCCATTAAAAAGAATAGGTGAACCAGAAGATGTTGCTAATGCAATTTTATTTCTATGCTCAGATAAATCAAAATGGATAACTGGTACAGTCATGGAAGTTGATGGTGGAATTTCAGCACGATTATAATTGCTAAAAAATATAAAAATCATTTTATTTTGATTATTCACAATTTATTAAAATAAAAAAAGCAGCAATTTAAAAAAGTAATTACTCTTATTATCAAAAATTAACAAAAATTATAAAAATTATATTTGCTTTCAGTTGTAATATGGGTCTAAATCTAAAACCGTTGATTTCTTCAAAGCCTATAACGATTCCAGATTTAAATGATAAAATGGTTGCAGTTGACGCATTTAATGTGATTTACCAATTTTTAGCAACAATTCGAGGACCTACAGGCGAACCATTAACAAATGAACAAGGACAACCAACAAGCCATCTAAGCGGCTTATTTTATAGAAATATAAGCCTACTGAGTGAAGGAATTAAATTAGTTTATATTTTTGATGGCCCGCCCAATGAATTAAAAATAAAAGAAATTGAAAGAAGAAAGCAAATAAAGATTGAAACAACTGAAAAATATAATTTGGCATTGATGGAGGGAAGATTAGATGATGCTAAAAAATATAGCCAAGGAACGTCTGTATTAACCTTTGAACTAGTTAAAGAGTCCAAAAATATTTTATCGCTAATGGGAATTCCCATTATTGATGCAAAAGCAGATGGAGAAGCAACTGCAGCACACCTATCCCGGAAAAATATAGTACATGCGTGTATAAGTCAAGACTATGATTCAATTTTATTTGGTGCTAGAAAACTAGTACGTAATTTAACTATAAGTGGAAAAAGAAAGGTTCCAAATAGAAATATGTACATAGATGTAGAACCTGAACTTATAGAGTACCGAAGAAGTATTAGAAAAAAATAATTTGTCACAAAATCAATTGATTGATTTAGGTATTTTAATTGGAACCGATTTTAATATCAACGGGTTTAAAGGTATTGGTCCTAAAACGGCATTAAAATTAATACAAAAATTTAAAAAACTTGAAAACATTGATAAAATAAAAAAAGAACTTGAAGAAATACCATATAACGAAATAAGGGAAATCTTTTTGAACCCAAATATTACCAATATAGAGGAAACAGATATACAATATAAGAATTTGGATAAAGAAAAAATAATAAAATTCCTATGTGATGAAAAAAATTTTTCTTATGAAAGGGTAAATTCTTCGATAGAGAAATTAAATAAAGCTATTTATAAAAAAAGTCAATCATTGGATAAATGGTTTTAAATCAAGCCCATTTTAGACTTTTTTAACACGCTTTTTCTCTCAGAAGTAAATCGACCTAAATCATAATCATGCATATCAACAAACTTTATTCCCTCAGATATTATAGGATGAACATTTTTTATTAAACTGTATAATTGTTGGCAAACGTATCTATAATCTGAATGGCCTTGTGGAGTAGTTCTAAGTTCTATCATATGACTTGCTTCACGAAGATTCATTTTAATAAAATATGGGTATTTATATGCAAAATTCACTACATATTGAGCTTCATCCGGCATGTTAACTGATATCAGATTATAAATTTCATTACTGACGTACATGCAATCTTTATAATCTTTCTCGATATCTAAATCTATTATCTCTTTTGGAGTATCATATCCAAAAGTAGTAGATAATAATTGTCTACCCAGAGTTAAAATTCGATGTCGATGAAGATCTCTAAACGTTCCATAATTAGTTACTAATTCAAAAGAATAATCAATTGATTCGAAAGCTCGACCGGGTCTATGTCGTCGATTTTGTCTGAATTGTGTATAAAGTCGAAGTATATGATGTCTTTTTTCATCCGATAAATTATTTACGTAATTTAATAAACAAGTCATAGGAATATCTCTAGAATATTCATGCAATATTGAAGAAACTATTTTTATTTCTGCTTCTTTATTAGGAATAAAAGATACAATATTCACAGAATTTGAATTCATAATCGTATTGATATTATTTTTAAATTGTAATTCAGAATTCATAAATTGATTTATAGAGTTCTTTGTATTTACCAAATAATCTTTATACGAGTCACTATACTTATCGTTAGATCGCTTAATAAACGGTTTAACATATTTTCCTAATTCAGTGAATAAGTCATTACCCAATTCTTGTAGTTCGGTTAAATTTGAAGACATCATATTGAATAATAAATATTCAACTGCACGACCATTGCCAGCAATAGCAAGATTTGTAAGTGTTGAAGAGGGTAAAAGATTTCTTAATATATCCAAGGCTTTTGCCTTGATTGTAGAATTATAAATTTTTTTAGCATTTTCTACATCTTTTGAATTTTTTAAATTATTAAAAGTGCTTTCACCTAAAGTCTCAGAATCATCAAAATAAAGTTCATCTATTGGTATTTTTTCTTTGAGACAGTTCTGCAGTGGTATAATATTTTTTGAATAAATATCAAAAGCAAGATCACAAGAATATAGATATTTATCTGTGTATGAAGAAGTCATAATTTTTTTATCTAAATAATATTTATATTTTCCATTAATTTTTTTATCAAACGCAACATATCGTGAAGATTTTTCTAAAAAAGAAAGTCCTATTCTATGATCCTCCATTTTTTGAGCAGAGATATTAGAAACCCATTCTAAAGCTAATTGAACCGTTCCAAGTTCAGCGACAGAATCATCACCATAATCTAATAAAACTTTATTATAAAATTCAGTTCCTCTATTAGGATTAGATAAAAACTCATCTAAAAAAACTCGTCTCATAGTTTTATCAGTTCTAGAATATCTCGACATCAATGCACCACGATCAACTTGATCAGGAGTTATAATTACAAAGACAGATTTATCAGAGTTAGAAAAATGAGATAAAAGTTTTAGTTTTTCATCATTAGTAAAATTTTCCTGATATTTATTGCTCATATTTTCAATAAATATTAATATCCAATTAGATTTATAGGCTCTGTATAACTATATTTAAGAAAAATTTATGGACCAGTTTCATTTTGAAATATTTTCCACTAATAAAATGAGAACATTTTTTCAAATGTTCCCTTAAAGATTCAAAAAAATGTTAAAATAAGTTGAATAATTTCAGCGATCTTAGCCTAAAAATTAGAGTAAAAATAATATATTCATGCTACAAGTTTTTCTTAAACGTATAGTCCCTACATCATACTATATTTTAAAACTAATTTTTATTAATTGAAATGATGATCAATTAAAATTTAATCAATATTTTGTTAATGCAGCCTCTTGCTTTTCCACTTAACAATATTCGGTTTATTAAACACTTCTCTATGCGCTTAACTATCGCATACTATATCAAAATCTCATATATATTTATTAGAATATATGCATATTTTGCATATATATAGCATATTTTACATATTTTTTAGATATACTTATATAATATTTTCAACAAACTAAAACGATGAATAGCACTTCTATTTTAAAAAATCAACAATACTCTACTTGCATTGAAAGTTGCAATGAATGTATGATTGCTTGCGAATGTTGTTGTACTGAATGTATGAATATGACATCAACTCAAAACCAGAACCAAATGTCTGTTTCAAGATGTATGATGATGTGTAGAGATTGTGCAGATATGTGCAGAATGGCTTGTATGATGATGTGCAGAGGAAGTGAAAATGTTAAACAAATGTGTAATATGTGCGCAGACATGTGTGAAGCATGTGCTACAGAATGTGATAAGATGGCAGATAAAATAGATGCATGTAAACAATGTGCAGATGCTTGTAGAAAATGTGCTCAAGAATGCAGGAATATGATGAGATAGATAAAAGACTATTTTAAATTAACAAATAAAAAATCTAGGAACACCTAACAATTCTTTTATGTTAGATTATTGTTTACTAATATGCAGAAATTGTTAGTATCCGAGGTAAACGACATATTTTTTATATTTACTATTACCAATATTTATATAAAATTATTAAAAACCAACATACTAAAAATAAAATAAATCATGGAATGTATTTTATTTTAAATAATTATAAAAATAATGTTTATCTATTTTAATTTGTATATAAAAATATTAGCTTTAATTGCAAATGTGATATACATGACACCATATTATGATATACCTGTAGAGGTATAGCATATTTCTTTCGACAAAAAATAATCAAGATATGAGATATATATCCAAAAGATCCATGTTATATTTGATAACACTACAAAATAGTATATATTAAATTACATTTTTTTATGTCTTTTCCATATTTGTAATCGATCTTTCCTTCAATGGATGCAAATAATATTATTTCTATTATTTTACTTGATATATTTTGTAATAAAATTTTAGTTTACTTCAAATAATAACAGATTATTATGTTAGATTATTTCAATATATGTCAATATTACATGATTTTGAAAAAATCGTCATATTATTTAATTGATTTTAGTAGAATTTTTATAATAGTAATTACAAACATATATGAAAAAAGGATATTTTTTTAAAAATAAAGTGTTTTACGATGTAATTATAATATAAACAATGTTTAACTATTATAATATATATATTAAAATTGCATAACCACCAGATCTGTTGACGAATGCTGATGTGCAAAAGCTTGCTAATATATAATGGGACCAACCTTTGAACAATTACTTTGGATCTCTTGTCAACCACATGTAAAAAGTATCTTGGATCTCGATACTTTTTAAGGGATCCAAAGTAAATATTAGTATTAATAATATACATACATATCAATTTAGATAAATGTAAACTTCATGAAAATGTGTTCTTGTGCAATATAATATAAATAAATACAAACACGTCATCATATACAAACCAATGAATCATGATAAAAAATATCTTAGTATTACCAAATGAAAAATTATATACAATTGATCATTTACGATTCATCATAGGAAAGCAATGGATAATCTGTTTATATTTTTAGAACAGACATCGATGAAAAATATTATCCAAAGAATATGATTCTAGTTCAACCTGTCATAGGATATTTCAACCAAGTTCAGATTGACTTTATCATAATTGTATGTATCAAATTGTTGACAAATATGAAAATAAAAATAGTGATAGAGGATATTGCTACAGTCACTTGATAGTATATTGAATCACCCGCATATGAGCTATGATAGGCAAATATTCCTGTAAATAGAAGCAAATTAGATGTAAAAAGAGTTACTAATATAAAAATGGAATATTATTATCTACAGTTATAACACCAGTAAACACTAACAATATAAAAATGGTGATAAATGATATTAATAATGAGGCTTGTGAAGATAATTCACTATTTCTTTTATAAAATCAGATTTCATCGATTATAAATTCAGATATTTTGGTTTTAATATGAAATATTCTTTATAGATCGCACTTTTGTACCCATTATCTAATTGCATATGACTTGTTATCAAACTAACTGCTTGGCACCCCGTTTTTATTTATAATAAAATCAAGAAGATAATAAAAAATACACCACTGAATGTCGATATAGCATACAATTCTAAAATCTAAATCCGTACAATGGGAAATAATCAAACGAGATTATTTTCATCACACATAATGTAATAAAAGATCGAGATTTTATTTAAAAAATAATTTTCTGTAAGAAAATATGAGTTGTATAAAGAGCAAGTTCAAGACATAAGATTCATAAATTTGTTAATGATATATAAAAAAAGATAGAGAATTATATGGTGTGGTACACACAACTCTCATTGTTTACTAATTACAGGAATATAATTTAGTATAGTTCTAATTAATTTCTAAAAGTCATAATGAATAAATTAAGATCGTTTACGAGGATTGCTTTCAAATAACTTAATTAAGTTCAAATTAAATAAAATAATAGTAAAATATACGAATTATGTCACCCAGTATAAATGAATATATATGTATGTTTATATATAACAATTGATTTTAATAATTACAATTATCTATTTATTGATAGAATAATTTTTAGTACGTTTTACATTTAACATCATTTAATCTTTTGAAGTAGAGATATGCGATATTTGATTTTAATATCAACAAATATTATGAGATGATTTTTATTTTTACAGAATTCATCTCTTTCTTTACACTTGGGACAGTCTATTTTTTTACTATCTACTGATATGTATCCTGTTGATTCATAAAAGGTTATGTTCCATAAACAAGATTCGCATTTTAAAAGATGTTTGAATACCAGATTTACATTAATATTTTTGTCTAATTCATTTAATTTATTTGGATATGATTCGGATACGCGTTTGTAAACAAGATTCATACTAATCTAGTTGATTCTAAAAAATATAATTAATTATATATATGAAAGTTTAGAATAAAATATGCAGAATTCTAATTGATTATGTTAACAACTATACTAAATTATATTCCTGTAATTAGTAAACAATGAGAGTTGTGTGTACCACACCATATAATTCTCTATCTTTTTTTATATATCATTAACAAATTTATGAATCTTATGTCTTGAACTTGCTCTTTATACAACTCATATTTTCTTACAGAAAACTGCATTGGTATTTTGACTAACTATCATATATTGCCACTATTAATAGATCATTTGGGTAACAAATACATATTAATATATTATTTTGCACATTTAATAATACTATTAAGTAAAACATTACCATAATAAGATAATGTCAAACATTAAAAACCATCTAGTAGTTGCATCTGCAACACTGCTAATATTAACAATAGCTGCAACAAATATAGTACAAATTAAATCAATAGTATTTGCACAAAACTTTGATGTAAACCAAAAAATTAAAGAAATCCAAACACAATTTCCTCTATTAAGTCAAAACAGTTCAGTGAAAGATGTGATTCATAAAGTCCAAGGTTTAGATAAAGATCAAGCGCTTAAAACACTCGCTGCATTTCACATATTAAGAAATCTTCAAGAATATCAAGCTCTTGGATCTGCAGGAGTAAGTAATAATAGTACAGGATAAAATGAAATTATTTTATATAATGACGGTAGCTCTATTCACTTTACAACCCTTTCCTTATTATGAAAATCAAAAATTGTCAACCAATTAGCTACCTATATTAGTCTCAATTTATCTTTTGTAATAAAAATTTTCATAATTTACGCTCGTAGATATTATCAGGATTCGTTATTCTTTCATTTTGTGTGTCATCGTTTTCAAATTTTTTATTACTTTAAGTGATATTTTTTAAAATAAGGAATAGTATAGCCTTCTTCTCCTGTTACACCTATGTAAACCTTTCTGTTATTTGTATCGTTATTATTACAATTTGATCCTAAAAGACCCACAATTGCACTATCTTTTCCATTAGTATCGCATGAAGAACTTAGAATACATATGTTTCTTTGATTATTATAATCAGAGTATTTTCTTGAATATATATCCCTTTATTATTGCATTCTGAATTTATCAGGCATATATTACGTTGATTAATTACTTTACTTTTTGTCTCATCATTATTCCCTTTTATTATATCCTCATTGAAAACATGATTAGAACAATTAGAATCATATAAACATAAATTCTTTTGATATATTCCTTGAGAAATCTTTGAATTATTGCTGTGAATTATAATACCTTTATTAGATGAATTATTAGAGCATAACGAACTAAATCACAACTATTATCTTGATCTATATTTTGATTTATTTTAGAGTTTGTACTAGATAAAATGTTACCTTTATTTGACTGCACATTAGAAGATGAATCGTTCAATGGTGATCTGTTTCCATAATATGATGAAGAAATATCATTAAAATTTTTATTACCTTGTTTTAACTCGATTTATTCCATCGTTTTGCGAGTTAATTGTTTCTGTGGTATTTGTCCATCTATTTTTACATTCTATATTGTTAATACTTGATTATTTTGATTTTTGTCCCGGTTTAATACAGATCTACTATCTCCAAGTCCAATATACTGATTATTTGATAACTTATTTGCATTATTATTTGCAGAATTAGAACATTTGCTATCTTTGCATTTATCATTATTTGAGCGAGTATCTTGTATTAGTTTACTATTGAATGAATTTAGAATAGAACCGTTGTTGGTTGCCACATTAAAACAAAATTTGTTTTCATTACAAGAATTTTTGGTATTAATTTTTTCAGAAAGAATACTGTCATATGATTCTAAAATTTTACCATTTTGATGTTGTTTGCTTTCACAAAGAGAATTATCTCTGCAATTATTTTCAGCCAAAGTTAAGAGTTTGAAATTTCTGTTTTCATTTTTATCATTATTTATTATTTTGTGTCAACATTAATGCTACTATTTGCTTGATACGCATTGAATTTATTTCTAGAATTATCAGGTTCTTGTACATTATTTGAGTTTTCTTTTAATTTATAATTAATATCCATTTTGGCTTTTATATAATTTGTATCATTACTAAGATAAACGATGTGAGCAGTAATTATCAAAACTGTTAAAAAAAGTATTATCTTTGATATAAAAATCAATATTGTTTTTTAATATTCATTACTAAATATGGATTTTATTGACATTTATAATATGAATATTCATAAAAGAACGATATTGTGATGTGGTTCATTAATAGAATGCCTATTAAAATTTATTAATTTCTAACTTAAAGTAAGAGAATTTGTTAATTAAAAATAACAATAAGTATCAAATTGAAAATAATACAAAAAAATTTGTATTTAACTTTTGTCTATCAGTAATGACCATGGAACTATTACTCCAATAATGGTATCAACAACTACAAATATAGGATTCAAAGTGGCATACGCTCTTAATACACAATCAATTGAAGGTGAACAGAATACTTCACAGGACCAAACTATTAATTTTTCACCAAATTCTTTAAGTATACAAAATGCAAAAAATGATATACAAAATTTAGGCGCTGGAAAAGACTCTAATGTTAATCATAAAGTAAATTCAAACCAAGATATACAACAAGAACAATTTGTTATAAATTCATCATCTTCAAACAATAATCAGCAAACAGCTAATCAAATTCACAATAGAGCATTTGGAGACAATTCTAATACTCAACAAACCCAAACCGGCAATCAAGTTGCTCATTCAAAACAAAATGATACAATCGCATCACAAGCTAAAGATAATCAATATGCATTAAATACTAAAGCAAATGATCAAGCGGGAGCAAACTCAAACACAAAACAGGATAATAACGCCTCACAAGACATAACCAATAATCAAACAATATTCAAATCGCATAATTCTACTAACTCTCAAGGAGAAAATAATATGCATTAAATAGTGCAAATGGACGCAATTCTATTACAACACAAGTGCTTTGTTGCATGATTATTTTTTTCGTTTTTTACCAACGTTTTATTGATATAATAAAAACGAAAACAGTAAAAATTCCATTATAATTGTCACGGATAAGTTATATTTTTAAATGATTTTCGAATCATGCAACAAAGCACAACACAAGGCTTAAACGATGTTCAAAAAGCATTACAATATCAAACAAACTCTGAATTTTGGTATAAATGGTTCTAAATTCCATCAATTAGGTGAAAATACAAAGTCAAACTTTGCAAATGGCGATAATTCCAAATCAAATCAACAAGTTTTTGGAGTTCAAATGTTTAACCAAACTCATTATAATGATAATCTCGCCGTGCAATACAATCCATATTCTTCTTATGATCAGAATTATTTTAATTCAAAACTAAACACCCATTTAGCAGATAGATCATCCTCTGATCAAAATATAAGCGGACTTCAAAATGCAAATCAATTTCAACATACTCATGCTTCTCCAAATTCAAATGAATTCATGATAGTTCTGACACTCAATTGAATGCGGATACACATACAGGAAGAGGAAACACACAACAAGGTTTGAATGGACCGCAACAAACAGATCAAACACAGCATATTCATCACTCTACTCTAGCAAAATCATTATTTAATTCACAAAACTTGATGTCAAACTTTGATCAAAGCAATCATAATGGTAATTCAACACAAGGAATTAGAGGAAATCAAACAGTCGATCATGATCAAGATGTAAAAGCTTCTCTGTACTCAAATAATCTGCACAAAGGTAAAAATTTAATGGAAAATCTTTTTAATAAAAATGCAAATCCATCTAATACCAATCAAGCTATTAATGCTAATCAAAATAATAACCAAAATAATAGTAATAGTAATTCAGCTCATTCACAAGTAAATGAAAACATAAATAATATACTAAAAAATGGATGGCTTCAATAATTTCTTTTTTATAACACTAGTAAAATAACGATTTTTTAGTTAGATTTTAATCATTTTAAATTCATTTCTACTTTTGCACCATTAAATCATCTAGTACTCCCTTGTTTTATGTCCTATTTATTATATTTTTAATTCCACGAGATTTCACGATTTAATAAAACATTTAGACAACATTAAACAGTAAAAAATGAGATGATCCATACAACCGATCTCTAGTTTGAATAATTAGGATACTGCTAGTTTTAAGATTATTGATAATTTTGATTAAATTAAAAGATATTTATAAGAAAGCCAAGAAATTCAACTACGAATATTTTCATTGCAATATACAGTATTTAATCTATTTAAAGGGAGAATTGAAAATATTTGATCCATGAATTTAATAATTTGAAAATCAAAAAATACTATTATTTTACAGTGTATATCTTTTTGCTTATAATAAATATTATTAAATAAATAATATATTATGTGTGTTATATTTATATAAAATTTTAACAAAATATAATCTGTTTTAATATTTAATAACAATACAAATTTTTTAAAAAATAATTTTTATATGTTATTAGTTAAACAATTATTATAAATAGATTAAATTTTTTTCACATGATGACCATTATACTATTATTAGAATAAAGATCAATGAGCGAATTGAAGCTCGAGTTTGTGGGTAAAAAAGTTAAAGACATGTATGGAACCTATATAGGAAAAGGTATAGGCATAGTAACAGATATTGAGGGATCTATTGAATCGGTCAGTGTTGATTGTGGATCTACAGGTATTAAAAATTTACCATATGAACAACTTTTAGTTCAAGGAGATTATGTTATTTTTATTCCAAGATGGAGACTTGATGCTCAAAAACTTTTGAGAGAAAAATCAATGACATTAAAAAGAATTAAGGCATTACAAGAAATTGTTGCTGAAAATGATAATATGAAAGATGATGCAGAATTTGCATATCTAAAATATGAAAAAAGACTTGATAAATTAGGTGAAAATACAAAAGAAATATTTGAAAAATTACAACAAAGAATATCAGAATTAGATATGGAATCGAAAAGAATAAGATCTGTATTATTTGATGCTAAACTACAATTTAAGAGCGGTGAAATTACAGAAGATATATATCAACAAATTAGTTTGCACACAAACGAATTAGTGGAACATATAAACCTTGAAAAATCGGAAATTAGAAATATTATGAACAAATTATCACAACAAACAATAGATAATGTACTAGCTGTACCACCAACTAACGATATTAAAGAAAGTACTATAAATACAGAAAATAAAAATGATAATATAACAGAGGAAATTGAGATTTCCCCTGAATTAAATGATAATAATGAACAAAATCAAGAAGTAGAGATTGGAGAGGAACAAATAATTCCAAATGCAATAGAAGCTAATAATACTGAAATAATCAATACCGAAGAAGATGAACAAAAAGAGATCAATCCTATAATTACATCCACTAATTAACCAGTTTAAATAATAATATATTATCGATATATAGTTATTAAGTAGTATTTAATAATAATTTGTACTCTAATAACTATATTTGGTAATAGATATTTAATTTGTTAAAATTAAAAGATACCTATTTTAATGACAAGAATGATAAAAATTTTTATTTAAATATTTCATATTTGGTTTGTCAAGAATAATATATCTAATAAAATTTTAGAATAGTGTAAAATATCATTTATTAATAGTTAAGATTTAAAAAAATATTTAGTAAACATATAGTAAAATTTTGGCTTATTTTATTAAAGCTTAAAATGAAAATAGAAGTATGATATGTTATTTTCGGCATGATAAAAAGATAGAATAAAATGAAAATGATCCATTTATTCTTGTTTTTGTGTACTTAATAGCTCGCCTATCTCATTATGCATTTTCAGAAAATTTAATCCCTTTTCAGTTGTTTTGTATTTCTGTGATCCTTCAATGTATTCAATTAAATTATTTTCGATCAATACCGATAAATATTCACGTAATTGAGCATAACTTAAAAATGCTTTGTACATAATTTTTGTCTTTGTGGCACCGCCATTAGCTGCATCAAGGATCATTGCTACTATCTCTGTTCTGCTTCTATATTTCACATCTTATTTTCGTTCGCTTTATTTATTTTAATATATTGCAACAATATAATATAAAAATTTTATAATTGTTTGTATTATATAATTTAAAAAGTGTTTAAGTAAACAATTCTACTTTCAATTTTCATGGTAAATAATAATATAGATTCAGACAATCAAATCATATCACTTGAAGGAAAAGAAATTGAAGAAATAAAAAATTATGCTTTAAATACTCCAGAGCAATTCTGGTCTGATTGTGCAAAAAATTTAATATGGTTTAAGCAGTGGGATAAAGTTTTAGATTGGAATCCACCATTTGCAAAATGGTTTCAAAATGGTAAATTAAATGCTGCATATAATTGTCTTGATAGACATTTAACAACAAACATAAAAAATAAAGCTGCAATTATATGGGAAGGAGAAAATGGAGAATCATCTACTTTAACTTATAATCAAATATATTATAAAGTAAATCGTTTAGCTAATGCATTAAAAAAAACTGGAATTAAAAAAGGAGATAGGATTACAATTTACCTTCCCATGATTCCCGAGTTATGTATTTCTATGCTTGCCTGTGCCAGAATAGGAGCGATTCATTCTGTGATTTTTTCAGGATTTAGTTCTCAATCAATAGCTGATAGAGCGAATGATTCAAAGTCTAAATTGATAATCACCGCAGATGGCGGTTTCAGAAGAGGTAAAATTATTCCGTTAAAAAAAATAGTGGATGATGCAATAAAAAAAATTCCTACAATAGAAAAAGTAATTGTTGTAAAAAGAACATTTGAAGAAATAATGATGGGTGAAAAGGATATTTGGTTTAATGATTTTATTGAAAAAGAATCCCCATACTGTGAATCAGAATGGATGGATAGTTCTGATCCTTTATTTATTTTATATACATCTGGAACCACTGGAAAACCAAAAGGCGTTATCCATGGTACTGGTGGATATTTAACTCATTTATATAATTCTGCAAAATGGGTTTTCAATTTTACAATGAAAGATATTTTCTTTTGTACTGCAGATATAGGATGGGTAACAGGACATAGTTATATTGTATACGCACCACTAATGCATGGAATAACAGAAATAATGTATGAAGGTGCTCCAGATTTTCCAGATAACGACAGATATTGGAAAATCATAGAGAAACATGGAGCGACCATTCTTTATACTACACCAACCGCATTACGGGCTTACAAAAAATACGGAGACAAAATACCTAATTCCCATGATCTATCTACATTACGATTATTAGGTACAGTAGGTGAACCTATAAATCCAGAAGTTTGGTTATGGTATTACAATGTTATAGGAAAACAAAAATGTCCAATTGTTGATACATGGTGGCAAACTGAGACAGGAGGAATAATGATCAGCATGTGTACCGCCATAGAAAATATTAAAATGAAACCTGGTTCGGGATCATTTTCATTACCTGGAATAGAATTAGAAATTGTTGACGAAACAGGTAAAAAAATAGAAAATGGTAAAAAAGGATATCTTGTAATTAAAAGACCATGGCCTGGAATGTTAATATCATTATGGAATGATGATGATAGATATAAAAAAACGTATTGGGAAAAAGTACCCGATAGTTATTTTGCAGGAGATTTTGCACTTATAGACAATGATAATTATATATGGGTATTGGGTAGAGCGGATGATATTTTAAAGGTTTCAGGTCATAGATTAGGAACAATTGAATTAGAAAGTGCATTTTTATCTCACCAAGCAATTGGCGAGGCTGCAGTGACCAGTAAACATAATGACATAAAAGGAGAATCGATTATAGCTTTCATAGTTCTTAAATCAAATATTAACCCTCATGAGAAATTAGATAAAGAAATTAATGAACATATAAGAAATACTATAGGACCTATCGCTGTCGCAGAAAAGATTTATTTTGTAAATAAACTTCCCAAAACAAGAAGTGGTAAAATAATGCGGAGACTCCTCAGATCGATTATAAACAATCAAACCATAGGCGATATTACAACATTAGAAGATGAAGCTTCGATAGAAGAAATAGTTCACGAAATGAATGAACTAAATAAATATCTATAGATTTTATTTAAATTCTTATTTTTGTCTCTGCTACAATATTTCTATTTTAGATTTATTTGTTATTTCATTTTGTAGAATAAAGCCTGCACGAGTAGCCAGAATTAATTTTGCTGGATTTGTATTTTTATATGTACAAATAGACGAATCAAGAATATTGTAACAAGGCTGGGCATTTTTTACACTATAAACAAGATTTCCATATTGATCAAACCAAAGTAAATCAAGAGGGTATTTAATATTTATTAACCACATGGAATACAAATCGGGTTTATCATATATCATTAATAATCCACTATCAGGCTTTAATTTTTCGTCTCTAAACATCAACCATCTTTGTTTATCCAATGTTGATTCCGCCATCTCCACTTTCATAATTTTTTTATCAATTTTTATTGTACCCATGGGAAAACCAAAATTACCGTTTTTGATATCACTTGGAATAAAAATTAATCCTAATATTCCTATTATCACAGAGGAGATAATTACAGGTATAAGAAGAGTTAATTTCTTTACCATACTTTCATGAATAAAATATATCCTTTATAATAAATATCATTAAGTAACAATATACTCAAAAGAAAAGATTGAATAAGATTGATATCTAAAATATTAAAGTTGAGATTCACCGCATGCTGGACATAGTTTTAAAGTTTTAGACATCTTAGAACCACATTCAATACAATATCTAACCTCTTTTTTACTCATTTTAATAGTATATACCAATGCTTGTAATATATTATTTACATTAAAATGTACCAGTCAAGAATTAAAACTCTAAGTACGTTTGGCGTATATTTTGATCAATAACCATCACAGATAAGTCACTAAATTTTTTGCCCTCTAAAGAATCCATAGTTCCTTTATAGGATGCTTCCTTTAGTTCATCAGTCAAATATTCAAATACCCAAACATTTATTATTGATGTATCCAATCCTTTCTCTTTTAAAAATAAGGATATTTCAGAAGGCATAAAATTTTTAGAAGGAATAGATGGCCATGGCCTAGGCACCAATATAATACTTTTTTTATCAGCCACTGATTTTAAGAGATCCAATTTTTTTTCTTCGATATCACTTGTAACGTGAAAAGTAATTATTACTGATTTATCTAATGGTACTTTGGATTTTGCAGAAGCAATCTGTATTGAGCTGATCCCTGGAATTATCTCGACATTATTATCCCCAAAAAGATCTAGTAATCTATCAACTACTTCTGATTCAGAAAAATTTACATCCCCGGTAAATGGCACAACACATTGATCATCATTTTTCATTAAATTATTAAATACATTTAAATAAACTTCTTCTTGGTTTTTCATTGTAATTTCAAAAACTTGAGAAGATCTATCGATAAGATGAGAAATGGTAGATAATGTATACTTATATCCTATTATAAAATGAGAATTTTTAATTAATTCTTTTGAATAGTCAGTAAGATATTTTTTTGAACCCGGACCGACTCCTATAACAAATAATTTTTTTGTCAAATTCATTAAATAAAAAATTTAATCTATATTTAAATTCTATAAATTAGAATTTATAAACAATGTAATAAAAAAAATAAATGGATGAAACTTAGCCTTCTTCCCAGCCTTTTGTAAATATGGCGTGTTTCTTTAATGGAATAGGTTGTCCTGGAGTATATTCCATTGGCCTCATCCAGAAAATTGCTTTTGTTGGACAAACACCAATACAGGCACCATCAGAAATACATCGTTCTGGATAAAAGACGAATGCTTTTCCTCTTTTCCAACCTTCTACGGGTTTTACTCTTAATACATCAGGACCAAGAGCTGTACAAATCTCTACACATAAAGCGCATCCAATACAATGTTGTTCACTAATATCTGGAAGTATTGCAACTGGCATCTAATTCACTAAACGTAGTTTTTCATTAAAACTATTTAAACACTATGGCATTTTATAACAATGATATAATTATAAAGTTCGTTTATGCAAATGACCTATCATATTCCATTCAATAATGGATCCTATAAATAACATAATACATACTATTCCGATTTCCACCAATAAAAATAATATAGATTTTTTTGATATCCTATTTTTTAATATTTCAAGTAAAAAAATTCCACCTCTGGAAATTGCTAGACCATATGAAAGTAGTTCTAAAAACCCAAAAGGTGTTAAAAATACTATTAAAGGATTAGAGTAATTAAGATGGGATAAATTTACTATAGAATTAAAAACCAGTCCAGTAGAAAATGCAGAAAAGCTACCTATGACTATACCTAATACAGGTATAAACATTATTAGTGCTATTTTAAAATTATTCAGAAATATACCTAGTGCGTTAATACCATGTATTTGATTAGCAAAGTTCTTGGATAATTCTTTGGAAAACGATTTATCTATTTTAATTATATATCCCAATTGAAAAAGCCCTAGGAAAAATAACATTGCAAACAGGAAAAATAATAATCTCTTTTTAAAACTATATAACATTCAAACATAATTCTTTTTGATGGGTATAAAAATTTGTCATTATAAAGACTTAAAAAATCTAATTATATTCATAAGTTAATAGTGACGGTTAATAATAATCTATCTAAAATAATTTCTTTTATAACCAGTAAAGGGTTTCAAATTCATCCTGATGCACTGAATTTGATGACACAAATTCAAGATAATCATTTTAAAGTTATAGAAGATATCCTTTCTAATAAAAAGAATAATAAAGAATCCATGGTTTTAAAATCAGAAGATATAAAAAATTCCATAGAATTCTTATCAAATAAAATAACTAAAAAAGCAAATAATTCAGGATTATTAATTTCCGAATCACTAACAAAACCGAAATATAAAAATGATAACAAAGAAGAGGAAAATCTATTTTCAAAGAAATTTAACAAGTTTATGACTTTCAAAGAAAAAAAGGAAGATGGTTTTAAAATTATTTATGATTCAAATGATAAAATTAACAGTGGAGAAGGAGTAGAAGGATATACATCGTTATTCAAAAGCAGATTTGAAAAATCATTAAAGATACTATCTCTAAGACAAGATAGTAAAAAGATTAAAAAAATAGAAATTGCCAAACAATTGTTTAATCAAACAAAAATAAATTATAATTCATTGTCCAAAGAAGATATGGATAGTTCTTTATTTGTTGCAGGTCTAGTTATGAGTAAAGATATAAAAAATAATAACTATGATCTTACAATTGATGATCATACTGGATTATTAACAGCTACAACATACGATGATGATATAAAAAAACAAGTTTCCATGTTAACTGTGGATCAAATGGTTATGATTGAATTTGAAAATAATCCAAAGAAAAGAAAGAATATCATTAAAAATCTATTTTCTTTAGATATTCCAGATAGGATTCCCAACCGATCAAGTTCAGAAATATATAGTATTTTAATTTCCGATTTGCATATTGGTAGTAAATTTTTTATGGAAAATGAATTCCAAAATTTTTTAGAATGGCTAAACGGAAATGGGACTAATAAAGAAATCGTTTCAAAGATAAAATATATTTGCATTTGTGGTGATTTAATTGATGGAATTGGAATATTTCCTAACCAGGACAGAGAATTATTAGAAAAAGATTCATACTCTCAAATGGATCATGCAATTAAAATTTTATCGAAAATACCTAAACATATGAAAGTTTTCTTAATTCCAGGAAACCATGATTTGGGTAGAAGAGCATTACCTCAACCAGCTATACCAAAGAAATATGCAGAGAAATTGTATTCTCTTGATAATGTTAGTCTTTTAGGAAACCCTTGCATGATAAATATGGAGGGAGTTAAAATATTAATGTTCCACGGTCAAAGCTTGGATGATGTAATCGCATCCCTACCGGGACTTAGTTATTCGAAACCTGCTGAAGCTATGAAAATATTACTAAAATCAAGACATTTATCTCCGATTTACGGTCAAAGAACACCAATTGCACCAGAAAAGGAAGATATGATGGTGATTGAAGAGGTACCTGATATTCTTCATTCTGGGCATGTCCATGTAATAGATGTCGATAGTTACAAAGGAACGCTTCTTATAAATTCAGGAGCATGGCAATCCCAAACTCCTTTCCAACAGACAATGGGCATTACACCTACCCCAGCTATAGCAATAGCAATTAATCTATCTAATTTAAAACCTTATAAAATCGATTTTAATTAACAATCCTGCATACTATTTTTAAATTATTATACAGATCTTTTGGTTCTAAAGTTAAGGTATTATTTCATGTTATAATAATCTGTAAATTAGATAACTGTTATTTAATATATTTCGTTTAAAATTTTTTGTTGCAAGGAGAATAGTTATCAAATTCTTAGTTATTCTAAACTTTATTTATAGTATAATTCTTTCAATAATACTTTTTTCAAACGGAGATATATGCGATGATGTATCTCAGAAATTAACGTACAATAGGATATATAATCTATTCAGGTAGTAGAAATTAAATGTGTATCATATTTTTTAAAATTTGGATAGATATCATTTTTAGAAGATATTTTTATCTATCTTTTGGTTCAATATCATTCACAACCAGATAGTAATATAATTCAGAGTAAACCCCTATTTTCTTTTTATAGAAGAAATTTCTTTGGTTTGTATTTTTAAATCTAGCCTTATTATATTAGTATGATTTTTTGACAGAGCTAACATACTTTGATATACTTCAAAAGACCTTCGAAAAAGATGTAAAACATAATAAGATACATTGCTTTTGCTTGACATATGAATGATAATAAAGAAAGATGATCTTTTGCTACTAAAATATATATTATAAAAAATCAAGTAGTGTAGGTTGAATTTCTTTAGCTTGGAACACAGAATTTAATTCTACAATTAATGATTCAACCCTGCTTTTTAAATATCCTGTTACCTTAAAATTATTGCATAGATCTTCTGCTAATCCGATATATTTTTCCACAGAACCTCGCGTTACGGTCTGTAATAATGTATTTTCACACATCAAACATTTTCCTAGTAATGGAATTCGTCTGTATTTTTCACCACATTTATTACACCTAAACGATTGCGCAGAATAAGACCGCATATTACCCATAATATCAGGTATTATATGAGTAGTTAATACCATCGAAATTACTTCGTCAGTATCTACAGAATTTATTAAATTAGCAGTAGCAATTTGCATTGCCAATTTTTCTCTCATAGTATTAAGTGTGGAATAAGCACTGCGACTAACATCCGAGATAAGAACATTACTATGATGTGTGTATCCATAATCATAAAATTGTTTATTATCGCCTATTCTATTTTTCAAAATATCAATTAAATTGGAAGTATCTGAAGCTTTAACTCCTTTCCAAGTGTATCTATAAAATTCAAGTGGATATTTTTTATCTATATCAACATTATGTGCTTGCCTTTGTACTTCATGTGGTAAAATAATTGGTTGAATAAGCAAAGGAGCGTCCATCAAACCACCTATTTTATCAGGTAAAAAAGAATATGAAAAATTTAAAAAAGCATCTGCAAGCAACATAATGGAATCAGCATCCCCATCACAATCTCTTCTTTTTGCTGAATGCCAAATAGGAGACCCCAAACATACTTGGGACTCTGTAAATCCTATAATCCTCCCAATAATACCAACAGACGTATGAGGAGCCAATCCCACAATTAAATGTCCTATTAAATCATCAACAGAATATGCATTATAAATTGGAGATAAATTATATATTGCTACTAACTCTTCGTCAATAAATTTAGCAGTTTTCAATAAATGCTTTGCGGATTCTAAAGGAATTATAACATCTTGATTGAATAATTCTATAACCTGATTCATAGAATTTAGTTCATTATTTTGATGATCTCTGACATAGCCTAATTCCTGTAATTTTGAGATGGGTATATTAATAAAAGAAGGCATAAAATGTGTCAGAGGTTCATTTGTGGCGTCGAATCTTATTGTACCATCTTTAAATACAGATAAACCATATTTTTGTCTGAGTATCCCTTTTTCAATTGGTTCTGCTTCTTTATCTTTACTCATTAATGATTTTACACCCTTAAGCGGTGAATTTATTTTAAAACCTAATTTTATTTCGGACTTTGCAATAATGGATTTTAGCGGAAAATAAACTGGAGAAAATGTTTTATATTCACTACCGCATTTGTTACATTTTTTTCTTTTTTTATCTTCATTAATTATATCAATTGTCAAATCCAACGATTCCGTTTTACAAATCTTACAAATAATTTTAATTGGTGTAGGTGAATCACAATAAATACATATACTTCCTAATGATGGAATATTGCATCTAATACAAAATCGATTTGATTTTTCAGAATAAAAGGAAGATGAATTTGAAGCCTTTAAAATATCTCTCATTGGTCCTCCTTTATTACCTACAGGAAACAAAACGTGGATAGGAGGTTTCATTTTTCGTTCAGACGCTTTTTCAGGTCTACCTACTCGTACAGAGATAGATGAAGCAAATTTTGAACGTATCTTTATATCAGAAATAATATTAATTAATTCAATAATATTATGATTATCAATATTATTCTGAATTAAAGTATTGATTTTATTTTGATGTTCAATATAATTCTCCTTTTTATATTGATTGAAAATATCTGTTATAGAAATATTTGTTGTATAATCACTTATAGAGATTAATTGTTGAATTTCAGGAAGACATAAATAAATAAGAGAAATACATTGAGAGAGATCTAACAATATTATTGTTTGATTTGTATTATTTATACTATGAAATACACCTAATTTTTCAAAAATGTCTTTTAAATAACTATTAAATATTAACTCAATAGTTGATGTATTAGAATAATTATCTATTCTAATATTCATTAAAATTTTTCTGAGATATAAAAAATCATCTTGATTAATTGATTCCCAATAAAAGGAATACTTTGGATGTAATGGAATATCAAAATGTTTGGATATTTTTAATGCCTCTTCAATAGTAGGAATTATCGAAAAAGGATTAGAATAAAAATCAACTATTTTATTATGTGAATAAACTGTAATTATATCTTCTAATTCTTTATCTTTTATTTTCTCAAATAATTCTAATGCCCAAATTTCTTCAACATAGCTTGCGGGTAACAATTGTGCATTATTTTCTAAAAAGTCACCATAGCTAATTAAAATGTCACCTAGATATATTATTTTATTAATTTGATATTTTAAATTTTCTGCTTGCTCTTTACTAGTAATTTGTAATACAGTTCCATCATTTAATTTAACAATTGGAGGTTCTATTGTATCTACCAAAGCAATAGTTGAAGCTTTTCCCGGAACATCCATTTTGATTTGAGTACCTACAACAATTGCATTACGTAATAAAATAGGAATAGTTTCATGGATACCTATAGTTGCAAATCCAGTATTAAAACATCGTCCATATCGTAATCTAAATCCTCCAATTTTTTTATTCATCGATAATACTGGTCTACCAGTGATGACTTCTGACATCCTGTGAGTTACAGTATCATCGCCACCTGTTTGAATAGCTCCTTTTACCTTTCCGAGCCAATCCCAACCTTCAAGGCTTAAATTTTCAACTAATTTTAATAATTTTTTATTTCTTCCAATTAATCCATCATTCATAACTCTTAATGCACCACCTCGGACCCTATTAGTCTGAATTCTCTTTAAACCTCGATGAATAACAAGTTCAACAGGATCTGTATCTACCCCATCAAGTTCTACAGGTAAATTTGAAATACAATTATGTATATCCTCATCCAATATTTTAAATTGAAAATTTCCTACTTCTCTTTCATATAATCTTAATTCCTCAACAAATCTTCCTGTTTCATCATCAAAGGAATTAGCTTGATATTTATCAAGATTAGTTACTTTTCTCACATGATCTGCAATTAACATAGTAAGAGCTGCTTCAGTCCCACCAGCTGATCTTATAGGACCAGCAAAAGAAATTGAAAGGTATTTTGAACCATCTTTGTTGTCCTTTATTTGAACATCAGATATTCCTTGAAGTGGAGCCACAGTTACACCTTCAGTAACCACTGCCAAACTGACTCTTACTGCATTTTCCAAACGTGTTCTAAGATCACCACTTCCATATTCTCCTAATGCAATTTCCTCAGCAATTTTTAATGCTGCTTTTTCTTTTGTAGTATGTTTTAACAGGGTCCTTAATCTATCTGATATATCTATGTTATGCATTTTTGCCACTCTATCTGAAAGATCATATGCAATCTTTGGTTCTACATAATTAGTCACATCGTAGCCTTTTTTTCTTGCTTTTTGAACCAAAGTAAACAATTTATTTACCTGATTTAAAATATTCAGTTGATAATCTACATAATGCTGTGGGATTGATATATCTTGTAATCTTACTTTTGCCTCGTCTACTAAATTCATGTTAATTATTCAAAATTAATTTGAGCGTATAGCAGATATGATATCAGAAAATTTTTTCTCCCAATCAGGATCTTGTTCAATTAGAGTACCAACAACCAGTATATCTGCACCTGCATCAGTTAATTCTTTTGCTATAACAGAATCTTTTATACCACCACCTACTATTAATATACCATCAAAATATTTTCTGACGCTTGAAACCATTTTTGGAGAAATATTTTTCTCAGCTCCAGAACCTGCTTCTAAATATACAAATCTCATACCAAGATATTGTGCAGCTAGTGAGTACATAACCGCAATTTTATTTTTTTCAAATGGTATTCCTTTTGCACGCCCTACAAACCACGCTGTAGTATTTTCTCCAATTATTATATAGCCAGTTGGTAAGGGTTCTATTTTATATTTTTTAACTAATAAAGCAGCCAATGCTTGTGCACCAGAAATAAAATAAGGATCCTCTGAATTTAATAGAGATGTAAATAAAATAGCATCTGCATTAGGGGATACTCCCGTGACATTTCCTGGAAATAAAATAATTGGAATTGAAAGTATTGATTTAATAGATATAACTAATTTATCTAAATCCAATTGATCGATTGCTGAGGATCCCCCTACCAAAATAGCAGAAGCACCTAATGATTCAACTTTCTTTGCTATATTAGATATATCATTGTAATTTTCTGAATCTAATAGAGCAAAACATATTTTTTTATATTTTTTTATCTCACTATGGATATAATTTTCTACCCTATTCAATTTAACAATAATCTTATTAGTTTTTTAATTTATTAATTATGCGAGTATGGAATATAAGAAAAATATAAGAAAAAGCTATACATAATTGTATAGTATATGGAATCTAATATTATTGAAAATAATATATTAATATCAAAAATAATTGAAAATTCTTTATTTACTAACAGACAAATACAAATTATTTACAATATTTACAACAATGAAAAAAAGCCGAAAGAAATTACATCTGGAGCATATTATAGAGAAGTAAAACAATGTAGATATAAAATAAGAAAATTATATTATACTTTTATACTTTTCAATTTACTAAATATTCTGAAAAATGAACAATTCGAAACAATTAACTCTATTGTTGATAAATTACATAAATTAAATGATAATCACGATAAATATCACGATAACGATTTAAATACCGTGATAAATATCGTTGATCAATTACTAAACAAGATATTATCTTGAGATTAAATTTGCTATCAATTTAACAACTATTATAATAATATCACAGATACAACAAGGTTATATCACAGCATGTGAATATAATGATGTGCTTGTATATGCCATATCACTGCTTTTAATTTATATAATAATTCCATTTATCGCAAGCTTGTCTTTGATGCTTTTAATATTACAATTTACAATGAAAATATCACATAAAAAGAAAATATCAAGTTATAATTTGGAATCAAAGATTTATGATATGGAAAAACAGATTAACGATCAACAAGCAAAGATCAGTTTATTATCTGAACAGTTAGGAACTGTTTTTTCTAGAACAAATACAATAAATTCAAAATTAGACACAATAAATGATTTGATAATAAAAATAGATAAGAATTTTTTTAACAGTAATACATCACATTATAATGATAAAATATCACCTAAGTCATATCATGTAAGTAACAATAATCATATCATACAATCACAAAAAAAAGGTCATGATATTTTAATCTCAACGGTAGATAGTATTGAACAAAGACATCATAATAGTACTATTGAATATATTCTAAAAAAATTAAATGAAGAAGAATTGACAACAAGAGAATTGCAACAATATATTGGAAGAACTAGAGAACATACATCAAGACTTTTAAAAAAAATGTATGATAATAAACTTGTTAATAGAAATATGAATTCAAAGCCTTTTAAATATACTATTACAGACGAAGGTCGTAAACTGTTGATAAAACATTCTGCTTTAAAAAATAATTATCATTCGGAATATCCGAATACTGAGAATTCAATAGATGAGTTGACTGAGATTCGATATCCTTAGAGTTTAAGTTTTCATTAACGATTTTAGATAATTTAATTAATTTATATACCCATTCTTTGCCTCTTTTACTTCTCATTAGCCTGTTTTTTTCAACATATCTAGATAAATATGTAGAAATCAAGCTTAATTGTAATTGTTCATTATAAACACTTTGATAGGAATCGGCAATATCGGAGGATGTAAAAGAACTATATATAAAATTATTTTCGATTAATGACCATATTTTAGATTCTATTGAATGTAAAGAATTATTGTTATTATTATTGTTTAAATTTTTTACCACATTATTAATAGTATTAGGTTTTGTTTGAACATTAAACTCTTCTTTAGATATATTTAATGATTCGACCAATTGAAGTACTTTTTGAATCTTGTCTTTTGATAGGTTTCCCTCTAAAGATAAATTATATTTTCCACCATCATCATCTTCTAACTCTATTTTTATTTTCTTCTTTCCGGTGGACAATATAATATCTCTGTGAACATGATAACATGTGTTAACTTAACAATTATGTGTTAATTTTGATAACAAATAACTAAGTTTTTTTTTACTAAATCATGAGTAAAATTCTAAAGATAAATAATTGTATTGATAATAGAATAATTATTAATCTTTTAATTCTGGTTCCAGTGGAAATAAAGGGGTTAATTCACGGTTATTAACTATGTTAATCTTTTAATTCTGGTTCCAGTGGAAATAAAGGGGTTAATTCACGGTTATTAACAAAATTAATTTATCTGATAATCACTTTGTTAATTTTAAAAAATTAATCGCCTGACCCCTTTATTTCTAATGCAATCATTAATAATTTAATATTAAAAATAGATATTATTAATTATATAATAAGTTTATTTTATTTGATTATGAGGTTTAAAACTGAATGTTAATAACAGTTAACGTAATTAACATGTTATTATCTATTAACATTCGAATAGAAAGTAAGGGGTGTCTGTGTTAAAATATAATAGTACTAGGTGAAATGGATAATGGATTCAGATTATTTAGATAACATTTTTGAAAAAGCAGTATTCGGAATAAGTTTAATTAAAAACAGAAAAACTTTGACAATAGATTACGTACCAGAAAAACTTCCTTTTAGAGACGAAGAATCAAAGACCATAGCTCAAGTATTATCTGTCGTATTAAAAAATGGGAGACCATCAAACCTTCTAGTCTTTGGAAAACCAGGGACAGGCAAAACTGCAGTTGTTAAAAATGTAATTAATCGATTAAAGAAAATTTCAATACAGCATGGAATAGAAATAACTGTTACTATTGTAAATGCAAAGACTTCAAACACATCTTACAAAGTCTTGTATGATATTGCTGAAAATTTGGGAACAAATAAAATTGATAAAAAATTTAGAGTTCATTTTACAGGATTATCAATGGGAGAGGCAACAGACCGAATATTAGAATATATAAAAAAAAATAAATTACATGTTCTTTTAGTTATTGATGAAATAGATTCTCTAGTAGAAAGAAATGGTGATGATATTTTATATAGTTTTACCAGGGCAAATGAACGCTTATTGGAATCTGGATTTATATCTCTTATTGGAATCTCTAATAGTTTAACATTCAAAGATAAATTAGATCCAAGAGTTAGGAGTAGTTTAAGCGAAGAAGAATTAATATTTAATCCTTATACTGTATTGCAACTAAAAGAAATTCTTTATGAACGATCACAACTTGCTTTTAATGAAGGGGCAATTTCTCCTGCATCCATTAATCTATGCGCTGCAGTAGCAGGAAAAGATAATGGTGATGCTAGAAAAGCAATAGATCTTTTAAGAGTAGCAGCTGAATTAGCCGAAAGAGAAAGAGCAACAATTGTTATTGAGAAACATATTAGAGATGCACAAGAAAAAATCGAAAAGGATTCTAATTATGAAGTGATAAAAAATTCAACAACTCATACAAAATTGGTTGTTCTTTCTATATTGAAATCTCAAACCGGAATGACAGGAGATGTTTATGATATCTATATATCCTTATGTAAAAGGATTCAACATGATACATTAACTCAAAGACGAATTACACAAATAGTAAGTGAATTAGATCAATTGGGATTAATTACATCTAATGTAGTTAGTCATGGTCGCTATGGTCGTTCTCAAATAATAAAAGTTGCAGTTTCCACCAATACCATAACGGATGCATTAAAAGATGATACTTATCTATCTGCATTATTATAATTCAAATGAATTTTATTCAATATGATCGAATGTTCTGATCAAAAGATATGATCGAAAGAACAGCTTTTTATAAATACTTGATCTACATTGTTCTATTTGATAATAATGAAATATAGAAGTAGAACAGAAATAACGGTATTAATTCTAGATGCAGCAAACGGAGGGGCTACCAAGACAAAAATTATGTATAAATCATTTCTTTCATACGCCCAGTTAAAAGAATACTTTTCAATGTTAATAGAAAATGCACTGATAGAATATGAAGATGGAACACAAAAGTATAGAACAACCGAAAAAGGCTTGAAACTATTAAAAATATATAATCAAATAGAAGAATTAATTCCAAATACAGTTTAATTTTTTAATTTTAATTTTAATTTTAATTTTCTTTCTTTGATATCATATCATGATATATCTTTTATTGTTATTTGAATTTATAAGAACACGATTAATTAATTTGAAAGATAATCTTTGTAAATGAACAAGTTATTCAGGATTTCATCTTGATTATTTGAATTAGTTAATATCATTATATAAAATAAATATAGAAATAATCTATAATGTATATATCTTTTAATGAATGATAATTTATTGCTTCTTAATCAATGGTGCATGCTTTTCATTTTAATTGCAATTGATTTGAATTGACATTTTATGTATATGAATTGCAAATTAAGAAATATTCCAAAATATTCAATATGATCGAATGTTCTGATCAAAAGATATGATCGAAAGAACAGCTTTTTATAAATACTTGATCTACATTGTTCTATTTGATAATAATGAAATATAGAAGTAGAACAGAAATAACGGTATTAATTCTAGATGCAGCAAACGGAGGGGCTACCAAGACAAAAATTATGTATAAATCATTTCTTTCATACGCCCAGTTAAAAGAATACTTTTCAATGTTAATAGAAAATGCACTGATAGAATATGAAGATGGAAGAGTAAATATGTATAGAACAACCGAAAAAGGCTTGAAACTATTAAAAATATATAATCAAATAGAAGAAATAATACCACAAATAAATAACACTAACTAAATAATCATTTTAAATTTAAAACTTTAATTCTTATTTAATAATATACATTTATCAAAATCAATTTAAATGAATATTACTTTGTTATTTAAATAGGGATTTTACTATGTGTATAACTCTATAGAAATACTATTAATATCATTAGTTTAAAAATTCCTTTTCTCACTACTTACAATCATAATAAAATTAAAATAATTTTGTTCACTATAATCTATTATAGATAGCCAATATTACATCCTTTTAAAAGTAAGATATCAAGTTCAACATTATATTCTTGATCGTGAATTTTACTAACATCAAGAATCTCTTTTGCTTCTTTTTATATTGCTATTATCACAGAATTAATTAGTTATTACGATTGAATATAAATAAACGAAAGTAATTCAGTTACATGTAATTAGTTAATTTTGAATTTAATTTGGGATATAAGAATAAAACAGCTCTTTTAACTTAATTTTTCTATTGAATAGTACAAAATTAATAATACATATCTACTAAAATTTTGTAAATTCATATTTTTATGTTTAAAATATCATGATTTTATTATAAGGGAGTTAAAGCAGGTATGATAATCAAGTTAAACGTTTTACAAAATCCTTAAATTAAGAGCCGAATAAATGTTTGATTTAATCTCAATGAAATAATAGGTTCTGTATTAAAATAAGAATTTGTGAATTTATAAAAAATAATTAATATAATTTTTAATATAATATTTTTTTATATATTATTAAGTAATTAAGGATAAATAAGATATATTAAAATGATAATGATTAAACGTTTGAGCAAGATTTCACATTTACAAATATTCTATTAATAAAAAAAGTGTTTTTAATTCTCTCTGCTAATAATGAAATACAGAATAAACCAATATTACAGTTATATTCTATTTTTCAAGTTATAGCATAATATATTATATTTTAGAAAAAATATTAAAATTAAGAATTAATTAAAAAGGTTCTTGGTGTACTGAAACAACTGTATTTGGAATTAATTCTTCTATTTGATTATATATTTTTAATAGTTTCAAGCCTTTTTCGGTTGTTCTATACATATTTACTCTTCCATCTTCATATTCTATCAGTGCATTTTCTATTAACATTGAAAAGTATTCTTTTAACTGGGCGTATGAAAGAAATGATTTATACATAATTTTTGTCTTGGTAGCCCCTCCGTTTGCTGCATCTAGAATTAATACCGTTATTTCTGTTCTACTTCTATATTTCATTATTATCAAATAGAACAATGTAGATCAAGTATTTATAAAAAGCTGTTCTTTCGATCATATCTTTTGATCAGAACATTCGATCATATTGAATATTTTGGAATAATTAATACAATATATGTAAATTAAAAATGTTTGTTCATATTTTAGTACCATTTATTTTGAGTTGTAATAATTTTAATATATAACATTAATCATTATACTATAAATAATATCAAATAAATTACACAAGATATTATTAATTTATTATAATCTATATTGAAATAAGAGATACTAGGTCAACTAAATAATAACTCGTTTTGAAATGACAGGATAATTCTCTTTGTAATATCATAATCATATCTTTTTCCTTTCTTGTAAGTGATTTTATGAAGGATATGATCAAGATTATTAATCATAATCTAGTTCTTTATAGCATGTCTTTTCTTTTCACCTGAATAATAAAAATTGCATCTTTCTTTATCAAACAGGTCTTGGTATCTACTGTTATGTGGAATTGATAAAAGCTAGAAAGTCTGAAAAGTATTTCTCAATTTTATTTGGTGTTTTTTGATCAACTCCAATCTTTTGTATGTCTTTACACATTGTACTTTGATTGAGGTTAAAGAGGAAGCCTGATAATACAATAAAAGCATAAGAAATCTATTTTGCAGGTCAAGTTTGAAAGGTCTTCCAACAGGACCTGCTTTTCTTTCTCTATTGTCTTTCATATTTTACATATCTTTTTATGATTTCTTTTTTGGAAATGTTATCAAATTAGTGTATTGTCAAGTCTGTGAATAATTTGTAAAGCAGTGGTTTTTAGAATATCCATTTGTAATTGGATGATGTTAATTCAACCGAAAAGACCGATTATATCTACTCATGAATTATAAGGAAATGGCTAAATATGATGAATGTATAATAACACAGTGTTGCACAGTGTTGCACAGTGTTGCACAGTGAATTTAAAAGAGGTAAAAATACGGTGAAGCCTAATTGGGTATGTTCTACATGTGGTATGTGGTCAAGCAGAAAGTTTAGCGTAAAACGCCATATAAAAACTATTCATAATGATAATGCATCACTAGTCAAATACATTGATTACCATGTTGGCAGACAGAATGGTACATATCAACCATCAACTATTCCACATAATTTTCCACATAAAAATTCATATAATCCAGAAAAGGAAAAAAAATCTAATTTTGAAGTTTTCGAAGATGAATATTGGAAGGAAAAGGCAAGATTAGCTGCAAGAAGGGCTATGGGGCTAATATGATTTCATTCTCTATGAATTAGGTTTTAAAGTATAAAAGTAAATATTAATTATGTATTATCATTGAATATCAAAGATATTATTATCGTAACACTATTTTGAAATATTTTTTATTTTGATCAATTAATAGGCTAATCTTCGTTTGTTTTTTTTAAGGAAAATAATTAAAATAGCTAGATAAACAAAAAACTATTCTACTTTTTAAAATGGATAAAATATTGTTAATGATATTAAAAAACGTAGTAAAAGAAGTATAAACAGTTTACATAACCATTAATAGAATCATGATAACAAGAATTATTTTGTCATTATACTTTAAACAACCGGCAAATAAATCTGCAAGTCTATATTTATTAATAAAATATAATTATTTATCTTAAAATTATAAAATTAGGTTGTAATATATATAGATAATATATAATACATCAAATTGCTTGCTCCTAATAATGTTGAATCAATTATTGGTACAATAATAGCGTCAGTTATTTCTTTTCTTATATCTATAATCATAATGCCATTTTTTATTAGATATCTTATAAAAAATAAATATGTAGTTAAAGATAGACATAAATCCAATAATCCAGATGTTCCCAGACCAGGCGGCCCAATTTTATTATTAAGTTTTATTATAGGAGAATTAATAATATTTTCACTAACTGGATTCCATGAGATTATAGGGATAATAATTACTACTATTATAGCCTTTTTAATTGGAATTATTGATGATTTTAAAACAATGCCGGGATGGTTTAAACCCGCTACTCTAATAATTGCTGCTATTCCTTTAATATTATTTCATGTACATGAAAATCATTTAAACATTATTTTTGGAGATGTGCTTATTCCAATATTATATATTCCATTAATATTGATTGTTATTCCTTTGGCAGGAAATACTATAAATTCTATAGATGTATTTAACGGAGTAGCTTCAGGATTTTTAATTATATCTATGTTCCCGTTAATGGTTAGTACATTGTTATTTGCTAAATTCGAGGTTTTTTTAATAGAGATACCATTTTTAGCCTCTTTGTTAGCATTTTATCGGTTTCATAAAAATCCTAGTAAAATATTTCCAGGTGATTCAGGTACATTATTAATGGGTGCAATATATGGATCATTTGCAATAGCCTCTCAATCTGAGGTCATTGCAATAATAACATTATTGCCTGCAATCATGAATTCATTTTTATTTTTGAGTAGTGTCAGAAGAATTGTGGAACACAGACAATTAAAAGCAAGGCCAGTTACGCTTAAAGATGATTATAGTCTAGAAGCCTCTAATGATACTACAGCACCCATCACTCTGGTTAGATTGATTTTACTTGATGGTCCACTTTCAGAAAATCAAATAGTACATAAAATATTTAGATTAGGCATATTTTCATCTTGTTTATCCTTTTTTACAATATTTTTACAATATTTGGTTTTGCATATAAAATAAAGAGGATAAAAAATGAAATTTTTGGATTTTAGATTCTTTATTCTGTTTATGTGGGGAATTGTCATGTTAGCTTGTATTTCTATTATTTTTATTATATCTCCAATGAGTAAACATTTGATACATGAAAAAAATTCAATTATAATTTTACAAACATCTTTAATTCAAGCAATTTTGGCAATGATGATAGTAGGAATTTTAATATTTATATTGATTAAATTTCAAAAAATATATTTATATAAAAAGTTAAAGGCTAAAAAAAAGAATTAATCAACTTCTGTTTTATATATATCAATTAAATGGGAAAATCCTTTTTCTTCCACGAATTTCCATATTTTACCGCAAATAGAGCACGATATTTTTTTTTCTTTTGATGAGAATTCTAATTGAAAGTGACTACATCGTATTTGATATTGATATTTCAAAGATTCTAATTCTCTAATATTATCTATATCTCTGACAGAATTTTCTGTCACTAATAATTTTAAATATCGCTATAATATAATCTATTATTTATCAAAAAGTTGAATTCTAAAGTATTAAGTATTTTATTTATATAAATTGTATAATATCTATAAAAAAAGATTCAAGTTTGACGATTCTAAATATGATCTATATAATTTTATACATCTATATATATATCTAATATTGTGACTTATTCTATTGGATAATGTAAATTCTGATATTAGAAAAATACAATTTACAGGCAGATCTACTTACATTTTATCATTACCTAAAAAATGGATTGAAGAAATGAAATTAAAAGCTGGAGATCATGTTTCTATATCTAGAAATTCAAATAATTCATTATGCATTACTCCAGAACATGAAAAAAGAATACAGGATGTAGTAAATGAAGTCACTACTTTGGTTTTAATGGATGAAGGGCCAAATACATTAAAAAGAAAAATTGTGTCTATTTATTTATCTGGATATAATTTAATTAATTTAAAATCTAAAATAGGGAGAATTCAGCCTATACAAAGAGAAGCCGTAAGAGAAATTGTACGACGTAGTTTAATCGGGACAGAAATTATTGCAGATTCCTCAGATATAATTACAATACAAGTTTTATTGACGTTGCCTGAATTGTCAGTTAATACTGCAGTAAGGAGAATGTTTTTAATAGCATCTTCTATGCACAGAGATGTAATTATTGCATTAAAAGAAAAAAATTTTGATATAGCAAACGGGGTAATTAGATCAGATGATGAAGTGGATAGATTTAGTTTGTATATTTTAAGGAATTTAGTTATGGCAACAAATAACGAAAGAATTTTACAAGAGATTGGTTTAAGATATCCTTCGGATTGTTTAAGTTATAGAGTTACTGTAAAAAGTATTGAGAGAGTAGCTGATCATGCGACTAGAATCGCAATAAAATCACTGGAAATACAAAATACAATCTCAGTAGCAATAATAGAAAAATTAGAAACGCTGAGTAATTTGGCATTAGATGTATTAACATCTTCTGTAGAAGCGTTTTTAAGACGAGATTATAACTTAGCAGATAAAATCGCTGATAAATCAGATACTGTATTAAGTGTCGAAAAAGAAATTATGACTTTTTTAGATTCATTGGAAAATAAAACTGTTAATGATCAAAATACAAGTGCTAGTATTAAATTAATACTAGAAGATATTCGTAGAACTGTAGAACATGCTAGCGATATTGCAGAATCTGCAATGAATCAAACTATAGGAGAAATAATTAAAGTGGATAAAAAACTTTAGACATTACTTTGTAAAATTATTTCGCTTATTTTGTAGCAAAGAATACAATGAATATTACAATTATCATGCAGACAAATTGATTTAAGAGAATTACAACTAAAACACCAGATCTGTTTATTCATGCAAATAAAAAAATTATAATCGTTATAAATATTACGAAGAAATTACACTAAATTATATAGTTTGATACAAAAATAGAATTTAAAGTGCAGAATCGCCTCTTGTTTTTGATCTAATATCAACGGCATCTTGTATATCTGTGATAAAAATTTTACCACCTATTCTATTACTTAATTTCTCTAATAACGAACCGACAACAGCTTCTACTACTTCATCTTTTACTATAGTTTCAATTTTTGTTCTTGGAATGTATTCTGGAGTATATTTCATAGTACCACGTCCAATTGAAACAGGTTCAGCCTTTGTTTTACCTTTGCCTTCTACACGATAATGTATCATTCCATGTACGTCATTATCCTTTAATATTTCGCTAATTGTTTGTAATTCTCTGTCTGGAACTATTATCTCAAGTTTTTTCATTATTATTAATCAACCAACATTTTTTTATGTAACACATTTAAATGATCAATGTGTTCTTTGCATTGCAGTGAAATACTATCATAAAAGTCATTAAAAATATTATATTTATAATTTAATGATTTAATATAATTAGCCTTATAAAAGCATTTATGATTTATTTATTATTTATTATTTATTATTTATTATTTGAAATTAGGAAAAATTAATACTACTTTAATTATACAAAATAGTATCAATACTGTTTCTACTAGAATTATAAAGTTCTTATTATAAAGTATGATTGTTTAATTTTTATGTGCATGTATCCAATAGAATCAGTTATTTTAGTATTATATTCTTATTTTTAGCTCTAGGTACTTTTATGTTCTCCTAATGTAATTATTTCCTATGAGAAGCCAGATCATGATACTACTGATAAGTCGGCACTTATGAAAACAACTGATTGTATAAACAGTTTGATAACGGGAGTATTTATGGGTTCCAATTCCGGAAACTGTGGTAATATTAATAATAATGATAATAATCCAGATAATCTTAATTCTTCACGTAATGGTGTTCCATTAGATTTTAAAACTCAAACAGGTCAAACCTCGGATTTTCTTGCAATGAATCATGGTCTAACTAATGTTGGTAATACCCCATCTTTGGATGATCCATCAACATATGCTAGATCTCATACACAAAGCGGAGGAATACCTATTGATAATACATCCCATTTGCATCCTTCAATAGATGATAAATCAAAAGATAGTTCTTCTTCTACTTCTTCAGATAAAAATGATGAAGTAGGAAATTTATTAAATAAAAAAAATAAACATGGGAATGAAATTTTTGCATGTTTTAACAGAGCCATTGTATCTACAGACTCATTACCTGACTCTGCAATTATTAAATGTGCGAAAGATTATGATAGTTTCAAATAATTTTTTTTTACAATATTGGATGAAGTCGCATAATTTATTTACGGAAATTATAATTAAGTTGACAGTTTATGTATTACTATGTTATGAAACGCAACTAAATAGTAAATTGCAAATAAAATGTTATATTATAACAATTCATAACATAGTAATCAATATCTAAATAAATAAATTAAAATCTAGAATTAAATATTTAAGTAATACTTTTTTATAAAAAAGTATTATTATGGTATTATTATTTGGAGCAACTTAAAATGGTAGAAGACATTAAATCTTTTCTAACTCTTTCTATCCCTTCGATGTTAATGTTTGGTATGCGACATGCATTGGATGTTGATCATATCACTGCAATAGATAATCTGGTAAGATTACATAATGCAAAAAAAAGATCTAGATGGGTTGGAACCGGATTTAGTATAGGTCATATGATATCCGTTTTAGTGGAAATGCTCTTAATAATATATGTAATAGGTAGTGCTTCAAGTAGCAAAGTTAATGAACTTTCACTTTGGGGTGGTGTAATTGGTGCCATTGCATTGGCAACAATTGGTGCCATTAACATATATTCTATGAAAAAATGGGGGAAAACTGGTTCAGCTATTCTTGCCAGCAAAGTTTCTACAAGAACAGGGATACTAGGACCATTTGGTTCTTCTCTAATTACTGGTATAGTATTTGGTTTAGGATTTGATACAGCCACTCAAATATCTGCACTTACATTATCAGCTGTAGCATCTGCAACACTTGGAGTACAAGTAGCGTTAATTCTTTCAGGATTTTTTGCATTGGGTATGATACCCGTTGATACACTTGATAGTGTAGTTTTAAGATCAGCATTTCATAGAATATTTGACAAAAAAGGTTTTAGGTACATGTCATATGCTTTAAGTGGGGCTGCTATGACCGTTGCTGCTATTGCTTCTTATGGAATAATAACCGGATCAGAAATCTTGCCTGAATTAACAGGTCCGGCTTTGGCATTGATAATTATAGGTGTAAGCTTTGGATATGGCTTTGTAACTAGAAATAAAAGGAAAATAATACTAGATAATGATAAAGAAATATCTAAACAAGATTTTAGTAATAATACTGATGAACAAGATCACTATTTTCATCATAAATGATGCATTATCAAATAATATGTACCATAAATTCAATTTCGCTTAAATATATTTTTTCAAATCAATTAACCGTATTCATAAATAAATTCAAATAATAATATAATGTACGGAACTCTGTTATCAAGTATAATACTCTCATAAATTTGAGACGAATTATATTTTATATCATGGTAATGCACATTTTCTAATCTAAAATAAATCTAATTTAATGAATGAATAAATTTATCTGTAAATATTTTATATAATGGGTACTAAAAAGTAGATCTTGATCAACAAGATTTTTATAATGATGTAATTTATCATTAATTGGAGATATGATATAAAATGAAAGGTGAATGTCTTCCACAAAAGTACACTTATTCTAGAAGAAAATGACATAATCCATCTTATAAAAGATAAAATAACTTTAGAAAATTTTTTAAAAAAACTTTTTACAGTTATGGAAAATGGTTTTGAAAAATTTGCAAAAAGACAAATAACAAATCCACCAAGACACGAGTTTTACTTTAGCAACGGTTCTGTTGAAACCATGTCTGCAGCAGATAATGAATATTTTGGATGTAAAATTGTAAATACGCATAAAGAAAATCCATCACAGTTTGGTCTTCCTACAATAATTGCTAATGGTATTTTAATAGATGGTAAAACAGGTTACCCTCTAATGATAGCTGGATCAACCTTACTTACTGCACTTAGAACTGGTGTAGCTTCCGCCATAGCAACAAAACATTTGGCAAAAAAAGAATTTAGTAGACTAGGTATTATTGGGAATGGAGCACAATCTATCCCTCAGTTACATGCAATATCTTTAGTTAGGGAACCTGAAAATGTTTTTATTTATGATATAGATTATTCAGCATCATTATCCTTCAAGAAATCTGCTAGTAAATTGTTTAAAAATATGAATATAGAAATATTATCTAATTCTAAAGAAGTTTGTGATAATTCTGATGTGCTTGTTACTGCTACTTGCAAACACAAAAATACTACTCCAATAGTGTATAATGGATGGATTAAAGATGGCTGTCATATTAATGCTGTAGGGGGTGATTCCCCTGACAAAATAGAACTAGAGAAATCATTAATGGAACGATCTAAAGTAATAGTTGATTTTTGTGATCAAGCAGTATATGAAGGTGAATCTCAACAAATGCATAAAAGCAAAATATACGCGGATCTATCTGAAATAATTACTGGGCAAAAAAAAGGAAGGGAGCATAAAGATGAAATCACAATATTTGACTCTGTAGGCTTTGCAATGGAGGATTTACAAGTTTATAAACTAATTTATGAATTGGCGATTAATGAAAATATAGGAAATCAGTTAAATATTTCTTCAATACCTCAGAATAGTAAAAATATATATCAATCTTTTTTTGATATATGAAATTCAATATTTTATAAAAAAGATAATTTTAATATATATTTTTAATAATACCTAGTATAGATTAAATTGATCGATAATTATAAACCTAAACTAGATAAAAGTCTATTTCTTAAACAAACTATTGAACATATTGATATTATAAAATTTGATTGTCGTTCAATGATAGAAGGTATGCGATTTATGGCTTTTCAATCCAGAAATCTTGCACGAGCATGCGATATTTATGATAAAATGCTTGAAGAATCCGATCTTACAATTATTCTCTGTTTATCTGGATCATTAATCAGTGCTGGATTAAAAAAAGTAATTATAGAAATGTTATCAAATAATATGATCGATGTTATTGTATCAACTGGAGCAAATATTGTAGATCAAGATTTTTTTGAGTCTATCGGATTTAAACACTATATAGGAAATCCTTTTACAGATGACAAAATACTTCAAGAAAATCACGTGGATAGGATATATGATACTTTTATTGATGAAGATGAATTACGTATATGCGATAATACTATAACCGATATAGCCGATTCTTTACCCTCTCAATCGTATTCTTCTCGTGAATTTATTCTAGAAATGGGTAAATATCTTTATGGAAAAAATGTAAAACAGAGTGAATCTATTACATTGATTGCATATAATAAAGGAGTACCAATTTTTGTACCTGCATTTTCAGATTCTAGTGCAGGATTTGGATTAGTTAAACATCAATTTAACAAATTAGCTGACAAAAATTATCTTTCAATTGATTCAGTAAAAGATTTTAGAGAACTAACAAATTTAAAAATTAAAAATAAAGAAACAGGAATTATAATAATTGGTGGCGGAGTACCTAAAAACTTTACACAAGATATTGTTGTAGCAGCTGAGATCTTGGAAAAGGATGTACCTATGCACAAGTATGCTATACAACTTACAGTTGCGGATGAACGAGACGGAGCACTTTCTGGTTCTACTCTAAAGGAAGCTAACAGTTGGGGTAAAGTGGATTCTACCTTCGAACAAATGGTATATGGAGAAGCTACAATAACATTTCCAATACTCGCCTCATTTGCATATCACAATAAAAAATGGATAAATAGAAAAGAAAAAAGATTAAACGATGATCTATAATAAATAATACAATATAATCTAAATTACATTTTAAATTTGTCTGGTATATTCTATAATGTAAATGTACAAGGATTAATTAATGAATATTTATGTCGCATAATAAGCATCCTTGAAAAGGATTCCAAGAATATACTCGCCTTAATCATAATCAGCAAATTAAAATGTAATATTTACAAAATATCTTGAAAATGTCCTAATTATACAACTTTTTTTGTATAGTGAAAATATAATACTAAATTTATTAAATTTGAAATTAATTAGATTATAAAATTTCAAATTCAAGCTTAATTTTTTATTACATTAATCTGTAGCAATTATTACTATGTTTTCTCCTTTTATGAATATATTTCCCATTTCATTTACCTTGTTATCTTTTAAAACTTCTACTGCATTTTCTAATGTCAAGTTCATGAATTGATCAAAACTTTTTAATTTACCTTTGAGAGTTCTTTTTCCCTTTAATTTTATTATAATATTTTTATGTAAACTACTTTGTAATATATTTGATTGATTATTTCGTGGTGGTGACGACAATATATGTTATGGAATCTTTTTTTGTTATTTAGGTTTAACTTAATATGAAATTAATATAAACTAATTATCTATATAAGTAAAAGTTTTTGATTGTATATTTTAAAATAAAAAGGTTTGTTTGATTTAATCATTTATTTCTACTGTTATATATTATCTAGCTCCGTGTCCACTTGCTGCACCATTATCTCCACTTGCTGCGTTATGAGCTTCACTTAAAGCAGCATTAGCTTTTGCGTTTGCTGTTCCTGCTGCGTTAGAGTTTTCATTATCTGAATTTCCATTTTGATTTGCTGTATTACTAGATGATGCATTTTGATTTGCTGCAGTATTTAACATTGCACTCAGTGCTGCATTAGAAACCGGATTTGCTACTTTTTCTGCACTTGTAACTGCAGATGGTACCTTTATTGCGCCATGAAGTGCACTCTGACCAGTAACAGGCAATATTTCAACTCCTATTGGAAGAATTACGTTGATACTTTCAGATACCGTATTGGTAAATGCCAAATTTACAAATAGATTTTCAACGGTACCACCAGCATAGAAACTCGGCACTATTGTTAGATCAAATTCATTGGTACCATTAGCTGGAATGAATCCCATATTCTTCGTCGTTGGCCCAATTATAACCATTGGTAATATTGCATTTTGCTGTACAACATTTGGAATATTTGTAGATGAGGGAACCACTGTAGCCGCTATTGCAGATTCATCTCTTGTAGATACAGTCGTAACAGTGTTGAATATTGGTGCATCACCAGTATTGTTGACCAAAAGCCTAATTTTTGTTGGAACACCTGGAGAAGCTGATACCACATATGGCGAAGTAGTCGCAGTGGCGTTTGGACCCAATGCTTGTACATCCATAAATTCTGCTCCTGTAACTCTAAAGACTATTGGAATTACCTGGTTTACAAAATCATATGGTTTTAGTAATTCATTTATTGCATTAAAGTCTCTGCTTAAATCATAGTTATGGCTGTAGGTGCTTGATGCTTGATTATTACTGTTAAAGCCACTGAGAAATGACGTTGTTGCATTTTGGATATCAAGTACTGATGCAAATTGGTCTTGCTGTGATGCATCTATACTATTAGTTGAAGTTCTTAAATCTGAACGGAGAGTATGTAATGCTAATGGTGCAACATATGGTTTAACCATAGTATTTTTTGTTACATTAACAGGGAAGTAAAGTGTAACTCCTTGGCCTGGATAAATGTCACCTATGTAATTAGAGAATGCAATATCAAATCTCTTTGTATTGTGTAGTAATGGAAGAGTTGAATTAAATCCATGTGGTAATTTTATTGCTGCTGTTAAACCTGCTAATTGTACAACACCTTCATACTGTAATGAAAGAGCAAGAGTTGTAGGTCCTTGATTAATATCGGTTTCAAAGTTTTGATTTGGATCTTGTGGGTTTGCTAACAAAAAGGTGCTATTTGCAGAAGTTCCTACATCAACAGCGTGTGAAGTATTGTCTGAAGTCCAGTAAGAATTTATAAATCTAAAGTTATCTGGACCTACTACTTTAAAACGAGTATCACTGTGTTGAAGATTTAAAGATTTTGAATCTGATAATGATTTAGAAAAGCTTAATGTTGGATGATTTGGATCATGACACCATGAATTATTTCCTGTTGAACTATTTATTATATTACACCATCCATTGTTGCCATTATGTTGTCCATTCCATGATATGCCATTAGTTGCTAGATTATTAATACCACTAAATGGAATAGCTATTGAAGCAGGATCAACAGTAGGATTAGATTGAACATTACTTGTTACTATATTAGCATGATGAAAATTAGAATTAGCAAAGTTGGGTCTTGCTACATGTGTGATTGGATGATTAAAGTGTTGAGAAGAAGAAGAAGAAGAAGCATGATTAACAAAGTGATGTCCTATTGTATTAATACCCGAATTAGAAACTTGGGAAAATGGATCATTATGTTGACCTACTGAATGTGCTAATCGATGAATACCAAAAGTATGAAAATTCGGATTTTGAATAGAACTATTATGAGTTGTTTGTTGTGCGAATGATTTGGGTATAGTTAAATTGTATCCTATTGATACCGTATTTCCTAACAAAATAATTGCACCCAACAAAACTGGTAACAAGTACATTGAAGGTTTTTTTCTTTACCTTATACGATTTTATGTTTATAAAATCCACGTTTCTGTAGATATTACTTTGAATATATAGGGAGTGAAAAAATGTCTATTATTATTTTATAGTCAAAAGCATTGTTTTGTTTATTATTACAAAAACTATGTGATAATGAAAGTATAATGATCAGGTATTGTTAGTCGAATATTTTATTTATATGTTATCTCAGATCCATTTAAATTATAAACATTGTATCTATATTATATTTTATTTCCATTATGCACCAATCCAGTGTAAATGCCTTGATACTAGTCATCTGTAAAAATAATTGTTTTATTGTATTTATATGAGTGGGTAACATTATTAAGTATATTGTTAGATCTCATTATATAGAATATGATATGATAAATATATTCATTTGAAATTAGGATTATAATTCAACTAGATCATTCGTCGAATATATATTAAATCTGCTAAACTTTTACAAACAAATACTCTTTTGAAATAACGGGTATTTAATTTTCATCTAAATTATTTTGTAGAAAATTTTTCGTTATTATTTTAAAACTTAATTCTAAAATGGTTGCAAACTGATCTATCTTATTTATATGTAGAATGATCTAATTTTGGTGTTTATGGCATGCTTTGTTGCATGATTATTTTTTTCGTTTTCTACTAGCGTTTTGTTGATAAAATAAAAACGAAAATAGTAAAAATTCCATGCTTTGTTGCATGATTCTTAAAATCTCTAATTCTACTACCTGTTTTGTCTAAATTGATATCACCTTATTATATAATGATGCTTTTAACATCAGTTCCTGTATCATATTTTTCAGTTTAACCTAGTATACGTACTCTCCAAACATTCTTTTTATTGACGAGAATACTGTTTCTACAATCCATCTTTGTCCATAGCTTACGCTATCCTTCCACTTTTGCAAATCATTTCTTTGTGCCAACACTGATAGATTTCTAAGGGCATTCCCTTTTTCCATCTGACTCTAGCATTCTTTCGTACTTTAATGCAAGACTGGATTCCATTGTCTGCCAAATATCTAAAAATATCATTACCTTCATAAGCACCATCACCAAATAGTTTGCCTATTGCTGCAGCGGCAGGTGTCATGTTATCTGATTTTATAATATTTTCAACCAATTCTGGTAACGCTTTGCTATCATGAACGTGATCATCGGTAACCTTCATTGAAAGGATTTTCTTGGTCTTTACATTTACCGCAACATGTATTTTTAAATATCCTTTCTTTTTTATATGCCATTTTTCTCTCATCCATTGACCACTGTTTGTAACCTTAATAACCGGTCTATCTATCGCAATGACGATGTATTCGTCTTCAAAATCCTTACTTTTGTTATCGTCTATCTTAATGTCCAGCCGGTTTATTCTTCTACTTATTGTAGTGTAGTCTGGAATAGATGGTAATTTTCCTTTAGTGTGTCCTTGCGCAATACCTTCGGTTTGCCTGTATGGTAAATGAAAATACACTTTAGCATAACCCAATAGAAGAAGAAAAGTGTTAGGATAATGAAATGGTTCACCTATTTTGTCTTTATTCATCTCTTTTAATTCGGTATGCCAGTTGTTTATAACGTCAAATCCTAGCATGATTTCGCCACGTCTAACTAGAGATTGGTTGTAGATGGACCATTTCATACAATTTGTTAATAGAAGTTAGCTAAATGTATTTGGAAAAAGGGAATCATGCAACAAAGCAGAAGATACTACAAGATTTTCATGTCGTCACAACTGTTAAGTTATATATTATATTTAGTATACAAAATTGCTTAATCTTTCTAAGGTTCAATTATATGAATGGCTAAAATACATCATTTCTTAATAAAACATTTGATGTATTATTATTTAAAAAAGATTGGAATTAAAAAACCGTCTTTTTTATATCCTTTGATGTTTAGACAAGGATTAACCAATATAGATTTTATTAAATCTTTACCATATAGAATCTTAAAAATAACTAATAAAGATAGAAAAGTACATAAAACAAGTGTAATATTTAACCATGAAATGTATCTAGATAACAAAGATTCATTAAATTTAGCTTGGTATAGGATATACGATCCTTTTGAAACTCATTTGATGACATCTTTAATAAAACCCGGAGACGTTGTTGCAGATTTGGGCGCAAATATCGGATATTACACGTTAATATTTTCAAAGCTTGTGGGTAACAATGGAAAAATTTTTGCTTTTGAACCTGGTAGTAGTAATTTCAATATATTAATCAAGAATATAAAAATTAATGGATATTCAAAAATTGTTGTAACTGAAAAAAAAGCTATATCAAATATAGACGATAAGGAAATAATATTGTATCTAGATGATGATAATCATGGTATGAACAGAATTTATAAAGCAAACGATTTAGTGAATGAAAAATATAAACAAGAAGTAGTTAAAACTATTCGGTTGGATACATATTTTGAAAATAACTATGACTGCCAAAAAATAGATTTTATTAAAATGGATTTAGAGGGTTCCGAATATGGTGCGCTCACTGGAATGCAAAATATATCTAGAAATCCTTTAAATAAAAATTTAAAAATGCTTGTTGAGTTTCATCCTACAAGTATTATTGAATATGGTAAAGAGCCCAAACAAGTTTTAGAATTACTTTATTCATATAATTTTGACATTTGGGATTTAGATAAAATAAAAAAGAACAAGACAAAAATTTCATTAAATAATGAAAGTATATTAAATGAATTTATTAGAAAGGCAGATAAATATACAACTAATCTATTATGTGAAAAGCAAATATAAGAAATCAGTATGAAAAAATGATTCTCTATAGTAAATAGAGAATATTTCCGATATAATAGGCTACTTAAATAAATAGTTTATGCACAAAGTCATTAGATCATTTGCATAATTAGAAACAATCCAAACTTTCTAATATGATAATATATCAAGTTTTACCAATACTGATTCATTATTCTATAATTTACCAAACCTGCTACTATATCGGATATTCTATTAAATTTTCTTAATCTATTTCTAAATATCTCACTCATTCTACGGTACTTTTTCAATCTGGAAATGGTATGTTCTATCACTATTCTCTTTTTAGAATTACTTTTATTCTGTTCTTTTTCTTCTGAGATAGATCCAGATTTCTTTGCTTTCTATTTGGTATATATGATTTTTATTCTTGGAAATCTTTTTCTACTCCAAGGTATCTCGGATCATATACATTTAGAACATCTTTGGGAGTGAAAGAATGATTCTTTTTATAAATATCATAGTCATGTTTTCTTCCTCCTTTCTTGTGTCTTAATTTATGAATAATTAAACCGTGGTTGTTAACAATAATCTGCATCTTTACAGTATGTTTTTTCTTCTTTCCCGATTAATACGCCTTATGTCTTTTCTTATATTTAGGTCTCGAATTTACTGCTGTTCTGTAAATCAGTAAAAGCAATAAAACCAGGACAATACTCTTCGACTTTCTCTTCTGGCATTTTTAGCCTTTTTGTTTTGTTATATTTTTTATGTGGAAATGGTATACACGCTCTTATTAGATTCTCAATCTTTTGAATGTCTCTGCAGATGTTACTCTGATCCAAATTAAAAAGAAAACTTGCTAATGTGTAGGTTATGTACAGACGGTAGTACACTAAAAGCATTAGAAATCTATCTTTTAAATTCATCTTGAAATGCCTGTCTGCACCAAACTTTCTTTTTCTACTTTCTTTTCTATTAGATAAACGCTTTAATTCATGCTTATGATATTTTTTTATTATATAGTTATCATAAATAATATCAAATTCTTGTACTGTAACGCCGGTAAATGACTTGAAGAGCAATGGCTTTTTGGATAATCCATAGTAGGAAAGCAACGAATTAACAGATAGATGATAAACTAATAGTCTTAAAGCTGTTTAGTTGTAATTATGCAAGAGATCTATTGTATAGAAGAAAATAGATAAGTATTGCTTTGTTGCATAATTATTTTTCTCATCATTTGATGACGTTTTGTTGATGAATCTGTGACGAAAACAGTTAAAATTTAATTGTTATTATTACAAGTTAATTGTTGTTATAACTAGTTTTTGAATCATGCAACAAAGCAATAAGTATCATTTTATAATTTTTTAATGAAATTAATTAAGTTCAAAATAAAGGGTTATATGACTATAGTAAAAGTAAGCAATAATTAACAATAAATACATGAATAGATAAGCACAATATTTCTATAACACTTTGTTTATATTTTAATGTTATATAAAATTATCCTATAATCATGCTGAATCCTTAATATCTTAATTTGAAAAGCCATTTTATAATGAACTTGCTTATACATGGATCAGCTGACTTTTATAAAATATATTTAGAAATTACCGCAAATGGAGGGGGTAGATAAACTCTATGTTACTTATTCCAACAAAGAAATCCGAGTATAAATTAATTAAAAAGAATGAGATCGCTGAAACAGGTTTGAAATCAATTGCAGAAAATATCGTTTGTTTTGGTTGTAAAAAAATAAAGCAATCAAAAAATGAATGCTTCTACAGTTGTAATGATTGTAATGAAATTTTTTGCGAAAGGTGTATAACACACTGCTTTCCAGATGGTTTATTTAATGCCGGACTGCTAATAGATTAAAGCCAAAATGAGTTAAAGGAAAGATAAAATGAAAATAGCTCACATAGGTGAAATAGCAGGAGTATCTTCTTTACTTTCTTCCGAGCAACACCAAAAAGGAAACGTGGTTGATGTGTTTGTGTTTGACACTATTACTCAACATAGATTTGGTGGAATTCATGTAAATTATAATTCGTTTATGGAAAAGACTATGTTTTACATTCGTTTAAAACTTTATGATGTATGGCATTACCATTATCCTTATGGAACACTTTATAATTATTTAAAGAAAAATTATAAGAAAAAGATATTTTTAAAACATTATCATGGAAGTGATTTACGAGAATCTGGAAAAAAAGATTTTGATTTTTGCTTGGTATCTACACCTGATCTTCTAAAATATGCGCCTAATGGAAGTTGGCTACCAAATCCAATAAATTTAAGCAAGATTAACAAATTTCGAAAACCGTCAAATATATATAACAAGTCAGAAGTTAGGATTGCTCATTATCCTTATTATAAAAATAGACCTGAATGGGATCATTTTTCTTCTGTTTTTAATACAATAGAGAAAACAAATAAAGCCAAAATTATTAAAATTTTTAATTTAACTTATGAACAATCCTTAGAGTTAATTTCTACTTCCGACATTGTTATAGGTAAAGTCTTGCCTGAAATCGGATGGATAGGCAAGTTTGAATTGGAAGGAATGGCACTTGGCAAACCCGTAATGGCGTATGTCTCCGATGAGTTATATGATCAGCATAAACCTCCTGTTTATAGAACTACAAAAGAAACTTTTGAAAAAGATCTCTTTTCGTTTATTGATGACAAAGATGAACAAAAAAGGCTTTCCATAGAAGGACCAAAATATGTAAGAAAATATCATGATTCAAAAACCATTTCAAATAAAATATTGGATTATTATACTCGTTTAAAGAACAATAGATCTCTTGCATAATTGCTTACAAACTGCTTTGTTGCATAATTCGAAAATCAGTTAAAAATATAATTTATCTGTAATAATAACAATTAAATTTTAACTGTTTTTGTTTTTATTCTATCAATAAAACGTTAGTAAATAACGAAAAAAATAATCATGCAACAAAGCACTTACCAATCATTGGATATGGATCTTACCTTATGTTAGCTCGTATACTTAATTGCAGTTTTTGGGATTTGTTACCTTACATCAAGATTAATTGCATTTTCAATATTAAATAAATTTCTGTACATTCGTCATATGTACATATATTCTTTATGGCTATGTTAACAGTTGTATGATAAAGGTCATATAATCTTCAATAAACTACACTATTGCTTTCAGCAACGAAATTCTTGATGTATTTTTTGATACTATTAAAAAATGAAAATCGATAGTTTAAACATGCATAAATTATTTAGAACTTTTAAAGCCTTCTTTTTTATATTTAACCAAGTCATGTATCAATCGGGAAATGGATACAAAAGTACAGACCAATAGATTCATGATAAATTGAAGAATATATAATTTATGAAACTGCTGTAAAAGCTATCTGAATTCTTTATTTAAATATAAAGATATTTGTAAATCTATAATCTCAAGTATTGAGGCACTAAAAAAAGGATTGTTATTTGTTACTAGCCTCCTCCGGCATTTAAGTATCCATTTGTTACAGAAAGTGTAGCTGTATTTCTATCTGTAAAAGTTATTGTTTTATCACTTGTATTTATGATCGCAAAGTCAGTTACTCCATCAGGATTATTAGTAGTAGTTCCAACATCAAAGTGATAAACACAAAGACCTTCTTGAGGACTAGATAATTGTTGTAGATATTCTACATCAGGTGATTCAAGAGTATTTACACCTGCATCAATTATACCTGCAAATAGTCTTACAAGTGGTTTTGCAGATTTATCACATGGTATGACTGTTGCAGAGTGACCTTTGGTTGTAAAGAATGGCGTGGTATCGGCTAAATCAAGAAATTGACCTGGTTTTAGAGTTACACCAGCAAGGTGGTGCCATTCTATTGTAGGAAGATTTGCAGTGCCTTTAGATGTTACCGCATATCCAACTCCTACTGTTTCACAATGACCTGATGATGCGATCCCATGAATAACATTACATGGATGTTTAGCAGAGTTAGAGGTACCTATCCATAACACATTCCCCATTAAACTTCATTGGATTACCTTTAAACTTTTCAGCAACAGTAAAAGTTTCGTTAATAGAAGATGATTTAGGGATTGTTACTGTTTTACATGTTGCTAGATTATCTTTGGTTGAATCACTATCCTTTGCATAAATAGAAGGAATTTTTCCGATAAAAGTAATTCCAAATCCATTTGTGATAATCATTGATAATAAAACGACACCAAAAACTACTGGCTTTATCTTCATTATTTTAGATAAACTTAGTTTATTATATTAGAACATCGCTACTCTATTACAGCATGAATGACCATAAATTATTTCTATTAATTTTAAGCTATAGTATGCTCTGTTGCATGGTTCTTATAATCATTGATTTTACTATCCCTATTTGCCTAAATAGATATCAACTTATTATATAATGATGCTTTCAACATCATTTCTTGTATCATATTTTTCAGTTTAACCTAGTATACGTATCTCCAAACATTCTTTTTATTGACGAGAATACTGTTTCTACAATCCATCTTTGTCCATAGCTTACGCTATCCTTTCCACTTTTGCAAATCATTTCTTTGTGCCAACACTGATAGATTTCTAAGGGCATTCCCTTTTTCCATCTGATTCTAGAATTCTTTCTTACTTTAATGCAAGGCTGGATTCCTTTATCTTCTAAATATCTAAAAATATTATTACCATCATAAGCACCATCAGCAATGAGTTCACCTATGGCTGCTGCAGGTGTCATGCTATCTGATTTTATAACATCATCAACCAATCCGGGTAACGCTTTGCTATCATGAACATGTTCATCGTCAGTTACTTTCATAAATAGAATTTTCTTGGTTTTTACATTAACAGCTACGTGAATTTTTAAATACCATTTCTTTTTATTTTTTATATGCCATTTGTCTTTCATCCATTGGTGGCCTCTGTTTGTTACTTTGACACCATTACTGTCTATTGCAATAATAATATATTCGTCTTTGAATTCCTTGCTACTATCTGTTGTATCTTTTATCCGAATGTATAACCTGTTTATTCTTCTATTTATTGTTGTAAATAGGAATTGATGGTTAACAACCATGGTTATATCCTTCATAAAATAGGCTGTAAGAAAGGAAGAACAAACACGACTATGATGTCTATAAGAATAACCATCCTGTCATCCCTAAACAAGTGTTAATGTAGTTGATCTAGGATATCTTGGCATAGAAAAGGACTTTCCAGAACAACAGTCATCCTTACTGTATAGAAAAAAGAGAAACCAATATCTGTATCAAGAAAATAGAGTACAATATAATTATGCTAGAATGAGAATGATGAAGAGTATACTATTTGTCGATTGAAAAAGTACGAAATTATGAACGCTATCTTTAGAAACAAATTAAGAAAGTACAATAAAATATCATATATAGTGGCGGCAGGCCTGGTAAACCATAGAATAATGAACTATACCAATTAGCATATGTTTTCAAACTTTATAAAAGATTTTCCTTTATAGTTTTGGAAATTCATAGTTTGATTTTTTATGCTAATTAGTATATCATGGATAATAACAAAATAAATTTCGTATTAGAAAGTGAAAATTGGTTCTAATTATGCAAGAGATCTAATTGATGGTATGGTCGAAAAGAAATAGAGCAAAACTTAATGATATAGCATATATGCGCGGCATTTATATTTCAATGGTCTTTCTTTATAAAATACTAATGCAAAAGCATTACAAAGGTTTATTCATAGAAGTCATACTGCTGCAATAAGAGATTGAATTCAAAAATACAAACCAAATAAAAGATTGTTACAGAAAAATAAATAATACAGATTAAAGTTTATGAAACTCATAAAGGTTAGCTCTTCTAAATTGATATGACTCTAATGGGTTTGCTATTGAATCTGAAAGTAAATAAATCGGTGCAACAAACATATCAAAATAGAAATATGTTTTCGCTAAAGAGTGCTTTTTCTCTAAAGTTATAAAAGAGCATGACAAGCACCTGGTTTCAACAGACAGTAGTGGTACTTGGTATCCGCGAGCTTGTCGATTTTTAAAACTATCGTCATATTCATTCCCTGAGAAAAGATTATTGAAAGAACTATTTACTGATGGAATAATATTTTGATGACTAATTTTAATGTAAAAGAAAGAAATGCAAATTGAAAAATATAATTAGCTGGTTGAATTTATTTGTAGATTTGTGCAATAAGGAAAATATGTAGTAAGAGATTAAGTATAAGAAAATAAATATTATTTGGAAAATTGAAGTATACTTGTATGTAGGATTATTTTATAATATGAATATTTACGATTTGAATATAATGCTTATTTATAATTATTTTTAAATGATCTTTAAAAAGTGTAATGGTACATTCGTCTAACATATAGACAATTATTATACTTTTATTATTATTATCTTTTATAAAGATGAATAAAGCAATACTTTAAGATTAAATAATAATAATAGGCATTTTTTCACTCCCTATATATCCAAAGTAATATCTACAGAAACGTGGATTTTATAAACATAAAATCGTATAAGGTAAAGAAAAAAACCTTCAATGTAATTGTACCAGTTTTGTTGGGTGCAATTATTTTGTTAGGAAATACTGTATCAATAGGATACAATTTAACTATACCCAAATCATTCGCACAACAAACAACTCATAATAGTTCTATTCAAAATCCGAATTTTCATACTTTTGGTATTCATCGATTAGCACATTCAGTAGGTCAACATAATGATCCATTTTCCCAAGTTTCTAATTCGGGTATTAATACAATAGGACATCACTTTGTTAATCATGCTTCTTCTTCTCTTCTCCTCAACACTTTAATCATCCAATCACACATGTAGCAAGACCCAACTTTGCTAATTCTAATTTTCATCATGCTAATATAGTAACAAGTAATGTTCAATCTAATCCTACTGTTGATCCGGCTTCAATAGCTATTCCATTTAGTGGTATTAATAATCTAGCAACTAATGGCATATCATGGGGAGGACAACATAATAATAATCATAATGGTAACAATCCATGGTGTACTGTTATAAATCAATCAATGGGAAATATAATGCTATATACTTCTTCATCAACATTATGCCAGAATATATCTAGTCAAACTAATTCCGTAAATCGTCCAACATTAAGCTTTTCTAAATCATTATCAGATTCAAAATCTTTAAATCTTCAACACAGTGATACTCGTTTTAAAGTAGTAGGTCCAGATAACTTTAGATTCATAAAATCCTATTGGACTTCAGACAATACTCCACATGCTGTTGATGTAGGAACTTCTGCAAATAGCACCTTTTTGTTAGCAAACCCACAAGATCCAAATCAAAACTTTGAAACCGATATTAATCAAGGACCTACAACTCTTGCTCTTTCATTACAGTATGAAGGTGTTGTACAATTAGCAGGTTTAACAGCAGCAATAAAATTACCACATGGATTTAATTCAACTCTTCCATTACTACACAATACAAAGAGATTTGATATTGCATTCTCTAATTACATAGGTGACATTTATCCAGGCCAAGGAGTTACACTTTACTTCCCTGTTAATGTAACAAATAATACTATGGTTAAACCATATGTTGCACCATTAGCATTACATACTCTCCGTTCAGATTTAAGAACTTCAACTAATAGTATAGACGCACAACAGCAAGACCAATTTGCATCAGTACTTGATATCCAAAATGCAACATCGTCATTTCTCAATTTTGATAATCATAATAGTGCCTCAAGTACTTTTAGTCATAATTATGATTTGACCAGACAATATGATGCAATAAACGAATTACTACTACCATATGATTTTGTTAATCAGGTAATTCCAGTTACATTCGCAGTAACAGGTATGGAATTCATAGATATACAAGCATTGGGTCCAAATGCCACTGCGACTACTTCGCCATATACTGTAGTAGTTCCTCCAGGTGTTCCATCAAAAGTTAGGATTTTGATCAACAATACTGGAGATGCACCAATTTACGATGCTGTTACAACTGTATTTCCAAGAGATGAATCTGCAATAGCGGCTACAGTGGTTCCCTCAGCTACAAATATTCCAAATGTTGTACAGCAAAATGCAATATTGCCCCTGGTCATTGCAGGACCAACGACGCAAAATACGGGATTTATTCCAGCTGGTGGTACCCACGAGTTTGATGTAACAGTAGTGCCTAGTTTCTATGTTGGTGGTACTGTTGAAAGTCTAACAGTACAGGTGGTATTCACCAATTCAGTAGGTGAAACCACTACATTAAACCTTCCAATAGGAGTATTAATATTACCTGTTACAGGCCAAGGTGCACTCCATAGTGCAATAAAAGTACCATCTGCAGTTACAACTACTCCAAACGAACAACTATAAACTACTCCAAAGTAGCAAATCCTATATCTAATGCAGCATTGAGTGCAATGTTAAATACTGCAGTAAACGGAAAAGCAGTAAACGGAAATGGAGTGTCCGATAACGGAAATACAGAAAATAATGCAGCAGGCACACCAGCTGCAAAGGCAAATGCAGTTTTAGGTGAAGCACACAATGCAGCAAATGCAGCAACTGGTGCCGCTAATGCAGCACATGGAGCGGCTAGCTCCGGTAGTGGAAGTGCCGGGCGCTGGCGGTGGCGCTGGCGGTGGCGCTGGAGGTGGAGGTCGCTAAATTATAAGGACCAACTAAACAAATAACCAATAAAATTTTTTAAATCAGACAAATTCTCATATAATTATCTGAGACATGGTGCTAATTCAACTGATATTTAGATATTTTTTAGAACAACATAAAGCTAACCTCTGGAATATTATTTTGATTAAAACTGTCCCAAAGATTAGCTCTTAATAGAAGGAAGGAATTTATATTTTAACATTCTGTATCTGATAAGTTGTATACGATGGCTTAGTATAACAACAGCAAAAGGAAACTTGGCAGACCATATATATATTCTCCTAATTCTTGTATTTTTTAAAAGACTATTTATTGTAAGGTTGTGGTTTGCCTTACTCTAACAATGCATCGCATATTTCTTTTTCTTGGCATATTCTGTCTGTATAACCATAAACTAGCAATAGCCTGTGGTCTTGTAACAATACCTAGCAGACTAACATTAGGATTGAAGACTATTCTGATAGATATCAAACAAAGGATATTAACAATGGGATGCCTCTTTGTCGTAGAAGGATCAGTAGACCCTTATATAAACATCAGTAACATACTCTTTTAAAAGCAAAAGGTCCAGTATGGCATAAATCATCTATGAAAAAGGAGAGTTACCATGTTCTGGTATTGATACAGATGCACGATGGGGATATAGTTATACCAAGAAATGGATATTTGGATATAAACTACCTCTGACATGAGCAACAGGGAAGATTATAGTACCTCTAACAGCCGATGTAACTACTGCGAATGTTCCAGATAATAAAATGTATATTTCTTTAACGTCACACTCATCTTTATTTTCTTTACCTTCTGCCTTGTATATGGTAGTTGATTCTGGATACGATGATAAGAAACTGTATGAATATAGTAAAAAAATATTAGGAATGGATCTGGTTTGTCCACTAGAAAGATATAAAAGTACTTCTGAAAAGAGGCTTGAGTTGTATGCTTTTATGAATCTGAAATAGGTCAGACTATCTATAGCCATAGAAGAATATCGGTAGAACCATTGATAGAACATATAAAATCAGTCTTTAGGATATACCCATTGCCAATGCGAGGATTTAATGCGGTATCTACAATTGTACTTTTGTCTGTTTTATTATATCAACTAATGGTATACTATAACTGCAAGACTGAGAAAACAAATCCAAAATCAATAAAATATATGCTTGGTACTATCTAATATGATGGTAAAGGTAAAGATAAGTAGTTTTGAATTATGACCATGCCTCAATTATCTATATTACAATCGTAAAGTAAAGTAGTTATGTAAATTCTTTCAATAATGCTTTTCTCATACGAAGAATGAATATGATGTGCTATCTATAGGAATTTACATACTTGAGGTGAATACCGAATACCATTATATCCATTGAAACTGGATGTTTACCATGCTAATCTACAAGTTCCGAAATAAATTGCTCTGCAACTACCCGATATTTCGTTCTTTTGATAGGTTTATTTCAATTATTTCTTTAATTTCATATGAAATCGTAACCTATAACCGTATTACTTCAGAGTCTACTTTAATGAGTTTTATCGATTATGAATTCAGATATCATTCTTACTATAATATAGTCTTCCTGGTTTATACTTCTGTATCTAATCTCTTATTGCTGTTTGACTTTTTATAGTTAATCAAGATAAGTTTTGGATGTATATTTCTTAACAAAAGGTCATTAAAATACAAATATAATGGTAGGCTATATCTTCTGTTTCTTTTCTTTTTCTAATTCATTATAGTTATATATAAACATGATAGAAATCTATATCTTTTCTTAACTTTATAGCCCAATTACATATACGCGTATATAAAATAATGAATAATTATGCTTTGTTGCATAACTCATTATCATCTAATCATTTCTATTCTTGTTCCTCTATATTCTTCTGAACAGATTATACAATGATACTATTATCATCATCTCATTTACCCTGTTTCAAAATCGTGTAGCAGATACATACTCACCAAACATTCTCTTGATAGATGAAAAGGTCGTCTATTCAGCCATCCATCTCTGTCCATATTTTATTTTATTTTTCCATTTCAATAAATCCTTAGTCTATAACCTTTGCTTCCATATTTCTTAACCTGTTATTTTTAAGTTTTTCATTCATCCATTGGCTTCTGTTAGTTACCTTGATACCAGTGCTATCTACTGCTATTATGATATGCCTCATCATCTATATTGTCTTTTGATATTGACAGTTTAACTTGTTAATTCTCTTGCAGATATGAATTATAACGGATTAGCTGGTAGATGTTTTCCAGTGGCCTTGATTATTCCTCCGTTTGTCTATATGGCAGATGAAATAATATATGATGTAACCAATAACACGTATGAAAAAATCGAAATTTGAATGGCTTACCATTCTTATTTTTATTTATATTATCCAGTCAGAGTTCCATGTGTTAAGTAAATCATATGAAAAAAGGAACTAATCCCGTCGAACCAAGGGCCTATTATAAGAAGGCCAATCCATCATAAAGGATTAAGAATGGTAATCCATCTAAATTTGTTGAGTTAGGCGACAAAGCAAATAATTATACTAATATAGATAAGCTCCATTAAAATATCTATCATATAATTAAGTAATTAATAATAATACAATAAAATACATTTTTTAAAATATGCTTATCCGAATACTGATATAATTTAAAAATTATATAATCTTCACTTTATTTTAATCAAAATAGGAGTTTAAATTTACAAATAATATATGTAAATATAAATTTTTATTAAATGTTGGCAAGCGTTACGCTTGCCAACGCAGCACATACCAATCTGTAAATATGGATCTTATTTCTTGGTATCATACACTTAATTGCCGTTTTGGGGTTGTTATCTACATCCTAAGATTAATTATATATAGAATATTAAATAAATTTCTGTACATTCGTAATATGTACATCATTACTTTATGAATCATAAATATTTATAAAATACAAATTACAAAAATTCACTTCTTATTTTATATTTATATGTTATCATATTGTGGACTTTAACTTATTTCTGTAGAATTTGTTAGATTAGTTTTTAATGTAAAAATAAATGGAAAACATCTTGATAAGTTACTATCTTTATTTAGTTACCAATTGCAATTACATTTGATTTTTATGACGTTACAAACAATATAAAATGATAATGTACATATTACGAATGTACAGAAATTTATTTAATATTCAAAATATTATTTAATATTAATGTAATCAACAAAATCCCAAATAACAAATAGTACATTGTACCGGAAATAAGACTGTTATCATGTATTGGCAAAATGTTGTTGGCAAGTATCTGCTTGCCAACATATAAAATAAGATGATTAACATTGATTTTTTAATAATTTGAAATATCAAAACTGTTGTAATTAATCAATCATTTTATTTTATTTTATTGAATTAATTTCCCAAACTAATCTGTAGGTTATTTAATAAGATATAATTATCCATTGTATCTAAATAAAAGAAATATTATAAAAAACATCGAAATCTTCTTTATAAAGTATTTCATTATATTGTCATCTATTCCACGAATATACCAATAATTTTAAAATATTCATTAAATTACTATATGCAAAATGTATTTTTTGAAAGTTACAAAAAATGATTTATTGATGATTTGCGCGTTTACTGTTTCATCTTTATTGATGCTTTCTGTTCCTAGTCAAATTGCACATGCTCATCAAATACAACTATTTAATATAGGTGGTAAAGATTATTTATTTGTAGTTGGTTCTGTAAACGAACCGGTATTTATAGATGATAAATCAGGTGTAGATTTTTTTGCATATACTCCAGATCCTAAAGATCCAACGGATTCTTTTGCAAATGGTTCAAAACCTATTGGAGGGTTAGAAAAAACTCTCAAGGTTGAAGTTACTGCAGGACCTAAAAAGAAAGTCTTTGACTTTGTTCCTAAATTCAGAGATCTTGGTCATTATAATGCCCCATTTTATCCTACAGTTCAAACCACTTATCAATATCGAATTTTTGGAACTATTGATAATGTTAATGTAAGCTTACCCTTTACATGTTCTCCAGGTATATCAGAAGAAGGAAAATCAGACAACTCTACGGTTAAGATTTCTGATGGAGTATTAAGAAAAAACATCAAAGGTGGATTTGGTTGTCCTCAATCTAGATCCGACGTTGCATTTCCTGAGACATACTTATCTAATGTAGATATCCAAAATAAATTGGATCATCTTGCAACAACACAACCACATTCTGTACCGAATGCGAATACTACTGCCATAACAAAATAATTATAAAATTAATTTTATAAATAATTTTTTTACAAATCATAAAAAATTCATTATTAGAGCTCGAAGTTATGAAACCAAAAATGAAAATTGGTAATGGTTTAGATACGATATAATTAACGACTACATATTAAGACAAAAATATTAACCCATAAAATTAAGATATTATTTAATTTTATATTTTTGTATTACTATTAGTCTGAAACTAAAATTAATTGCTTATATTGTGTTGACCATAGAATGTACAACAAGGAATAAATATTCGCCAAAAAGAACATCTTTGTGAAAAATACTGGTATATTAGATCTCTTGCATAATTGCAACTAAACAGCTTTATAACCATTAGTTTATCATCAACTTGTTCTTTCGTTGCTTGCCTATGATGGATTATCCAAAAAGCCATTGCTCTTCAAGTCATTTACCGGCGTTACAGTTCAAGAATTTGATAATATTTATGATAATTACATAATAAAAAAATATCACAATCATGAGATAAAGCGTTTATACAATAGAAAAGATAATAGAAAAAGAACGATTGGTGCAGGTAGACATTTCAAGCTGGATTTAAAAGATAGATTTCTTATGCTTTTAGTGTACTATTGTCTGTACATAACTTACACGTTAGCTGGCTTTTTATTTGATTTGGATCAGAGTAACATTTGTAGAGACATTCAAAAGATTGAACAATTAGTAAGAAAATGTTTACCAATTCCACAAAAGATATACAACAAAACAAAGAGGCTTCGAACTCATGAGGAAGTAGAGAAATATTTTCCAGGCTTTCTTGCTTTTACCGATTGTACAGAACAACAGATACCAAGACCCATTGACAATAAAAGAAAGAAGACATTCTATTCAGGCAAGAAGAAAAGACATACTGTTAAGAATCAGATTACAGTTAACAATCGTGGTTACATCCTTCACAAAGTAGGCTATAAAAAAGGAAGAAAACATGATTATGATGTCTATAAAAAGAATCATCCTTTTATTCCAAAACAAGTTTTTAATGTAGTTGATCTAGGGTATTTGGGCATAGAAACGGATTTCCCGGAACAACTATCTGCACTACCATATAAAAAGAAAAGAAACGGATTTTTATCAGATAATGAAAAAGAATATAACAAAATTCATTCCAAGAAGAGAATAATAGTGGAACATATTATCAGCAGATTGAAAAAGTACAGGATAATGAGTGATATTTTCAGAAACAAATTGAGAAAATATAACAAGGTGTCAGATATAGTTTCAGGTTTGGTAAATTATAGAATATTGAATAATTAGACCAATATCAATATAGAATTCTGAAGAAATAGTCTAGATTGTTTCTAATTATGCAAGATATTTATTATATACTATTATTGTAATCTCAGTTATTACTGTAATATTTATAAGTTATTCTAATTGGTATACTCAAAATGTATATTCTCTTAATGTAACTTCCAACGTACTTTCAACAAAAAATCACAACAGTTTTGATATTTCAAATTATTAAAAAATCAATGTTAATCATCTTATTTTATATGTTGGCAAGCAGATACTTGCCAACAGCGCTTACCAACGTCCTATAACAATCTTTCTCGATAATAAACTATTTGTTAGAGATTTTATTGTTTAAAACATATAATATTACAAATATTAAATAAATTTCTGTACATTCGTAATTTGTACATATACTATTTAGGGCACTGTTAACAGTTGTGTAAAAGGTATGATATGTTTTTCTGTAAAGAAATGGTGAGTGTTTAGGTGTCGTAATACCTTTACCTTGCCGCTCTTTAGTAATACTATGAGGGATACATTCCTTCGAATACTCATAATTGATGAGAAGAATATAATGCTCTGCAACAAACATATTTCGTTCTTTGGATATGCTTATAACAAGATTATTCTTAGTTTCAGACTTGATAACAACCCATAGTCATATGATTTCTGAACCAACTTTGAATTGAGTTTCATCGATTATAAATTCAGATGTCTCGGTTTACTATAGAATAATCTTTCAGGTTTGTACTTTTGTATCCAATCTCTAATTGCAGTATGACTCCTTTAACGAATCAAGATATGGCTTTAATGTATTTCTCAATGAAAGACCGCTGAAGTATAGATATAAAAGATCTCTTGCATAATTACTCGCAAACAGCTTTATGACCGAAAGTTCTTCTTTAACCTGTTTTCTCTATGCTTTCATACGAGAGGTTATCCAAAAAACCCCTACTTTTCAAATCGTTTACCGGCCTTACAGTACAAGAATTTGATGATATTTTCGATAAAAAGATAACAAAAAGATATGCTAAACATGAAATACAACGCTTGTCCAAAAGAAAAGATCGGGAAAGAGAAATAGGTGCTGGAAGACACTTTAAGCTGAATAAAAGGGATAGATTTGTAATGCTTTTAGTATACTATCGTCTTTACATAACTTACACATTATCTGGATTTTTATTCAATCTTGATCAGAGCAACATCTGAAAAGACATTCAAAAGATTGAAGGGTTGATAAGAGAATGTTTGCCAATTCCGCAGAAGACATACCCAATAACCAAAAGGCTTAAAATTCCAGAGGCAGTAGAGAAATATTTTCCAGGCTTGCTTTTACAGATTGTACAGAACAGAAGATACCAAGACCTGTTGACAAGAATAAAAGGAAAATGTACTATTCAGGCAAGAAGAAAAGACATACTATCAAGAATCAGTTGGGTTAACAATCGTGATTACATCCTTCACAAAATACGCCATAAAAAAGGAAGAATACATGATTACGATATTTACAAAAAGAATCATCCTGTACTCCAAAACAAGTTGTTACTGTAGTTGATCTAGGGTATTTGGGCATAGAAAAGGAATCCAGAACAACTGTCCGCCTTACCATATAAAAAGAAAATAAACCAGTTTATCACAAGAAGAAATCAAGTTCAACACCATTCATTCTAAAAAGAGGATAGTGATAGAGCATACTATATGTCGCCTGAAAAAGTACAGGATCATGAGCGATATCTTTAGGAACAAATTGAGAAAATACAATAAAATATCCGATATAGTTGCAGGACTGGTAAACTATAAAATATTGAATCATCAGAACTAAAAATCGATATAAAATCCAGAAGGGGTGATCTAGATTGTTTCTAATTATGCAAGAGATCTAAAGAATGAATATACTAAATCATCAAGGGCTGTTCTTTTTCTAATTTGTTATATTATATATGATAAGCAATAAGGAAATCTCTATCTTTCTCCTTAACTCTAGGGAGTTCTAAATACACAAATAATTAATAAACGATGAAACTATATATTAAAGTCGGAAATGACATGAAAAAAAAGAGAGAGAATCGAGATAACAAGATTATACATGATAAAAAGGTTAATAAATTTATAATAATAGGTGTTATTGTAGTAGCTGCTATGATTATAGGTTTTGCAGTAACCAATATAAAATTTTCAACGAAAATTAATGCAGCCTTGCCAATAGATGGAATTAAATGCGGGGCAATGGAGATGAATGGATATCATGTACACGCAAAACTAGCAATATTTATCAATGGCAAAAATCATACTGTTCCCGCTTTGATCGGTATTACTAATTATTGTTTCTATTGGCTGCATACTCATGATCAATCTGGAATAATACATATCGAATCTCCGATACACAGAACTTTTACTCTAGGAAATTTCTTTGATATTTGGAAACAGAAGCTAAGTAATAATCAAATACTCAATCATACAGCAACAGCAACAAATCCTTTGACTATTTATGTAAATGGAACCCAAGTACACAAAAGTACCAATTATAGAGACATTTCACTCCACGCTCACAATGTAATATCAATAGTATATGGAACTCCTCCAAAAGTAATACCATCAAAAGCTGATTTTTCAGCAGTTGATATATAGTCTTTTTTAAAACTTTTCTTATGACTTTATTTATAGTGTATCATCTAAAAGATTTATTTATCTTATTTGAGCAATGTCGATCTCATACTCTCAGTCTTTGGATATTAATTGGATCTATCTCGAAGATAAAGATACTCCTTCGGGTACCTACGTTCTAAATAGATCTCATTTTACTGGCGAATTTTATGACAAAACCTATTTGATTATGTCACATTTGAAATAATAGATATGTAAAGGTCTCTTTTATTAATGCGTATATCATAAGAAAAAGATTTAGAGCATATCCCAAAATTCGATAGGATTATAGCTCTTTTCCCTCTTTTGATAAACTGTGACCTGCATCCAAAGAATGGACAGTGTAATGGATAAAAATAAACACCCTATCATACTCAATGTTCCAGATGAATTATGGGATGAGATTGAGTATTTTACCAAAGGAGAAACCTCTCAGAACAGTTGGCCATCCAATTGTTCCATACAGAAAAGTGATTGATGGAATTCTCTATGTATTAAGAACATAAGGATGTCAATGATAGACGATACCTAAAGAATATGGTTCTGGTTCTACCTGTCATCGCAGGTTTCAAAAGTGGAATAGCCTTGACATCTTCAAAAATGGATGGATAAAACTATTAAAAATATATGACGACTGCATTGGTATCAACGGTACCTGGCAATCCATCGATAGTATATCCATAAAGTCTCCTTTAGGGGGGCGATGACTGGAAACAATCCTACTGATAGAAGCAAACTCGGCACAAAAAGACATATTTTAACAGATAAAAACGGAATTCCTATATCTGTTGTAATATCTTCAGCAAATACACATGACATCAAACTAGTAACAGATGTGGTTGATAATATAGTTATCCATAAACGACCATCATTTAAAACTAAAGAAACAGGAAAGAGAGGAAGAAAACTTCAACATCTATGTTTAGATAAAGCATACAATTCCAAACCTGAAGAACAAGAATTAATCAAACGAGGATATATACTGCATATTCCTCAAAAGAGAAAAAGAGGGAGGAGAATTCAAGGTTATAACACAACGCTGCTCAAATCGAAAAGAGCATTCTGCAAAAAGGTGAGTCGTAGAAAGAACAAACTCATGGCATAATAAGTTCAGGAAACTGTTTACAAGATATGAGAAAAAGTCAGAAAACTATCTTGGATTGGTACAGTTGTCCTGTTGTATGATCATATATAGAAAGATAATTTTGGGATAGGCTCTTATTGTTTAGAAAATAAAATTGATATTTAAAGGTCTTCTATCAACGAAATATAGTTATCTATACTTCTATCGAGTATAGTTGTGTTTGATTTCTTTATTAATCTCTCAACATATATGGGATTCTTGAGATAATATTTGGAATATTCGATGCCTCTTTTTCTTACAATTACTTCTGAATCTATCAATCTTTTTAAATTCCATGAAGTTGTTGAAGGGGCTTTACTCAAGTGCATCACTAATTCATTAAAAGTACAACCATTTTTTTCTAATAGTTTTGTGATGATTTCTTTAGTTGTTTTTATCTTTAGAAAACCGAGTATTATTGTTTCATCGTTTGATGTTGAAGCAGGATAATATCTTGTAATGTTGCTATTATTGGGTCTCATCACCTTGATGTTAGAACCTTTTTCCAAAACTGAGAGATGATGTGATAATGTACCATTATTTAATTGAGTTAAGCGTAACAGTTCTCTGTATCTTATCCCTGGAGAGAAATTAATAATTTTCAATAACAAACTTTTTTTATCATTTTTTCCTTTTTCCAATTTTATAATATCTAAAAGGTCACTATAACTCATTTTCTTTCAACTTTGATTACACCTACAGCAAACAATGCTAGCATAAATAACAGCAAAATATGTGGTATTTCGACATCAATAAAAGGTATTTGAAAATCTCCTAAAATATTACTTGATTGTAACAAAAATAAAAATTCTACAATTAGTAGTATACCAAAGCTCAATGATGTTAGTAAAACTTTTTTGCTTTTTGTCTTTCTAAATGATAAAGCTGAAATCACTGTTAAGAACAATGCCATATTCAAACTCAAAATATGTATGGATATATGGAAAATCATTGAAGGGTGAGATAAATGGGGAATTATCAGTGGATAGAATATAATAGATGTAAATATGATGGATAAAATTAAAAAGAGGTTAGTTTTGCTACTTAGGATTGTTTGAATACGTTCTATCCATTTATTATTTTTTGTACCATCGTTACCACTTTTTAACAATAATGATAATGTATGAAAAGTTATTTAAAAGGTAATTGGTACAACCATCAAATTCATATTTTAAGATATATAACGATAATGCTTTATTGCAATTCCTATAATCTTTAATTTTATTATATAATTTACCTAAATATATGAGGCATGGTCATAATTCAAATTTATTTTCATACAGGATATATAGCTTAAAGCTAACCATTGAGACATTATTTTGACTAAAACTGTCACAAAGATTATCTCTTGATAGAATAAAAGAATCCATCCTTTTTAACATCCTATATCTCATAGATTGTATACTATGGCCTACTACCCCAACCAAGAAAACGTGGCAGACCATATGTATATTCTCCTACTGTAATTCTAAGATGTTTTATAGTAAGGATATGGTTTAGACTTGATTCCAATAATGGATTGCATATTTTTCTTAGCATGGGTTGTCAGTATAACCGTAAGCTAGCGGTAGCCTGCGGTCTGATAACAATACCTAGCAGGCGTACATTTGACAGGCGATTGAAAACCATTTCTACAGATATAAAAGAAAGAATATCGACAATGGGATATCTATTTGTTGCAGATGGCCTAGCAACTCCCTTTATAACAGCAATAGACAGTACTCTTAAAAGCAAAATGTCCTGCATGACATAAATCATCGATGGAGAAAGAAGAAGTACCTTGTTCTGGCATTGATACAGATGCGAGGTGGGGTTATAGTCGTACAAAGGGATGGATATTTGGATACAAACTACATCTTACATCTACAACAGGCAAGATTGTAGTACCTCTAACTGCCGATGTAACTACTGCTAATGTTCCAGATAACAAGATGTATGTTTCTTTAACATCATTATCTTTGGTTTTCTCTTTACCATTGACATGTTATATGGTCGCTGACCCTGGATATGATGACAAGAACCTATACAAGTATAACAAGAAAGTATTGGGAATAGATCTGATTTGTCCTCTTGAAAGATACAAAAATACCTCTAAAAAGAGACTTGAGATTGTATGTTTTTATCAATCGGTTTTGGTCAGGCTATCTACAGCAGAAGGAGAATATCGGTAGAACCATTGATAGAACATATCAAATCAGTCTTTAGGATAGACCCATTGCCAGCACGTGAATTTCATACTGTATCTGGAATTGTACTCTTATCTGTTTTATTATATCAGCTAATGGTATACTATAACTGTAGAACTAATAAAATAAATCCAAAATCAATAAAGTATATGCTTGGAACTGGCTGAAATGGAATTCCAGATAAAGATTAATAATATCGAATTATGACCAAGCCTCAATTATATGGTCTTACAGAAGTGGGTATTTTTAAATTCGAATATGACAATGAATTGCAATAACCACTATATATTTTCTAGGTATACAGTATGTAGTAGGTATACAGTATGTAGTAGGTATACAGTATGTAGTAGGTATACAGTATGTTATAAATTATATCTAATTATTAGAAAGTCAATCCGAAGACCAAATTATAAAACAGATGATTTACAATCACTCGCAAGCATATACGTGTATAAATAATTGATACAGGAGATACCAAACTAGTTATAATTACCCATATAATATTCTATTAGGGGATTACCCTTTTAAATAATAAGAAAAATATATTTTTTGAAATTCTATCTGTAAGCATGAAAAAACACTGTAATATAAATGTTTATAAACTTATATGTGTATAATATGCTGTGATTAAATCCTAGCCGCTCCTAGCCTTAGCCTCACTAGCCTCGTAGCCTTTGCCTCTCTAGCCTCGTAGCCTTTGCCTCTCTAGCCTCGTAGCCTTTGCCTCTCTAGCCTCGTAGCCTTTGCCTCTCTAGCCTCGTAGCCTTTGCCTCTCTAGCCTGTAGCCCCCCTAGCCTCGTAGCCTTTGCCTCTCTAGCCTCGTAGCCTTTGCCTCTCTAGCCTCGTAGCCTTCCTCTCTAGCCTCGTAGCCTTTGCCTCTCTAGCCTCGTAGCCTTTGCCTCTCTAGCCTGGTAGCCTTGCTCTCTGCCTTGTGCCTTGCCTCTAGCCTCGTAGCCTTTGCCTCTCTAGCCGGTAGCCTCTCTCTAGACTCGTAGCCTTGCCTCTTTAGCCGAGCGCCCTCAATCGATTTACAGTCACACATTCAATAATATTCATATATGGCGAATAAAATGAAAAATTTATATCAGGTGGATATGGTGCAGACGAAAAAAAATAAAGAAACAAGGTATTAAAGCAGATTTCTCATGCTTTTGGTGTAAAACGTATTTACCTTGGATATTATGATATAGAAAAGGATTTCTCAGACCCGTTATCATCATACCTAATAGAAAAGGGAAACTGCAGCCGTTATCCCGAGTAAAAAGAAAATAATCAAATTTATTCCAAAAAGAGAATAGTAATAGAATACACCAATACCGTTCTTGAATTAAGCAATCTATTTTCCTGATGGAAAGGAAAAGTGTATAAATCAATTAAAAATGGTATGTCTATCTATAAAATTATACACAAATAATACGTTATATAATGATATAAAAAAAATAGTATTTATATTGTCTACAAATTCTGGAGAATTTTGTAGTGCAGTTTTCAACTTAGAGCCTATCCGAAATTATCTTTCTGTAGATGATCATACAACATGATAACTGTACCAATCCAAGATAATTCTCTACCTTCTTCTCATACCTGGTGAACAGTTTCCTAAACCTGTTATGCCAAGAGTTGGTTCGTTCTACAACCCGCCTTTTTGCAGAATGCTTTTTACGATTTGGGCAATATTGTGTGTAGCTTTGGTCTCTTTTTCATCTCCTTTTCTCTTTTGGAGAAATATTCAATACATATCCTCATTTGATTAGTTCTTTCTCTTCAGGTTCGGAATTGTATGCTTTCTAAACATAGATTGTTGAATATTTCTTCTTCTTCTTCTTCCTCTTCCTATTTTTTTAGTTTTATATGGTGGTGGTCGTTTGATATTGCATTATCAACCACATCTGTTACCAGTTTGATGTCATGAGTATTAGCAGATGATAATACAACAGATATAGGAATTCCTTTTTTTATCTGTTAAAATGTGTCTTTTTGTTTTGCCTATCTTGCTTCTATCTGTAGAGGATTATTTCCAGTCATGTCTCCCATAAAGGCGACTTTATGGATATACTATCGGTGGATTGCCATGTCTAATTAATACCTACAGTTATCATAGATTTCCAGCAATCTCATCCATCCTTTTTTGAATATCTTAAGGCTATTCTATTCTTGAAACCTGCGATGACAGGTAGAACCAGAACCATATTCTTTAGGTAGCATTTTCCACTGATATCCTCTTGTTCTTAATACATAAAGATTTCCATCAATCACTTTTCTGTATGGAGTGATTGGCCGGCCAACTATTCTGTGGTTTCTCCTTTGGGAAAATACTTTTGACATAATTCCATAATTCATCAGAAATCTTGAGTATGGTAGGATGTTTATTTTTCTCCTTCTTTATCTTATTCTTATGAATGAAGGCCATAGTTTATCAAAAGAGGACAAGATCTATAATCCTATCAAACTTTGGGATAGGTTCTTTGTATATAATCGCAAATTTTATTATATGGTCTAATTATGGTGGAAAAAAGACTATAGGTAACAATACTGTTTAAAATATCATTGAATTACCTTAATTAAATTCATAATTATCAATTATCCAAGTAATGGAAATAAGCTTGATATTGAATTGGTTATCAAGGTTAAATATCCTGTAAGTAGTAATATACCCATTATCATTAATAGCGTTACGCTTATTCTATGGATCCATGGAATCCATTTTCTAATTCTTTTAATGGTCTTGATGTATTTGTCAATAGCAAGTGAGGATATAATAAAAGGAATTGCTAGTCCAATAGAATATACTATTAATAATAATATTCCTTGATATATTGAGGTTGTAATTGCTGCCATTGTCAATATACTAGCCAAAATAGGGCCTATGCATGGAGTCCATCCTGCACCAAAACCCATACCTATTAATAACGATCCTATATGTCCTGCTGGTCTAGTAGAAAATTTGTATCCTCTATCTCTTTGGGCTCCTGGGATTTTTAAGATTCCTATCAAATTTAATCCAAAACCGATTATGATAATGCCTCCAATAATTTCTATCCATCTATTATATTGTTGAAAAGCTGAACCTATAGCTGTTAACGATGCACCTAGCGCGACAAAAACTATTGAAAATCCCAAAATAAATAAACAACTTCTTATAAATGTTCTTGATTTTATAATTGATGCTTTTTCAATATATTTTGTTTCTTTTTTATTGTTTATTGGTCCTGATACGTAATCTGAGTTCTTAACATTCTCGTTATTGTTATTTCTACGTAAAAGTTCGTCTGAGCTCATTCCTGTTATAAAAGCAATAAAACTCGGAATGATTGGAAGAATACATGGTGAAAAAAAACTTAATACTCCAGCTGTAAATGCAATAGGTATTCCTATTTGTGAAATGCTGTTACCTTTGACATTGGTGTTTGATTTAACCGTTAATGACTTTGAGGATGTAGGTGATTGTTGAACTAGTGCTGTATTTATAATCTCTTTTGTTTCGGCAGCGATAGGGTCAAATTGACCTCTCCATTGATGTAGTATCTTACCTGTATTGTCAATTAAAAAAGATTCTGGAACACCCATGGATTTGAATACTTGTGCAAAATTATTATCAGGGTCATACCAAAATGTATATGTTAAATTATATTTTTGTGTAAATGATTTTACTGCATCTTCAGATCCTGGCCCGTCGACATTAATTCCTATTATATCCAAACCTTTTGGATTTTCTATTTTATACAATTTTTCAATAGCTGGCATCTCTTCTCTGCATGGTATGCACCATGTAGCCCATGAATTTAATAATATTAAATGTTTTGTACTATTCGTGATAGATACAGGTTTATTAGTAAACAAAGAAGTGGCTTTATAAGATTTAATTGAATTAGCGGGAATTAATTGCGATGTATCGGGACCTAGGGTGGACTGACCATAGGAATTTGTAAATAATTTTTGATTTATGAAAGTTATATTTATAATGTTTGAAATAATACACAAAGAAAATAAAAAGGAAAAATAAAATAATTTGGATTTAAACATTTCAAAGTTATGTTTTTGTTTTCAATAACGATAAATCAATAGAATTATCTCCATTCCAAAGTACCTGCAACTATGTTTTTGCCAATTGCTATTGTTGGCGCTCGACCATTTTCGCCTGCATTAACGGGTAAATATCTAGTGATTTTATGACTTGTTCCATTAATTTCTTCAACGTAGATCTTGGCAGCAGTATTTTCAAATTTCCAATGCACATTGTTAGCTGTTAATCCATAAGAATCCTCCCATGTTATCCATACATTATTCTTATTATCGATTGCTACGTCTGACCTTAATGGTGGAACCCATTTTCCAGTCAAAATTGGGAGTGGTTTTGTAAATGTTTTTCCCTTATCGGTGGAATATGCATAGTAAATTCCAGGGTGATCTCTTGCACCCGTATACCATACTATGTGTAAATTTCCTTTGTTATCCATTGCCATTGGTGCGCCCACATGTACACATCCATTATATGCAAAACTATCATTAGCTATCTTATGAGGTATATCAAATGTTTTACCGTTATCTGAGGAGTGAGTTACAACAATATCTCTAATTGCATTATCTGGATGAGGATCTGTTGATGGCGGTATGGGGAATTTTTGTCTCCATGAAACATAAATATCACTATTCGATGTAATTAATACATTAACATTACAACATTCACAAGTAAGCTTTTCAAGTATTTTACTGGGCTTGAATGAATTTCCTCCATTTACAGAGGCAATAATACTCAGCTCGAGATCCATTTTCTTTACTTGTATCCGCTATAGTTCCATTTTTCAAAGTTTTAATATCATAATTTAATGAACCTACGAAAATTGTTCCATTGTTAGATATATTAAATGATTGAAAAGCTTTAGCTAATTCTGGATCATTTTTATTAATTACTGATACTGCAGGAGTGAATGTTTTTCCTCCATCTAAAGACTTTGACATTTTTAATGTTCTAACCCCGTACATAAATCCGGTACGTCTTTAGTTGATACATATAATGTATAAATTGTTCCATTGTTGGTTACCTTTATTTGAGGTGGAACTCTTCCATCCCACATTACGTCGTTTGTTTTATCATTTACTCTGATGGGTTTCGAAAAGTTTTGACCGTTATCGATTGACTTGGTAAAATAAAGATTGGTAGACTTATTCTGAGTTTGTATATATGCAATATATATGTAATTGGTCTTTGGATCTATGAATAGATCTGCTCCATGAGCTCCATTTTTAGCAATTTTTATAGGGGGTAAAAATTGTGTTTGGTTAGATAATTGTCCTTGGGCATTTGACAAATTACCTAAACCTAAAATTAAAACGATAGATGATAGTAACAATACTAAAATTATACTCTTCACATGTTTATTTTATAAAAAGAAAATTTAATGCTTGTTGTACAATACTCGAATAAAATGATTTTTAATTTCTATTCTTTAATTATATTATCCTATTTCTTTACTTATTTTTAGTTCCAATAAACATCATAAAATACCGATATAATATTGATATTCAAACTATTTCTTTCTAGTAATATTATCGGCAATTTGTTTTTTGGATTGTTAGATTATTTATATATGACTGTAAAACTTTTTTAAATTACGCCCTAGTTTATTCTGTCAAAAAAAATATTTTATTTGCTATCTTATTATCTAATGAGCGGCAGCTGTTGCAGCTCCTGCTGCATTTGACTTTGAACTTGCCGTATCCGATGCAGTGTTTCCATTATTCGAAATTCCATTGCCCGAGTTCTCTTGGTTTGCCGCACTGTTTAATTCTCTACTTATTCCCAAATTATGATGTGAACCTGCAGTACCAGATTGAGTATTATCATTATTCAAATTTCCATTGTCTGCATTATTTTGATTTTTTGCTGTATTAGCTAATTTTGGATTTAATGCAACATTTAGGATTGAATTTGGTATTTTAGATATGTTCTTTAGAGTAGATTGATCATTATTAGGAACTATTTGGAATCCAACCAATCTTGTTGTTATTGCATCATGATTACCTGTTACATCATCATATCCCATAACCACTTTTATATATTCAACTGTACCTGCTGCGTAAGCGCTTGGTATTAATGTCATATCAAATTCTGCATGACCATATGCTGGTATAGGACCAAACCATTTGGTCGTTTCTCCTTGTATGACTACAGGCAATATTGCATTTTGTTGTACTGTATTTGGAATATTTGTGGAAGATGGAACTGATGTAGCACTTAAAGCAGACTCTTCTCTTGCAGACAGATATATCTGTAAATTAGTCGTATTGAGATCACCTACATTCAAAATCATAAGTCTTACCTTTGTAGGCACTCCTGCTGGTATTTGTACTGCATTTGTAGGATCACTTGCTTGAGCGTTCAAAAATTCATTCGGATAGCGGATTCCTGAATTTAAAATTTCTGCTGGAGCCGTTTTAGTGTGATTTTCCCATGGTAATATTATTGCTCTTAATGACTCGCTTCCCGATAGTCTCACATATACTGGAATCACTTGACTTACAAAATCAAATGGCTTTATTAGTTGAGATCCTATATTAAAACCTGAAGAACGATCATAATTTTCATTGAATGTGGTTGTAGATGGTGGAATGTTAAAATCGCCTATAAATGGAGGTGTTGCATTTTTAACAGAAATTACAGATGCAAATTGATCTTGCATTGATGCAGTTCCTATATCTGTTTTAGTTCTAACATCTAATCGGAGTGTATGTAATGCTAGTGATGTCAGATATGGTTTTTGGGATACTCCGTCTGGTGAAGGATAAATATTAAAGTACAGTGCAATTCCCTCCCCTGGATAAATATGTCCTCTATATTCAGAGAATGCTATATCATATCTTTTTGAATTATGTATGAGTGGAAATTCTGATTTGAATCCTTTAGGTAATTTTAATGCTGCAGTTATTCCAGCTAATTGTACTACGCCTTTGTACTTTAAACTGATAACATAAGTTGAAAGTCCATCACCTGAATCAACTTCTGCACGAGGATTAGATGGTTGTGAGTCTGCTCCAAGGTATGTACTATTTACGGATGTTCCTACATCGATACCTCCTTGTACATTTTGATTGGTCCAATAGCCTGTTACAAATCTGAAATTATCTGGGCCTATTACTTTGTTACCCGTAAGGGTATGTTGAGATTGTAAATCTCTTGTTTTAGTTAATGTTTTGTCATATGAAACTGAAGGATGAGGTGCTGTAGGATCATTCTGTACTTTTACAATATGATGCACCACTACTTGAATTAGAAAAACCTGATCCTTTAATTATATTACAAATAGCATTATTGTTATTATAATGAGAAATTGAAGATATACCATTTGATAACGATTTAGCTCCGCTAAATGGAATCGACAATGCAGTAGGGTCCATATTTCCAACTGGATTAAATGATGTATGTACTGTAGGAGAGTTATTGTTATTATTATTTGAAAAGGGATTAATTGAGAAAACATCTCTTTTACCTTCTCTAGCAAAGGATTTTTGTATATTAAAACTATAATCTACAACTAATAATGTATTTCCTATCAGTAGGATTGTTATTATTACTAAAGAGGTGATTACATTAGTAGTTTTTTTCTTTATTTCAAATGATTGTTTTTTTATAAAAACCACAAATACAAAAATATAAATTCAGATTTAAGAATTAGGAAGCATTTAATTTACAAAATGTGCAATGTTATAGAAACTCTTGTTTCTCATTCAAAAGACATATCGTATACGCTTTTGTAAAAGAATTCCTCTACATTATTATATAATGGAACGTTATCTTTTATTGTTCATTCGTAAGTTGTACTATTTTATACATATCTCTCATTAATAAACCTTTTTAGAAAACAATACCGAATTATTCTTTATTGTCGATTGTGATCATACATGCTTGTTCTATATATTTTGTAGATTTGTATTTTAAATTAGTTATGTCCATTAGGCCTGTTCGATAATAATCAAATATTAAAATAGAAATATTAAACATTTAGTTGTAACTTTCATTCTATGTTATAGATGAAGAAGAAAATATATTATATTATTATGTATGAAACGACTATAAATTTAATTCATATCTTATAAAGTTTTGTAAAATCTATCTGTATTTATATAATTTAACCGCCATTCAATTTTTTTAAAATGATGCTATTACATCTATTTTGATGTTTATATTATATGATTATTATATAGATAAAAATACTATTATGGAAAGAGAACAAAATATATGATAAAAATTAACGTCCATTTTAGATTAAAATGATCCATTTGCCGTTATCATGAATTAAATAAAATAATAATTAGTATTCAATATAATGAATCAACTAAAATTATTAATTATTTCAAGATTGGGTATAATTAAAATTAAATGTTATTATAAAAAGTAAATATAAGTACATATCACGAATGTACAGAAATTTATTTAATGGTTGATGTGTAATCAATCTTATGAAATAAAGATTCAAATCCAAATTGGCCTATACCGCCCAAACATAAGGTAGCTGTTCTGAAGATGGCAGAATGATGCTGACAAGTGATAATACTTGTCAGCATTTAAATGCTTTTATTGTCTCTTTCCTATCGTAATCATATGTCTAAAATATTATATAATATTCTAAATTATAGATTACTTTTACATTTCAAGAATATCCTCAGTTTGTCATTTTAATTTCAAATATTATTAATATATTTTAATGTGTTATTAAAATAAATAATATTGTTTATGATGGACTAAATGCTAAAATGACTAAATGTAAAAATATTTATTCATTAAGTTACTAATAAGAGGTATATTCAGATATTTCAATTTTCATATTTTCTATATTCTTGCTAATTATGTCAAAAGTTATCCTTAGTTTATTTTCTTTGCATGTCAATGTTTTTATATTTATAAATTATTTTACATTTTATTTTAATATCATATATGATATTTATACTTAATTCAGATTAAGATCGTGAAGTAAATAGCGTTTCAAATCTGATAAGGTTTGTAACAATGCGTTTATAGATAATTTTCTTTGTGATTGCTCTGTTTTTATCATCCAAAAGTGCTTTTTGTTATATTGTATAAAAAATTAATAATATTTTTATATCAAACAAAAATTATGTTATACATAACTCTAAAATAAAAATATTTTATGCCTCAAGGTAAGCAAAAATATAGATTCCTTATGCGTGAATGTTTTATGAAATATCTAAAAAGAATTAGATTGAAGCAAAAGAATGTAATAATGTATCGCATCTGCATTTCAATAGTAGTTAAATTTATTTACTGATTTTTACAATAATGAACAATATCTTAACTTTAGGATGCCTATATTTTATTATTTTCTTTTATTGATGAATTGATACTGTATTAAATTTTTTATTATTAAGTGCTTTGTTGCATGAATCGAAAATCAGTTAAAATTTAACTATTTTCGTTATGACTATGTATCAAAACGTTACTAAATAACAAAGAAAATAATCATCAACAAAACGTTATTAAGAATATTTAATGAGTCGAACTAATAATTAAAACTATGTCTATAAAAAAATATTATTTGATTGGATGAAATTGAGTGTTATATTTTATATCAAAAATAACTTTTTGCGCTTTTTTATATACTTATGCAGCTAGAGATTATCTATCAGAGAAATATAATTATCTACGCTTATGTCTAGTATGGCTATATTTGACATTTTGACTAATCTTTCAACTTCCACAGGATTGTTGAGATGATATTCAGAATATTCAATACCTTTTTTCCTTTTTACAACTTCTGAATCCATCAATCTTTTTAGATTCCATGAGGTTGTTGAAGGGGCTTTGTCCAGATGAATGACTAGTTCATTAAATGTACAACTTTTATTTTCTAATAGTTTTGTAATAGTTTCTTTAGTTGTTTTACTTTTTAAAAATCCGACTATTATTGTTTCCTCATGGGGAGTTGTAGCAGGAAAGTATCTAGTAATATTACTATTATTTGGTCTCATGACTTTGATGGTGGAACATTTTTCCATGGCTGAAAGATGATGTGATAATGTACCGTTATTTAGCTGAGTTATACGTAATAGTTCTCTATATCTTATTCCAGGTGAAAAATTAATTATTTTTAATAATAAACTTTTTTTATCGTTTTTATCTTTATCTGATTTTACAATATCCAAAAGATGATTGATACTCATTTTCTTTCAACTTTGATTACCCCTGCAGCAAATAATGCAAGCATAAATAACAGCAAAATATGCGGTATTTCAACATCAATAAAAGGTATTTCAATGTCTCCTAAAACATTACTTGATTGTAGTAAATACAAAAATTCTACTACTAATAATATACTAAAACTTAGTGAGGTAAGCAATACTTTTTTACTTTTTGTCTTTTTAAATGATAAAACAGAAATAACTGTCAAAAATAATGCCATATTCAAACTCAAAATATGTATAGAAATATGTAAAATCATTGCAGGGTGTGATAAATGTGGAATTATTAATGGATAAAATAGGATTGATGTAAAAGTTAATGATAATACCAAAAGAAGATTAGTTTTGATATTTAAAAAAGATTGAACATATTCGATAAATATATTATTTCCGAATGAATTATCTTTATTTTTTAACAATTATAATATAATAGAAAAGAAGTTTAAATGCGATTTGCAGATACGTATCTATGATTTCTTAAATGTATTTGTTATTTATCTTTGTTTCATTTTATTTTGAATATTAATATATATCATTGCTATCTGGAATATGTGTTATTGTCTTATTCGAAAAGAAATCTAGTAATCAAAAACGATACTATACGATAAAGAATATTCTTAATTCAAATATCTATTTTAAATCTATATAATCGATCTGATTTTAAAGAAATAATTTGGTATTTTTATCTGACGAACTCGATTGAAATAAATTGATGAATTTATATTGATTTTTGAAAGATTTCAATCAATAATAATTTGGTTTATTTTATCATCTTGGTTCAATAAATAAATATAAAAATAATTTTGGTGTTATTAGTATTGGATTATTTATAATTTTATTGTCATTTTTTTATCGTATTTTATTCTATTTCGATTAATTCAAATAAAATGTATTAAATCCTTTTATAAAAAAGAAAATCCTATAAGGAATAGGATCAAAAGATAAAGATAGAACATAAAGTAAATTGAATATCAAAGAAATTTTCATTTTATCAATAGAATCTATTTGGGATAGAAAGGTTCGATCAATTCTAACGATTTTAATGGTAATGGTTGGAAGTGCTCTTTTGGTTGCAGTTGGTGGGATTGGAGCAGGATTTACCGTATCCTTTACAAAACAATTTAGTAGTTTAGCTCCTACTATAATTTTTGTTCATAATTCAAAACTAGATGCTTCTGGCGCCAGTACTTTAACACCGACTCCTCCAAAAATTGTCGTAAGTGCTACAGTGGCAAAAACTGTTGCATCACTTCCTGCAGTTAGAGATGTTATTCCGCACTTTTTAGCATCGGTAATAGCTAAAACTCCGTCAGAGACAAGGACTGAATCACTACGAGCAATGGATTTGAAGAAAATTCAAGTTATTGCTCCAACGGTGACATTTCAATCTGGTTCTGTGGTTTCAAATAATCCAAATTCATTGGTTGTTGGTATGGATGTGGCAAATCCATCAGGGGATCCATATCCCTTTTTACCTTTGGGCAAAAGTGTAACGCTTACATATAATTATAACGATCCGTCTACTGGACGTCCATTAACACAATCAAAAAATTTTGTAGTTACTGCCGTAATGGATGAAACGGGAAGTACAAGTATAGATGATGATATATATATCCCCTTAGAGTCTGGAAATCAATTATTACAAAAGTCGGGAGATTATGATTCTTTATATGTTGTTGCAAAATCTACCGATCTTGTAGATTCAGCGGTTAATGAAATATATGCACTTTATGGTAATAATGTTGGGTTTAATACTGTGAAAAATATTTTGGAAACAATAAAGGCATTCACAACGGGATTTAGTGCTTTCCTTACAAGTATCGGAGTAATTGCTTTGATAGTTGGTGCAGTAGGGGTCATTACTACTCTTTATACATCAGTTATTGAAAGGACGCGTGAGATTGGTACTCTAAAGGCAATAGGTGCTCAAAATAAAAATATTTTAGCTCTATTTTTGTTTGAATCTTTGTTGATTGGAGTTTTTGGAGCAACAATAGGATTGGTAACAGGAGTTGGATTTGGATATGTTTTGAGTAATATGATGAGCACAAGTGCTACTCCATCTGTTCATTTTAGCGGTGCAGGCTCTCATGGATCTAGTAGTGGAAGTAGTGGAGGTCATAGGGGCAATCATACCATTCCCATATATCTTCCTGAGGGAATGATTAGAGTATGGATAATTTCTGTAGGTCTTAGTACCTTTGCAGGAGTAATGCCTGCAATAAAAGCATCTAGATTACTTCCAATAAAAGCCCTACGTACTCAATAGATTATATTACATTTTACTTTTTTTACAATTGTAAAGTAGAGGCACCATGTTTAGAAAAAAAGTTTTTTTTCTAAATTTAAATTCAGACATAATCAATTAAATAAACCATTTATTCTTGGAATTTTTCTGTTGATATTTAATAGTTAAAATTCAGTTTGACCTTTTTTTCATAAACCACTTTCGATCCTTTATTATCTTTGTATATATTATAGTAAATCTTTGTGAAATTTTATGCTTTATTATTTAATTAAAATTATTTTTAGGTGTTAGAATCCTATTTAATAGACATATATTATCAATTTGTAACTTGTTTTAATGGTTATAATGATCATTATATTTTGAGATGATCTTAATATTTGTTATTAACTATTTAGTAAGAAGTTATTAATTTTTAATAATAAAGATATATATATTTAATAAAATAATCATATTTGAATGAATCAATGTTATCGATTAATGATACCAATAATTTTGACATTAGTTATAATAATGGTACCTTCGAATACATTTGCAGTTATTAATAACAATAATGATTCTGTCAATCATACTAAATCTATAACGTTACAAAATATTAGTAATAGTATTAAAGGATCTGGTAAAAGTCTTTCTGGTAATCCATCCAATAACCAAATCAAAGTTGTTGCCTCTTTTTTTCCAATGTATGAATTTGTTAAAGGTGTTGGAGGAAATAGGGTTCAAGCATCTGTATTAATCCCAATTGGTGCAGAACCGCATGATTTTGATCCTACTATAGATCAAATAAGTGCTGCTCAATCAGCTGATTTGGTAGTATATAATGGTGCAGGTATGGAATCTCTATGGATAAATAAAATTAATCCAAAATTTGCTGTGGATACTAGTCAAGGACTGCCTTTGCTTTCAAGTAATGATAAAGAATCTCATAATAGTGTTGATCCTCATATTTGGTTAGATCCTATTCTTGCCGAACACCAAGTAAATATGATTAGAAATGCGTTGATAAAAGTAGATCCAAATAATGAAAATTATTATAAAATGAACGCACAAAAATATATTGCAAAACTTGATATCTTAAATTCTGATATTAAACTAGGTTTATCAAATTGCAATAAAAAAGATTTTGTTTCCTTCCACAATGCTTTTAATTATTTTGCTCACCGATATGGACTAACACAACATCCTATACAAGGTCTTTCTCCAGAAGGTGAAATATTGCCTCAAAAGATTCAAGAGATAATTCAGTTGTCGCATAATTTAGGTATCAATGTAATTTATTCTGAAGATTTAGTTGATCCACGTGCTGCACAGGTTATAGCTGATGAAATTTCAAATGGTAAAGTATTGGTGCTAAGTCCTATCGAAGGTATTAAATCTGAAGAGATAAAATCGGGCATATCTTATTTTGATAAGATGCATCAAGATCTTGCAAATTTAAAGATCGGATTACAATGTGGTACTGAAAATAATAAGACATAAATGATCAACCTATTTTTTTGGTAATAATTGTTTGATCTATACAAAATGATGAACTATATTTTAAATATATACATGACTATGAAAACCATTAATTTATCCACCTTTTATAAATATGAATCAAAAGATACATTATTATATTTATAATTGCTTTCTGACAACTAAAAATATGCTAATACAAGGAGAATAAGGGATAGATATTGTTTGAAATACTTCAATTTGCTTTTATGCAACGTGCACTTATTACAGGTACTGCTGTTGCTATTACCTGTTCTATAATTGGGTTATTTCTTGTTTTAAGAAGACAGTCTCTTTTTGGTGATGCCATGTCTCATGTGGCATTTGGTGGTATTGCTTTAGGAATATTTGTTAATGTCTATCCTATTTGGACGGCTTTTATTATTTCTGTTTTAGGAGCTTTGGGAATTACCAAATTAAGAGAATCTACAAAAATACCTTCTGATTCTGCAATTGCGGTATTGCTGTCTTCTGGATTGGCATTAGGTGTGGTATTGATTAGTTTGTCTAATGGCTTCAATCTTGATTTGTTTAGCTTTCTTTTTGGTAGTATATTATTAGTAAGTTTTCAAGATGAAATCTCTGTTTTGGCATTGGATGTATCTATTATAATTATTGTAATATTTTTTTATAAAAAATTCATGTATATTACCTTTAATGAAGATCAAGCAAAAGTGAGCGGCTTGGACGTTGTAAAGCTTAATTATCTTTTTATTGTACTTGCGAGTATAACTGTAATCACATCAATTAGATTGGTAGGTGTACTTTTAATTTCTTCCTTAATTGTAATTCCAAATATTACTGCAATGTTTTTTGGAAAAGGTTTTATAAAGACTGCAATAATTTCTACTATACTTGCGATTTGTTCTGTTGAAGCTGGGATAACGTTTTCTTATATTTGGAATGTAGCTCCTGGAGGAACAATAGTGCTTACCTCTATTATCATATTTCTTCTAACTGTTGGAGTTAAATCAATTTTAAATTTATTATTTAGAAAAAAACAAATTGTAAAACTGTGAACATTACTCTATTTGAGAAGAAAAGATAAATTTTGTATGATTAACACATTATTGTGTTTTTTTTGTATATTATTTGTATTTTATTTAGTAGTTGTATTAGATTGTTTTTATATATGTTCTTCGATAGAACAAGGGTTCTGTTAACAGTTGTGTAAAGAAGATTGTATATGCATTTGTAAACTAATACTGCCGTTTTGAACAATAAAATTATTGTCGTATTTTTTGATTCATTTCCAATATTATAAAAATTAACAAATTTAAACGAGCGCAATCAGTTTACAATAATGAATATCTAGAGGCTCTGTTAACAGTTATGTAAAAGGCATGGTATATTTTTCTGTAAAATTGATAGTGAGCGTTTAGATATTATAATACCTTTAGCTTGCCGCCATGTTGTAATACCATGAGGTATAAATTCCTCAGAATACTCACCAGTGATAAGAAGAACCATCTATACCTAATGCTTGAAGATACAAAGTTAGGATATAAAGCCAAGATAATCCTGCTTAAAGATGAAGGACATGCAGTCTCTGAAATAAGAAAGAAAACAAATCATCATGATAACAAAATAAGAAAATGGATACATCGATTCAATGAAAAAGGTATTGATGGCTTTATGTCAAAAAAGCATGATCCTAAACAATACAAGTTTGATGGAATTATAGAAAAAAATATTGTCGATATAACATCGTCAAATCCGCGATTGGTTGGTTTGGGATTTTCTACTTGGTCATTACGTGTACTTGCGGGTTTTATTATGAATGATCTAAAACTGGTGGATAAAATTAGCCATTCAGAAATAAGAAACATCTTCCTTAAACATGGAACAAAATAAGATATCTAAATATTTTATCAAATAAAAGAAGCAATGAACCAGAATATTTTGAAAAAAAGTACATTGAACATCTCAGGTGCTTTGTTGCATGATTATTTTATTCGTTATTTGTTAACGTCTTGATGTTAAGGATGTAACGTAAATAACCATAATTTAAGTAGTTTTGTTACGAATAAAGTAAAGTTTTAACTATATTTCGAATCATGCAATAAAGCACATCTAAGGTACAATATACCTTCGGATTCTGTACTTTTATATATAGATGAGAAAGGGCCAGTAACTGCAAAGACTCATGGCGGTACATTCTGGTCATCAGTACAGGTAAAGATAGAGAAGGCTCAAAAGATAAAAGGAATTCTGAATATGTCTGGTGCTTTTGATTACACAAATGATAATATGCATGTACATTGTTATAAAAGGAAGAAAAGAAAACAATTTGTTGACTTTCTAAAAGGAGTAAATAAAAGATATGAGAACATCAAAAATATCTTTTTGTACTTGATAATCTATCCACATACAAATCAAGGATGGTAAAGTATGAAACATTCAAGCGATGTTTAAGAATGAAATTTGTATTTCTGCCAGTAAGATTATCCAATCTTAATTTAATTGGAGTAAGGTGGTTATGGTTACAGAGACAAACAATTAACAATTCCACATTCAAAGATGAACAAGAAATAGGAAGAGCAATAGTTAGCAAGTGGAAGAAAATATATAACAAAAATCATGGTAAAGCAATCACAAATATTTTACAAGACGATGTATCCTTGTGTTTACACAGCTGTTAACCCAAGGAAAAACCTATAGCTCTAGAATAACCATTTATTATATATCCGGTAGAAATAGAACACCCTCAAGCATCATTGGTTATGGATTATACCTGTACTTTTTAGATTTATTCTTTAGAAATGTTGCGAAAGTATATTATTTTTAAAAATAACAAAAATAAGCTATGTCTCATGGAAAACATTCAGTTTCAACAGATGGCGGTACATGGTATCCACATACCTGTAGATTTCTAAAGCTTGTTTATCATCTTCATTCCTCATATGAAAAAAACAACATTAAATGGCTTACCTATCTTGCCTTTGTCAATTTCTATTAGATCTCTATCCGACATCAATAACATCAAAGCCTAGCAGAATTTTACCTCTCCTAACAAGGGATTGGTTGTAGACAGCCCAATTCATATGATTTTTTAGACAATGCTATCTAAATGTTTTCAGAAGAGAATTATGTAACAAAGCAGTTTCCATCTCCGTGAAAGGATGTGTGACCTTACTGATTGGTTGTTTCATTCGCTAGAACTCTTTTTTCAATGGTAGTTAATGACGGTGTGTAAGTTGCGGGTGCAGGTTGAATGATTATATATTTTTAATCTGGATGGCTTGTTAAATCTTAATCATGCTTCTGGAAGATAGTGCTCGTCGAAGTCAATGATTGTGAATATGCTTTAATTTACTGCTTTTTGGAACTGACAGTTGTCTTATCTGAATAGAATCTCCATTTACCGAGCATTATAGATAGCGAATTGTTATGTTTGTAATATAAGACCATCCTATAGCTAGAGAACGTAGTCAGCACAGAAATCCATGCAACTGAATATCGTGTTGTTTGCTATGAGCATCAAGGTTTTCATAAACACATGGCTGAACCTGGCATATAATACGCTTGTTTAAATTTATTAATTTTTATTTTTTTTTATTTGAAAACAAGTAGTAGTTTAAATATACTATGCAGCAGTCTTTATATGACTTTGAGTCCATGTTTAGGTCAAGTATATTACAATACACATCTCAACAGAATTACAAATAAAACCTGTTCACATCCATCAAGATAACACTCAAGCATTATTAATGGCAATCTCTCAAGATCTTCGAAACCAACATACGATGGCTCCGCCTCAGTCTTCTATTCCGCCTTTCAATCGTCGTTTAATCCTTGCTTCCTATGAAAAGACACAAGAGACACCAACTTTAAATGAATTATCCATTAATATACTATAATGAACAGAATTATATATAAAGAAAAGATTTCTCATTATTATTCAGCTTTTTACTCAGTTTAGACTATCAACCTGATACATTAATAACCATTTAAAGGTATTAATAACCATTTAAAGGTATTAAAACTATTGAAATGTTAATGTTTTATAAATAAAATATCTAAAGATAATATTGTGAATAAGATGGAGTGAATATTTAATTTAACAACTTGGATAATAGACTCTTGCATAATTAGGTGTATATCAAAATTTTATATATTCTCCATCATATTTTGTAATATTTTTATCTTGGTTTGCGGATCATGATTAAAATGTATAATTTTTAGAAGTTTTTCTAATGGTCCTAATTATGCAAGAGATCTATCTTTAAGGAAAGTTCAAGATAACTAGATGATGAAATTTAAACTAATCTAAAAAAACACGGTGGTTACTATCGAATGTCGTAACCTTGACATGATGGAAGAAAAGGTGAACTGGAATGACAGCTCGAATGGAGTCATTTTCAGATATGACTATGAAATTACGCGTCTGACAATATAACCGGTCCTTCTCTACCTCAATGCTGATAAAGCAGGAGTCGGTGATGATGGTATAGTTGTTGCCTGTCATGCTTAACCTTGGATTCAGTGAGGTTAATCCATTGTCAATGTGTATGATTATTCGATGCTAAATGAAGCAGGATCTAGATTAATAAATCTCGCATAATTAATTCCAAACAGCTTTATGACCTGAAGTTCCTCATTACCGTGTTCTATCTATATGTTTTCATACGAGAGGTTATCTAAAAAGCCATTACTTTTCAAATCGTTTACAGGCCTAACTATAGAAGAATTTGACGATATCTACAAAAATGAAATATGAAGAAAATATTATAAGCATGAAATACAACGTTTATCTAAAAGAAAAAACCACAGAGAAAGAAGCGCAGGTACTGGAAGGCTATTCAAACTAGATCTAAAAAATAGATTTCTTATGCTTTTGGTTAACTATCGCCTGTACATCACTTACACTTTGACAGGATTTCTCTTTGACCTTGATCAGATTACTATCTTAAGAGATATATAAAAGATAGAAAGTTTAATTAGAAATTGTTTACCAATTCCTCAAAAAACATATTATAAAATAAAGAGGTTAAAAACTCCTGAAGAAGTAGAGAAATATTTTCCAGGCTTCCTTGCTTTTATCGATTCTACAGAACAACAAATACCAAGACCTATAAATAATAAAAGAAAAAAGATTTTCTATCCGGGCAAGAAGAAAAGACATACTATTAAAAATCAGTTGACGGTTAACAATCGTGGTTATATCCTTCATAATAAGATATAAGAAATGGAGAAAACATGACTAATATTAAAAAATATCTGTTAAGATCTACGAATTAATGTTATTGAGTATCTATCTGAAATTCTGTTGTACTTTCTTAGCCTATTTCATACGTCGCTCATTATCTGTACTTTTTTAATCCGCAAATAGTGTGCTCTATCACTATTCTTTTTTTAGAATGATTAATGTTGTACTCTTTCTCTTCTTGCGACAGCTCTAGATTTCTTTTCTTTCTATTTGGTATGGGAAATAGTTGTTCTAAGAAATCAGTTTCTACTCCAAGATATCCAAGATCAAATACATTAACAACCTTTTTTGGAGTACTAGGATGATCCTTTTTATAGATATCATAGTCGTGTCTGAGTCCTCTCTTGTATCTTATTATGAATGATAAAACCACGGTTGTTAACCATAAGCTGTGTCTTTACAACAGTATGTCTTTTCTTCTTGCCCGGATAGAAAATCTTTTTTCTTTTATTATTTATAGGTCTTGGTATTTGTTGTTCTGTGGAATCTATAAAAGCAAGGAAGCCTGGAAAATATTTTTCTATTTCTTCAATGGTTCGAAGCCTCTTTGTTTTGTTATATACTTTCTGTGGAATTGGTACGCATTTTCTAATCAAATTTTCAATCTTTTGTATATCTCTGCAGATGTTACTCTGATCTAAATCAAATAGAAAGCCAGCTAGTGTGTAAGTGATGTATAGGCGATAGTTAACCAAAAGCATAAGAAATCTATTTTTTACACCTAGTTTGAATGGTCTGCCTACGACACCTGTTTCTCTTTCTTGATATTTTTTGAACAAACGTTGAATTTCATACCTGACATATCTTTTTGTTATTTCTTTATCGTAAATATTGTCAAACTGTTCTACGGTAAGACCAGTGAATGATTTGAAAAGCAGGGTTTTTTGAACAATCTATAATACGAAAGCAAAGAAAGGACAAGAAAATGATTAATTATTGGTAATATAGCTGTTTATTCTAATTATGCAACAGATCTAATGTATAAATTCTGCTTTGTTGCATGATTCGAAAAACAGTTAAAAAAATGATTTATGTATAACAATAACAATTGAATATTAACTATTTTCGTTATAACTTTGTCATCAAGACGTTAACAAATAACGAATAAAATAATCATGCAACAAAGCATATAAATTCTATAATGTTAGTATATTCGTAGAATATACCGATACGATATTATAATATTATTATGTTGTCACGAATAATGAAAATAAAACTAGCAGTTTTTTCTGTATTTTTGTTAGCTATCATTGTTACAAGCGGGTTTGGTTTGTCAATGGTCAGCAAAATGTCATCTATTTATGCGCAAGTTCCAGCAATAAATAATAATTTTAGACCAAATGGACATCCAACTAGTCCAGTATCTACATGTACAACAGTGGAAGTGCCAATTAGCGGATCTACCCTCAAGGCAACATACACTGTACCACAAGGATTCAATGGTAATCCTGCGACATTTAATGGAAAATGCGTTGTAGATCATAATACTTCTCAACAGTGTACAATTGTCAATGGTATTGCAACTGCAGGCCATTGCGAATCTGTAGTAAAGGGTTATCAAGTAACTGCCAGAGGACCTGCTAATCTACCTTCAATAGCATGGCATCATCTTGCTGGTGTAACTCTTCAACCTGGTCAATTCCTTGATCTAGAAGATACCACTCCATTTATTACTACCAAGGGACATTCCGCAACTGTTTTTCCATGTGATACAACAGGACAACCTCTTGTAAAATTATTTGCAGGTATAATTGATGCAGGTGTAAATACTTTACAAGCACCAGATCCAGAATATCTACAACAATTATCTAGTCCTCAAACCGGTCTTTGTGTATATCACTTTGATGTTGGAACTACTACCAATAACCCTGATGGAGTAACTGATTTTGCAATCATAAATACCAGTAATCAAGCAGTAACGTTGAATGATAGAAATACAGCTACACTTTCTGTCACTGAGGGATACGAGAATACATCAGGTTAAAATACATACCATTTTTTACTTATTTTTTTACTTTTAAAAATTATATAATAAATCTCTTGCATAATTAGCACTATTAGAAAAACTTCCAAAAAGTTGACACATTTTATTCATGATCCGCAAACTAAAATAAAAAAATTATAAAATATGATTGAGAATCTATAAAATTTTGATAGGCATCTAATTATGCAAGAGATCTAATATTTAGTATCAACTTAAAACGTCATAAAAAAATTTAATCATCTATTGATATCGTATCAAGTCGATATAGAAAGGATTATTTTGGACGAAAACTCAATCAGCTAGTTTGTCGATAGATGAATCAAATAGAATGGAAAAAAATCACATCAATAAAAGATTGGATTTCATTCGATGTGCTCATAATGAAAAAAAAGAAAATGAAATTAGAACTGATAGAATGGAAGATTATCTTGAAGTGATTTATGAATTGATTCAGCAAAAGGGATATGCCACTACTGCAGACATTTCTAAATATCTTAATGTAAGTTCGCCGAGTGTGACTAAAATGGTAAAGCGATTAGATGAAAATAAATACCTTGTATATGAAAAATATAGGGGATTAAATCTTACAAACGAAGGTATCAATATTGCAAAAAATATTCATAAAAAACACAGCTTGTTTGTAGAATTTTTGAAATTAATAGGGATTGATGATGAAACTGCACATTTAGATGCTGAAGGTATAGAACATCATCTTCATTCACAAACTATAAAAAATCTTGAAAGTTTTATAATTTTGTTGAAAGAAAGAGATCCAAAATTGATTGAGGATCTACAAAAGAAAAAAGAAAATTAGATTTCTATTCTATTTTTATCATTTTGTTACTATTATTTTAAATATTATCTGAAATGTTTGACCATATTATAAAAAACTGAGTTGCATTCTTTTTATCGGATTTGTACTGTATTAACTAGTAAATATGAATTAAATGTTAATATTATTGCAATAAAGACTATTGAGATTATCGTAGTAATGTTTTTGTTTACAAATTCTCCCATTAATTCTTTATTTTTTGTTAATATGACTAAGGGGATCATTGGAAGTGGTATCAATAAACTTAGTACTACCTGACTATATACTAGTATGTTAAGCGGATCTAATCCAAGTAATAATGCTATAGTTGTAGGAACTACGTTAATAATACGAGTTATAATACGCCGTACCCAAACATTAAGTTTTTTCCCTAATAGCCCTTCCATTATTGTTTGTCCTGCCATTGTACCCACTACTGATGATGATATGCCCGATGCAAGCAAAGTGATGATAAAGATTGTTCCAGCACCAATGCCAAATAACGGAACTAATGTTTTATATGCATCAGATATTGATGCAATATCCGCATGATGTGCATTGAACGCTGCTGCAGCCATTATCATTATTGCTGCATTCACCATTCCTGCTATTGCAAGTATAATTACAGTTTCTGTGAGGTGCATTTTACGCAATTCTCTCTTTTCTTTAATTGAGTTATCTTTGATTTTATTTTTGGTGAGCCATGAGTGTAAAAATAGTGCATGGGGCATTACTGTTGCTCCTATAATTCCTACAGCTAACAATGCTGCATGTGAGTTTCCTAGTGTGGGAATAAATGAATGATATATTATTGATGTAGGATCAGGTTTGATGATGATAACTTCATACAAATATCCGAAACTTATAATTGAGACTAAAAGAATGAACATTTGTTCTAGAACTCTAAACTTTCTTGTTGTAATGGCGAGTATTAAAATTACATCAAGTGCTCCAAATATGGATGCATGAATCATTGGGATTTTAAACAAAAGATTAAGGGCAATTACCGTTCCTAAATATTCTGCTAAATCTGTAGCTGCAGCAGCTGTTTCGGATGCTAGCCAATATGGTATGATGAATCTTCTCTTTTTTAGCTTTTGTTTGATAATTTCGGGCAAAGATTGTCCTGTTGCTATGCCTAGTTTGCCTGATAAATATTGAAGCATCATAGCCATTGCGCTTGATAACCATACTACCCATAGCAAGACTATAGTTAAGTGATGCTCCTCCCTGAATATCGGTGCCATAATTACCGGGATCGATATATGCTATACTTACGATAATTGCTGGTCCCGTGTAAAATAATAATCTTTTAAGGGATTGTTTCTTCGTTTGCCAGTAGTTTTGACGGAGCACATTACTAGAATAGGTTCTCATATATATTAATATTAGCCTAGGCTAACATTATTTGATTTATACAAAATTAATTATCCAGTTTAAAGTATGTAATTAGAGAAAAAAATGGGTATATTAAAAAAGATGAATTAAATTTTTCTTATATTATAATCAATAATCTTGCTTAATACTGATTTTAAATTCGATTACAAAAATGTCATATTTTTGTCTGCTATATCTATCTATTTGTATTTCTCTTTTACATCTTTATCATATTGCTTTAACAGCTTTTGGATTTTTGGATTAATAACATAATTGCAATAGGGTTCACCTTGATTATCATCAAAATAATTCTTATGATATTGTTCTGCCACATAAAAATTCTTTAATGGTGTAATTTCTGTTACAATTGGATCCTTGTAATATTTCTCTTTTTCTAAATTGTTTCTTGAATTTTCTGCAATCTCTTTTTGTTTTTCATTGTGGTAAAAAATAGCGGATCGATATTGTGTACCAATATCATTACCTTGTCTATTTAAAGTCGTTGGATCATGAGTATGCCAAAATATGTCTAAAATTTTTTCAAAAGATATGATATTTGGATCAAATTTTATTTGAATCGACTCTGCATGTCCTGTATTCCCTCTACATACTTGATCATATGAAGGATTTTCTCCTGATCCTCCCGAATATCCTGGTAAAACCGATTCAATACCTTTTATCCTTTTATATATTGCTTCGGTACACCAAAAACAACCATTTGCAAGTGTTGCAATTTCTATATTATTATTATTCATGAATTATGTTTGGCAACTCCTTATCTTTTGGTATAAAAAGAATAGACAATGAATTAACACATTCTCTGGTATTTTTAGTGGTAAATCTTTCTCCAACGAATTCATGTCCTAAATGTCCTTCACAGTTTGTACATTGAATTTCTATTCGCATACCGTCAGGATCTGGTATACGTGCTATCGCATTTGGAAAACTGTCATCAAAGCTTGGCCAACCACTCCCTGAATCAAATTTGCTTTTTGATGAAAAAAGGGGTGCATTACACCTTTTGCAAATATACGTGCCCTCTTTATGAAAGTTATCATATTCTCCTATAAACGGTGGTTCAGTTGCCTTGTACATGATGACTTTTTCCTCGTCTGGAGTTAGATTATTATAGTTCATTTGTTTCTTATTGTATATTATACTACAAATCATATATCTTTGATGTTCGCAGTCATATTACGTTATCTGGTATTTATAAATACAAAATATTTTGTATATTTATTTTGTTTATGACATGTTATTGTTATTTGGATGCCGTTAATTCATTCGAGTATCACAGTTATTGCAAATAGTTTGATACATCTCCTTTAAATTTGGTTTTTTCATTAGAATATATTTTCTTTTTTTGAACTTTTTTAACAATTCATTTCGCATCAAACATATTAAAAAAGATTAATAAATTATAATAAGTTACTATGAGAACTTTTTGTTGGATGTGTATTCTATGAAAAAGATGCTGTAAAAATCAAACATATGTAATATTGTATTGTTTTTTTTACCGATAGCTCGTATGATTATATTCCTTAAAAAATATTAAGAAAAGGAAATATTCAATTAGAATCTGCAAATTAAAATGTAAGTATTACAATGTATTACAAAAAGATCATTTTATTAAATTTATTTATATTAATGATATATTTTATATTTTGCTTCTGCAATTAATATTTAAGGTTATTACTCAATACTTTGTTTTAGGAAATATTTCTCTTTTTAAAATATCTCTTTCGATTGATATTCTTCCTGGGCCAGATATTAGCAAACTTATTGCTATAAATATTAACAAAAGGTCTAGCTCATACCCACCAACAAATCCTTTTGAAATCTTTGCAGTGAATATCGCACCTATCATTTCAATAATTAACAGTATAGATGTTATTCGGGTTAATATTCCACATATTAATACTATTCCACCTATTACCTCTAAAAGTGCTATAGGTAATGCCAATTCAGGTGGGAGACCCATATGACCAAAAAATCCTTGTGTTTTCCCTACTCCTACAAGTTTTGGCAATCCATGTATAATGAAAGTGATACCAATGATTATTCTTAATGGAAGGGGTGAAAATTCTCTTACTTTATCGATAATATGAATATTATTAGATCCCATTATATTTATTATATGAAAAAGTTATATATATTAGTGCTATCAAATGATATACTTTTAGGAAATGTAACTATTTATATGAACACTTTAATTTAAGCATTAATATTAAAAACGCAATGAAATAAAAGTACATTTATAATTTTTTAGAAACATTTGTTGATTAGAATTAATCCTGTAAAACTTATTGGATATTATTATATAAGATTCTTTTTTAAAAAAATTAAATAGCTTATAAATATCAATATGTAGAGTATCTACCTACAGGTAAATTATATGAACAAAACCCAAAAAATCACTGTGATTGCTATGGCTGTAGTAGCTGCAGTAATGTTTGCAACTCCGATAGCTTTAGGAACTGACTCTCAGCAAGCATCTGCATTCTGGGGTGGCGGCTGGCATGGCGGTGGCTGGGGATGGCATCATCACTGGTGGCACCACGGCTGGGGCTGGGGATGGCATCATCACTGGTTTCACCACTGGTAAATTAACTACTAACATATAGCAAAAATCCATTAAAAAACCAATATTTTTTTTAATATTATTTTAAAATGAAATATTATCTTTTATTTTTACGCATTTTTAAAATATTTATTGTCTTGTATTTCTTTAGTATTCTGTAAAGATAATAGGGCTATAATATTTGTTTGAAATTTTTTTAATTAATCTTATTATTTAAAATTTGAAAGGTTATATTCAGTTCAAATCCTATTATACTAATATTTGAAAGCACAATCAAATTATCATATTGAACCACACATTAAAGAAAGTAACTATATCCGTGATATAGTATTTGGATTTGGGGACGGTGTTAATACTTCTTTAGGTATCGTAGCAGGAATAGGTGGAGCATCTATTGGTGTTGATATTGTTATTCTTGCTGCACTGATAGGAATGTTCACTGGGGCAAAAGCCATGGCGGTTCAAAATTATTTGGCAGTTAAATCTCAAAGAGAAATTTTAGAATCAGAAATAAAAAGAGAGGAATACGAAATAGAGCATTATCCTGAAAGAGAAAAAGAGGAGATAATTGAAATTTATAAATCTAAAGGATTTTCTGGAGCAGAGTTAGATATGGTTGTAAACAAAATCATATCTAATAAAGAAGTTTGGTTAAAGACAATGTTAAGCGAAGAACTAGGTTTAAATTTAGAAATAATAGGGTCTCCAATAAAGGGTGCAATAGTTATGTTTATATCTTTTTTAATGGGTGGAATTCTTCCAATTATCCCGTATTTTATTGTTAAAATAGGACTATTTTCAAATTTTATTGCTTTAATGATAGCAATCTCTATTAGTCTAATATTTTCTTTTTTGATTGGTGCCGTTAAAGGGAAATTGGCAAGGAAAAGCTGGATTAAAGGCGGCTTAGAAATGTCGTTGTTGGGTACAGGTATAGCATTAGTAGGTTATGGTTTGGGCTCTGAAATTGGTAATACTGGCCTAGTTAATACAAGATAATTGCTTATAGTTTAGAATTTTCTAATACTAGCAATTTTTATTAATATATATTGATCTTATCTCTAAAAGTTTTTTATCTTTTTAACCCTCTAATTTTTAATATAGGATATTCTTGATTATTTTTGAATTGTTATTATAGTATAAAATGGAATAAATTAATAGGTAAAGTTAATTTAATTTTATTATATCTATGCAGATGAATATAGAAGATGAAAAAATATCTTCATTCCTTTCTTTTATGAATTATACTTCCTTATTTCCTCCTCAAATATTGGCTATAGAAAATGGCCTGTTAAATGGTTCTAATATTTTGGTTACCACCCCTACAGCAAGCGGTAAAACGTTAATATCCATGTTAGCTGCCATAAAAACTTTAGAAAAAAATAAAAAAGTAGTTTATCTAACTCCGTTAAGATCTCTTGCTTATGAAAAATTCCTAGATTTTGATAATATTGATAAATCAAAAATATTTTCTAAAAAAATTAAAGTAAAACTAAGTACTGGTGATTTTAATACTTCTAACATCTAGTCTCATGAATTCCGATATAATTATCCTAACTAATGAAAAATTGGATTCTATTATTAGACAAGGTGCACCATGGTTATCCAATGTTGGACTTTTTATTTCGGATGAAATTCATTTAATCGGAGATGTAGATAGAGGTTCGGTACTAGAAATGGTATCTTACCAAAATAAAAAAATTTTATCCTGATTCTCAAATACTTGGTTTAAGTGCTACGGTTACCAATTCGCATGAAATATCTGATTGGCTGAATTGCAAATTGGTTAAAAGTTCATGGAGGCCGACTCAATTGTTGGAGGGTGTTTATTCTGATGGTGTTATTTATTATAATGATAATTCAAAGGTTCATGTTCCAGAATCAGGAAAAGATGTTGCTTCTAAAACAAAGGATTTAATCTTGGATTCGATAAAAGACAATGGGCAAAATCTTGTATTTGTTGAAACTAGAAAACGTTCTATATCTTTAGCCAAAACTTCTTCAGAACCAGTTTCCAAGACTTTATCTTTAGAAGAAAAAAAAATGGCATTAAAATTTTCTAAATTGTTATTAGATAATAACGATGATACTGATATAACAAAAACTTTATCAAATTTGATTTCCTTGGGTGTTGGCTTTCATCATGCAGGATTGAGTTCCTTTAGTAGAGAAATAGTTGAAAAGGCTTTTAAAAATGGTGTAATAAAATCGCTTTTTGCTACTCCTACACTTGCTGCAGGGGTCAACCTACCTGCTAGAAGAGTGGTTATTTCAAATATTTCAAGATATGATTTTAAATACGGTGCCTCAGTCCCAATAAGCATTTTGGAATATAAACAACTTTGTGGGAGAGCCGGACGCCCTCAATATGACAAATATGGGGAATCGATAATACTTTCTGATCCAAGAGCATCTTATGAAGATATATACGACCATTATATTATGGGGACTCCTGAACCTTTAAGCTCTAATCTAGCTAATGATGCAATAATAAAGATTCATTTGCTAGGCGCAATATCTTCCTTTCATGGAATAAATATAGATAATATTTATGATTTATTTTCAAAAACCTTTTATTCTTTCCAAAATAAAAATAGTTCTTATTTATATAACCAAATTGATTCATCTTTAGATTATTTTTTGGATGAAGATTTAGTTAAATTCAAAGATAAAAAATATTATGTTACACCATTTGGTAAATTAGTATCTTTTTTATATCTTAATCCTGAAACAGCAGTAACGTTTAAAAAAATTATACAATCAATTAAATCAAATTCCTTTAAAAAAAATAATGTTTTTGGATTTCTCCATATCATTACTACCAGTCCAGATTTTTATCCTAAATTCCAATTTAGAAAACAAGATATAGATGAATTTAGTATCCTTTTTTATAACAATTATGACGAATTTTTCTTTGATGTTGAAGTAATTGATTGTTCTAGGAGTCTTTGGACTTTATATGAATGGATTACAGAAGCCTCTGAAAAGAGAATTCATGAGAAGATGGCTATAGAGCCTGGGGATATACATAGAATCGTGGAAGTTTCCAATTGGATGATTTCATCTATTTTTGAAATAACTAAATTACTTGATAGGAGCGATCTACTACCATCAATTTTTTCATTGCAAAACCGAATTAAACATGGAATAAAACAGGAACTTGTACCACTTGTTCAAATTAAAGATATCGGACGGGCAAGAGCTCGCTCTTTATATTCGCATGGCATTTATATCCCTAATGATTTGTTGACCATCTCTGAATCTAAACTATCATCGATACCAAAAATAGGACCTAAATTGGCAAAGAAATTAAAAAAAAACTATACGTGATTATTTTGTTAACAAAATAATTAATTAATTTTCATTAATTTGACCCTTTTTTAATTCAATTATTTAATCATCATTATTATGGGTATATTTTTTTGGTAATTATGTATAAAATAGGTTTAGTGCAATTATTAAAGAATGGTAAAACTTAAGCGTTAAAATAAGATTGTTGAAAATACATTTTTATATATTTCCTTTCTATTTTGATCAATCTATTTATTATTGATGTTCTTATTATGCAAAATGATTTTTTAATTGTATATAGTAAATGTTGAAACTTGTTTTGGTTTTCCTGCTGTAATTTTATATTCTCCTGATAAATATATTTATACAATCTTAAAAAGATTGTATATTGTAATTATAACATATAGTCTTTTATTTTCTTGTTTTATGTTATATCTTTTATCTTTGATATCAAACTATTAGTCTTCTTTTGCTTATTTTGGTAATTCGAAATTGTAGGTACTTTTCCCTTAACATGACCTCGTGAAATTCTGTACCTGATTTGTCAATATGGTCAATAAAAATATGTAGGCATATAAAGAAGAGGCGAAGAAAAGTATTATAATGTTTCAATATTTGCTTTTATTTATCTTTCTTCAATATCTTAGATGTTAATAACTTAAAGCCTTGCAACATTTCACTGCGTCTAATTAGATTGGTTTTATATATATCATTTCATACAATTTATTGGTCATAGTGTTAGCTAAATGTATTTGAGAAGGAATCATGCAACAGAGCCATCTGTATCTGCATAGGGATCATTAACTTGGTTTATGGTGGACTTATTTCTCTTATGCTTAAATCTTTGAAATTTAAAACTACATTATCTGCCCTGAAAGTTACTATAGGTCCAGGAGAAAGTATTATATGGTCTTTGGATCGGCCACAATTAGCACTATAAAATATTTTATCAGAGCTATTCGCAAACCATTTCCCATCATCGGTCATTTCAAATACTTTCGTCCAATAATTCGAATTTGTATTGTCTAAATATGATTCCATTTTTACTGCTGAATCGTTATCTATATTATATACTACTACTTTCCACCCTATCCATCTCCCAATGAGTGGTTCAGTTACTTGTGGAGTAAATTTTTCTTTGGTATATCCTCCAGTAAACCAAATTTCTTTCTTCCAGGCTACCGTACCATCTGGATAAATACCACCATGAAGAGATAAACCCGAACATGGTAAGTTTTCATCATGAGTACTTGTTCTTGATACCCAATCTATATCGGTTATCCCATTTTTACTTGTTGCATTAATGTTTTTTCCATTGGTTGAATTGATAAAAGAATCAATTTTTACATATCCTGTTATTTCTATATTTTTCCATTGTGGTAAATTTTTTGACGTCCCTACATTAATTCGAATTTTATTGTTTTTATCCAGCTTCCATGAACCATCATTTTGCTTGATCAAATTAGGGTCAAATGTAAAATCTATATTTGGATCGTTTTTTGGGTTTGACATATTCATAAACCATTCTCTGCCTCCATGTCTTGTGGGATATATTTTTTTAATACCGAATGGATCATTTGTAGCAGTAGTGTTTATTGCGGATTGTTTTGCAAAATTTATAGTTTTTTTAAAACCGAATGGATCATTTGTAGCAGTAGTGTTTATTGCGGATTGTTTTACAAAATCTATAATTTTTTTAATACCGAATGGATCATTTGTAGCAGTAGTGTTTATTGCGGATTGTTTTGCAAAAACTGGGAACAAATAAAAATTGAAAAGTAAAAAAGAAACAAGAAAAGAAATAATTATGCATAATAAACGCAATGCTTTGACATTTAACATATTTGTACCTATACATAGTGCTTTTTGCTATTAGATAAAACTGCTCTTACTATTGTCTAGAAGAACCTGCTTGTTAGAACAAATATTTTAAGCAAACTCCAATTAGCCTTTTTTGACTGTTTATATGTATTTTATCTAGGTTATTGATATGCTACTTATAACGATATTTATATCCATGACCATGGTTTAATTCCGCGCATTTCACATTGTTTTTTTATAATATTCTTTGACCGTATAATTGATTCTTCTTCGCTAATATTTCCCTTTTTTAAATACTGTAAAAATACTTCTTCATATAATTTTTTGGCTCTTTCTTCATTAAATTCTTTATAATTTTTTTCTATTTCCTTATCTTTTTCTATGCTAATGGTGTCTAATTGTTTTAGTTCTTTGTACTCTTCTTTACAAATACCACAATTCCAGTCGAAAAAAAAATTGTGAATATTGCATTTAGCCAATAATCTTAAAAAAATATATTGATATTTAACTTTTTTATAATTTAAATATTGAATGATGCCTCTAATGGTGTAGTGGGCCATAATAGCTCAGCCTGGTAGAGTGAGGGTTTCGTAAACCTTAGGCCGTGGGTTCAAATCCCACTTATGGCTTTTTAGATTATATTGTTTAATTCAAGTTACAATAAGTCTTACTTGGTCCATTTTTCTATTACCTTGAAATTCTTTAGTCATATTCTTAATATCCTTGGAATCTCCATATAATACAAAAATTTCTAAACATCGATCTTTATCGATTTTATTATGAATATGAGTATTAATTATTTTGTCATAATCATGTCGCATTTCACTAATTTCTTGATCGGATTTTTCATCATGTATTACTAAAAGGACAGAATGAAGTACTCCGTCAAGCTCTTCAATTCTTTTCTCCTCTAGCAACAAATTTCTTACACTCGCTCTTACAATTTCTGATCTTCCTGAAAACCCCAAAAATTTCTGTAATCTATCCATCTCTTGGATTATATTTTCATTTAGCGAAATACTTACAACCGGCACTATTTTTTATTATATGCAAGTTATATTATTAATATTTATAATATCCTAATGAATTTGCATATTGGCAATCCATGATGGAAAATTAATTTAACAATATTTTTATTGTATCTATTTTAGATCGCAGTTCTCAATACAACCTAAATATTGATATCTACATAAATAAAATACTCATTTTTAAGACAAGATTTGATTCTAGTTTAATAAAACGAAATTATATTATTTCTACAGACTTATTTTATAATGAGAAATTATCTCGATTATTTCGATTAAAATTGTATTTGATTGGAAAAATCGTTATATTATTATATCAAAGACCCTATTAAAAAAATAATATTTATGATTTTTTTCAAATAAATTATAATATAAATATAAATAAATAAACAATATTAAAAAAATTATACCAAGAATGTTTAACTATCTTTGTTTTTATATCTTATTTACCTAGCATCCACCCCTAGGACGTGTAGTATTCTGAAAACTCATGCATAAGTATATTGAAAAAACCTGGAATTATCTGGTCTCGGACTAATTCCATCATCAGTAGGTAAGTATCAATCGGGTACTTACTAATACTGAGATCCATTTCATTTGAAAATAATATTAGATTTTAAGGTAATCCACTTAATTGGTTCTGTTCAATTAAACCCCCTACTTAAGTTTGAATAGAATAAATTGAAATAGTTTATTCTAGGAATGCACCATAAATCTTTATTATTATATATGTTATATTATATTTGTTTCAACATAAAATAACAGTCATATCGATATGGCCGAAAAATCAAATCCTAAATAATGTAACCAATTTAGGATGTTTATTGTGAAATGTAATATTGATGATAAAAATAATGATCATGATGATTAGTAGCTAATGTACTCTCTTCATACCTGGTTATTATGATCATATTTTTATTTCATTCAATAATTTTTTTTATTGCTATATTGCTTTATTTTATATTCGTGTATTAAAATTGTTTTTTTGACCCCTAAAATTAGGCAAAATATAAAGTATAGTTAATTTATGAAATAATTTATAAATGTTAATAAAAATTTGTTTATAAAAAGATATACTATTGATTATTTCATAACGATCATTTACAAAATAATATTATTGTTTGATGATTAATAATACATCTGAATTAATTTTATCTAGTTGTTCTCTTATTGCCTGTACTACGTGTTTATTTGAATTAAGGCTTGAAAAGTCAAGAATCTGGTATCCATCAATCAAATGAATATGAGGTGAAAGATCTGCATTCTTTGAAAATTCTGTAACAATATTTGATATCTCCTTTGATATCTCCTCAGAATTACCTCTTATTATTTTGCCATTGTCTAAGGATAATCTCAATTTGCCAAATTTATCTAAAACTAATATGGACTGCTTTTTTATCTTGAATAATAGTTTTTTTTGTTGATATGCATTAGAAAATATGTGATAATTTCCAACATTATGTTCTAAAATGACTTTATTACTTTGTATTATTAGTCCATTTGCAATTTCTGCTAGTTCTTTATCATTGTATTCTTTAGTGCTCATGCTGTTTAAATCGAGTGTAATATTGCCAAATACGGTAACTCGTAAAATAGAGCGCTCATTAATATATTCTGATTGTACTGATAAAGATTCGGGAGATGCATTTTTTAATATTGCTTCATTCTTGACTTCATTAATTAATGACGTTACATCTTCTGGCATTGGATTGTTAATAGTTCTTTCTCTTTCTTCATATATCATTCCAGTTGCCACACCAATAGAAGAAATAACGTCCGCATAGTCTGCTTTTTTATATTGAAATCCTAATTTTTGTGCCAATGATGGGACCAATACTGATGCTCCTCCTCCTCCTCCTACAACAATTATTTTATTTTTTGTTAATTTGTAGTCTTTTAGCATAGGAAGAATATAGTTTTCAATTTTAGCAACAGAGATATCGATAATTTGATTAGCTATTTGTTCATAAGGCATATCCATATATTCTGATAATTTTTTGAAAACAATTTTAGCAGATTCTTGGTTCCCAAAAGCATTATCATTTGGAGGAATAAGGTTCAATGCATTAGCTGCGCATGTATTTGTAATTCCATACGTTTTGCCACTTGGTGTACGTATGCATAAATGATCTGATTGATCATCATTAAGTGGACTTATGGTTACTATTTCTCCATCTTTTAATTCATTTGGTTCTGCAAAACATGAATAGTTTAAACCTGCAATATGTGAAGATCTTGGTCCTACATCTATAATTTTTTTCTTATTGGATATTCTAACTAGAGATCCTCCAGCAACTCCACAAATCCTTACATCTAGCGATCTTATACAGGTAGGGTGATCCATTATGGTAACATATCGCATTTCTGGTTTTCCATCTTTCATGATGCTGATATTCGTGGAAGTTCCTCCTACTTCAATAAATATTCCATTTATTACTTGTAAAAAAAGGAGTGCTCCTACTACACTCGCTGCAGGTCCAGATAAAACTGTGATTATCGGTTTGTGTAAAAAGGATTCCAAAGTTGTAACGCCTCCGTCACCTTTCATGATCATTAAGGGAACATTTATGCCAAGTTTTTTTACTGCAGATTGAACAAAGTTTGCAGTGTTAATGGCCTTTGGAAGAATACTTGCATTAATTGTAGCTGTTAAAGTTCTTATTTCTAGTCCATATATTCCAGTTAATTCGTGCCCTGATGTACATGGTAAATTGGAATTTTCCATTACAAATATTTCATTACTTGGATCATCAACTCCATAAGCTTCACTAGCAACAATTGATTGAGCGCCTTCAGAAACTAATTTGTCTATGGATTTTTTAATATCTATTTCTTCTAGATATTTTGAGGTATCCAAGAATGTATAACAAGTTTTTAAAAATTTCGTATTTAGGGAAATATCTTTTATATTTGTTCTTTTAACAATGTTTGATTTTTCCATTTCTACTCCCATACCGATAATACCAACTTTCAGCTACGTCTCCTTCCAACAACGCATTAACGGCTTGAGTAGTGCTATGTGAAATTAATTCTATTTCATTATAATCTATCTTATTTTCATCAATTAGAGAGGATAATGCTTTAACTATTCCAAGTGAAACTCCTCCTGTTTCGGAAAAAGTTGTAGGTACTGATCTCTTGCCTATAATTTTTTTTTCAACCATGTCTATAGCCACTGCTTTTGTGAATGTGCCACCTACGTCTATTCCGACCCGAATTTTTTTCATAATACCCTACCTCTAAAATTAATCTACAAATTTTAAATTTAAACTAATCTTGTTAATATCAAAAAATAAATTAGAGGTGCGAAGATTTACCTGATCTATCTTTTACAGATTTTCGCATAGCCTCTATAGTTTGTTTTTTCTTTGGTTGGATAACCAGAATATAAGCCGAACCTATTATATATATACCAAGTAATATTGCTTGAGCTAAAACAGTCTCCAACGTTGGATGAATTCCTGTCATTTCTGCCAAATTTATATCTAATCTGGGTACAATTCCAAAAAGCGGTGTAGTTGGAATAATATAAAATCCTTGTAACTGCTGAATTGCGTTACCCATAAAAGTTACTGACATGTATGCCCCAACTGCCATCGTAAGTCCAAATAATGCTCTTAAGGGTAATTTCTTTCCTAGTTTTCTCATTAGAAATACTATTCCGAGAATAGCTGCTAATCCAATAACAAATCCTGATATTACATAATATTCCATGTATTTGGAAAAAGCAAGTAATGCTTGAAAAAACAGAACTGTTTCAAAACCTTCTCTATATATGGATACAAAAGCAAGCATGATAAAAACTGATACACTACCTGTAGTAGTGGCTTTCCAAACCTTTGCTTTTACAAATTCTATCCATTTCTTCGTTTCAATCTTATTTAAAACCCAAAAGCTCACCCAAAATAAGATACCTACTGCAGATAAACCTGCTATGGCTTCTATCATTTCAGTGCTAGCACCCGAAATTTCAATAATGTATTGAGTAACAAACCATGTTAAACCCGTCAGTCCAAAGCCTAACAAGATCCCATAGTATACATACTTTTTGTATTGATCATTTCTTGTGGCTTCTAAATATGTTAATATGGCGCCTAATATTAGAGCTGATTCTAACCCTTCTCTAAATACTATTGAAAATGATGATGAAAATGCAATTGTAGGTGCAACTATCCCTGTACCAGAAACAAGACGCTCAGATTCATCTAAACCTTGTTGAATCTCTGAAATTTTTTCTTTAATTGATGAAATTGAGGAGTGAGAATTGATGAGGTTACGTAACTCTGCAAATTTTATTTCCATATTTAGTACAAAATCTGGATTAATCGGTCGAAGTGGGATTTCAATATTTTCATAACTATCTAGATAAGCTGATTGTGCTGCAATAAAGGCCTGTTTTGAATTATTGGATGAATAGAACTTTAGCACTTGAATTAATTTTAATCTAATATTATCTATATTGTTTCTAACTTCTGCTTTATATGCCTCAGATGAGTTACCCATTGCTTTTCTTTCACCTGCATAAACTCCAAAACCTGCTTTTAAAGCATTAATATCTGTTTTAGTTATTGGAACATTAGGATTTACAGAACTAGTTAAATTATTGAAAATGTTTTGAGCACTTGATTTACTCAGCATTTTTTCTTCCACTGCTAAACTATCATTTATTTTATTCATTAGGTTCTCTATTTGTTGAATGGGTACATGTTTATCAATTAAAGAACGTAATTGTTCTCTAATAGCTAGTTCCGTATAAACCTTAAGCGTAGAATTTAATTTTTCTATTGGGGGTTCAAGATATTCAAAATTATCTAAATATGCTGTAGTTACTATGTTGCTAGCATTTTCATAATTATGTTCGTTTTTAATCTTGGAAATTGCTTGATTAAAATAATTTCTGATATTATCAAAATAAGTCTTATATTTGCTATTAATAGTAGAAGAAACAAGAGAAATAGTATTATCGTAATCGTTCAAAGATCCTTTAATGATGTTAACATTGGATACAAAATTTGATAAATTAGGATTTTTAGATGAGATTAGATTCTCTATTATTTTAAAAGAGTCGTCAATTTTTTGTGATATATCTTTATGCATTTCTGGTTTTAAGGTATTATAAATTGCTTTAGATTCATTTATCAAAGATAAGGTGTTTTCATAGTCGATGGTTCCTAAATGTTTTAAATCTTTATCACTTGCTTTAGTGGAATTAATATATATATTATATGAGACTTTTGAATCATCTAGCAAATAAGATGATGCTCGAGAGGAAAGCAATTGATATTCTTTTGTTGACATTGATTGATGGATTTTTGAATAAAAGTATTGAATATCATTATATATGTTTATAATTTTATTTTTAATGTCAATGGGATTTTCGTTAGATTTGATCATCATGGGAAGGTCCGATATTAAACCTTGCAGCTGGATGGACTTGCCTTCGTTTATTACATTGGTAAAGTTTAATACTGCGGGTAAAATTGTAGAGTGGATTATATAGGCGTGCTCAAACAAAAAGGATTTATCTTGATTGTTTATTTTGTTTAAAATTATATTAAGTTGTGCGTCTATTCTATTCAAATTTAAATTCAAGGCCAAAAAATCTCCATTTGAAAGATGAAGGGGACTCTTAACTAAAGGGGGATTTTGTCCTCTAATGTTATTATTAATAACAGAAAAATTAGCAACGAATAAAACTATTAAAAAAATACAAAGTAATCTAGATAATTTCTTGTCCATAATTTATAACCTCTTGACATAATGATCTAATTAAATGGAATTTCCGATTTAGGGTTTCCATGCTTACCATAACCTTAGTCCAACCTAATTAATATCTATAATTTATTCTTAATTTCGATAATCAAAAAGCAGTATAAATACTGTGATTTCTAACTCATGCTGTGATAAAAATTTATCTTATATGATAGTTTTAATGTTATTTTTAACTACGATCTCATATTTGATCTTTAATGCAAAGGGTGTAACCGTTGCTGTTCTAACAACCACTAAAAATTCTACAGATTATACCAAAATTCCTGTTCACATGGAGGAACTCAGGTCATATTGAAAAGGCAATTCAAGATAAAAATAATGGTAGTGATACACTTGCGTCAAATCATACTCATCTAGCTTTTGGTGAATCATGGCATGTCGTAACCGTTCCACTAAATATTGTAGATAATAAATTAAACAAGACACTTGGAACTGCTCTTTATACTCTTGTTATTATGTTGCTCTGTACATAGTAAAATTACCAAAGAAAATTTTGCAAAAGATTCTAATGCAATTATAGACTTATCCCCCAAGGTGATAAAAGAGGTAATTCCAGCAAATGTCTTGGAAAATATTACTCATAAGATTGACGTAATAAATGATCTACTTGCTCAATCTGTAGATGAGTATGGAGTTCAAAATCTAAAGGCTATAAATCAGGTAGGTTTGCAGGAAGCACAGGCATTTGTACAACGTGCATATGATATGTTTAATAATACAAAACCTATATCTACTAACAAAGATGTTTCGAATGTCTTTAATAATATTACTCATTCGATATTAAAACATGTCCCACAAGCTAACATTGATTCGATGGCATATCAAATAAAAGAAAAATTACTTGATTTGTTGTCTCAAAAGACTTTAGTTTCAAACAATGGTACACCAAAATGATGACAATTCAAACATGACTTGTATGAATTATATTTTTAAAATGAGATTATTAAACCAAACTTTGGATGCATATAAATCTGGTAATTATGCAAAAGCTAAGGAATTAGCGACAACTGCTTATATTGACAATTTTGAATTTATTGAAAAGTCTATAGGTTCTGACCTAAAACATCAGGATGAGGCTTTTCTAAGGGAAAAATTAAGACATCAAATAGATTTAAGGTCTTATTGATGAACTAAAGGCAAATATTGAAAAAATAAATAAACTATTGGATAAATCTTCATCAGCTATAACCCATTAGTTTTTTTAAAAATTTAATTTATTTGATATCTATAATGAATTATATTCTTTATTTTGTTTTTATTACATAATAAATAGAATTACTGTTAAATAATTTTTAAGAATTAAGATTAAAATATATTTGTTAATTTGACTTTATTTATAAATTATTTTCAATATAATTGATTTTGTTTTTTAACTTCTTTAATTACTTTATAAAGCAATGGAAAAGAGATAATTTCTATAATTATTGAGAAGAGTATTATATACTGAATAGATATATTATATAATATGCCCATTAAGGTGCTACCACAAAACCATGAAAGACCGTATGCGAAATTAAAAATACCGTATGCAGTCCCGCGTTTTAGATTTGGAATCATGATTGGTATAGCTGCACGAATGATTGTCTCCTGAATACCCATTACGATGCCCCACAAAATGATACTTGCTAATACTTCAATTTGATTATTCGAAAAAGCTAATGGTGTAATGGGTATTGTTAATATCGGAACGATACTTAGTGTTAATAAACCTTTTTTATCGAATATTCTTCCACTAATAAGAGCTGATAAACCTGAAGATGCCATAGCAATTGCAAAAAATATCGGTATTTGTACCTCAGGTATAATCGATGAATTTTTAAAATAAAATGAGATTATTTGAAAATTTGCATATCCTGCAATACTTGTTATTATAAATAATAAGTAATATTTGTAAGATATTGAAAACTTTGTATTAAATATTTTATAGATTTCTATCTTAATTTTTTCCTTTTTATTTTTAACCTGATTTCTATTATCTAGTTTATTCTTCAATAAGACTGATGATTTGGTTTTACCCAAATTATCTTCAAATTGGGTTGTATTTGGGTAAAGTTTTTTGGTAAAAAATAAAACTGAAAGTGAAATTAATGCTGGAATAATTAATATGCCAAAACCAAGCGAATAGTTATTATTTTTTGTAATTAATATTCCTGCGATTATCAGTGGACCAATTACCGCACCAATTTGATCCATTGCTTCGTGTATACCAAAACCTATACCTCTTCCGGTTTGTGATGACGCGTGTGAAAGCATAACATCTTTAGATGGTGAGCGAATAGATTTTCCAAATCTTTCCACTATGATTAAAACAATAGCTATTTCCCATTGATTTGCGAATGCTAGAAGTGGTACGGCGATTAAATTTAAAATATATCCCAATACAGTAAAACTCCAATATTTTTCAGTTCGGTCCGCAATTGCCCCAAAGATTATCCGTATCCCATACCCAACAAATTCTCCAAATCCTGAAATAAAACCAATTAATACTGCATTCACACCAAGAATGTATAAATATGGGCCAGTAATACTACGTCCTCCTTCATATGTCATGTCTGCAAAAAGACTTATGAATCCAAATAAAATAATAAATTTTAACGCTTTTTTCATTTTGAATTTACTTTTTAAAGGGTTAATTGACTTTAAATGTCTCTATTTACTTAAATCAGCAGATTAAAGATTTCTATCTCATTTAGATTAATAGAAATAATACATTTGGAGTAATATCAGTTATGGTCTGTATTAGTACTTTTCAGGATTGCACTTAAGAATGACTGAAGATAGAACGGAGATCTTTGATGCTGTTTTCCTTGTAAAAAGAACAAGGTAAATTAATGCATGTAATTAATGATTTGGACTGTTGTTTATCACCATAATAAAGAAATAATATCTTAAGTTAACGGGGCTATGATTACAGTATGAATATTTCAGTCTATTGGAATATGAAAATCTTAGAAATATTCTATATATTAAGAATCATAAGTTAATTTAAATATAAAATTTTTATAGATGATTTAGATGAAATATAGTATTAGCAATGGCAAAATATTTGCTTATGCCTTAAAAATAAGCACACTAGTTTTGTTCTCTTTCGTATTTGTAGGTATGACTGCAACAATGGTTGCTGCAGAAAAAACCTTGCCGCCTGACTTAACTCCAAATTCTGGAACTCATAAATCATTTTATTTATTTACAGACGAGCTACCATTAAACGAGACTAAATTAGGAATAAAAAGTGATATTTATAGTCCAAATATATTTGTCGTTAACAAAGGCGATACAATAACTATACATTTCTATAATCTTGATGGTGATGGTAAGCACACTTTTAATCTTGGAGCACCGTTTCATGTAAATGAGGATGTTGCCCCTAAACATAATGCAACTTTTACCTTTAAAGCTGTAAATGAAGGTATATTCCAATTTTATTGCAAACAGGATCCACCAACTATGACTGGACAGTTGATTGTACTTCCTCCACAATCTACAATGGATAGCCAAATCAAAAAAAATATATAAGTACTTTAATCTAATCCATAATCTTTTTTATTCTCTTTTTTTAAAAACATCTTATTGTAAAGTTGTTGCTTTCTATACCATTATTGTGTATCATTATTTAATCTAATGGAATAAAAATATTCACCAGATATTTTTTTACAAGAAATATCATTTCTATACCATTATTGTATATATCTTATGATGTCTTTTATTTTTACAATTCTCTTGGCTATAAGAATAGTTTTATAAATATATCGTCTTTTTAAATCTGTCTGCAGAATTCTTTGATATGGTAAAATTACCTTGTTTATCTTATATCTAAAAACGTTATTCTTTGTGTAATCCACTTAATATTTCTTATTTATTCTTGATTTCGATAATCGAAGCTGACTTTAAATACAATTACTATGAGACTTTTGATGTGAAAATGAAACTATTTAAACTAATAATTATGGTTGTATTTTTAACTGCAACATGTTCAATGATATTTAATATAAAAGGAATAACAACTTATGCTCAACCTAATCAAAAAAATACTACTACTACTAATATTACTGCAGGTGCTTCATCTGAAAATAAATCTAATATAACTTCTTTAGGATACATAGCCAAAATAAGATCATTACTGAATCAAACATTAACTGCATATAAATCTGGTAATTATGTTAAAGCAAAAGAATTAGCAACAACTGCTTACATCGACAATTTTGAAAATATAGAAAAACCAATTGGTCCTGCTCTAAAACAACAAGGTGAGGATTTACTAAGAGAAAAATTAAGACATCAAATATATTTAAAGGATCCAATTGAACAAATAAAGTCAAATATTGATCAAATAAATAAATTACTGGATAAATCTGCAATATCTTTAACACATTAATTTAAGATTTAATTGACTTGAAAATGGTATTATATTATTATCGATTCCTATTGGATAAAGAATTCAACTTTAAATATTGAGTAGATCTCTTGGATAATTAGAATAAACAGCTATATTATCAATAATTCATCATTTTCTTGTTCTTTCTTTGCTTTCATACGAGAGGTTATCCAGAAAACCACTGCTTTTCAAATCTTTCACTGGTCTTACCGTAGAACGGTTTGACAATATTTATGATAAAGAAATAACAAAAAGATATGACAGATATAAAATTCAACGTTTGTTCAAAAAATATCGAAAAAGAGACATAGGTGCCGTAGGCAGACCTTTCACACTATATACAAGAAATAGATTTCTAATGCTATTAGTGTATTATCGTCTTTACATAACTTTCACACTAGCGGGCTTTCTATTTGATTTAGATGAGTAACATCTGTAGAGATATTCAAAAGATAGAAAATTTGATTAGAAAATGCATACCAATTCCACAGAAATTATATAACAAAACAAAAAGGCTTCGAACCACTGAAGAAGTAGAGAAATATTTTCCTGGCTTTCTTGCTTTTATAGATTCTACAGAGCAACAGATTCCAAGACCCATCGATAATAAAAGACGCAAGCTATTCTATTCAGGCAAGAAGAAAAGACATACTGTTGTAAAGACACAGCTTATGGTTAACAACCGTGGTTTTATCATTCATAATAAGATATAAGAAAGGAAGAAGGCATGATTACGATATCTATAAAGAGAATCATCCTATTACTCCTAAAAAGGTTGTTAATGTATTTGATCTTGGCTATCTTGGTGTAGAAACTGATTTCTTAGAACAACTATCATCCATACCAAATAGAAAGAAAAGAAATCAAGATTTATCACAAGAAGAAAAAGAGCATAACAAAAATCATTCCAAAAAGAGAATAGTGATAGAGCATACCATTTGCAGATTGAAAAAGTACAGGATAATGAGCGACGTATTCAGAAATAGGTTGAGAAAATATAACAAGGTGTCAGATATAGTTACAGGCTTGGTAAACTATAGAATAATAGATAATCACAATTAGACTAGATCCAAATACCTAACCTATGGAAATAGTTGAATAATTTCTAATTATGCAAGAGATCTATTATTTATAATACTTTTTTTCATAGTTTTTTCTCAGAACTGTGAAAGTATATTGTTATGAAATATATTTTTGAATCAATTGAATGATATGCTAAAGCAATTTTGACAGCAAATAATAGTTATTATTTTATAATGTTATGCGAAGGTGTTTAATTTATAAAACAATTTCTAAATCTTATTTTTATTGGGATCCCTGTTTTAAGTTCTGGATATGTATATGTTCATCGATTTTTTATTATACATAAAATAAATTTTCTGATTGAATTTCTGAATTTGAACTATTTCTGTATTGACTATAATAATTAGATTGATTCATTCTGCTATTTCTATTTGATAAATCCTGATTAGGCTTTGTAAAGTTAAGGAATTACTTTATTTTTGTAATGGTCTAAAAACAGATTTAACCATTGTTTCACATGCATTAACTTGCCATTCTCTTTCCATATGGAAAGTAATCGTCAAATCCTTCGATTCTATCATTTAAGTATTGCATCATCCTTTCAATGATACTTTTCTCATATGAGGAATGAAGATGATATTTTAATTTTAAAAACCTAATCTTGAGAATATCATGTTCCCCGTCTATTGAAACTGGGTGCTGTCCATATTCATCTAAAATATTAGATATAAATCGTTCTGCAATTAACATGTTTCGTTCTTTGAACATATCTATTGCAAGAATATTCTTAGTTTCAAATTCAATATCAGAACCAACTTTGAATTGTTTCACCATTATAAATTCAGATGTTTTTGTTTTGATATGGAATAATCTTTCTGGTTTGTACTTTTGTATTCAATCTCTTATTGCAGTGTGACTTCTTTTAACAAATCGAGAGATGGCTTTAGATGTATTTCTTAAAAGACCAAGAAAATAGGGATGTAAAGAATATAGAATATCTTCAGGTTCTGTTCTTTTTCTTACTTGTTGTACCATATACAATAAACAATAAGGAAATCTGTAGCTTTTTCCTTAACTTTACAGAGTCACTGTTACTATTGTCTTTAATCTCCTTAAGATGGGGGTACCACTTGTATTACAATAGATATCGTATTTATTTTATGTTGATGGATCATCTGACGTTTAGATTTTGTGTTTGTATTATTTAGAATTTTAGATAAAGTATTTTATGCATATAATTACAATTAAACAATAGGTAAAGCATACAATTTTGCTGTTGGTTATAATGTTCTATCTCAAATTATTTCTTACCGATCTATTCATCAGTATTTGATTAGCCTTAATTATGATACCAAGAACATGATCTATAACTCAAAAGGCTATTGGGATTGTGATACAAGGTTCATATAATATTACTCATGTAAATAATCAGTCTATGTTAATTAAAATAATTCCGGCAAATCTGATCTTCATTTATAGCAATAACTTCAGATGAACAACGATTATCTGTTCATGTTGTAACAATGATCTTGATCTCAATTTGCAAGAAAATTTATTCAATTCTTAAATGTAAAATTACCCCTGCAATTATACAACTAGAAAAATATCATATATTTAAATTTAATAGATAAATTATATGGATCTAATATCTTTTGTGTTTCATTTCATTTTATGTACTTGTAAGGTCTACTTTTATCTTGTTTTCTTAAGAATATTATATTCAAGAATCATGCAACAAAGCAATTAATATACATATAACAGGTGTATGATTACAATATGTAAAAGAGATAAAATATGATGAACATAAACAAAAACACTATAGTTTTATCATTGATTATTTTGGGGATATTTGCTGGACTATCTACTCTCGTCTTCTATAGTGTAAAGATGAACAACAATTATAATACAAATAATGTTAATAACCTTGTTATATTTGATAAATCTTTAAATATTTTTTATACTCATGATACTAATTCTACTTTATTTCAATTTATGAAATTTCTTTCAGATTATGGGAGAGATTATTTCTGGCCGTTAGTTGTAATTATATTTTTTGTAGTGGGAATACGTGATTATAAAGATCATAGAGTAGTGGGTAATAATGTCTGGAAAAATAGAAAATTAATTATTGCTATTTGTATGACAATATCTTTTCTCGTTGTAATACCTGCGACTATCATCATTAAAGATAAAGTTGATAGAATCCGCCCTTTCAATCTGAATCATGATTCTCTTTCACATCAGAATGATTATGCAATGAACATTGAAAAATCGGATAGTTCATATCCTTCCGGTCATGCAAGCCTGGTATCTGCGGGTGCTACGACCGTTTTATTATTTTTTAGGCAATCTTGGAAACAAAAATTGATATCTTTATTACTAATAATTGAAGCAGCATTGGTGTGCATATCTAGATTATATCTAGGCGTGCATTATCCACTGGATATAGTTGGTGCAATTTTGTTAGGTAGTGGATTATCGCTGTTTGTATCAAGCTTTTCGACACAATATGAAAAGATATTAAACATAAAAAATAAATCGAAAGGACAAATACAATAAAAAGGTATAAAAACTTTCAATATTTTTTTTTATCAAATAGTGGTATCTTGTCAAGATATAAGATCTCTTGCATAATTAGAATAAACAGCTATATGATTGGCTTCTGCTCAAATTCTTGTCCTTTCTTTGTTCTCATATGATAGGCTATCAAAAAAACCGTTGTTTTTTAAATCATTCACTGGCTTGACAGTAAAAGAATTTGATGACATTTACGATAATGAGATAATAAAAAGACATGGCAAACATGAAATACAAAGATTATTCAAAAGAAAAAACAGAGAAAAATGTATAGGTGCCGGAAGACATTTTAAACTAGATATAAAAAACAGATTTCTTATGCTTTTGGTATATTATCGTCTGTACATAACCTACACATTAGCAGGTTTTCTGTTTGATTTGGATCAAAGCAACATTTGTAGAGGCATACAAAAAATAGAAAGTTTGATTAGAAAGTGTTTACCCCTACCACAAAAAACATACTACAAAACAAAGAGGCTACAAACTCCCGAGGAAGTAGAGAAATATTTTCCTGGATTTCTTGCTTTTATTGATTCTACAGAACAACAGATACCAAGGCCAATAGATAATAGAAGACGGAAACTGTACTATTCTGGCAAAAAGAAAAGACATACTGTAAAGATAATTGATGGTTAACAATTGTGGTTATATTCTTCATAAGGTTGCACATAAGAAAGGAAAAAGACATGATTATGATATCTATAAAGAGAATCAGCAGCCCATCACTCCCAAAGAGGTTGTTAATGTATTTGATCTAGGGTACCTTGGTGTAGAAAAGGATTTCCCAGAAAAACTGTCATCCATACCAAATAGAAAGCAAAGAAACCATGAACTATCTCAAGAAGAAAAAGATTACAACACTATTCATGCTAAAAAGAGAATAATGGTGGAACATACTATTTGTCGATTGAAGAAATACCGAATAATGAACGATATTTTCAGAAACAAATTGAGAAAATACAATAAAATGTCAGGCATAGTTGCTGGTTTGATAAACTACAGAATAATATATTGCCAGAACTAGAAATCTAAATGATTTAGAAAGAATATTCTAGGTTGTTTCTAATTATGCAAGAGATCTTATGCCTACTCTTTCCATCTTTCAATCATTTCTTTGTATCAATACTGACAGATTTCCAAGGATGTTCTTTATTTCGTCATGCGCTAGTATTGATAAAAAAATTAAAAGGTTACTGTTTCTATATTTTATATTCTGAATTCTTTTCTCTTTGATAATTACTTGTTCTATATTTTTCTAATCTTATTTCTGATTATCATTGATACTATCAAGAATGACGTTATTGCGATTATTATTCCTTGGAATGTCTTTGCGAGAATATCGGGAATTCCAATATCTGTTTGTAATCCTATTGTTGGGATATCTATTACCCTTGTTAGAATATAAAATACTATTAGTGCTGCAGAGCCAACAATGGCTATTATATAAGGAATCTTACTTTTGTGTTCCACAAATAGCATCCAAATTGCTATGATAATATAACAAATAGCTACAATAAGAAAAAATATCATTTCTTTTTTCGTTGATGTTATGTCATCTGCGGATAATGCTGATGTTGGTTTTAATAGTTCTAAATGATCTTCATATGCCACATAAAAATATATACTCGAAGTAACAAACATCAATGCAGTAATAATATAAACAATAGTAGGCTTATGAGCCAATATTATTGCTTTATGTTCTCTTTGACCATCTTTATTCATATCATTAACACTAAATAATCAAATCCTAACTATAAAAACTAGATAATGTTGGTCTTTTTAATACTTTATTGTTTTATTTTAGAGATGATTTAATTACATTTGTAATTAAATAAAGAAATAATTATTTTGGATGGATTATCAGATGCCCAGTCATATCTGGATTGTTCTTTGAATAGAACGGATAATCTCCTGTTGATGTATTAAAAGACGTATATTCACCTATACCTGCTTTTATTATAATAGATATTGTTTGATAACTCCAAGAATGACAAGAAGAAAAAACCAAAGAGAAAGATAAACTGGAGTGAATATAACGAGTCTCTTGTTAAAAGAGGAGAAATGTTATTTGATGTTGGTTTTTTACACAACTGGCGAGCAGAATTAAAGAAAATGAACAAAGGAAAGGAAGGTGCAAATTATCGTTATCCAAATTCCTCGATATTGCTGTCTGCTCTCCACCGTACATGCGTACCTACTTCCATACCGACAAGTAGAAGGCTTTCTAAGATTGATGTCGTTACACATAAAGAAACTCAAAGAAGTAGTACCCGACTTCACAACCATCTGGTGGAGAGTAGTAAGGACAAAGATAAACCTAAACTCAAAAGTAAACCTAGAAAAAGACAACATAGTGATAGCAGTTGATAGTACAGGTATCAAGGTAACAAATAGAGGTGAATGGATACTTGATAAATGGAAGAATAAAAGAAAGAGAAAAGGCTTCATAAAAATACACGTAGCAGTAAATATAAAGGCAAAGAAAATAATATCAATGATTGTAACAAAAGAAGATGTTCATGATGGAAAGATGTTAAAAGAGATAGTAGATCTCTTGCATAATTAGCATTTTCATTCAAACTAGTCTCATGGATTTTCTGTTTGGTTCTGTTCTATTTATTAGAATTCATTATTTTATAATTTATCAAACCTACTACTATGTCTGATACCTTATAATACTTTCTCAATTTGTTTCTGAATACGTCGCTCATTATCCTGTACTTTTTCAATCTGCAAATGGTGTGCTCTATTACTATTCTCTTTCTAGAATAACATGTGTTGTACTCTTTTTCTTCTTCTGATAATTCTAGATTTCTTTTCTTTCTATACGGTAAAGCGGACAGTTGTTCAGGAAAATCCTTTTCTACTCCCAGGTATCCAAGATCAAATACATTTAGAACATCTTTTGGAGTGATGGGCTGCTGATTCTCTTTATAGATATCGTAATCATGTCTTCTTCCTTTCTTATATCTTATTATGAATGATAAAACCAGGGTTGTTAACCATAAGCTGTGTTTTATGGTATGTCTTTTCTTTTTGCCAGAATAGTACAGTTTCCGTCTTCTATTATCTATTGGCCTTGGTATCTGTTGTTCTGTACAATCGGTAAAAGCAAGAAAGCCTGGAAAATATTGTTCAACTTCTTCAGAGGTTCAAAGCCTTTTTGTTTTGTTATATAATTTCTGTGGAATTGGTACGCATTTTCTAATCAAATTTTCTATCTTTTGTATATCTCTACAGATGTTACTCTGATCTAAATTAAAGAGAAAGCCCGCCAGAGTATAAGTGATATAAAGACAATAGTACACTAAAAGCATGAGAAATCTTCTCTTGTATCTAGTGTGAAATGCCTACCAGCACCTATATCCCTTTTTCGATATTTTCTTTTAGATGATCGTTTTATTTCATGGTTACATATCTTTTTGTTATCTCTTTATCGTACATTTCATCAAATTCTTTTATTGTTAGCCCAGTGAATGATTTAAAAAACAATGGTTTTTTTGATAGCCTATCATATGAGAACAAAGAAAGGACAAGAGTTTGATGCATGGTTAATCATATAGTTGTTTATTCTAATTATGCAAGAGATCTAGTAAATGAGGTTTCCAAGAACTATGATATCAAAAAAATACTGGCAGATGGAGGGTATGATTATAAAGACAACTTCAGGTATCTTGACGAACTGAAGATAACCCCAATCATAAAAGTAAGAAAGAACCCATTGGTCAAAAACAACTCCAAATGCATTCCACGTAAACTATCTGTGATACAGCAATTGATAATCTAAAACGATGGAAAAAAAGACATGGATATGGCATGCGATGGATGGCCGAATCTGCATTTTCATCTTATAAAGAGAACATTTGGTGAACATGTGTCTTCTGTAAAGTGGAACAATATTGTAAATGAGGTGACGTTAAAGGCATCGATCTATAACTTTTATGGATAAGATAATGACATGATACAATGATAGTCTTATTGGTTGTATCAAAATAGTTATTCGACATAGCAATAATTAGTATTAATTTTATAGAATCTGGTTTTACTATCAAATAATTTCTCCAAATTGTACTTTTGTATCAATCTCTAAATACATTATAACTTCTTGTAACAAATCTTGATATTACTTAGATGTATTTCTTAATGAAAGAATATTGAAATAAATATGTGAGTATACAATATCTTTGGTTGTTCTCTTCCTAACCCGATGTATCATAAATAATAAAAAAATATCTATATTTTTTTCCTTAACTTTTCAGAGCCTTATACTTAATTATTTTTATGTTTTTGGACTTAACATTATTATTCTTTTGAACTATTTGTTTCAAATGTTTGCAATGACTTTCTCTTTGTTTTAAATTGGATGTATTCTAAATTAAAAGGATATTTCATTTGTTAAGATAGATTTGTGGACTTTTAAAATTCTCTTTATTTTTATTGTTTCTTTCTATATGCTGTCACATCCATGTTTTCTGTCTATCATAAGTTGATAGATAACTCAAAATAATACTATGTATAAAACCATGAACACAGTGGAGGGAATGGGATTTGAACCCATGACCACCTGCGTGTAAGGCAGGTATCCTAACCAGTCTAGACAACCCCTCCAATAAAAAAATTATTTAAAAATAATTGTATAATGTTATTAAACGTTTGTTTTACGCGTATGGGATATTTTACTGCTAATTCATTTACTTTTATACATCTGCATATATTGAAAATTCATGAGGATGTGGTCTAATAGTTACATCTTGATGATCCTTTGCTTCTTGTAATATTATAGAATCAATTATTTCATCATCAAAAATTGGTTTTAGAAATTCTCTGTCATTATTTAATTCTTCATACGCCTCCCTAAGGGTGGCAGGTAATTGTTTAATGCCCAGATCAGTTCTACGCTGCGGTGTCATTTTAAAAATATCTTCATCTATTGGATCCGGTATTGAGACCTTCTTTTTTATTCCATCCAAGCCTGCAGATATTATTGCAGAAAATGCCAAATAAGGGTTACAAGAGGGATCAGGTGCCCTAAATTCTATTCTTTTCATGTGTGCAAATCTTTCTCCTTTGAAATGAGCTGCATTTCTTATAATTGCGGATCTATTTCCAGTACTCCATGCAATGTAAACTGGTGCTTCGTATCCTGGTACCAATCTTCTATATGAATTCGTTGTAGGTGCTACTATGGCTGCTAGTGCTGGTGCATGATTTAATATGCCTGCAGCAAAGTATCTGGCCATTTGAGACATTTCTGCATATGCATCATTTACATCAAAAAATAGATTTTTTTCTTCATCCCATAGACTGACATTCACGTGCATACCTGAACCGTTGTCTAATGCTATTGGTTTTGGCATCATAGTAGCTATCATTCCATGTCTTTTTGCAATATTTTTGACAATATATTTATAACTTTGTACCGAATCAGCTGCATTTACCAATGTATCATATCTAATGTCAATTTCGCACTGACCTGCTGTTGCAACTTCGTGATGATGTGCATCGCAAATAATTCCGAAATCATTACTTAATACATCTACACATTCATTTCTATATTCCATTAATGTGTCTCCGGGTGCACTGGGAAGATATCCCTCCTTCAATCTTAATGCATATCCTACTCCTTCAGTAGACCATGGAGCCTCTTTAGATGTTATATAATAACTTTGAGATTTATATGGGGTCATTGTATTTACTTCTAGTTTATCAAAAACAAAAAATTCCACTTCTGGACCCCAAAAGGAGTTATAAAATCCTTGTTCTCTTACATAATTTTGTGCTCTTTTAGCAATACCTCTTGGATCCTTTTTATATTGCTCTCTTACACTTCCACCATTTAATATATCACATATCAGTCGTGCAGTTTTATAGCTTGTAATCCATGAAATGATAGAATAAGTTGATGGATCCGGTCTTATGATTAAATCAGATTCATGTATGTCTGTAAATCCTCTAATTGAGGATCCATCTAATTTTGGCAATCCATATTCAAAATCTTCTATTTTGAACATATTTGCCGCCATTGTTGTATGATGGAATCTACCTGTTAGTCCAGTAAATTGTAAATCAAGAAATTTAATTTCATCTTCTTTTAATTTTTCCATCGTTTGTTCTGCAGTGAAATGTAGAGGTTCAATTTCTCCATCTATAACTTTATATGGCAATTAAATATTCGATAATATAAAATTAAAACCTCTAATTAAGCTTATCATATATGATAATAAGAATATATGTCAACTTATGCCAATGAATATATAACTATTAGTGAAGTTTTTAATGTTTTAAAAAAAGAAATGAGTCTTTCCGGTGGACCTCAATTTATTGAACCTGATTTTTATCAAAAAATAGCCAATCTGATTTCCATAATAAAAGATACATCTAAAAATGATGATAGACTGGATGAAATGAGTAAAGAAGAAAATTTAGATAATCAAATAAAAGATTATTTATTAGAGTTATTTGTTAAAACAGTTTCATTATTGTTTGTTTATCGTTGCAATAAAACATATGATATTAATAAAACAAATGGAATATTTGATTATTCTAATTTAACTGATGAAGAAAAGTACGTTTTCTTTAGTAATAGGGAAAGAGAATATCGAATAAATATTGTTTTGAATACTTTATTAAATGGTAATCCCAAAACATTACAAAAAATTGTGTCATCCGTCTTAGAGAATCGTATTGTAATAAGATTTTTAGACTCTATGGAACAATTTGTTGGTGTAAATATGAGTAAATACGGTCCCTTTAAAAAAGAAGATGTCGCTATATTGCCTTTTGAAAATGCAAGATCAATTATTGAAAACAATAAGGCAGTAGAAATTAATATGCTTGATTAAATGATTTACAATTACATTATTTTTTGTTGCTATCTTCATGTTTTATATAATGTTCTGTTAATTTTTGTGAATAACAATCACCACAAATAAATTCTGAAATATTCCATTCTGGCATTGCTGCATATTTAAAATTTTTAATATCTTTATTACAAATCCCGCATTTGATATGACTCTTTCCTAGTCCCATCCTTGGTTAGAAATACATGTCGGAAATAAAAATTATGACATCGCTATGCATTATTATCTTATTTTTTTGCCATGTTATACGATTTTTTTTTAATTCTTGAATTATTATAGCATTTTCATTCTAATTTCATAAAAGAAATTAATAGGGGAGTTTTTATAGAATTCATGTCAATATGAAGTATGATAGTACTGACAGAACAGCATTTTATGCAATTATGGGGTTAACAATTTTAACTGGGGTAATATGCTATTTCCTTTTCGCAGCAGCTACTCCAAAACCAGGAATAGTTGATTCAATATATAGACTTAACCTTCCACCAAAATCGGCGGAAGCAGCAGCCAATAAAACTGCTGCACCTGCACCAATTGATGAATCAAAATTTGCTAAAAAGGTGGCAATAGATATAATGAATGGTGCGTCGACTCAAGGAAATCCAAGTTATGGACCAGATCCTGCTACTGCAACAAGTGATGCATTAATTACTTGGACTAATAAAGATAATGCTCCTCATACTGTTACAAGTGGAACAAGTCTAGGTGATCCCAAAGCTGGAAAGTTATTTGATTCTGGTATTTTGGCCCCAGGCGCTAAATTTAGTGTACCTGCGAGTAAATTAGGAAAAGGTGAAGTCTCGGTCTTTTGCAAACTTCATCCCTTTATGCATGGAAAAATAACCGTCACTTAATTATACTAATATTCCTACATATTTTTATAATTTTAAACTTTTTTCTATTACTGCATTATTATTACGAAAATTATCTTTGTTTTGTCTAAATATTTTATAATTTTTATAATTATAACAGCGTTATTTTGACGAATACTTATATATTGTATTTTAACTAAATGATCTATGTCATTTCTGAGTATTAAAGATTTACGTGTCAATATAGATGATAAAGAAATTCTTAATGGTGTTAATTTGGATGTAGATAAAGGTGAGGTACATGCCATAATGGGTTTGAATGGATCCGGAAAAAGTACTTTGGCTAATGTTTTACTTGGACATCCTCGTTATTCTGTAATTTCAGGAGATATGTTGGTGAATAATGAGAGTATTTTAAATCTGAGAACTGATGAGCGCGCAAAAAAGGGATTATTTTTGGGTTTCCAGTACCCAACCGAAGTTTCTGGTGTTGGGTACAGTCATTTTTTACGTAATGCGTATAATTTGTTGAATAAAACCCTTGCTGATGAGCAAAAAAATAGAGAAGTTTTCATAACTGTAAGAGAATTTCATGAATATTTGAAAAAAAACTTGGACTACGTTGGACTCGATCCGAGTTTTTTGAGTAGGTACCTTAATGAGGGATTCTCAGGTGGTGAAAAAAAGAGATCGGAGGTAATGCAAATGTTGGTCTTGAGACCCAATCTGGCAATTCTGGATGAACCTGATTCCGGATTAGATATTGATGCTGTAAAAGCCGTAGCAGAAGCCATTAACAAATTAATTGAAACAGGAGCTGGTGTAATTGTTATTACTCATTATGCAAGAATATTGAGATTTCTTAGTAAATTGGATAAAATACACGTGATGTCAAAAGGAAAAATTATTAAAACAGCAGGTAGAGAGTTAGCTGAAGAACTAGAAGTTAAAGGTTATTCTTGGCTAGGATTATCAGAAGATTTACAATAGTTTTCTAATCTACTATTTCTTAAACTATTTATTAATTATAATATCAATAAAATTATGATAGATATAGATAAAGAAAATAAAGATATTAAAAATGATCATGTGGTTATTGATATAAGTAAAAGTAATGATACTAATGACATTATTCATAATAATTTATTAAACTCTGAAGAAAAAAAGACAATAGAAGTTAATTCAGATAATAATCAAATTAAAGAAAATAAAGAAAATTATTTTAATTTTACTTTTTACAAGGTAGATCCTAAATGGCGTTGGCTAAATGAAATAGGAAAAGATGAATCGGCTACTGAATTTCTTGAATTATTAAAAGCTGCTAATACTAAAATGAGGGTAAAGACGTATTCTACGATTGGATTAAGACATGATTCTGAATTTATGATATGGACTATATCTTCATCATTAGAAAATATTCAAATTTTTACATCAAAAATATATTCAACAATTTTGGGAAAATATATCGAACCATCTAATACTTTTCTTTCTCTAACAAAAAAGTCTATTTATTCAAATCAAACTAAAGCCGGATTTGAACGTGAAGATGAACCTTCTTTAAAATATTTGATAGTATATCCATTTATTAAATCAAGAGATTGGTATCTTTTACCGATAGATACAAGAAAACAAATGATGGATGAACATATACGAGTAGGTAAAAAATATCCTGATATAAGACGTAATACCACTTATTCCTTTGGAATAGGGGATCAGGATTTTATGCTTGCATTTGAGACAGATGATCTTTCCAGATTTCAAAACCTTATAATGGACCTGCGTGAAACACAACTTAGTAAATATATATTAAAAGATTTACCTATGATCCCTTGCACTTTGAAGAATATGGATGAAATAGTAAAAAGTTTAGGATAGTGCGATTTAAATAAATTTAATATTAAAACTATATTATAAATATTTTAATAATATGTAACTCATTATATTTTGTTGTTTCCTTTCTTTTTTCATTCTCAACATTCAAACGAAGTATCATCTCATACCAAAACTTTTTCATTTGATATGACAAAATCTGATGAATTACCTTCTTCTTTGTCTTTTAATGTGCCTTTTACCTCCTCTTCATCTGTCTCCAATTATCATGATTTTTCTACCTCGAATTCAACAACATCAAATTCTGTAGATGAAACTCTCGGTTCATCTAATAAAGAAATACAATATGATTCAAATAATGTTGCAGCGTTGAAAGAGTGGGCTATCATTTGTAAAGCTGCTGAGGATGGAAAGCAAGTTTTATTATTTAGAAAAGGTGGTATTATGGAATATCGCAATGGTTTTGAACTAAAATACAAAAATTTTTTTCTATTTCCAACTTTTGAACACCAATCCTTGGATTCTATACAGGGAGATTATAAAGATCATTTGGAAAAATTAGAAAAACAACATGTTCAAAAAGATAAACACATCGAGTCAAAAAATAATAGCAATAATACAACAAATATTGAATTGTTTGTAGAAATAACTTACTTTAATGAAATAAATGATATTAATACTTTAGAAAAATTGGAAAAATTTCATATTTGGACACTTGATTACGTGAAAATGAGATTTAACTATAATCCAAAAAAGCCACTTTATTTGATGCTGTTAAGAACTTATAAACTAGATGCACCCATAAAAATATATAATATGCCTGAATGGTCAGGCTGTAAATCCTGGATTCAAATCGATTTTAATAATGGTATTTCAGAAGGTTCTATGAATGGACCGATTGTTGCTGATTTTGAGTATTTAAAGTCAATTAGCAAGCCTTGTATAGATGATGTTAAGTTTAATACCATTACCGAAGAAATAAGGAGTATAATTAAATGAAATATCGTAATTTAGGTAATAGTGATATCAAAGTTAGCGAGATTGGATTTGGAACTTGGACCTTGGGTTTGGATTGGTGGGGGAAAAAACTCGAAGAAGACGAGTCTATCAAAATGTTAAAACATGCATATGATTTGGGGATTAATTTTTATGAAACTGCTGATATGTATGGAAAAGGTAAAAGCGAGAAAATATTGGCAAAGGCTTTTAAAGATATGCGTAATGATGTAATTTATTCCACCAAATGGGGTTATGATATGTATGGATCTGAACAAATAGGGCATAATGAAATACCTCAGAAACATAACAATGACTTTTTAAGCTTTGCATTATCTGAAAGTATGAATCGATTACAGACTGATTTCATAGATGTTTATAGTTTGCACAATCCAAAAATGAATGCAATAAAAAATGATTCACTATTTAACGAGCTGGATAATCTAGTGAAGATGGGAAAAATTAAAAGCCATGGTGTAGCTCTTGGCCCTGCAATAGGTTGGAAAGATGAAGGACTCTATGCTATTGAACATAGGAATATAGTCAGTTTGCAAACTGTTTACAATATTTTAGAACAAGATCCCGGACGTACATTTTTTGATGCAATAGATAAAAAAAATGGTAAGGTTGGAATTATGGTGAGAGTTCCAGATGCTTCTGGAGTTTTAACTGGCAAAGTAAATGAAAATACTGTCATGGATAAAAATGATCATAGAAGTATCAGGAAAAAAGAATGGATCTCTCATGCAATGAAAAAAATTGAAAAACTTAAACCAATAGCCGATTCTCGTGGATGGGGTATTACTGAAATAGCAATTAAATATATTTTATCTCAACCGCAGATTTCTGTTGTTTTGCCTACTGTCACGAGTATGGATGAGATTGATACCTTTGTTCAATTATCTGATGGAAACTATTTGAATATGACTGAGAAAAAGGATATTGAACAAATGTATGAAAATAATTTTTATTTACCTGATATCATGGCTTGATTTTAATAGTGTTTGTAAAATGCTACTCAAAATATTTTACTCTTTCTTTTTTGAATTCTCTTGTACTGAATAATATTTTATAATTTTCCATTCCAATGACTGTTGCTATTTCTTTTGCTATTTTTTCTGCAGATTCTATTGTTCTTGCGTGGATCATGCTAAAAAGATTGAATTCCCAATCTGGATATACTGGACGCCTATAGCAATGACTGACTTGTGGAAATGATGCGACTTTTAATCCTTTTTCATCAATTTTTTCTTCTGGAATTTTCCATACAATCATACCGTTTGCTGTAAACCCTGCTTGCCTATGTCTTAATATCGCAGCAAATCTTCTCATTATTCCAATATCTTCATATTCCTTGATTTTATTAAAAAGCTCCGTATAAGAAATTCCTAAATTTTCAGTAATAGTTTTAAAAGGCTCTTTTGTAATCGCTATATCTTTTTGCAATTGCCTGATGTAGTCTTTATCTGTTTTAGTTATTTTTTCAATCTTTGATTCCAACTTTTTAACTTCATCATTAGGATTAGGTTTTTCAGGATCATCATTTACCATATCTAATTTTACTCCTATCTTGTACATTTTTAGTGTTGGAAGTACTCTGTATTTGAAAACTCCATCCAATGATGCCATTTTATCAAGGTCTGTTTTCATGTCTCCATCTGGTGGAACAGCGAGTGTAAACCAAATATTGAATTCGTGATTTCTTTCATAATTATGACTAACACCTGGGTGTTTGTTTATTTCGTTGGCTACACTGTCTATTTTATTTTTATCTACTGCAAATGCTACCAAAGCACTTTTGTAACCAAGTTTACGTGTATCAAATATCGCACTTATTTGCCTAATTATCCCTGTATCTTTAAGATTTTTAATTCTCTGTATGATCTCTTCCTCGGTAATATGATATTTTTTAACCAATTCTAAAAAAGGTCGTTCAACTAAAGGAAATGTCCACTGAATATCATTTAATATCTGTTTATCTATATTATCTAATTCATGAATTAGCATAATAATATATCTAATTTGCTTTTCATCAATTAATAAATATGTATCTAATTTTTTTATTTGTGTTTAAATATTAAATATTTTTGTAAAAATTATAATACACAAGTTTAAAAGAGGATGATATCATAATAAAATTACAGGGGCTATCGTCTAGCTTGGTAGGATACCATCCACATTTTTGTGGGTATAAGCCCGGGGCGCTGGCGGTCGAGGGTTCGAGTCCCTCTGGCCCCATAATTTTGTTGCTTTGTCAGAAAGGTTATGTTGTATAACTTACTATTTTTTAGAGTCGTTACCTTACGAGTTGTATCATATTCTTTATTGAAATAACAAAAATATCTCTAATTCTCTTTTAAACGTTATATGAAATTAGGAAATTGTAAATGTTCAACTAATTCTTTTTTAACTATGCGGGGTTAGAATAGGTATATTGTTTCTGTCAATTTAAGGAAAAACGTGTAGATTTAAAATTATCCTATATTCTATTTCATATATATAAAACATCCATAAAAATCATTGGATATGGCTAGTATTTTGATAATTCTAAGAAATGTTGAAAGCATATCTTCTTTTACCTCTAGTAAAAATGAATCATGTTTTCAATTTGATTATATTCAAAAATATATCATGTCGATTCAATACAACAATAAAAAAAAATTATATATTTTATAAATCTGGATAATGAGCCGATCAATATAGAATTCATTTCAATTCAAAAGAAAAATATTTCATTATCACCTTCATTCTTTTGAAAGAAGCATAATTGAAATAACATTGAAATGTATCAAGCACAGACTTGAAAGATTTTATGACGGTCTTCTTTGTAAGAGGAACAAATGTAAATTAATTCATACTAGAAGTGATTTTCATAGTCATTGATCCACACAATAAGGGCGCTGTATATCTCGATGTCCTTATTGTGAAAATCTGCAAAATAAATCAAACTAATTCTATACATATTTTAATTTAAATTTCTTCATCCTGTATGTAAAATAATGGTCAAATACTTCTATGGTCTACTTTTATCTATCACAATGTTATTTCAATTATGCTTCTTTCAAAATAATATAGAAATTATGTTGTTGCTGTTTTAAGAAACGATATACTTGTGAATAGCAAATTCCATCATCTGCTGTTGAAATAGAATGAATTCCATACTTGTTTACAACATATGACATAAACAGTTCAGCAACAAACATGTTTCGTCATTTAGATGTGTGAAAATATATAATTTCTTAATCTTTTTGTTCTGTAATTGCCCAAAACCAAACACATTCAAATCCAACTTTAAGTATAGATTATATATATTATGTTCAAGATTATCTTTTTCTTTGAATCTAGTTTATAGGTTTATTTTTTATCCAATTCCAAATAGAACATTATTTCTTTTAATAAAAGATGACGACAATCGTTTAGATATTCTTAATAAAATACGGAAAAGTACGTATATAATGCATAATTAATATTCTTTGAAGATATACTGGTTCTTATAATCCCAAATGAAATCGAATATCCTCAATTTTGGATTTTTCCTAAATGTGCAGCGCAATACTTTATGTAGTTAATCAAAATCTATGAATTTATAAAAATGTACTAAATTTATTCAGATACATTCTTTTGACCTATGATTTTTGTTGGAATAATTTTAATAACTAATTCATCTTCAACTGCATTTCTTTTTCCATATTTTAAAGATAATTCTTTACCCATATATCTTTCTGCAATTCTTGTAGTGAGTTTAAGGAGATCTTGGAAATGAAAAAAAATTTTTGCAATACCTTTAATTATTACAAATGAAAAAGGAGGTGTTTGATCATCTATACATATACTAATTCTAGGATCTCTGATCAAGTTAACTCCTTTTAATGATTTAGATGATGTTGTAAAAATGATATTGTTATCTTCATCTAAAATATACCATATAGGTGTTATATGGGTAGTTCCATCTTTATTTATTGTACCTATTTTGCCTGTAAATGTATCTTTATTTAAAAATTCAATAATTTCATCTGAATTCATATTCATTAATAAAAATTATCAAAAAAATTATTTAATTTTATTTCTTGATTGTTTTCACATCTGATTTTATTAATAATGTGATTACACACAAATGTTGTAGTTAGAAAATAATGTTGATAACTATTACAAAATACTTTTTATAACATTTTAATAAACTGTCTTATGTTGGAAAAAAAAATTTCTAAAATATTGGTAGGTATGGATGGATCCGAGTCATCTTTTAATGCCGCTAAATATGCAATTGATTTATCTATAAAATTTAATTCAGAAATCTTTCTATTATCTATTGTTCCTTCTAAAGTTCATCATGGTGATTCTTCGGGTGTTTTTGGTATGGTATCGCCGTCTTATCTCCATGAATATCAAAAAGAATCTGAAAAATGGTTTAATGATGTTGTAAATCATGCAAAAAATGAAGGATTATCTGAAATTGAAACTACTATAAAAACAGAAGTAATGAGTACTCCATTTTCAATAGCAGCATCGTTACTGAATTATGCTGAAGAAAGGAATGTGGATCTTGTAATAATAGGCACTAGGGGAAATTCTGGATTAAAAAAAATGCTGTTAGGTAGCGTAGCATCTGATGTAGTTACCTATTCTTATTGTCCCGTTCTTATTATCAAATAAAAGTTTTTTTTATATAAAGAACATTTTTTCTAGTTATAATTTTTTAAAAATAATTAATGATATTATAAAATGAAAACTTTGGTTTTTAACCATCCGTTAAATATTATCTTTGATCTTATGTTTTAAAAAATAGTTTAACTTGAGGGATTACTAGATGTTAAATTGCAAATATGCCTGAATGCATATAACTGTTATAATTGATATTTTTATTTTATAAAATCTTTTAGTTAAATCTTTGAATTTGAAATATCGCTTAATCTTTGTATTTCTATGATGTGTTGCGATTCCATAATGATGGAATTCTTAAAAATGTGAAAATATTTTTAATAAAGTCTTTAAAACTCTATTTTTATTGTATTTAAAATATATAAATAAAAATTATAATTAAACAATAATGCATAAGTATTAGATTAATTTTACTTATGCTATATTATGCACATGTTTGATACTAGTATAGTTGAACATATAGAGATGAAATTGATTAGGTCATCTCAGTTTTCGATTAGAGATAAATTCCATGATCATTATGAAATTGATTCTCTTGTTACAAGTATCAAAGAACATGGATTGCTTCAAGCAATATTGATTCGTCCTTATCAAAATGGTTTTGAAATTGTTGCAGGTCATAGGAGATTTCATGCATGCAAGTCACTACGTTGGCGTCATATTCCGTGTAAAATTAGAGAACTAAGTGATAAACAGGCTTTCGAAATTCAGCTTACTGAAAATATTCAAAGAAAGTCTATGAATTCATTGGAAGAAGCTGAAGCATTTAGGAAATATGTTCAAGATTTAGGATGGGGAGGCATCACTGAACTATCTAGAAAAATTGGTAAAAGCGAGGAATATGTTTCTCATCGAATCCAACTTTTAAAACTCCCACAAGAAATCAAAGAAAAAATACTGTTAAATAAATTAAGTATAAGTCAAGCATTAGAGCTAACAAGCTTGACCCATGATAATATTGTCCAATTTAGCAATCATATTATAGAGAATGAATTAACGATAAGACAAATTAGAGAAGTTAAAGCAGTTATTTCAAAAGAAAAGACAATTCAAAATGTAAATACATTTTACGATACTATTAATTCAAAAAATGCAAAAACCCTAAAAGTTACAAAAAAAACTTCGCTTGCTTTAAAAATAGCCCTTGCAAGATTGGATATCATTATCGAAGAAACTCAGTCAATATTTGGACCTGAACAAGGTTCTGATGTCATTAGTTTTTTAATGGATTTGAGATTGAAAATTCATTCATTAATTGATGACACGATAAGATTCAAAAATTTAAAGATATCAAAATCTTCTAGATCTCTTAAATAAATGAATAAATTTGATAAAGTATATGTTAAATTATTTTTTGAAACTATGATTTGACAGAATGAACTAGCGGTCTTCTTTGTTATCTAGGTGTAATGATGAATTTGTTATATCCATCTAACTCTATTATGTTTCAAGTTTATACATTTACACAATTTATTTAACAGTACAATCTATTATTTATTTAACTTAAAATAAATTATTATATACTATGAAACTTTTTTATTAATGGATCTGATGAAACTCAACTCAAAGTTGGTTCTGAATTAATATAGTTATGGGTAGCTATTGAATCTGAAACTAGAATATTCTTTCAATAAGTATATCCAAAGAACGAAATATGTTTGTCGCTGACCGATTTATTTCAAAAGTCGTATATAAACATGGTAGACATCCTGTTTCAACAGATAGGGATACATGGTATCCTCAAGCATATCACTTAAATTAAAACATCATATTCATTCCTCATATGAGAAAAGTATTGTTGAAAGAACTATGCAATATATAATGGATAGAACAGAAGGGTTCGATGACTATTTTCCTTGCAGAACGAAGAAATGTAAATTAAAGCATGTACCGCATTGGTTGAATCTATTTACTGATAATTACAAAAGAAATAATATCTTACCTTTACAGAGTACACTTTAACAACTAAAAATATATTTATAATATTTCGTAAATCACTTTAGCAAATAAGTTATATTTTATATTTTTTTAGTATTATTTAAAAATCAAGTAACATTCGACATTATTTTTCCTTTTTATAATCAATTTGTATTCCGGTGTTTCTATCAAAGATGGATAGCAAGAAACATTCAAATAAATGTATTTGAACTGTCCTATATGATTATTATATTTAAGATTTTATCTTATGTTTTATTTAAATGGTATTGTTTTGTTGTACAACGATACTTTAACATTATCTCTTGTATCCTGATCTTGTCGGGTTAAGCAATCATATTCACCAAACTTTCGTTTAATCCGGAACAATGCGATTTCAATAATCCTTCTATTACCATAACTTTTATCTTCTTTCCATTTTTGTATTTTTTTTGAAGAATGATAAATTTCTAAGATGTATTTCCTTTTTTTAAATATTTCTTCTTAATTTATATGCCATTTGTCGTATCATTAGCATCTTTATTATTTGAAACTCCAGTCATTGTAATCACATGTAATTTTCTTCAAATTCCTTAACTTTCAACTTCTATTTTTATATCTATCATGTTAATTCAATTTATTGTAATTTTATAGCCAACGCTACTCTATGGTCCTTTTCAACGGCCTATAAATTTCAGGATATTGACTATCTATCTTATAATGATCATTATAGTATATACAACTAGAGTATATAAACGTTTATATTATAGTCTAATTTCCCGCAGTTTGATCATCATTATATTTTCAAAAAGCGAAAACCAAACACATTATTTAATTCCGCTTTGATTCATTCGTAGATCAATTCTTCCAAAAATATGCACGGTAGCATATATGTCAACAAATATTCTGTCGAGTATCATTCAGAATCTTGATAGTCTATTTGTTTGACCGACCCTGTCTATCATCTTATTTACAGAATAACTTTTAGTGCCATTATATACATGTATATAAAAAGTATACAGGATATACCAACTATGTTATAATTACCAATACTATCTATTAGGGTCTTACCCTTTATTTATAAAAAATGTCGCATTTGAATCCCTTTAAATTTATTATTGGGCATTGACCAGCATCCTCACAAATTGAACTATAATATAAATGTTTATATACTCTAGATGTATATACTATAATGATCATTATAAGATAGATAGTCAATATCCTGAAATTTATAGGCCGTTGAAAAGGACCATAGAGTAGCGTTGGCTATCATACTGTGGAGATAAAAAGGATTGATTTGTGAATATGGAAATTTGACGTATACTATGAACAGAGATTGATAATTGAAACGTGTTCTCATATAAAGAATAATTTATTAATATATTATTTGATTTAACTGGCAAATAATACAGAAAATGATGTTGATCATTGTATAACAAATATTTCCATTTACACAAGTTTGACATAGATTCAACGATAACCAAAACCATAAAAAAGGAAAAAGTATAGGAAAAACCATCATAGTAAATATCTTACATAATTATAAAGAATAGCTAATTCTCTGTACAAACAATTTCTTATTATATCGTTTTCTATGCTAACATAATATCCAAAAAGAGATATGCATAATTACTGATAAACCTATAGATTTAGAATAACTATTTATCTAACAGATCAAAAAATCAAACACCTTCACAAATTATAAATTATGATATATACATGAATTTTTTAGCTTTATTATTTAGAAACAGATCTAAAGCATTATCATTTTTACTTATCATTTTTATTCTTATTGGGAGAAATGTATCATTGAAAGGATAATACAGTACATAAAAGATAGAAACGAAGGATTTGACGATTATTTTCCTTGTAGAAAAAATAATTGTAGATTAAAATATGTAAATAGTTTGATGAATATGTTTGTAGATTTTTATAATAAGGAAATAGGTGCTAAGTGAACAGTCTGTAATTTAAACCTATCTTATCTCCGGTTTGCACTCGATAGTATATATTTATAATTTAAAGATAATAATTACTTATATTTTCTGTAATTAAATTTTTTATTAATAAACAAAACTTTTTTACAAATTGTTAAACAATACATTGACATTGAATCTTGTGTGGGAATACCTACCTTTTCATCAGGAAATCCTGTATTAGATTTTTTCTATATCTTGTTTAATGGTATCTCTGAAGTACCTTTGTTTAGTTCTCCGGTAACTGGAATCTTGATTTTAATTGGAGTATTGATTGCTTCTCGTAAAGCTGGTTTTATGATGGCATTATCCGGATTAATTGGAGCTGGGGTTGCTATATTGGTCGGTGCAAATTATAAAAATGATACTTTTGGTCTATTTGATTTTAACTCTATTCTGACCGGCATGGCATTCTGGTCTGGTCCTTTTGTAAAGTCAAATCGGGTGACCTTAATGATCTCTATATTCGGAGCTGCCGTTACTGCAGTTGCTACGATGGCTTTTGCTCATTTTATGGGTGATATATTTAGTCCCGATCTTAAAGGGGGTATAATACACTCAGTTGCTATTCCAGGATTTACGTCCTCGTTCATCTTCACCACTTGGGCATTGATGTATGCAAGCAAAAGATATGGTTATGATATATGGCCCGAAGTTCCTCAAACTTCTAGAGCAGAAACAATAGTAGGTAGTGAAAATCCAGTACAAGCACCAGTAGAGAATTTTAGATGGACTGTAACTGAATTTTTAAAAGCAACATTAAAGGGTGTATCTCAGGTTACCTTTGTAGAAAATTGGAAAACTGGGCTTTTCTGGATTATAGGTTTAACATTAGCTTTTGAAATAGCTCCCTTCATTGTTGGTATTCAAAATCGTCCTTGGTTTACTAATGCATACACTTCACAATGGAATCCATATTCTACCTTGTACCTAGCTGGTGTCATGGCATTTATAGGATCTGCAATAGGCACCGCCTTATCGATATTGATGAAGCTACCGATACAAGAGAGTAGAATTGGTTTACATGGTTTTAATCAAGTGCTCGTCATGATCGCTTTGACTAGTTTTATCCCGTTAACTTGGCAATCTTTCTTAATGGCTATTTTCGCTACGGTAGCTTGTTCTGTAATAGTGATGCCTGCTTTGCAACGCTTTTTTGCAATTTGGGGTTTACCTGCACTTACTGGTCCATTCGTTTTTACTGCATGGGTCTGGCTGATAGCAATATATGGTTTCTCTAATATACCTGCAGGTATAGGTTGGTCTAGACCACTGGGCTAGTTTCATTTTATAATCTTTTTATGATGTAGTTTTTATGAATATTAAATTATTTACTATGTATTTTTAATTATTATTATATTTTATTTGTTAATATAATGTTTGATGTAACTGACTTTCAAAAATCTTTAAAAATTCTTAAAAATAATAACGAATTATCTGATTTCCAAAAAGTTCGTGCATTCTATCAATTATGTGATAAACACAAGGTGGAACCTATTTTATCTAGATTATCAGGTAGTATCAAGAGTCGATCCTTAAGTATTTATCTTATTACATTTACTAATTCGAAGATTATTATATCAAAAAAAGGATTATTGCGAAATTTTATCGATTTTGGTTATATTGCTGGATTGGGTCCATTTTTATATTATATTGTATCGGATAAAAGAAAATCTGACAATATAAAAATTAATGATTCATATATTATAGATCCATTAGGTGACTTAGATTCAAAAAATAATTTTTATATCAACTATGATAATATTAAAAAGCTTGTATTTTACCGTGGGATTGAAACAATGACTACGAATATACTAGGTTCAACCTTAAAATATAATATATTTAGAATATTTTCTCATGATGATTTATATGAATATATTATTTCTGTTAGAAAAAATGGTGACTATGAAAAGATATTCTATTGGTTGAAACTGGCTTTGCCTATTGATATATTTGAAGAATAAATTATGATAATTAGTCGACGTCTACTAAATTATATCTATGTTGTTAATCTATATAAATTATTACTTTAAAATTGTTAAATAATTCGGACATGATTTTAATCTTATTAAAATGATGTTAGTCCCGCGAGAGATTGAAAAGATGATGATTTGGACAGCCGCACAAATTGCAGAAGGGCGAAAAAAAAGAGGAGTAAAATTAAATTATCCCGAATCAATCGCTTATATATCTAATTTTGTTGTTGAAGGCGCACGTGATGGAAAAACAGTTGCTGAATTGATGTGGTCAGCAAGAAGTATTTTGACAAAAAACGATGTAATGGAAGGTGTTTCAGAAATGATACATACAGTACAAGTTGAAGTTACATTTCCTGATGGAACAAAACTTGTGACTGTTCACGATCCAATACAATAGGTCATGATAATGATTATGATAGTTATTTCAATCACAACTTTCGGAGAAGGATGTTCTGTTTTTCAATGATACCTGGCGAATATATCTTGTCTAATAATGATGTTTTATGTAACATCAATAAAAAAACTAAAAAGATTACTGTAAAAAACACTGGTGATAGACCGTGTCAAATTGGGTCACATACTCATTTCTTTGAAATTAACAAAGCCCTTGATTTTCCTAGAGAAGAGGCATTTGGATTTAGATTAAATATTCCAGCAGGTACATCAGTAAGATTTGAACCTGGTGATACTAAAGAGATAGAGTTATGTGAATTGGGTGGTTCTCAAGTTTGTTTTGGATTTAATGGATTGACTATGGGTAGTATGAAATCTGCTTTTATAAAAAAATCTGCTTTGGAAAAAGCAAAATTTGCTGGATTTAAAGGAATAGTGAAGTAGGTTAATATAATATGGTATTAAAATTAACAAAAAAACAATATTCTGAGCTATATGGAGTTACTACAGGTGATAAAATCCGTTTAGCTGATACTGATATTTTTATTGAAATTGAAAAGGATCTGTTGAATCATGGGGATGAATGTGTATTTGGTGGAGGCAAAACATTAAGAGATGGTCTAGCTCAAACTCCAGGAGTTACTAATGCAAATGGTGCATTAGATTTTGTTATAACGAATGCAGTAGTACTTGATCCAGTAATTGGTATAGTAAAAGGTGATATTGGGATAAAAGATGGAAAAATAGCTGGAATAGGTAAAGCTGGCAATCCTTTGGTAATGGATGATGTGGATAAAAACCTAATTGTTTCTGCTTGTACAGAAGCTACTGCAGGAGAACATACCATATGTACACCAGGACACTTTGATACTCATATTCATATGATTTCGCCTCAACAGTACATTGATGGTATAAGCAATGGGATTTGCAATATGATTGGAGGAGGTACTGGTCCTGCAGATGGTACTAATGCTACAACTTGTACTCCTGGTACATTTAATATTAGTAGAATGCTCGAATCGGTTGAAGATATTCCAGTTAACTGGGGATTTTTGGGAAAAGGCAATGATTCTCATCCTTCTTTAGCTACTCAAATGGAACAAATCGAAGCAGGTGCATGTGGCCTAAAGGATCATGAAGATTGGGGTACCACTGCCACTGTTTTAGATGCGTCATTACGTGCTGCTGATTTAACTGATACCCAAGTCGCTATACATACAGATTCTATAAATGAATGTGGTTATCTTGAAGATACAATTAATGCAATAGATGGCAGAGTTGTACATAGTTACCATACTGAAGGAGCTGGTGGTGGTCATGCTCCTGATATTATTGCTATAGCTTCAGAACAAAATGTTCTTCCATCATCCACAAATCCAACTAGGCCTTTTACAATTAATACACTTGATGAACATTTGGATATGTTGATGTTTTGTCATCATTTGAATCCATCTGTTGCAGAAGATGTGGCGTTTGCTGACTCTAGGATCAGAGCGGAAACCATTGCTGCTGAAGATGTTTTTCATGATGAAGGAATTTTGAGTATGTATTCTTCTGATAGTCAAGCTATGGGTAGAATAGGTGAAGTTGTAATTCGTGCATGGCAAACAGCTGATAAAATGAAAAAAATGAGAGGGAAATTAAAAGAAGAAACTGGCGATAATGATAACTTGAGGGCAAAAAGATATATTGCAAAAACAACTATTAATCCCGCTATTACTCATGGTATATCTGATTACCTTGGTTCACTTGAAACAGGGAAATATGCTGATTTAGTTATGTATAATACTGCTTTTTTTGGTGCTAAACCTAAAATGGTTTTCAAAGGCGGATTTATATCTTGGTCAATAATGGGTGACCCTAATGCATCTTTACCTACTCCAGAACCTGTTTATTATAGGCCTATGTTTGGTGCGATGGGGCGCGCAGTAAAGAAAACCTCATTTACCTTTATGTCCAAAAAATCTATCGAATTAGGCGTTCCTCAAAAATTAGGTCTAGAAAAAACTGTGTTAGCTGTTAAAAATTGTAGAAACATTGGAAAGAAGGATATGATGTGGAATGATAAAACACCTAGTATAACTGTGGACCCTGAAACTTATGAAGTAAAAGTGGATGGCCAAATTGCAACTGTAGATCCTGCAAAAGAATTAAGTCTTGCACAAAGGTATTTTATGGGATAGCGTACATAATATTAAAATTTTCCTACACATATTTTCTATATATTTATCTTTTAGGATTCTATTTTTAATTTAATGTCTTCTCAAAATTATGGAGTTTGGAAACCTATTGCAGAAAATATTGAATTTAATGCACTAGAGTCAAACTCTAATGCAGTAATGGCAGTAGCTGATACTGTGAGAACTACCCTTGGACCAAAAGGATTAGATAAACTTTTAATTGATCAATCTTTGAATAGGCATGTTTCCAATGATGGCGTAACAATACTTTTGTCTCTGAGGGCAATTCATCCGGTTGCAAAAATGATAATAGAGATTGCTGAAAGGCAGGAACAAAAGGTTGGAGATGGTACTACCACTGCAGTTATTCTTGCTGCAGAGATGATTAAAGAAGGAAAGAGGTTAATTCGTGAATTAGCTGTTCATCCAACCAAAGTTGTTGAAGGTATAGAAAATGGTGTGACATATTCTTGCGAACTACTAAAGAATAGTGCAAAAAAGATCGATTTAAATGATGTTGAACTTGATCATGTAGTAAAGACTAGCCTGTCTTCCAAATTAGATGGAAACGTATTATGTAAATTAGTTATTTCTGCTCTTCGGTCTGCAGGTAAAGATGCTATATATAACGGTAAATATGATTTTGACAAGTCAATTAAGACCATTAGGCGTATTGATGTAGATGATAAATTAGTAAATGGTGTTGTTTTAGAAAGGAGGCGATTGGATCCAGAATTGCCTGTACAGATAAATAATGCAAAAGTTTTGATATTAAAATTAGATTTAAAACCAATAAAAGAATCTTGGATCAAAGAAAATAGTAAATACACTGATATCCTTGCTATGGAAAATGATAGATTAATAAAGTGTAAAAAAATTGTTGATTCAATCATTGAAACGGGTGCTAATACTCTGTTTATTGCATCACCTGAAATAGATCAAATAATAGAAGATCTTTTCGTATCAAAAGGTATTTTTGTGGTTCGTATTTCAAATGAAGAAATCGAATATTTGTCCCGGTATACTGGATCTAAAGTTATTAGAACTTTGAATGATTTACAAAATGAAAATATCCTAGGCACTTCTGAAAAAATATATGAAGATGAAAATGTAGGAATTATCTATTTGGAAAATGGTTTAGGAAAGAAAATTATTACACTTTTAATTTCTGGTTCTACTAAAGAGATATCTTTAGAACGATGGCGGTCAGCGATTGATGGAATAAATGCTGCTGAAGCCGCATTAAATTATGGTATTGTTGCAGGCGGAGGTGCGGCAGAATTACATTTATCTGAAAAAATTAAACAGCTTAAACTTAAAGGTCTCGAACAAGTTGGTCTTGAGGTTGTTATATCTGCATTAGAAAGTATTATGAGACAAATATTGACAAATGCAGGATATAATGGTCTTGAAAAAGTAATGAATGCTAAATCGTCTCCTGATGGTTATGGTGTCGATATAGAAACTGGGGAAATTGTTAACATGATATCGAAAGGAGTATTGGATCCTGTTCTTGTTAAGACAATGGCTCTACAAGCTTCAGGTGAAATCGCAAAATCTGTTCTAAGAATTGATAAAAATCTTGCAGCTGATGACCTTAATCCCCAATCAGTTGCTGATTCAAAAAGGTAATACAATGAAAATTCGACATTGTGTTGAAAAATTTAATATTGAACACTCTCTCATAGTAAAAGACCCTCTAAAAATAAAACACGTAGTAATAAAATTCGGAAAAATATCTTTATTATCTGGTATAATAGATCCAAAATCTCATTTAAATTTGGATTATCCTCTTCATTTAGTTAAAAATTGTGTAATTGCTGAGGAATTTCGATTAAATTCTCCTATTGAGATATTAGATGGTGATTTCGTATTCGCCCACGTTAATCCTGATTGTTATCAGCATTATGGCAAATACGATTATACTCAAAATTTGCAAAATATGATCGACTCTGTGAAGAACCTAAGGAATATTCAAGTTGGTACTACTAAGAGTAATGATAATACTTCTGGATAGAAAAAATGATGGAAGTTAAACTTGTATTGAAATTGTTTTTATTGTTTGTAGATATGCATATACTATTATAATGTTAACAGTCACATCAATTTTAGGAAATATAAAAAAAGATTCTTTCTTAAATCAAAAATACGAAGAATATTTTAACAAAAACCTGGTTGAAACTGTCTTAATCCATAGATCTGAGTCAGAGAAAATGAGGATGAGGAAAAAATCTACAAAAGATACTGATTTAGGATTTATTCTGTCTTCTAGAACCCAACTTAGAGATCAAGATGTTATATTTTTGGATGATACTAAAATGATATTAATAAATATAATTCCTGAATTAGTAGCCACATTAAACATAAAAAATGATTCCTCGTCTTATGATGAAAAAAATTATTTAGATTTTTTAAATGTTGGAATAAAAATTGGACATACTATTGGAAATCTACATAGACCCCTAAAACTGGAAAAAGATAAAATTGTTTTTCCTATTCAGACCCTGGATGAAATTGAACTATTTAAAAAATTTTTGGCTGATTTAGGAGATCGGTTCATTTTGACATCTGATAATATTGTATTCGAACCTGATCATGGATTTGATATACATGAGCACTAAAATGACTTTTGATGATTTTATTTTTGAAGATGATGTGAGTCTTTTACAACTCTCTGATTCTTTTTTTCCAACTGGGTTATACGCTAATTCAAATGGCTTAGAATTGTTATTCTATAATAAAAATAAAAAATTAACCTATGAAAATGTTCTTCATTTTATAAAAGCGTATATTTTTCAACAAATAGGACCAACTGATTGCTCAATTATTGGAAATGTTTATAATTGTATAAAATCTTGCAAATATTCTCAATTATTGGAATTAGATAATCTTTATTATTGCATGCGTTTAATTGAAGAGACTAGGTATGCTTCCACAAGATCTGGTATTCAACTATTAAGATGCGTGTCTTCTTTTATTCGTAATGATGACTTTATAAACTATTATTTGGAAAACATAAAAAATGGTCATGCTAAAGGTGTTTATCCTGTATCTTTTGCTTTATCCTGTAATTCTATGAATATAAAAAAAGAGAAATCCGCATTAATGCTTGCATATGGTTTTACTGTATGTATAGTTGGAGCTGCATTACGCTTGGGTATTCTTCAACATTATGATGGACAGCGGCTTATCCATGAAATGAAGCCTATTCTTATATCAAATGTATTGGAAAATATTAATAGATCTTCATCTAATATTTGGCAATTTATTCCTCATCTGGATATAATTCAGATTCATCATGAAATGATGGATTCCAAAATGTTTATTACGTGATTTTTGTCTAATTTTCTGTGTCATCTTCACGTATACCTCGCATTGGAATAGGCGGACCTGTTGGATCGGGTAAAACCATGCTGATCGAACAAATTGTTCCTATTTTAAAAAATGAAGGATATAACCTTGGTATTATTTCAAACGATGTAGTGTCGAGAGAGGATGCCGAAAGAATGCGTAAAAATCTTGCAACCGAGAAAGGTTTAATGCCTGAAGATCTGGTTGTTGGTATCGCTACTGGTGGTTGTCCACATACTGCTGTACGAGAAGATCCATCAATTAATATATCTATCGTAGAAGAAATGGAAATCAAACATCCTGACCTTGATTTAATTATTATTGAAAGCGGTGGTGACAATATTACAACTACTTTTAGCCCTGCACTAGCTGATTATTTTATCTACATAATCGATGTTTCCGGAGGTGACAAGTATCCAAGAAAACGTGGATTAGGGATAGAAACATGTGATCTTTTGGTCATCAATAAAATTGATATTGCTTCTTACATTGGTGCTGATCTAAATATTATGAAAAGGGATGCTGAACTTGTTCGACAAGATAAACCATTTGTTTTTGTTAATAGTAAGACTGGGCAGGGTATGCAAGAAGTAACAAATTATATTACCAGGGATTTATTATTCGATACTCCAAAATCTAAAATTAATATACGATAGTTTGGTAATATTTGATGAGCATACACGATCCTTCTTTTTGTATTCCAAAAGATATTCCTGATGAAGTTTTACAATATGATATGCAATTAGAACAATTATCTATTGGGACTCCTGGTAAGCTTGGTATTTTACAATTAACTTTAGAAAATGATCGATTTAATAATAAAACAACAATCAAAAATCAGTTTTGTAAAGTACCATTATGCATTCAGCGTCCTTTATATCTTGAAGAAACATGTCCTGATATGGCATATGTTTATATCATTTCTCCATCTGGTGGTGTATTACAGGGAGATAGATATAGAACTGATATAATACTTAAAAATTATGCCAAATCTCATATAACCACTCAAAGTGCAACACGAATTTATAAAATGAATAAAAACTTTGGAACTCAAATTATAAATTTGGAAGTGGGTGATAACTGTTATCTTGAATATATTCCGGATCAAATAATTCCTTTTAAAAACTCTAGGTATTATCAAGTTACTAATTTAAAAGTTCATGATAATGCCACATGTATATATTCTGAAATATTGACATCTGGTAGAGTAGCAAGTAATGAATCTTTTGAATATGATATATTTTACATGAAAGTTAAATCTATAAATCATCTAAATAAAATGCGTTTTATTGATGTGGCAAAACTTGAACCTAAGAAACAGGATATTACTTCTTTTGGTATTATGGATGAATATAATATATTGGGAAATGTTTACATTTTGTCACCTAAAGAATCTTTATCCGATCTTAAAGATGAAGTAAATCTTCTTTTAACTAATTTTAATTGTATAGAAGGAGGTTGCACCAAATTACCTGATAATACTGGATTACTTGTTAGATTGATTGGTACATATGTATTTGATATCAAAAATTTAATATATTCAATAATTGAATTGGTTAGAAAAAAGATTTTAAACGTTTCATTTAGTGGTATAAGAAAAAATTAACAAAACATGTTATTAAATTATGTGAAGGAAATATAGTATTATAAATCATATACATCGTATAAAATCGATTATATGTACAGTTGTGATTTCAAGAAATAGAATAGCTTCAAAGTATGTTAGTTATGCTATATCACATTTCCGTATCATTTAATAAGAACATTTCAAAATTTTTATTTTAATAAAAAACATTCGTAATGTCAAACTAAATGTGTATCCTCAATACTTTGGAAATTTTTTCCCCATTATTAAAATCAATTATTATTATTGGTAGCTAATTATTTGATTAAAAAAGATATTGTTGAGTATAACAACGTGAAATTCAATTTACTTCGCTTCATAAATCATAATTTACTTTTTTCCAAATAAAAATAGTTTTTATTTTGATAGTTTTTCCAAGCCCTTAAAAAAGGTAAACCCTGCAAAAGTCATCCCTGCTAGTACTTGAGAAAAGAAATCATTTTCATATAGATTTACTGAAATATTCTTCCCCCCAGTCTTTAACGATTTCATATATGTATTTTTTGTAAATTCGTCAATCATTTTTGCAATATCTCCACTAACAATATAGTTGTTTAATAAACCTACATATTCGTTATTTCCTACTGATAGAATTTGAGCCTTTATTTCATAATCAAATTTTTCCTTAGGTCTTATTTTGTTGATATAAACCTCTGAAAGATAATCTGCCAAATATCTTGCCTGTCTTACTGCGATCTGAGCTAAAGGTGGATATAATGTGCCTTTTGAATTTTTCATTGCTGCTATATCTCCTATGGAATAAATATTTTCATACGTACTGGTTTTACAAAATTCATTAACTATTATTCTTCCGTCATTTGTTTTTTCAATTGCTGGTTCAATATCTATATTAAATCCTCTTACTCCTGCTGTCCAAATTATTAATGATGATTTGATTTCTAAACCATCTTTTAGAAATATTGTATTTTCTTCAACTTTTTCAACCACAGAATTATGAAAAATTCTTAATCCTTTTTTTGTTAAAATGTCTTCTACTTTGCTCTTAACCTTTGGATCCCATCCGGAAAGGATTGTTGGGGTAGCCTCGATAATATTTACTTTAATATTTTCCTTATTACTTGATAAATTAATTCTTTCTGCTAATGCGCTACCGAGACTTATTCCTGTGGCTCCTGCTCCTACAATTACGATATTACTTTTTGTTTCTTCTTGAATTATTTTTGATACGTGATCATGTATGATTGATGCATCGTATATTGATCTGAGTGGAAGGGTATACTTATCTGCTCCTTGAATGTTAAAATATTTTGTAGAAGAACCTAAACAAATTATTAATTCGTCGTAATCTATTTCCCCGTGATCTAATGTTATCTTTCTTTTATCAGGTTGTATTTTTTTTACATTCGATTGAATAAAATTTATTTTTTTTCCATAAATTAGTGATGGTATTGGAATTTTTAGCTGTTCAGATGTTCTGAAACCAGATGCTACCAAATGAATCTCTTGCATTAGTTGATGGTAATTATTTCTGTCTATCAGTGTGATTTCAGCTATGTTTTTCAATTTAGATGCTAGATTTGTACAAAGGAAGATTCCTGCATAACCTGCGCCAACGACTACAATTTTATTTCCCATTATCCATCCTGTGCTCTCTCAACTTTATTGTCCATTATTTGAAGTTGTTTTTTTTAATTTAACTTTTTTTATTATATGTTCTATCGACAAAAATGATATTATTGAAATAACCATGCTTGGTATTGTAGAACCTATGTTCAAACTTTGTATATGGATTGGCGAAATCGGTGAAACAATAAAATAAATCAAACATCCTATGAAAAAAGACACAAATGCGGGAATCTTGAACTTTACACTTTTGTCATAAAAAACGTCAATTGATACTTTTCCTTTTTTTATAACATAATAATCTATTAATACTATTGCAAATATGGGGGTAAATAACGCACCTATTATAAGCAGAAATGTTTGATATTGGTATATTGATATTATATTTGATAGTATACAACTTATTACAGTAAATATTATCACTAGGTATTTGTAATTTATTTTATTGTAGATATTTTTAAAAGACATGGCTGATGAAAATATGTCTGCAAAAACATTGTCAATTTCATCTACAATTAATATCAAAAGAATTAATCCGTAAAAGAAACTTTGAATGGCAAATAATATTTTGATAACGTCATCTAATCCTAATAATACTCCAATAAAATAAAAAAGAGTGTTGGTTATGGAAAATCCTATAAATGTTCCAAAAAATGCGTTTTTGCCATTTTGAGCAAATCTATTATAATCTGCAACAAGTGGAAGCCAAGACAATGGCATAACAATGACTAAATCCAAAGAATTAAAAAAATTAAAGTTATTGTTGTGGGTGCTTGTCAAAATAGTATTATGATGACTAAAAATCAAGTTTATCAATATGATGATTGTTGAACCATAAACAACCCAAACTGCAAATTTGTTAAGCCATTGTTTTATAATTCCAATGGGACCAGAAATTCCAAAAATTATAGTAATTAAACCAAAAATAATTGACCAAATATAAAAATCTATAATGCCTTTTGTAAAAATACTCGCTGCCTTTGATAATATGGTGATTTCAAAAGTTGCCCATCCTATTAATTGTACTATGTTAAGAATTGCAAGTAAATACGATCCATGCATTCCAAATGAGGATCTCATACTAACTATTGATGTAATTGAATGATCGCTCCCAATTTTTCCTGCCAATCCTAATAAGATTGATCCTACTACTGAGCCTATGATTATTACATATAATGCGCTTAAAATATCCGATGTATAGATAAAAGATCCTGCTGAAATTACTAATAATCCTACACCTAAGCTAGACCAAATAACAAAAAAATCCTTTCCTGATAGTATTTTATCTTTTTTATTTATTGGATTTGTTCCTATATCTGTTTTATTTTTTAACTTTTTCATTGTCTTTTATAAAGTAATATTTTAAAAAGGAATTAAATTAATTTATCCAAACATATTTTATATATTCCATAAATTTAAATTTGTTTTTATTTCGATAAAATATTATGTCCTTTGGAGTAGATACACTTGGTGCTTTGATTGAAAAACTAAAACAATTAGTTAACGAAACTCAAGATAAATATGAATCTTTTTTCGATAATACTCAATTATTTAGACAAGGTAAAATGGATAATAAAGAATATTTTACAAAAATGGGTGAATATCTTGTATCATCCTCCGCATTAAATTTTCTAACGAGTCGAATAATTCTTGAAATTAAAAGCGTTCTCGATAAAGGGGTATCGGGGAAAAACTCTTCGGGTGGATCTACAATTCCGGCATCTTCTAACAATAATGGTGGAGGTGGTTTCAATGTGGACAATTTTATTAATTCTGGAGATCCTTCTAATTTTGCTAAAGACTATGATTTACCAAAGCCTCAGGAAGCTCCAACTTTTAAGCCCGTTGATATTTTGGTGTCAAAACAAGACTCTTCTACATCTAGAAAAAATTGTATTGTTTGTGCTGCATCCATTCCTAAACAAGCAAAATATTGTAATAAATGTGGTAATTCCCAATAATTAATATACAATATTTTTTCATTTAAAAATATGAAGATCTTTAATGGACGCTTGGCAACTGAAGATTATATGTCAAGCCATTCCCTAACATTTTCTACTCCTGAAATGACTCTAAAAAAATTTGCGTTATGGTTAGGTGAGCAAATCAGTGACTCTAAAACAAAGGATACTGTTCTTCGTCTAAATTTGTATATAGAAGATAGATCTGAAAAACGTGACTCAAATCTTGCTAATGTTCCTGATTTTTTACCTGATGTTGATGAGACATTTAAACCCACGGGGGCAATATCTACCTTATATGGAGGAAATCCTTCTGGTACTGATGATGTCGTGTCCTTAGATCGGAGTGAAAAAAAATATTGTATTAATTGTGGTTCTATCCTTAAACAATCTTCTAGATATTGTAATAAATGTGGAACTGTACGACAAGAATAAATCAGTATTTTTATGGTATCTAATCTTGATAAATTGGATGTCTTTATAGTCTGTGTAATTGTTACCTCAATTTGTATTAAACGGTATTTTAATAGTGAATTTGTTAATTTGATCGGATCATTCTTTTGAGGAGGTTATATTATATTATCATTCTATTATAAATTTGATAATGACAAGAGTTTTTTCATATATATTTTTCTTTATATCTTTATGGATAGGTTTAGCTACTGTTTTATCTCATTTTGTCTTGATTTATGGTTTAAACTATTCATTTTATTATGCAATTTGGGTATCTACCTTTATATTTTCATTATCTATTTTTATAAGACCAATTTTATCTACCCGAAAATCTCTTAAGGAACGATTTTCTAAAAGTGTATCTTGGCCTCATTTTATCAAATTGATAAATGGACTTACATGGGCCCTACCATTTGTTTTTATTCCATTATTTCACAAAGATTACCCATTTTTATTACTTGCTGGTATATCTTTTGGTAATATATCTACCTTTATTTTTCTTAGACGCTATTCAAAAATTACAAATGTTGAACAACTTGTAACGGGTTCCATTTTGTTAACTTCTCTAATTTGCGTATTGATATTATATTATGGTTATTCTCTAGGCTATGAGTCGCTTTTGTTTGTTTCTCGTATTTTAATCTCTTTGTCCTATGGTTTAGGAGGATTGGTGGGATATTTTCGATATAGTTAATGATGAGTCACATTTACATATTCGTATTTTTTCTACTACTAATGTATTTGGAAAATAAATCTGGTTTGGATAATTATAAAGAAGCTGTTTGTATTTTAAGTGGGGGTATGGATTCAGTAAGTACTGCTTCTTATTTAAAAAAATTGGGATTGGATCTATATTTGATTTCTTTTAATTATGGTCAAAAAGCTACTATCGAGATAAATATCGCAAAAAAGTTTTCTAAATTGTTAAAAGGAAAAGAACACAAAATAATTGATATATCTTTTTTAAAAACATTGTATGGAAATACTAATGCTTTAACTAATTCTAAAACTAGAATTCCAAATACTTTTGATTATAGTATTGTAGTTCCTTTACGTAATACTATTTTTATTACTATTGCTTCGACATGGGCAATATCTTTAAAAATTCCATTAATTGTATATGGTGCACATACAGAGGACAAAAAATATCCTGATTGTAGACCATCTTTTGCCAAATCTTTAGAAAATAGTTTGAATACCTCTGAAATAGATGGGGTAAAGTTGGGACTACAAAAAAAATTAAATATTTGGTGTCCTGCTATGGATAAATTAAATAAAACAAAGTTACTTTTAATTGGATATGATATTTTAGGTGACAAGCTTTTTCAATCTTGGAGTTGTTATAATGGTAAAAACATTAAAAACACTATACATTGTGGTAAATGTGAATCGTGTATTAATAGAAAAAATGCAATTATAAAATCTGGTCTAAAAGACAAAACTATTTATGCATAATAAGTATTTATTTTGTATTTTTTATATAGATCACTTCTTTATATAGAGGGTTTAATCTGATTCGAATAATATATTATCTTTGATGATGGTTTAAATTTTAATAATTTGTATACGAAGATTATTTTATAAAATGATGATCGAAAATAATAATGAACAACATCATCTTTTAGAGTTATTAATAACCATCAATAATTTAAATTCAAGATTTGATCATATAACCAATTCATCTCTTCACTAATATACTACGATTATAAACATCCCATATCTATGTCCTTTTAGTATATAATAATATGATGCTCGTAGAGTTATTGGAATATCTGTTTTTCATTAATATTTTTGTTTTTATTATCTTAATTAAAAATATGATATAAAATACTTTTATTCATAATACTGTTGTATATAACAATTTGAATACCTATCCATTTTTGGATTTGATGTCTCAATAATTTCATTAAAAAAATTTATTTCAATATTACATATGATATTAAAATGGAATTCTAATATATGATAAATGAGATGTTGAAATTACACTGTTATGACTCTATCATTTTTACCAATGTATATTTAGCGTAATTTAGATTCTTGCCCATTAATATCTATCAATATTTGCCCCAGTCTGAAAACATTTAAATTTATTTGATACTTTGGCTCTATGTTAGTGTAAACCTAAAATTAAATTCAATTAATTACTTATCCATATGATTATATCTTTTTAATTTGTTGATAAATTAAAATGGTAGTTAAAAACACTACGTTCTTTATTTTATAGATTGTACTTTTCTATTAGTAATATCACATTTTTTATGAAGGATATACTAAAGATGGTAAAAAAGTTTTATACATTTGTATGTCGAGTCTGGGTACATTACAATTAAGTACACAGAAGAATTGACTAAATCTATTACATCCAATTACTCAGTTCTTTGTATAGTATACATTTAGTTCTCGTTGCATTAAATGATATTTTTCCTTATCTTTTGGTTTGATATCTTGAATTGCTGCATATATTCTAATTCCCCTTTGATGATGTACCTATTTCATGCATTCGATAGCAATTCTTTAATAGTATGGTTTTTTTTAGTAAAAAATTATTATACTGTGTGGTGTTTCTTGTATAATCAGTAGAAAAACATAAAATAGGTCTTATTCCTAGAATGTTTTATTTTCTAAGAATATAAAGAAAATACTTTTTCAATCTATATTTTTAATATTGGATAAATCGTTCAAATTTAGGCGTAATTGCTTTTTATGGATGATCTTGCACCGCAAGCTTCACAAATCATAAAGCCCAATTTTTTAACTTTCTCGGTTCTAGTATCAGGGCTACCACAGACGGGACATATCACATAATCTTTTACATATCTATCAATTAATCCGCCAAAGGATGAAATAGGCTTTCGGCCTAAAAATATAATCCTATCTCCAGATATGTATCCGGCAGATGCCAGTTCTTTATTCAGATATAACAATAGTTTTTCAGGATCCCTTCTCAAGGCCTTAGGGAAATCCATGAAATTTCTGAAAATGGTTCTTTGACCAACCCACATAATTTTTGGTGTCGGTACTTCCAATCTAGCTACATCTTTTTTAACCACATTACCTAGTTTATTTTGTAATCGTTCTAATAATGATTCATAATCAGATAATTCTTGGGTAGTCATATTAATTATATTGTTTTACCAATTAATGTATGTTTTGAAAATATTGCTATGATATTGAAAATGTCTATGTAAAAAAACTCTATTTGATACATTTTATTTCGAGAAAATCTGTATTACATACATTTTGTATATTTTATTTAACAAGATTTCATTAATATGTGAATTAAAATACCTTATTATTTTCATATGTTTTCATAGAACATAATTTAGAAATGTATTCAATATGATTTTTTGAATTATATGTGTTAATTTTTATAATATTGTCTTCGTTTACATAGATCTCATTTACAAATTATTTTATTCGTTTATGTAAAATTAGAATTTGTGTAAATTATTGTCAATTTTTTAGAAAAACTGTTTAATTGGATTCATAATTGTTCTGGATGAAGGGAATTTTCTATAGCGAATCGATCTAAAAAACGTATATATGCGTGAGATTATTTTTTAGTAAAATTATATTTCACTAATATCAAAAACATATCATAATGTGATGAAGAATATGTAATATAAATCTTGAAACTATTTGAACATCGAGATGCTATTCTATTGTCTTATAGTCTATGTAATGAAAAAAATTTGTATTGTTTAATAAATTATTGCCTATAGCTGCTTTGTTGCATGATTCCCCTTTTCCAAATACATTTAGCTAGCATTAACCAACAAATTCTGTGAACTGGTCCTGCTACAATCAATCTTTGGTTAGAAGAGGCGAAGTCTTGCTAGGCTTTGATGTCATTAACAATTGGGATTCAGAGCTAAAAGAGATGAATAAAGATAAAGTCGGTGAACCATTTCATTATCCAAATACTTTTCTTCTTTTACTTGGATATGCCAATGCATACTTTCATCTACCCTACAGACAAACCGAAGGAATTGCACAAGGACACGCTAAAGGAAAAGTACCATCAATCCCAGTTTACAACTATTTGCAAAAAAGAATAAACAGATTGGACATCAAAATAAAAGAAGATGATAACAAAAACAAGAATTTGAAGATGAATACATTGTTATTTCAATAGACAGGTACTGGTATCAAGGTTACCAATAGAGGTCAATGGATGAGAGATAAATGGCATATAAAAAATAAGAAAGTTTTTGAAAATACATGTAGCCGTTAATGTCAAGACAAAGAAAATACTTTCCATTAAAGTAACTGATGAACATGTTCATGATAGCAAGGCATTACCTGAGTTGGTTGAAAATATCATAGAATCAGATAAAAAAATAACAATTGGTAACCTATTTACAGATGGAGCTTATGATGGTAATGAGATTTTGAGGTATCTAGGGGACAATGGAATCTTGCCTTGTATTAAAGTAAGAAAGAATTCTAGAATAAGATGGAAAAAAGGGAATATCCTTAGAAATTTAACAGTGTTGGCACAGAAAAATGATTTGCATAAGGAAAGACAGCGTAAGCTATGGACAAAGATGGATTGTAGAAACAATGTTCTCTTGTTTAAAGAGAATGTTTGGTGAATATGTTTACTCAGTTAAACTGAAAAATATGATACAGGAAATGATATTGAAAGCATCATTGTATAACAAAATGATATCTATTTAGGCAAAATAGATGATAAAATCGAAAATTATAGGAATCATGCAATAAAGCACCTATAGCGATAAATTGGACGGTTCTGTTAATTTAAGGAAAAACATATTGCTTTAAGACTGCCATGTCTTTTATGTCTACTAGAGACAGAACGCATTCACAAATTATAGGATGTGGATTATACTTGTATTTTTTAGGTTTACATTCAGAAATACTACTAAAGCATTATACTTCTTAAACATGGTAAAAATAATTCACGTTTCTATCTGGAACTGGATTCAAAAGTACGAATCAAAGAAATTAAAAGAAAAGGAAACTCATGATATGTTATTGATGAAAAGGAGATAAGTGCAGGTTCTAAATTAATGTGGCTTTGGATTGTTATTGACCTGAAAATAGTGAAATTCTTTCATCTCCAATAATCAGAGCGAAACATGTTTGTGACGACGCGATTTCTAATCAATATAATACAACAACATGGAATAAATTTTGTTTCGTCATCATATGATGATACTTGGTGTCAAGCATGTGGATTTCTAAAATTAATACATTATTTTCATTCTTTTTATGAAAACAACATTATTGAAAGAACTGTGCCATATGTAAAGGATAGAGTAAAACCTTTGATTATTTTTCTTGTAAAAGAACAAATGTATATTAGATCTCTTGCATAATTACGTCCAAACAGCTTTATGATCTAAAGTTCCTTCCTTACCTGCTCTCCAGATGTTTTCATACGAGAGGTTATCCAGAAAACCCCTACTTTTCAAATCATTCACTGGATTAACCATACAAGAATTTGATAACATTTTCGATAAAGAAATAACAAAAAGATATGACAAACATGAAATGCTACGTTTATCCAAAATAAAAGCAGATAGAGAAAGAAAAACAGGTGCAGGAAGACCATTCAAACTTGACCTAGAGAATAGATTTCTAATGCTTTTAGTATATTATCGTCTTTACATTACATACACATTAACGGGTTTTTTATTTGATCTTGATCAAAAGTACTATTTACAGAGACAAACAAAAGATTGATTAAATCAGATTAAACTATGGATTAACTTGTTCGTTAATCAATACAATATAGAGATAATATCTTGGAGCCAATTGGATATACTGTAATAATTGAATATGGTAGTTACAATCAGTCCCTGTTATCGATATCTAATTATTAGAATCAAATAATTTTAATACTATGGAAAAAGAAAAAAATGAAGATAATTTCATAGAAAAAAATTTAAATGAATCTGATTCATCTTTACCGTCTATAAAAAGTTCCGAAGAGCTTGTAGAGGAATTAAAAATAGCTAAAAATGAAATCGAATATTATCGTAACTTATACGATGATGCTTTTAATAAATTAAAATATAGTTTGGCAGATCTTGATAATTATCGTAAAACTGTAGAAAAACAAAATTCTCTAAAAATTTTATCCCTTAAATCTACTCTATTGTCTTTCGTAATCAATATGAAAGAGGATTTTATTCGAGCTATTGATATACTTAAACAAAATATTGTTGATAAAGCAATTTTCGAAGGATTGGAAAATATATTAAAAAATATTAGTATTTTTTTGGAAAAGGAGGGAATTAAAGAGATAGTATCATTAAATAGTGTTTTTGATCCTAATATTCATGAAATTATAGGATTTTCCTATGTGGATGATATCGAGGAAAATATAATTACAAAGGAAATAAGAAAGGGTTATTTGTTGAACGATCGAGTATTGCGCCCTAGTTTAGTTGAAGTTTCTAAAAAGATAGTTAAAAATATCGATGCTAATAATAATATAAAAGGAGATGAAATTTAGATGGGAAAGATAATAGGAATTGATTTAGGCACAAGCAACTCTGCTGCAGCGGCTTTAGTAGGTGGTAAACCTGTAATAATACAAGCTGCTGAGGGTACTTCAATTGGAGGAAAGTCCTTTCCATCCGTTGTTGCTTTTTCAAAAGATGGTCAATTAATGGTTGGTGAACCTGCAAGGCGTCAAATGCTGTCTAATCCTGAAGGTACTATTATAGCAGCTAAAAGAAAAATGGGTTCTGATTATAAATTTAATATATATGGTAAATCGTATACACCCCAACAGATATCTTCGTTTATTCTTCAAAAAATTAAAAGAGATGCCGAAGCATTTCTGGGTGATACTGTAGATAAAGCTGTTATTACAGCTCCTGCTTATTTTAATGATAATCAGAGGCAAGCTACAAAAGATGCCGGTGAAATTGCTGGGTTAGAAGTAGTAAGAATAATTAATGAACCTACAGCTGCTTCTCTTGCATATGGACTAGATAAAATTCAAAAAGATCTTAAGATTATGGTTTTCGATTTTGGAGGTGGAACTCTTGACGTTACCATTATGGAAATGGGTGGTGGTGTATTTGAGGTAAAAAGCACTTCTGGAGATACTCAATTGGGCGGTACAGATATGGATAATATTTTGATAGATTATCTTGTTAATGAATTTAAGAAACAATCTAACCTTGAAATAAAAAATGATAAAGCTGCGATGATGAGAATTAGAGAATCTGCCGAAAAAGCCAAAATTGAACTTTCTAATATTGTTACTACTGAAATAAATCTTCCATTTTTGGCATATGATGCCTCTTCTGGACCTAAAAACTTCATTCTGACTTTGACACGATCAAAATTAGAAGAATTATTGAGACCAATTGTAGAAAAGTGTAAGAATCCTATGTTACAGGCCATACAAGATGCCAAATTAAGTAATGCTGATATTGATAAAATAATTCTAGTAGGCGGTCCTACAAGAATGCCAATAGTTAAAGAATTTGTAACTTCAGTAATGGGTAAAGAACCTGAGGGTGGAGTTGATCCAATGGAAGCTGTAGCTTTGGGTGCAGCTATACAAGGGGCTATTATCTCTGGTGAGGTAACAACTGATATTTTGTTAGTGGATGTAACACCTTTGACGTTAGGAGTTGAAGTAATGGGTGGACTTAGGGAATCATTAATCGAGCGTAATACTACTATACCTACTAAGAAAAGTAAGGTGTTTACAACGGCTGCAGATTATCAAACTGCTGTAACAATTCATGTAGTACAAGGAGAGCGTTCTATGGCTGCGGATTGCGTTTCTTTAGGCATGTTTAATTTGTCTGGTATTCCTCCTGCACCACGTGGTGTACCACAAATTGAAGTAACTTTTGATATCGATACTAATGGCATTCTGAATGTAACTGCTAAGGATATGGCTACATCTAAACAATCAAAAATTACTATATCTGCAAGTACAAAGTTGTCAAAGGATGAAATAGAAAAACTAAAAAAAGAGTCCGAAGAATTTGCTGAACTTGATAAAAAGAAATTAGAGGAAGCTGAATTAAAAAATGAATCAGAAAATTTGATATATTCTGCAGAAAAGTTAGTTAATCAGGATTTGAAAGATAAGGTAGCATCTGATCAAAAAGATAAAGTTACTAAACTTGTTCAAGAACTAAGAAATGCTCTTTCGACCAATGAAGTTGAATCTGTTAAATCTAAAATAACTGAATTAAAATCTGTTCTCAGTGAGATAAGTGTTGCTGCATATCAATCTGCTGCTGCTGCTTCTTCCGCCTCTTCAGCCTCTGCTTCTTCTTCATCAGATCATGCAGGAGTGGATGGTAACATACCACCTAATGAAAGTAATTCTGATCAAAACTTTAAAAAGGAACCTTCTCAATCTACTGCTGATACAACTAATACCAGCACAACACCTTGAGTTATTTCCAAATAACTTTTTTAATATTTTTATGATCTATGATGAAAAGAGATTACTATGAAGTATTGAATGTTTCAAAAACTTCTTCTAATGATGAGATAAAATCTGCTTATAGAAAACTAGCTTTAAAATATCATCCTGATCGCAATAAATCATCAGAAGCTGAAGAAAAATTTAAAGAAATTTCTGAAGCATATGCTGTATTATCTGATCGAGAAAAACGTACACGATATGACACTTATGGTCATGTTGGAACTGAAGAGGTATTTAGAGGTTCAGAAGACAATTTTGCTGAAATTTTTAAAGATATGGGATTTGGCGGTGTAGGTGATATTTTTGAACAGATCTTTGGTGGAATGGGTGGTAACAGTAGGAATCGTAATGATCCGTTTGGTTTCGGCTCTAGAGGTGGGGGTAGACGAATTAGAGGAAGGGATCTTTTATATGATGTGGATATGACTTTAGAAGATGTTTTAAAGGGTATTAAACGAGAAATTGAAATTCCTTCTATAGAAAATTGTCCCACTTGTTCTGGAACAGGTGCATCACCTGGAACTTCTGCAAAAAAATGTACCACGTGTAATGGACAAGGTCAGACGAGGAGAGTATATAATCAAAATCAGTTTTCAACTTTTATTTCATTAGAAACATGTAATACATGTCAAGGAGAAGGTAAGATAATAGAAAAACCTTGTTCTGTGTGCAAAGGAAATGGCAAAATAAATAAAAATAATCATATATCTATTGATATCCCATCCGGAGTAGAAGATGGTACTACACTGCGAATGTCTGGTAAGGGTGAACACATTCAAGGTGGTGTAGATGGAGACTTGATAATTCGTGTTCGTGTATTACCTCATGATATTTTTAAAGTATTAGATGATGGTGATTTAATATGTAATTTTGATGTTTCTTTTATCGATTTGATATTGGGGTGTGAAACACGTGTGGTGACTCTGGATGGATCCGAAAAGTTAAAAATCCCTTCTGGTACAAAGGCTAATCATATTTTTAAAATTAAGGGCAAAGGCTTACCTAGATATGGTAAATTTGGAAGAGGAAATCAGTATGTAAAGATCGAAGTTAAATTGCCCGATAAAATAAATGAAAAACAAAAAAATCTTCTTAAAGATTTGGCGAAAGAATTTAAAAATGATGATCTGTAAATATAGTTAATTTAATAGATAATGTTAGCTGTCGAATCTTTTAACCTGGATAAGATCTATAAAGATTCACATAAAAAGGCATTAGATGATGTATCTATAAAACTTGAGAGTGGAAAAATATCTACAATTTTGGGAAGAAATGGTGCTGGAAAAACAACATTTGTGCGTATTTGTTCTACTCAACTATTGCCTACATCTGGTAAAATCAATGTATTTGGGAATGATGTTGTATCTTCTCCGGAAAAAGTGCGAAAAATTATTTCGATTGTACCACAAGAAGGCAGACCACTGCGCGCATTAACTCCTTGGGATCATATATATAATTGGTTAAAGATTAGAGGCGAATCTACTACTTTTGCAAAAAAACAAACATCCGATATTTTAACTCAGTTGGATCTTTATTTTGCAAAAGATGTACCAGTTTTGAATCTTTCAGGAGGTATGAAACAGAAAATATTAATTGGTATGGCTATGGCTACAGAGACTCCTTTGTTATTCCTGGATGAACCTACTATTGGTTTGGATCCATTGTCTAGACGCCAGGTTTGGGCTTTAATTAAGGATTGGAAAAATAAAGGTAGAACAATAATATTGACTACTCATTATATGGATGAGGCTGAATTATTATCCGATTATATTTTTATCATTGATAAAGGTAAAATCATTTCAAAAGGTACTATGACTAATTTGCGTAATACCTTGAAATATTCTATACGCGTAGATATTCATGAATCAGATAAATATAATCGAGAATGTATTAAAAATATGTTTAATTCATTTGGTAAAACTATTGATATAGGTCCCAACTCTGTGCGTTTATTTACATTTGAAAAGTATTTGAAAGAAATATCTGAATTTGCCCTTAATAATAATTTATCTTTTATTGTATCTCCTATAACTTTGGATGATATTTTTGTAAATTTATTAAGTTCTTGACATCTTTTTTAAATGTCTAGTTTGTTTTAATATTATTTATTGTACCATTTGGAACGTCAATATATACCTGTGGAAAAGATATTTTGATTTAATAAATTATGTGATATAGTTTATATCTCTACAAGGAACATGAATATTTATTATATTGATTTCGTATTCTTATCTCTATTTTTGTTATGTTTCTTAAAGATTGTACGATAAATATAGTTTGCCAAAGTAATTATGATAATTGTTTAAAAAAAATTATGATGTTTAATATTTTATATTATATATTAAAGTTCAATTTTTTATAAGTAAATGCATTTTTGTGCATATTTGATTTTATAAATATGTTTCAAAAATAGTTCCTTTTATTTGATGATATATTTAGAGCCTATCCAAAAATTATCTTTCTATAGATGATAATATAACAGGATAACTAAGCCAATCCAAGATAATTCTTTACCTTCTTCTTATACCTTGTTAAAAGCTTCCTGAATCTGTTGGGCTATGAATTTGTTCTCTCTATAACCCATCTTTTTGCATAGCATTTTTTCAATTTGAGCAACGTTGTGTTATAGCCTTGATCTCTTCCTTCTCCTTTTTCTTCTATAAGGAATATGTAGTACATATCCTCGTTTGATTAACTCTTGTTCCTAATGATGAGAATTATATGCTTGTCTAAACATATATGACAAAGATTTCTTCTACCTCTTGTTGTTTTAGTTTTAAATGATGGGGATAGTTTATGAATAACTATTTTATCAACCACATCTGTTACCAGTTTGAGGTCATGTGTATTTGCTGAAGAAATACCTATAGACAGTGGGATTCCTATTTTAGCTGTTAAAATATGTTTTTTTGTGACCACTTTGCTTCTATCGATAGGATTCTATCTCGTCATCGTCCCCCTTAAAGGCGACTTTATAGATATACTGTCGATGGGTTGCCAAGTCCAGTTGATATTAATGCAGCAGTAATATATTTTCAATATTTTGATCCATAACTTTTTGAAGATGTCAAGGCTCACTTCTGAAACTTACGATGACATGTAGAGTCCGAGCCGTATTCTTTTGGTCGCATTTTCCACTGACATCCTGTGTTCATTACATAGAGAATTCCATCGATCACTTTTCGGTATGGAGCAATTGGTCAACTAACTGTTCAGAGAGGCTTTTCCCTGGGGAAAATCCTTTTAATCTTGTCCCATAATTCATCAGGAATCTTGAGTATGGTAAGATGTTTATCTTTTTTTTATCTTCTTCTTCTGGATGAAGCCATAGTATATCAAAAGCGGAAAAGATCTATAATCTTATCGAATTTCGGGTAGCCCCTAGATTAATCAAATAATATATAATACTGATCCTTGATTAAAGAAATTGTTTATATGATTTTTATAAAGTTATTTATATTCATATTTTTAAGATTGATCTTGTTAATATTTACTAAGAATTAGTAAATATTAATTATTTATAATCCATTTTGAAAATGGTTCAAAAGTGTTAAATGGTAACATATCAGAATTTTTACAATTATAGCTTAGCATGATCATTCTTTCTAAAAATTTATTGTTCAATTTTGTATCAATTTGATTTTTTTTTATAGGACCAATAATTTCAAAAAAATAATTTTGTTTATAGTTCGCGATATGTTGAGAATAACACGACATAAGGATAGATGGATCTCTCGCGATTCTTTTATTAATATATTCATCATAATAAAAATCATCTGACTCTGAATAAATTTGTAAGATTCGCCTATGATAATTTTCTTTAATTAAATCAATATTTGATTCTATGATTTTTTTAGATAGTAGTATTTCTCGTTTTATTTGATCTATCGTTCTTCTGACTATATCTTTAACAGTTAAAACGTCAGTATTTGATTTAACGCCATAACTTTTTCCAAATAAAAAAAAAATTCCCATAATTTCTTCTTCTTTAATAAAGGGAAAATCTATATTACCATTAAGAAAATTTGAAATTCTTTCGTAAATGTCTGAAGGTAAAAACATTCCCATATAGGAGTCGGATATGATTGTCATTATAAAAAATAAAAAGAAATGTTATTTCAAGATTTAATTTTTCATATTATATTTTATATGTCTGTATCTCTATGCTTTTGAGTAAAATCCTGGTCTTCTTTCATAAATTTGACCATCATTCATTGCTTTTTTAATAAATATTTTCGCGTCCGGCTCTGTAAACTTGCCTGTTTTTTCCAATTCTATTACAAATGTATTTTCTTCAACATCATTCTTATCCTCTCCGGACAAACTTGAGAATATTTCCATAAAGAGTTTTAATTTGGATATTTCACTAAAGGGTTTCCCATGTAAAACTCCTAAATCTACTTTTCCTGTATTAACATCGACTCCTGCAGTCTCTAACATTCTTTGAATTAAAAATATTGATCTTTCTGCATCTTCTTTCTCAACTTTATCCTTCAATAATATTCTTGCACGTGCGGTCGAAAGTCTTATTAGCCCTTCTAATTGTCTTGGTGTAACTGTAATCATGCTATCTGAATCAACGTTTCTCATTTTCATATAATAGTCTCTAATAACAGAAATTGCTTCTCTTGTTAATTCCGGTTCCATTATATGTCTTGCATAGGCCAAATATTTGCTAAGCAGATCTACGTTAATTGCAGTTTGAGAAGTTTTTTGTACATCTTTATGAATTTCTAAAATATGGTTAGCTATTTTACTGTCTTTGTCTTTTTCTGGTATATCTCTTATGACATATATGATATCAAATCTTGTTAAAAGTGGGATCGGTAAATTTACATTTTCTGTGATATTTTTATAGGGATCGTATTTTCCGTACATAGGATTTGCCGCTGATAATATGGATGTTCGTGCATTTAATGTTGCTACTATACCTCCTTTGGCAACAGAACATGTTTGTTGTTCCATTACCTCATGTAAAGCAGAACGATCTTCAGCTTTTATTTTGTCAAATTCATCGATACAGACTAACCCTTGATCGCCTAGAACCACTGCCCCAGCTTCAAGCATCATTATTCCTGATTTATCCCTAATGACTGCAGCAGTAAGTCCTGCTGCAGTGGAACCTCTGCCTGAAGTATATAGTCCTCTGGGTGCAATTTTAGCTGCAAATTTTAGCATTTCTGATTTTGCAGTTCCGGGATCGCCCACTAAAAGTATGTTTATATCGCCTCGTCTTTTTACGCCATATTCGAGTTTTTTATTTATCGCGCCTACGATTAAAAGCAATATTGATTCTTTAATTACCTCGTGTCCGTAAACATGTGCTGCAAATGAAGAAACTAGTTTTTCATAAATGTCGGGTTTTTTGGATAAAATCTGTATTTGCCTTTCGTCTTCAGCACTTATTGAAATACGATCAATAGATCTGGTTTTTTTATCTCCTGCACGACCGCCTAAGTATTCTATATTGTTTCCTTCCATTCTAAGTTTGAATAATGAAGTCCTTAATTGAGAACCTGAATTTCCAGAAATAAATGATGTTTCTTGATCTATTCTTACAATTCCTGTTAACATTATTCTATCCCCCGGTCTGCATTGATCTACTAGATCGCCTAAAATTGTCACTTCTATATAATGAGGGAGTTGTCCTGCGGGGAGATCTTCTGGTAATTCTTGAAGTCTCACTAGCTGAAAATCGATAAATAAACTATTTTCTATATCCATTTCCATCTCTTTTTCAGAACAGTTAACACATCTGGATGGTTTTTTTAATGATAATCCCTTTAATTGAGATAAATTTATGTGATTACAGTTGAGGCATCTATAAGCAATTTTTTTCCCAAATGGTTTCACTTCTGATGACCGTACCACCATTCCAGAAACCCCTAGTAATTTGTTTATTATATCAGCATTAATATCGCGCAATCCTTTTTGAACTGCATAATTGCCTATTCTTACTCGAATATGATCTTTAATTGCATCTGCATATTCTGGATGAATTTCTGAGAGTATTGAAACTACAGCTTCATTAAATGCTGACAGCAAGTCATCAGGATTATGAGTGATATCTTTTGCAAGTATTGGATTAAAACTATCAAAATCTATATAGTCAACAGAAATTGATGTTGATGAAGTTGCAATCATACTGTTAATCTTGTCAAAATATTTGTAATTACTCGAACGATCTTTGAAAGATCTTAGAAATAGTTCTAGTTCATTGGATAAAGCAGACAAAGTTTGTTGTTGTTCTTGGAATTTGGGAGAAATATCTGAATTTTCATTACTCAAGTTTTAACACCAATTTTTTAAAATTTATAGTCATTTTATAAAAGGTCTCATACAGTATTTTTTCTTCTAAAGATATTTTTTCTTCTAATTTTGGAATCAATGGTGAAGATGGAGAAATAGTTACTATTTTCTTAATTCTTGATGTAATAAAAGAATTCAGATCTTTTAAAAGGGATTCTCTTTCTTTTTCATCTATACTACGCAAATAGTTATTTATACGCACATAAAAATCTGGATCAATTGAAGATAATTCATGATTTGGTGAAATCCTTTCTCTATTCAAAGCTCTTTTTATATAAGACAAATTGTCTTCATCATGAATTTCGATCAATTTTTCTTTACTTAGGATTATGGAAATCCATCTAGGGATGGATGTCATATCGCCTTCTTTTGCATTTATGTTTATAAAAGGATAAATCTTGATCTCTACATCTTTCAAATAAATTATTCTTACATCTTTAAGTAAATAATCTAAATTTGAAAAGGTATAAAAAATTGAAATATCATCTAAATTTTGAAATGATTTAATATATAAATCCAGGGGAGAGTTCATTATTTAATTAATATATTTAAAATTATTAAATATGATGCATTTTATTTTGTAAATTTAAATAATTTTAAATTGGAAAAAGGAATAATTTCTACTTGATGCAGGAAAAAAAGGAATCTGCCAACATTTCAGATATTATGTGGGTAGAAAAATATAGGCCTAAAAATTTAAATCAGATAATAAATCAAAAAGAAATTATCAAAGGTTTGAAAAACTTGATGGACAAACCTGATGAGTTACCTCATCTTTTATTTAGCGGTTCGGCTGGAATAGGAAAAACTACTACTGCTTTATGTCTTGCAAGGGAAATATTAGGTGATGATTGGAAAAGAAACACCCTGGAGCTGAATGCATCTGATGAAAGGGGAATTAAAATGGTAAGAGAAAGAGTAAAAGAGTTCGCATCTATTATGAAGCTTTCTTTAAATCAAACGAAAAATGAAAGACCATTCAAAATTATTATCTTGGATGAAGCTGATGAAATGACTTCTGAGGCTCAAACTGCTTTAAGGCGAATTATTGAGGATAGCTCAAAAACTACAAGATTTATTTTTATTTGTAATTATCTTTCGAACATTATAGAACCTATTCAAAGTAGATGTGTTGTATTTCGGTTTTCTAGAGTATCTGTAGAGGAGTTGGTTAAATATTTGATATTTATATGCAAAAAAGAAGAAATAACTTTTGATGAAGATGCACTTCATAAAATATATGAATACACCAACGGAGATTTGAGAAATTCAATAAATGTTTTACAGGCTGCATGTACAAATGGAAAATTAACTACATTGAATGTTCAGAATGTAATAGGAACTTCTGGAAAAAGTAAAATAATCGAAATCATAAAACTAGCTCTTGACTCAAAGTTTAATGAATCTAGGCTAAAGTTACTTGAATTATTATATGTTTATGGTGTATCCGAAACAGATTTTTTAAAATATGCTAATGAAGAAATTTATAAATTTAATATTAAAGATCCTTACGAAGTCTCTACTTTAATTGCAGAATATGATTATAGGTTGTCCAATGGTGCCCATCCTGAAATTCAATTGGCTGCATTTTTAGCACAACTAGGAAGGTTGGGGATAAAAAATTATAAATCATCTTAAAAGTCATCCTCAAATTCATCACCGCCTTCTTCTTCTGTGACTTCATCAAGGTCCTCCTCAAATTCTTCGCGTTCTTCGGCAGTTTTATAGGGGATATCTGCCTCACCTAAGGTACCACATATAGGGCATTTAAATTCAATTGTTTGACCTTCCAGATCCAGTAAAAACTCTTTGGTAAAGACTTCATCACAATTTGAGCATACAAGAGTAGTCTGTATGTTTTCTTGACTGAATTTGTGCGATTGTACCCTGAATATTGCGTTCGCCATACTTATTTTACCTATTGGAATCACTCTTTATTATAATCCTTGTCTTTTATAATTTAATAAAAGAATTTTGAGAATTCCTTCTTTTAAGTGACAAATTGAGGTTTGTATGGTTGAATCTATCTCCAAATAGTTATGTTAAATATTTTGATAAAATAAATTATAGTGTTCAAAAAATTTTTCATATGTGGACCCGATGAATATGGCGTAAGAGTGAGAGACTATTTTTTGGAATTACTTTGAAAAGGCTACTATATCGAATGAGGTGGTCTAAATGATATGATGATTGTTAAAAAAGTAGCGGGGAGTTGATTTGAACTTACGGCTGACTTTTATCAAAAGTACAGAAACCGCTCTGCGGGTTATGAGCCCGCCGGGATAACCTAGCCCCATATCATGGTCTGGCTTCCCCACCCCGCTAATTAATAGATGAAACAAATGCGCTATATATATGATGGCTATCATAGTTTTAACAAACCATATTGAAAAAAATATATAACGATCATCAAAGATCGATATTTTATTTATCCATCATGATAAAAATAAACTTGATATATATCCGTTAAGTAGAGAAAAAGCTATAGATTTCCTGGCTCTGTTAACTTAAGATATTATTTCTTGATTATGTTGATCAATATACAGATGAAGCCATTGTTTTACATGAGCTAATTTACACTTGTTCTTTCTGCAAGGAAAGTAATTATCAAACGATTCTACTCTATCTTTTATAATGCATCGTCCTTTCAATTATGCTCTTTTCGAAAGAGGCGTGAAGATGATGTTGTAGTTTCAAGAATTTGCATGCTTGAGGATACCATGTACCACCATCTGACGAAACTGAATGTATTCCATACATCTCTATAGCTGTAGAAAGAAATCAGTCAGCAACAAACACGTTTCATTCTTTGAAATTGAAAAGAAAGAATTTCTTTATCTATTGGTTCTATTATAACCCAAAGCCATATTAGTTCAGAGCCGACTTTTAGCGCTGTTTCATCAATTATATATTCTTTAATTATTGATTTGTTAGAAAATTTTTTTGGTTTGTATTTTTGAATCCACTTCCAGATAGACACGTGACTTATTTTTACTATTTTTAAGAAGGATAATGCTTTGGCAGTATTTCTAAATGACAATCCAAGAAAGTACAAGTATAATCCATAACCAATAATTTGTGAAGATGTTCTATTTCTTGCTCATAGAATATATGGTTGTTTTAAAGCTAAAGGTTTTTCCTTAGGTTAATAGTTGTGTAAATAAGATTGTATATGCATTTGTAAACTAATACTACTCTTTTTGAACGACAAAATTGTTATCATATTTTTTGATTCATATTTAATATTATGAAAATTAACAAATCTAAACAAACACCATTAGTTTACAATAAAGATTATCAATGTATTTACATAACTGTTAACAGAGCCGATTTCCTTATTGTTTATTACATATGATGCAACAAATTAGAAAAATGATAGTTTAAAAATATAGCATATTCTATACATCAGTATTTTTGTGGTTTTTCTTTAAGAAATATCTCCAAAACCATATATTGTTTATTATAAAAAGTTACCACAATTAGATATTGGACACAAAAATAAACCTAAAAGATAATTGTATAACAAGACCAAAATATCTGAATTCAGAATCGATGTAACTCGACTCAAAATAGGTTCAAAATTAATATTGGTCATGGTCGCTACTATTGAATCTGAAACTAACAATATTCTTGAAATAAGCATATGCAGGATGAAATATGTCTTTGCTAAAGGTGTTTGATATCTGGTATTGTAGAGAAATGTGTAAATAATTCTGTTTCAATAGACTGTGATACTTGGAATCTATAATCTTGCAAGTTTTTGAAATTTAGGTATCATGTTCACTCCTCATCAAAAAAACATCATTATTGAACGGACGATGTAATACATAAAGGATAGATCCAATGAATTCAATGATTATTTTCCCTGCAGAAGAAAAAATGTAAACTAAAGCATGTAATTATTTGATTGAATTTGTTTATACATTTTCATAATGAAGAAATAAGTATTAGGTGAACAGACATCAAACTCTAACTAAATCTAGTTTGACTTCTGTATGGTATTATAAAATAAAATGTCTATTAAAATACTACATGAGTATAATTTTAAATTCGTTTAGGTTAATAATCAAAAATATTATAATAATAATTATTTCCAAATTGAAATCCCCTAATAAAAATATAAAATCGATTAAAAAATAAATTAGCATATTACATGAAGAAAATACCTATTAAAATAAAAAATATTGTTATAAAAACATAAGTCTAAACACCAAAATTTATGATATTTATGCGGGAGATGGGATTTGAACCCACGTACCCCTAAGAGATGAGGTCTCTCAATCCTAGTTTCTGAGCATCGTGTATAATATATCTCACGCCTTTGACCAGGCTTGGCAACTCCCGCTTAAATTTATTTAAAAAAATCCACATATATTTCAAGTCTATTAAATCTGCAGATCGTCATGGACTTTTAACTTGAGTTTTGTAAATATGATGTTGGATCCTCTTGTGAACTAACAGTGCTTGATTATATGGCGTAATACATTTAGCTTACTTTTCTATAATTTGTTATTGAGAGGGATATTTTCCTTAGAATGCTTACTAATAAGGAAAAAAATTTTTTCTTCGGTTGATGTTCGAGGCAGAAGAATCTGGTTATAGCACTAAGATTGTCCTGCTTACAGATGACGGATACACAGGTCCTGAAATAAGTATGGTTACAAATTATTATGATCATAAAATCAGGAAGTGGATACATCGTTTCTCTGAAAAGGTATTGATGGAATATCATTCAAAATCCATAAACATAAATCAATAAAAATTACTAATGATATGGATAAAAAGATTATTGAGATAGTAACTAAGAATCCTGGAAACGATTATGGGCTATTATTGTCCGCATGGTCGTTGCATGTACTTGCGGGATTTCTCTTAAACGATATGCGCCTTGTAGATACCATAAACCATACAGAGGTTAGAAACATTCTATTAACGTATGATAACAAATGGGGATAATCAAAGATAACTTTAGGAAATAGTGTGGATCCTGGATACCATTTGAAAAAGATGATCGAAGAATTAATGTTCAACATAACCTCTGATTCTATCCTACTTTATGAGAATGAAAAGGGACCGATGGTAGCAAAAACATCTGGTGGAACATATAGTCTTGTACAATCAAAGATATTTAAAGTTCAAAAGATAAATGGACTGATAAACGTTTTTGGTGTTTATAATAATTCTAATAAACAGCTATAGACAATGGTTATCAGAGAAAAACTAGGCAACAGTTTTTTGGATTTTATAAAACGGGTATGCCAAAAATATAATGATAGTATAAAGCAGATATTTCTAGTTCTTGATAACATATCTATACACAAATCAAACAAGGTAAAAGAAACGATAGTAAAATGCTATTCGAAAAAACGACTAGTATTTCTTCCAACCTGACTACCTGATCTCAATCTGATTGAAGTTAGATGGTTTTGGTTACACAGACAAGCAATTAACAACTCCACATTTTGAAATGAACACAATATAGATAAAGCAGTATCTGATTAGACCATAAATTATAATAAAAAACATACGGGCAAAACGTGTATAACCAGTTTACATGAAGGGGTATCTATATACTTACATAAACCAAGGAATTTTTCAATTGAATATGATTGAACTGATGAGATAATTATTACAAATTTTGCAAAACTTATTTTTTGCTTATATTATAATTTTATTGTAATTGCGTTAAAATAATTATGTAGATCATTTTTATTATACTATATAAATAAAAAATAAAATAAGGAATTCTATATCTTTTTACTTAACTTTGCAGACTTGTATATATTTTGTACACTGTATATACATTTGATTACCTTGAAAGTCAGTATGAGGACCCAATTATAAATTTGAATAAACTTACCCGCCACTAGTAAGTATGCGTGTATAAATAATTGATACAAGTATGAAATGCATTCTGTTTCATCGGGTGGGGTACATGTTATCTACAAGCATTTCGATTTATCAAACTTGCTCATCTTTTCATTCTCATTATGAGAAAAGCTTTATTGAAACGAAAATGTAGTATGTCATGGATAAAATCGAATATTTTTTGTTGATTGTTTTTCTTTAAAAGGGATTATGTAAATTAATGCTGAAAATTAATAAGTTGAATTTATTTATTGATTTTTATAGTAATGATCTAGGCGGAACTGAATAGAAACCATTGTACATTCTTTAGAAAAGATGTGATATTGGACGAATCATATGTTTTCATTAGATTATATCTTGATAGTGGTTTTGTTAAATGTCTATGTGCTATTGGATCTGGAATATACAACCCGCATTTTAACTCTCTCTCTTTAATGAATTGTATTTTGGATTCAAACTTGTTTTTACATATGGGACACTGAAACCCTTTGTTTTTTCCTTCTGACTTTGTTTTTTTCATACATTTCTTACATAAAGGATTCTCAAAGTACACAATCTTTTTTAAATCTTTAATGATTAGATATTCTAAATTTAGTGTCTTCAAATTATTTGATTTTAGATTTACTCCGTATCCTAATTCTATTTTGTCTTCAATTTCTAATAATGTTGCAGTTTTTGTTAACTGTGTAGGTTCGTATACTGCAACCGGCATAATATCGTTAAAAGAATCTTTTACATAAAATATTACGTGTCCTCCTTTAATGATTTTTGGTTTTGTTACTACTTGACAATTAGTAAATCCTGCAGTAAATGGTGATATGTTTGATAATCTTTGTTCATTGATCAAGTGATGATTCGTTCCTTGGTTCGATCTAAATGTTAAATATCCTTCTAATTCTTCTTTTAAGCCCAAACATTTCAGAAATCTCATTGTAGTTACTGGATCTTCACCCCGAATTCCACAAAAAACCGGATCAGGTCCATGGGGAGCAATCAATATTCTTTTTTTTTTCATATCAAAGTTGTTAAATGTATATGGTGATGATTCATCATTTAATTTTTTAACTTTATATTCATCTATTTTCCTTACTGTTCCTAAGTTTTCCGGTTTTCTGTATGCAATTGTTTCATATGTATGATCTTTATTTAAAATACATCCTATTGAAGCTAGTGCTCCTACCAGTCCATATCCTTTTTGAATTAAATGGTATTGAATTTTGTTTTTTGATGCGATTTTTTCGGCTATTTGTTTACTTAAAACCGAGTTCATTGCATTCATGTTAAACGAAATTAAATCTTGGGGAATCTCATTGTTCTCATAAAAAGCTACGCCTGGATTTGCTCCGTTCTCTAAATCCGAATAATTTTCTATAAGTTGTATTGTCTCTTCTTTTATTGTTTCATATTTTTTTCCTTTTATTCTTAAACAAACTGAACCATTACCTCTAGTTTTAATGGGAATGTTTGGGTTTAATCGTATTAATAATGGAAAATCTATGAATGATACTTTAAATTTTTTAATTAAAATGTCTACAAGTTTAAATGCCAAGTGAGTCGTACATTGTCCTTTGGTCGAATCTGTATCATCAAATCCAATATGAAGAGTTTTTTCTTCGCATTCTTTGTATCTCTGTTTGTTCATTTTAAATTCTTTAAAATTGGTTTTAGTGATTTTTCAAAGTTCAATCATTGTTATTAAAATAAATATATTTAAATATTTATATAATTGTATTTAATAGGTATAATGCTTAAAAGCATTGACGAAATAGATTTTGAAAAACGAAATGGCTTGATACCTGTGATAGTGCAGGACGCTGATACGAAAGATATTTTAATGCTGGCCTATGTCAATAAACCTGCTTTATCTAAAACGATATCTACAGGTAATGCATGGTTTTGGAGTACTTCTCATAATAAACTCTGGATGAAAGGTGAAGAATCTGGAAATATACAACCAGTAAAAAAAATCTTAGTGGATTGTGATTATGATGGCTTGATATACTTAGTAAATTCTGCAAAACCTGCTTGTCATACTGGGAATAAATCTTGTTTTCATAATGAATTACAATAGTGAATTTTTTAATATTTAAGTAATACTAAATATTATTTAGATCAATTTATCTATTATATTCTGTATATTTCTTTGTAAACAATGGGTAATATAAGAGCGTTAAAGTGTAGAGAATGTGGAAAAGAATATTTGCCAGATTTTTTATATATATGTGAAGACTGCTTTGGACCATTGGATGTTTTATATACATTCACTGATAATATTACAAAACAGACTTTTGAAAATAGATCTGATCTAACCTATTGGAGATACTTCGAAATTCTTCCGATAACACACAAGAAAAATATTGTCAGCTTAAATGGTTCCATTACGCCTTTGCAAAAAGCAGATAATTTAGGATATGCTATAGGCGAATTAAAAAATTTGTATATTAAGAATGATTCTGTCAATCCTACTTTTTCTTTCAAAGATAGACCTGCAGGGGTTGCAGTATCAAAGGCTAAAGAAATGAACTTATCTGCAGTGGGATGTGCGTCAACTGGTAATCTTGCATCTTCTACTGCAGCTCATGCTAGTAAAGCTCAATTACCATGTTATATTTTTGCTCCTTTTGATTTAGAACATGTAAAAATAGCTCAAACTTTAGCTTATGGTGCAAAATTTATTGCAGTTGATGGAACCTATGATGATGCAAATAGATTGGCCTCTGTAATAGGTGACTCTAATGGTTATGGTATAGTGAATATAAATATGAGGCCTTATTATGTAGAAGGTTCAAAAACTTTAGCTTTTGAAGTTCTAGAGCAATTAAATTGGACTGTTCCAGATGTATTGGTAATTCCTGTAGGGAGTGGTGCTATGTTAAATTCTATTTGTAAGGGATTTGAAGAAATGATGGATTTGGGAATAATACCTGATATATCTAATTTAAAAATAATTGCGGCACAGCCTGACGGATGTTCTCCTATAGTTGATGCTTATAAGAAAGACTCGAATGAGGTTTTGCCCGTGGAATTACCCGATACTATTGCGAAGAGTCTTGCGATAGGAGATCCTGGTGATGGATTATATGTGTTAAAGCGCCTCAAGCAATACCATGGAATTGGAGAAAAAGTATCAGATGATGAAATAAAACAAGCTATTCTTTTACTGGCTAGAACTGAAGGTATTTTTACTGAACCTGCAGGTGGTGTATCTGTTGGTGTTTTGAAAAAACTATTTGACGAGGGTAAGATTGACAAAGATGAAAAAATAGTTTGTTATGTAACTGGCAATGGGCTTAAAACTACTGAATCTATTATTAGTTTACTTCCTTCGCTTAATCCTGTAAAACCTGATATCCGATTGATTTCAACACTTATAAATTGAACAAACGGATATAAATCTAAAAGTGGAGTAAATTATATTTGACAAATATAGAGTTTGTAATTCCTTCTGTTTTAAATAAAGGTGCAGGAGAAAAAAAGTTCTCTATTGATGCATCAACATTGGAAGATGCATTTAACATTATTTCTGATATGCTGGGTGATGATTTTAAGCGCAGAGTCATAGATCTAAATGGTAAACCCCGTGCATTGATCAATATTTATATCAATGGGAAAAATATTCGTTTTAATAATACTGGAATGAAATCGGTGCTTAAAGACGGTGACTCAGTTTATATTTTGCCTGCTGTGGCTGGAGGTGCAGAATTGACCTCTAATGATATGGTAAGATATTCAAGGCAAATTATGCTTGAAGAAATAGGTTATGTAGGTATGGAAAAACTTAAAGACGCAAAAATATGTATAGTTGGTGCAGGTGGAATTGGAAATCCTGTCGTAACTCAATTAGTTGGAATGGGTGTTGGAAAAATTAGATTGGTGGATAGAGATGTAGTAGAAATATCTAATCTTCATAGGCAACATCTATATGACGAATCTGATGTGGGTAAAGTCAAAGTTGAAGCTGCAGTACAACATTTACAAAAAATGAATTCTAATGTGATTATAGAACCTATTCCTATTTCTGTTACTCCATTTACAGCTGAAAATATTGTTAAAGATTGCGATATTGTTATTGATGCTCTAGATAGTATTGATGCGAGATATGCTTTAAATGATGCATGCTTTAAACTCAAAATACCTTTTATATATGCTGGTGCTCTTGGAATGGTTGGTTCTGTTTGTACTATTCTGCCAAATGAAACTGCTTGTTTGAGGTGTATTTTTCCAGAATTATCTGAGGATGAAATGCCTACATGTAGTACCTGAGGGAGTACATCCTTCTATCCTCTATCTTGTATCTGGAATTCAAGTTTCGGAAGCAATAAAAATTGTTATTGGACAACAACCTTCGCTAGCAAACAAATTACTGTATATAGATCTAAATACTTTGACTTTTGACAAAATTCAAATGCAGCGACATGAGGAGTGTATTTCTTGTGGTATTAATGCCAGCAAAAAACTTGTTCAAATTCCCCCATTACTGGTAGAAGAGCTTTGTGGACGAGATAGAGGAAAGAGAACCTATACTGTTACTCCTGCACAAATTAAGAATGATCTTGATTTATTAAATATATTGAAAAATGCTGAATTGCAAGGTTATACTATAACATCAAAAGGTAATTTGGGAGTAACTGTTACCAATCAAAATAAATTATTAAGTTTTCTTACAAGCGGTGCTGCAACAATAGTTGGCGCAAAAAATGAAGATGAAGCATTAATTATTTATAAAAATTTTACGAATGGATTTAACAAATAAAATTCATTTTCTTATATTCTTATAGATCACTTTTAATAATCCTTATTTTATTTCAAATTATAAGATATGTTATTAGATCTCCAATCTTTTCCTGTATTAATACATCAAGAAAATGTTATTGATACTACTGAAACACATACAGAATCTAAATATTTGAGTTATAAAAAATTAGAAGATAAAAAAGATGAAGACTTGAAAAAAGATGAAGACTTGAAAAAAGATGACGAAGAAGAATTAGAAGAAGATGACGAAGAAGAATTAGAAGAAGATGACGAAGAAGAATTAGAAGAAGATGACGAAGAAGAATTAGAAGAAGATGACGAAGATGATGAAGAAGAGGTCGTGGTTACTAAATCAAATAGAAAACCACAAGTAAAAAAAGTTTCTGCTGCTGCTGGATTTAAAGATGCTGATCTAACTCTAATTAACAAATCGTTGGATAAATCATATAAAGAAATTCAAAAAATTCAACAAACTATGCAGACTTTATCTAAAAGCCTTAAAATTGTAGAAAAACAATCTATGCTAATCAAAAGTATTCAATCAGAAATGAAAGAAGTTAACAAAAAATTGGCAAAAATAGACAAAAATACTACCTCTATCAAATCACCTGCAAAAAATGTCCCTTCAAAAACTATGCCTAAAAAAGATGATGTTAAAAAGAAAAAATCAAAATAACTAGAGATTTTTCTACCATTTTCTACCATTTTCTACCCTTATATTGTAGTAGATAAATTGTTGAGCGTATCCTGAATATTTTCCGTAGTAGTTTCTTAATCTTTTTGATATTATTTTATATTTGTTAGGTGACATTTTATGTGTCAATTTTGTATCTGTTGTTAAATTCTGATACAAATCTTCATGCAAAAATTTTATGATCCATGTATCAATTGGAAAAGCTTCTAATTTGTCGAGTGAAAATAAAAGTATACAATCTGCGATTTTTTCTCCTACTCCCTCCAATTTTAATAATTCTTCTTTGGCAATATCATATTCTGTCCTTTTTAACTTTTCTAAATCTAAATTATTTTCTGAAATGTATTTAGCTGATTTGAGCATAAATTTGGATCTATATCCAAGTCCGCATGATAAAAGGTCTTGAATAGATGCATTACAAATCTTTTGAATGCTAGGGAATGTGTAAAAATCCATATTATCTATATTTATTTTTTCTCCAAATTTCTTAGACAAGTTTTTTAATATTGTTCTAATTCTGGGAATATTGTTATTACTAGAGCATAAAAATGAAAAAATACATTGTACAGGATCTTGCCTTAAGATTCTTAATCCTGGATATAATTCAATTAATTTTCTTATATTTTCATTCAGAGAAATTTCATACATAATTTCATTATAATTGTCGTCTTGTCTGAATACGTATTTTTGCCAATTATTGAATTCTGGAAATGAGTCAAATTCATATTCTTTATCTTTTTTTCTAGTTATTTTTAATATTGTATCTCCATAAACTCCGTACCATGTTTCATCTCTTTTTTCCCATAAGAAATATTGGCCGCTATTTAAGCTTGAATCTAAATCGAAAATAAATTTCTCAATTCCTTATGTTAAAGTCCTTTCATAAAATCTATCTAAATACTATATAATAATAGATTCTGCGGATTCTGGAGCATGTGCTTTGAATCCATATTTTTGATTAATCTCTTCTGCAAATTTTGTACAAGCTAGATTATCTCCGTGAACTGTTAATACTTGTGGACTTCCTTTTACTTTGTCTAGGATTTCAAATAATTCTTTTCTACTATTATGTCCAGAAAATTCATATTTCTTTATTTCGGCAAAACATTTTATGGATCTTCCTGCTAACGTAACTTGCCTTTTTTCCAATAATGATTTACCTGGAGTTCCTTCTCCTTGATACGAAACTAATGCTATACCGTTAAGCTGATTTTTGGCTAATTCTTGTAAATAAAACACTGCTGAACCTCCAACTAGCATACCTGCTGGTGAGATTATCACTCCTGGAGATCTGACTACGTTTCTTCGTTTATTCCAACTTGTAATATTTTCAACTTCCTCTATAGATTTTTTGAAAACTTCAGGATCCCTTAAAAAGCGAGGATGTCGAAGCATAATTTCACTTGCCTTTAATGCCATGCCATCCATTGAGATTTTATGAGGGAAGTTGTATGCTTTAAGTACACATGCAATTTCTTGAGCTCTTTCTACTGAGAATGCTGGTATAAACAATATTCCTTTTCTATCAATAACTTCTAAAGCAAATTTTACCAATTCTTTTTCAGATTGTTCTCTTGGAGTTTGTTCTGTTTGCGAATATGTACTTTCAATTATTAATAAATCGATTTCACCTACGTCTAGATCTGCTGGTCGTAGAACTTTTGATCCTCTTGTATTGATATCGCCGGTATAAAAAATTCGTTTATCTTCTGATTCTACAATGACCGTAGAACCTCCTAGTACATGACCTGATTCAAATAATGTTATATTAGTATCTTTTATCGAATATTTTGTTTTATATTCTAAATTTGTAGAATGATTTAGCATATTTATTAAATCTGAAAATTCGAAAGGAAGATAAAATCCTGATATTTTAATCATATCTTGAATTAATAATTGTGATAATTCAAATGTTGGTAACGTTGCCAATGCTTTAATTTTAGAATCTGAATTTAAAAAAAGAAAAGGAACAAATCCTGAATGATCTAGATGAGCATGAGTGATTACTACCGCATCTATATCTTTAGGTTTTACATGTATGGGAAAAATTGGCTCTCTTTTTAAGAGTACCCCGTAATCCAGTAAAATATTAGCATTATTGGAATTAATTAAAAAAGCTGATCTGCCAACTTCTTTTGCAGCACCTAATGTTGTTATTCTCAATAAAATTTTATGAAATATTTTATTATAAAGTCTTTGTGTTTTAAATCAAAAGATAATATCCCATAATTTGTATTTTGTATGTGGATTATCTAGTCTTTCAAAATATTTATAACCCATTTCATCAAGCGTATTTTCAAAATTATAATGTTTATATTCTTTTTTTAATTCGTCTTTAATACACCACCTTAAAACTCTTTTTAATTTATCTTTTAATTCTGGTACACAATAAACATACCAAAGATTATGTGCACCTCTTAGTTTCGAAAGGCTTTCTATTCTGTTATTTGTTATTTTTGAATAAAATTTATTAGTTATTTCTGTATTTACATCCATCCATGATGGGGTTATCCAACTAGCTATTTTTTCAAATCCATGACCTTCAAATTCTGCAGCAAGACTTATTCCTTGATCTAATGTAGTTATTATACATTTTGCAGACTTTGCCACTTTATTTCTATAATCTACTCCTGGCTCCATCCAACCGACAAAAATTATATCATATTTTTTATCAATATCGTTGTATGCATCAGCTATTGTGATATAGTCCGGTTTAACTCTTCCAATACTATAGAATATCTCCGCGCTTTTTTCTATACCTTCTGCATTGTGTATGTATTCTCGAATTTTTTCTAAAAAGTCTCCATAACCACATCCTACATCTAAATATGTTGGATTTTTAGATAATGCTTTAGCTATTGTAAAAATTCTAATTACGTCAATTTTCCTATATGTGAAATAAGATCCACAAAAAAACGGAAAAATGAATCTCTCATGATTTGATGAAATCATATGTCTTCGAAACTCGACAAGAGCCATCATGGCTTTATTAATGTCTTCAATTTGCGGTGGCATTTTTATTACTCCATTTTTATTTCCCATAAATGTCGATTACAATTTGATGGAATTTGTTCATTAAAGCCAAATCCACATTCATCTAATATTTGTTCATGTTTGTATTTTTCTTCTATCTTTATATCTTTTAATTCTAACTCTTTTAATTTATCTTTTAATTCTGGCACACAATAAACATACCAAAGATTATGTGCACCTCTTAATTTTTTTAATTCTTGCAGATCTTTTTCCTTTATTTCCTTTGTGTAGTATTTATTCATCAATTCTGTATTTACATCTATCCATGATGGGGTTATCCAACTAGCTATTTTTTCAAATCCATATTCTTCAAATTCACATCCTCCATTTGCTCCGCATTGCCCTCCTTGATCTAATGTAGTTATTATACATTTTGCAGACTTTGCCACTTTATTTCTATAATCTACTCCTGGCTCCATCCAACCGACAAAAATTATATCATATTTTTTATCAATATCGTTGTATGCATCAGCTATTGTGATATAGTCCGGTTTAACTCTTCCAATACTATAGAATATCTCCGCGCTTTTTTCTATACCTTCTGCATTGTGTATGTATTCTCGAATTTTTTCTAAAAAGTCTCCATAACCACATCCTACATCTAAATATGTTGGATTTTTAGATAATGCTTTAGCTATTGTAAAAATTCTAATTACGTCAATTTTCCTATATGTGAAATAAGATCCACAAAAAAACGGAAAAATGAATCTCTCATGATCTTTGTTATTTTTGTTCAAGCGAAATTTTATTAACTCTTGTTGCGCGTGCAGGATATCTATAATAGAAAAGGCCATTTATTCTCTGTATTATTTTTATTTACTATATTTATTTTCATGATTCTATTTATAATTCCTAATTATATATGAAATTTTAAAGTCGTTTCATATTTACAAACTTGTATTATTTCTTTCTTTTTTCAATAATATTTGTGATATTTTGGATCTTGAGATTACTTTTCTCTGATTCATATTTTTTTTGATACTATTGTTTTTGTTTATATTTTATGAATAAATTCGGGTATCATTATCATCACATAAGGATTGTTTTATGCTAAATCGAATACAAAATAGTAATTATCGGATTTGATTGTTTTGATCAACATTATGGTCTAAAATAAATAGAATAGTGGTTTATTTATTTAAAGGAAATTATATGCAAATTTATTTCTATTATGGTAATGTATATATCAATAATATAGCATCTTTTAAAATATAAAAAATTAATCAATTGTAAATAATGTGTTTGTAAACAAATATTTTGTTAAATATATTATTATTTTCATTCTGCTCCTATTAGACCTAGAAAATCAAATCCATCTGGATCTTGTGGGTTTTCTTTTAGTTTAACAATGGAAATTAGATGACCATCTGGATCTTCTATAATTGCATGTTTTCCAAATCCTTCTTCTCTAGGTTTTTTGAAAAATGTTACTTTTTTTTCTTCTAATTTACTTATGGTATTGTCAAAATCATTAGCAGAAAATCCGATTAGAATGTGCTGACCTGATTTTAGTCTCTCTTTGTGTTTTGCTGGATGTAAAGCTAGTACCGTTTCTTTATCAAAAAATTCTGTCCACTCTTCTGATTGTTTTTTTATCGGTACGTTTAATACTTCCTTATAAAATTGAACTGACGTTTTCATATCCGAGACTAAAAGTATCACCGCTCCCAATTTTCTAAATGACATTAAAAAAGTTAGGTTGCCTCTAAATTATGAACTTTTTTATTTAGTTATTTTTAAAAAATCTTAAAAATAGTACCTTTATAATAAATTATGTTATTACTTGTTTGATAAAATTTTTTTTATATATGTGGCAAAGAATGAAGAGTGGAAAAAACGTTATGAGGAGGATTGGAATTATGTTTCCTCTATGGTTCTTTTTTTTAAATGGTGGATAAGACATGAATTTGATATAGATATTATGGTGGAAGCAGATATTTTGCCTATAATTCCGGGAAAGATTTTTGATAGACCTTCGTTAGCGCTTCTTTTAAAAGACCATTCTGATAGAGGTGATTCCGTCTTTCATTTTTATTTGCCATATTTTAAACCCTTGTGGACAGATTGTCGTCCTATGCAAGGATATTATTCTAATAACTTTGGCATGGTAACATGGCATAGGCCTAAACCTATATCTAGTTCTAGTGAATTAAAGGAAAAATATTTTGCAGATAATAATTGCGCTCAAGTATCTCATATTCTGGCCCATGAGATACTAAGACAGAGTTCTAAAAAGAGAAAGGAATATTTTGATGAAGTTCATAAGTTATGGGATATGCAAATCGACGGCTTGCAATCATTTTCTTATTATAATCGAAATTTCAAAAGGGTTTCATCAAACAGTGATTATCGTTTTATTACAATGGATTTAACAAAACTTTGATATTTGTTACACAACCGATCGAATCTATGAGTTACGGTCCAAAAATTTCTGATTATGTTATAAAAAGTGGTGCAATTATTTCTACTATTGGAGTAATTATGTTAATTATATTTGGTGTGATTTTATTATCTTACCCTGTTTTTAAAGTATGTGAAAGGACTTGCAATTTTGTTTCTAAGGCCCCGCAGTATCTTAATCAAATAATCAGTCCAATTTTTTTATTCTTCTCGTTGATATTGATATCATTGGGTGTATTTTTGATTAGAATTGTAAAATGGAGAACTAAATCTAAACTGACTCATAACTAAGTCATTAAATTAAAATGTATGATGATGTAGATATATATTGTTTTTATGATCAATCCATTTAAAAAGTGGAAGCCCAAAGGTAAAATTTATAGTTTCAGGTGTTCACAATGTGGTAATGCATTCATATCCAGTCATAATCTTGATGCCCCTCTATGTGGAACTTGTGTGCAAAAAATTAAATCCTTGGATTCTACTGTGGATAACGAAAAAAAATGCTCTGAATGTGGAAACATGGGTGTGATATATGGTAAGGATAGATGTCATTCTTGTTATTTTAATTTTAAGAAACACTAACCTTTATCAGATAGTGTATAAACTTTTTTGCTTTGAAATTAAAACTTAAATTTAAACAATCGTATTTTGATATAATATTATTTCGTCTATTTCATTAATATTTTATATAGATCATATTATTATCTTTTTATTCATGTTTCTTATTAATATTAATCTTTAAACTTCTTATGGTCGATCAAATTTTTATATGAAAAAGGTATTTACTATTTATTTAGATTTTTTTATATAACCGTACTTGATCCATTATTTCTTAATTTTGCTGTCAATAGGGAGATGAATCCTTTTTTAGCATTACTACTCTATACCACTCTTTTTTTACAGCAGTCATTAAAATATTCAATTCTATATTTATATTGCATAGTTCTTTCAACTGTGCTTCTCTAAAAAAAGATGAAGATGGTTAGATGTGTTCAAAAACTTGCAGGCTTGTGAACGCCATGTACTACGTGATAGAATAGAATGATTTTATGTTTGTTTATACCTTGACAGAAATCGTTCTTTATCAAAGGTATAAGGCGTTCTGAAATGAAATGAAAAACTTTCTTTATATATTGATTACATATTATCCAAAACTATTATTAGGCTTGAGGATGTTTTCTATCGAATGTTGCAGAATTAATCCTATATAACTATATTTTGTAAATGCATTTATATGCTTAGTTTCATGATTTCTTTACTGGATAAATAAGCACGATCATCAAGGTAAAAACATTTTAGAAAATCTCTAACTTAATAGATCATTCTGATTTAATTAAAAGACTTTTACTCGTGATTTTATCAAATTTTGTCATATATTATTATGAATACATATACAATTATTTAGTGATGACATGAGTAAAATCGTCGGCGATAAAAAAAGTATGTTCTGATTGAGACACTATTTTATTATTGCCTTCTACAAGAATAGGATAGGACCTAATGTTTTTCTTTTTTATTAGTTGCTTTACCATCTCCTGTATTTTTGGTTCATCAAAATCTTTAATTAACCATCGAATAGCAAAGGGTAATGTTTTAAATTTGTCCCATAAATAGCTAATAAAAATATCCAAATCTTCATTCTTGGTAGGTTTTCTAGAAATTAAAGAAAATATATTTTTAGTTTTTCCCTCATAAACAATACCTAATCCATCCTTGGTTGTGACAAATGGCTCAATTGCATATGCTTGGTTGTTAATCAAAGAAAAAGATGATCCTATCGTCTTAATGTTTGGGATTGATTTTCCTGCATGAATTATATATCGATCTAAAGAATGCCCGCTTAAATTTTGAATCGGTTTTAAACCATTTTGATTTATATTATTTTCTATGGTTTTACCTATTTCTCCAGATTTAGTATTAAATTTTGCGATTTTAATTGCTTCATTTAATGTAGATTCAGCTGTATTGATTAACTGATCATATTTTGGATCATATGAAACAGTAACGGCGGTATCTGCAATATATCCATCTATATGTACCCCTAAATCGATTTTAAGAACATCTGTATCTTTTACTTGTATCGGATCTTGAGGTTCAGCAGTATAGTGTGCTGCTATTTCATTTAAACTAACATTTACAGGAAATGCGGGCTTTCCTCCTAGTAAAATAATTTCATTTTCTATAGATTCACAGATGTCAAATAAAGTTCGGCCTATGTGATTTTTTTTCCTAGCGCTCTCTCTAGCCATTGATGCAATTTTGCCTGCGAGTAGGTAATTTTCCAAAATCATTATTTAGAATAACAATAATTACCAATGGTATAATAATAATGTAGATTATTTGATATTTTTTGGATCCATTAAAATAAAGTTAAAATTAGACAAAAAATTCTATGTTAAAGAGGGATCGTTGTCTAGCATGGTAGGATGCCAGCCTTGGGCGCTGGAGGTCGTCGGTTCAAATCCGGCCGATCCCATCAATTATGTAATTTTGATTGATTAACTTTTTTTTAATAATATTGTCAATTTATGATATGCTGAAGATCAGATGCATTTTATAGATGTTTACTAGTTAAATCGTTTTTTTGATAATCTATTTTAAATCCTTGCTAGGCTGTGTTAACTCATGTAAAACCATAGATTTGACTCAACCATTCTTTTTATGTCTACTATACCATTTAGCTTATGTATCTGAACTTTATGGGTTAATTTTCTCTATGTTCTAGAGATTTACAGTATGCTTAATTATGCTAACTGGTATAGAAACAGAATCCTTAACATTATTGGTTATTGATTATTTGTACTTTGATTATCATTTAAAACTACTGCCAAAGCGTTATCCTTTTTAAAAATAACAAAAATAAGTCATGTATCAATCTGGAAATGGATTCAAAAGTACATGCTATGGAAATATAATAAAAATAAGATAATTAAAGAATATGTTATCGATGAAACTATGATAAAAGCCGATCCTGAACTAATATGGCTTTGGGTCGTTATTGAATCTGAAAATTAAGAAATTCTTTCATTTTGTATATCGAAAGAACGAAATATGTTTGTAGCCAAGCGATTTCTATCGGAGGCTATTAACATGTATGGAAAACATCAAGTTTTATCTGATGGCGGTACTTGGTACCCTCCAATGTATAGATTTCTAAAATTAAATCATCATCTTCCTTTTTATGATAGGATATTATTGAAAGAACATTTGTATATGTTAAATCTTTTGCGTAATTAGATGCCTATCAAAATTTTATATTTTCAATCATATTTTGTAATATTTCCATTTTAGTTTGCGGATCATGATTAAAATGTGTCAACTTTTTAGAAGTTTTTCTAATGGAGTTAATTATGCAATATCTGTTGGCTAGAACAAATGTATATTAGATTATGTAAAACAATGATGTCGATTCATCGATCATCATAAGAAATAATAATATCTTAAGTTGGCAAAACCACTTATTATTTGATATAATACTGCAATAATTTGTTTTAAAATCAACAGATGGAAAATATTTGTCTTGTTAGTTAAAGGAAAAAGAGATCTATACTCTTCTACCTCTGCGACCACCGGGCTTTCTTGTTGTGTCATGAGGTACAGGTGTAACGTCATCTATACGTCCTATTCTAAATCCTGCTCTTGCTAATGCTCTTATTGCGGCTTGAGCTCCTGGACCTGGTATTCTAGGGCCCACTCCACCAACAGCTCTGACCCTTATATGTAATGCATTAATTCCCTTGCTTTTTGCAGCATCAGCAGCTGAAACTGCTGATTTCATGGCTGCATAAGGTGATGATTCATAACGATCTGCAGTAACATGTCTTCCTCCCGAACTAATGGATATGGTTTCTGCACCACTAATATCTGTAATGTGAACCAAAGTATTATTATAACTACTAAAAATGTGAGCTACCCCCCACTTGTACTGAGTGATTTCTTCTTGTGACATAAATATAAAAATTTTGGCTTTCGCATTTAAAAACCTTGTTAAGATAGATGGATAAAGCCTTTATTTTTTAAAACTTTTCTTTTCTGATTTGAGTATTCTATAATAACTTTGCCTCTGCCGGCAATGACTTTTCCGATAATATGAAAATCTAATTTGTATTTTCTTGCCAAGCTATTGATTTTTATCAAGTTTTTTTTTGTAATGGTTCCGATTACATGATATTCTTCTCCACCATAAAATATTAAATCTTCTATGTCTAAGTTATTTATTTGAGAAAATTTATCTAATCCTGAAGGTGTGGGTATCTTGTCTTTATATATTATTATGTCTACTTTGCTCTCTTTTGCCAATTCATATAATGATATAGATAGCCCATCACTAGAGTCTATTGATGACGATAAGTATTTTGATAATTTTAACCCGAATTTAAATGGAGGATCAGGGTTCAATACGGAATCAATAGCTTTGTCTTTAAATTCTTTGTCTGAGATCTTTAATCTATCTAATAATATTTTTAATCCTGCAGAGCTATTTCCAAATTTTCCAGAAACTATTACAAAATCATCAATTATTGCTCCGTTCCTTCTAGGCACATTTGAGTTATGAGAAGGAAATCCTATCATATTACAATCGATGACTAATTCCTTAGCTTGATTAATATCTCCTCCTATTATAAAGAAATCAAACTCCTTTGATGTTAGAGCAAATCCTTTGATTAATTCTCTTATTTCAATCTTGGTTAAATATTCTGGTATTCCTAATGAAATCAATGCGATCATGGGTTTTATTCCTTTTGAAGTCAGATCGCTTACACATGAAACGAGAGATTTTCTAGCTATTTGCTTGAATGTCATTTTTGGGGGTACATCTGTGTGTTCTACTAACATATCGCAAGTAATCGCTATGTAATTTTTAAATAATTTTTCATTGATTTTTTTAAATGAGATTAAAGAAATATCATCTTTTCCTAAAAGGGGTTCTAAATCAGATTCTAATTTAGATACAATTAAGTTTAATATTTGTTTTTCATCGAATTTTTTCATAAATTTCGTTTATTTTGCCATAAATTAATTTATATAAATAATTAATACGATTTTTTTCAGATTCTAATGATATTCTTAATACATGTTCTGTATTTGAAGGTCTAACAAGTGTCCATGTATTTTCATCAAGCATAAATTTGAAACCATCTTCATTTATTACTTTATATGAATCAGGTGTAAAAGTTTTTGAAATTTTCTCTAAAAATTCGCTAAGATTTACTTCTGGTTTAACTGGAATTTTAGTTCGAATTTGCATGTATTTTGAAGCTAAATCAAGGCATTCATTAATTAATCTTGGATTCAATGAACAAATCAATATACTTGCTAGAAGTCCGTCTCTGCAAGAAGTAAAACTAGGCAAAATAAATCCTCCACTGCTTCCCTCGCCACCAGCCTGAGCATTGGATTCTATGATTTTTCTTAAAACATTTGATTCTCCAACCTTCGAGTATGATATTTCTCCACCATTATTTTTAATATATTTGTCAATTGTAATACTTGAATCCAAACTTATGGTAAATTTTTTTATATTGGTTTGAATTGCTCCTGAAATGCATAACAGTAATGTCAAATCTGGACTGAGGCTCTCTCCTTTGTCATTAATGATTACTAGTCTATCTCCATCCATATCAAATGCAAACCCAAAATTCAGTCTATTTAATTTGACTAGTTCTTGCAAATCTATTAATGGATTAGATGTTGGATTGGGACCTCGAGAAGAAAAACCAAATCTGTCATTAATGCTTAGATATTTTATTTTATATTTTTGAAAGAGTCTGTTAATATAATTGCAAGTTGCTCCGCCTCCAAAATCTAAGCCTACTTTAAAATCTGATGATAAATGATTTGGACATGCTAAATAATTTGTTATGTCGTCTAAATAAGATGCATTAATTTTATAATATTCGCCGATTTGTTTGTATGGGTGAATATTATTTTTTAGCATTTCATCTAATTCCTCTTCAAATAAACCTCTTCCATTCACTAATAATTTTAAGCCATTCCATTCTAATGGATTGTGAGATGCGGTAATCATAATTGACCCATTATATTTTCTAGCTTCTCGAAATAATACAGGCGTGGGAACAACCCCTAAATCATATATATTAATTCCTTGTTCTAAAATACTCCCAACTACAATATCATTAATAATATTGCTAGATGGTCTACTGTCTCGGGCAATAGTACAAGTTGGATGATTAAAATTGTTTCGAAGGTAAGTACCAAAAAGTCTTGAATATTTGCTTATAATTTGTATACTTAGGTCATCTTCAAATATTCCTCTAATTCCAGAAATAGAAATCTTCATAAAATAAACACAAAATCAAAATTTATTTTAAATGGTGTAATTAGGATAATATTTAGGAAAAACGTGATCCTGTTAAAATGACCTCGCAGTGTTCGCATATACTTTTATCTATATTCGATTCTATGCTATGGTGAACATCGCAAATAATAAAAGTATAGCGCATAAAATTACACAATTGTATAAATTTAGTCATTGTGCTAGGTGTATACGCATTATTCATGGAAAGATCTTTTGCTATTTCATTTATCATTAGCATCACATCAATATTATTTTCCAATTTTGTTACTAAAGATAAATCGCCTCGTGTTCCCCTGATATAATTGCTAACAGCAGCTTGAGTTATGCCTAAAAGTTTTGCAACGGTCTCTTCTTTAAGATCATATTCATGAATTAATTTTTTGGATAAGATTGCGCGAATACTTGGAATCAAAGATTTGGATTCAATCTCAGAAGGTAATAGCATATAAAATTTGCAGAACTTTAATTATTTAAATATTATTGAATAAAAAGAAAAATAAAATCAAAAAATATTGGGTGGAATACGGAACTAGCCTTCTTCCCAGCCTTTATTGAACACACCGAATTTATGTAAAGGAACTGGTTGACCTGATGTATATTCCATTGGTCTCATCCAGAATATAGCATGGGTTGGACAAACACCTACACATGCACCATCAGATATACATCTTTCTGGATAAAAGACAAATGCTTTGCCTCTTTTCCAACCTTCAACAGGTTTAACACGAAGCACATCTGGACCTAATGCAGTACAAATCTCTACACAAAGTGCACACCCAATGCATCTTTGCTCATCAACATCTGGAAGTATAGCAATTGGCATCTAATAATTCACTAACCGTTTTCTAACAATAAAACTATTTAAACTGTATGCCATTAGCAAAACAGTGTTATATAAATATAAAAAATTCTGATTTTTTATTTTTTCATACGCATTGTATCTACTTGACCACTGTGAAGCCAGTCTTTTAATTCCTCATGGGAAGGTTTTGTGTCATGTTTTCCTTGCAAATGTAGGTGAAGCAAAACATAGTTCACTTGATTCAATATGATCTTATTGTCTTCATCGCCTCTGCGAGTCCTTGTTTTTAAATCCTCAGGAACAGTTTTCCACCATTCCTCAAATGTTCTAACCATTGAAAAATTCAGAGCTAATTTAGCATATAAGTATTTTGTAATACTGATGCTTTTTAGGTATATCTACACAATAAATTTACTGATCTTTAACAAATCAAAGTTAAAATCAAAATATATGTTAAGAAAGATTTTGTTTTGTGAGAATGTGAAATTTATTTTGTACTTTGGTCTATATGTGATGGACTTGATGCAATAATAAAAAATTATTTTTAAATTTTTTTGATGAATTCATTTACTTGGACTTAATTAAGGAAATAAAATTATGTCCCTGAATCATTTGATGATAGAATGTGTCATATTTTTATAATATTGGATAGAAATTTTACAAAGATAATCTATTTTGTATTGATATTAATTATAAAATTCCTTTTTTAATTGGGTTAATGACACATCTAAATCAGATGTTTTTTAATCTAACTTTTATTCTAAATAATTAAAATCGAGATTTTTTCTATTTTGATGCTCCTGGTTTAATTTCTGAATTAAGTTATAACTAATTTCTTTTATTTTGTAAAAGTAATTGCTAGACATTATTCTTAAACACGTATTAAAAAATGGTTATATAGATCATGGTATCTTGTGGAACCTAATCCCTGATTTACCCTATAAATGAATGGATTTTCTTGTTACAAAGGAATTTTTATTTGAAAGTGGGGCCGAAGGGATTTGTTCTAATTTATCCACTGGATAAATTATTTGAACCCCCGATCCACGGGTTTCTTCTATAATTTGCCCATTATATGATCTGGAGCCCGTTGCGATTCCAGGCTTCGCTACGACCCCACACTTCAATATTATTATTTTGTATACAGGTATAAATTTTTCTAATTTTAGAAAAAAACTGTTATATATCGATTACATGAATTACCAAAAAGATATATGTTTTAAAATCTATACTATGGTAGTATTGGAAAGCTCTGTTGATTCTGATCTTCTTTCTTCCTCAAAAAATAATAATGCCAAATCTGAAACTTGGGGATTACCGGAAGAATCAGAATATTTTGCTAATAAAGTAAAACTTTATCGTCAAGATCAATTAAATGCTGAGGAATTTAGACGGTTTAGACTTCAAAATGGTACTTATGGTTCTAGATTAAATAGCGATTTTAACATGATTCGTATAAAGGTACCAGGGGGTGAAATTAGTCCTGAGCAAATTGAAAAAATTGCAACCTTGGCCGAATCATTTTCTATAGGTTCTGCTCATGTATCTACAAGACAAAATATTCAATTACATTGGGTGCAATTAGAAGATGTAAGCGAAGTATCTAGAGGTTTATCTGAATGTGATTTAACATCTAGAGAGGCTTGTGGTAATACTATTAGGAATGTAATGTGTAGTCATTTTGCAGGAGTATGTTCTAATGAACCTTTTGATACTACTATTTATGCAAAAGCTGTCGCAAAATTCTTTCTAAGAAATCCTGTATGTCAAAATTTGCCTCGAAAATTTAAATTTAATTTCGCATGTTGTTCTGAACATGGTTTTATTAGAATAGCTGATGTAGGTCTTGTACCAACTATCCGAGATGGCATACGTGGATTTAGGATATATCTTGGTGGTGGATTAGGTGCTGCGTCATTTATAGGTCACCTTCTAGAAGATTTTACTCCCGAGTCTAGACTTTTATCTACATCATTATCTACTATTAGATTATACGATCGATTAGGGAATCGTGATAATCCAGCAAGAAATAGGATGCGTTATTTAGTTAATGAAATGGGTTGGAATAAATTTCAGTCACTATTGTTAAAAGAACGAGAAATTGTAGAACCGACAACCTCTGTTTCTACAAAAAACTTTTTTGAAAATATTTTAAATAATAAAAATGATGTACCTTCTTCTATTCCCAGTCCATCTAAAAAAATTACTTTACCTTTAATAAATTCTGAGAATGGATTGACTCCTTATGAAAGATGGTTAAATACTAATGTAAAGCCTCAAAAACAACCTGGTTATCATGGTATTTATATAACACTTGGTGCTGGAGATATCACTTCAAATCAGCTACGTGTATTAGCCGAATGTATTCGAGAGTTTTCTTTAGAACAAAAGGCCAGAACTACTCCGCAACAAAACTTCTTTATTCGATACATTAAATCCGACTTGTTACCTAAACTTTTTAGCAAATTGTCTAGTATTGGTCTAGGTAATCCTGGTGCCAGTACTATTGTATCTCCGGTAGGTTGTTCTGGAACAACTTCTTGTAATCTTGCTATAACTAATTCTCATAGACTTGCTAAAGAAATTCAAAATAAATTACTAGACTTAAAATTTGATAAAGATCATGACTTATCTACTTCTACGATTAAAATTAGTGGATGTCCTAATTCTTGTGGTCAGCATGAGGTGGCAACTATTGGGTTCTATGGTGGGGCAACTAGAATCGGAAACTCCATGGCTCCTATTTATACAATGCTTTTTGATGGTATGACTGGTGAATCTGGTCAATTAGGCAAAGTTGTTATGCGCGTACCGGCCAAATTAGTCATTCCTATGGTTCTTAAAATAATTGAATGTTATAAAGAAGAAAAAAATGATAAAGAATTATTGCATGATTGGATTCATAGTATTTCAATCGGCCAGGGTAGTGGCAAGATCAAGACTTTGGAAGATCTCAAAACTATACTTCTCCCAGTTGTCAAATTGCCTTCTTTTAATGAAAGTCCTGATTCGTATAAGGATTATGGTACAGACTCAAACTTTGTAGCAAAAACTGCCCGAGGGGAATGTGCTGCTTGAATGGTATAGAAAAAATCGTCAATAATGTTTTGACTTCTAGCAATGATCTAAATTCTGAGACGGATAAACCCAAATTAGAATCAAATTTCAATTTGATTTGTGATGTTGATACATTACGGGCCTTAATTAAAAATAATAAAGTTAGGGTTGTAGATGTTAGGAAACAAGATGAATATATGCAAGAACATATCCCCACTGCGGTATCTTTACCTTTGTCTGATTTGTTATCAAATGATTCTCCTGAATACATAGTTGAATTGTTAAATAATTTGGGAATATCTGACGACACTTTTGTAGTTGTATATGATGATACATTTGGAGCATTAGCTTCTCGAGTTGCATGGTCATTTAAATTCGTTGGACACAAAAATGTTTCCCTTTTAGAAACTACTTTTAGTGGATGGAAAAACTTGGGATTAGATATTGAAAAAAAAAGTAATTTGTTTGATAGATCTACTCATTCTATTGATATTGATTATTCTATTTATGCTGACGCTACATATGTCGAAAATGCTGGTAACGATAAAAACAAGGTAATTATTGATTCCAGAGAAAGATTAAATTTCTTAACCGAACACATTCCAAATTCTAAAAATATTCCATATGCCATGATTGGATCAAAAGATTCTATTTTGAAAAAACCTTCTGAACTTAAACGGTTCTTGGAAAATAGGGGCATAGACTTTAACAGTGAAATAATAACTTATTGTGGTAGTGTTGGAACTTTATCTGGTTTAGTTTTTTTTGCCTTAAAAAGTGCAGGTATTTCTAATGTAAAACTGTATCCTAAATCTTTCAAAGAATGGAAATCCTTGGGAAAACCAAAAATTGAATTTAAAGATGCTAATTATTGGGATCTTTCTGCAGAATGATTTCTATCTTTGACTTGGGTTATTCAATTTTCAAACCATCTAAAGATTTCATCTATATTTAAATTTTTAATTGTTATTTTTATTGGACCCAGTGGAGATTCATCTTCATCCTCGACCATCGCGACGACTCCCACAAAAGCTGCTTGTTTATTCAATAAAAACCATGTTTTATCTATTGTTAAATTATTTAGTAAAATTTTTTTAAGAACTGAAAGAGTGGATTTTGATCTGATCTGATCTTTTATTTTTTTTAAATTTTCTAATTCTTCTGTTGAAAAATATACTTCAGTATTTTTTAAGATGAAGTCTGATTTTGGAAACATATTTCTTACTGCTGTGGTTACTTTATTAGGATCCTCTGTAGGATTAACGTACGTTTGTACCATGATCTCTAAATCTTTTGTATTTGTTTTCGTTGTCTATATTAATTTCAAATAGTTATAATATCTTTTGATTCGAAATTTTTAAAATCTGTAATCCATTTTTCAACAATTTTTTCAACATTATTTTTAAATTCTGTAATTGAAACTGTGTTATTGGATACTATTTCGTCAGCGAATGCAATTGCCTCTGAAATTCCTACTTCGATTTCTCTTTTATCTCTATCTGAAAACTTCTTGTAATTTGGAGGCGAATCGGATTCTATCTCTTTTTTTTATATATTGGAATCTTATAGTGGATGAGGCATGTATTGCTAATAATTTTGCAAAATTTTCTTCTTTTATTACTTTAAATTCTTCATAACTTCTAATTCCATCAATTGCTATGAAGTTTCTACATTGATCTATTTTTTTTACTTTTTGTAAAATTAATTTTGCAATTATTTCATTACCATGATCGCGTCTTAAATTCTTCATTAGGTTTCCCAAATTTTCGTCAGTTAATTCGATATCCTTTTCAATAGCTTTCTCTCTAATTACGTCTCCCATGACAACAACATAAAAGTTTTTATCTTTGAGCAAATTTGCAATGGTTGATTTTCCTGCTCCTGGCATACCTGTTAAACATATTATTAGTCGCTTCAAAATTTAAATATCGTATTATTGGATTATGTATCTTTATTTAAGTGAATTACTTTATAAAATCATCTCTAAAGTTAAACGAAAGTTCATCCTTCTTTATTTTCATTTACTGTATCAAACAAAAAAAGATTGAATAAGCAAAAAATTGAATATTATTATGCTTTATATCTTTGATCTTTTGTCAATATTTATGTCCAAAGATGTTCAAGTTTATTTAAATCCAGTCATGTTGTATCAATATGACTTTTTAAATATGAATTAACGAATATTTGCAGAAAATAAAAAGAAATGAATGCTTAATCTAAAATTGATAAAGGTTGCAGATTTATCTAGATCGAAGTTGTTGTCTAACAAAAGAAAGAAATTCTTTCTTTTCAAATAAAGAAATATATTCCAAATATTATCTTTCTTATATTTTAGAATAATATGGTCTTTTTTCGGTTTCTATAGATCGGAGATTGGTATTTTCATCAATAAAACATGTTGATTTTTGAGCGTAATCTATTCATCTTCTTCTGATCGTATTAAAGACTTGTACCTTAAATAAAGGCTAGAATTAACGAAGGTTTGATTACTATTTTCCTTTTGACAAAAAAAGAATTGTAAACTGAAACATGAAGCAGTGGTTAATCTAATTTGAAGATTATTATAATAGTAAAATAATAGCTTAATTTTACCGCCTATTAAATATATATATTAAGATATGCGTTTATTTATCGCTATAGATATAAAAAATAATGAAGTTGGAAAATTACAAAATCAACTTATTAATGAATGTGGGTTAGACTATAGATATTTCAAACCGATTAAAAAGGATAACTTGCATATTACACTAAAGTTTTTAGGCGAAAAAACCGAGGTAATTGCAAAAAATATTACCTATGATTTGGCTTTTATTCAATTTAACTCTTTTAACTTGATTTTTGATCACTTGGATATTTTTCCCAATAACTATTCTCCCAGAATCGTTTGGCTTGGTTTAAATACTGAAAGTTCTAAAAAATTATTCGATTTATATTCTCAAATAGATGGTAAGTTAAAAAAATACGATAATGGAAATAATAAAAATTCTAATATGGGTGATTCCAAAAGATTTATTCCACATCTTACCCTTTTTCGTGTTCACAATAATAAAGCAATATTCGATTTTGTCAATTCTTTTTCCAATAAGATTATTGTTAAGGTTGATACGATCATTTTAAAAAAAAGCGAACTAACCTCGAATGGGTCTATATATTCTGATTTGTTTAAAATTTATGCCTGTAAAGAAAATGCATAATGATCTAAATAAAATAATAGAACAATCACTGAATAATTGTATACCTGAAGAAGCCGAAAAAATTCGGCTAAATTTGATTGCACAGCGTGTAAAAAAACTAATTATCGATTATATTTCTGTTAAGCAATATTCTTTTGTAACTGATGTAGTTTTTGGTGGATCTTTTGCAAAGGGTACTTGGCTTAAAAATGATACTGATATAGATCTTTTTGTAAAGTTTGAATCTCAAATAGACTTTAAAAGCTTCGAAAATTATGGTAAAGAAATAGGGTTAAAATCCTTGAAAAATTTTTCTCCTTATTTGAAATTTGCAGATCATCCATATGTTGAAGCGTACGTTGAAAATATTAAAATTAATGTGGTTCCTTGTTTTGATGTCAAATTTGGACATTGGAAGAGCGCTGCGGATCGTTCTCCTTTTCATACAACTTATGTAGTAGATAATCTTGATAACTATAAAAAAAAACAAGTCATTATATTAAAACAGTTTTTAAAATCCTTGAATATTTATGGTGCAGAAATATCTACCAAGGGTTTTAGTGGCTATGTTAGCGAAGTGTTAATTATAAAATTTGGCTCATTTTTATCTACGTTAAATTATTTTTCTAATTTTAGTATAGATCAAAGAATAATTGTGATAGATAACCCTTCTATTGATTTAGAAAAATTAAAAAAATTTGATAGTTTTTTAATTATATTGGATCCTATAGATAGTAACAGAAATTTGGGTACGGCAATATCTTCTTTAACTGCAGGATTATTAATTCAATCATCAAGAATGTTTTTGAATAATCCTACAATTGATTATTTTAATTATTATAAAAATATTTCTATCGATTCATCAATCATAGAATTATTTTCTTTTAATGTTTTGATAGTCGAATTTAAATGCAGTTTTAGATCCCCTGATGTAATTTGGGGACAATTACAAAAATTTATTAATTCTGTTTCAAAATCGATCGAATTAAATGGATTCAAAATTCTAAAAAAAGCTTGTTATACGGATGAAATTGAACATTGTGTATTTGGGTTTTTAATGGAATCAATTCAAATTTCAAAATTCCAAAAACGTATAGGTCCAGATATTTTCAGAAAATCTGATGTTGAAAAATTTATTCTATCTAATTCTGTTTCCAAACTAAAGTGGCTATCTTCAGATACAAGAATAAATTGCATTCTATGCAGAAAATTTACCGATGTAAGAGAATATTTAAAATTTACCTTTAAAAATAACCCTTATCTAATTGGTATTCCTAACGACTTAAAATCAGATTTTCTTTCATCAGTACCGAATATATTCTATCGATCAACAGAAAAATATTAGTGAACATGTAGGACATACTTTGTCTGATTTATTGCATGTCGACGCTAGATTATTCAACTAAATTTTTTATAACATCTACTGATTTAATCAATGTTTTATGCTATCCCCGTTTTAATTTAATTGATTATATTAAAAAAATTGAGGATCTTTTATCTTTAGATTTAAAATATGTGATATTGGAGGGCAATACTATTTTATATAATGATAAAATCTTGGGAAAGGGTTGTGAAGGGGTGGTATTAAAAGTCCAAAATATTAAAGATGAACTTTTCGCTTTAAAAATTAGAAGAACTGATTCATGTCGAATAACTATGAAAAATGAATATGATTTTTATAGACTTGCCAATACTTATAAAATAGGTCCTGTAGTCTATTCTTATACTGTTAACATGTTGTTAATGCAGTTTCTTGAAGGTTTGTCTATAGAAAAATGGTTTTTACAGACAAAATTAGATTCACATATGATAAAAACTGTTGTTATTGATATTTTAAATCAATGCTTTATTTTAGATAAAATGAATATAGATCATGGACAATTAAACAAACTGTATAATCATGTAATAGTTTCTCCCTATGATTTAAAATGCACCATTATTGATTTTGAAAGTGCAAGTATATCAAGAAGAGTATCTAATTTGACTTCTGCTTTTCAAGGATTATTTTTTAAAGGGATTATATCTAAACAAATACAAAAGCATATTAATTATGAAAATAAAAAAATTGAATTTTTAAAGTTATTACAAGAATATAAAAGAAATATATCTGAGGATAATTTTAATTCAATAATTTCATTAATTTAATTATATGTACAATTGAATTTTAAATGCTATTAATTAAATTGGCGATCCTTTGTTCTTGCTTATGAAATAAATTAATATGCTAATCCTTTCATCTTTTCAAATTATATAAGAGTAGAAAAACATTAATTTTCTTTTTTATAATCTTTATTATGACTCTTCCAAAGGGTTTTGTACCTCCTAATAAAAAAACAGATGAAAAAGCCAAACAATTAGCAGATGAAAAAGCCAAACAATTAGCAGATGAAAAAGCCAAACAATTAGCAGATGAAAAAGCCAAACAATTAGCAGATGAAAAAGCCAAACAATTAGCAGATGAAAAAGCCAAACAATTAGCAGATGAAAAAGCCAAACAATTAGCAGATGAAAAAGCCAAACAATTAGCAGATGAAAAAGCCAAACAATTAGCAGATGAAAAAGCCAAACAAAATACTTATTCGTTAATGACTACTAGAGTTTTAGATGATTTTTCAAGATCTCAAAATAGTGTTGATTATGCTTTGTTATGGGATGAAATGAAAAAAGCTTATATGCAAACTATAAAAGAATCTACAGTTTCCTACTTTAGATTATTGGATTTTTGGCTTAGAGATTTCAAAAAATGATTAAATTTGGATCATAAAATCTATTTCTACTGGGGCATCTAAAGGTAAACTGTTTACTCCTATTGCTACTCTTGTATGTCTTCCTTTTTCACCAAATATTTTTATCAAAAAATCTGATGCTCCGTTAATTACTTTTGGATGATCAATGAAATCTTCTTTGCAGTTTACATAGCCTGTTAATTTTATTATTTTCTTTATTTTATCTAAATCCTTTATTAAATTTTTTAAATAAAACAAAGCGTTTAAACAACATATTATTGCCGCTTTTTGTGCCTCGTCTATAGATATATCTTTCCCTACCTTTCCTTTGTATTTTAATCCGCTATTACCCGATTCTATGTCTATAGGGATTTGTCCTGATATAAAAATCAAATTTTCCGTTTTTGTAATGGGAATATAGGATCCTAGAGATGTTGATCTTCCATTAGGTATGCTTAGCCCTAGCGATGATATTTCCTCTTCCGGTGTCATTATGTGGTTTTAATAATTCTATATTAAAAAGATAGCCATTTTGTTTTAGGAACCTTTTTAATATCTTTTCATTTTTTTATATTTATGTCACAGGGGGATAACAATCTAAAAATTAACAAATATAATAAAATAGGATCTTTTGCTATTTATATTATTATAATGGGTGTTTCTTTGGCTGTAATATATATATTATGGGCATCATTTGGTTATATTGGACCTTCCTTTTCATCTGATATGGTAAATCATCAACAAGCTACATTAAGAGCAGATTATGGATTACCGAAACATCCTGTAATCACCGATCCCAAGGTATTGCAAACTCCTCCTTCTCTTAGACCTTTCATAAAAAATACCGTTAGTAATGCATCAAAGTGATATTTTTTAATTTATTTATTTTACTTTGTATCCTACAACAATATTCTGAGTAGGCTGTATTCCGATATTTATTAAAATGAATCTAAATATATTTTACATCTTAAATGTGACTTTAAATAGGTTTTATAGATTATTGTATTATTTGATTTAACGGATTTAATATCATCTACTTTTCATATCTTGCTATGATATCCGGATATTATTTACTTGATTATTTGGGTATTTATTATATTCGTATCAAGTCGAATTGAATTTTAGATTTAAATTAGAGTTTAAAGAACGATGTAAATTATTTTATTTTCTATTAAGATAAAATTCATTTTAATTTATATTAATTAGTTGTTATTCAAATGCAATATAATTGCTATTTAGGTCGGTACAGTTAAGATATTACTTATTTGGTGTAATAATCGGTAAATAAAATTAATCATTGTTGAATGTCTAAAGTTATATTTTGCTTTGTTGCATAATTCTTAATATCTGATTTTACCGTCTGTTTTGTAAATAGATATCATCTTGTTATATTATGATGTTTTCATCATCATTTCCTGTATCATATTATTTAGTCTAACCGGATAAGCATTCTCTCCAAACGTTCTTTTTATAGAAGAAAATACAGTTTCAACAACCATCTTTGTCGATCTCTTTTAACTCAGTATCAGTTGTTAATAATATCAAATCCTAGTAAAACTTCATGATGTGTAAATAGAGATTGATTTTAGATAGACCGTTTCGTACAGTTTTTTGGTTAATGTTATCTATACCTATTTGAAATAATGAATCAGTCAAAAAAGAAGACAGAACATGATAATGATTATTTGTCTTTCTTACTATGAGAAGAAAAAATGTAAAAAACATGCGTAATTAATTGGTTTCAATTATTTATGGATTTTCATGAGTTATGTTTTAAGCGAACAGATAGTAAATATTGTTCACCATTATACACCTTAATCGTATTTTTTTTAATTAAAATATTGACATTAACAAAACGATAATACTGAATTTTTAAATTAATAGATTATATTTATCTATTTTTGTCATTACAACCGCTTTATTACATAATTCGAGAATCAGTTAAAACCTTGGTTTATTTGTAACAATAACTGCTTTGTTGCATGATTCCTCTTTTTTAAATACATTTAGCTAACATCTATCAATAAAATATATGAACTGGCCTGTCTACAACCAATCTTTAGTCAGAAGAGGCGAAATCTTGCTAGACTTTGATGTCATAAACAATTGGGATGCAGAGCTAGGAGATGAATAAAGACAAGGTCGGTGAACCATTTCATTATCCTAACACATTTCTTCTTTTACTTGGTTATGCCAAAGCATATTTTCATCTTCCTTATAGACAAACAGAAGGAATAGCACATGGACATGTCAGAGGAAAAGTACCTTCCATTCCGGATTTTACAACTATTTGCAAAAAAAAGAATAAATAAATTAAATATTTCAATAGATTCTAATAAACATAAGGTCTCTAAAGATGAATATATTGTCATTGCAATAGACAGTACTGGTATCAAGTTTACAAACAGAGGTCAGTGGATGAGAGACAAATGGCATACAAGCAAAAACAACAAGAAAGGATATTTAAAAATACATATAGCAGTTAATATCAAAACCAAGGAAATTCTTACTATAAAGGTAACTGATGAGCATGTACATGATAGTAAGGCATTACCAGAGTTGATTGATAATGTTATAGAATCAGATAAACAAATAACAATTGGTAAACTCCTTGCTGAAGATGGTGCTTATGATGGTAATGAGATTTTTAGATATTTGTCAGACAATGGATATGCCATGTATTAAAGTAAGAAAGAATTCTAGAGTTAAATGGAAAAGAGGAAACATCATTAGAAACCTGTCGGTCTTGGCACAAAGAAATGATATACAAAAGTGGAAAGATAGCGTTAGCTATGGACAAAGATGGATTGTAGAAACTGTTTTCTCTTGTTTAAAGAGAATGTTTGGTGAATATGTTTATTCGGTTAAAAGTGCTGTAAAAGACATGATATATTTTCATGTAAAATATTTGTGTTTGTTTAGATACCGTAATAACTTTAGATCGTCACTCTTACAATGACAAACAATCACAGCAAGTGGGCAAATATCTATAACAAAAATCATGTCAGAGCGATCACAAATATTTTACAAGAGGACGTACCTTTATGTTTACACAGCTGTTAAACTAAAGAATAGGATACAGGAAATGATGTTAAAAGCGTCATTGTATAACAAAATGACATCCGTTTAACCAAATTAGATGGCAAAATCAAAGATTATAGGAATCATGCAACAAAGCAACAATAACCATTTAACTTTGACTATTTTCGTTTTTATTTTATTTTTAAAACGTCCGCAAATAACGAAAAAATAATCAATCAACAAAACACATCACAATCAAATGAAATTAATTTCAGAATTTTATAAAAAATTGTGTTATTTAAGATATGGTAGTTGTAAAGTATTTTGCTGAAAAAATAGTCCATATAACCTGATTCATCAAATTTAGTAAATCTACAAATAATTATAATATTCTAAATTACGCCAAATTATCCAAAATTATAATCGATCTAATGCAAGGTGATCATTTGAATTAGATCATATATAAACTAAATTATAAAGGTAATTTAACTAGTTGATAAAGAATTTTGGTGTTAAATAAAGTCCATTGAATTGAAATCAAAATATTCGCATATAATGAATTTAATCACATTAAATAAAGATCCAAGTCGGTTAAGGAATTAAAGTATGTACGGACTTCTTTTACAATATCGCGTAGTTCAATGGTTTTATCTACAAATAACAACAATACATGATCTTTAATGGGAAATAGAAGGAGTTGTAATTTTTCATAAACGTAACTAACATATCTCAAACTACCAAAAGAATTTGACAGAGTTTTTCTTAAATCCGTCACATAAACAGATTGAGAATAAATCATTTCAAGATTTCTACCTTTTAAATACTGATCTAAAGAGGTCCTTTCGTTACTTATACTAAGATGACCAGATTTCTCAACAATGCCAACAAATAAAATATGTTCGTTCAAATCAAGAATATTTTTTGAAAATTGCCCAGCATTCATATAATTATCGTTATTTATGATTAACATATAGTCTTTATTAATTTTATAAAGTTCAAGTAAAATGGAACGAAATAATCATATAAGTCGGGTATAAATAAAAATTATGGCTAATGATACTTCATCCTCATCCACTTCAACAGATACAATACCATATCCAACCTTAACAATTTTATACTTACCTGCTGAGGCAGAAGCAGCTATAATAGAAATAAGTCAAAAATATAACAATATGACAGTAGAAGATTGTAAAGGATTTTTCCTTAATGGAAAAGAAAAAGATTATAAAAAAATAACCATCTGGAGCCAGGGTATAGATAGCCTATGGTTTAATGCAATTATTGCAAGAATAAAAGAACTTTCAAATTTAGAATCAATTCCAATAGTTTCCGGTGGAATAATGTATTCAATATAGGGATTAAGATCACTTAGTTAGTGTATCTATACCTATAAAAATTGAAGTTGTATTAGGAACTTCTAAGGTCATATTTAATGTATTGTAAAGATAAATATTAGTAAGGCTTCGAGAGTATAAAGAATTGGAAAGATCATCAGGAAAGATTGATTTATACATACACATATTTCCAGAATGAGATAAAATGGGTATAAGATTAAGATGAATTGGAAATATATTGTTGTCCGCAGAAGATCCCATAATTTGTAATACGGACTTATTATTAATATCGCAAGGGAGTTTAGCTAAAATGGTTCCATTGGAAATTTTTAAAGGCATGGAGCTATAAAGTGGTATATAATCTTTTGATTGTATAGACATTGGGTGGGGAAGAACTAATAAAGATTGTATATTCTTCACATCATTTGATATGCTGTGATCATTTATTGACATCGGCGATACATTATGAGTATTATGTGGTGTAACGTTACGATCGATAACTATTAATGAACTATTCTTTGTCGAGTCATTAAGCACTCCGACTTTAACATCGGTATTAGTAGGATTTTTATTACCTGATACTGGAAATTTTTCCATCCCTCCAACTACAGAATCAAGCAAAGATGAACCTTTTAATGAATCAATTATGGATAGTGCCTGGTCGCTTGATATTTTGGCTCTATCCGCATTATTATAAGATGTGTTATTTTGACCAAAAGAATAACTTACAAAATTAAATATTAATAAAGATATTAAAATAAATTGAAAAGAAAAGAAAGCATTAGGAAATATCACTATAAATGGTGAATGGAAAAATTATTTAATTCTTTCTTTTGACAATTTACCAAATAAAATATCCTTTAAACTATCAATATCAGTAATTGGAGATGAACATGTGAAATCTTTACAGACTATTACAAATTCATCGATTAAATCTGAATTTTCATATAAAAGATCTTTATTTTGAAAAAAGAGATATTTTTCCATGTTTTTTAAGTTATAATTGTCGTCAATAATGGAGAATATCCCATTTGGAATAAATGTCTTATTTATAAAATCATATAAAATAGATCCTTTACTGCGGGCATTTTTACTAAAAAAAGTAAGTTCCACAGGTTTTTTTATATACAAATAAACAGAGGATAACAAACATCCAAAACCAAACGGATTTTCTAAAGCTGACGAAATAGATGATTTAATCATTTTTTCAGCAAAATCCATGTAATCATTATTTCCAGTTATATGATACAATCTAATAAAATTTGAAACTGACATAGAATTACCACTGGGTATAGCTAAGTCATATAAAATTTTATTTCGAATTGGGAGCGACTCATGATATATAGAAGTATAATAAAAATTATTTTCATTAGAATCCCAAAAATTTTTTATTAGATGATCACTATAATTTATTGCCAACTCCAAATAATGAATGTCAGGTTTTATTTCAAATATATCTAAAAGTGCATTAATATAAAATGCATAATCATCTAAATAAGAAGGGATTTTTGATGAACCATTTTTATAAATGCGATAAAGATATCCATCTGAGGATTTCATCTTTGTTTCAATAAATCTTATTGCATCAGATGCGACCTTTAAATAATATTCATTATTTGTAATTTTATAACCTTTTATAAAAGATGAAATAGCTAGAGCATTCCATGAAAGGATGGTTTTGTCATCTTTTTCAGGTTTGATCCTTTTTTCTCTTTCATTAAAAAGATTCAACATGGCATCTTCGATGACATTTTCAATTTGGTTTACATCCAAATTGTATTTTTTCGAAAGATATTGATAAGAATATTTGACATTTAATATATTACTACCTTCAAAATTTCCGCCTTCAGATACATTAAAGTATTCACAGAAAATGGCAAGATGGAGAGAATTTTTTATTATTAAAGAAATTTCTTTTTTTGACCAAAGATAAAATTTACCTTCTTCCCCTTCTGAATCGGCATCTTGGGCAGAAAAAAACCCACCATCTTCATTCAATAAATCTCTTGTAAGATATTTCAATGTTTTTTCAATAGCTATTTTAAATTTTTCATTTTTTGTTATTTGATATACTTCTGAAAACAAAATAACAAGTAATGAATTATCATACAACATTTTTTCAAAATGAGGAACTAACCATTTTTGATCGGTAGAATAACGAGAAAAACCACCACCTAAATGATCGTGAATCCCTCCGTAAAGAATTTTTTCGCACGTTAATATTACAAAATCTTTGAATTTTTCTATTTTTGAAATATCAAAGTATCTCAACAGAAATAGTAAATTCGAAACATTAGGAAACTTAGGAGCCATTCCAAATCCACCATATGTAAAATCAGCCATATGTAAAAGATTGAGTGCCGATTCATCAAGTGACGATTTATCGACGATAGATTCCATCTTATGTGAACTACCATTAGACGATTTGAGAGAATTCATAAAGTCAGAAGTCGTTGAGTTGATTTCATTTTTTCTAAAATGATAGGCATGATCAAGTTGGTCGAGAATTTCACTAAAGCCAGGCATACCATATCTACTATTTTTCGGAAAATAGGTGCCTACATAAAAAGGCATTAAATCAGGAGTTAAAAAAACAGACAAAGGCCATCCACCATTGCCATTTACTATCTGACACGCTAATTGATATACATCATCTATGTCAGGTCTTTCTTCTCTATCCACTTTAATATTAATAAATTTTTCATTCATTATTTTAGCAATTTCTTCATCTTCAAAGGATTCGTGCGCCATAACATGACACCAGTGGCATGAACTATATCCAATGCTGAGAAAAATTGGTTTATCTGTTTTAATGGCTAATTGAATTGTATTTTCATTCCATGGATGCCAGTCAACAGGGTTGTAAGCATGTTGTAGCAAATAAGGGCTATCTTCATTTATCAAAGAATTAGGTCTTCTTTTTTCAAGATTACCTGGCATAAACAGAATAAGGTAATGACCATATTTAATATATCTACACTTTTGCTAGTTACAGTATATCAAATGGATATTACAACTCTGTACACATCAATAAATCTAACTAGAATACAATCCATCGTCTTTATGGATTCTAGAATAAAACACCTTCAGAATATATGCAATATGGATTGAATTTTTATTTTTCAGGACTAAGAAAATCAATTGAATGAATATTCTCGAATTTTATATTACTAAATCTTGTTTTCATCTGGATAAATACAAAATTAAACATCACATATCCTCAAAGAAAAAGAAAATCATCAAGTACGTTATAGATGAAAATATAATTAAAGTTGTGCTAGAATTTTCTGGATATGGGTTCGCTATTGAACCCGAAAACAAATAAATCCTTAAAGAGCATATGAAAATAGAAATATGTTTGTGGCGGAGCAATTTCTTTTTCACGTTGTACAAAAATATGATCCACATTCTATTTTTATATATGGTAGTAATTGGTATTCACTACAAGCAAGTAAATTCTAGAGTCTATAATCACATTCATCATCTTATGAGGAATCTTATTGAAATAACTATGTAGCGTTTATGGTGAGACTGAATGTTTTGGTGATTATCCTTCTATCTTACTAAAAGGAGAAAAAATGTAAATTAAAGCACAAAATCAATTAGTTGGATTTATTTACTGATATTCGTAATTAGGAGTTGGTTTATACCATTTAGCAAATATGTGCTAAATAATTGATAATTTTCATATATATTCCCGAAGTTTTGGGTTAGCGTATTTATGCTAATTGGTATAAGCGGACAAAGTCGTTTTTTATATTGTTACTGTTTATTAATATAAGCAAATAAAATAATTAAAGTGTAAAATTCTATGATTTGAGACTATGTTTTACCAGGAAGATTAATAACTAATTTAAAAAAAGGTAATATAAAACAAAAATTGAGTAATAATATTATTGGAAAGATATGGTCTTCTGAAATTGAGAAGAATATTTTAGATGAGTGGAAAAAAGACGATATTTTTAAAAATGATGGTTTAAAAGATAGCGAAAATTATTATATAATTGATACACCGCCTCCCTATCCTTCTGGAAAACCGTGGCATATTGGAGCCGCAGCTCATTATTCTCAAATCGACATGATAGCTAGAGTGGCAAGATCTAAAGGATTCAAGGTACTGTTCCCTATTGGAATAGATAGAAACGGAATACCTGTAGAGATCTATACTGAAAAAAAATATAAAATTAAAATGAGAAATGTTGACAGAAAAGAATTTTTAAAACTGTGTGAAAATGTACTCGATGAAACAGAAAAAGAATTTATAGAGATATTAAAAAGTCTGGGAATTAGTTCTAATTTTAATGATGTTTATCATACTGATTCAATAGATTATCGAACATTTACACAATCTACATTTATTGAAATGTGGAAAAAGGGTTTGATATATTTGGGGGATAGGCCTAATAATTATTGTATTGATTGTGGTACTACTATAGCTGATTCAGAAATTATTTATATAAATATGGAAACAAAGTTGGTACATGTAAAATTTTTTCTGGATTGTTGTGATGAGTTTCTTACTATTGCTACTACTAGACCAGAACTACTTTTTGCATGTCAAGCAGTAATTGTGAATCCAGATGATGAGCGATATAAAGAAAAACAAGGTAGGACTTTGAAAATACCGTTATTTGATAGAGAGGTGAAAGTACTGCCCCATAATTCAGTTGATCCTAATTTTGGTTCAGGAGTGGTAATGGTGTGTAGCTATGGTGATCTTAATGATGTTCAATTGTTCAGAGAATTGCGACTAAAAGAAATAAAATCAATAAACCCCAATGGAAAAACTACCGAATACGCAAAACAATTTTCAAATATTTCTTTAAAAGATGCTCGAAATAGGATCATTGAAGAATTGCAGACTAAGAACTTGATAAGTAAAATTGAAATCATATCTCATAGGACTCCTATATGCGAGAGAAGCAAAACTCCAATAGAAATTATTTCTCTAGAAGATTATTATTTAAAGCAGGTAAATTTAAAATCCGATTTAGTTGAATGCTCTAAAAAAATAAAATTTTATCCTGAAATGCATAGGCAAATTCTCTTAAACTGGTTAAATTCGATTGCAATAGATTGGCCAATTTCTCGGAGAAGATATTATGGCACCGAAATCCCTATATGGTATTGTAAAAAATGTAAATTTCCAAATGTTCCTGAACCTGGAAAATATTATAGACCATGGAATGAAGATCCTCCATTTAACAAATGTTATAATTGTGACCATGGTGAATTTGAAGGAGAACAAAAGATTTTTGATACTTGGATGGATTCTAGTATAACCCCGCTTTATATTACGAAATTTAATAAAAATAAGAAATTTCATGATATAACTTATCCTAATACAATTAGACCACAAGGAAAAGATATCGTAAGAACTTGGCTTTATTATTCTATACTTAGATGCTTATATCTTACAGAACACGTTCCATGGAAAAGTGCTTGGATAATGGGATATGGCGTAGATGACAAAGGTGAAAAGATGAGTAAGAGTAAAGGGAACGTGATTGATCCTCTTCCTATTATTAAGAAATATGGTGCGGATACATTTAGATTTTGGTCAGCAAGTGAAGCAAATTTAGGTTATGATTTTCGGTGCTCAGAACAAAAGATACTTAATTCTCAAAAGTTTTTATCAAAGCTATGGAATATTGGCAGATTTATTTCCAATTTCGAATTAATTGGAGAAGGGGATAAACCCCAAAAATTAAATTCTACAGATAAATGGATTTTGGCTGAGCTGGATAATATGTTAAAAAAATGCGTAGAAGGATATGACGAACTAAATTTTTTTATTCCATCAAACACAATAAGAGAATTTACATGGAATATTTTTGCATCGCATTATATAGAGCTTATAAAATCGCGTGTCTATAATGAAATTGACCAAAACGAAAGAAAATCTGCTTTATATACTATTCATAAATGTTTTAAAAATATTTTACTTTTATTGGAACCGATATGTCCTTTCATAACATATGAATTGTGGACAAAGATATATTCTAACGATGATACAGCCAAAACAAAAACGTTTCCTAGTATATCTAATGAATATTATGAGATGATATCTTTAACACAAAAATTAATACAATTTAATTCAGAAGTATGGAATAAGAAAAAAGTAACCATTTCAAGCATCACAAAAAAACCTCTTTCATTAAAAGATCAAATAAAAATTGTCATACCTGATGAATTAAGTTTGTTTAAAAGTGATTTAATAGCAATGCACAATATTGTAATTGATGAAAATGCTACTAAATCATCTTAAATAATTATTTTGGAATTTTATTTCCACTGAAAATATCTAGTACATCCTCGGCTACATCCATTACTACTCTGGAATCCATGCTTGGTTCTAAAGTAACTAACAACATTTTCTTTTCTAAATAAAAAGTCAATAATGATAATTTTTCACGCTCTACATATACAAAACGTGCCTGTCCCATAGTATCATCAAAACGCTCACGCATTGACTTCCTTAAAGCTGTATGAGTTAAATAAAGTTCTTCACTTGGCTGATCAACTATTGAATCAATTCCGCGACGCATGCCTCCAGCTAACAATGTTCCTGCTTCGTCTAACAACCCTGCATAACGAATGTCTTTATTTAAATCAAATATAGCGTCAAGTATTTTTTGATAATCCATGAATAGACTATTTAACTACCATTTATTGAATGTTATCTAGGATTAATGCGTATTTCTATAACCTTTAGACGATTAACGATTCCTTCTTTATACTTGTTAATCTTAATACGTTCATTAATTATAGTGGACTTTTTAATATCATTTGTTTGTCCCAATTTAAATATATCTTAAAAAATCTTTTTTTCAAATGCCTCTTTAGATCTTATATAATTATGCCTAAACAGGTTTATGACAGTTGTATTCTATAAAATATCTTTTCTTTTCTTTTCTATGATAATTTATCTCTAAAACCACTGCTTTTCAAATCATTCATAGGTCTAACCATAAAAGAATTTGATAATAACTACAAAAAAGGAATATCAAAAAATATTTAGATATGATCGTGTTTATCTAAAGAAAAATAGGGCAATCTATAGGTGATAGCAGGGATTTCAAAGTGGAGAAAAACGATTTCCTGTGTTTTTGGTTTAATTTAAAGAAAAGATCTCTAAAAATCTATCCATAAAGAAAATAGTGATAGAACATTATTTGCAGATTGAAAAATATGAAATAACGATCTATATATTCAGAAATAGATTAAGAAAATATAATAATATCTGATATAATGGGTTGGTAAACTATACATTAATGGAGCCTTATTGTTAAAATCGATACAAAATCATAATGTAAAATTAAGTTGTTTCTAATACTTTGTTGCATGATTCTTTATTTCTAAATACATTTAGCTAACATCTATCAATAAAATATATGAACTGGCCTGTCTACAACCAATCTTTAGTCAGAAGAGGCGAAATCTTGCTAGGCTTTGATGTCATAAACAATTGGGATGCAGAGCTAGAATAGATGAATAAAGACAAGATCGGTGAACCATTTCATTATCCTAATACATTTCTTCTTTTACTTGGTTATGCCAAAGCATATTTTCATTTGCCTTATAGACAAACTGAAGGAATAACACAAGCTCATGCAAAGGGAAAAGTGCCATCAATCCCTAATTATACTACAATAAACAGAAGAATAAACAAGGTGAATATTACCATAAATAAAAATATGGAAGTTTCTAAAGACGAATACATCGTCATTGCAATGGATAGTACTGGAATTAAGGTTACTAACAGAGGCCAATGGATGAGAGAGAAATAGAATGTAAGAAAGAAAGGATATTTGAAAATACATGTTGCAGTAAATGTCAAGACAAAGAAAATTCTTTCAATGAATGTAACTGATGAACATGTTCATGATAGCACAGCGTTACCAGGATTGGTTGATAATGTTATAAAATCAAATAGCATGACAACAGCAGCAGCAGTGATAGGCAAACTATTTGCCGACGGAGCCTATGAAGGTAGTGATGTTTTTAGATATTTAGGAGACAATGGAATCCAACCTTGCATTAAAGTAAGAAAAAATGCTATAATCAGATGGAAAAAATCCAACATTCTTAGGAATCTATCAATGTTGGCACAGAAAAATGATTTACAAGGATGGAAGGATAGCGTAAGCTATGGACAAAGATGGATTGTAGAAACTATATTTTCTTGTTTAAAGAGAAGGTTTGGTGAGTACGTATACTCGGTTAAATTGAAAAATATGATACAAGAGATGACGTTGAAAGCGTCATTGTATAATAAGTTGATATCTGTTTAAGAAAACAGATATTAAAATAAGATTTTCGAATCATGCAACAAAGCAGTTTCTACTTGTTTGAGTTATAATATTTCTAAAAATTCTAAGGATAGGATCACTTATTCTCAAAGTAATCCGTTTATATTGAAATTAAATTAAAGAACGTCTTTTGATCACATTAAAAATTTTAGAAAATCCTTATGTTAACAGTTCTGAAAAAAATGTCCTATATTTTTATGTAAAATGATTTTATATGTTTAGATACCGTAATACCTTTAGCTTGTCACTCTTACTGAGCCTATCCCAAAATTCGATAAGATTATAGCTCTTTTCCCTCTTTTGATAACTGTATCCTGCATCCAGCAAATAGACAGTGTAAAGAAGAAAAATAAACATTCAACCATACTCAAGGTTCCGGATGAATTATGGGATAAGATTAAAAATATTCTTCCAAAGGAGAAACCTCTAAGAACAGTTGATGGCCGACCAATTGTACCATTCAGAAAAGTAATTGATGGAATTCTCTATGTATTAAGAACATGAGGATGTTAATAGAAGATGCTACCCAAAGAATACGGATCTGGTTCTATTTGTCATCGCAGGTTTCAGAAGTGGAATAGCCTTGACATCTTCAAAAAGCTATGGATAAAACTATTGAAAACCTATGATGATCTTATCGGTATCAAATGGACATGGCAATCCATCGATAGTATATCTATAAAGTCGTCTATATGGGGGCGATGACCAGACATAATCCTACTGATAGAAGCAAACTAGGCACAAAGACATGTTTTAATAGATTAAAAAAAGGAATTCTATATCTGTAGTTATTTCTTCAGCCAATGCGCATAACATCAAACTTGTAACAGATGTGGTTGATAATAGTTATCAAAAGACCATCATTTAAAACTAAAAAAACAGGAAGAAGAGGAAGAAAACTTCAACATCTATGTCTTGATAAAGCATATAATTCCGAACAAGAAGAACAAGAACTAATTAAACGAGGATATGTACTGCATATTCTTCCAAAGAGAAAAATAGATGAAACAGAGAAAGAAGAGGTCAAGGTTATAACACAATGCCGCTCAAATCGTAAAAAATATTCTGCAAAAAGATGGGTTATAGAAAGAACAAATTCATGGCATAATAAGTTCAGGAAACTGTTAACAAGGTATGAGAAAAAGTCAGAAAACTATCTTGGATTAATACAGTTATCCTGTTGTATGATCATTTATAGAAAGATAATTTTGGGATAGGCTCTAAGATAAACAATCAACATGTAGGCCAAATATATGTACCTAAAAATCATGATAGAGCAGTTACAAATATTTTATAAAAAAGCGTATCATTGTATTTACACAGCTAATATTGAAGCATTTCATCCGATAGTACAACAAATATTATCTTTACAAAAAAGCAAGTTTTTATTATTAAATCTTTTTTTTAGTAATCATTGAAAAAATATTTCATATTGATGACTAAATTTTGATGTACTTTTAAGGATGTACATGTAAACTAAAGTATTATTAATAGATAAAATGTAATTATGTATCTGCAATGTTGGTTTTAAGGATCATTTTTGAAAATAGATGATGTTGGTATTCCATCATTAAATCATTTGATTCGTTTATTAATTACAATTAATATGCATCCAAAACGATTTATGATTATCAATTAATATGTTAATTTAAAAGGATTGATCTTTTTTTATGATTTACTTTATCTAATTGTTAGGGAAATAGAGACTTGATAACATATAAAAAAAGTAGGTAACAAGAATATATTATAATATTAATAGTATATATTATTAAATTAAGGATATTTAAATTTTATGTAATAAACCTTTAAGGTTTTGTGAATAATTCATATGCCGATTCAATCTGTATATCAAAAGCATACTAATAGGTAGATTAATTAGGTAATTAAGAATTTATACAAATATGTCTTTTCTTCGCTATAGAATTATACGATTAAAAAAATTTACATATAATAAAATTTTTATCATATCCAAATATATTCTATTTATATATCTGAAAATCAAAATGTTATTTGGATTGTATTAGAAGTATTTTATATATATTCTTTTGTTTTTATAATTCGAATAAAAGATTTATCCATATTCTATTAATGTATTTTTATTTATGAAATTTAATTCAATGAATAAATTTTTTTATAAGATTATTCTACATGGTCTCAAAAATAGAACTCAAATCAAGAAGTATTTTCACTTCAACTTTACATATAATTAATAAACCTGGCTAAGATTATATTATAAGATGTATCCATTTTGTATAAATGTGGCCATTTAGTAATATGAAATATATGGGATCTTCATATAAAATCTTTATATTTCTGATTGAAATAATGAAGTGGCTCTGTTAACTTAAGACATTATTTCTTCATTATGTTGATCAATAAATAGATGAAGCCATTGTTTGACATGAGTTAAGGTACATTTGTTCTTTTTACAAGGAAAGTAATCAAAGATTTCTATTCTGTCTTTTACGTATTGCACCGTTCTTTCAATTAGGCTTTTTTTCATAAAAAGAATGAATATGATGATATAACTTCAAGAATTTGCATGCTTGTGGATATCATGTACCGCCATCAGATGAAACTGAATGTATTCCATATTCTTCTATAATTTTGGACAGAAATCGGTCAGCAACAAACATATTTCTCTTTTTAGATATGCTTAATAGGCTCTGTTAACTTAAGGGTTTTCCAATGTTTTTGATTTACTCTTGATATATGCTTTAACTCCATTATGATAAAATCAGGTATTTGAGCACAAAATATCTGCCTTTTCCAAGTTTGTAAGGCTATTTTGTATTAATGTTATAATACTCAATAAGAAATTTCCTTAAGTTAACAGAGCCGCTTAATATAATAATATTCTTAATTTCAGATTCAATGGATACCCAAAGCTATGTCAATTCAGAACCAACTTTGAGTTGGGTTTCATCAATCATAAATCTAGATATTTCGGTTTTTCTATGAAATAATCTTTCTGGCTTGTACTTTTGTATCCAATATCTAATCGCTGCATGACTTTTTGTAAAAAATGGAGAGAGGGCTTTAAATGTATTTCTTAATGAAAGACCAAGAAAAAAGATGTAAAGAATGCTTTGTTGCATGATTCGAAAATCAGTTAAGAGTGTAATTTTTATATTATACTATCATTCAAAATTTGACTATTTATGTTATAGCATTATCAACAAAACGTTAGCAAATAACGAATAAAATAATCATGCAACAAAACACCGCTTCACTCTTCTTACACGAAAAGTATTATTGAAAGAACTATGCAGTACATAAAAGATAGAACTGAATGTTTTGATGATTACTTTCCTTGTAAAAAGAACAAGTGTAAATTATACCATATTAAACAATGGCTCAAGTTGTTTGTTTATCGACACAATAAAGAAATATTGTCTTAAGGTAACAGAGCCATAATGCATATCCTCATTATTATATTTACCACTTTGTAAAAAAGATCCTAATTATTAATTTTATCAATAACTTGACAGAATTTTAAAAAATTTGTAAATAAAGTATAAATATATTCTGTTCTATTGATATATCCTTTTAAAGTGATATTAAATCAACGTATCTTGATAACAATGGTTCTTTTTTTGTTAATAGGTGCTTCTTATGGACTTTATTTTTATTTACAAAAAAATATTGAACAAGAAATAAAAAGTTCAATGCTAACTAATCACGAAGCACGACAAAATGATCTTGCTATCGATATTTCTCAAGGCATACAATCAGATATGAAAATGATTTTAGCATCACTAAATGGCCTTGCATATTCAAAATCTTTGCAGGAAGGGCAACTAACTGGAAACCAAACTAAAATATTGATGCAGAATACTTATGATCAACTAAATAATACCATAGATAGATTATTTCTTTTGGACAGTGAAGGTATAATTAAATCAAATATTGTACCAAAAGGTGAGAATAAGTTTATTGGATAAAATCTGTCAAAAGTAGCAGATTGGGTAGGAAAAACAATTATAAATACAAAGCCATTTTTTTCCGGAGCATATTTAGGCCTAGATAAAAAGTATCATATTGGTGTAACCACACCTATTATAAATTTACAAAACAAAAAGTTAATTGGTGTTGCGGGAGTGCTAGTTCCTACAAATAGATTTTTTAGTCATTATGGAAATATTCATAATATTACATCAGGCTACCTTTTAGCTTTTGACAAGAATGGTACTGTGTTAGCAACTCCTAGATCTCAATTTATAGGAAAAAGTGTATTTGGACCAGAAATACAACAATTTTTTGATCATAATCCTATTTATAATAGAGTTGTTAAAGATGCAATAATACTTGGAAGCCTAGATAAAGGAGTATATGATATTCCATCGGGTCAATATCTTATTACAATTGATCCAGTAAAATTGGATGGGAACACAGTATATGCTATAGGTGTCGTTACACCTACTAGTCTGATTTATTCAACTATAAACCGTGGTATGAGTTCCTTAAACGAGGATATTACATTACTGTATTTATTCATAACAATAATATTAATAGCATTGATTGTTCTCCTATTAAGATGGCAAAAGGATCTAAAAAATGAAGTCCATTCCAGGACAAATGAGTTACAAAAAGTAAATCAAAAACTTGCATCTCTAAATAAGGAATTAATATCTAGTGAAAAAACTAAAAAAGAATTTATTTTTATGGTAAGTCATGAGTTACGTACTCCCATTATGCCAATTAAGATATATGCAAATTTACTCCTACGACCCAAGTATATAGGATCAATAAATTCAAAAACAGAAAGGGCAATAAAATCAATTTTGAGAAATGTTATATCTATAGAACATATAGTTAATGATGTACTTGATATTTATAGACTTGGAGTGAATAAATTCGAAATATTTAAAGTTTGTGTAGATATAAGAAACTTATTCAAACAAGTAAAGGATGATTTTAAATCAATTATCGAAAATGATGGTAAAAATATTGATCTAAATATAGATTTTAAAATTAGCGATAAAGAAAGTAAAATATGCTGTGATCCTCATAGAATTAAACAAGTATTAGGAAATTTGATAAAAAATTCAATTGATTTTGTTCCTACTAATGGTGGAATGATAACAATTAGAGTTGAACAATATAAAAATAAATCGGAAAACGATTTAAGCGATAAATTGCTTTTTACAGTAGAAGACAATGGTACTGGAATTCCGTATGAAAAAATAAGTGAATTGTTCAATAAATTCTATCAAATAGATGCATCTATTACTAGAAAATACGGTGGAACAGGTTTGGGTTTAGTAATATATAAAGGTATCATAGAATCACATGGTGGAATGATTTGGATAGAAAAAGATTATAAGAAAGGAGTCTCAATCAAATTTACTCTTCCATGGAGGAATCAACAAGATTTAGCTGGATAAATAAAAGAAAAAAGAAAAAGAAAAACCCGTTTTGAAATGGTAGCCAAAAATGGATGGATAGAAATCCTCATGTGGAAAAAGGAGTTAATTTATATAAAAGTTTCATAAAACTTGTTTTTTACATCGTTTACATGATTAGATGTCAAAGAATTTGATAACATTTACGATAAATAGATTAACAATAAAATATTATGATTAATCTTTATCTAATAGAAAAAATATAGAAAAATAGAAACAGGTGCAAAAGTCAGAAACATTTTAAAGGTCATAAAAAACAGATTCAGCGTGCTTTTAGTATATTATTGCTTTTACATCACTTATACATTAACGTGATTTCTCTGATTTAGGTCAGAGCAACGTCTGCAGGGATGTCAAAAGGTTGAATGGCGATAAGACAACGTTTACCAATTTCAAGAAACCATTCAACATAGCCAAAAAGACTGAAACATCATAGTATGGAGAAATATTTTCCTGGATTTAGGGCTTTTACAGATTGAACTGAACATATGATACCATCAAGACCCTAAGATAAGACAAGACGCAACATGTCCTTTTTTTAAAGAAAAATTTAATCATAAAACACACGTAAGAAGTCTAATGATTATATATAAAAATATAAAAAGAATCTCCCTATCATGTCCAAAGATTTTGTAAAAATGTTTATGATCTGAAATACCTTTGTATAGAAAAGGATTTTACAGAACAACTGTCAGTATCATCATATAAAAAGAAAAGAAATAGTGATTTGTATGCAGAAGGAAAAGGCATAACAACCGACCTTGGAAAAAGATAATAATAATAGAACACATATCGTCATTTGACCCCTGAAAAAAATTTAACAAAGTAATATGTTTAGAAAGAAATTGAGAAAGCACGAAAGAATATCAAATATGATTGCAGGATTAGTAAACTATTGAATGATGAATCCCGTTGATGGGGATGAAATATAAAATCTGCGAGGAATCGTCTAGATTGTTTCTAATTATACAAGATTTAATGAAAAGACATTTTAACTTTACAAATTTTAAAAAGTTATCTAAATATATAATACTATTATCTTGTAACAAATGAATCAGGTTCGGGGAGCTATTTTTTTATTTGCATCTTTTTTAATTATTTTAATATATGTTCATATTCATTTTCATTTATCATATGCTCAATGGATTATGCAACCCTTGCCTCTTCCTAGTCCTGAAAAACCAGACTGTTGTAACAAGAAGATGGAAAATGAGACTTCCCCTCCTAAAATAATCATAACTACAGATACATTATATGAAGGTAATAATGTTTTAAAATTAAAGATAGAAGATAAATATCCATTAAAACTTAGAGAGATAAAGTACACTAAGAATAATAAAAATATAGTAACTTATCTAGCAAAAGAACACAACAATGAATATATAGCACTAGTCAAAGTTGTTTCTCCATTTACCGAAGTTCAAGTAAAAGCAGTGGATGTAAATGACAATTTTGCACAAACAGTCAAGAAAATAAAAGTGATAAATTGGTTTGATCTAGTTGTTTCATCTATTGTAGGTAACCCTTTTTGGAAAAATATAATATCCTTTATTTGGAGGTAAAAAAATTTGAAAGATAAAAGATGGAAAATAATGTATTTTATAGTGTTATTTATATGGTTTATTACAATCAGTAGCGCTATTTATTATATTATTACAGGAGATGAAATTCTGATCGATACTGATATAAATCTGTATTATGTTACCTTGCCCCCTTTGATTCTAATTTTAATGTATACATTACTTTCACTTTTTATCCTAATATTATATCTAATAATGGATAAAAAGGTTAAGTTAATGCAAGAAAAATCGTATAAAAATTTTAGAATTAATAACAAAAAAAAAGGCTTGTGTTCTGTAATAATAGCTGCACATAATGAAGATACCGTAATAAGAAAAACAATAACAGAATTACTAAAACAGAATTATGATAACTTTGAAATTATAGCAGTATGTCATAACTGTAGTGACAATACTTTTAATGAGGCTTCTGTTAAGGATCCACGCGTAAAACCATTTAATTACAAAACAAAAGATGCAGGAAAAGGAATAGCCTTAAATTATGGCGTCCTGAAATCTCAAGGAGAATACATACTAGTTTTAGATGCAGATGGGATCCTCAGTTATGATTTTATAGAAAAAGCGCTTCCATTATTAGAAAACTATGCGGCTGTACAAGGCAGATATATTCCAAGTAATAGAAATTATAGTTTTGTCACTAGATTGTTATCAATAGAAGGCGATTTATGGTCAACACCATATATGACCGCAAGAACGATATTAGATAAACGGGTAGGACTTGGTGGAACTGGTTACATTATTAGAAAAAAGATACTTGAGGAGGTTGGAGGCTTTACAAATCATTTAGTAGATGATTATGAACTTACAACTAGATTGCTAAGAAAAAAGTTTAGAATAGTTTTTGCACCATATTGTATTAATTATGATGAAAAACCGCCGAGTTTGAACATCATGTTAAGACAAAGATCAAGATGGGCAAAAGGATTTATCGATATGTTAAAACATCGTGCTTGTGAACCTACTGACATATTGGGCATTATCTTTTGGCTTAGTCCTGTTATTATATTTATTGGTTTAGGCTTATTTTTAATGGTAGGATTTGGAATGATCTTTAACTTGTTAATTGGATACTTTCCATTTAATTATGCAACTATAACAATTAGAGAGTGGCTTTTACTCACAGGCTTTATTTGGAGTATTCAAACAACTGTATTAGTAAAACAATATGGATGGAATGGATTAAGATATGCATCATTAATACCAATTTACAATTTATTTATTTTGTATGTTTTAATAGTTTTTGTAAGAGCATGGACAATAAAGTCATGGGGAACCACAAAGACAACTCATGGATTTGCGAAATAACCAGAAGGAGAGTACATGATTAACCAATTGGTTAATCGATTAAAATGGTGAAATTAATGGAATTATTGGCTCTGTAAAGTTAAGGAATTACTTTATTGTTGTAATGATCTAAAAATAGATTTAACCATTGTTTTACATGTTTTAACTTACACTTCTTTTTACGACAAGGAAAATAGTCATCAAAGCATTCCATCCTATCTTTGATAGTGCATTATCCGTTCAATAATGCTTTTCTCATATGAGGAATGAAGATGATGTTTTAATTTTAAATATTTATAATCTTGTAGATACTATATACCAGCGTCTGTTGAAACTGGGTGCTGTCCATATTCGTCTATAATATCCGATAGAAATCGTTCGTTAGTGAAAACATATTTCTATTTGGATATTCTTATTGCAAGAATATTCTTAGTTTCAGATTCAATAGCGACCCAACGCCAGAAGTATTCAGAACCAACTTTGAGTTGAGTTTCATCAATGATAAATTAGGATATCGTGGTCTTGATATAGAATAATTTTTTAGTTTTGTATTTTTGTATCCAATCTCTTATTGCAGTGTGACTTTTTTTAACAAATCAAGAGATGGCTTTAGATGTATTTCTTAATGAAAGACCAAGAAAATAAAGATGAAGAATATATAATATCTTCAAGGGATGTTCTTTTCCTAATTTGTTGTATCATATATAATAAACAATAAGAAAATCTATATTTTCTCCTTAACTTTACAGAACCGAATTATTTTTGATCCTTGTATAAATAGTACTATTAGAAAATTTCTGAAAATAGGATATATATCTAATCGGGAACTCAAACATGCATAAAATATTATAAAATATCATTAATAATCTATAAATTTTGATATGTATCTGATTATATTAGATCTGTATGATCTCTTTTATGGCGGTTAACTCAAGGAAAACCTATAGCTTTAAAACAGCCACATATATTATATGTCTATTAGAAATTAACCATCTTCAAATTATTGGATACGGATTATATCGGTATTTTTTAGGTTTAGCATTTAGAAATGCGGATAATGCACTATTATTTTTAAAAATAATCAAAATAAGTTGATGTATCAATCTAGAACTGGTTACAAAAGTACAAGCCTTGGAAATATTTCAAGAAAAGGAAAATCAATGAGTACATAATTGATGAACCTGCGGTAAAAGTAGGTTCTTCTGAACTGATATGGATTTGGATTGTTATAGAGCCTATAAATAAAGAAATATTCTTTCATTTTATATATCCAAAGAAAGAAATATGTTTATCGTCTAGCGATTTCTGTCTAAAGCCGCAAAAGAATATGGATTAAATTCTGTTTCATCGGCTGAAGGAGGTGCTTGGTAACCACCGCAAGCATAAGTTTTTGAAGCTACTACATCATCTTCATTCCTCGCATGAGAAAAGTATTATTGAAAGAACTATGCAGTACATAAAAGATAGAACTGAAAACTTCGACGACTATTTTCTGTGAAGAAATAACAAATGTAAACTAAATCATGTAAAACAATAGTTCAAGTCGTTTGTTTATGAACATAATCAAGAAATAATATCTTATGTTAACAGAACCTCTCCATTTATTTGAATTTAGCAATAATAGGACTGTCAATTCTTAACTTTACAAAGATCTTTTTCCTATTATATTGTTTTATAGATAAATAGCTATAATAATTTATGGCCATTGATATAAAACAGGAATTAAATCATTTAGGATACGGGTTTGAAGTAGAAGGTAACAATGTGCATATATCTAAATTTTCATCAATTACCGAGGCAGGACCAACAGATGTTAGTTTTTGCTACTATGAGGGAGATAGAGCAATAAATTATGTATCCAAATCAAATGCAGGAATCATTTTATGTAGAAGATCTATGATTGGCAAAATTCATCCCAAGGCAGAACAACAGTTTTATTTTCTAGATAATCCTCGCCTTGTTTTTGTTCAATTGCTTAAAAAATTTAATGATGCCAAAATAATAAGAGAAATATCATCGCATACAATATTACATGATTCGTCCAAAATTGGCAAAAATTGTTATATTGGACATTATTCCATAATAGATCAAAATTGCATTATTGGTGATAATTGCATCATTGGTAATAGAGTTAGTTTAAAAAATTGCATTATTGGTAACAATTGTATTGTTCAATCAGGTACAACTGCGGGTGAAGATGGATTTGCTTATGAAAGATATGATTCGGGAAAACTCCAACACTTTCCTCATATGGGAAAAGTTGTAATATCTGACGATGTCGAAATTTGCGCTAATTGTTCTATTGCAAGAGGTTCTTTAACAGATACGATAATAGGATCTGGAACTAAAATAGATGCACTAGTTCATATAGCTCACAATGTAAAATTAGGAAGAAATTGTGAACTAACTGCAGGAACTATTGTAGGCGGAAGCACAATTATAGGAAATTCTACATGGACTGGATTAAACTCTACTCTTAAGGATAATATTCGTATAGGAAATAATGTGATAGTTGGAGCAGGTGCTATGGTGATTAAAGATGTTGAAGATAAAGATGTTGTAGCAGGTGTTCCTGCCAAATCAATAAAGAATAAAATAAATACCAATTTAACTTATCTCATGGCAGGCCAAAAAGATTGACTCTGTCAATATAATTAAAACGGGTTTCTTTTCCAAATACGTTTGTTGTTTTATTTATCTTTGTTAATAAAAGTTATAAAAAGATCTCAATTAATGATTTGTTGCATAATTCGTTTTCGTCAAATTATTTCCATTCATTTTATGCAATTCTTCTAAATAGCCTATACAACGATACCTTCATTATCATCTCTTTTACCATGTCGTGATGTTTGGTAATGGGGATATATATTCATCAAACATCCGCTATATAGAAGAAAAGACTGCTGTTTCTGCACCCTATCCACTGCTTGCAAACTTTCTTTTATTTTTTCCATTTGTAATAATCCTTTATCGGAGTTACCTTTCTATTTCGTATATTGTTATTCTTGTGGATGAAATGACAGTTCCTTTTTACTTTGAATTATGGAAGATTCTCTCGTACCCCAGATATCTATAAATCTCATTACCTTCATAAGTATTATCGTCAGTAATGAGTTTGCCTAATGATGTCATATTATTTGAATTTCAAGATTTTCAGTCAAATCGGAGGCCCTGTTAACTTAAGGAAAAACCTAAAGCTTTAAGGTAACCATATATTCTATGTCTACTAGAAATAGAACATCTCCAAATATCGTTGGTTACGGATTATACTTGTACTTTTTAGGATTATCATTTAGAAATACTGCCAAAACGTTATCTTTTTTAAAAATAATAAAAATAAGCCATGTTTCCATTTGGAACTGGATTCAAAAGTACAGGCCTTGGAAACATATCGAGAATAAGAAAATCCAAGAATACGTCATAGATGAAACTGTTATAAAAGCAGGTTCTGAATCCATTTGGATTTGATAGATGGTTATAGAACCAAAGGATAAAGAAATTCTATCATTTTATATATCAAAAAAGCGAAATATATCTATTGCCAAACGATTTTTGTCTGAGATTGTAAACAAGTATGGAAACCATCAAGTATCATCAGATGGCGGCACTTGGTATCCACAAGCCTGTAAGTTTTTGAATCTATATCATCATCTCCATTCCACCTATAAGAAAAACATTATTGAAAGAACTATGCAGTACATAAAAGATAGAACTGAATGTTTTGATGATTACTTTCCTTGTAAAAAGAACAAGTGTAAATTATACCATATTAAACAATGGCTCAAGTTGTTTGTTTATCAACACAATAAAGAAATAATATCTTAAGTTAACAGCTGTGTATAGATAAAGGTACATCCTCTTGTAAAATATTTATGATCGCTTTGCCATGATTTTTATTATAAATATCTTTCCACTTGCTAATGGCTCTTCCTATTTCTTGTTCATCTTTGAATGTTGAATTGTTGATTGTCTGCCTCTGCAACCATATCCATCTTACTTCAATCAAGTTGAGCTCTGGTGATCTTACAGGTAGAAAAACTAATTTTATTCTTGGACAATCCTTTGCTAATACGTTCTTTACCATCTTTGATTTATGCGCAGATAGATTATCAAGTACCAAGAAAGATATTTTTTATATTCTTGTCATATCTTTTATCTACTCTTTTTAAAAAGTCAACAAACTGTTTTCCAGTCTTCCTTTTATAGCATTGTACATGCACCTTATCATTTGAGTAATCAAAAGCACCAAATACATTTAGAGCCTATCCCAAAATTATCTTTCTATATATGATTATGCAACAAGAGAACTGTACCAATCCAAGATAGTTCTCGACCTTCTTTTCGTATCGAGTAAACAGTTTCCTGAATCTATTATGCCATGAATTTGTTCTTTCTACAACCCATCTTTTGGGGGAATGTTTTTTACGATTTGATATCGCTTTTGTATTTTCTTCAGAATCATGCAACAAAGCACCGTAAAGATAGTAAAAATTTTAATGTCATTGTTATATGTTAATTGTTATTATAACGGATATTCAGATTATGTAACAAAATATAATTGAATAAATTATTATGAAATTTTTAAAATATTCCATAGTTTAAAAAATATATTTTAAATTTTATATTTGATTATTTATTTTGATCTGAATCGCAATCAATATGTATACTGATTCTTTATATTTTAATATTTTTATGTAGTTGTAAATCTGTATATTAACCAAGGATCTAAATATTTAAACAATTAGAATATGTTCCATAATTAGAATCATTAAAAAATTTCTAAAAAGGGAACATATACAATTGTAATATGTAAATTAAATTCAAAATATCATTAAGAGCCTATAAATTTTGACATGTATCCAATTATATTAGATCGTGATAAAGATAACATTTTCTTTTTACATTTAGGTTTAAAGATATATATACACTTATAAATACATTCATAAAATGAATTTAAAAATAAAAATATTAATTGTTTTTAGTATACTTTTTTTTATATGCTTTTTTTATATAAAACCAATTACCGTATCAGCCATACCCTCTGATCAGAATACTGTTTTGCTTAAAAGCTGGGCACTTCCAATACAAAGTAACCAAAATAATAGTTTTGCAATTACCAGTTCATTTAGTGGTAGTGAGTTATATTTTATAGAAAGTAATTCGAATAAGATTGGCAGACTTATGCCATCAACTAATGCAATTACGGAATGGAATATACCAACCACCAATAGTCTTCCATCTTCAATAAAATTTGACCCTTCGGCTGGCAATGCATATTTTATAGAAAGTAGTTCAAACAGAATAGGACAACTTAATCCAACAACTAATGCAATTACTGAATGGAATATACCAACTAACAATAGCTCACCAAGTATATTGGCGGTGGATTCCTCCACTGGCAACGTATACTTTATAGAAAGTAATTCAAATAAGATTGGCAGACTTGTGCCATCAACTAATATGATTACGGAATGGAATTTGTCGTCGAATTATTTTAATTCTACGAAGTATAATGAACCTATGGTATTGAGTAAAAGTATCTCACCTAAGATATTAGAGGTGGATTCCTCCACTGGCAATGTATACTTTATAGAAAGTAATTCGAATAAGATTGGCAGACTTGTGCCATCAACTAATATGATTACGGAATGGCTGACTAGAACAAATACAATCAATACAAAATATTTGACTTTGGGATTTAATGCTGAGTTATATTTTATAGAAAGTAATTCGAATAAGATTGGCAGACTTGTGCCATCAACTAATATGATTACGGAATGGAATATACCAACCACCAATAGTCTTCCATCTTCAATAAAGTTTGACCCTTCGACTGGCAATGTATACTTTATAGAAAGTAATTCGAATAAGATTGGCAGACTTGTGCCATCAACTAATGCAATTACTGAATGGAATTTACAAGAAAAACCTATTATTATGGATGTTGATTCTGCAGGAAATGTACATTTCATCGACAAGAAAGGTACCAGAATCTTCAGATTGGGTTAAAGTGTAATAGGTATGCTCAAATATGAAACAGAATCTATCAAATTTTTTTTATTGGCATCCATAATCTTGCTATCTTTGTTAATTATCAAACCCAATATTGAAATTGCTTTTTCTCAAATTTCATCTTTGCCTAAATCCTTCCAGATAAAAAACTCTACATATATTATACTTCCTTCTTTAGGCATGAACCAGATTAAAGAATATGAATCTAAATTTAGATGTTATTATATAAAAAATTCTTCTTCAATATCATATCCACTAATGAATTTTTCTTCTTATACTGTAACTAATGCTACAAAAAATATCGATAAAAAAACTATAAATGGATTGAATAAAGATAACTCTGCTTTTTATAGTCAAAATATAGTGATACCAAAAGAAAACATAATTAATGGCAAGATTACTTTCTACAAATAAAATGTACGGAAGGTTCTCTTTAATCTGCAAAAACGTTTAACATGATAAAGAAAAGTTAATTATTATAAAGAATTTTAGAACCAGCATATAATATATTCTTTCGGCTTTAGTAGACATTCTGGATATACTCTTTTACCATTATTTGTGGTAGCATTAATCAGTATATTTATACTGCACTCTTCATAAAGTAATATTATTGAGTATATCATTGTGTATAGTATCGCACATTTCTTTACAAATAATTAGATATTGACCTTGATGTACAATTAATTTTGTTATGATTTGAGATTATATTAGATGGCGGTTAAGATGATTAGTTGTTGTACTTTCACACAGGGTTGACAAAACAATGTACCAACATTACTAACACTTTTTATCTTGTATTAGTATACAAGTATAGTTTGTTTTAAAGATTTCATAAACTTCTCTGATGATGTCATTCCGTTTATTTCTCAATGTTCTCTTTCATAATTATATGAATTCATAAATGATTAGTATTCCTCAATTTCTTCTTTCATATCAATCAATTCTCTACTTGTAGAAAATCAGGTATGACTATTTTGTTGTATATTTCTACTTTACCCCGTTCTTGCGGATAGCCTTTAGGTATCTTCGACTTATCTTTTATTCAATTGAGAACAAGACAATTTTTGAACATATTAGATCTAAATTCTTTACCGCCGTCATGAATCACTTTAGTTGGTTTGCCAGAGGTCCAATCTATTCTTTGAGAACGACAGTGCTTTTTCACTATTTCTTCTGTTACACCATATGCTAAGTAATTTCTTGCGAAGCAATCATCTATATAACATTAATAAAATAGTGTTTGTTTCGGGTGTCTTTTAGATAAAAAGGGACCTTGGTATCCATCTGAACCAATTCGTTTGGTTGTTTCATGTCATAGTTTGTATTTTCTTTTTATTCTGATGGACAGCACATTGAGATTGTACCTCTAAAAGATGGTAAATGGTTTTTGTACCTAAGCTAATTTTATCCTTTCTCTTTAATCTAAACCTTGTTCTTTTTTGGACCGAATATATATTTAGTCTCAACTCAAGAATAATTTTTTCCAATTCTTTGATTACCTTCACATTTTTAATATTATGTAATCTTTTTGAGTGATCTTTTAATCCATCCATACCATATGCATTATTATGTCTCTTCTATTTGTACCATGTTTGTCTTGAAACTTCAAACGCAGTACAAATATCTGAAATGCATTTACCTGAAAATTCAGGTTCAACTATCATTCGGTACCTGTTTCCTATAATATCCATTTTTTGTTATACACTAAGACCCGAGTGTCAACTATGTTAGGAATCTAAAATGTCAAATATGAGTGGAAGCATTACAATTAATCAATTGTCTGTTTATTTTAATTATGCAAGAGATCTCATAACCAGGACAGAATTAAACACAAAATATATGGGATTGTTTTGAATGATTTCTAATTATGTAAGATCTACTATTGATTGAATATTCTTTAACTTTACAGAGATAAATAAATAGCAATAACGATATATTATACATAAGATCTAAAGTTTTATCTGTTTAATAAATAAAAACATAATAATCATTATGTATACCTAATGTTATTCAAAAGGTTTTGTATATTATTCTTTTAATTTGGTTAGATTAGTAACAATATTCTTAAGATCTGACTCAGTAGAATTGTTATTTATTATCTCTGAAAGAGTAGGATAATTGTTAATGTGATTATTAATGGAATGAATAAATGCAATAGGAATTATAACATTATCCAAATAATCTAAGAATGCTTTATTATATATCAAGGTGTGTCCCCAAATTCCAAGATTTATCACCATCCCTTTTCCATAATCCATTTCATATGTGGCCACTGTGGCATTACTATATCTCGGAGTCAAATTATAAGCCTTAAAATTAAGTAATATTTTAGCATTGGGATTTGTTACAAATTGTTCTTCAGAGTGAGTATAATTAAATGGATTGTTTTTGAAATATACTTTATAATTTGATGGAATATCTAGGAAATTGCTTCCCATCCAATCTTTATTTTCTTTAACCCATCTTTCACTAGGTCCATGTTGAGCGTATTTGCCATTAAATTTCCAATAATGACCTTTTACTAATGTGATACTATCATTAGAAGAATTATAGCTTACTTCTGCAAATAATATGTTGGCATCAGTGATTACTATTGTGCCCCCATTATATACAAATTTTTTAAGATTATTATATTCGTCTTGTGTTACATATTCATTATGAAATAAAAATAAAATATCGTATGCATTTTTTCCATTCTGTAAGAAAATTTTTCCTAGAGTTACATCGGCATCAGTGATTTTTTTGACTTTGGATAAATTGCTAACATGTTGATACAAAAGATCAAAGTAATCTTTGTATGGTATATCCTTATAAGATGGGTGTTCAAAATATGGAAATGGGCCATGGGGTATGTGTTTGTTCTTTAATAAATTGAGATCAGACGAAATTGTAAGGTTACTTCCATTATCTATCATATTACTATATATTTTATAAAAATTATAAAAAGAAGAATTTTGATATGCTGCATAAGTAAAAGTAGGTTCTACAAATGCAATTTCTAAAGATGGAATTTTAAATTTTATAACATATTCTTTATTATTGGCAACTGTATTATTAATAGAATATGCTTTATAAAAAACTGATGGAAGACTTGAATTTACGTTAGAAGATATTGAAAGCAGAATTAATATGAAAATAGGTAATAAAACCAAAATAGAACTGTTACATTTATCAAATAAATTTAGTTTAAATTTCGTTGCGATATGATCCACTTTAGGTTATATTTAAAACTGCTATAATTATAGTTATATTAGATATCTTGTATAATTAGAAAAATCTAGACCATTCTTACTTAATTCTATACCAATTAACATAAATATCTGAACTACACTTTTGTCATCTATTTATTTTCTTAATAAATGCTTATAGCTAAGTTAATCCATTATTCGCCATATTCACTTGGCTCTTACTACTAGAGAATCGTTTGAAAAGATCTACAGATACGAACGAGATGCGAGAACAAAGGAAAGGATGCTACTTGTTCTCAACGTAGTTTATCAAGGCAAGATATCTGCTCATGTAGCTAGAGATCTTCATCGCAGTAAAGCTTGGGCTTTAGATTGGTTAAAGAGATATAATAAAGAAGGTATAGAAGGATTAAAACCAGACAGAAAAGCGGCAGACCATCCAAACTATTCGAAGAGGTCGCGTATCAGATTAAGAAAGAACCAAAAGAAAACAGCCAAGGGTGGACTACAAAACAAGTAGGAGTTAACCATAAAGAAAAGCGGCATCAAATATCATTATATCCATATATACCGCATCCTTCGAAAATGGGGCTTTAAGCAGAAGATGCCAAGAAAAGTACATGTAAACACTGCATCTCTGGATGAAAAAGAGGCTTTCAAAAAAAGGTCACAGAAATACTTGTGGACAAGCACATCCAAGAACAAGAGCAAGAACAAGACTTTGGATTTACGATAATATCCTTAGACGAGTCATTTTTCTTTTATGAATCTTGTAAGACGCGTTTGGATTGATGAGAATAAAAGACCTGTTGTTAGAGTAACAGGCTCACACCAACGTTCATGTGTTTTTGGAGCAATAAGCATGGAAGGAAATAAGAAGAAGAAGAGGCAGATATTCAGACAGTACGATGTATTCAATAGTGATACATTTCTTGAATTCTTAAAGAAAATCCACTATAAATTGCAAAAATGTTATTTATTCAGGGATAAAGCAACGCCTCATTATACATGCAAGAAAGTAATCAAATATTTTGAAGATAACAAAGATACGTTAATCCCTGTATATCTTCCTACTACATCACCTGAATTTATGGTTATGGAAAAAGTATGGAGTATAGCCAAGCGAGATCTGCTTGTTCTAAAGTACTATGCATCATTTGCAGATTTGAAGAATAAATTATCTAGATATTTCAGAACAAAGCGATTCAATCTTAATATGAAGAACTATCTGTTAAGGGAGGTTCGATAACATATGCTAATCGGTATATATCTATTTCTAGTTCTACTAATTTGATATTCTATAGTGTATCAGACCTAAAACTATATCTGACACCTTATTGTATTTTCTCAATTTGTTCCTAAAGATATTGCTCATTATCTTGTACTTTTTCAATTTGCTGATAGTATGTTCCGCTAGTATCCTCTTCTTGGAAAGGATTGTGTTATACTCTTTTTCTTCTTGTGGCCGTTCTTGATTTATTTTCTTTTTATATGATAGTACAGACAGTTGTTCTGGAAAATCCATTTCTATGCCAAAATATCTAGATCAACTACATTAACAACTTCCTTTGGAATGACAGGATGATTTTCTTCTAGACATTATAATCATGTTTTCTTCCTTTCTTATAACCAACTCTATGAAGGATATAATCACGATTGTTAACCATAATCTGATTCTTAACAGAGTGTCTTTTCTTTTTGCCAAAATAGACTATATTTCTTCTTTCTCCACCTATAGGTCTTGGAATTTGTTGTTCAGTACCAATCTGTAAAAGCCATAAATCCAGGAAAATACTTTTCAACTTCCTCTGGAGTTTTCAGCCTCTGTTATTTGATATGTCTTTTGGGGAATTGGTACATATTGTCTTACCAAGTTTTCAATCTTTAGAATGTCTCTACAAATGTTGTTTTAATATAAATCAAATAGAAATCCAGCTAACGTGTAAGTTATTTACAGACGATAGTAGGCAAGTAGCATTACAAATCTATCTTCCAAATTCCTGCTTGAAATGTCTATCTGAATCAATCTTTCTTTTTCTATTTTCTTTTCTTATAGACATTGCTTTAATTTATGTTTATAATTATCTTTTTGCTATCTCGTTTTTGTAGATATTATCAAATTCTTATACTTAAGACCGATAAATGATTTAGAAAGCGATGGTTTTTGGATAATCTCTCGTATGAAAGCAAAGGATGAATATATAGGTGTTAAACTAAGGGTTATAAAGCTGTTTAGAGGTAATTATGCACGAGATCTATTAAGTATAGACATATTAAAAAAGAATAAATTTTTATATATCAAAATCTAATTTGAGACAATTTTAGTCAAAATAATACCTCAATACTTTGCTGTAAGTTTTGTAGCATATATTAAAAATTAATTTAGATTATGATCATATCTAAATAAGATAAGTTCAATAGTTCTTTAATATAATAAATTTTCTATTCTATATATAAATAATTTGTTATTGTATTTAATTGTGTTCTATGTAATAAATATACAATTATATCCAATCTATGGTTATTGAAACATCTTCTCTTTTACTTATCAAGAAACCAATAGTATCAATTTTAATTATGGTATCTATAATAGGAATATTATATAATTCTAATAGTTTTAACTATGCTATTGCAATATCAAATATTCAACATAACGGAAATCTGTTATTGACTGATACGCACTTTCTGTTACCATTTGGGTCCAATAATGGTTTCGTTAACAATTTTAATAATCCTGATACAACAGTAGTTAATTCTATATCTTGTGATAGCAATAACTTGGTTGATAATTTTGTTTCTCCATATTATTTAACGGATGGTCAAATATCTCCAAATGGCAAATGGCAAAATGGATATTCAGGATATGGATCAACAGGAGTAGAAAATTCATTATTTTTTTTAAAACCCCAGGTGTCTACTATGCCTTCTGAAACACACGCTGCACTAGTAAAGTCAACAGGTTCATTTTGCAATTTTGATTTAAATTTTAATATAAATACATTACAACAATTAAGGCAAAACAATCTCCCCAATACATGGGAAGTTGGCTGGATGATATTCAGATTTACAGATGATTTTCATTACTATTGGTTTGTAATAAAAACCAATGGAATTGAATTAGGAAAGAAGGATTGCGATACGTGCACAGATCCTGTAGATGGTCAGCAATTCCTTGTAACAGAAGATAATCCTAAATTAATATTAAATTCATGGTCAAATTGGCATATAAGTGCAATCGGAAATCACATTCAGATATTTGCTGATGGAAAATTGTTGATAGATTACGTTGATAAGTCCATGTCGCCCAAACTATCTAAAGGTAATATTGGAATGTATTCTGAAGACGCTTTTGTCAAATATAGCAATATGCACTTGACACCAAAATGAAATTAAACTATAATATGGATGTATAATAGATCATAATTTGATATTAATTGTTAAAAATATGAAATAGTTTTTACTATTTTGAATGTTGCAACAAAGCATCTCATTCTTATATTTTACTAATCATTGATTGTTCAATAAACTAACAATATTACGGCACCTAAATGTATTCAAATTATCAATCATAAAATATCTGAAGGTAATAGATTATTAATGGAAGTTTTGTTACCAGTGGTTGTAGAATTATTGCAAGGCTGATTATTAACACAATTTATAACAGTACAAGAATCGTTAGAGCATTTTTCTTCATGAAAATAAATCCCATTACTCTGATTATTAGTCGCATACGCACCACCAATTAACATAAGAGAAAACTTGTAGAAAGAAAAAATGTAAACTAAAACATGTTAAAAATGGTTAAACCTATTACACATCTTCATAATAAGAAAGTGATTTCTAACTTTAGAGCCCAATCTAATATAAGCAAACATCTAAATAAAAAAGTAATTACACTAATTAAATTATTTTAAAAATAATTAATTTTGTCCTTGTTGAGGTAATGGGGCAATTTTATCAACACCTACACCAACACTACTACTAGATGGAAAATTGATGGTGCCTGTAGAATTATTAGCTATTGCTACATCAGTAATGGTAGTTTTAGAGTCAGATATCAAGTTTACATGATACAAACATAAATTACCAGGATGAGATAAAGGAGCAACAAGTTCAGGGTTGATTACTTGTAGATTAGGAGCTACTCCAATTAAAAATTGAACTTGAGATTGACTTTGTGCTGTACATGGAACTTTTGCTACCAAGTGACCAGTATCTATTTTATATGGTGTAGAATCATAAACAGAGATATAATCCCCTTTATTCAAGGTTTTATTTTCTAATAGTAGAGTTACCATATCTCTTGTTACTGTACCCTGTGGATGATTATTTCCACCATTACCTGATGGATTAGCGTTGTCAGAGCCACCATTACCTGGATTTTTATGGAAATTATTAAAAAGTGGTAAGGATGAGCCTAAACTATTACCGGTAGTAGAATGAAGTATTTGATCTAGTGTATTAAGGTTATTAAAAGTATTAGAATCCTTTTGTGCATAAATATATCCATTAATTGAAAATATACCCGAAATGAGTAACTAGTACAGTAAAAATGGATAAATGTGCTATAGTCGAATTTTGCATTTACATTATACTTAAAATTGCATACTTATCAATATCGATTAATAAATATGTTATATTATTATTGAACTCATATTTATATAAATTTATATAAAGACATTATTATATTTATACATAGATATAATTAGATTATCTTTTTTCATTAAAAGAAACTAGTGTAATTTTTAAAAGATAAAATATCGATTAGTATAAATAATTCTTACCATATAGTAATTCATATATTCATATAATTAATCAAGTCAATCTTTTTATATAAAATAGTCAAATGATAGATTAATGCTTTGAATTCTAATATAATCGTGTTCCAGCTGCATAATCAAAGCAAAACACATATGAATTATCTAGGTGACACATTACTACCATTATTAGAGTACAAAAATCAAATATGCCATATGATTAAACGCTTAATTTACATATTCATTTTGCATGAAAAATAGTCGATTACACATTCAATTCCGTCTTTTACATACAGTGTAACTCTTAGAATCATTTCATAGAAAAGAAATATGAAAATATGATTTAATTTTAAAAACTTGCCTGGCTGTAAAGATGTTATTTAATATATCCATCTACATGCAAGACAAGCCTATAAATATGATTAAAATATTGAAAAAGTTATTGATATAATAATACCTTTTTTGCTACGTATAGTTGAATATAATTTTTAATTTATCCCTGTATTAAATATCAACACCATGAGGTATAAAAAAAATTAATCCTTTTAGCGCCTCATTCTTATATTTTACTAATCATTGATTGTTCAATAAACTAACAATATTACGGCACCTAAATGTATTCAAATTATCAATCATAAAATATCTGAAGGTAATAGATTATTAATGGAAGTTTTGTTACCAGTGGTTGTAGAATTATTGCAAGGCTGATTATTAACACAATTTATAACAGTACAAGAATCGTTAGAGCATTTTTCTTCATGAAAATAAATCCCATTACTCTGATTATTAGTCGCATACGCACCACCAATTAACATAAGAGAAAAGAATACAGGAAATAATATAAATAAAATGAAATATAATCGCATATTTAATTTCTACAGATATAGTATTTTTAGATTAAATAAGAATAATACTATTGTTTTTTTAGTAAAATATATCAAACATATATGTTATCTAAAAATTATAACTATATAAATATAAAATAAAATAATTATTGTTTTTGACCGGTTTTGGTCAAAAGTGATGATAAGGATGAAATCTTTAATGGTGTTCCAAGCATATATGGTTTAGTTTTTACAGGTATACTATCTTTACCAAGTGGTGGAATTGCATTAGAAGGATTAGACTCATCAGTTATCTTGAGTTTTTTACTGATAGAATGAGCTGGATCATTAACTACAATCAATCCTGCTTGGCCTTTGAATAATGATGAATAATCATGATTTACAGGTGCAAATACTCCCGGTTTATCAAAAGTAACATCTACAATAGCATCATTAGAACCACCAACTGTATAGGTTTGCTTTCCAATTCCGCTGACAACATTACCATCAGTTACTCTATCTAAAGATCCACCAACGATATGGAAGTTAACTGGAATATCTCCATGATTAAGTAAAAAGAATCTTACATGATCACCAACGTTAAAGAACAATGTTGTAGCATTCTTTGTTTTGGTGATTATAGGATCATATCCAAATGGGATTCCATTAATCCATGTTGATGTTGCATTGTGATTAAACATTGCTTGTGAATCATAATCACCTTTTTTATTGAAATAATATTCTGAAAATTCAAAGATAACTTCTTTTGCTTTTGGAGATACAGTTTGATTAGCTCCTGTTGCACTATTTACTGTAGTATACCCAGTATAACCATGGGCTGGATCAACAATCATGGTCATAACCATTCCTGAAAACACATGTTGGTCCATGGTCAATACACCATTGCCTTCACAATGAACTTTGAATACTCCTGGTTGAGTAGCTATAAATGTAAAGTTCTTTGTAGAACCAGGGTTAATTGGGCCGAAATTAGGAACTGCGCTTATTATGGAGGCATGTGTATCAAAACTATGAATTAATTTGTTGCCGGTTGGGTTTACAATTGTAACATGCACAGTATCACCTTGTGTCAAACGAACAGTAGGTCCTGGAATTGTACCATTCCAAGTTAATGCATGGAATGTTGTACCATCAGGTAATGTAAGATTTTTTTCGACAGCAATATAGACCAAATTTCTGACAGGTGATGCAGTTTGTTTATCTTGTTGAGATTGTGAATAAGCTTTCATATTCATACCAGGTATGAAAACCATTCCGATAAGTAAAATTGCAGATATAGCAATAATTGCTAATGTACTCTTCATTGGGTATAGTTTTATAGAAGATATTAATAATCCTTTTCCTTACGAGCTTGATACCATAATATTAATAAATGACAATTAAGATTTTTGGCTTTGTTAACTTAAGATATTATTTCTTGACTAAGTTAATCGATAAACAGACGAAGCCATTGTTTTACATGAGATAATTTACACGTACTTTTTACAAGGAAAGTAATTATCAAATGGTTCTACTCTACCTTTTATAATGCATTGTTCTTTCAATTATGCTCTTTTCGAAAAAGGAGTGAAGATGATGATATAGCTTCAAGAATTTGCATGCTTGTGGATACCATGTACCGCCATCTGACGAAACGAAATGTATTCCATATATCTCTATAGCTGTAGAAAGAAATCAATCAGCAACAAACATGTTTCGTTCTTTTGAATTGAAAAGAAATAATTTCTATGCTTTGGTTCAATAACAACCCAAAGCAATTTAGTTCAGAGCCGACTTTTAGTGCTGTTTCATCAATTATATATTCTTTAATTATCGTTTTGCTAGAAAATTTTTTTGGTTTGTATTTTTGAATCCAGTTTGATAGAAACGTGACTTATTTTTATTTCTAAAAATGATAATGCTTTAGCAGTATTTCTAAATGACAATCCAAGAAAGTACAAGTATAATCCATAACCTATAATTTGTGAAGATATTCTATTTCTTGATCATATAATATATGGTCATTCTAAAGCTTTAGGTTTTTCCTTAAGTTAGCAGAGCCGAAAGAATTATACAATACATATAAAGGATAGGACTAAATATTTTAATGATTATTTTCCTTGTAGAAAGAAGAAATGAACTCAATCCCGTTAGACAATGGTTAAGCATATTTTGTTGATTATTTCAACAAAGAAGTAATTACTTAACTTTACAGAGTCAAAACTAAAGTATTGTTAATAGATAAAATATATATGAGTAAGACTGTAAATATAAACCAATTTAATTTTATCAAAAAAAACTTTATCAGTAATGTTTATGGGGTATTATTTTTTACTTTTTTAATGTAGTGTTTATGAATCAAAGAGCCATACTGCAATGCTTTTTTAGGATACATGGCGGATTCTTTTGGAACATTTATTTTCAAGGCAATTTGTCTTATGATATGTTTTCTAAGTAGATCATTAGAACCTTTAATTTTATATATCAATGGAATTGCTTTTGCAAAAGATATGAACTCATCATTTAGAAATGGCTGAAATGACTGAACATTATTTTCGCTAATTAAATACGAGATTTCATTCATTAAATGGAATTCATTGAATAATTTTTTCTCCATAAAATTATTTATTTGGATATATCCGCCATCAAAATATGACCTATATCGATCATATCCGCAAAATAATTCGTCCAAACCATTAGCTGTGACAAAAAAATTTCCAATATTATTTTCCTTTATCATTTTACTTAAATAAAAAAAAGCTATACAGTTTTCCAGATGTGAAATCGACTTGCAGGCTATCTTAGTTTTTACATATTGTAAAATATCATTAAAATCTTCTTCATTTAATTCGTACACAAAATGATTTTCAGATACGGAAAGAAGAGTGGATATTCTTTTGGAAAATAAAAGGTCATGGGAATTAGGAAAACCAATTGTTACTAAGTGAATTTTTTTTTTTAAATCCATACATATTTTTGCTAATAAGGTACTATCGACTCCACCTGAAAAAGCAACAATCACAGAATTTTCATTTTTTATTACATTGTTTACCACTGAGTACATTTTGCTAGTTAAATAATCATATAAAGACACAAAGCATTAATTAATATTTCAAAATATATTTGTAATAATTATAATAGAGTTTGAACATAGTATTCAAGTTGGATAAGGACTTAAAGTTTATTGGCAATAAAAAATATTTGATTAAGAATAGAATTGGATATTCAATATCTAAATTGTTGGATTTTTTAGAATTAGATTATCAATATGATATATCATTAAAAAATTCCAATTCTAGAATAGATTTTAAAATTGGAGACAAATATATCAAGATAATTAATAATGATAATGATCTTTTAGAATTTAAAGATTTAACCAAAGAATTTCCAATAATGAATTTAATAGGAATAGGAAAATCTTGTTATATTGACAAAGCTGATGAAATAGAAAACATCTTTTTCTTTGATAAACAAAGTAAACAGATAGGATCAATTTTTATAGAGGATCCATCGCTTTCATTCGATTATGCTCACATTCTACCACTAGTAGAAAAATGCTCAATCATTCATGGTCACACTTCAACAATAATGATAGAATTAATTGGAGAAATGCGTAATAACTTGGTAATCGATTTTTCAGAAGCTAAAAAAATAATTAAAGAAGCATTATATCAAATTGACCACAAATTCTTTATAAATAAAAAATATTTAAAAAAAGAGGATGATAATCATTTTTTCATAGAATTTGATGGACCTAAAGGTTTTTTCGATCTAAAAGTACCCAAATATACTACTTTTTTATTAGAAGGGGAAGCAACTGTAGAAAATCTTTCAACTGAAATTATCAAGATGTTGTCAGATAAAATGCCAGAGAATGTACAAGCAATCGGAGTATACATCTATGAAGGTGTGAATAAAGGAGCACATATTTTATCCAATATCAAAACACATAAAGAACAATAACAAATTTGTACAAATCACAAAATCTTAAATAATTGCAAATGGTATATTACAATACATATTTTTAGATTGAAGTTATAATATAGCATACATATTTTTCAGTATGTCATTTTTACTTTGCGAGGAGACAATACATCAATATCGAAAATCACTCATAATCATCAGCTTTTTTTTATCTTTAGATAAAATCTCAAGATTATTTACAATTTAAAAAGTTATATTTTCAAATAGTATTGAATTCTAAAAGGTAAAAGATATAGTAATAAAGAAAACTAAAATTTTATACTACTGTCGGTTAAACATTATCATGGCGCTTTAGTAATATATTAAACATTAATTACTAAAGAATTTAAACATGTATTTTATAAATCGTAGAAAATTATTCTCATTTGTCCATTTATTCACAAATATATAATAAGAACATGCTAATAAAATAAGATCATTCCTTCAGAATTAAGGATAAACTAATAAATATGTTTATCTGCTTTGTTGTATAATTCTCTATTTCTACAAACATTAGCTAGCAGTATCTAATAAGTCATATTAATTGATCTATCTACAACCAATCTTTGTTAGGCGTGGTAAAATACCCTTAAGCTTTGACATTATCGACAATTGAGATACAGAACTAAAAGAAATGAACAAAGACTAGGTTGGTAAGCCATTTATTATCTTAACACTTTTCTTCTGCTTGGCTATGCTAAAATGTAATTTCATTCGCCATACCGACAAACTAAGAGAATTGTACGAGGTCATGCTAAAGGAAAAGTAATTGATATTCCCGATTACAGCACAATAAACAGAAAGACAAACAAATTAAATATCAAAATAAAAGATAACAAAAACAAAGAATTTGAAGATGATTATCTCATCATTGCAATAGATAATACTGATATAATAGTTACCAATAGAGATCAATGGATAAAATAAGAATGGGATGTAAAAAATAAGAAAGGATATTTAAAAATACATATGTAGTGAACGTCAAGACAAAGAAAATTTTTCAATAGAGGTAACATATAACCATGTTCACAATAACAAGGTATTACTCGAGTTGGTTAATGCTGTTATAAAATCAAATAATAAAATAACAATTGGTAAATCCATTGTATGTAATACCTATAAAGATAATGATAGTCTTAAATTCAACAGACAATAGAATTCTGTCACATATTAAATGAGTTCTGCCAGAGTCAAATAAAAAAAAGGAAATATCTTTAGAAACTCATCGCTGTTGGTACAAAGAAGCGATTTGCAAAAATGGAAAGATAGCATAAGCTATGGAAACAGGGGATTGTGAAAACTCTGCTCTTCTACAAGGAGAACGTTTGGAGAGTATATTTACTCTGTTAAACTGAAAAATATGGTACAAGAATTGATATCGAAAGTGTCATTGTATAATAAATTGATATCTATTTAAATAACATAGATAGTAAAATAGGCTCTATAAAGTTAAAGAAAAAGATAGGGGTTTCATCATTGTTTATTATATATGATACAACAAATAAAAAAAAGAATCACTCCTAAAGATATAAAGATCTCTTGCATAATTACTTCCAAACAGCTTTATGACCATTAGTTTATCCACCACCTGGTTCTTTCTTTGATTTCATACGAGAGGTTATCCAAAAAGCCATTACTTTTCAAATCATTCACTGGTCTTACAGTACAACAGTTTGATGACATTTTTTATAAAGAAATAACAAAAAAATATGAAAAATATGAGATTAAAACGTTTATCATATAAAAGAAAAGAAAATAGAAAAAGAAAGTCTGGTGCAGGAAGGCACTTCAAGCTGGATTTAAAAGATAGATTTGTAATGATTTTAGTGTATTATCGCCTTTACATTACTTACACATTAGCTGGATTTCTATTTGATCTGGATCAGAGCAATATTTGTAGAGACATTCAAAAGATTGAACAATTAGATAAGAAAATGCATACCAATTTCACAGAAAGATATACAACATATACAAAGAGGCTAAAAACGCCAGAAGAAGTAGAGAAATATTTTCCAGGTTTTCTTACCTTTATAGATTCTACAGAACAACAGATACCACGACCTATAGATAATAACAAAAGAAAGATATTCTACTCCGGCAAAAAGAAAAGACATACTATAAAGACACAACTTATGGTTAACAATCAGGGTATTACTCATTCATAAATAAGATATAAGAAAGGAAGAAGACATGACTATGATATCTATAAGGAGAATCATCCTGTAACTCCAAAACAAGTTGTTAATGTATTTGATCTAGGATACCTCGGTGTAGAAAAGGATTTCCCAGAACAACCGTCTGTCTTACCAAATAGAAAGAAGAGAAATCTGGAACTGTCACAAGTAGAAAAAGAACATAACAAAGATCATTCTAAAAAAAGAATAGTGATAGAGCATACCATTTGCAGATTAAAAAAATATAGGATACTTTCAGATGTATTTAGAAATAAATTGAGAAAATATAACAAGGTTTCAGACATAGTAGCAGGCTTGATAAATTATAGAATAATGGATTATAATAAATAGCACAGAACCAAACAGCAAATCCACAAGACGAGTTTGAATGATTGCTAATTATGCAAGAGATCTATAATATATTCTTTACTGCTTTGTTGCATAATTCATGTTCATTCGATCACATCCATTTTTGTTAGCCTATATTCTTCTAAACAGGTTATACAAAGATACTTTCATTGTCATCTCTTTTACCATGTTTTGAAACTTGGTTGCAGATATGTATTCACCAAACATCCGCTTTATAGAAGAAAATGCTGTTTCAGCCATCCACCTGCTTCCATAATTTCTTTTCTTTTTCCATTTATAATAATCCTTTATTTGAAATCCAACTTCTCTATTCCTTACATTGCTATTCTTGGATGAAATGATGGAGTTCCTTTTTACTTTAGATCTCTTGCATAATTAGCCACTTGTCAAAATTGTATAGATTCTCCATGATATTTTGTAATATTTTTATTTTATTCTGCGATTTATGATTATGTATTGTCAACTTTTTAAGAATATTTCTAATGTTGCTAATTATGCAAGAGATCTTTTGATGATGGGCCGAATCCTTTTCTCCTTCAAATATTTGAAATTCTCATTACTATCATAGGCTCCATCACCAATGAAAGATTTGATCTTGACATTGCGGTTATTATTCAGCACGCCTTCCACCAAATTCTTTATTACTTTACTATCATGTACCTTTTCATCGGTAACTTCCAGTGCAAGAATTTGTTTGGTCTTGATATCCACTGCAACATGTATCTTTAGATAGCCTTTCTTGTTTTTTACATCCCATTTATCTTGCATCCACTGACCTCTATTGGTAACTTTGATACCTGTACTGTCAGCTGCTATGATGATAACGGCATCATCATCATCATCATCTATAATGTTATTGATATCAATGTCCAGATTGTTTATTCTTCTACATATTTGTGAATAACATGGATGGTCTGGTAGATTCTTTCCTATAGTTGCCTTTATGATTCCTTCTGTTTGTCTATAGGGAAGGTGAAGGTATACTTTGATATGGCCGATAATAAGGATGAAGGAATCAGAGATTGTACTTTTTGCCTTTCTTATTTTCATTCATCCTTGCAAGATCAACATCCCAGCTATCCAGAAAATCATAGGAAAAAAGTATCTCTCCACGTCTTACAAGAGACTGGTTATAAGAAGGCCAGTGGATCACAAATGATTAATTGGTCCTATCCTAGCTAAAAATGTTAGTTATGCAACAAAGCAGTTCGAATCAGCATTCATGTGTTTCTGGAGCAGTAAGTATAGATGGAAATCAGCTATTCAGACAGTATGACAAATTCAATGGTAATACATTTCTTGATTATGAAGAAAATTCACTATAAATTTCCAAAATGTTATCTGTTTATGGACAAGGCATCGCCTCATTACAAATCAAACAAGGTTATGGCATACTTTGAAGGAAACAAAGATACCTTAATTCCCATATATCTTCCAACTGCGTCACCTGAGTTTATGGTCATAGAAGAAGTTTGGAATATAGCCAAACGAGATCTACTTGTCTTAAAATATTATCAATCATTTGCAGAGTTAAAGGATAAAATATCCAAATATTTTAGAACAAAAAGATTCAATCTTAATATGGGAAACTATTTGGTAAGAGATGTAATTTAGAAAACATATGCTAATTGGATATATATTGGAGTAAGAAAGAATCTCAGAATAAGATGGAAAAAATGAAAAATCCTTAAATTTATCAGTGTTAGAACAGAAAAATGATTTGCAAATATGGAAAGCCCGCGTAAGCTATTGAAACCGGTGGATCATAAAATCAATGTTTTCTTGCATAAAGAGAAGGTTTGGCGAGTATGCATGCACGGTTAAACTACAGAATATGATACAACAAATAATGGTGAAAGCAGCATTAATAAACAAAATAATATTAATTTAAACAAAATAACAATAAAATCAGAAATTATAGGAATGATGCAGCATAGCACTATTATTTTTTAATTAATCTGATGAGTAAAAATAATTAAATAAATTTAATTTAACGAATTATTTAACTTTACATCAGATAGACATTAAAAAATGAAAGTAATGGTTATTGACGACAATAAAAATATAACAGAGGTAATCAAAGATTATTTTGATCTAGCAAATATTGATTGTACCTCAGTAAATAATAGCTATGAAAGTTTAAATGAATTACGAAAGAATAATTATGATTTGGTATTGCTTGATCTCGCAATGCCAGAATTCAGTGGTTTGGATATATTAAAAGAATTAACAAGTTCATATATTAAAAGTAAAAATTTTGTTATATTAACTGCATCCATGTTGACCACTAAAGAAAATGAAAACTTATTAAGTTTTGGAGTTAAAGAAATTTTAAATAAACCTGTTTCCTTGAATGATCTAGATATATTAATAAAAAAATATTTAGCCCCAAATGATAGATGATATATTTATTTTTTAATTTTTTATAAGATAGTTATTTAATTATACCAATTAGCATATGTTTCTAATTGTATTTCGTAGCAAATAGTTCTTCATATTAAGATTGAATCTTTTTGTTCTAAAGTAGAAAGTTATCTTGTTTTTTAAATCTGCAAAAGATGAATAATATTTCAAAACAAATAGATCTCGTTTGGCCATATTCCAAATCTCTTCCATAACCATAAACTCCGGTGACGCAGTAGGAAGATATACCGGTATCAGAGTTTCCTTGTTTTTTTCCAGATACTTTAACACCTTCTTTGATTTGTAATGAGGTGATGCTTTATCCATGAACAAATAGCATTGTGGAAATTTAGCATGTATTTTCTTTAGATAATCAAGGAATGTATCTTCATTAATTGTCATACTGTCTGAATAATTGTTTCCCTTTCATACTTGTGGCACCAAAAATACATGAATGTTGATGTGAACCTGTTACTCTAACTACAGGTCTTTTCTTTTTATCAATCCAAACACGTCTTACAAGATTCGTAAAAGAAGAATGATTCGTCCAGTGATACTACGGTAAATCTGTCTTTCTGCTGCTGCTGCTGCTGCTGCTGTTGTTGTTGCTGGTTATCCACAAGTATCTGTTCTGTCTTTTTTTGAAAGCCTCTTTCTCTTCCAAGGATGCTGTGTTTACATGTACTTTTCTTGGTACCTTCTGTTTAAATCCCCATTTTCGAAGTATACAATATATGTGGGTATAGTGATATTTTATACCATTTTTCTTTATAATTAACCCTTCAACCTGTTTTGTTGTCCAACCTTGATTAGAGTTAGATAGTTCTTTTCTAATCTGGTAAACCATATCTTTAGATAGTTCAGGTGGTCTACCTGCTTTTGTTCTATCTTTTAGTCCTTTCAAATCTTCTTTATCATATCTTTTTAACCAATCAAAAGCCCAGGGATTGCTTCTGTGTAATTCTTTTACAACACGAAATGGAATTTGTTTATCTTCTCTTATTTTGATAATTAGTAGCAGCCTTTCCTTTACTTTTGGATCATTCTCTTTTTTGTACTGATTAACCAATTTGGATTTAGTCAACGGCGACATTGAGAATAGATAGTATAATAGAAGGATTTAGATAGACTTTTGTGTTTTATGATAAATATCATGATATATTGTTTAGCATACTTGTGCTAATTGGTATATGGCATAAAAGTATACTTCTAATTATTGAGTATTTTGTTTTTTAGTTACCAATTTGTTACCTCATTTTAATAAATGATAATAGCGAAAATAAAATTTTTTCTAAATATATCTTTTAAGAATTAAAGTATGTATTCGATTATTTTTCTCGATGGATTAAGGTTCTCGTGGGATCTTCTAGTTTTCATCAATGTATAATCATCATTAAAAGACATTTTCAGTACTTCAAATGCTTCCACATATGTTATTAAAGGATCAAGTCTCGATTGAAATGCGCGATATTCTGCCAGCCCTTTAACCGAATTAGAGCTAAGGAATAACTTTGACTTTTGTGAACCATATAATTCAATTATTTTTATTTTTTCGTATATTATATCAGAAATATCATTAAAAAGAACGGGAGAAAAGATCTTGGTTGATGGATTTTCATATGTATAAACATTAGGGGTAAACCTTGCAGCTTCGATTGTTGCTTCAGCTATTGCTCTATGATCATGATGATTATCTTTTAATGGATGAGTATATACAATATCAGCTTGTGTTTTTCTTATAAAAAACTCTATCGAATTTATTAATTCTTTTGTCAAATATACTGAAGCATCTTCATAATCATCAATCCATAATGCTTTTGCACCAATATATTTTGCTGAATCTACTATTTCATTTGATCTTTTAACTTCAGAGCCCGCACTAGAGCCCCTTGTAATCATATACATAAAAACATTAAAACCTTTTCTTGCAGATTTAATGAGCGATCCACCACATCCTAATTCTATATCGTCCGGATGAGCACCAATAGCTAAAATATTCACATAAATGTTTTCTAATATCTTATATTAGTTTTGATCTATTGTAAATAAAAAAGATTTCTTTTTAAAATTCATTATTTTATAAGTAGAAGCATAGACATCGTAGGAGCTATGTTCACTTAAGGAAGCCTATATCTTGAAGGTACTCTATTTCATTTGTGATTTTCAGAAACAGAACACCCTCAGAGTATATTGGTTATGCGTTATACTTGCACTTTTCAGGTCTCTCATTAAGAAGAACAGTGGGCAGGTTATCTGATTGCTTTATCAAAAGAAACCATGTTTCTATCTGGAACTGGATTCAAAATATAATCCACAAAAAATATCCACAAATAAAAAGAAAATTTCTGAGTATGTTATAGATGAGACTGTAATTAAAGTTGGTTCAGAATATGTTTGGGCATGGGTTGCTACTATTGAACCTGAAAATAAAGAAATCCTTGGGATGAGCATATAAAAAGAATAAAACATGTTTGTTGCTGATGAACGCTTTATTTCGAATGTTGTAGAAGAATATGGAGAACATCCAGTCTTAACAGATAGAGGTAGTTGGTATCCTCAAGCATGTAAATTCTTGAAACTAGATCACCATATCCATTTCTCGTATGAGAAAAGTATCATTGAAAGAACAATGCAATACATAAAGGACAGAACTGAAAGCTTTGACGATTACTTTCCTTGTAGAAAAAAGAAATGTAAACTAAAACATGTAAAGAATTGGTTGAATTTATTTGTAGATTATCATAATAAAGAATTATGTCTTAAGTGAACAGGGCCACATCGTACAGTTGCACTATGAGAAATTTTTTTTAAAAAATATTATACTTTTTATTTACATTCATCTTATTATTAGATCCTGTATGAATTACACGAATAAATATAATATGTTTATAGATGAATCCATTGATAAGTGTTATATATTAGTAAAAGGGTCATCAACTTCTAATGATTATATAGAAGTAAATAAAATACTGTATTCGATTTTTTTATATTCAAAATTAGAAGATCATCCTAATATTATTATTCTTGTAGAAAAAACCCAGTCTCTTTTGGAGTCTTTTATTAACGGTAGTAAATTGACTCAAAATATTAATACAATATTAAAGGAAAGTTTAGACAGAATAAGATTTAATATATCGAATCAAATTCATGGCCTTGATCTAGATTTAATAGATAAAATGGAAAATGAATTAGATACCGTTAAAAAGGATGAAAGAGATTTTGTTTTCGGTAAAAAACTAAAAGTTCTCTTTATAAGTAATGACGAATTTCTTAAGGAATCGATCATAAAAATAAATTACAACGTAGAAATATTTTACAGTAATTCGTATCAAGAATCTTTTAAGAGATTGGAAAACCAACCAATTGATCTAATATTATGTGATATCTTAAATGTTGATCCGATTGTGGAGGATTTCTTGAAGACATATTCTAAAAAATTCCTTATTGTCGCAATATATGATGAGAATGATCCTAAAATAATATCTCAGATTGCAAAAATGGGAATAGTTTATTTAATTCCTCGGGCGCAATCTGGAATAAAATATCTTGAAAAGATATTGCATTCTTCATACTATGAATGGAAGAAGCAAAAACATAGATATACAATGAAACCCATACTAGAAAATCCTGAAATAAAAATAATTCTCCATGATATGTTAATAACTGAACTCCCAATTGTACAGAAGGTAAGTTCTTTTTTTGTTAATGAAATTGAAATAAATCCAGTAATAAAGAAATCTTATGATATTAAATTAAACGATATTATTAAAACAAATTCCACTAATATTGATTATTTAGTAAATGAAAAATATTTAATTAAAGAAGAAATAAAAAATGTGCTTACTTGTCCAAATTGTAATGCAATAGACCTGGATACAAACTACATGTGCAAACATTGTGGAAGTAAAACATTTGTAAAACATTCTGACATAGTTGTCCACAGATTATGTGAACATGCCGATTTTAGAAACAACTTTAAGGTTATAAATAATTATCAGTGCCCTAAATGTAAAATTAATTTAAATCTTTCAATTGATTGTTATACTAAAACAGCTTTTTTTTGTAAAGAATGTACCGATTTTTTTGATGATCCAAAGATAACTTTAGGATGTAATCATTGCAATTACAGTCCGTTTAAATTTATTGACACTAAAATTAAAAAGATCTACAAATACCGTATTAATCCTATTTTTGAAAAAGAATTCAAAAAGAATTTTTTTATAATGGAAAAATTAGCCGACTATCTGATAAACAATGGATTTAAAATAACTTATAATGAAAAATTGACAAAAGATTTTACTAGTGATATTTATGCAGATTTGATTGCAAGAAGAAATGATTATGAAATAATTTTAGTTATTCTAAGTCCACATCTTGAATACAATATTGAACTATTACATAATTTAGATATTCTAAAAAGAGAAAACTACAATATAATACCTATAATACTTTCATTGGAGGAACCAAATCAAATTTTATTTAATCTTATAATAAAATTTGGAATTTATCTGCTAGTTTCTGAAAATGCTAATGAGATATTTAATAAATCTCGAGAACATTTATATTCACGAATTAGTTCCATGACATAGGGAATAACTTTTTAATTGTTTCTTAAAAACTTAAGTATAATAGATCTCTTGCATAATTAGAAACCATCTAGAATATTATTCTGAATTCTTTGGATTTCTAGTTCAGATGATTTAATATTTTATAGTTTATCAAGCCTGAAACTATATCTGACACTTTATCATACTTTCTCAATTTATTTCTGAAAATGTCGCTCTGTATTCTGTACTTTTTCAATCTGCAAATGGTGTGCTCTATAACTATTCTCTTTTTAGAATGATTTTTGTTGTACTTTTTTTCTTCTGCAGACACCTTTTGATTTTTCTTCTTTTTATAAGGCAAAGCAGATAGTTGTTCTGAGAAATCCTTTTCTACTCTAAGGTATCCCATATCATGTACATTTACAACATCTTTTGGAGTTATAGGATGATTCATTTTATAAATATTATAATCATGTCTTTTTCCTTTCTTATGTTTTGCTTTGTGAATGATATAGCCCTTGTTATTAACCACAAGCTGATTCTTTACCGTGTGTCGTTTATTCTTTCCTGAATACTACGCCTTACATCTTCATTTATCTTTAGGTCTTGGGATTTGCTGTTCAGTACAATCGGTAAAAGCAACAAATCCGGGAAAGTATTTCTCTACTTCTTCTGGAGTTTTCAACCTCTTTGTCATGCAGTATAATTTCTGAGGGATAGGTAAACATTTTCTAATCAAACATTCTATCTTTTGTATATCTCTACAGATGTTACTTTGATGCAAATCAAAGAGAAATTCTGCTAACGTGTAAGTTATGTACAGACGATAGTACACTAAAATTATCCGAAATCTATTTTTTATATCTAGTTTGAAAGGGCTACCCGCACATATAGATCGCTCCCTATTCTTTCTTTTTGATAAACGCTGCAGTTCATGTTTAGTATATTTTTTTGTTATCTCATTATCGTAAATATCATCAACCTGTTGTACTGTAAGACCAGTGAATGATTTGAAAAGCAGTGGCTTTTTGGAGAGTCTATCATATGAAAGCAAAAAGAAAGAACAAGAAATCAAGGTGAACTTGGTAATATAGCTGTTTATTCTAATTATGCAAGAGATCTATTATAGATTTACATTCCTTCTCTAGGGATTACACAGTACTTTTTAATATGAATCAAGTCTTTACAAAAATTATATTGTCAATTTTTTAGATAAAAGGAGATCAAATCACATAAAATTGAATAATAAGAAAAATTAAATATGGAGAATTAAATTTATCAAATTTCACATAAATAGAAACAATCTATACTTTTTAATAGATTTAGGATTTTAATGATTGTTGTTCATTATTCTAATTTATCAGGCTTGTAAATACATTTGACATCTTGTTATATTTTGAGCATATTTCTGAACATATCACTGATGAACAACGTGTTCAGAAACGGATCGAGAAAATACGATAAAGGATAAGGTATAGTATATGTGGCAGGTAAACTACAGAATAATGAACGATTAAAAATAGAAATCAATCACAACGTACATATCAAATAGTGCATCTTATTCTAATTATACAATAAATCTATTATATATCCATAATGTGGGTAAAAGTAATATTATCTATTCATTATCAAAAAATTACGATCATTGTCAAAAGAAAACCCCGAAATAATAACAATTGCAGGAACAAGACCTGAATTAATAAAACTTGCTCACATTATTCCATTATTAAATAAAAGATTTGAACACTCCTTTGTATATACCGGACAACACTATTCACCAAACATGAAAGATATATTTATCGACGAGTTAAAGATCCAACCAGACTATGATTATAAATGTAATACTTCAAATATTGAGACAATTAAGAACATTATGCTAGCGCCTTTAAAGGAACTAAATCCCCGTTATGTAATTGTGTATGGGGATACAAGTTCAAGTATGGCCACTGCATTAATAGCAAAAGAAATAAACAGTAAAATAATTCACTTAGAGGCAGGTGTAAGAGACTTTGATTATCAGGTTCCAGAAGAAGAATTGCGAATAAAAATTGATGAAATGGCCAATTATCTTTTTGCACCATCCGATCTTTGCAGGTCCATTTTATCATACGAAAAAGTTACTGGAGAAGTATACATTACAGGAAATTTGATAGTAGATGTTTGTAAAAAGTTATCAAATTTTGCCTATAATATGCCTTTAAAAAACGGATTACCTTCAGAATTTCTTCTCTTAACAATTCATAGACCTGAAAATGTAGATAACGAAATCAATCTTAAACTAATAATGAAACATTTTGAAAATATCGATTATCCTGTAGTATTCCCTGTCCATCCAAGAACAAAGAATAATCTTTCAAAATATAATATATCAATCCCTTCCAATATTATTACTATCGAACCAGTAGGATACTTAGAATTTCTTTCTTTATTAATGCGTTGTAAATTAGTTTTAACTGATTCCGGAGGTGTACAAGAAGAAGCAATAACCTTAAAAAAACCATGTATTACGTTAAGACATACATCTGCTAGATGGGAAACAATACTTATGAAGGCAAACATTTTGTTCCCGCCTGATAATAAAGATAGTTTAAACAAGATAATTAATTCAATGTTACAGACAAAAATAGAAAAAAATCCCTATGGAGAAAATGTCGCAGAAAAGACTATGAAAATTTTGGATAAAATAATTGTCTGACAGATAAAATATATTTTCTATCCAATTTATTCAACTCTTTCGTATGTCTAGAAGAAATAGATAATCAAATTAAGAAATTCCTGTATTTTTTAATTATAAATAACCTTAACAGTTGTGACGACATGAAAATCTTGTAGTATCTTCTAGTTTGTATGTTGGCTAGGTTCAAAGTTTACATGCCCCGTATGAGAGCGAAGTTGTGACTGAACCATATCTCAAGCGGCTGTCATAGTACCCAAAAAGGGTGGATGGATGTATGCCGCCTGTAAAGCCAACTTAAAAAAAGGAAATGAAAAAGATATGAATCATCTTGGAATAGATGTAGGAAAGAGAAAATGTAGAGCAGCAATTAAAGATGACAAAGGAAATGTATTGGATGAATTCTTCTTTGGTAATGATGGAGATGGGATACAAGATCTTACTCTCAAGAATACAATCATGCGGAAAATGTTCTACCCGAGCAGTATTAGAATCCACAGGAAACATGTGGATGAGAATTCATGACACACTTGAAGAGAATGGAATAGATACGAAACTTGCCAATCCATACAAGACAAGGATAATTGCAGAAGCCAGAATAAAGTCAGATAAACTTGATGCCAGAATATTAATCTGATCTATTGCGAACAGATTTGATATATGAATCGTATGTACCAAAACATGAGGATAGAGACAGAAGGAGTCTTGTTAGACACAGAATAACGCTGTCAAGAACCAAAACAAAACTGGTAAATAAAGTACATTCAATCCTTGACAAATATGATTACAGAACAGAATTAACCGATATATTTAGCAAATCAGGCATCGAGTGGCTGAAATCGTTATCTCCTCTGGTTACACCAGTGGATAGAATTATCTTGGATTCATCGATAGTGTCCATAGAAGCAATTAACCAACAGATAGACATAGTATCAAAAGAGATATCAAAGTATGCATCATTGGATAATAAGGACGTTAAGATTCTCCTTAGCATAACTGGAATAGATATATTCTCTGCAATGCTCATATCCACAGAAATAGTCGATGTAAGACGGTTTTCCACACCCTGGAAACTAGTAAGTTATGCGGGTTTAGCTCCTAGGACAAGAGAATCATCAGGAAAAACGAAAACAGGAAAAATAACAAAACAAGGCCCACCATGGCTACGATGGATACTCGTTCAATGTGCACTTGTCGCAATAAGATATGATGCTCATTTGAGAATATTTTATGATAGAATAAAAAATAGGAGAGGTCATGCTACAGCCATAGTTGCAACAGCAAAAGAATTACTTGTTATTATATGGTACATGCTAACCAGAAACGAACTCTATAGATACATGGACAAGCAAAGATATGAACGAAAGCTGCAGAAATTAGAACATCGATAAACAAAAAGCCAGTATCTGCTGCTGCCTATACATATTCCTAGCGATAGGCTATGCTCAGAAAATTTTATTAGAATGAAAAATATATTTAAAGATGGCTAAATAGGATATAAAAGATATACCAACATACAACGAGATTTTCATGGATGTAAACGATATGCTATATCTTATGAGGCATGGTCATAATTCAAAATCACTTATCTTTATCCACAATTCCATTTCATTATCCAGTCCCAAGCATATATTTTATTGATTTTGGATTTATTTTTTCAATTTTACAGTTATAGTATACCATTAATTGATAGAGTAAAACAGACAAAAGTACAATTGCAGATATCGTATTAAATCCACGTACTGGCAATGGATCTATTTTAAACACAGATTTTATATGCTCTATCAATGGTTCTATGGATATTCTTCTTCGGTTATAGATACCCTTCATAAATATCGATTGATAAAAGCATAAGCTCAAGCCTATTTATGGAAGTACTTTTATATCGTTCAACAGGACAAATCAAATCTATATCTAATGTCTTTTTGCTATGTTCATATAGTTTCTTATCGTCATATTATGATTCAGCTACCATATAACATAAAGATAGTAAAGAGAATACAGAAAAAGGAGATGATGTTAAAGGAATATACATCTTGTTGTCTGAAACATTAGCAGTAGTAACATCTGCAGTTAGAGGCACTACAAGCTCTCCTATTATACATGCTAGATGCAGTTTATATCCGAATATTCATCCTTTTGTACGACTATAACCCCATCTTGCGTCTGTATCGATGCCAGTACATGGTACTTCTCCTTTTTTCGTGGATGATTTATGCCTAACATGACCATTTGATTTTAGCAAAGTGCTGTCTAAGGCCATTATGGAAAGATCTGCTAATCCTCCTGCAACAAATAGATGTCCTATTGCCGATATTATGTATATATCTCTAACAGTAATTTTGAGAGTTTTATTGTGAGGTTATGATTTAGAATCGAATTAGACAATGCATTACATACATCTTTAGATCTCTTGCATAATTAGCAACATTAGAAATATTCTTAAAAAGATGACAATACATAATCATAAACCGCAGAATAAAATAAAAATATTACAAAATATCATTGGAAATCTATAAAATTTTGACAAGTGGCTAATTATGCAAGAGATCTTTTCTTATTATGGACTACTGTCGGTATAACCTCTAACTAACATTAGCCTGTTGCCTAGAAGCAATATCCTACCGACTTATATTTGACAGATTATTGTTGAAGACAATTTCTACAGATATAAAAGGTAAGATATAGACAAGGGGCGCCTATTTGTTATAGAGCATTTAATGATTGACCATTCTATAAAAGCAATAGACCGTAATCTGATAAAAGCAAAAAGGTTGTTTTCAACATAAATCATCTATAATGGAGAAGGGAATAGTGCCTCGTCCTGTTATTGATACGGATGTTCGGTAGGGATACTGCTACCTAAAAGGATGGAATTAATCTACAAACTACTTTGCTTTTTATAGAGACTTTTGTGTGGCGCTGGCTGCAGGTAGATAGGCGAGTGCTGCAGAAGTGAGTGCACATACACCTCCACGCAGTGTTGGTTCAGGGTCAGGCGCAAAGTTGGATTGATGGTTAGAGGGTAAGTATGGGAGCTTGGCCATAAAGGTACCACCGGGGGCAGCGTCATAGCGCTCCTTAGAATGGCCACCAAATAACCAGTAGCAGTACGGAACTGGTTCCCCGTCGTAATGGTAAGGCCCGGGGAGACCGTACTCTGAGAAGTCCTCACTGAACATCATTGTGGGTAGATCTAAGATGTGTTCAGAACCCAGCAGCGCTCTATGGATGGCACGAACACAATGGTCAATCGGCTCACTGTTTCTGGTGAGCGGATACGCGTCTGATATGATGATCTCAGGGCGCTTTGGGGCACGAAAGGCCTGTGCTTCTGCATCTGCCATCCGGCGGATAGCGTCGAGTATCTGTTGCTGAACGTGGGCACTCTGCGTGCGTATGTTCAGACCAATGTTGGCCTCGTCAGGAATTACATTGTGTTTCAAGCCCGCGTTTACAAATCCGACTGTGATGACGGCGGGAACGTCGCCTGCAATCTCCCGAGAACGAATGGTCTGCAGTTTCATAACTAGCGAGGAGGCCATAACTACTGGATCAACGGACACCTGGGGAGAAGAACCATGTCCGCCCTTTCCAAACAGTCTTATACTAACATTGATTGATGCAGACATAATCACGCCAGAGTTATGTCCTACTGTCCCTGAAGCCAGAGGTAGAACATGCTGACCGAAACATACATCGGGGCGTGGAAATCGGATAAACAATCCATCACGCAGCATCGCCTCAGCCCCTCGCCCAGTTTCCTCAGCAGGTTGAGCACAGATAAAAACGGTTCCACGCCATACTTCACGTCCCTTAGACAGAAGCTCTGCTGTAGCTATCAAGGAGACCGTATGTATGTCATGGCCACATGCATGCATGACTGACACAGTGCTGCCATCAATTGCATTACCATCCGCCTCGCTGGCGTAATCCAAGCCGGTTTGCTCCTTGACAGGGAGAGCATCCATGTCACCCCGGAGCATCACAACGGGGCCGGTACCGTTGTGCAATATTCCAACAACCCCTGTGTGGCCAACGCCCTCAGTCACTTCATAACCAGCATCACGTAGATGTTGTGCAACGATGCCGGCTGTTCGATGTTCTTGGAATGAAAGTTCGGGGTGCCTGTGAAGATCGCGATACAGTTCACTCCATGTTGGCAGGTTCTCCTCGAGGTCAGCGAGAATATGAGAGGCCCGTTGAACGACTACATCTGTCGATTCATTAGTGATGGATTGAATAGTCATGCTTATCTGAAAGTCTATGATAATATATCAATATTATTGGCTCTGTTAACTTCAAAGCCAAAGATTTAAAACAGCAATATATTTTGAGATCAAGAAATAGGGCATTCCCAAAAATTATTGGTCGCAGTTTATACTTATATTTTGTTGAATTATCCTTTAGAAGTACTGCCAACAAAGCATTATCTTTCTTAAAGATAGTAAAAATAAGTCATGTATAAATCTGGAACTGTATGCAATAGTACAGGCCACGGAAATATTTCAAGAATAAGAAAATCAAAGAATTCTTTTCTTTCGCATATCAAAAGAACTGAATATGTTTATAGCTGAGCGGATTCTGTTAAGTAATAAACAAGTATATTATTTTTGGTCTGTTTGTTGCAAATATAACAACAATGTTTTTCAAAATCTCAAGTCCGTCTATCTCTGCTAGAATTGATTGATAATCCTCTTTGTTATATGAGAATCGCCATGGTTACCTTGCTATGTAGATCTATAAAAAGTGATTTCTAAAATTATTTATATTAAATCAATATATAAATATAAAGTATAGTTCATAATTAAAATTATAGGAATGTCTTCTACCAATCTTTCAAAATCAGAGGTACTAAAACCTGTTACTATTGCCCCTGATTTTACTCTTAAAACTACACAGATCAAACAGTATCATTAAAAGATTTTCTTGGAACTACAGTAATCTTGGCATTTTATCCTGCAGATTTCTCACCTGTATGCGGAGATGAAATGTCATTATACAATGAGATTTTACCTGAATTTCAAAGATTTGGTGCGGAAATTATGGGAATATCGGTTGATGGAGTTTGGTGCCATATTGCATTTGCAAAGACAAGAAACCTACATTTTCCTTTGCTTTCAGATTTTGAGCCCAAGGGAGAAGTATCAAGAAAGTATGGTGTATATAACAAAAAAGAGGGTATTTGTGAACGTGCATTATTTGTAATTGACAAAGATGGAGTAATTCACTGGAGCTATATTTCCCCAGTAGGAATCAATCCAGGTGCTGCAGGCATTTTAAAAGCTTTGGAATCGCTAGACACTAACAATAATAATAATTATCAACCAGTACAAAAACAAAAGCAACAACAGCAAAAAGGATAAATGAGAAGTAACATGAGTGGTGAATATTCAAGCCTTAGTTTATCTGTTAATAGAAATCGAGATCATATTCAAGGGCCTGATAATGCGCCCGTAACTTTGGTTGAATATGGTGACTACGAATGCACTTATTGTGGTCAAGCTTATCTGATAATTAAACAGGTTCAGAATTATTTTGGAGATAGTCTTCGGTTTGTATTTCGCAATTTTCCTCTCACACAAGTTCATCCTAACGCTCAAAAAGCAGCAGAAGCAGCTGAGGAAGCTGCTAATCAAAATAAGTTTTGGGAAATGCATGATTACTTATATGAGCATCAACAAGCACTCGATGATAAGCATTTAGAAAAATATGCAAAAATAGTAGGGTTAAATTTAGAGAGATTTAATGAAGATATGAAGAACCATACCCATATATCTAAAATTAGAGAGGATTTTCTGAGCGGTGTACAAAGTGGTGTGAATGGCACACCTTCTTTTTATATCAATGATATAAGATATGATAATTCATGGGATTTTGATACACTAACGCAAATATTGACATCCATTACTGATAATAATATGAATTAGATATTAGATTCAAATTTTCAGCAACACTATTTTGATTTGTCATATTATCTAGCAAAGGATCAAATTGATTGCCATCATAATTTAGAAAAATCCATGGTGTGGTTCTCCATCTTTTCATTATATTTCTAAGATGACTTTGCCCCTTGGATGTACATCTTTTACATAATCTAGTGCCTTTGCAGACTCATCCAAAGAAAATATTTTGTCAATATGTATCAGTATATTGTTTTTATCTATCCACTGTGCCAATTTAGTTAATCTATCTTTATCGACTTGTGTAAATTGAAATATTGATTTTACATCAAAGCGTTGCATGAGATCTAAGTTTGGCTGCTCTAGCATTGACACTATTATTCCACCTTTCTTTAAAACATTAAAAGATTTTGTATAAGTTTGACCGCCTACTGTATCATAAACTGCATCATAATCGTGAACTAACTCCTCAAAATCTTGGCTTTTGTAATCTATTACTTCATCTGTCCCTAGGCTTTGGACAAACTGTTTATCGTTCGAATTTACAGTTGTTGCAACATAAGCTCCCAAATTCTTTGCAAGAGGAATGGCAATTGAACCTATGCCTCCAGCACCGCCATGGATTAGTATTTTTTGGCCCTTTGATAGGCGCATATTTTCCACAAGTGCTTGCCAAGCGCTAACACCTACAAGAGGTAAAGCTGCTGCCTCTCCATAACTTAGTGTTTTAGGTTTTAACGCGATGTTATCTGCATTTGTGATAGCCATTTCCGCAAATGCTCCTGACCCTCCTTTTGTTACTGAAGCCTGACCATAAACTTCATCGCCATTTTTGTAATCCATAGAAGAAGTAGAATCTTTACCATCCATCTCTTTGATAATTCCAGAAAAATCCATTCCCAAAGTTGATGGAAATTGAAGTGGTGTTATTTGTTGCATATAACCTTCACGAATTTTCCAGTCGATTGGATTTACACCAGCTGCTTTTATTTCTACTAGAACCTTCCCGAACGATAGATTTAGTGAAGGAGTATTTTGATTAATCTCCATCACATCACTACTTCCATACCTGTTGATTTGAGCAGATTTCATAATAATAAGCCATCATCATAAGTTATAAAAGAATGATGTTATGAAAGGGCCCTGTTCACTTAAAACACAATTCCTTATTATGATAATCTACAAATAGACTCAACCAATTAATCATATGTTTTAGTTTACATTTCTTCTTTCTACAAGGAAAATAATCGTCAAATCCTTCAGTTCTGTCTTTGATATATTGCATTGTTCTTTCGATGATACTTTTCTCAAAAGAAGAATGGATATGGTGATCTAGTTTCAAGAATTTGCAAGCTTGAGGATACCAACTGCCCCATCTGTGGAAATCGGATGTTCTCCATATTCTTCTACAACATCTGAAATGAATCGTTCATGAGCAACAAACATGTTTTGTTCTTTCGATATGCTCATTCCAAGGATTTCTTTATTCTCAGGTTCAATAGCAATCCATACCCAAATGTGCTCTTGTCCAGCTTCAGTTACAGTCTCATCTATAACATGTTCGGAGATTGTCTTTTTCTTTGAGGATATTTTCTGTGGATTATATTTTTGTATCCAATTCCAAATGGAAATATGATTTCTTTTGATAAAGCAATCTGATAGTCTATCAGCTGCTACCTTTCTTAAAGAAAGACCTGAAAAATAGAAATATAGGCCCTGTTCACTTAAAGAAAAACCTATAGCTTGAATACCACCATATAATATATGTCTGCTAGAAATAGAACATCTTCACAAATTATTGGCTATGGTTTATACTGTACTTTTAGGTTTATCCCTTAGAAACACTGCTAAAGGGTTATCATTTTTAAATATAATCAAAATAAGTCATGTATCAATCTGGAACTGGTTACAAAAGTACAAACCAAAGAAATATCTCAAGAAAAAGAAAATCAAAGAATATGTTATTTATGAAACTATGATAAAAGCCTGTCCTGAATTAATATGGCTTTGGGTCGTTATTGAATCCGAAAATAAAGAAATTCTTTCGTTTCATATCTCAAAAGAACGAAATATGTTTGTAGCCGAACGAATTCTATGTCGGGCTGTAAACATGTATGGAAAACATCAAGTTTCATCTGATGGTGGTACTTGGTATCCACAAGGATGTAAGTTCCTGAATCTACATCATCACCTTCATTACCCCTTTGAAAAAAGCATAATTGAAAGGACAATGCAGTATATAAAAGATAGACCTATTGAAAGTTTTGACGATTACTTTCCTTGTAGAAGGAACAGGTGCAAACTAAAGCATATTAAACAATGGTTCAAGTTGTTTGTTTATCAACATAATCAAGAAATAATATCTTAAGTTAACAGAGGCGAAATATAAACCATAACCAATATATTCTGAGGGTGTTCTGTTTCTGAAAATCACAAATGAAATAGAGCCCCTTCAAGCTATAGGCTTTCCTTAAGTGAACAGGGCCACTATGAAAGATTATTTTTTTCAGATTCTTATTTCTAACATCAATAATGTATTGTATTATCAAATTAATAGGGGAAATTCTCAGATAACCATTTTTTAGCAATTTGAACATCGTTTCGAGTCATTTCATGTCCGCTTGCCTGCCATTGTATTGATACTTTTACACATATTCTTTTTAATAAAGAGAATAAATCTTCTGCTTTTCTTTCTGAAACAATGGGATCGTATTGTCCTAACAAAATTACTATTTTCTTTTCAGACAAGTCAGGAAACTATTTGGAATGAAGGGTGCCATTGGCCTAAACAATACAGCTCCTGCTATAACTTGAGGATAAAGTAAAATTAGGCTAGCACCAATGTTAGCACCATTGGAAAAGCCTACAGCAATTGTTTTGTTTAAATCAAGAGTATTGTAACGATGCCTCATTAACAAATTTTGCCAATTCATAAGTTCTAAATTAAAGATCCTTGATATCAAAAACTCCTTCAGATAATCTTTTAAAAAAACGTGGCATGTCATCTTCCAATACTTTGTCTCCAGGGCTAATTAAATTTGCATTTGGATAAATCAAGCGACCAAGTGGTATCAAAGCATCTTCGTTACCTCCAGTACCCTGTAGTAACAACAATGTGATGGAATGCTTAGATGCTAATGGTTTATTATCAATCGAATAAACTTCATCTTCTTTTTCTTCAGAATTTTTAGATGAAGGAATAAAACGATGTATAAAATTAAGGCGCTCAGAAGTCATTTGTTCAACCTTTTCTGCTATTATTACCATTTGGTTAATCTTTAGCAAAATTAGTTCGTCGAGTGTTTGAAATATCAATCGATGGTAATGTTTTTTCGATGTATTCTCGCCTTGGTTCTAACCATTTTGGTAAAACAAGTTTTTGTCCTAATTCTTCGAGTTTTTGATCTATCATAAAACCCGGATTATCCGTTGCAATTTCAAATAAAACTCCACCTGGCTCTCTAAAGTAAACTGAATGGAAATACAGACGGTCAGTAACAGGAGTAGCATTTAATCTTTTTTTTATAATTTTTCTACGCATATCTAATTGACTTTCATCAGTTGGAGTTCGCCATGCAACATGATGAACTGTACCTGCACCCATCGTTCCTGACAGAGTATATGGCAAGCATACTATATCAACAATTGATGATGATAAAGATAAAGAATTTAGTTTCTGATTCTCATTACTACCGCCAAGATTATTTAACGATCTTTTGCTAAACTCATTGTCTTTTATTTGAAATCTGAATCTATTTCCTTCATGTCCTATTTTAGAAAACCCCATTTCATCAGTTAATCTAGATGCAGTTTCCTCATATCCATCTAAAGACAAAGTAACAGAATAAAATCCTCTGATGGCATAGTCTATAGGAATAGGACCATTTTTCCAAGCATTTATTTTTCTATTTTCTGTCTCTTGATTGGCTACAAGTTCTAATTTTAATCCCTCTCTATCATAAAATGTTATGACTTGTTCATTATTGTTAAATCGCTTTTTAGGTTCAGAATGCTCTACTCCTTTATCTTTAAATCTGTTGGACCAGTATTCGATAGCATTTTCTGGAATTAAAAATGATATAGTAACTACTTGGCCTGTTCCTCTTGATCCTTGGTGCATATTTTCCCATATAAAAAATGTAAGTATAGTTCCAGGTTGTCCTATTTCATCTCCATAGCATAAATGATAAGATGTTGGATCATCAAAGTTTACAGTTAATTTGACTAATCTTAATCCTAGAATACCCGTATAAAAATCAAAATTCTTTTGAGGGTCACGAGAAATGGCTGTGACATGATGTATTCCTAATATGCATTGATCTTTATTATCTAAAGCCATAATATAATATTCAGATTCACTACCAACATTATAAAATATAAATAATTAAATATTCCATTGTTAATTCAGTTAAAGTTATATTTATTAATTTTATCATGATAACCGCTAGCAGATATTATTTAAACTTTGATCAATATATTGCTCTAGGAGTACCGAGATATTCAACCTCATGATGGGTTTAAGAGATTCTTTGGAAGGGGATTTGATAGATATATTCAGAGAGTTTGATAATGTGCAAAGAGAAATGCAAAGAATGTATGACCAATTTGCAGATATTCAAACAAATGCTCCAAAAGAATTGATAAAGGAATATGAAACTCAAGAAGGAAACAAGATTCGAGAGGTAGGACCAATAGTATATGGATATTCAATGACTGTTGGACCTGATGGTAAACCACATGTACAGGAATTTGGAAATATAAAGTATTTAGGACGGGGTAATAGAGGAGGAGGAGGAGAATTTACTTCTACAGGATTAAGAGCCAGGCCAGAAATAACTGCCGAAAGAGAGCCATTATATGATGTTAATGTAACAGATAATGAAGTCAAAGTAGCACTTGAGATGCCTGGTGTAAAAAAAGAAAACATAAAGGTAAATGCTTACGATGGTAGGATCGAAGTCTTATCAGACGATCCTCAACGAAAATACCATAAAACTATAGAATTGCCGCAGCAGGAAGTAGATATCGAAACTATCAAATCTACATATAACAACGGCATATTAGAAATAATCTTTAACAAAAAGAAAGAAACAAAACCTCAAGGAAAAGAAGTAAAGGTAGAGTAAGATAAAATAACAGCATCTTTTCTACTGTAGTCTATCTATCTGTCTATTCCGCCTTTTATATGTAAGAAATCAATATGACAAAGGATAAACCAGATTTTAACAATATTAGTAGTAGTAGTCATCCATTTAATAAATCAAATAATTCAAGATTAATCTGTCGATAACAATATAAATCATTATTTGATGATTCAATTACATGTTTAATAATATTAATTCTCCATCATCTGATCCCTCCAAACCAAGTAAAGAGGAACTTATACGAGGACTTAATGATGATTTAGCTAGAGAATATAAAGCAATAATCCAGTATGTGGTATTTAGTGCAAAACTAACAGGCGCTGAATACAATGACATTGCAGATCAATTAAAAATTCATGCTACTCAAGAATTATCCCATGCTTTGGAAGTTGCACGACAGATTGATTATTTAGGAGGAGATCCAACGATCGTCGCAAAAGAAGCTGAAACATCTGACGATTCAAAAACTATGTTAGAAATCGACTTAAAAGCCGAAGAAGATACCTTAAATAATTATAGAGAAAGAATTCGACAAGCTGAAGCTGCAGAAGAATTTGCCCTTTCAGAAAAATTAAGACAAATTATTGCACAAGAACAAGATCATAAAATAGACCTTAAAGATGCACTTGGTATCGAATAATATAAGAATTATCTCCATCATAACAGATTTAAAACATCAATCAAAGTTTTAGTTAATTTAATTTAATCGGAAAAAATAGGAGTAATACATATCCTTTATTTTTACTAATTTAAAGAATATGGCTTGGAATCTTTTTATCAAATATTGTAATAATAATATAAGATAAATCCATATATTTTAATAAAGGTATACTTTATTGTGCTCAAAGTAGCACATTCTATTGAAATTGAGTTTAAGCAAGTATCGTATTAAATTAAAAATATTAAAATCCTATAGTTAACAGAGCCCACCAGATTATGTATTGGATAAATAAAACAAGCAATACAAAATCAATACTAACTAAATCATTGAATATATTATACCTAAATAATTTAATAATCATTTTTTGAATATATAATGACCTTGTCTTCAGCAAGATGTGCAAATGGAGTTAATCTATGTATCCTTGGAGGTTGTTTTATGTTTATAATATCAAATACCGAAATACCATTCACCATTGTAAGATAATCTGATATCATCCTCCTATGGCAACGCCACGGTACTGCTTCTGAACACATAATAGATGAATTGCTATAATTTGTAATTACTGAAAGCATTTCGTCAATACCTTCCCTAAATGATTCAGATGTCATATAATCAGCGTAAGCTTTGAAGCTCTTGTTCTTCCAACCTTTATTGTCATATCGGAATTTTCCAGTGATTATCTGCTTTCGTCTGCCACCAAGCTTTTCAATATGTATATAGTCAATATTTTCCATCTGCAGTTGCTTTGAAATTTCTTCTTTGTTAAATTGCGGAAATACTTTAGAATGTGGAAAGCGACGTACGTCAATTAATATATTAACATTATTATTAACCAAAGTGGAAACAAATTCAAACCAACTATGGTTTGAATGACCAATAGTAAATACATGCATAGCTGAATCTATTCACAATGTAGATTCAGGCCTCATTTTGTATGAATAAAATGTATGGACTTTATCTTGCATTTTAAATCTACTCTTGTTACATCTTTCTTAATTCTTAATAACTATTATTACTATGTTATTATGTAAGTGCTTGATTAAGATTAACCGCCTATTTAGAAAGAATGTATAGGACTACACAATATGATCGAATGGTGTAAAGTGTAAATTTGACCATTACTGAAAAGAAATCTTAGGATAAAATTAATCTCTAAATTACTCGACAAGTCTAATTCGATCTCTTGTTGAGTAGTAATTATTAGTTATAGTGAATCAATATCAATATCATAATAACATTTCTTTATCCCGGACAACTCTGATTAAATAATACTATAATAACGATATTTCTTCTACCATTTCTCATAATTTTATGATTGTGTAATATGCATTATTCTTTCGCTCATACTTTCGGTTGTTCTTCTAAAATATTACATTAATAATATTGGGATGCAATTCCATTATAGTACATTTTGGTTCTTCAAATGATTGCTACAACATCAGAAATTTCGACTGTTAACTTATAAGATTCAAAATACATAATAAAAAGGATGGACAAGGAAACCGAATCAGATGAAATTGGTAAGGAAACCGAAAGGGATGAAATGAATGAAGAGACTCATGAACTTGAAGACTAAGAACAAGTGAATCAGATGATGAAAATTAAACAATAGATATGAAACTCCTGCTATTTGGAAGATGATTAGAAAATATAGAACATCGTCTACTTGTAATTAATATTGTTATTGTTGTGATATAATCATCTACTATTATATTATTTAGATAAATAATTCTTTACGGAATGTACACAATCAATGTGGTTCTTTTCTTTTTCTACCTATAGCATATATTGTTGAATTGTTGCTTATTTTGTTATTAGTAAGGAGAGCGACGCGAAAGTAAGAAAGTGAAAGAACATCAAGTTATGGCAGACTTGGGGATATTCTTATCATTTGTACCCATCTCACTTTTCCATTCAGTATCTGGCCTTCCAAACTGTTCTGATATTTTTTTGTACATGTTTAATTCTTGAGTGGATAGAGGTCTGATCTTTTTCATAGCCTCTTCAAAATGATGCATATATACTTTTAGTTCTTGTACATTTTTCTTTGCTTGATCTAGATTCTGATATTTTGATATGTGTTCACGCAATGCAAGCATAACTGCAGCAGATGAAAGTGATGAGATATCAGCACCAGTGTAACCATCTGTACGATCAGCTAATTCTTCGAATTTAACATCCTCAGCTAATGGCTTTTTCTTTGTATGAATTTTGATAATCTGGATTCTTGAATTACGGTCTGGAGGTGGTACATATAGGAAAGATAATTTTGGGATAGGCTCTAAATAAATCTTTTTGAGTTCTTTATTTAGTATCATAAAAAATAAAGGACATTCTAAATAGGAATACTAGCAATCACAATAAGTTCAATTATTCAGGTCCAGGTACACCTTCCATATAGGCGTTGTTTTCTTCTATTTTTTCATCTTTTATATATTCTTTTCATCATTGCTACATGTTCTCTTTACATATGCCTTAATCTATGGCGATATATCCGAATTTTCAAACCATCTTGCGCTTGCCTTTTAGATCAAATCATCTGCAGAGGATCGTCCATATCTGATACTGGAAATGCTCTGTTTATTTCTTCAATATCTTTATCAGTCAAACTCCAGTCGTTTCCTACACTCTGGCTATTTTCTCTTGCTCGCTCAGGATGAGATGTCTTTGGAATTGTAAATACATTAGAATAGATCTCTTGCATAATTACTTCCAAACAGCTTTATGACCATTAGTTTATCATTAACCTGTTCTTTCTTTGCTTTCATACGATAGATTATTCAAAAAACCACTGCTTTTCAGATCATTTACAGGACTAGATGTCAAAGAATTCGATGACATTTACGATAGAGAGATAACAAAAAGATATCATAAACACGAGATCAAGCGTTTATCTAAAAGAAAAAATAGAGAAAGAATCATTGGTGCAGGCAGACATTTCAAGCTAGAAACAAGAGACAGATTTCTGATGCTTTTAGTGTACTATCGTCTTTACATTACTTACACGTTAGCTGGCTTTTTATTTGATCTAGATCAAAGCAACATTTGCAGAGATATTCAAAAGATTGAGGGACTGATAAGAGCATGTATACCAATTCCACAGAAAGTATATAACAAAACAAAGAAGAGGCTTCGAACTCCTGAAGAAGTAGAGAAATATTTTCCTGGATTTATGGCTTTTACCGATTGTACAGAACAACAGATACCAAGACCCAAAGATAAGAGAAAGAAGGAAAATGTACTATTCAGGTAAGAAGAAAAGACATACGGTTAAGAATCAGATTACGGTTAACAATCACGGTTATATCCTTCACAAAGTAGGCTATAAAAAAGGAAGAAAACATGACTATGATATCTATAAGAAGAACCATTATACAACTCCAAAAAAAAGTTGTTAATGTGTTTGATCTTGGATATTTAGGAGTAGAAAAAGACTTTCTGGAGCAATTATCATTTATACCAATCAGAAAGAAGAGCAATCAAGAACTATCACAAGAAGAAATAGACTACAACAAAAATCATTCTAAAAAGAGAATAGTGATAGAGCATATCATCTGTAGATTGAAAAAATATAGGATACTTGCAGAAATATTTAGAAACAAATTGAGAAAATATAACAAGGTATCAGACATAGTTGCAGGTCTAGTAAACTATAGAATAATGAACCTGCGTCAGAACTAGAAATCCAAAGAATTCGGATAGATAGTCTGGATTATTTCTAATTATGCAAGAGATCATATCCATCAAAGATCACATTTTTGTATCCCGTCTCCTATAAAAACACGGTTATGTTGAAACATAAAGATAATCTGCAGATATTCTTAATGAAAAACACAAGTTTTGCATAAAAGATATATTTTGAAGGTATTCTTTCTATAAAGTCCAAATGAGGAGCACTTCAAACAATAGATTTTCCTTGAATAAAGTCATATAATCACGACAATTTATTTGTCTCCTCGAATATTGCTACGAAGTTCGAATCCCTATCCTATTCCCAGTAATTTTAAATTCTGAATCTAACTAAATTTTTCAGTATTGTGTTAATTGAAATTATTGTTCTAATGGTTAATACCATTGTATTAAGAATAATTATATAGTGAATATGCGAAGGATAATTAAAGTTATGAGGTTAATATTTGCCATTAAATATGGCATTTGTATATTTATAATGAAAAATATGCAGAGATTTAAATGTGTGATTGTCAATGGCAAACAGATGACAGTGTATTAAAGCATAGTTTATCTGACCTTACTTTAATTACAAAATTTGATTTAATTGCTCTTAACTGGATTTTGTCTCTATTGGTTTGATAACAAACATTTTTAGTCATTTTTTAATATAATTTACTTTACATTTGTTTTTTCTACAAGGAAAATAATCATCAAAACCTTTACATCTATTTTTTATATACTATGATATTCTTTTGATAATACTTTTCTCAAAAGATGGATGAAGATGATTATTTAGTTTCAGAAACTTGTATGGTTGTGAAAGCCATTTATTACCATATAATGAAATAAAATACTTCTCTATTTGTTAACCGTATCTAATAAAAAATGAATATGTTATATCAATTCATAAGGGCTGGCACCATAGACGCCGAGTGATGGCAACATCCAAGCGTTTGAAGCCCTCAAACGTAGCCTATTTGTAAGCCAGGATATGGGTTAGCATCGCAAATGTCATTTTATCAAATACATAACGTGTCTGAATTGTTAATGCTTGTATCTCAAGCATGTCTGACGCAAATTCGCCGAGGATATGGATGTCAAGTAGCTGACAGTAGGATGACTTAATGGTAGTTTTATGTTGCCATCTGTCTTTCAAGGTGATACATAAATGCATGGTTCCAAAATTAACTTCTACTTTGTAATCGATTTCCTTCTTCTTCGTGCCGCGTTTCGTTAATCATACATCATGCTCCGGTCACCTCTAGCACTGAAAACTACCGTTAGTGACAATGGGTCTAACAAACTTGAATCCAAGATTTGTAACGACAGAATACGCAGACCTTGCTACATCGAAACAGAGACAAGAGAAAGACCGATTACGTTGCTAGAGGCATATTCTAACACATAGAAATGGCTGCCTACTTGCTGTCACTCGAGTATTAAATTAAAACCCCATCGCGGAAAGGTTGAGATCTATATTAACTTTACCCTGTTTAGGTCTAATCTTTATCTAATTTAGATACCTTGAACTTGTCTTAATGACTATTCATCTGCGTTTAAATGATAAATGCTTGCTCTATCCTCGTCATAATCTTCACTATATCTTATACTTAATATAGTCATAAACATAATATTTTTCTAGGGTATTTATACCGTAAAATGGTTGATAATGCCTCTATAAGGTGGATAATACCATAATTTAAGAAACGAAATTAGATGGTAAATCTAAAAACGATAGGAAAAGTTCTTTTTATAAATGAATCTCTCCACATATAGTATATATATGGATAATTCATTTAAAATTGGTGTCTCTTGTATCTTTTTATAAAACAGATTAAATGAATAGATTGAAAGGCTTACTGGAAGTAGATGGATAAAAACTCACAGTGATTTTTAAATACGGATAGGAAAATTCCATTGATATCACTCTAACGTTATTCTACTGGATGTGCGGGTGTAGGACTGTTATCGGATGGACTCATTTAAGTACCTCGCATACTCTTCTGTCTAGTTAAATCTTATACAACGAACATGATATCTTGCTATTCGAGGTGCTCAGTATGTGTTCTCCAGACTACCACAGTCACTGCATCCCGAAAGCAGAAAATTGAAAAATAATCTATTGATATAGCCGCATCAAGTGAACACTATCGTCTTAAGAATAAGGAAACTTTGACAACTATTCTAATTGAAAATGTTACTCCTTATCATTCAATCTGTATTTATTGTCATATGATACGTTAACTACTAATAATAATAAATACCCACAACTAGTGAAATAACGTCAATATACCCGTCTACCAAATCCCAGAGAATGGAAACCTGGAATTGAATGCCTTTCTATGGCTCCATCAAAGGAAAATGTGATGATAAGGTGTTTACAGGAGATGCATCACTAATTATATTTTGGAAACGAATCCAGCCTACAACGATTTTGGAAGAATGTTCATCCAAAGTCCTATATAAGATATAAAATCCCAAGACTAATTGGTGGAGTTGTTGACTGAGGTGTCAACGACCAAGAACGAACTAACATATGGTCATGTTATTTCACCTAGACCTTCGACTTACTGGCAACTTACTTCTTATTTCATGCTCACATTGATGACTGTAGGATAGTATGATATAACACAGAAGAAGTATAGTTGTTGTGTTCGCGGGGTATAAGTATGCCTCCAAGAAGACGCTTGGATAATCCCCTCCTTGATCTTAGGTCTAGCATTGGGTTACTCGAGAATCTTGAAAGTTTCTCTGAATTTCAATAGGAAATGAATGTATTTCTTGCATAATTAGAATAAACAGCTATATGATCTGATTCTCTTCCATTTCTTGTCCTTTCTTTGATTTCATACGAAAAGTTATCCAAAAAACCCCTACTTTTCAAATCGTTTACCGGCCTTACAGTACAAGAATTTGATAGTATTTTCCAAAAGAAATAACAAAAAGGTATGCTAAACATGAAATACAACGTTTATCAAAAAGAAAGAATAGAGATCTGAATATAGGAACAGGTAGACCTTTCAAACTATAATAGATAGATTTGTAATGCTTTTGGCTTATTATCGTCTTTACATTAAATACACATTAGCAGGTTTTCTATTTGATTTAGATCAGAGTAATATCTGTAGGATTATCCAAAAGATTGAAAGCCTGATTAGAAAATGTATACCAATTCCTCAAAAGATATATAACAAAACAAAAAGGTTTCGAACCCTTGAAACGTAGAGAAATATTTTCCAGAATTTATCGCTTTTATAGATTCTACCGAACAACAACAGATGCCAAGACCAATTGCAATAAAAGACGGCGACTATTCTATTCAGGCAAGAAGAAAAGACATGCTGTTGTAAAGATGCAATTGATGGTTAACAGCCATGGTTTTATCATTCATAAATTAGGTTATAAGAAAGGAAAAAGACATGATTATCATATCTATAAAGAGAATCATCCGATAACTCCAAAAGATGTTCTAAATGTATTTGATCTTGGATATATCGTAATAGAAACTAATTTTCGTAGACAAAAGTCATCCATACCTATCAGAAAGAGAAGAAATCCTGAACTATCCCAAGAAGAGAAAGAGTATAACAAAAATCATTCTAAAAGAAGAATAATGATAGAGCATTCTATTTGCAGATTGAAAAAATATAAGATAATGAGTGATGTATTTAAAAATAGGCTAAGAAAGTATAATAGAATATCAGATATAGTTACAGGCTTAGTAACCTATAAAATATTAAATCAACAGAATTAGAAATCTATATACAATTGCAGAAGGAATGGTCTGGATTGTTTCTAATTATGCAAGACCTATTGAATATCTTTGGATGTATTTCTTAATGGAAGACCACGGAAATAAAGAAGTAAAGAATAATATCTTTCATGCTTATTCTTTTTCTTATTTGTTTATCATATTTAATAACCAATGAGGGGATCTATATCTTTTCTTTAGCTTTAGAGCCCTTTCGAGTCACTTTTAATTCGATCTAATTAATGTACAATAAACAAATTTCATTTAACTTTTAAATTATAATCGATTTCATTTAAAAGATTTGCCCACATTTATGGAAATACAATTATTTTCTTTAATTTAATGATATAAACTTTTATTAAGTTTTTTAAAAAAGATAGCAAATACCCCAATTCAACTATCATGATTTATTAGTTAGTTTCTGCTTTGTTGCATGAATCGAAAAACAGTTAAAAAAATGATTTATGTATAACAATAACAATTGAATATTAACTATTTTCGTTATAACTTTGTCATCAAGACGTTAATAAATAACGAATAAAATAATCTTGCAACAAAGTAGTTAGTTTCATAAAAATATTTATATGATTATTTTATATTCTGAATATATTAATGGTTTTATACTAAATATTTGAATTATTTTACAAAATATGCTCATATTATATTAACATTATTCATCTAGTAAAATTAATTTTATGAATTGATAAATTTGGGAACAAATATTATAAATATTAATCAAAAAACCTTTATTTTATGATAATATTATTTTTATGAAGATTTTAATTACAATTTTTAAGTATTCCAGGAATAACTTTATAATCTACCAAAAACCTTCTGTGAGCGTTGGTAATTAATACTGGTGATACAACATGGATGCTAGTCTCGACTGGACTTGTCATGTTAATGACACCTGCTTTAGGTTTTTTTGAAGCGGGAATGCTCAGATTAAAAAACTCATTATCTGTTATAATGCAAACGTTTACCGGTTTGGCACTGTTATCGGTTTTGTGGTTTGTAGTTGGATTTACCCTGACCTTTGCGCCTGATATTCATGGGGTAATAGGAAACATTTCTTGGCTTTTCTATAATAACGTTCCATTTAGTGATTCGATCTCTTACGCGCCTACAATCCCTGGAATTACATATGCAACTTATCAGATGATGTTCGCCGTTATTACTCCATTATTAATTACAGGTGCATTTGCAGAACGTATGAAATGGAGTGCTTTTTTTATATTTGTAATAGTGTGGAGTTTAGTGATCTATTATCCTCTTGCGCATTGGGTATGGGGTGGAGGCTGGTTAGCAAAAATCGGCGTTGTAGACTTTGCTGGTGGTATAGTTATACATACTAGTGCTGGTATGGCGTCTTTAGCCTGTGCTTTGGTGTTAGGTCGGCGTAAAAATTACGGTCCTCAAATAATGGTACCTCATAATATTCCACTAGCTGCAATGGGCGGAGCTCTATTATGGCTTGGATGGTTTGGATTTAATGCTGGTAGCGCTTTAGCATCAGGTGCACTCGCTGCTAATGCTTTACTTACTACTCAAATTGGTGCTTCTACGTGTGCACTTGTGTGGGTATTTTTAAGCTGGAAGAGATCGGGAAAACCAACTGTTACTTCTGTTATAAACGGCGCAATTTCAGGTTTAGCTGGCGTTACCCCTGCTGCTGGATTTATTAGTGGTCAGCATTCTTTAATACTTGGTATTGTTCTAGGATTTGCATCTTATTATGGAATAGTTTTAATAAAAGAACGACTGAAAATTGATGATGCATTGGATGTAAGCTCTGTTCACGGTATCACTGGTATAGTGGGTGCTTTATCTATTGGAATTTTTGCAAGCCAAGTTATCAATCCTGCCGGTCCCAATGGATGGTTATATGGAAATCCAATGCAGTTGGTTATACAAGGTGTAGGAGTAGGAGTTGCAGCTCTAATGGGCTTTGTTGGGACATTTATTATATTAAAAATTATTGATTATGTAGTGGGTATTAAGGTAAGCGAAGAAGAAGAGGCATTAGGTTTAGATATATCTCAACATGCGGAAGCAGCATACGGGGAACAATGATTTAAAATCTTGCCTTTTATACCATATTTTTTTAGTATATTTTTCTATTTTACAAAAAACATTCTTAATCATGTTACTTTCTATTCAGTAGTTAAATCATGTCACATTTTTGAAAATTCATTAATAAAATATTATGATTGGTAAAAATAGCTTTGTCCGTATAAGAAAAAATCTATCTTGAGGGCTCTTTCAATTGAAATGTTTTGTTGCATGATTCGAAATACAGTTAAAACTTTACTTTATTCGTAGCAAAACTAAATAAATTATAACTATTTGCATTATATCTTTAACATCAAGACATAAACTAAAAATGATTTAAAATAATCATGCAACAAAGAATATGCAAAATAATGTTAAGAATAAACATATAATTAAAATTTTAAAAAACATGTAAATGCATTAATACACATATGGATGCAAAATGTCTTTATTGCAATGAAAAAGCAATTTTTGATATTGATAAAAATAGAATTATTTGTAAGAAATGCAATGTAGAAATGGAATATGATGATTATATAGAAATAATGAAAGAAAGGGCATTAACATTAGCAAATGATTTTCAAGATAATTCTGATAGGGTGTAGTTTATTAAATTATTTTATGCATTAATTACTTTTTATAAATGTGACAAAAATTTTATGAAATGGTCCTAATCATGAGTTACCCAATTAAGGAATAATATGGAATCATAAAATATGGTCAACAAGTATCTAAAAATAAATAATATATTGATGATTTTTGCCTTTTTATTGTTTATATCAGCTAAGAATTAATATGCAAAGTAATAGATTGAAAATAAAAATGATAAAAAAATTTGTTTAGATTATGTTTATGTGCTATTATGTAATTATAGTTGTATCATGTACTCAAAAAGCGTTACAATGTTATAGTCCAAAGATCTGTGGTTTTATTTTCTAATTGGACTTGTTGATTTAATAGCATACACAAAAGATCAATAATAGATCTCTTGTATAATTGCAACTAAACAGCTTTATGACCATTAGTTTATCATCAACCTGTTAATTCGTTGCTTTCCTACTATGGATTATCCAAAAAGCCATTGCTCTTCAAGTCATTTACCGGCGTTACAGTACAAGAATTTGATAATATTTATGATAACTATATAATAAAAAAATATCAAAAGCATGAATTAAAGCGTTTATCTAATAGAAAAGATAGTAGAAAAAGAAAGTTTGGTGCAGGCAGGCATTTCAAGCTGGATTTAAAAGATAGATTTCTTATGCTTTTGGTTTACTATCGTCTGTACATAACCTACACATTAGCAGGTTTTCTGTTTGATTTGGATCAAAGCAACATTTGTAGAGATATTCAAAAGATTAGAGTTGATTAGAAAATGTGTACCAATTCCACAGAAGATATACAACATAACAAAGAGGCTAAAAACACCTGAAGAAGTTGAACAATATTTTCCTGGATTTATGGCTTTTACCGATTGTACAGAGCAGCAGATTCCAAGACCTGTTGACAAGAATAAAAGAAAGATGTACTATTCTGGCAAGAAGAAAAGACATACTGTTAAGACGCAATTGATGGTTAACAATCGTGGTTATATCATTCATAAGATTGCCTATAAAAAAGGAAAAAGACATGATTATAATGTTTATAAAAAGAACCATCCAATCATTCCAAAAGAAGTTTTAAATATATTTGACCTTGGATATCTTGGTGTAGAAAAGGATTTCCCAGAACAACTATCTGCACTACCATATAAAAAGAAAAGAAACCAACCGGATATCAGATGATGAAAAAGAATATAACAAAAATCATTCTAGAATGAGAATAGTGATAGAGCATACCATTTGCAGATTGAAAAAGTACAGAATAATGAGCGACGTATTCAGAAACAAGTTGAGAAAATATAACAAGGTGTCAGATATAGTTGTAGGTCTAGTAAACTATAGAATAAGGAACCTACATTAATAGAAGAAAAGTAGTATATCATTAGTGAAACGAATAGAATGTTTCTAATTATGCAAGAGATCTAATATAAGAATTTAAGTAAAGAAAACATATTACAAATAGTATTACAATAATATTGATATACTATAAATTATCTATAAATAGAATATCATTTTTAAAAATAGAAAATGTATTTTACATTGATAATTAAAAACAAACATCGGTTGACTTAGTAGTATTTGGAAAATAAATAAAATTAAATATAGATCTTGTAATTAAATGACTATTTAAATATGAACCACATTTTATGTACTATATAAATTATATATTTTTCCAGTTGTTTTTTGGGTATAATTCCAAATATCGGGATTGGTTTGCAATTTTTTAAAACCCTCTTGTTCTTTTTTATTTAATAAATCAAATAATTTTTGACCTAATACAATATGATTGGTTTTTGCAAGAGTAGTCATTTTCACTGCCATACTAATAGTATAGCCAATAAGATCGAAGTGAGGTTTTCTAAATACTATTTTTTCATATTCATCAATATCCCAACCATATTGTACAATAGCAATTTCTCCAAAATCTATACCTATTCTTGCATTTAATTCAGGATAGTCATATTGATTTAAAATTGGGTTGATACCTTCTTGTATAACTTTGATCATAGTATATGCACAATGTATTGAATCCTGTATACATCGAATATAATTATATATGTCATTTTCATCTTTATGCTCATTTAGATTGTAAATATTGGATTCTTGTTTGTCGTCGACTATAAAAAAGGCTAAAACTGCATCTCCAATATACTTTAAAACATAGCCACCAAACAAAGATATTATAATGGACATTTGTTGAGCAAAAGATCTGATTATAGTAGTCAGTCTATCAATAGGCATATTCATAGACATACGAGTGGAGCCCACCAAATCAATATGCAATATTATGAGATTTACCTTGGATTCCCCATATTTTTCTAGAATATTTTGAGTATCTTTAAAAGAAGTTTCATATTCTGGTTTTGCTTTTAGAGCATTCCAAATTCTCACCTGAGAATCTTTAATTATTACATCAATATCAAAAATAGTACTATGATATACTTTATTTCGGCTGAATTTTATAGGCATAGTTTTTTCCTTCTTCCTATCAAGATCATTTTTTATTACTTTTTTTACTGTATCAATATCAATATCTAATTCAAAAGAGATTATTTCTGGATCTAATCCTGAATTATGTAAATTTATGATAGTATCTATTTGATCTGCTTTTTCCGGCACGGTTATATATTTATGTTGTCCGAGTGATAACTTATTGGTATAGGCGCTATTAACTTAAAATCTTAATAGTGATTATAATCCGTAATAATTTAAGACAAGAATCACTCAATGGATGTTGCCTATTCTCTACATCTTTATTTTCTTTTACATATAAAAAAACTTCAAAAGCATTATAAAGATTTGTTCACTGAAACCGTCATTAATAATATGAATGGATTCAGAAAGATAAACTAAAAAAAATAATAAAAAAATTCAGTTAATGTGGATCCTACTGTTTGTTTATGTTATGCTTTAACGAAACCAAAACGTAGACAGATCCTGTATGCAATTAAATCTTTTGAAAAAAATGCTTTTATAGTAGATTTATTGTTTCAGATTAAAACAATTGGCGAGTTTGCCATCTTGATAGGCGATAGTGACTCCCGTATCCACATATAATGCACATCATTTTATTAAATTATCATCCTCTTCATTCCTCTTTTTTGAAAAATATATTAAAAGAACTATGCGATGTTTTGTTGCATGATTATTTTATTCGTTATTTATTAACGATTTGTTGATAAGATTATAACGAAAATAGTTAAAATTCACTTATTGCTATTATACATAAATCACATTTTTAACTGATTTTCGAATCATGCAACAAAGCACTATACGATATAAAACATTGAGAACTAATGCATGTTTTGATGATTATTTCTGATGTAAAAAATGGATGCTACTACAGCATGTAAAGTAATGGTTTAATCTGTGATTGACCTATTCAAAGATTGAACGACAACTTACAGTTAAGTGAACATCTGACTAATAATTAATGTAAATAAATCGTGCTTTGTTGCATAACTAACATTTTTAGCTAGGATAGAACCAATTAATCATTTGTGATCCACTGGCCTTCTTATAACCAATCTCTTGTAAGACGTGGAGAGATACTTTTTTCCTATGATTTTCTGGATAGCTGGGATGTTGATCTTGCAAGGATGAATGAAAATAAGAAAGGCAAAAAGTACAAATCTCTGATTCCTTCATCCTTATTATCGGCCATATCAAAGTATACCTTCACCTTCCCTATAGACAAACAGAAGGAATCATAAAGGCAACTATAGGAAAGAATCTATCCAGACCATCCATGTTATTCACAAATATGTAGAAGAATAAACAATCTGGACATTGATATCAATAACAGCATAGATGATGATGATGATGATGCCGTTATCATCATAGCAGCTGACAGTACAGGTATCAAAGTTACCAATAGAGGTCTCGGTGGATGCAAGATAAATGGGATGTAAAAAACAAGAAAGGCTATCTAAAGATACATGTTGTTGCAGTGGATATCAAGACCAAACAAATTCTTGCACTGGAAGTTACCGATGAAAAGGTACATGATAGTAAAGTAATAAAGAATTTGGTGGAAGGCGTGCTGAATAATAACCGCAATGTCAAGATCAAATCTTTCATTGGTGATGGAGCCTATGATAGTAATGAGAATTTCAAATATTTGAAGGAGAAAAGGATTCGGCCCATCATCAAAGTAAAAAGGAACTCCATCATTTCATCCAAGAATAGCAATGTAAGGAATAGAGAAGTTGGATTTCAAATAAAGGATTATTATAAATGGAAAAAGAAAAGAAATTATGGACGCAGGTGGATGGCTGAAACAGCATTTTCTTCTATAAAGCGGATGTTTGGTGAATACATATCTGCAACCAAGTTTCAAAACATGGTAAAAGAGATGACAATGAAAGTATCTTTGTATAACCTGTTTAGAAGAATATAGGCTAACAAAAATGGATGTGATCGAATGAACATGAATTATGCAACAAAGCAAATAAATCATGCTTATTTAGATTTGTTACTTATTATAATTTTGTTATGAAAATAAGCATAATAGGTTAGACACCAAATACAACCCTCTTTACAAGACTATTCATATACCTGATAATATATCTAAAATATATTATAACAAACATTCGATCAGAATTATACCTTGAAAACCTGCATATATTCAGTAAATTAATAACGCTTTCGCAGTATTTCTAAACGATAATCTTAAAAAGTACAAGTATAATCTATAACCAATGACACTTAAAGATGTTCTCTTTCTAGTAGACATATAATATATGGTTATTTTAAAGATATGGAGTTTTCCTTGAATTAATAGAGCCAGCAATTAACTAGGATATTGATCTAATGGATTTTAGCAAGATTAATTAAGGCTCTAAATATTTAAACAGTACAGCACTTTGGTAGAATTTAAAGTAGTTATTTCAGATTCTAAAGGTAAAAGTATTAGTCAAGAAGTTAAAGATAAAAATGCACAGCCGATACTAGGTTCTAAAATTGGCGATTTAATAGATTCCTCTATATTTGGTTTCGATAAGGGAAAAATAAAAATTACAGGAGGTAGTGACAAATCAGGAACTCCTATGCGTTCAGATCTGCATGGAGGAGTAAAAAAATATATTCTTATGACTGGTGGTGTTGGAGCAAGAAATTTAGATCATGGAGAAAGAAAAAGAAAATTGGTAAGAGGTAATTTAGTTACAGAGGAAATTTATCAATTAAATTGTCAATTATTAGAATCAAGTTTGCCTGAAAAAGAAAAAGAAAAAACAGATCCAGAAAAAGCAGAAAAATAAGCGAATAAAACATTTTTATTTTATAAATCTATTTTCTATTTCAAATAAAATAAAAACAAAAATTTTAATTAAGTAAATTAATATTTGAAAGAAAAAATACAAAGTATATTGCACTGGAAGGACACTTTACCTGAATGGTATATTCAAAAATACGGATATCAGCCATGTATCAATATAGGTACATCAGGACACGTAGATCATGGCAAAACTACTTTAATAGAATCTATTACAGGAGTATGGACAAGCGGTCATAGTGAAGAACTTAGGAGGGGAATTACCATTAAAGTTGGATATGCCGATGCAGCATTTTACAAATGTCCAAATTGTGAGCCACCTTTTAACTATTCAGCTCAACCAAAATGCAATTTATGCAATTCAGATGCCGAGTTAACAAGGGTAGTAAGTTTTGTGGATTCTCCGGGTCATGAAAGTTTAATGGCCAATATGCTTTCAGGTGGTGCATTAATGGATGGAGCAATATTGGTTATTGCTGCAAATGAAAAAGTTCCACAACCTCAAACCCGAGAGCATCTGTTAGCATTACAAGTACTAGGAATAAAAAATATCGTAATAGTTCAAAATAAAGTTGATTTAACAGAAAGGGATACAGCAATAGAAAACTATAATCAAATCAAAGAATTTGTGAGTGGAAGTGTAGCGGAAAATGCTCCGATTATACCCATATCTGCACAACATAAGATAAATATCGACGTATTAATTGAGAGTATCGAAAAATATATTCCTACTCCAGAAAGAATAAATAATGATACTGGAATAATGCACATATTAAGATCATTTGATATAAATAAACCTGGTACTCCAATTAAAAACATTAAAGGGGGTGCATTAGGCGGAGCACTAATTCAGGGAGAGTTTGAAACTGGAAACGAAATTGAAATACTCCCAGGCATATATAACGAAAAAAAAAATAAATATGAACCCATAATTTCAAAAATTGCTTCTTTAGCTACAGGAGCGGGCATTGTAGACAAAGTAAAACCGGGTGGACTGGTCGCAATTGGTTCAAAATTGGATCCCTCTTTCATAAAAAGCGATTCATTAATAGGATCAGTCATAGGAAAACCCAATACATTACCAAATACCGTTGATGAGATTACAATTGATATAAATTTGTTTGATACTGCTGTTGGTACACAAGATATGGTAAAAGTTGATCCGATAAAAACTAAAGAAAATCTTAGATTGAATATTGGAACAGCCGTGACAACAGGAACCGTTACAAATTCTAAAAATCAAAGAATAGAGATAAAGATAAAAAAACCAATTTGCTTGATGCCGAAAAGCAAAGTAGCAATAAGCAGAAGAATTGCAGACAGGTGGCGACTCATCGGCGCAGGAACCACATTGTAAACAAAATGGATGTTATTTGTGATACAAGCTTCATAATGGTTTTGTGCTATGATCCCATCAAAAATACAGATTTTTTAAAGATCAAATTTGGGAAAATAACGTATTTAATTTATCCTTCAGTTATTAGAGAACTAACTCGAATTACTCATACAGGTAAAATAAAAAGATCAAATATAGCAAAATTATCTTTGGAAATTATAAAAAAAGAAGTGGAAAACAACAATTTTCAAATTATGAGTGATATAAATAATCTACATTCAACACGGGAAGTAGATTTACAACTTTTAGAAATATCTCTACAAAAAAAATACCCTTTAGCAACAATTGATAAAAATTTAATCAAAAAAGCATTAAAGAATGGATCGGATATTATTACTTTAAAGAACAACAAGATTATTTATCTTCAGTCCAACTATCATTTCTAAACAAATTTAAATTATACTAAATCTTAGTTTTTGCATGTTAGAAATTGATGGAATTAAAATACAATGGAATGGACATGACGGATACAGATTAGATACAAATAATAAAATAATATATATTGATCCTTTTAAACTCGTTCAAAAATATCATAACAAAAATGATGCGGATATACTATGTATTTCTCATAATCATTTTGATCATTTGAATGTCCAAGATATTAATAACATTATAAACGTTAATACAAAATTAATTTGTTCACAAGAGTGTACAAAAGTCCTAAAAGAAAATTATTCAAAAAATGAGATAATTCCATTGAAACCAGGGGAAAGTTTAGATTTCGAAAATATAAAAATTGAAGCTACAAGAGCATATAATACAAACAAAGAATATCATCCAAAAGAAGATAATAAAATAGGTTTTGTATTACATATGGACAAATTAAAAATATATCATGCTGGGGATACAGACTTAATTCCAGAGATGAATGATATAGATGCTGATATAGCATTAGTTCCTGTATCGGGGACCTATGTAATGAACTATGAAGAAGCGGCCAAGGCCATAAACGATCATATAAAGCCTAAAAAAATGGCAATCCCTATGCACTATAATTCAATTGTCGGCTCTACAAAAGATGCGGATGAATTTTGTAATATGGTACATGTATGTAAAACTACAATTTTAGAAGTAGAATGATTAATAATTAAAATCATAAAAAAAATAATGGTAAAGAAATATTAAATAATAAAGTTTAGAAAAAATAGAGGAAAAGTGTAACAACCAATGACAGCGAAGGAATTTTCAAATTCAAAAAGTTTCAAAGGAAATCAAGGTATCAAAACAAAGTATTTACTATTAGTTGTAGTATTATGTTTGTCATTCTCTATTGCTTTTATTTTAAGAGCATACCCGGTTAAATACGGGGTATCTTTAAATGAATTTGATCCTTTTTTTGATTTTAGAGCTACGCAATATATTGTTGATCATGGAATTAATGCATATTTCAAATGGCATGATAATATGTCATGGTATCCAGAAGGAAGGAATGTTGCAGCAACATCTCAATCTGGTTTGCACATAACAGCCGCATATCTTTATAAAATATTTGGTATGAATCTATCCCTCCTGGATTTTGTTATATGGTTTCCAGTGGTTATAGGATCAGCTTCAACGGTGTTAATGTTTCTGTTAGTTAGATCTATTGCAGGCAAAAATGTTCCTGGATTGATAGCATCTATTTTTTTCGCAGTAAGTCCCGCAATTATTCAGAGAGGAAACCTGGGTTGGTTTAAATCAGAACCGCTAGGAATTTTTTATGGTCTAGGTGGAGCTTATTTATTTATTTCAGCTTTAAGGGAGAAAAAATATGCATTTTTAATACCTAAAGCAATATTTAGTGGAGTAATAGTTGGTCTGGCATTAGCATCTTGGGGTGGAGGAGAATATTTTGTAATTCCAATAGCTATATTTATTTTTGTACTTGCATTTCTTACAACTAATCTTAAAAATCCTCTCCTAGTATCTGTTTTATTTACTGCATCAATTTTATTTACTGCATTAGCCTTTCCGAGACCGGGATCATCATTTGTATTTGGGCTTCCTGGGATTTTATTGATGGTAAGTACAGGATTTTTATTTGTATCAACTCTGGTAAAAAGAAAAAGCTCCGAAAAAAATGCGTTAAGAAACACATTAATCATTTTTGCAATTTTCGTTATTTTGGGAATTGCAATAATTTCAGGTGGCTTGTATAAAACACCTTCATTTAGATATCTCAATGCCATAAATCCCTTCATATCTTCAGAAAATAGTCTTGTACAATCCGTTGCCGAACACTCTACTCCTACAATTGTAGATTATTTTAGAGAGTTCTCGATATTAATAATTTTTTCAGGACTAGGTGCGTGGGTAGCATTTACAAATAAAGAAAATCGTATGATGATATTTGCGCTTATAATAGGTCTAACCGGGATTTACATTAGTGCGACTTTTGCAAGACTACTTGTATTCGCATCTATAAGTATTATAATTCTTTCAAGTATTGGAATTTATGAGGTAATTCGAAGTATAACGTCAATCAAAAGAACCAATGAAAAACTAACTTCGGGCTATGAGCGGAATAAATCAAAGATAGTATCGGGTAATATAAAAAAAGAAAAATATATTTTTGCTTATATGGCCTTTTCTACAATTTTAATTGTAATAATAGCTATACCAATGATTTACGATGCGAATACAAATTGGATAAGTACTGCAGATGTACCTACATCAATAGCTAATGGTGCAACTAATTACAGACTTACCACAAACGATTGGATAGATGCACTTCATTGGATGTCCAAAAATACGCCACAGAATTCAGTGGTCGCATCGTGGTGGGACTATGGATATTGGATTACTGCGCTTGGAAATAGAACATCTTTAGCAGACAATGCAACAATAAATTCAACAAGGATTTCAACAATCGCAAAAATGTTGATGAGTCCTGAACAAGAAGGTTGGAAAATTGCTAACAATTTAAAAGCGGATTATATTTTAATATATGTGGTAGGTCAAAAATTGCCCACTATTGATCCAAATTCGAAAGGACCTACATATCTTCTCGGTGGAGGAGGGGATGAAAGTAAAAAACATTGGTTTATAACTATAGGTGGATTCAATGAATCAAAGTTTTCACAGCCTGATTTAACTACTCCAAAACCGGCATTTTGGGATTCACTATTGGGGCATATGATGCCTTTCAAGACTATAGGCTTTTATGATCCATCTAAAGGAACATTATCGTCAACTTATCAACCCAATACTACTCCATTTTATTCTAAAGACATAAAATATCCTAAAGGAAATTTATCAGAACCTCTTACGTTAGTATATACATCACCAAGTTTGAAAAGTAATAATCCTGGCATATTTTTTGGTGTTCTATTATACAAAGTAAACCATAATTTTACTTTTGAAAATAGACACATCACTACTTTAAATAATTCCACTGAAAGTACAAGCAAGAACTATACAATGACGTCTCCAAAGACAAACAGTACTTTATTAGGTACAAATATCACAAATGCTGCTGACTCAAACAAGAATATCGGCAGTAATGGTACTAACAGTAGTTTAGTTAATTCAACAGAAAGTAAAAATAATTCACATTTGAATATAACAACTGGAAATTCTACCACTACCATCAATTCAAATAACAAATCTAATATTATCAATAGTGAAAATTTAACTTCAAAGAACATGGTCGCGAATAATTCAAATAATATAGCGGATATCGAAACAACTCAAGGGCATATCAAAATACAATTTTTTCCAGAACAAGCTCCTAATCATGTGAAGGACTTTATAGATCTTTCAAAAAAGGGATTTTATGATGGAACTGTTTTTCATAGAATTGTAAAAGGTTTTGTAATTCAAGGTGGCGATCCTAATACCAAAAACGATAGCAATAGACAAACATGGGGAACAGGAGGTCCAGGATATAAAATAAATGCCGAATTTAACAATATCTCTCATGATAGAGGAATAGTATCCATGGCAAGAACGGCAGATCCAAATAGTGCAGGTTCTCAATTTTTCATAGTATTAAACGATTCAAAGTTCTTGGATAATCAATATACAGTATTTGGTAAGGTAATAGAAGGTATGGATGTAGTAGACAAAATAGCAAATGTACCTACTAATTCAATGGATCAACCCAAAGATTCAAGTTTGGCAAAAATAATTAAAATAACCATACAATAAATGATGAATCAAATTCATCAACAATAATTTATTTAAATTATAAAAAAATATTTTTATATTATTTTGGAAATCAAGCTATAATAAATAAAAGGTAAAACAGTACTAACATCCGCATGAATAGTAGTTTGTTTAGCTACGCTGGTAACCTTCCCCCATGAAATGGCCTCTGCTACTAGAGCACCACTTAAACTTCCATCCCATTCGGATGATGTAGTGATATAGACAGCATAATCTAATCCGCCCCGATATTGATTCCACCACAATGTATGATGCTTAGAAATACCGCCTCCCATCATAAACGCACCACTCATTTTTGAATCAAAAATTAATTCAGATAATAGAGTTTGGTCCTTCAAGATGTCGACTTTAAAGTCTTTATGTTTTTGATTAAATAACCATATTTGATTTCCAACAGCACCATCAACAAATCCAGGTACAAATACTGGAATGTCGTTCTTGGCAGCCCAATATAAAAACGAAGTCTCATTTAGATTACTTCCTATATATTTTATGATTTCAGATGGTGAAAAGTCGATTGAAGATTGCGAGTCTTGATATAATTTCTGCAAAATAAATTGAAGTTTATTTTCAATTAAAGGACCATAGTTTTCATTCGGAACAAGTATATTTCCTAATCTATGAATATTTTTGTCAAGCAAAAATGTATCATCCAGGCGCAAATCCCCCTCATAATATGAAGAAAATGATCTAGCAATATCGTGATCCAATGATCCGCAAGTAGTTATTATGCAATCAAACATTTTATTTTTGACCATATCTTTAACGATACCTCTATTTCCAGTGGAAATTAAGGAACCGACAAATGATAGGAATTTAGTACAGTTTTTTTCAGCAATCATATTTCTAAGTATGGATATACCATTTGCTAAATTTCGGCCTTCAAATCCGCCAGAATCAAGCATATTTGTTAAAATATTGTTAATATTAGAAGATCCATCAATATTATAATCTTTCACAGTCTTAGACAAAATATTTTTTGAATCAATACCTGCATTCATATTTTAGTTTGACACATAAAAATATATAATTTTTAACATTAAACAATTTATTATTTAAACAAGCAAAGCCAATAATTAGATATATAATCATTTTATTTAAAATTAATTGAATAATGTTCAGCACAGTTTTTCAGGAAACAAAATAGATCCACTAGAAATATTTGCAGATATGATAAATCTGAATTAATAGACTTGTTTGGAAAAACAGGATATAATGCAAGGAGATTATCTGAGGCAGCTGATATAGGTTAGAATGATAGAATCTAATGCCACTATTTGTTTAACAATTGCAGGGGGCAATGACTCCAATAGGATTTGGAAAAATTATATCAAAAATGATTGAAAATGGATTTGTTGATTGAATAGTTACCACAGGGGCAAATATATATCACGATCTACATTTTGCATATGATTTACCCGTAAGACAAGGACATTTTGATGTTGATGACGATATATTATACTCAAAACAAATTGTAAGAATATATGATGTATATATCAAAGAAAATGGAGCTCTCCAGGCCCAGGATATAATTGAGGCTTGGTCGTAATTCGATACTGTTCATCCTTATCCACAATTCCATTTCATCAGCCAGTCCCAAGCATATATTTTATTGATTTTGGATTTATTTTCTTAGTTTTACAGTTATAATATACCATTATTTGATATATTAAAACAGACAAAAGTACAATTGCAGATACCGTATGAAATCCACGTGATGGCAATGAGTCTATTCTAAACAGATTTGATATGTTCTATCAATGGCTCTATCGATATTCTTCTACGACTGTAGATACATTGTCCTATTTGATTCATAAAAGCATACAAACTCAAGCCTCTTTTTGCAAGTACTTTCGTATCTTTCAAGAGGGCAAACTAAATCTATTCCCAATGTATTTTTACTATATTCATACAGTTTCTTATCATCATAGCCTGGATCAGCTATCATGTACAATACATATGGTAAAGAGAATACCGAAGAAGATGATGTTAAAGAAACATACAGCTGGTTATTCTGTACATTAGCAATGTTACATCTGCAGTTAAAGGTATACTATAATCTTGCCTGTTGTTGTACATGTTAGATGTAGTTTATATCCAAATATCCATCCCTTTGTATGACTATAACTCCACCGTGCATCCGTGTCAATTCCAGGACATGGTACTACTCCTTTTTTCATGGATGATGTATGCCATACACTACCTTTTGTTTTTAAAAGAGTACTGTCTATTGCGGTTATAGAGAGGTCTATAATATCTTCTGCAACAAACAGGTATCCTATTGTCGATATCCTTTCTTTTATATCTGTAGAAATGGTTTTCAATCGCCTGTCAAATGTACGTCTGCTAGGTATTTTTGCAAGACTACATGCTAATGCTAGTTTATAATTATACTGATGAGTCCATGTTAAGAAAAATATGTAATGCATTGTTGGAATCAATTCTAAACCATATCCTTACAATAAAGCATCTCAAAATTACAGTTGGAGAATATACATATGGTTTGCCACGTTTCCTTTTTACAGTAGGCCATGGTATACAACCTATTAGATGCAGAATGTTAAAAAGGATGGATTCCTTTAATCTATCAGAAGATAATCTTTGAAACAGTTGTTCTCAAAATAATGTCTCAAGGGTTAGCTTTAAGCTATATGACATGTATGAAAATATATTTGAATTATAACCATGCCTCATATAATTATGCAAGATAACATGCAAGAAATTTATAAAAATAATAACCATACAGAGATCGGATCTACTTCTGACTTATCCTATTTTATCGGGAAAGAAACATCAGAAAGATCAAAATTTCCAGATAAATCATTCATGGTTTCTTTATCTATATCAAATAGAGTAACAATTAATTATAAAAAAGTATTTAGATAATTTTTAAAAATAAAACATATGCCTGATTCTAGCCAATTATTGGTACGTAGAATAAAAAATGGAACTGTAATAGATCATATCGAATCTCCAAGAGCATTATTAGTGCTTGATATATTAAATATAAATGGACATGAAGGAAATGTGATCACTGTTGCATTAAATGTTCCTAGTATCAAACATAAAAAAAAAGATATAATTAAGGTTGAAAACAAATTCTTGGAGAAAAAAGAAACAGATAAACTAGCATTAATAGCTCCAAAAGCAACCATAAATATTATCAAAAATTATAATTTAATTGAAAAAAGAAAAATTCAATTGCCCGATAAAATTATTGGTTTTTTTAAATGTCCAAACTTAAAATGCATAACAAATACCGAAGATGGTTTAAAATCTAAAATAGAAATTATAGATAAAGTATATTTAAGATTAAAGTGTCAATATTGTGCAAGATCAATTACAACAGATGAATTAATAAATTATAAATAACATGAATTTGGAAACCATGATATTAGTTCTAATGGGTTTTAAATAAATCTCATTCATAAGTTTTTTCTACATATGATTTTAAATTTTTTAGTTGTCAAAATCAAATAATATTTCAAAAAAATTCCAACAACCTCCCAATAAAATTAAAGATCGTTGGTGTATTTAATATGCCATTTTAGATATAATGCGACTCAAGAAATTTACTCGATAAGATTAGATTGTTCGCCTCTGCATGCTTCACAGGTAAACGATCCATCCGCATATAATAGAAAATCAGACCATTCGCCGCATTCATCACAATAGCCAGATACATTTCTCGGGGATCGTCCAATTTCCCCTCTTATTAACAAAGCTTTTTCAGAAACTACATCAAATAATTCAGGAGTAACTGAAAGAACATCTGAAACAGAAATTATTCCGACTACATTATTTTTATGAGTTACGCCTAAACGTTTTATTCCGTGTTGTCTTAAAAGCCTTGCCGCAGATGTAATACTTTCATCCCCGTTAATAGTTACAAGATTTTGCATTATATTCGACGCTTTTATTTCAGAAGGTAGTGTACCTTTTGTAACAGCTTTGGTAACAATATCCCAATCAGTCACTATACCCAAAGGTGAATCACCGTCTAAAATCACAATACTTCCAATTTGTGCTTCATTCATAAGTTTTGATATTGTAACAATGTCATCGCCTGACTTTGCATGAATGATAGGACTATTCATAATATCACTAACTAAGATCCTAGTAGTCATTCCAGTATCTTCATCGCGTATATCTTTGGCCATATAAAATCATCATAAACTGAATTTAATTACTTTTCTATTGCTATATCAAAATTATCCTTTAGATCGCCTTTTTCCACAGGCAATAATTTGCATTGTCCCACAGGCAAGATTCTAACCAAATCATCAATTGGCAAACCTTTAAGATATTCAATTGTATTTTTTGAGAAATTATTTTTTATAGAGTAATCCACAAAATCGGATTTTATTTTTTTTGATGCCTTAACGACATCTAATCCAGAAGGCAGCAACGTCCTAACACATATAGACCTTTTTTTTACTGTTTCATATGGTCCCACAATTAATAAAAGTTTACTTGCCATAATAGAAACTCCTATAGCAAGTTTTATCTCAAGGTTCTTTACGAAATTTCTTTTGCCCTCTATTACAAATGAACCTTTTGGAAGAAATTGTCCAGTAGGTGCCCCCTTTTTTAATTGGGATGAAAATACCCAATATGCATCAGAACTAGATAATGCATCTTTCCAGGATCTACTAAAAGAGACGGTAGCCTGAGACACTTCTAAAATACTTTGAGTTATATCAATTGTAGAATTATTCGCATTCTGTAGTATAAAAAAAGGTGATCCATTAACTTCCGCATGAAACACATAATCATTCTCTGTAAGATAGCGTCGTATAATTACAGAATTTGACGAGGCATCCTTTCCTCCAATAGCTAACAGATTGTCGCTTGTAAAAAACCATCTGTATTTTTCATACCATTCTTTATTAGATAAAACTCTAACACCTGCCAAAGGTTTTTTATTTTTCTGCTGTTTCAATTTATCAATTTGTTGTTGTATGTTTAACTGGGAGTTTTCTATCGTAACCAATCCTCGTTCCATATCTTTTGCTAAATTAAATAGAGAAGATGATAGTTTAGGAATATTAATGGTTGAACCTTCTAACAATATTTTTTCATCAACCATTTCCAAAAAATATTTTCCTTTACTGTTTATTATTTTTCCATCATAATCAACAAGGATTTTTTTTAGATCATCGTTATGTATATCCATAATTGCGACAGTCTGTTGCATTATTAATGACGCAAAATCGCGAAGTTTAGTTGATTTTAAAATTACAAAATTCTTTGCTTTCTCTTGCTCATGCAAATCATGTTCTAGTATTTCGATCTTTTTTTCTAAATCAGAATTCTTGAAAGCATCGCTATGAGTAATAAGATAGTTTAAAAATTCATCAATTGCGTCAAAATATGTATTAAAACTTTTGACATATTTTGAATTGATATTATATGGAATAAAAGGACTTATATCTGCAGGATTACTATCCTCATCAAGTATAATACAAGATTGAAGATCTTTTCCACTAGAAACGTTAGTGATTAATGAAATTAATCCATCATATAATTCAGTCAATTCTTCGTTAGTTAGCTCGTTTATATTTTTATGTCCTATTTTAGAATTATTAACAACATATTCAATGAATTTCTTTGAAATTGAAAATGTTCTTCCTAACCATCTCTTTATGTTGATATTTTCTTTATCATGGCTTTTGTAAAACGATAAGAAATTGTCAAAATTTAACGATGTTATATCAATTCCTCTAGAAGGTGGTGGAAAATAATTTAATCCGGTTTTTAAAATTCTATGTCTTACACTTAAAGAATTAGTAATGGCCAAAATTTTCGATTTTTCGTCACATAAAATAATATTTCCATTACCAAACATTTCGATAATCAAATAATATTTATTATTAACACTATTCTGAAAAACAAATTGCGCTATTCGTTCTCCACTATAAGTGGAGATCTCGACTAATCTAGAACGCTCTAAATTTGATTTGATTTTTTTTATTGCTTCATTATCCTCGACGGTAGAATATTTATATTTTGTAATACATAATCCATGAGTAGAAATAAGTAAAGACACATCATTTTTTTGTGAATGATGAAACTTTATTATAAAAGAATTATTTGTAATAGGATAAACGCTGCTTACATAATAAACATCATCGATAAACGTCTTTATAGTGCTTACTAGAAATCTTAACTCAATTTCTGAGATGGACATATATATCAACTTAAGTATTGAATATAATAATATAACAAAACGATATTTTAAACATTAATTAGAAAGTAGGGCTTAAATTGGAGACAGATAAAGAAATATAACACATACTTGGATATTCACGATAAAATCTATTATTTTAGAACCATCTTGGCAGCTATTGCGGGATCCATAATAGGAATAATAGTAAAACCAAATGAATTACAATCAAACGCGATAGGTACAACAATAATAATTGGAATTATTTTTTATATCATTTCTTACATCATTGCAAAGAAAATATCTGGCGATATTCCAAAAAATAAGAAGAACAAATTAATAACAAATGGAATTTTTGCATATATTTTTATGCTATTGGCATTCATGGTTATGGTATTTACTATAATAAATGAACATATAATATAAAATATGAAAAGAGAATTGCTTTGGAACTATAAAACTCCCGGTATTCCAGATGAATTTTTTAACCGAATTGAAAGTGTTCCGATAACAAAAGAAGAGATTAGATCCATTATAATAAGTAAATTACGTCTCAAGGAAGGATATTCATCTATTGATATTGGTTGTGGTAGTGGTAGTATATCTGTTGAAATCGCAATACAAACAAACTCTATAGTTTATGCAATTGATCTAGATAAAAATGCAACAGAGTTAACTGAAAACAATGCTATAAAATTTGGGTTGAAAGACAAGATAAAAGTTATAGAAGGATTGGCACAAGATGTTTTACCAAAATTATCAAAGGTAGATGCAATAGTCATAGGAGGTACTACGGGAGACACTGAAAAAATAATAAAAATTGCAATAGATCGATTAAATAAAGGAGGAAGATTAGTTATTACTTCTATTTTGATCGAGACTATTTATAATACTTTGAAAACATTACAAAATTCAGAATTAATTGAAATTGACATAATTCAAGTAACTATTGCAAAATCTAGAAAAACTAGTACTGGCACAATGATGATTTCAAGAAATCCGGTAATTATTTTTTCTGCTACAAAATAGAATACAAAAACTTTAATTAATATTTTTTAAAGGGGATATATGACTATCCCAAAGCTTTATTGTATAGGATGCGGTCCAGGCGATCCAGATTTACTTACGTTAAAAGCTATAAACATCATTAAAAATGCAGATGTTATATTTACTCCTACAGCTAGAGAGGGGAAACCTAGTGTTGCTCTGTCTATAGTTGAAAAATTTCTTGAAAAAAATACTGTAATTCATAATTTGGTTTTTCCAATGATTAAAGACTTTAATAATCTGAAGGAAAATTGGAAAAATAACGCCAGAGAAATAACAAACTCTGTTCGTGATGGTAAAAATACAGTTTATTTAACAGTAGGCGATCCAGCCCTTTATAGTACTTGGATTTACATTTACAAAGAAATAATTAAAGAGCATAGCGACATTGATGTAGAGGTTATTCCTGGAATAACCTCAATCTTTTCATTTTCTTCGGAAATAAAGACTCCTATAGCAGAAGGTGAAGAAATAATAGGAATTGTTCCAGCATGTTATAATTTAGATAGATTGAAAATTGCAGCTCAATGTTGCGATACACTAGTATTTTTAAAAGATGGGCGATATTTCAATGCGGTAATAGAAACATTAATGAGCTCAGGTTTTCCAGGGGATTCTGATATATATATCGCCCAAGATGTATCAATAAACAAAGAACCATTCCAAAAAAGCAAATTGTCTGAATTATCAAAAAATCCTAATGAAAACAATGATAAATACTTTTCAATAATGATAGCCAAAAAGAAAAAATGATTCAAAAAAATACAGTTTATTTTGTCGGCTCTGGTCCAGGAGATCCAGAGCTAATAACAATTAAAGCAAAAAATCTACTAGAGGCCGCCGATGTAGTAATTTCTTCTGGATCCTTGTTAAATCCGGAGATACTTTGTTATGCTAAAAAAGATGCTCAATTATACGATGCAGCAAAATTAGATAGAGATGAAATATATGGTATTCTAAGAGATTCTACAAAAGATGGAAAGCTAGCAATAAGATTTCATGATGGAGATCCGGGAATTTTTAGTACAATAAGAGAACAAATAGATAAATTAGAAAAAGATGAAATCAATTGCCAAGTAATTCCAGGTATAACTTCATTACTTGGGGCGGCTGCATCAATGAATTTAGAATTAACGTTGCCAGGGATCACTCAAACAATAATAATTACCCGTGCAGAGTTTAGAACGCCTGTTCCGGATAGAGAAAAAATTTCAGAGTTATCAAAACATGGATCTACTATGGCTTTTTATCTTAGCGTACATTTACTTGATAGAGTTATTGAAGAATTGTTCAAAGGGGGAATATATAATGATGAAACACCTATTGCAATAGTATACAAGGCAACATGGAAGGAAGAAAAAATAGTAAAAGGAACTATTGGTACAATACTAAAAAAAGTTAGAGAAGAAAAAATAGTAAAAACAGCCCTTATAATAGTAGGTGATGTCATATCTCCAAAAAAATATGAATTTTCCAAGGTTTATGATTCACAGTTTACCCATGGTTATAGAAAGAGCAAAGAAGTAAAGCTCTAAGTTAAAGGTATGCGCTCTAGTTCTTTTTTATTTAGATCTGCCCAGGCTCCCTTTCCTGGACCATTACCATCAAAATTTATAATTTCACTAAGGATTATTTCAATTGGTGCCATTGGAGGCCAGATCATAGCAACATAGTCTCCAGGGTTTCCAGTTTCTTGCATATTAGCTGGAATTATTTTATCTTTGATAAATCCAAACTGGATAAGGTTTGATTCTACTTTTTCAAAATGTTGTTTTTGACCATGAACAATTACATAAACTTTTTTTTCTTTATTAAAACTAGTCATTATTAAAAATATATTATTCAATATCATAAAGATATTGCTAAATCTTTAGGAATAAAGATCCGGATTAAAAAACATTTAATACTATCATCCATTAATTTAGTAGCAATATGACATTACCAAAGGGATTCGGTCAACAAGCTAATACTCAAAAAAAGAGGACCTTCGATGAATGGTGGAAAACTGTTCCACAAGACTTGAAAACAAGAACTCGCAAAGGTGACGAAGCAAATAAAGTTTTATTGAATCAAGTGAACTATGTTTTACTTCATCTACATCTGCAAGGAAAACATGATACGAAACCATCTCATGAAGAATTAAAAGACTGGCTCCATAGCGGCCAAGTAGATACAATGCGTATGAAAAAATAAACATCATTATACATATTTTTATTTATAATATTTTTTTATTCAAAGTCATAGAAATTATTTGATTTATTATATTAATTATATGTTCTTCTTGTAATCTAATTGAATGAAATTAATTTTATTGTGAATCCGATAGATAATACATAATATAATTGAGACATGGTCTAATTCAAATTTATTTTCATACATGTAATATAGCTTAAATCTAACCATTGAAATATGATTATGACCAAAACTGTTCCAAAGATTATCTCTTGATAGAATAAAGGAATCCATTCTTTTTAACATTCTGCATCTAATAGGTTGTATACCATGGCCTACTATACCAACAACAAGAAAACGTGGAAGACCGTACGTATATTCTCCCACTGTAATTTTGAGAATTGATTCTAACAATGCATTACATATTTTTCTTAACATGGACTATCAGTATAATTATAAACTAGCATTAGCATGTAGTCTTGCAAAAATACCTAGCAGACGTACATTTGACAGGCGATTGAAAACCATTTCTACAGATATAAAAGAAAGGATATCGACAATAGGATACCTGTTTGTTGCAGAAGATATTATAGACCTCTCTATAACCGCAATAGACAGTACTCTTTTAAAAACAAAAGGTAGTGTATGGCATACATCATCCATGAAAAAAGGAGTAGTACCATGTCCTGGAATTGACACGGATGCACGGTGGAGTTATAGTCATACAAAGGGATGGATATTTGGATACAAACTACATCTAACATGTACAACAACAGGCAAGATTATAGTACCTTTAACTGCAGATGTAACATTGCTAATGTACAGAATAACCAGCTGTATGTTTCTTTAACGTCTCACTCATACTCATCATCCTCATCCTCATCCTCATCCTTATTCTCTTTATCATCTACCTTGTATATGGTAGCAGATCCAGGCTATGATGATAAGAACCTGTATGAGTATAGCAAGAAGACATTGGGAATAGATCTGGGTTGTCCCTAGAAAGATACGAAAGTACTTCCAAAAAGAGGCTTGAGCTTGTATGCTTTTATCAAGCGGTATTAGGGCAGACAATCTATAGCCGAAGAAGAATATCGATAGAGCCATTGATAGAACATATAAAATCAGTCTTTAGGATAGATCCATTACATGCACGAGGATATCATACGGTATCTGCAACTGTACTCATCAGTTTTATTATATCAGCTAATGGTATACTATAATTGTAAAACCCGGAAAAAAATCCAAAATCAATAAAATACATGCTTGGAACTATTTGATACGATGATAAAGATAAAGATAAATTATTTTGAATTATGACCATGTCTCAATTAATTTGTAAAAAAATAAGAATTAAAATTGTTTTGATATTTGTTAATAATGACTGTTTTTGTTTATGCAAGAAATGAGTGTAAAGTAAATATGATTTGTATTATATGTGTCGGAGAAATTTCCTATGATTATATTAATACAAATTAAAATATGTCTTTCGATCTGACATAACCAAATAATATGTAAAATACATATAACTACATCGATATAAATTCGTATAGGAATTTTGAAAAGAGGCAACCATATTGCAATTTTTGATACTTTTAAAACACATCAATTAAAATCAACAAGAGAAGCAAAGAGACAAAGAGGCATAATTGCACACATTGCAATAGAAAAAGACCCGAAAGGAAAAACCAGGACTTCTATAGCACATATACTTGCAAAAAAATACCAAGTAACCTGGCAAAATATTTATTCAGCAATTTTCAAAGACCTTGATGAAGTTCTTTTACCAGCTCAGGTTGTTAAAGAAGGAGGCAGGATACCCATCAAAAGGGGACCAAAAGCTCTTCAAGTAGAAGGAATACCCTATTATGAACTTACTAATATTGGGCTGATTATTGCATCGACAATTGAGGAAACAGGCGACATAAGATTAAGAATGAAATTGCTAGAATCATATATTTCAAATTCTACTTTTAATGAACAGGAAAAAATGGATAACAATAGTAACAACATGATAATTAATGAAGGCATACTTCTCTTATCGAGATATGCACCATCATTTATTGTCAAAATTATAAATGAATATATTATTGCATATAATCAAGGAAAAATTGAAAAATTAGACAGATTGGACGGGGAAAAATTACAAGAAATAATATCAAAACATATCACTATGGAGCGAGAACTTGTCGAGGCTTGCATGATTTTATCAAACGAAAAAAAAGAATTAATAAGAAATTTTATTAAATTAATAAGCTAAGTGATGAGAATTGATAATTAAAACAAATATCTGATACGTTCGATTAAACTATTTCATTCTACTTACAATTTGTCTATTTTATAAATATGATGTAGAGGTCATCTGGTTCAATCTCTATATGGTATAGAGATTGATTTTAAATCATGTGCTACATCTACATCATCAAAAATTGATTTAGCTTCATTCAACAAAATGGTTAAATCTGTATACCGTGCACTAAAATGGGTGAGGCATAATCTATGCACAGAAGACGATTTTGCCAAAATAGCAGCTTCGCTGGCAGTGGAATGAAAGCTCTCTTTGGCTTTTTCAATTTCAGAAATTTGAAAAGTAGATTCAAAAATTAAAAGATCGCAATTTTTAAAGAATGCAATTAATTCATTAGATGGCCTAGTATCTCCAGAAATACCTATTTTTCTACCAGAACGACAAGGACCAACGATATCGGTAGATAAAACTAATGTATCATTGAATGAAATGTTCTCACCTCTCTGTAATTTTTGATATGTAATACCTTCGGGAACACCCAATTCTTTTGCCTTTTTTATATCGAACTTGCCTGGACGATTATTTTCAAGCAAACAATATGAATAAGATGTTATCGTATGACCATGGTTTGATCTACAATATAATACTTTGTATTCTTTTTCGGTTACAATTACTCCTTTGTTGTCGGAAAAAATGTGAATACAAATAGAAAATGATAATTTTATATTAAGAATTCTTAAATTTTCAGTTAAATATTCGTAAAGTACTGGGGGTCCAAAAATATCAATTGGTAGACTTCTACCCTGTAATGACAGCGTTTGAAAAAAGCCTAATAGCCCTAGAATATGATCTGAGTGCATATGTGTAATAAATATCATAGTTTTTTTATTAAAACCAAATCTAGATCTAATAAAATTATATTGCATACCTTCGCCGGCGTCAAAAATAAATAATGTACCATTGCGGTTAATAACAATGGAAGAAAGAAACCGATTTTCAGTAGGCATAGCCGCAGAGGTTCCTAAAAAAATAATATCAAGATTCGACATATAATTATGAAATTCAAATTGAATATTTTACTATGATCCATGCAAAATAGATGATAATGTATTTGTAATGGTCATACTAAGGTCAATTTTCGAGCAAGAACGAGGAATACTATTAGTTGAAACCAGATCAACTATTCCGGCTGACTTTATCTTATTTAGAGATCTCTCATCAGATAATGCATGAACACACATCACATAGATATTTCTGCATTGATTTTTTTTTAATAGTTCAGATGCTTTCAAAATGGTTTCGCCACTAGATATCATATCATCTATAATAATTATATCATGTTCTTTAACATCGACTTCCAAGTTTTTATCAATTATTATATTACCACTAATTCTATCTCTAATTTTCTTTAATGGAAAGAACTTATAATGTAATATTTCAGAAAATTCCTTGGCTCTCATTATACCTCCAATATCGGGAGAAACCACGATAGGATCAACTAAATCAAAATTGGTTTTAGCATAATTAGCAAGAGAACTTGTTGAAGAAATATTAAAAATATTTAAATTAAAATAAGAAAGTGCTTTAACGCTATGTATATCTACCGTAATTAAGTTACGTATGCTAACACACTCGAGTAGCTTGGATATTAAAGATATTGTTATGTATTCGCCATCCAAAAATTTCTTGTCTTGTCTAGCATATCCAATATAAGGTAGAACAGAAATAACTTCTGAAGATCCAGATTCGTAACACTTTGATACAATCATTAAAGTTTGCAACAAATGCGAATCAATAGGAGGGTATGTAGATTGAACAACAATACATTTCTTATCTGATAGATCTGCATTAATTCTAATTTTACTTTCACCATCGGAAAAAACTCTTAGATCAATAGGAATAGATGGAGATTTTAAACGAGCAGCAATACTCTCCCCTAACGCTAATGAAGATGGCCCCGGTAAAACGACAACATTTTCCAAGATATTTTGAAATAATTTTAGAATCTTAAAAATGTTAATAAAATATTGCCGAATTGTTGTTAATAATGTTAACCCATTCTAAATGTATGATATTATTTTATGGCGCTGTTAACAATATTTTATTTTTTTATTGTGCTGATCACTGAACAATATAATCTATATTTTGTTACATAATTTGAAAAAGAGAACTTCCTCCATTCATAGCAATTAATTAAATTGAATGATTGAATTACAGTTTTAATGCGCTAACAAATACAATTAAAATAATTATACAACAAAGCTTCTATCATCAATAAGTTATATTATATTAAAAAAAACAAAAAATATATAATTATTAAGTCTGTTTGAAAATGTCATCTATTAATTATTTTTCCGTATTAAAAATGGAGTGTAATTATCTACTAATATTTTATCATATCGTTTTTATATTATTATATTAAATTTTATATAATGTCTATAAATTTATCCAAGAGTCATAAAAAATTGATGTTGATTTCTGCAACAATTATTGCTAGTTCTCTTATTTTTATTGGTCTTGGCCTGATTAGTAATATATATGCACAACCAGTCCAGAAAATTACTATCACTCTTAACTCCGCAAAATTTGCTCCTTTAACAAACGGCACTCATGTTCAGTTAAAATCTCTTGTTGGCTATGTTACAAAAGATTCATCCTTGGTAAATACAAAAATAAATGGAATAATGAAGGTATCGCTATTAAATGGAACTTTGTTAAAAAGATCTTCCTTTCCAAATGGTTTCACTATAAGTCAATCTGGTGTGATAGCCTTTGCTACATCCTTTGTTGGAAAAACTATGCCCAATGTAAAAATTGATATAGTTTTAACAGATCTTAAAAAAATTACTCCTTTATCTAACATTATATCTCAGAATGTAACTTTTGAGAATACTCCGATACCTCCAAAAAAGACTCCTATAAATAATAATCCTTTCAGCCAGGCTAAACCTGCAACATAATTTAAATTTTTATTAATTACTTTTCTAAAAATAGTAATGTTGTTATACTATTAAATAAAAATGATCAATTTATTTCTATGATGACTTTTTAGTCATACAAAAGCGTCAAGTTCTCTTTTTACATTATTTTATTATTGATTTGTATATATTTTATCTATTCTTAATGATAAATATTAGAATAGTTAGTTGACTTTAAATACATAAATTAAACTTTATCTATACATATATTTTAAAATTCTTTTTCGTGGTTTATTATATTCTAAATTTTTATTAAACTTTGAAAATAATATTTTAAATAAATTAATTAATTATTAAAATGAATATATAAAGTATTTTTTATAGAATTGCATTTTAGTATATCTCCTAATATTTGAATAAATAGCTAAATGGGATTCATCAATCTCCTTTCCTTTTATTGATTTAGTATTGGGGTTGTCCAAAAAGCTTTATTATACATCATTCACTGGCTTGACAATACAAAAATTTGATAATACTTACGATAGTAATAACAAAAAGATGTGAAATGTATGATAATGAGTTTATCCAAAAGTAAGAATGATGAATGATCTATAGTTGGAGTAGATTTCCTTTTGAACGGCAAATAAAATAAATTTTTCGTGTTCTTAATATCTTCATCTTTATATAAATTGTCTTTAATGGGTTTTCTCTTTGACATTGGTGATAATATAGCATCTACAAGGTATACATTAGATTGAAAATTTGATGAAAATATATATCAATTCCTCAAAATAAGTAAAATATCAGATTGTAAACTCTGAAGAATCTCAATAATAATACTTTACAAGTTTCATATTTTTTTATTTTATCAAAGAACTAATGTAAACTGACCTTAAATTATAGTGCAAGATAAATTATTCAGACAAGAAAAAATAAAATAAAAAAAGATAATCTGTTGTCAAGACCGAGTTGATGAATAGCCAACTGCTTTATTACTATTTACAAGGTTGGCTACAAGAAAGAACGTCAGTGGTATGACCATCTATTCGATTTATTAAATGAATGATTGTCTTTATAAGATTTTGTAAATTTTTGAGTGGATATTTAATTAGAAAAAGATTTCACAGAATAAATATCCTAGTTATATTACAATAAGAAAAGAAACTAAGTAGAGCGATATTAAGTAAAATAGGATGACGGCAAAAATCTTCTCAATAGGATAGTGGTCCAGCACATAACTCTATAGATTGAAATTCCAGAATATTGGGACGTTTAGAAATATAAAGAAATTGTTATAGATGTGAGATGTAGTATCGAATCGTGAAATTACCAAATAATGAACTATATTATTATCAAGGTGCAAAATCTGTAGTAGTATTTATGGTGTTTCTAATTGCACAAGATGCTAGTTAATCAAATATAATGGCTGTTACTAATTATAATAATTTGTGCAATCATGGATTTATTTATCTTTAAAATTATTCATTCGTTTGACTCTGTTAACTCTGTTGTTTGAAAGTTTTACTTTATTTTTCAAATTTATGTGCAAAAAAATACTTACATTGGAAACACATCTTAATACCTTTGCATTTTTATTTCACAAATTGATAAAGTAATTATATTTGTTTATTCCTCATTCCATTATTCGATGGATATCCAAGGTATTTTGACTTATTTTGGTAATATAGGATATATGGGGATATTCATTATAAGCTTTTTAGGGAGCATCCTTATATTCATTCCGGTACCTTATTTCCCTATTTTGATTACATCTGCTTTAAACAAAGAATTGGACCCTAATATTATCGCATTATCTGCTACTATGGGTGCCGTCTTGGCAAAAAGCAGTATATTTATTGCTAGTTATTATGGGCGAAACCTATTGAGCTCGAAGACTAAATCAAAAATAATGCCACTTCAAAATTTTTTAGTGAAATATGGGGGTTTAGCTGCATTCATTGCAGCATTACTGCCTATACCTGATGATTTGGTGTATATTCCTTTAGGTATTGCAAAGTATAGTATAAAAAAATTTGTCATTTTTACATTTGCTGGAAAAATGATATATGGTCTTTTGATTGTTTGGGGAGCTGTTATTCTGGGAAGACCAATAATGGAGAAGTTACTCTCTTTTTCTGATTCCAATAACCAACTTACAATTATTTTGATTGCGGCTTTGATTGTTGGTTTATTGATTTTAATATTGTTCTTCACATTTAAGGTTGATTGGACCAAGATAATTGGTAAATGGTTTCCATGGGCATTGGATAATGATCTGGATGATGAAAATAAAAACACCAGTAAAAAATAATTGATTATTTTTTTCAGGTATCGTTTAATGTAAAATTCTTTAATCACACTTTAGTTTAATGTTTAATAATGAATAGTATCCATTATGATATCGTTAATAATGTCCGAATGTGTTGTAGATTTTAATGCTATGTTAAATAAATGTTATACTTTTTGCAATTTGTATAATATCGATAATTCCGTAAATTTTGATTATCTTGATAAGATAGCAAAGAATTTTACCCATCATTTCAAAGACGTAAAAATACTGAATCCTTATGTTACTACGTTAAAGACAATTGCATATCACTTTCAGTCTAATCCTGTCTTGTTAACGCATAGCAAAATTTATGATTTTTTTGTGACGTCTTACAAATTTTTGTCTTTTATGTTACAAAAAACTGGAGATAATTATAAATATTCTGAATTGGATTTGAACGACCCTGTTATCTTTGATATTTGCAATGATATTTTGAATAATTATGTCAATTACGATGATTCGATAAAAATTCAAATTCCTAATTTGATCGTTGATGTGTTGTCTACTGTATTCTTTAAATCAGATCCATATGGTATCAAAGTTTCTTCATTTCAAATTAAATCCTATTATATGTCAAAGAAAGAATCTATTGTAAATAAAAAATATTCTTATCCTTCGATAATTTTATCAAATGATTTACAAAAAACAGAACCGATTTTAGTTGAAAAAAATAGCGATGCGTTATTTGTATTTGTCAATAAAATTTGTCTGAATAATGATAATTCTTTTAATGATGATATTGTTTTCAGAATCTCTCAGATTACTCATAGGCATTTTGATTCTGTAAAAAGTTCCTTATCAACATTGAATTATAAGGAAATTAAGAAATTGGTAGAGATTTGTAATAATTATAATAAAATTATTAAATATGGTAAATTTGATAGCATTCAAGATTTTAAAACAGAGCTTGAAAAAGATTTGAGACGCTCATTATCTGATAAACAGGTAAGGCATTCTCTAATATCTGTAAAAAAAGTTCAATTTTATGTTGAAGGTATATTGGACAATAAGTTTGAAGTTCATCCAACTCATGGAATAAACCATGTGAAACATAATTTTGAATATGGTTACAGGTTGGTCGGTTTGTTAAAATCATCGAACTTAAGGAATAATGAGGTTCACTAATTTAGAGCCTATCCCAAAATTCGATAAGATTATAGATCTTTTCCCTCTTTTTGATAACTGTGACCTGCATCCAGAGAATGGACAGTGTAAAGAAGAATAATAAACACCCTGCCATACTCAAGGTTCCAGATGAATTATGGAATAAGATTAAAAATATTTTCCCAAAGGAGAAACCTCTAAGAACAGTCGATGGCCGACCAATTGTACCATACCGAAAAGTAATTGATGGAATTCTCTATATATTAAGAACATGAGGATGTCAATGGAAGATGCTACCTAAAGAATACGGATCTGGTTCTACTTGTCATCGCAGGTTTCAGAAGTGAAATAGCCTTGATATATTCAAAAAGGGGTGGATAAAACTATTGAAAATCTATGATGACTACATTGGTATCAACTGTACCTGGTGGCAATCCATCGATAGTATCTCTATAAAGTCGCCTTTAGGGGGGCGATGACAGGCAAGAATCCTACTGATAGGAGCAAACTCTGCAGAACAAAAAGACATGTTTTAACCGATAAAAACGGTATACCTCTTTCCGTTGTAATATCATCTACTAATGCTCATGATATCAAACTTGTAACAGATGTGGTTGATAATAGAGTTATCAAAAGACCATCATTTAAAACTAAAAAAACAGGAAGAAGAAGAGGAAGAAAACTTCAACATCTATGTCTTGATAAAGCATATAATTCCGAACAAGAAGAACAAGAACTAATTAAACGAGGATATGTACTGCATATTCTTCCAAAGAGAAAAATAGATGAAACAGAGAAAGAAGAGGTCAAGGTTATAACACAATGCCGCTCAAATCGTAAAAAATATTCTGCAAAAAGATGGGTTATATGGCGAACCAACTCATGGCATAATAAGTTCAGGAAACTGTTAACAAGGTATGAGAAAAAGTCAGAAAACTATTTTGGATTAATACAGCTATCCTGTCGTATGATCATATATAGAAAGATAATTTTGGGATAGGCTCTTAGTTCATATTCAAAGCATCATTTAATTTCTGTTAGTTATTTTTATTTTTCCCTTCTGATAATATATTTTGACTTTTGTATTCAAAAGCATTTAATTTCTATTATGGGAAATTTAAGGAATCAAAATTGTAAAGATACATCATAAATAATTTCTTTGATACCCATATATCTAAGGACAGTTTGGAAATTCTTCTTATCGGATGATACAAGAATTTCGAGCTTTCCATTACCATTCTTAACTAAATCCTGGTTAGATCGTAAATAGTCTTTTGCGTCTTTTGCAACTTGTACGGATGAATCTACAAATTTTATTGAAGGCAAAAGATCTGATAAATAATTTTTTATAAAATTTAAATGAGTACTGGCTAATGTTATTACATCAATAGAATCATCAAAATTAGGTTTAATTTTCTTTTCAATCATTTCATATGTAATGGGTTTATTCCAAAGAAAAGTCCCGTTTTCTACAAGTTCAATAATATCTGAAGAATCAATCTTTGTAATAAATACATCCTGGGGAATCTCTTTTTTTATCAAATAATCAAATTCTTTACTTTTTAGCATTCCGGTAGAAGCCATTATTGCAATATGATTTTTCTTGCTCATTTTAACAGATTTAACAAGAGGAGGTTTTGTTGATATTATCTCGATAGCGAAACTATTTTTTATTTCATCGAATATTTGAACAGAAGGGGTATTTGATGCAATTATTATCAATTTGGGTTTATATTTTTCTAAAAATTTGATAGATTTAGTTATAATATGTTTTAGACTATCTCTCGGCTTATTTCCATAAGGAAAATTCATACGATCCGCAAAATATATTATATTTTCAGCAGGAACAATTTTTCGTAATTCTCTCACAACCGATAAAGATCCTATTCCTGAATCAAACACAGCGATTGGTCGATATAACATTATTTACACTTTTAGGTGATTAAATTTAAATTTAAATTTAAATTATAAAATCTGTAGGTAAATATGATGTTACTGGGATACTATTTTTCAATACAACAACTTCCTATTGGAATATTATAGCCGTGTGGGCATATTTTCGGATGTTTTAATAAAGTACATAGTGCTTCAGTAAATATTTCCTTCATATGATGTTCTATTCCGCACACCATTTCTTCATCAATATCAATTTTCAATGCATCTTTCATTAGAACTTCTAATAATCTGGTATTACGTATCATCTGTTTTCCAATCTTTTCTCCTTCTGTGGTGAGAACAACTATTGAACCTTTTTTATAATCAATTAAACGGGCATCATTCAATTTATGAAGCATTTGAACAACTGATGGTTGTGTTACATTTAACACCTTTGCAATGGAACTTACTTTTAATTCTTGACCGCTTTCTATAATGGACCACATGGCCTTTAAATACATTTCAACGTGTTCTGCCTCTGCAGTTCCTACAAATAGTTGCTCGCGTAACTCCGAATCTTTTGAATGGCTATTCAATAAATAATGTCATGTAATATAGTTTTTAAATTTATCAAACCCGAAGTTTGCATATAAATATGCTAAAATTTTAAATTCCCTTGTTTTAAGCCATCTTATTCTAAAAATATATATTTTGTTCTATATTTTTTTAATGGAATTCCATGTCTTTATTATTTTATCTGTAAAAATTTTGGATTATTTGAATGTTAAAAAATTTTAATCAATATTTTGATATATTATAAAAATAGATATGTTAACTGTTTTATTGCATATTTATTATAATCTATGATTTTATTGGTCGTTTTCTCTAAATGGATACACCTTGTTATACTCTGATGCTTTCGACATTAACCATGGCTCTGTTAACTTAAAAACCTATAGCTTTAAAACAATCATATCTTTTATGTTCACTAAAAATAGAACATCTTCATAAATTATCATTTATAAATTATACTTGTACTTTCTTGGACTATCATTTAGAAGTACTGCTCAGGTATACTCTTTTTTGCATATCAGCAAAATAAGTCACGTTTCTATCTGGAAATGGCTTCAAAAGTATAGATTAAAAAAATTTTCTAGCAAAAAGAAAATCAAAGAATACATCATAAATGAAACGATGATAAAAGCTATCTGAATTAATATGGCTTTGGGTCGTTATTTAACCAAAAGATAAAGAAATTCTTTCTTTTTAATTCCAAAGAGCGAAATATGTTTGTTGCTGACTGATTTTTGTTTAAAATTGTAGAAGAATATGGAATACATTTAGTTTCATCTGATGGCGGTACGTGGTATCTACAAGCATGTGAATTCTTGAAACTACATCATCATATTCATTCTTTTTATGAAAAAAACCTTATTGAAAGAACAACGCAATACGTAAAAGACAGAATAGAGATCTTTGATTATTTTCCTTGTAAAAAGAACAAATGTACCTTAACTCATGTCAAACAATGGCTTCATCTATTTATTGATCAACATAATGAAGAAATAATGTCTTAAGTTAACAGAGCCTTATCAATCCATGTATTATAATTTTTTAGTCTAACGAAATTGTCATATTCTCTATTTGTTTTTTTTGGAAATACTGTTCAAATGTCTATATTTATTCATATAAATGACTCTTCAGCAAAGATCTGTTTCGTTCTAAAGAAATGAAAGGATCAATTTAATATTGGGTTCTATAGTCCTAAAGATACATATAATATCAAGACCGCTTTAATTTTTATCTAGAATAGTTCAGTAATTTTTTTAATTGCTGGATATTTTTAATGTTTGTAATTTTATTTATCCAAATGAAAACACGATTTCTTTTGGTAAATAAAAATATGATCTAAATATACTTCTTTTTAAAAGAACAGAGAATTACAAGTATGATCCATGTTAGTATTTCAAAGAGATTCTATTTCTTGTTATTCAAAATTGAATTAGTGCACCTTCAATCTATAGGTTTTTTCTTATGAGTCAGTCTTTGGTATAAACCATTGCCCTTAATTTATAAAACAAAACCAAAAATATGTGTATATTTCCATAATTATATTTGAAAATAAAAGATTTAATGGAAGGTCAAGTAGTTGGAACCGGATCTAATTATATTGTATTACAAAAAGATAATAAGCGATATTTGGTGGAAATCTATCTTGATACAATAAAAGAATTAAAAAATTCATCAACTCCATATGGGTCGCAAATAGATTGATTAAAATTGATACTTCTGTTTAAGATAATAAACGATTAAATCAAATAAGGTATATATAATTCATATTTGAAACCGCTTAAACCTGCTGTTCCTATTCTTGAACCCGGTTCGCAAAAAAACAACTCGCACTTACAATCACCTGATAAAAAAGATAAATTCAAAATTACTTACAATAAAAAAGCAGAATCTGAATTTTTTGTCGATAATTCGGCATTAGCTGGTTTTACTGGGGAGCGTATATTATATATGGCGGCAAGGGAGTTAATAGAAAATGCTTTAGATTCATGTGAAACTTTTTCTTTACTTCCGTCTGTAAAAATTTCTTTAAAGACCTTTGATCAAACTAATGATTTATGGACATTAACTTGTGAAGATAATGGTACAGGGATTACATCGGATAAACTGCCCATCGCTGTTTGTTCTTTTTTAACTTCTGCAAAATATATGGAGAAACAACAACGTGGGCTTTTTGGAGTAGGATTAAAAATGGTTGCTGCTTTTAATACCAAGGATACTGATTTTCCAATTAAAGTTTGGAGTAAATCATTAGAGGAGTCAGATGAGTATTATTTTGAATTAAGAACTGATATTGGAACAAACAAGCCTTTGGTTCTAAAGAAAATAATCAATAAACATGATTCTCAGATTAGGAGTACTTCTGGATTTAAAATCCAAGTCGTTTTGAGAGCAAGATTGATGCCTATCACAAAAAATAAAATATATGACTATGTTACACAAACTAGTATCATAAATCCTTATGCTTATATAGTGTTTGAAACTGATGATGGTACTTTTACTTTTGATCGTCGAACTCCAATAATGCCAGTACCTGCAAGGGAAATTTTGCCTCATCCATCTGATATGGATTTACAAACATTAAAAAAAGCAATTTCAAAATTTACAGGGCAAAAAATTACTCTACCAAAAATATTAAGTTCGTCTTTTCAAAAATTCTCCTATGATAAAGCAAAAGAAATTTTGTCCTCAGTTAATCTTGATTCTGATTTAAAAAATCCAAACATCGAATTTAGTGAACACGATCTTATAAAGATTGTAAACATTTGTAAAAAAACAAAGTTTCAAAATCCTAATACTGATCATTTAAGTCCAATTGGTAGGGAAATACTTACAATCGGGATGATGTCTGAATATACCATTGTCTCTAATAAAAACATTGATAACATAAAATCTACAATTAATACTATAAATAATAATGATGATCCTAAAAGTGTTGTTGATACTCAATTAAGAAAATCTGATAACGATCTTATTAATAATAAAGATTATGAAATGCCCACTACTACTACTACTACAGATAATTCTGATGTATCCAAATCTAATTTTTCTGTCAAAGTCTTGCAGCCCGTCCTTACTGCATATACATCTAGAACTGGAGTAATAAACAATAGACCAACAATCATAGAAACTGGTTTAGCATATGGCGGTGATATATCTTCTTTCAAATTATATCGATTTGCAAATAAAATCCCTCTTTTATATGATGAGGGCTCTGATGTGGCAAGAGAGGTTGTATCTGAGGTAGAGATTAACAAAATGGGTATTACAAAAAAGCAGGCCAAAGAACAATTTTCTAATCCAAATAAGGAATCAAAAAGAGATCGTGTAATTGAAGTTTTGCCGATACATATCTTCTTTCATATTTGTTCTACAAAAATACCATATAAAACTGCAGGCAAGGAAAGTATTGCTTCTGAGGGTGAATTAAAATTCTATATGAAATCATGTCTTTCTGAACTGTATAGAAAATTAAGTACTCAAATAAGAAAAGAGCTTAAAATTAAAGAAGCCGAAAATAAGATGAAATTATATAAACATTATTTGCCTTTTATTGTTGAAGCAATAACTGAATCTTTGGGTGTTAAAAATTCTAAATTAAGTGAATCTTTTTCTTTATTGATTGAAAATCATTTGGCAAAAAAACCCGATAATGATATTTTAAAAGATGATAAAGAATTTCGTTCCTCTCAAACATCTGATATAATTGATAATAATGGTACAAGTACAACAAAGAACATTGTTACCAATATAACAAATGAAGGCGATTTAAATAAAGATCTTGTTTTATCTAAATCATCTCAAAAAGAAGATAATTCTTCAAATAATTCCTTTAAAAGAAATAATAAAAATGAAAACATCCTTATAAAAAAAAATAATTTGAAATCTACAAAATCAAAATCTCAAATCTCTAACTCAGTGAAAAATGTTTTATCTTCTTCATCTGATATCAATAAAAAATCTAAAATTTCTTTTAAAAGAAATACTCATAGCGTAAAAAAAAATACTCAAAATCGAAAATCTATTGTAAATAAATTTGAAAATAGTAATATCGACAAAAAATCAAATAATAATAGATCTGAAACTAATGCTAATCAAAATATTAAAAATACTGTTTTCCCACACACGTTAGATTCTTTTCGACAAAAAAGAGTACATAAAGGGAAAATTAAATAATAATATTAATTAAAAGGTTGTTTTGCAAATGTCGTCTGAAAAAAAAAATGAAGTTATTTTAATAATAAAAAAAATAATGAAAAAAATTTCTGAGGATGTTATTACTCAAAAACAAATGCCAGTTTTAGATTTACCAAAAATAGGTTATGATAATACTATTTGGTCTGATAAAAAACGAATGTTGACTATTGGTGATAAAAAAATCGAAGTAAGTCCTGATAGTGTGAAAAAAATTCCTACTTTTGCACAGTATCTTGTTATGGCAAATGCGATAAAAAAATTACTTGATGAAGATATGGAAAGTACAATTAGAGGAATGTACTATGCCACTTTAACTAATGTGGGTGATGATAAAAATAAACAAAAGTTCTGGAATAGTCAGGATAACTCTGATGATGCTATAAAAGCTGTTGAATTGCTAACTGGTATACCGAGGGAAGAGTTTTCTGTTACCTCTAAACCAAAAGGTATGATTTCAGGACCTATCAAGCTTAGAGTTGGTGGTGATATAATAGATTGTAATCTGGGTAGCAGATCTACTTCCCAGCTTATACCTACAAACATGGGGGATGTTCAAATCGATGATGTAAAGGCTGATTTTGTTATGGTAGTAGAAAAGGATACTGTATTGAGCAATATTCGAAAATCTGGATTTATTCAAAAATATAATGCAATTTTAATGACAGGATCGGGAGAACCTGATCGCGCGACCAGAATGATGGTTAAAATGTTGAACGAAAAATGGAAAAAACCTGTAGTAGTTTTTGCGGATGCAGATCCTTGGGGGTTGGGTATTGCGTTAAGGTACAAAATTGGTAGCGAATCTTTAAGTTATGATAGTGATAGACTTGTGACTCCTGATGCTCAAGTGTTAGGAATGATGTTTTCTGATATATATGAATATAATATTCCTGAAGTGGCCAGATTGGTTGCAACTGATGAAGATATTAACCGTGCTAATGATATGAAAAAAAAACCTTGGTTGCAAAATAAACAATGGCAAAAAGAGTTAAATTTATTTTTAAATAAAAAGGAGAAATGTGAATTGGATGCATTTTTTAAACATGGGTTTAAATATTTGTCAGAAACTTATTTACCAAAAAAACTTAGACAAGTGGGGTTAATATAATTTTGTTGATTATTAAAGTATTAATGATATTTTAATAAAATCTTATATTTTAATTTTCTTTTGCTCTATTAATTGCTAGCAAACTCTGAAATAATTTTTTTATTTACTAATTTTTGATTATAGTTTAGAATTATTAAATCATAATGGTTTTTTCTTTTTTTTGGATCACAATTGATATTTCTGTTAGATTTTATCTTGATAATTTCATATTTTTTATATAGAGTTTTTATGTATTCAGAATTAGAATTCGATAAAATCACTTTTGCGCCTATATTATTTAGCCTGTCAAATTCTTTAGCTAATTCATTATGTTCTTGCATTCCAAAATTTTCTTTGGTATAGTCTGTAAAATTTGCAGTTTTTGTAACGGGGAAATATGGTGGATCTAGATATATGAAATCATTATTTTCACATTTGGATATAGTATTCTTATATCCGCTACATGTAATTTCTACACTATGACTTCTTAATAATTCCGAGCAATCCAGTAGTTTTTCTTTATTGCATATTTTTGGATTTAGATATTTTCCATGAGGGACGTTAAAGTTGCCTGATCTATTTACACGGTAAAGGCCATTATAACAAGCTTTATTTAAAAAAATAAATCGTGCAGCAAGATCTATATTATTTTTTATATTATATTGATCCCTAATAAAATAATAATATTTTTCTCTATTTTTATAATAGTTTATTTGATGCTCATATAAAATTTCTATCAATTCTTTAGGATTATCTCTTACATTGGTATACGCATTTATTAACTCATAATTGGAATCAGATAAAATAGCTTTAAATTTTTTTTGTGTTTGTACCAAATAAAAGAAAAACGCTCCACTACCTAAAAACGGCTCAAAATATCTGTCCATGCTTTTTGGAAGAAATTTGTTAAACTCATTAACTAATCTTTTTTTTCCTCCAGCCCACTTTAGGAAAGACGATTTTATGGTTTTGTGCAATTGATAATTAGTTATTTGTTTTAAACTATGGTTAAATGATTTGACTGTTTTATCTATTAATTACTTATAGTAGAAAATTATAAAAAGTTTTTAGATTGTTTTCTAAATGTTACTGGATGGGTATAAATGATTTACGAATGTGTCTATTTTTCAAATAGCTATCTTTAGTCTTATCTTTAAACTCTTTGTTATGATTGTACAATTTTAATGGTGTTTTCTATTTTTAAAATGAAATAAATATAGTGATATTTTATTATATCATTATTATCAAATTATAAATCATACATTTATTACAAAAATTAAATTTATTTTGGTCTAGGAATATGTGTAATGATGCTGATGATAAAAGGTATTAATTAAATTTCGCTACTTTTTAACAATGGATAATTTAGTTAAGTTGATGAATCATATAACTATATGAACGGTATTTTTTTGATGTTAATGAAATTTATTGAAAAAAATCAATCTTAAAAATTAATGATACAATCTCTTTAAACAAATGTTTTTATTATGATACTTAAAACTATATAAATAAAATATAACTATATTTTATATTAAAATTCACTAATATAGTTACATAAACAAAATATACATATTGTTACGGTCATAAAATAACAATGAATTGTAGTAATATTATTAGCTATAAGAAAATAAATTTAGTATTATCTATTTTCGTAATCCTTACCTTATCTTTGTCTTTGTGTTGGCCAAGTAATGCTGTTTTTGCCCGGTCTGATGTTCTTTCTTTGGCAAATAACATTGTAAGTCAAGCTATAGGTCAAGGCCAATCTAGTGTTCAAAATGCACTATGTCTTGCCGGTATATCTGATTCATCTTGTAACAATACTAGTGTTCAAAACCAGGTTAACCATGGTGGCAATGCCTTGTCTCAAATAAGTGGTTTGGGATTTGGACTTGGCGGCAGACATCATCATGATGACAAAGGTGATATTGTAAGTCAATCTATTAATCAAGGCCAATCTAGTGTTCAAAATGCACTATGTCTTGCCGGTATATCTGATTCATCTTGTAACAATACTAGTGTTCAAAACCAGGTTAACCATGGTGGCAATGCCTTGTCTCAAATAAGTGGTTTGGGATTTGGACTTGGCGGCAGACATCATCATGATGATGACGCAAACGTTGCTAGTCAATCTATTAATCAAGGCCAATCTAGTGTTCAAAATGCAAATTGTGTTTCAGGTTCTGATCTTGATCATTCTTGTAACAATACTAGTGTTCAAAACCAGGTTAACCATGGCAACAATGCTGCCGCACAACATGGTGGCAATGGTTTTCATGCCGGGGATGACGCAAACGTTGCTAGTCAATCTGTTAATCAAGGCCAATCTAATTCACAATTTGTACAGTGTGTATCTGGCGAATCTTTAAGTAATTCTTGTAACAATACTAGTGTTCAAAACCAGGTTAACCATGGCAACAATGCTGCCGCACAACATGGTGGCAATGGTTTTCATGCCGGGGATGACGCAAACGTTGCTAGTCAATCTGTTAATCAAGGCCAATCTAATTCACAATTTGTACAGTGTGTATCTGGCGAATCTTTAAGTAATTCTTGTAACAATACTAGTGTTCAAAACCAGGTTAACCATGGCAACAATGCCTTATCTCAACAAGGCGGATCCAGTAGAGGTTCAGGAGGTGGCCCAGAGAACGTTGCTAGTCAATCTATTAATCAAGAACAATCATCAAATCAAAATGCACAGTGTGTATCTGGAAAAGATGCTATTGTTTCATGCAATAATTTAGATTTCCAAAAGCAGGTTAATACTGGAAGTAATGTTTTATCTCAATCCTTTCAATAATTTTATTATACATGTTAAAAGATTTTATTGAAAAATACAATAAAAAATTGATCTCTCTTTGTAATACTAATAAACTATCTGAAGAAAAATATATTCACTTTAAAAAGAGGGAATTTCAATTTTTTGATACTAGTAAAGACCTAAATTGCCCAAATTTATCTAAAATACTTCCTTATGTTGTAATTGGTGCCTCAAAAGAATTTGTTGATATGATGAAAATTCCATATCAATCTACAAGCTTTGTAGCTGGGGAAGTTTATTCTCTAAATAGTGGAATATATGCATATAAAATAATTGGAAAAAAAGGTGGAGGTGTTCAATTATTAAGTGGGGGAAATAGAAAAGTGGGTGATAATCTTTTTGCCTCTTTACATCGTATTCTTATAGGTAGTTCTGCAATTATGGTAACAATAAATAATATGATGGAAAATAGTGATCAAATATGGTCATGGGATTTCTTTGGAAAAAATCTTTTAAATGATTATCCGTTGGTTTATAAAGAATTATTTCAACTATCTGAAAGACTAGTAGATATTCATAATAATTTTTTTTTCGTTATTTCTATACGATCATTTGAAAGTATTAACAATTTGAAATTTATTGAAATGTATAATGATAAAAAAATTGCGATGTTAAATCCTAAAAATAGTATTAAAGTAATTATTATCACAACAAATTCAATTTATAATTATATTTCCAAATATATTAGGGAGTCCTCTTTTGTGTTCTATATCACTACGGGAGAAAATTTTGATATTCAAATTGGAATGGAAATCTTGAGAAAAAAATATGGCATTAAATATTTGTTAAATGATGGTGGAAGAATTATGACAAATTCCATATCAGATTGCGGTATCTTGAGTGAAGAACGAGTTACCTTGGAAATATTCAATCGTATTACTCTTGATTATAACATTGATAATACTTGTATTTTAGGGAAGAGGGGTGATGGTATTGATAATTCTGAAATTAAACATTCGATACTGTTAGATTCTCAGAATATAGGGGAAGAAAAATTAAACGTATATATTTATCCTATGGATGAAAAAAAAATCTTTTAAACTTTTTTCTTCTCTTTTCTATTTTTTAATCTTTGTTCCATTCTATTTTCTCCTTCTAAAAATCTTTCTTCCTCTTCTTCATTTTGCAAGATTAATTTAGGCACTTCTGTGGGCTTTCCTTTCTCATCTAATGCTACTAATGTCACATAAGCAGTACCCGTAAGCACTTTTTGTGATTTATTAAGATCCTCTGCCTCAATGTTTACCTCTACTTCCATTGAGCTCCTTTTTATATAATTTATTCTTGCTTTCAATATCAATGCATTTCCTATATATACTGGTTTAGAAAAAGTCATGCTGTCGATACTTGCCGTAACAATATTTGCATGACCTGCATGTCTTTTTGCTACTAACCCTGCAATTAAATCTACATATTTTAATATCATTCCTCCAAAAACATTCCCTAGTGGATTCGCATCAGATGGAAGCATTACTATTGTAGTTTCAGCTTCTGATTCTTTTACCGTTTTAAGCATTTGATCTTTTTGAATATCACCTGCACCTTGGTTTGTCATTTATAATAAACCAATCTGTTATTGATGTAATTATCCTTTTTTAAAGCAATTTAATATAATGTTGTATTATAATATATTATTTTATATTGCTATTTATAATTAAATAACTTTTATTATTTTTGTTTAATTGTTTTAGTCGATTCAAAATATTATTAAAAGGATATTAACTTAATTTTGACTAGATATGCTTTGATATTTTCAATTTAATATTCTATAATATTATAATTTTGATAATTATAATTACACATTTCTTTTAATTGTCATAATATGATTATTTTACTTATTGGAAAAAATAAAATTAACTTGATATGATATTGGCTAGCTGATTAAATCTGTTTATTATTTTTGAAATAAAGGACTAAGCATTAAATGAAGAACCATTTTAATTATATTTGAGTTTATATTTATCAATTTTCTTTGATATAGTATGTATTCTTGTTTTAATACAAGGAATATTTATTTTATTTCTTCTTTTTTAAAAATATTTAGAGAAAGATTGGTGAAAAAAAGATTGGGCTTCAAATCGTCAATATCATCATTTTTTTTAATTTTTATAATTATATTGAATATTTCAATGAATTGTACACCTACATTTGTTTATGGGCATGCTTTATTTGGTAATACTAACAACAATGGCATTCAAATTCAATCAAATGGCAATTATAAAATGAGTCTAACTACAAGTCCTGCTACACTAGTATTAAACAAGACAATTAACATGCTTGTAACTCTAACTTCTACGGTTGGAGATAAAATTACTGAACTTCCAGCCTACATGTCTCTTCAAAAAGATGGTAAAGTGGTGAATTCTTTACCCACGCTTGTAATGATTGATGACGGACATTATAATTTTAAAACTATTTTTTCTCAACCTGGTAAATATCTTTTAATTGTAAATGTTAAAGATCTTTTATATACAAATACTCTAATCAATTTTATTTTTGAACTTGATGTATATGTTTCACCTATAGACCAATTCTATGATCTGTTAAAATCATTTTTTGTTAATTATTATTACATCTATATACCAATTTTCATAATTATACTAATCATGTTCTTAAGATCATATCAAAAAAATAAAGATGAGATGAAATTAATGATTTTAGTTCGTCGTTTGTACAAAAAACTACATAAACCATAACTTTTTTATCGAATAATAAGATGAATAAATCTTCTAGTACAAAATTCTCTCTATTTATCGCATTAGCTCTTGTATTTGGTGTATTTGCTGTTCATGGTCAAATCTATGCAAAACCAGCAGATGATAAAACTACAGTAACAAGAGATTCAACTACACTGCTATTGGAAGGAAAAACTTTACCTAAGGGTGATTACATCGAGTTATATGATGCAACTCCTTATAAGATAGCAACTGGCCATTTTGTTGCAAAAGTACCATGCAATCCTAAAGGTAATTCTGAAGTTCAATTATTAACCGGTGTAGCACCTGATTTCAAATCAAACCCTGCAGAATTAATAAAGGTATTATCTACTCCTGGTAAGCTATGCTTATATCATGTAGACCTGGTCTCTGAAGGTAAAAATATTATTACTGACGTTGCAATAAAGAATAATTCTACACATGGCATTACTTTTCCACCTACTAGCTCTGTAGCAGTAGGAGTTGATGAAATCGCTCCATTGCCTCCAGGCATGGGTTAAACCCTTTTTTATTTAATTTAAAGAAAACTGACTTTGTATTCTTTTATCACATTATATTCCTCATAATATATCAACTTGATATTGTAATTTTACAATACTATAATAAATAAAAAATAAAGTTTAATACAATACTCTGTCTATTTTTCTCACTTTAGTTTAAAACTGTGGTTAGGAAAATATTTAATTTTAAAATCTATTTAATTAATTTCATATAAAACAAAATATAAAAAATTTTTTAAGATTATTTCGAAATCTTATTTATCGCTATATTCGTTTGTATTGTCTTTTCTTCCCAAGGGTTTGGTTATCCCTTTTAAATTTGCATGATATCTATTATCTCTTCCACCGTTTCTTCCGTAACCATATCCGTCATAACCGTCATTATCTCTGTCTCTTCGGTGGCCATAGCCGCCGCCGCCGCCACTACTGCCATAGCCGCCGCCGCCGCCGCCACTACTGCCATAGCCGCCGCCGCCGCCGCCACTACTGCCATAGCCGCCGCCGCCGCCGCCACTACTGCCTCTGTCGTTATAGCTTCTATTTCTTGGTCTATATTCGCCACCACTTTGGAATCTGTTTCTTCCGTAATTATCTCTGCCACCACCACCACCACCATAATCTCTTCTTTGATTAGATCTATAGCGATTGTTGCGTGGTGACCCTGCAATATCTTTAAAGTCTACCTCGATTCCAAGTTCTGTATTCAAGTTTTTCAATGAATTCTTAGTTATATTTTGTATTTTTCTCAGAGTGAACATATCACTTTGCGACACAAAAGATAAAGATGTACCCTGTGCACCTGCACGGGCGGTTCTACCAATTCTGTGGAAATATGTTTCAACATCATCTGGTAAATCATAATTAATAATATGACTTACAGTTGTTATATCAAGTCCTCTTGATGCAACATCTGTTGCTATTAATATGTTGAATTTTTTATTTCTAAATCTTGATAATGTGTTTTCTCTCTGTCTTTGATTCAAATCTCCATGTATACTTTCTACATAAAAGTTTTCATCTTTTAATTTGAATGTGAGTTCTCTACATCTTTGTTTTGTAGCTGCAAATACAATCACATGGGTATCTTTATTGGTTGAAATGGGTTTGAGAGTATTTACCAATTGTTTAAATTTGTCTTTATCATACAGAAGCAAATATGATTGGTTGATGTTTGTTTGTGAAATGGTTTTTTCTATGTTGATTTGTTTTGGATTTTTCATATATTCTTTGGCTAGTTGTATTATGGAATCTGGCATAGTTGCCGAAAAAAGACATATCTGTTTATCTGATTTGATATATGAAAGGATATCTTTAATATCTTCAACAAAACCCATATCAAGCATTCTATCTGCTTCATCGAGAACGACAAAATTAATTTTATTTAGTGATATAGTTCCATGACTTATATGATCTAATAATCTTCCTGGAGTTGCGACAACAATGTTTACTCCTCTACTAAGTATTTTCTTTTGTATTTGAAAATTTTGGCCACCGTAAATTGCAGTGGCTCTTATTGGGCAATATTTGACAAATTGGTTAATTGTATCAGTAATTTGTACAGCTAACTCACGTGTAGGTGCCAAAATCAATCCTTGTAAATAATTTTTAGGATCAATTTTGCTTAAAAGCGGGAGTACAAAAGCTGCTGTTTTACCGGTTCCTGTATTGGATCTACCAATAACATCTTCACCTTTTAAAATAAGTGGGATAATGGATTCCTGTATCGGAAACGGCTGTTCTATACCATTCTCTTTTAATGCTCTAATTATAAAATCTTCAATACCAAGTTCTTCAAAAGTAATCAATTAATTTTTTCAGCTCAGCTATATGATTATAAGTTTATACTATATAAAAAGCAATGCATTTATAGATTTAATTTTATATGTGCATTTTATTTAAGTTTATGATAGTTGTTTATTATGCTTTTATGAGGTCCAATTATATCCTGTTGAATGATTATGTCAAATCTTTTACTTTATTTTAATTGCAACCAACTTTATATTTTATGTTCAACCAATTATACAGTGGAGTATATCTTAATCATGTAAACTGTTAAGAAAGTTAGGGCTCAAAATTTAATGGACTGATTTTCTACATTTTTATGCCTTCTTTTATAAATTTATTTTTGCTCTGTTGCATAATTTAAAAAAAGTCAAAAGATCTTAGATACTGTAATGGAATACTTTGTTGCATGATTATTTTTTTCGTTATTTACTAACGTTTTGTTGATAGAATAAAAACGAGAACAGTAAAAATTTCATTGTAATTGTTACAGGTAAGTTATATTTTTGACTGATTTTAGAATCATGCAACAAAGCATAATGGAATACTTTTTTCCTATTGTTTGTAACTGCTAATTAATTATTGTTTAATGTGGTATGTTAAGATTGTTTATAATTAAAAGGTAAAAGTTTTATTTGATACAGTATCTCTAATTCAAAATTTTGAATAGTTTTAATTTTGTGATCCTGGGCGATACGTCTATTTCCAATGAATTGGGAAAAAAAGGAACTTCAACTGATATTACAATATATGATAGGAAAACAAAAGATCAAATCATTTCATATTGTTTTGCAAATACTTATCCTGATAAGCTACAACCACTTTTACAATCTATTTCAATGTCTGATTATGCTATTTTAAATATTTCTAGACTTGACGCCTCATTAGGCGAACAAATATTGGCATTAGATGTATTTAATATAAAAAAAGGGTTTATTTTATATAGCTATGATGTAGATGTGGAAAAAATTAAAAATATTGTAAAAAAAACAATTTTATCAAATTATCAAATTGTAGAGAATGTAGAACAGCTTAAAACAAAATTGTCTGAATTACAAGCAAATTCTGATTTAATTGATGTGGATGTTAAAGCCGAGAAAGATTCTTCGGAATTAGCGAATGATCATGATTCTGTTTGTATACCTGTAGATCATGCATTTGATGTCAAAGGTGTTGGTACTGTTATATTGGGTAGTATTAAAATAGGGCAGATAAAACCATACGATGAGCTTGAGATTGTTCCTTCAAATAAATCCATAGTAATAAAATCAATTCAGATGCATGATGATCCAGTTAGTTTTTCTGAAAAACCATCGCGTGTAGGCCTTGCAATAAAAGGAATAGCTGCAAAAGATATTTCAAGAGGTGATCTTATAACTTCCCCTGGTTTATCTAAAGTTACTACCAATTTTCAACTCCCATTTAATAAAAATCCTTATTATAAAGAGGATATCCTTGAAAACCAAAATTATATGATATGCGTAGGTCTACAAATTAGAACTGTAAAAATAAAAAAAATAGATGATAATCAACTAAATATTACTTTAGAAAAACCAATCGCATTTATCAAAAATGATATATGTGTTGTTTTTAGTCCGGATTCTAAATCCATGCGAATTATAGGTCATGGTTTTATGAATTAAAACTTTTGATATTGATTAATCAGGACAAAATCTTGTTGGGTATACTTTAATATTCCGATCGTACATATCTATTATTCTTTCTCATGTCTTTGAATAGTTTTTTCCCGTTTGATAAGATACGACCAAACCAAAAGAAAGCCCTTGATGATATTGATCAGGCTTTAAAATCTGGATATAAATTTATTTTTCTAGAAGCGCCTACTGGATTTGGAAAAAGTGCTGTTGCTGTTGCATTATCTAGATTTTTAGGTAGTTCTCATCTTTGTACTTCTACAAAAGATTTACAAACCCAATATTCCCGGGATTTTTCCTATTTATATGAGGTAAAGGGGAGAAATAACTTTCCATGTATTGTCAAAGAAGATATGGGCATTAATGAGAATTGTGATTATGGCCCGTGTTTGAAAAATGATGATTATGATTGTTTATATAAAACTCGTTTAAGTGATTATGATGTAAAATCTGAAGGGACTATTTATGAGACGGTTGATATAAATAAATTTGCTCTAAGAAAATATCATGAAAAAGCAAAGCAACATTCTCAGTTGGTTAAAATTGACTGGAAACCCTGTGTGTATTTTCATCAAAAATGGATTTCTATAAAATCTAGTCATACCATATATAATTATAAATATTTTTTATCTGATTTATTTTTTTCATCAGGAGCAAATAAAAGAAAACTTTTGATTTTAGATGAAGCTCATACTTTGGAATCGGAAGTTTCATCCTTTAAAAATTTTATATTGCATAAAGAACACATTAATAGATTTTTTCCAAAATTAACTTTTCCTGAAAACAAATCATTTGAAGTTGAAACCTATGTAGACTTTTGCAATAATTTGCAAGAACGATTTTCAGATTATATTGATGCAGCTGAAGGCCTAATTGAATCCGTTAATAAAAAAAGAGAAAATGATTTTACAGATAAAAATTTAATTGATGCTATAGCATATGAAAAAAGTCTGTCTTCATTTTTAGAAGATCTACAAAATAATAAAGATAATTGGCTTGTTACACAAGTAATTAAAAATGATAAAGATAATAAAATATCTCGAATAAAAATAGAACCGCTCGATGTATCCGGTTATTTTACTGATATTTTCAATACCGGTTCTACATCTCTAATGATGAGTGCTACTATTTTAAGTAAAGATAATTTATGCAAAGCTGTTGGTCTTGATGAAAAACAGGTGAAATTCATTAGAATTGAAGAGTCTGAATTTCCAATTTCTCACAGACCTATTTATTTAATGAATGTGGCATGGTTAAATGCACGTACTATGACAGAATCTCTACCAAAGGTGGCAAGAGTGATTGATAATTTATTGTCTGTTCATAAAAACTATAAAGGTATTATTCATACTACATCTTATTCTCAATTGCAATTTATTAAAAACAATTTATCTCGTGTAAATATGGATAGGCTGATAGAATCAAATCCAAAAATAGATAGAAATGAAATGATAATGAAACATTTTCAAAGTACAAAGCCAACAGTTTTAATTTCGCCTTCTATGTATTTGGGTGTAGACCTTAAGGACGATCTTTCTCGATTCCAAATCATTGTAAAGATTCCTTATCCTGATCTAACAGATAAAAAGATTTCTGTTCTTAAACAGAGAAATCCAAAATGGTATGAATGGAATACTGTGTTGAGATTAATACAAGCTTATGGAAGAAGTGTTAGAAATGCTGAAGATTATGCGACTACATATATTTTGGATAGTAATATTTCTTATTTATTAAAAAATGGTAAGGATATGATACCAAAATGGTTTTCTGAAGCAATAGTGTCCAGGCAATAATTTTTTTAGTACATATACAAAAACAATGAATCTTTGAATCTTTGAATATGTTTTTTAATAATAATCCTAACTTGTTAGATAAACCTGATATTGTATTTGGTAATTATTTTTTTGTATGGGATGGAGATTCTCCCGGATTATATTCTAATGAAATTGGGAAATTTAAAATATTTATTAAAAATATGATACCTTATCTTGAAATGATTATGATGAAACTGGTGAATATTAATGATATTAATAGTCTCGGAAGCGATTTCAACGTTCATTTAAAAAACGATATTAAAAAAATGATATTTGATAAAGGAAAATTTACTCTATCAAGTAAACATGATAATCGTGTTTTATTTGTTTTAAATATTGATAAAGAAGGGGATACCACATTTTTTAGAGAAGAAAAAATTCTATTTAATGAAAATATGTTTGATATATGTAGATTTGATCACTCTTTGATAAACAAATTAAAAGAGGGTAGTACTAATTTATCTTTGAAATGGAAACTTGGACATCTATTGTTTGATCGTCGAGTATGAATGGTTTTGAAATCTGAAAATATATAAAGTTATAGAAAATATATAATATCAAAAAAATAAAAAAATGTTTTACAATGTTATTGAAATGTTCTAATATAATATGAGAGCCTATCCCAAAATTATCTTTCTATTTTACAGTAACTTCAATTAATGGTGCAGGCGTATTCTGTACTCCTACTCATTAATTTTTGAAATTAGCGAAAATTCATTGCAAATTTAATCTCTATTTTTATTGTATTTTATTATATTTTTTTGTTAAAATGAAGTTAATTTTATATTTCCATTATTAGATATTTATAAATAACATTTTTATGCTGATGAATAGTTTTATTTATGAGAAAATTCTAAAATATGTTTTATTCCTTTGCTTTCAAAAAAGAACGATTTTAAAATATATTGATGATTTGTGATATTATTTTAGATTTTTACTATGAAATGAAAAACTAAAACTAATATTGTCATTTATCAAAAAGTCATATATCGATTTGAAATTTAATATATAATTACAGTTTACAAAATCTGGCATCAAATAAAATAAATATTTTTAAAATATGTTAAAGTATGTTATAATTATAACAAATTTACAATCTATAATTATATTTGAATGATAATTGAACCAAAGAATAAAACATTCATTCATTATTTATGTCAAAAAAATAAGGTGCTTCTTATTTTAATAACAATTTTTATCTAATGTCATATATATAAAGTAAATTCTATTTTCTTAGATGGTCTTTCATCATACCTGCATCCAGGTTTAAATCTTTCTTCATATTGATCTTGAAAAGCGTTATTGAAAGAACATTCTAATATATTATAACAAATATTGACCAATTTTTTTTTGGAAAATCTAAATGTAAATTAAAATAAGTAATTGGTAGGAAATATTTGTAGCTATTGTTAAGTATTACACTAACATTGATAATTGGACTGCAAGACTTATTTCCTTAGATGCTATACAAAAAAAATTCAAACAATTCTTCATGTGATTTATTTCATACTCCTTTATTTTGCATCAAAGATGCTTATCAAATCCTTTTTCATGTATTATTGATATTAAATTATTCTTTCAATACTGCTTTTCTGACAAGTGTGTTCATGATCTAGATTTAAAACTTTATAAAAATGCTAAAAGTTTCGTATATAACATATTATAAAACTTTTAATTTCTGAAAGTATATTTTGTAATAAATTTGTGAATCTGTTCTAGTGATATGATTTCTTTTGATAAATTCATATAATTAGTTTATAAATTTTTCTTCTTAAAGGAAAACTTGTTAAAAATATGAACATAACGATATATTTTGAAGGTTTTTATTTCTTTTATTTATCGTAAATGCAATAGATCTGCATCTTCAAACTATATGTTTTTAGATAAACATGTCCAATATTTGACTATTTTATATACTCAAAAATTATTTATGTTTGATCTTGGTCTATGTAAAACCTGTGTTGTTCAAACGGTTGAATTCTCCAAAGTTACAGTGAGATCCAGGTGTGATGAGTTTTAAAAATTGTTGACTCTCTTCTTTCATACTTTCATCTTTCATCATCTTTATTCCAACTTCTTTGAGGTGATCTTGATCTCTGTATGTTTGTATTTCCATCCATACCTCTTCATCTTCTTTAGCTTCAATCGTTTTAGCAATGTTAATGAAATCCATCATATTGTCTGTGTTGCCTAGTTGAAAAACTTCAAATCGTAAAACTCCGTATTTCTTAAATGTGTCAATAACACGGTTATTGAGGTTGATCATTTGATCATGATTTTCTCTGGGTATTTTATAGACAAAAACAAGAATTAAATTTTGATTTTTATTTTGAATTTCGCTATTATTCTCATTACTATTTGCATTGTACATAAATAGATCTGTTATTTGTATTATAAAAATGCAAATATGGATATTAACAATAAAAATTTCTTGATTAATTAATCCAAACTAATTTGTTTGAAGTACAAAGTATTTGTTATTTTTAGTCATTTTGGTTATTTTGTGTTATTATTATTAATCTTAATTCTTTTGATATTGTTATATATCTAGTTTATTACTAGGATTGAATTTAAATTGTATTTTTTAAAACTAATTTAAAATCTTTGATGAGATAAGTATTTGAAAATTTGAATTTGGAAACTAATTTTTGATAAAAAATGTGAATAAAATGGGAATAAAATGGTTACGCAATTTATTTTTCTGCTATTTTACAATCTTTTCAATTTGAAAATGCAGATTTATTTAATAAATTGGTTTTATTCTGTAATTCTTTATTGAGTTTGGAATCCTTGTGAGCCTTGAGGACTTTGGAATCCTTGTTGACCTTGTACGCCTTGCACTCCTTGTACGCCTTGTGAGCCTTGAGGACTTTGAGGACCTTGCACACCTTGGAATCCTTGTTGACCTTGGAATCCTTGTTGACCTTGCACTCCTTGTACGCCTTGCACTCCTTGTACGCCTTGCACTCCTTGAGGACCTGGTGGACCTTGAAGAACTGGTTGTGAATCGCAAAATGCTATACAATCCGAAACTGTATTTGCTGGGGTTGCAGCATATACTGATTGTGATACTATGATGGTGGCTAGGCCTGCGAATAACATTGGAAGGATTAGTAACATTGTTTTAATTGTTTTTCCACTTATATTTTTTATTGTCATTTTTCTACTATTATAATACTAGTAATGTAAACATATTTACAGTTCTAAACAAAATGCTGCTAAAAGAATTCGATTAAATTGAACTAGATTTTAATAAGTATAATTCATTCATAATTTTATTCTTCTTAATTTTTCTGCTAAATAAAAGAGAATAATTATTATTTAATGAAAAATCTCAAGGGTAATAAATTGGATTAAGATATAATCAATATATTGTAATTACTTTGAATAGGGATAATTTCTGAAAATCACATAAAAATCTTTAAATCAAATTTTTTGATTTCTTATATTTTCTTATGAGCCTGAAAATATGTTTATTTTCAAAATTGTTGTATTATTATAAAAGACAGCATTTTATAGTTTATATATAAAAATATATTTATTTAAAGAGAACCAAATTTGTAGGTTTCAGGTATTTGTACCGGTGGTTCTCCAAATACTATTGATATGACATCATGAGAATGTAAAACAATGTCTCTATAATTATTTTCTGTAGGTGCTTTTGTTCCATTAATGTATATACTTAATGGATTATTGTCGTTGACTATGTAATTAAATATGTGATTATTATCAAATTTCTTATTCCATATGTCAAATAAATCACCTAAATTGAAATCTTTCTTTTGAGGTGATTCGATATGAATGATCCCGGTATTATCATGAGTGTGTAACCAATATAAGCAATTATTGGTGATACCTATCAGCGCTGGTACTGTGTAGTTCTGTTCATCAATGAAAATACTAAGATGTACATGAATGTGAAAATATGATGATTCCATCGCCTCGCATCTTATACCATTAATAGGTAAATATGTAATTGCGTTTGATATATTGATATTTGTTGAGATAAAGCCAAATACTAAAGTGATAGTCGTCAATAAGCTAACCAGCAGAAATTTGTTAGTTTTTAGAGTTAGTTTTTTAATAATTTCATCGACATTTCTATTCATAATGATATTGGTACATGTTCTTTTCTAAATAACTTGTTAATATGTTATATTTTAGATTCATCGTATGAATAGTTCTTTATATTGTTATAAACACTTTTTTGTTTTATATTTTTGAAAATATGAGTAATTTTAAAGCATTGATATATGATGACTAAAGTTTAGTAGTAATTACTTGAATTTAATTACATTAGCATCCATTAGAATTTTCTAATATCTTTTTGGTATTTAGAGCCTATCCCAAAATTATCTTTCTATAAATGATCATACAACAGGATAACTGTACCAATCCAAGATAGTTTTTCGCCTTCTTCTCATATCGAGTAAACAGTTTTCCGAACCTGTTGTGCCATGAGTTGGTTCGTTCTATAACCCATCTTTTTGCAGAATATTTTTTACGATTTGAGCGGCGTTGTGTTATAACCTTGACTTCTCCTTCCTCTGTTTCATCTCTTTTTCTCTTTTGAGGAATATGCAGTACATATCCTCGTTTGATTAGTTCTTTCTCTTCTTGTTCAGAATTATATGCTTTATCAAGACATAGATGTTGAAGTTTTCTTCCCCTTCTTCCTGTTTTTTTAGTTTTAAATGATGGTCTTTTGATAACTTTATTATCAACCACATCTGTTACTATTTTGATATCATGTGTACTTGCTGAAGATATGACTATAGACAAAGGAATTCCATTTTTATCTGTTAAAATATGTCTTTTTGTACCCATCTTGCTTCTATCAGTAGGATTGTTTCCTGTCATCGCCCCCCTAAAGGCGACTTTATAGAGATACTATCGATGGATTGCCAGGTACAGTTGATACCAATGTAGTCATCATAGGTTTTCAATAGTTTTATCCAGCCCTTTTTGAAGATGTCAAGACTATTCCATTTCTGAAATCTACGATGACAAGTAGAACCAGACCCGTATTCTTTAGGTAGCATCTTCCATTGACATCCTGTTCTTAATACATAGAGAATTCCATCCATTACTTTTCTGTATGGTACAATTGGTCGGCCAACTGTTCTTAGAGGTTTCTCCTTTGGGAAAATATTTTTAATTTTATCCCATAATTCATCTGGAACCTTGAGTATGGTAGGGTGTTTATTATTCTTCTTTACACTGTGCATTCTCTGGATGCAGGTCACAGTTATCAAAAGAGGGAAAAGAGCTATAATCCTATCGAATTTTGGGATAGGCTCTTAATATTATGAATATTTAATATCATTTTACAATAAATATTATGTTATATTATATTTTATTGTGATTTAATAATATAGTGTTACTAATTAATAATAAATTATTATCTTCTTAAATCGATAGTTCTTTAAGTTATTTTAATAATTTTTTTACTTGAAGATTAATAATTTTTTTATATTTAGGTTTAAAATAAATAATTTTATATATTAAAATGTAGAAAAACTATAATTTTAAAATTTCATAAATATTGTTTTTATTTAAGATGTGAAAATAAGGGATGTATTATAAATCTACTAACTAATCAAAATAATTTATTAAAAATTAGATAAATAGACAATGACATGAATACTTGGTTTATTTTTTTTAATCTTGAAATTTGTTACTATTTAATATAATAATGAAAGGAATATCATTATGTGAATCTGTATAACTTGGTCTATACTGGAGAACCTGATCTAATACTTGATTTCAAATATTTTAAACTTATTTTTTTTATATGAATTTATTTATTATTTTAATACGGTTTTCTTAATTATTTTTATTTATTAGTTTGTATCAAGTTTTAAATGACTTGCAATAGCATATTTATAGATAAAAGATAAATAGAAAATTTGATAATAAAATTAATTTAATTGTCTTTCTTTTTGTTTTCTTTTTTATTAATGTATGCTAGCATCATTTTTTGCCTATCTGTATGAGCAAAACTTAAGGCCATTCCATAAATCTCAAGACGTAATCCTGTATCAATAGGTGCGTCCATACCTTTGTTAATTAACATTTTACTAATCTTTATTGAATTATGGCTGTTCTTTATAATTTCATTTGCTAAAGAAATAGATTCTTCAATGAGTTTTCTATTTAAAATTAGATTTAATTGTCTTTTATTTTCATCTAATTGATTTTGTTGATATTTAGGATTTTCTTCTGATTCTATTGATGATACTGTATTTGTCATTTTTTCTTGAATGCTATTATAGAATACCTGCGTTTCATTGTCTGTCAAATCTATTATTTTATTAATTAATCCAATATCTTTTGCTTCAAAAGCTGTAATTATTTTGCCCGTGTATATTAGTTCTTTGGCTTTTGCCATGCCTATCAATCTTGTTAATCTTTGAGTTCCACCCCATCCTGGCGGAATTCCAATTTTAACTTCTGTTTGTCCAATTTTTGCATTGCTTGATGCAATCCGAATATCGCAGGCTAATGCAAGTTGACATCCTCCACCTAGTGCAAATCCATTTATTGCAGCAATAACTGGTTTTTCTAGATTCTCAATTTTATTAAGCAAGTTATGTGCATATGTTGCATATTCTTCTGCTTCTATTGGATTAATGCTATGGACATATCTTATATCTCCACCAGCACAAAATGATTTTTCTCCTGCACCGGTAATTATTATCACCTTTATGTTGTTATCATTATTAGCTATGTCAATGACCTCATTTAATTCTGAAATAATTTTTCTATCTAACGCATTCATTACTTCTGGCCGGTTGATTTTGATTATGGCAATATTATCAAATTGTTTGTCTAAAATAATATCATCCATATGTATCAAGGATTTTGCTTTTGTTTTAAGTTTATTTTCTTTTTTTTTATTAATTATTATTTCTGAATTGCAATAATTTTTATTTTTCAAATAAATTTCTTTTTTACTTTTATATTATTTTGATTTTGATTATGGATATTCTATAAATATTTTAATATATATGATATAAATACAATATATATTTTGTATATCTAAAAAAAAATAATATTTTTATCTGAAAAATATAAAATATTTTTAACATTTAAATATTTCTTAAAGGTTATAATTTTATGACAACAAATCCATCTTCTTCTAATCCTTTTTTCATTGATCATATTGATAAATCAAAATTAGATAAATTCATGATGAGAGCAGTTGAAGATATGGCTAGCAGTCTTGGTGCAATGATGATTATTTTGGGTGATAGGCTTGGATTATACAAAGCAATGGCAAAAATAGGTCCAATTACATCCGATAACCTTTCTACTCATACAAATACTTCAGAACGTTACATAAGAGAATGGCTAGCCAGTCAGGCCGCTGCAGGATATGTTTCTTATAATTCTGCTGATTGTAAATATTCTCTCTCACCTGAAAATGCTATGGTTTTAGCAGATGAAAATAGTCCATATTACATAATGGGTTCATATCAAATTTTAAGATCAATTTTCAAAGACGAAGATAAGTTTGTTGATCTTTTTAAAAATGGATATGGGCTTAGATGGGGAGAACATCATCATGATTTATTTGAAGGTACTGCAAAATTTTTTAAATCAAATTATATTGGCAATCTATTATCATCCTGGATACCTTCTCTTGATGGCGTCGATGAAAAACTTAGAAAAGGGGGTAAAGTGGCGGATATAGGATGCGGTTATGGGGTATCTACTATTTTAATGGCCAAAGAATATACAAATTCAAAATTTTTTGGATTTGATAATCATGAATATTCAATTAATGCTGCAAAACAACAGGCTATAAATGAGAATATTTTGGATAGAGTTGAATTCATTGTTGTTAATTCGTGCGATGATTCAATTGGTAACAATTATGATTTAATAACTTTTTTGACTGTCTTCATGATATGGCTAATCCCGTTGATGCATTAAAATTTGCAAAACAATCTATGAAACAAGATGGAACTTGTATGGTAGTTGAGCCTATGGCTAATGATAATATTGTAGATAATTTCAATTTAATAGGAAAGATGTATTATTCAGCATCAACTTTAATTTGTGTTCCTAATTCCCTTGCTGATAACGGTGTTGCTTTAGGTGCCCAAGCCGGTGAGAATAAAATAAAGGAAATTGCAAAAATTGCAGGATTTTCAAAATTTAAACGATCCTCTCAAACTCCTTTTAATATTGTATATGAGCTAAAAATTTAATAGACTAGTTTTACAATATATTTCATTATTTTGAGTTTCTGCGACTAACCATTAAGAGTTGTTACCTATCTACAATAGATTATTTGATTCAAAATCATATTTTTAAAACATAAATCAATATCTTTTTAATAAAAACCTGATTGATTATTAATGTTTCTATATTAGATATTTGGTATTGCTAAACTTTCAGTCAAATTAACGAATCAATTAGTTTGCAAGACTTTTGTTCCATAATTTGAGAATCATTCAAAAATGTATTTTAGCATTACAATAACAATTGAACTTTAATTATTCTCGTTAACACTGTAACAATAAAACGTTAACAAATGATGAATAAAATAACATGTTACAATCCAATCATACGCGTCTTTAAAAAAAGTCTAAGAGGACTAATACAGTGCGTTAAGGATCGAATTGAACTTTAAAATTATTTTCCTATCTTCCTAAATAGAGAAAAGAAATGTAAATTATAGCATGGAATTAATTAATTGAATTTGTTCATATCTTTTCATAATACTGAAAGAAGCGTTGGATGGATATTTACTAAAGTAATATTTTTACTATCATTTAAACTGTTTTTAAATATATAATATATATAGGCAATATATCTCTGCTTCATTTAATCAAATTATTTTAAGTGGTTTTTGTTAAGAACTGTAGATATACATTATGATTTCGATAATTATTGTAGAATTAACATGAAAAATTCAAATATAAAATCAATGAAAACAATGTTACTGATTATTCCAATGATGTTATCTGCAGTAGGATCTATTATGAGCATTCATCCAGTCTATGCTTACCCTGGTTTCTCAAGTTCACTTTGTGTAGCATTTTGTGATTCTCCAGGCTCACAAGGCCCAGTAGGCCCACAAGGCCCGGTAGGCCCACAAGGTGCAACTGGTTCACAAGGGGATATAGGCCCACAAGGCCCACAAGGCTTAACTGGTCAAAATGGTCAGAATGGTCAGAATGGTCAGAATGGTGCAACAGGTCCACAAGGCCCAATAGGCCCAATAGGCCAAACAGGTGCAACAGGCCAAACAGGTGCAACAGGCCAAACAGGCCAAACAGGTGCAACAGGTGCAACAGGCCAAACAGGTGCAACAGGCCAAACAGGTGCAACAGGCCAAACAGGTGCAACAGGCCAAACAGGTGCAACAGGCCAAACAGGTGCAACAGGCCAAACAGGTGCAACAGGCCAAACAGGTGCAACAGGCCAAACAGGTGCAACAGGCCAAACAGGTGAACAAGGTCCAATAGGTCCACAAGGCCCAGCGGGAACAACATGTCCTGCTACAAGTGCAGGACACACACCTAACGTAGGTATCATTCCTGGACTTCAAGTAGTTCCAAATAATGGTGTGGGCGTATTCTGCACCCCATCTCCTTAATTTTTTAGCTAAAAGATTTATTTTATTTTTTTATTTCAAGACTCATACTCAGTTTTTTAAAACTTTTTTATATTCTAGTATTTATTTTTGTAGATGTTGCTAAAAGCAACTGATCTATTTTACTTTATTTTAAGGCTATATTGACTAGACGTTACATGATTGGAAACAGTCTGTATTTTACGAGATTATATTTATTTAGTATATAACATTTGTTTATTCTATTTTTACATAAAAGCAATACTATGTTTGGGGAAAAATCAGTTTCTATAACAAAGTATCCAAAATTAATCCACATATATTTTTTTTTGATATCTTTATGATTTTTTTATACCTCCGGTATAATGGGTGGTTGACTATATGAATTGTTTACTAAATCTGATATCGTGGAGAAATGCTGAATTCCATTTGAATGTTCATAATAATATGTTTTATATATACAGATTCTCGATAAAAGGCTATTGTGAAATATACAACAATTTGCTGACTCTAAATACTTATAACTTTTAATCGTTTGGTAAAAGAAGAGAGAGATCTAAAAGTTTTTAATTGATAGTGATACTTCTCATCTATATATTTTATAACAGATTTACATACTAATAGATGGACTTGAAATATACATTATTCATATTTTAATGCGATTATATAACGACAATATGATAGAAGGAAATACAATGCCATTATGAAGAGAAATGCATAACTGGAGAAAATGAATATGCCCATACTGAAGGGGATATAGAATTCTTGCGACTAGATCTATAACATCAAGGATTGGAATAAACAATTCTGAATTAAATAGTGATTGTTTGATCGCAAGAAAAGTGACTATTTATATTCTTATCTATAACAATCCTGAAAGGTACAAATACAACGCATGACTGATCTATAAGAGGTTCTATTTCTAAATCAAAAAATAAAACGTTCATTTTTATACTTAATATTTGAAAAAATATAATTGTTGGCAGAAATTAAGTGGATTAATTTGGATTAGCCAAATTGACTTATCCATTATTAGGGAATGCGTTACCACCATTACCACCATTACCACCATTACCACCATTACCATCATATGAATTAGTTCCATCATTATCATTATTACCATGATCATTGTTTGAAGATGGTTGAGATAGTACAATTCATTGACCTACCATAGTCGGAAGATGATATTTACAATAAAATTGATATATGCCTTCATGGTCGGCTTTGAATGTAATAGTTGAGTTCTGAAGTGAACCAATATCTGTATTTATATAAGGTGCATCAATGGTAAAAGTGTGTCTGGAGTCGCCATCAAGATTATAGAAATAGATAGTTACCATATCACCTTTATTTACTGTAAATGTAGTTGGAGTATAAACATCGGAAGGTATACCTAGTTAGGATTCATTGAATCTCTCTCCTTAGTATACAAATAAAATGTTTTCTGTGAATTTGAGTTACCAAAACCATTATTGAAATTGGAGGATAATTGCATGTTGTTTCGTGCAGAAACCATTGCTTTAGGTATTGTTCATCATTATGAAAGAGAGCATAACACGTATACTCCCCTTTAAAGTATTGATAAATATTTTGTTACGATGTATAATATGTTCTGTTAAATATATCAATGAAAATTTTGGATTTAAATTATCTTATAATTATTTAATTAGGTAACGCATGTATATTAAGTATATTGTTTACTAAAAACAAGATTTATAAAATTTTAAATATACAATATTATATTAAATTTATATTCGTAGATTTAGATTTATATCGATTTTGAGCTGATGGATTTGTAGTTATATTGTTATTATACATTATTTCTATTAATTATATCATGTTAATAGGGTGTAGAATGACGAATGTAGTTATTTCTTACGTCCGAAAAATTATAGAGTTGTTGTTTTGGTTCAGAAGCATGTGAAAAATATCGCAAGGTTATTTTAATCGAAATATTCGTATTATTAATATAATATATTATTTTTAATAAAATTATGACATATTAATAATAATATTCTTTTTATTGATATTTAATAGATCTATTGTTATACAGACGTTCTTTTAAATTAAATAGATATATTACATTCAGTTGATTGTTATTAGATAATTAAGTATAAAAAAATATCATGTAGATTATGCATAAGTATAAATATAAAAAATCATTTGTGGTTATTTATGGCGGCTTTCGTAAATGCCATTTTACATTTTTGATTATATTCACTGAAGATATAATTCTTTGTTGTGATAGTTTGCAAAAAGATTTAGCCAATTATTTATATGCTTTTTCTTTTTTTTCTTCATGGAAAATAATCATCAATTCATTTTGTTCTATTCTTAATAAACTGAATGGTCTTTTCAAAATTGTTTTTCTTGAGATAGAAATGAAGATAATTTATCTTTAAGAGAGTAAGACTTGAGGATATTAATACCATCGTCTATAGAGACTGAATATTCTCTATATTTTTCATCTACGTCAGATGGAAAAAGCCATACCATAGCACATTTCGTTCTTTTGATGTGTTGATTCTGTGGATTTCTTTGTTTTCATCCTTGGTAGCAAATTATAAACAGACATTATCTTGACCAACTTTGATATCTGACTTATATTTAAATTCAGGAACTTTCTTTTTCTCAGATCTCATTTTCTGGGGCTTGTAGTTTTGAAAACAGTTCTTAATAGAAACGTGATTTATTTTAATAAAGTAAGATGACAATCTCTGACAATCTTCTTAATGACAGTAATGAAGAATTAGTATCAAACATAACTTATGTTGCGAATAGATTCTGTTTCTTGAAATTACAATAAAAATAGAATATTGAAATGAAAATTATATATAGAATTTAATAGTACAAATATATAAAAAGAGGATTCAAATTATTATCACACTATTTAGTTTATTACAGTTGATCATAAGAGTTTAAGAGACAAAATTAAATGACATATCCTCAATTATTTATAGGATGTTCTGGATGGAACTATGGCGATTCATCTGAAAAAGGTGGGTGGCTAAATATATTTTATCCTGACAACAAAACAAGAAAATTAAACTATTATTCGCAGTTTTTTGACACGGTGGAGATGGATGCCACATTCTACAAGAGATTTTATCAACACATGACCAAAGGCTTGTTCATTGGACTCGTCAAAGCAACTCCCGATAATTTTAAAATCTCAGTAAAAATTCCAGAAACAATTACTCATGAGAAAAGATTGGAAGTTAGTCAGGGTGTGATGAGTGACCTGAAAGATTTTCTTGATAAAATTTCTCCATTAGCAAATACAAATAAACTGGGTGCAATTGTTATTCAGTTGCCTCCAAGTTTTACTGTTACAGAATTTAAAAGGTTAGAAATATTTTTACAAAAATTAAAGGGTGGATCAGATCTCGAAAGTGATTTTAGATATGCCATAGAATTTAGACACCATTCTTGGAACTCAGAAGGATTACTGGAGTTGCTGCAGCATTATAATATTACTTCTATATTAACTGATTCCCCTGCAAAAGAAAACCTGGGATTCTTATCAGATGAAAATAATATAACATCTAATGATTTGGCCGTAATTCGAATGCATGGAAGAAATACAACTAAGGATCATTATTGGTATGATTATTTATATTCTAAAGAGGAACTTCAGTCATGGGTAAATAAAATTAAAAAGATAAGGGAGCAGACTGAAAACGTTTTTGTTTATTTCAATAATCACTATGGCGGTAAAGCGATTGTTAATGCATTACAGTTTAAAGAAATGATAAACGATGGGCAATTGTGCGATAGTGAAAAAAAGATATTGGAAAGAGCGCAAAAATATTTATCTAATATGTTGTAATTTTTTGTAGATGTTGCTGTTTTACCTTTAATATCTAGCGGCTGAATTTTGTCAAACACTGTTTACAATAAATTAAAATCTGTTGGAGGATTATGACTTATTGTTTTGATCTGCGAATTAGATTGATTCTGGTTAATATCTTTTTTCCAATCTATTTTAGTTATGAATTTATGTTTAAAAGATCACTGAAAGATTGAGAATTAAAGTCTTCAAAATGTTTATTGAATAGTGAAGATTATTACCTAAAAATATTCAAGAGCAATGATCTGTCATTTGAATTGACTGTAATATACAGCTTCTTTTATACTCTAGTTTAAAAGATTTAATATGTTTAATCTACTCTTTTACTATTTTGTGATCTTTTTTGTTAGTTAAAGGATTTTAATTTTAGTTGAATGTTAACTGATTTTTGGGATGAAACTAGTATACTTCAATATACACGATTATTTGTAAAATGTTAACATTCCTACAGTCGTTTCATATATCAAAATCTGACTAACACTTGTTGGCAAAAACCCTCTAGTATTAAATTTGTTCAATCTGAACATTTTCTTTTGGTTTCAGTCAAGCATTTTTTAAAGAATTTTACTGAGTTAATTTAATTTAAAATAGATTAGCAATACTTTCAAAAAAAAGATTGAATATGGAAATATTATAAAGGATATATGTTTAGGCATGATCATTTTTTAAAGAACAATAATAAAAATTTCAATAAAATATAACATAACTACAACATTAGTTACTATAATAACCCTTATTGCACCATAATTTCTTCTATAGTATTTGCAATAAAATAATGATAGTAGTGGAGGAATTGTCAAATGATAGGCTTGCTGAAGATTCACAGAAATACTATTAGGTAATTACTATATCCATTGAATTCTTTTTTATTGGTACAATCTGCTTTGTTGCATGATTCGAAAATCAGTTAAAAATATAACTTTCTATAACAATTACAATGGAATTTTTACTATTTTCGTTTTTATTTTATCAACAAAACGTTAGTAAATAACGAAAAAAATAATCATACAACAAAGCATTTATTATTATAAAATTTAATACTATATTAATGGAATAAGCATTTCATCACTTTATTTTATTAAAGTATTACATTGAATTAACGTATGCTTCTTTTATAAACATACATATAAGAAGGATTTAATAATTTAATTGTTATAGTATTTTTAATACTTATATTGCTACTTCATATAACCATAGATTCATTCTCTCTATTCTACCAAAATTTTATATATTATCATGATGGTTGCTTTATGCTATTATTGAGAATAGATCTGGAAAAACAAATAAAGTGATTATTAATATTTATTTAATTTGATAATATATGTTATTGTAATAAACTTGGTTTAAATGCTGATTAAAAAAGTTTATTATATTACATTAAACCGATAGATTTGTATTATTAGATGGTATAATATGTCAGTAAGATACAAAATAGAATTTTTTACTTTATTTTCATTATATATACCATTATTTGCATTAACGGTCATAATAACAAATTATGCCTTTACACAAATACCCGAATCATATGGAGAAACTTTATACGACATAGCGAACGATACAATATCAAACCAGGTTTCTCATATTACAAACCAAGTTCCTCATGTTATTGTAAGAGACGGTCCTTCAGCTATCGACGTTGATAATACTGCAAAAAAAGTGTATGTAGTAAATCAATTTAATAACACGGTCTCTGTAATCGATGAAAATAATGATAAAAATATAGCCAACATAACTGTTGGAGAAGGTCCTTCAGATATCGTAGTTGACTCTTCAACAAAAAAAGTGTATGTAGCAAACCGTGAAAGTAACACGATCTCTGTAATCAATGAAAATAACTATAAAAATATAGATACCATACTAGTTGGGAGAGGTCCTTCATCAATTGCAATTGATCCTTTTACAAAAAAAGTTTATGTAGTAAATCAATTTAATAACACGGTCTCTGTAATCAATGAAAATAACTATAAAAATATAGATACCATACTAGTTGGGAGAGGTCCTTCAGATATTGCAATTGATCCTTTTACAAAAAAAGTTTATGTAGTAAATCAATTTAATAACACGGTCTCTGTAATCGATGAAAATAATGATAAAAATATAGCCAACATAACTGTTGGAGAAGGTCCTTCAGATATCGTAGTTGACTCTTCAACAAAAAAAGTGTATGTAGCAAACCGTGAAAGTAACACGGTCTCTGTAATCAATGAAAATAACTATAAAAATATAGATACCATACTAGTTGGGAGAGGTCCTTCATCAATTGCAATTGATCCTTTTACAAAAAAAGTGTATGTAGCAAACCGTGAAAGTAACACGGTCTCTGTAATCAATGAAAATAACTATAAAAATATAGCCAACATAACTGTTAGAGAAGGTCCTTCATCAATTGCAATTGACTATTCTAATCGTGTAGTATTTGTAGCAAACCGTGAAAGTAACACGGTTTCTGTAATCAATGAAAATAACTATAAAAATATAGATACCATACTAGTTGGGAGAGGTCCTTCAGCTATCGTAGTTGACCATTCAACCAAAAAAGTGTATGTAGCAAACCGGTTAAATGACTCTGTCTCTGTATTCAAAGTTGCAAATGAAGTTCTAGCAGGTATATTATTTGATGTTCAACCACCAAATTCTGGTAATATAGTATGTAACAATTTACCCTTTCAAATGCCATTAAATCTATTTGGCTATGTATTTTTTGGTGATAATTGCATAGCCAAACCAAACAAAGGTTATGAATTTCAAAGTTGGGTATTAAACCCGAATGGAAATCATACTCAAACTATAAAAGTTTCGAATTTAGCGCCCACTAATATTTATGATTATATGTCGGGCGTTCTAAATTCAATAGAAAATTTCTTTGTTATTAAGGATGATATTAATTCCATTGTGAGTTATTTGGGCATTACACCCTATTTTGATCATATTTCCAAATCTTTAAATCTTACTTCGCCTGAAGACGACGCTATAATCCCTATCAACCAATTAGGAAACTATACTGCTAATTTTAAATCGTTACCATCGGCTGTCCCTCCAGAATACATTGCCACATTATTTTCTTTTATGTTGACTACATTGTTTGGAACTTTGCTAATTCCATCTGTTATTGGATGGTCGAAATCTAAAGGTAAAGAAAAGAAACTAGATCACCATTATAAAAAGTTAAATAGTTTGCATATTGATGGAAAATTAGATAGTACTGATATTTCTAAACTAGATATCTTGAGAAATAATATTACAGATGATTATGCAATGGGTAAAATAAATAAAGAACAATTTGACAAATTAATTAATGAAACAGAAATAAATTATATACAAATTTATAAAAATGAACTTAATTCTTTGATCAGTTTATCTGAAAACGATAAAGAACAAAAATTGAAGGGAATAGAAAATCATGTAAAGGATACATATAGTAAAGAAAAAATAAGAATTGAGCAATTTAAAAATTTAATAAAAGAACTCTCGATTCAATGGGGAAAAATATACAAAAAAAGAATCGATCATTTGAATGGCCTTGACATAGCAGAAAAAGAAAAACAAATTAATCTAGTACGATATGAAATAGAAGAAGCATATTCTGCAGAAATAATAAATGATTTACAATATAATTTACTACAAAAGAGACTTGAAAATCTTAAATAAAACATTTTATTTTATGATACTTTTTTTTACTCTATTATTTTATGAAAATGGGTTCTCGATAGGATTAAATCACTATATTGATTAAAGAAAATAATTTGTACTCTGGATCTATAGAATTTGTTGTGCTAACTCTCGAAAATTAGATTCCTATCACATATGCAATCAACTGATCTATAAAGTTTTTCATAATATTCTCTAAATAAATTATCTATGATACATGCCCATGGGGCTTAGTGTTGATATCTGTTCTATAAACAGGATTTAATACTTTTAGGGTAAAGAGATATTTAAATATATTAAAAAGGAAAGAATGTTATTATGGATGAGATCCAGATCCTTATTATCTATATTTCTAGTTTTCGTTCAGTTTTATGGTTCTAATGATTCTTTTATAAAAGAATTTGAATTTAGTGTTTCTTTGTATCATAGTGAATATCGACATATACCAATTAGCACAAGTATGCTAAATAATTTATCTTGATAATTATTATTAAACACAAAAGCTATCTAGATCCTTCTATTATACTATCTATTCTCAATGTCGCCATTGACCAAATCCACATTGGTTAATCTATACAAAAAAGAAAATGATTCAAAGGTTAAGGAAAGGCTGCTACTAATTATCAAAGTAAGAGAAGATAACGAAATTCCATTTCGTGTTGTAAAAGAATTACACAGAAGCAATCCATGGACTTCTGATTGGTTAAAAAGATATGATAAGGAAGGTTTAGAAGGACTAAAAGATAGAACAAAAACCGGTAGACCACCTGAACTATCTGAAGATAGTAGTTTTAGCATAAAGAAAGAACTATCAAACTCCAAACAAGGTTGGACAACAAAACAGGTTGAAGAACTAATTATAAAGAAAAGTGGAGTAAAATATCACCATACTCACATATATCATATCCTTCGAAAATGGGGATTAAAGCAGAAGGTTCCAAGAAAAGTACATGTAAATACTGCACCACCAGAGGAAAAAGAGGCATTCAAAAAAAGACCGAACAGATACTTGTGGATGTGAACAAACAACAACAACAACAACAACAACAACAACAACAACAACAACAACAAGAAAAAGAAGGATTTACCATAGTATCACTGGATGAATCATTCTTTTTTTATGATTGTCTTGTAAGACGTGTTTGGATTGATAAAAAGAAAAGACCGACTATCAGAGTAACAGGTTCACATCAGCATTCATGTATTTTTGGTGCCACAAGTATGAAAGGAAAGCAATTATTCAGACAGTATGATGTATTCAATGGAGATACATTCCTTGATTATCTAAAGAAAATACATGCTAAATACCCACAATGCTATTTGTTCATGGATAAAGCATCGCCTCATCATAAATCAAAAAAGGTGTTAAAGTATTTTGAAGAAAACAAGGAGACTCTGATACCTGTATACCTTCCCACAGCATCCCCTGAGTTCATGATGATGGAAGAGATATGGAATATTGCAAAACGAGATCTTCTTATCCTAAAATATTATTCATCATTTACAGATTTAAAGAAAAAGATTTCCAAATATTTTAGAATAAAAAGGTTCAATCTTAATATGAGAAACTATTTGCTACGAAATACACTTTAGAAAACATATGCTATTTGGTATATAACTAAAACTAACTGAACCATCATTGCATTCGTTATCTGTTAATGATGATACAGGATCACTATGTTTGAATGAGCCCCAATTGCCGCTATTCATACCGAGTTCCTGAATTTACCTTGTTATCGAGGACATCTCTTCTAATCCTCATTTAGCAAAAGAATATTTATTTTATAGAATCTGAAGAAAATAATTTTGTTTGATAACATCTCTTCATGTTTTAGTGCATATATTTTGATAGATTAAGATGTTGATGTAGCATTTTTTTATGATAGTTAAAGTACTTTGTTGATAACCAAATTACCAATACATCTGTTATCCATTATAGTTACCCTGTTTATGACTTGTATTTTATGCATAGTTTGTTTTGGTCATCAAGATTAAGTCATCTAACTTGCCTGTCTTACTTAAGGTAACTTCGGAAATACTATCAAGTGATTATTGTATACATCTATTACCATTTTCTTTAAAAATGTGACCTGGATATAAAATATAAATGAATGAATAAGTCATCTAAAAAGAATATTTATAGATTATTACTGCGTCCAGTGTGCCGATGTTACGTTGCATTCATTATCATCTGTTGTTGTGGTATAACCGTTGTGTACTCCATTGCAACTTGAGCCTCTACACCCTCAAAACTACTATGGATCATTGCATTATCATTTTTGTTAACTGGTGGTTGTATGAATGTAGTAATAGATATTACAGAGACGGAGTTAGAGCCTGCATTAGTTACGTACACCATATGATTTCCCGAATCATAAGCAACACCTTGTGGTCCACTTCCAACATGCATATTTTCAATCACTTTGTTAGTGGAAGTATTAATTACGGAGACGGAATTAGAACCGTAGTTAGTTACGTACACTCGACCATTTCCTGAACTATATACTACATCTTGTGGATGAATTCCAACCTTTACTGTGGCAACCACTTTGTTAGTAGATACATCTATTACAGATACGGAGTTAGAACCTACATTAGTTACGTACACCTTGTTATGAGATGAATCATAAGCAACACCTTGTGGATTACTTTCAACATTTATGATAGTACTCACCTTGTTAGTAGATGCATCTATTACAGATATGGAGTTAGAGCCTGCATTAGTTACGTACACCTTGTTATGAGATGAATCATAAGCAACACCCCATGGACTATCTCCAACACGTATGATAGCAACCACTTGATTAGTATAAGTGTCTAATACTGAGACGGTATTACCAGTAAAATTAGTTACGTACACCCTGTTATGAGATGAATCATAAGCAACACCCCATGGACTATCTCCAACACGTATGGTAGCAACCACTTGATTAGTATAAGTATTGATTACCGAGACAGTTTTAGAGTCATAGTTAGTTACGTACACCCTGTTATGAGATGAATCATAAGCAACACCATGTGGAAAACTTCCAACATGTATGTCATCAACCACTCGATTAGAAGATGTATTTATTACCGATATGTCGTCAGATGCAAGATTAGTTACGTACACCCTGTTATGAGATGAATCATAAGCAACGCTATGGGGGCTACTTCCAACAGATATGGTAGCTACCACCGAATCAGCCCAGACTTGGTTTATATTTTGAAAAAGAAAGGTGTTTGATAGATATAAAAGCAGAATGGCAAAGGTCCATAAAATGATGATAGATTCATTCTTGAAATTATTTATTCTATATTCTTTATTTTCTTTAATTATTAACAATAGAAAAGGGGTGCCAGGTTTAACTTAAGAAGTTCGAAATAACATCTTATCCAATTCTTGAGTTAAATTATAGTGTGCTTTTTATCTAGGATATTCATATATCTTTGAGAATATCTAAAAACAACCGTCAATATTGTACAACCGTCAAAGATTTTTCTTTGCAAATAAAGATAGGAAAAAATATCTCTGGTGAGCATAATTTATCCCCGGAGAAAGAGTTTCCCTTCAGTATTTTGAAGGTTTATCTTTGGATTCACAAGGGTTATCTCAGGAGCAAACATGTGTTTTGAGCACAAAATCTGCTGAAACAGGAGATGGCGGAATCACTAGAGATAATTCCAGTATGGTTTGTAGTATTCTAGTTTTCATATTGATAGTGCTCTGTATCCCCGATAACAAATTGAAAGATTTAATGAGGTTGTAACAAGGATGAAAAAGTTCTGATCGACAGTATTTTATATTGAGTTAGAAAATTTTGATAAGTTGAGTTAATCCATCATAAGATCTTGATAGCTTTGGAACGTAGGTTGAACGTTTTGATGAAAGATGTACCGTTCAATCTGATGTGTGTATTTCCTTTCAAATCTTCATATTAGAGCGATCGTAATAAGTCCAAATGTTACTGCTCATTCAACCATCTTTGATATATATTCTTAGAGACTTATTTTGATATCATTTGACATCGAAATCAATGAAAAAAATCTCCTTAAAAATGTCTCTGGATATCTAGCATATAACCCTGGGTAATCTGTATACGGAGATATTTTTGTTATATTCAAATTGAGTTAGATTTAGTCTTTACTGGAGGTACAATGTTAGTTCTATTTTCTAGCTGAAAGCCTTGGTAGTGGCCACCGGAATAGTGATGGAAGGTATGGTGGGGACTAGTAACACATTTGATCACATTTTGAATTCATATCGCTTTTGAAAAATGATATCCACCCTTAATTCAGGTTTTCACATTCTTGACAGCATTTTGATTAACATAGATTTTATCTATAAATGTAATCTAGAATGACTTTTAAATTTGGATTGTTCGACTAGTTCTTTAATATTTTTATCAGAATATTTCTATTTTCTATTTCGTCTATTAAACATCCTTGATTTTTACTAGTGTAGGTAAATTTTCTTTTCTAATTCTATTAGTCAATAAATTTAGAAAATTTCTATCATCATTTAATGCATTGTTAAAGTCTGTATTACTGTCTATTTGCAAACAAGACATGTCTGTTAAATTCAAGAGAAATGGGCCAGTGAGGTTAGCTTCGGGTGGTTATCTCCAGCGAGGTCGGCACTAGAGAGGTTAACAAATGGAAAATATCTTAAATTAGATACCCGGTAGAACCAGATCCGTATTCTTTGGGTAGCATCTTCCACTGACATCCTTATGTTCTTAATACATGGAGAATTCCATCAATTACTTTTCTATATGGTATAATTGTCCGACCAACTGTTCTGAGTGGTTTCTCCTTTGGTAAAATACTCTTAATCAGCCCATAATTCATCAGGAATTTTGAGTATGGTACGATGTTTATTTTCCTTCTTATTTAACTCCTCCTTCTTCTAGATGAAGACCACAGTAATCAAAAGAGGAAAAGATCTATAATCCTATCGAATTTTGGGATAGGCTCTATAACATGGAGAAAACTTTCAAGATTATTGTTAAAACATATCAGAAAAGATAATTATCTATTTTTTTTTGCCTATAACTTATACCTAATGATTGAATATAATTTATACTTTTAAATAAAATCAAAAGCCCCTTTCTATATGACAATATCGATAGAAGACTCGATAAATAAAGAGAATACAGAAAAGACTAGTGAAAGGAAACCTACCTTTAAAATAAATCCCCTTATTCTTAATAGGTGGTCTCCAAGGTCTATGATGCCAGAAGAGCTGGATGACGATACCATAATGTCACTCTTTGAAGCAGCAAGGTGGGCGCCCTCTTCATATAACAATCAGCCATGGAGATTTATCTATGCCAAAAGAAATACAAAATATTGGAATAATCTTTTTGATTTATTAGTAGAGTCAAATAAAGTATGGGCTAAAAATGCTGCATTACTTGTAGTAGTAATATCAAATAAGAGGTTTGAGTATAATGGAAAATTATCTGTAACACATCAATATGATGCAGGAGCTGCCTGGGAGAATTTAGCTTTAGAGGCAACATCAAGAGGACTGGTTGCCCATGGGATGCAGGGATTTGACTATGAGAAAGCAAGAGAGGATTTGAAAATTCCTGAGGATTTTGATGTAATGGCTATGATGGCAATTGGAAAGAGGGGATTAAAAGAAAATTTACCACCTAACTTGCAAGAAAAAGAAAATCCAAACGATAGAAAGCCGTTAAATGAAATAATTATGGAAGGTATATTTACTAGAAAATAAATCCAAGATATTTATTATTTATTCTCTACACTATACTCTTTTTAATCATTTAATTTGTTGGTCAAGTTCCTTTTCGATGAATGGATTATTATATGATTGTAAAGAGATTTGACAAACTTCTATTTCTTTGCTAAATCTATAATAAAATGTCTAAAAAACAAACATTAAATAGATGAAATTAGTGAATAACTAAGTATTATTTATAAATAATTTATTAATTTTCTTAGTTGCTATTCTTATTCCATTTTATATCTGTGACTATGTATAGTATATATGGGAAATTCATTTAAAATCTATATCTCTTTTATATAAACTGTTCGTAATTATTGGCTCGGTCTAATCTACTACTGGAAAGCGTTGAATCTGTCAAACTGATCAATAATTTTTATTTGCTATATTCTGTTAAAACATGAGTTTCTCTTAATATCAACAAATGTGGCATCATTTTAACAACTGTAAGGACGGCTCTGTTAACTTAAGGAATTTGTCTCGAATATTCCAATAACTATACACAATAATTCAATTTTTTTTAAATTATCTTTGTCGTGCTTAAAGTACTAGATTTTATTGAAATTGAATTGGAGAAAATCTTGACTAAATTAAAAATATTTTAAAAAATTCTTAAGTTAACAGAGCCTTCCATCATCACTCTCTATTGGAATAATATGTTTCCATTTGAGGAAATCCCATACACCTATCCTTATTCCAGAGGAAATCATTGTCAGCACTATCGATTTTATTCTTATATCTGGATATTCAAGTAATTTTTTTATTTCATCCATGGTAGGAATTCTATCTTCTGAATCATGTCTTCCTTTTGGAATTCCTCTTGTAACCATCCTCCAGTGTTTGGCTATATCATTCATATCATAAAACAGTTTTATTGGTTTGTAATAATTTGGGATAGTGGATTCCGAGATTTAGCCTGATTTAGCTCTTTGCTTATGATATACAATATAACCGAGCAGTCTATTTTGAAAGGCTTCTGGGTTTTCACATGCAAACTTATAGAATACATCTGCTTTCGCTTCTATGCTAGAACCGTTTAATTTCAAATAGTCAAGGAAAACCTCCAATCTTTTAGGATATTGTTTTGGTCTCTGGAGCTTTTAATGCATAAATGAAATTAAAATACGCATTAGAATGGGATTCATAATTTTCTATTGGTTCTTCTATATGAGATGTAGATTGCATCATAATTCTATACGATATAGTTTTGGGTCTAAAAAAGGATTCAGTTATGAAGAGGGCCCGTGGGGCTTAGTGCTGATATCGGTCCTATAAACAGGATTCTATACCTTCTAAGGATAAAGAGTTATTTAATTCTATTGACAATGGTTGATACTATTGCAAATAATTAAGATATTCAACTTTAATAAATTTTAAAAAAAGAAAAATTTTTTTATGATTCGCAGACTAGATTATTCCTAAATTATTTGAGACGGGGACATATGATGTGTGGTGGGTGGCTGTGTAATATGCGACATGGAGGAAAACAATGTTTTTGACCGAGGAGATGACAGGGTGGGATGCAGGGATGATGTGGATGAGGGATACAAGGGTGGATAACAATGGGTTTGGCGAAAGCGTTCAAAGCTATTGGTCCTGCAAACATTACTGTTGTAATAACAGTCATAACAGTTATTGCGATTATTTGGGTTTTATTCATTATATTATCTTTCAGTATAATTAACTATTTTATAAATTTTTATTAATAGAATAATTATTTTTAATAAGATTATTGAAACTGAATCAAGTCTTTGACGGTTTGACGGTTCGGACGGTTGTTTTATAATACAGTTAGGAATATTATAACGATTTATTATCATGAGTTTTTCGGAAGAATATGTGAAACTAACTGTCAATACTATCCAGCCGTCAAAGATTTTACTTTGCACGTAAAGATATAGAAATTCCAGGAAAAGCATATCAAAAGAACGAAACATGTTTGTTGCTGACTGATTTCTTTCTACATCTATAGAGAGGTATGAAATACATTCCGTTTCGTCAGATGATGGTACTTGGTACCCACAAGCATACAAATTCTTGAAACTACATCATCATCTTCACTCCTCTTTCGAAAAGAGCATAATTGAAAGGACGATGCAGTATATAAAAGATAGAATGCAAATCTTTGATGATTACTTTCCTTGCAGAAAGAATAAGTGTAAATTAGCTCATGTAAAACAATGGCTTCATCTGTTTATTGATCAACATAATCAAGAAATAATTCTTAAGTTAACAGAGCCGATATCTATGACGTAACATTAGTAATTGATTTTTATCCTTAGTTTCAATGATTGAGTGCTAAAATATTTATTAATAATTGTTAAGTTCTAAGAAAAAATTTAATGTCGTTAATTATGCAAGATCTAATATATGAATAAATAATAAGACCAAGAAAACTCTTTCCGCTTTACAGAACCTGTAAGTTAATAAGATTCCGTTATTTAACTCAATATATGTTTGACTAATATGCGGGGCGAACTCATGTTGTGACCTTATCTACAAACACGGAAGAAAAAACCGAAGTTATATATGATAGTGCGAATATAAATAAAAGAATTTTACAGGCCACCTTGCAAATAAAGGAAAGGTTGGACTTAATCGTAGATATTGCAAGTCAGTTCATAATTACTTCCAATCATGCTCTAATGGATTCTTATATTAAAGCAAAAGATAGAGGAATAAAAATAAGAATTATAGCAGAAATTACATCTGACAGTCTACCTTATTTAAAGAAGATGATGTCATTTGCAGAAGAAATAAGACATATTGATGGAATAATCGGTGCTTTTGGAGTTAGTGAAAGAGACTATCTAACTGCAGATACTTCACCATTGGGCACAGTACCTCAACAAGCCATTCATAGTACTTCGAAAGTATTTGTTCAACAGCAACAATACTTCTTTGATACCTTATGGGAAAAGGCAATACCGGCAAAACAAAAGATACAAGAAATTGAGAAAGGAATAAAATCTGCAAAAATTGAAACTATAACTGATCCAGATAAAATAGAAACTAAATATATTCATCTCTTAGAAAAAGCTACTAGCGAAATATTACTAATTTTTCCTTCTCCACATTCTATACAACGCCAACTTTATATTGGAATATTTCAATCATTAAAAGAAAAAGTAAATCAATATGAAAATTTAAATATTAGAGTTATTTCTCCATCTCCACAACGATTACCATTATCCTTCTCAAATGAGTCACTAAAAGAAGAAATAAATCCCGAATTTGAATTACTTAATTTTAATATCTATAAAAAGAATATTTTTGTTAGGAATATAGATATCTCTTTGTCAACTAACTCAACTATACTTGTAGTAGATAGAAAAGAATCACTTGTCATAGAAGTAAATGACGATGTGAAAGGGACTTTTAAGAATGCTATAGGATTTGCGACGTATTCCAACAGTTCTGCAACTATTCTTTCTTATGTTTCCATATTTGAAAGCTTGTGGATTCAAACTGAATTATATCAACAACTTAAAGATGCAAATGAGAAACTGAAAATGCATGATATAATGCAAAAAGAATTTATCAGTGTGGCAGCTCATGAATTACGCACTCCAATTCAACCAATCATTGGTTTAACTTATGTTTTAAAAAACAAAACTACTGATAAAAACCAACAAGAAATGTTTGATATTATAGATAAAAATGCAAAAAGATTATTGAAGCTATCAGAAGATATTTTAGATATATCAAGAATCGAAAGTCATTCTTTATCATTGAAGAAAGAAAACTTTAATCTAAATGAAATGATACAAAATATAATTTTAGAATTTACAAATCAGATTAAAAAAATTAACTGGCAGCAGCAGCAGCAGCAACGACATAAAGATACTCTAAAGATAGAGTCATTGCTTAAAGATGATATTATCATATATGCTGATAGAAGTAGGCTTAATCAAGTGATCTCCAATCTTTTAAACAATGCTATCAAATTTACAAAAGAAAAAGAAAAGGAAGAGATAGATGGAAATGTAATAACGATCACTATGGAAAAGAATAGTAGTAGTAATTATGTTATTGTCAGTATCAAAGATACAGGCAAAGGAATTGATTCTGAAATACTTCCAAGGTTATTTACAAAATCTGTAACTAAATCAGAATATGGCGGAACTGGATTAGGATTATTTATATCAAAAAGTATTGTAGAAGCACATGGTGGTACACTATGGGCTAAAAATAATGAAGAAGGAAAAGGTGCCACATTTAGTTTTAGATTACCACTTGTACGACTATGAAATAATATAGTTAATATTTATTACAATATTTGTAATGGCTCTGTAAAGTTAAATAAAAAACTATAGATTTCCCCCTTGTTTATTATATGGGATACAACAAGTCAGGAAAAGAACAAGCATAAGATTTTCAATATCAATCATGGTTTTAATCAATTTTTATTTTCAAGATGGAGATAACTTTCAAAGGATTTTATAACCTTGCGTGGTATACTTCAAAAATCATATTTTTCGAATATCAAACAAATAGATTATAAATCTAGGGAGAAAATATGATATATATTGAATAAATCAAGTTCAATCAAAAACTATGATATAAATTTATTTTTAAATATGTTACTTTATATAGTATATATGGGTAATTCCTTTAAAATCGGTGTCTCTTGTGTCTTTTTTGTTAACAAACTTTTTGGAAATATTATAAAAAAGATGTATAATAATTAAGTATTTTTATAATTTATTCTCTTATTTACAATAGATGGTATATCTTCAATCTTGATAGATTATTCAGATAAAATTTTTATCAATATTATATATTCTTTTTGATTTGATTTTAGTTATGGGTATCGATGCATACAAATTTAGCCTCGCATGATATATTCAGACGATGTTTTCATAATCTTTAGACATTGTTATTTTTAGATTTTTTTTGATAACGTGTATATTTAATTTCATAGATGATAGTCTCTTTTTCAAGAATTTTTGATAGTTCTAATGACATTTCATTATCATTAGATCTATAAAAACCTTTATTAATGTTCTTGTATATAGTATTGTTAATTCTAACCATAACATTTATTTTCATCTTTTAATTTAGTCTGATACAACAACATTTACTTAAACCATCATTACGATAGAAGACTTTATCGTTTGTCACTTTTATACAATCTCTAATGTTTTTTCTGTCAACGATATTCGAATATCAGGTAACGTTAACTATGTCGTATCATTTATTTTACTATCTTTTAACATTACAGCCTTTCATTATACTCCTTTTTAACGGGCGGAATAACCTTTTCTCTTGTATCTGAAAAAAGATTACGAGGCTTATGTGAAACTCTGCCAAGGCATATCAAAATATCTGAAACATCTTGCTTTTCATGTAATATAATGGATACTGACTACATAACACCTAAACCATTGCGGTACCATTAGAAGACACGACGACCTTTAAATCTGGTGGATCATGATGTTGAGATATGTAGGCTTCGCAGATTTTAGATCCATTTACTGCATCAGGTTTTATATCAATATTGTTATAATATTCCCCGTCGATAGTGATTCTAATTTCAAACTTATGAATATATAAGTAGATGTTATATAGTTGAGATTGAATGTCTTGAAACGAAATTTTCTATGTCTACTAGTGATAAAAATGAACCTGTCGGTGATAATAATTGTGTTACTGAAGAAGAATCACGAATATCTAAAAGGTATTAATTGATGGCGATGGTTGTCCTCAGTTGTGTGAGTAGAAGTAACTCGGACATGTTAATTTGAAGGCGTGCTAAATATAATGTTAGTTTGAGAAAGATGAATTTTTGCTTAACTTTACAGCGCCGATGATTACGTTTTAAACCTCCACTATAAATAACACCTGATAAATATCAGAATACATGTTATCATAGATGATCTTTTTGATATCCATTAAAGAAGATAAATGAATATAAATGGCAAAATTGAATATGATCTTTATACGCATGTATATTCTATCATATCACTTTGTATAAATATAAGGAATTCTTTATACGCATTCTAAATATGTCTTAATGATATTATGAAATATAGCGTGTATAAAATAAATAAAGATTCTGCAAAAGAATCGATAAAACAAATAATGGTGATATCTACCATAGCAACTTTGTTGATGGCATTTATGGGTTCTGTGCCTACAATGAAATCATATGCTTTTGAGTTTGGAGGTTTGGATACTGGAAAACTTTTAGGCTGTCTTGGAGTAGGAGTAGGTGTAGATTGTGATAAAGACAACAATAATTATCATTCTACCAGTAATAGTCATACCAACAATATCGACAAGACTAACAATATCGACAATAACAATACCAACAATATCAACAAAACCAACAATACCAACAATACAGACAAGACTAACAATATCAACAAGACTAACAATATCAACAAGACTAACAATAACACTACTACTACAACAATAATAACAACAACAACAACAACAACAACACCAACACCAGTAACACCACCAGTAAATGCTACTTGTAATGAAGCATGTTTTACCGGATTCCTTAATCCAACTCAATTAGGAAACTTAAAGTTTGTGTTGGGTATTCCTGTTGCTGGTACCAATGCACAACTATGCACTGTAATACATACTCTGACTGCAGTTGAATTAAGGGCAGCTATAACAGCTCCAGTGGTTGGTGTTACCGATGCGGTAGCAACTAATATAATAAATTGCTTGATAGCAGCTGGATTTACTAATCTTGCCTCATAAGCATAGTATGGATTAATCCAAAACTAAAAACATTTTTTTTATATTAATGTACAAATTCTATTTTATTATATCAATAAATGAACTTGAAATTTTTGACATCAAAAAATTAAGTTATAATATAGATCTCTGGTGCTTTGTTGCATGATTATTTTTTTCGTTATTTGCTAACGTTTTGTTGATGAATTAAAAACGAATATAGTGAAAATTCAATTGTTATTGTAACAAATAAATTGTTGTTTTAACTGTTTGTCGAATCATGCAACAAAACAAATATGGTATAATTTAAAACAATTAGGCTACATATTATGGATTTTGTAACAGTTCCTAGATCTGGTTTATCAAATTCTTTTATTGTTAGACCTATAAACGATTTGAAAAGCAGTGGTTTTCTGGATAACCTGCCTATGAAAGCAAAGAGAGAACATACGGATAGAGACCTAGTGATCGTAAAGCTGTTTGCAAATAATTACAAGAAAATCCATTGAATCATTTCGCAATAGGCTCACGTCATCTAAAAAAACGTTCTATTAGACATTCAATAACATTCCTAAACCCTTAAATAACGAATATAAAGAATAAATCTAATGATAATCTTGTTAAATTTCAAGCAAATATTATGTCTTTATAAATATGGATAATCAAAAACTAATGTTATATCAAAAACTTTAAAATAGAAATTTTACTATTTATAATTTTTATAGAATAAGATGTTAATGTTAAAAACAGTTATTAATATACGGGAAATACTATGTTACTTTATTTTATTTTTCTTTGTATCACTTTCTCAACATCAATTTTTAAAAGAATTTGATTAAATCTACTTTCCATTTCTTTTCTTAATATATCAATTTCATTGTTATATCTTTCGTCCATTCCTTTTGATGATTGTTGCATAAATTCACTCTGTTGCTTTATACTCTTATTGATAAGAACGATATTTTGATTTACGGTAAGATATTCTATACCCTGAAGATAATTCTCTAACATCTGCTCTTCTGAAAATCGATTATAAGAATCATTTACTCCAATGCTATGTCCCATCGAAAGATCTTCTTATCGACCGAAATCTAGCCTGATCTAATTGAGTTTTAAAGTATTTACGAAATCCATGGGCTGTTTTAAATTCATGTCTTTTTTCCCCTTTTTCTAATTGTGGCTATCTTTTGAGCTTGCCATGCCCTATTTAATAGACGAGTTATAGCAGACGAATTCAAAGGTTTGGGGTTAGCAGCTCCTTCTAATCGCCATTTTGCCATATATCTCTCATAACGAAACTTTCTTTAGATATTTTCTCACCACATGCAGTAGGGTAGTTCATCCAGTCATTCAGTGCAGTATGCTTCTGGTGATAGAAATGAATAGTATTGTTCTCTATCGCCAGGATAGACAAGTATTTTAGCTGTTTTTATTATACTGCTACTGTGTTGTTGTGGTTGTTTCTGATCATAAATGGGTGTAATGTGTTTCCATTTGGGTGTTTCAAAAGTACCTATTCTTATTCCTGAAGACACTAGAGTTAATACAAGAGGCTTTATTCGTCTATCAGGAAATTCTAGTATCTTTTAAATTTCTTCTAGCGTTGGCGCTCTATCATCCGCAGCATTTAATCCTCTAGGCATAGTCTTGGAAATGTTCTTCCACTCGATGTTCTTTGAAAGACGATTTGCCTGACAAAACAACTTGACTGCTTTAAAATAGTTAGGGACTGTAGAAGGGAATATCTCTTTTTTATCAACTCTGCCTTTTTGATATTTAGCAAATGCAAGCAATCGTCCTTCAAGCTTGGCGCCATCATTGTCTTGATATTTATAATAGTTAACAAAGGATTGAGCCTGTTCTTTTATATCTCCTTCAAGATTGAGAAAGTTAAAGAAGTTTTGAATTCCTTAGGATACTGTCTTTTAGAATCAGGTACATCAAGCATGGAAAGAAATAAAGCTAATGGATGATAATCATCGTTGTTTACGCTTTCTATATTCTATTCCACAATCTAATAAACGTTGAATCCTAATTTATAGTCAAATTTAATGCGGGCCCGTGGGGATGAAGTGCAGAAGTGAATCGAATCTAAAATTGCGGATCATATTAAATTATCATA